>NZ_REFR01000009.1 GCF_003688555.1 Eilatimonas milleporae
GTCTGCTTGCTTCTCTTAAGAGATCCGAAAACAATGATCATAAACAGACCACCGTCCTCATCTCCCTTCCCATCAAACTATGTCAAAGAACAAAACGGAGCCCGGAGGCTCCTGCCGTTGCCGTGTCGAAGCGCTTGGCTGCGTCGCGGCGACGGAGGCGGGTTATATGGGTCATCCACGCCCCTGTCAAACGTCTTTTTGCACTTTTATGAAAAAAACGCCCCCAAGCATTGATTGATCGCAAAGTCGTGCGGAAACAGCCTGTTTTTGTCACAATCGGTACCCTTGGCGCATGATCTGAAAAGCCAGTGCTCAAATGCCGTTTTTGAGGCCCGCATATCCATGCTGAAAGCCATCGGAACCGCCGGAATCACACCGCCAAAAGGATATCAAACAGCGGGAAAGCGGATCGCGGCAATCAGGCCGGTCGGCGTGTTGGCGGCAAGGCGCAGCGTGCCGTCATGCCCTTCGGCCACCGCCATCGCGATAGCAAGGCCGAGACCATGGCCGCCGAGGCCGCTTTCCCGCGCCGGGGACAGGCGCTCGAACGGCTGCACCACCCTTTGCCGGTCCTCCGCCGAGATGCCGGGACCGGAATCAGCGACGGCGATGTCGACCGTGCCGTCCACGCATGTCACGGTGACCTCGGCGCTTCCTGCATATTTGACGGCGTTCTCGACAAGGTTTCTGACCGCCCGCGCCAAGGCGTCGGGCCGGCAGCCCTGGCGGACGGGGTGCGGGCAGCGACAGGTGACGCGGGCACCCATCTCGGCAATGTCAGTGCATTCGCTGTCCACAAGCGCGCCGATATCGACCCGCCGCATGGGCTCGGTACGCGATTCCCCTTTCAGGAATGCCAGCGCGGAGGCGGTGATTCCCTCCATCTTGTCGACGCTGGCGATCAGGTCGGCGCGGACAGCGTCATCCCCGATCAATTCGGCCTTCAGGCGCAGGGCGGTCAACGGCGTGCGTACATCATGACTGATCGCCGCCAGTGTCTGGTCGCGCCGCGCCATCTCCGCCGTGATCTGCCGCTGCATGGCGTTGAAGGACCGCACCGCCTGCCTGACGTCCGGCGGGCCGCTCTCGCTGACCTCCGCAACCTTGAGCCCGGTGCCGAAACTGCGGGCGGCCCGTGTCAACTGACGCAATGGCTTGCTGATCTGCCGTATGAACACCAGTGCGATGCCGCCGACAATCAGGAATGCGGTGCCGGAGCGCACCAGCCAACTGGTCATGTCGGCGTCCCAGGCCCAGGGGTGGGGATGGATTTCGGCGTTCAGCCACCGCCCCTCGGCCAGACGCAGACTGACGACGATCCCCTCGACCGGGAAGTTTATTTCGGACGGTCCACACGTGCTGTAGGAAAAATCCTGCCTGTCCAATAGGGCGAAACCGGCACGCAGGTCTGTCGTATCCAGGGAGAGTTCAGTCCGCAGGCGTCCGGCCAGCCTTTCGGTGTCCTCGCTGGTGCGATCCACCGGATACGGCGCGGCGGACAGTGTGTATCCACTGTGACAGCCGGAAAAGCGATCGACAAAGCGCCTCAGCCGTCGTTCGGACAGGCGGCTGGCCCACCGGTTGACCCGCTTGAAACGGCGTAGGGTGCGGTCCGTTTCCGCGACTTCGACCACGCCGGGCTGGTCCAGGACCTCAAACACCGTCAGCGTGCCGAGCAGAACGC
The DNA here is from genome assembly GCF_003688555.1 of Eilatimonas milleporae. GTDB lineage: Bacteria > Pseudomonadota > Alphaproteobacteria > Sphingomonadales > Kordiimonadaceae > Eilatimonas > Eilatimonas milleporae. Next base: position 1,685 of record NZ_REFR01000009.1, read on the forward strand.
CGAAAGACAGGACAAGAATGGCCAGAATCCGGCCTTCGAGATTTTGCGGCATGAGACGCACACGCACGCCTAGCCGTCCCAGGACAGGCGTGCGGCGAACTGGTATCCACCGCCCCATTCCGTCAGGATGATACGGGGTTTTTTGGGGTCCTGCTCCAGTTTTCGGCGCAGACGGCTGATCTGATTGTCGATACTGCGGTCAAAAAGCTGAGCTTCCCGTCCGCGCGTCAGGTCCAGCAACTGATCGCGGGACAGCGTCAACCCGGCATGGTCGATCAGCGATGTCAGCAGCAGATGTTCGCCCGAACTGAGACGTATGACGGTGCCGTCGGGACCAACCACTTCCTTCTGGGCAAAATCGAAGCGCCAGCGGTCAAAGCGGACGACACCGCGCGCCATGCGCTGGCGCGGCGGCAGCATGCGGCTGCGCCGCAGGACGGACTTGATGCGCGCCAGCAGTTCCCGGGGATTAAACGGCTTGGTGACATAGTCGTCAGCCCCCAGTTCCAGGCCGACGATACGGTCGGTTTCATCCGACAGGGCGGTCAGAAGAATGATGGGAATACGGGCGGATTGCTGCAGCCGTCGGCAGATGGAAAAACCGTCTTCATCCGGCAGCATGATATCCAGCACAATCAGGTCAACCCCAGTGCTCGCAAGCTGCCGGTCCATTTCACGGCCATTGGCGGCAACACTGCAGCGCAGACCGTTCCGGCCAAGATACTTTGCCAGCGGCAGACGGATGTCATTGTCGTCATCAATCAGCAGAATGTGCGCTTTGTCAGACATCTCGCCCAATCAATAGTGCCGCCCTTGCATCGGTTCAAAGCCATTCTGCCGCGCTCCACGCCGTATGCGGGTGTAAAAAATGTAACAAAGTGTGCCAAAGGGCCGCTTTGACGCATCCGGATACACTTTCAGCCCGCCGGCGATGAGACCCCGTTGAAACGCAATGATAAAACCATGCCGCATCCCCGCGCGTGCGCGGCAATGGCGCAGAAACGGTGTCGCCCGGCGGGGCATACCGTTGGCGATGTGTCAGCGCACAATAAAAACGACAGATGAGGAGAGGCCCCATGACAGATACAATATTTTCCAGCCAGCCGGCACCGGCCGCATTGGCAAGAAATGCCCTGAAAGCGGCGGCCCAGCTTTGGTTTGTGGTCGCGACCGCCGGCTTGTGGATGTTCACCTTTTACATCATAGCCTATTTCATCGTGCCGATTATACAGAACGGTCTTGGCAGTCTGGCGAACACGCATCTGCCCAAAGGATTTGTGCCGGGCGACGGCGTCGGCAATCTGGCGGTGGGCGTTCATGTTTTCCTCGCCGCCCTTGTCATCGGTGGCGGACCGCTGCAACTGATACCGCAAATCCGCGACCGGTTTCCACGCATCCACCGCTGGTACGGGCGGATATATATGGTGACAGCCGTGCTGATCAGTCTGGCCGGATTGTATATGATCTGGATGCGGGGCGGCGCATTCGGCAATACGGTCCAGCATATCGGCACCAGCGTGGACGGTGTGCTGATCATCCTGTTCGGTGCCATGGCGTGGCGTACCGCGATGGCCCGCAATTTCACCGCACACCGGCGCTGGGCCCTGCGCCTGTTCATGGCGGTGAACGCCGTCTGGTTTCTGCGGCTGGGATACCGTTTCTGGGCCTTCGTCAATGACGGCAGCCTTGGCAATATGGAAGTCCTCTTCAATATCCTGAGTTATGCCCAGTATCTGGTGCCGCTGGCGATCCTTGAACTGTATTTCATCGCGCAGACGCGCGGCGGCGTGGGCGGCCGGTTTGCAATGGCGGGTGGCCTAGTCGCCGTCACCATGGTCATGGCCATCGGCATTTATTCCGCGACCACGGGCATGTGGCTGCCCCGGCTTTCCTAAATGATAAAGGCCGGACTTTTGAAATACAGCCGCCGACATGCCGCATGGCGGCGGTCAGACCGATACCGGTCAAGGCCTTACTTATCCTGTTCCCACGGCTTGGGAAGCTCTGCCTGGTCATAGAACAGGCTTTGGAAGCGTGCGTCCTGAACATGGACTTCGAGTGATTCCGTGAGCGGTCTGCGGGCAAACCCCGGTGTCATGCCATCCGCCACACTGACGGAGGCGGAGGCAAGCTGCGTCCCGTCCGGGGCCTTGATCTGGCTGGCATGGGTAAAATAGGCGTCGAGGAAGTCGATGAGGAAAAAGCGTGGCGGCAGCGCCTTCGGCGTCACGGCGGTCGGACGGGGGACCGGGCGGCGGTCCACCATGCCCTCGTCCAACCCCGCCATGGCGCGGGCCACCTGCCCCAGAAACAGACGGTTGTCATAATCGCCCATGTCCGCGCCGATATTTTTATTCAGCGCGCCCAAGACCCAGTCGGCCATGGACACGACAGAACCGTCATCCATAACGATGTAGCTGTCTTTCAACGCAGCCGCCCCTTCCGGCAGCTTGCTGCCACGCGGGAAAACCGGCACCACCAGCGGCTGACCGTCGCCACCGCCGGCTCCCCCTGCATCCGCCGCGACGGGCTGGATAGCGGGTGGAATGTCCAGAGGCGGCAATGTATCGGCTGAAACTGTGTCGATCATCACGGGTACGGGGCTTGGGACAGCCTCTTGCGCACCGGTATCCTGGGCACCGTCCTGCCCAAGGGCCGCCTTGACCATTACAAAAAACAACATGACCGCCGCCAAAACGATCAGCAGCCCTGACAGTACAGGTCTGCCGGCACCGCGGCCGGGTGTGGGACCTTGGCTCAAAGGCTTGGCGATGAGAGGCTGTCGTGACACGGGCTTGATCCTGTATCGTCGTGGGGAAGTTTTTTTAAAAGAGGATGATTTTGTTCTCCATCTTGCAAGCCACTATAAGCCAGCGTATTCTTTCTGTAAAACAATAATTTTTAGGATTTTGAAATCATGTCTTCCGAACAGAGTTCCACGGCTGGCGACACGCCGGCATCCAAGGTCCGGCACAGCCGGCTGTATTATCTGTGCCACGGGCTGCTGTGGCTTTTCATGGGATTGCAGCCGGTCGGCCTGCTGTGGCTGTTGCTTTTCCCGGACAGTTTGTCGGATGTATCGTCCGACCCCCTTTGGGGAATCCGGGACCTCGCGGAACTGAGCCTCTGGCAACGGATCACGATGACAGCGGTCGGAAGCGCCACGGTTGCCATGATGATGCTGGCGGCCTGGAATATGCGCACGGTGGCAATGCAATTTGCGCGCGGGCTGTTTTTCTCGGCCCTGTCCGTGCAGGCCACGCGGCGCATGGCTTTGCTGCTGGCATTTTTCCCGCTGGTCAAAATGGTTGAGCAGGCCATCCTGTCGGTGGTTATGACGATCGACCGGGGCCCCGGTGAAAAGATGCTGGTCATCAATACCTCGAACCATGATTTGGCCGCCCTGTTGGTCGGTATCATGATGCTGCTGTTTGCCGAGGCTCTGGCCCATGCAAAAGCGCAGCGTGAGGAACTGGAAGAGATTGTCTGAGCCCGATGCCGATTCGCGTCACACTGGACCGCATACTGGAAGACAGGGGGGTGAAATCGAAGGATCTCGCCGCCCATGTGGGCATAACCGAGGCAAATCTGAGCCTGTTGAAACAGGGCAAGGTCAAGGGGGTGCGCTTTGCAACGCTTGCGGCGATCTGCCGCTATCTCAACTGCCAGCCGGGCGATATCCTGATATTCGAGGACGATGAGGTGTAATGCCGTGCCTGACGCACGGCTTGATCCGAACGCTGAATTGCCGTGAGATGCCTCCCCACAAGGACTGAGGCAAAACATTAAGGGCCCCGGACACCCATGTTTGAAAGCATCCGCAAGAAAGACGGCAGGCAGCGGCCGTCGCAAGCCGGCAAGGATGGCGATATCCCGCCCAGCACACCGGCAGATCCAGCCCCCAAAAGCATGGATGCGGGCAAGGAAACGGGGCGCATACCCCCAGATTCCAAAGACGGAAGCGATGACATCGTCGCCCTGCCCCCCGGCGTGCGACGCCCAAAGATCGGCCTGGCGCTCGGTGCCGGTGTCGCACGGGGCTGGGCGCATATCGGCGTGATCCGCCGCCTGCACGAAGAAGGCGTGCCCGTCGACATGGTGGCCGGCACATCCATCGGTGCGGTTGTCGGCGGCGCCCTGGCCGCCGGGCAGTTGGATACGCTGGAAGACTGGGCTCGGTCCCTGAAAGAATATAACTTTTTCCGGTTCCTTGACATCGGCCTAAAAGGCGGCCTATTCGGTGGAGACCGCCTGAACCGGCTGATGATGGAGAATTTCGGCGGCGCGACCTTCGACAATCTGACCATCCCGTTCACCGCGGTCGCCTGTGAGCTGAAAACAGGACATGAAGTCTGGCTGTCGGAAGGCGACATGGCCGATGCCATACAGGCCAGCTTCGCCCTGCCCGGCGTCTTCGAGCCAAAACGGATCAAACGGCGGTGGCTGGCCGACGGCGCCCTGGTCAACCCTGTTCCGGTGTCCGTTTGCCGAGCCGCCGGATGCGAAATCGTGATCGCCGTCAATCTGGCGGAGGATCTGTACGGACGGCGCAAAGCTACCAAAGCCGGCGCCATGGAAGATAGTGATTACGGCGTTTTTTCCAGCATCATGAAAGATCCCGCAGCATTGGGCAGTCAGTCGCGCAGCAGTTTCCTGCGCCGTATTTTCGGCAAGAAAGAAGACTCCCCCAGTATGTTCACAAGCATGGTGGCCAGTCTGAACATTCTACAGAACCGTCTGTCGCGGTCGCGTTTGGCCGGCGATCCGCCGGATATCACCATCAATCCGCGTGTCGGGCATCTGGGTCTGATGGATTTTCACCGTGCGCCGGAGCTGATTGAGGAAGGCGTGCGGGCCTTTGACGAAACGCTGCCGCTGATGAAGGATGCGATCGCCATTATCAGTCACAGGCTGAACAGTTGAGACACCCGGCCGTGATTGCCCCACCGACGGTCAAAACATTCCGGAACGGTGATCAGCCATGAGCCGGTCGCTGACCATCCTGTATCATTACCGCGTGGCCGCGCTGGACGGACAGTCCGTGCATATACAGGCCATTATCTCCGCTCTTGAAGTACAGGGACACACCGTCATCCCGGTCGGGCCGCGCCACGGCATCGCCAGAACATCGCAAAATGCCGCACAGACAGGCAACGGTGGCTTGCTGGCGGCCGTCCGCGCCCGCCTGCCCCGCTGGATGGCAGAATTACTGGAACTGGCTTACGCGCTGCGTGCATACGGCAAACTGAAAACAGCCGTTGCCCGCCACAAACCCGACCTGATCTATGAAAGATACAATCTGTTCCTGCCGGCGGGTGCCTGGCTGGCCCGGAAAACCGGCCTGCCCCTGGTGGTGGAAGTCAACGCCCCCCTGTCCGAGGAGCGCGCAGCCCATGGCGGACTGGCCTGGCATCGTCTGGCCAGGCGCATTGAACGGTTCACCTGGATATCCGCAGACCGTGTGATCGCCGTCAGTACCGTACTGGCCGACCGCGTCGCCGCGGCCGGGGTTGCACGGGACAGGATCCTGGTTCTGCACAATGGTATCAATACCGCCCCGTTCGATGCCGCACGGGCCCAGCGCAAACAGACACGGGACCGTTTGGGACTGACGGACACGGACATTGTGCTTGGCTTTGTGGGGTATGTGCGGACCTGGCATGGGCTGGACCAGATTGTCCGCCTGATTGCCGCGCAGCGGGATATCCAACTCAAACTGCTGGTCATCGGCACCGGCCCCGCACTGGAGGCATGCCGGACACTGGCCGATGATCTGGATGTGTCTGACAGATTGACCTGCCTTGGACCACAACCGCATGAGGATATCCCCATATTGACGACAGCGATGGATATCGCCTTGCAACCCTCCGCCACAGCCTATGCCAGTCCGCTGAAACTATTCGATTATATGGGAGCAGCGGTAGCCATTGTTGCCCCCGATCAACCCAATATCCGGGAGATTTTGACCCATGGGCGGGATGCATTGCTGTTCACACCGCCCACGGACGGCCTAACAGATAATGGCAGCCTAAAAGATACTGATAACACGAAAGATACTGGCGATATGCAAGATACCGGTTCGGATGCGGCACACGCCCCCTGCCATCATGGCGCACGTCCCGATACCCCGGCTCTGTCCATGCGTGACGCCGTGGCAACACTGGCGGGTGATCCGGACCTGCGCAGGCGGCTGGGCCAAACAGCACGCCAAACCATAGACGACAGACGTTTTCGCTGGGTGGATAACGCCATGCGGGCTATTGCGGATTTATGCTGACAGGCGTGGCCGGCGCATCATACAGGGGTCGCCATCACCGACGCGGCGTATGATCGGAAGACGACCCTTTTCATGCCCCTCATAAGCCAGTAAAAGGAATTCAACCGGTTTGAAAGGGGCGCTAAACAACCGCTATGTCTAGGATTTTCTTTAAAAAAGACGAAAAAAAATCATCGCTTTTCATTACATTGGCGTTTTTGCTTGTGATGCTGACCGCCATCGGCGCGGTGCTGGCCGGCCCTGTCCACACCAGCAATCTGTTAAACCTGCTGCCGGTTGATACGGGGGCCTTCAGGGCAGAACTCATAACGCTGACCCGTCTTGCAGTGGCGGGGGCCGTAATCCTGCTTCTGGTGGGCATTGTTCATGTACTGGCAAGCCGCAGCAGCCGTTTCGGTTGGCGCGGTTTACTGAGCCTGGTTGCCGTACCGGGACTGGCTGCCCTGTTTTTTCTGTATGGACCACCGCTGCAGCCGGCCCCTTACCTGCACGAACTGACAACCGACCTTGCCACCCCGCCGCGTTTCCACATTATCCCCGAGCGTGTGTATGACCCGCTGCTCGCCCGCGATGTGGCCGGCAGCCCCTTGATGGATGATTATGCGGCCCGTCACGATACCTATTTCGCCGATCTGACGACGGCATATTTCGACCAGGCACCGGCGATCCTGCGGCCCCGGATTCTGCTGACTGTCCGCAGTCTTGGCTGGACACTGGTCAGCGAAGGGGCCGGCAATGGTCCGGTTGAAGCTTATACCGTCACCCCCTGGTTCGGCGACCGGTCGAATTTCGCCATTCGTATCCGTGAGAACGGTGACGGGAGCCTTCTCGACATCCGCGCCGTCTCCAGCGAGACAGGGACGGAAGCCGTCAGAAATGTCGAACGCATCAGGAAATTCCTTGCAGCGCTGAGAAGCAGCGCCACCGGGACCGAAAGTGCGGGTTCGGAGAACAACCGATGATCAAACGCGTTATTCTCGGTCTTGTCCTGCTTGCCATTCTCGGTGCGATCACCTTCTGGGGCGTGCGCATGGCAGGCAGCATGGAAGGCGTGGAAATCAGCGGCCACGGTACGGCCGCCCTGATCATCGGCGTGGTGTTGACCGTTGCCGTGGGCTTCGCACTGATGGGACTGTTATTCCTGAGCAACCGTAGCGGCCATGACGACAGTGTCTACGGGCACGGTGTACTGGACTCCGAACCGCGATCGTTTGAAACCAGCCGCGAAGACAAAAACGGGACTGTTCAGAACACTCCTGAGGCCGACAAAGAATGACCGAGGCTGAGTTACGGGATTTCTGGGCTCTGGTTACCGACGTCTGGAACAACGGCCTGTACGGTATCGATATCGGTCATATCCTGCTGGCTCTTCTTATCCTCGCCGGGTTTCTGCTGACACGGGATATCATCACGCGGTTCATCCTGAACCGCGTTCGCGCCTGGGCCGAGCGTACGGAAACCACTATCGACGACGCGATCATTGACTCCCTGCATGGTCCCATACGCCTCGTTCCCGTCATCATGGGCGTTTTTTTCGCAACTTCGACATTGCAACTGGATGATACGGCTTATGATTTCGCCAACCGGATCAACCGGTCGCTGATCGCTTTTGCCATTTTCTGGAGTCTGTATCGTGCATCCGACCCCGTCGGCCAGTTGCTGCAAAAAGCCGAACGATTCCTGACGACGGCGATCATTCAGTGGCTGACCAAAGCGCTGAAAGTCGCTTTCATCCTCATCGGTGCCGCCACCATTCTGGAGATATGGGGCATACAGGTGGGACCGCTGGTCGCCGGCCTAGGCCTGTTTGGTGTGGCTGTCGCGCTTGGGGCGCAGGACCTTTTCAAGAATCTGATCGCCGGTCTGTTTTTACTGGGCGAACGGCGTTTTCACCCCGGTGACTGGATTCTTGTAGCCGGCGTCGTAGAAGGCACGGTGGAACATATCGGTTTCCGCACGACAAAGGTACGGCGCTTCGACAAGGCACCGGTTTATGTGCCGAATGCAGCGCTGGCGGATGCCGCGGTGACCAATTTTTCCCGAATGACATACCGTCGCATCAAATGGATGATCGGTCTGCGTTACGACAGCACCGCCGAACAATTGGAGACCGTCAGGACGGCCATTGAAGACTATATTTTCGGGTCACAGGATTTCGTATCGCCCGAGGACACGACCACGATGGTGCGCATTGACCGTTTCGGTGCCAGCTCCATCGATATCCTGATCTATTGTTTTACCCGTACGACCAACTGGCTGGAATGGCTGGCGATCAAGGAAACATTGCTTCTGGCCATCAAGAGGATCGTCGAAGAGGCTGGGACCGATTTTGCCTTTCCCAGCCAGTCGCTTTATGTGGAAGCTCTTGGGACCGATTTTCAGCCGGCGCCGCTTTCTCCCCGGACAGGTGGCACGCAACCGGCACCCGAGACTGTAGAGAGTTGAAACCATGCCCTCAAAAAATCAACAGGAGCCCTGCGGTGAACCGGCGGGACCTGTAACCATCCGCACCGTACCGCAGCAACGCGACCTGAATATTAACGGGAATATTTTCGGGGGCTGGGTGCTGAGCCAGATGGATATTGCCGGAGCCCTGATCGCAGGTGAACATGCTGCGGGCCGGGTGGCGACAGTGGCCGTGGAAGCGATGAAATTTTATCAGCCCGTCAATCTGGGCGATACGGTCTCGGTCTATGCGGAACTGGAAAAAGTGGGCCGGACCTCGCTCACCGTGGCCATCAATGTCTTTGCCGAGCGTCCCGGAAAATCGGACCGTCGCCGCGTGACAGAGGGGCGTTTCGTTTTCGTCGCCATCGATGAAAACGGGCAACCGCGCCCGGTTATTCAAACCCATCCGGCATGACAGGCATCCGCCATCCTCAACAGGGGCAAATCCATCAACGGTCAGAGGTGCCGGGCGCGGCTCCTGCATTATCCGGTAGCGCTTTATCCGCGCAGTATTTTGCAATGGTGTCAAGCAACTGGCGGTTCTGGGCACCAACCTGCGTACTGGCCAGTTCACTCCGCAACGACAGATATTGATCAAAATTCAGCCGCTTTTTGAATTCGGCCACGGTACATGTGCACAGCGGTGTACAGGTTTCCTCACCATATCCGGGGGTGCAGCTCTGCATGCAGCGCTGAAAATCCACCTGAAGCAAATCTTCAGGAATTTCCTGGGCTGCAAGCGGCACGGTCATGCCCATAAAAATCCCCACAATCCGGAAGATGCTCTGCCGCGGTGCCTTCATATCCTGTCTCCCCGATTGTTTGCCCGGATCCCTGAGGGGCGCTGCTTTTAGGCGTTAAAAGGCGATTACGGCCCTTTTCAGGCAGACACGCCCGCATGACAATCGCTACATATCCCCCGTAATTCAATCGTACGACCAAGGACCTGAAAGCCCACCTTGGCTGCGGCTTGTTCAATCGCATCGTCCAGTATGGTGGAATTCGTTTCCTCAATACCGGCACATCGTTCACAGATGAGAAACTGGCTGACATGAGGCCGACCGGGATGCGGGCACCCGACATAGGCATTGAGGCTTTCAATCTTGTGAACAAAGCCTTCCGCAATCAGGAATTCAAGCGCACGATAAACGGTGGGGGGCTTGGCCGATCCGCCTTCCTCGGCCAGCTGGTCCAGCAGATCATAGGCCTTGACCGCCTTATGGCCCTGCCAAACCATTTCCAATATACGCCGCCTGAGAGAGGTAAAACGCACACCTCTCGCCGTGCACAGGTCGTCCGCCTTGCGCAGCGCATCTTCAATACAATGCTGATGATTATGTTGTGCGGTCATACCGCCGCGTCTCCTTTTGTTTTTTGTAACGTGACCGTCGGATCACCGCCAGCCCAAATGAAAGCTCCGACTATCGATTGACGGAAATGATATAATATAACATTATGCCGGCCAAATTTAATCGCGCGCAGTTTTCAGGGAGAATATCATGCAATTGACCGCGGTTCGTTTAGCGACGCTTCTAGGCGGCATAAGCCTACCCGTCGTTGCCAGTCATGCTGCCATATCGCAGAATGAAGGGGCCGAAGACACACATGTCGAGGAAATCATTGTTTCCAGCCGACCGTTCCAAGAACAGTCAACCGATGTGGCCCAGGCGATCAGTATTGTCGCGGACGAAGCCCTGGACCGGTTACGCACCCGCACACTCGGTGAAACGCTGGATAGTCTGCCAGGCATATCGCAGACCTATTTCGGGCCGGCCGTATCGCGTCCAATCATCCGGGGCCTGGGCGGAGACCGCATCCGTGTTCTGATCGGCGGCATCGGTTCGATCGATGCCTCCAGCACAAGTGTGGATCATGCCGTGGCCATCGATCCGGAAACGGCCGATAAAATCGAAATTCTACGCGGCCCCGCGACACTGCTTTTCGGTAACAATGCCGTGGGCGGTGCGGTCAACGTCTTTGACGGCCGCATCCCGTCAACAGCGCCGGAAGACGGTTTTGAAGGCCGCCTGCATGCGCATTATGGCACCAATGGCGATGAATTGAATGGATCCGCCGGCTTTACCGCCATGGTGACGGACACAATCGCCTTTCATGCCGATTTCAATGCTCTCGACCGTGGTGACCTGGAAATCCCGGGCTTTGCCGAGTCCGATGCGCTCCGCGCCCTGGAAGACGACCATGACCACGACCATGATGATCATGACGATGACCACGGTCATGACGAAGAGCATGGGGACGAGGAAATGGAAGGCACGGTGGAAAACACCGACTTGCGCCGTCTGTCGGGCGCCGGCGGTTTCTCCTGGATCGGCGAGAATGGATTTCTCGGTTTCTCCGTCAGTTTTTTCGACACGGAATATGGACTGCCCGGTCATGACCACGATCACGGCCATGACGAGGAAGGCGAGGATCATGACGACGATCATGATGAGGATCATGGTCATGATCACGAAGGCGAAGAAGAGGTCATGATCGACCTGGAACAGATTCGCTTTGATCTGATGGGTGAATTTCGTGGTGATTTTGGCATTTTCGAAAAAACCAAGATCCGTTTCGGCTATGCTGATTATGAGCACAGTGAGCTGGAAGGCGGCGAAATCGGTACCACCTTTACCAATGAAGGTTGGGAAGGCCGTATAGAGATGGTCCAGAAAACCTATGGCGGGCTGAACGGCGCCATCGGTGTGCAAGTCCGCAACAGGGATTTTTCGGCTCTTGGCGAAGAAGCCTTCGTGCCGCCCAACGATACGACCCAGTACGGCGTGTTCGCACTGGAGACCTATGAAACCGGCATGTGGCGGTTTGAGGCCGGTGCGCGTCTGGAGCTTCAGGACATTTCATCGGACGAATTGGCTTTCGATGAAAGTTACACCGGCATTTCCCTTTCCGCCGCCACCATCGCCCGCCTGGGCAATGGCTGGCAGGTGGCCGTCAATGGCTACCGCACGGAAAGAGCACCGAATGCCGAGGAATTGCTGTCCAACGGGCCGCACCTTGCAACAGGCCTGTTTGAACTCGGCGATCCCACACTGGAAGAGGAAACCGCTCTTGGCTTTGATATCAGGCTTGCCAAAACGGAAGGGCCTGTCACGGGCTCGGTTTCCTTTTTCTATACGGATTATGAGGACTTCATCTTCCAGAATCTGACGGGAGAAGAGGATGACGATCTGCCGATTGCGGCTTTCCAGGCGACGGATGCCCGTTTCTGGGGGGTTGAAGTGGAGATGGGGTGGCGTACCTGGCAGGACGGCGATCGCAGCTTTGACGTAACGGCAACGGCAGACTGGGTTCGGGCAGAAGACACTGACAACGACCTGGATTTGCCGCGCATCCCTCCGTTAAGCGCGACGGTTGGAGGTATTTTCCAGTCGCGTCTGATCGATGCCCATGTGGAACTGACCTATACCGACGAACAGGACAGGGTCGCACCGTTTGAGCTGATAACAGACGATTTCTTCGCGCTTGCCGCCGGCATCACCGTTCATCCCATGGGACCGAACGGTCCGCTGCATCTCTTTGCCGAAGGCCGCAACCTGCTGGATGAGGAAATCCGCTTCCACACCAGTTTCCTGAAGGATCAAGTACCGGCCCCCGGCCTCGATGTAAGGTTTGGCGCCCGCTACACCTTCTGATGCCACATAAAAAACGGTGGCTTCCGAGAGGAGGCCACCGAGTGTCATGAGAGAGTAGTGTGGGTCGTTCAAGAAACCAGGGGACGGATAACTGCCATCCCCTGCCATCGGTGCCCTAACGTCAGTTGAGGACCGATATGTTTGGCTGCTCATATTGCGGTGTGCGGACAGGTGTGGTGCGCACTTTTTCCAGCATCTGATGGACATGAAGTGTCAGATGATCCAGTTCCGCTTCAACAGCCTTAATGCTTGTTTCATCGGCATCGCCGAGACGCTTGACCAAGTCAAGGAAAACCAGGCCGACATTCCGTTCTCCCATCTGAGCGGCCAAATCCAGAAGCTGTTCCGCTTCGGCCTGCTTGATTGGGGAATCCTGACTCAGATGGTGCAAAGGATACGGCATTTCATACTCCTCTATGATGGGATGCTTGACGGCGAACAATTCACGGACTTTGTGGATGGCGTTGCGTTCGACAGGCATGCTCACGGCAACCACGTCTTCCTCACCGATCTGGCGCGGCAATCCGAGGGGCTTGACCCCCAACGGCAACGCCAGAAGACGAGGCAGGAATGTCATGTCACAGACCATGGTTAAGAGTTTCGCCCCCATGGAAGATGCGTAATCGAGCAAGCCAACAAGAATCTCGCCTTTAATCAGCGTGCCCCTGGGGGTCGTCCGGATAGGTGCATCGACAAAGAAGCGGGAGATTTCGAATATGCCCTTGCCGCGGGGCAGCTTTCCCTCTTTGGACAGACTGGGAAACAGCTTATCCAGCAGAATGGGACGGTCCGTGGGCAACAACCGCAATCCACCCTGTACCTCACGGCCGATATCATCAAGCGCCATCAGATAAATGGCGTCTTCACCGTCGAACTCATCAACATCACGGCCATCGGCCCGGCGCAGATCTTCCCACCCCATATGGTCGACAAAAACCCTATGGCGTTTTTCGAACATTTTTTCCATCTGGGGCCGATAAAGAGCACGGTTAAGCTTGTGTACAGCGTGGATCATGGTCGTCTCCAATTCCTATGGAGAGACCTTATTCGGGAAAACCCTAGGCGCGCACTGGATCAATCAGTCCATTGACCATCTAGCACATTGAAAAATATGAATTTTATTCCCAAGCCGCACATTACTTCAAACATGCGTTTGCAATCATGCGTAATGATCGCCACACGCGAAAAGTGAATACGGCGTCACATATGGCGACGAAATCGCATTTTGCAAAGCTGTAGGCAGGATGACTGAAAGGAATATCCGAGACAGTCGCACAGCCGACCGCGCTGCGCATGAGCGATTTAAACCGAAATCGAATGAAAATGAAGAAAGATCGGGATCTTCACTGGAGAATGATCAGACGATCCCAAACGGCTTTCGCCACGGCCTGTTGACGGGTCTGAACGCCAAGACGGGTTTTCGCCGCCTCTATATGTTTGTGAACCGTACCCTCGGCAAGTCCCATGATTTCACCGATAGCCCAATTCGATTTTCCTTCAGCCGCCCATTGCAGGCACTCAAGCTGCCGGTCGGACAGTTCGGCAGGGTCTTCTTTTGGAATCTGGACAGCCTGTTCGTGCAGTTCCAGCATGCGCATAACAAAGAAGTTGGTCGCCAGACGCAGGGCACCGATATGATCTTCGTCCTCGGAGACCTTTTCCCCGGCAAGTGTAAGCATGACCAAGCCGCCACTTGGCACATCCATGGGGATCACCAGGCCCTCATTCAGTTTGAATTCGCTGGCCTCATCGAGGATCCTGCGTGCCGTCCCCATCAACTTGCGGCCATTGAGCACGTCGATCCAACGAAAGGGCTTCTGCCGACGCAGGCCAATCCGCACGATGGGATCAAATCTGTAATAATTGTTCTCGACATAGTGACGGCACCAATCGTGGCCACCAGAGGCCAGAACGAGCCTTTGCTGACGATGGCGGGGCAATATGACCTCACCGCCCAGGAAACAGTCATATCCGTATTTAAGTGTGAAGTCCTGAAACAGGCTTAAAGCCTCGTCAGCTGACTCGACCTTAGCCAATTTCTCCACGAAGGAGCCTACTTCCGTCACTGGTCACCCCACAACCGCTTGAGACGCTGCCTGATTTGCACCGTTCGCACCAGCACACCCCCAGACCGTAGCACTCGCTTGAACATTTACAACAGGCTAGAGTGGAAAATGATTCCGTCAACAAGGCAGTTATAATAGTAGTTTTAGGCCAAACGGCAAGGTAAAGCAGCATTTTACCCTGCACACAGTAGCATTCTGCGAATATTGATTTTCTTTTTCCACTATTAAGCGAGACCACTGCCGCGTGGCGCCAGACTGACATCACGGTTTGTGGCCACACATAAAATCAGGCCAAAGGCCACCATCCATGTCAGCATGGCTGATCCGCCATAAGACACAAGCGGAAGCGGGACCCCGACCACGGGAACGACACCCATAACCATGGCAACATTGATACAGATATAAAGAAACAGGGAGACAGCCAAGCCTGACGCCAGAAGCCTGCCGAACTGACTTCTGCATCCAAGTCCCATAAGCAGGGCCCATGTCAAGGCGACACCGTAAAGCAGCAAAAGGACAAAGGCACCAATCAGACCGAATTCTTCCGCAAGAACAGTAAAAATAAAGTCTGTCTTCATTTCAGGCAGGAAATTAAGCTGGCTTTGCGTTCCTTCCAGAAACCCTTTGCCGGTCCAGCCGCCGGATCCGATCGCGATCTTGGATTGTGTAATCTGATAGCCCGCGCCGAGAGGGTCGGATTCAGGATTGAGAAACGTCAGCACCCTTTCCCGCTGATAATCCCTGAGTTGCCGCCACACCAAAGGGACGGCCGCCATCACGGCCACCACCCCGACAATAAAGACTCGCGCCCGCACTCCGGCGAGGAAAAGAACCGCGGCTCCGCCGGCAACGATCATCAGTCCGGTGCCCAGATCCGGTTGTCTGATAACGAGAACCACAGGCAGTATTATCATCAGGACGGGCGGTATCATGGTGAAAATCTGCCGTGCCTGCATTTCGTCGCGACTGTGATAGTAACGCGCCAGTGCCAGCACCACCGCAATTTTCATCAGTTCGGACGGTTGCAGCCGCATGATGCCGAGGTCCAGCCAGCGCTGTCCGCCCATACCGGTTGCCCCGACGAATTCAACCGCCACCAAAAGCACAAGCCCCAACAGCCACATAGGATATGCAAGCGCCATCCAAACGCGGAAATCGGTGACGGCGATGCCCAGCATGAGCAATAACATCAGCAGAAAACGCAAAGCCTGGCGGGACGCCCATGGGTCCCACTGCCCCCCTGACACCGAGTAGAGGAGAGCAAACCCTATCCCGGCAATTACACAAACCACAAGAATGACCAGCCAGTTCAGTCCCATGAGACGCTGCACGGCCGATTTGTCAATCCGGCGCGGACCAAAGATGCGTGTGGCAACCATCACGCCTCTCCCATATCCGGAGCCATGGCATCCCCTTCCGGTGATGCATCATCGCGGTCACCCTTTTCGTCCTTAAGGGCTGTTCTGTCATCGGCCGCCAGAATATCCAGCGCCCTGTCCAGAAGACGGCGCCCTATGGGCGCCGCCGCTCTTGAACCGCCACCGCCGTGCTGAACCAGAATGGATACGGCAACACGCGGCGCCTCCGCCGGTGCATATCCGACAAAAAGCGCATGGTCCCGCGCATTCCAGGGAAGTTCGTTGTTGTCCAAAACCCCTTGCTGGCGTTCCTGTTCGGTAATGCGGCGCACCTGTGCCGTACCGGTCTTACCGGCCTGCTTGGGCGCCGATTTGCGGCGACTGTAATCATGGGCCGTGCCGCCCCGTTCCATCACCATTTCCATGGATCGCCGCATAAGAGCCAGATGAACGGGGTTCACATCCATGGGGTCAAAGTCGGGGCCGCCTCTGTAACTGCCGAAAACATCATCTTCGAGCGGACGGACAATGCGCGGTTTCAGACGTCGACCGGTGGCGACCCGACCGGTCATGATCGCCAATTGCAGCGGTGTCGCCAGCATTGCCCCCTGACCGATTGATGCAATCAAGGTCTCTCCGCCCTGCCAGGGCTCATTCATCACAGCCTGCTTCCAGGCCCTGTCGGGTACAAGCCCCTGCTTCTCGCCGTCCAGCGCCAGACCATGCGTTTCACCAAAGCCGAAACGGCGGGCCATATCGGCAATAACGTCAATATCGATCCGTTCGGCAAGTTTGTAGAAATAGACATCGCAGCTTTGCGCGATGCCCCGAACCAGATCGAGGCGACCATGCCCGCGCCGCTTCCAGCAATGAAAAGTGTGATTGCCGAGACGATGTTTGCCGTTGCAATAAAATTCCGTCTCGGGGCTGATCGCTCCCTGTTCAAGGGCCGCCAGTGCGACGATCATCTTTATGGTGGACCCTGGCGGAAACTGGCCGCTTAGACATTTATTGAGCAAGGGCTTGCGCGGATCCTGAAGAAGGGCGTTCCAGTTTTCCTCGCTCATACCGAAGGTGAATTCGTTTGGGTCGAACGCAGGCGTCGAGGCCAGGGCCAAAAGGTCACCGCGTTCCAGGTCCAGGACAACGGCACCGGCGGCTGTTTCACCCAATTGGCTGGCCGCATAGCGCTGCAGATCCAGATCAACGGTCAGAGCCAGATCATTGCCGCGAAGAGCGTCACGGCGCGGGGGCAACTCGCGGATTTCGCGACCGACAGCATTAACCTCAACCCGGCGCGTGCCCGGACTGCCACGCAAGATATCCTCAAAACGGCTTTCCAGCCCCTCTCGTCCGACTTTTACCCCCGGCAACTGATAGAGAGGGCTGTTTTCGATGACATCTTCGCCCGGGCTGCCCAAATAACCGACCAAATGCGCCACAAGATTCCCGTCCGGATAATAGCGGGAAAGTCCTGAGTCCGGCAGCACACCGGGCAGTTCGGGAATAGAGACATTGATGCGGGCGAATGTTTCCCAATCCAGACCTTCCGCCACGGTGACAGGCACGAATTGTCGCTGGCGTTCCATACGGCGCTGAATACGCATCAGGCGCTGATCACTCAAGGCAACCATGTCTCCCAGATGACGCAGGGTCCCGACCGGGTCGCTTGCCTGTTCAGGGATCAGAAAAACGCGGAAATCCTGGCGGTTTGTCGCCAGCTTGCGGCCCTTTCTATCAAGAATTTCACCACGTTGCGGAGCGATGAGACGCAGGGATATACGATTTTTTTCCGCGCGCAGACGGTATTGCTCACCCTGTATAACCGAAAGGTAATAGAGACGGGCTCCAAGACCTGTCAAAACGAGGCCCTGCCCCCCGGCAAGCAGGAAGGCACGGCGGGAAAAAGTCTGATATCGGGCGCTTTCACGGGCCATGACGTATTACACCATAACGCGACGCAAGCGGCCAATCACAAGCGCGACCGGTGCATAGGACAATGTTGTTACAAGCCACTGGGTAAACAGCGGCTCAACCGGCAGCCAGTCACGCTTCGCCAAAGCGACCGCAAACCAGCTTAGAGTATAAAGAATCAAGGTAAAAAGTGCGAAAACCAACCATTGCACAAGCCGGGTCTGACCCCGCAGATACTTGATCTGACTTAGAATGAAGAGACGGGTGGACAACAGCATCAGCATGTTCAGACCGAGAGGTACATCCAGCCACAAATCCAGTAGAAATCCGATGGCCGCGCACGCGCCATAGGGCATCAGTACCGGCCGGCGCAGCAGCCAGTAAAATGTCGCAATGAGCACGAAATGCGGCATCATCACATTGGCGACGCCGGTGCCGACCGGCAACAGCATGACCAAAGCCAGAAAAACCGTCGCAGCCAAAGGTGCAAAATTGG
This sequence comes from Eilatimonas milleporae, assembly GCF_003688555.1. Lineage (GTDB taxonomy): Bacteria > Pseudomonadota > Alphaproteobacteria > Sphingomonadales > Kordiimonadaceae > Eilatimonas > Eilatimonas milleporae. The sequence continues at coordinate 19,897 of NZ_REFR01000009.1, forward strand.
CAATGCCGTTTTCGACTGATCCACCACCCCGCGCAGCGTTCATCGGCCGTCTCCCTCAGGCGGCAAGGCCGGGCCATCAACCATTTCCGGCACCGGTATCTCATATGCCATGACACGCACATAATCGATGCGGTCGACAAGCGCCGCCGCATCCAGAAAAACACGGTCATCGTCAACTTCGACCACGCGTCCCACCGGGAGGTCAGGCGGGAACACACCGCCATGACCGGAGGTCAGAATACGGTCTCCCACACGCACTTCACTGCCTTGGGGAATATAGGTCAGGGCTATTCGCTCACTATTCTGGCCCTCGGCGATTGCAAGGGCTCCGGTCCGTTCCACTCTCACAGGGATACGACTGTTCAGGTCACTGACAAGGAGAACACGGCTGCTCCATTGGCCGACCTGGATGACCCGGCCGACAACGCCCGCCTCGTCAACCACGGGCCATTGCCGGCGTACACCGTCGCCCGCCCCCACATTGATGATGACGCTGCGCTCAAAAGCGCCGCCCCCGACCCCCACAACGCGGCCTGTGGCGGCTGTCGGCACCTCACGCCCCGGCACCTTCATCATCTGGCGCAGGCGCTCATTCTCGCGGGCCAACTGCAATGCGGCTTCCCGCCATTGGCGCAGGCGATCATTTTCAGAACGAAGATCCTGATTTTCCACATAAATATCGGACACGCCGGCAATACGTTCAAGGCCGTTCTGCGCCCCCCGGATCGGCCTTTCCAGAACCGAGAGGACCGGCGCCACCAGGTCGTTTGCATGGGCGCGCACACGCTGCGGCAAATCACTGCCCGCCACCTCGAGAAGAAAAAGTGCGGCCGCGGCAGCAAAATAAAGCCAAAAAGCCAGACTTCCGCGGGATGCGCGCCGTGGGCTCAATCCGCCCGCAAGGGCACCGGCGCTGCGCAACCCCTGACTCACACGCCACCTCTTTCGCGCCATTCCGGACTTTTTGCACCGCCCATGCCGCTCATGGTTCCGCCTTGCTCCCGGCCACCGTCGCAATGGCCAAGTTTTTCTGAATCATCCTGGCTATGGTCTATGGCATACCGCAGAGAGAAATCCCGTAGGTTTCCGAAAAACCATCAGGCAGCGCACCCAACGGCAATCAATAGCTTTCGGTCAGAACCAGGCGCAGGGATTCATCTTCCAGTGCGCGCCCGGTACCAAGTGCCACGCATGTCAATGACTCTTCCGCAACCGAAACCGGCAGCCCGGTCGCACGGCGGATCACAGTGTCCAGATCTCCGAGAAGCGCCCCACCGCCCGTCAGTACAATACCGCGATCAACGATATCGGCCGCCAGTTCGGGCGCCGTCCGCTCCAGTGCGACCTTGACACCTTCGACGATGGCACTGACCGGTTCGGAGAGCGCTTCGGCAACCTGTGCCTGGTTCACCTCGAGTTCCTTGGGAACACCGTTCATCAGATCACGTCCTTTGATGATCATCGACTTGCCGATGCCGTCTTCGGGGACCATGGCCGTCCCGATCTCTTTCTTGATCCGTTCGGCGGTTGCCTCACCGATAAGCAGATTGTGGTTACGGCGGATATAGCCGATGATGGCTTCATCCATCTTATCGCCGCCGACACGCACGGATGTGGCATAGACGATCCCGCCCAGTGAAAGAACCGCCACTTCCGTGGTACCGCCCCCAATGTCCACCACCATGGACCCCTGGGGTTCCGTGACAGGCAGGCCGGCACCAATAGCCGCCGCCATGGGTTCGTCAATCAGATATACCTTGCGGGCACCGGCCTGTTCCGCCGATTCCTGAATGGCTTTCCGCTCAACCGCCGTCGATCCGGACGGCACGCAAACCACCACCTGCGGGCTGGCAAAGGAACGATTGTGAACTTTCTGGATGAAGTGCTTGATCATCTGTTCAGCGACATGAAAATCGGCGATCACGCCATCCCGCAAAGGGCGAATGGCCTGAATGCCGCTAGGCGTACGTCCCAGCATCAACTTGGCCTCGTCGCCGACTGCCAGCACACGGTCCCGGCCATGTTCGCTTTGAATGGCAACCACCGAGGGTTCGTTGAGGACAATGCCACGCCCTTTTACATAAACCAGAGTGTTTGCGGTCCCCAGATCGATAGCCATGTCCGACGAGAACATGCCGAGCAACTTGGAAAGCATGGACGATTGATCCTTTAATTTAACATACCCGGCCATACTGCCGGGCTTCCCCTAGGGCGGTTATGGGGCAGTTATGCGCCCGAGACAAGAGGTCTCGCGCAGGATTGCGGCGGATTTAGGGAGGCGGAAGGGTAATTTGGTACCATTCGTGGCTTCAAACCCACACAGGACGGCGCTGTCTGTCCACGAGAGCAGACATTGCCCCTCCGCCGGCGTTTGGCAAACTGCAAACCTTACCGGTGGTTACCATTGCCGGACGTCTGCCGTACCGAATGCCTGCCGCCTGGTGATCGCACGCCGGTTTCCGAGTTTAGGGTCACCCGTCCCCCGCGGCCACATCCGGCGTAACCGAGGCCACCGGCTGCGGTGCGGTCTTCTCGCGTTTGACCATAAGCTTGTTCACTGCCGCCACATAAGCCCGCGCCGCCGCTGTCACCGTATCCTCATGCGCGCCCTGACCATTGGCGGTACGGCCGCTCTCCTCAAGGCGGACAGTGCACTCGGCCTGGGCATCCGTCCCTTGTGTCACGGCATGTACCTGGAAAAGCTGAAGATGCGGCCTGTACCCGATCAGATCCTTGATCGCATTGAAAGCCGCATCGACCGGGCCTTCACCGTAAACGACCGTTGATCTTTCCTCGCCGTCGATGTCCAGTGTCACGTCAGAAACAGCTTTGGCCCCCGACGAGGAATGGGTTGTCACACTGACAACACGGATCCGGTTGCTGGCGGTCGCCACCTCATCGTCCACCAGAGCAATGATGTCCTCGTCGTAAATATGCTTCTTGCGATCACCAAGTGCCTTGAACCGCTTGAAGCATTCCTGAAAGGCGTTTTCCCCCAGGGTATAACCCATTTCCCGGAGCTTCTCGGCAAAAGCATGCCGGCCGGAATGCTTGCCCATAACCAGGGAAGACCGGTTAAGGCCGACGCTTTCCGGTGTCATGATTTCATAGGTTTCCGCCGCTTTCAGGACCCCGTCCTGGTGAATACCGCTTTCATGAGCAAAAGCATTCGCGCCAACGATGGCCTTGTTGTTCTGCACGGCGAACCCGGTTACGGCGGAAACGAGACGGCTCGCCTTTGTGATTTCCGTTGTCTCAACCCGGGTCGTCACCGGCACGACATCGCCGCGCGTGCGGATCGCCATGACGATTTCTTCCATCGCGGCATTGCCCGCACGTTCGCCGATGCCGTTGATCGTGCATTCGACCTGCCGAGCCCCGGCTTTCACCGCAGCAAGCGAATTGGCCACCGCAAGACCAAGATCGTTATGGCAATGCGCGGACAGTATGACACCGTCCGCGCCCGGAACGCGGGCCAGAATATCGGCAAACATGGCCGAATATTCCTCCGGCGTGGCATAGCCCACCGTGTCCGGCAGATTAACGGTGGTTGCCCCGGCACGGATCGCCGCCTCCACCGCACGGCACAGAAAATCGGGATCGGACCGGGTGGCATCTTCCGCACTCCACTCGACATCGTCGACATGACCGCGGGCTTTCGAAACCGAAGCGTGAATCGCTTCCAGTACGGCCTCGGGCTGCATCTGCAGCTTGACCTTCATATGAAGGGGACTTGTGGCTATGAAGGTATGGATGCGCGGCCGGATCGCCGGCACGAGGGCCTCGGCCGCGCGTTCGATATCGCCGGGTGCCGCACGCGCCAGCGAGGCGACGGTGCACCCGCGCACCTGTTCGGCAACCGCTTTCACGCATGCGAAATCGCCTTCCGAGGCAATGGCGAAACCGGCTTCGATGACATCAACCTTTAACGCATCCAGCGTTTCGGCGATGCGCAGTTTTTCCTCCAGGGTCATGGAAGCGCCCGGTGACTGCTCGCCGTCCCGCAAGGTGGTGTCGAAAATATATAAATGATCCTGCCCGCTCCCGGTGGCAGTCTTTTCCTGAGACATGACCGTTACGTCCTTTGCAAAAATTATCGGCGCTAATTCCGTGAAACAGGCAGGGCGCAAAATGCGCACATGACGACTCTGCCATGTTTGCAACGGATGGAAACTCAAAAACCCTTAAGCGTCCGTCCTTGTCACTGTGTGGATAAAGACGGTGCTTAAGGGCCGATAAGTCGGCCCGCAGCGATAAGAAGCACCAGAAGAAGCAGTCCCCCACCTGTCAGGCCGGCAAGACGGGCATAAGCCCCCGTTTGCACGGACCGGGTGGTGGCAATGGCTTTGGCGCGGTGCGCCGTGCTTCTTCTTGGGGTCATTTTTCTGCCCTCTGGACGTCTATACTCATGGCAAAACTATGCAAGACAACATATTATGATATCAAGCGTTAATTTCCGGTAATTTTATTACTCGGCCATTTTGCCAACAGACTGGATCAGTTGCGCTCCCGGTCGATCATTTTGTCAGCCTGCATCCAGGGCATCAGGGCCCTCAGGCGTGCTCCGACCGGCTCAATGGGATGCTTGGCCGCCAGGCCGCGCTCTGCCTTCATTTCCGGATTGCCCGTCATATTGTCGGCGATGAAGTCGCGCACAAAACGGCCACGCTGGATATCGTCCAGAACCCGTTTCATTTCAGCCTTGGTTGCCTCGGTGATGATACGCGGCCCGGTTTTGTAATCGCCATATTCCGCAGTGTTGGAAATGGAGTAGCGCATGTCGGCAATGCCGCCTTCATATATCAGATCAACAATAAGCTTCACCTCGTGAAGGCATTCGAAATATGCCATTTCAGGCGCGTACCCGGCCTCGACCAGCGTTTCGAAACCGGCTTTGATCAATGCTGTCACACCGCCACACAAAACCGCCTGCTCTCCGAACAGATCGGTTTCGCATTCCTCACGGAAATTGGTTTCCAGAATACCGGATCGACCGCCCCCTATGGCGCCGGCATATGCAAGCGCCCTGTCCTTTGCCTGCCCGCTGGCATCCTGATGCACGGCGATCAGGCAGGGCACGCCGGCACCGCCCTCATAAAGCGCGCGCACCGTGTGACCCGGCCCTTTGGGCGCGACCATGATCACGTCCAGATCGGCACGGGCTTCGATCAGGCCAAAATGGATATTCAGGCCGTGGGCAAACATCAATGTGGCCCCATGCTTGAGGCTGTCTTTCAGATCGTGCTCATAAATGGCCGCCTGATGCTCATCGGGGGCCAGCATCATGACGATGTCGGCACGGGCGGCCGCCTCACCGGCGGTCATGACGGTAAAACCGGCGGCTTGTGCCTTTTGGCGGGTACGGGAGCCCTCTCTGAGGGCAACAATCACTTCGGCGACACCGGAATCCCGGAGATTGGCGGCGTGGGCATGGCCCTGGCTGCCATAACCGACAACCACGATTGTCTTGTCCTTGATAAGGGAAAAGTCGGTGTCCTTGTCCGTGTATACTTGCATGAAACAATCCTTTTGCGTTTGATCCGGATCATCCTGAACGGATGAGACAATGGTTCAAGGGTGGGGAGCATCCTCAAGTCCCTGCCCGCCCCGCGCCAAAGCGGCGGCACCGGTACGCGCCACCTCCACCAGACCCAGTTCGGACATGAGATCGATAAAGGCATTCAGCTTGTCAGCCGTGCCGGTCAGTTCGAAAACAAAACTGCTGCGCGTGGAGTCAACGACACGGGCCCGGAAGACATCGGCCAGGCGCAGTGCCTCAACCCGTTTTTCCCCTTCGCCCGCGACTTTCACCAATGCCAGATCGCGGGCGACAAAAGGTCCATCCATGGTCAGATCGGCCACCCGGTGAACCGGCACCAACCTGTCAAGCTGTGCCTTAATCTGTTCAATCACCATGCGTGTCCCGGATGTCACGACCGTCACGCGGGATCTCTTTCCGGAAACATCCATTTCCGCGACGGTCAGACTTTCAATATTATAGCCGCGTCCTGAAAACAGCCCAATCACACGGGCAAGGACGCCAGCCTCATTGTCAACGATGGCACTGATGGTATGCCGCTGGATAGGGCCCTGTTCCTTCATGGCAAATCCGCCCGCTTTCTGGTGATCAGCAAAGTTTGAGGTGTGAATGTCAGCGCGCCGGCTTACAAACCGGCCACACTGCCTGACAGGCCGATACTCACGGCAGGCTCATACAACGGCAAGGGCTTCCTCGTCCCTGGGTTCGGAGATATGATCGCCCGCCAACAGCATTTCGTTATGCGCGGCGCCCGCCGGGACCATCGGAAAACAGTTTTCCAGCTTGGCCACCTGACAATCCACCAGAACGGGGCCGTCATGAGCGATCATACCGGCCAGACCGGCCTCAAGATCGGCCGGATCTGAAATCCGCATCCCTTTTATACCGTAAGCCTCGGCGAGCGCGACAAAATCGGGCAATGCCTCGGAATAGCTTTCCGACCGGCGCCCGTCATAGCTGAGGTCCTGCCATTGACGGACCATTCCCATATACTCGTTGTTCAGGATCAGAATCTTCACCGGCAGACCGTACTGCTTCAGGGTTGCAAGTTCCTGAATGTTCATCTGGATAGAGGCCTCACCCGCCACGTCAATCACCAAGGCATCCGGGAAGGCAAGCTGCGCCCCGTAAGCCGCCGGCAAGCCGTATCCCATGGTACCGAGCCCACCGGACGTCAGCCAAAGATTGGGCTTTTCAAAGTCCAGATACTGGGCCGCCCACATCTGGTGCTGCCCGACCTCGGTACTGACGATGGCCTGCCGGTCGCGGATCAGGCCGTTGAGCGCCGTCAGGACATGTTGCGGCATGATCACGTCATCGCGCGCCTCAAAACCGAGGCAATCGCGCGCGCGCCACCGTCCGATCATGGCCCACCAATTATCCAGCGAGGGCCTATCACCGTCCGCGTACCGTGCAAGCCATCCATCCAGCAACTGGCGCAGCACCCGTCCGGCATCGCCGATAATAGGTACGTCGACCGCCACATTCTTATTGATGGATGACAAATCAATATCGATGTGAATTTTCTTGGATGCCGGCGAAAAGGCATCCAGCCGGCCCGTCACCCGGTCATCAAAGCGGGCGCCGACAGCCAGCATGACGTCGCAGTCATGCATGGCATGATTGGCTTCCCAAGTGCCGTGCATACCCAGCATGCCGAGAAATTGCGGGTCACTTGCGGGAAATGCGCCAAGCCCCATCAGGGTATTGGTCACCGGAAACCCGGTCTGCCGCGCAAAAGCCGTCAACACGGCAGACGCCTCAGGACCGGAATTGATAACACCGCCGCCGGCATAGATGATCGGCCTCTTTGCCTGCGCCAACAGGGACAGAGCTTCGTCCACCGCCGCCGCATCCCCTTCAATACGCGGACGATAGGTACGATGGCGCACTTCAGCGGCCGGCAGGTCCTTCGCGGGCGTGAAAGGAGCCTTTTCCACCTGAATATCCTTTGGCAGGTCGATAACGACGGGGCCCGGCCGGCCATTTGTTGCCACATAATGGGCTTCGCGCAGGATACGCGGGATATCAGCGGTTTCCTTGACCAGATAATTGTGTTTCGTACACGGGCGTGTAATGCCGACCGTATCCGCCTCCTGAAAAGCGTCATTTCCGATCAGGTGGCGTGCCACCTGCCCGGTCAGGCAAATAACGGGAATGGAATCAAGCATGGCATCCGTCAGACCGGTCACCACATTGGTTGCACCCGGCCCCGATGTCACCAATATGACCCCGGGCTTGCCTGTGGCACGGGCATAGCCTTCCGCAGCATGAGCGGCCGCCTGCTCATGGCGCACCAGAATGTGGCGGATGGATGACTGGCTGAAAAGCGCGTCATAAATGGGCAGGACAGCCCCACCGGGATAGCCGAAAATCAATTCGACACCCAGTTCCTCAAGGGTACGTACGATCATGTCCGCACCGCTTAGAAGATCGGCTTTTCCGCCGGGAGTTTTCCCATTGCCAGGTGTGCGAACCGCCGGCTTTGCCTTATCCATCAATGCCGTCATCGTCATTGTGTCCTGTTCCCGCTGCGCACCCCTTGTCCGAGAGGTCCACATCCTTTCCAAAGATACAGAGGCCGCGCCCAACTGATGTTGCGGCGCGGCATAAGACGACCATATGATAACAAAATTACTCAGTCAATTGATTTTTCTTGTCATAAATGATATTAAATCCGGTGTTTTTGTTTCCATATCTTGCGCATCAACAGCCTGCCAATCCGTGCACTGATGCCGGAACCACGTCAGCTGCCGTTTGGCAAAGCGTCTTGTCTGGACCTTGGCGCGTTCAATGGCCACGGACAAATCCCGATGCCCGGACAGGTAGTCCGACAGACTCGGAACACCCAGGGCGCGCATGACCGGCCTGTCGTCAGGCAGCCCGCGCGCCAGAAGCGCCTTGACCTCCTCCAGGGCCCCCTGGTTTATCATCATTTCGAACCGGGCATCACACCGTGCATAAAGGCCCGCCCGTGGCCAGTTCAGCACCCAGCGTGTCAACAGTCCCTGATCAAGGAGCGGCTTTAAAGGACCCGGCGCGGTTCTTTCCTGATAATGGGACAGAGATTTGCCGGTCGCCTCGATCACTTCGAGGGCACGGGCGATACGCTGGCTGTCGGCGGCGTGTAACTTTTCCGCCATGGCCGGATCCGCGACGCGCAAACGATTATACATGTGACCCACGCCATAGGCAGCCATATCGGCACGCACCTGCGCCCTTACATCCACGGGGATATCCGGGACCGTGGCGATCCCTTCGACAATTGTCCGGAAATAGAGCCCCGTGCCGCCAACGAGAATAGGCAAACGGCCCTCTTTCCAGGCCGCTTCAACCTCAATCATCGCATACTGACACCAGGCACCGGCGGAAAATGCCTCGTCACCGTCCACAGTCCCGTACAAGGCATGGGGAATACGAGCCGTTTCCGCCGGTCCGGGCCGCGCCGTGAGCACGGCAAGGTCACGGTAGACCTGCATACTGTCGGCGTTGATGACAACGCCGCCCAGCGCCTCGGCCACCCTCAGCGCCAGAGATGACTTGCCGCTGGCCGTCGGGCCTGCAATAAAAAGGGCGCTTTTTCTCAAATCAACACTCCATCAGGGATAATGGGTCTTATGAAGCGGGTGCTGAGCCTGATCGTCAACCCCGCGCATGGTCATGCATCGGATGCACTGCGGGCCGCCATGGAACGCGTCGGCACCTTGCTGGCAAAAGAGGGACATACCCCCGACTGGAAGACCCTGAGCACGGGAGAAGCGGTTGAAACCATATTTGAGACAAGCGAGGAAAACCTTGACCATGTCAGGGCACATCTGCCGCCACTGCTGCATGATCTGCCAGTAGACCGGGCTCTGCTGCCCCCGGACCAGCGCCGCAAGGCGCTGTTTCTGGCGGACATGGATTCGACCATGATCATGATCGAATGCATCGATGAACTGGCCGATTATGCCGGCGTCAAGGATCAGGTCGCGAAAGTCACGGAAGCCGCCATGCGCGGGGAGCTTGATTTCGCGGCTTCCCTGCGGGCCCGCGTCGCCCTGCTATCGGGCCTGAATGCAGATGTTCTGGAAGCCTGTTATACGGAGCGTGTCCGCATAACACCCGGCGCGGAAACCCTCGTAAAAACCATGACGGCGCATGGAACGCACACGGTTCTTGTATCGGGGGGATTTACATTTTTCACCGGCCGGGTTGCCGCACGGCTTGGTTTTGACGAACACATTGCCAACCGGCTGGATATCAGGGACGGGCGATTGACCGGAGAGGTCCTGCCGCCAATCAGCGATGCCAACACCAAACTGGCGACCCTGGAAGACAGACGCAGCAAAATGCAACTGACGAAACATCAGACGCTGGCGGTGGGAGACGGAGCCAATGACGTGCCGATGATCCATGCCGCGGGACTGGGTATTGCCTTCCGCGCCAAGGAAAAAGCGGTACAGGCCGCCGACGTTGCCCTGTCACACACGGACCTCGGGGCCGTGCTGTTCTTGCAAGGCTATTCCAGACCTGAGTTCGCGGCCTGAGCACGTCGCCTTGGGCTCGTCGGCCCTGAACATGCTGACAACGGCACGGTGCCCACGCTGGCAACATTGCCGGTCACCCGCATATCCCTTTCAGCCCCGTATCTCTTCGAAAAAAGCAAAAAGGGCCGGAAATCCAGCCCTTTTCGTAATTTTGAAAGACGCAGGCAGACAGCGGTCAGCGCTTACCGTCTCCAGTTTCATCCGCATCACCGTCGCTGACGAGCGGCAGCAAGATATGAACGGTGTTGCCCCGGAAATGGACAAGGAGCAAAGCGTTCTCACGACCGTCTTCCAAGGCTTCATCCAACAGCTGGACCACCTCGACAGGTTCGGAAACCGGGCGCTGGTTGACACGGATGATCACGGTACCGGGTCGTATACCATTACGGGCCGCAGGGCTGCGGCGTACGACGCGGGTAGCCACCACGCCGTCCACATCCTCGTCGATGCGGTAACGGCGGCGCAGGTCAGCGGTGATGGGAGACAGTTCCATGCCCTGGACAAGGGCACGATCCCCAAACGGGTTTTCCTCATCATCCTTCCGGCCTGCGGAATCCTCGTCATCCTCGAAATCGCTGTCATCCCGCTCGCCGGTTCTGACGCTCAGGGTTACACGCTCACCGGCTCGGATCAGGATCATATCGACATCGCGGTCAATCTCGGTCCGGCCGACCAGACGGGACAGCATGGCCGAGTCCTTGATCGGTTTGCCATCCCACTCGGTGATGACATCGCCGGGCTGCACACCCGCCGCCGCGGCAGGGCTATCCGGAAAAACACGGCTGACCAAAGCACCCTCATCCGTTTCAAGCCCCAGACTTTCAGCGTATTCCTTGGTCATGGCCTGGATGGATACACCCAGCCAACCGCGCCGCACGCGGCCGAATTCGCGAATCTGATCGATGATGTAACCGGCATAATTGGACGGAATGGCAAAGCCAATCCCCACATTGCCGCCCGATGGCGAGAAGATCAGCGTGTTCACACCGATGACCTCGCCCTCCATGTTGAACATCGGTCCACCGGAATTGCCCCTGTTGATGGGGGCATCCGTCTGTATGAATTCCACATTGGAATTGCCGATTTGACGGTTGCGCGCGGAGATGATCCCCGCTGTCACCGTACCGCCCAGACCATAAGGGTTTCCAATGGTCATCACCCAGTCACCAATACGGTCACCGTCACTGTTCCCCCACCCCACATTGGGCAAAGGCTCGTCGGCCTCGATCTTCAGCAGGGCCAGATCGGAACTTCTGTCACGGCCAACGATGTCAGCCTCATATTCGTCACCGTCAATGGTGATAACCGTGATTTCGTCGGCTTCCTCGATCACATGGTAGTTGGTCACCACATAGCCGTCCGCATCGATGATAAAACCGGACCCGAGAGAGCGGGCCTCGCGGGGTTCATCCCCTTCATCGAACTGTTCACGGAATTCCTCCCAGAGGTCGCCGAACGGCGTGCCTTCAGGCAGATCGGGTAAACGCCGTCCCCGGCGGGCCGGAATATTCTGCACGGTCGAGATATTGACCACCGCCGGCGAATATTTCTCCACCAGATCGGCAAAACTTTCCGGCGCACCCCGTGCTTCGGCAGAGCCTGTAAAAGTGAACAAAGCCGACAGGACAACGGCCAGTGCCAGGGCCAGAAGTCCCCATCGGCGGACATGGGCCATGTCACGCTGTCGATTTACAATATTGATGCGAGTGGTCACGCACACACTCCTTCTTTTAAAACAAGCGCCGCCTCTCAGAGGCAAAATCCTTATGACGGCGGTATCCCAAGTCAACCGGTCGATCACCATCTTTCAGTATCTGCAGGGTTTCATCGGTCTGCACTGATAACACGGTATCGCGGTTGCCGCCGTTACAGCATTTAGGTGCCGGTCAGTCGGTGCCAAGCCGCTTTGCGGTAGGATGTTTTGCGACTGCGACAAGCAGTCATGCAAAACACCCATACAGCATAGTTTACGCCTCTTATACCACCGGGATCACATAAACCCTGTGCGCAATCGCGTTACCCGGACCTGTTATCGGTTTTCGCTCTGCGCTTCCATGAACAGCTTGAAGAATTCACTGTCAGGCGAAAGAACCAGGGTGGTGTCATCCTTTCCAAGGGCTTTGCGATATGCCTGCATGGTCCGATAGAATTCGAAGAATTCCTTGTCCCGGCCAAAAGCCTCGGCAAATACGCGCACGGCGACGGCATCGGCCTCACCGCGGATCTTCTGGGCCTCTCTTTCAGCATTCGCCAGGGTTTCAGCCACTTCCCGGTCCGCGCCGGCACGGATCTTCAGAGCCTCTTCCTGCCCTTCAGCGCGCGCCTGAGCGGCCTCGCGCTGACGTTCCGTCTCCATGCGTTGGAAAATGGACTGGCTGTTTTGGGGCGGCAAATCAACGCGTTTGAGACGAACGTCGATCACTTCCAGACCAATGGACTGGGCACGCTCATTGGTCAGGTTTTCAATTTGCGCCATCAGCGCGCGCCGCTCGCCGGAGACAATGGCCGGCATTTCCTGGGTGGCCAGAATCTGACGCACCGCCGACTGCATGATCCGTTCCAAGAGATCGGCGGCTCTGAGTTCGGTCCGGGCCGCCTGGTACATCCGCAGGGGATCGACAATCCGGAACCGGGCAAAGCTGTCAACCAGGATCCGGCGCTGATCGCTGGCGAGCACTTCCTGAGGCGGCACATCAAGGCTGAGGATGCGCTTTTCCAGCAAAATCACCTGCTCGAAAATCGGCATCTTCAGATGAAGGCCGGACTCCGCGATGGTCCGTTTGGGCTCTCCGAACTGAACAACAATGGCCTGTTTGCGTTCATCAATAACGAAAAAAGCCCCGGCGGCCACGAATACGGCGATCACGGCCACGACAATGAGGGAAATCAATCTCGCATTCATGGCGCTTACTCCCCACCCTGGCTGCGTTTCTGCAGCTCGTTGAGCGGCAGATAAGGCACAACCCCGCCGCCTGCCTGACCGTCGAGAATGATCTTGTCCATACCGGACAGGATTTGTTCCATGGTTTCCAGATATATCCGTTGACGGGTTACATCCTTGGCCGCCTGATATTCGTTATAAACGGAAATAAAGCGCGCGGCTTCACCCTCGGCGCGGGCCACGGTTTCCGCGCGGTAGGCTTCGGCCTGCTGGATAAGACGCTGGGCATTCCCGCGCGCCTCCGGTAGGACACGGCGACGATAGGCATCGGCTTCATTCTTGAAACGCTGCTGATCCGCCTCGGCCCGTTGCACATCCAGAAAAGCGTCTTTCACTTCGGCCGGTGCCTCGGACTGGTTGATCTGAACCCGGACGATATCGATCCCGCTTTCATACTCGTCGAGAATGCTCTGGATGCTGGTCTCGGCGTCCTGTTCGATCTGACCGCGCGCTGTGGTGATGACGGGCGTGATCCGGTCTTTACCGACCAGTTCCCGCATCACGCTTTCTCCAACCGATTTCACAGTGGAATCGGGTTCACGCAGGTTGAACAGGAAATTGCCAAGATCGGAAATCCGCCAGACGATGTTGAACTTGATATCGACGATATTTTCGTCACCGGTCAGCATCAGACTTTCGTCGCGGGCTTCGACTGTCTGGCGACCACCCCGGCTGGCGCGGGACCGGCTGCCGATTTCAGTGGTGATTTCGTCCGTAACAGGGCGGACAATTGCTGTTTCTATGGGATACGGCAGATGCCAGTGCAGACCCGGTGCGGCGGATTCGGTCCAGCGTCCGAATTGCAGGACAACGCCCTGTTCGTTCGGTTCCACACGGTAAATGCCGCTGCCAAGCCAAATCACCAGGACCAGCAACAAAACAAGCCAGATACCATTCTGGCCACCCGGCAGCGCCTTGCGAAGCTGTTCCTGGCTTTTGCGGATGAATTCGTCGAACTGGGGGTCACCGCCCGGTCCGCGCCCTCCCGGACCACGCCCTCCGGAACCGCCGGACCGCGAACCGTCGCCCCAGGGGTTGGGACGGTCACCGCCGCCATTGCTTTGCCATGGCATAATATCTGTCTCCCAAATTGTCGGGTTTGTCGCGCAGACAAAACCGCGCTTTCCCAAGCGCATCGCCTTTTCCGGAATATACGCTACATCAGGCACGCTGAACCGTTTCATGCGTGAGAACAAAGCCCGTGTTCTTGGCATTCTATATATGTTAGGCACCCCGGCACTGCAACGGTTCCCGGCAACACGCCAAACAGGAGCGGCACTGGATTATGACATCACCGGACAAAGAGAGCCTGAAACAAGCGGTTAAGGATGCCTTGGCAACCATAACGGTGCCTGACGGAGAGGTTAAAAAAGCGGGCAGTCCGGCGCAGGATATCGTCGGCGCGGGACTGGTCAGCGCGGTTATCGTTGACGATGAGGCGCGTGCAGGCATCGTGCTGGATTTCGGGACATCGGCACCCGGCGATGTGGAAGCCTTGCGGACGGCGGCGGAAAACGCCGCCAGAAATGTCAATGGCATCACGCAGGCCAATGTGGTGCTGACCGCGGCAAAAACAGAAACGGCTGCCAAGACCGCGTCTGCCAGGCCACGGCCGAACCAGACAGGTCCCGCCCCTACCCTGAAGCGCACACCGCCGCCACCGCCGAGCCCGAAAGAAATCCCCGGTATCCGGCATATTATCGCGGTTGCCAGCGGCAAGGGCGGCGTGGGCAAATCAACGACATCCATCAATCTGGCGCTGGGCCTCAAGGAACAGGGCCTGAAGACCGGTATTCTGGACCTTGACATTTTCGGGCCGTCGCTGCCGATGTTGCTCGGACTGGATGCACGTCCCAACGCCGAAGACAAAAAAATCATCCCCCATGTGGCACACGGCCTGACGGCCATGTCGATCGGCTTTCTTCTGGATGTGGATCAACCCGTGGTCTGGCGCGGCCCCCGCGTGATGGGTGCCACCCAGCAATTGATTCATGAAGTCGCCTGGGGCGAACTGGACGTTCTGGTCATCGACATGCCGCCCGGCACCGGCGATGTACAGTTGACACTGGTGCAACAGGCACCGCTGTCAGGCGCGGTGATTGTCTCAACGCCGCAGGACCTGGCCCTGATAGACGCGCGCAAGGGACTGGCCATGTTCCGCAAGGTTGGAACACCGGTTTTCGGATTTATTGAGAATATGAGCTATCTGAACTGCCCCAGTTGCGGGCATGAAATCCATGTTTTCGGACATGGCGGCGCCGAAGCGGCTGCGCAGGAACTGAACACCCCGTTTCTGGGCCGTGTCCCTTTGCACATGCGTATCCGCGAAAGCGCGGATGCGGGCAACCCGATCATGGTGTCGGACCCCGATTGTCCCGAAGCTGCCGCATACAGAAGCATCGCCCGCAAAGTGGCACACAGCCTGGAAACCGCTGAAGGTTAGACCGGCGGTCTCTGCGGCAATTTCGAGAGACCCGGCGACGCAGCGCTCTCAACGGCGCTGCAAAATCCGGAAAGCCAATGCGGGACATCCAGCATCGGCTGGGACGTCACGACGCCCGATCTCATCCCAGTCGGTTTCGTCAAACTCCGGGAACACCGTGTCTCCGTCCACCTCCGCGTCAATCTCGGTGATATAGAGGCGATCAGCCAATGGCAGGGCTTGGGCGTAAATCTGTGCGCCGCCTATGACCATTGCTTCATCCGCGGCAGCGGTCCTGTCCAACGCAGCCTCAAGGCTGTGGACGGTGACGGTGCCGGCATGGCTCCAGTCCTCCTGGCGGGAAATCACGATATTGTCACGCCCAGGCAAAGGCCGTCCGATGGACTCAAAGGTACGGCGCCCCATGATGACCGGCTTTCCCATGGTGACCGCCTTGAAATACTTCAGGTCAGTCGGCAGATGCCACGGCATGCCGCCGTCACGGCCGATGACATTGCTCCGTGCGCGGGCAACGATCAGACTTGTGGTCATCAGAAAATCACATCGTCTTCGAGAACACCGTCGGATGGCATGATTTCCAACGGCAAATGAACCTGAAGCGTACTGCCGATAGTCAAGGTGCTCTCCACATGAATGAAACCGCCCATGCGCTCAACAAGTTCACGGCAAATGGCCAATCCCAGTCCGACGCCCCCATGCTGCCGCGAGTGGGCTGCATCCACCTGGGTAAACCGGTCGAAAAGCGAAGGCAATTTGGAACTGGGGATACCGATACCGGTGTCGGTAACCTGCATCACCCAGCCGGGCGCGCCGTTGTCCATGGGTTTGTGCGCCATCCGAATGGTCACACCGCCCTCTTCCGTGAATTTAATCGCATTTGACGACAGGTTGATCAGAATCTGCCGCAATCTGATCATGTCCCCCATCAGTTGCTCGGGCAAGGTTTCATCGACCGTAACGTTGAGGGTCAGGCCCTTGTCGGCCGCCTGTTTGCGTAACAGGGACCTGACACGATCGGCCAGGTCCCGCACCCGGAAAGGCGCCTTCTCGATGCGCATCTTGCCCGCTTCCAGCTTTGCCAGATCCAGAATGTCATTGATAAGACGCAAGAGGTGATTGCCGCTTTCATTGATATCAACGGCATAATCCACATAGCGCTTGTCACCGACCGGCCCCAGGGACTGATCCGCCAGGATTTGCGAAAAGCCCAGTATGGCGTTCAGCGGTGTGCGCAATTCGTGACTGACCGTGGCAAGAAACTCGGATTTGGCGCGGTTGGCCGTTTCAGCGGCCTTGCGGGCATCAACCAGCTCGTCATTCAGACTTTGCAGCAGTTTATTATGCTGTTCGAGTTCCTTATGAGCATTTTTCAGCGCCCGCGTACGCCGATAGACAATTTCCTGCACCCTGTTCGCCCGCATCGATTGGGTGCGCATGATGAACAGAACCAACCCGATCAGGACCAGACAAACACTGGCCGTAATGACGGCACGGCCATAATCGGCCGGAATAAGGCTCCTTGGTGCCGACGTACGCGCCTGCCAGATATTCGCGCCAAGCCGGATGGTTCGGCTGAAGCTGTATCGGTCATTGTCCCGATAGGGATCATCTGTACCGGCCGCTTCAACACCGTTGACACTGTAGGGCTGTGCTTCGCCAAATCCCCGAACCTGCGCGCCATCGGCGGAAGACGCGTAAAAAGCCATCGAAATACCGCCCACAGGTGCCGATAGACGCGCTTCCTCCAGCAGGGCATCAAGGTCTTCCAACTGGACGACGAATGCATCCATACCGTCAATCGGCCCGACGGGGGAAACCAGCAATATGGTCGCACTGCCGCCGACCTCGGCCACGGTCGGCGGCGCCGGCGTGGTCACGGACATGCCCTTCATACGTGCCTCGCGCAGTATGGCGGCAATATCCTCATAGGCGCTGATATCAATCCCTATCAGCTGCATATGCCCGACAAGATTTTCAGAGGCGTCGGCGAACCCGATCTCCGCCATGTAAATGACAAAGGCCTCCCCTTGCAGAGGTCCGCGCGGCGGCGCATCCTCAAAACGCCGGATCATGAAATCCGCCCGCCCGCCACGTCTGGCGCGGTCCACTATGGCGTCACTGTTTTCAGCGGGCGCGGCCAGTACCAGTGTCACCACCCGCGGCGTTGCGAAAAGCGTCGCATCGATCTCGAAAAAACGTTGCAGGTCCTCATCCGAAAGCGCGTCTGTCGTTGACGAGAAACGTTGTAGGCTCTCCGCCGTCTGCAAACGCTGGTCGATCTGCCGGGCGGCCCGGTCAATCATCAGATTGGCGGCTGCCTGAAACGTGGCGTAGGCTTCCCGTTCCGCCGAAAGGATGGATTCACGCGTGGCGGACCATGTGATGCCAAGCCCGATCAGCAGCACCAAAGCCATTAGAAACCGCTGGCGCATTCCACGGCTGTCATCGCGGCGGGTAACGGGAACCTGCGCCTGGCCTGGCGGTATTTTCATCATACGGCAACGGCCGCCTTGATATGGGGATGGGCCTCATAGTCTTCGATCCGTATATCGTCATAGGTGAAAGCGAACAGGTCTTTGACATCGGGGTTCAACCAAAGGCGTGGCAGCGGTTTTGGCGTGCGCGACAGTTGCAGGTCGGCCTGCTCGATGTGGTTGGAATAAAGATGCGCATCACCGAGGGTATGAACGAAATCTCCCGGTTTCAGTCCACAGACCTGCGCCACCATATGGGTCAGCAGCGCATAAGAAGCGATGTTGAAGGGAACGCCGAGGAAAACGTCGGCGCTGCGTTGGTATAACTGGCAGGACAAACGCCCATCCGCCACGTAAAACTGAAACAAACAGTGGCAAGGCGGCAAGGCCATATGGTCCACATCGGCAACGTTCCAGGCGGAAACAATCAGCCGCCTGCTGTTCGGGCTTTGCCGGATACCGGCCAGCACGTTGGTAATCTGATCGACGGTTCCGCCATCCGGTGTTGGCCAACTGCGCCACTGATGACCGTAGACAGGACCGAGATCCCCTTTGTCATCGGCCCATTCATCCCAAATGGAAACGCCGTTATCCTTTAAATAGCCGATGTTGGTATCGCCCGTGAGGAACCACAGCAATTCGTGGATGATCGATCTGAGATGCAGCTTCTTGGTGGTGACGAGCGGAAACCCCTTTTCAAGGTCGAAACGCATCTGATGACCGAAAACGCTATAGGTACCAGTACCTGTACGGTCACCACGGTACGTCCCGTCACGACGAATCCGGGCCATCAAATCATGATACTGACGCAAGATGTCCTCTCTCGGCTGGAGCAATAAACAAGAAAGACTAGCTATAGATTTCGCCATATATCAAGGCAAGCCCATGGCAAAATGGCAACCGGGAATAACACGGAAAAATTGCACAATAAAAACCTGGCACAGAACAATCTGCACAGCGCAATGCTTCCGAAGGTCCGGATTTCAGATTGTTGCGATCCCTGCCCGGATACGCCAGCGTCAATCGGCCGGGCCGTGCAAATGGACGTCTCGACCCGAGTGACGTTTCAGCACATCCACCGCGATGCGGTCTTGTAACCCGTTGCCTGTCCGCACCCATAGCAGATATCCGCCCAGCGCCCTTTCCTGTCGGTGGCGCTGATCCATCCTCTGCTTGAGCTGAGCGGCATACAAACCGCCCAGAATGGCGCCCGACAGACCAAACCAGATCGTCAACACCACGGATTGCCACGTTTCCAGGCCATTGGCCGAAGCAACGCCGATACCCGCCAGAAGAAGCACGTAAATCGGCAGAAAGATCAAAACTCCTAGCCCGCTCATCCGACTGGCTGCATCCACATGGGCGCGCCGGGGCACACTGGCGTCATCTTCCAGATCACGCATCGA
The DNA here is from genome assembly GCF_003688555.1 of Eilatimonas milleporae. Lineage (GTDB taxonomy): Bacteria > Pseudomonadota > Alphaproteobacteria > Sphingomonadales > Kordiimonadaceae > Eilatimonas > Eilatimonas milleporae. The sequence goes on from NZ_REFR01000009.1 coordinate 39,229, forward strand.
GGTCACGTCCCGGCCCAGGATGCCGCTGATTTCACTGATGCTGCGCGGACGGGAAATCGCCGCCTGGTCAAACCCCCGGATTTCCAGATCGTAAATGGCGGCCTGCATGTCCCGTTCAGTATCGAAAAGGGCCACCGCCTCGCGGATATTACCGCGCGGACCGGTTTTCGCAGACCAGCGCCATGGTTGGGGTGTGATGACAGTCGCGTCGGTCATCATGGCCTTGTTCCTTCCCTGTCGGGCCGGCGCCATCGAGCGCCGACCAGGTTGCTGGAGCCACTCGAAACAGGATTTTCAGTCTGCCACAGACCGGTCCGCTGTGAGAAATCAACTGTGCGTCACTGCCTGCAAGCGCGGCGGGGTGGTCCGGCCGCATCGATCAAGGACCGTTTTTGCCGCTTTCTCTTTAAATGCCTGAAAGCTTTGCCTATATTAGGAGGGCTGGTTTGCCAGCTATGGCGATAAACGGCGCAGTCAGTATATATAGCGGACCCGGGGGCGGTACCCGGCGCCTCCACCATCAGCAGCCGCGCACAGCATGGATTATGGCGGCTGTTGATGATGGGGGCGAAACAGGATCGACGTGTGTAGAACGCTGTAAGCCTTTCGCCCGGCATGGTTCCGCCGTGATGGGCCACCTTTGATAAATGCCAACGACAACGACGTCGAGTTTGCTGTTGCCGCGTAAGCGGTTCCTGTAAACTGCATTTACTGAATTCCTGAAGATTGACATCTTCAGGTGGGGGCTGGCCCACCTAGCAACAGAACGGGCCACCTGACCTGATCGCTTCCCTACAGATTTCAGTCCCCCAGAAGCGCTGCGACATACTCGCCGATGGCAAGAGACGATGTCAGGCCGGGACTTTCGATACCGAAGAGGTGCACGACACCGCCTGCACCATGGTCCTCGGGACCAAGAATACAGAAATCGGCATTGGGCACGCCCTTGGGAACCAGCTTTGGGCGAATACCGGCGTAATCGGGCGACAGACGGTCCGGGTCCACTGCCGGCCAATAACGCCGGATTGAAACGGCAAACTTGTCCCGGAGACTATCGGGCACACTGTAATCAGGCGCGTCCACCCATTCGATATCGGGGCCGAAACGAATCTGGCCGGACATATCCAGACCGGCGTGCAGACCCAGACTGCCATCCACGGGCAAAGGGTATATCAGGCGGGAAAACGGACTTTTACCGGACAGGGAAAAATAATGCCCCTTGGCATAATATAAAGGCGGAATATCCAGATGCGGATGCCCGGTTATTACGCCCGCCAGGCCCTGTGCCCCGAGGCCCGCAGCATTCACAAACCGTTTTGCCTTGAGGCGCATGTCCGAGGCACCGCCAACCGTCAGTTCAATACCTTCGCCGGTCACCCGACCGTCAACAACCGGCGCACGCGGTACAATGATACCACCCCGATTTTCAAGCACACCTTCAATCGCCAGCATCAGTTCGTGCTGATCCACTATGCCGCTGGACGGTGAGAGGATCGCGGCCACCGCGGACACATCGGGCTCCAGGGCCCTGACCTGATGTGCATCCAGAATAGTCAGGTCTGTAACATCATTGTCCACCGCTTTGGCTTGCAGGGCCTCCAACGCGGTGATTTCGGACATTCCGGCCGCGACCACCAGTTTACCGCAGCGTCGATGCGCAACACCGTGCGCGGCACAGAAATCATATAGAAGATGCTTGCCCCGAACGCACAGACGGGCCTTCAAACTGCCCGTCGGATAATAAAGCCCAGCGTGGATCACGCCGGAATTGCGACTGGACGTGACACTGCCGGTACGTTCTTCCGCTTCCAGCAGCAGAACCTCGCGTCCATCTTCCGCCAAGGCTTTGGCAATGGCCAGGCCGACCACACCACCACCCGCGACAACCGTATCAACGGCCTCTTTTTCTCTTGTCCGCATGAGCGGCAGAATTCCCTCTTCACGGTCAAGGGTCAAGTCGATATAAGGGGGCGGCAAAGTGATTTTGATGGCCTGAACGGGCCGCTGCAACCGCCAACGGACAAGCATGACCGACACGCATATCGATTATGACAAGAAAGTTCAGGACGCCCTGAGACAGGTGGTTCGTTCCGTCCTGACGGAAGCAGCGCGCGACGGCCTGAAAGGCACGCATCATTTCTATATCGCTTTCAAAACCCAGGCTGACGGGGTATCGGTACCCAGTCACCTGATGCAGCGTTTCCCCGATGAAATGACCATCGTTCTGCAACACAAATTCTGGGGACTGAAAGTTCTGGAAGACCGGTTCGAGGTTGGCCTCTCCTTCAATCAGAAACCTGAACATCTAGTCATTCCCTTCGAAGCGATTGTCGGTTTTGTCGACCCGAGCGTACAGTTCGCCTTGCAGTTCCACGACGACGGCTCTGTAAATGGCGAAGAAGGAGAAGGCATCGACGGGACCGCCGCCGATTTGCAGGATGCTCCCGGCAGCGGCGTACATGATGCCTTTTTCCAGGCACAACCGGATACCGACGAACCACAGGACCGCGATGCCGCGCCTGACGAGGAACCGGACAATGCCATCACCGAACCCGAAGCCGGCTCGAAACCGGATGGGAATGGTGATGGCAGCGACGATGATACCGGCGGCAACAATGTTGTCGCACTGGATGCTTTCCGGAAGAAATAAGCTCTCCCCGGTCTTTGTAGTGCCACCCCTTTCCCAATGACGGATTAGGCCCTATAACGCTGGCATTTGACACCCAAACGCCAGCGTTAAGGAGTCCCCGATGCCTGATACCGCCAGCCCCACGCCCGCAGATGCCACACCGCAATGGTCATACAGCCCGCTGTTTCAGACAGGTGAAGACACCACATGCTACCGCAAGATCGCGGGCGATTTCGTTTCCACCATCGAAGTGGATGGCAGAACCATTTTGAAAGTGGCCGACGAGGGACTGGAATTGCTGACACGTGAGGCAATGTCGGATATCGCCCATCTGCTCAGACCCGGCCATTTGCAACAGTTACGCAACATTCTGGACGATCCGGAAGCCAGTGAAAACGACCATTTCGTGGCCTTGGAACTCCTGAAAAACGCCAATATTGCCGCAGGACGGGTGTTGCCAGGCTGCCAGGATACGGGCACAGCCATCATCATTGGTAAAAAGGGGCAGAATGTCTGGACAGACGGAGACGACGCAGCGCCTCTGACCAAAGGGGTGATGCGTACCTATACCGAAACCAATCTTCGTTACAGTCAGATGGCGCCCCTGAGCATGTTCCGGGAAAAGAACACCAAGAATAACACACCGGCACAGATCGACCTGTATGCCACCACAGGAAATGAATACCATTTTCTCTTCATTGCAAAAGGCGGCGGAAGCGCCAACAAATCTTTCCTCTATCAGGGAACCCCGGCCCTGCTGAGAGAAGACAAACTGCTGGCGTTTCTGGATGAAAAGATCAAAACGCTGGGAACTTCCGCCTGCCCGCCTTATCACCTGGCTGTGGTGATCGGCGGTCTTTCGGCAGAACAGAATCTGTCTGTCGTGAAAAAGGCATCCACGCGCGATCTGGATACGCTGCCCCGAGAGGGGGATGAAACAGGCCGTGCCTTTCGTGACGTCGAGATGGAAGCCAAAATCCATGACATGACACGCAATATGGGGATAGGAGCGCAATTCGGCGGCAAATATTTCTGCCACGATGTGAGGGTGATCCGACTGCCACGCCACGGTGCCAGTCTGCCCATCGGCATCGGCGTGTCATGCTCGGCAGATCGTCAGGCCAAGGCCAAGATCACGCCTGACGGCATTTTCCTGGAGCAACTGGAAACAGACCCGTCGAAATATCTGCCCGAGATTGCGGAAAACGATTTGTCGGATCACGTGGTGCCGGTCAATCTTGACCGGCCAATGAGCGAAATTCTGACGGAATTGAGCAAATACCCGATAAAGACGCGCCTTTCGCTGACCGGCACAATCGTAGTGGCACGGGATTTGGCGCACGCCCGCATCCAGCAACAAATCGAAGCCGGTGCCCCCATGCCGGATTATTTCAAAGACCATATCATCTATTACGCAGGCCCCGCCAAAACGCCGGAAGGATATGCGTCCGGTTCCTTCGGGCCGACAACAGCGGGCCGAATGGATGCTTATGTCGGGCCGTTTCAGGCGTTGGGCGGGTCAATGGTCACGCTTGCCAAAGGCAACCGCAGTCGTGACGTCACGAAAGCCTGCGCCGAACATGGCGGGTTTTACCTGGGGTCCATTGGCGGGCCAGCGGCTATCCTGGCACAGAATAATATCAAAAAGGTCGAAGTCCTGGATTTCGAGGAATTGGGAATGGAAGCCATATGGAAAATCGATGTGGTCGACTTCCCCGCCTTTATCGTGGTTGACAACAAAGGCAACGATTTCTTCAAAGACATCTGATCAGCTTTATCGGCCATGGGTATCGGAATGCTAAATCTGGATGAGGCACGACTGGAAAAGCATTCCGTTACCATTGCGGGACACCGCACATCGATCTCGCTGGAACGGGCTTTCTGGCGACATTTGCGCAGTTTGGCAGCAGATCGCGGGCTGTCGGTGAATGAACTGATCCGCCGGCTGGACGAGGCCCGTACGGGATCCCTGTCAGGGGCATTGCGCAGCTTCGTCCTGCAGGAACTGGAAGCCGCAGTCACAGACCGCCATGATACGATCAAAAATACCACGGACGGTCACGAGCCACCCATTGTCTAATTTGTGCCATCCCGGTCATCTTCCTTTGTATTGTTCTTTTGCTTCTGAGCCTTCTGCTGCTCCTGCAGCTTTTTCAGGACATCAAAAGCACGACCAAACACGGCTGCTCCCGGATTGGTCTCGGCGGGTGTCTGAGCGGCAGCATCCTGGGTCTCAAAACGGTTCAGCAAGGTCGCACGTAATTTGCGTTCAATTCCCGCCAGCACAAAACGTTCCAACAGACGGCTTTGCCATGTGACGGAAGGACCGGATAGCGGCCCTTGATAACGGACAGGAATAGCCGGTGCGTCCAACGGCCGCGACAGGGACAGTTGGCCGCGAATATCCATAAGAGCATCAGCCAAATTGACCTGTCCGTCCAAATTGAACTGACCCCAGTCACCTTCAGCACCAAAACGTTCAATAAGTGCCACCCCTTCATCCAGGGTGATGCGGGTCTCCATTGCAGTGAAACGACTTTCCCCGTCTTTGAGAAAACCACCGATACCGCCCAGAAAAGCACGTGGGGAATCAGCATTTTCAATACTCCGGACCAGTCCGGGAACACCCAGAAAATTCAGACTGCCGGCATACCCCGTGACCGTGACCTCACCGGTCAGTGCCGCAATCATGTCATTGACCGTATCCCCCCGGGCCCCAAGGTCCATCTGGGCCTGGGCCTGCCCGCTTAAGACCGGACGCAGGCCGCTGCCGGTTAACGCCGCCGCCAAGTCGATTCGGCTAGCGCTGAGATTGCCGGTAAAACCCGGCGTCGAACCGCCGGATACAACGACATCGCCCGTGAGTGTCCCATCATTCAATTGCGCCCCTTCCCCCAGCGAAAGGCGCACAGTCTGTCCCGTCAGTATCAGGGCGGCATTCGGCGCTGTTAAACGCTGCCCGTACAAGGTGATAGTCTGCAAAGTCAACGCCACTGTACCGCGCATGTCTTCAAGAGGTGACAGCGATGCGGACAGACGCGTTGGCTCCGCAGCGGCGTCACCGGTAACCGGTGCACCATCATGGCCGGCGGACAATGAGGAAACGTCCAGACCGGCCACGGCCAGCCGGCCCGACAGATTGCGGCCATCCCGCAAACCCAGCATACCCGATACGCTGCCCGCACCGTTGCGCAGGATGACATCCTGTAGCGACCAGTTTGCGACAGCCCCATCATCGTCGCCAGCCGCCGCGTCACCGATCAGACGCGCCTCAAGACTGAGCGGCGCCATTTCGTCTGCGAGCGGCATCAACGGCATCAGTTGGCTGGTAGCGTTCACAGCCGTGGGGTGAGTGTATGTCAATGCCAGGTCCGCACCGTCGTCGACCACACCGGATACCGTCATCTGCCCACCAGCCAATGCCCCACTGATACGCAATTGCACAGGCTGGCGGGGGGCACCCCCCGCAGGGCCGGTCGCCGGTTGAGGAGCACTGACAGCCGTGAACGTCACATCCACAGGCACGGACTGCACCATATCGGCCCCCATAAGACGGGCAAGAGGAGCCAAATCCGCATGATCCAGTTGGCCCTGCAGGTCAAACCCGGAAAGATTACCGGCTTCGGGCAGCATGGAAATATCACCGTTCAAGGCCAGACGCGCCGCTTCACCATCCTGTGCCTCGGGCAGCAGACTTGTCTCGACCGAGACACGCATTTGACGGGAATCCCCTTGCAAGGTCATGCCGCCACTGATGGCCTTCGCCCCCAGCGCGTCCAGATAAGGCAGGCTTTCCGGTAAATGGGCCCGCAAGAGGGGAAGAGTCCAACGCTCCACACTCAGATTGGCTGTCAGCCCCCAGTCCACACCGTTACTTTTTGGCGTGTTTTGTCTGTCTGCCCGCCGTGAAATGGACCCTCGCAGAGCAAGGCGGCCGTTCCCCTCTTCAAGGCTGACTGTTTCGATTTGGACTCCGTCCGGCAGCAATAACGCTTCAGCACGCAAACGGTCGTAACGGCGGCCCCGCCAATGTACCATATTGACATCAAACATTATGTCCGTACCGGTATCCTCGGCCCAGGGAAAGGCCAGATTCACAGTGCCCGGGGCATCGGCATGCAGCGTATCCGGGCGATCAGAGGATGCGCTCTCTTCACTTTCAGAAAGAGCGTCGCGAATCATATCGTCATCAAGATAAGCATCCAGATTAACGTCACTGACGGTCAGCTGTATCTGGCGGACAGTACCGTTCATACTGCCGATGGCACCGCCGGCAAAGCGGCTGGTATCAATCTGTCCCTTGATACCGGACAGCTGCCAGTCGTCATCCGTAATATCGACACCGGCGGCAAGTCGGGCTGTTGCCAGCCGACCGGGGCGGACATCGCCGGGAATGGACAGGCCGGCCCATTTTATAAGGTCCGGCAGATTGCCACTGTCCACATTTAATGTGCCGCTGAACAAACGCCCGGTGGACAAGAAAACATCACCGGCAAGCGACAGGCTGGTTCCGCCGGGCATAAGTGCCTGTCCGCGTGTCAGGGCGATCCGGTCATCCCTGAATGCAAATCCGGCATCAAGTTGCTGTACGACCCCGCCATAAAGCGCGATCCCCTCGACACTGACATCCAATGTACCGGCAAACGGCAAGACGATGTCACTTTCCCGAGCATCCTCGCCGGCCTGAGAATCCTCACCGGAACGTCCTGTCGTATTGTCCCGCGCTTCTTCAGTTCCCTGCAACCAAGGTCCAATATCCAGAATTCCCAAGGCCAGTGTTCCCGCGAGATGCAGTTTGTCGCGTTCGACAATGGTCAGATCCAGATTACCCGACGTCTCACCGAGGCTGAGCGTCCGGCTGACAAGGCGCGTGACATTTCCGCGCCGCTCCACCTGCATATCCAGCTTGTGGGGTATATTCGGCCCAAGAGGCTTTGATGGGGTTGTATCCTCATCTCCGGCCATCACCGCACTGGCGAGGCGTGTCCCGCGTGCCATGAGATCAGATAGGTTGTCGCCTTCGAGCACCATACGGCCATTCAAGCCACCATCGTCCAGCAGACGTCCCGAAATCGTCATAACAGTACCGCCAAGAACGATGTCGGTGCGAACGGACAGCTCGGTGCCGGCAGTGCGGCTATCCTCAGGCTGCGTATCAGATATGGGGACCGGTCGCAGGCGCCCGGACACAGCCACCTCTTCACCACCCACCGCGAATCCAACAGCCCAGTCCAATGGTCCTGTCGGCAATGTCCCGCTGAGCGTACCGCCGATAGTCTCCAGCAATATGGGCGCCGCGTCCGGCCTGATGACGGAAAGGCGCCCATTGCGCAATTTCAGGGCACCAATGCTGATCCCGTTGGCACCGGCGTCACTGCTCTGTGTCCCGTTCTGCGCCCCGTCTGCAACCGGCCAGCCGCGCACCTGCCATGCACCCGCCACCTGCTCAACCGTCAGGGAAACACCGTCCAGTTCAAGACTACCGATACTGACCTGTCCCTGGAGCAGATCAAAAAGATCAAGGTCAACGGCGATCCGGTCAGCCACCGCGACCGGTTCACCACTGAGAGGCGCGGAAATAGAGACAGCTTCAGCGGCAAAAGCCGGCCCCGGCAGCAAGGACAGGCGAATTTCGCCGCCCAGCCTTACCGCCAGACCCAGTTGGTCCGATACGGCCCTTGCGATACGGTCCCGGTAGCTGTTCCAGTCGACGAACGTCACTGCGATAGCAAGCGCCAGGACCAGCCCTACAAGACCAAGGACAATTCGGACAAACCAGCGTGTCATGGTCCTAACGCTCCTTTAAAATACCGGGTTTGATAAACTTTCCAAGGTGCCTGGATATATAAGAATATCAGACGGTGCCAACCATACCAGTTTACCGGAACACCCTCTTGCCAGAGACTTTACCCATGAATGCGGCAGGGGCATGACGCTTTTTCCTTAACGCGGCAATTTTCCTTGCTCTAAAATGGACGCAAAAGCTCAATGAGCCGGTACAAAAACCGATTGGGCATGGACAATGGGGGGATCATGCACGAAACCGGTCGTCAATATATCCATATGGATATGGGGATGATAGCGTGAATGGCCCACGCGACAGTTCGGTCACGGACCATTTGCGCAGGTTTGTCGCCGGTGGCAGGCGTACCCATGCGGTTTTTCTCATTCTCGCGGCCCTGACCGGATTGGCGGCAGGATATGCGGCCATCGGCTTCTATCTGGCGATCGATATTCTGCTCGGCGTGACATACGGCGTTGGAGAAGCCCAACTGGCAACAGGTGCACGTGGACTGGCATGGTGGCATTTGTTACTGGTTCCGACACTGGGCGGTCTGGTGATCGGGCAGGTTATCCGCTTCATCGACGGGAAAAGCGCACGCGGAGTACCGGACGTGATCGAGGCCGCGGCCCTGCGCGATGGCAGGGTCGACCTGAAAGACGGCCTGATGAGTGCCGCCGCCACTATAGCCAGTCTGGGTGTTGGCGCCTCCACAGGCCGGGAGGGACCTGTTGTGCATCTGGGTGCGACCTTGTCCAGCGCCCTGTCCGAACATCTGCATCTGAATCCCCCCATGCGCCGCACCCTGCTTGGCTGCGGCGTTGCCGCAGCGGTCGCGGCATCTTTCAACGCACCCATCGCAGGCGTATTTTTCGCACTGGAAGTCATTCTTGGTCATTATGCCTTGCATGCCTTTGCTCCCATAGTCGTATCCGCTATTGCCGGCACGCTGGTCAGCCGCGCCCATCTGGGGGATTATCCCGCTTTCGCCGTGGCTGAATACGCCTCCGCAAGCGTTCTTGAATTTCCGGCCTTTATACTGCTGGGACTGCTGAGCGCCGGCATCGCCATCATCTTCATGCGCAGCATCAGCATCACGGAAACGATGCGGGAAAGGTATTTGGCCTCTATCCCCGTCTGGCTTCTGCCGGGACTGGCCGGACTGCTGATCGGACTGATTTCTCTTGTCTTTCCCGAAATTCTCAGCGTCGGCTATGAGGCGACCAACCGCGCCATAAACGGTGCTTATGATTTAAGTCTTCTGATACCGCTGATCCTGGCGAAGATCGCCGCGACCACCATTTCCCTTGTCGGACGTTTCGCGGGCGGGGTGTTCAGCCCGTCACTTTTCATTGGCGCTATGGCCGGCGCCAGTTTCGGGTTGGCCGCGGCCAAGGTCTTTCCCGCCCTTGCCTCTGAACACGGACTGTATGCCATTGTCGGCATGGGGGCCGTGACATCCGCCGTGCTCGGCGCTCCCATCTCCACCAGCCTGATCGTATTCGAGATTACAGGCGACTATAAGGCGACCATTGCGGTCATGACGGCCGCCGCCGTCGCCAGCCTGTGCACGCGTCTTTTCAATCAGGATTCCTTCTTTCATTCCCAGCTTGTCAGACGGGGTGTTTATCTGGTGGGCGGACGCGCCAGTTATCTTCTCAGGTCCAGCCGGGTGGCGGATCATATGACACGGGACTTTGCGACATTACAGGAAAACACGCCATTGCATGAAGCCCGCGCCCGGCTTTTCCTGCAGGGTGGGTCGCTGTTGGTTATCACAGATACCGAAGGCCACATGACCGGTACGCTGTCATTGAGCGACCTGCCAACGGGCCGCGACAATGATGACGCCCTGAACCAACCGGTTTCCGCTTTCATGAGCAGCCGGCCAAATGTGAAAGCCAGCGACGCATTGGAAGTTGCACTGAAACTGTTCGATACAAGCGGTGAAGACATTCTGACTGTCACCAGTCCATCGCATAAAGGTGTCGTTGTCGGCCTGGTGCGTGACCGGGATGTCATGCGGGCCTACAATAGGGCCCTTTTGGAAAGCCAGGGAAATGACGACGGTGTTGACGGCACGACACGGCGCTGAGCCCTGCCCCGCCATGCCAAGGGCATTCTTACCATTCTATATCGTCGCGGAGCCGGCCGCTCCGCAGATATGCAACGGCCCCTAGTCTGACTGCTGGCGCCGGTCGCGGCCACCTGTTATAGACGCCTTCATGACGCATGATCCCGCCGAGCATCACAACAATCCATCCCCGCGGCAAACGGCGCCAAAGGCAGACGCCGAGCGGGGACAACCGCTCTATCTGGAGGGGCTCAACCCACCGCAACGCGAAGCTGTTCTGAAGGTGGAGGGTCCGCTTCTGGTGCTGGCCGGCGCCGGCACCGGCAAAACACGGGTGCTGACAACCCGGATAGGCCATTTGATCGCATCAGGACACGTCCGCCACCCATCGCAAATTCTGGCCGTTACCTTCACAAACAAGGCGGCACGGGAGATGCAGGAAAGGACATCGCGTCTGCTTGGACATCCGGTGGAGGGGCTTTGGATCGGGACCTTTCATGCCATATGCGTGCGAATATTGCGGCGCAATGCAGAACTGGCGGGTCTCAATTCAAATTTCACCATACTGGATACAGACGACCAGATTCGTCTGCTGAAGCAGCTTCTGGCAGCGGAAAATATCGACGACAAACGCTGGCCGGCCCGAATCCTAGCCAGCCTGATCGACCGGTGGAAAAACCGCGCTCTCAGTCCTGAACAGTTGCCGGGAGATGAAACGCAGGCTTTTGCCAACGGGCTGGGGGGCAAGCTGTATGCAGCCTATCAGGCCCGCCTGCAGACGCTGAATGCCTGCGATTTCGGCGACCTGCTGCTACATGTCATCCGTCTGTTCCAAAAACACCCCGACATACTGGCGCAGTATCACCGCCAGTTCCGGTATATTCTGGTGGACGAGTATCAGGACACCAATGTGGCACAATATCTGTGGCTGCGGTTACTGGCACAGAACACCGGCGGCGCCCAACCGGCAAAACACAATATTTGCTGCGTCGGAGATGACGACCAGTCGATCTATGGCTGGCGCGGCGCGGAAGTCGGCAACATCCTGCGCTTCAGTCAGGACTTTCCCGGGGCCGAAGTGGTGCGCCTGGAACAGAATTACCGCTCCACAGGACATATATTGGGAGCCGCATCCGCCCTGATCGCCGCCAATGAAGGCCGGTTGGGCAAGACCCTTTGGACCGATGCCGGCAATGGCGAACCGGTCAGGGTCAGCGGGGTCTGGGATGCCCCGGAAGAAGCACGCGCCATCGGGGACGAAATCGAATCCCTACAGACAAAAGGCCATGGCCTGAATGATATCGCCATACTGGTGCGCGCCGGTTTCCAGACCCGGGAATTTGAGGAAAGGCTTATCACCCTTGGCCTGCCCTACCGCGTTGTCGGAGGACCGCGGTTTTACGAACGGGCGGAAATCCGCGATGCGATGGCTTATTTGCGTGTGATTGCACAGCCCAGCGATGATCTTGCCTTTGAACGGATCATAAATGTACCGAAACGCGGCCTTGGCAGCGCGGCGTTACAAAAACTGCATGGGGTGGCCAGACAACACAGCCTGCCTCTGACACGTGCGGCGCGGCATCCGGACCTGATGGATCAGTTGCGGCCGCAGGCACGCCGGTCTCTGACCGGACTGATGGATGATTTCGACCGCTGGCGGGAAGCCCTGGCCACGGAAAATCATGCCCACGTCACTGAAATGGTGCTGGAGGAATCCGGCTATACGGGAATGTGGCAACAGGATAAATCACCGGATGCGCCGGGGCGGCTGGACAACCTGAAAGAGCTTGTCACAGCCATCGGCGAATTCGAGAATCTTGCCGGGTTTCTGGAACATATCGCCCTGGTCATGGACAATGACGAAAATGACGAAAGAGAAAAAGTCTCCGTCATGACGCTGCACTCGGCCAAGGGGCTGGAATTTGACACTGTTTTCCTGCCCGGATGGGAGGAAGGTATTTTTCCGAACCAGCGCAGTCTTGATGAAGCCGGCCTAAAAGCGCTAGAGGAAGAGCGGCGCCTTGCCTATGTCGGCCTGACACGGGCCAGGCAACGGGCACATATTTTCTTTGCCGGCAACCGGCAGGTTTTCGGCCAGTGGCAGGCCAGTCTTCCCAGCCGCTTTCTGGACGATTTACCTGTCACGCATGTGGAAACGGATACAGCGCAGGGATTGTATGGCAACAGCAACCGCGCGGCACGGGGCGGCTGGGGCTCGGGCAGCTGGGGCGATGCGGATGACAGTTTCGCCGATATGGCGAATACGGCACCCTACGAGGCCAAACAGGATGTTTCTTACGGGGACGATAAATACGGCCCCGGCTGGAAGCGCGCGCAGAGCCAATTGCAGAAAACACACAAACGTCGAGCGCCGGTTCTGACACAGAAAGCCGAGACGACGCGCACGGTCAGCCCCTTCGCGGTGGGAGAACGGGTTTTCCATGACAAATTCGGCTATGGCACCGTAGAGGATGTTGAAGGCACCAAGCTTCTTATCCGCTTTGACAAGGCAGGGGACAAGCGGGTCATGGACCAGTTTGTCAAATCCGCCGATACCGTCTAGGAAAAGGACCCGCCTGGAATGAAGGATCAGAACCGGTGATCGATCAGGTATGGCAGATATCCGGCGATATGGCGGAAGACACCGTCATCCACTTGGATGAAACAGTGTCATTTCTAGCCGACCGCGAAGGGATCGAACCGCCGGTCATATCCGCCTTCGAACAGGAAGGCAGCCCCTTGTGGCGGGTCGATCTGTTTTTTGCCGAAAAGCCGGACAGCGGCTTTCTTGAACGCATTGTGAAAGCACTGGCACTGGAAAACTGGCCGCACGACGCCGGATACATAGAAAAAAGAGACTGGGTGGCTGAAAGTCAAAGGCAACAGCCCCCCATCCGGGCCGGGCGTTTCTTCGTCCACGGTGCACACGACGCGGATAAAATACCGGGTGGAACGGACCCGATCCAGATCGATGCCGGTCAGGCCTTTGGTACCGGGCGACATGAAACCACCTGGGCCTGTCTCACGGTGCTGGATGCCCTGTCTGAAACGCTGAGACCGGATTGTATCCTTGATCTCGGCACCGGGTCCGGCTTGCTGGCGATTGCAGCGCATCGCCTTTGGCCAAAGGCCCATATCCTGGCAAGCGATATCGATGCCACTTCGATTGATGTGGCCTGTGAAAATTTCATCCTGAACCGTGCCAAAACCCGTCTATCCAGAGAAAGATCAGGCAGTATCGACGCCATCGTGGCGGATGGGCTGGAGGATACGATTTTCGGGCAGGAAGGCCCTTTTGATCTGATCGTGGCCAACATACTGGCAGGGCCACTGATCAAATTGTCCGGAGATATTGAGCGGCACCTGCGCACAGGTGGGACACTGATCCTTTCCGGATTGATGACTTTTCAGACCGATGACGTGCTTGATGCCTACAAAAAAACCAGCCTGCAACCGGTCGACCGACTGGTAAAAGGGGAGTGGCTGGCTCTTACCCTTCAAAAGCCAGCCAAATAGGATTTGCAGGACCGTTGCATGATTTACAAGCGGCCCTTTTGGGCCGCTTATGCAGCTGCCGCCTGAGCGTCACGAACGGTACCAAGGGCATTCAACGTGCCCTGAAACCGGCGATCTGCGGGTATGCTGTTACCCTCGCCCTTCAGCGGAGCACTGACCGCGTTAGGGATTTGACCTTCCGCAGCCAAGAGCCCCATGAAACTGTAGGCCTCCAAAACCTCGACATTCGTCTGAACGGCATCTTGCATTTTCTATCTCCTCGCGTCTTATGCCAAACCTGTTGCCTATATGAGTCGGGCACCGTTTTTTGAGAAGATGAAGAAATCGCAAATAAGGCATGCAAAAAATGCATGCCATTATACAAAACACCCTTCGATAACGAATGAGTGAGAAGATATCGGTTTATATGAGACTTTCGTGATACCCATACGAGCGTATGGGCGGACTGGTCTTTCGGCGTTCATCGGTACCGCCCGCCCAACACCGGCTGTCAGGCTCCAATCATCGACAGCCAGTCTTGTTCGCTGAGAACCGTTACACCCAAAGATTGCGCCTTGGTCAATTTCGATCCCGCCTTGGGGCCCGCCACCACATAATCGGTCCGTGCCGACACGGACCCCGATACCTTCGCCCCCAGACTTTCGGCCCGTGCCTTGGCCTCGGCCCGCGTCATGGTTTCCAGATTGCCTGTGAAGACGACAACCCTGCCCGCTACGGCACTATCCTCGGATACGACTTCCAATGGTTTCACCGTCACCACGGCAAGAAGGTGACCGATGCTTTCACGGTTATGGCTTTCGGCAAAAAACTGGATAAAGGCATCGGCCATCTTGCCGCCGATCCCATCGATGGCGAGCAGGTCGGCATGTGCGGCTTCATCGCCACCAACGATACCATCCATCGCAGCCACCAGTGCGTCCATCGTGCCATAGGTCCTGGCAAGGGTTTTGGCCGTCTGCTGACCAATGTGGCGGATGCCCAGAGCAAATAAAAAGCGATCAAAATCAATGGTGCGACGCGCATCAATGGCCGCAAACAAATTATGCGCACTTTGATCGCCCCAGCCCTCCCAACCGTTGAGAGGCGTATCGGAAGCATCGCTCCTGGCCTTAAGGGCAAAAATATCGGCCGGCTCCGCCAACCAGCCCTTCTCAAAAAACAGTTCAATCTGTTTCTGGCCCATGCCTTCAATGTCAAAGGCATCGCGGGAAACAAAATGTTTCAGCCTTTCCACTCTTTGCGCGGGACAGATAAGTCCCCCTGTGCACCGTACGACAATGTCATCGCCCTCGGCCGTGGCGTGCGAACCGCAGGCCGGACACGTCTCGGGAAACTGGAAAGGCCTGGCGGTTTCCGGTCGTTTTTCGGTCATGACCCGCACGATCTGGGGAATCACATCGCCGGCACGCTGCACAATCACCGTGTCACCGATGCGGGCGTCCAGACGGGCAATTTCATCGGCATTGTGCAATGTGGCGTTCGAGACCACCACCCCACCCACCGTGACCGGCGTCAGTTTCGCAACCGGTGTCAGTGCCCCTGTACGCCCCACTTGAATATCGATGTTTTCAAGCACGGTCTGCGCCTGCTCAGCGGGGAATTTATGCGCCGTTGCCCAGCGCGGTGCCCGTGCAACGAAACCAAGCCGGGATTGCCAGTCCAGCCGATTGACCTTATAGACGACACCGTCAATATCGTAATCAAGTGCGGCCCGCGCCGTCTCGATCGTCCGGTACTGTTCCAGTACGGCCTCAACACTCTCGCACAGACGCAAGAGAGGATCGGTCTGAAACCCCCATGCGGCAATGGTTTCCATGACACCGAACTGGGTATCGGCCGGCAGTTCGGAGACCTCCCCCCAGCCATAGGCGAAAAACCGCAAGGGGCGGGCAGCCGTGATCGATACATCCAACTGCCTGAGAGACCCGGCCGCGGCATTGCGTGGATTGGCGAACACCTTGGCGGCTTTTGCTTCCTGTTCGTCATTCAGCTTCAAAAAATCGCTTTTCGCCATATAGACTTCGCCGCGTACTTCAAAAACGGATGGCACATCGCCAGCAAGTCTCTCGGGAATATCGGCAATAGTGCGGGCGTTGACCGTGACATTCTCGCCTTCCGTACCGTCCCCCCGCGTGGCCGCCTGAACGAGGGCTCCCTTTTCATATCGTAAGGACAGAGACAATCCGTCGATTTTCGGTTCGGCCGTCAGGGCTACGATTTCCGTCTCCTCCAGCCCCAGAAACCGGCGGACACGGGCGACAAAATCGGCCACATCAGCTGTATCAAACACATTATCCAATGACAGCATGGCCCGGGCGTGCTGTACCTTGGAAAATCTGGACTGCACCGGTGTTCCGACCCGCACGGACGGGCTGTCCTGACGCATCAGGGCGGGAAAGCGGTTTTCAATCGCCGTGTTACGGGCTCTGAGAACATCGTAGGCGGCATCGGTGATAACAGGAGCGTCTTCACCATAATAGGCATGATCATGCAGGCGGATTTCCATGGCGAGCCGGGCGAGTTCTCTCCGCGCGTCCTCTTCCGTCAAACGGTCCACCGCAATCTTACTGGTATCCTGCATTGCCCTATCCTGCCTGCGCGCGCCCTGTCTCGCCCTTCAACAGCCTATCGGCCGCAGCACGGGCTTCCCTGCTGATTTCCGCACCCGACAGCATGCGTGCAATTTCTTCCTTCCGTTCCGGGAGGGATAAAAGACTGACGTCTGTATGGGTCGTTCCGGACCGGTCGGTTTTGGCGATTCTGAAATGACTGTCACCGCGGGCCGCCACCTGCGGGCTGTGGGTCACAATCAGCACCTGGGCACGGGCCGCCAGACGGCTCAGGCGTTCTCCCACGGCATCAGCCGTGGCACCGCCAATCCCGCGATCCACTTCATCAAACACCATGACCGGAGCCCCGGCCCCCTGCGCCAGAACGATCTTCAACGCCAGAATAAACCTGGCCAGTTCCCCGCCCGAGGCGATCTTGACAAGCGGACCGAAGGGCGTTGATGGATTTGTCTGGACAACAAATTCCACCCGGTCACCGCCGGACGCGCCCCAATCCGCCGGATCCAACGGCTCGACACGGGTCCGGAAAACCGCCTTATCCAGTTTCAGAGGGGCCAGTTCGGCCGTCACCGCCGCATCCAGTTGTTTCGCGGCCTCATGGCGCAAGGTACGTAAGACCATGACCTTATCGCGCATATCCGCATCGGCGGCGGCAACGGCTTCAGCTGCGGCTCGGACGGCATCGTCCCCTGCTTCAAGCCGGGCCAGGCGTTCCTTCAAGCCATCCAGCAGGGATGCCAAGGCATCAGCCTCGCAATCGTGCTTGCGCGCCAGGCGCCTGACTTCAAACAGCCTTTCCTCCGCCATTTCCAACACTGCGGGATCGAACTCCAGATCCCCGGTCACGGTATCCAGTGCGCCGATGGCCTCATCCAATTCGATTGCGGCACGGTCAAGCGCAGCAATGACAGGTGCCAGGCGGTCCTGCGCTCCCTGATCCAGTCGCTCCATACGGCGCAGAATCCCACGGACAGTGGCATCCACACCGCCATCGGCGCCGCCGGTCAATATTTCCGAGAAAGACTGTAAATCGCCGGCCAGTTGCTGTCCCTGCATCATGGCCGCACGGTTGTCAGCGAGTTTTTTTTCCTCGCCCGTTTCCGGTGCCAGTGCGGCCAGTTCGTCGACGGCGTGGCGCAGATAATCCTCATCATGCCGGGCCGCAGCAAGATCTGCCTCCGCCTCGGCTTGCGCATGGCGGGCGGCACTCAAACGCCGCCAGCAGTACGCCACATCACGAACGGCAGGCTCAAGCTGTCCGAAAGCGTCCAACAATGCCCGGTGCGCTGCCGCATCCAGCAGACCGCGATCATCATGCTGCCCGTGGACTTCCAGAAGCAGATCGCCGATATCGCGTAAAAGGCTCTGGCTGACGGGCTGATCATTGATCCATGCCCGGCTGCGCCCTTCACGTGTCACCTGGCGGCGCAGAATGATCTGTCCCGCACTACTGTCGAGGCCCTGTTCTTCAATAAAACGGCAGGCGGCGTGCCCCCGTCCAATGGTGAATTCAGCAGTCACCACCCCCTGGTCGGCTCCCTGGCGCACAAGCGCCCTGTCCGCGCGCCGCCCTGTTGCCAGCGCCAGGGAGTCCAGAAGGATGGACTTCCCCGCCCCGGTTTCGCCCGTCAGTACGGTCAAACCGTCGGACAACTCAAGATCAAGACGGTCAATGAGGACAATGTCACGGATACTGAGCGACGCCAGCATGATACTTTCCTAACCGCCGGCCATGCCGGACAGCCGGACAGTCCCAGGATAAATGCCCCCGTTGCATCGAGCGGTTCGCACCAGCCACCAAATATCAGTCACCAGATCATTGCCCCAATTGCAGGGTTCCAGGCGGGGTTCAACCGCTTCTGGGTTTCAGCCCCTTGTCCGTCAGCAGTTCGTAACTGTAGCGGTACCATTTGCTGCCGCTGAAATTATGGCCCAGAACGGCGGCCGTCATCTGCGCTTCGGAATACATACCCATTGAAAGATACGATTCGACAAGGCGATGGAGCGCTTCCGGAGTATGGCTGGTAGTCTGATAGTTGTCGACGACACTGCGGAAACGATTGATCGCAGCCAGATATTCCTGCCGCCGCAGATAAAAGCGCCCGACCTCCATATCCTTGCCGGCAAGGTGATCATTCGTCAAATCCAGCTTCAGGGCAGCGTCACGGGCATATTCGGATTCCGGAAAACGGCGGATGACCTCGATCAACCCGTCCCGCGCCAAATTCGTCTTATCCTGATCCCGGCCGACATCGACGATTTGTTCATAATGGCAAATGGCTATCAGATAATAGGCATAAGAGGCCGATGCATTGCCCGGATGCAGTTGCAGAAACCGTTCAGCCGCAAGAACGGCGTCATCGTAATTATTGCTCATATAATTGGCGTAGGCCGCCATGAGCTGTGCCCGGCGGGCCCACACGGAATAGGGATGCTGACGTTCAACCTCATCGAAGGCGGCCGCTGCAATACGGTAACGGCGACGCTCAAGGTTATCTTGGGCAAGATTGTATAAAACTTCCACATCGCGGGCAACGTAACGGTCTTCGTTGTCGCCACCGCCACAAGCGGCCACCCCCAGTCCCAGAACGACAAGAAGGCCAAATCGCACTGTTTTCAGGGCAGCTGTTTGCATTTTCATAAACACATTATTCCTCGACTGCGAACTCGCTTGAAATCCTAAGTTATCGAATTATGGTTAGCGAATAACAACTATGGGTATAATCAGTGACCGGCTCAAATGATCGACACTCAGAATTCAGGCCGGCATCCGATGCTGTACCATATGTTCCATTGCCTCGCCAATGTCCAAAAAAGACCGCACTGTGCCCCTTTTGGGCACGCAAGAAGGTCAGTGGCACCATACGGGCAAGCGTTTGGAACGGCATCATACCAGTGAACCAAAGTGGGGCATATGTCGCAAACAAGCTTAACAAATGAATCTTCACAAACCTCACCGTCATCAGCACGAAAAGCAGATGAAATCGACAGGTTTATCGGTACACAGGTGCGCAGGCGGCGCAGGCAGTTGGGGCTGTCGCAGCAACAGGTCGCCGAACGCCTGGGGATCAGCTATCAGCAGGTTCAGAAATACGAGACGGGCGTCAACCGTCTGACCGCAGGGCGGCTGTATCTATTGTCGCAAATCTTCGGCAGCCCGATCGAAACCTTTTTTGTCGGCCTGCCGCCCATAGACCGTATGCAGAATGGCGGCCAGGACCTGCCCTTCATCGGTGATATGGACGCGCTTGGCCCCAGCGATGTAAGGGATGCCCTGATCGGCCTTGTCGAGGCAATTCGGGACTCAAAACTTCTGAAATAAGACCGGACATCCTTCCGTGGGGTGGGAAACCCCACGGAACAGCCTGTTGGAAAAGTCGATCAAAACCGTCAGTCAGAACGGCGAACCAGGCGGTCATACTCTTCCATCAGGGTTTTGGTAATGGCGCCGGGCCGGAAACTGTGCGGCCCAATTTCCGCCACCGGACTGACCTCCGCGGCAGTGCCTGTGAGGAAAGCTTCCTCAAAATGCGGCATTTCATCCGGCATAATGGCCCGTTCCATTACCTCGATGCCGTGTTGCCCGGCCAGATCAATCACGCTCTTGCGCGTTATACCGTCAAGAAAACAGTCTGCGACAGGCGTGTGCAGCCGCCCATCGGACACAAAAAAGATATTCGCCCCTGTCGCTTCGGCGATCTGTCCACGGTAATCATACATCAGGGCATCGTCGCAGCCTTTGGCTTCGGCAACATGACGGGACAATGTACATATCATGTAAAGACCGGCGGCCTTGGCATGGACAGGCGCCATGTCGGGACCGGGACGGCGCCATTTGGATATGTCCAGCTTCAATCCTTTCAGGCGTTGCTCCGGCGTAAAGTAAGAAGGCCATTCCCACACTGCAATGGCGCCATGAATGCGCGTTCCAGTTGCAGAAACCCCCATGGTTTCTGATCCACGCCACAAAATCGGGCGGCAGTAGGCATCCTTAAGGCCATTCTTTTGCAGGAGTGTATTGCAGGCACTGTTGATGTCTTCACGGGAAAAAGGAACATCCATATCCAGCGCGGCAGCAGACGCAAAAAGCCGCTCCGTATGCTCTTCAAGCTTGAAAATCCGACCGTTGTAAGCCCGCTGCCCCTCGAAAACGGCACTGCCGTAATGCATGGCGTGGCTGAGGATATGAAGTGTCGCCTCGGCCCACGGAATGATCTGTCCGTCCATCCAGATCCATCCCTCTCGCTGATCGAAGGCCGCAGATGCCATGAAATATCTCCAACTCTCTGAAAAAGAAGAAAATGTTAAATTTATATTGATTCTGGTAACATTGTGTCTCATATATGTCAACAACTCTGACATATATAGCGGCGCGAAAATCTATGTCCTATAAATTGCCTCAATCCAATCTTTATCTGAGGGAAGAGGAAATACGGCGCGGAATCGAGCTTTTGTATTTCGCGTACCGGGATTTCACCAAAGACCCTGACGACATGTTGGCGGAACGCGGCTTTGGCCGGGCCCACCACCGGGTGCTGTATTTCATAGGCCGCAATCCGGGCACCCCAGTCACAGGGCTCTTGACCATCCTGCGTATCACCAAACAGTCCCTTTCCCGTGTTCTGGGACAGCTTGTGGAAGAAGGCTACGTCCGGCAGGAAACCGGAACGCGGGATCGTCGCCAGCGCCTTCTGTATCTGACGGATGCCGGCGCCAAACTGGAACAGCAGCTTTTTGAAAAGCAGCGTGCACGTGTCGCCCAAGCCTACAAGGCAGCCGGTCCAGACTCAGTCGCGGGTTTCTGGGATGTACTGCTGAACATCATTGATCCGGAAGAACGTGAAAGGGTTCTCAGGGAAATCGGACGATAAGCGGGTATAGCGAACCACCCGGCAAAACCTGCACCACCAGGGGTGTATTTTCAAGTCATCCCGCCACGCCTTTGGCCAATTCATCCTTTATTGTCTTGCACTTGATATACAACCATGCTGCCATAGCCCTTTGAGGGAGGCATGGACGCAAACAAGGATAAAAGGTTTGGCGCCTTTTGGGACCTGTGGAACAGGCTGCCCCGTCGCGACCATGCCTTCCTGCCATGCCGACAGGATCTGTCCTCTGCCGAGATGGCGCCCTTCCTGCCCCGCATGGGGATCGCAGAATGGCACGGAACCATGAATCTGTTCATGACTTTCTTCGGCAGCGAGATTGAAAAAATGTCGGGGGCCAACCTACACCAACGCAATTTCTACGACTTTCTCGACCCGAATCTGCGGGACCCGATGAAACGCTTTCACAATGTTATTTTCAACACCCCATGCGGCGCATATGTGGGTGAGGTTCTGACGGTCGATAACGGCCAGAACTATCTTTTCGAAAATATTCAGGTACCGGTGATCGGTAAATCGGGCCAGCCTGATGTCCTGCTTATTTATGCACATGCACGCACCACGATCCCCCATGGCCCATTGAGGAAGCAGGCCAGCAGCACCGCTTCCACCATCAGGGATTTCCACTATATCGACCTGGGTGGCGGGGCACCGGATTTCGCCATGGAAAACCACAAACCCACCCGTATCGTCAGGGGCGAAGATAGGCCATAGGCCTGTCAGAAAGCGCTATCTGTCCCTTGGTCGCCCTTGTGACACCGTGGGAGGCAGGCTAGCGTGCCCTGCCCTCAGACCAGACAGGAGAGACACATGACGGAGACACAGGAAAGTTTAACCCGCTGGGGTGATGAAACCTTCGGCCCTGTAAAAGACCCGGCTGCCCTGATGCAGCGCATACAGCTTGAAGTGAACGAACTGGTCGACGCTGTACATCGCGGCCATGCACCGGATGTCGGAGCGGAAGCCGCGGATGTCGTCATCATGATGTATCGACTGTTAAGCCTGTTCGGGCGGGATTTGCACAGCGACGTGGATGCCAAGATGGCCGTCAACAGGGCCCGTCAGTGGTCTCTGAACGGTGATGGCACCGGTCGTCACATCCCCGTTTCTCCCTGACAGCAGATAGATGCTTGCTGACATGGGACCCTGGAAACGCGGCGGGGCCAAGGTATCGGAGCTACACATCATACAAAAAGGGCTGCGGCAATGCCGCAGCCCAATGGGAATTGAGTGGGACACTACGGAATTGGCCTATAGGTCCTCATACACATTCTTGCCCTGTTTAACCGGCTTCCATACCTGCTTTTTCGAGAAATAAAGCAGAACGGCCAACAGTAAAAGGAACAACATGGTACTGATGCCCATCTGATGACGGGATTGCAGATTGGGCTCTGCCACATAGATCAGAAAATTAACAAGGTCACGTGCCATCTGATCACTGCTCGCCTCGGTTCCATCTTCATATTCGAGCAGATCATCCGTCAGGGGCGGAGCCATGGAAATCTGGCCGCCCTTGAAATAGGGATTGTAATATCTGCCCGCGCTCAGCTCCACATCGGCGGGGGCGGACTCATATCCGGTCAACAGGCTGTAGACATAATTGGCACCATCATGACGTGCCTTGACGATCAGTGACAGGTCAGGCGGCAATGCGCCCCCATTCGCGGCACGGGCTGCATTCTCATTGGCAAAAGGTGACGGGAAAGGGTCCTGCGGCAGGCCGGGACGCGTCGTCGGGTCGCCGAAATCGTCAGGCTCGCCTGCCACTTCATACTCGGCGGCGAATGCCTTGATCATATTTTCCTCATATCCGATGTCAGCCAGATTGCGGAACCGGAAATAGTCAAGGCTGTGACACGCCGCACAAACCTCGCGGAAGACCTGCCAGCCACGCTGCACCGCGGGTATATCGAAATGACCGAACGGGCCTTCGGTTTCCCATTCAACATGCTTGGGATGCTTGGCCGATCCGGCTGCATCCGCACCCGGTGCAACAGCCAGTGCGGCGGCCACGGACAGACCAAGAGAGAGCGAAAATCCTTTAAACGTCAGTGTCATCGTTCGTTCCCTCATTCAGCCGGAGCCGGGTTCATGACCGGATCGGCGATCGACTGGGGCAAAGGCAGGGTTTTCTCGACTTTGCCGAGAATAGGTAGAATCACCAGAAAATGCAGGAAATAGTAGCCGGTCCCGATCAATCCCACGAGCGGCCAGATACCCTCGGGGTTTTTGCCGCCAACAATGGTTAGAACCACCATATCGATGACGAGAAACCAGAAAAAGATACGGAAAGTCGGACGAAACTGGCCCGAACGCACCTTGCTGGTATCCAACCAGGGCAGAAAGAACAGAATGATGATAGAGCCGAACATGGCCAGCACACCCAACAGCTTTGCGTCGATCAGCACAATATCCGTGAAAGGAATGGACAGATCGAAGGTGATCGACCGCAGAATGGCGTAGAAGGGCAGGAAATACCATTCAGGCACGATACTGCTGGGCGTCACCAACGGGTCGGCCTTGATATAGTTATCCGGATGGCCAAGCGCATTGGGCATGAAAAACACGAAAGCACAGAAGATCAAGAGGAAGACGGCAATACCGAACAGATCTTTCACCGTGTAATAGGGGTGAAAGGGAATCTGGTCCTGCGGACCCTTGACATCAATGCCAAGCGGGTTGTTGGAACCGGGGATATGCAGTGCCCAGATATGCAGGATGACAACCCCCGCAATCACAAAGGGCAGCAGGTAGTGCAGGCTGAAGAAGCGGTTCAACGTCGGGTTATCAACTGAAAACCCACCCCACAGCAGGGTGACGATGCTGTCGCCAACCACGGGAATGGCCGAAAACAGATTGGTGATCACCGTCGCACCCCAGAAGGACATCTGCCCCCAGGGCAATACATATCCCATGAAGGCCGTCGCCATCATAAGCAGCATGATAACAAGGCCCAGCATCCACAGAATTTCGCGCGGGGCCTTGTAAGAGCCGTAATAAAGGCCACGGAAAATATGGATATAAACAGCAATGAAGAAGAAGGAGGCGCCGTTGGCGTGCATATACCGGATCAGCCAGCCGTAATTGACATCGCGCATGATGCGTTCGACGCTGTCAAAGGCCAAATCGGTATGCGGTGTGTAATGCATGGCCAGCACAATACCGGTCACGATCTGAATGACGAGACACAGCCCGGCCAGTGAGCCGAAGTTCCAGAGATAACTGAGATTGCGCGGGCTCGGATAACCGGCACCCAGCGAATTATACAATAACGAAACAATGGGCAGGCGGTCGTCAAACCACTTCAATGCCTTGCTTTTCGGTTCAAAAGCCGGTCCATGATGGGCCATCTGATTTCTCCCTACCCGATGCGAATGGTGGTGTCGGAGATGAAGCTGTAGGTCGGCACTTCAAGATTCTTGGGTGCCGGCCCCTTACGGATACGACCGGACGTATCATAGTGCGATCCATGACAAGGACAGAACCATCCGCCATATTCGCCCTGATCGTCACCCGACTTGGTGCCAAGCGGAACACAGCCCAAATGCGTGCAAACACCCAAAACGACCAGCCATTTTTCACGCCCCTCGACGACACGCTCAGCGTCGCTCTGTCTATCGGGCAATGCCGATACATCGACCGCACGGGCCTCGTCGATTTCAACCTGGGTGCGGTTGCGGATAAAAACCGGCTTACCGCGCCAAGTTATAACGATGCCTTCGCCCTCACCGATTGAAGAAAGATCAACCTCGACAGATGCCAGCGCCAAAGTATCGGCTGCCGGGTTCATCTGATCAATGAAAGGCCAGACGGCCAATCCGGTCCCGATAGCCCCGACACCCGCGGCTGCGATATGCAGGAAATCGCGGCGGCTCGCGTCCTCGTCACTCGTCGGCGTTTTGCCGTCAATGGTCTGTTCAGCTGTGCTCATGGTACTGATCCTGGATTCTGTCTTGAGAGGTGGCGCAAATACACCCGCCGGACATGCCGGCTTAAATATCCCAAGCTTGCCTCGTCCAACCCTTTTCCAGTCGTTATTTAAACCGATTGGCCTTTTCCGCGTAGCCTATGCGGCAACAGGCCGCAGCGCCACCGTTCAGGTCCATCGACTGGATCCGCGCGGGCGCCATCTGCGGCTTTGCGAATGGGCACTGGTTTAGTCGGGCCGTGGCGACGTGGCAAGAATTTATCGTATCATCCCGTGGAAAAAGCACTTTACGCCGAATATTCGGAACACATCAAAACGTCTCTTGCCAAAATGACCAGCACGTTCCTACCGTCCGCGCCCATGGATATCGCACTGTATCAACCCGACATGCCGCCCAATACGGGGACCCTGCTGCGCCTCGGTGCGTGTATGGGATGCCCGGTTCATGTGATCGAGCCCTGCGGCTTTCCTTTTTCCCAACGGGCGCTCCGTCGGTATGCGATGGATTATGGCGATCAAGTGCAGTTGAGACGTCATGACGACTGGATCGCATTTGAACGATGGCGCACCGGGGCTGCAAAACGGCTGGTCCTGCTGACGACCAAGGCACCCCTATCTTACGGACATTTCTCCTATCAAACCGATGACGTCCTGATGGTGGGACGTGAAAGCGCCGGTGTGCCGGAGGACGTTCACGCAGCAGCGGACGCCCGGGTGCGCATACCGATGATACCGGCAGTACGATCCTTGAATGTGGCTATTTCCCTTGCCATGGTGCTTGGCGAGGCCCTGCGCCAGACAGGCGAATTTCCCAACGACCAGGAGACGCAATCGTGAGCATGTCCCCCTCCCCGTCCCTTTCGCTGGACGACAAGAAGAAACGGGCCGAAGACTGGTTCAGAACACTGCGCGACGATATCTGCACCGCCTTCGAGGCCATTGAAGACGATTGCAGCGGTCCGCTGTCTGATCGTACCCCGGGCCGCTTCAGCCGTAAAAACTGGAACCGTACAAATCAGGCGGACAATGCACCGGGCGGAGGCGGTACCATGTCGATCATGACGGGTGGACGGGCCTTCGAAAAAGTGGGAGTGAACATCTCCACCGTTTTCGGCACTTTTTCAGAAGATTTTGCCGCTAATATCCCCGGCGCGGCGGAAGACCCGCGTTTCTTCGCAACCGGTATTTCCCTTGTTGCCCATATGAACAGTCCGCACGTGCCGGCTGTCCATATGAATACGCGTTTCATCGTTACGACGAAATCCTGGTTCGGCGGAGGAGCGGATTTGAACGCCCCCATTCCCGATGAGGAGGAAACAGCGCGTTTCCACGCGGCTTTCAAGTCCTGCTGTGATAGGCACGGCGATGAGTATTATGACAAGTATAAAAAATGGTGCGATGAGTATTTCTATATCAAACACAGAAACCGTGCGCGCGGCGAAGGCGGGATTTTTTACGACTATCTGGACAGTGGAGACTGGCAGGCGGATTTCGCCTTTACACGCGATGTCGGCAGCACCTTCCATAACATCTATCCGACCCTGGTTCGTGACAAGATGAACCAGGACTGGACGGCGGAAGAACGCGAAAGGCAATTACGCTATCGTGGACATTACGCCGAATTCAATCTGGTGTACGATCGGGGAACACTGTTCGGCCTGAAAACCGGAGGCAACATCGAAGCCATCCTTATGTCTCTACCGCCGGAAGCCAAATGGCCATGACAGATACATCAAAGCCAAACCCCATGGGTAAACGGCAAATCCGGACCCTCCAGTAGACACACCTAGACAGTGGGAGAATGAAAATGGCGATACCGGCAGGCCTCAGGACCGGACTGAAACTACCCGTGATCGCCGCCCCGATGTTCCTGATTTCGGAACCGGGCCTTGTCACGGCCTGCTGCCGCGCCGGGGTGATCGGAACGTTTCCCACATTAAACGCCCGCACAACCGGCATTCTGGACGAATGGATGACCGAAATCAGCCAGTTCTGTACCTCAGGCGATGCACCGTGGGGTGTCAATCTCATAGTACACAAATCAAATGCACGTCTGGATGATGACTTAGCACTTGTCCTGAAACACAAACCGCCACTGGTGATCACCTCCGTCGGCCATCCGGGGAATATTGCCGAGAAAGTGCATGCGTATGGCGGTGTCGTCTTTCACGATGTGATCCATATGCGCCATGCCGCCAAAGCGGCGGAAGCCGGGGTGGACGGTATCATCGCCGTCTGTGCCGGCGCAGGCGGACATGCCGGCACACTCAACCCCTTTGCCTTCATCCCACAATTGAAGCAGACCTTCGACAAAACGATTATCCTGGCAGGAACCATATCCGATGGCCGTTCCGTCCGCGCGGCAGAAGTGCTTGGCGCCGATATGGCCTATCTGGGCACCCGTTTCATCGCCAGCCGGGAAGCGAGGGTCGCCGACGGTTACAAACGCATGATCGAAGACGACAGCAGCAGCGACATTGTCTATACGAACAAGATTTCAGGGATATGGGGCAACTTCCTGAACCGAAGCCTGCATGACGCGGGCGTTGATCCGGAAACAGGAAAGGTTACGCCGCCCGAAGGCGGCGCAAAAACGCCCTGGAAGGAAATATGGAGCGCCGGCCAAGGCATAGGAACCATTGACGACAGCCCTCCCGTCGCCGACATCATTGACCGTCTCAAGCGTGACTATTCGGCAGCCAGAGATGAAACCGTCAGTTTCTGAGAAGCGGCGGCCGAAGATTTTTCCGCTTTCAACCGTGTAATCAGATTGCCGATCCGCTCTTTCAGTTCCTGGGCAGTTGCTTCCGCCTCATCGGCAACACCGCTGATGTGCGTGGCGGAACTGCTGGCTTCGGACGTTTGACGTGCCACATCATTGATATGAGATGAGACGTCCTTCGTGCCAACGGCGGCTTCCTGAACATTACGGCTTATCTCGCTCGTCACGCTCATCTGTTCGTTCACAGCGTCGGCAATCCCGTCGGCATTGCTCTTAACTTCGCCAATCACATCGCGAATTCCACTGATCACGCTAACGGCGTTTTCAGCCGCTTCCTGAATATTGCTGATCTGGGCCGCAATGGTCTCGGTAGCTTTTGCGGTCTCACCGGCAAGGCTTTTCACCTCGCTCGCAACGACGGCGAAACCTCTGCCGGCGGTGCCTGCCCTTGCCGCTTCAATCGTGGCATTCAAAGCCAGAAGATTGGTTTGCTTGGCAATGTCGGTGATCAGCTTGAGAACCTGCCCGATTTCCTGTGCGGTGCCGGACAGACCTTCGATCGCGTCGCTTGCACGGTCCGCTTCCTCAACGGCGCGGTCACTGATCTCCTTGGATGTATCAGCCTGACGGCCAATTTCACGCACGGAAGCATCCATCTCT
This sequence comes from Eilatimonas milleporae, assembly GCF_003688555.1. Classification (GTDB taxonomy): domain Bacteria; phylum Pseudomonadota; class Alphaproteobacteria; order Sphingomonadales; family Kordiimonadaceae; genus Eilatimonas; species Eilatimonas milleporae. The sequence goes on from NZ_REFR01000009.1 coordinate 67,996, forward strand.
TCCGTCGCGGACGCAACAGCACCCACATTCATACTGGCCTGTTCCGAACCCGACGCCACCGTAGCTGAGCCCTGATTGATATCATCGATGGAACGGCCCAAAGCGCCGACCGACTGTTTCAGGGACTGAGAATGCCCCGCGACACGGTCAGCGATACCTTTGACTTCATCCTCAAGCTGGCGGCCGAGTTCATGCAAAGCCTGACTGCGCATGGCGTCCCCCGCGCCCATCTGTGCGCCGGCGGCAAAATCCAGATCCAGCATCAATGCCGTCTGAACCGCCTTGATCAAAGGCGTCACATCCTCAGGCGTGGCAATTTCTATGAGGCGCGGTACCAGACTGCTCATGGCGAGAGAGTACCCCCCCACATAGAGAGACATCGGCAGGCCGATCCGCATATGAGCCTCGCCGGTTTTTTTGACACGTTCGAGATACTCATCATCGAAACGGCCGGACAGCAAACTGTCCCAGTGGATCAGTTGCGCCTGTTTCAAACCCGGTATCCTGTGGCGTTCCCCAATGATGCGCCGACTGTCCTCAAACGCCCAGAGATGGTCGTAAAAGGCATCAAGAACGGGCTTCATTTCATCCAGAATACGTTCGCGGTAACGGTCCAGAATTCGACGGTAGTCATCATTCATCCCGAAAAAAGCCAAACGGGACTGGACATCTTCGGATCTCATAGTGTCGGTCAGGGTCATCGGACAGGACTTTCGACTATATGCAGGCAGCACAACTCATCTGAGAGATTTTACACTCGCTTCCCCAAGTGGTGAACCTTATGCCGAAACCAGTCCAAGGATCAATCAATTCCCTTCAAGAGTGCAAGAAGCCTATCCCGCGAAAACTTAAATCCGCTGGATATCCAGGCACGCTCGGCCCTTGCCACCAGATCGCCCACAGCCGGACCGGGCACTGCCAGACCGGCCGCGATCACATCGCGTCCCCTGACCGGGCAGCTCCGTGGCCGCCAGCGATCCACCTGCGCCAGCCACTCACGCACAGGGATTTTCGTATCGCAGGCAAGGATCATGACAGCCTCGGCGGTGGCACGAGGTCCGCTGCGATAGAGGCTTTCGCCCAAACCGTTTTCACCAGCGGCCAGATACTTAAAGGCCGCCTGTATAGCCGCCAGTGTCTTCCCGTCAGCCCCGGACAGACGCAAGCTGGCCTTCAGAGCACACGGGTCGGCATCTTGCCCGCCCGCCAATGCCATAAGACGCCCGAGCGTATCGGGAGGCCGCTGCCCAATCCGCTCACAGTCAAGCAGACGGGAAAAAAGGGCAATATCAACCACCCCGCTTCCGGGAGGCAGAACATAGGGCCAAAGACCGGCATCCGCCATCGCCGCGACGGCCGCGTCGGGCTTTGCAGCGGCAAGCAGCTTGAGAGTTTCATCCCGAACCCGTTCACGCGACAGAGTGGCCAATTGATGAGCTCTGACCGTACAGGCAGTTAAGGCTTCCTCATCCATGGGGGGTGTGCCATGCGTCGCAAAGAAACGGAAAAAGCGGAGAATTCTGAGAGCATCCTCATCGATACGGCATCCGGCATCACCGATAAAACGGACGCGCCCGGTCTTTATGTCGGCAAGACCGCCAACAGGGTCATGAAGCGTTCCATCGGGCGATAGATAGAGGGCATTCATCGTGAAATCGCGGCGCCCGGCATCCTCTGCCCAATTCCGGGTGAAAGCGACGCGGGCATGACGTCCATCCGTTTTCACATCATGGCGCAGTGTTGTGATTTCAATCTGTCCGCCATGTGCCACCGCCGTCACTGTACCGTGGTCAATACCGGTCGGCACAGCCCCTATACCGGCGGCGCGCAGCCGCTCAACCACAAGGTCGGGGGTCAGACGTGTGGCGGCATCAAAATCGGTAACAGGCCGTCCAATCAGACTGTCTCTTACGGCCCCGCCGACAAAACGAATATTATCCCTGCCGAGGGCATCGATAACCGCGACCACCACGGGACGCGACATCCAGTCGGGCTTTAGAACGCCAGCTCCGCCAGTGTCAGAATCCCGGCGGGTCATTATCTGCCGGCGGCTCTTCTTCATCTGGCGGGCTTATCGGGTCGTCATTTGGTTCACCATCCGGTACGGCAGGCTCAACCGGTACGAAGCGGCCAGGCACCAATCGGCCGTCTTCAATGTGTGGCGGTACATAGCGGGTATGGGCATGGCCGCGGTCATCCTTGTCGAAATAAAGCATCAGCACCGCAGCAAACATTGCGATAAGAGCGGCAAGCAGTATCCGGCGCCCTCTGGTGATTTCACGGTCCAAATCGGCGTCCTGCCGGTTATGCGCAGTACGGTAGCGTAACCAGACAATCAACAGAACAACAGGCGCAGCCAGCAGTATCAGGCGGGCGATCAATGCTGTCATACGCCGCCATCCGTCGCAAAAGGGCGCGGATTTCGTTCCGTCCGGATTTCCCGCGTTGCACCCGCGGCTTCCATCACATCAACCAGATTGACGATCATCGCGGCGGTCGCCCCCCAAATGAAGTGCCCATCATAAGGCATGGCAAAATAACGACGCTCCCGACCACGCCATTCGGCACTCTGTTTCTGATGGTTCCTGCGATCCATCAGAAAATCAAGAGGAACCTCAAAAACAACCGAGACTTCGTCCGGGGCCGGCACAGGGTCGAAATCAGCCGGAACAATCCCCACAACAGGAGTTATCTCGAACCCTGTGACAGTGCGATATGTATCCAGCTGACCCACCACATCCACACTGGCAGGCGGCAGCCCGACCTCTTCCTCCGCTTCGCGCAGGGCTGCGGCCACGGCATCCGTATCAGCCGGATCAACCTTGCCTCCCGGAAAGCTCACCTGCCCGGCATGTTTGGCCAAATGATCGGTTCTGCGTGTCAAAAGCAGGGTCGGGTCAGCCGCTCGCTGGACAATAGGCACCAATACGGCCGCCGGACGAATGGTGGCCGGATCCATCAATGCCTTGTCAGGGTTCAGGTCAAAATCACTACGTGTTCCACGTGCGGCCGGATTGCCCGCCGCCAGTGCCTGCGCCAACCGGGATTTAATCTTGGCATCGGTCATACCGGGATGTCCGCAGCCGCATCCGTCAGTGCGGCACCGAGGGCGAACCACTGTTCCCGGCTATAAACGGCGAGGCTGGGTTTACCGTCGATCAAACGTTCCTCAGCCATTTCCACCAGTTCATAAAAAGGAGGACGGGCGATACGGGCTTCCAAGCGCCCGCGTACCAAAATATATGGTCTGGGCTCGCCTGTCACAGGATCTTCAGCGACCCGGACCGGATGGTCCGCATCCGCCAAAATCTCATCGCCGACATTGGTGGCAAAATGCAGGGCGGACTGCGCACCGGTTCCGATACGATCCACACGCACTGCCATGAAGGGTACATCCTCCACCTGGATGCCAACCTTTTCCACCGGGGTAACCAGATAATATTTTCCATCCATGTCACGGCGCAGTATGGTTGAGAACAGCCTGACCAGACGTTCGCGGCCAATCGGTGTCCCCATATAGTACCAACGTCCGTTTCGGTCGATGCGCATATCAATATCCCCGCAGAAATCAGGGTTCCAGCGATCCACCGGAGGGTGCGACTGACCCTCGACCTGTGCGATGATGTCTTCCAGTTTCACTGTCAAACGCTGCCTCCAGAAATGGCGTGGAACTCGGGCTTTATACCGGGATATAGCGGAATATACCGGGATATGGCGAAACAGCCCGGCTTATAATGTAGGTGCGGGAGGCAGGACTGCCAAGCGCACAAGCCAGAGGGGTCTGTGGACATGGCAGTCTGCCGCATAGCCTGAAGGGCCCAGAACGACCGGCTCCATTAGCGCACAGCGGTCAGGTGGTCGGAAGTAGCGGCGGATCGGGCCGTGTAATCGATGCATGGCACCACCTGTCCGACGGAAGGCAGCGACTGGCTCAGGCCGGAAGACCGGATCATAAGGCGGTCGGCGTCTACTCCGCCCGGCATGGTGATATACCGGGGCAAGGCCGGATGAAAACCGAAGCCTTTGAAATAAGCGGGGTCGCCAACCAGGATCACATGCGCAACCCCGGCGGAATCCACAGCCGCAAGACTGCGGCGCACCAGGGTCTGCCCCAGTTTGCGGCCCCGTTTGCCGGGATGGACACCGAGAGGGCCCAGCAGCAGCGCGTCGGTCTGCGTGCCGGTCAGCATATCGCGGATAATCACTGGCCAGTACCGCACAGTTGCCAAGAGCTGCGCGCCCTCACGGGCAACCTGGGAAAACTCGGCAAGGGGCGGCCGCGCTTCCCTCAAGCGGTATGAGGATTTCCGTACCCTGTCAGGACCGAAAACCGTATCCAAGAGGGTTTCAATAAACGGCCCGTCCTGAGGCCGTTCGCATTCAAAAAGGATCATAATTGCCGTCCATATCAGATGCCGCGCGACCCCCGTCCCTTCCTGTGCGTGAAGCTGTGTTCACTGGGGTGGCGACGCGATGAGAAAAAAGTTCAGAAAGTCTGACCTTTTCGTCGTCGCAGTCCGGTCATATTGCATGCCGGTTTCTTGGTATGGGCGGTCTGTATCATGGCGTCCGTGACAGTTTCGTGGAACGGGTGAGACCCTAATGTGACGAATAGGGTGAGTTCAAGCGAAATTTCGTCTCGGTCCATATATCGCCAGCCCGGGCTCGGATTATGACGGCGGTCACCGCAAGGCGTCGACACATCGGAACTGGCCGCCCTGACGTCAGCAACGCTGGCGCAAGACTTCAGCAGGGCCGAAATCGAAAAATCATGGGCGGCAATATGATATGGGTTCTATGCACCGCCCTTCGGGACTGACCGTTCAATACACCGCCATCCATAGCGGCGACACATCAGGCCGGGTTGGACAGGGCTTTTTCAGACTGCTTTTCAAGAACGGCCAGGAGGTCCCTCGCGACACCATTGCGCGGGTTCAAGGCCAAGCCCTGTTCGGCATAACGTCGTGCCATGGGGATATCGCCCAGCGCCTGAAATGCCCGCGCGCCGGCAATATGGGCCGTGATGTGTTCCGGGTTCAGCTGAATGGCTTTTTCAAAGCAGCTTAGCGCCAGTTCGGGAAGATTATGGCGCATGTAGACACTGCCCTTTTCTTTTTCCGACAAGGCGACGGCCACCGGGTCGCGCTGCTGGTTCACGGTGGCGTGCGCCGCCCATATGGGCGCGTATTTTGGAGCCTCCGCCCCGCGCAGGGTCAGCTCAAGTTTCGCGGCGTCGATCACATTGCGTCCCACCATGAAGCTGGCCAGGGCCTCATAGGCCGGCGGAACGGCATCACGGTCATGGCTTTCCTGACGCAAACGCCGCTGGTTTTCCGAGAAAAGAGACGCATCGAAAGCAAGCGGATTATCCTCTGTCCGGCCGTTCAGCCTGTCGACGATCAGCCGGTAGAGGCGCATATCCATCCGGAAATGCTCATAGATGTCATCAGCGTGAAGCCCGCCCAGATCAATCTGCCCTTGCGAGACCCGTTCGCGCCGTGTCACCGGCCCGACGCCCAGGCGCTGTGTCAGCGTGGTCAGGTCCGTGGCCAGACGCTCCGTCACACAGAGGAATTCAAACTGGCTGAGAACCCGGCATGCGGCGTCAAAGGAAAAACGGTCTTCCATCGCAAGGCGCCGGAACAGTCTGTACAGGGCTCTCACAACCCTGTTGGGCGGCAGGGATTTCAAATAGGCACGCGCATCCACCTGCTGGCCGGTTTGCGCCAGATAACCGGAATGGTGGCGGTATTGGGATATGAAATGGTCATACGGGTCCCGCCACACGCAAAAAAGGCCGATCACATCATCGGCGGGAATAGTCGGGATAAGACGGTCGCTGACCTGATGTCCCAGGAGAACCCTTGCCTGTCTTTTCTCGGCATCCGGCAGTTCTTCCCACAAGGGCTGCCCGTTGAAAAAACGCTCCATCCCAGGATGCAGGCCGTATGCGACACAGGCATCTTTCCCCAGTTCATCGCGGAGATGATGCAAAAGCGTTGTGCCGCCGGTTTTGGCAATGTGATAGGCGAGAATCATGTGTTCCGTGCCATGCCCGAGAAATCCGCAGAGGTCAATAAATACGTCATGGCGTCCGGCAGGTCTGCCCCAGACGGTTACCGGCAGCCCGTATAGGCATGCCGCAAACGAAAGCCCCGCCGGATATGGTATCCGGCGGGGCCTCCAACTCGGTACAGGGTACTCGAAACAGGAATAGTCGGTAAAGCTATGACTATGCCATGGACGTTTGGGCTGGCGTCCTTAGAAGCCCATGCCGCCCATGCCGCCCATGTCGCCGCCCGGCATGGCCGGAGCAGCCGGCTTTTCTTCTGGAATTTCGGCAACCATGGCTTCGGTCGTGACCATCAGGCCGGCAACGGATGCAGCATCCTGCAGGGCCGTACGGACCACCTTGGTCGGGTCGATGATGCCTTTGGAAACCAGATCGGTGTATTCTTCCGTCTGGGCATCGAAGCCGAAGTTGGCGTCGTTCTTCTCCAGCAGTTTTCCGACGACGACGGAACCGTCCACACCGGCATTGTCCGCAATGGTGCGTACCGGCGACTGAAGCGCGCGGCGAACGATGTCGACACCGCGGGTCTGATCGTCATTGTCGCCGGTCAGGCCTTCCAGAATATGGGTTGCAAAAAGAAGGGCGCTGCCGCCGCCGGCGACGATACCTTCTTCAACCGCGGCACGGGTGGCATGCAGGGCGTCATCGACACGGTCCTTACGCTCCTTCACTTCCACTTCCGTCGCGCCACCGACCTTGATCACGGCCACACCGCCGGACAGCTTGGCAAGGCGCTCCTGCAGCTTCTCCTTGTCATAGTCGGAGGACGTGGTTTCGATCTGGGCCTTGATCTGCTCGCAGCGGGCCTTGATGTCATCCTCGGCACCGATGCCGTCAACGATGGTGGTGTCGTCCTTGGTGATGGTCACACGCTTGGCCGAACCCAGCATGTCAAGGGTGACATTTTCCAGCTTGATCCCGAGATCCTCGGAAATCACCTGACCGCCGGTCAGAATGGCGATGTCTTCCAGCATGGCCTTGCGGCGGTCGCCGAAGCCCGGTGCCTTGACGGCGGCAATTTTCAGGCCGCCACGCAGTTTGTTGACCACCAGGGTCGCCAGCGCTTCACCTTCGATATCTTCGGCAATGATCAGCAGCGGCTTGCCGGACTGAACCACGCTTTCCAGAAGCGGCAGCATGGACTGCAGGTTGGACAGCTTCTTCTCGTGCAGGAGGATCAGCGGGGTTTCCAGCTCGGTCGTCATTTTTTCCGCATTGGTGATGAAGTAAGGCGACAGGTACCCACGGTCGAACTGCATGCCTTCAACGACGTCCAGTTCGCTTTCCAGACCCTTTGCTTCCTCAACCGTGATCACGCCTTCCTTGCCGACTTTTTCCATGGCTTCGGAGATCATGCGGCCGACTTCGGTTTCACCATTGGCCGAGATCGTACCGACCTGGGAGATTTCGTCATTGGTCGTGACGGTCTTGCTGCGGGACTGAAGATCCTCGACAACCTTGGAGGTTGCCAGATCGATACCGCGCTTCAGGTCCATCGGGTTCATGCCGGCGGCAACCGACTTCATGCCTTCGCGAACAATGCTTTGCGCCAGAACGGTGGCGGTGGTGGTGCCGTCACCGGCAATGTCATTGGTACGGCTGGCCACTTCCTTGACCATTTGCGCACCCATGTTTTCGAACTTGTCCTTCAGTTCGATTTCCTTGGCGACGGACACACCGTCCTTGGTGATGCGCGGCGCACCGAAGGATTTCTCCAGAACCACGTTGCGACCTTTCGGGCCCAGGGTGGTTTTGACGGCGTTGGCCAGGGTGTCTACACCGCGCAGGATCTTGCCGCGGGCATCTTCGTGGAATTTAACGTCTTTGGCTGCCATGATCGGCCTCCTCGAATGTCAGGGAAATAAATACAAACAAAGGGTTCAACTGAGACGGCGGACGCCTTACTCGATGATCCCCATGATATCGGATTCCTTCATGATCAGCAGGTCTTCACCGTCCAGCTTGACTTCGGTGCCGGACCATTTGCCGAACAGAATTTTGTCGCCGACCTTGACGTCAAGGGTGATGCGATCACCGTCATCGTCTTTCGCACCGGCGCCAACGGCGATGATCTCGCCTTCGGACGGTTTTTCCTGTGCCGTGTCCGGCAGAATGATACCGCCAGCGGTTTTTTCTTCGCTTTCCAGACGCTTGACCAGAACCCGGTCGTGCAGCGGACGAAATGCCATGGATTTTCTCCCAAAAGCCAATGCATGGAGGACCCCATGCGAATTGAACTGCGCTGCTAGCACTCACAGGATATGAGTGCTAGCACGCGGTCTATCTATGGGAGGACATGAGCGGCTTCAAGAGCTTTGGCGAATTTTTTTTAAAATTGCCGGGCGAGAAGACCCGGATATTCACACCATCCCTGTACTAGGGCGGCATAATATAGACAGACAATGACCGCATGGACAGTGACAAGCCGTTCAAGCCTGATGGCGCCGGGCGGTGAGATCCGCCAACGAGTCCAGGTCCTGCAGAAGCGCCTGCAGTTCGGTCCAGTCAACCGGCTTGGTGATACAATAGTCCAAACCGGAGATCAGATATTCCTTCACATGCTCTCCGAGCGCGTTGGCGGTCACAGCGATGATGGGCATACCGCTGTGCTGTGGCATTTCCGCACGGATTTTCCGCGTTGCCGTCACGCCGTCCATGACCGGCATCTGGATATCCATCAGCACCGCATCGAAATGCCGCTCTTTGAGAAGGTTGACGGCTTCCTCGCCATTATCGACAAATGTCACATCCTGGCCCCAACGTGCGACCAGCACTTTTTCCAGCAGTTGCTGGTTGACGGAAACGTCTTCCGCGACAAGCAGAGAACGGCGCGGAATTGTTGTCTCGGTACCGTTTGTATGGCCGTTTGCATGTCCGTTGCGAACGGTTTCTTCCCGACCGTCGGAATCGGTCCAGTGATCCGCGACCGGAACATCGACGCTGAATGTGAAGGCGCTGCCCTCGCCCGGCCGGGAGTCGCAGCGCAAATCCCCGCCCATGGCCTCGGCAATGTATTTGGCGATGGACAGTCCCAGACCAAGACCGCCATGGCGACGGCTGAGCGTATTGTCGGCAGCCATGAAGGGGGTGAAAAGATGACGCTGATCGTCCTGACTGATGCCGATACCGGTATCGGTCACCTTGACCGTCATGCCCACCGACCCTGTCGCGGCACGAAAATGGTTGAAATCCGCCTTGACCGTCACGGTCCCTTCTTCCGTGAACTTGATCGCATTGCCGACGAGACACCCGATGACCTGGCGCAGACGGTGACGGTCCGCCACGATCGCCGGCGGCATATGCGGGTCCGTTTTCAAAGACAGGGTCAGGCCTTTCTGCTCAGCCAGCGGCTGGAACAGGGCCATGGCTTCGTCGAGCAAACCGGCCGGATTGAAACTGACGGGCGCCAGTTTCATCCGGTCCGCCTCGATCGCCGCCATATCCAGGAGATCGCTGACATGTGTCAGCAGCAGACGACCGCTGTGTTCCGCCGTATCCACCAGCCCCAGAAGGTCCTCGCTGCCCGTCTGGCGCTTCATCAGTTGCAGGTTGCCGAGAATGCCGTTCAGCGGTGTGCGCAGTTCATGGCTGATGACGGCGAGAAAATCGGACTTTGCCTGACTGGCCTGCTCGGCCGCCTTCAACGCCGCCTGCAAACGCTGTTCAGTATCGGCGGCATCCGTCACATCCACATTCAGCCCCACCATCCTCAGCGGCAGGCCGTTTTTATCCCGCTGGATGACCGCGCACCCCTTGATCCAGCGCTGAGACCCGTCATCCCTGACGATGCGGAAGCGCGTATTGTAGAGACCCGCCTCATCAACCAGGGCGGATTGAAGCCTGTGATTGGCCTGTTCAGAATCCTCGGGATGCAGGCGGCCCAGAAAATCCTCATACCGGCCGCCGAAATCCTGTCTGGAAAAGCCGTAAATCTCGAACATGGCATCATCCCAGACCAATTCATCCCGTCCGATATCATAGTCGAATACACCCATGGGCATGGATGTCTGCGCCATGGCGAAGCGTTCCTGCATCGTCACCAGATCCTGTTCGCGGCGCACGCGGTCGCTGACATCCTGGAAAACGCCGTAAAGAAGATCACGCCCGTTCAATTTCGTGAAACTGGCAATGGATAAAACATGTTTTTCCTGCCCGTCATCGGCGATGAGACGCAGCCGAAACCGGAATCCCGCCTTTTCCTTCACGGCACGCTGTAAATGCCGCCGCACCATCATGCGGTCTTCGGGGTGATAATAGGCGATCGCCTCTTCCATACCCGGCGGCGGGGCGGAGGGATCACGGGCATGAATGGCATACACACCCTGTGACCAGACCACATGATTGGTCGCGGGATCAACATACCAGTAACCGATACCGAGCATATCCTGCGCTAGGCCCAGAACGGTTTCCGGCATGATGTTTTTCTGAGCCTGCGCCCGGATGGAATGCAGCGTCAGGCCCACGGCAGCGGCACTGGCAATCAGGCCGGCGGCCACGCGGACCGCCAGATCATGGCCCGGCCAAACAAGGCACAGCAAAACAGTGCTCAGGACCGCGCCGACACACACGATGGGAATGATGGTCCGGGTCCGGTACCTGAAGGGCGGTTCAGCCATGTAAAATCCATACGCTTATCTTTGGTATTTGGAAGCAATACCCTAATGACCGCGGCCCCACCGTCCATCGAAGTCGGACAGACCGGGTCCAAAGGTGAACAGGCAGAACGATTTTGCAAAAGAGACCCGACCCAAGGGTGTATGCGGACGATCGAAGGATGTAAAAATACCCTCCCCCATCCATGAAAAAGGCCGGACGGCAAAACCGTCCGGCCGAGTCAATCATGGTTTCCACCCCGGCTCTTCAGCTTGAGAGAGCCGGACCGGACATTAACGTCGCGCCTAAAAGGTGAGTTCCATCCGCGCGTACACGAACCGGCCGTTAAACCCGAAAGGCGAAAACCCGGAATACGGCAACACCCTGTCGAAGGTGGATGTTCCCACACCGTTGATCTGATTGATCTCTTCCGCCGTGTCCGGATAAACGTCGAAAATATTCGTGCCGCCAACCGACAAGGCAACCGTATCCGTGAGCTGGTACTGCACTTCCAGATCCGTGATGAATTTGGCGTCCAGCACTTCATCCTCGGCCGGATTGGTTTGCGGGTCCACGGTTTCACCGAAACGTGTTGTCCGTGCCGTTACCCGCAACCTGTCGACATTCCATGTCGCCCCCAGATTCAGCGTCGTTTCCGGCGCACCACGTTCAAACCGGCGTACCTCGCGGTCGTCGAACAGGTCCTGGGCATCGACCAGATCATCGATCCGGTCCAGCGGCTGATTTCGGTTGGTGACCTCGTTATCGGTGTAGTTGAAGCCCGCATTCAGGTCGAGCAGACCGTAATCCCCCAGATCCCAGTTATAGGTGGCGACGATATCGATCCCCTGGGTCCGGCTGTCGATCCCGTTCAGGAAGAAACGGCCCGACTGGGCGTCAATGCCGGCATTGTCAAGAAACTCTTCAATCGCATCGCCCGCGAAATTGGACGACAGCACGATCCGGTCATCGATCTCGATATAGAAATAATCCACCGTCAGGCTCAGGCCATTGGCCGGCGTGAAGGTGAAACCACCCGACAGGTTGATCGATTTCTCCTCTTCAAGACCGGGCGAACCCAGCGCCACGGCAAAATCGCTGTCCGGGCGGAAAGTGCCAATCTGGACCAGTTCATCGTCATCCAGAATGGTGGCGATCGACGTGAAAAACTGCTGCCCCACGGACGGTGCCCTGAAACCGGTGGACACGGCACCGCGGATGGCAAAGCTGTCGGTGATGGCGTAACGGGCCGCGATCTTGCCGTTGATGGTGGAGCCGAAGTCCGAATAATCCTCGAACCGTCCGGCCACGGCCACATTCAGCTTATCGGTCAGATCGGCGTCAATTTCGGCGTAAAGACCGATACTGTCACGGCCACGATCAACCTCGGAAGCCGGCTGAAAGCCTGGAAAAACCTGGCTGCCGGCGGCACCTGGAAACGGCCCCTGGATGTAGGAAGCCGGCTCGCCAGCCTCGATTTCATAGCCTTCATCACGGTATTCGGCCCCAAAGGCCACATTGACCGATTTGCCGCCGATCTCGAGCAGTTTGGACACATCCAGATTGACGACGGTCTGTTCATTGATCAGGGCGCCGGCATCAAATTCCGTTGGGCTTGTAGGTCCGAGTGACGTGTTGAGCGTATTGACCACGCCGAAGTTCAGATCGTTCTTGCCGTAGACGATGGACAGGTCACTGTCCCAGCCGGCGATCTGGCCGCGCACACCGCCCGCGAAGGAATAATCGACAAAATCAACCTCGATCAACGGCAGGAAGCCGTCCGGATAGATTTCCGGCACATTGCGGCTGTCCGTGGAACGGCGATAAAAACCGGCCGAAAAGCTCTCGCGCGTGGCATAGCTGCCGAAGGAATAAATCTCAAATTCCCCCACAGGCAGGGCGGAATTGTAGAAGAGCGAGATATCCTCCAGTTCCGGATTGCCGAAACGGAAGCTGAAGCGGTCAAACGTGGTCTCACGGATATCCAGCGTTCCGTCCGCCTGGTTCGGATATTGCTGACGGGGGTCATAACCGCCACGGTCCGTGGGGTTGCGGTCGCGGTATTCGCCGGACAGGTTGAAGAAGCCCTCACCCAGCGGCAGGCCGATGTTGCCGCGGATGGTCAATTCCTCGCCGTCACGGCGGGTGCGGTCGTCGCCTTCCTGGATATTCAGGGTGCCGTCATCATTGAAGCTGACGGAAGAGATATCAGGCACACCGTCAAGGGTGGTGACATGCTGGCCGTACTGGGCACTGAGGGACACCCCCTCGGCACTGTCATTCAGACGGAAGTTGATCACCCCGGCAATGGCATCAGAGCCGTATTGCGCCGCAGCACCGTCTCGCAGCACTTCAATCTGACGGATGGCATTGGCCGGGATAAGGTTGATGTCAACCGCCATGGAACCGCGCCCGACGGAGCCGTTCAAATTGACCAGCGAGGACGTATGACGGCGCTTGCCATTGACCAGAACCAGGGTGTGATCGGGGGCCAGGCCACGCAACTGCGCCGGGCGCACACTGTCCGTCCCGTCGGTCAGGGACGGCAGGGGAAAGTTGAAACTGGGGACAAGACGGTTGAGAAGCTGGCTGGTCTCCGTCAAACCGGAAGACAGCAGGGCTTCACCGCCAATGACATCGATCGGCACCGCGCTGTCCGCGACCGAACGGCCCTTGCGGCGGGACCCGATGACGACCACTTCTTCCAGTGCGGTGCCTTCGGCCCCACCTGTCTGGCCCCCCGTCTGGGCGGAAACCTGCGGGTGGCCTAGCGCGATGGCCGACACGCCGGCCAAGGCAAAAAGCGCGGTGCGCGAAACGATATTGCGATCGATCATATATCCGATCCTTTCCATTTATTACTCAAAGTCCCCCGTTTGCGAATATTTCAAATATATTTTTATTCACTGGGCTAACGGTATTGCGATGCAACATGCCTGCGAGGAGAAAGTGACATCGATACGGGTCCATCCACGCCACTTTCCCCACCTGTGTTGCAGAAATAACGCAGTCACCCTTTGTGACAGGTCCCTACGGTGTCTCAATGGTTTACAAGTCGTCATTGGATCATGACTTCCGTTTGTGGCGGGCTGTGTTCGGCGACAGCTTGTGATACACATAGCCGATGTTCTTCCGACTGGAGGAACGGCAGAAGCTCGGACGAGTGACCAGCCGGCGGCCGGAAGAGACAGACGCACAAAGCGGTGGGGAGCGGAGGGAGAGAGCCGATGAACCGTCCCACACTATCGGTGGCCGTGATCGGCGCCGGGCCGGCTGGCTATTATACGGCTGAAGCGCTGACAAAGACGCCCGCGGACAAAGGGGGCGGTGGCCGGCCGTATGATGTTCGCGTCGATATCATCGACCGCCTGCCGACGCCTTACGGCCTGATCCGCGCCGGCGTAGCCCCGGATCATCAGTCCATTAAAGGGGTATCCCGGCGTTTTCAGAACGTCAATGAACAGTCCGACGTCCGTTTTGTCGGCAATCTGGCGCTGGGCCGCGATATCACCCTGGCGGAGCTGCGGCAGCTTTACGATGCGGTGGTGCTGGCCACCGGTGCACCGAAGGACCGGCCGCTGGGCATCGAAGGCGAGGGGCTGGACGGTGTTATCGGCTCCAGCGCCTTTGTCGGCTGGTATAACGCGCACCCCGATTTCGCCGACCTGGAACCGGATCTGAACGTGCCTGGCGTCGCGGTCATCGGCAACGGGAATGTGGCGGTGGACGTGGCACGCGTGCTGGCGAAAACGGCGGCCGAAATGGCGGGCTCGGACCTGGCGGACCACGCCGCCCGGCATATCCATACCAGCGCGATCCGCGATATTTACGTCCTGGGCCGACGCGGACCGGTGCAGGCCAGTTTCACGCCAAAGGAACTGGGAGAGCTGAACCGGCTGGAAAACTGTGTCGCGCTTGTGGACGGGAAACAGTTGCCGGATGCAGCCGATGACGACGCCCTCACGGGGCTGCCGCGCAAAACCATGCCGATCCTGCGCGCCATGGCGGACAACACCCAGGCTGACAAGCCTGTGCGCCTGCATCTGATGTTTTACCGGCGCCCCATGGCGGTTCTGGGGGACGGCAAAGTGAAAGGGGTGCGGCTGGAGGAAACACGCCTTGAGAAAACACATCTGGAGGAAACGCCTACAGGCAGCCTGCGCGCCGTTGGCACGGGCAGGACGGAAACCCTGAAGGTCGGGCTGATTGTGCCCTGCATCGGCTACCGCACCAGCCCGATTGAGGATGTTCCCTATGATGAGAACCGAGGCTGCTTTACCAACAGGCAAGGCGTGATCGATGCGGGGCTTTACTGTGTCGGATGGGCACGGCGCGGCCCCACGGGCACGATCGGCACCAACAAACCGGACGGTATGGACGTGGCGGCCAAGATACTGGCCGGTATCGCACCGGGCGGCAAACCGGGCCGCAGCGGGCTGAATGCCATTGCCGAGGCACGGCAGCTGGACCTTGTCACCTTCCGCGACTGGCGCCGTATTGAAGCGGCGGAGGAAAATGCGGCCAAAGGCGCGCACCCCAACCCGCGCCCCAGGGCCAAACTGACGGATGTGGCGGAAATGATCCGCGTCGCCAAGGACGCGTGAAAAGCCGGACGGGTGACTGGAATAAGGAGCGGCTGAACCGGTCCGGCAGCGGCGGCACCGGCCCGCTCAGGCAAGGGATAGGCCATTCCGCCGCACGCGGGGATGCCGTGCCCGACCTTACTCCTTGGCGCCGCGCCGCTTCATCACAGCGGAAAATGAAACCAGCGTCCCACCGTCACCGGTCAGGACACCGCGCAGGAACAGCATGGACCCTGTCCGCCGTATTTTTTCCACACGGGCTTCGACACTTTGGCCCGTGCACGGGGCGGCACTGAATTCGACATTGACCATCAAGGGGACAGGGTCAATCCCTGCCCCGCCTGCCTCGACAAGCGCCCGCACGACCCGGCCGGTCAAGGCATCGGCGCGCGCCAGATTGTCCGGCCCACACTCTTCCGCCGTGATTACTGCGGCTTGCCTGTAAAGAACCCGATCCGGATCAAACATGTACCACCACCCCGTCAATACCGCGAACCCCGGCCCCGTCCGCGGCATAGAATGCCACCAGAACACGGCCATCCTCCAGCCGTTCGGCCCAAGGATAACCGCAATCGTAGCCGGGGCAGTGCTCGTGCAAAATATACTCCCGCGCCGTGTCGAAGGGCTGGCCGGGCTCCAGCAGCCGGGCGCGCACACCGGCCCCCCGGTGACGGTATCCATAGACCAGCAGTAACCGGCCGTCCGGCAGCACCAGACCATCCGCCGGGTGGCCGACAATGCCCGTCAAGGTGACAGCGGCGCCGGCCAGGGACGACGGCAGGCCGGAACCGGTTAAACCGGCAGCGGCCAGACGGTCACCGGGATCGTTTGTCCGCATGAACAGGCTCAGACGGTTGTCCGGCCAGGCGGCAAGCGCCGGCTCCATCAGGGCGAGCGGCCCGCGTGACGCCGATGATCCCGCCGATGGTTCCGGGCCGTCCGGACCGGTCAGGTCTGCAAGACAATCCCAGGACAGTCCCCTGTCCGTGGAGGCAAAAATCTGTACGGCGGTGCCGGGCCCCACCAGCCCGTGGGTGTAGCCGGCCAGCACTAGCCCCCCGTCGTCCCGTTCCACCATGCGTCCGCGCAGGGCCGTTGTGTTGGGGCAGTCGGGGTGGATGCCTTCTCCCAGGCGCGGGTCGCGGGGCAGGAAGCGCCTGTCGCTCCACGTTTCGCCATTGTCATCGCTGTGGCGTACATAGGCACCCCAGAACATGAAATGGCCGCCGCCGTCGCGTCCCATGCGCAGCGACCTGCCCTCAGCCTTGAGACGCCAGGCGATATCCTGTGTGACCGGCAACCACAAAAAGCCGTATTGCAGCAGGCGGCCATCCCTCAACGTGAAAAGATTGGCATCCTGATCGGCCGCCAGGGAGTCCACCGGCAGAACCGCAGGCTGCCCCTGCCGAATGTGGCCGTCCAGAGACACAAGGGCAATGTGCGAACGGGCATGCAGATGGTCCACATGGTCAAAATCGGCCGGCGCCGCCCCGCGCAGCAGGGCCCGGTGGTCGGGCGCCCGGCGAAAGGCCAGCATCATCCCGCCGTCCCGCGTCCGCGCAAGCGTGGGAAAGGCACTGTAATAGCGCGGATCGCGGTACAGGACACAGGGCGGTTCAACGGTCAGGGACATGTCAGCGCCCGCGGAGATAGGTCTGAAACATATCGCACGGCCTTCAGAAGGAATTATTCCCGCCCAGCACGCGCCCGACCCCGCCCAGAACAGAGCCTTCGCCGCGATCCTTGCCGCCCGTTTGCGGCGCCGACGCCCAGATGCGCCCGGCCAGGCGGGAAAACGGCAGGCTTTGCAGCCAGACGGTGCCGGGCCCGGTCAAACGGGCATAGAACACCCCTTCCCCGCCAAAAATCATCGATTTGATCCCGCCGACGCGTTCCACATCCATATCGATATCGGCGGTCATGGCGGCCAGACAGCCGGTGTCCACATGCAAAACCTCGCCCGCGGCCAGCCGGCGTTCCACAACCGTGCCGCCGATATGGACGAAGGTCCAGCCGTCGCCCTCCAGGCTTTGCATGATGAACCCCTCACCGCCGAATAGGCCGGTCATAATACGACGCTGGAAATGGATGCCGATCTGCACCCCGCGCGCGGCGGCCAGAAAACTGTCCTTCTGACACACCAGCCGGCCACCGAATTCATCCAGCTTCAAGGCCAGGATATTGCCCGGATAGGGGGCGGCAAAGGCGATCCTGGCCTTGCCCGTGCCCTCATGGGTGAAAACGGTGGTGAACAGGCTTTCCCCCGTCAGCAGCCGTTTGCCCGCACCGAGCAGCTTGCCCATGAAGCCGCCGGACTGGCCGGACCCGTCGCCGAAGACCGCGTTCATGGTGATCGCCCGGTCCTTGAACATCATGGCGCCGGCCTCGGCCACGGCGGACTCACCGGGGTCCAGCTCCACTTCGACAAACTGCATCTCCGCGCCCCTGATCTCATAGTCCACATCGTCGGCAATGCTGTTGTTGCGCTGGTGGGCCCGGGCGGGAACCTCCGGTATGTGGTGCGTCATAAAATCCCTTCTCCATGGTGTTGCGGTTCGCCGTGTACCGGCACTGAGCGGCCCACCGGGCTGCCGACACGGCCCGCGGGCGGGGTGTGCCGCGTTGGCGACTTGACGTCGGACGTCCAAGAGCACACTTTCACCTGACATGGAACCCGTCTTTCGGGACAATTGCAAGTGTGGGAGCAGCGGCTGATGAAAAGCCTTCTGGCAACGGTATGGGGCGGTGTCAAAGCAACCGTGAAAGTCATCCAGGGGTTTGGAACGGCCATGCTTGGCCTGTTTGCCATTATCGCCCTCATCGCCTTGTGGACCGCCAGCAGGAACCAGCAGGCCGCACCCAATGTGCCCAAGGGGGCCGTCATGGTGCTGTGGCCAAACGGGGCCATCGTCGAACAGGCCGAAATGGCCGATCCGTTCGAGGCGGTCTTTGCGCGCTTCAATGACAAAAGGCCGGAAACCGGCATTCATGACCTGCTGGACGCCGTGCGGCGGGCGAAGACGGATGACCGGATCGCCGCCATGGCGCTGTTTACCGATACCATGTGGAGTGCCCGGCCGAGCCATCTGCACACACTGGCCGGGGCCATACAGGACTTCCGCGAGAGCGGCAAGAAAGTCTATGCGATTTCAACAAGCTATTCGCAAACGGACTTCCTGCTGGCCGCCCAGGCCGACAAGATTTTCCTGAACCCCGCCGGCAATGTGTTCCTGACGGGATATGGACAGTATAATCCCTATTTCAAAAGCCTTCTGGACAAGTTGGGCGTGTCCGTCAACGTGTTCCGGGTCGGCACCTACAAATCGGCGGTCGAGCCCTTTACCCGCGATGACATGTCGGAAGACGCACGGGAAGCCAACCGGGGCTATCTGGAAACGCTGTGGCGTTTGTACGGCGACGCGGTGGGCGCGCCGCGCGGTATGACGGCGGCACAGATCACCCAGGGCATCAATGACGCGCCGGCCCTCCTGCGCGAGGCGGGCGGCGATATGGCGCAAATGGCCCTGAACAAGGGCCTGGTGGATGCCATCGCCACGCGGGCCGACTGGCGCCAAGAACTGATGGACACATACGGTACCTCGCCCGACGGCAATACCTTCAACCAGATACACTGGCAGGCCTATCTTCAGGCCACCGATCCGGGCACAAGCGGCGGCAACACCATCGCCGTGATCACGGCGCAAGGGGAAATCATCGCCGGGGAAGGACCGGTCACCGTTACCGCCGCGGAAACCCTGATCCGCTATATCCGCGAGGCCAGAACAGCCGAGGATGTCTCGGCCATCGTGCTGCGGGTGGACAGTCCCGGCGGATCCGGTTTCGCATCGGAACTGATCCGCCAGGAACTGGCCACGGCACAGGCCGACGGCATTCCGGTTGTTGCCTCCTTCGGGCCGCTGGCGGCCTCGGGCGGGTACTGGATTTCCGCCACGGCGGATGAAATCTGGTCCGCGCCCAGCACCATCACCGGGTCCATCGGCATTTTCGCCATCGTGCCCACTTTCGAAAACACGCTGGACAAGGTGGGTATCCATACGGACGGCGTGGGCACCACGGCGTTTGCAGGGGCACTGGATACGTCCCGCCCGCTGTCGGACAGGGTGAAAGATGTGGTGCAGCAATCCATCGATGCCGGCTACCGGGATTTTCTGGAACTGGTGGCACGCGGACGCGGCCTGTCGGTGGATGAAGTCAACGCCATTGCCCAGGGACGCGTGTGGAGCGGTATCAAAGCACAGGAAATCGGTCTTGTGGATCATCTGGGCGGCCTGGATGAGGCCGTCGCGGCCGCGGCCAGGCTGGCAGGGGTCGAGACCTATGAGACGGTTTTCTACCGCGAGCAGCCGGATCCCTTCGACGCCTTCCTGGCCGACCTGTTCAGTTCTTTCACTATGACGGCGCCGGTGTCCGGCGGACCGCTGGAGACGGGATACGGCCTGATCGGCACGCTGGATGCGACCGCGATACCGCCGTCCGCAACGCTGAAAAGCCTGTATGACCTGCAGGCCGACGCGGAACAGATATTGCGGCTGAACGATCCGCACGGGCGATATTTCCTGTGTCTGGAATGCGCGGTCCGCTGAAGGAAATCATCATGACGGAGAAACCGGCCGCACCGCGCAAGGTGCGGAAAACCGATGCCGAATGGCGGGACAGTCTGAGCCCGGATCAATATGCCGTTTGCCGGCAGGGTGCAACGGAACCGCCCTTTTCCGGGCTTTATGTCAACACCAAGACAGCCGGCGTCTACAACTGCGCGGCCTGCCACACCCCTTTGTTCAAAAGTACCGAGAAATTCGATTCCGGGTCCGGGTGGCCCAGTTTTTTCGCGCCGGTGACGAAGGATGCCATTCAGGAAAAACGTGATCTCTCGCACGGTATGGTCCGTACGGAAATTCTTTGCGCGGCCTGCGGCAGTCATTTGGGACATGTCTTCCCCGATGGGCCGGCACCGACGGGACTGCGCTACTGTGTGAATTCACTGTCCCTTGATCTTGCGGAACAGGAACCGGACACGTCGGAGTAAGGGTTTCAGAAAACGCAACACGGGGTCTGGAAAGAACCCGGTACCGTGTTCGCACGGGAAACGTATCTTCATCACTGAACGGGCCGCCACGGGGCGCCCGACAGGATGATGAGGATGACGACCATGAGCACCACAAGCATCAACAGCACCACAGCCCCGCCTAAAACCATTCTGCGCGTGGACGCCAGCGCCCGCAAGACCGGCTCCGTCTCGCGCGATTTGACCGACAGGCTGATCGCCGATCTCAGTGCACGCAGCCCCGGCGCCCGTGTGATCACCCGCGATGTCAGCAACGGCCTGCCCTTCGTCACCGAAACATGGATCGGCGCCAATTTCACCGATGACGCCGAGCGTACGGATGCACAGCGCGATACCCTGGCCCTGTCGGACACGCTGATCTCCGAAATCGAAGCCGCCGACATTCTCGTCATCGGCGTGCCGGTCTATAATTTCGGCATCCCCGCCAGTCTGAAAGCCTGGGTCGATCAGATCGCCCGTGCCCGCAAAACCTTCCAATATACGGAAAACGGCCCTGTCGGCCTGTTGAAGGGTAAGAAAGCCGTTCTGGTCGTGGCATCCGGCGGCACGGCCATGGGCAGCGATGTCGATTTCGCCACCGGCTACATGCGGCATGTGCTGGGCTTTATCGGTATCGACGATGTCAGCATCATTGCCGCCGATCAGCTGATGATGCGCGGCGAGGACGCTTTGACAGGCGCGGAAGCCCAGCGTCAGAGCGTGGGCGACAATCTGGCCGTATCCTTCAGCAAAGCGGCCTGACCGGATTTCGGCCCGCACCGCCCGGTGCGCGTGCGGGCCGCCCAAAGGCCTGAAAAAGTGCCCGGAACAGGGCCGGCCGGACACCTGATCCCATCCGGGTATCCTTGAACGTCAGTTCAGAATATCCTGGGCACCCTGCCAAAGCTCACTGACAATATTCTTTGCCGATGCAGTCCGGGCCAGTCTGCCTGACTGACCGGCCCAGGCCTGCATCCCATCCAGGGTGCCGGACTTCACGGCGTCGCCCCGCATTGCTTGGGTGAGATGGCGCTGGACTGGATAGGGTGCGGGTTCGGGCGCCTGGCGCGCATTCGCGGCGACCGCATATTTGGTCCGTATACTGCGACCCAACCGGCCGGAAAAGGCACGGGTCGCAACCGTACCCTCAGGATTGGACGCACCGATTGCATCGGCCCACACCGCCGACAGTTTCGCTTCGGGCGTCCGCAGAAATCCGGTGCCGATCTGAACGGCCGAGGCGCCGAGGATAAGCGCGGCGGCCACACCCCGCGCATCCGCGACCCCGCCGGCCGCGATAACAGGTATGGCAACGGCGTCTTTTACCGCGGGAAGAAGGGAAAACAGACCGACCATTTTTTCGCTTGCCGCATCAGCGCGAAAGGCGCCCCGGTGGCCCCCGGCCTCCATCCCCTGGGCAATGACTGCATCAGCCCCGGCCTGTTCCGCCCGAACGGCCTCCGCGACGGTCGTGACCGTCGCGAACCATTTGATCCGTTTCGCCTTCATCCGGGAGACGAACGCCGGCGGGTAAAGCCCCATGATCGACGATATGACGGCCGGGCCGGCCGCCAACATGGCCTCACACTGGCCGGAAAAATCCGGAGGCCGGGCGTCACCGCCGGTTTCCGGCACCTCAGGCCCCCACTGGGCGAGAAACCGGCGGATCTCCGCCTCATGATGGCGGTCACGCACCGGATCGCGGTCAGGGATCCATGTGTTCAATTGAAACGGTCCTCTGGACAGGGCGCGAAATTCACGCACCCATTCGGTGATCTGACCCGCGCTCATCAACAGAGCCCCGCATGCCCCCATCCCGCCGCCATCGGCCACGGCAACCGATAGGGCAACCGGACAGGCCCCGGCCATCGGCGCCAGCAGAATTGGGGTCCGCAGGCCAAAGCGTTCGGCAAAGGCCTGCGCGCGGACGCGGGCATCTTGGGACATGGGCACGGTGCTCCCGCCTTGGTTCAGTTTCGGTCACGGTAGCCCAAAATGCCGGCTCATGGCATCAGTGCCTGAATATACTGTGTGCGTAGTGCGCGGAAGACGGAGAACTGATTGCAGAAGGTCCGATCATTGGGCACTGCCGGCCGGCTTATGACGCCCGGCACCTAAAGCTCGCGCAGGCCCTCAACCACC
Source organism: Eilatimonas milleporae (assembly GCF_003688555.1). GTDB lineage: Bacteria > Pseudomonadota > Alphaproteobacteria > Sphingomonadales > Kordiimonadaceae > Eilatimonas > Eilatimonas milleporae. The sequence goes on from NZ_REFR01000009.1 coordinate 90,452, forward strand.
GCATAACCGAGAACCGTCATCATCACGCTGAAATAGGCCATCCAGATGAAACCGGCTTTCACAAAGGCCCGGACCCAGCCCTGCTGCTGACCGACCTTGAGGGCAATGATCAGATAAAGGGATGTGCCCCACCAGAACAACTGTATGCCCAGTTCGCCCCCATATGCCGGAATGATCAGCACCATCGCCGTCATCAGCAGAAACAGAAAACTGTGAAAATGCAGGGAAAAAATAAGCTGGTTCACATAGTAGCGTTTCCCGCCCCAATGAAACAGCCGCAGGATCAGCGCGAAAAAGGGAACCAGGACAAACAGGGCGCGGGGCAGCCACTTGTTGAACAGATCGTTGAAACGCTGCGGCTCCTTCAGGGCACGGGTGAACCCCCGCGTGGCTTCCTTGACATAGTCCGATATGTCAGGGTCCAGAAGAACAGCGTCGATATCCTCCTGGCTGAGGCCCTGCCGCGTCTCATCCGTGAGACGAACGAACATGCCGACATTGATATCGTAGGGAAACCCGTCCAACAGCCCGACCGTGTCCCCCTTGTCGGCCTTCGCGGCCGCCAGAACGGCCGTATCAAGGACCGGCGGCAGATCGGTGTTCACAAAGGCTTCGATTTCGGCGCGTTCTTCCGCCGTCAAACCATCGGAAGCGGCCAGTTCATCCAGCAGCCTTTGGCGAATGTCCTCCGGCGTCACCGTTCCCTCCGTCTCGATATCAAGGGACAGGGACAGGCTGCCGTCTTCATTGCGGGTCAGAATATCATTCAGAATACCGGGGGACGTGCCCCTTTCGGACGATACCGGAACAGAGGTCCCCGGGACCGCCGTGTCCCCGCCCTGCTGGTCCACCTCCAACGGCACCACACCCTCACGGCCCGGCTGTGCCTGATCCGGCTGTTCCGCCGGTACGGCCCCAGGCACCTGCGGGGCCGCTTCCGCCTCCGCCCTTGTGCCGGGTATGTGTTCCGGCATGGTGCCGGAGGTGGACGGAACAGGGGCCTTGGGCTCGATGGCGATATCCAGAATGGCCACATTGGCGATGGACAACACCAAGAAAAACAGGATGGACACCAGAACATACAGCCGGACCGGCGGGACAAAGCGGGCGCGGTGGCCGGCCATGAAGCGCCGCGTCAAGCCGCCCGGCATGACGATCAGCAGCAACAGGGTGTTGAGAGACCGGCTGTCGGCGGCAAAGGTATTTTCCAGAAATTGCAGCAGAAACGTCCAGACCGGCCGGCGAATGTCGTCGTCTTTCTGACCGCAGGCATGGCAATAGGGACCGGCCAACACCGCCCCGCAGTTCATGCAGGTATGGCCCAAAGTCGCCCCTGCCGGCTGCGTTTCCGTCCGCCCCGCTTCCCGGTCCTCTTCCTGCAATGCACCGCTTTCCGACATCACCCCACCTCCGACCATATGGCGGGACCGCGCCGTCCATATCCGGGATCGGCGCATATCCTTAAGTCGCCGGCCGGCGGTGCCGTCCCGGATAGATCGGATTTAGGCAGCGCCCGAGAGAACCTTGTCGGCCACATAAGGGTTGCTTTCCCGCTCCGCGCCAAACGTGGACAAAGGCCCATGTCCGGGCACAAAGGTCACATCCGGTCCCAGCGGCCACAATTTGCCGGTGATCGAACCGATAAGCTGCTGTTGATCGCCCTTGGGAAAATCGGTCCGTCCCACCGACCCCTTGAACAGGACATCGCCGACAAAGGCCACTTTGTGCCGCGGGTCGAAAAAGATGACATGTCCCGGCGTATGGCCCGGACAATGATGCACCTGCAGCGTCACATTGCCGAAGGACACACTGTCGCCGTCTTCAAGCCACTGGTCCGGCGTACAGGTGCGCAGGCCCGGAATGCCGTATTGCCTGGCATGGGTCTCGATATCGTCCAGCCAGAATTTATCGTCCCGGTGCGGGCCGATAATCGGCAGATCGAAGACTTCCTTGATCTGGGCCGCCCCGCCCGCATGGTCCATATGACCATGGGTCAGCAAAATCTTTTTCGGCGTGACGCCAAGCTTCGCGATTTTGTCCAGAATGATATCCACATCACCGCCGGGATCGACCAGGGCCCCTTCCATGGTCTCGTCGCACCAGAGAATGCTGCAGTTCTGGGCGAAGGCGGTAACGGGCACAATCTGCGCCTTGAGCATAAAACACCTCTTGAAATGCATTCGGCCGCCATTTTTTTCGCCCGTGATAACTCGCCGGGATGCGCGGCGGCATTCCTCCCATTAAAGAAGACCGCAGAAAACTGCAATCCCGCCGCACCCTATCGACAGCTCCTGCCCGTTTCAAGCCGGTGGCATTTTAAAGACTCGGGTATGCGTCAGGACGTATGACGGGGGAAAAGGCTGAAAGTGCTTTTTATTTCATAAAATATATAAAAAAACGGAATTCCGTCCCAGACCTGTTGCGCTGTCGCAACAGTCGGACGGCATGGGCCCCTATATCCCTGATCCCATGGTTTTCCCAAAGGCTTCAAGGAGAAAAGCCCCCATTTCACAGGCACCGGATACCGCGAAAACCTGTGGACAACCCTGCCCTCAGCCACGGAAACAAAAGTGTCATTCACCCAAAGCAAAACTGTAACACGGCGTCCGTATTGCCCTCTGCTGAGTTTGGCGGCTCGGGCAGCCGCCGGGCTTCCTATGGAACGAAATGTTTCTGTTTCTGCCAATTTTGCGGGGAAAATCATGACATCCAAGTCTTTGAAGTCTGTGCTTCTGGCGGCCGGCACGGCGCTGGCGCTGGTGGCCTGCGGTGACAGCTCGACCGAGCTTCAATCGCCGGGAACTGAAGGCCCGAACCCGGGCGTACCTGGCCCCGGCGGACCAGGCGATCCTGGTGGACCTGGCGGCCCCGGCGGTCCCAGCACCGGCGAATGCGTTGCCGGCACCACCGAAATCACCGTTGGCGGCGATAGGCAATGTCAGCTGTCGGGCACCATCACCAGCGACATCACACTGAACGATGACAATGTTTATCAGCTCAGCGGCGCTGTCTTTGTCGGTGTTGACGTCGGTGCGGACGGCAATGCCGCAGACGGCGACCCCGCCGTTCTGACCATCGAGCCGGGCGTGACCATCTATGGCGCGACCGAGAGCGATATTCTGGTGATTTCGCGCGGATCGCAGATCGTTGCAGAGGGCAGCGTCAACAATCCGATCACCTTCACCTCGGCCTTCGACCTGGGCGTGGCAGACGAACTGGGCCTGACAAGACAGCGCCAAGCCTACAGCGGCCCGGTCCTGGAAGAGCCCTTCACATCCGAGTGGGGCGGTCTGGTCATCAATGGCCGCGCCGTTGTCAACAACTGCGGCGATGCCCAACCTATCTGCACGAACGAGGGGGAAGGCGACAGCGGTGAGTATGGCGGCGACGATGACACCGACAACAGCGGTGTGCTGCGTTATGTCGTTGTCAAATATGCCGGCAACCCGCTCACGGCGGATGACGAATTGAACGGTGTTGCCTTCCAGGGCGTCGGCAGCGGCACGGAAGTGGACTTCCTGCACGTGCACAACGGTGCCGACGACGGGATTGAGTTCTTCGGCGGCACGGTCGACGCCAAACACATTATCGTAACCGGCTCGGACGATGACAGCATCGACTGGACCTTCGGCTGGCGCGGCAAGATACAATATGCCATCGTCATCCAAAATCCGAACCAGCCCAATGGTGACCGCGGGATCGAGGCCGACAATTTCGAATTCGGCTTTGACTTCGCACCGCGGTCCGCGCCTGACATCTCCAACATCACCCTGATCGGTGCCGCCCCGACCTTCGGCGACACCGCGATCGTTCTGCGCCGCGGCACCGCAGCCCGCCTTTGGAACGTGGTCGCCGATCAGTGGCGCGACGCCTGCTTCGACCTTGACGATGACGCCACCTTCGCGGTTTCCGGTCCGTCCGCCACCAACCGGACCGGCGATCTGATCCTGCAATCGACCCTGTTCGGCTGCACGGATGCCATCGACGATGAAGAAGGCGATCCGTTCGATCTGAACGTCTGGTATGCGGATCAGCCGAACAATGTCATCGGTTCAACGTCCCTTTCCAACCGCTTCATCAACGGCTCCGCCGAAGGGGCTGTGACGGCAACCGATCCGTCCACGGTGGACCCCTTCTTTGACAGTGTCGACTTCATCGGCGCGGTTCGGTCCGCCGATCCGTCCGACAACTGGACACTGGGCTGGTCCTTCGGTCTGAACCCGACACCGTCCTGTCCGTCCGGCACGACGGATAACGGCAGCGGTGGCTGTATTCTGGAAGGCACCATCACCGAAGACGTCCGTCTGGTCGCCGGTCTGGACTATTTCCTGCGCGGTCCGGTCTTTATCGGTCGCGATATGGGCCCCGATCCGGAAAACCCGCTGGCTGACGGCGATCCGGCTGTTCTGACCATCGATGCCGGCGTTGAAATTGCCGGCGAAGATCCGGAAACCATTCTGGTGATTTCCCGCGGCAGCCAGATCCGCGCCAACGGTACGCGCAATGCCCCGGTCGTCCTCACGGCGACAAACCGCAGCACGCGCAACTTCGACACCGACACCTCGCTGTGGGGCGGTCTGGTCATCAATGGCCGCGCCGTTGTCAACAACTGCGGCGATGCCCAACCTATCTGCACGAACGAGGGTGAAGGCGACAGCGGTGAATATGGCGGCAATGACGACAGTGATGACAGCGGTCAGCTGTTCTTCGTCCGCGTCGAGTTCGCCGGAAACCCGATCACGGCGGATGACGAACTGAACGGCGTTGCCTTCCAGGGCGTCGGCAGCGGGACCGAGGTGGACTATCTGCAGGTGCACAACGGTGCCGATGATGGTGTCGAGTTCTTCGGCGGTTCGGTGAATGCCCGTCACGTGGTTGTCACCGGCTCCGACGATGACAGCGTTGACTGGACCTTCGGCTGGCGCGGCAAGCTGCAATATGTGCTTGTCATCCAGAACCCGAACCAGCCCAACGGTGACCGTGGGATCGAGGCCGACAACTTCGAATTCGGCTTTGACTTCCAGCCCCGGTCCGCGCCGGACATCACCAACATAACCCTGATCGGTGCTGATCCGACCTTCGGCGATACCGCGATCGTTCTGCGCCGCGGCACGGCCGCCCGCCTGTGGAACGTGGTCGCCACGTCCTGGCGGGATGCCTGTTTCGACCTGGACGATGATGCCACCTTCGCGGTTTCGGGTACCTCCGCCACCGACCTCACCGGCGATCTGATCCTGCAATCGACCCTGTTTGATTGCACGGACGCGATTGACGATGAAGAAGGCGATCCGTTCGATCTGAATGCCTGGTACGCGGGTCAGCCGAACAATGTGATCGGCACCAACTCGCTGACGGCAAACGGTCGCTTCGCCTATATCAGCGGCACGAATGAAGCTGCGGTGACCTCCACCGACCCGACCGCTGTCGACAGCTTCTTCGAGAATGCCGGCTTCATTGGCGCCGTCGGCCCCGATGACAACTGGACCGCGGGTTGGACCGTCTGGATCGACGGCAACAACCGCTAAGAGCGATTTGGACGCCGCGGTGGGGTGTGCTGACCTGTCAGCAGCTTCGCCGCGGCGTCCGGCTCAAACGCATTTTTAAGTTGGATGGTGGCTGACATGAAATCTTTCCATAAGACACTGAAGGGGGCCCTTCTGGCTTCGACCGTGATGGTCCTGCCGGCCGCGGCTTTCGCTCAAGAGTCTGAGGATACCGCCGGCCCGCAGGATGACATCGAGGAAGTCGTCGTGCAGGGCCAGTACATTCCGGACGAAAAGCGCGCCACTTCAGAAATCTCCAACGTTCTGGATGCGACGGAACTGGCACGTACGGGGGACTCGGATATTGCCGTCGCCCTGCAACGCGTCACCGGCCTGTCGCTCGTTGGTGAGAAATATGTTTACGTACGGGGGCTGGGTGAACGATATTCCAGCGTCCTTCTGAACGGATCCGTCCTGCCGGGCACGGATCCGACACGCCGGGTCGTTCCGCTGGATATCTTCCCGACCGCGCTTCTTGAGGAAGCTCTGGTCCAAAAAACCTATTCACCGGAATTTCCGGCCGAATTCGGCGGCGGTGTGATCAATCTGCGCACCAAGGCCGTCCCGGATGAAGGGTTTTTCCGTTTTGGTTTGGGCGGTGCCTACAACACCGTTTCGACCGACGACGGTCTGAGCTATGACGGCCCGGACAGCGAAGCCTTCGGCTTTGCCGGCGGGCGGCGCAATATTCCGGACGAGGTTCTGCGGGACATCACACTTGAAAGCCTGACGCCGGATGAGTTGGAAGCCGCAGGTGAAGCCGTCGCGGCCCCCGCCCAGTGGTCCATCGACGGTGAACCCAACCTGCCCGATTTCAATTTTGAATTGGCCGCCGGCGACAATTTCACCATCGGCGATACAAAGGTGGGCTTTGTCACTGCCGTGACCTACACCAATCAGTACACGAACAAGTTCGGCGTCCGTCGGAACTTCGCGCTGGTCGGCGACGGTCAATTGGTGCCGAACGAAAACTTCTCACCCGATGCCTGTCAGGGGGTTGAAGGGATAGACCCCGCGGACTGCGGCCTGCGATCGACCGAACAGGATATCAGTCTGAACGGTGTCGTCTCCCTGGGGATCGAACTGGACCCGAACAATGTTCTGAAACTGACGTCCACCATTCTCAGGCAGTCAACCAAGGAAGCCACGATCGAGCAAGGCGATTTCGCCTTCGATCCCGGTACGGTGCGTACGCGCAGCCGGACGGACTGGGTGGAGCGCCAGGTCTGGGCCAACCAGGTGGAAGGCGCGCACACTTTCGCCCTGTTCGGCGACAGCGATACTTTCTTCGATACGCAGCTTGACTGGCGTTTCAACTATTCCCGCACCGACCGGGATGCGCCGCTGCGCCGGGAAACCGTATACGAGTATGAGGATTTCGACCAAATCTTCCGCTTCGATCCCAGCCCGCAGTCCGGACGGACAACCTGGGGGGCCCTGGATGACGAGCAGTATGAGGTCGGCTTCAACCTGACGCAGCCCATGTCGGTGGGCACGACGCCAGTGGATATCAAGGCCGGTTTCACCTATTTCGACAAACAACGGAGTTCGGGTTTCGTCCGCTATATCTTCGATTTCCCGGGCGGCGATACCAACGCCTTGCGCGAGCGGGTTCCGGAAACCATCTTCGGCCCGGTCAATATCGATCCGAACGGTATCGTTCTTGAAGAACAGTTCGACCCCTCGGATGCGTTCGACGCCAGCCTGGAAAACTGGCAGGGGTATCTGGCCGCCGATATCCAGGTGACGCCCAAATTGCGGGCGGCCCTGGGTGCACGGTATGAAGACTCCGAGCAGGTTGCCGATACGGTCAACCGTTTGACCGACGAACCGATTGTGGTGATCCAGAACAATTCGCAGTGGCTGCCGGCGGCGACACTGACCTACGAGTTCACCGACAATGTTCAGCTTCGCGCCGGTTACAGCAAAACCCTGTCACGCCCCGACTTACGGGAACTGACCAGCGCCCCCTTCCTCGATAACGAGCTTGACCAGCTTCGTCGCGGTAATCCCTTCCTGGAAATCACCGAAATCGATAACTTCGATGCCCGTTTCGAATGGTATTTCGGCATCGGTGAATCCGCCACGATCGGAGCTTTCTACAAGGACTTCACAAATCCGATCGAGGAAACCTTCTCGTTCCAGGGGGAGCAGCCCTTCCTGACATACCAGAACGCCCTCGGTGCCGAGGTTTATGGAATCGAAGCCGAAATCGTCAAAAATCTCGACTTCCAAGACTGGTTCGGTTGGAAATGGCTTGGCGGGCGCGACTTCTACGTCAATGCCAACGGCTCATGGATCGATTCCGAGGTTAGTCTGCCCGACCCGAACGATGTGCCCATAGATGTCCGGAACACCAATCTGGTGCGTCCGCTGCAAGGCCAGTCGGACTTGCTGGCCAACTTCCAGTTCGGGTTCGAGGATTTTGAAAGCGGCGAACAGGCGGCGATCATCCTCAATTATACCAGCGACCGGATTTTCCTTGTGGGTATTCAGGGCCGGCCGGATGTGATTGAAGAACCGCCGATCATGCTGAATTTCGTCTATCGTCGGAATTTCGAAACCTGGGGACGGCCGCTGCAAGTCAGCTTCCGGGCGGAAAACCTGCTGGATGACGATTTCCGTCTGTTGCAGGGCGACCAGCTGTTCCAGCAGTATGATATCGGTGTCACCCTGTCGATCGGGCTGAACTATACCTTCTAGCAGGCTTTGCTGGCAAACCGGCGCACGGTTTATCCGCCGCGCCAAAACCCTCCCGGTTCCGACCGGGAGGGTTTCCTGATCCGAAGACAAGGCGGCTGCCAGGCTGGCGAAGACGGATCTGATGGAATTGTCGTCCCCGGCAAGGCATGGGCAAACGCAGCCTGGGGGTGAAGAGAAGGCACTGTCACACAGCTTGGGGTGTAGGGGCTACACCAAGACTGGCACTTGACAATCGGGCTGACAGTCCGGAAGAAATTGTGATGGGCGGCGAAACGGAACATATGGCGGACGATGCCTCGCACCATAAGCGGCATCGCCACCGGGTTCACGACGGAAGGGCTGACATGGACGGCGGTTTATCCGCGATGTCATCGGGGAAAGAGACAGCATCCGGGCGAAAACCTTTTGATGCCCTGAAACGGTATGCACCGTCTCTGACCGCGCGCGAAGGGCACGGCCCGGCATCCGCGAGGATTTTGTCACAAGGCTTTGTCTCAAAAACACGCGGTCTGATGGACGGTGGACTTATTCTTGTGCTTGCCTGGATGATTGCCGGACTTTTCTGGGATATGACGGGCCTGAACACACCGGACGCACTGACCGGCTCAGCCACATTTCCGAGAGGAACTGGCAGCGGCCAGCCGCTTGCCGTGGCGCCGGAAACCCTGCGCGGTTTCAATCCTTTCAGCAGACAGATACAAAGCGGGCCTGCCACCGCAACCGGCAGTTCCGGCAGCGGTGAGGCGACTGTCACCGCCGCGCCCGAAACCATGCTGGACCTGACCCTTTACGGCATCCGGCGGGCCACGGCCCCCTACAGGCGCGACGGTCATGCCGGCGGCAGTGCCATTGTCCGCACCCCCGACGGCAAGGAAAAAGCCTATACCATCGGTGAGGAGCTGATTGACGGCGTCACCCTGGCGGCGATCTATGGCAACCATGTGGAAATCAGCCGTCAGGGCACACGGGAAAGCCTGTTTTTTGAGAACGCGGCCCGTGCCGGGGCCCCCCGCGTGATCCAGGCCGCCGGCCAGACACGCCGGCCCGCAGCCGGCAGCGCACGCGGCGACCAGACGAACCCGCCTCGGGCGGCCGCCAATGCGCTCAGCGCCAGGGACTTTGAAAGCCTGATGGCATCGGTCACCTTTACGCCCCGACGTGACGGACGCCGCATTACCGGCTGGATCATGCGGCCCACGGGACCTGACGGCTATTTCACCAGTCTTGGCTTCAGGGCCGGTGATATCCTCATCGCCGTCAACGGCGACCCCGTCAACACCGCCGAAATTCTGTCCGAGCTGACGGCGGAAATATCCGGCAAGTCAAATCTGATCATCCGCGTGGAGCGGGACGGAGTGGCGCAAAACCTCTCCTTCGAGTATTCAGGCTGATCCCTTGAAAGAGTCCAATACTATGGTGCGACGAATTCTTCGCAAAGGCCGCGTGGCTCTTCTATGTCTTTCCGTGCTTGCCCTGCATATGGCCGGCGCCGCCGCGCAGGCACAACAGCAGGAAAACCATCTGCTGAATTTCCGCGACGCGGACATCCGGGCCCTGATTGACGATATTTCGATGATGACGGGCAATACGTTCATTATCGACCCGCGTGTCAAAGGCAAGGTCACCGTTATCTCGCGCGAGCCCGTACCGGGCCCACAGGTATTCGACATTTTCCTGTCGACGCTGCGTGTATATGGATTTACCGCTGTCACCACATCATCGGGTGCATACAAGATCGTGCCCGACGAAGCCGCCATGCAGGATGGCAACGCGGCGGCGGGGGAAGCGGTTGACGATATCCTGGTGACGGAAATATTCCGCCTGCGCAATATCGACCCGATCACGGCGCTGAACAGTGTGAAACCCATCGTCCACCGTCAGGGACGGGCCATTGCCCACCGCAATCACGATTTTCTGCTGATTGTCGATTATGCCGGCAATATGGAAAGGATCCGCCGTGTCCTCAGGGACATAGACGCTGACCTGCAGATCACGCGGATTGTCAGTCTTGAAAACACGGGTGCCGAAGAAATGGCCGACATGCTGGTCCGCCTGCGCGGTGCAAGCGGCGGCGAGGACGGGGGCGATGCCGCCTTCAGCGCCCTGCCCATGACCTCCAGCAACACCCTGGTGCTGAGGGGGGCGGATGATGTGATTGCCCGTCTGATCCCGTTGATTGAGGATCTGGACGCCCGCAATGCCAACAAAGGCGACATTCGGGTCATCTATCTGAAGCACGCGGATGCGGAAAAGCTGGTTCCCGTGCTTGAGGGCGTCAGCAAATCGATGGGCCAGCGTGGGGGCGGTGACGGCGGGCCGGCAAATGCCGAAGTCAGCATCGTTTTCGAAAAGGGCACCAACGTCCTTCTGATCAGTGCAAGCCCGGATATGCAGAATGCCCTGGAGCGGGTGATCAAACAGTTGGATGTACCGCGCGCGCAGGTCCTGGTTGAAGCCATTATCGTCGACGTCTCCGACACGGCTGCGCGGGAGCTTGGCCTGCAATATATTCTGTCCGGCGGCGATGGCAGTACCATTCCCTTTACCGCAACCAATTTCTCCAGCAGGGCCCCCAATATTCTGGCGGCGACAGGGGCACTTCTGGGCGACCGGCTGGACCTGAGCGACGATGCCCTGGACAACCTGCAACAGGCGGCCGTTGATTCCCTTATCGGCCTGAACGGCTTTACCGGCGGCTTCGCAGGCCAGACCTCGGACGGGACCATTTTCGGTGTCATTCTGAATGCGGTGCAACGGGACATCGCGTCCAACGTGCTGTCGACCCCGTCGGTCATGACCATGGACAATGAAACCGCGAAAATCCTTGTGGGGCAGGAAATCCCGATCACCACGGGCGAGGCGCTTGGCGCCAACAACGCCAACCCGTTCCGGACCGTGAACCGGCAGGATGTGGGAATCGAACTGGAAGTCCAGCCCCAGATCAACGAAGGCGACGACATTCTTCTCTATATCCGGCAGGAAGTTTCCAGCGTGTTGGGGTCGGTGGTGGAGGACTCACCGGACCTGATCACCCAGAAACGCGAAATCGAGACAACCGTGATGGTCAAGAACGGAGAAATTCTGGTTCTGGGCGGCCTGATACAAAGCGATGAATCCATCACGGTGGAAAAGGTGCCGCTGCTGGGCGATATTCCCCTGCTGGGCAATCTGTTCAAATCCAACAGCCGCAGACTCCAGAAAACCAATCTGATGGTTTTCATCCGGCCGACGATCGTCCGCAACGCCGAGGATATGCGCGCCGTGACCGAGCGGAAATACAATGTGATGCGCGGTGAACAGATTTTGCGCAAGGGTTCGACGGAAGGTACGCTGGACTATATGGTGCGTGAGGTCATCGGTACGGCAAACGATATTCCGCAGTTGCCGATCGCCCCCGCCGATAGCGGCGGGAACTGATATTGGCGGGGGGCGCACACCCTGCCCCGCAAGGTGACGGCGACCGTCCGCGGCGAGCATCAACACCGTTTTTGGTCATGGAAAGTCAATGACAGAGCGTCCGAATCCCCTTCTTCATTACAGCTTTGCCAAGGAACACGGCATTCTGCTGCTGGAGATGGACGAGACATCGGAGCAGGCGCGTCTGGGTGTGCGCGACGGCGTCAAACCGAACGCCCTGCTGGAGGCGCGCCGCCGCCTTGGCCGGCCCCTGGTACTGGAAACGCTGGATGCCGCCGCCTTCGACCGGCAGCTTTCGGAAAGCTATGCCGTGGACGGGATCGCTTCCGGGCAACTTGCCGACGATATCGACAAGTCCGACAGCCTGGACAGCCTCGTGGACGATATCCCGAAAACGGCTGACCTTCTGGACTCGGATGATGACGCGCCGGTGATCCGCCTGATCAACGGCCTGATCGCCGAAGCCGTCAAAAAGCGCGGGTCCGATATCCATATCGAACCCTTTGAGGATGCCCTGTCCGTCCGGTTGCGGATCGACGGCGTCCTGGTGGAGATTCTGAGACTGCCCCCCAGGGTCACATCCATGTTCGTATCCCGGATCAAGGTGATGGCCAGGCTGGATATCGCGGAAAAGCGGATTCCCCAGGATGGGCGTATCTCTTTGACCATCGGCGGTAAAAGCATTGATGTCCGGGTTTCCACCCTGCCCTCGCAACACGGGGAAAGGGTTGTCATGCGTCTTCTCGACCGGGACAGCGCCCGGCTGGAAATCACCGATCTGGGCATGAACAAAAAGACGCTGAAACGGCTGAACAGCGCCCTGAACGAACCGAACGGGATTATCCTCGTCACCGGGCCGACAGGATCGGGTAAAACCACTACGCTTTATGCCGGCCTGTCCATGCTGAACGACCGCACACGCAACATCCTGACGGTCGAAGACCCGGTGGAATACGCACTGGACGGCGTCGGCCAGACACAGGTCAATGCGAAGGTGGGCATGACCTTTGCTGCGGGCCTGCGGGCGATCCTGCGCCAGGACCCCGATGTGGTGATGGTCGGCGAAATCCGTGATACGGAAACCGCTGAAATCGCCGTCCAAGCCTCGCTAACAGGCCACCTTGTCCTGTCCACGGTCCACACGAACAGCGCAATCGCCGCCGTCACGCGCCTGCGCGACATGGGATTGGAGCCCTTCCTGCTGGCCAGCACGCTGAAAGCCATTCTGGCCCAGCGGCTGGTGCGCCGTCTGTGCACCATATGCAAGACGCCGTACGAGCCTGACGATGCGACCCGCGCCATTCTGGACATCCGGAAGAAGGATAAAGCCACCCTTTACCAGCCGAAGGGATGCGAGGCCTGCGGCCATACCGGCTATTCAGGGCGTGTCGGTCTGTATGAACTGGTGCTGATCGACGACACGATGCGTGAACTGATCCATGACGACGCCCGTGAAAGCCGGTTGGCCGAGCACGCCTTCCAGAATGCCGACACACTTGCCAAGAACGGCTACCGCCAGGTGGTCGCCGGCACGACCACCCTTGAGGAAGTGCTGCGCGTCGTCCGGCGCGAGGAGTAGCGTCCATGCGCACATTCGAATATGAGGCGCTGGACAGAAACGGGCGAACCCGCAAGGGTGTCGTATCGGCCGATACCGCCCGCGCCGCGCGCCGGGAGCTGCGCCGCAAACAACTGATGCCCGTCCGCGTTGACGCGACGGATACCAATACCGGCGCCGGGGCCGGCCTGTCACTGCAACGGGATCATATCAGCGGCAAGGATGTCAGCCTGGTCACCCGCCAAATGGCCACCCTGATCGGCGCGGCCGCCCCGGTGGAGGAGGCCATCAACACCGTCGCCGCCCAGGCGGAAAAACCGTCCGTCAAACGCACGCTGATGGCCGTCCGCACCAGCATCATGGAAGGGCACCGGCTGTCCGACGCATTGAGCCAGCATCCCAAAAGCTTTGACCGACTGTATTGTGCCATGGTTGCGGCCGGGGAAAGTTCCGGCCATCTGGGCGCCGTGCTCGACCGCCTGTCGGATCATCTGGAACGGAGTCAGAAACTGCGCTCCAAGGTTCGCACGGCCATGATCTACCCCACGGCCCTGGCCCTGACCGCCATTGGCGTGGTGATCGCCCTGATGACGTTCGTTGTGCCCAAGGTGGTCGACCAGTTCGATACCATGGGGCAAACACTGCCGGCGCTGACACGCCTGATGATCATCCTGTCGGACGGCATGCGCGATTATGGACTGATCATCGCCGCAGGTCTGGCGGTCGCGGTTTTTGCCTTCAGCCGGGCCCTCAAGCTGCCGGCCTTTCGCTTTGCCGTGGACAGGCTGCTGCTGCGCCTGCCGCTGGTGGGCAAGCTGGTCCGCGGCCTGAATGCCGCACGGCTGGCCCGCACGCTAAGCACACTGATCGCCAGCGGCGCGCCCGTCCTGGACGGATTGCGGGCCGCCGCCCGCACCGTAACCAACACCGTCCTGAAAAGCAGCATAGAAACCGTTGTCACCATGGTCGAGGAAGGCGCCAGCCTGTCGACGGCCCTGAAACGGGTGGAGGGCTTTCCGCCCATGGTGGGATACATGGCCGCCGCCGGCGAAAACAGCGGCCGCCTGGACGATATGCTGGCCAAGGCCGCAAGCTATATGGAAGATGAGTTTGAAAATATCACCTCGGCCGCCGTCAGCCTTCTGGAACCGGCGATCATCATCGTGATGGGCGGTGTGGTGGCCACCATTGTTCTGTCCATTTTGCTGCCCATAATGCAGTTGAACACCCTTGCCCTGGGCTAAACCGCCCGGCAGGCGATAGAAACCCCAAGGAGACAGCCATGCCGTACAGTCCCCTGATCCAACGCGCACGGAAGCATTTGGCGATGCCGCGAACAAAGGACTCGCCCCCCCGCAGGACAATGCGGTCCCCCAGCGAGCGGGGCTTCACCCTGATCGAACTGATGGTGGTGATCGTCATCATCGGCCTGCTCGCCACCGTCGTGGTGCTGAATGTCCTGCCCAGCCAGGACCGCGCCATGGTGGAAAAAGCCCGCGCCGATGTGTCGCGTCTGGAAACGGCCATGGAACTCTACCGGCTGCATCTGGGCACCTATCCGACAACGGATCAGGGGCTGAATGCCCTGGTGGAAGCGCCGGCGAACCTGTCACGGCGCGACCGCTACCAGCCCGGCGGATATGTGAAGAATCTGCCGGAAGACCCCTGGGGCAATCCATACCGGTATATTTATCCGGGCGAACGCAACCCCAACAGCTTCGATCTGTTTTCGCTGGGGGCGGACGGACGGCTGGGCGGCGAGGGCCTGAATGCCGATGTGGGCAACTGGAACTGACCCCGGGACATGTTCCGGCGCGGGCCGGCGACACACAGGCGGCTTCACCATGGTGGAACTGCTGGTGGTGATTGTCATCGTCGCGCTGATGAGCAGCCTCGTCTTTCTCAATCTGCCGGACAGCAAACCGGATGAAGTGGCCGTCAGCGATGCCGTGGCCGCGCGTATGCGCCTGGCCAATGAACGCGCAATCCTCAACGGCCTGCCCCTTGGTGTGGTGATGAACCAGACCGGCTATCGTTTTCTGGAGCGCCGTCTCGGGATCTGGTCCGCCGTAACCGTCGGACCGCTGGCCGGCGACCACCCATGGCCGGAAGGGGCTCTGATCAGCCTGACCCTTGAAGGGGAAAAGATCGATCTGTCCGAACAAGCCGAGGCCAGCGCCCTGGAAACCGTCCGGCCGCATCTGACCTTTGGTCCGACGGGGGACATGGCCCCGTTCAGGCTGATAATCGACGGGCGGCGCGGCAGCCGTGTCATCGGCATGGACAGCCATGGCGCCATACGTATTCTGGAAGGGGGCGGGGCTTGATGATTGGCTTCATGGCAACCCGCACCCGGTGGTGGAAGCACCGTGACGGCTTTTCCCTGATCGAAGTGCTGGTGGCCCTGGCCGTGTTTTCCATGGCCGTCATTGCCCTGATGAGCGCCGAGGCCGAGGCGGTGCGGACCACGGCCATATTGCAGGATATCGTTTATGCCGAGATTGTCGCCGAAAACCGCATGGTGGAAACGGTGACGGCACCGGCCACACCGCAGCTGGGTTTTACCAGCGGGACGGAAACCGTGGCCGGTACAGCCCTTGAGTGGACGCGCAATATCCGCGAATCCGGTCAGCCGGATGTGGTTATGATCGATATTGCCGTAAGACGCCCGGACAGCCCGCAGACACTTTACAGCCTGACAGGATTCCGCAGGATCGGCCCATGACGGCAAGTCCCCCCTTTATCAAACCGGCACACACAGCCGAAGGTTTTACCCTGGTGGAAATGCTGGTGGCGATCGCCGTCTTTTCGCTGGTGGCCGCCGCGGGCGCGGGGGTGCTGAACGGTGCCCTCAACGCCCGCGACGGCGTCGGTGAAGCCGACGACATCATGCGGCAGGTATCCCTGGCCCGCAGTATTCTCAAATCCGACAGCCTGCAAATCGTGGCGCGGCCCGTCCGCGACGTCTTCGGCGGACAGACCCTGGTCTCTTTCGAGGGCGGCACGGTGGAAGAGGATGCCCCGTTTCTGCGCTTTGCCCGCCGGGGGTGGAGCAACCCCGGCCTGATCGCCCGGCGCGGGACTGTACAATATGTGGAATACCTGCTGGAAGGAGACCGGCTCGTCCGGCGGACACGCCTGCGCCCGGACCCCACATCGGAAACCGGCAACAGCGACCGGGTCCTGCTGGACGGTGTCCGGTCCGTCGGGATTGAATTTCTGACCAACGGCAACTGGCAACAGGCCTTCCAGACCGGGGGATTTGACCGGCACGACCTGCCGTCCGCCATGGCCCTGACACTGGATCATGAGCGGCTCGGCCGGTTGCGGCAACTGTTTCTGATCACGGGCGAGCATCCATGACAGCGCCCGCGCACAGGGCGGCGCATGAACGCGGTGCGGTGTTGATCACCGTTATGTTGCTGGTAGCAGTGATGGCCACTGTCGCCGTCGCCCTTCTGGACGATGTTCGTTTCAGTGTGCGCCGCACGGCCAACAGTGGCCTGACCGACCAGACACGGTGGTATGCCCTGGGCGCGGAAACCATGGCCATGCGTTTGCTGGATGAAAGCACACGGCAAAACCCGCAACGCACCACCCTGTCGCAACCCTGGGCGCAGCAAAGCGGGCAGTTTCCCATACCGGGCGGACTGATCGACGGCGTGCTGAGCGATGCGGGCAACTGTTTCAACATCAACAGCCTGGTCGAACAGGTTGACGGGGTCCCGGCCAGACCCAGTGACATCAGCCACGCCCAGTTCCGGGTTCTGATGACCGCACTCGGCGTGCCGGATACCGATGCCGAGGCCCTGACCGCCCGCATCACGGACTGGATCGATGCGGACGGACAGACCAGCCCGCGTGGGGCGGAGGATTTTGACTATATGGACTTTACCCCGCCCTACCGCACCGCCAATGCGCTTATCACCGACATTACGGAATTGCGGGCCATAGACGGCGTCACCCCCGAGCTTTACGGCCTGATATCGCCGTTTCTGTGCGCCCTGCCCATGAGTGACCGGGCCATCATGAACGTGAACACCCTGCGCGAGGATCAGGCCCCTCTGCTCATCATGCTGGCCGGCCCGGACCTCGCCGTGTCGGACGCGGCGGGCATTCTGGCGGCCACCCCCAGCGGCGGATATACCGACGTTCAGGAATTTCTGGCCAATCCCGGTTTCAGCGGCCTGTCCCTGAGCGAAGAGGCCCAGGACCAGCTGGACATAAAAACCGGATTTTTTGCCCTGAACACCACAGTGGTTTATGGAGAGGCCTATATACGGCTTGAAACCCTGTTCGATGCCCGCACGGCGGGGGCGGTGGAGCGGGTGACGCGCAAACTGGGAGAAGATGTGTGAGCCGAATGCTGCTGATCGCCTGCGACGCCGACAGCGGGCAGGATGCGGGCTGGGGCGTCTGGGACAATGCCCAGCAGCGCTTTCTGGAACAGGGGCGCGGCGGCCTGGGCACACTGGCCGTCAAAGGCGCGGACAGCGTGATCCTGATCCTGCCGGGCGAGAGCGTCCTGACCCGCATGATCGACCTTCCGGCGCGCACGGAAGCCCAGGCCCGTGCCGCCGTCCCCTATCTGCTGGAAGACGATCTCAGTGAAGATCCGGAAGATCTGCATTTCGCCCTTGGCACGGAGCAACCGGCCGCCGGCGACGCTGCGGCTAAACGCCTAGTCGCCATTGTCGACAGGGCCCTGATGGAGCGGACCACCGATAGACTGCGTCAAGCCGGCCTGACGCCGACACTGGCGGTTGCCGATTACATGCTGATCGCCCGCCATGACGAACCCGCCGTCATCGCCGAAGATGGCAGCCGGATACTCATGGCATTGCCCGGCGGCAACGGCGCGGCAGTGGACCGTGACCTTTTCCCCATTGTCGCCCCAAGCCTGCTGGAGGGGCTGGAAACACCCCTGCGGCTGCTGGGTACGGAAGACTTGCACCATACGCTTGCCGCACTATGGCAGGGCCCGATAGACCATACACCTGTGCCGGACGATATGGCCCTGACCACCCGGGCCGCCCGGGCCGCGGCCGCTTACACGGGCCTGAACCTCCTTCAGGGCGATTTCCGTCCGCGCAAATCCCTCAACGATATATGGCTTGTGTGGTGGCGCAGTGCAGCACTCGCGGGCGCGATCATTCTCCTGGCGGGCATGGGGCTGCTGGCAGACGGCTGGCGGATGCACCGGGCGGCGGACAGTCTGGATGCGCAGGCCGATGCCGCTGTACAGGCCGCATGGCCGGGCTTGCGCGGCGTCAGCCATATGCGCGCCAAACTGCGTGAACTGCAGGCCGGGCGCACGGATCATTTCCTGGCACTGAGCAGCCTGCTGTTCGCCAGCATACGGGATGTACAGGATGTCAGCCTCGATTCCATGCGGTTCGACGCGGACCGGGGTGAACTGACGGCCAGCCTGGCCGCCCGTGCCTTCAGCGACATGGAGGCGGTGAAAACCGCCGTGAACCGGCGCGGCGGCATTCTGGTGGAGGGGGCGTCGCGTCAGTCCGGCGGGCGCATTCTCAGCGAAGTCGTCGTAAGGACAGCACCATGACCGTCAGCGACTGGACGAAAGGATGGCGGCGACTCAGCCTGCGGGAACAACGTCTGATCATGGCGGCCGGTGTTCTGATCCTGCTTCTGGCCGGGTATCAGTTTCTGTATCGCCCGCTGATCGATTACCGGGCAAATGCCCTCAGCGACCTGGAGGCGGCCCGAACACAGACCGCGGTTACCCTGGCGGCGGCCAGCGAACTGGCCGCCCTGAGAGATGCGGCCAAAGGCCGGGAAGCCCGGCGGAACGATGTGGATATCCGCCAGGCCGTCAGCCAGACGGCACAACGCCTGGGCGTCACCATCACCCGGATCCAGCCCGACCCGTCAGACGGGCTGAATGTATGGATCGACGATGTGGGCTCGGAACTGCTGTTTGACTGGCTGCTTCTTCTTCAGGACGAACACGGCGTGCATGCCGCCAAGGCATCGGTGCAGAAAAACGAACGGGCGGATACGCCCACCCTGCGTGCACAGCTTTTGCTGAGACCGGGGGCACCGTCATGACCATGCGGATGCTGATCCTTCTTTTCATCGCATCTCTCATCGTGTTTCTCACCGTGCGCATGCCTGCGGGTCTTGCGGTCAGCGCCGCAGGCCTGACAGGCGACAATACCACCATACAGACGCGCGGAACCGTATGGCAGGGACAGGCCAGTATTGCACCGGGACCCGGCAGCGGGATGGCCGGCACAATGGGCGGTACGGTGTATTTCACTACCCGTATCCTGCCCCTGCTGACCCTGACATGGTCGGCGGACTGGCGGTACGAAGGCATGACGGTGACCGGCGACGGGCGCCTGTCCCGCGAGATCGACGGCGCCCTGTCCCTGAAGGATACCCGGATCCGTCTGACGCTCGACCGGCTGCAAACGGGCCTTCCCCTGACGGGCGTTGTCGACATGGCAGTCCGGCATCTGCGTCTTGATGCCGATGGACGCTGCGTCACCGCCGAAGGAGATGCCCGCACAGATGCCCTTGCCCGCAGTTTCGAGGATATCGGCTGGCGGGCGCCCGTTCTGACCGGCCCGCTGGACTGTGTGGACGGACGGCCGGTCGCGCGGCTGACAGGACGGGACGGCATGGGGGATATCAGCGCGGAATGGACCCTTCCAGTCCCGGCAGGCGGCGGGCTGGCGGGCCGGGTTGACATGCGTGTCAATACGGACGCACCGACCATGGAATTCGCACTGCCGCGCCTGGGTTTCCGCCAAAGCGGCGATGGATATATATTGCGCCTGGAACAGGGCTAGGATAGGGGCATGAAAATGCGCGATCCGTTTTTTTGTCTTTTCATCCTTCTGGTCTTGTTGACGGGTGCCTGCTCAACGACAACGGGCCAGGGCGGCCCGTCTGATACCGGCCAAAACCGTCCCTCCGTCCCCACACCGCCCATAAGCCCGGACGAGACCCTTCTAAACCGTCTGGGCACACTGCCGCCCCAGCCGCTGGCCCGCGGACAATGCGGCCTGTTTCTGTGGGCACGGCGCCCTCAGCGCAGTCTCGTTCTGTTTATCAACGGATCGGAACAGCATGCACGCCTGCGCCTGGACGGCGCATTGGTCAATGCCCGGCGCACGGCCGCCGCCGGCGACCAGGTTTACGGCCTGTTTCCGGAACAGATTTTTGTAATCGAGGACCTGACGATCCGCCTGCATTTCGAGGCAGAAAGACGGGACGGTTTCACCGATGGTGCCGTTATCCCCCGCGCCACCCTGTCGGTCGAGGATGCCACGAACTGGGAAGTGATCATGCCGGCGGCAGGTCTGATCGGCTGTCAGTAAGCCCCGGTTCTGCTATCGCGCAGTCCGGTCTGCAACTTCAACTGCCGGACTGCCTGTTGTGATGGCGGTCGATTTCACCCTTGATCCAGCGATACGTGGTTTCCATCCCTTCCAGCAAAGGCCGTGACGGCGTCCAGCCAAGTTTTTCACCGATCAGCCTGTTGTCCGAGTTCCGGCCGCGTACACCCAAAGGGCCCGGAACATTCCTGATAGCGACATTTTTACCCGAAATATCGATCACCATCCGCGCCAACTGGTTGATGGTCACCATTTCCTCGGAACCGATATTGACCGGCCCGGCAAAATCGGAACGGGTCAGGCGCAGTGTCCCTTCGATACATTCATCGATGTAAAGGAAAGAGCGGGTCTGCTGACCGTCGCCCCAAACCTCTATGTCGCCGCCGTCACCGGCCAGCGCAACCTTGCGGCACATGGCCGCGGGGGCTTTTTCCTTGCCCCCGTCCCAAGTGCCTTCCGGGCCGAAAATATTATGATAACGCGCCACCCGGCACTGCATGCCGTAATTCCGGTTATAAGCAAGATACAGACGCTCGGAAAAAAGCTTTTCCCAACCATACTCACTGTCCGGGTTGGCCGGGTAGGCGGAATCTTCGGCACAGTTCGGGTTGTCAGGATCTTCCTGATTATGTTCCGGATACATGCAGGCCGACGAGGAATAGAAAATCCGCTTTATGTTACGCTTGTGACAGGCGTCCAGCACATTCAGATTGATCGTTGCGGAATTGTGCATGACATTGGCATCATTCTCGCCAGTGAAAATATACCCTGCCCCGCCCATGTCGGCCGCCAGTTGATAGACTTCATCAAAGCGGCGGTCGATCACAGTGCGCACGATGGTCTGATCCCGCAGATCACCGATGACAAAATCGTCGGCTTCGGTCTCGGCGTGTTCGTTGAACTTAAGATCGACCCCGCGCACCCAGAAGCCTTCGCGCTTCAGCCGTTTGACAAGATGACCGCCGATAAAACCACCGGCACCGCATACCAACGCAGTTTTCATGATCCCCCCAATCGCCGTTTACGGACTGCAAATGCCCCGATGATTCCGGATATAAGCCTGGGCAATGTCCTCATGAGAAACCACGCCCGGACACAGATAAACATCAAATTTTCGTTCAATAAAATGATAACTATGCCGATTTGAAAGACTTCGCCAGCCAAGCACGCATTTAATGACACCGGATTTGCGAAAAGGAAAACCGGTAGACCGCATACCGGAAAGAAGAGCAGAGAACCGGCGCCATGCCATCCGCTTCAAGGGACCGAACAGCCTGTCATAATATAGAAGATGCGCACTCCCGCAGGGAAAACATGACCGAATACTCACATAAAAATCCCTGGTGACGGTGTAATGATCCGATTTCAGGGCAACACGTGGCTCCGAAAAAACCCGGTGATTTTCAGACATAGCTTTCGCCATTTTGCAAAATATTGGACAAAATTGCCCATATATACGGCACAGGCTGATGTTATGATCAGTCAACCCCGCCTATAATACTGTCCTCTTATTGAATGCACAGTGGGGCATAGTGCGTTGTTATACCCCCAGGCAGCCAGTGGAAGTGCATATGGGTCTTGTCGTTGCCGGTATCGGTGCCTCGGCCGGTGGTCTGGAAGCGCTGCGGACATTCGTGGCCAACCTTGCCCCGACAGGCCGTATTGCCTATGTGGTGGCGCAGCATCTGAGCCCGAACCATAACAGCATATTGACCAAACTGCTGGCAGGCGAATGCGCCCTGCCGGTTATCGAGGCCGAAGATGGCCTAAAACTGCAGCCGGATGTCATCCATGTCACCCCACCCAATGTGGATGTCTTCATGGACGAGGACGAAACCCTGATGCTGCGCCCGACGGACCATGGCCGGCCACCGCATCCCAGTATCGATCATTTCTTTTCATCCCTGTCGGAACTCAAGAAGACGGAGGCCATCGGCATTATCCTGTCCGGCACCGGCAGCGATGGGACGTTCGGCTGCGAGTGCATCAAGAAATTCGGCGGTATCACATTGGCCCAGGATGACATGTCAGCCAAATACAACGCCATGCCTCACGCGGCGGTGACGGCGGGTGTCATCGATACCGTCTGCGGGCCGGGGGAAATGTTCGAAGCCCTGTGCCAAAAAATGAACATCGACCGGCCGTCGGACACCGCCTTACCGGATATCGATGAAGATATCGTGCAGGAGATCATCGCCCTCCTCGCCGACAATATGCTGATTGATGTCAGCCAGTATAAGACGGGCACCATCTACCGGCGGCTCAGCATGCGGGTCAAACAGACAAAATCATCGGATGCGCGCGCCTATCTTGCCATGCTGAAACAAAACAAGGCGGAACTGGAGAAACTGCGGGACGCACTCCTGATTGCGGTAACATCTTTTTTTCGGGACCGGGAGGTCTGGCAGGCCTTTGAAAGCCAGCTTAGCAATTATCTGACCCGTCAGGGGGCGCTCACCTCTTTTCGCGCCTGGGTGCCCGGATGCGCAACCGGCGAAGAAGCCTATACATTGGCCATCATCCTGCTGGAAATGCTGGGGGACTCGGCACGATCCATCGTCATTCAGATTTTTGCGACGGACCTTGACGGAAGTTCCATCGAAACCGCGCGCAGCGGACTTTACGGCGAAGAGGCCATCGCCAATATCCCACCCTGCCTCATCGAGAAATACTTTGTGCGCGAAAGGGATATGTACCGGGTCAACAACCGGTTGAGGGAACTGTGTATCTTTGCACGGCATGATCTGGTCCGCAGCCCGCCCTTCATGCACATTGATGTCGTCACGTGCCGTAACCTGCTGATCTATTTTGATGACGATCTCCAGAAAACAGCCTTTAAAATCTTCCACGCGGCGCTCAGGCATAATGGTCTGCTGATGCTGGGCAAGGCAGAAACGGCGACACGCGGGAAAGACCTGTTTCGCGAAGTGGACCGGAAACATCATGTCTATGCCGCCCGTGACGTGGCAGCGGGCAGACCGCCTTTCGTCTTTGGGCGGCCTGTTGTTCAAACAGCCGCCCAGCCCAGCCGGAAAACGGCAAAGCAGCAAAAGCCAAGTGATATCCTTCACAAGGCCCTGGCCGAACATTGCGCGCCTCCAGCCGCCCTTGTGGATGAAAACTTCAACCTGCTGGCCACGTCGGGCCGCATAGCCGATTTTCTGAAGTTTGCAACCGGCGAAACCACGATGGATCTGATCGCCCTGCTGCCGCGGGAAACCGCCCCGCGCATTCGGGCCCTGCTTCACAAAGCGACAAGCAGCGTGACACGCTGCTCAACCCGCTTCCGCAATATCGAACTGTGGCAACACGGGGAAACCCTCGTCGATGCCATTCCCCTTGCCAGTGCGCCGGGCCTGCCTGTCAGAGTTATGATCGTCTTCCATCCGGTTCATGCCGAAGATACCGCGCACGGCGGCGATGGACACAGTTCTGATCCAACCGGCACGGACGGCGGCCGGCATATCGATATCGCCCACGTCAGTGAGCTTGAGAAAGACCTGGCACTGACGCAGGAACACCTCCAGACCGTGGTCGAGGAATTGGAGATTTCCAACGAAGAACTTCAAACGATGAATGAAGAGCTGCAATCCGCCAATGAGGAATTGCAGGCCTCCAACGAACAGTTGGAAACATCCAATGAAGAACTGCAGTCCTCGAACGAGGAACTTGTCACCGTCAATGATGAACTGGAACGCAAATCGGAAGACCTGTCCGCCGCCCTGAATGAACATGAAGCCATCCTGGAAACGGTGGGAGCACCGATGCTGTTGCTGGATGGAAGGCGTGCGCTCATACGTGCCAACAGTGAGGCCATCGCCATCATGGAAGGCGGTAGTGACAACCTGAAACGCTATATCGACGAAGTTGATTTCATGCTGCCCATGCCGGATCTCAGCGCCATGCTGATGAAAGCCGGCAGCGCGGGCGAAGCCCCTTACGACATGGTGATGCACCCTGACGGCGCCCATTATCTGCTACGGGTAAAACATATCGCGAAATCATCGTCCGGCGCCGCCTATCTGATCGCATTCCAGAACCAAACGGAACTGGTCGCCATTCAGGACGAATTGCGGCGTAAACAGAAAATGCTTCGGGTATCGAACCAGCGGCTGAATGCGGTCATCAACAGCCTGGCGGCCCATATTGCCGTAATCGACAGTGACGGCACCATCATTCAGGTGAATGAGCGCTGGCGCCAGTTTGGCGAACTGAACGGGTATGCAGGCGGTGATTTCGGGATTGGACGCAATTATCTGAATTTATGCAATGAAGCGACCGGGGCCTGCTCCGAGGAAGCCGATGAGGTGGCGCGCGGACTGATCGACATTCTCGGCGGCAAACGCACGGAATTCCGCCTGGAATACCCCTGCCATTCCCCATATGCGAAACAGTGGTATGAATGCATTGCCTGTGCCACCCCTCTTGGCGTCGAAACGGGAGCCGTTATCATGCATGTGGATATAACGGAGCGTAAACTCGCCGAACTGGCCCTGCAGGATGCATTGGAACAAGCCGAACAGGCGGAACGGACCAAAACCACTTTTGTCGCCACGATGAGCCATGAACTGCGCACCCCCCTTAATGCGGTGATCGGCTATGCGGAAATATTGCGGCAATCCGAACTGACCCCCGAACAGGGCGAAAAAGTCGATATCATTAAACGATCAGGCCAGGCACTGGCGGCTCTCGTCGAAGACATACTGGAACTGTCCAACAATGAACTGACGACCGATGGCGCCGAACTGAATGAAATCGATCTGAGAAATATCATCTCCGATATCCGGGACTTTTTCTCTTCACGGGCAAAGGCACGGCATAATCAGATTGCTGTCCGGATATCGAAAGACATTCCAGAAACACTGTATGGTGACATGCGGCGGATCCGGCAGGTTCTGCTCAGCCTGATCGGTAATGCGCTGAAATTCACCGAAGGCGGCAAGGTCACTGTGGCTGCCGGGTTTACACCTGATATACCACAAGAAGCCTGCTGGATACGGCTGAGCGTGTCGGATACAGGTATCGGTATCCCGGAATCAGACCATGAACGGATTTTCGACCCCTTTGTCCAACTGCATTCCCACATGGCACGGGACCATGGCGGCGCCGGTCTTGGATTGACCATAAGCCGAAAGTTCATCACTCAGATGGGCGGTAGGATCAGCCTGGACAGCCGTCTGGGCGAAGGCACTCGGATCACTGTCGACCTGCCCCTCTTTGAGCCGCATGTTCTGACCGGTAATTCACCGGCCCTGCCACTGGACTGGGATGTCAAGCAGTCCAAGCACACCGTCCGTAAACCTTTACAGCGGCAGAAGAAAAAAGCCTGATCCCTAGTGGACCAATTCCCCCAAAGGCCAATGCGGCACACGACAGTCAGGATCATTCAGATACGCGGTTTCCCACCGCGCACGTGATTGTCGAGCGAGGCAATATCGATGAAACGCTCGATGATGGACATACGAGCCGCCTTCGGTTTTGAACTGTCCCGCCGCTGGCACCGGGCAGTCTGCATTTCGCGAAGGGCGTGACATTCTTCAAGGAGACGGCGAAATTCCGAATTGTCGGGAGATGCCCGACCGCTGAGGATAAAGACTTTGATCCGCTCAACCAAGTCATGCATGCGCGCGTCAGCCTCCTTTTCGTCCGGAGGCAAGACCGGATTATCGTTCCCAGATTGAGACACCGTCCGAACCATGCGGCAATCCGTATTCATTGACAGATTCAGGCAATACTGGCGGCGCGGTAAAATCAGACGGTTTATCAAGGGGAGAGGCGAAGCCCCTCATGAAAGCATCAGTCAGCCATGTCTGCTTTCAATCTCACCCCTCAGGAACGAGGTGGTAATAGCCTTGACGGCATCCACCATTTTCATCTGGTCCTCGGAATCCATTCCTTCGACAATGGCAATAAATTCCTGCACGGATGACAGACTGGCAACCTTGTCCATGATGCCTGCCATATAGGAAGACACCTGAGGATCACACTTCCTGAAGGCACGAACGAGATTTCTCTCTTCCATTGTCAGAGTCGTTGTGTCTGCTTTTTTAGCACTACCGACAATAGAATTGTCCAATAACTCTACAATGTCAACTCTGTAACGTGCCGCAATTACAGACAAAAGGTCAACGGTGCAGGGCCGGTCGCCCGTCTCTATATCGAGCAGGGAACGATAATTAATACCCAGTTCCTCAGCGAGTTGCTGTGCAGTTTCGCCATTTTTTTCCCGTACTTCTCTAATATAGACAGGGATGCGGGGAAGTTGATTGATCTGAAAACGCATTGACTATAAATCCTTCATTACACATATTTAAATGTACAATAATATGCCATTAATAGCCGATGACTTTTTAAAGGCATCATATATATTTTAGCAAAATGCAAACAAAAATTAAGACTCAACTTTCAAGAAAAAAATATCGACAATACTTGAAATGAGTTTTCCGATGGTGTCCGGGTACGACGCAGCGGTCAAAGCGCGGAGAACCGGCGCTTCGCTGGAATGTCAGATCAAGCAGATGAGGAATGTCAGCTAGAGGGCTCTTGCAAAAGCTGTGTTTTGCCGGATGCATAGACGTAGATTGTGGTCAAGGGA
Source organism: Eilatimonas milleporae (assembly GCF_003688555.1). Taxonomy (GTDB): domain Bacteria; phylum Pseudomonadota; class Alphaproteobacteria; order Sphingomonadales; family Kordiimonadaceae; genus Eilatimonas; species Eilatimonas milleporae. The sequence continues at coordinate 117,635 of NZ_REFR01000009.1, forward strand.
CGGCGTTTAAGCGAATGAGACGCAGTGTATTTGTACAATCTTTTATTGCATGCATGACGCTGCCGGGCCCAGGCACGTCCCTGCCCTTCACGGACAACAATGACATCATTGCCGCCGTCCCGTTTGAGACGACGGGCAAGATCGTTGATGGCCGTGTTCTGCAAACGCCAGAACTGTGCCGTATCCTGAAGAACCAGGGCACAGTCATCCAAGGACGCATCGGGCGCGGCCGGACCTGCATATTCCGACAATTCAAAAAGTACATATCGCGACAGAGGTTGCTCCGCCGCATAATGATTCCGTATGCCGATAGAAGAATAGGCCCAGCTTTCGCCACGACAGAGTGACCGGGCCCATGCCCGGATCTGCGCAGGCACAAGCGTTGTCAAGGCTTCCGCCAGGTCGCGGTCAAGACCATGATCACGGATCAGAGCATGGACTTCAATATCCAGCCCGCCAACAGCGACCATGGTCAGGATCTGACGTGCCGTCATGCTCAAAGCACAGGACAATCCACTGACGGAGACACCGGTCATGACCAGACCATGCAAACTGCGGCAGCGCAGAATGTATTCACCCCGCCGGGCAGATCCGGCCAGCGATTTGATATATTCCATGAGACCGTCGGGGCTTTCGAGGCCAATATCGCATTCCGTATAAGCGATATCGGGCGCACACTCGGGGTCCGGAAAACATCTTTTCAATGCCTTAAGGCGCTGGTAACCATCCACCAACAGGGGCACACCATTCACATTGGTGATCCGCAACGGACCACCATAGACTTCAAACGGTTTTTTCTGGTCAAGGGCACGGCGCAAACGGGAAACGAGGAATTGAAAACGATCACCGTCTTCAATAACCGATATGGCCGGATCGGCAAAATAGTCGTAAACATTAAGACAATCAGCCAAGACTGCATCCCCTGGGAAATATTTTTAATATTCCCAATTATTTTTTAACTTTAATTGTCCTATATCGTAAAAAATATATCAATAATTATGTCAATTTTTAGGAAAATTTTTGTTCAATTAATCGCAAATATTCTTTCAGTCTTCTGGAAAGCGATTAAAACTCTGCGACGCTAGATCATTCCATGCTTTCTTCTGCTGTCATGGACAAACGCGGCGAGCCACCCAGATACAAGCAGGATACAGGCCATGTTCTCAGCAAAATGCGCCGGTATATCGAACGTCCAACTTCCGCAGCGAGAACACGCCCCCTCGCCAATAACCAATCCCCCGTCTGTAGGATCATATATGCGACAGACTGGAAGTCAGGCGGGTGAACAAGCAGGTCGGTACTGCCGATCGGATCATGAACCGGACATGCCGCTGACAAGGGAAACAGGGGGTAATCCTTCAAGAGCAACAACCTTGCCGGACAACCGACCACGTCAGCACGTGCCCCATCAGATGAACGGACCAGGGCATGTGCGTATTTGTAGGACCTGGCCGACCCGTATACTATGAACCCTGCCTTAATGAAAACAGGCCTTATCGCTATCTCCAGGGGTTCTCGGCAGCGATCAGAACAAGAACTGTGGCATGGTTTTCTGAAGCGGGTTTTGCCGGTTCGGAGAATTACGGATCGGCAATGAATACAGAAAAGCAGAGCAAACCAGTGGCCTGAGAGCAGGAGAAAGGCCGGATATGGGGAGGTAGATGGCTGGGGCGGCAGGATTCGAACCTGCGAATGCCGGTACCAAAAACCGGTGCCTTACCGCTTGGCGACGCCCCATCATACATTGCCTGAGTGCTGGCGTGGAGCGGGTTTTAATGAATGGAGGACGGTGTGTAAAGCCCCTTTCTGGGGAAAAGAAGCCGGCCGATCAAAAATATCATCCGGTAGATATCAGGCCCCCCTGTCCAGACGCAAACGATCCGGCCAAAGCCACCAACCAGGATACTTTCGCCCGAGATCGGCGGCAGCAACTGCTGCCGCCTCGGCACTGTCAAACAAGACAAAACAGGTCGGCCCGCTGCCCGACAAACGGGCAAGGCGGGCCCCGTTCAAGGCCGCCAGAATATCAAGCATATCCGCAATGGACGGCAGACATGCCAACGCCGCCTCAGTCAGACCGTTGACCGTGTCACGGGCAATCCTGTCCATATCCCAGACTGGTACATCCTCCAATACAGCGGAAAAGGCACGGTCGGAGTGCCGGTAGGCACGAAAAACATCCGGCGTCGCAAGCGGGACCCCCGGGTTCACCAGCATGATATGCGACGGCATGTCCAACCGGACTGGGGTACAAATCTCGCCGATACCAGCGACGCGTTGCGGATGCGGAGACAGACATGCCGGCACATCTGCGCCAAGTGAAAGGGCCAGCGCCGCCAGACGCTCTGGGTCCATGTCAAGTCCCCACCAGTCGCTGAGCGCGGTCAGAAGGGTCGCGGCATCGGACGATCCACCGCCAAGCCCCGCAGCAACCGGAAGCTTTTTATCCAGTCTCATATGGACAGTAAGGTCACGGTTCGTTTCCCGTGCCAGCAACCGTGCCGCCCTGACCATCAGATTGCCGTCACCGGCGCCGCCGGCATTCTTCAGCGCCCCGGCGAAACGGCCGTCAAGGGTGAAGGAAAATACCAGGCCATCCTGCAGGTACACCCTGTCGCCGCCTTCGGTAAAAACGAACAGACTGTCAATGAGATGGTATCCATCCGGTCTGCGGCCCGTGAGGTGCAGAAAAAGATTGACCTTGGCCGGGGCAACCCGGGTCAACGGTTTCACGAGGGATCTGCCCCGGATGCAATGGTCGTCTCCGGAAGTCCCCGGTCCAGTTTCATCAGAATTTCCGAGCGTTCTTCGGGACTGGTGACACGGATCAGAGCATGCCGCCACTGAAAGCGGGCCTCGAACCGGCGTCCCACGCGCCAATAGGCATCCCCCAGATGGTGATTGATCGTGGGGTCTTCCGGCTCAAGGCGCACGGCACGCTCCAAAGCGTCGACCGCCTGACCGTACTCACCTGTCAGATAATAAACCCAGCCCAAGGAATCGACAATGAAACCGTCATCGGGCCGGGCTTCGACGGCACGCAGGATCATCGTTTTTGCCTCGGCTATCCGCTCACCCCGATCAATCCAGCTATATCCCAGATAGTTGAGTACGCTGGGTTCATCGGGATTCAGTCGCAGCGCCGTAATCAGGTCGGCTTCAGCCCGGGGCCAATCATCCATGCGTTCGTAACAGACGCCCCGCGCGAAAAAGAGAAACCAGTCGCGTTCCTGTGGCTGGGGCAGTGTTTCTATGGCCCGGGTATAATATACCGCTGCCTCTTCAAAGGCGGAAGCGGACCGCTGGATATCCCCCAACACCGCCAAGAGGGTACGATTTTGCGGCTCATCCCGCAAAGCCTCGTGAATCAGACCGATGGCTTCGTTATCACGTCCGCCGGCGCGCAGGGCCTCGACCCGTCGGGTGCGGGCCGTGCGCCATAAGGGATTGCTGCGCGGCACGGCCTCATATGCGACCGACGCATTGTCAAAGGATTCCATTTTTTCATACAGAGACCCGATCAGCAGATGGACATCGGCTGCCGCCGGATCGAGATAGCTGGCAAGCTGCAGATAGATCAGGGCCGCCTGGGTGGACGGACCCTGGGCAAATTCACTGCCCAGGCGGTAAAAAACCAGACTGGCGGCTCCGAGCGGCGTGGCGGCGTGGCGCGAAGGGCCGCTTCCCCGAATGATCCGCGCCCCCTCGCGCAGCAAAAACGCATTATTGTCATAGCGCTGTACCTGCGCGTCCAGCATGCTGCGCGCCTTGTCGAGCGAAGCTTTGCGCCTGAGATAGTAGGCATAAGCGACAATGGGCTGCAGGGAGGCCATATCGCCACTGTCCACCAGGTTACGGTAAAGAACGCCGGCTTCATCCGAGCCCATATAGTCCAGCATATAGGCCAGTTGCTCATCGCCAATGGCCTTCAGGCGCGGATGACGCAGCAGGGGGCCCAATGCCTCGCGCGCAGCGGCTTCGTTTTTTTCCGCGGCATGGCTCCAGGCCGTCAGGACGGGCATGAACAGGCTGGCAAAACCTGATTGGGTATCATTTGCCGCCCGCTCCCGCACCAGTGACCAATTGCCGTCGCGGTAGGCGTCCAGCACACGCACAAGGTCGACCAGGTCATCGCTTTCCGTGATCTCGCCCTGCATCAGATCATCGGCGACCTGCGATGCATCATCCACATGACCCGCGAGCAAAAGCTGAAAAAAGGCACGGTCGGCGACAAAGCGGCTGGAAGGGTCCTGAACATGAGCCGCCAGATAAAACCGCGCGGCATCCGTCAGAGAGACCCCCTGACTGGCCAGCGTGGCGGCAAGGAAGGGACCGAACCGGCTGTCACCGTCACCGTCCCGGGTGCGGAATTCGGTGTGCCAGGGTGACGGCAGGGGTTGTGGACCAAGCGCCGTCTGCGTGCCGGCGGAGCAGGCAGACAGGCCCAGAAGCACTCCGGCCAAGAGTGGCCTGTAATTTCGCATTTCTTTCATCCTGTGCCCGGTCTTTGGGCTGAATCCAGGCATCCATCCTGTACCGGCGATCCCCCAGCGCCGTTCTACAAGCAACCTGGAACGTCGTGAAATATCCTTATCGATATAAGGCTGTAACGCGGCGATACAACAGGCATCGCCATACTGCCGCAGCGATGGACTTAGACGAAAAATCCACACCCTGCATAATAGGCCTCACATATTGGGATAATTCGGTCCGCCGCCCCCTTCAGGCACCACCCAATTGATGTTCTGGGTCATATCCTTGATATCGCAGGTTTTGCAATGGACACAGTTCTGCGCATTGATCTGCAATTGCCTGCCATTGTCTCCATCCACATATTCATAAACACCCGCCGGGCAGTAACGCTGCTCGGGGCCGTCATAATCGGGCAAATTGATCGCCGTCGGAACGCTGTCATCCTTCAGGGTCAGGTGGACCGGCTGATCCTCTTCATGATTGGTGTTGGAAAGAAACACACTGGACAGTTTGTCAAAGGACACCACGCCATCGGGCTTGGGATAATCGATCGGCTTGGCCTCGGAGGTTTTTTTCGTTGCTTCATTGTCACGGTGTGTGTGCCGGAAGGTCCAGGGCAACAGAAAACCGAGGCCTATGCTGTTCATCCACATGTCGAACCCCGCATAAATCGTCCCAAGTGTCGCACCGAACCTGGACAATGCGGGTCTCGCATTCCGCACTTTTTTAAGGTCGTCGTATATCCAGCTTGACTTGTAGGCCTGTTCATAGCTGTCGAGCAGAACTTCGCCCTCGGACCCGGCCTGCAACGCGGCAAAGGCACTTTCAGCCGCCAGCATGCCCGATTTCATCGCATTGTGACTGCCCTTGATCCGGGGCACATTCACAAAGCCGGCGGCACAGCCCACAAGCGCGCCACCGGGGAAAAACAGTTTCGGCACCGATTGCAGGCCGCCCTCATTGATCGCCCGCGCGCCGTAGGCCACACGGCGGCCGCCTTCCAGAAGAGGCCGGATCGCGGGATGGGTCTTGAAACGCTGCATCTCATCAAAAGGGGAAAGATAAGGATTTTCATAGTCCAGCGTTACCACGAAACCGATGGCGACCTGATTATTCTCCTGATGATAGATAAACCCGCCGCCCGCAGTGTCTTCCAGCGGCCAGCCCTGAGTGTGGATCACCGTACCGGGTACGTGTTTTTCAGGGTCGATATCCCACAGCTCCTTGATACCGATACCGTAAGTCTGAAAATCACTGTCGGCACGAAGATCAAACTGACTTTCAAGATGTTTGGTCAGCGACCCACGGCACCCTTCGGCGAACAGGGTGTATTTGGCGTGCAGTTCCATACCCGCCTGATAACCGTCCTTATGACTGCCGTCACGCGCCACCCCCATGTCCCCGGTGGCAATGCCCTTAACGCGACCATCTTCATGATAGAGCACCTCGGCGGCGGCAAAACCGGGGTAGATTTCGACGCCCAGGGCCTCCGCCTGTTCAGCCAGCCAGCGGGTCAGATTACCGAGGGAAAGCGTGTACATGCCCTTGTTGGACATCAGGGGCGGCAACAGCATGTGCGGCATTTCGGTCTTGCCGCTTTCGCTTAAAATCCAGTGATGATTATGCGTGACCGGCGTGTTGAGCGGCGCGCCTTTTTCCTTCCAGTCCGGGATCAGTTCATTCAGCGCCTTGGGATCGACAACGGCGCCCGATAAAATATGCGCACCGATTTCGGACCCTTTTTCAACGACGCAAACCATCAGTTCCCGGTCATTCTCCCCGGCCAATTGCATCAGCCGGATCGCGGTTGACAAACCGGCGGGGCCACCGCCCACGATCACCACGTCGAACTCCATGGACTCTCGTTCCATGCCCCGCTCCTCTCACATGCAATGCGGCCGACATTCCCGGCCGACCGCTTTCATCAACTTCAAAGGACCCAATGGCTCACGCCTCAAAACCGCCTCAAGGTCTTTCAAGGCGGCCTCCCGGCGTTTATGCCCGCTACACCAGTCCGCGTCAAACCTCAGCGTGTCGCATGGCTTTATCATGCCATGCGACATATTCTCCATCTTCTCACGGCAAAACCATTTTTTAAGATATATGTGATTTAGAGACATTGGGTCGTGTCTCAAGTCGCCTGGACACACAGCATCTTGCAAAACGCGGCAAATTGACAGAAATATTAAATAGATATTCTTAAAAGCGGCGCCTGCAAGGCAGGCAAACGGAGCAGAAGGAAGGCCGGCACCACCATGTCGCCAAGCGAAAACACAGCCTTGGCCGCACTGGATTGGCTTGTTGCCATGGGGGCGGACGATATGGTGGGAACTGTGCCTGTCAACCGTTTCGCACCACCGCCGGTAACGGACGCCGCGGCTCAGGACCGGATACAGGGCCAGTCGGGTCCGCCGCCGAAAGCAACCCCGACACCCATCGCCGCAAAACCGGTACAACCTGCCTTTGGCGCGGGTCCCGTCGCGGCGGCGGAAGCGGCGGCGCGCGTGTCGAGCCTGGACGAATTGCATGATGCGATGAGAGCCATCGATGGCGGCGTATACAAAAGGTCTGCCAAGTCCTTTGTTTTTTCCGATGGAACCCGCAAGGCTCCCCTTATGGTGATTGGCGAGGCCCCCGGCGCGGAAGAGGACCGGACCGGCAAACCCTTTGTCGGTCCATCCGGCCATCTGTTGGACAAAATGCTGGCAGCCGCAGGCTATAGCAGGGACAGGAACGCCTACATCACCAACATCGTGCCGTGGCGGCCGCTCGGAAACCGCAACCCTGAACCGGCCATGGTCAGCATGTATTTGCCATTTCTGCATAAACATATAGAGTTGTCTGGCCCGAAAGTCGTTTTGCTGATGGGGGCGGTGGCAGCCAAAACACTTCTGGAAACGGAAGAAGGCATTACACGCATGCGCGGAAAATGGCGGGAAATCCGGCTGGGTAGCGGCGTTTTCGACGCCATGCCGACTTATCATCCGGCCTATTTGCTGCGCCAACCCCATGCCAAGGGGCTGGCATGGCGCGACCTTCTGACCGTCAGGGACCGTATAAAGGCATGATTACCTCTACCATAACCGGGCGCAGCCTGATCGTTTCCTTGACAATACTGGCGATGTCAATCGCTGTTGCCGGTATTGCCCCGTCCGCGCGGGCTGCCCGGCAGGTCGGGGCGGAACTGGTGCCCCGTGTGCTGAGTGTGGAGGATATCGACAAATACCGCCGTATTCTGGAGGTGCAGGCCGATGGGCGGTGGAAAGAAGCGGACGCCCTTATCGACAGTCTGGAAAGCGATATCCTGATGGGGCATGTGCTGTTCCAGCGCTATATGCATCCAACCGCTTATCGCAGCAAATACAGCGAACTGGCCGCCTGGCTGAAAAACTATGCCGATCATCCAAGCGCCTGGCGGGTTTACCGTCTTGCCCGGCGGCGCCAGGCACGCGCCCATGCGCCGCGCCGTCCGGAAGAAACACGCTATCCCGGTGTCACCGGCCAGTCGGCGGCGCCAAAACCGGCCGCACCGAAACGGGCCAAGGCAGAACGCACCAGTGTAAACCGCATGCTGTCGCGCGTACGCCGCCATGTCCGCCGGGGCGAACCGGAACGCGCCGAAAAACGATACTGGGCCATGCATGCGCGCGACATTCTGGTCCCCCACGAGGAGGCCGATGCCCTGGAGCGCATCGCCGCCAGTTACTATTATAAAGGTAACGACATCAAAGCCCGCGCCCTGTCCATGGAAGCGGCAAGACTGGCCCGCGCTTTTGAACCCACCAGTGACTGGACGGCGGGGCTGGCCCATTGGCGGCTGGGCGATCCATCGGGTGCCTACAGTCATTTCGATACGCTAGCCCGCAGTGACCGGGCCAGCAAATGGCTGTTGGCCGCAGGCCATTTCTGGGCCGCGCGCGCAGCCCTTCAGATCAACCGTGCGGGACTGGCGCAGGACCACCTTCTGGACGCCGCCGGATACACGGAAACCTTTTACGGCCTGATCGCCGCCCGCCAGTTGGGGCTTGATCCGGTCATTGACTGGACGCCACCGCCATTGACAGCCAAGGCGATGGACAAACTGCTGGAACACAGGGCGATAACGCGCGCCATCGCCCTGACCGAGATCCGGCGCGACGACATCGCGGATGAAGAATTGCGTTTGCTCTGGGGCCGCGAGGGCACGGATGTGCAGGACGCACTGCTGGCGTTTGCAGCGGCTGTAAACCTGCCTGCCATACAGATACGTCTGGGCCGTGTCGGCGGCACCGGACATATAGCCCCGACAGCGGTACGCTATCCCCTGCCGGAATGGGCGCCTGTGGACGGGTTTCGCATTGACCGGGCCCTGATTTTCGCCATGGTGCGCCAGGAAAGCGATTTCCGCACCCGCGGCCTCTCCCGCGCCGGTGCGCGCGGCCTGATGCAGGTGATGCCAGCCACCGCCAGTTATATCGCCAGAGATCGCTCCCTCTTCAGGCGCAACCGAAACCGCCTGTACGAACCCGAGTTCAACATGGCATTGGGCCAGCAATATATCGAACATCTGCTGGCCGAAGACTATGTCGAGGGTAATCTGTTCATGCTGCTGGCCGCCTACAATGGCGGTCCGGGCAGCCTGATCAACTGGAAAACGGAAGTCCCTTATGAACAGGACCCGCTTCTGTTCATTGAATCCATAGGATTTTACGAGACAAGGATATATATCGAACGGGTGATGGCCAATCTTTGGCTGTACCGCATGCGCCTAGGTCAGGACACACCCAGCCTGGACGCCATTGCATCCGGTGCCTGGCCTGTCCTGGAACTTCTGGATACAGCGGATGAAAGGCAGATCACAGCCCAGCGCGCCGCCCGCCTTGCGGCACGTGTCCGTCATATTGCCGATGACTAGATCAAGCACCGCAAACCAGAGCCCGTCAGCGAGACAGCGATGCCAGACGACAGCCCACGCTTCATCCCCGTCAATATAGCCGTTCTTACAGTATCGGACACGCGGACGCTGGATGATGACAAGTCAGGCCGGACGCTTGTCAAACGGATTGAGAAAGCGGGGCATTATGTTGCCGCGCGTACCATCGTGTCCGACGACGCCAAGGATATCAAAAGCCAGATCAAGAACTGGCTGACCGATGATCAGATCCAGGTCATCATTTCAACGGGCGGCACGGGCATAACGGGGCGCGATGTAACCCCGGATGTCTTTGAGGCCCTTTATGACAAAGCCATTCCCGGCTTCGGCGAACTGTTCCGCATGTTGTCCTACGAGACCATCGGCACCAGCACGATCCAGAGCCGCGCGACCGCCGGCCTCGCCAAGGGAACACTGCTGTTCGCCCTGCCGGGCTCGACCGGGGCGGTCAAGGACGCCTGGGACAAAATACTGGTCAGTCAGCTGGACAACCGCCACCGACCCTGCAATTTCGTCGAATTGATGCCCCGTTTTGCGGAAGGCTGACCCACGGCACCGAACGGGTGTGCCCACCGCGCGAACGGCCTTGTGCAACCATGCATACTTTCTCCTTTGCGCACTGCTTCACCGTCGCCTAATGTCAGCCTGGACATGACAGTTTCGTGACGGACGGGGCGGCTTTCGTACCGGCAAACGGTCGCCGCCGCAGGGCCGCACAGTGGGGGTAAAACAGCGTGGACGATACGGTTACGGCAGGATCGGGCGAGGATCGCGGCGGCTTTATCAATTTTCTAGTGGATCTGATCCGTCTTCTTGACAGCTTCGTCTTCAGCGAAGTGACCGTTGCCGGCATTTCCATCGCCTGGATTGTGGTGTGGATGGCGGCACCGATGGTGGTGCTGACCTTTTATTTCGGCTTCATCAATTTGCGCAGCTTCAAACGCGCCTACAAAGTATTGACGGGGCGGTATCACGACAGCACTGCCCCCGGTGAGGTGACGCAGTTTCAGGCCCTGTCAACCGCTTTGTCCGGCACAGTGGGTCTGGGCAATATTGCCGGCGTGGCGGTGGCCATATCCCTCGGCGGGCCAGGCGCCACATTCTGGATGATACTGATCGGCCTGTTCGCCATGACACTGAAATTCGCCGAATGTACGCTGGGTGTAAAATACAGGGAAATCCGCGCCGACGGCACCGTCGCGGGCGGCCCCATGTATTATCTGGAAAAAGGGTTGAAAGGGCGCGGCCTTGGCCGGTTGGGCAAGGGGCTGGCATGGACCTATGCCCTGCTGGCTGTGCCGACCCTGCTACAGGTGGCCCAGGTCAACCAGGCATACAGCCAGGTCAGTGCCGTTACCGGCCTGAACGGCCAGGGTTGGGCCTGGAGTTTCGGCGTGGCAATCGCGCTGTTGACGGCGGTTGTCATCATCGGCGGCATTCGTTCCATCGCCAGTGTCACAGCCCGTCTGGTGCCGCTCATGACGGCAGTGTACATTACCGCCGCCATAACCATCCTTATAGGCCATGCGGGCGCTATTCCGGATGCATTCATGACCATTATGGCAGGAGCTTTCAATCCTGATAGCATCACAGGCGGCATCGCCGGCGTGATTATCATCGGGATGCAGCGCGCCGTCTATTCCACGGAAGCGGGCCTCGGGTCGGCCACCATGGCGCATGCGGCAGCCAAGACCAACGAACCCGTGTCGGAGGGCATGGTGGCCCTTATGGAACCTTTCGTGGATACAGTGGTGGTATCGACCATGACGGCACTGGTGATCATCGTCACCGGTCTGTACCGCGTTGAAGGGTTGAATGATATCCAAATGACATCCGCCGCTTTCGGATCGGTCATAAGCTGGTTTCCCTATGTCCTGGCCATCGCGGTTCTGATGTTCGCGTTTTCGACCATCATCAGTTGGGGCTATTATTCCGGCAAAATCTGGGAATTTGTCTTCGGCGGGTCGGAGCGATCGATGAATCTGTTCAAGATTGTCTTCTGTACGGCCCTCGTACCGGGCGCCGTTTTTTCCGTCCGTGAGGTTTACATGTTGATGGACAGCCTGTTTTTTCTGATGGCCATTCCCAACATTATCGGCATCTATTTCATGGCAGGAGAGTTGAAAAGCGACCTGAAAAGCTATCTCGCACGTTTGAAATCCGGCGAAATCGCCGAACGGATGCCCGAAAGCCGCTCTCTCGCCAAGGAGACAAGCGCACCATGATAAAGCGGGTCATTTTCTGCATCGCCGCGCCGATCGCGATTGCCCTAAGCGCCCTTGTTATGTCCAAGTTCACGGACTTCACACCGGTCCAAGCGGATCCCGCATCGGATATAACGGAAATCGCAATAACACTGGACCAGCTTCATGACTATGCGGCAAGTGCCGATTGGCCGCGCTATTTCGCACTGTATCACGCTGATGCCGTTTTTCTGGGGACGGACGCGGGCGAGCGCTGGGACAAGCCTACATTCCAGGCCTATGCCGCCCGCACCAAAGGCTGGATCTACACGCCGAGGGAACGGCACATCAATCTGACGCCAGACGGTCGGACAGCCTATTTCGACGAAATTCTCGACAGCCGGAATTACGGCACATCGCGCGGTACCGGCGTGCTGATTCGCGATAATGGCGCCTGGCGGCTGCTCCAATACCATCTGACCTTTCCGATCCCGAATGATCTGGCCAAAGAAATCACCATGATGATTCAGGGATTTGAGAGGAAAGCAACGGATACGGACGGATAACGGAACGGGTTTGTCTTGAAACTGAAGCCGTCGCCCCGCAAGCTGAAAAAAGGGATGGGACGCAAACGCGGTCAGGTCATTAACGGCCGACAAGGTTAACCGGAAACGGGTTGAGACCTTTCGGGGCTTTTTGTGCTCTGTGGAGATACCGCATGTTCAGCTCGGCGCTCGGCACAGGTGAAATGGCTGACAGCCTGAAAGAATTTTTTGCTTACTGGGGCCATCTCAGAGGCGAAAAAGACATGCTTGTGCCTTTTCATTTTACCTTTGACCTTGGCCGACTGGGCGCAATCCTGCCGCGTATGTGCCTGATGAAAAGGCTGACGCCGGACGACATCACCGTTGGACTGGCCGGCTCCGCCATGGATCAGGGATTTGCCCAACCGCTTACGGGTATGAATGTGTTTGACCTGACCGCCGCCGGCGAGCGCCCGCTTGCCAGACGGTTTTACAACGCCCTTCTGGATTGGCCATGTGGCGCCCACTTTCTGGAGACACGCCGCATCATGCGCAGCGGCGGAACAATGGCCATCGCCACGTCGGAAGTGATGCTTCTACCCCTGGCCGATCGCAAGGGCATGCCCGCCTACCTTATCGGGTCCGCCAGAATTTCCGGCGAGGTCGGTCCCCTACGGCTGACCGACCATATCTTTCACGATGACGCCGAACGTCGGCATATCCGCTTTCTGGATATCGGGCGGGGCACACCGCCCATCCACATGGAAATACCACCAAAGACCCCATTTGCGGCAGAACGTGCCGCCCGGCGCTGGTGGGAGCGTTTCCTGCCGCAGGGCCTGCGCCCAGCAACCTGGGCAAAGGCGCCGAAACCGGCCCACCAGGACAGTTGTGTGGAGACCTACGTTGAAGGTCTGGCGAATGAACGGACCGCACAGGGACCCGCTATAACATCCGGTGATCATATCACCAAACGCGGCGACACACAGGCGGTTCCCCTGTCGAAAGGCACCGGGGCAAAAACGCGCATTGTCTGAAACCGGTTCGGCAGAACGATCAGGCGGATTTCATTGCTCGGCCTGACCGATGCGCGAGGCCACCTTGAACATGAGGCGCGGGAAAAACCGCTTGATCCACAAGGCATGCATTTCCGCACCCTTGCCTACGGGTATTTCCGGCGTTCCTTTGTCAAATCCTCGCATGATGACCCTGGCGCAGTCTCCGACATCCATACCGCCGGCAATATTGTTGTCGGTCTGGCCGAAGCGGCTGCCATCCCCTTTCAACGCATTCTGTGAGATCGCTGTGCGGATAAACCCGGGGGTGATGGTCGTGACCTTGATACCCCGATGCGCGACCTCGGCACGCAAGGCATCGAAGAAACCCATCATGGCGTGTTTGGCGGCGCAATAACCGGTCCGCTGCGGCGCCCCAACCTTACCCGCGACAGAGGCGGTCACCGCCAGATGGCCGGATTCCTGCTCAAGCATGATTGGCAGCACAGCCTTGGTCAGGGCGATCTGGCCAAACACATCCACTTCGAACAACCGGCGGTATGTAGCCATGTCGGTGTCAATACAAAGGGCCCGCTGCGAAATACCGGCATTGTTGATCAGCATATCTATGCGCCCGGTAAACGCCTTGGCCGTCTGTACAATATCAGGCAAAGCCGTTTCATTCGTCACATCCAACGGCAGGATCATCACGGCATTCGCCTCTGTCCCTCGCTCCACACAAAGGTTTTTAACCCGTGCCAGTTCATCTTCCCGCCGGGCGGACAGAATCAAGGGGGTCCCGCGCGACGCAAATTCGAGCGCAAGTGCCTCGCCAATCCCGGAAGAAGCCCCAGTGATCCAGACCGTGTCACCGTTTGTCATCATACGTCCCCCTTGAAAGATCGGCCTCAGGCGATCAGACCGCGTGCGCGCCATGATTGTCTGAGGCTGCCATCAATTCCCAGTTCGGACAATATCTCATCTGTGTGTTGACCCAGAAGCGGCGGGGCCATATCCGCATGCATCAGTTCGCCGTCCAGACGCAATGGGGGCGCCACCTGGGGAACCGCGCCGGACAAGGGGTGCGGCAAGTCAAAACGCAAACCACGCGCAACGGCGCTCGGCTCGGCGAAGGCCGCATCCAAGGCATTGACCGGCCCGGCCGGCACACCCGCCGCCTTCAGGGACGATACCCAGTCAGACGTGGTGCGGCATGCCATGATCCCGGCCAGAACCGGTACAATATCGGCCCGGTTTTCCACACGGGCCCGGTTGGTGGCGAAACGCGCATCGTCTGCCAGACCCGGACGGCCGGCCACACGGGCAAAGGCCCGAAACTGGCCGTCATTGCCGGCTGCCAGCACCATCTGTCCATCCAGGGTCGCAAACACCTGATATGGAACGATATTGGGGTGTGCATTACCGCTGGGTCCGGGAACGTTGTCACCGATCAGATAATTCATCGCCTGATTGGCCATCAGTCCCAGACTGGCATCGAACAATGCCATATCGATATGGCGTCCACGCCGCCTGCCTGCCTGATCCGCCCGCCCGCGTTCATTCAGGGCCGCAAGAATGGCGATAACGGCATACAGACCTGTCGCAAGGTCAGCCATGGCAATACCGGCCTTGTGCGGGACGGCATCCACGCCCGTATCGGGCCCGGTGACGGACATCAGGCCGGCCATGGCCTGAATGACAAAGTCATACCCCGGGCGAACCGCATCAGGTCCGCTCTGACCAAACCCGGTGATCGAACAATAGACAATGGACGGGTTCAGTGCAGACAGGCTTTCATAGTCCAACCCATGGCGTTTCAGCCCGCCAGCCTTGAAATTCTCGATCAGCACATCACTGTCGGCAGCCAGACGGCGGATGATATCCCGACCTTCCGGCGTGGCAATATCCAGGGCCAGCGAGCGTTTGCCCCGGTTTGCCGCCAGATAATAGGCGGCCTCATCGGTTTCCCGGCCATCGGTGTCACGCAGGTAAGGCGGCCCCCAGCCCCGGGTGTCATCGCCACTGCCCGGACGCTCCACCTTGATGACATCGGCACCCAGATCCGCCAGCACCTGCCCGGCCCACGGTCCGGCAAGAACGCGCGACATATCCAGTACCCGCACACCCTGAAGCGGTTTCATACCTTACCCTCCCAACCTGGCCCGGCATGGAAAACCGGCCCCTTTGTCAAACACAGCATCACGTCATGTGCAACATGTTGCCGTTGCCATAACAGATGCGGCAGAGAGGGGCATTGCATTTGCAGCCCGATCCGACATAGCTTCGGGCGCAGGGCTCTTGTGCCCGTCTCCGAGTGAAAGGCCCCATGGGCAGGACAGACTTGATGCGCGACGCCATGCCGACACCGCCGACCCTGCAAAATATCCTGTCTCACGGTCTTGAAAAGGCCCGGCAGGAAGCCGGTATCCTCTGTCTGCTGACGGTGTTTTTCGGCCTGGTGGCCACCATTCTCTTAGCACCCGCCATTCAGGCACTGGAATCCATTGCCATATTGGCCGAACGCGCCAGCGAAACGCCCGACGCGCAACTTACCCGCATAGCCGAGATGCTGAAGGAAAAAAGCGGCCTGCTAATCGTCAGCCAGGCAATCGTTACACTGGCCATGGCCGTAATGCTGGTGCCATGGGCGCGGATCGCCGCCGGGCGCCCCCTGCCCCCGCTGGCAGGCGGAATGCCGGCGCTTGCCAAACGCAGCGTACGGGGTTTCTGGCACCTCATCCTGGCATGGTTGCTGAGCGTTTTGGCCTTTGTTATTGCTTTAACCATCGCCGAACTGACCGGCATGCTGTTCCGCCCTCTTGGCATGGCGCTGTTTTTTGCCGGGGCTTTATTCGCCCTGTGGTTCAGCATCGCCATCAATGCCCTTGCCCATTTCTCGTTAACGGCGGAGGCCCGTGGCAGACAGGAAACCCTGACGAGCAGCCTGATCCGCGGCCGCCTATTCCTGCGTCCCATGACGGCAAGCTTTGCCGTTCTGTTTATCGGCCTGCTGGTCGTCAATACGCTGGCCGGCACCGCGATCACCGTCCTGGTGCCCCCGTCCGTTGCCAATACGCTTTCCTATGTGGTCAGTTTCGGCCTGTGGTATCTGGCGACAGCCCTTTTCATCGCCGGAACGGGTCTGATTCCCGACCTGGGGATGATCCTCGGGACAGGCGAACAGGATCGCGGGCACTAGAGAATTCTCGGTACGGGACTGAAGGCACAACGGGAACGCCTGACGCACGCAGCCTGCAATGCCAACGCTGGGTATAGCCTCAAAGCTCTTTCGGATCAGGCTCTTCAAGACGTGAAACGCGGTGTCCGCTTGTCGAGAAAAGCGGCGATGCCTTCGGTGGCATCGGGGCCGGTATGAGCCTCGAGAAACAGACGGATACTTTCGGCATCTTCGTCCAGTTGTCCATTGGCGACACTCCGGATGGTTGCCTTCACGGCTTTCAGGGAAAAGGGCGACAAACCGGCAATCTTGTCCGCCAGATCCGCAACAGCACCGTCAAAATCGGCATCCTCATGAACGAAGTCCACAAGACCCATGCTTTTCGCCTCATCCGCCGGGATCAGGGCGGCTGTCAGCAGCAGGCGGCTTGCGCCCGCCATACCTGCCAGTTCCACGACCCGGCGCGTATCGCTTAACGGATACACCAGACCGATTTTTGCCGGCGTGATCCCAAAACGGGCACGGCGGCTGGCCACGCGCAAATCAGCGTGTAACGCCAGCCCGCAACCACCGCCCACGCAGGCACCGGGTATCGCGGCGATGACCGGCTTGGGTGAATACAGCAGGCGCTGCTGCGCTGCCCGGATGGCGCGCCGGTTTGCTTCACACCGGTCCGCATCGCCGGCAATGGCTTTCAGCTCGGCCAGATCGGCCCCGGCGCAAAATATGCCGTCAACGGCCGATCCCAGTATGATGACATGGACACCGGCCTCAGCTTCGAGGAGATCCAGCGCCACCGGGACAGCTTCCCACATGGCCTGGCTGAGGGCATTGCGTTTGTCCGCCCGGTTGATGAGAAGGCGACCGACAGCACCATCCACCCGGATATACAGAGGGCTGGAAGGATCGCGGATATCTATGGGGCGGTCGGGCGCAGGGACGGCGGTCATGACATCTCCTCAAAACATCAAAGGGGCCCGAAAAGATCGGGCTGGCGAGGTTGCGGCGGCGGTGGATCGGCGGCAGGGGCGTCCAGACAGGCCGGGTCATCGTGGGAGATCGCATTGACCCTGCGGGAAACCGGACGCCATTCGAAAGCCTCCTCGCCTGCCCATGAGAAACTGTCCAGAAAGCCGCGCGGCAGAGGGTCATGGGGTTCCAGCCAGCGCACATAATCAGACGGCTCCAGCACCAGAGGTTTGCGCGGATGCAGTTCGGCCATGGCACCGGGAGCCGGCCCCGTCAGAATCGCCATGGTCTCAAGGGCGCTGGCACCGTCCGGCCCCTGCCAGACGGACCAGATACCGGCAAAGGCCATGGGGCCGCGCCTCGGGGTGATTGCCCAGGGCTGCTTGCCGCCGTGGGACGCCCCCGCCTGACGCCCGCCGGTTTTTCCGCCGGCAGCCTGCCATTCATACCAACCATCAAACGGTACCAGACAACGGCGCCGGACGAGGCTGGCCCGGAAAGACGGTTTTTCGGCCACGGTTTCCACACGGGCATTGATAAGCGGCCTATCCGTGCGGCGTCCGGTTCTGGACCATTCCGGCACCAGCCCCCATTCGACCGCAGCCAGTTCCCGCCCGCCTTTGCGGCCCAGCGTATCGTCAGCGCACTGGCGCACCACCAGAACCGGCTGTGTCGGGGCGATATTGTAACGGGGCGGGATCGGGTGTGGCGTGTCCACATCGAACAGCGCGCGAAGGGTGTCGATCAGCGATGTCAGAAAATACCGGCCGCACATATCGCCACCCCCACAGGCAAAACACTGGTGTTCAATGCGGCGTCACTATAGAAGCGGGAACACCATGCGCCAAGACAGAGATGACAGAACCGCCGGAGAGCACCCGCAGAACACCATCCGCCCTGTACTGGGCGTGGGCGCCGTGGCGTTGCACGATGGCAAAGTGTTGCTGATCCGGCGCGCAAAACCGCCGCGCAAAGGGGAATGGAGCCTGCCGGGCGGACGGGTCGAACCGGGCGAAACGTGCAGACAGGCTGTCATCCGCGAAGTGGCGGAGGAAACCGGTATGACGGTTCGTATCCTGCGGCTTATTGACGTGGTCGACCTGATCGACCATGACACGGACGGGCGCCTTACCTATCATTACGCCCTGGCCGATTATGAAGCCGACGTCATCGGTGGCACGCTGACGGCTGCCTCCGACGCACTGGAGGCCGCTTTTTTCGACGCGGCTGCGGCCGTTCATATGCCGGCAGCCGCCGATACACGGCGCATCATCGCCAGCGTTCTGAAAGCACGCGGCCTGCTGACAGACGAAACGGAACAGACAGACGGACCAACGGCATGAGTGTTGAGCGGCCCAGACTTACCAATCTTCTCGGCATGGCCGGGCTGATAACCGGGCTCATGCTGTATGCGTTCCTGGCCGCAGCCATCGGTGACCGAATGGTGGACTGGCCGCTGGCCGTGCAGATGGTCTATTATGCCGCTGCCGGAGTCGTCTGGATATGGCCGGCCAAGAAAGTGCTCGACCTGCTGTCAAAAAAAGCAAACAGCCGCGACGGAAACAAGACGTGAATTCAGTCTGACGCCTTATTCAGCCGAGGCTTCCGAAGTAATGGCCTCAAGACCTTTGGTCATGGCGGTGATCTGTGGTGGAACCGGGTCCAGACCATGGCCGGCAACAAGCGCGCGCGGCTGCCGGTAAATCAGGCTGACGGCACCGTCATCGCCCTGTGTGACAAGGATTTTCAGCGGCAGATCAAGACCCGTTGTCTGGGCCTGCGCCATAACCGGCGCGCCCACTTTGGGGTGTCCGAAAACGACCAGCGTCGTCGGACGCAGATCAACGCCGACATCCTCCGCGCCCGACGCATGATCGATAACGGCGAACTGTTTCAGTCCGCGCTTGGCGATAGCAGCCGTCAGGCGTTCCAGCGTGGTGTCAAAATCATAAGAACTGGAAACGGTGACCAGAGTATCGTCGGCTGCCCGTACATACCCGGGCCCGCCTACAAAAAGCAGGATGCCCACAGTCAGAACACCAAGTAACACCCTCATCACCGCTTCCCCTTTTCCATCTTTGGCAGTCCTGCTTCAAACGGTCGGCAGGCTGTAATCCTTGAACCGGTCACGCAGATCCTTTTTGGAAATCTTGCCGGTTGCCGTGTGGGGAATATCGTCCACCACAATCATGTCGTCGGGCAACCACCATTTGGCCACATGGTCGCTCAAATGGGCGTGAACATCGTCCAGACTGACGCTTTCGCCGTCCTCCAGCGTGACCACCAGCAGCGGGCGTTCGTCCCATTTGGGGTGAGCGATGCCGATAACGGCCGCTTCCGAGATCGCGGGATGGGATATCGCGGCATTTTCCAGATCGATAGAGCTGATCCATTCACCGCCGGACTTGATCACATCCTTGGAGCGATCCGTGATCTGCATATAGCCATATTCGTCAATACAGGCGACATCGCCGGTGTCGAACCACCCATCCTGGTCAAGGATGTCACCGCCTTCATGACGGAAATAACTTTCCACCGTCCAGGGCCCGCGCACCATCAAATGGCCGGAGGATTTGCCATCGCGCGGCAGAATATTGCCGTTCGTGTCCTTGACGCACATCTCCACACCCAGAACGGCCCGGCCCTGCTTGCACTTGACGTCCAGCTTTTCCGCGTCCGACAATGTTTCAACAGCCGCATTGTAACTGCCAAGGGAACCGAGGGGGCTGAGCTCGGTCATGCCCCAGGCATGGTTGACGGAGACACCGTATTTCTCCTGGAACGCCTGGATCATTGTCCGAGGCGCCGCGGAACCACCGATGGTCACACGCTCCAGCCTGCCACAATCCTTTCCCGTGGTTTCCAGATATTTGAGCATGCCCATCCAGATGGTCGGCACGGCGGCCGTGACGGTGACGCCTTCCTCCATCATCAGTTTGTGCAGGACATCCGGTTCATGGTGAGGACCGTTGAAAACGATCTTGGCGCCGGTGGCCGCCGCAGCATAGGGAATGCCCCAAGCATTGGCATGGAACATGGGCACGACGGGCAATATGACACTGAGCGCGCCGATACCCAGCGTATCGCCGCATATCGCCGCCATGGTGTGCAGATAATTGGACCGATGGGAATAAAGCACGCCTTTGGGATGCCCTGTCGTACCGGAAGTGTAGCACAGGCCGCATGCGGTATTTTCATCGAACTCGGGCCAGTTCAACACACCGTCTTCCGCCGCCAGAAGCGTTTCGTAACAGTGGACGTTTTTCAGGCCGGTCTCCGGCATGTGATCCGCCCCCACCATGATGACGAAATGCTCCACCGTCGTCAGGTGCTCGGCCAGTTTTTCGATAAGCGGCACGAAGGTGACATCGAGGAACAGAATCTTATCTTCCGCGTGGTTCATGATATAGACGATCTGTTCGGCGAACAGGCGCGGATTGATGGTATGGGCAACCGCGCCAATACCGGAAATGCCGTACCAGCATTCCATATGGCGATGCGTGTTCCAGGCCAGTGTGCCGACCCGGTCCCCGAACTTTACGCCGAGGCGCGTGATGGCCTGGGACAGTTGACGGGACCGTTTGGCGACCTCACGGTAATTGGTCCTGATCTGACCGCCTTCCGGCAGCATCGAGACAAGCTCGCGGTCAGCGTGGTTCAGTTCCGCGTGTTCAAGCATTTTGGTGACCAAAAGTGGCCAGTCCTGCATTTGACCAAGCACTATACCCTCCCAAGGCTGGCTGATTTCCACATGCGACTATAGAGCGACCGGACCCGAGTTCAATCCCCTGCGACAAGGCTTTCCATCACTGCGGCCCCACAGCGGGCACAAGGGTGCCCATTCGGGTCACAAATCCGCCCTTTTTCCGGTTATTGTCATTACGATCAGAGGCATCGCGGATTTAAAGAGCACGACCCTGACCGATCGGCCCAATGCCTGTCTACAAAACGGACACGGCCGATTGATCCCGACAAAACGGCTCTTTATTGTGGCGATGCAATACCGGTATCCATGTCAGACCGTTGGCCAGATTATAAAAACGGACAGTTGCTTATGACCGCATATCTCCTTCGCCCGAACATATCGCGAAACGAACAACATGGGGCTGACGGGCTTCGCGTAGTCCTTTTCATGGTCATGGCGATCATTTTTCTGGCGTTTGCCCTGCCCCTGTCCGCGCAGGACGATCCCCCTGAAAGTACGGACGAAAACACTTATGACGAGGATACAATCGTCACCGAGGCGACCGACTATCTGGGCGAAGGCGCGGAAGGAATCGCCAAGGCGATCGAAGACATCTTCAAGAAGAACGGGCGGCCAAACGCCTATATCACCGGGTCCGAGGCCGGCGGCGGGCTGGTTGTCGGCCTGCGCTATGGCGGCGGCGAACTGCATCACAAGATCGAAGGCACACGCCCCGTCCACTGGACCGGACCGTCTGTCGGCTTTGATGTGGGCGCCAACGCGGTCAAGACCTTTGCCCTTGTCTACAATATTTACGATACGGAAGAAATGTTCGGACGTATCGGTGCGGTTGAGGGTTCGGCCTATTATGTCGGGGGCCTTGGCATCAGTGCTTACGGGGGCGGCACCAAAACGGTTGTCATGATCCGGCTGGGTGTCGGACTGAGACTGCAGGCATCCCTCGGTTACATCAATTTCACCAAGAAACGGAAGATCATCCCCTTTTAGGCGGAGACCTTCAGGACTAGGCGCCGCAAGTCCCGCGGCGCTTCTTCCATCGCCCAGAAAGCACCGGTTTCCAAATCCGTACCCGTGTCACCGGCAGGGATGGCCGTGATCAGCCAGACCCAGCCGCCCATGACGGAACGGCTTCTGTCATCCGGGGATGGCCGGGCCGGGCCGGTAGGGTGGGAATGCCAAACCCCGACAAGCGCCGGACCGCCCGTGCGCGCCGCTTTTTGCAGCCGGACATGCAAGGATGGGTCAATCTCGAAACTGCGGGCCGGATCGCCGTTTGTCACATTGGGGCTGAGAGCCACATCAGTGATTCGCACGCCGGCGGTTTCCCGCATGCCCAGCAACAATGCGCATGCTTCATGGGGCAAGGCTGCGCGCGCCGCCCCATTCAGGGCCGTCATGTCGGCACCGGCAATCCATACGCCGTCCGGTATTCCGGTCATCGCGGCAGACTGTAGCGCCGGATTTCCCGGCCCGTTTCCGCGTTCACCAGAACCAGATGGTCGCCCGATGCATTCCGGAAATGCAGCAGCAACCCCTCATCGCTCCACGTCGCGGCGATCAGTTCAGCCCCGTCCGGACGCACATGCATGACGGCGGTATCATCGGCCGGTGCCGGCGATACCGCCTGTTCCTGCCCTCCCCCGGACAGGCGGAAGGCAATCGTGGCGACCACAATGCCGAACAGCAGCAGAAATACGAGCCCCAGACCGATAACCAATGCCACCATGCCACGGTGGGCACGGGCAGGCTGTTCACCGTCTTGTGCCGGCGGATTTTCCGCAGTATCGGCAGAGGCTGCATCGAGTGCGGCGTTGGGGGTGACAGGATCGGGCATTGCCGCCATAAGGTGTCTCCATGGAAGAGGCCATCGAAATTCATGTCGCCGCGGAACAGAGCGGCGCCCGTCTGGACAAACTGCTGGCCGACAGCCTTCCGGACATCTCAAGGTCCCGCCTGAAAGCCCTGATCAAGGAAGGTCACGTGACCCTGGCCGGCGAGGCGCAGAGCTTAGTCACACCCTCGCGCACGGTCAAACCGGGCGAGTGTTATCTGGTGTCCATCCCGCCTGCGGCATCCGCCGAACCACTCCCGGAAAACATCCCCCTGACAGTCCTGTATGAAGACAGCCATCTTCTGGTGGTCGACAAGCCGGCGGGCATGGTGGTGCACCCCGCACCGGGGGCGGAACGGGGCACACTGGTCAATGCCCTGCTCCATCACTGCGGCGACAGTCTGAGCGGCATCGGCGGCGTGCGGCGACCCGGTATCGTACACAGGATAGACAAGGATACATCGGGACTGCTGGTGGTCGCCAAGAATGACATAGCCCATCACGGGTTGGCCGCGCTTTTTGCCGCGCATGATATAGACAGGCTGTATACTGCGGTCGTCCACGGTCATCCGGCTCCCGCCGCAGGAAAGATCGAAGGCGCCATAGGCCGCCACCCCCATGACCGCAAGAAAATGGCGATTGTGACCCGTGGCGGCAAGGAGGCCGTTACACACTATCGGACACTGTCCCATTTCACCAACAGAGGGGTCCCCGTCGGAGCCGAGGTCGAATGCCGGCTGGAAACCGGGCGGACCCATCAGGTCCGCGTGCATATGACATCCATCGGTCATCCGCTGATCGGCGATGGGGTCTATGGTGCGCGGCGGGCCGTCAGCCATCGCCTGCCGGCGGACCTGCGCGGCGCCATCCTCGGGTTTGGACGACAGGCCCTGCATGCCCGGCGCCTTGGTTTTCACCACCCGGTGACCGGGGTCTTGCTCGGTTTCGACAGTCCCCTGCCCGTGGACATGGCACGGCTGTTGACCGCCCTGCAGACAGCGTCGGAACAGTGATTTCCCCCATGTCTCGAGGTGCCGGATAAGCCAGACTTCACGAAGACATCACAAAAGCCTTCCCGGCACGGGGGTTTGCGCCAAGGCTCTCACACCCTATATTGGAAGAACAGTGCGGGCCGTCAATTGTCCATAAACAAGGCGTCCAAAGACCCGTACGGCGATAAAAGACAGCCAGGAACCCTTAAGGAACGCTCATTCATGACCTATCAAAGCAATCTGCCCACCCTGTCTCCGGACGGCAGCCTCAGTCAGTATCTTCAGGAAATCCGCAAGTTTCCGATGCTGGAGGCGAACGAGGAATACATGCTGGCCAAGGCCTGGACCGAGCATGACGACCGCGAGGCAGCCCACAAGCTGGTGACAAGCCATCTGCGTCTGGTGGCGAAAATCGCCATGGGCTATCGCGGATACGGCCTGCCTGTGGCCGATCTGATCGCCGAGGGAAATGTGGGCATGATGCAGGCCGTCAAGCGCTTTGATCCGGAACGCGGCTTCCGCCTGGCCACATATGCCATGTGGTGGATTCGCGCGGCCATTCAGGAATATATCTTGCGCTCCTGGTCGCTGGTGAAAATCGGCACCACGGCGGCACAGAAAAAGCTGTTTTTCAACCTTCGGCGTCTGAAAGGCAAAATCCAGGCGGTCGAAGAAGGCGACATGCGTCCAGAGCAGGTTACCCGGATTGCCGAGGAACTGGACGTTTCCGAAACTGATGTGGTGTCGATGAACCGACGCCTGACCGCGCATGATCATTCCCTGAACGCACCGCTGAAAGCCGACGCCGATGGTGAGTGGCAGGACTGGCTTGTGGACGATGCACCGGATCAGGAAACCGTCACGGCGGAAAAGGAAGAGCTAGGCCTGCGCCGCGAAATGCTGGGCACCGCGATGAAGGACCTGAATGAAAGGGAACGCCACATTCTGACCGAGCGACGCCTGAAAGACCCGCCCGTCACACTGGAAGAACTATCCAAGGAATATGGCGTCAGCCGCGAACGCATCCGCCAGATCGAAGTGCGTGCTTTTGAAAAGCTGCAAAAGGCAATGCGCCAGGCAGCGCAGAACATGATGCAGGACAATCTTGCCGGCACCTGAGCGGCCTTGAGTCCGCCCGGCTTCGAGCCTGCCTGAAAGTGCCGATGCCGGCATTGGCGGCAGGCATGCGAGTATACCGCCAACAGGCAGTGAATGGAGGACCGGTCGGCCCCCTTTACACTCAAGGTTTTATGTTAGAGCTTCGGACCGGATGGCAAGCCTAGAGGTCGCCGAGGACATCATTGCCCCATTTTTCGACCAGGCCCTGTTTCTGCTGATTGATCTGTTTCAGTTTGTCTTGAGCCAGGGCCTGTATGATGATGGCCGACACCCACGGTCCGATATACAGCAGAAGATATCCGAACGCGGCCGCACTGAACATCACGGCCAGCGCGATCATATCGGTGAAGATATTGACCATTTCACTTGGCCGCTGCCACAACAGGACCGCATAGGGCATAACGCCGGCTATGTTGCAGAAACCGACACACTGCAACCGTTCAGCCTGCCAGCGCCCGCGTCCTGTCACACCCAGAACGATGGTCGGCAAAAGGCCAACCGCCATAAGCGCCGCCACCTCCCAGCGAAAAAGGGCGATGCTGCCCAGAAGCACGGTAACAAGGGGCAAAAAACCCGATCCGTCCTGCCTGCGACGGCGCATGCGGCGGGCCGCCGCTCTCTGTGCCGGCGATCCGGCGGCCTTTTTGCCCACGCCAGCCTGGGCGGCGGGCGCCGCAGCAGACGGTGCCTGTGCCGGCGATTGTCTGGAGGCCGCCTTTTGCGATGTCGGTCTGGGTTTTACTTTCCGCCTTGGCATAGTGCGTTCCTAAACACCGGCCGCAGATCGCGGCCCCGGATATTCCGGCCTAGAAAATCTGACTGGCTGACACCAGCAGGAAGGTGGCGAATGCCACCACCCTTGCCGCGCGATATCCCTTCTGTTGGGCTTCAGGGTCCTGCGGAGTGACCTTGCGCATCAGGCGTCCCCGTTCACGGTCCAGACGCATGATGGTGGTCCGGGCGACACCGAATTGCCGCTCGTCCTCAAGCTGGATTCTCTCCAGATTGATCTCGCTGACCAGTCGCGAAATATCGCCGCCTTTTTTCGCCTTATCCAGAAGGGATTGGACCTTTTCCCGGCGCGCACGGTCTTTCAGTCCCTTGACCGCAGGCGCCAAGCCGTCAACCACCGCTTCCGTAAGACGCGGCAGGGGCCCCAGTTGCAGACTTTGCTGTAACTGACCGAAGAAATCCGCAGTCATAACCGCAAAACGCCCTCTGTCATTCTGGGCGGAGGCAAGCTTGTAGAACACACCGTCAAGATCCTGACCGTGCGCGGCGCAAAAAGCGGCGACATGACGGTCCAGGAGCACAGTCATAACCTTTACGTCGGCACCCAGGATTTCCATCGTCTTGGTAAACTGCTTGTTGGAGGCGACCCAGAAGCGTTCAAAACGCTGGGACAGGCAGGGCAAGGCGGGGTTCATTTCGTACAGCACACGCTCCATCCCGCGCCCCAGATTCTTGCTGCGGATAAAATCGAACATGCGTTTCATATCGTTGGCATGCTTGATCAGAACCGGGTTCCTGTCTCCAACCACTTCGGCCAGACTGGACAGAAATTTACCGTCCAGGATTTCGGAAATCGCGGAAATGACATCGCGGTCATCACGGGCAAAGGCATCGGCCAGCATGGCAGGCAGACCGTCGATAAAAAAGGACAGGCCCCGGTATCTTATGGGGCCGACAGGATGAAGAAACAGGCAAACCCGCGTCACCATGCGGTTGTCATCGGCCTGGGATGTGGAATACGCCCCCTCGGCCGGCCGCACGCCGAGCATGGACTCGGTGCGTTCGGTCAGCACCTCGTCCCTGAGGGCCGTCTGCGCCCAAACGGGAAAGTCGAGGGAGCGCAGGAAATGCGCCGCCTCCACCGGGTCCTGCCCGAAGGCATCGGCCAGAAGCCGCCGGTCCACATAGGCAACGCCCTTGAAATTGGTGGGCCGGCTCATGGTCCAGGCTTTCAAGCTGGTCCGCTTGGGCTTCTGCAATCCTTCGTACCAGTCAAGGATTTCCTGTGCACCCCACCGCTCTTCAAAGGCATCGGCCATCAACCCCTTGACAAGACTGCCAAGGGCGCCGGGCACATCGCGACCCCCGCTCATCGCCCAGTAAGACCCCTGATTGACCCGGGCCATCAGAAAACTGTCGCGCTGCCGCCCGGTCCATAAGGGTTGCCCGAAATACAGACACATCAGTGTCGCACCCAGTTGGAAATAGTCGGTGGACGCACCGCCACCACCCCGGCCCGTTTCCGTTGTAAACGCGCCCTCAAGCGGTTCCAGCGCCATGGGCTGCCGGAAACCGGGCGGCATGGTGACGCACTCGCCGAGCAGAACCTCGTCACTGTCGGGTGCGGTAAAGAAAATCCGCGACGGCTGGATAAAACGGTGTGTAATTCCCCGCTTATGCAGGCCCGCCAGGGCCTTGAGCAGTGACAGAACGATACTTTGCCGCAAACGGGTCGAATTGACGCGATTGTTCAGCTTGCCGTTCGCATCCAGCAGAACGCCGCCCGTGGGGCGCTGGAAAACGGTAACAAGGCGCTGCCTCCCGGCACCGACGGTAATCTGTGCCAGACCACGGTCCGCAGGGCAGATCAGATTGGGCAGAGGACTGGCCCGCAGGCTTTTATAGACCTCGTTGCGTACAGCGACAGTGGGTTCCTGGACAACGCAATACAGCGACCGTCCCGGCTGATCCGAATCCTTCACGGAATAAGCCGTGCCGCCCGGAGTGTCAAACTCAGGCAGAGGCTTGTCGGTTTCCACCTTGTACCGATCTGAAAAAGCGGTACGGCCCAAGGTATTCGTATCCACAGATGTATTCACAAGCTCCGTTCCCGAGCACCAACAATCCAAATGTGAGGCAAAATCAGTGCCACAGTTGAGTGCGCCACTCGAACCAAAACTACTATCGTATAAATTTTATATATCTCTCAGAATATATAAACAGTCTGAATGAAAAGCAGGAAATATGCAAATCCGGTCAAATTGAATCGATTTTAATCGAATTGATTTTGACCTGTTGCCCTAAAAGCACGCACCACTGCCCGTATGTGTCATTTAGACATACCACAGGCATGGATATTTCCCGCACAGACCAATGGAAAATGCGGGGACAGACTTTATCCCCGCAGCAACACGGTTCATCCCGCGTACAGTTTTCAGACGTAAATACCGGAATCCCGGTTTCGGTTAGTTTTGGAACGGGTCCTTGACCAGGATAGTGTCTTCCCGTTCCGGTGACGTGGACAGCATCGCCACGGGCACACCGATCAGTTCTTCGATCCGGCGAATGTATTTCACCGCCGTGGCCGGCAGATCCGCCCAGCTGCGCGCGCCGAAGGTGCTGTCTTTCCAGCCTTCCAGGCTTTCATATACGGGTTTGACGGCGGCCTGGGCTTCCATGCCGTAGGGCAGGTGGTGCAGTTTCTTGCCGTCCAGTTCATAGCCGACACAAACCTGAATTTCCTCCAGCCCGTCCAGCACGTCCAGCTTGGTCAGCGCGATGCCGTCGACACCCGCGACTGTCAGGCTTTGCCGTACCAGTACCGCGTCAAACCAGCCACAACGACGTGACCGGCCGGTCACGGTCCCGAATTCATGACCGCGTTCGCCAAGATGACGGCCGATATCATTGTCCTGCTCACTGGGAAACGGCCCGGCGCCGACCCGCGTGGTATAGGCCTTGGTAATACCGAGCACATAGTCAAGCGCGCGCGGTCCGGTGCCGGCCCCGCCCGCCGCCTGACCGGCAATCGTATTGGACGAGGTGACAAAGGGATAGGTACCGTGATCCACGTCGAGAAGAATGCCCTGAGCCCCTTCGAACAGGATACGGCTTCCTGTCCGCGCGGCCGCGTCAAGGGTGTGCCATACATTGGTGACAAAAGGCAAAATCTCATCGGCCACCGCCATCAGATCGTCGGCAATGCGCTTGCCGTCGATCTCGCCGTGTCCCAGACCGCGCCTGAGGGCATTGTGATGGGTCAGCGCCACATCAAGGCGGGCTTCGACCAGATCGCGTGACGTCAGATCGCACAGACGCAGGGCCCGCCGGCCGACCTTATCCTCGTAAGCCGGGCCAATGCCGCGCCGGGTGGTGCCGATTTTCACGCCCTTGCCCGCATCCTCGCGCAAGGCGTCGAGCTCGCGGTGATACGGCAGGATCAATGTGGCATTCGCCGCGACCTGCAATGTGTCGGGCGTGATCGTCACCCCTTGCCCGCGCAACGTGGCGATTTCCTTGATCAGGGCCCAGGGGTCCACCACGACACCATTGCCGATGATGCTGGTTTTGCCGCCGCGCACAATACCGGATGGCAGCAAGGAAAGCTTGTAGGTGGTGCCGTCAATAACCAGTGTATGCCCCGCATTGTGACCGCCCTGAAAGCGCACCACAACATCGGCCCGTTCCGACAGCCAGTCGACGATCTTGCCTTTGCCTTCGTCGCCCCACTGCGAACCCACGACCACCACATTGGCCATATTCCGTTCCCTTCATCAATCCTGGTTGTTCCGCGCGGACCGGATATGCGGTCGCGACCGGCTCAGAGTGCCCGAACGGTGCCATCCCGCCAGATATGCGAACATCCAAGCCGACGCGCCTCTTGCCCCGGCTCGGATACTTCTGTCAATCCCGCGACGGTGCGATGGCCGTCTTCGCGCAAGGCGGCGCCGATATCGGTGCCCGTGCCGAAAGGCAGAAAAATCTTTTCCGCCCGGTCCGCCGGCCGGACACTGGCCATCAAGCTGTCCAGATACACGGAAAATCCCGTGCTTTCCTCAAAACCGTCATCCCCGCCATCGATCAGATAGCGCCCGCCACGCGCCAGTTCTCCTTGCGCGCTGGCCGAGAACAGGGCAAAGCCGATGCCGGATTTATATTCAAATCCATGGGTTTCGCAGGGGTCGACCGTCAGCCGGACATCGTCGAGACGACGGTCAAGAGCATCGATCAACCGGCCCAGGCGGGCAACCAGCTGGCCGGCCGCACCGCTCAGGGCCAGTTCCCGCAATTGCGGGAGGACCGTATCCGCCGGCCCCGTACAGCCGATCAGCCGGGTGAACATATCGCGGCTGTGTTCCGGCACCACGGACAGACCGCCCACATCCTTTGCATCCAGGGCCTTTATCAGCGACAGACGGTCTTCCGCGTCCAGATCCAGCCGGTCCACCAGAAGACCAACAAGCGGCGCCAGCGTCAGATCGAGACTGAGACCGGCAATCCCCACTTTTTTCAGGGACGCCACGGCGAGAGCGATCACCTCGACCTCGGCCTCAAGACTGGCGCTGCCGATCAGTTCGACACCGGCCTGGATAAATTGCCGGGTGGGGCGCACCTGGCTGCCCTTTGTCCGCAGAACATTGCCGGCATAGGCCAGGCGCAAGGGACGCGGAGCGGATTTCAGCCGGGTGGCCGCCAGACGCGACATCTGTCCGGTGATATCCCCGCGCAGCGCCATGGGACGCTGTGTATCCGGGTCCATCAGGCGGAACATGGTGGCCGCGCGCACCGCTCCGGGACCGAACAGAATGCTGTCCTCATATTCCACCAGGGGCGGCGCGACACGGTCATACCCGTAGGCAAGGAAGGTTTCCATCAGGGCCGAGACCAGCCGGCCTTCCTGTTCGGCACGTGGTGCCAACTGGTCCCGGAAGCCTTCCGGCAGCAAGGCCCGGCGGGCATAGTGACCCGCCGCATTCTTTGCCATGGACTTGATCATTCGGTGGCCCCTTCGCCCCTGACGGTCATACCCAGCCTTCTAGAAAGACAGGCGTTTTACCTGGCGTACATGGGCGAGCGCAGCGACCTGGTCAAGCACAATATCCCTGAGGGCATCGTCAACGGCCACAAGGGCCACGGCTTCCTCGCCCTCTTCCCGGCGGCCAAGGGCAAAGGTGGCGATGTTGACGCCATTCTGACCGAGAAGCGAGCCCAGCGCCCCGATAAAGCCGGGTTTGTCGTCATTGACCACATACAGCATGTGCGGCGCCAGTTCGGCCTCGAGCCTGACACCGTTCACTTCCACGAGGCGCGGCGCCTGATTGGAAAACAGCGTGCCGGATACCGTGCGCGTGCGCTTTTCCGTTTCCACCGTCAGACGGATCAGAGTGTGATAGTCACCCTCGCGGTCATGGCTGACTTCGGTCAGGTCGATATTGCGTTCCTTGGCGATAACCGGTGCATTGACCATATTGACACTGTCCATCAACGGGCTGAGCAGACCGCACAATATGGCCGCCGTCAGCGGTTTCGTGTTCAACCCGGCGACATGGCCCTCATATTCCACGACAACGCGCTTCAGGCCGGTTTCCGTCAACTGTCCGGCAAAGCTGCCGATTTCGTCGGCCAGTGCCATATAGGGTTTCAGCCTGGGGGCTTCCTCCGCGCTCAAAGACGGCATGTTCAGGGCGTTCATCACCCCGCCGGTCAACAGAAAATCGGCCATTTGCTCAGCCACCTGACGGGCCACATTGACCTGCGCCTCGGTGGTGGCGGCGCCCAGATGCGGTGTACAGATGACGCGCTCATGTCCGAAAAGCGGATTGGCGGTGGCCGGTTCCTCGGCAAACACATCCAGGGCCGCGCCGGCAACCTTGCCGCCGTCAAGGGCCTCCAGAAGCGCGGCCTCATCCACCAGACCGCCGCGCGCGCAGTTGACGATACGCACACCGTCCTTCATCCGTGCAAAGGCCTGTTTGCCGATCAGTCCGCGCGTCTGGTCGGTCAACGGTGTATGCAGGGTAATGAAATCGGCACGGGACAGCAGTTCGTCCAGATCCACCTTGGTCACGCCAAGGTCGGCGGCCCGTTCGACGGACAGATAGGGATCATAGGCCAGGACCTTCATGCGCAGACCGAGCGCACGCTCGGCCACGATGGACCCGATATTGCCGCAGCCGATCAGACCCAGCGTCTTGCCTGTCAGTTCAACCCCCATGAATTTGGACTTTTCCCATTTTCCTTCATGGGTCGAGGCGTTGGCCTGGGGAATCTGGCGCGCCAGCGCCATCAGCATGGCCAGTGCATGTTCGGCCGTGGTGATGGAATTGCCGAAGGGGGTGTTCATCACCACCACGCCGGAATTGGTCGCAGCGGCCACATCGATATTGTCGACACCAATACCGGCGCGGCCGATGACCTTCAGGTTTTTCGCCGCATCCAGAATTTTCGGCGTGACCTTGGTGGACGACCGCACCGCCAGCCCGTCATATTTGGCGATGATGGCGGCCAGCTCGTCCTTGTCCAGGCCGGGTTTGTAGTCCACATCCAGCCCGCGTTCCTTGAACACCTGTTCGGCAAGCGGGCTCATTTTGTCGGAAATCAGCACTTTGGGCATGATCATATCCTTTGCAAATCTGTCTGCATGATGGAGGCCATCCCGTGCCGGACACACGCCGTCCGCCGTCGCACGGAATGCCGAAATTCTTTCAGCGGGTCAGGCCGACGCCTTGACGGTCGCGAATGCCCAGTCCAGCCACGGCATAAGGCGGGCCATATCCTCAACCTCGACCGTACCGCCGGCCCAGAGCCGGAGACCCGGCGGGGCATCGCGGTAAGCACCGATGTCATAGGCCACACCCTCGGCGTCCAGAAGACTGGCAAGGGTCTTGGCTTCCGCCGCCTGTTCTTCCGCGCTCAGCCCGGTGAACCACGGATCAACGATTTTCAGACAGACGGACGTGGTGGACCGGGTTTCCGGCGCGCGGGCCAGAAAATCAACCCAGTCGGTGCGGTCGGCCCATTCGTCAATAACGGCGAAATTGGCTTCCGACCGCCTGATCATGCCCGTCAGGCCGCCCTCCTCCTCAGCCCACAAAAGGGCGTCGATATAGTCTTCCACACACAGCATGGAAGGGGTGTTGATGGTCGCGCCCTCGAAAATGCCCTCGATCAGCCGGCCGCCCTTGGTCAGACGGAAGATTTTCGGCAGCGGCCAGGGGGGCACATGGCTTTCCAGACGGTCCACGGCACGCGGTGACAGGACCAGGACGCCATGAGCGGCCTCCCCGCCCAGCACTTTCTGCCAGCTGTATGTGACCACATCCAGCTTGTCCCACGGCAGGTCCATGGCGAAGGCAGCCGAAGTGGCGTCGCAGATGGTCAGGCCGGCGCGGTCGTCCGCAATCCAGTCGCCGTCGGGCACGCGGACGCCCGATGTGGTGCCGTTCCAGGTAAAGACGATATCGCGGTCGGCATCAACCGCGTCCAAATCCGGCAGGGTTCCGTAATCGGCCTCGAACAGTCGCACGTCGTCCAGCTTCAACTGCTTGACCACGTCGCTCACCCAGCCCTTGCCGAAGCTTTCCCAGGCCAGCATGTCGACACCACGGGCCCCCAGCAGGGACCACAGGGCCATTTCCACGGCACCGGTATCGGAGGCAGGCACGATACCGATCCGATACCCGTCGGGCACGCCGAGGATCTCGCGCGTTTTGTCGGTGGCGAATTTCAGCTTGGCCTTGCCGGGCCGGGATCGGTGTGATCGGCCAAGGGCCGCATTTTTCAGCGCCGTCTCCGCCGTCCACCCCGGACGTTTGGCACAGGGCCCGGACGAAAATTCCGGACGCAGGGGTTTAACACCCGGCTTGGCGGGTGTTTCGGTCTTCGTCGTCATATGTCTATCCTTCCAGATAGTTGCGCTGCGTTGGGGCAGCGTGTCCCGATGAAATGCCGACCTTGCAGACGGCTGCGTCCCGGTGGGGGGACGTACCCGTGGCTGACGCTACAGGAAGCTCGGGCCATGTCAACGGGATTTCCCGGAAAATCGGATGGGCCGGACCATCGGATGGGCGGAAAATCAGGCGGGACTGTTTTGACGACTGTAACAAAGGCTGTGCGCCTTTGCGGGACGGCCCTTTTTAAGCACGATCATACCGGACAGCGCCTGACGGCACACCCCCATAGGTTTTTACAGCTTACGTCATAGTTTATACCTATGCCGTGATCCACTATCATCTTATAGTGGCAAATATCACGCCCAATCATTGATTTATGAAATCCACTGATCTTGACGGAAAACATGTTTCGCAGCGAAGCCATTGAAGCCCAAAAACAAAAACTGCACGGCGACGTATTTCTGACGCAGCCCCTGCCCTTTTCCCTGATCACCCTGGCCGTGGCCGGGATTGTTTTTCTCGTCTTTTTCCTGCTTCTGAGCGGGTCTTACGCCCGCAGCGAACACGTCACGGGGCATCTGGTGCCGTCGAAAGGGCTGGTCAAACTACAGGCCAGCCAGTTCGGCACCCTGGCCGGCCTGCATATCCGCGAAGGCGATTTTGTCACCACGGGCCAGGCATTGGCGTCCATTCTGATTTCGCAAAATACGCCCGATGGCGACTCACCGACGCAAAAGGCGCTCGACGCCATTTTCCGGCAGAAAACCACGCTGCAAACCCAGATGACACTGGAACAGAACCAGTTGGAGACGGAAACCGCCCGGCTGGCGTCCGAAAGGGCCGAGGCGGCGCTGCGCATTGCCTCGCTGGACCGGCAAATTCAGCTTCAGGAACAGATCACGGCATCGGCTGAAAGTGCCTACATGGATGTGCAGGAGCTGCTGGAACGCGGCTATATCAGCAAGATCGAGTCCGAGCGGCGGCGCCAGACATGGCTGTCGCAGCAAAATCAGGAACAGCTGAAACAACAGGAACGGGCCGAAGCCCAGGCCAATCTGGACCGGCTGAACATCCGCCTTGAACAACTGCCCAATGAAAGCAGGCAGCGGCTGGCGCGTCTCAGGTCCCAGCAATCGGAACTGGATGCCAAACAGGCGGAACTGGAAGGCCGCCGTGCCTATGCCGTGACCTCGCCGGTGGACGGCAAGGTCGTCTCCATATCAAGCGCCGGCGTAGGCCGGTCGGTGGCCGCGGGACAACCTCTATTGACCATTCTGCCACGGGACAGCCATCTGGAGGCGGAGCTTTTCATTCCCAGCAGAGCCGCCGGCTTTGTCGAGGAAGGGCAAGAAGTCAGACTGCTGTATGATGCGTTTCCGTATCAGCGCTTCGGCTCCTTTCCCGCGACGATCACACAGGTTACCGAAAGCATCCTGTCGCCGGAGGAAGTGCTGGCGCCCTTCGCGGTGACGCAGCCGGTATACCGGGTCAAGGCCGCGATCGGAACGGACAGCATCGACATCAACAGCCGCAGGATCGCATTGCAAAGCGGCATGACCCTTCAGGCCAATATCATTCTGGAACGGCGCTCGTTCCTTGACTGGCTTCTCGATCCCTTGCGCGCCGTCGGAGACAGATCATGAGCATGTCGCCCCTGAATCTGTCCGGCCGGAACCGGCTGCCCATTATTCGTCAGAACGAAGCGGCGGAATGCGGCCTCGCGTGTCTGGCCATGGTCGCGACCTATTACGGCTTGAAAACCGACCTCGCCACCCTGCGCCGCAGATATGCCGCCAGCCTTCAGGGCATGACACTCAAGAACGTTATTGACGTCGCCGGCCGGATGGATTTCACATCGCGCCCCATCAAGGTGCCGCTGGACATGATCGCCCAGGTAAAACTGCCGGCCATCCTGCACTGGGACATGAACCATTTCGTGGTGTTGAAGTCGGTCTCGCGGGGCAAACTTGTGGTGCATGACCCGGCTTTTGGCGAGCGGGTCTTCAACCGGGACGAATTTTCGCAACATTTTACCGGCATCGCGCTGGAACTGACGCCGGCGGAAACCTTCGAAAAACGCGATGAAAGGGTGACACTGCGCCTCAGCGACCTGTGGGGCCGGATGTTCGGGCTGAAACGCAATCTGGTGCAGGTGTTTATCTTGTCGGTCATCCTGCAGCTTTTCGTGCTGACCAGCCCGTTCTATCTGCAGATCGCGGTGGATGAGGTTCTGTCCAAGTTCGACACCGATCTCCTTCTGGTCATCGCGCTCGGCTTTGCCGGTTTCACGCTGATCAACTTCATCACCGAGGCCCTGCGGGGATATGTGCTCCTGTATTTCGGCAGCATGATGTCCTATCAGATGGTCGGCAATCTGTTCCGGCATCTGATCAAGCTGCCGGTCGATTTTTTCGAAAAACGCCATATCGGCGATATCATCTCGCGGTTCGGCTCGATGGAACCCATCAAGGGCATGCTGACCGAAGGTCTGATCGCCAGCCTGATCGACGGTATCATGGCGGTGACCACCCTGATCCTGATGTTTGTTTACAGTCCGCTTCTGGCGATGATTTCGCTCGGGGCCTGGCTGATCTATTTCTGCCTGCGCATGATACTGTACCGGCCTTTCCGCACGGCGGAGGAAGACGCCATCGTCAGCCGCGCCAAGGAAAATTCCACCTTCATCGAGACCGTGCGCGGCATCACCAGTCTGAAATTGTTCGGCGCCGAAAGGCAGCGCGAAGCCGTCTGGCAGAATCGCTACGGCGACGTGATCAACATGAACGCCCGGGCGGAAAAGCTGAAAATCTGGTTCGAAAGCGCAAATGCCGGTATTTTCGGCCTTGAGCATATCATCCTGATTTATGTGGCCGCGAAAATGGTCATGGCCG
The DNA here is from genome assembly GCF_003688555.1 of Eilatimonas milleporae. Classification (GTDB taxonomy): domain Bacteria; phylum Pseudomonadota; class Alphaproteobacteria; order Sphingomonadales; family Kordiimonadaceae; genus Eilatimonas; species Eilatimonas milleporae. The sequence goes on from NZ_REFR01000009.1 coordinate 154,032, forward strand.
GCGATTTCACCGTGGGCATGATTTTCGCCTTCATGGCTTATAAGCAGAATTTCACCGACAAGGCATCGGCCCTTGTTGAAAAAGCCATCGACTTCCGCATGCTGAACCTGCATCTGGAACGCATCGCCGACATCGCCCATGCCGAACAGGAAGATCAGGGCACGGACCTGCCGGATCATATGGATACAAAGCCCCTGGACGGCCGGATGACATTGCGGGATATCCGCTACCGCTATGCGGACAATACCCCCTTTGTCCTGAAAGGCGTCAGCCTGGACATCCGGGCTGGCGAGTCCGTCGCCATCATCGGTCCGTCCGGGTGCGGCAAGACCACGCTGCTGAAAATCATGACGGGACTGTTCCGGCCGACGGACGGCGAAATCCTGCTGGACGGCGTACCGCTTGGCGATTACGGCCTGGGCCAGTATCGCCGGCAGATCGGTGTGGTGATGCAGGAAGACGAGCTGTTCTCGGGCTCACTCGCGGAAAATATCGCCTTTTTCGACCCGGAAACGGATATGGCCCGTGTGGTGGCGGCGGCCAAGGCGGCCATGATTCACGATGAAATCATGGCCATACCGATGAAATACGAAAGCCTGGTCGGCGACATGGGCACCACCCTGTCCGGTGGACAGAAACAGCGCATCATGCTGGCCCGCGCCCTGTACCGTCAGCCGAAAATCCTGTTCATGGACGAAGGCACCGCCCATCTGGATGTGGCGACGGAGCGCACGGTCAACGACTCTGTCGCCAGCCTTGGCATCACGCGGATCATCATCGCCCACAGACCCGATACAATCCGCATGGCGGGCCGCGTCATGGAAATGCAGGACGGCTGCCTGAAGGAAATGGATTTCGCCGACCTTGCCCATATCGGCACCGGCCAGCCGGATAAAACAGCCGGTAAAAACACGCTTCCGGTTGATGAGCCGGAAGCTGTGTAAAGGCAACGGGAAGAAACCGGACACATCAGCCGACGCGCCCGGCGAACACCCGGGTCTTACGCCACGGTCGCAACGGTGTCGACCGCACCCGTCCCGATTTTGCGGCTGAGTTTTTGTTCCACGATCACCGCGAAATGATCGCATACATCCTGCAGGGTGCCCGTGGCAGCCGCCGCATACCACTGTCCCTCCGGATTGCATTCAAGAAAGACATGGCGACCGTCAGACGTTTCAATCGTGTCAAAGGCGGCATATTCAAGGTCGCTCCGCTCAAGAAACTCGCGCACGGCCTCGCCGAGCCCCTGCGGTGGATCAACGGCCACGAATTGAGCGCCGTACAGGCTGACCCCGCGATATTCCCCGCCGAAAAGCACACGCTCATCAGGCAGATAGCGGTCTTCGACCCTGGTCCGGTACCGGTATGAAAAAATCCGGTCACGGAAGCCGAAGGTCCGGTATTCGACCCCCTCGGCGATACGCTCCTGAAAGAATTGCGGGCAGTGGGAAAACTCGCCGTCATCGGCCTGGCTGATCGTATCGGCGTCAACGGGCATGGTGGGCAGGTTGATATATGTGTCTATACTGCCTGCCTGCGCCGGGACGGACCGTGCCTGGATGGGCTTGGCCACAGAGCGGGGATAGGCCCGGATAAAATCCCGGGCGTGCTGCTCGCCAACAAAATATGCGGTGTTCGGGATGGAAAAGCCCGCCTTTGCCGCCAGCGGAAACTGAAACATCTTGCAATCGGCCCTGCGGGCATGACGCGGCTGATAAATCTGTTCCCCTTCATAATGATATGCGAGTTCCGACAGAAATCCGGCCCATTCATTTCTTTTGATATATTCATCCGCCACCTCGGGGCCGGCCTGTCCGAGCAGCGTTCCTATCTTGATGCGCGTCCAGACCAGTGCCGGACGGCCCAGCGCCCTTCCATCGACGGACAGACTGCTGCGGCCGTTTTCCTCCACTGAAAAGCGGACGTCCCGGACGGTATCCGCGTCCAGAAACACATATGGCACATTCCGCTTTTTCAGGCAGTCAAGCACGCCGACCATCTGACCATCGGCAGACGCGCCAAGGACAAGCACATAAGAAGAATCAGACATTTCAGATTGCTTTCAACGTGTGTCTTAGAATCACAAAAAGAAGCCGGACAGCGCATGGTCGCTCCGCGACACGCCGCCCGGCAATCGATATGGAAAGTCCGCCCAAGTCAGGGCCCGACAATAGTATCGGAAATTGTTTGAGTGGTATCATTGTGGGACGGGTCCAGTCCGCCTCCGCTGCTCGGGTCCCACTCGGGGCTCAGGTCAAAACCGTTGGTGTTCGTTCCCCCGGCGATCTGGTCGAGTTCCACCTCGGACATTTCGGAAATAATCTCCTCACGCCGGTGGCGCGCCTTGGCAGTGGTCGTGATGCAGCTGGACCGCAGGATGAAAGGCTTAGGCATTATTTTCTCCCATATTTTTGAAAGAGAGAAAATACAACTTTTAAAATTAAACCACAACAAAAAACACCCAAAAGATGCATTATATAGAATACATGCATCAATCATACGCAAGAATTTTTTGAAAAAAGAATCTATACAAAACTTTACTCCAAAGGAATTACAATTAAATTTATTATAGATTTTATAAAACCAAAAAGGGAAGCCTTAAAAAGACTTCCCTTTTACTGTATTATGAAATCCCGGCATCAAAACCTGGGTGTGTGCTGACGGGATCGGAATTGGATGTGCTGTGATCACCGCCACTGCCCGGATCCCATTCGGGACTGATATCAAAACCATTGGTGCCACCGGCGATCTGGTCAAGTTCCACCTCGGACATTTCGGAAATAATTTCCTCACGCCGCTGATGTGCCTTGGCATCGCCCACAATCGTACTGGAGCGCAGAATGAAAGGTTTGGGCATAGTTTCCTCCTTGATCATGATCGGACAAGAAATACTACCATGGGATTCATTATCACCATTCACCTCTCCCAAAAAGGGATTTCCTTTTGTATGAGGGAAGAAAAAACACACCATCGACACCAAGATAATTTGGCAAAGGCTCCGGGGCACCGGTCAGCTTAATCCGGGCTGGCATCATGGCTTGGACCAATCACCCCTTCGCCGATCAGTTCCGTCCAGAAACTTATCGTTTCAGGACGCCCAACGGCATCGCCGACAGCCGTCAACACATCGGACAGGGTGAATTTCGGCCTGGACAGTATGAAATCAAGAATTGGTCGTGCTTCAACGGCGAAAACCCACTGGCGTTTGCCAAATTCCAGACAAACGCCGTCCTCGATCTGTTTCAGCCGGGAGGGGAAGAGCGAAAGGCATTCAAAATTCCGACCGTCATTTTCGACCACCCCGGCCTCATTCAGCAATGGCAGCGAATGCCGCTGTTTGGGCGGTAAAGTGGCCAGATGATTTTCCATGAACTCCCGCAGAGCACCTTGGCTGATCACGTCATCGATGAAAGCCGTCAGCTTTTCACGCAAGTCACTCTCATCACAGTGCAGTTGAAGGCCGGTGGCATCGCGCCCAAAATCCTGGCGCACCCAGTCCAGTTCGGCGGCCCTGGATGACAGAAAATACAGAAAATCTATTGGCCTGCGATTGGTGAAACCCACGGTGATATGCACCGAACCCTTGCCGGTTGACGCCGCATGATGCCACCACCCGCGTGGAATATAGAGAACATCGCCCTTTTTCAGCAGGCCCGACCAGTACGGTTTGATTGACGCCACATCCAGATCATAAACAAGATCCTCTTTCAGCGGAAACTCGCGAGTCTGTTCAAAGACCGCCCATTCCTTTTCCCCCTCCGTCTGGATGATGAAGACATCGTGATTGTCCCAGTGCGTGGCGAAACACTTATCCTGCTGGTAAGAGGCATAAATGTTAAGTCCGACATATTCCCCGAGCGCGGCGGTAAATGCCTCGGCAAGGGGCCGGGCCCGCAAGTCGGAATTCTGCACCTGGGTTACGACAAGGGAATATCCTTCCCTGAATGCGCGTGAAACCGCCGCCGGGGAAATACGGCTAAGCCCTTCGACCAGGGTACGGTCGACAAAACGATGTTTGGGCAGGCGGTTGCCGTCCTTGACCAGGTCCACGGCATCGGAACGCTCGCCACTGGCTTCGAGCAGGCGGTTCACACCGTTCCAGTCATAAACCAGGGCGGAAGGATTTGCCGCACGGGGAAAGTATGCGGGTCGACGGCCCCGTATCCCGCGGTTAAAAGCCGCAAGATCAATTCGGATGAAGCCATCCAGTTGGGTGTTTTCCAGCACTCTTTGGGTGTCCGGCATTCTTATTTATCCTTGCTTGCGTTTTTCCAGCCAAAATAGTCAGCCACTGCATCGGGATGCCACGCCAGAAGCTTGTCGGCATTGCTGCGGACCAGACGGTCCACCCGGCCGAAGACAAAGCCCTTGGCCCTTACCCAACCGGTCGGTGCGAAATCGGGACACCGGTGCCGGGACGGTTCATCGGATACGCTCATCGTCTTTGTCTCCCTCAAACAGGCCATGGCTCGTAAAACCACATCACCCAGATCCATTTCTCGCCTGCGCGCACCGGCGCGCCCCCATGCAGGGCACTCGGGTCAAGCACGCCCTCATCCGTGAAATTCCGGAAAATCACCCCCGCGCCGGCACGGGGTGTGATCTTCAGCCTTGCCTTGGGGAAAATGGTTTCGCCGCCGTCAAAACCGTCGTTCAGATAGCCGATAAAGGAATACGTCCGCCGGAGGCCGGGGCGTAAATCCGTGGACCGCGGGGCTTCGTCATAATGCGGTTTAAAGTGATCGCCGGGCCCATAGCGGATAACGGCGACGGTTTTGGTCAGATGCAGGGAACATCCGGTTTGACGGGCAATGGTTTCCGCGATGAAACGATACACCAGATCACCGGCGGACAGCGCCCAGATCGCTTCTTCTGATTGCCGTACCTCGGTCTGCCGGTCATCCGTCGGATCGCGGCCGCGTACGGTTGAAGGCTGTAGCAAGGGCCGTGACGTCATCTCGATATATGCAATCATAAGAGGTGAAAATATCCCATCAAACACCCTTAGGGACGGCTCTGATTTAGCGATCAACGGTTTCGGTATTTCAGCGGGGTCATGCTTTAAAATAAGGCCTTTTAAAACCTCCCAGTCAATATCGTTTTCACCGTCATTGAAACCTGAAAACTCCCCGTATTCCTCCATGAAATCGAGAATATACGAGGATATTTCGTCTCCTTCCGAAGCGGAAGTTTCCAAAACATTTCTTGTCAAATCAGGAATTTCTTGATTTTCAGGATGACTTAAAAGCGAAACAATCGCCAGCTGCCGCATGGAAATACAACAACCATCTTCCGCTGCCTTACAGCGAGTGGCTACCTCTTCCTGATAAGACAAGGTATGATGCGACAAGACAAAACCACTTTTAAAAGAAAAAATATTTTGATTCCAACCATAGCATGTGCCTTGGATTTCACAAGCGCTTGCGCATGTCAAAGGCCGACTCGGAGCATGAACCGGAAAATATCCATGGGATGAAAGGGGTTTCACCGGTCACGCCGTACCAAGGCGAAAGACGATGCCGTCGTAATGAACCGGGACCCACTGCCATGAGCGCTTCCATATCCGACACCGCCGCCAGTACCATGCCGGCTTCCATATTGCTGATCCTGATTGTTTCGATGACCATCACGGCCTGCGCCGGGAAACCGGACAGACCCGGTTTCGCCGGAAACGGGGCCGGCAGAATGCCGCCTGAACGGATCGATGCGATACGGGAAACCATGCTGGCGCGTTTCGATGCGGACGGGGACGGTGCCATGACCTGTGCCGATGTGACCACGGCCCGCTCGGAACTGTTCGTCAAACTGGATACGAACGGGGATGACAGCCTGTCGCCGAAAGAATACGGTGCCGTCAGTTTCGAGGACCGGTCCTTCCGCTTCTTCGAATGGAATACGGTGGACAGTGACCGTTCCGGTAGCATCAGCCTGGCCGAGTTCAAGGCCGTACCGGCAAGCCGGTTTTCCAACATCGACACGGATGACAACTGCATCGTGACAACGGAAGAAATCGTCGCCTTTGCCCGCGAACAGATGGCGGGGGGCAATCCCACCGGCGGACAAAGGCCGGGCGGACCCGGTGGGCGCCGCCCCCGCAATGTGGGTGTCTGAGCGGACCGCCCTCTTTGAAAGGACGTCGCCGATCCCGTGACTTTGGGGCATGGCAGACCGGCACACACTGATAAGGTATCCTCGCATCGCAACAGCCTGAAACTCTTGGAGCGAAGACAGCCGATGCAGCGTGCCATGACCAATATTCTCAGCAGTGATATCGGTATCAGCGCCCGGTTTTACCGGCGACTTCTGGGCATGGCGGATCATTACACGTCCGACTGGTTCATCATCCTGACCCACCCGGATATGCCGGGACTGGAGTTCGGTATTCTACAGGCGGACCATGAGATCGTGCCGGAAGCCGTGCGGGCAAAACCGTCCGGCGTCATGCTGACCTTTGTGGTTGAGGACTGCGATGCCGTTTTCAGCAGGGCCAGAACCATGGATGCAGACATCGTGGAAGAACCGCGAGACCTGTTTTACGGCCAGCGCCGGTTGCTGCTGCGAGACCCGGACGGCACACTGATAGATATCAGCGCCCCAATCGCGCCCAAGACGGCCTGACAGCGACAACCGGAAACCGCGTTACCCGGCGCCCTGTGGAACAACAGCTCACAGGCATATGTGCCTGCATGCGCCTAAAACATAGGGGGTTCAGCGTCCCTGCGCCGTCCTGATTTCAAACAGGTCGGCCCAGAAATGGGTGGCCAGTTCGTTGATGACGCGGCTTTCCGCATTGATCAGGATGGCAAGGCCGATATCGTGCTCGCGCGAATAGGCAAGGCTGGCACGAAACCCCTCAATCCCGCCGCCATGGTGGACAAGCATTTCGTCGCCGAACCGGTAAAGACGCCAGCCGACGCCGTAATGGGCCTCGGTCAGATAGTCGCGCCAGTAGCGGCGATACAGCTCGCGCCGGGTGCGGGTCTGCGGTGTGGTGAGCGTGTCAATCACATCCGGACTGAGGACATCGGCACGATACCCCATCTGGGCGATCAGCCATTTGGCCAGGTCGGTGATGCTGGCATTGACGCCGGCGGCCGGCGCCACGCGGTAATAATTTTTCGACGCGCGCACGGGCCGCCAGGTCTTGCCGCGACGGATATGGGGACTGGCATGATTGTCCGTGTCGAGAAAAGCGTCATAGCCGATAGAGGCATCGTCCATGCCAAGCGGGGCGAATAAACGGTCCCGCACCAAGGCGTCATAGCTTTGCCCCGTGGATTTTTCGATCACCGGCTCGATCAGGCTGAAGACGATATTCTGATAACCATAGCAACGTCCGGGACGGCAGAGGGGCTTAACGCTGCGGAACTTGGGTATGATCTTGTCAACCGACTGTCCCGCTTCGAGCAGATTGTCATAGGCATTGGGTACCAGCCCCGTGGAATGGCTGAGCGCGTGCCGCACCGTCAGCCGCCCGGCCCCTGCAGGGTCCTTCAGGCGGAAATCGGGGACATAGCGGACAAGCGGGTCTTCCCAGGTAAAGCGGTCCTCCGCCACCAGCATGGCGGTCAGCGTCCCGGCAAAGGTTTTGGATACGGACGCGATGGGAAAAACCGTGTCCGCATTGACAGGCGCCCCCTTCAGTGCGTCACGGGTCCCGAATGTGGCGATATGGACGATGCGCCCGCCGGCCACAACGGCAAACGCCCCGCCGGGCAACGGAGCGCTGTTCAGCCGGTCGGAAAAATAGCGGTCATAGCGTTGGACATAAGATTCAAGAGGCTCAGCGGAAACACCGGCCTGTCCGGCGGAAAAGCCCAGTCCGACAGCAAAACAAAGCGCAAGGCCGGCCAAATAACCCACAGTTTCCAACAAACGTTCCATCACCCGGATACCATGCCTGCAAAATATTGATTTAAGGTGAATCCAGAAATTTAACGATCTGCCTTATCGTCATGTCGGGTTTCTCCGCATGAAACCAATGCCCCGCCTGTTCGATTGTGCGGACACTTGCCTTTGGAAACAAGGCTAAAATTCTGTCCCGATGTTCGGGCCCAACATAATCGGACACCCCGCCGCGCAGAAACAGCGCCGGTCCGGCAAAGGGCATGCCGTCATCATTGCCGGCGGCAATGGCACCGTAATCCCGCACCAGCACCGGCAGGTTCAACCGCCACCCCCACAGACCGTCCTCCGCACGGCGCCAATTGGTCAAAAGAAAACCGCGTACGGCATCGGTTTCAACATAGGCTTTCAGAATATCGTCAGCGCCCTTGCGACTGTCGGGCGCGGCGGCGGCCACCTTTTCCATACCGCGCAGGATATCAGTGTGGTGAGAGGGATAGGTAACCGGAGCAATGTCGCCGACAATCAGCCGATGTACACGGTCCCCGTGGTCCAGCGCCAATTGCATGGCCACCTTACCGCCCATGGAATGGCCGAACAGATCGACACGATCCAGACCCAGCCGGTCCATTAATGCGATCACATCGTCCGCCATGACACCATATCCCATGGCATCCACATGAGGGCTGCGCCCATGGTTCCGCAGATCAGCGGCGATCACCCGCCGGTCACCCGACAGACCGCGCACCAGTGCACCCAGATTGTCTGCAGATCCGAACAGGCCGTGCAGCAGTATCAGCGGCACCGCGTCCCTGACAGCGCCCGTATCATTGCTATCGCGGTAAAACAGGTCCGTCATTATGCCACCTCTGCCCGCTCATGGCCGAGAGGCCCGTGCCCTGCCCCAAACCCCGGCGCGTTTTCAATAGCACTGCGGACAAAGGCATGGGCCAGGCGGCAGGCCTCCGGCAAAGGCAGCCCCGCTGCCAGGCCGGTTGCGGCAGCGCTTGATAATGTGCATCCCGTACCATGGGTATGGCGTGTCTCGATGCGCGGTCCCGTCAGACGCATGCAGCTGTCGGGCGTGACCAGAATATCGGTCAGCACGGTCTCCCGACCGTGCCCGCCTTTGATCAGGGCAGCACCGGCACCGGCGGCTATCAGGGCCTGTCCGGCCTGTTCCATGGCCGCCTTGGTATCCATGCCCAGCCCGGTCAGCACCGTGGCTTCCGGCAGGTTGGGTGTGACCAGACTGGCACGTGGCAACAGACGGGTTTTCAGGGCATCCACCGCATCGTCTGCCAGCAGGCGGTCCCCGCTGGTGGCCACCATGACCGGGTCCAAAACCACGGGTCCGGTATAACCGGCGGCGTCCAGGCTGTCCGCCACCGCCGTGATGATATCGGCATTGGCCAGCATGCCGATTTTCACGGCGTCCGCACCGATATCATCGAGAACGGCGGAAATCTGACCGCGCACGATGTCTTCCGGCACCAGATGAACGCCGCTGACGCCGGTCGTATTTTGTACCGTCAGTGCCACGATCGCCGCAGCCGCATAGTGTCCCAGACGGGTAACCGTCTTGATGTCGGCCTGAATACCGGCGCCGCCGGATGGATCGGACCCGGCAATGATCAGCACACGCCCGGGACCATCCGGCGACCGGGTCCCGCTGTCCTCCCCCTTTATTGCGGTCATCGGGTCGCGGCCTCGATTTCCCGGCAGATATCGTCGACAAGCCGGGTGATCTGCGCGTCATTGTCGCCTTCGGCCATGACACGGATCAGCGGCTCGGTTCCCGATTTCCGGATGACCAGACGGCCGCTGTCGCCGATTTCAGCCTCTGCCGCCCGGATGGACCGGGCCACGCCGTCCGCGGACAATGGATCGCCACCACTGTAACGGACATTTTTCAGAAGCTGGGGCACGGCTGTAAACTGGGCGCAAACCTCGGACGCCGGACGGCCGGCACGCTGCATTTCCGTCATCACCTGCAAGGCAGCCACCAGACCGTCACCCGTTGTTGTGAAATCGGACAACACGATGTGACCGGACTGTTCACCGCCCACATTGAACCCGCCCCGGCGCATGCGTTCAACCACATAGCGGTCACCGACGCGGGTCCGTTCCAGTGTCAGACCGTCACCGGACAGCACCCGTTCCAGTCCCAGATTGGACATGACGGTGGTCACCAGGCCGCCGCCCTTCAACCGCCCGTCGCGGGCCCAGGTCCGGGCGATCAACGCCATGATCTGATCGCCATCGACAATACGCCCGGTTTCATCGCACAGGATCAGACGGTCGGCATCCCCGTCAAGTGCGATACCCAGATCGGCGCCCTCTGCCCGTACGCGCGTGCACATCGCCTCCGGCGCGGTGGACCCGCAGGCGTCATTGATGTTGAAGCCATCGGGCGCCACACCGACCGGCACCACCTCGGCCCCCAATTCCCAAAGAACGGTGGGGGCCACCTTGTATGCGGCACCGTGAGCGCAGTCCACGACCACTTTCAGCCCGTCAAACGTGACACCGGCGGGCACCGTCGCCTTGGCGAATTCCACATAGCGGCCGCGCGCATCTTCCAGCCTCGTGGCCTTGCCCAGAGCGTCCGGCGCCGCCAGATGATCGTCGCCCGCCGCGTCGATCAGGTCTTCGATGGCATGTTCCTGAGCGTCGGACAGTTTATATCCGTCAGGTCCGAAAAATTTCAGACCGTTGTCATAATGCGGATTGTGACTGGCGGAAATCATGACGCCAAGGTCGGCCCGCAAGGATTTGACCAGCATGGCCACCGCCGGTGTCGGCATGGGCCCGACCATGATCACATCCATGCCGGCAGCGGTGAACCCCGCGGCCAGTGCCGGTTCATACATATATCCGGAGCGGCGCGTATCCTTGCCGATGACCACGCGGTGGACGTGGTCCCCGCGGATGAAATGGCGTCCGGCTGCCAGCCCGACATGCAATGCCGCATACGGTGTCATCGCGCCCTGATTGACCCGGCCGCGTATTCCGTCGGTGCCGAAATAGCGTCGTTCCATACGTCTGATACTCCATTAACCGGATGGATTGGCGCACGCTTTTTCCAGCGCCGCCATAAAATGTGGCGGAGTTTAACGCCCGGGTCGCCACGCGTCCATGCCGGCCATATCCATCTGTGCACCATCGGCAAGTGCCTGCGCAAGGCTGAGAGCCTGACGGGTTTCAGCGACGTCGTGAACACGGACAATCTGCACCCCGGCCAGCGCCGCCGCCTGTGCCGCCGCCAACGATCCCGCCAGCCGGTCGCCCGCCTCGTCGACACCGGTGAGGGCACCGATAAAGCGCTTGCGCGACGCCCCCACAAGCAATGGGCAGCCCAGACTGTGGAACAGCGCCGCACCGGCCAACAGGGCCACATTGTCCCGCACCACCCGCTTGCCGAACCCAAGTCCAGGATCAAGGATCAGCCGGCTCCGCTCGATTCCGGCGGCTTCAACGCGGCGGACATGGGTGTCCAGCGCGTCGAACACATCGAGCAGCACATCGTCATAGGCCGGCGCATCCTGCATATCGGCGGGGGTACCCTTGGCATGCATCAGGACCACAGGGGCATCGCTGCCGGCGGCAACGGCCAGACTGTCCGGGTCATGGGTCAGGGCCGACACATCATTCAGGATATGAACGCCGGCCGTCAGCGCCTGACGCATCACCTCGGCATGGCGGGTATCGACGCTGACAGTCAGACCGTCGGCCACCAGTCGCGCAATCACGGGAATGACACGTGCGGCTTCCTCGCCTTCCCATACCGGTGTGGCGCCGGGCCGCGTGGATTCACCGCCGACATCGATGATATCGGCTCCAGCGGCCGCCATGGCACGGGCGTGAGCCACGGCTCTGTCCACATCGACGAATTTGCCGCCATCGGAAAAGCTGTCGGGTGTGACGTTCAGCACGCCCATGATACGGGCACGCGTGAAGGGCATACTGACGGCGTCGCCCCGGTCGTTTGCGGTATCGAATACGAGCGGTGGACGCGCCGCCGTCATCCGGGCCAACTGGGCATCAAAGACTGGCCCAAGGCCGGACGGCAGCGTTTCGCGGAACGCCCGCAAATCGTCATAGGGCACAAGGGTATCCGTCAACCGTGAGCCGGGCGCCGACATATCGCGGACAACCGCACGCACGGCCAGGGCGCGCAGGGCGGCGCCCGCGACGGGCAATCCCTTACCTCCATAAAGAAAACCGGCGGGCTGAAGATAAATCCTCAGCCCGCCGGCATCCTGTATATTCGTGTCGTCCGTCATCGACATGTCATCCGCGACACACGACGCCCGCAGGCATCAGCCTTCGGGCTGGGGTTCACCATGATCAAGTCCCGCGCTGGGCACCGCGCTTGTCGGGGCGGCGGATTGCGGCGGACGCGCGGACGGTCCGGGGCCTTCATCCTTGCGGATATCCTCGCCCTTCAACAAGGCCTTGATCTCGTCACCGCTCAGAGTTTCATATTCCAAGAGGGCCACGGCCAGGGTGTGCAGATCGTCCAGATGGTCCTTCAGAATCTGCATGGCCCGATCATGCGCGCCGCCGACAAAGGTCTTGATCTCGGAATCGATCAGATTGGCGGTGTCCTCGGACACATTCTGCTGGCGTGCCACGGAATGGCCGAGGAAAACCTCTTCCTCGTTGGCGGAATATTGCAGCGGGCCCAGCTTGTCCGACATGCCCCACTGTGTGACCATGTTTCGGGCCAGATTGGTGGCGTACTGGATATCGCTGGCCGCGCCGCTTGTCACCGCCTCATGACCGAAGATCAGTTCTTCGGCCGCGCGGCCGCCCATGGCAATGGCCAGATTGTCATGCATCTTCTCGCGGCTTTGGGAATATTCGTCCCGCTCCGGCAGGCGCATCACCATGCCAAGCGCGCGGCCGCGCGGAATGATGGTCGCCTTGTGGATGGGGTCGGACGACTTGCAGTGCAGCGAGACCAGCGCGTGGCCCCCTTCGTGATAGGCGGTCAGCTTTTTCTCGTCCTCCGTCATCACCATGGTGCGACGCTCGGTGCCCATCATCACCTTGTCCTTGGCGTCCTCGAATTCTGCCATGGAGACGAGCTTTTTACCGCGCCGGGCCGCCATCAACGCCGCCTCATTGACCAGATTGGCCAGATCAGCGCCGGAAAAACCGGGTGTGCCGCGGGCAATGGTGTTGGCGTCCACATTGGGTGCCATGGGAATCTTGCGCATGTGCACGGCAAGAATTTTCTCGCGGCCTTTAATATCGGGATTGGGCACAACGACCTGACGGTCGAACCGTCCCGGACGCAGCAGAGCCGGGTCGAGAACGTCGGGGCGGTTGGTGGCGGCAATAATGATGATGCCTTCGTTCGCCTCGAATCCGTCCATTTCGACCAGCAACTGGTTCAATGTCTGTTCGCGTTCGTCATTGCCGCCGCCCAGGCCCGCGCCGCGGTGCCGGCCAACCGCGTCAATCTCGTCGATAAAGATGATGCAGGGGGCATTTTTCTTGGCCTGTTCGAACATATCGCGGACACGGCTGGCGCCGACACCGACAAACATTTCGACAAAATCGGAGCCGGAAATGGTGAAGAAGGGCACATTGGCCTCGCCGGCAATGGCGCGGGCCAGCAGTGTCTTACCGGTCCCCGGCGGTCCGACGAGCAGCGCGCCCTTGGGGATTTTGCCGCCCAGGCGCTGGAATTTTTGCGGATCCTTCAGGAAATCGACGATTTCCTCCAGTTCCTCCTTGGCTTCCTCGATACCGGCCACATCCTCGAAGGTGACGCGACCCTGCTTTTCCGTCAGCAGGCGTGCACGTGACTTGCCGAAGCCCATGGCGCCGCCGCCGCCGCCCCGGCCCTGCATCTGCCGCATGAAGAAAATCCAGATCGCGATGATCAGCAGGAAAGGCAACCAGGACAAAAGCATGCCGACGAAGATGCCGCTGTCTTCCTTCTTGACCTCCATGATCACATTGTTGGCGGTCAGGCGATCAACCAGTTTGTTGTCGTAGGGCATGACCGAGCGGAAGCGTTCGCCGCTGGTATATTCGCCGGTCAGGTCCTGGCCCTCGATCTCAACCCGTGCGACCCGGTTCTGCTCCACCGCTTCAAGGAACTGGCTGTAGGCGATTTCGGGCACCTGGGCATTGTTGCCCTGGAACAGGTTGAAGAGCGCCAGAAGCAGGAGGATAATCAACCCCCATACCAGCGCATTTCGCATAAGTCCGTTCACGATCGTTACCTTTTCTGTTGGGAAGGCGGCGTTGCCCCGCCCGTCCTGTCAAGGTTGTGACTGTCACGTCCCGTGCGCCGGGACGGTTTGCCGATGCCGCATATACCATGTACGCATGCCATGGACATGCGGATACAAAAAAAGCACGCTCCCACATCCCGGTGGGGTGAGAGCCGGCATCCGGCGCACGTCCTTCCTGCTAGACATAAGGTGCCCGGCCGTGCTTGCAAGAACAATTGACCGTGAGCGCCCCGTTTTTCCGTGAAAACGTAAACGCTCGGCCTAAGCCCCTGAAAAAGGAGGCGGACCGGCAGGGGCAATCCGGATTGCCGGCGCAGATACCGACCCGGGGATCAGATCCGGCCAGTGGGGAATGCTCACCAGCCTGTCCCCGCTGAAGACGGCCGGCAGGACCACGGCCACATCGTGCGGCAATTTGTCCCGGCAGACCGCCACGGATGGCGCAGGCAGACTGTTCCAGCCCGCTGTTCCGAGGGGGGCCGCCACAAACGCCGAAGACGATGGCATGACATCCGGCATGTGCACGCGGAAACGCCCGTCATATAGCAGAGTTTGCCCTGGGGTCAGCGTCGTGGATGGCATCGCGGCCAGTTCCCGCACGATAAACAGACTGCCACGCCGGATGAGAAACCGTGTCCCCGCCAGTGTCGCGCCCCTGAAAGCGGGATCGCGCAGGGCCAGCAATAGGTCTTCCAGACGGTCCCCGCGCGGGCCGTAAACGCCGCCTGCGCCACCCTGTGTCCCCATACCCTTTCCCGACACCCATTTCACCGTGGCGGCGAGCGCGCGCAATATCACCTCATCCGGGGCAAGGGCCAGACCGGCGCGGTCAAGAGAGGCAAAGCCCTCGGCCGCACAGACGATATACTGGCGCCCCCACTGATCCACATAATGGTCCAGCGCATCGCGGGCCCGGGCCAGACGCCGGGCGGTATCGGCCAGACGGGCCGGTGTCAGCCCTTCGAGGGGCGGCGCCTTCAGCAACCGGCGCGCCTGAACCCGCGTGTAGGACGGATCTTCGTTGGACGGGTCTTCAATCCAGTCGATATTTTCAGCCTTGAGAAAAGCGGTCAGGCGGCTTTTCGGCTGATCGAGAAGGGGCCGCACCAGGGCGGTCTCGCGGCACCCGGGCACAAGTGTACGACCGCGCATGGCAGCCAGGCCGGTCAGGCCGCTGCCGCGCGCCAGCCGCAGCAGCACTGTCTCGGCCTGATCTTCGCGGTGGTGGGCGGTCGCCAGCGTGTCGATGCCGTTGTCACGGCACCAGGCGGCCATCAGGCCGTAACGGGCCGCACGCGCCGCCGCTTGCACGCCGGTGGCCGGTTTTACCCCCTGCCAGGCAAGACGGTGATGGGCAATCCCGGCCTGTCCCAGCAAACGGGCGACAAAAGCGGCCTCGGACGCGGAAGCGGGTCTGAGACCGTGATCCACCGTCAGCGCCACCACCGGACGGCAACGTGCCGCGAGATGAACCAGCGCCATGCTGTCAGCCCCGCCCGACACGGCCACGGCCAGTCCGGCGGACACGGCAACGCCAAGACGGGACAGGGCCGCGTCCAGTTCAGAAGCGGTAAAAGGATCACCTGTGTCGGTGGTCAGGTGCGGCATCCGGCGGTTTCGCCAAGACGGCGGGCACGCGCCTGAAGGCGGGGGCTAACATTGTCGCCGATCCGGCGAAATTCGGCTAGCGCGTCGCAGGCTTCGGTATTGCTGTCAAGCTGGATCAGGGCATCCGCCAGTTCCACCAGCGCATCGCCGCGCTTTTCATGGTCCGGATGGTCGTCGATCACGGACAGAAGATGCCGCGCTGCCTGCGCGGGACGGCCCTGACGCAGCTCCACACGGCCCATCCAGTATTTTGCATTGCCGGTCAACTCGCCCGTCGGGTGAGCCTCGAGAAACAGGCCAAGCGCTTTTTGCGCCCGGTCCAGATCGTTGCTGCGGACAAAGCCGAAGGCATATTGATACCGGGCTTCCATATTGCCGTCCGGCAGGGCCACGGGCGCATTTTCCGGCACTGCGGGCGCGGCGGTGGGCGGCGATGCTGCCGTTGCCCCGGCAGCGGTTCCGGATGCCGCATCCGGTTCGGCGTCATCGGCCGGGGGCGCGGTGGTCCGCAGGGCCATCACCGCCTGCTCCGTACGGGACAAGGCATTGCTGACACGGCGCTGATCGAATTCAAGCTTTTCCAGACGCCCAGTCAGGTCACGCATCTGCCGCTCCACCGCGCCGACCTGGACCGCAAGATCGGCCAGCAGGCGACGGGTGTCGGCCGCGCCCGAACCGGTTGCGGCGGGGGCGTCCGGCAGAGGGGCCGCGGGCTCGCCTTCCGTGCCGAAAACACGCCTCTGCAAGGCACGCAACTGACGCTCAATGCGGTCAATACGGCGGTCCAGGTCGCGGCCCTGCGCCGACACATCGTCGCCCGTGACCATTGTCAGGGTGACCAACGCGGCGCAGGACGCAGCGATCATGAAAACATATCGCGGACGGAAAAAGACTTTGTCACGGCTCACGGTACTCTCCCTGTCGTCTTTGCGGTTGCCCGCTGTACCGGTGCACTGACATGGCGATCCCATCGCCCCGCAGACACCGGCACCGTGGATACCCGGCATATACAAATGTTTACACAGCCAAAATCTTTACATCGTCCCTGCCGAACCATGACCGGAAACATTTTGCCGCGACCCGGTTGTCCCCACTACCGGAATGCCGGATCTTCAGGCCGGCAGGCAAATCAGATGGCTGTCGGCAATACTCAAACCGCCTTATAGAGGCTGAGCATATTTGTAATACTGGGCACAATAATGGCCATATTCATAAATGCGAAAACCCCGCCCCGGCAAGACCGGAGCGGGGCCTGATCAAGACGAACGCTGCGCTTTACTCGACGACCAGAACGCCGCGGCGGTTCTGGCGCCAGTATTGTTCGCTGTTGCCGACAACGGCCGGACGTTCCTTGCCGTAGGATATAGTGCCAAGACGGCTGGACGGCACACCCAGAGCGACCAGATAATTCTTTACCGCATTGGCCCGGCGCTCGCCCAGGGCCAGATTGTATTCGCGGGTTCCACGCTCGTCACAATGCCCTTCGATGGTCACGCGCTGACGGGGGAAATGGTTCAGCCAATCGGCCTGCTTGCGCAATACATCGCGGGAGCGGGCGGTCAGTTCTGAACTGTCATAATCAAAGAAGATACGATCACCGGCATAGGCCGTCAGGCTTTCCTGATCGGCCGTCCCATACGGGTCCACCTGATCCTGGATCACCTGATCCTGATCGACACTGTCCGGGCGACCGGATTCGGTCTCACCCTGGTCAATCTCCGTGTCGACGGTTTCTGTTTCCGGTTCCGGCGTTTGGCTGCAGGCGGCCAGCAGCAGGGTCGCAATGGTTATAAAGGCAAATTTCGAGCCCAGGCGCTTGGACGTCATGCTTGCTCCCTCCAACAGATCGGGTCGCATCAAGGTAATTACAGACCCAAAGGACCATTATCATTACGCGCGGAAACCCTTGAAGCCCCTGGTAGACAGGCTTCCGCACAGTGGCGTCGCGGCAACTATACTGCCCGACTCCGCAAGGATCAAGCACGCAGGGGCGGCAAAAATCCAAGCAATGCCAAGAACTTTCATAGAATTGTCATTAGATATATTCCACAGGGCCGGTGGATTGCCCCATAAGCACGCACCCAGGGGCCCTTACGGGACCAACCCCAAAGCATCATTTCCGACTGCCGGACCGGTCAACGGTCCGGGGAGACCCACAAGGTCACACCGGTATGTGGAAGAAGACACTGAGGGCCGCGGCACCGGCGAAAAGCCCGATCAAAACGGCGGACCCCCGGTTCAACCGCAGCAGAAGTTCGTCATTGATCCGGCCGCGCAGTGAAAGGCCGATGCCCGACAGACAGACCCACCAGACCGCAGCCCCGAGAAAAACCCCAAGGACAAGGCCGCTGGCATCCATGAACGGATGACCGCTGTCCGCTCCCAGGTCGCCGATACCCGCCGCCGTGTAAAAGGCCAGCAGGCCGAAAAAGACCCCAGGATTGGTCAATGTGATCATGAAACAGGCCACCGTGCTGCGAAAAACCCCACCCTTCAGCGGGCGCATCCGGTCCACCGTTTCCATATGCGGGTGGGC
Source organism: Eilatimonas milleporae (assembly GCF_003688555.1). Lineage (GTDB taxonomy): Bacteria > Pseudomonadota > Alphaproteobacteria > Sphingomonadales > Kordiimonadaceae > Eilatimonas > Eilatimonas milleporae. Next base: position 172,275 of record NZ_REFR01000009.1, read on the forward strand.
CCGCCAGATATAAACGGCAAGCCCCCCCATGATCGCGGCGCCGAGGATTTTCAGGACAAGGACGTGGGTGTCGATAATGTCGTGCACGAAGTTCAGACCGAATGCGGCCAGACCGGCGTAAAAGGCATCGCCCAATGCGGCGCCAAGACCGATGACCACACCGTGCCGGGCCCGGCCGAACAGGGTACGTTGCAGCACCACGATATTGACGGGCCCGAAAGGCGCGGACAGGGCAAAACCGAACGCCAGCCCCCACAGCATATATCCCACCCAGTCGATCATACCCGTCATCCCGTTACCGGAACACCGTCAGGACATGTGGCGAACCATGGCAGCCGCCGCGCAAATAAAGAGTGGCATCGGTCGCGGTTCCTCGCCACAAGGGCCGGCAGGCTGACAGCACAGTCATTGCGGAAAAGGCACATGGGAATCCTTTACACCCGGTGCGGCACATTTGGAGCAATATGGCCGCCCTGTATGACGGGTCTTCTCTGTACGGGTCTTGGGGTATCTGTGTATGCGGCTGTTGTAGCCAAGAGACCGGGCCGGGCACAAGCACAGCCTGCGAGGCAGGCGCGATTGTCCCGAAGTCCCTTGACCCCGACGGAAAACTGGCCCATGTGAACCCTAATAACGGACCAATTTTGTCCTGATTTAACCCATGTATTCTTTCCCCTGATATGAGGCCTGCCATGCCGTTCCAGTGTCTTCCCCTTGACGACCGCGCCGTCCTGCGTCTGAGCGGGCCGGAAACCAGACCCTTCATAGACGGCCTGATCACCAATGACGTCCCGCAGGCCGACGATACGCACGCCGTATACGCCGGCCTGCTGACACCGCAAGGGAAAGTGCTGTTCGATCTGATTTTGCTGAGTGACGGTGCGGACCTGCTGCTTGACGCGGAAGCCTCCCGCCTCGACGACCTGATCCGTAAACTGACGCTGTACAAATTGCGGGCCGAGGTGGACATTGTTGACGAACGCGACCGTATGGGCGTGTGCGCCCTGTGGGACAACGGTACGTCCGGCACGGACAGTGCGGTGGACGGCCTGACCGTTGCGGACCCGCGCGCCGCCGCACTGGGCAAGCGCTGGTATGGTCCCAAGGACAGCCAGCCGGCAGGCACGGCGCTCGCGCGCGAAACCTATGACGCGAAACGGCTGTCCCTTGGCATTCCATCCGGCAGTTCGGAGTTGAAAACGGAAAAGGATTTCTGGCTGGAGACGAACGCAGAAGTCCTGAACGGGGTTTCCTTTGAAAAAGGCTGTTATGTGGGCCAGGAGCTGACAGCCCGCATGAAACACCGCACCAGCCTGAAAAAATGTCTGGTGCCGATGGTGCCGCAAGGGGGCATGCCATCCCCCGGAGCCGCCATCGTCACCGCCGAAGGCAAGGCCGCGGGCGACGTGCGCGCTGCCGCTGACGGGGCGGTACTGGCCCTGCTGCGGCTGGAACACCGGGAAGCGGAGCTTAACGCGGACGGCATTGCCCTGAGACCTTCCCTTTAACGCAGCCTTCTGAAGCACGGACCGAAAACACACGCCCCGATCATCCGCCCAGGCCTGTGTGTCTAAAGTGCAGTGCCTTGCACCGCCCGCCAGGGCCGCGCGGTGCAAGTACCTGACCGGGCGCCTATCCAAACATCTGGCGGAGGCCGGTTTCTCAGGGTCGGATGAAAACTATCCCTGTTTTTCAGCGGCAATGGCGGCCTGTGCCGCCGCCAGACGGGCAATCGGCACCCGGAAGGGCGAGCAGGATACATAATCCAGCCCCAGTCCCTCGCAGAAGGTGATGGAGGCCGGATCGCCGCCATGCTCGCCGCAAATGCCGATTTTCAGGTCCGGCTTGACGGCACGGCCCTTGTCCGCGCCCATGGACACCAGCGTGCCGACCCCGTCCACATCCAGCGACACAAAGGGGTCCTGCGGGAAAATGTCCATTTTGACATAAGGGTCCAGGAACCGGCTGGCGTCATCGCGGCTGATGCCGATGGTCGTCTGCGTCAGATCGTTGGTGCCGAAGGAGAAGAAATCGGCCGCACCCGCGATGCGATCGGCGCAGATGGCCGCGCGCGGCAGTTCGATCATGGTGCCGACCTTATAGGGCACGGAGGTTCCCTTTTCGCGGAAAACGGCCTCGGCCACGGCTTCCACATGGCCGCGCAGGATGGACAGTTCCTTCTCGGTGGCGACCAGGGGAATCATGATTTCCGGTTCAACCGGATCGCCGTCGCCGGTGGTGACGGCGATCGCGGCCTCGAAAATGGCGCGGGCCTGCATTTCATATATCTCGGGATAGGTGATGCCCAGGCGGCACCCCCGGTGACCCAGCATGGGGTTGAATTCGGACAGGTCCTCGGCCCGGTCCTTCAGGGCCTTGGCGTCCACGCCCATGGCAGCGGCCACTTCGGCGAATTCACTGTCCTCGCGCGGCAAGAATTCATGCAGGGGTGGGTCCAGCAGGCGGATGGTGACCGGCAGGCCGGACATCTCGCGGAAAATCCCCTCAAAATCGTCCCGCTGCATGGGCAACAGTTTGGCCAGGGCCTCTTCCCGCCCGGCCCGGTCGTCGGCCAGGATCATCTGACGGACGGCAACGATGCGGTTGTCATCGAAAAACATATGTTCCGTCCGGCACAGGCCGATGCCCTCGGCGCCGAATTCACGGGCGGTTTTCGAATCAGGCGGCGTGTCGGCATTGGTCCGCACCCGCAGCCGGCGGTACGTATCGGCCCAGCGCATCAGGGTGGCGAAATCGCCGGCCAGTTCCGGTTGAAGGGTTTTGACCTCGCCCACGAAAACCTCGCCCGACGACCCGTCCAGCGTGATGACATCGCCCTCGGCAATCTGGCGGCCGCCGCAGGTCATCACCCCGGCCTTGGCATCGATGCGGATCTGCCCGGCACCGGAGACACAGGGGCGTCCCATCCCGCGCGCCACCACCGCCGCATGGCTGGTCATGCCGCCACGCGCCGTCAGCACACCCTCGGCGGCATGCATGCCGTGGATATCCTCGGGGCTGGTTTCCACCCGGCACAGGATGACCCGGTCGCCGGCCTTGGCGCGGCGCTCGGCCTCGTCCGCGTCAAACACCACACTGCCGGACGCCGCACCGGGCGATGCGGGCAAGCCACGCGTCAGCAGATCGCGCGGGGCATCGGGGTCGAGGGTCGGGTGCAACAACTGGTCAAGGGCGGCGGGCTCCACCCGCGTGACGGCGGTTTTTTCATCGATCAGCCCTTCGGACGCCAGATCGACGGCGATTTTCAGGGCGGCTTTCGCCGTGCGCTTGCCGCTGCGGGTCTGCAACATCCACAGCTTGCCGCGCTGGACGGTGAATTCGATGTCCTGCATGTCGCGGTAATGGGTTTCCAGCCGCACGAACACATCACTGAGCTGGGAAAAGACATCAGGCATGCTTTCTTCCATGGACGGCCCCGCATTGCCGCCGGCATGGTTGGCGTTTTCCCGCGCGGCTTTCGTCAGATGCTGCGGCGTCCGGATACCGGCCACCACATCCTCGCCCTGCGCGTTGATGAGATATTCGCCGTAAATCGCATGTTCGCCCGTGGCCGGATTGCGGGTAAAGGCAACGCCGGTCGCCGATGTGTCACCCATATTGCCGAACACCATGGCCTGCACATTGACCGCCGTGCCCCAATCCTCGGGAATGGCGTGAAGACGGCGGTAAGTTTTCGCCCGGTCGATCCTCCAGCTGCCGAAAACGGCACCGATGGCCCCCCAGAGCTGTTCGCCCACATCCTGCGGGAAGGGATGGCCCAGCACCTCGGCCACCTTGTCCTTGAACCGCCCGGCGAGGATTTTCCAGTCCTCGGCCTGCAGTTCGGTGTCCAGATCCTGACCGCGTTCCTCCTTGTGGATTTCGATCAGTTCCTCGAAATGATGGTGGTCGACGCCGAGGACAACGTCGCCATACATCTGGATAAAACGGCGGTAGCTGTCCCAGGCGAAGCGGTCATCGCCGCTTTGCCGCGCCAGACCCTGCACCGTTTCATCGTTGAGGCCGAGATTGAGGACCGTGTCCATCATGCCGGGCATGGACACCCGCGCACCCGAGCGTACGGATACCAGAAGCGGATTGTCGGTATCGCCGAACGCCGCGCCGACGCTTGTCTCAACCGCCTTGAGGGTACCGTCCACGTCCGCGCGCAGAGAGCCAGGATACTGGCGGTCATGGTCGTAATAATAGGTGCAGACTTCGGTCGTGATGGTAAAGCCCGGCGGCACCGGCAGGCCAAGCGCGGCCATTTCCGCCAGATTGGCCCCCTTGCCACCCAGAAGTTCCTTCATGTCGGCGCGGCCTTCCGCCGAACCGTCACCGAAACGGTACACCCATTGGCCCATGCCGTTATCCTCCTGAATCTGTCTGCGCCCTTAATCCGTTTTCGACGCCCCTGATCAGCCCTAATATGTCAATTCCGTGACGCCGTCACCCCCGGATTGACATGGTGCCGGCGGATCGCCGTCATCCTTCAATTTTGCCAAAATCGGCGACATGGTCGATCGCATCCCGGATCCGCGCCAGGAGACGCAGACGGCGCTGACGCACGTCCGCATCCCCGGCATTGACCGTCACATCGTCAAAAAACCGGTCCGTCGGTGCACGCAGGGCCGCCAGTACCGCCATGGCGGCAGCGAAATCCTCGGCATCAAGCGCGGCATCCGCGCGCGCCGTTGCCGCCGCCAGGGCGTCGAACAGATCCTCTTCCGCCGGCTCCATGCCGGCGGGGCGTGTTTCCAGCGGACTGTAGGACGTGCCGTCCTTCTTTTCCTCGATCCTGAGAATATTGGCCGCGCGTTTGTAGCCGGCGTGCAGGTTTTCCCCGTCATCGGTTTTCAGGAAGGCGTCCAGGGCCGCCACACGGGCCAGAATCCGCACCAGATCGTCGTCCCCCTTGGCGAACACGGCATCGATCAGGTCATGGCGCACGCCAAGCTCGCGCTGCTGCACCGTCAGCCGGTCGGCCAGAAAGGCAAGCAGGTCGCCGGTCGGGTCCTCCACCGCACCCTTATGGAAAGAGGTCGCCCCTTTCACGATACCGGCCAGCGGCAGCCGCAGACCGTTTTCCGTGATCAGGCGGATAACGCCCAGCGCCGCCCGGCGCAGCGCGTAAGGGTCCTTGCTGCCCGTCGGCGGCTGACCGATGCCGAAAAAGCCGACGAGGGTATCCAGTTTTTCGGCCAGTGCCACGGCAACACTGACCGGCGCGGTCGGGCAGGCATCGCCGGGGCCGAGAGGGGCATAATGATCGCGGATGGCATCGGCGACGGCGGCGTCCATGCCTTCCGCCATGGCATAGTAACGACCCATGACGCCCTGCACTTCCGGAAATTCATGAACCATGCTGCTGACCAGATCGGCCTTGGCCAGTCCGGCGGCGCTGCGCGCCGTCTCGGGGCGGCAGTCCGGGATATAGTCGGCCAGCGCCCCGGCCAGTGCGGCCATGCGGTCAACCCGGTCCGCCACGGTGCCAAGCCTGTCATGAAAGACAATATCGGCCAGTTGCGGCAGACGGGCGGCCAGCGGTGTCTTCAGATCCTGGTCCCAGAAAAACTTGGCGTCCGCCAGCCGGGCCGTCAGAACGCGCTCATTGCCGGCCGTCACCGCAGTGCCGCCGTCCTTGGGTTCGATATTGGCGACGAAGATGAATTTCGGCGCCAACCTGCCGGTGACGGGATCACGCAGGACAAAATATTTCTGGTCCTGCCGCATGGTCAGGATCAGCACTTCCTCCGGCACGGTTAGAAAGGCGGGATCGAAACTGCCGATCATCGGCACCGGCCATTCGACAAGGCCGGCAACCTCCGCCAGCAATGCCTGATCTTCCACCCAGTCCAGCCCGGCGGCAGACGCCAGGGTGCGCGCCGTATCGGCAATCAGCGTCATGCGGCGCCCGGTATCCAGAATGACCTTATGGTCCAGAAGCCCGGCTTTATAGCCGTTGAAACCGTCCACCGCGAACGCACCGGGGGCCATGAAACGGTGGCCTTCCGTCCTGTCACCGGCGGCGATACCGTCGATGTCAAACGGCACGACCGCGCCGTCCAGAAGGCACAGGATGGAGTTTAGCGGCCGCACCCAGCGTAAGGCTTCCATCGTGGCGGAGGCGCTGCCCCAGCGCTGTGCCTTTGGCCAGGGGAATTTGCGGATAATGGCCGGCAGGATATCGGTCAGCATGTCGGCGGTGGCACGTCCGGGTCGTTCAATCACCGCGAACAGAAAAGTGCCTTTCGGCGTTTCCCGTTCCTCGCAGGCATCGCGGGTGATGCCGGCGCCGCGCAGAAATCCTTCGACCGCCTTGTCCGGTGCATCGGCACGCGGCCCGCGCCGTTCCTCGCGCACATCTGGCGTGGCCGGTGGCAGACCGGTGACCGTCAGCGCCAGACGGCGCGGCGTGACATGGGCGGCGGCCGCTTCAAACGACAGACCCGCCTCTTTCAGCGCGGCAGTCACCAGACGCTTCAGGTCCTCGGCCGCCCTGGCTTGCATGCGAGCCGGGATTTCCTCGGACAACAGTTCCAGCAGCAGATCGGGCATGGCCTTTATTCCCCCCACCCGTTTGTCGTCATCCAGGCGGCGCAGCATCCCTTGGCGAGATCGCGCACACGCCCGATATAAGCCTGCCGTTCCGTTACCGAAATGACACCGCGCGCATCCAGCAGGTTAAAGCTGTGAGAGGCCCGGATACACTGCTCGTAGGCCGGCAGCGGCAATGCGGCCTCAAGCAGTTTGGCGCACTCGTCTTCCGCCTTTTTAAAGGCCTCGAACAGGGCGTCCGTGGCGGCATGCTCGAAATTATAGGCCGACTGCTGGCGTTCGTTTTCCAGAAACACATCGCCGTAAGAGGTTCCGGCGCCGTTGAAATCCAGATCATACACATTGTCCACGCCCTGCACGAACATGGCCAGACGTTCCAGCCCGTATGTCAGTTCGCCGGACACCGGCTTGCAGTCAAAACCCCCCACCTGCTGAAAATAGGTGTACTGGCTGACTTCCATGCCATCGCACCAGACTTCCCACCCCAGGCCCCAGGCGCCCAGCGTCGGACTTTCCCAGTCATCCTCGGCAAAGCGGATGTCATGAACCGCCGAGTCGATACCAATGGCCGCCAGTGACCCCAGATACAGATCCTGCATATCCTTCGGCGACGGCTTCAGGATGACCTGAAACTGGTAATAATGCTGCAAACGCATGGGGTTTTCCCCATAGCGGCCATCGGTCGGACGGCGGCAGGGCTGAACATAGGCGGCCTTCCACGGCTCGGGCCCCAACGCTTTCAGCGTGGTCGCGGGGTGAAAGGTTCCGGCCCCCATCTCCATGTCATGGGGCTGGAGGATGACGCAGCCGCGATCCGCCCAATAACGTTGCAGGGTCAGTATGATCTGTTGGAAGGGCATGCCCTTGTGGGCGGTCGTTTCGGCCATGATCCTGAGAGGTAAAATTGTTGCAATTGCGAAGGTGGCGGGCACGCTAGCCGCCACCGCCGCCAGCGTCAAGCGCGTGAACCGTCTTGCCCCCGGCGGCAGGAATATTCAGACCGGTCGGACAGGCGCCGGAAGGGGGCAACGGCCGCGGGGAGCAAGGGCCGCAGGGGGGTAAGGGAATATCTGCCCGGTCAGGGCATGAACCCCTTGCCCAGTCCTAAAGCCGTCAGGTCAGGACGATGGGTGCGCCGTCCGTGACGACGAAGGTATGTTCGAACTGGGCGCCAAGGCCGCCGTCCTGCAAGCGCAGGGTCCAGCCATCGGCATCCTCCACATAGGACCGGCTGCGGGTGGCGAGAAAGGGTTCGACCGTGATCACCTGTCCCCGTTTCAGGCGGCCCTTCTGTGCCAGGCTCAACGTGTTGCTGACTCTGGGCTCCTCATGAATCCAGCGGCCGACGCCGTGTCCGTTCAGGCCTTCGACAATGTGGTAGCCATGCTGCTTCGCCCTCGCCTCGACAATACGGGCGACGCCGCTTATGGGGCGGCCGGCCCGTGCGGTATACATGGCGCGGCGCTGTGTGTCCTCGGTCGCCTTCAACAGGGCCGCCACCTCGCGGCAGGGCGCACCGACGCACATGCTGGCGCCGGTATCGGCGAAATAGCCGTCCTTTTCCGCCGAGACATCGATATTGACCATTTCGCCCGCCCGCAAGGGGCGGTCGTCGGGAATGCCGTGCGCCACCGCCGTACCGACGGATATGCAGGCATGGCCCGGAAAATCATAGGCCAGTTTCGGCGCCGAGCGGGCGCCGGCGGCCGACAGCATGCGCCCGGCGATATCGTCAAGCTCCAGGGGGGTGATTCCCTCACACACACGAGCACGCATCGCCGCCAGAACGGACCGGCAGATAGCGCCGATTTCCTTCATTTTTTCAAGATCCTCGTCGGAACCGATGGTCATGATCCGTCCTCCTTGCCCGTGTATTCATCCGCCGGGGACTGCTCCAGGCTACCGCTTTCGCGGATACGCTCATGGTGGCGGATCACCTCACGGATAATGAATTGCAGAAATTTTTCGGAAAAGGCCGGGTCCAGATTGGCGGACCTGGCAAGCGTCCGCAGACGTTCGATCTGCTCGCCTTCGCGCGAGGGATCGGCGGGCGGCAGGTCGTGTTCCTTTTTGTAAAACCCGACCTTCTTGGTAATCTTGAAGCGTTCGGCCAGCAGAAAAACCAGGGCCGCGTCGATATTGTCGATGCTTTCACGATATTCGCGCAGTTTCTGCCGGTGCGTATCGTCCATGCCTGCCCCCAATGCCTGCCGTGCCGCTGCCTTACATTCAGATCAAGGACACCCTACAGACCGTAGCGGTTCCACCAAAGCCTTTCTTCGACCGCGGCGAGAACCCCACGGCCCAGGCCGGACGCCAAACCGTCACCGGTCAAGGCGGTACCGGCCAGGGCGCGGGCAGCGGCGTCTTCGGCCGGCACCCCGCGCCGGAGGCCCAGAAACGACCCCAGACGGGGCCGGCGCTGTTCGACGGGACGCAGACGCACCTTTTCGCCGAAACGCTCGCGCATGACACCGCGCAGATCGCCGAGCCCGTCGACAAGGCCCAGCTTGCGCGCATCCTCGCCGGTGAAAACCTCGCCCGAGAAAATACGGGTACGCGCGCCCTTCAGCCGTTTGCCCCGACGGTCCCGGACCAGGGATTTGAAGTAATCGTGCACGTCCTTCTGGATGGCGCCAAGACGCTCCACATCCTCGGCGTCCTCGGGCAGGAACGGGTCCAGCATGGATTTCTTGGCACCGGCCGTATAGAGTCGCCGCTCGATCCCCAGACGATCAATCGCACCGGTAAAGCCGAAGCCGGACGATACCACCCCGATACTGCCGATGATGGACGCCTCATGGGCGTAGATCTCGCTGCCGGCCAACGCCAGCATATACCCGCCGGAGGCCGCCACATCCTCGGCAAAGGCAATGACGGGCACGTGCTTTTCATCCGACAGGGCCCGGATACGTCGCAGGATCAGCGCGCTCTGCACCGGCGAACCACCGGGCGAATTGATGGCCAGCGCCACCGCCTTGACGCCCGGCATGGTGAAGGCACGCTCGATCGGCTCGGCCAGGCGGGTCAGGCTGAGCGACTGCTGGAAGCGTCCGCCGGCGCCGATCACCCCTTCCAGCCGCAGGACGGCGACAATGGGCGCGCCTTCACCAAACAGGCGCTTGCGCAACGCATAAAACACTTTGCCAATCCCCATCGGGTCCATCCTTTACAACGGCATGGTTCGCACCGGTCCGAAACCAATCCGAAAATCCGGACCGCACGGGCGCTTCCCCATGTGATTAGCCCGCCCTGCCCCGCAAGGACAAGGGCAAGTTACGGGACAAGAACAGGAAAAGGCGCAGGAAAACGGCGGTGCCCAAGATTCCACACCGTCAAACCGCATGCGGTGCTGGACGCCGCGCCCAGGCAGTGACGGCCGCCGGGGCAAAGGGTGTCAGCGCAGCGTCAGGGCAGCGCCGTCCCGCAGCACGGCCTCGGCCTCGGCCGAATAGCGGTCATGGAGACCGTGCAGCGCCAGCCCCGGCAGCAGACGCACGGACCCCGCAACCCCTTTGCGGCCCTGAATGATCACACGCTTGGCCGGCATGCCGGTGCGCGGCCACAGCGGCAACACCGTCAACTCGCCCACCCTGCGGTGCAGATAGGCCATGACCTCGTCCATCCGGTCCGCCCGGTAAATAATGGTCACGGTCCCCTTGACCCTGGCATGATACAGACAGTAGCGCAGCCAGTCCTTCAGGCTGGCGCTGCTGTCCATATGGGCCAGCCCTTTCGAGGCATCCGGTGGGCGAATCCCGTGCCCCCGCGCAAGATAGGGCGGATTGATCATCACATGGTCAAAAGTACCCTCGACACCGTTCAGCGCCGTAATGTCGCTGTGTTCGACCGCGATGTCGTCCCCGGCCCCGTTGAAGGCGATGTTGCGCCGGGCATAGTCGAGCAGGTCATCCTGAATATCCACGCCGCGAACCTGCACACCGGGCACCCGCGCCCGCAGGCAGAGGGCCGCCCCACCGGTGCCGACACCGCCGTCCAGCACCCGGTCACCGGGATGTGCCGGGATCGCCGCCGCCAGCAGGACCGTATCCATGGAGACACGGTATCCGTGCCGGGGCTGTATCAGCCTGACGGTGCCGCCGAGAAAATCGTCTATGGTTTCCGGGCCTTCCGAGCTCTCTGGGATCTCCGAGCTCTCCGGGATCTCCGAACTCTTCGAGGTTTGCGTGTCGGACCGGTGTGGATGCTCGGACCGCATGACGGTGCCTGGGGAACCGTCCGGCATGTCACCGGCCCGGCCGGCGTCCATCCGGCTGTCAGACTGGGTCATATGATTACCTGAATACTTTGTATGCCTGCGATGATTATCCTGGGGTGATTATCCTTGGGGCCGTTATCCCTGAATTCCGTTGTCTGAATTCCCTTGTCTGTGGCTCTGTTTCCGTCTGTACCGCGCTTTCCAGTGGCTTTCATACTATATTTCAAGATATTTCCGGGCGCCGTAGCTGGATACCGGACTGCACCAGGCCCGCGCAGGCCCCTGATCCTGATATGCCCCGATGCGAAACCCCAGAATGCGCTACTCCAGAATGCTTTGACCTGGGGCGGCGGTCAATGATGACGGACAGCAGCGGTCCGGTTTTTCCGGTGCGGCTCCGGTTCGTTTCCGGCCCGATTATCCGGTCTGGTTTTCGGCCCTGTCATTCCGGTCCGCCTTGCCCGGCCGGCGGTGCGGCATGATGTGCGCCCCCTTGCCTTTGGGCGCCCCTGTCAGTAATGTCCGCCCGCGCGGCGGTATATACCCCATACCGCAAGGCGGCTATATTGTTTGAAGTGACACTTGTCTCGAGAGAGGTCCGCCCATGAGGGGACTGTCCCCTGCGGCCAGCGCCGCAGAAAAACACTCCGCCACGGCGGCCACCCGGCAGGACGGGAAACCATCCGGCCCCTCGGCCATGGACCGGTTACAGGCTCTGGTGGCTGACGACATGGCGGCCGTGAACGCCTGTATCCTGGACCGGATGCAAAGCCCGGTGGCCCTGATCCCGCAATTGGCCGGTCATCTGGTGTCTTCCGGCGGCAAGCGGCTGCGCCCCGTTCTGACGCTGGCCTGTGCACAGCTGATCGGCTTTGAAGGCAGACGTCATATCAAACTGGCGGCGTGTGTGGAGTTCATTCACACCGCCACCCTGCTGCACGACGATGTGGTCGATGCCAGCACGCTGCGGCGGGGCCGGGAAACCGCCAATGAAATCTGGGGCAATCAGGCCAGCGTTCTGGTCGGCGATTTTCTGTTCAGTCGGGCGTTTGAGCTGATGGTCGAGGATGGATCGCTGGACGTGCTGCGCATTCTGTCGGCCGCATCGTCCGTCATTGCAGAGGGCGAGGTACTGCAACTGACCACCACGGGCGATCTTGCAACGGACGAGGCCACATATCTGGATGTCATCGGCGCCAAGACCGCCGTGTTGTTCGCGGCGGCGTGCGAAATTGCCGGCGTGGTGGCCGACGGGGACGATGACACCCGTGCCCGGCTTCGGTCCTTTGGCCAAGCGCTGGGTATCGCCTTTCAGATTGTCGACGATGTTCTGGATTATTCCGCCCGGCAGGCAACGCTGGGCAAAACCGTCGGCGATGATTTTCAGGAAGGCAAGCTGACCCTGCCCGTCATCTATGCGCTGGCTGGTGCGGATGCCCCCGAAAAGGCGTTCTGGAAACGCTGTCTGGAGGATCTGGACCAGCGCGACGGCGATCTGGAACAGGCCCTGTCCCTGATGGGCCGGCATGACGCCCTGCCGCGCGCCATGGACCGGGCGCGCGACTATGTGCGTGACGCCCATGCGGCCATCGCCCCCTTTGCCGACGGTCCGATGAAACAGGCGCTGAGCGATATCGTCGATTTCGTGATTGAACGCGGCCATTGACGCGGACCCCGTTTCGACAGGGCCGACAGCTGGCGGAAACGGCAAAATTACGGCAAACTTCCCTCTTGCGCGCGTGCGCGGCTTGACCTATACACACGCCCGCCCGGTCATGTACCGTGGCAGACATGCCGTGTCCGCCCCACGGCGATTTCAAACGGGCGGATATCCCGTATCGGGGGGTAGCTCAGCCTGGTAGAGCACTGCCTTCGGGAGGCAGGGGCCGGAGGTTCGAATCCTCTCTCCCCGACCATCAAGACGACAAGGGGCCGCCAATTGATTTGGCGGTCCTTTTTCGTTCGTCTGGAATGGATGCTTTTCCATGTATCTCATACGCATTTCCACCTTGTGCAGGGTTCCGCATGAGGCTGAAGCAGGGGCCGCCCGGCACACAGCACGGAAATCGCAGATCATAGTTCCGTATTATGGCGGTCCTTACCCACGACCCAGGGGGCGGCTGGTGGTTATGTCCGGCTTCAAACCGCCGATGGCCTAAAATTCCAGATCGATCGACACGCCGAATGTTTGCGGCTGCCGAAGGGTGAACCCCGGCCGACTGAGGAAACGGTTATCACCTGTCGTGCCGAAAGCCGTGTTTTGATTTGCAATCAGGATGTTGGTGGGTTGATCGGCGTCAAACAGGTTTGTCGCAAAAACCGTCAGGGTGAAATGATCCATGCGATAGCCAAGGCGTGCATTTACAATCGCTGCATCCTCCACACGCTCGGTAAAATCAGAACCGAGATCCTCAGAGCCGAAATTGAAAACAGTGCTCTCCGCGTCGCCCTGATAGTTCAGGCTGACATCACTGAAAAACCCGCTCCTGTGTCGATAATTCGCACCCAGTGAAAATGAAACATTCGGCGCGTTTTCAAATTCATTGCCGGACAAGTCTGCCTCCGCATCGCTTGCGAGACTGAGAGGAAATTCGTCAAATTCAGTCCTGAGCAAACCGAGGCTGCCATAAAGGCTCAAATTTTCCGTTGCTTCATAATTCGCCGACAACTCAAGACCATAAAGCGTCGACTCCGCGGCGTTGACGGTAACCTGATCCGTGGGCACACCCGACGGGCCGGGTATACTGATCTGTTGATCCTGATATTTGCTGAGAAAAACCGTGCCATTGAACGTGAGATCACCGTCTAGCCATACAGACCTCCAGCCGGCCTCGTAACTGGTCAGAAATTCCGGATCGAATGTACCGACACTGAAAAGACCAGTGGCTTGATCGATCCGCAGGAACGGACCACCCGCCCGATAACCACGCCGCGCGCCCACAAAGACGGAATGATCTCCACTAAAATGATAGGTCACGGCGGCGCGCGGCAGAAACACCGTGAAATTATCCCCCTGCTGGGGCTCGGTTGGAGGTGTCAGGAAATCAGCGGCCGCAATGCAGTTGAGCGTAACGACCGGAAGCGGCGCGCCAACAATCGATCCCGGCACCGTTACCAAACACGTATCCGGGACAATATCGATACCCTGGAAATCATTCTGTGTGGTGAAATTCTCATCATCGATCCGGAACCCCAGATCGATTGTCCAGCGAGCCGACGGTTCATAGCGCACCGACGCGAAAGCGGAATAGTTTTCAACTTTTGATTGGCCAAGGAAGTTAATACTCAAAATACTGTCCGCTGGCGATACCTGGAACGGGATTTGGCTGGAAAGCGGAACATTACTAAGGCCATCAGATGTGGAATCCGTCCTGAAATAATACCCGCCGATCAGACCGGACAGTTTTCCGAATTCGAATTCCAGCCTCGCTTCCCCGCTATATGTGACATTTTCAAATTCATTATTGACGCTCGAGCCTGTAAAGCCGCCACCATCGGCAACGTCGAATGAGGTTTCAGTGTTGGCATCCTCATAGGTACCGATAACCCGGAGTTTGAACGCCTCGTTGATGTCATAGGTGATATCGGCGATGGCACGGTAGGTTTCGCGGATGTTTGCAAACGTACTGTCAAATGTCAGGGGGCCTGTCTGATCAAAGTCCGCAAACGCAGGGTCGACGACAGGAACAGGTGCTCTTGCTATCGATGCGCTGCCGCTTTCACGATCGATATATTCAAGTGTCAGAAGAACGCTCAGATCATCCAATGCAGCCGGTTCAATTAAGAGTTTACCCCTTAGGCTGAGGCTTTCGCGGGAGTCTTGGGCCTCCCCCGTGAAAGCGTTGGTCAGCAAACCATCACTTTCCTGATGGTCGCCACTGATACGAAAAGCGAGCTGGCCTTTGAGAAGCGGACCCGATACAGCGGCCGAATATTGCCGTGTGCCAAATTCGGCAATCCGGGCACGGGCCTTGCCATCCCACTCATATGTAGGATTGGCGGACTGTAAAAACACGGCGCCTGCCAGCGCATTGCGCCCCTGCAGGGTGGATTGCGGTCCGCGCAAAATCTCGACCTGTTCGACATCCCAAAGCGACTGAAACCCGTCAAGAGCCGTCTCTGTCGCGGGCGCACCATCCAGATAAATGTTCGAGGTCTGACCCTGGCCGGCAAAATCCGTACCGTTACGACTGATCCCCCGGATCGTGATATTCGTGACACTTCCGTCAACCGACGAAATATTCGGCGTGCGCTGTATGATATCCTGAAGGCTGAACAGCGCTTCGCTTTCAATCCGGTCTGCCGTGAAGATTTCCGCCGAAATTGTCGTATCTTGAACGGAGAGCTCCTGCTTTGTGCCGGTGACAATAATCGTTTCGATAACACGCTTTTCATCGATACCGTCTGCCGGGGCGGGGGTGCGGTCAGGTGTCGTTTCCTGCCTCGCAATCACATAGGCGCCGTCTTCAGCAGGCGTCGCGACAAGCCCGGAGTCCGCCAACACCCGCCGCAACGCCTCATCGACGTCCATTGCACCGGAGACAGATGGCGCGGTTTTACCGGCGACAAGACTGTTTGGAGCCAGGATATCGACATTGAAGGCATCCGAAATAGCGAGAAGAGATTGGCTGAGAGCCCGTGCGGCGATGTTGATCTCCTGCTGCGTTTGGGTCTGGTTTTCCGATTGGGCCAACGTCGGCGGGACCGACACGCAGATGGCCAGGGAGGATACCGCCACAGCCAGAACAGGCTTAACCCGTTGAAAAAATGACTTTTTACTCACGCTCGCGCACCCCTTACGCCTTATACCGCGAATGCCACTCATTCGCGTTTGTACTGTTTAGACCGGTGGGGGTGAGAAAATGCCTCCCTGCGGCATGAAAAAATTCACAAACTCGTAAAAGTGATAGAGGCTCGAACATCTCTTATACAGATTGAAGCCAAGAGACACTCCATACCCTTGTTTATGAATGGCTTTTTGAGGGATGATCGTTTTATGACTTTCGTCCGTCGCACTAGCCGTCTTCATTATCGCGCGCCCGGATGCGCACGATGTCGGGATCACTTTGATCAATTGTTACCGGAAATGACAAAGCCAGCATGCGAAGCATGCGATCCACATTGTTTGCGTCGAACGACGCCGTGATGGTTTCATCGGCAAAGATCAGTGCACTGTCGGACAGGGTAATCCGTCTTGCATCATAACGGTTTGCATCCGCCACCAGTTCCGCCAATGTCGCGCCATCGTAAACAAGTTTCCGGTTGCGCCAGACGCCAACCGTGTCCGGTGCCACGTCGCGCACAGGGCGCAGCCCCTCCTTTTGCGTGGCGGCGATTTCCCGCCCTTCACCGAGCATCTGCCGTTTCTTGAAGTCGATCGCTTTTCCATTCAGCACATATGGGTAAGCCACTTCGACAAGACCTTCGGCGACCGCAACCCGGAACACACCGCCATTGCTGCGCACATCAAACTTTGTCCCCAGCGCCCGCGCCGTCAAATCGCCCGCATTGACAGAAAAGGGCCGGGATGCATCCCGCGCGACATCGAAAAATGCATCGCCGTTTTTGAGCTGCACGGAACGTTTGCGATGGGACATTAGGATTTCTATTTCGGATAATGCACCAAGGGTCACAATCGTTCCGTCTTTCAGGGTCACCGTCTTGGTTTCAGAAACCCCGGTGGTGAAAGTAGACAGCTCTGCATTCGTGGTAGGAATACCGCTTTCAAACGCGGTGATAAACAAGGTGGCGGGCAAAGCGATGATGACAATGGCGGCGGCCATGGCCGCAAAACGAAGCCGCGTTGCGGCGATCAGGTCCCTTGTTTTTTCCAGCAGCGGTATTTGTCGAACGGCAGACGGCGATGGCATCAAATCAGGGTCTATATCCTCGGGCCGCAAGTGATCAAAAGCCGCCCAATAGGTTAAAGCCCTATCATAGGCGTCTTCATGTCGACTGTCCTGGTCAAGCCATGTTTGAAGGGCCTGGTGATCCGCATCCGTCGCCGAGGCTGACTGAACACGCTCTCGCCATTCATGGGCGATGCGACTTAGTTCCTTTTCATCCTCTCTCAGAGTGTTCATTTTGTCCGCCCCCGCAGTCTCTCGGCGAGGTAAATTTCAATATCATGGGCTGCCCGTGTAATGTGCTTCTGAGTGGGCGTTCGGGATATCTTCAGCCGCCTAGCCACATCGGACACAGACAGTCCCTCTACTTTATGCAGAAGGAAGGCATGGCGTCGCTTTTCCGGCATTCGTCTCAACGCTTGATTGATGGCATTCAGTTCCGCTTTTACTTCTAGGACCGCTTCAGGCGTCGAATTGTCTCCCCGCGACGGAAAAAAAAGATTTTCAACTTCAAAGTCGTGCCGGGTACGTGTGTTCTCCCTGTCGAGGCCATTCAGGAATGTGTTACGGGCTGTGCGCCAAAGAAACGCCCTCAGATCACGAATATCGGATCGATCAGGCCGCAGCATGAGTTTTTCAAACGCCTGTTGCGCCACGTCCTCCGGATCAGGCGGCCCATTCCCGAACATTCTCCGTAAAGAAGCAATCAGATAACTGGAATGCTCCTTGTACAAATCCTCGATATCATCATTGCTTTTCAGGCGGGCACGTGAAGCGCTTGTCACGGCGGAGAGGGACGAACATTTCTCTGCGTCCACACCATCATCGCCTGTGGCAGTGCCGGGCGGGATATCACGCATGCACGCCCCTCCGGCAGGAGATACCGACCATCGTCGGTACTGTCAGTACTAACGTTCCTGTCAGGATATCTAGCCGACTGTATGCCGTGACTGTTTGCATCTCATTTTAATTTCAATACACATGAGAGCGATTCGCAGTTACATTTAAATTAAAATCCGACATAATCAACAAAAGAGTAGTGCTGAACGACTCTTTTGCTCATCGCGCAGTGCAAAGGGCGTTCATTGTCGCGGGGGCAGCCACAGCCTGATCATTCGATCGACCACGATGGAAATGATACGATCCTGCAAGGTCGTCTGTCGTTCTGATGCGATAGGGCCTGTCGCGGCCTGTGCCGTGTGGATGTAAACGTCGACCGGTCACCCAAACGGCGGAAGAACCGGTGACGGTTGCCCCAAGAGATGCGAGGAATGCTTCAGACCGATGGATACAGGCAGCATACCGGAAGGCATCAGCGGACTGGAAAGGCAGGCCGTCCGCAAGAGGCACCTGCGGGAAATGCCAACTGGCTGCCCTGCGCCGGCAAAATTGATTTGGAACTGAGCCGATCCCGTTACACGCAGCCATCAATAAAGACCCGCCAGGTGCCCTTGCCTGGCGGGTCTTTCCCGTTCCGGCCGGTTTTAAACCGGTTGAACGCCTTACAGTTTTTTGACCTCCTTCAGGAAATCGTCGCTGGCCGTTTTCAAGGCGCTGTTGTCTCTCTTGACGATATCAACCGATGCGCTGAGTTCCCTGGACGCCTCCCCGACCGCGCTGAACCGGGTCATCACGGCACCGGCGGAAGATTTGAGCTCGCTGCTTGTCGAGGCGGCTTCCTGAATCGAACGGGCGATCTCCTCGGTTGAGGAGCGTTGCTCTTCCGCAGCGGCCGCGATCGTCTGGCTGACATCGCGCAGTTCCCTCAGCGCCTCGCTGATGGTGCCGATGGCGGTCACCGCCTCACCCGTCACATCCTGCACGGTCTTGATCTGATCGCGTATTTCATGGGTCGCCTTTGACGTCTGGGTGGCCAGTGATTTCACCTCCGACGCGACGACGGCGAAGCCTTTGCCGGCATCGCCGGCGCGCGCGGCCTCGATCGTGGCGTTGAGCGCCAACAGATTGGTCTGGTCGGCAATGTCATTGATGATGCCGACAATGTCGCCGATGCGCCTTGAGGCCTCGTCCATGGCGGCCATGGTCTCGGTCGTGCGGCTGGCGGCCTCATTGGTCTCGGATGTTTTTTCCGACGACACCGCGATCTGCCGCGCGATTTCAGCGGCGGATGAGGACATTTCCTCCGTCGCCGCGGCCACGGTCTGGATGCTGCCGGCGGTCTGCTCGACCGCGCGGCTCATCGTTTCGCCCTCGCGGACGGTTTCCGAGGACGCCTGCGCCATATCTTCGCTGACCCCGGCCAGTTTGACGGCGTTTTCATCGGCCGACGCGACGAGACCACCGATACGGGTTTCGAAGTCAGTCTCAAGATTCTGAAACTGTGTGCGCAGGCTCCAGGTGACCATCGGACCAACATAATTGCCATCGGAATCGCGGACCGCCGACGCCCGAAGGTCGAACACCTCGGGCCCCAGCTTGAACACGGCCCGATGCGGCAGGTTGCCCGGGTCGGCCAACATCGCACGCTGGTGCGCGGGGTGTTTGTGGAAGATGTCGATGCTTTGCCCGACGATTTCTTCCGGCGGCACCGGCAGATGTTCCGCAATCGTGCGAAAGGTGTCCAGACTGGCCTTGTTCATATACTGGATCGTAAACTGCTCATCCGCGACCATGACCGAGATCGGCATTTCCTCGATCATGTTGCGCAGCCGGTCCTGCTCGGCCTGGAGTTTCAACTTCTCCGTCACCACGCTCCAGGTCAGGAGGAAGCCGCGATGGGCCCCGTCATCATCAGCCAGCCGCTGGACGTAAAGATCCAGTTTTTCGTCACCCAGCGTGATGATGGATGAAAAAGGCATATTGTTCGGATTGGCGAGAATGCCGTGCTGATGCGCGGGATTGGAATGGAACACATCAATGGACTCACCGATCATGTGATCGGGATCTATCCTGATGAGGTGTTTCAGTTTCTTCAGCGTTTCCACGCTGAGAGCATTGGCATAGGTGATGCGATATTCCGTATCGCACATAATGGCAGCCATGGGCAGTATATCCATCATGCGCTGAAACGGAAGCGATGTCCGTCCGGCGGTTGGAGCAGCCGTGGTCAGGACATCCAGATGATCGTCCCGTGCAAAAAGTTTACGCATGAACAACTCCTTCAACTGAGAAGAGCGTCCCCGAATATTTCGGGTTGTGCATTTTTATAATGTTGTTTTAGGACAACTCGACCCTTATCAAATTATCCAATCAGAACTATAAATGATGCTTTAATCAAAAGGTATAATTTTACTTTTTATTGTTTTTATATATTTGTATTATGCAATAATATATACTATTGGTAGAAAAATTTTTTATTTTCGTGCCAATATTTATTTAAAATTGTATTTGCGAATACATGCTATTTGGATGATCAATCATCCACCATCAGCACAAAGGAGCCGCTGATCCGACATCGGCAGCGAGAGGCTGTCCGACCATCATCCGGCCTGTACCATCGGCATGGGCAACAGAGGCCGCGCCAGGAAAGAAACAGGCAATCATTAAGGACGATCCGCTGCGGCACGCCGACATCGGGCGCGCAAGTATGACGCGGTGTGGAATGGGTCACGAAAACGGCGCGATCGTCCCGGTGCGCTGCGCGGGCAACACCGCCCGCACGCATTGGTCTTGACAATATTGGGCGCGGCCTTCATGGAGCCTGCGCGGGCTTTACACCAGGGGAGAGATACCCAGTCATGGTCATGCGGGCGCTGAAAGGTTTCGCGGCGGTACTTGCCTTGCTTGTCACGGCTTTTGCCGTGTGGGTGTATGCATCGACCCATCACCCGGCGGCTGAGGAACCGGCCATTATCGCCGGTACCGATAACGCGCCGCTGGCGCCTGCCGGCCGGGCGCTGACCGTGATGAGCTGGAACATCCAGTTCCTGGCGGGCAACCGGGACAATCATTTTTTCTACACCGGCGGCACCGATCCATGGCCGGATCTGGCACGCACCGTTACCGTGGCCGACGAAGTGGCCGCCGTGATCACGGATGCGGACCCCGATATCGTCCTGCTGCAGGAAGTGGACGACGGCGCCGACCGCACCCATGGGCGCGACCAGTTGGCGATGCTGCTGGACCGGCTGGCCGGGCGGTACCCGGTGCATACATCGGCCTTTTACTGGAAGGCGGCATTCGTCCCTCACCCGGCGATCATGGGCAGGGTTGGAATGAAACTGACCATCCTGTCCAAATATCGGCTGGAGAATGCGGTGCGGCATGCCCTGCCCGCCATCAGCAGCGACGACATACTGCGCCGACAGTTCAATATGAAACGCGCGGTGCTGACGGCGGACCTGCCGCTTGAAGATGGTGGGCGGCTGCATGTGATGAACGCCCACCTATCTGCCTTTGCGCAAGGGTCGGACACCATGAAACGGCAGGTGGCAAAGGTGATGTCCCTGATCCAGTCGCAGGAAGACACCGACACGCCGTGGATCATCGGCGGGGATTTCAACCTGTTGCCGTCCGATGGCGTTTACGAGCGTATGACCGCCGACACACGCCGGGATTACAATCCGGCGGGTACCGAACTGGCGCCGATGATGGCACGCTTCAAGGCCATCCCGTCCCTGACGGCCGCAAACGGACCGGATGCGGCCCTGTGGTTCACGCATGGCCCGCCCGACGATCCGGCACGGGCGCCGGACAAAACACTGGACTATCTGTTTTACGGGGGTCCCTTGCGTTTGGGGGACCACGGGGTGCTGCACGACGGCACACGCCTGATTTCCGACCATCTGCCGGTGATGGCGGCCTTTGCGGTCAAAACCGAACGGTAAAAGCTGATCCATCTGCCGATGCCAGGGCGGGCGGAGCGATACGGCTCATGGTCGTATCACAGGATAAACGCAGGGCCGGACGGTGAAAGTCATCTGATGCCAGTCATATTAAAGGACTGGCATTCCTTTAACAGACCGTAACCGGGCGGTTTGCCTTCAAGCGTCCCGCTCCACCTCATGCTTGAGGCGGATACGATCTTCCGCCGTCACGCCGAGCAGGCCGGATATTTTGGCGATGGCATTCAGTTCGAAATTTTCCAACCTGTGGTCAGCCAGCGCCACACGCCACAGCAGACGGACGATTTCCTGTCGGCCGTCCTGATTCAGTTCCGACGTGACGATACGGGTGAAACGGTAAAGGCAGCTGGCATCGGCCTGCTGGTCGACCGCCTCGGTCATCAGGTGCTCGGCTTCCACGTCGCTCAGCCCGAAATGCTGCCGCAGTTCGGTAAGCAGGACCTGTTTCTCACGGGCATCGAAATCATCATCGGCAACGGATACCTGTACCAGAAGGGCGGCGGTTGCCAGTTCCAGTCCACGGTCCGTGTCTCCGTCACTGTCGGACAGCCCCAGCAACTGGGACACCTTGTTCCACATGGCAACCTCCCTGCTTAAATGCCCTGGGCATACTGCCGGGGCATGTTTCCGGACGGAACGGGCCTGACGACCGTCCGGCTTCTGATAACGGCCAGCCCCCAGCATAGCAAGCAGTGTTACGACCGGAAGCCCCGCGCGGCAAGGCGACCGACAGAGACGACCACCGGACACAACGTGCAAAAACGTCACCGCAAAACGGCAGCCCTGACACCGACGCCGGATTGTATGCCCTAAGCGGGGACGTCCCTTACACAATGGCTGCTATGGCGAGGGTCCTCTTACATGGCAAGGCGTGGTCAAGAGTATGATCAATTGATTATATATCTATTATAATTGTCAATTGATCATATATCAGGCATACTCAAGACCTGCTGACAAGGAGAGACCGCCATGCATCTGGTGCCCGTCGATAGCCACAAAACCGGGAAAAGGGAGTCCGCGCAGGACGGCCATCACCATAACGGCACCCCTGAACAAAACCCCCATATCAGTGATGCGGAAGGCCGCGCCATGGCCAGGGCAGCGGTCAATCTGTTTACCCGCTGGGATCTGACGGATGCACAGGCCTGCACCCTTTTGGGCGGAATATCGGTGGCGACCTATACCCGCTGGAAGCGCGGCGATATCGGACGGCTGGGCGTGGACAGAAAGACCCGCCTGTCCAATCTGATGGGCATCCACAAGGCACTGCGCCTGCTGTTCACGGATAATGACCGGGTGTATGGCTGGGTCCACCGCGACAACGACGTCTATGGCGGGCGCACGGCGCTGGATATCATGCTGGGCGGCCAGTTGACGGACCTGATGCGGGTACGGCGCTATCTGGATGCCGTCCGGGGATGAACGATCATGGCACCGGCGGCACGGACACGGCCCCTGCCGTACCGCCGCTGTGCCGGCTGGACTGGCACGGCGCGCGGCGTATCATCGCAACACGGCACCCGCCCATCGATCTGTTCGAGGATATCGCCGATCCGACCGACTGGCCGCTGATCGCCAGTGGCGAGGCCCGCACCAATCCCCGTCTGTCGGAAACGGTGGGCATGCTGGACAGGGTACCGTCACAGCGCCGGGCCTTTGGACCCGGGGCATCCTATGTCATGGCCCCCTTCGTCCATGCCAGTCCCGACCGTCCCGGACGGTTTCACGACGGGCATTTCGGCGCCTATTATGCCGCCGACCGGTTTGAAACCGCCCTGGCGGAAGTCACATACCACCGTGCCCGGTTTCTAAGGGCAACACACGAGCCATCCGGCTGGTTGGCACAGACACGGGAACTGGTGGGCCGTATCCGTGCCCGGCTGCACGATCTGCGCGGTGCGGCGGAGTTTACCAGGTGCCTCGCCCCGGACGATTACACCCCGTCGCAGGCACTGGCCCGCCGCCTGCGCTCACCTGACGGCCATGGACCGGATGCGGGCGGCAGCGACGGCCTCGTCTATCCCAGTGTGCGGGACCCCGGCGGAATCTGCATCGCGGCTTTCTGGCCCGATGTGCCGGCCATCCCGGTGCAGGGGCGCAGCCTCAGCCTGCATTTCGACGGCACACGGATCGACATGATACGCGATGCGACGGATGGTACGGTTTACCGTCTGGTGACGGGCTGAGGGATGACACGAAGGTATATCGCGCACCGCCCGCACGCCTGTACCACCGATCGGACCCTACATATCCGTCAGGTCATCATCGATGTCACACAGGTCGGCATCGAACAGGGGCAGCGTGTCCGCGGCCAGATCGTCCATACAGTCCCCAATGACGGAAACGGCAAACGCCCGCGCCCCGTCTGAAAGGTCGGCAGCGTCAATTGTCGCTGTCAGGCGCTCACGCACGGCATGCAGGGTACGCTGGAAATCCCCGCGCTGGCGCGTCAGGCACGCATGGCGTTCGGCGGCATCCAGTTCGCGGCCGCTCAAGGCCCCACCGGTGTGCGGATTTTTCACCTGGGTTCCCTGTTGCGGTGTGCCGCCGGGGTAATTGCCGTGCCAGCGATCTTCCACAGGGGTCAGACGACCGGTTATGACAGTCGCGGACATCGCCCTAGACCGCAATGACATGAACGGCGATCCAATGCAGCGCCCAGGCGCACAGACCTGTCAGGGCCGCAAACGGCAGCAAGCCGGCAAGCAGTTTTAAAAAAAGGCGCGCGGCCCGGAGAGGGAGGGGGGAATGGGGGATGCCCCGCGCCGCGCGCCATGCCGGCGGCACGCCGCCGGCAAAAGGTTTGACCATGGGTTTCGCCTTGTTCATGACATTAGAATATGTGTGATAAAATCACACGTCAAGATCATACGAAATTTTTCACACAATAAAATGTGATTCGTGTCTTTCTTTCCCCGGTCATTACCCCTGAAACCGGCAATGGATGTGAATGCGGCCAGGGCGGTTTCCACCGGCCTCACCATGCGTTACGCCCAGACAGGAGCAACAGACAAAGCCAGCGGACAGGATTAACGGACAGAATTATTGGCGCAGACGGGCGTCATAAACGATACGGCCCAGAATATCCCTGACACCAAGAGCTTGCGGATCGTCATGCATGGCCGCACCGGGCATGTCCATGTTGGCAGCGAAAGCCGCCAGTCCCGGCCTGGGGGATTTGGGCATGGCGATAAACCACAGACATCCGGCCTCGTCCTGATACAACTGGCGCAGATAGCAACGCCCCTCCGCCATGATCAGATAATCATTGGACGGGGCGATGGTTCCACCGGCCCGGATGTCCTTCACAATGAAATAACTCCCCCTGACAAGGGTGTCGGCCATGCTGTCATCGTCCATGATATAACAGCTGAGCAGAGTTGGATTGCTTTCTCCCGGCGGCAGCGGCACCTCACGCAGGTCCCCCGGTGCCAGCGGATGCAGCGTGCCGGCACCGTCCAGCCGGCCCTTGACGGCAATGCCCAGAGGGGCAGCGGGCATGGCGGGAAAACCGCTGGCTGCCGCATCAAAAAGATGGTCGGCGTCCTGCGCGGCTCCACGACCGCCGGCATGATCCGCCACAGGATCGGGCGGATACCCATCAAAGGCCGGACCGGCCAGATTGGCCATATCCAGAAAATAGCCGGCGGGCAGACCCAGTGCCGCGGCAATTTTTTCCAGGGTACGCCGGCGCGGCTGTTGCGACTTGCCCTGGAGAATGTCGCGCACAGCGGTTTCGCCCAAGCCGGCCTTCAACGCCAGGGGCCGGGCCTTCACACCGCGGGCCTGCATTTCCCTATGTAACAGTTCAGCTAGGCGCATGGGGGATTTATTTCACACTTTTCCCGCCATGTCTTGTGTGAAATATTCCTGTTGATATGTGTGAATAAATCACATATTTTCACCCACATGAACATCCCACCCCCATCACAGGCAGCATGGCGAACAGCATGACGGACATAGCCCGCGCCGACGGCGCCGCCTTTTTCACCCGCACGCGGAACGGTATTCCGGACAGCGCCCTTGATGCCTGTTCGGGACTGTTTTCCACCGATCCTTACCAACCGGACCCATATGTACCGGGCCCCGTCCCCACGGGACCGGACAGCGATCATGTGGAACTGGCCAAACGTGTCCTGCGCCGCAGCGGGCATATCCCCGTGGTCCGCTGCGATTTCGACGACAGCGCCGCCCTTTTGAAAGCCGATGGCCATGACCCGGCCCTGTACTACCGGGTGGACGATACCGTGATCACCCGCGACGCGCTGTTGCTGATGGCCGAACGGAACGTCACCCGGCACCGGCGGAAACAGGCCGTGGCGGACCGGGTGGACAGACTGTCCGCATCCGCAGGTGGTGATCAAGGTTCCTGCCTTACCCCGGCCGGGTCTGGAGCGGGCCCCGAACAGGATTCCGGTCATGAATGAGACCGGCGCCTGGCCGGACACTTGGCCAGATACCGGGCCGCACGGCACCGCACCGTCTCTTAGACCTCCACACAATCTGGAGCTGGAGCAGGCGTTTCTGGGCGCGGCCCTGACCAACAATGCCTGCCTGGACACCGTGCGCGCCTTTTTGTTGCCGAACCATTTTTTTGAACCCGTACATGGCGACATCTACAGCGCCATGCTGGACATGACCGGGTGTGGGCGGACAGCCGACCCGGTGAAACTGAAACCCTATTTCGACGGGGACGACAGGCTGAGCGGCGTTGGCGGCGCACGATATCTGGTGCGCCTGGCGGGTTCGGCCGCATCGCTGATCAATCACGGGGACTATGCCCGCGAAATCGTTCATCTGGCCTGCCGGCGACAGGCACTGGCGATCGCGCACGCCTTCAGCAGACGGGTCGCCACCGACAGGGGCACGCATACGGATACCGGTTTCGAGGATGCGCTGGCCGGTCTGGAGACCGGTCTCCATGCGTTAAGCGATGTTTACACCGCATCCACCGGCCCGGCGGTACAGGACACGCCGTCCCTGCTGGCCGCGACGCTTGCCCGGATTGAAGCGGCCCGAAACCGGTCCTTGGACGGCAGCGGTGGCGGTCTGTCAACCGGTCTTGCCGGGCTGGACGCCTGTATCGGCGGCCTGCGCAGGACCCATCTGACCGTGGTCGCGGGGCGGCCCGGCATGGGCAAATCGGCCCTGGGCCTGAACATCGCGCTGAATGTCGCCCGCGCGGGACATCCGGGAAATGACAGCCCCGGGCCGACCGCCAGCGGGGATGCACAGGGCAGCGTCAGACCCGGTGAGCGCGGTACGTCGGCCGGTTGCGGGGACCCGGCCACGGATCGGGACACAGCCACGGACCGGGGAACGGGCCGGGGCGCGGGCGTGCTGGTCTTCACCCCGGAAATGTCGGCGGGTGAATGTATGGAACGGGCGCTGGCCAACGATATTTCCATCCATGACGGACACACCCTGCCCTATGAAGCGATTGCCACCGGCCGGCTGACAGCGGCGGACACGGCGCGGATACAGACGGCCGGAACCCGACTGGCGGACCTTGCCATCCGCTTTGTCGAGACAGCCGGCATCAGCGTGGTCCGTATCCGTCACCTGGCCGGACAGCAGAAAAAACGTCTGGCCCTGAAGGGATGCACACTGTCCCTCATCGTTATCGATTATCTGGGCAAGCTGGGTCACGAGGACCACCGGCTGACCCGCTATGAGCGGATCAGCCGCAATGTGGCGTCCCTCAAGGACATGGCGAAAGACCTGGACGTTCCCGTACTGCTCTTGGCGCAACTCAGCCGTCAGGTGGAAACCCGCGAGGACAGGCGCCCCGTCCTGTCGGACCTGCGCGACAGCGGCGAGATCGAACAGGAAGCCGACGAAGTCATCTTCCTGTACCGCGAGGAATATTATCTGGAACGCGGCAAACCCCACCCCGCGACCCCCGACTATGGCGACTGGCTGACAGCCATGGACCGCGCGGCCGGCAAAATCGACCTGATCGTTGCCAAGCGGCGCGGCGGGCGCACCGGCACCGCCACGCTGGGGGCCAATATGGCGGCCTGCCATTTCACCGATACGGCGGCCGTCCCCCCGGCACCGGCGCCGACATCAAATCCGGCCCCGGACACTTTCGGCATGTGAGGAGAACACGGATGAGGGATTTCGGAAAAGTCATGAGCAGCGTGTGGGATTCCGAGCGCTTCAACCGGCTTGGCGACGACGCCTGGACCAAGCTGGTCTTCCACTATCTGCTGACCTGCCGGCACGGCAACAGCATCGGCTGTTTTCGCTTGAAACCGGCCTATGTCGCCGCCGACATGGGGCTGGACACAGCCCTTGCCGAGCACTGCCTGAGCCGTCTGGACAGCACGGGACTGATCGTCTGGGACCGGGCGGCCCAGGTGGTGATGATCCGCCGGCATCTGGATATCAACCGTATCACCAACCGCAACCACGGCGCCGGCGCGGCCAAGGCCGCGCTCAGCCTGCCGGCCTGTCCGGCGAAAACCCTGGTCATCCGTGAAATCCTGACCAGTCCCTATCTGGCCGGCACCCCGGAACAGGCGGTGCTGAAAGCGCTGCTGCCCGCCAGTGCTGACGAGACCGGACAGGGCGCCGCAGAGGATGGTGACAGCCGTGGAGACAGATCTGGCGACAGCCATGCCATAGCCCCTGCACCACCCCCTGTCACCAGCCCTCGCCCCACACCTGCCGGGAGCGCTGTCCAACCCAAGAAGACGCAGATACAGAACAAGACGCAAACACTACACATGCCGGATACGAACACACGGCCGGCACCGGCAAAAACGCGGGGCAAGACGGACACGGCACAGCCGGATGTCCGGAAAGACGGTCCCCCGGAAGATGACGGCACCGAATGCAGATCGCAGACACACTCACCCGAAAAGCCAGAGGAAAAGCGACTGACGGCAGACGGTGCCGGACGGCAACGGAATACTGACGGGGCCGCGTCCACCCGGCAGACCGAGATGACTGCATTGGCCTTCGCGGCCTATAACGAGGCCGCCGCCCGTCACGGCTGGCCGAAGGCGCTGCGCCTGTCGCCCCGGCGCAAATCGGCGCTGAAGGCACGGCTGACGGATGCCGGCGGGCTGGACGGCTGGTCACAGGCGCTGGCCCGTGCCGGGCAGTCGGATTTCCTGTGCGGACGGCGGACGGATTTCCGCGCCAGCCTGGATTTTTTCTGCCAGGAATCCAGTTTCCTGAAACTGCTGGAAGGCCAGTATGATCCCCGTCTCGGACCACGGCCCGGACCGAAGCATAGCGGCGGGTCGTCGTTTGCCGGCGCGACCGTCACGGTTCCCACCGACCCGGACGCCGAATGGGAAGCCGGCGCGGCCTTCGCGCTGGAACACAGGCGCTGGCCCAACCATCTGAAACCCCGTCTTGACGAATGCCCGCCCGGTATCCGGGCCCGTGTGGAGGCAAGCCTGAGCCGGGACACGGCGACAGAGGACAGTCCCCCCGACCCCACACCGCCGGGAGATGCGAACCCACAGGAAAATATGCCCACACCGAGGAAACCGGCCCCATCGGGAGATCGCACATGAGGCGGGTGGGCACCCGCCGCAAAGCCCCGCCGGCGGAAACCGGGCCGGCGCTTGGCGACATTGTGCGCCATGTGCGCGCACGCGGCCGCACCGTAACACGCCGGCGCCGCATGACGGACGGCACGCTCAAACCGGTCAGTGTCCGCGTCGTCCGGCTGGCCGATGTCGCCGCCCATTTCGGCACCGACGGCGGACGACTGCGCCGTATCGTCGGCGGTGACCCCCGATTGCACCTGAATGTGGGCGGCCGTTTCGACTGCTGTCACGACCCCCTCATCGAACTGGACCTGTAACACCGGAGAGCCCCCATGACGGTCAAGACCCAGTCCCGCCCCCACGCACTTCATCCAGCCCCCTCCATACGGCCGGTCCCATCAGGCCGGCCGGGCATAAGGGTCCGGTCCGCCCGGCCGGCCGGAACCGCCGATCAGGACCACATACCCCGCAAACAGCGCCGCGCCCGACTGACGCCGGCCTGTCACATGCCGCTCCGCCCCCACCGGGTCCAGGCGTTTCATATCAGCGACGCCTGTTTCGACAGTTTCACGGCAGAACTGAAAATGGTCTTTGACCTGAACGGCCCCGCCCGGAATCCTGACGCCGGTCTCATCCCCGCCCCCGGTGCCGAGAGTGTTCCCGACTGCATTTCCGGTCGCGTCCCCGGCAGCGTCCCCGGCGAATCCGGCCCGGACGCCGCATCGCTCCGCGCCCGGCTGGAAAGCCGACTGGTGGACGGGTTTCGCGGATTGCTGTTCGGGCCCGGTCATGGGCGCGACCGCTGGCTGGACGGCTATCGCGCCAGTCATCCGCGCATCCTGACGGACGGCTGGGACACGGTGGAAAAAGTCGTCCGCGATCAGGAAAGCCGGCGGCGCCATGCCCTGAAACGCTGTGCCACCGGCACGGAAATCGACGCCGTGCCCCATCTGTTCGATGCCATCACAGCCATACGCGATGCGGACGACCGCCGCCTGATCTGGGCCGTGCTGGCGCAAAAAGCCACCGGCAGACGGCAGGTGGACTGGCACCGCGTCACCGCCGCCTGCGGCTTTACCGCCCGCAGCCGCGAAGCCAGCCGCGTTCGCTACCGCCGCCTTCTGGACATGCTGGCCGCATGACCTGACACTGCGGTGAGAATATCGAAACCCTAATCCGGTTCACCGGTGAGAATGGCGGCAAAATCGGTGTGGTTGGGCAAGTTTGTGTTCAGATGGTGCCAGCCGGGGATACGGGTGTGGGGCACGCACAAGCTGGAATTCAGGACGCCGAAGCCGTCAATATCGCCCAGATACTGGCCGGCATTGCCGAACCCGTCCGGCAGGGCCACCACGGCACCCACCGTGGTCAGGCGGGTCTGCCTTGCCCGATCCAGGGCGGGCCCGTCATCCAGATCGGTCAATGCATCCAGCGCATAGGCCATGGACAAGGAGCCCTTGCTGTGCCCGGCGACGGACAGAACGGTTCTGTCCGTGTCCAGGAGCAAACGCAGCAGGGTTTCCGTGTCGTTGCGGCCGACCACGCTCCAATCCGGGTGACCGGGCCGCACCGGGCCGCCGGTATCCGCCGCGCCGTGCCGTGAAAACGGCATCGGCAGACCGGCCAGCATCGGCCACATACCTGCGAACCGTCTGAGGTCCTGCCCCATGTCATGGCACAGTTTCATCGCCCGGTTGGCGGCCCCGAGGACGAACCAGCCGCCCATGGCTTCGCCCAGCAGGTCGGCGATGCCATAACCGGCGACGATGGCGCCGACCGGCTGGCCGTAGCGGTCGGCAACCGTGCGGGCAAAAGCGGCAGCGCCCACATCCGAACTGCCGACCCCGGCAATGGTGAACCGGTCCAGCATACGGCCCGGCGCCGCACGCAGCGCCGCGTGGTCACGGTAGGGATGCACACCCATATCCCCCTTTGCCCCCGTCGGCCAGACGACAAGGATCGAGCCTTCGCGTGTGGGCACGGCGGACAGATGGGCAAATTCCCGCGCGGTCAGATTACCCACATCATAGAACAGCCAGTCCAGCGCCGTGTTGCGTTGTCTCAGGCCCGGCAGCAGGCATGCGCCAAGCAGGCTGGACATCATGCCGCCGGCCAGGTCGGCCGCCTGCCGCGCCGCCTGTCCGCCCTCTTCCCGAAACAAACGGACAGCGCCGGGTGACAGAGTCACCGCCCCCTGAAAGAAAGGGGATGTGAGGGACAAGGTCTCTGCCGGGCCGGTGGTCATGACGCATGTTCCGCAATCAAAAGGGATTTAGCTGCTGCATTGCAGCATAGCACACCGACACATATTCTGTAAGTGCTGGTTGTACAAAAAGCCACATATGATCGCATGCCAGAGGCACAGGCTGGGTTATGTCACGCCCTAGGCCTTGGTGCAGGCCGCACCGGCCAGATTGCCGACCATCAGGGCATTCGGCATACCGTCCTTATATGTCAGCGTCAGGTCGGCACTGCCGATGACGGTCACATCGGGAGACTGATCAAAGAAGCAGGTGTATCCCTGACCATCGATTTTAAAGGTGGCGAATGTAAACAGACCGTTCAGATCGTTTTTCGTCTGATCCTTTGAAAGACTGGTCAGGGCGCCGCCAATGTCCACCGTCAGGCCATAGCCGGTTTTATTGGTCAGGTTCGCGTTTTTCAGCATCACATCGCCCACGGCCCAGACCGGCACGGTCATACAGACCACCAGTGCAATCAGCGCCCCCGGCATCACGCGTTTCAGGCCATGTCCTGTCATGACGGTGTCCCCCTTCTTTTCAATGTGAAAGAACTTACTTTTACGATATTTACTTTTTACTTAAAAGTGTATTTCATGACAATCTGCCTCTTCCGCCAATCCTGTGGCGGTGCCTGTGGCATCAAGAGATGACAGCAAAGAAACAGCGCGCGGCAAACGGACATACCCTGTGCCACTTACCGGAGGGAGGACAAGGAGTACGGGGAACAGCGCAGTCCGGGCCGGACCACCGCCGCGCCCGGACCGCGGGGTCCATCCTCTAGATCAGGATGGTCATGTCGGTCAGATCGGCGAGGGTCAGGCCGGTGATGGTCACGGACTGGGGATTGCCGTCCTCGCCCGGTCCCAGATCGATGACCAGGCTGGGATTGCCGTTGCCGTCCACGCCAAGGCGTGCGGCCGCCGCCACATCGTCCAGACTTTCAAAGTCCCGCACCGCATAGCGCAGGTCGAGCGCATCGTCGCCCAGATCAAAATCGGCCACCCGGTCATTGCCCGCCAGTACACCGAAGGTGAAGGTGTCGCTGCCGGCCCCGCCGATCAAGAGGTCGTCGCCGTCACTGCCCCACAGCGTGTCGTTGCCGAAGCCGCCATTGACCGTGTCGTCGCCGTCGCCGGTGAAGATGATGTCATTGCCGTCGCCGCCCGACAGCCTGTCGCTGCCCTCGCGCCCGAACAGGATGTCATCGTCATCGCCGCCGTCGATACTGTCGTCACCGACACCGCCGCCCAGCGTGTCGTTGCCG
Source organism: Eilatimonas milleporae (assembly GCF_003688555.1). Taxonomy (GTDB): domain Bacteria; phylum Pseudomonadota; class Alphaproteobacteria; order Sphingomonadales; family Kordiimonadaceae; genus Eilatimonas; species Eilatimonas milleporae. The sequence continues at coordinate 204,718 of NZ_REFR01000009.1, forward strand.
GTGCCGCCCGACAGCGTGTCGTTGCCATTGTCGCGCCGCCCGGCGAGGATTTCATCATCGCCGCCGGCGCCGCGAATGTTGTCGTCGCCTTCCTGACCGCGCACAACGTCATTCTCGTCACCGCCGGTCAGATCGTCGGCAGCCGGCGTGCCGCCAATGGCATCCATGCCGCCACCGTCCGGTGACGGATCGGCAACCTGAAGGGCGAAACGCGCGGTGGCGGACATATCGGCCCCGTCGCTGACCCGGAAGACAAAACTGGCATCGGCCCCCCGCATATCCGCCGTGAACACAAGACGGCCGGCGGCAATATCGGCCACGTCGATCATCTGGCCGACACTGACGGCCACACCGTTGAACGTGAGGGTGCCGATTTCCGGCAGGCTGTCGATGCGCACGGCCTCAAGCGCGTCCCCGTCGGTATCGGTGAAGGGAAAATCCGCGCCCTGGAAGACATAGCTGTCACCGGGCTGCAAATCCACCGTAGCGGCCGCCGTCACCGGGGCGCTGTTGGCAACGTCCGGCGCCTGGCCGCCACCGGCGATAGAGATGCGGATAAAATCGGTATCCGAGAGACCGCCGTCATCGGTGGTGGTGACGGTGATGTTCGCGACCGGCTGTGCGCCTTCAACCGCCGTGAAGGACAGGCCGGACAGGGCGGCATTGATCTCCGCCACCGTGCCGGTGATCTTTATCGTGTCGGTTCCGTTGCCGGTCACACCGGCCGTACCGGCGGTATCGACGGTAATGGTGCCGTTGCCTCCCACGGACAGGCGGGTGGTCAGCACGCCGCCGTCCCGGTCGGCGATTTCCAGCCCGTCAATGGCAACGGTCCCGCCCACGCGGACATTGGCGGTCGCCCAGACGGTGGATGCGGAGGCATCGCCCTCATCCGTGGTCAGATCGTCCCACAGGGTGTCGTAAGTGGATGTGTTGTCACTGCGCGCGGTTAAAATCGCGGTGCGGAACGTGCTGGTGGTGCCGACGGTGGTGTCGGTATAGCTGAGACTATAGGCGCTGCCGTCGGCACGGTCGCCGGACACGGTAAAGACAATGCTGCTGCCCTCATAGGCGATGGTGATGTCGTGCCAGGCGTTGGTGGCCACGTCCGACGGCAGGCCGAGATGGTTAAACTGCCCCTGGTCCCAGACGTTAAAATCGCGGTCGCCATGATTATATTCCAGTGAGGGGAAGACCCAACTGCTGCCGTCAGGGTCATAGCCGACAGCCCAGACCCCGGTGTGTATGGTGCCCGTCGTTCCCCAATCGTCCGGCATATAGAAGCGGATGGAAATCTCGGTGGAATCACCGACATCGTACTGATAGCCCTGATAGCCGATATTGGGGCTGGCGGCATCGATACCGATACGGATACGCGCGTCGCCGTCCAGAACAAAATTGTCAAAGGTCGCCGACGGAAACCGGCTGACATGCCAGCCGGGGCCGTCGATGGGCTCGATCGTGCGGACGTTTTCGACGGATCCTGTCACAATATCGGTGCGGTGACGCGGGGCCTCGTTTTCCGGGGTGACGGTCACGGTGATGGTGTCGCTGGTGCTGCCGCCATTGCCGTCCTGAAGACGGAATTCTATGGGGCGCGTTGCCACCGGTTCGTCGGTGATGACACGGTAGGTGACATTCTGGGCAATTTTTTCAACATCGGCGATGGTGGCATTGGCGTTGAAGATGAAGGCCAGCATGCCGCCATCGACACCGCCGCCGATACTGCCGACGACGGTGCCGTCGACACTGATCTCGTTCAAGGCGGTGATTTCCAGGCCGGTGCCGTCGGTATCGACCCAGAAGCTTTCCAGGAGATTCTGGCCGGGGGTCATATTTTCCACCTGAAGCGTCGCACCGTCGGAAATGAAGCCGTCAGGGTCGCTCACCGTCACACCGCCGCCGATGGTCTGATGGGTTTCCTTCAACAGGTTCTGGGTGAATGTCCGGTCGCTTAACCCCGTGATCACCGGGTCGTCATTGGTGGCGGCAACGGAAACGGTGCGGGTATCGTCGGCACTGCCGCCACTGTCGGTCACCGTCACGGTCACCGTGCGGTCGGTGGTGGATGGTGCGTCCGATACGGTTTCATAGCGCAGGGACTGTACAATTTCCTGAACGATCGGGTCGGTGACACCGGCGCCAAAGGTCACGGTCAGCGCCGCGCCGGCCACCGCCACCCCGCCGGCGGCGCTGAGATCGCCGACATCGACGGCACCGCCACCGGTGTCGGCGAAAATATCGGTGCCGACGATGGTAATGGCCGTACCATCGCCGTCAGTGTCAGCGATGCTGATCCGGTCGCCGCCGTCGGCATTGGCGGTGATCCGGGCGACAAGGCTGCCGCCGGTCCATGTGGCCCCGCTGACGGTTCCACCCGCGTCCAGCTGAGTGGCGGCGTTTCCTTCGGTATAGGCCAGTGTCGTATTGGCAAGATTGAGTGTCGGCATCGTGTCCCCCCATTGACTATCTACCCAGACTGCCCTCGCTTTAAACGGGACCGCAGCAATAATCGGTCACATTTTAAGCACTTCAATTACAGTTTTATCGATTGTTGCGCCATAGGAGTTTGCGGCAGCTCAAAAAAGTCACGCTGTCTCTGCAAAAAGAGCGTAAAATTTTGATAACAGGCACTAAACTTCACTCTTCGGCATCACGGCCCCCTTATCAGCAAAGGCAAGCTTTCAGCCCCGCCGCCTAGGATACAGGGGAGCCATACGCCCTGTTTTCACAGTTGTGATGCTATCAGGTATTTTCTATTTTAAAGCGACCGAAAGAAAGCGGCGCACAGTCTGATATCTGTGCGCCGCTGCAAATCCGTACCCCGGTCGGGTGCTAGATCAGGATGGTCATATTATTCAGGTCGGCGAGGGTCAGTCCGGTGAGGCTGACGGACTGGGGAGTGCCGTCCTCGCCCGGTCCCAGATCGATGACCAGGCTGGGGTTGCCGTTGCCGTCCACGCTGAGGCGCGCCGCCGCCGCCACATCGTCCAGACTTTCAAAGTCCCGCACCGCATAGCGCAGGTCGAGCGCATCGTCGCCCAGGTCAAAATCGGCCACCCGGTCATTGCCCGCCAGCACACCGAAGGTGAAGGTGTCGCTGCCGGCGCCGCCGATCAGCAGGTCGTCACCGTCGCTGCCCCACAGCGTGTCGTTGCCGAAGCCGCCATTGACCGTATCGTCACCGTCACCGGTGAAGATGATGTCATTGCCATCGCCGCCCAAAAGCGTGTCGCGCCCCTCGCGGCCGAACAGGATGTCATCGTCGTCGCCGCCGTCGATACTGTCATCGCCGACACCGCCGCCCAGCGTGTCGTTGCCGGTGCCGCCCGACAGGGTGTCGTTGCCATTGTCCCGCCGCCCGGCGAGGATTTCGTCATCGCCGCCGGCACCGCGAATATTGTCGTCGCCTTCCTGACCGCGCACGACGTCATCCTCGTCACCGCCGATCAGGGTGTCGGCAGCCGGCGTGCCTTCCAGATCGTCGCCGGGCTCACCGCCGCCATTGCCCGGATCGCCGGGATCGCCAGGATCGACCGGCTCGGGGTCGGCGACCAGCAGGTCGAAGCGGGCGGCGCCGGACGTGTCCTCGCCGTCGCTGACCCGGAAGGTGAAGCGCGCATCGGCCCCGCGCACGTCCGAGGTATAGACCAGCCGCCCGGCGGAAATCTCCGACGCCCGGATGGACTGGCCGACGCTGACGGCCACGCCGTTCAGGGTCAGGGTGCCAATCTCCGGCAGGCTGTCGATGATCACCGTCCGCAAGGGGTCGCCGTCGGCGTCATTGAAGCCGAAATCCCCAGTGCGCAGGCTATAGGCCGCGCCCGCGTCCAGGCCGGCAGACCCGCCGCCCGTCGTCGGCGGCGTGTTCGGAGGCGGCGGCGGCGGATCGCCCAGATTGACCGTGGCGACAAGGGACAGACTGGCGGTGTCGCTGCCGCCGTTCGCCGTGCCGCCGTCATCGCCCAGGCTGGTGATGGTCACATTACGGGTACCGGCCGTCGAGCTGCTGTTTTCATAGGTCAGACCGTCCACCAGGGTCTGCATGTCGGTGGCCGTCAGGCTGCCGCCGCTCAGGGTCACCGTGGCGGTGCCGCCGGTGGTGGACACCGCATAGGACAGGCTGTTGGTGGCGGTGGTGCCCGATGTGCCGTCCGCCAAGCTCACGGCGGTGCCGTCAATGGTCAGGGTCTCGGAGGCGCCATTGGCCACATCCGTCACCGTCAGGGTGAGACCCGTCAGGCTTTGACCGCTTTCCACCGTTGAGGCGGTGACAGTGTCGAACAGATCGACCGCGCTGCCGCCGAACAGGAATTGCGGCGTCAGGCCGGTGGCCGTCAGGGTCGGTGCATCGTTGGCCTCGGTCACCGAAACGGTGGAGGCGAGGTTGACGGTCGCCGCATTGTCGTTCACGCCGGTGTTGGCGCCGCTGTCGGTGATCCCGGTAATGGTCACCACGCGGCTGCCGGCCGTGGTCGGCTCGTCACTGGCGTTTTCATAGGTGAGGCCGTCGATCATGCCCTGGGCCTGCGCCTCCGTCAGGCTGCCGCCGCTCAGGGTGACCGTGGCGGTGCCGCTGCTCACCGATACACTGTAGCCGAGACCGTTCGTCGTCGTGGTGCCGCTGTTGCCGTCCACCAGCGCGAAGCTGCCGCCGTCGACGCCCAGCAGTTCATTCATGCCGTCGGCCACATTGGTCACCGTCAGGGTCAGGCCGGTCACCGTCTGCCCGCTTTCCACCGTCGACACGGTGACGCCGCTGAACAGATCGGCCGGGCCGCCATCCTCGACAAAGGCCGGGTCGCTGCCGGTGGCGGACAGCGTCGGTTCGTCATCGACCGCCGTCACCGACACGGTGGAGGCGATGTTCGGCGCCCCGGTGTCGTCGCCATTATTGGCGGTACCGCCGCTGTCGGTGATCTGCGTGACCGTCACCACCCGGTTGCCGGCGGTCGGGTCCTGGCCGGCGTTTTCATAGGCCAGATCATCAACCAGCATCTGCACCTGCGCTTCGCTCAAGGTGGCGCCGCTGAAACTGACCGTGGCCGTGGTGCCGCTGACGGCGACCGACACGTTCAAACCGTTGGTGGCCGTGCTGGCCACATTGAAACCATCGGTCAGTTGCAGGGTCGAGCCGTCAAAGGCCAGCCGTTCGTCCGCGCCGTCGGCAAGCCCGGTGACCGTCAGGGTCAGGCCGGTGATCGTCTCGCCGGTTTCAACCGTGTCCGCCGTCACGCTGCTGAACAGATCGGCCGCGCTGTCCCCTGTGTCCCCCTCGGTATAGGCGGGGTCCGCCCCGGTCGCCGTCAGGGTCGGTGCCTCGTTCACCGCATTGACCGTGACGGTGATGTCCGCATTGGCCGAGGTGGCGCCGTCGCCGTCGCTGAGGGTCACGCGCAGGACCCGGGCGCCGTCGGTCGGCGTGTTGCCGCCGGCATTGTCATACTGAATGTCGCGCAGCAGCGTCTGCACCCGTGCCGGCGTGGCATCGGCATTCAGCGCGATGACCAGGTCCTCGCTGGCGCCGCCGGTGCCGCCGGACTGAAGGGTGCCGATGGCGGTGCCGCCGACGGACACGGTGGAGCCCGCCGTCTGCCCGGCGGACAGGACGACGGTGCCGGAGGTGTCGATGACCAGCCGGTCATCCGCCGCCTGGCCGGACTGATAGGCGACGGTCAGGACGCCGCCGCCAAAATCGGTGGAATCCGGGTCCGTCACCGTGACATTGCCGTCCACATCGATGGCCGTGGCGCTGTCCCCGTCGGTGAAGGTAAAGCTGTCCCCGCCCAGATTGGCGAGCACCGGCGGGTTCGGCGTGACACTGATGGAGAAACTGCCCGATGCGTCCTCATCGCCGCCGGTCCCGGCGGTACCGTCATTGTCGTTCAGGGTCAGGGTGAATTGGCGTGTATCAATACCGCTGGGCCCGTCATAGGTCAGATTGCGCAACAGGGCCTGGATGTTGGCCGAGGTCGCATCGGCGGTGGTGAAATTGATCGTGAGGGTGCTGCCGCCCTGGCCGTTGCCGGTGGCATCGACCGTACCGATGACCACGCCGCCGACCTCAATCGTATTGCCCGCTGCGATGGTCGCGCCAGGGGTACCTCCTCCGCTGGGCGTGGATGTCACACCGGTGCCGTCCACACCCCAGTTGCCGTTGGCGGTGCCCGTTGTCTGCGCGATGGTCAGGAAACCGCCGTTATAATCGGCGCTGTCGGCATTGGCGACCGTGGCGTCGTCCAGCCCGGTCAGATTGCCGGGCCCGGTGCCGGCCACCACCTGGGAGGTGGTATCGCCGAACACACCGCCCACATCCGGCGCGTCATTGACCGCCGTCAGCGACACGGTGGACGACAGGTTGAGCACCGCCGAATTGTCGTTGGCACCGGTGCTGGAGCCGCTGTCCACCAGTTGGGTGATGGTCACTACCCGGTTGGCCCCGGTGGAGGGATCATCGCTGCCGTTTTCATACGTCAGGCCGTCGACCAGCGTTTGCAGGGCGGCGGGGCTCATCGTGCCGCCGGACAGCGTCACGGTGGCGGTACCGCTTGTCACCGACACGCCGTAGGTCAGGCCGTTGGTCGCCGTGGTGCCGGCCCCGCCATTCGTCAGGGCCACCGCCGTACCGTCGATGGTCAGCACCTCGTCGGCGCCGTCGCTGACATTGGTAACCGTCAGCGTCATCCCGGCAAAGGTCTGACCGCTTTCCACCGTCGACGCGGTGACGGCCGAGAACAGATCCGCAGCCGATCCGCCCTCCTCAAAAGTGGGGGTGGCACCGATCGCCGTCAGTGTCGGTTCGTCGTTGACCCCGGTGATGGACACGGTGACCGAGCCGGTGCCGATGCCGGGATTGTCGCCCGTGCCTTGCGCATCGCCCGAATTGCCGTCGCTGAACGACCAGTCCAACTGCACACTCGCCGGCGGGTCATCACTGCCGTTGGCGTAGCGGATGGCCTGCAACACATCATCGACAACGGCGCTGTCGGGGGAAAGACCGGCGGTCTGGAAAGTGATGACTATCTGCCCCGGGGTGGTCGTGGTGTCGATGGTGGCAATGACATTGCCGCCGGTACTGATATCGGTGCCGGAAACGGAGATGGCGCCCCCGCTGGCAACCGAAAACTGGTCGTCCGCATTGGCGCCGCCGTTGCGGGCAATGGTCAGGCTGGCGCCCGTATAGTTGCCATTGCCGCTGTTCAAAGCGTCCAGTTCCACATCGGCAATGGTGACATCGGCGTCCAGGACCACCGCCGTACCGCCCTCGGTATAGCCCGGCGTTCCGTCCAGACCGGTGAACACCGGAGCGTCATTGACGGCGCTGACGGTGACCGCCGCCGTATCGCTGGCGCTGGAAAAGGGCGTGGTGGTGCCGGTGGTGGTGGTGTCCGCCGTGCCGCCCGCCGACCCTGAGGACCGGTCCCAGGCGCGGAAGGTGATCTCCGCCGTGCCGGTATAGTCCGCATCGGGCACGAAGCGCACCAGCTGGGTGTTGGCGCCCGTCAGCGTGCCGTCCAGCAGCCGCGACGCCGACGTCAGATCGACCGTGCTGCCCGTGGTGCCGGAAAAATCGACCCAGTTGGTGCCATTGTCGGTGGAATACTGCCAGACCCCGTTGGTGTTATCGACCGCGACAACCGCGATGGCCTCCACCGCCGACCCGTCCGCGTCGGTGATTGAGCCGTCGACCACAAGGGTGGCGATGTTGGTGCCGCCATTGTTGGCGTTGTTGGTGGCGTCGTCATCGCCGTCCGCGCCGCTGCCGTTATCGTTGCCGGCATCCTCGGCAATACCGCTCAGGGTCGGTGACTGTGTATTGTCCAACGCCGGCGCGTCGTTGGTCGCGGTCAGATTGACGGTGACATCGGCCGCCGCTGATGTGCTTGTGCCGCCGTCGCCGTCATTGACCGTGAAGCTGACGGTGCGCGAGCCGCTCGGCGCCTGATTGTCATTGGCGTAGGTAACGGCACGGGCCAGCGCCTGGACCGCCGCCGGCGTGGCATTGGCGGTGTTGAAGGTCACCACCAGATCGGTGCCGTTCTGCCCGTCGGAGGTGATGGTGCCGATGGCGTTGCCTTCATAGCTGACCGTGGTGCCGGAGACACCGATCTGCCCCGCGCCCGTGCCCTGATTGGGGATGGACAGGTCCTCATTCGACGTGGCGCTGCCGACCGAAACCGTCAGGTTACCACCGTTGAAATCGGTGGGATTATCCACATCCGTCACCCCGGCGCCGGTGCCCTGGTCCAGCGTCAAGGCGCCGGCATCCTCGGTATAGGCCAGGATATCGCCGTCCAGATCGGCGATCACCGGTGCGTCGTTGACGGCGCTGACGGTGACCGCCGCCGTATCGCTGGCGCTGGAAAAGGGTGTGGTGGTGCCGGTGGTGGTGGTGTCCGCCGTGCCGCCCGCCGACCCTGAGGACCGGTCCCAGGCGCGGAAGGTGATCTCCGCCGTGCCGGTATAGTCCGCATCGGGCACGAAGCGCACCAGCTGGGTGTTGGCGCCCGTCAGCGTGCCGTCCAGCAGCCGCGACGCGGACGTCAGATCGACCGTGCTGCCCGTGGTGCCGGAAAAATCGACCCAGTTGGTGCCATTGTCGGTGGAATACTGCCAGACCCCGTTGGTGTTATCGACCGCGACAACCGCGATGGCCTCCACCGCCGATCCGTCCGCGTCGGTGATCGAGCCGTCGACCACAAGGGTGGCGATGCTGGTGCCGCCATTGTTGGCATTGTTGGTGGCGTCGTCATCGCCGTCCGCACCGCTGCCGTCATCGTCACCGGCGTCCTCACTGATCCCGGTCAGGGTCGGCGACTGTGTATTGTCCAACGCCGGCGCGTCGTTGACCCCGGTGATGGACACGGTGACCGAGCCGCTATCGGTGCCGGGATTGTCACCCGTGCCCTGCGCATTGCCGGAATTGCCGTCGCTGAACGACCAGTCCAGTTGAACACTCGCAGGCGGGGCGTCACTGGTGTTCTGATAGGTGATGCGCTGCATCACCTCATCCACCTGGGGGGTCGTCGCCGTTATGATGCTGGAGGTGAAATTGATCGTCAGCGTGCCGGCGGTCTCGGTGAAGGTGGCGAAAGTAAAGCCGCCCGCCACAAGGTCGTTGCCGGACACGGAGAAGCCGGCGCCCGCGGTGTCAAAGCCGAAATCATCGTCCGCGTTGGCCCCGCCATTGCGGGCGATAGTCAGGCTGGCGCCCGCATAATCGCCATTGCCGGTGTTCAAAGCGTCCAGTTCCACATCGGCAATGGTGACATCGGCGTCCAGGACCACCGCCGTACCGTCCTCGGTATAGCCCGGCGTCCCGTCCAGACCGGTGAACACCGGCGCATCATTGACCGCCGTCACACTGACCGCCGCCGTGTCGCTGGCACTGGAAAAGGCCGTACCCGACGTGGTGTTGGCACCGGTGGCGCCGTTGACGCCGCTGGTGCGGTCCCACGCCTTGAATGTCACGGCGTCGGTCAGGCTGGTGAAATTGGTGTTGGCATCAGGCTGGAAATAAAGGCGTGTGTTCGCGTCCGCGTTCAACAGCAGAGCCGACGTGTTGCTGACCGCCCCGGTCAGTTCGGTCCAGTTGGTGCCGCCGTCGGTGGAATAGAACAGGGTGCCCTGGGCACTGACGCCGGTGACGGCAATACCGGGGGCATCCCCATCGCCGTCGCTGAAATTGTTCAGCGCACCGCCACTGTCGACCAGCGATGAGACCAGGGTCGAGCCCGCCGTCGATCCGTTTACCGGGGCGCCCGCATCCTCAAGAATGGTGGTCAGGGTGGGCGACGCCGCAGTATTCAGCACCGGCGCGTCGTTAACCCCGGTGATGGACACGGTGACCGAGCCGGTGCCGATGCCGGGATTGTCGCCCGTGCCCTGCGCATTGGCTGAATTGCCGTCGCTGAAGGCCCAGTCCAGTTGAACATTCGCCGGCGGGTTATCGTTGCTGTTCTGATAGGTGATGCGCTGCATCACCTCGTCCACCAGAGCGGAGGTCGCCGTCGCGGGGCTGGAGGTGAAATTGATCGTCAGCGTGCCGCTGGTGTCGGTGAAGGTGGCGAAGGTTTGCCCGCCCGCCTGAAGGTTGCCGCCGGACACGGTGAAGCTGGCGCCCGCGGTATCAAAGCCGAAATCATCGGCCGCGTTAGCGCCGCCATTGCGGGCGATGGTCAGGCTGGCGCCCGCATAATCGCCATTGCCGACATTCCCTATATCCAGTTCCGTATCGGCAATGGTGACATCGGCGTCCAGGACCACCGGCGTACTGTCCTCGGTATAGCCCGGCGTTCCGTTCAGACCGGTGAATACCGGCGCGTCATTGACGGCCGTGACACTGGTGGCGATGGTCTGCGTATTGCCGGAAATCGCCGTCGCCGCGCCGTTGGTGGTGGTGTCCACCGTGGTGCGCGACGCACCGCTGGTGAAACCGCCGCCATAGCTGTCGTCCAGCGCCCGGACGCCCAAGCCCAGCGGCGTGCCGTTATAGTCCGCCACCGGCACGAACCGCACCAGTGTGGTGGCCGACAGCGCCAGCGCCGTCGCATCGTCCGCCACCGCGGCGATATCGAACCAGTTGCTCCCGCTGTCGGTGGAATACTGCCACACCCCTTCCGCGCCGCTGCTGGCCGCATTGTCGACAATGGCATACCCACTGACCGACGACCCGCTGTCCGCGTCTGTTGCCGTGATGCCCAGGCTGTTCAGCGCCGCGCCGGCGGGCGCGCTCGTATCCTCGTCCACCGCCCCCAACGTGCCGCCCCCCGTCAGAACCGGCGCGTCATTGACCGCCGTGACGGAAATCGTCCTTGTATCGCTGTTGTTCCCGCTGTTTGCGTCCGTGGCGGTGATCGTGACGGTCCGGTCCAAGGTACCGGGTGCGTCGGACGTGTTGTCATAGCGCAGCGACTGCATCACTTCCTGCACGATGGCATTGGTGGCATCCGTATCAAAGGTGATGGTCAGCGCCGTGCCGCCGGTGACCGTGCCGCCCGACACGCTCAGGTCACCGACATCGGTGCCGTTTGCCAGAATATTGGTGCCCGAAATGGTGATGGCCGTGCCGTCGCCGTCGGTGTCGGAAATGCTGATACGGTCGGCGCTTTCCGCATTGCCAGTGACTTGGGCCACCAGGGTTCCGGTGTTCCAGTCCGCATCGCCGTCGGTGTCGTTGACCGTGCCGGCACTGTCGATCTGAACCGCCGCGGCGTTCTCGCTATAGGCCAGCGTGCTGTTATCAAGCGCTATTGTGGGGGCGGCGTTGGCGGCGCCGATATTGCTGACAGTCAAATCGCCAATAAGTATATTGGAATTACTGCCGCCCATTGGAACAGAAAAGGTAAGAATAAGGCTGGTGACATTATCCTCAAGGGGAGTGAGGTCAACAGTCGAACTTGCAAATGCGCCAAGATTGGCTTCTACCAGCTGGCCACCTACATTTGTCGTAATATCAATTTCTATGCCATTTGCAGCGTCAAAAATGTACAACTCAGTCGGTGTAAACTGAATACCGGGTCCAAAATCTATGGTTAATACGGTTTCCCCTAAACTGGTGTAGGCATAGCCATTCTGGATATATGTGCTGATGGTTGCACCATCCAGGGTCAGCGTGTAGCCATGCTGGGTGAAAGTGGCATCGTTGCCGGCCGCACCATTCGCCGACCCAGTCGTTACACCATTGAAGTCGAAAATGGTCGTGGACAGCACTTCGGAAAAATCGGCGAGCGCCTTGGCGGAGAAGGGCTGATCGACCTCGATCGTGCCAGTGGCGATTTCCAGGTCCCAGTCGCCGCCGTGGGCGGCGGCGCCGGTCAGATCGGTCGAGGCGGCGATGTCCGCCCCGGTCATGGCCGCCAGCGTATCGATAAAGCCCCGGCCCGCGCCGTCGGCGCCGACATTGCAGCCATACAGCAATATGTCCGCCCCGTCACCGAGGGCGGCGGCGATGTCGTCCAGGGCGTCGGCGTGGGCGTCCAGCGTCGCGTCGCTCAACGTATCCTGGCCCAACCGGATCAGGCCGGTGTTCCCGTGCGAGACGATGTGCAGCGCGGCAATATCGGCATGGCCCTCCAGCGCGGCGGCCACATCGGCGAGGCCACCGGTGGCGCCGTCGACATAGACAATCTCGGTCCCCGGGGCGATATCGGCGATCAGGGTTTCATAATCATCGACGGATGTGTCGACGACGACAATGCTGGCACCGGCCTGTCCACCGCCGGTCAGAACCGGTGCCACATCCGGGACGGCCTGAGGGGCGGCCTGCCCCGCCGTGTCGGTGTCGAAACCGCGCGCCCGCGCCAGGTACACATCCAGTGTGTCAAACATCTACAACCCCCAACCTGTTTTCGGTTTCCCGTTTACGTCGTCTCGTCCGGTCGTCTCATCCGAATCGTTTCAGCCGGCCATCCGGTCAGCCGAACAGTTTCACCCCGCCCGCGCCCAGGGCGGAGACCGGGACGGTCTTTTTGGTGACCTGTTTGCCCACGCCGCCAGTGCCGTCACTGCCGCCGCCGTCCGCCCCTTTCGCGGTGATGACGCTGGCGCGGCTGCCGGCGGTGTCCGTCCAGAAATCCATATTCTCGAACTTTTTGAACAGATCGGGCGGCAGGATGGTCGGTCGCGGCTCAAACGCCACCCTGGGCCGGACGGTGTGCAGACCGCTCATGCCCAGCGCCCGGTCAAAGTCCGGCGCGTCATAGGACACATTCTCGAAATCATGGCCGTCGAACCATGGCTCGCCGAGGAAGCCATAGATCAGTTTCAGTGTTTGTTCCGGCGCGCGGGCGAAGAGTTCATAATCGACGATCAGCAGGCGGTCCGACTGTTCGCCGTAAAAGGCTTCCTTCAGGGCGGTCCAGGACAGGCCGACCAGCCGGTTCTGCCGGGCCAGCGCCTCCATCCGGCTGTAGACGGTGGCGCGTTCGCCGTCGCCGCCGAACAGGCGGGTGTTTTCATACGGGTTCTTGCGGAACTGACGCTCCAAACTGTCCAACACCCAGGGCAGGTCGCGCACGCAGGCCACCACCCGGGCGTCCGGAAACAGGTCGGCGAGCAGCGGCATGCGCGCGCACCACAGACGGTTGGTGTCGATAAACACCGGGCGGTCGGACGTGGTATGGCAAAAGGCCTCGATCAGCGCGCGCAGGATGGCGGGGCGCTGCGTTTCGTCCATCAGCAGGGACACTTCGGCACCGGTGCTCATGATATCCAGATTGGCACTGACCAGCGGCGCCAGCGCACTGGACATGGCGGCGTGAAAGCGCGGGTTCTGCCGCAGCAGCGCCGCCAGCACGGTCGAGCCCGAACGCGGCAGGCCAGAAATGAAATGCAGGGTCTGGGCGCTCACGGGCGGGCCAGCCTGTTCCATGGGGGCCTGTTCCGCTGCCTGTCTGTCCTCGGGTTGATTGAGGGCACCGGACTGAGTGCGGGCCGAATGACGCGGGACACGGCTTTTTTTCGCGGCCGGGGCCTTCACGGACTGCGATTTGTCAGGCCGAGATTTGGCCGACCGGGACTTCGCAGACTGGGATTTAACAGACTGGGATTTAACAGATCGGGATTTCGCCGACTGGTCTTCGACAGGCATTCGCATCCTTTCCGCGGCGCGGGGGTCAGGATCGGAAATCACGTCAATGAATTTGGCACGAACCTCGGGACAAACCTGGTTCCGCCATCCGCCGCGCTTCCCTCCCCGCGTCAGTATCCAACGGGTCCTCGCCGGCCACGGCATGGCCCGCGATATTTACGCCCCTAATATTTTACGTCTCTGTAATTTTACCCCTGTACGGGGTGCCCCGGCGACCGCTTTGCCCTTGGAGTCTTCGCCACGCCCGGACCATCCACCACGCCCAGGGCATCCCCGGAGTGTTTATTATTATGTCTATGTTTATTATTGCTTTTATCGGTTTTGGTTCGTCAGTTTCGTTCCCGGCCGGTGTTTTGGGTCGCCCTCTCGTCTCCGCCGCCTGACTTGCAAAGACAACACAACCGGATAGATGCCTGCGTTTTGATTATAATTTTATCTGTTACAATATTTTGTACGCGCTCGGCTAGAAAATAATTTACCTGATGAAAACAATTCTTAGTTTTAGATTTTCTCACTCCTGTATACTTTACCGATAAAAATCCATTTGGAAAGACTCTGTTTTATAAAATTATAACTGCATATCCTCTCATTACCAGCTGCCGGGGCGAAAAATGCACTGGAGAGCGCCGACAGTCCGGTCCAACGAACCTTGCCCCGCTATCGCCGCCATGCCGTGCCCATTCAGGAGAACAGTTTAGACGAAACCGCGCCACCTTGCGTGACATGGTGTATCAGATATGTGGCCCGGCGTTTCACATGGGTGGCCGGAAAAGCCAGGAAAAGCCAGGAAAAGCAATGTGACCGGACAAGACGGCCCGTTCCATGCCGCCCGCGACACCGGCCGGTCCCGTCCATGCGCCGGCCCCGTCCATGAGAACGCCTGACACAAAATATCCCGCCAGGTGAAAAAGACGCTTGACGGCCGCCCGCATTGACCGCATCCTTGGTATATATCACGTTATTGTGGAGATATGCGCCCGACGGCATCGACAGGCTGTTTTTGGCGCATTTTTTGTGTCTGCGTCCCGGGTACCCGAAGCGGATGCACAATCGCCCCATGAGTCCCGGCACCCATGTATGCCGGCGCCCGTATTTCCTGTCGCACACATCCCCTTGGCGCCCACATCCCCCTGGCGCTCCACTTGCCCGGATGAGCGCGGCACTTCTTTACCGCCACACTCCGGTCGACACCTGGCCGATACAGTCGCCGGTTCCATCCCATGGGAGAAAGCCCCATGCGCGTGCCCGCACACTATTACAGCATTCAGGACTGGGTGCGCAAAGCCGCGCCGGCCATCAACGGCGCGCGGGATGCCATTGACGTCCTGTCCACAGTCGTGCCGGATCAGCCCTTGCGCCGCACGGACAGCCCCGTCTTTGCCGGACTGACCGTGACCGGGACGGTGCGGACGGACAAACATCTGATTGTCAACGGCGCCCCAGGCGCGAAGAAGCTGACGGTTCTGCGCACGAATGACGTGACGCGCTGGGAATACGGCGCCAGCATCAGTCCGGAAAGCGGCGCCAATAGCGGCAGCAATTTCGAGGTGTATCGATTTGCCGACGATGGTGCCTTTCTGGGAACGGCGTTTTCGATTTCCAGGGCGTCCGGAACAACCAATTTTTCCAACACCATCACCGCGCGATCCGCCAACGCCACGGCGTTGATCGCGCAATCGACCACGGGCAATCTGGTCAATCTGGCCTTTCAATCCAACACCGGCGATCAGGTGCGGCTGGAAGCGGTGATCGACGGACCGAACCAGGGATCGCTGATCCCCAAGGGGACGGGGGCATCGGTCAATCTGGGCACGACGGGCAATCCCTGGAACGCCGCGCATTTCGCCGGCAGCGTGACGGCGGGCCGCCTGATCACCACGACAACGACGACCGGCGGTCTGCTGGCACAGTACGCGTCTATATACCCGTCTTCAGGCGCACGGGGTCTTAATATCCGCGCGCCGGAGACAGACGACCAGAACGCACCCTTCATTTTTGAGACCCCCAACGCGATCACCTTCCGGATTGATGCGACGGACGCTTTTAATCTGACGTCTGCAGGCGATGCAATCTTTTCAGGCAGCGTGTCGGCTGGTTCATTCGCGACTGCCAAACCAAGTCCTGACGGTGCCAACTGGTCGCACTTCCAGAACTCAAGCGCTACGGTCGATTTCGGATACTCCTTTTTGCGCGGCGGGCGCGAGATATTGACGCTGGGCCAGCAAAATCTTGACCGCTTGTTCGCCCTGAAAGCCGATAATGCAGGCAACGCCGATGTTATGGTGGTCCGGTCTACGGGCGCGGCGCATTTCGCCGGCAATGTGACGGCGGGTGGCGTGACGGCGGGCCAAACTCGCATTACCATTGCCGACCCGATTTCACCGGCCAATCGCAGCGCACATCTGATCACTTTTGACGGGGCGGCCAATGCCGCCGAGATCGGGGTCCGGGGGTCCGGCGCGGGCGGTGTGCTGGATACGCGGATCACCTTCGACGGCCGGGCCACATGGCCGCATATTTTCGCGGCCAGCGGCTCGGCTCATCATACCGGAACCTTGACAGCAAACGGTCTGAACACAAAGTCCATCTTTCAGGTCCTGAACAACCATATCGGCAACAATCTGTATTTCGACGGGGCGTGGCGGTTCGGGGCCAACGGCCATGGCGCGATGATGAAAATCAGCGACCCGAACGGCAGTTTCGGTGTCTGGATGGCGCAGGAAGACAATGCCGCCGGCGCGGGTACGACAGCGACGTTACGCCAGACGCTGCGTTTCGACCGCGACCTGAACGCCGGCAGGGGCGCCTGGCTGTTCGGCGATATGGACGGCCAACTGTATCAGATGGACCGCGCATCGCTGCGCCCGCGCACGGACAACATCCATGCGCTGGGCAATGGCGGGTTCCGCTTTACCCAGGTGTTTGCCGCCACCGGCACCATCCAGACGTCGGACGAAACCCTGAAAGCCTTTCGCGGCGGGGCCGCCGACCACGGGGATGCCCGGCTGACCGCCATGGAAAAGCAGGCCTTTCGCGCGGTCGCCGAACTGGTCAGCGTGTATCAGTGGCAAGACGCCATCGCGGCCAAGGGAGCGGACGGGGCGCGGCTGCATGTGGGCGTGCCGGCGCAAAAGGCCGTCGCCGCCTTTGACGCGGTGATGGGCGCCGGCGCGGCGTTTCGATATGGCTGGGCCTGCCGGGACGCGGTGCCGGTGATGGAAACGCGCACGGTAACGCGGCAGGAGGAGCGCCCGGTGACCGAACCGCGCACGGTAACGCGCGAGCGGATCGATATCATGGACGGCCGCGCCGTGCTGACCCATGAAGAGATTACCGAAGAGGTGCCGGTGTACGACGCCATCCCCCTGATGGACGGCGACGGCAATCCGGTGATGGAAACGGTGGACGTGCCGGCACCGACGGACACCGACCCCCATGCGGTTAAAACCGTCACCCGCCCGCGCACCCACCGTGTGCCGATGATGGAAAGGGTGGAGATCACCGAGGACATCGAGGTCCAGGCCACGCACCCGGACGGCACCCCGGTCAGGCAAGACCGCCATGCCATCCGTTATGACCAACTGATCCTGGCCATGCTGGCGGCGCAGGCATCCGGTACGGACCGACCGGACAACAGACCGGCCTGATATGGCGATCCGACAGGCCGGTTGCCGGAACGGCGCCATGCCCCCGCAAGGTCCCGGTACACGCGCCTAAAAAAATATCCCGCCAAGTGAAAAAGCGCTTGACCCCCGACCGCATTGACCGCATCCTTAATACATATCAAGTCAGATTGACGACATGCGCCCGGAACACGATGCACATCGCCGCGGCGCTTTTTTTATGCCTGTTTTCCGCCATTCCGGCCGGCTGCGCGCCGGGCCCGAGGCAGAAGACAGCCGGCCCGATTACGCCCACTGCGATAAACCGATCCCGATAAATCGACAGGCGAAAGCCGGTCCGCAAAAGCCGACACGGTAAAGGACGGGCGGCCCCGCCGTTACCATGGGCGGTGCCGTGCGCACCCGAGGCCGGCACACCCGCGCGGCGGTCCGACACCGGGCTTTCACCACCCTACCGGTATGACCACACAGCGGTTCCGCCTGCCACAGGCGGCCGGCCGGTCACGCGACCACATGAAACAGTCACCCCAGCAACAGATGAAGAGGCACCATGACAGCATATGCATCCGACACGCTGCAGCCGGCGGTTCTCGCCGCGCTGAACGGCGACAGCGCCCTGTCCGCGGCGGTTCAGGGCATTTATGACGAACCCCCGGCCAGCCCCACCCCGCCCTATGTCTCGCTGGGCGAAACGCGGGAGGAAATGTGGGACACCAAGACCGAGGGCGGCGCGTCCGTCACCTTCGACATTGACGTGATATCGGACGCGCCGGGCCAGCTGCAAGCCAAGCAGATCAGCGCCCTGGTGGACGCGGTGATGCAGCCGGCGGGCTTTACCGTCACCGGTTTCACCCTGGTGTCGCTGCGTCTGGTGACGGCCACCGTCACCCGCATCACCGACCAGGCCGCCACCAGCCACCGCAGCCGCATGACCTACCGGGCGCTGCTGCGCAAGCAGTAAGGCGCCGGCATCCACCACGATCAAACCGTTGCGCGGCGTCCTGCCAAGGGGCGCCGCGCAACCAGACCCGACGCCGCCCGGACACCCACAGCGCCGCAGGCGCGATCCCCGGCCGCGAGGCCATTTTCGAGCAACCCCGTTTCGCGGACCCGAAGACAGTATGGAGGCACGGCACCGGGCGGCGCCGGGCCCCTTCGGATGTTCGCGATTCCATTCCCTTTATTTCTGCAAGAAGCACAAGGAGCATTCATCATGGCTAACGCAGGCAAGGACGTTCTTCTGAAACAGGGCGACGGCGGCACCCCGACCGAGCTATTCACCGCGATCGCCGGCTTCCGGTCCAACACGTTCGAGATCAACGGCGAAACCGTCGATGTGACCAACAAGGACAGCGGCGGCTGGCGCATGCTGCTGGCCGGCGCCGGCGTCACCAGCATCACCGCCGGCGGCAGCGGCACGGTCGAGGGCGACCAGGCCCAGAAGGACCTAGTGTCCCGCGCCATGGACAAGTCCGTCCACAATTACGAGATGACGGTGCCGGGTCTCGGCGCGTTCACCGGCCCGTTCCAGGTCGCGACCTTCAGCGACGCCGGCGAGTTTAACGGCGAAGCCACCTTTGACGTCAGCCTGGAAAGCGCCGGCGCCGTCACCTTCACCCCGGCCGCGTAAGGAAAGGGCCAGTTCATGGCATATGCAGCATCCGGTGAGGTGTCGCTGCAAGTGGGGGCGAACACCGTTCGCCTCCGCCTCGACATCGGCACCATGATGGATTTGGAAGACTATTTCGGCATGGGGCTGGTGCCCTTCCTGACGGACCGTTTACCGGAATTCCGGCTGAGCGATCTGACGGCCCTGTATCTGGCCATGACGGGGGGCGATTTCACCAATGCGGACGCCCGCCGCCGCGCCGGCGGCGACCTGGTGGAGGCGGGGCTGTCAACCAGTGCCAATGCCATCGCCGCCTGCCTGAGCGGCACCCTGAACCCGGCTCAAAACACGGGGTCGAACAGGGGCCAGAACACGGATCAAACCCCGGATCAAGCCACGGCTCAAACCCCGGATCAAACCCCGGATCAAGCCACGGCTCAAACCCCGGATCAAACCCCGGATCAAAGCACAGCTCAAACCACAGGCCGGGAGCCCCCCGTGGGAAAGGCCCTGGGGACGGCATAGGAAACGGCGCACCCAGTCGCCTAGACGGCACCGGAGCGGGCGCCCACGGGCGGGCGGGGGGCGACACCCCGCCCGCCCCGCCGGCCCCGCCCGCACCGTCGGTCCATTGGGCCTGGGTGTATGAGATGGGCGGTATCCTGGGCTGGACGCCGCGGGACATCGCCGCCGCCACGCTGCCGGAAATCCTCCTCGCCGTCCGGGGGTGGCAGCGGTCCATGGGGGTCGACCCCGACCGCCCGCAGCCGGCCAGCCACACGCCCATGACCAGGGCCCGCTATGAAGATCTGAAACGGGAGTACTGCACATGACCACCATCACCCTCAGCGGTCCCAACACACGGGCGCTGCAACAACAGGCGAACCAGATCGTCAAAATCAACAACACTACCGCGAAGAAAGCTTCAAAAAACTGGCGCGATGAATTGAAGAAGCTAAGCGACGGCTTTTTGAAGGAGACTGAGAAACGCACTGGTGCCTTAAGCGACGGCATCGCAGATTTTCGATTAGAGGTAAGAGAAACCGACGGTGAGTTTAGCTTTAACATCGGCGAGCAGTTAGACAGCCTTCGCGACTTGGGCCAGGAACAATTGCAGGGCTTGGTAGATGATAGCCTCGCCTTTGGCCGGGAGTTGGGCGTAGAGATATTCAACGTCGTGGTGGACAAGGTGGAGGAAGTCTTCAAGCCCGCCGCCGAGAAGCTGGAGGATGCCGCCAAGACGGTCGCCGGGGCCGGTCTGGCGGTGATCCAGGCCACGGCCGATTTCATACGGCCACAGCCCAGCACCACCCCGGCAATCCCGCGCCCGGCCCCCACGACGCCCGCGGGCGTCATTCTGCGCAAGACCGAGGAAGAGGGCAAAGAGGCCGTCAACACCCTGCGCAACGACACCGCCGACGCGGTCGAGGTGTTCGGCAAGGACATTGGCGAAGTGCTGATGGAGAATGGCGAAAACCTGGCCGCCCTGCCCGGCAACATGGTGGAAAATTTCGTCACCAAGTTTTTCGACAGTCTGTTCGGCGGCGGCGAAAACGGGGAAGAAGCCGAATTTCTCAGCCTGAAGGATATTCTGAACCAAACGGTCGCCGGGGCCACCGATGCCTTCAAACAGTTGAAGGATACACTTGGCAACGCGCTGAAAACCATGGCGGACACGGTGAAAGGCATTCTGGTCAACACGGCGAACGAGTTGCTGAGCCTGGTGTTGAAGCCGGTCACCGACGCGCTGGCCAGCGTTGTCAAGAGCGTGCTTGATTCCATCCTCGGGGCGGACGGCCTGCTGGGCAGTCTGTTCGGCGGCCTGTTCGGCAGGGCCGGCGGCGGGCGCGTACAGCCGGGCCTGCCGGTTCTGGTGGGCGAGCGCGGGCCGGAACTTCTGGTGCCGAACCGGGCGATGACGGTCATGAACAATGCCGACAGCCGCATGGCCATGGCCGGCACGGGCCATGGCAGCGGGGCGATGCAGGTGCGCCTGAACGCGCCGCCGCCGCAAATCAATATTGTCAATCAGTCCGGCGGAGACGTCCGGACCAGCCGACGCAAGGGACCCAACATGCAGGACATCATCGATATCGTCATCGGCCGTACGGCCGACGACCTGGCAACCGGCGGGGAAACCGCCGGCGTACTGGAAACACGGTACGGGCTGCGGCCCGTGGGGGTGTGACATGACGGCACCGCAATGGCCCGCGACCCTGCCGGCCCAGAAACTGGGCGACAGGGTGCCTCTCGGCGACAATATCAGCCGTTTCACCCCCGACGAAGGGCCGGACATCATCCGCCGTACGGCCACCATCCCCGCCGGCGAGACCGAGATGACCTTTGCGCTGTCCCGCCCGCAGGCGCAGACGCTGGCCGATTTTTTCACCACCGACCTGATGGACGGTGCCAAAGCCTTTACCGGCCTGGTGGACGCACTGGACCGGGCCAGACGCTGGCGGTTCCTGGAACCGCCGGTGATCCAGCGGTCGAACAACGGCCTTTGGGACGCCACCTGCAAACTTGAGGTGGTGCCATGAGCGACCAGACCATTACCAACGCGGCGCTCGCCGAGACCTTTGCCCAGGAAAGCGGCGAGGTCTGGCTGCTGTTCGTGACCGTCGAACACCCGGCCCTGACCGACGGCCCGCTGTATCTGGTGCGCAACACCGTGGATGTGACGCGCACCGTCGCCGGGCAGCCGGTCACCTATACCGGGGCGCAGTTCGAATATGTGCCGCCGGAACAGCGCGAGGAAAATGTCAGTGTGGGCCGCATCCGCGTGCCCAATGTTCACCGCGATATCGTCAACGGCCTGCGCCTGCTGAAAAACCGCGACCCGGCGCGGGTCACACTGGAATGGACGCTGGCCAGCGCCCCGGACACGCCCCAGCAGCACCCGCTGGAGCTGGACCTGGACCAGGTCAGTTATGACGCCGAATGGGTCGAAGGCCGGCTGACGGCGGGCGGTCTGAACGCCGCCTATCCGGAACTGAATTTCGACAATGCCAACTTTCCCGGCATTTACCCCGGCTGATGTTCGATTACCGTCCCTATCTGGCGATCCCCTTCGTGCCGCACGGCCGCGACCGGTCGGGCTGCGACTGCTGGGGGCTGGTGTGCCTGGTGTACCGGGACTGTTTCAATGTGAGCCTGCCGCCGTTCGACCGTGCGGTCGGCGACGTGAACAACCCCCTGTCGGTGGCCCCGGTCATGGCCGCCGGCGCCGCCCAGGACATCTGGGTGAAATCCGACACGCCGCGCGCGGGCGACGTACTGCTGTTCGGCACGCGCGCGGCGCCCTATCATGTGGGCCTGTATGTGAACGGGGACCTGATGCTGCATACCCGTGCCGGCACCGACGCCACCACCGAACGCTGGCGCGGCTGCCTGTGGGACCGGCGGCTGATCGGGTTTTTCCGGCACCGCCTGCTGTGCGATGAGACCCGGACGGCACAGTCAGGCGCCCATCGTCCGGCGCCGGCGGCGTAAACGCCGCCGAATGCCCCCGTCCGTCAGTACCCGCAATTTGTCATCAACCCTTCAGGGCGGCCCCGAGTGTGCCGCCCTTTTAATTGGAAAGTCCCCCATGCCCTACGATACGACAGACCTGGAAGGCGACGTCCTGCCCCCCGTCAAGGACGGGATCACGGCCAGCTTCGGGCCGGCCACTTTCGGAGACGCGCACCGCGTCCGCTTCGTCCATGAATGCGGGGCCGACCTGGAGCATATCCTCAAGGACCATCTGGGCGACCTGCCGGACCCGGCGGGCCTGGTGGTGGAACTGGTGCAGGACAGCGGCCGCATGGTGGTGCCCGCCGACCGGTGGGCCACCATCCGGCCGAAAGCCGGCACGGCCGTGCATGTCAGCATGATCCCGCAGGGCGGCGGCAGCAAGGTGTTGCGCAGTGTGTTGAGCATCGTCGTCACCGTCGCGGCGATTTACGCCACCGCCGGCATATTGAGCCTGCCGATCAAAACCCTCGGCACCGCGCTGGGCAATGCCAGCCTGAGCAAAAAACTTCTGTTCGGTGCCCTTTTCGGCGGGCTGACCGCCGTCGGCCAGCTTGCCCTGAATGCGCTGCTGCCGGTAAGGCCGCCGTCCTTTGCCTCGGAAGAGCCGAAAACAAGCGCCGGGTCCCTGCAAAACCGGTTGGCGCCGGGGGCGCCGGTGCCGGACGTGATGGGGCGCATGCGCGTCTATCCGGCCTTTGCCGCCGCGTCCTACAGCGAAACCGAAGGCGAGGACCAGTATCAGCGCGCCCTGTTCTGCGTCGGCTACGGCCCGTTGAAGATTGAAGACATCCGTATCGGCACCATCCCGATCACCGAGTTCGAGGGCACCAGCTTTGCCATCCGGGAGGGATGGGACGACGACCCCGATATCACCCTGTTTTCAAACGAGGTGACGACCGACCAGTTCGGCACCCTGCTGGAACCCGATGTGGAGCAGATTTTCGTCACCCAGCCGAATACGGACGAGGTCTCGCTGGACTTCATATTCGAATCCGGCCTGATCCGTATCAACAAGAAGGGCAAGCGGTTTACCCGGTCGGTCACTGTGGCGGTCGATTACCGTCTGACCGGCGAGACCGCGTGGTCCAGCGTCAATCTGGGCAGCACCGACCCGGACACCGGCAATGTCCGGGCATATCTGAAGGAAAACCTGCCCGGCTTCAGCGATCCGACGGAAAGCTATTTCAGCACGCTGGTGGCGGACACGACGAATGTCTTCACCTTCAGCGCACAGACACAGGTGCCGCGCGTCTTCACCAAAACCCTGCACCTGCCCGGGCGCGGCCAGTATGACATCCGCCTGCGCCGCTCGACCCCGCCGGCACCGGCCAATGACGACAACACCTATTTCGACGCTGTCAAACTGGCCGGGCTGCGCAGCATCAAGCACAGCAATCCGGTGGCCGACCGGGCGCGCAGCAAGGGCCTGACGATGATTGCCGTCAAAATGCGCCTGACCGACCAGAAGGCCGGCAGCATCACCAATCTGAACTGCATCGCCCAGCGCTACTATCCGATATGGAACGGCATCGCCTGGATCGACCCAAGGACCACGCGCGACGCCGGCGGCGACATGACCCCGCACCTGACCCGCAACCCGGCGGCGGCCTTCTGCCATGTGGCGCGGGGCCCCGCCAACAAACGGCCGATCCCCGACAGCCGCCTGCATATGGACACCATCGGCGCCTGGTGGCAGGCGTGCGACGCCATCGACAGCCGCACGGGCGAACCGCGCTGGACCTATGACCGGGTGGTGGAACGCGGGACGACGGTGGGCCAGCTGCTGCAGGAAATCGCCGGCGCCGGCCGGGCGCGCCTGGACGGGCCGGACGGCCGCACCGGCATTGTCCGCGACCTGCCCCAGACGGACCCGAAGGGTGTGTTCACGCCGCGCAACATGCACTCGCTGAAAGGCAGTTTCACCCTGGGTGAAACCGTGCATGGCATACGCGTGACCTTCGCCAACGAGGATAACGACTATCAGGAAGACACGCTGGTGGTGCATGCCGACGGGTTCAACGAAACCAACGCCACCAGTTTCATCGACATCAACGCCCCCGGCATCACGCGGACGGCACAGGCGCATGTCTTCGGCCGCTATCAGTTGCAGGTGCTGGAACACCGGTCGGAAAGCGTCGAGTTCGAGGCCGGCATCGACGCCATGCACAACCGCATGGGCGATTATGTGCTGATGCATTATGACGCGCCGCGTCACGGCCGTGCCGCCGGACGGATCAAGGAACTGGTCACCGACGGCACCGACCGCATCACCGCGATCCGGCTGGACGCGACAATCAGCGTCGAGGCGGCGACCGATTACAGCGTGATCATCCGGCGCCCGCGCAAGCAGGGCTATACCGTCACGGCGCAGGTGGCACGGTTCGGCGCCGCCGGCGAGACCGACATCCTGCCCTTCATCACCCCGTTGACGGACACGCAGGCGGTCGAGGAAGGCTGCCTTGTGGTGCTGGGCGAAACCGATCAGGCGGCGCGCGATGTGATCGTCACCGCGATCAAGCCATCCTCGGACACGACCTTCAAGATCACGGCGCTGGACCTGGCCCCGGAAGTCCACACCGTCGACAACGAGGGCTTTCCGGTGTTTCCGCTGCCGTCGGGCCTGAACCAGTCGGGCGACGCCCCGCCGCCGTCGGTGACCAACATCACACTGACGGAATTCCTGATTTACGACGGCGGGCTGGGCCGACTGGCGGTGGCCGCCCGATGGGACAAGCCGGAAAGCCCGGTGCCCATCGAGCGGGTCGAGATTTACGCGGTCGAGCCCCTGTCCTACCGCAAACTGGGGGAGACCAGCGACACGTCCTTTACCCTGCCCGGCGAATTCACGGCGGAAGAAACGGTGGAAATCGCCCTTCTGGCGGTCGCCCCGAGCGGCATGAAGCGCCCGCTTTTCCAGGCGCCGCGTGCCAGCATCACCCTGACGTTGGAGGCGGACACGGTCGTGGACCTGTCCCAGCTGCTGGGACAGGACGGCGGGCAGGTGATCCAGAATGCCTGGTTCAACCGCAAAACGGCGTTCTGGACGCTCACCAGCGGCTGGCGGCATGACACCTTCATCCGCGAGGACGGACGCGAGCGCAACGCCCTGCGGCACGACCCCGTCAATGACGATCAGGAATATGTCAGCGGCCGGACAGAAGCGGCAAACCGTCTGTCCGGCGCCCGCGCGGTGAATGAAAGCTTCGACACCTTTGAAGAGGAAAAGATCAGCGTATCGGTTTACGGCGACACGGTGGACACTGCCGACGGTTTCCTGTGGATCGGCATCGCCTATTACCGCAAGGACGGTCAGTTCATCGGGGAAGTCGTCACCCCCGACCCGATCCTGGCGACCGAGGTGTTCGGCGCCAGCGCGCGGACCTTCACCACGCCCGCCGGCGCGGTCCGGGGCGAGGTGTTTTTGACCCTGCAATCGCACACGACCGGCATCTGGTATGTCACCGGCCTGGCGGGCAGCCGCCGCGGCCGGGCGGAAGACGACAGCGTGCTGGATGCCGGCGACGGCCCGGCGGAACCGGGCGCGGATGCCACCGCCGCGGCCACGCCGAACTTCGCGGACGGCGGGCGACGCTGGGATTTCAACCACAACGCCACCGAAGCCTGGACCGCCGTCAACGCCACCCTGGACCTGGAGGCCGAAGAGGGCCCCGGCGTCATGCGGGTGCTGCCGACGGCGGCCGACCACCAGATCGTCTCGCCCGATGATCTGGGCATTGACGGGGCGAAGAACACTGGCGTGTTCATCCGTGCCCGCCGTCTGTCGGGCAGCCGCCAACGCCAGATCCGCCCGCGCCTGTTCTGGTCGACGACGGCGCGGCCCGGCTTTGCAAACGAACACTCACGGGTCAGCCCGCGCCGGCTGAAGCAAACCGCCTTTGACGCCTGGGCCTGGGACCTGTCGGACAGTGCCGACTGGACAAACCCGAACGCCCGGATCAAACAGATCCGCATCGACCTGTCCAGTTTCGCCGATGAAAGCTTCGACGTGGACTGGATCGGTGTGGGGCGCATCGGCAATCTGGCGGCGGGCGAGGCCGGCGCGCCGGAAAACCTGGTCGGCGCGGCGGTGAACACGCGGGTCGGTTTTTTGGATGCCGATACCAACGGCAATGTGGTGACCCTGCTTGTCGACGGTGTCGCGGTCGCCGGCGGCGAGGTTCGCACCAATCTGGAACCCGGCGACCCGGCCACCCAAAAACCGGGCGAGGTGATTTCCGCCGGACTGGACATTCAGGCGCCGGGCACGCGCGGCGGACGCCTGCTGGTTCAGTTCCGCGATGCGGACAACAACATAACGGGGCCGATCTATGCGCCCAATTATCTGCGCGGGACGACGCAGTGGGAACGCTCGGCCATCGGCGGTGTGCGCATCCCGCCGGGCGCGGAAAAGATCCAGATTCTTCTGGACCGTGAAAACGGAAAGACCGGCGCCGTCGCCGCCCGCTTCCCGTCCCTGAACCGAGGCACGGTCCCGGTGTACGCATCGTCCCACCGCAGCGATGTGCAGGAAGACGCGACCAAAGGCGCCACATTCGGCACCGATATCGCCGACGCCGACGGCCTGATCGTACAGGATCAGGAATGGCGCACATCCGACGGGCAGCTGGCCATGGGCCGGCTGTGGGACTTCAAAGGGTCGTCCGACCTGGGGTGGAGCGGCGTCAATGTCACGGTTGCCGGCGCGCCGCAGGGCCTGCGCATCACCGGTCAGACAAATGACGCCCAGTTGCGCAGCCCGACCGGCCTGACCATCGACGGCAGCCGCTATGACAAGGTGGCGGTGCGCATGAAACGGGTGACACCGGGCGTGGGCGAGTTTTTCGAGCAGCCGGTCCTGTATTACGAGACCGCCGGCCACGGCTTTTCCGAACAGTTCGTCAAGCGGCGCTTCCTGCGCTTCGGCGACCGGAACGCGCGCACCTTCGTCTTTGACATGGCGGACCTGACGACCGGCGGCGACGACTGGGTGACCAGCACGATCACCGCCCTGCGTTTCGATCCCGTCACCGATGTGGGCGAAACCTTCGAAATCGACTGGATCGGCGTCGGCCGCGTGTCGGCCCCGGCGCTGGACGTTGTCACCGCCAATCTGGCGGAAGGACTGCAATTCGCCGATTTCGGCGCGACGGACACGGACCTTGCCGAGGTCTTCGGCTTTGTCCGACTGGCGGAAGCGGGCCTTGCTCCCGGCGACACGGTGTCGGTGGGCTGCCAGATCATCGCCACCGGCACCCGGCGCGGCCGGCTGGAAATCATTTTCGAGCGGGAGGACACGTCCGACATCCAGTCGGTGGTCAGTTCCTACGCGCCGACACACCCGACCGACTATCAGCAGGCGGCCATTGAAAACCGCATCATCCCACCCGGCTGCGACCGCATCCGTTTCCGTCTGCTGCGCGAGGCGGGCGTGCCCGGCCCGGTCGGCGCCAGACGCGTGTCCATGAACAAGGGCGGCCAGTTCACCGGCTGGCACCCGGTGCGCGGCGATGTGGAGAAAGACGCAAACCGTATCACCGACACCAACCAGATCGCGGACGGCGCGAAACTGGGCGAAACGGCGAAATGGTCGGCCGTCAGCGACGACGGCGGCCGCCCGCAGGACAACGCCACCCGGAATCTGATTTACCGCCAGTCTCTGCCGCCCGGCGGGGCCGCCACCGGCGACATCTGGTTCGATACCGATGACAACCGGCTGTATCGCCGCAATGGAGGCGCCTGGCAGGAAATCGCCAATGCCTTTGACAACACCAGCCAGCTTGCCGACGGCGCGGGCCTGGGCACCACCGCCATCTGGACCAGTATCACCGGCAGCGGCAAGCCTGAAAACAACGCCACCCGCAACACCGGCGCACTGGCGGACAAGAATACCGTCGACACGCCGGATGTCGTGGATGAGGCTGTCACCGATTTTGGTGGTGTGAACGGCTTTACAGGGACGATCAATCTCAGCTCAGCAATCCAACAAATCGCAATTGCAACCTTGACAGTGCCGGGCAATCCAAATG
Source organism: Eilatimonas milleporae (assembly GCF_003688555.1). Taxonomy (GTDB): domain Bacteria; phylum Pseudomonadota; class Alphaproteobacteria; order Sphingomonadales; family Kordiimonadaceae; genus Eilatimonas; species Eilatimonas milleporae. The sequence continues at coordinate 233,083 of NZ_REFR01000009.1, forward strand.
GTGTGAAATTTTTTGGCAGGGCTACACTGCAAAATATAGATCAGCCCAACCCTGGGCGTACCGAAGCTGCCATGCAACTTCGGCGCAAAAATGGTGGCGTATCTGTCAGCGAGGTAATTGTAACGGCGACACCTAACAATCGTACATATGTAATCAATACTCGTGTCCCAAAATTCACCGGCGAACAGGACTATGAACTGGTCTTGCGATGGTTCGGGACTACGCAACGGATCGCCTACAGCAACGTGCGACTGGAGATAGAAGGGACCAAAAAATGAATACCGGTATTTTGTACGACATCAATACAGGCAAAATCCTGCAAAATATGCGGTTAGCTAAATGTCTAGATATCGAAGCAGATTTCACGCCGCCAGAAGGCACAGCCGTTCTGCCAGGCGTACTGGCGGACGATGTGGACTGTTGGCGAGTGGAAAACGGCACGCTGGTTGAAACCAGCCCGTCGCCGATCAATCTGGATATTGAAAAACGCGCGGCATGCTACAGGGTCGATCGGATCGCTGGTGCGCAGCGTTCATACATCATTAGCGATGGATACGGTCAAGAAATGACGTATCTGATGAAAGAGGCCGAGGCCCGCGCCTGCCTGGCCGACCCGGCACCGCTGGCAGGGGCATATCCGATGCTGGCGGCGGAAATCGGCATCACCGGTGCCGACCTGACGGCGGTGGCGACGGCCGTCGCCGCCCGCGCCGACGTCTGTAAAACCAGGATCGCCGCCATTGAGGCAACGCGCCTGACCACCAAGGCCGTCATCAATGCCGCCACCGATCTCACAGCCATTGAAGCCGCCATCGACGCGGCCGATTGGCCGCCAAGGGAGATCTGACCCGCCGGGCGAAGCGGACATGTCCGGGCACCATCAACACCGACATCTATCCGCGCAAAGCGACCTGACCGGCCGGTCGCCCTCAATCTTTTCGCAATAGCCCATCAATCCCCGGCAACAGCCCCCGGACCGCCCGTGTCCGGGGGGCGATAGCGTTTGCCACCGCCCCATCACCCATCTTTTTTTGGAGAGACCGTCATGACCAACACCCTTCCCCCCTTTTACGGCAGTGTCGCAGCCTCGGGCGGCACCGGCCCGGTGTCGCTGGGCGCGGCCCTGCCCGGCCATGTGGATCTGAAGCGCGCCGTCGAGTATGGCGGCGGGCCGGCCATGGACCGCACCATCGACTATCTGATCCGCTACGGCAACGCGCGCGAATGGGGCACCGGCATCGTGCAGACCACGGGCCTGATGGCGCGCACCAATGTGGCCGGCACCATTGTCGAGGGGGTGGAGGACACCGCCGGCCCCGCGCCGCTGGACATCGCCGCCGGCGCGCTGATCACGTGGCAGCAGGTGGGCCCGGATCGCACAGTCGGCAGACTGACCGCCGAAAGAGATGTCGTTATCAACGGCGCATCCGGCACGGCGAAGCTGACGGCTCTGCGCACAAACAATGTCACGCGCTGGCAATATGGCGCCGCCAGCAACCCCGAAACCGGTGCCAACGCCGGCAGCAATTTCGAGCTGTACCGCTATTCAGATGCTGGCGCTTTTCTCGGCTCGGCGATGTCGGTTTCGAGAGCATCCGGCGGGGCTACATTTGCCGGCGTTGTCACCGGCCGGTCTGCCAACACCACGGCGCTGAGGGCGCAGTCAACCACAGGCAATCTGGTCAATCTGGCCTTTCAATCCAACACCGGCGATCAGGTGCGGCTGGAAGCGGTGATCGACGGGCCGGACCAAGGATCGCTGATCCCCAAGGGCGCAGAGGCAAGCGTCAATCTGGGCACGACGAGCAACCCCTGGAATGCCGCGCATTTCGCCGGCAATGTCACCATCAGGAATACCGCCCCAACCTTCAGCCTTACCGAGACAGATGGCCAGGAATTCGCAGTGGTGGCCAATGCAAGCAATCTGTTCATCAATTCGGTCAACACAGGGGGGGCCTGCATCTTCCAGAACGGAGGCGTGGAAAGAGCGCGCATTGATTTCGCGACGGGCGACGTGACGGCGGCCGGCGCGACCTTTGGCGGGGCGGCCACCAATATCACCTTTGACGCGTTGACGGGCCGCATCGATCAGCAGTCGGGCGGGTTTTCCTACGGCGTCGATGTGGGCACCCTGACCGGCATCAACCCGAATTACCATATGAAATCGGCCTCCGGGCGCACCGGCATGCTGTGGGAGCTGGACAACGACTTCCTGGCCAGCGACGGCAGCGAGGCGGCCTTTTGGGCCTTTGCTCCGTTCGACACATTGTCGGCGGCGCAGCGTGCCGGGCATTATGCCTTTCGCGCCACGATCGGCGCGGCGGCGTCAACGGATGTCTTCACCGTCGACTGGAACGGCACGGTGACGGCCAGGCAAAACCGCATCGCCATTGCCGACCCGGTCACGCCAGCCAATCGCAGCGCGCATCTGATCACATTCGACGGGGCGGCCAATGCCGCCGAAATCGGGGTCCGGGGGTCCGGCGCGGGCGGTGTGCTGGATGCGCGGATCACCTTTGACGGCCGGGCCACATGGCCGCATGTCTTCGCGGCGGACGGCTCGGTACAGCATACCGGCACGGTGACAGCGGGCGGCTCTTTGACGGTCATAGATGACGATACCGCAGGCGTGGCCTTGTCGGTGCAGGACAACAATTTCCGCCGAGAGCCCAATGCGTTTACTCAGGATTATTTTTTCGACAATCGGGCCGTCGGTGGCGACTGGTGGTTCCGAACATCGAATGCGGCGGTGAATGACACCATTCCACTGGTGCTCGAAGCGAACGGTACCGTTGTGATCGGCGGCAATATTGAACCGCGCACAGACAATACCTTTAGCTTCGGGACCGCAAGCCGACGGGCCACAGTCGTCTATGCCGCCACCGGCACCATCCAGACATCGGACGCACGGACGAAACAGGACCGGGCGCTGATCTCGGACAGCCTGCTGGACGCGGTGGACGGGACCGAGCTGGTCACCTACCGGCTGCGGGACGCGGTGGCGGAAAAAGGCGACGGCGCGCGCCTGCACACCGGCGCCGTCGCGCAGGAATTCGAGGCCGCGCTGACCGCGAACGGCATTGACGGCGACACCATCGCCGCCCTGTGCCACGACACCTGGACGGACGCGGACAGCGGCGGACAACAGGACCGCTACGGCCTGCGCTATGACCAGTTCAACATTCTGCTGCATGCCGCCGTGCGGCGGCGGCTGGCGGCGCTGGAAGACCGGCTGGCCCGTCTGGAACGGGGCTGAGCCCGGTTTTGTCACCCATCATTTCCCCCACGGGTCATGGGTCCTGCCGCCCCATCAGTGCAGCAGGCCCGGCCCACTGCCACCTGAAAGGAAACTGCAATGACCAAGCCTGCACCCACAGTCAATGCCACTGCCACCGCCGGCGGCAGCATCATCGATATTTCGTCAAACGGCGTCATTGTCGAGGATGTCAATATTGCCGGACGCGACACGACCAATCCGGGCGTGGCCCCTACCGTCCTGCCGGCCCTACAGTTTGAGGGCTATTCGGATGCCGGCACCCTTCTGGCCTACGCCCAGATGGCCGGTGTGGCCGAAGACGTTACGGACGGCGCGGAAAACGGCCGCGTGGATATCAGTGTGCGCGACGGCGGCGTCATGACCCAGAAAATCAACGTGACCGGTGCCGCCATCACGCTTCAGGACGACACCACGGTCAATGGCATCGTCACCGGCAGAGCCGCCAACACCACGGCGCTCAGAGCGGAATCGACCACAGGCAATCTGTCCAATCTGGCCTTTGTATCGAACACCGGCGATCAGGTGCGGCTGGAAGCGGTGATCGACGGAATAAACCAGGGATCGCTGATCCCGAAAGGGGCGGGCGCAAGCGTCAATCTGGGCACAAGCGGAAACCCGTGGGACAACGGCGTGTTCAAGGGGGCCGTGACAGCACAGGACTTCACCGTCGATGGCGGGTTTTTCAATATCGGCGGCGCCACGGTGGTGACCATCGCGGCCGGTGCCGTCACAGCCACCCGGTCCCATCATTTCGTGGACACGGAAGGCGGTGCCGCCAGCGACACGCTGGACACGATCAACGGCGGTACGGACGGCGACCTGCTGTTGCTGCGAACCGTTGATTCCGCGCGCACCGTGACGATTGCGGAGACAAACAATATCCGTGTGGGCGGCACCACATTCACCCTTTCGGACACCAGCGACCGCATCCTTCTGGTCAAGGCCGGTGCGCTTTGGATCACGGTGAGCCAGGCCGACACCGTTTAACATCCCACGCCGCCGTGCGGCGGCTGGCGATAATGGAAGACCGGCTGGTCCGTCTGGAACAAGGCTGAGCCCGGTTTTGTCGCCCATCCCGTCATATCCCACTTGCAAAGGAGACCCCATGTCCCCCCAGAACACGACTGACCTGAACCCGACCGGCCTGAAGCCGACCAATCTGAGCCCCCAAATCGCCGAGGCGACGCTGCAATTTCTGGCGCGCGTGCAGTTGCAGGGCAGCGAAGTGCCGGCCTTCAACCAGATCATCGCCGCCCTGACGGCGGCGGCGCGCCCGCACCAGGCCGCAGCGGACGGCCCGGTGCCGGACAACGGCGCCGGCGCCGGCAGCCCCGGATAACGCCGACACGTGCTGTCCACAGACGTTTAAAGCCGCCCCGGACCCCGGGGCGGCTTTTTTCACGCCCACTTCCCCTGCGTACAGGACCCGAAAGCGATGACATCCCCCATCCCCCCCTTTTACGGCAGCATCGCCGCCAGCGGCGGCATCGGCGATATTTCCCTGGGCGCGGCCCTGCCCGGCCACGCGGACCTGAAGCTGGCCACTGGATATGGCGGCACCGTGCCGGCCGACCGGGCGGTCGACTATCTGATCCAGTATGGCAACACCCGGGAATGGGGCACGGGCACGGTGCGGACCAGCGGTTTTCTGGCCCGCACCAATGTGGCCGGCACCATCGTCGACGGGGTGGAGGATACGGTCGACCCCGCGCCGCTGGACATCGCCGCCGGCGCGCGGATCACGTGGGAGCAGGCGGGGCCGGACCGTACGTTCGGCGCGGTCACGGTGGAGGATGTGCGGATTGACGGCACCTCGCTTGTCAACACCGGCTATTTTACGCGGCCGGGCGGGCAGGCGGTGCGCGATCTGAATGCCCTGCCGGTCGAGGCCGGCGTTTACCATACGGCCGGCCGCGCCGCCGGCACGCTGCACACCCCGCCCCAGGTGCCGGCTTCAGACGCCGGGACGCTGCTGCATGTGCAGGGCGCCGCCCCCGGCGACAACCATCAGATCTGGTTCCCGGTCACTGACGACCGGGGCGGATATGCGACCTTTTACATCCGCCGGGAAAGGGCGGCGGCCTTCACCCGCTGGGCCGAGGCGGTCGTCGCGGACGAAAACGGCGATGTGTCGCTGGAAGGGCATTTGACAGCACAGAGTATCAACCTCGGCACCGGCCACGTCACGCTTGCCCGTGACCCGGCGCAGCCGCTGGAGGCGGCGACCAAACACTATGTCGATGACCTGGCCGCCACGCCGGAGGGTATCGCCGGCAGCGCTCCGAGCCTGGACCTGAATTTCGCCGCCATCCGCGACGGGGTCCACACCCACCCCGGCAGCCTGCCCGCGGCGCTGACCACCACCCGCGCCGGCACGGCAACGCGTGTCAACGGGAGGGGCGTGATCGAGACGGTCGCGGCCAACACAGCACGGCTGGACCATGATCCGGCCACGCTGGAGCCTTTAGGGCTGCTGGTGGAAGAACAGCGGACGAATTTTCTTCTCAACAGCGGAGGGATAGGCAAGTCCGGATGGGGCACATTCCAGTCCACACTCATAACCGACACCGCGAGAGCGCCTGACGGCACTGTCACCGCCACCAAAGTGATTGCGGATGCCGGTTCAACCTCGGGCCTGGCGCGTCAGGATTTTGTTGTTGATGAAGCCACGCCATATACTGCGAGCGTATTCGTGCGCCAAGCGGATTTCGAGCAGGGCAATCTGGCAATCTTCACGTTGGAGGGGGCCCAGATTGCCCGTGCGCATGTCGCAACGTCAAATGGGGTGACCGGCGGTTTTGGCGGAGACATCGCCGCCATCGCCTACCCTGACGGATGGTATCGGTTGATGCTGACATTTACCGCCGGGCCCGGGCAATCGTCACTGAATATGCGACTGTCGGCGCGCAATGCCACCGGTGACGGTACATCCGGTATATTGTTCTGGGGTGCACAGATTGAGCAAGGCGTCTTTGCCACCAGCTACATCCCGACAACGACGGTACAGGCGACACGGACGGCGGATATTGTATCGGTTCTTGTAGACCAATGGTTGCGACAAAGAATTTCCACTTTTTACGCGGAAACAACATTCATGCCTGCCGAGCTTTCAGTGCGTGGCTTGTTCTACCTGAACAATGGCCAGGGTAATTTGAGGGGGTATGGTCTCCAGCTCGACACCCGTCAAAACATATCCCAGGCAGTCGGTGTAACGCGCACAAACGCAGGTGTCCGCCAAACAGTAAGCCCTGTGGGGACGCTGATTTCCGGTAAAAACAAAGTTGCCTTCTCATTTGACACCGTTAGTCAAACCGTTGCGGCAAATGGTGCCTACACCAGAGATGATGGTACGTTTACAGATGCTGACGCCTCTCAGTTCTTTGTCGGATTCGCCAATGTCGCGGAAACCTCAGCATTACTGAACGGCCACATCAAGCGCCTGACCTATTGGCCCCGCCGCCTGGCTGACACAACCCTTCAGGCGTTGACCGCATGAATTATACGACACCTGGCCCATAACCGGCGCAGAGACAGACAGGACCGCCGTCCTGCCATGGGTACGCGGCACAGACGGCGCAGGACAAAAGGGCCTGTTGACGGGCTGAGGTCCGATCTGTCCGGCACCGGCCCCTTGCAGTCGGGCGCGTCTGGCGTGCGCAACCGGCACAAGGCCAGGGGCACGGGAGCAAAATATCACCTTTATGTGGTCCCCCGCGTTTGCGGGGATTTTTTACACTGTTCATCGCGCGTGTCCGCGCGGCACTGGTCGCAGACTGATTGGCCGCGCACTGACTGATAGCAGACCGGCCAAGACCGCACGGCGGCGGCATTAACGGCCCAAGGCCCCTTAAAGACAGCGCAAAGCAACGCAAGGACACCGCAGGGCCACGCCGGGCGGGCCGGTTGGCGGCCCGCTCTCCCCTCCCCCAACCTTAACATTTTAAGGAGAACGACCCATGACCGCACAGACAGCAGCGACCATCCACGGCAATGCCGTCGTCAACGGCAGCGTGACGCTGGGCGGCGACCCGACCGCCCCGCTGGAAGCCGCCACCAAGCAATATGTGGACAACAATGGCGGCAGCCTTGCCGGCATCGCCGGGGTCACACCGACGCTGGAGCTGAATTTCGCTGGCATCCGCGACGGCGTGCAAAGCGACAACCAGACCTTTCCCTCCACCGTCACCGTCACCCGCGCCGGCACGGCGACCCGCGTCAACGGACTGGGCCTGGTGGAAAGCGTGGCGGCCAACACGCCCCGCATCGATCATGACCCGGCGACCCTGGAAAACAGGGGTCTCCTGATCGAGGAGGCGCGCACCAACATCGCACTGCGCAGCGAGGCCTTCGACAATACGGTGTGGCCCAGGACAGCCGGTGTCACCGTGACGCCGAACGACGCCATCGCCCCCGATGGCACACAGACCGCCGACCGGATCGATTTCGCCGCCGCCGACCAGATAATCGCACAGAATATCACCGTCACAGTCGGTGTGACCTATCAGGCATCCATCTGGATCAAAGGCACGGCGGGCGAGACAATTCTGGTGGACAATTCGGGCACACTGGAAACCTTCACCCTGACCGGGGTCTGGCAGCGGCTGGTTCTGGCGGGAACGCCGGGCAGCACATCAGGCAACCTGAGCATATCCACATTCGGCGGTGTCACGGCCCGCAGCGTGCTGCTTTGGGGTGCGCAATTCGAGGAGGGTGCTTTCGTCACCAGCTATATTCCCACCGCCGCCAGCGCGGTGACACGGGCGACCGATGTGGTGCGCATCAGCGGCACGCCGTTCGCCGACACATACCGCCAGGGTGTGGGCACCTTTTTCGTGGACGCGGCAAAAATCGGCGCGGCGGACGAAACCTTCGACCATTTCATCGGTGCCACTACCGGCGATTTCAACAATGAAGTCAGCCTGTTCTATGGCGGCACGAACAACACGATCGCCTTTCTCGTGCGCAAGGCGGCTGTTGCATCGGTGAGTAGCACGCGGGGCAACGTACCCCCCGGCGTGCGTTTTACCGCCATTGGGGCCTTTGCCGAAAACGACGCCGCCTTTACCATCAACGGCTTGCCCGTCTTTACCTTTACCACGGTCGATGTGCCGGATACCACGCAGCTCGACATCGGCAATATAGGCGGCATCGCACCGGCCAATGCGCATCTTAAACGCGTGGCCTACTGGCCACGGCGCCTGCCCGACAGCACGCTGGAGGCCGTGACGGCCTGAAGGCCCCCTGAAAAGCGTGCCCCTTTCGGCCGGGACCAGCGGTCCCGGCCGTCCCCCAGCCACATAACACCCTTCACGCGGGCCGGTCCCACCCACCGGCCCGCTTTTTCATGCAGTGACCAGGAGACCCCAAACCATGAGCGACCCCGCACCCGCCTTTTACGGCAGCGTGGCGGCATCGGGCGGCACCGGCGATATTTCGCTGGGCGCGGCCCTGCCCGGCCATGCGGATCTGAAAACCGCCGTCGATATCGGCGTCGACCAAACCGGCGGCGGCCTGCCGGCGGACAGGGCCATCGACTATCTGATCCGCTACGGCAATGCCCGCGAATGGGGTGTGGGCGTGGTGCGGGTGGACGGCCGGTTTTCCCGCACGGCGATTGCCGGCACCGTTGAAAACGGCGTGGCCGACACCGGCACGCCCGGCCCCCTGGATATCGCCGCCGGCGCGCTGATCACGTGGGAACAGGTGGGCCCGGACCGCACGTTCGGCAGACTGACCGCCGAACGAGATATCGTGATCGATGGCGCCCCCGATGCCACGAAACTGACGGTTCTGCGCACCGATAACGTGGCGCGCTGGCAATACGGAGCGACGGTTGAAGACGCCGGGGGCGACGGCGGTGATTTCGCGATTTACCGCTACGGCAACGACGGCGCTTTCCTCGGCACCGGGCTGCTGATCAGAAGAGCGTCCGGCAATATCCTGACCGGCGCTGAATTGAATGCAGGGGGTCTTGTATCCCAGGACGGGGACATCTGGCTGCGAAATATCGACCCCGGCGCCGATTTTCAGACGTTACACAGTGTCATCTTCCAGGGGTTCAACACGGCCGGCGGCTTGCGGTCCTATGGCGCGATCACAAGTGTGGCCGTCAGTGCCGCCAGCGGGGCGGAAAACGGGCGCATTGATCTGAACGTGGTCGACAATGGGGTGATGACGCAGAAAATCAACGTGACAGCCGATGGGGTCACAGTGAAGGACAACGTCGTGATCAATGGTACGGTCACGGCGGACGCATTTACAAATAATTCCGCCAACGACGCACTGTCGATTGTTGGCGGCACCGATCCGGCGACAAGCGGCACCATACAGCTTTTCGGTGAAAACACTGTTTTTGACCAGATCGACTTTTATCCTGAGGGTACGGGGACAGGGCCTGCCCTAAGAATGAGCAATACAGATTCCACCTTTTCCGGCACCGTCACCGGCCGGGCCGCCAATGCCACGGCGCTGATCGCGCAATCGACCACGGGCAACCTGGTCAATCTGGCCTTTGCATCCAACACCGGCGCCCAGGTGCGGCTGGAAGCGGTGATCGACGGGCAGGATCAGGGATCGCTGATCCCCAAGGGGGCGGGGGCATCGGTCAATCTGGGCACGACGGGCAATCCCTGGAACGCCGCGCATTTCGCCAGCAGCGTGACGGCGGGCCGCCTGATCACCACGACAACGACGATCGGCGGTCTGCTGGCACAGTACACGAGCATATTCCCTTCTTCGGGCGCGAGAAGCTTTAACATTCTTGCACCTGAATCTGACGACGGTAACGCGCCGTTCATCTTCAGTACCGCGAATGCTGTTACCTTCCGCGTTGATACGACGGACGCTTTAAAACTGGATTCTAAAGGCAGAGCCGCCTTCGCCGGCAGCGTGTCGGCGGGTCAGGTATCAACGAATACACTGGCTAACGCACAAGGCCATACACTTGCCCGATTTGTGGGAACGGGCACTGAGGCATGGCTGACAGCACTCGGCATTACTGGCAATGCCCATGTTTTCGAAGGTCAGTCCTTCAACAATCTGATCTTCGGCATCCAGTCCAACAGTCAGGCAAATGACCGCATGTATGTTGTTGGATCGGGGGATGGGTCCGCGAACTATGACCGGATTGCCATGCAAATGGATCGGGACGGTAATGCTGGCTTTGGCGGCAGTCTAACCGGGTCGGGCTACCTGTTCAGCGCGGACAATACATACAGCGTCGGCTCTGCCAGCAATCGGGCCAGCGTCATTTATGCCGCCACCGGCACTATCAACACCAGCGACGAGGCGCAAAAGCAGGATATCGCCGACCTGACGGCGAAGGAAAAGGCCGCGTTTCTGGCTGTTGCCGCCACGATCCGCACATACCGGTGGAAAGACGCCGTCGCCGCGAAGGGAGAGGGTGCCCGCATCCACACCGGCATCATCGCTCAAGCCGCTATAGCCGCCTTTGACGCGGTGATGGGCGCCGGCGCGGCGGTCAGGTACGGATGGGCCTGCTGTGACGCGGTGCCTGTCATGAAGACACGGACGGTCACAAAAGCCATCACACGCGACGTCACAGTGACCGAAGACGAGCCTTACAGCGAAATCAAAATCATCGACGGCGAGCCCGTCGCGGTGGAAGGCGTGCGCCAGGTCGAGCGGCCCGTTATGGACATGGTGCAGGTCAGGGACGCCCAGGGTGCGCTTAAAACCGACAAGGACGGTCAACCGGTCATGCATCCGGTTCCGCGCACCGAGACGGTCATGGAAGAGGTGGAGGAAAACTATGCGGACGGCGCTTGCGACCAATTCGGCATCCGCTATGACGAACTGATGGTCGGCATTATCGCGGCGATGCAGTGATGGACGACAGCAAGCCGTCTCGCATCCCGGTCGCCCTTTCGGCGGCCTTTTTTTAGCGCATATGACCGACACACGCAAAAGCACACACCGGCGGCGGCTGGGCGCGGCGGCGACCCGGTTGACCGCCGGGCGGCGCCGGACGTTTCTGGACACGCTGGCCGCCGGGCTGACGGTGACGCAGGCAGCCGACGCCGCCGGCGTGCACCGGGCCACGCCCTACCGCTGGCGCGAGGAGGACAGGACCTTCGCCGCGGACTGGGCCCAGGCGGAACGGGCCGGCACCGACACCCTGATCGGCGAGGCCCGGCGCCGCGCCGTCGACGGCGTGGACAAGGGCATTTATCACAGCGGCAAGCGGGTCGACAGCACCCGCGCCTACAGCGACACGCTGCTGATGTTCCTGCTGCGCCAGCGCGACCCCAGTTTCCGCGAGCGCCCGCCGGCGGATACGGCGGGCGGGACGGACACGGCCATCCGCCGGCTGAACGACGACCAGCTCAACGCCCGCATCGCCGCCCTTTTGGGCGGCCCGGAAAGCCCGGACTGTCTGGAAAGCCCGGACTGTCTGGAAAGCACAGACAGTCTGGACGGTGTGAACAGTCTGGACGATACACCGGGCGGCGGAAGCACAAAGAGCGGGACAGACTAGACGGAAGCCCCGCAAAAGGTGCGGACACACACCGGGAAAACGGCTGGCAGCCGGGGCGGCAGACATTGGAACATCCGCCGCATGTACGGGGCCGCGATGTTTTCGCCGCCCGGTATATCAAACCATACATAAAATCCTTGACCCGTGTCCGGATTGACCGCATGCTTGATAGATAACCAGTTAAATTGGCGGCATGCGCCCGGATGGATAGAACAGTCCAACGCGGCGCTTTTTTTATGCGCTGATCCGGACCCTGACCCGGCCCTGACCCGGTTTTTCAGTCCCTGATGGATTTTGACAGGCAGCACCTGTCCACTCCCGCCCGGACCGGTGCACTGCCTGATCCGCTGCCTGGCCCACTGCCTGGCCCACTGCCTGGCCCACTGCCTGGCCCACTGCCTGGCCCACTGCCTGGCCCACTGCCTGGCCCACTGCCTGGCCCACTGCCTGGCCCACTGCCTGGCCCACTGCCTGGCCCACTGCCTGGCCCACTGTGCAAATCACTGTGTCATTCAGTGCGCAAACCGGCATGCGGTCAGGTGTACGAGCTGGTGAGCGCCATGGGAACACGGCAGGAGGACGCATGGCCGCACATCCGACCCGTCCGCCCGGCGGCGCCCCCGCCGAGGCTGCCGTGACAGACGACGCCCCAGTGCCGACGGGGCTGGACCATCTGAGCCGTCAGCAGCGGCAGGAACTGCTGGCCCTGCTGGCGGAACGGGACCGGCGCGACGCCCGCGGACTGTTCGACCACCTGTTTCCCGATGCGCCCCATATGTGGCGGGGCGAGACCTTTCACGGGCGCGACCGCTATCCCAAACATATGGAGTTTTTCGCGGCGACGGCGACGGCCACCTATGTCGCCTTCATGGCGGCGAACCGGGTGGGCAAGACTGTGACGGGCGGCTATTTCACCGCCGCGGCCGCCACCGGGCGCTATCCGCCCTGGTGGACGGGACGGCGCTGGGACCGGCCGGTGCGCATCTGGGCGGCGGGCAAGTCCAACGCCACCGTGCGCACCATATTGCAGACGAAACTGCTGGGCCGCACCGTCCATGAGGGGGCGCGGAAATCCGTCGACGGCACCGGCATCGTGCCCGGCGACAGCATCGGCCGCATCACCTGGAAAGCGGGCCTGACCGACGCGGTGGACACGGTGCGGATACGCCACCTGTCGGGCCGGTGGTCGGTGATCGACTTCAAATCCTATGAACAGGGGCGCGGCGCCTTTGAAGGGGCCGAGCAGGACATCATCTGGCTGGACGAGGAACCACCCATCGACATCTGGAACGAATGCGCCGTGCGCGTGATGACGACGGGCGGCGTGCTGATCGGCACCTTTACCCCGCTGGACGGCATCACCGACACGGTGCTGCTGTTCCTGCCCGGCGCCAGACCGGATGCCTGAGACCCGACGATTAAGGCCGGATGCCCGCGTTCTGATGACTGCGTTCGGATGCCTGAGTTCGGATGACTGCGGTCGGACAACTGAGCTTGGATGACTGAGTTCCGGCGCTTCAGCCCCATCGATCAAGACCCTGAAACCGGAGGTGACGCCATGCCCCATATCGGCGACGGCCGCTATCTGGTGCGCTGCGGCTGGGACGATGTGCCCCATCTGGGCACGCGGGAAAAGGCCGAGCTGCTGGCCGGCACCCCGCCGCACCTGCGCGACGCCCGGTCAAAGGGCACGCCGTCGCTCGGCGCGGGCGCGGTCTATCCGGTGGAGGAAAGCCTGATCACCGTCGCCCCCTTCGCCGTGCCGGACCACTGGCCGCGCGCCTACGGGCTGGACGTGGGGTGGAACCGCACCGCCGCCATCTGGGGCGCGTGGGACCGCGAGGCGGCGTGCCTGTATCTGACGACCGAACATTACCGAGCCGAGGCCCTGCCCGCCGTGCACGCCGCCGCCATCCGCGCGCGCGGCGCCTGGATACCGGGCGCGGTGGACCCGGCGGCACGCGGCCGCAACACCCATGACGGCCGCGCCCTGATGCAGGACTATCTGGACCTGGGACTGCGGCTGAGACCGGCGGCCAACGCGGTCGAGGCCGGCATCCTGCGGCTGCTGGACCTGCTGCAGACCGGGCGGCTGAAGGTGTTTTCCACCTGCCGCAACTGGCTGGCCGAATGGCGGCTCTACCGCCGGGACGAACAGGGCCGCATCGTCAAGGCCCACGACCATCTGATGGACGCCACGCGCTATCTGATCATGGAATACCAGACCATCGCGAAAACCCGCCCCGCGCCGACGCCAGAGACGGCGCCGGGGCCGATCGCCCCGCCGACAGGAGACGCCCGTGCCGGATATTGAGCCCGCCCCCGCCCCACCGGCCCCAAACCGGAGCGCAACGGACGGCCCCGTGACCGGATCAATTGATGCCGAGACAGCCGACCCCGGCGCAATCGATCCCGGCGCAATCGATCCCGGAACAGTCGACTCTGGAGCGATGGAGGAGGCCGTCACCGCCCTGCTGCACCGGCTGGAACGGGAATGCGCCGATTTCGTCGCCGCCAAAACCCGGATCGAGGAGGAATGGACCGAGGACATGCGCGCCCTTTACGGCCGCTATGACGAACAGACCGAACGCGACCTGAAGGAACACCGCAAATCCCGCCTGTTCGCCAATATGACCCGCCCCAAGACCCACGCGTGGGAGGCCAGGCTGGCCGACCTGCTGTTCCCGACCAACGACCGCAACTGGGGCATCGGCCCGACCCCGGTGCCCGAACTGGCCCTGGCCATCGCCCGCGATCCGGGCGGCGCGCCCGGCAGGGGGCCGCAGACACCCAACATGACCGACGGCGGCCAGAACGCGAACAACATGAATGCGGAAGGCGTGATTATGGAGGGCCTGAATACGCAGAGCATGGGCGGCGACAGTATGGCCGGCAGCGGCCGGGACGCGGAGCTGCGCGCCCGCGCCCTGAGCGCCCGCGCCATTCTGGACGAGGCCCGCCGCCGCGCCGACGCCATGCAGGACGAGATTGAGGACCAGCTGATCCAGGGCGGCTATCAGGCGGCCAACCGGCGGGTGATCAAGGATATGTGCCGGCTGGGCACCGGCATTCTGAAAGGGCCGGTCACCACCGGCGACACCCGCGAACGCTGGGTCGCCGAAACCGGCGCGGACGGCCGCACCCACTGGCGCCACAGCGCGCTGGCGGACGAAACGCCGAAATTCGTCCGGGTGGATCCGTGGTCGTTTTTTCCCGACCCCGGCGCGCGCATCGGCGAGGACCTGGAAAAAACCTATGAACGGCATCTGCTGACGAAAAAGGCCCTGCGCGACTGGGCGAAACGGCCCGGCTTTTACCGCGACGCGGTGCGCCGCCTGCTGGCCGACGGGCCGGCGGACGCGGTGCCGTCCTATCTGGCCGACCTGCGCGCCATCACCCAGGATGACGCCCATACCGTGCGCGACCGCTATGTCGCCTGGGAATATCGCGGGCCGCTGGACGCCGACGACCTGAAGGCCCTGTTCGCCCATGCCGGCGACGACACCGGGCTGGCCGCCATCGCCGGCGCCGACATTCTGACGGATGTGCAGGTGGTGATTTATTTCTGTCAGGGACAGGTGCTGGCCGCCGGCCTGCATCCGCTGGACAGCCGCCGGTCCCTTTATGACGCCTGCCCCTTTTTCGAGGATGAGGCGTCGCTGTGGGGCTACGGGGTGCCGCGCCTGATGCGCGACGCGCAAAAGGCCATCAATGCGTCCTGGCGCATGATGATGGACAATGGCGACCTGTCCACCGGGCCGCAGATCGTGGTCAAGAAATCCAAGATCATGCCCGCCGACGGCAGCATGGCGATCAAGGGCCGCAAAATCTGGTACGCGGACGAAACCACCGCCGTCGGCGATGCCTTCGCCACCTTTCCCATCGACAGCCGACAGGGCGAGTTGATGAATATTTTCGAGCTGGCGCGCCGCCTGGTGGATGACGAGGTGTCGCTGCCGCTGATCGCCCAGGGCGAACAGGGGGCGCAGACCACCCGCACCGCCAGCGGCCTGTCCCTGCTGATGAATTCGGCCAATGTGATTTTCCGCTGGGTGGTCACCAACTGGGACGACCACATCACCGTGCCCGCCATCCGCAAACAGTATCATTACAATATGCAGTTCAGCCCGCGCGACGAGATCAAGGGCGATATGAGCGTCGAGGCGCGCGGCTCCAGCGTGCTGCTGGTGCGCGAGCTGCAGGCCCAGAATATCATGACCGTCCTTGCCAATTTCATCGGCCATCCGGTGCTGGGCCGCTATGTGCGGGAGTACAATTCGCTGAAAGCGGTCTATCAGACCCTGATGCTGGACGCCAAGGAACTGCTGTATTCCAAGGAAGAGGTGGAACAGCGCCTGGCCGAAGCCGCCGAGGCGGAGGCGCAAGCCCAGGCCGAGCAGGCCCAGGAACAACAGGCCCAGGCCGACCCCATGGACGACCCTAGGACCGCGCGCCTGGCCTTTGAGCGGGAAAAACTGGCGGCCGAACTGGAAGACCGCGCGGCCGAGCGCGCCGCCCGTCTCAACACCGCCCGGCTGACCAACGAAACCGCCCTGATCAAGGCCCTGACCGGGGACGAACTGGCCTATGAAAAACTGCGCGCGGTGCTGGCCGACAAGGCCGAGGACCGCCTGACAAAGGAACGGATTTTCCAGGGCGAGATGCATTTCAAGGAACGTCAGTCCCGGCGCGAGGCCATGACCGGCAAGGACCTGCCGGACGGCACCCGCTTCGCCCCTTAAACCCTGAAGACGGCATATCCTGAAACACGACAGACACCCAAAAAAACGGACGGACCCGACCCATGACCCTGCATGACAGCGGCCAGTATGACAGCGGCCCGGCACCGGCGGACGCGGGCGACGCGCCGGTGCCCTGGCGTATCCTCGCCGATTTCATCGCGGCCGAACGGGCGCGCGCGCTGGAAACCGTCGCCGCCATCGGCGTCTGCCAGCGCCGGGCCGATGCGGCGCGCGGGCGCCTGGCGGTGCTGGCGGCGCTGGAAACCCTGAACACCCCGGCGCCCGAGCCCCGCCCGGCGCCGGACATCTATCCCGGCCTGGGCGGCCCGCCGGACTACTGACCGCCCCGGAACCCCTAACATCGAAGACCCACAGCACTGCCCCACCCGGCGCCGGGCCCCCGCCCGGCCCGCCCGGCGGCGCGTGCCCGACAGGAGACAATTCGCCCATGACCGATAGCATGACCGATACCAGATACACGCCCCATCCGGAGGACGAAACCGACACCGCCGCGCATACCGCGATGGGCGCTGCGCGGGACACTGCCGGGGACACGGATGGTGACGGGGCGGACAGCGATGGAAACAGTGGCGTAGACAGCAGTGGGGACAGCGGTGGGGACGGCTTTTCCGCCGCCTTCGTCGCGGCGGCCCGTGACACGGATGGTTCCGGCACTGCTGGCGATGCTGAAAATCCTGGCGACACGGATACCTCCGGCGAAATGGATACATCCGGCGACACGGTTACCTCTGGCGGCAGTGGCGCCGGGCCCGACATCTGGGCCGGCGCGCCCGATGCCCTGACGGCGGAACGGGACCGGCTGCACGCCGAAATCGACAAGCTGACCGGCATCGCCCGCGGCCATTCGGGGCGGGAACGGGCCCGGGTCCGGCGCATCGCCGAACTGGAAGCCGAACTGTCCGCCGCCAAAACCACCCTTGCCGCACCCGGTACCACCGCATCCCCAAAGCGTGCGGGTGCAAACCCCGCGAACCATAACGCCGCCCACACGGCCGATCTGAGCGACGCGCTGACCCGCGTGGCCGACTGCTTTCCCGAAATCCGCCCGCTGATCGACGAGGTCCGCGCGCTGAAACTGGGACAGGAACAGTCGTCCATGGTGCTGTCCGCCGCCGCCCGCGCCGCCGAGGCCGAACAGCTGGACAGGAACGAAGCCCTGCTGCTGGAAGCCCACGGCGATTTCGCCGAGATCACCGGCGACCCCGCCTTTGCCGACTGGGTCGGCGAGGCCCCCGCCTATATCCGCGCGGCCGTGGCCCGCAACGGCGCGGCCATTGTCGACGCGGCCGAGGCCATCGATATCCTCAACCGTTTCAAGACGGATAGAGGAGCGGATAGAGGAGCGGATAGAGGAGCGGACAGAGGAACAGAAAAGGGAACGGATACGAAAGCGGCCCCGTATGCCGACGCGGCATATGGCGCCTCAAATCATCAAAACCCGGCACACACGGCCCCGTCGAAACGCGCCCTGCAACGGCGCGGCGCCGGCGCGCCCAGGGCCACCGGCACCCTGCCGGCCGCCAGCGGCGCCCCGCGGGATTTCGACGCCGCCTTCGACTATTACGCACGCCGGACCGGGCGCCGGACCCTGCGCTAGACCGACACCGCACAGCCACATACAGCCCTGCCCGCACACCGCGCCCAGGCGGACGGCCGGCCCGACGGCCCGCCCCCGCCCGAATTGCGCAGACCTGAGCAGACGTCAGCAAACCTGACCGCCCGGTGACACGGCAGGGACACGCACCCGAACCACACGGCCAAACACAGAGCCAAACACAGGGCCAAACACACGGCCACACATACGCAGACACAAGGACACACCCCATGGCACAGACACAATATGGCGATATCGGCACACGGGCCGCCGCCCATGCCGCCAAACAGATGCTGGATCACGCGCGCCCCGTGCTGATCCTGGAAAAATTCGGACAAAGCCGGCCGATGCCGAAAAACAGCACGGAAACGGTGAAATTCCGCCGGCCCGTGCCGCTGCCGCTGGCCACCACCCCGCTGGTCGAGGGGGTGACGCCGACAGCGACCAAAATGGCCTATGACGACGTGCCCGCCACGCTGAAACAATATGGCGACGTGGTGGAAATCAGCGACCGGGTGCACGACCTGGCCGAGGACCCGGTGCTGAAGGATGCCGCCATGCTGTGCGGCGAACAGGCCGGCGCCACCATCGAGGATGTCACCTGGGGCGTGCTGCGCGCCGGGACCACGGTGTTCTACGCCAACGGCGCCAGCCGCGCCGCCGTCAACACCAAGATCAGCAAGGACAAGGTGCGCGCCGTGGTGCGCAACCTTCAGGCCCAGAAGGCCCGGCGCATCACCGCCGTCCTTGACGGGTCGGTGCATCTGAACACCACCCCGATCGAGGCATCCTATATCGCCGTCGCCCACACAAACGTGGAAAACGACATTCGCGACCTGCCCGGTTTCGTCCCCGTCGCCGAATACGGCACCCGCAAGACCGTGTGCGAATACGAACTGGGCACGGTGGAAAATGTCCGCTTCGTCCTCAGCCCGGACTTGGGCGAATTCGCGGACGCCGGCGGCCTGAAGGACGGCGCGACCGGCGCGATGAAATCCACCGGCGGCACCAATGCCGATATTTACCCCATCGTGTTTTTCGGCAAGGAGGCCTTCGGCTGCGTGCCGCTGCGGGGGTCGCGCGCGGTGACGCCGACGGTGATCAACCCCAGCACCCCGTCCAAGTCCGACCCCCTCGGCCAGCGCGGCTATGTCGGCTGGAAAACCTATTACACCGCCGTCCGCCTGAACGAAACCTGGATGGCCCGCCTGGAGGTGGCCGCCAGCGAACTGTAGGACGCGACTAACACTATACCTAGCAACACTTACAGAGTGGCTTCAGATTCTGAGTAAAGAACGCAGGAAATAGCCTGCCAAAAGAAGAACTCCGGCGAAAGCTCACCTTCGCCGGAGCATTTCAACTGAGGATAAAGATCAAAAGCACTATTGAGTGAGCCAAAAGTGCAATATTGACCTTTACTTCAATCGTTACTGAAACCGAGAAATTACGCGTCATGTGAGACGTCTCCTCGGTCGCAGGCGCCCGCAACCGTCAAGGAGTGCGGAAGTCGCGCCGACGTTACGGTTTAGCCGCCGTTCGTCGGTTTATCGGCCCACCATCTACCAGTGCACTGGTTTCTGGCAGCAATGGTTAGCGTACATCCCCGGCACCATGGCGGAGGATGAACCATTGAGTGTACGAGGATTTGGCATAAGACGCTTTCTTATACCATTTCGTCGTACAGAATTATGGTGGGCCGATTTGACCTCAAAGTCGAGTCATTTAGCCTAAAACACATCCATAAGGCTCGGGGTTTCAAGGCATAATTCATAAACCTGAACAATCGCCATATCGGAAGTTTCCGACAAAATATGTTGACTTCAGCGTCAGTTGTTGTACGAATAACGTACGTAAATATTTACGGTCAAGATATTGAACCATCCCTGTCATGGGCCATATCATATGCGTAGGGAAACGCATGTGATTTAGGGGATTGTCCGTGGTCAAAAAACGCCTGCCCATGTCCAGCCGGAAAATCGCCTCATGGCTGATCCGCGAAGGGTGGGAGGAAATACAGCAAAAACGGACCAGCCACCGTCAGTTCAAACATCCGGACACGGGCCGGAAACTGACGGTGCCGCACCCGAAAAAGGATTTTCCCGCCGGCACCCTGCGACAGATTTACAAGGTTGCCGGCTGGGCGTGAGGGACAGCGCACCCCCCGTATCACGGGGCACCCGCTGGCAGGAGAGACGAGTGGCGGTTTACACAGGCATTGTGCACAAGGACGCGGGCAGCGATTACGGCGTGCATTTCCCCGATCTGCCGGGATGTTTCAGTGCCGGGTCGGACATGGACGACCTGATCCAGATGGCGACCCGGGCCGTGGCCTTTCATGTGGACGGTCTGGCCCGTGACGGCGACGCCGTTCCCGCCCCCCGCGCGGTCGCCGACCTGATGACGGACCCGGAGGTGAAAGAGGACCTTGCCGCCGGCGCCACACTGATCCAGGTGCCCCTGTTGTCCCGTGCCCGCGCCCGACGGCGGGTGGAGGTGCAGATGGACCAGCACCTGCTGGACGCCATCGACCGGCGCGCCAAGGCCCTTGGCATCACCCGCACCGCCTTTCTGCATGAGGCGGCGGAAAGACTGCTGCTGGACGCAGGCTGATATCTTTTTGGCCTGATATCCTTTTGGCCTGAGTATCTTTCGACCTGATATCCTTTGATCCGACATCTTTTGACTTGGGCGCACAGGCGCCCGGTACCGTCGACCGACCGCTTTAAACCATCGAACAATCGCGTTTCAGGGGCGGCCCATCCAGGGCCGCCCCTTTTCATTCCAATCAGGGAGACATCCGATGACCGACACCCCCCTTGCCCCAACCCCCATCCCGCTGGACAGCGCCGGCGCGCGGGACCTGCGGCGGTATGCCCGCGCGGTGTTGCAGCTGGACGTGTCGGATTTTGAAAATGCCGGCTCGCTGCGGGCGAAAATCCGCGCCGCCGCGCCGGATACGCAGGCGATCGTTCCGGAGCAGGACGGGGTTTTGGCTGAGCACGGGGTTTTGGCTGAGGACAGCGCCCCGGCACAGGGCGACCTAGCTGCCGCACCGGGCGCGGCGGACGGCGGGGATATGGACGGGTATCTGCGCATTCTGATCCCGCGCCAGGAAAAACACGGCGGCGGCGACCCCGTGCCCGTCAACTGCAACGGCCGGCAGATCATCGTCCCGCGCGGGCGGGAATGGCCGGTCAAGCGCAAATTCGTCGAAATCCTGTCCCACGCGGTGGAACGGCAATACAGCGTCACCCTCAACCCCCACACCCGCGAGGCCGAGATGACATCCCACGACGTGCAGGCCTATCCCTTCCAGATTCTGGGCCCCTGGGCCGGGCCGCTGCCGGCCGAGATGACGGGCAGCACGTCCGGCGGCGCCCGGTAACGCGGCGGAAGGGACAAGCGCGATGAATTTCCTCGACCTGTGCCGCAAGACCGCCAAGCTCAGCGGTACGCTGGGCGACGGGGTGCCGGCCAGCGTGGTCGGCCAGACCGGGCGTGTCGCGCTGATCGTGCAGCTGGTGGCGGACGCCTGGGTGACGGTCCAGAATGCGCGCCCCGACTGGCTGTGGCGGCGGGCGGCGTTTGAAAAACCGCTGCCGCCCGGCACCCCGGCGGTGACGGCGGCCGGCCTGGCCCTTGACCGGTTCGGCGCCTGGCTGACGCCCCGGCCCGACTGGTATGTCTGGCGCGAGGCGGACGGGCCGGACAGCGCCGCCCGCGTGATCTTTCTGCCCTGGACGGCGTTCAGCGACCGCTACGGCCATCCGGCGGCCCGGCCGGGCCCGGTGCGCCACATGACGGTGCGCCCCGGCGACCGGGCGCTGATGGCCGGGCCGGTGCCGGACGCACCGCACCGCCTGCGCGGCCATTATGTCAAAAGCCCGCAGGTGCTGGCCGGCAATGCCGACACGCCCGACCTGCCGGCCCATCACCACGATGTCATCGTGGACACGGCCCTGCGCATGCTGCACGCCTATGACGAGGCGGATTTCCGCCTGGCCGTGTCCGAACGGGATGTGGCCGCCCGCATGGCCGCCCTGGTGCACGAACAGGTGGAAACCCCCTATCTGGCCGTGGAGCCCATCGCCTGATGGCCCGGTCGGCGGTGGAAAGCCCGCTGGGCGGCGGGCTCGACCTGGTGACGCCGCCCTTCCGGCGCGATCCGGGCCGGGCCATTGCCGGGCTGAATTACGAACCCCGGCCCGAAGGCTACAGACGCCTGGAGGGGTATGAGCGCACCGACGGACGGCCCCTGCCGTCCACCCGAACCTACTGGATGCTGGACCATGACACGCCGCTGACCCCCTTTGCCGTCGGCGAAACCGTCACCGGCGACACATCGGGCGCCAGCGCACCCATACTGGCCGTGCCGGATGACCCTGATGGCTCCGGCGACCCCGGCGCCCCCCGGCGGCTGGTCATCGCCGCGCCGGACGGCACATTCGCCGCCGGCGAAACCCTGCGGGCGGGCGGTGTGGCGCGGGCCACGGCCCTGGGCCCCGCCGTGCGGGACGGGGCGACCGGATTTTTGGACACCGCATACCGCACCCTGGCCGAGGAGCATCAGCGCGCCCTGATCCGGCCGGTGCCCGGCAGCGGCCCGGTGCGCGGCGTCCATATGCTGGACGGGGTGCTGTATGCCCTGCGCGACAATGCCGCGGGCAGTGAAAAACATCTGTGGCGGGCCACCGCCGACGGCTGGCACCGGGTGGCGACCGGGCGGCAGCTGGATTTCACCGCCGGCACGGCGGATGTGGCCGTCGGCGCGACGCTGACGGGCGCGACCTCCGGCGCCGGCGGCACGCTCACCGCCGTCACCGCGCGCAGCGGCACGGCCACGGGCGGCGACTTGGCCGGGTCCTTCCTGTTCGAAGGGGTCGGCGGCGCCTTTCAGCCCGGCGAAGCCTTGCAAGCGGACGGCGGCCCGGTTGCCGTGGCCGCCGGGGCGGATGCGGCCGTCACCCTGCCGGCGGGCGGCACCTGCCGCTTTGCCGGCGGCATCGTCTCGGGCTTCGGCCCGCGCCTGTACTGGGTGGACGGGGTCGGCCCGGCGCGGTCCTTCGACGGCCGGGTGGTCGAGACGCTCACAGGCCCCATCGCCCCCGACACGCCCGGCCATATCGCCGTGCACAAGGATCATCTGTTCCTGTCCTACGGCGCGTCGGTGGTCAATTCCAACCTGGGCGACCCGTACCGGTTCGAGGGACGGATCAGCGCCACCGAGACCGGGTTCGAGGAACCGGTGACCAACCTGCTGACCGGGTTTCAGGACACGCTGATCATCACCGGGCTGAACCGCATCGCCGCCTATTACGGCACCGTTTTCGGCGGGGTGGAGGCCGACAGCGAACTGCGCGTCATCAACAAAAGCGTCGGCGCCCTGCCCGACACGCTGGCCACCGTGATCCAGCCGGTGTTCATGGACGCCGCCGGCCTGCGCAGCCTGGCGGCGGTGCAGAATTACGGCAATTTCGAGCCCGCGACCCTGTCCAAGGCGTTCAAGCCGTGGCTGGACGCGCGCACCCGCGCCGGCGCCCGCCCCGTCCACACCCTGGTGGTGCGGGAAAAGGGGCAGGCGCGCATTTTCTGGTCCGACGGTCAGGGGCTGATCGTCGATTTCACCGGCACATGGCCGGCGGCCATGCCCATGCTGTATGACCGCCCCTTCACCGCCTTTGCCAGTGTCGAGGATGCCGGCGGCCGCGAGCGTCTGTTCGCCGGCGGCGACGACGGCATGGTCTATACGCTGGACAGCGGCAATTCCTTTGACGGGGCGCCGCTGCCCTACACGCTGCGCCTGGCGTTCAACCATCTGGGCGCGCCGGCGCGGGTCAAACGCTTTCACAAGGCCGAGATCGAAATGACGGCGCCGGGCGGCGCCACCCTGCGCATGACGGCGGACGTGGACTATGGCCGTCCGGGCGGCGCCTCGATCCCGGCGCAGGATTTCACCGTCTATGGCGGCGGCGGCTTCTGGGACGAGGTCAACTGGAACGAATTTTACTATTCCAGCGTCGAGGGCCGCGCCGAGGCCCATATCGAAGGGCTGGGCGCCAACATCACCGTCGGCCTGGCCGGCCGGACCACACGACAGCCGCCGCACACCCTGCACGGCGTGACCTATGTGGTCTCGCCCAGAGGTCAAAGACGGTAATGGGGACAGAGAAGATAATGGGGTCAAAGACGGTGATGGGATCAGGACCGGCGGCACCACCCCCGACCGCACCCTCGGCACTGGCACCGACAATACTTCCGACACCGGCGGCAGGCAGACACAGACAGGACGGCAGGCCATGAGCAACGACTATTACACCCACGGCCCCCGGCTGGAGCCGAACACCCTGGCCCGGGCCGAGGATTCCAATGCCAATTTCGAACAGATCCAGGCCGCCTTCGACCGGCTGCCGGATGAGCGGGCGTTGAAGGAAGGGCGCGTCACCTTTGCCGCTGTCACCGCTTTCGGCAATGCCTACAGCGCCGATCTGCCCCACCCGCCGGACGGGTATGGCGCCGGGCTCAGCCTGGCCTTTATCGTGCCGGCGGACAATACGGGCCCGGCCACGCTGGATGTGCGCGACGGCAACGGCGTGCCGCTCGGCCCCGTGGCGCTGAAACGCCATGACGGGCAGGCCCTGTTGCCCGGCGACCTGACGGCGGGCCAGGCGGCGCTGGCCGTCCATTCGGGCACCGACTTCATCCTCGCCGGCCAGCATGGCGGCGAGGCGGCGCTGGCACGGGCCTGGGCGTCACAGGCCGCCGGCACGGTGGCGGACGGCCTGAAATCGGCGCGGGCGTATGCCGGCGACGCCGCCGGCTTCGCCGCCAATGCCGGCGTCACCGTCCAGCAGGCCGCCGACCATGCGGCCACGGCGCTGGCCCATGCCGGCACCGCACTGACCCACGCCGGCACCGCCTCGGCCCACGCCGACACCGCGCTGGCCCATGCCGGCGACGCCGCCGTCAGCGCGGCCGAGGCCGCGGCGGCCGCCCAGCAGGCCATCACCGGCGCGCCGACCATATTGCCCGAACTGCTGGACGTGCCCGCCTATAGCGGCCAGGCCGGCCGGGTGCTGGCGGCGAATGCGGCCGAGGACGGCGCCGAATGGATCGCCCTGCCCGCGCCCACCGGCAGTTTTCTGGCGCTGGACGACACGCCGGCGGCCTTCACCGCCAACCGGGTGCCCATTGTCAACGGCGCCGGCACGGCGCTGACCTTCACCGACAAGGTGCCCGCCGCCGCCGCCGCCGACACCGCGACAACCGCCGGCACGGCCACCACCGCCGCCACCGCGTCCACCGCCGACAGCGCCCTCAGCGCCGGCAACGCCACCACCGCCGGCGGGCTGGCGGTGTCCGCCGGCGGCAATACCGAAGCCAACCGGATCGCCCGCACCGACGGCGGCGGCAACCTGCCGACCCGGCGGGTGCGCCAAACCGCCTCGGTCTATAAGGCCTCAGGGGTGCCGGCGCGGATTTATGCCGGCGGCAACGACGGCTGGACGGATTTCTACAGCGCGGACAGTTTCGCCGAGGCGATGCGCCACACCCTGCGCGGCCGGCTGTTCGATGTCACCACCACCACCGCCAGCCTGACATTGAACCCAGGCACCCATTACGCCGTGGTCTGCACCAACACGGCGGCCATTACCGTCACCCTGCCGGCCCCGACGGCGCGGAAGACTTTCGTCATCAAGGACGGCAACGGCCAGACCAATGTCACCATCGCCACCGCCGGCGCCCAGCTGATCGACGGCGCGGCGGAATACACGCTGACCAACCCGTGGCAGTCCGTCACCGTCATCACCGACGGGGCGAACTGGTTTATTATTTAAAGGAGGATGCTGTGAGTTATCTGGGCACCGGACTTTCGGACATTAAATACCGTATTCCTGCCTTACCCTATCAAGGTACCTTAAACACCGGACAACCAAGTAGTTCGACAATGATTAGTGGAAGAGTGGCAGCTTTTTATATACAGTTTTCTGCACCGTCACGACTGCATCAAATTGTATTTCCAGTTTCCGGTCCATGGAATGGTGGAGTAGATTTTAAGTTTGCACCGGTAAATGATTATTATAGCGATGCAATAACGGCCTCTCCTTCTTTAGAGCACATTGTAGATGCATCAGGTTTAATTTCAGGCGATAATGTGATTGTAGTCGACCAAGTCATTCCGGCAGGTGATTATTTACTTGTATGCAGGCCTCGTGGTGGAATAGGCCATATATTATCTCTCTCCGCACGTGAAAATCATCCATTTTGGCTATATTCCCAGAATTCAGCCGCATATGATGGTATGACATTTTCACAACGCTTGGTGGAAGGTACTTCAGCGCCTTTTCGCGGATTACCGTTTTTCTGGATGATTTTTCAGTAAAGGATTGTTCTGCAAACAAGATGTAGTGCAATTAAGTATTATATTTTCACCTCAGATAGTCGAGAGATAGATGCATCCAGTTGCCTGCGTGCCGGCCAGTCCAGTGTGCGGTCGCACAGCCAGGTGTAGACGCTGTTTTGCCGCGCGCGCGCGTCCGCCAACAGGTCGGGGGCCAGTTTATGCGTCAGTTTCAAGGTAAAGGTTTTGCCGCTATCCACCGTCTGCCGATCCGCCGCCGTCACCGGTGCAACCAGTTTCGGGTCATAGGGGGTCAAATAATGCGGATGCATAGCCGGAAATTTCGGCGTTTTGTTCCAGATCGTGCGGAAGGCCGGATCGTTACCATGGCACACTGCAAACTGGCGGTGGAACCAGTGATATTCATCCGCCGTGTCACGGCCCTGCCAGTAGGCCGCCACCTGTCGGCGCAGGGCCCGCACCATGTAGGAACCAGGCCGAACAGCCAGGAACCAGCTTGCAATCAGGCGGTCAATACTCGGACGGTTGAAGGCAAAAAAGCCCTCGCGAACGCCGATGTCGATCCAGTCATCGAGCGGACGGGTGCAGTAGACGGTGGCGTCGGCCCAGGCCCCGCCGAACCGTTCCAGCAGTTCCATGCGCACCACATTGCTCAGGCCGGTCAGGCTGATGTTGTGCCGCTTGGCGAAGGCGACGGTGTCGGGTGCGTATTTGTTCAACCCCTTGGCCGACAGCAGTTTGATCTGCCAGCCGGGATTGTGATGCACCCAGGTGGCGGCGCAGGCATGCGCGATCTCCGGCGCCTTGTCCCAGCCCTGGAACCACAGCATCCAGATGGTTTTGGGCAAAGGTTGCAACGGCTGCGCCGGCGCGGGGCGATCCGGGGCGACAGATGGTGTCAATGTGTCCGTCATGCCGCGGCTCCGGAAAGTCGGGCGATGGAGGCATCCAGTTGCCTGCGTGCCGGCCAGTCCAGTGTGCGGTCGCACAGCCAAGTGTAGACAGTCTCGCCCAGGCTGCGGGCATGGAGTATGATTTCTGGGTCAAGTTTATGGCTTAGCTTCAGGACAAAAGAAGCGCCTTGTTCCATCGCTTTGCGATCGATCAACTCTACTGGCTTAAAAAGCTTCTCGGCGTGAGGGACATAATAGTGTGGAACAGTCGCGGAGAATTTGTGGCACTTGTCCCAAATCTGCTTAAAGTCAGCATCAGCCTCATACAGAACGGCGAACTGGCGGTGAAACCAGTGATATTCATCCGCCGTGTCACGGCCGCGCCAGTAGTTGGCGACCTGCCGGCGCAGGGCGCGCGCCATGTAGGACCCCGGCCGGGCGGCGAGGAACCAGCTTGCAATCATGCGGGTCGGGCCAGGGCGGTCAAAGGCGAAAAAGCCTTCGCGCGTGCCGATGTCGATCCAGTCATCGAGCGGACGGGTGCAGTAGACGGTGGCGTCGGCCCAGACACCGCCGAACCGGTCCAGCAGTTCCATACGGACCACATTGCTCAGGCCGGTCAGGCCGATGTCATGCCGCTTGGCGAAGGCGACGGTGTCGGGCGCGTATTTGTTCAGCCCCTTGGCCGACAGCAGTTTGATCTGCCAGCCGGGATTGTGATGCACCCAGGTGGCGGCGCAGGCATGCGCGATCTCGGGCGCCCGGTCCCAGCCCTGGAACCACAGCATCCAGATGGTTTTGGGCAGGGGCTTCAGGTCCTGCCCGCTTTGCGGGGCGATGGGGGGCTGGACGGTCATGGGCTACTGCTACTCCGGGAATGGCGCGCCGTAAAGGTCGCGCCGTAAAGATCGCGCCGGGGATCATAGGGCGGCGGGCGCGCAGGCTCAACCGCGACGATCATCCATCCTTTTTCGTGTCCGTCAGGAACCAAAATCATGCCCTATGAAACCAATCCGGACGGCACCCAGACATGGGTGCCGGAAGGCGGCCGTATCGACAGCGCGGCGGCGCGGATCGGGGGAATAGCGACGCCGGCAGGGGCAACGCCCAACACCCGGTGGGTCATGCGCGCCTTCAGCCCTGAGTGGGGCGATGTCCTCACGGACCGCCACCATGCTCGGACCGGACGCCCATGGCGTTATCGGTGACGGCCCCCGCTGCTTTGTCCGGCAAGGGCGTCATCAGTCCCGAAAGAGGGGGGCGACCGCAAGGCTGTCGCCCGCTTTTTCAAACCGTGGCCTCGACAGGCTTGATTCCCGCGTATTCGTCTGCGTGCGCGTCTTCGGCAGCCGTAAGGTCGTACCAGTTTTGCAGGTTCATCCAGAACTCAGGCGTCATCTTGAAGTAGGCCGCGAGCCGCTTCGCGGTGTCAGCGGTTATGTCCCGGCGTCCGCGCACGATCTCGGAGATACGGTTCGGCGGGACGCTTATGTTTCTGGCCAGCGCGTTGGCGCTAAGCTTGTATGGTTCCATGAATTCCTCTTTGAGGATTTCACCTGGATGGATGTGAATGCGGGTCATGTCACGTCCTTCTCGTTGTGGGGTCTCAGTGATAGTCGACAATCTCCACGTCATGGGCATTGTCATCGCGCCATATGAAACAGATACGGTATCTGTCATTCACACGGATGCTGTGTTGCCCGGCCCTGTCGCCTTTGAGCGCCTCCAGCCGGTTGCCGGGCGGTACAAGCAGATCGTTCAAGTGCGGGGCCGCGTGAAGCATCGCGAGCTTCTTGATGCCTTGTCGCGCGATGGCCGAGAATCTACGGGATTTCCGCTTCTCGAAGAGGTCCGCGGTATCACGGCATTTGAACGACTTGATCATGAGCTCAATTTAATACGCATCACGTACTAAATCAAGTCTTGATACGCATCCCGTACTAAAATTTGGCACCTCGCCAAACTACCAGAGTTTCACACCAAGGCGGTTCTTCGGAGCCGCCTTTTTTCGTGTCCATCAGGAAGTCAGACCATGCCCTATGAAACCAACCCCGACGGCACTCAAACGTGGGTGCCGGAAGACGACCGTGTCGACAGCGAGGTGGCGCGGATCACGGCGGGAAACACGCCGCTGATGCGCCAGGCGCGCGCCGGCGCGCGGGCGCGGGCGCACCGGCGGGGGCTGATGTCCACGTCGCTGGCCGCCGGCGCCGGCGAGCAGGCGGTGATCAGCACCGCCCTGCCCATGGCGCAGCAGAACGCCCAGCAGACGGCGCGGAAAAACCTGTCGCGCCAGCAATACGGCCAGGATCTGGGCATCGTGCGCGAACAGGGCACCCAACAGCGCCTGTCCACCGACAATGAGTTCGCCCGACGCGGCGAGCTGTCCGCCCAGGAATACGGCCAGCAGGGCCGCCTGATCGACCGGGACTATGACCGGCGCGGCCAACTGTCGGCGCAGGAATTTGACCAGCAGGGCCGGCTGATCGACCGGGATTACGGCCACCGCCGCGACCTGTCGGCACAGGACTACCGCCAGCAGGGCAGCCTGATGGACCGGGATTTCGCCGGGCGCGCGGGCCTGTTGAACACCGAATATGACCGGCGCGGCCGATTGTCGGCGCAGGAAGCGCGCCAGCAGTCCGACCTGCAACGCCAACGCAACCGGTTCGAGGCCGACCAGCGCTCGCGCGACCGCCACATCCAGGCCAAGACCGCACGGCTCGACCGCGCCTCGCGCGAGCGGGTCAATGCCCTGAACGTGACGACGCAGGAACGCGAGCGCGCCGCCACCCTGGCGACCCAGGCCAACGCCACCTACAACCAGGCGCTGGCCAACATCGCCGCCAACCCGGACCTGCCCTCCGCCGCGCGGCGGCGCATGCAGCAGGAAGCGCTGGACGTCTACCGCAACAACATGACCATGCTGGAAAAGCTGTATAACCGCCGGCTGAACTGGGAAGCATGATGACCGGCCCCGGCTGCACCGTTCGCCCGGCCCGCTTCACCGACCTGCCGGCGCTGAACGCCCTGTTCCGCGACATGTTCGCGCGCAGCCGCTACAGCGCCACCACCACCCTGTGCGACCGCACGGTCAAGGCCGTGCTGATCAACGCGGTGCGCGACCATGGCCGAGGCCGCTGCCTGTTCGTCGCCGAACCGGACGGGAGGAGCAAGGACGGGGGCAAGAACAACGGCAGGGATACGGGGGACGCTGGGGATACGGGGGACGCTGGGGATACGGGGGACGCTGGGGATACGGGGAACGCCGGGAAACCGGGCGGCCCCTATGGCTTCATCATCGGCGCGTGCCAGCCGGTGTACGGCGTGTGCAGGGCGCGCGAGGCCTCGGACGAATTTTTCTATGTGGCGGACAGGGCCCACCCGCTGGCGGCCCCGCGCCTGCTGGCGGCGTTCGACGCCTGGGCCCGCCGGGCGCCGGGGGTGACGGCGATCCGCCTCGGCATCACCGGCGCGGTGTCGGACTGGCGCCGGGTGCAAAAACTGTATGTGCGCCGGGGCTACCGGCAGGACGGGGTTTTCATGATCAAGGAGATTGAGCCATGAGCGGCGTTTTCAAGTCCGTCGGCAAGGTGTTTAAAAAAGTGACCCGCGTGGTGAAAAAGGTGGCGCCCATCGCGCTGGCCGTCGGGGCCGTGCTGTTTACCGGCGGCGCGGCGCTGGGCGTGGCCGGCATGGCCGGCGGCTGGGGCGGTGCCGTCGCCGGCCTGACCGGCAGTCTGGGCCTGTCGGGCACATTGGGCGGCATCGTCACCGGGGCCCTGACCTATGCCGGATACGGCGCGGTGGCGGGCGGCGCGGCCGCGGCCGTCGGCGGCGGCGACATCCTGGACGGGCTGAAACGGGGGGCCGCCATCGGCGGCGTCACCGGCGGCGTTCTCGGCGCCGTCAATCCCGCCGGCTTCGCCCCCGCAACACCGGGGCCCACAACACCGGGGCCCACCGCATCGGCACCGGGCACGACGGGACCGGGCGCTGGCACCGCAGGCACGGCAAGTGCCGGCACCGCGAGCGGCGGCGCCCCCCTGTCAGGCGCGGGCGCGGGCGCGGGGACAGCCGGCGCGGGTTCCGGTACCGGCACCGCGTCCGGCAGCGGCAGTTTTCTGTCCGGCCTGTTTTCCCGGGGCGGCTGGCTGCACCGCAACAGAAACCTTGTTGGCGGGCTGATCCAGGGCATCGGCACCGGCCTGGCGGCCGAGGCCCAGGCCGACGCCCTGCGCGAGCGTGACGAACAGCGGCGGCAGAATTATCTGACCGGTTTCGACGGCATTTACATGCCGGGGCCCCAAAGGCAAATGACACAACAGGATCAAACGGCAGATCAGAGAGCGCCCCACGCCCCCGGCGGCAGTGCCTTTGCCCCAAACCCGATGGACCCAGGCCCGATGGACAACACCCCGATGGGCACGGCACCGGTGAGCGGAGCCCTGATCGGCGCGGACCTGGCGGGCGGAAGGCCCCAGCCGGGCCGGCAGGGCCTGGCGCCGCGCCACAGCGCGTATCGGACCGCGCCGGCACCCGCTGACGCCCCCCCGTCGCCCGCGTCCCATGGCGCCGCCCCTCACGGCAACGCGGGGCAAGGGGTCTGGGTCACCGACCCGGCCACCGGCCGACCGGTGTGGCAGCGCGCCGCCGCCGGCCCGCAGCCGCTGTTTCTGTAACCCCTGTATCCGCCCCCTCATCCCGAACGGGCCCGTGACCCCGGCACTCTCCGTGACAGGGGGCCGCCGGCCATGGTCAAGCCCCAAAAGCCACACCCCGAAAGTCACGTCCCAAAAACTGGACCCGCATCATGACCAGCCACACACCCGCGCCCCAATCCGACGCACAATCCGGCGCCCAATCCGATCCCCAACCCGATTTCCTGCCCCGCGACGGCGACGTATCAACACCCGAAACAGGGGGCCCCGACCAGGCGCCAAACGTCACCGCCGCCGAACAGGCGCAATATGACCGGTTCATGGAACTGGCGCACCAGCTTGTCTATGCGCCGGACACCTTCCCCGCCCTGCTGGACCGGGTGCGCGCATCCCGCGACCCGGTGGAAGGCCCGGCCAGCGTCATCACCGCCACGGTGGCGCGACTGGGCGCCAGCGCCGAAAGCCAGGGCATCGCCCTCGGCGATGACGTGATGTTCCACGGCGCCGCCGACCTGACCGCCGATTTCCTCGAGGTGCTGGAGGCCCACGGCCTCGGCCCCTATGACAGCCGGGCGGTGGACGGCGTTTTCTACCGCGCGCTGGACATGTACCGCCAGCAGGAACAGGAAGACGGCCGTCTGGACATGGCCGCCATCGGCGCCGACTGGGACCGGCTGATCGCCGCCGACCGCGCCGGCCGGACCATGCCCTTCCTGAACGCCCTAACCCGGACCGACCCAACCCAGGGCGACCCAAATCTGGGCGCGGTGGGCGTGGGAGAGATGGAACAGGGTGCAGCAGCAGAAACAGGGCCGATACAGTCCCCATCAATACGAACAGGCGCGCGGTCAGGTCACGTATCGCCCCGCCGGGGCCTGATGTCCGGCACGGCGCTTTCAAAACCATAGGATGATCCGAGACACGCTTTAAGGCTTCCACCACCATTGAATTGTGCCATACAGTCAAATCCATGACTTTCCTATTTGACGAAGAAAGCGCCGATTGATCAAGAAAACGCAGGCGTTCTCGATGCGCGTTGACATTTATGGCAACACCCGACATATTGGAAAAACAGGATCGATTGGTACGGTTTGAACCATCAAGGCAGATCGGCAGGCTGGATCACAGACAGCTTTACCTGTTGCCCGCTTTGAGAGACGACCTGAATGACCGCATCATACCACATCCCAAATTCAAACGGTCCGCTCTCAGCCCGGCAGAGCAAGTTTCTGAAACATTTGATCGTTTCTGCGCGGGTGAAAAGATGACTGGCGCCATGGCGCGGCTGATACCGACCGCAAAAGGTGTCTGGGAACTGAAGCTCCCGGACATCAGAATTTTCGGATGGTTTTGGCGGAAGGGGGTCTTTGTTGCCGCTTATGCTGAATGGGCCAATGACGTAAAAGGCAGGGATCGTTCAAAAGGCTATAACGCCTATATCAGCAAAACAGCGCGAACTATCCGCTCCCTGCCCCTTGATGAACCGAAATATCAGACGGGAGACATTCGGTATGTCCTTTAAAATCAATATCCCGGGAAACAGACGCGCAGCCGCACGCCTGCTGGCCGATGCCCATGAAGAACTGGCGGAAGCGATAAAACACCGTGAGCGTGTGGGCGAAACACGTGCATCGATTTCCCGCCGCCTTGGCAAAAATCGCTCATGGCTCAGTCGTCTGTTGAACGGCCGTTCCAATATGACCATCCAGACCTTGGCGGAAGTGGCCTGGGCACTGGATCACCATGTCACACTTGCCATGACACCGAACGAAAACATCTCGGATAATTTTTCCGAGACAGGTGAAGGCGCAGCCGGTTTTCATAAGATCGACAGCGATAAGCTAACTATAAAATCAACAAAAAGCCCCTCTGTCGAAGCAAGAATAAAAAACAATCATGACACTTGGACAGCATCGGCATGACGGACGAAATCTATGGATTGGTCCATTTGGCCGATGACGTCAGATATGAGTATAATAACAAGCAAACAATTGTTGGACTTTACTCGGATTATCTGGTCGCTAATTCCTTTCCCAGTATTATCGAAAAACTGGCTATAGGAATCAATCTTGTCTGGTTTGGCAACCGCCCTGACGTCTTCGATATCCACATCTCAACCCCTGAAAAAAAACAGGATGTGGAAATGAGCCTTGACTTCAGCGATGAGGACCTGACAGTCCCGGAAGGCAATAAACAATCATCCTTTATTTTTTGGATGTACGGGAAAAATATCGAGATACCCGAAGCCGGATCACAGATCGAAGTTACAGTCACCTGCGATAAAAAAACAATCACGCGAAGAATTTTTACAGTTATCGAACCTTCTGAAGAATAACCGTAAAGCATTCGACAGAAACCAATATGAGGGCGGCTCCCCGGGGCCGCCCTTTACTTTTGGCATTGACAGACAAGGACACTCCTATGGCACGCATGGGTTTACTGATGGGCGATGCCCTGACCGGGATGGGCGCGGCCCTGCGACAGGGCGGCACCTGGCGCGCCGAGCGCCTGCGCGAGGCCGGCATCATCCCCATAAGCGCCGATCTGGACACGGGCCTCGCACAGGGCCTCGCACAGGGCGCGCCCCTGGACCCGCTGGCGGACGCGCCGGACGGCGGTGTATGGCCGCCCGATGTCCCCTTGCCCATCGCCAGCCATTTTCCCATGGTCCCACCCCAGGCGGCGGACATGCCCCAACGGGTGGACACGCCCCTGCCCGTCGGGCCCGTCCCGGACTTTGACGCCTCTTCGCTCCCTGACGGTGCGGGCCGGTGGCCCGGGACAGTCCCAGGCGCAATCCCAGGCGCCTTTCCCGGCACCGGGCCCGACATCGCCCTGGCCAGAGCGTATGGCCGGACGACCGGCGGCGCCCCTGTCCGCTCCGGCGCCGGGGACGAGGCCGGGGACGATAACAACCTGTTGTCGCGGATGACACAGGCCGGCGCGGACACCGCATCGGCCCTTGGCGGTTTTCTCGCCGACGCCGGGCGGGACATCGCCGACACATCGCTTGAGGCCGGCCTGCGCAGCGTCGGCGAAACGGCGCTGGACACCGCCGGGTCCGGCCTGTCCGGCCTGCATGCGCTGGCCGAAAGCGGCGCCATCCCGATCACCGGCCCCCTGTTGCGATATCTGGCCCGCGACAACGACCTTCTGGACAGGATGGGCGAGGCGCTGAAACGGGGGGCGGACCGGATCGCCCCGGCGCCGGAGGAACGCACCTTCATCACCGAAATGGTCGCCGACCTGACCCAACTGGGCATCATGGCGGGGCTCAGCGCCCTGAACCCGGCCGTGGGCATCGCCGCGATCGCCGGCATCGGCGCGGACAGCATGGCGGAGCGTGCCGATGCGCTGGGCATTGACGACGCCCGGCGCGATCAGGCCGTTCTGTTGTCCGCCGTCCTGACGGCGGCGCTGGGAAAAACCGGGCTCAGCGCCGTGGTCGGGCGGCTGCCGCGTCCCGTGCAAAACCGCTTTCTCGGCCTGATGGCCGAGATCGGCATCGCCGGCGGCGGCGCGGCGATCGACGACGTCACCGAACAGGTGGGGCGGAACGCCATCGCCCGGCAGGTGCTGGACGACCCGACCGGCCTGCTGGACGGCGCGGGCGAGAGCGCCGCCACCGCCGCCACGACCGAGGCCATGCTGCGCACCCTGCTGATCACCGCCCTGCCCGGCAAATATCGCGGCACGGCGGTGGAACGCACCCTCACCGGCGAAGCCCCGGACACCGGCACGGGGACGGCCCCCCTGATGGACAATGAGACGACCCCCCCGATGGATACGGGGGCGGACAATGGGACCGGCAAGGAGACAGCGACAGGCCGACAGGACAGCGGGCCGGACAGCCGCGTCCCAGGCCCCAATCCAGGCATCAACACCGACACCGACATCGACACTGTTACTGGCACCGGTACCGGCCCCAAACCCTATACCGGCACTACCCCCGAGACGGCCGCGACGACCCTTGGTGGCTTTCTCGCCGGCATCGGGCGGGACATCGCCGACACATCGCCGGAAGCGACCCTGCGGGACCTCGGCGCAGGGGCGCTGCATGCCGCCGGACAGGGCGCGTCCGGCCTGCAAAAACTGCTGGAAAGCGATCAGCCCGCCTTACCCCCGCCCTACCAGCCCTACCGGCGTCTCGCCCAATACTGGGCGCTTCGCCATGGGCTATTGGGCGAGGCCGGGCAGGACCTGAAACAGGCGGCGGCCCGGATCGCCCCGGCGCCGGAAGACCGCACCATCGTCACCAAAACAGCCCATTCGCTGGGCGCCATGGCCCTGATGGTAGCCATGGGCAAGCTGAGCGCCATTGGCGGCGGCATCCTGATGATGGGCATGGGGGCGGACGATATGGCCGACCGTGCCGAGGCGCTGGACATTGACGACGCCCGGCGCGACCAGGCCATGTTTTTGGCCGCAACCGTAACCCTGGCATTGGAAAAGGCCGGGCTGGCCGCCGTGGTCGAGCGGCTGCCCCGTCCGGTGAAACGGCGTTTTGTCGGCCTGATCACGGATATCGTCATCGCCGCCGGCGGCGAGGCCGCCAGCGAAGTCACCGAACAGGTGGCGCGGAACGCCATCGCCCGGCAGGTGCTGGACGACCCGGCCGGCCTGCTGGACGGCGCGGGCGAGAGCGCCGCTACCGCCGCCACGACCGAGGCCATGCTGCGCACCCTGCTGATCGCCGCCCTGCCCGGCAAATATCGCGGCACGGCGGTGGAACGCACCCTCACCGGCGAAACCCCGGACACGGGCACGACGGACACGGGCACGACGGACACGGGCGGGCGCCCCTTACCGGACACTGGCGCAGGCAATGGGGCAGGCAATAGAGCGGGCAATGGGGCGGCGACAGGCCAACGGGACAGCGGACCTGACGGCGGGGGCGGCACTGACGGACGGGCGCCGACCGCTGACGGAGGGAACCTGCCTCACAAAGGCAGCGCCCCGTCTGCCGGCCGGCACGATCCATCCTTAGCGCGCGGCGACGGCGCGATCAACCGGGACCCGCGCGCCGATGCAGGCAACGCCGACGCGGCCGCGACGCTTAAGGCAACCGCCGACGCGGCAGCACCGGACGGCGATGCCACCGTGCGGCGAGCGCTGCTGCGCACGGCGCTGGCGCAGCGGCTGGGCGCCATCGGCCTCAGCGACAAGGTGCATCTGCGCGTGGTCGATCGGGTCACCGCCCTGACCGAAACCGGCGCGGTGGAGGTGGACGGCCGCATCCTGCTGACCTGGGAAGAAGCAAAACCGATGATGGGCGCAGCCCTGCGGACGGGCACTGGCGCCCGGAACACTGGCGCCCGGAACACTGGCGCCCGGAACACTGACGCCCGGAACACTGACGCCCGGAACACTGGCGCCCAATCCACGGCCCCCGAAAACACCACGCCTGAGAATAGTTTCGTGGACGCGCAGGGCAGAAAACCGATCCTCCAGATGGATGTGGCCCTGACGGCGCGGGATCCGCAGGCGACGCTGAATTACGAGGCCGTTCATGCCATGCGCCTGCTGGGCCTGTTCGAGGATGACGAGTGGCGGGCCCTGACACGCAGCGCGCTGGGCAACCGGGCGCTGATGCGGCGTGTCGACCGCGCCTATGGCGACCTGCCGGCGGACCGGCGGGCGGAGGAAGCGGTGGCGGAACTGTATGCGGACTATGTGCGCGGCAGCGGTCCGCGACCCGACGGTCTGCTGCAACGGCTGTTGGAACGCATCCGCCAGGCCCTGCAGGCCATCGGCGACGCCCTGCGCAGCCAGGACATCCATGCCGCCGAACAGGTGATGGCGGCAATGGACAGCGGCGCGGTCGGCGCCCGCACGCCCCGCCCCGGCGGCGGGCCCGGCAGCGACGGACGGGTGATGCCGCTGACACCGGGCCGCCCCGCCGTCATCCTGACGGGCCGGGAACTGGGGCCCGTGGCCAGCCTGCCGGCCATGCGGGCACGGGTAGAGCGCTTCTACCGGAACGAATTGCAGGGCCAGTGGGTACCGATGCACAAGCATGGGCTGAATGTGACCTTTACGCGGCTTGGCCTAGGAAAAACATTATCCAACACGGCACAGTCGTTGACCCTGCAAATGCTGCCGGCACTGGAGGATATCATCGGTACGGCGCGGATCACGGAGAGCGTACCCGTAACCGGCAGTAAAGCACGAAGTTTTTCAAAAGCGCACTTCGCCGAGAACGTGGTGGCGGTGGATGGACGTACCTATCGCGTGGGTGTCACCCTGTTCGAAAGGCATGACGGGCAAGTGTTTTATAATCTGAATGCAGACCTGTCCGACAGACTGAAGGATGCGGACCTGCGCCTGCACCGACTGCATGGCTTTACAGGCGCCACCACCTTTAGCGACGACATCAATATGATTATCGTTGGGGAGGTCACAGAAAAATGAGAGTTGGCCCAATATCCGATCGACGGTCCCAGATTCTTTATCCGGGTGTGGACCAGACACTGAACCAACGAGTAAAATATTAGTCTTTCACGACATACGTGTCAAGGGTAAATTCGTACTCAAGCAAAAGGCGACTGTGTGATCAGCGGACACGCAGAAAATTCCCCAACCCCTTGCCCATTAACGATAATCAAACAATATCCGCATAGGGGCATAGGCCCCGGCAGCATGCATACGCTGATCATGGGCACACCGCCCGTGCCGGGCACAGACCAAAATACCGGCCCCTATAACCGTTCGGCCCGGTGGGCATGGGCCGGCCCCGGACAACAGGGCCTAGACCAGATCGTCCAGATCCACGGCCAGCGCCCCGGCCAGTGCCTTCAGCGCGGCGACGGAGGTCCGGCCGCCCTTTTCCGCCCGGGCAACGGCCGGCTGTTTCAGGCCGGCTTTCGCGGCAAGGGCCGCCTGGGTCAGGCCGCGATGCCGGCGAAAGACACGCACCGGATTCTCGCCGCCGACAAGGGCGGTGACAACGGACAGAGGCCAGGTTTCCTCGCCCGCATCCATGCGGGCCAGCGCCGCCTCGGCGGCGGACTTCAGGGACGGCATCATTATGATCATTCTGGGAAAATCGCGGGAGAACAGAATTGATCCGACACCCAACCGACACACCCGGATTTCAAGTCCGGGGATCGGCCAGGTGCCGGACCAACGATCAAAATATTAGACCTGCACGGCATGCGTGTCAAGGACAAGTTTTTGCTCAAACAGAAGATGAAGTCACGGTCGGTAGACATGCAGGTAAATCTCTAAACCCTTGCCCATAAAGTTACAATCAAACAACACTCACATATGGACACAGGCGCCGTCAGGATACTGGCGCCAACCATAAGCACGCCGCCCGCGCCGGGCACAGACCAAAATACCGGACAGTTTACAGAACCGGCCCCAGTCACGGACCGGGCACCGCACCGGATTGACCGGGCCGGGCCGCCGCCGTCAGCCTGACGGCGGCACGACACGCACCACCCCATCAGCAGGAGAGCCATGTGCCACACACCACCCCCCAGGGCCCGCCCCGGGACAGTCAGATCCGGGAGGGCATATCCCATTTTTTCGCGCGGCTGGCGCCGGCCATTCTGGGGGCGCTGGTGTCGCTGACCATTTTCTGGTGGGGCGTGGCGACCGAACTGACCGACCGCGTCGCCGCCCTGAACGCCCGCGTCCATGTGCTGGAGGCGGAAAACCGCATGTTCGGCGAGGATATCCGCGAGATCAAATCCCTGCTGCGCGACATCGACCGCAAACTGGACGACAAGGCAGACAAATGACCCAGACAGACACACCCCACACCCCTGAAACAGGAACAGCCCCTGAAACAGGGACAGCCCCCAAAACGGAACCCGAAACAGTCCCGGAAACAGAGCCCGAAACAGGCCCCGGCCGGCAACCGGCCCCACCCGGCGCACCGCACGGCACACCATCCGGCGCGTCATCCGCCCCGCCGGCACACGACCCCTTTCGCCACACGCGGCGGCTGACCTGGGCGGTCGCGCTGGCCGTCACCGGGGTGATGCTGGCAAGCCTGGCACTGCTGGGCGCGGCGGCCGCGCCGGTTTTGGCGGTGGGCATTCCGTCGCTGGCCGGGCTGGTCGCCACCTGGGCCGGCATCACCAACCGCTGGGGGCGCGGCGATGCCCCTTAAACCCGCGAGCGCCCGGCACAGGCACAAGCCCAAAGACAGGCACAAACCCAATCACGGGCACAACGACAGCGCCGCCCCCGGCCGTCTGGACACAGGCGGCCGTTTTTTGTCCGTCCGACAGGCGCGCGGGAACCGCACAGCCACCGTCCGGGTCGAGACAGGCCCGGTGCCCGGCCGGCCGCGACGGCGACAGCGGAACCGGCCCCCAACCCATCAGACCGACCACCAGA
The DNA here is from genome assembly GCF_003688555.1 of Eilatimonas milleporae. Classification (GTDB taxonomy): domain Bacteria; phylum Pseudomonadota; class Alphaproteobacteria; order Sphingomonadales; family Kordiimonadaceae; genus Eilatimonas; species Eilatimonas milleporae. The sequence goes on from NZ_REFR01000009.1 coordinate 273,476, forward strand.
CCCAGATACATCAGAATCCGGCACGAGGCATTCCCATGAGACTGAGCGAACATTTCACCCTGGGCGAGCTGACGCGCTCGGCCACGGCGGACCGGCACGGCCTGACCAATCACCCGGTCGAGGAGGCGCATCTGATCAATCTGCGGGCCCTGTGCACGCGGGTTCTGCAACCCCTCAGGGATCATGTCGGCCGGCCCGTCACCGTCACCAGCGGCTACAGGTCGCCGTCGGTCAACGCGCTGGTGGGCGGCGTGGCCGACAGCCAGCACACCATGGGACAGGCGGCCGACATTGTCTGCCGCGACGTCGCCGCGCTGGACCTCGCCCATATCCTGAGCGCCATCGCCCTGCCGGTGGACCAGCTGATTTACGAGGTGCGCCAGCAGGCCGGCGGCCGCCGCACGCGCTGGCTGCATGTCTCCCACAGCCGGCACGGCAACCGGGGCGACGTCATGACGGCCTTCAAGCGCCCCGGCCACCGGACGGTGACGGGCCAAGGGCTCTATGAGCCGGAGGCGAATATGTGAGACGGGCTTGCCGGAAGCCCACGCCGGCTTTTCCCACCGGTGGCGCAGGATACAGAAAGAACGCGTCTGTTGGTGTCGGTGGCAACTGTGAGGTGTGTCTCAATAGTAAAATCAGTCAGGACGGCGCGGTCCATATCATCCGGGGTACCAGCCTGTCATTTTCATCAAACGTGCAATAGAGAAGTCCAGACGAAAAATATTTCCTTAACAACTGACAGTTTCTGCTCTCGGACTGGTTTCCCAGATAAAGGATGCCTCCGATTGGTTTCTCTTTGGCGCTCATGGACGTCTTGGTGATCACATAACTAAATCGGAAGGCCTTATGTCCGAACGCGTCATGAAAGGCTGTTATCTCAAGAAAGAGATTTCACCGGGATATATCCTGACAACACTCACAGTAGCCATTGCTGGTTTCTGGTGGACAAACTCTTTAGAAACCCATTTTGCCGTCCTTAGATTCCGGAAACACGGTTTTTTCGGAAGATTATAAATAAAATCAACGATTTGTTAGGAGAGGTCGACCGCAAACCAGATAGTAACGCGGACAAGAACCAGCCACTGATTGTATGTCATTCAATTTTAATCAACTTTTAGTAAAAACAACTGATCTAAATCTCATTTCGGAGGGCTTGGAAATGCGTGATCTTAAAGTTTACATCGTTTACCCTGTAATCGTATTTGTGATTGGCGGTATGCTTGTCACATACCTGAGCGGTATCACTTATGATGATATTCAACGGGTCGTATTCGGTGGTTTTTCCAGTGTTAGAATTAAAGCGGAACCATATGGTGGTGAACTTAACCCTACAAATGCAATTCACTGCAATACAAACGAACGTTTGATTGGCTGTCAGGCAATTCACTACCCCACAGGTCGACCTTGCAATACCGAGATTGCTGATGTTGGTGGCGTTCAGAGCTGCCGACCCGCTATGGTATGCATGGCAGCTAATAATATTGAGGATTACATGGAAACCACTTTTGAATCCAAATGGTCACTTATCATACACTGCGCGCAGTGATGACCGCCTACAAGCGCCCCGGCCACAAGAGGATTACAGGCAAAGGGCTCTATGAGGCGGGGGTGACATAGGATTTCGGAGAGCCGGCCCCGGCTTTCCGGGCGGGGCCCCTGCGGCATGGTGCCATTGCCGGCACAGGTTAGGCCACCGCCTCCAGCGTCGGGATTTCGGACACGTCCACGTCGCGTTTGGCATGCCACAAATCATGCGCCGCCTGCATGTTCAGCCAGATGTCGGCCCCGTTGCCGCAAAACTTGCCGATGCGCACGGCCATGGCCGGGGTCACGGGCTGCTTTTCGGCAAGAATATCGTAAAGGGTCTGGCGCGAGATACCCAGAGCGCGCGCCGCATCGGTCTTGGTAATGCCAAGGGCGGGCAACACGTCTTCGCGCAGGATCGCACCCGGATGGGTCGGGCATGTGTCGGGATTTCTGGTCAGCATCAGTGATAATCCTCCAGATTTACGTCCACCGCGTCACCGTCATCGAAGGCGAAGGTCAGGCGCCAGTTGCCGGAAACACGGACACTGTAGCGGCCGGCCATGCGTCCGTGCAGGGCATGGAAATACCAGCCCGGGATATTCATGGCGTCCGGTGTTTTCGCGGCATCAAGGGCGGACAGCATACGCTCCAGCCTGGGAAGAAAGCGGGCGTCCAATCCCCTGGTCCGGCCGGACTGCCAGTACCGGCTTAGGCCCTTGTGCCTGATGGTCCTGATCACAGCCGTAAGGTAATGCCTTACAATCAGCCTGTCAACCGGCGCCTTACAGACGCGCGGCGGAAACAGCCACGGCCCGCATGCGATTGCAGCCCGGGCCGCGCGCCAGCGGAAGACGGCTGCCACCCACCATCCTCACCCCCCGCCCACACACAGGAGAGACAACATGATCGGACGTCCGGACGACCTGATCGGCGGCCTGTTCGGCATTGTCGGCAAGGCCGTCGTCGACAAGGACGAGGAGATAAGGCGTGGCACCCCTTATTCGGTTCTATTGTGGCCCGGCATGAAATGCTCTCGCAACACGGCATTCAGCCGGGTTTGCCACCCCCTCGGGTTGTCGCCCCTGATGGCGGCCAGGACATCCTTGTCAATGCGTATGGTGACCTGTTCTTTCGTCGCACCGGCGGGCCGGCCCCGGCGCTTCGGCACGGCGACGCCCAGTTCGCCCAGCGCATCGGCGGCGGGCCGCAAGGTCTTCACTTCGGCATCGGTCAGCGGCGCCGTAGCGTCGTCGATCATGTAAGGATCGGGTTTCCTAGAGGCCATATCGTTTCGCTTCCTTCCCGTGCATGCGACGGACGCTGATGATGCGCAGACGGCCGGCGCGCGGCGTAAAAGCAACACAAAAATACGCGCCGTCCACCATACCGAAAGCGCGGAACCGCCGTTCGCCATAATCCTGCCGGGTGTCTTCGGCGATGACGGCGGTTTCCCAATCGAATTCATGAACGATATCGAACGAGAAGCCGCGCCTGCCTGAACATTCCAGGCTCTTGGTTTCATCCCACTCGAACATCGTTACGCATCTTGTCTCAATAAAAATGTAACTACAAAAATTACTGACGTCAAGAATAACTGGCGTCAAGAATAACTGACGTTACTCGACTCGTCAGAACAGCACGCGCAGATAGAAGTCACGAGAAAGCAGCTCATCCATTTGGGCGGTTGTCCCCCCGGATTTACGCCCACCGCGTCACCATAATCAAAGGCGAAGGTCAGGCATCAAAGGCGAAAGTTAGGCACCAGTTGCCGGGCACACGGAGGCTGTCGCGGTCCGCCAGAACCGGCTTAAGCGCCTGTGCCCGGCGGCACCGAGTACACTTTTAAGGCAACACCTTACAATCAGTCTGTCAACCGGCGCCTTACAGACACGCGGTAAGAACAGCCGCTGCCCGCAGACAATTGACGCCAAGGCCGCACGCCAGCGCAAGACGGCTACCACCCCCCATCCTCACCACCCCACAGGAGAGACAACATGATCGGACTTCTGGACGACCTGATCGGCGGCCTGTTCGGCATTGTCGGCAAGGCCGTCGTCGACAAGGACAAGGTGCGCCAGGCGGAACATGACATCCGCAAGCTGGTCATGTCGTCGCATCTGGCGCAGATCGCCGTCAACCGGCAGGAAGCCGCGCATGCCTCCCTGCTGGTGGCGGGCTGGCGCCCGTTCATCGGCTGGGTGTGCGGCTTTTCGCTGCTGTATAAATTTATCCTCTACCCGTTTCTACAGTTCGCCCTGGTGGTCTTCACACCCGACTTCCCGGTCGACCAGCTGCCCCGCATCGAGGCCGGCGAGATGACCGCCATCCTCATGGGCATGCTGGGCCTTGGCGGCATGCGGACCTATGAGAAACTGAAGGGGGTGAGCCGGGAGCGCTAGAGACGAGGAAAACCGGGGCATTGCCTTAAATGCCCAACACGCCCGGTGCGAGACAGCCGCCCGGACGGAGGGGCCGGTTTTATTCGGTTTCATAGCCGATATCGGGAAACAGTCCCGGCATGAAACGCGGCGCCAGCCTTGCCGGGAAGGCAAGTGTCAGGGGCGCGCGCGTGCTTGCGGCGGTGAGAACACCGGATTTCAGAAGCGCGGCCGTCAGCCGCCGTGCCGTGCGATCCGTGGCACCCAGAATATCCCGCACCTCTCCGCGTGCCAGCGTGCCGCGATACAGGATGGCATCCAGCACCAACAGGGATCTTGGCGGCAGGGTTTTGGCCCGGATTTCTTCTTCAGCCCATGCCGCGATACGATCGCGCAGGCGTTTCGGCTCAACCAGCCTTTCCATGAAATTGACCTGATCGATGCAGGTTTCCAAAAAAAATCCGGTAAAAGCGGCAAGCTCTTCCTCGCTGAGCGTGCCGCGTCCGTCCAGATCATTACGGCGCGGTTGGTCGCAGGCCGCCAGATACGCCTTATAGGTCGCCGTATTACGCGCCAGACCCCGTGCAACGGACCAGATACCGCCGGTATCCACCGTACCTTTCAGCATGGCATGGGATAACAGGCGGGCAACGCGGCCATTGCCGTCCGCGAAAGGATGGATCCACAACAGGCGGTGATGGGCGGCCGCGGTCGCCATAATCACGGCCGATTTGCCAAGAGGCGCATAAGCCTCTTCAAAACGGCGCAGGAAACGCCGGACGGCACCGGGGCTGATCGGAATATGCCGCCCGACCTGAACATCCGTGGTTCTGAACGCACCGGGGACAGGCTGTTCACGCCCGCCGGTTTCAGGATGCTCAACCCACAAAAGGTCATCGGGCAAAAGCGCGCAAAAGCGCCTGTGAAGCTCGCAAATGCCCTCTGCGCTGCATAAGGATGCGGGACTGTCCAGTCCATCGATCCACTTTTGCACCTGGATATGGGCTTTGGCCTCAAGCTGCAGGCTGCGCTTTTCGGCATTCGTACTGTAGTCACCGGCCAGGGCGCGTTCAATATCAACGGGGTGGGTGTCATGCCCTTCGATCAGATTGCTGTAATAGCAGTTCATCGACCGCACCAGACCGGCCAGCGCATCGCCGATTCCGTCAGGCAGGCTCCGCCTCAGACCGGTGGAGCGCGCGGCCAGTTCCAGGGCCAGATCGGCCAGGGGGCCATAATGGCGCGCGCCCTCCGATACACGCATCGGCTCCATCAGGCCCACGGTTTCACCCCGATCGATCAAAATTGCAGATCGCGCCCCTGCCTTGTCCGCTTTTATGTCCGGTGTTTTCTTACTCATAAGTAAATAATATCATGTATTTATAGAATATATAGGAAAATATTGTCCTTAATAATGTCCGGTTTTATGTCCGTTTCACCATACACCGCATCGAACCTATATCTCCGGTGTGTGGGGGGGGGGGGGCGTGCCGAGACCAGAGCGGCATGCGAGCCCATGAGAAAGCGAAGGGGGTGAAGCCGACAGCGCCAGACACGGTCAAAAGCGCGGGCATTGCCTTATTTGAGGCCGCCACCACCCTACAGGCGGCACAACAGGGGATCGTCCCTTTTTCCTGCGGCGTGACAGGCCGGCTTTACACTCCGGCTGCGGCCCTGCCCGCTGTGACGGACCATGCCCGAAATCGTGTACACACGCGTCAGACCCACGCCCGGCACCGGCGACGTCCAATCGAATTGCCTATACCCCCTTGTAACCATGGATATAGGCGGTGGTTCCCGCGCTCACCTTCATATTGTCCGCGTCGTTTCCACCGCCCTATAAGGAAGGCCCCGGCGGGAACGCCGCCACGGTGAAACCGCCGGCATGCGTTAAAGACCCCGGAGCCTATCGGCGGGGCGGGCATGGCCGGCCCACAGCGAGGAGAGTATCGATGGAACAGACCGCACCCGGAACAGGGAACACGGCTGTCAGGCGCGGGTCCCGCACCGGCAGGGCGCGCACCGGCATCGCCGCGTCCCTGGCGGCGGCGACAGTGCTGGCGGCGTGCCAGGCGGGCGGCGACCCGCAAACCGTGCTGGAGGCGGAAAATCTGAAAAAAGCGGTCCATTGCATGGAATTGCTGGAAAAGCATCACGACCTGGAGACGGCGGGCCGGGAGTGTTTCACCGACACCTATATCCAGCACACGCCGTGGCTGCCCGACGGGAAAGAGGCGGTGCTGGAGGCGTTCGCCAGACGACTGGAACGGAATCCGGAAAAAACCATCGACATCAAGCGCACGGCGGCCGACGGCGACCTGGTGTGGATCCATCTGCATTCCAAACGGTCGGCGGACGATGTGCTGGGCAATGCGGTCATCAATATTTTCCGCATGGAAAACGGCCGCTTCGCCGAACACTGGAATGTGGTGCAGCGGGTGCCGGAAGACTCCGCCAACGACAACACGATGTTTTAGAAAAAGGGGGGCTAGCGAAGATTTTCCGGCCGCCGGAGCGCCGCGCTGACCTGTACCGGCATCCGGTTATGGCGACACCGGCCGGCTTCCGTTTTCGGCCTATACGGCCGCAAGGGGCCTGATGGCGCTGTAGTCTTTCGCGTGCGCGTCTTCGGCAACGGATATGTCATACCGCTGCTGAAGGTTCATCCAGAATTGCGGCGTGGTTTTGAAGACCTTGCCAAGCCGGAACGCCAGATCCGTCGTGATCTGGCGCTTTTCGGCTGTAATGGCGTTGATGGTTGTATGGGACACCCCGATATGTTCCGCCAACCGGCGGGCGCTGATATCAAGCGGCCCCATGAACTCCTCGCGGAGAATTTCACCGGGGTGTGTTCTGATACGCATGACGTCCTCCTAGTGATAATCAACAGTCTCAACATCATGAGCGTTCTTGTCGCGCCACACAAAGCAAAGGCGGAACTGCTTGTTGACGCGGATGCCATGCTGCCCGGCCCGGTCGCCTTTCAGCTTCTCAAGATGATTGCTGGGCGGCGACTTAAGGTCTTCGAGCGCATGAGCGCCATCGAGCATATCCAGCTTGCGGGCGCCTGCTTTTTTAAGTGACGAAAAGCGGCGGGATGTTCCAGTCCTGAAAAGCCGTTCTGTCTCATCGCACTTAAAGCTCTTGATCATGTTGGAACAATGGAACGAGGTACGTTCCATACCAAGAGGCACCCATGCGCCGCCAGGACAAAACATCCCGTGACATCAACATCTGTGAAAGAGAGCAAACAACGGATTCCATAATTTCCAAAGCGCACCACCAAAGGGTGACCAAATACGGGATTGTCCTGATGTTCTTATTTTGTTCTCATCGCGGTCATCAATGATTCAAAATCGGGAACGGCAGAGAATGGCTTATGAATTACACTTGAAGGACTATGAGGACGGCTACAGATTCGAGGGGCGCTGCCGCTGCGGGCACGAACGCCGCTACAGCTGGGCAGACTTGCGGGGGCTGCCGGGGGTGCATGACCGGTCCTACATCGCGGCGGATGTGCAGCCGCGCATCAGATGCACCGCCTGCGGCAACCATACTGTGCGTCTGCGGGTGATCCGCGATCAGGGCGGGCGGCACCACTGGGTCGGCGGCATGCCGTAGCCCCGGTGCGGACGGCGCACAGGATGACGGCCCCGGCCTGTGAACACGGGTGGACAGACGCTTGTGGGCAGACGTTTATGGGCAGACGTTTATGGGCAGACGTTTATGGGCAGGGGCACCATGGACACGTCCGCGCGATCCGCTAGACTGGCCGCCGTCAGGCCGGTGATGTGCCGGTCTGTGACACGGCGCGCAAGGGGGGACAAGGGTCATGTTCGGCAAGGCGATACCGCTGTTCAGAGTGCTCGGTTTTTCGGTCAGCATGGATATCAGCTGGCTGTTCATCGCCCTGTTCATCACCTGGTCGCTGGCCGGCGGCCTGTTTCCCGCCTATTTCCCCGGCCTGACGGCGGCCACCTATTGGTGGATGGGGATCGCCGGGGCGTTCGGCCTGTTTTTCTCGCTGGTCCTGCACGAGCTGTCCCATTCGGTGGTGGCCAGGGCATACGGCCTGCCGATCCGGGGCATCACGCTGTTCCTGTTCGGCGGCGTCGCGGAAATGGAGGACGAACCGCCGACGGCGAAGGCGGAATTTCTCATGGCCCTTGCCGGGCCGGTGGCCAGCGCCGTTCTCAGCCTGGGCTTTTACCTGCTCGGCACTCTGGGCGGTGGCGGGGGCGGGCCGGAGAGCCTTTCAGAGAACGGCACACAGGGCGGCTGGCCGGTGCCGGCGGTGGGCGTGGCGTGGTATCTGGCGTATCTGAACGGATTGCTGGCGGCCTTCAACATCATCCCGGCCTTTCCTCTGGACGGCGGGCGGATGCTGCGCGCGGCCCTGTGGGCGCGCTGGGCGGACCTGCGGCGGGCCACCCGCGCGGCGGCGCGCATCGGCACCGCCTTCAGCTATGTGCTGATCGGCCTCGGGGTGATGAATATCCTGTCGGGCCATGTGGTCGGCGGCCTGTGGTGGTGCCTGATCGGCCTGTTTCTCAAAGGGGCGGCGGGCGCGTCCTATTATCAGGTGATGGTCCGCCGCGCGCTGGAAGGCGAGCCGGTCGCCCGTTTCATGACCCGCGATCCGGTGACGGTGTCGCCCGATATCACCGTGCGCCGGTTTCTGGATGACCATGTCTACCGTCATTATCACGACATGTTTCCGGTGTGCGACAACGGGCGGCTGCTGGGCTGCATCACCACCCGCCATATCCGGGACGTGGCGAAAGACGACTGGGACCGCACCACCGTCGCCGCCCTGTGCGACCCCTGCACGCCCGACAACACGGTGGACGCGGGCGAGGATGCCATGAAGGCGATTGCCCGCATGCAGCGCAGCGGCAACAGCCGGCTCATGGTCACGGACGGCCCCCGGCTGGCCGGGATCATCGTCCTGAAGGACATGCTGGACCTGATGGCCCTGAAAATCGATCTGGAAGCACCCGACTGACCGCCCGGACGCGCGCCCGGCGTCTCTGGTACCTCTCGCATCTGTGGCATCTGTGGGGACCATGTCCCCCGAAGCGCCGGCAACCCGCACCGCCCGAGCGCCACCCGCCCCGCGACCGGCCCCCCATGAGTCCCATGCTCCAATGCAACCCGGCGCAAATCCGCCAGGGACACCTGCCAGAAACACCCGCAAGCGGCGGATTCCACTTGCAAATATTCCGCACCGGCGCGGCAAGACCACGGTCCGCCGGGCATGGGCCCGCAGGCAAGACCCGACAACCGCTCGGATCAGGCCCGGTATGACCCGCGAACCTGAAGACGGCGGCATCCGGCCGGCGTGAAAGCATGGACGCGGCTTCATGCCGACTGTTTGATTACAATTGAAACTTGTTTAACAGATTAAAACTATCAAAAATTGCGCTTGATTTGCAAGAACATTACGCGTAAAGTTTATCGCGGAGCGTGCAATACAGGCCGACCAAGCGCGTGCATCGACTGCGCGTCAATCCACGCTCCGGTTTGTACGGCCACGGACAGGAGTATGTGCCACAATCCCAACCGAAAGAGGCTACCCATGAATGAAATGATCAATGTACAGGAAGATACCTCTGAAGAAACAAGCATTTGGTCCATTGAAGTTGTGGACACGGATGAGGCTGTCGAAGACGGCGAAGAGGTTGCATTCGTTTTGCGCTCGTCCACAAGCTGCACGTCCTGCTAGAATTCCGGACTCAGGGGGATAAAAACCTTTATCCCCCCATATCTAAACTTTTAGATGCAATCTGTCCTATCAACATTTAGATCATAGAGATACCGCCTTGGTTGAAGAAAAGAAAAGCGGTGCCGGCCGGCGCCGCAGGCCGTGACGGTCGGGCCATGACGGTCATGGACAACATCGCCGAGGGCGCGGTCACGGCTGTCATGCTGGCTGATTTCTCCTTCGGTTACACTCCAAACGAGCTGACACTGGATCGACTGACCCTGTCCATCACGGAGGGTGAAACGGTGGCGTTGATCGGATCAAACGGCTCCGGCAAGTCCACGCTGCTGAAATGCATGGGCGGCTTGCTTGAGCGCAGCGGCCGGACCTCCATTCGCGTGAACGGCACAATCGGCTTTCTGCCCCAGGACAATTGGCTCGATCCCTATGCAACCGGGCGTGCGATGCTTCAGTTGCAGGCCCGGCTTGGCGGGACCGTGCTGAACTGGCGGGATTCTGCTTTTGTGGACTGGCTGGAAAATCTTGGCACTGCACCGCTGCTGAACAAGCGTGTCATGACGATGTCGGGCGGGCAGCAACGCCGCCTGGCACTGGCGGCGGCCCTGATATCGCGTCCGGATATCCTGCTGATGGATGAGCCGACCAACGATCTTGACGCCCAGGCACGGACGGAGCTTTGGGCGCATTTGTCGCGATCATCCCCCTGGCGCCCGAAAACAGTGATTTTCATCAGCCATGATTTTGACGAAGTGTCCGCACGGGCGACGCGTGTGCTGGCCTTGAAACAGGGACGCATCGCCGCGGACGGCTCGCCCCAGGCGTTGATCGCCGACGTCGGCGAGATAACCATGATCCTTGAATCGCAAACAGTGGAGACGGACTGGCCGACGCTGCTGGCCGCCCTGCCCGCAGCGCGCACCCTGCGGGTCAACGCATCGCAGTACCGGCTGTTTCTGGACGGCCCGGTGGCCGAAGACCGGCTGTCGGCGGCCTTTCACGCGAGTGCGGCGGCAAGTGTCCAGCTTTCCATACGTCCGGCGGATTTGAGCGACTATTATTTCCTGCGCCTCGATCCCCCGGCGCAGACGAAACGAGACGGGGAGACGGTTTGACATGTCGGCCTTTGCCACCATTTTCAATCGCAACTTCGTCTCCACATGGTCCGCGCCGATATGGATTTTCGTTGCCTTGCTGCAACCTTTTTTCTGGGTTTTCGTGTTCGGGCAGCTTTTCAAGCCCGTGCCCGTTGTCCACCGGGGCCAGGTTTTCGATTATCTGAGCTATTTCGGCCCCGGAATCCTTGCCGCGACAACAGTGTTCGGGGCGTTGTGGGCAGGCATCGGCTTCGGCATGGATCGCAAATCCGGAATGCTGAGCCGGTTCCGCCTGGCCTGCAAGTCGGACGGAACGATCCTGGCCGCCTATGTCCTGCAATCGCTGTCCGGCGTCCTCGCGCAGGCCGGCGTCGTTTTCCTGCTGATCGGGTATTTGGGGGCCGGCCTGAACTGGTCCATGGGCAGCCTGTTTCAGGCTTTCTGCTGCGTCACGTTGCTGGCATTCACCATATCGGCGCTGTCGCACCTGCTGGTCGTCGTCATTCCGGACGAAATGGCACTGATCCATATCAACGGATTTGTCTCGCTGCCGCTTCTGTTTCTGTCCAGCGTCCTGTTTCCCATATCGGACAGTCCCGGCTGGCTGCGAACGCTGGCGCAGGCCAACCCGCTGCATCACGCCGCCGAAATCCTGAGAGTCGTCCTGATCGACGGCTATGACAGCACCCATTTGTCGGCCTATGTGGCGCTGCTGGGGGTGAGCGGGGCGCTGCTGTTCGGGCTCGCGGCATTTCTGTTCAAGCGGCAAAAGATCGCCTGAGAGGGACGGAGCATGTTTAACGGACTGGCCTTCACGCTCAACGAAGATGTCTGGTGCCTGCCCTCGCAGGAAGGGCTGATCATCGGATCGGGCGACCGTGTCACCAAGCTGATGCGCTGCAATCCGAAGGTTTTCGACGTGGTCAGGAGCATACGCGCCGCCCTTGCCGGCGGTCCCGCCGCACTTGAGCGTATTGCCGGCGCGCAGAAGGCCGCCGTCCCCAACGGCGTGCTGGAGGATATCCTCGGCAGGCTCCTGGAATGCGGCGTCATCAGCATCGACCCCCCGGCATCAAAGCCGACCGGCCGGCAAGAAACCGCCCTGTCCGTTGCGGTCTTCACCGATGAAACGCTGAAACCGTTTCTTGAACGGGCGTTCGAGGGAGCCGGTCAGGACGGACTGGACTGGGCATGCACATGGTTCGACTGCGCCGACAGCGCCGAGGTGTCGGGGCAATCGCTGTCAGAGGTCACGGTAGCCGTCGGCTGTGCCTCGAACACACTGGCGCGGATCAAACATTTTCCCGGCCTGAACACAGCCTGCCTTCAGGCCGGACGCCCCCTGCTGCTGACATATTGCGACGGGGAAAAGGCACTGGTCGGCCCGTTCGTGTTTCCCGGAGAATCAGCCTGTTACCGCTGCATGGAAATCCGCGAACAGGCAAACACGCCCACGCCCCGTCACCACCAGTTGGTTCGCTCCCGCATTGAAGAGATCAACGTTCGGTCTTCTCCTCGGCCATCGCGCGCCTGCATGGAAGACGCGGCGTCAATGCTGGTCAATGAGCTATCCTCCTTCGCGACCAGGCGGCGCGTGCCGGCAAGCTACAAGGCGGTGGTGGAGCGCCGGGCCAGCACGCTCTCGTCCGTGTCCCGGCCGCTGCTGCGCATGCCCCTTTGCGACGCCTGCGGGAATTTTGTCACCCGGCCGCGCGTGGCCGCATGGGCGGTGTGAGGCGCGCGATGATGGACAGCCCCCTCAACACCCGGCCGGAAGAGCGCGATACCGCGCCGGCGCTTGCCTATTTCAGCGATCCGGATCGTTTGCGTATCTACGACCGGTTCCAGTCCATTTTCCTGGCGCCGGGACGGCTGGCCTATATGGAACTGGCGCTCGCCAAGTTCGACCGACCGCCCGCGAGCGTGCTTGAGATCGGCTGCGGTCGCGGCGATCTGCTGCTGCTGCTGGCCGACCGCTTTCCCGACGCGCGGCTGACCGGCATCGATACCAGCCGGGACATGACGGAGGCCGCCGCCGACCGGCTCGGCGGCAGGGCGGAAATCCTGCATACGGACGTGGAGGGCCTGGGCGCCGACATACCGGAAATCGACCTGGTCCTCGGATACTCGACCTTCCGGTTCTGGCGCGCACCCGCCCGCGAGCTGAAGCGTCTGGAGACACGATTGCGCCCCGGCGGGCTCGGCTATCTGACGGATCTGAGACGCGATATCGACCCGGACTTGCTGAAACAATTGACGCAGAAGGTGTCCGATACGTCCTTCCAGGCGCTGTTCCTGGCACAGGTCCGTTCCGCTTATTCGGCGGCCGAGGCGAGGGCCATTTTCGCCGACGCCGGCATCGGCGCGGGCGGCGTGAAGCTGGGCGGGTTCGGAGGCGCAGAGGTGCTGAGCCGGGCATCGTTTGATCTCATCCAACGGCACGAGCCGCTGTCAAAGGCCGTCTTCGCGCTGCGCAATCAGGGCTTCGGCATATCGAAGGCCATGGACACGATGATGCATATTTATCTTTACGGCAAACCGGCCGACGGGCCCCGGAACAGCCGGTGACGCGATGCTGAACAAAGTAAGAGAACGGCTTCTGTATGTCGACGACGGCGACCTGCGGGACCAGCCGTCGCAGATCTATCACGAGAATTCGAAGGTCGGCCGTGCTTTCGCGACCTTCACCCGCGATGAGACACAAACGGAACGCATGATCGCGGATCTGCTGTCGAGCGTGCAGGGAAATCGCGGGCGGTATCCCTACTGCCCGTCGGTGCCGCTTGCCGAACGGACGGAAGGGAACGGCATATCGCTGCGTTGCGCGCTTGCGGCGCGCCGGTCGCACCGGCAGGTGAGGGACCGTCCCCTTTCCTTCGAAGCGTTTTCATCCATGTTGCGCGGGGCGACGGAGGTCACCGGCAAGGCCGACATCACGCGGACCGTGTCGGTACCGGCTCGATCCTATCCGTCGGCGGGCGGACTGTATCCCATCCAGGTCTATGCGGTGGTCCGGACCGTCACCGGTCTTGAAAGCGGATGCTATTATCTGGATGCGGACAGCGGGCATCTGCATCGGCTTGGCGACACGCCGTCCGGCGACAGCATGGTGGGCACTTTCCTCGGCGACGCAAATGCCGGCGTGGCGCCCGCCATCATCGTCCTGACCGCCGTTCTGAACCGCAGCACGATCAAGTATGGCGAACGGGCATATCGCTACTGCCAGATCGAAGCGGGGCATCTGGGGCAGAATATCCTGCTGACGGCGCTCGCTCACGACATCGGCGCCTACCCGGTGGGCGGCTTTGTGGAAAGCGATATTGAAGACATGCTTGGCGTGGACGGCGTTGAGGAGATCGCGGTCCATTCGATCCTGCTCAGCGACACGTCGACCGACTGACGGCATGGGAAAACAGAAAGGCAACGGAACGATCATGCACGACCGGTTCGACTTCAGGCAAAGCAGTGACTGCATCATGTCAGCCATGACAAACATCATGCGTTACAATGGCTTCGACCTGCCCGATGCGCTGATTTACGGCCTGGGGGAGGGCTATTTCTTCTGGTATGCGGATCTGGCACCCGATGAATCGCCGCCCGTGCTGATCGGCAAGAATGTTTTTCTCGAACACCGGCTGTTTGAAAACATCGGGGCGTCGCTGACGGTGCATGAACCGGTGTCGCCCCCGGAAATAGAGGCATCCTACGCGCACATCACCGCCGGGACCCCGACCGTCATCAAGGCGGACCCGTATTATTTCACCTATATAGACTGGCCGGGCGGTGACGCCCTGCATTTCGGCGAGCATGTCCTGATCGTCGTTTCCATCGAGGGGCAAACAGCCTATCTGGCGGATGTCTTTGAAGACGGTATCGTCGCCGTACCGCTGACGGAACTGAGAGCCGCGCGCGGGTCCGTCCATGGCATGGAGGCCATGCACCCGCGGCACCGATGGTACCAGGTTACATACCCCGACACTCTCGGCGATCCGAGAAAGGCGGTTCACGGGGCGCTCGATAACATGCTGCGTCATATGTTCGACAGTGAAGGCGACTTCGGCCTGGCCGGCATCGAACGCGCCGCCGGTCTCTACACCGACCGTCTTCGCCAGTATCTTGATACCGATCTCGGCCAGTTTGCGGGGGCGTGCCAGGCCGGCGGCGGGCGCATGCTGGAAGGTCACTGCGGTGCCTTCAATCGCGGCATGTTCGAGAGGTTCATGGTGCTGGCGGCGCACATGCTGGACAAGCCCGCCTTGTCCAATCCGGTTCTTGAGTCGCAGGCGCTACGGTCCTGGCAAACACTTGGCGACCTGATCATGCAGAAATCGGAAACGGCATTGCGGGCCCCGGACGCACCGGACCTGGGGGATTTCGATGCAATCGACGAGGCGTTCGCCGAGGCTGTGGAAAATGAGAAAGCATTGTGCCGATCAATCGATCACGCATTGGCGGCATAGTCAACCCGACGATGCGCGCCATTTCAACGCGGCTCGGCGTTGCGGCACGTCCGGTATCGTTGCGTATTGCCGGCGGAGCGTTTTACGCGCGGACGAAAATCAACTGGCCGCCCGACCCGGCGGTGATAACCCTGTCCGAGGAATCCCTGAACGACCGGCCGGTTCTGGCACACGAACTGACTCACTGCCTTGTGCCGACCCGTTCGCTGTTCCTGGCGGAAGGCTTTGCAACCCTGATCGGCGCGGAATTTCGCGGCGACTGTTCGGATTTTTTTTTCGACTGCACGGATGTCGACGACGCCGTCAGGGCATATCGCCCCCAGTTGCCGCCATTGCGTGAGATGGCGGCGGAAACCCCGGACTCGCGCTTCTACTTTGACGTGGCGCGGTCCCATATGCTGGATGTGCGCCTGGCTTATGTGGCGGCCGCGTCCTTTGTCCGCTGGTGGATGACGCAAACCCCGGATCTGGCCAGCAGGGTCGCCGACAAGGACTGTGCGCCGGCGCCCGTACTGATGGATACTGTTTTCAAGCAGCCGGTGGGAAAGATTGAAGACCGATGGCTTTCCAGCCTGGCACGACCGGCCGGCGCGGGGATGCCATGTTGAGAGGCAAAGCAACGACTTCATGTACGGGATGGCGCACCGCGCATGCGAGAGCGTCCCGTCATGTCGAACCGACAGAGACAGCCGGTCCGGCATGACGGGACGTATCGATCATACGGAGGATTTCGGTCCGTGCCTCACGGACACCAGACTTGGTCTCATTTCCCGGCTGGCGGAACGCCGCACGCTCTGCCCGATATCCATCGTCAGGGAATACGCCTCAAGAATCCGTTCTCCCCTGTTCCCCATGGCCCAACGCCAGGAGAACGGCGGCAGAGGCCACCTGCCCGGAGAAGCATATCAATGCGCCGTTGGCGAGGCGGTCGAGCGATACGCTCTTTCGATTTGCGATCCCGACACGCTGGTCAAGGCCACGGTCGGGGCGCTGAAAACCGATGCCTGGCCTGTCGAGAATTTTACGTTTTTTCTGGATGCGCAATATGATGAGCCCGGCTTTCCGTTTCAAAAACCGACCGACAAGGACACGCTGCAATGGGTCGAGGGATATGATGTCACGACCGATAGACCGGTTTTCATCCCCGCGTCCCTGGTCTATGTGCCCTATCGCCGTCACACGGATGAACCGGCGCTAAGCTATCAGATGTCACCGGGAACCGGGTGCCACACCAGTTGGGCAAAGGCCGCGACAAACGCGATCCTGGAACTGATCGAACGCGACGCCTTCACCATTCTTTGGGAAGCGGGTGCCGCCTTTCCCAAAGCCGATCCGAGCCCGGCATTGCGCGACATGCTGGCTTTTCTGCCAGACTATATCGAGCATGGTGTTTATGACATCACGACCGACGTCGGCGTTCCAACCGCGCTGGTCACGCTCAGTTGGCGGCACATGGACACCGTGGCCGAAAATGCCGGACGCAGCGCCATGAACACAATGGGCCTGACCTACGGTATCGCCTGCAAGAAAACGCCCGGCGATGCCCAGGCAAGCGCCTTCCGCGAGGCGATAACCTCATGGATATCCGCGGTTGTCGTGGCACAAGCGGAACGGATGCCGAAGGACGCCCTTTACCGGCACATCGTGGAACACCCCGACTATCGCTGGCATATGCTGTGGTCCGCCCTAGGGTATGCGAGCGAAGACATGTCCTTCCTCGATCAGGCAACCGCGCAATCGGCGGCACCCCCGGACACGATGAGGCCCCTTGGCGACCTGCTGCGGCGCAGCGGTATGCAGGTTGTTCTCGTCGATATCACACCGCCGGACATTGCCGACCTGGGTCTTTTCGTCGCGCGGGCCGTTTCCTGCTCGCTGGTGAGGCCATCCCTTGGCCGGCATGGCCGCCACCTGGGCAACGGCCGGTTCGTCAGCGTTCCCCGGAAACTGTCTCTGCCACATCTGTATCAAACGCGCGAGAGCATCCATGAGCACTATCGCCCGGAACCATGAGCTTGACTGGCTTATTGACCGGACGGTTTCGGCCTGCGCCGAAGCCGGCATAGATATCGAGCGTCACAGTCTGCGCAGCAGTTTCGGCGGGACGATGCCGTATCATTCATGTTTGTGCTGGGCCAGCACACCGGACGGGAGAGCGGTCGATCCTACACCGGCGCCGAACGGCTGCGGCTTCGACAATGATCTGCATCAGGCCAGGATCGGCGGCCTTGCCGAAGCGCTGGAGCGGTACTGCCTGACGGATATCAGGCACACAAGCCCCTTGCTGGCCGCCGAGAACAGCCGGGGCGTGCCATATCTGAGAGAAGAGGACTGGCCGACATACGCACCGTGGCAGCTTCAGGATCCGGGTTTTCCGCACCGGCCATACAGTCGGGATGCGGTCAAGAGCTGGGCCCTCGCCGAGGGCCTGAACGGCCCGCCCCTGCTGGTACCGGCCAGTCTGATCTGGCAGGGGCGCATGGAGGATCGTTTCATGCCGATTGTCTCCAGCGGCACGGCCTGCCATTCCGATATGGAAAACCTGTTGCTGACGGCACTGTTCGAGGTCGTGGAACGGGACGGCTTCATGATTGCCTGGTCAAGCCGGACGCGTCCGCCCGGCATCGCGGCGGATGCCGCATGGCTGCATGAAGACACCCGAGAGATCGACCGGTTCTGCAATCGCACAGGGCTTTCGCTGATGCTGCGGGATCTCACCACCGATCTTGGCATCCCCACCGTGCTTGCCATGATCCGGGATATGGCGGGACGGCGGCCGGCCCTTTGCATCGGCGCGGCATGCCGCGCGTCGCTCCGCGAGGCGGCGCTGAAAGCTGCCAAGGAAGCATATCAATGCTGGGCGTGGATGGCCGACGAGCATTTGCGTCTGAAAGACAGCTTTGAACAGACCTATGCGCGCCTGAGAGCAAAACTGGAGATGCCGCTACACCCGTTGCTGTTCGGATATCCGGAGGCGGTGGCGTTCGCGGCGCCACTCCTGGATGATCCCCCCTTCTGGCGCGACACCGATATGGCGATCGGCAGTAACGGAAACGACATGGAACCGGCGAAGACTTTGCACAACTGCCTGGCCATACTGGAGGATCGGGGATTCTCGGCCTACAGGGTTCAGCTTTCCCCGCCGACGCTACAGGCCGGGGGCCTCAGCGTGATGAGAGTCATCGTGCCTGGGCTGGTTCCCCTTGCCATCGGAGACCGCGCCTTTTGCCTGGGCCATCCAAGGATCTGGGATGTGCCCGCCCGGTGCGGCTGGGCAACGGATAACAAGGGGACGGGGAACGGGCGGCATGAACGTTATCCGCCGCCGCACCCATTTCCGTAAAAAGGGGGCCATTCCATGCTCTCGTTTTCAGAACTGCCCGCCGACTGGACCGTAGCGCTGCGTTTGAGGAACGATCTGTCCGTCATCGTACAGGACACCGGCTTTGTACAGATCGCCTCCGTCCAGGAGAGTGTCAGAATCGGCCCTCTGCCGCCGCCGCTGATTCAGCTGATAGAGCTGTTGCGCTCGCGAACCCTGAACATCGCGGTTGCCGCCTCCCCTGAAACCCTGGGAGAAACGTTGCAAAAGCATGGCCTTCGGATGGAGTGCGGCCTCCTCGGCCAGCTTCCGCGCTTCATCAGCCAGCTCGCCATGCAGGGGGCTCTTTGGGCGACATTTAAGACCGGTGACGGCGCCGCGATCGAAATCGTGCCTCTGGCTTTCGGGCGCATGCCCGATACCGGGCAGACGGATCCTCTGTGCCTTCGTAAAGATAGTTTCCTGCGCGCCGAGGGGGGCCTGATGATACTGGAAGCCCCTGACGGCTACGCCAGAATCCGATCAAATCATCCGATACTGGCGCAAGTATTCGCCCGCTTCGCGGTGGCGGATAAACGGGATACAGCGGCAAAAGAACCGACATGCGCCGCCGACAAGATACCCGCGTCCGACGACGATGCCGTCCCCGCCCTCTTGAACATTCTGAGACGGACGGGTTTTCTGGTATCCGCCACCGCCAAAACGGCAGCACAGGCCGAGGATGGCGCCCACCGGTGGGAGTTTCACGACCGGCTGTTCCACATGCGCAGCCGCGCAGGGTTCCATGACGCCATGGTCGGCCCGTCCTTCCGCTTTGCCAAATCGGAACAGCCTTTGCCATTATACAAGCCCATCGACGGCAGGTCCTTCGACGCTGACATACACATCCCGCTTGAACCGTGCGACGCCCTTTGTCAGGCGCCGTATCCACTGCAAAAAGCGTTCAGCGAGCGAGCGTCACGGCGGGTTTTCGCGGACAAACCGGTCAGCGTGGACCGACTGTCGGCACTGCTGTATCTGAGCTGCCGCGTCAGACGGGAACATGGCAAGGGGGACGACGCCAAGAGCTACGAGACGAGCAACCGCCCCAGCCCAAGCGGCGGCGGGTGTCATTCGCTTGAAGTGTATCTGCTGGTTCGGCGCTGCGACGGCCTGGATCCGGGCGTTTATCACTACGATCCGAAAAATCACGCCCTAAACGGTGTGAACGCGCCGCACAGAGTGTGGCAAATCATGCTGACACAGACAAAATACCTGAATGGCAGCGGACGGCTTCCGGATGTGCTTATGGTCATTTCGTCCCGCTTCGGGCGCGTCAACTGGAAATACCAGTCCATGAGTTATGCCACTGTTCTCAAGGATGCAGGCGCACTGGTTCAGACCCTTTATCTGAACTGTGAACAGCTTCGTCTGTCCGGCACGGCGCTGGGCACAGGTAATATTTATCATTTCCAACAGCTGCTGGGCATTCCGATCACCGAGGAATCCTCGGTGATGGAATTCATTGTAGGAAACCGGCAGGATTAACGGCAACGCCGTCGTCGGACGCCAATACCGTGGCTCGGCGAGGATGTCGGATGCAATGGATGAAGGACTTTCTCCTGTACCGGCGTCACATCAATCGGGCTCACGGACAGGACCGCGATAATCATGCTGATCGGCCTGTTCCTGGACGAATCGCGTCCGTGGCTCGACAGGGCCGCTGTACAAAAGCCGCGGCACGGCCCCCTCGTCGGATCAGGTTGGGTGTTCAAGGCATAATGGGGGCCTTGGGGCTCCCCCTGCCCTGGCGGATTCCATGGCAAATATTCCACACCGGCTCGGCAAGACCACGGTGCGACGCGAAAGGCGCCGGCAAAAGGTCGCACATAACTTTTGGTAGAATTGACGCAACCCGAAAAGCAGTTAAGAACTTGGCAAGTCTTTTGTTCTAAAAAAGCCCATTGCCTTGTCGCAAGACTGTCCTAGTTCTTATTATGGGCAGTTATTGCAAGGGCAGTCTCACCATACACGGAATGGGGGTATAAATTGCCGCGCCTGTCCAACAGTGCTTCCCGGTCCGATCCATCCCGGACAGGCGAAATGCCGAAACGCTGCAGTATGGACCTGGGCGAGGTGACTTCCTTGTCGCCGGCCGACCTGCGGGCCATTCCCGCCTTCCGGTCCGTGATTGCCTATTTTGACGCCAAGACCGGCGGTACACGCCTGCCGTCCCGCGCCGACATCGTGCCGGCGGACCTGAAACCCCACCTGCCGAAAATCTTCATATGGGACATGGATACGGACGCCGATGGCACGGTGCGCGACATCCGCATCCGTCTGCTCGGAACCGAGGTCGCCTATTTTTACGGCGAGTCAACCGGTGTCAGTTTTCTGGACTATCCCGAGCCCGGCGTGGCCGAGCGCGCCTTTGCCGTCGCCCGCCGGATGATGGAAGCCCCAGCCGTCATGGGATACCGCGTGCGCGGCATCACCACGGAAAAACGCCATGTGGCGCTGTATGTCTGCTATGTGCCGCTCAGCACCGACGGCTTTCATGTCAATCAGGTTTTCGGCTGCATCCACTGCGATACCCCGGCCTGAAACCAAATCCGTCATACCCTGCCCCTTCCAGTCTTCCAGTCTTTCAGTCTTCCGGCAGTCTTCCGGCAGTCTTCCGGTTTGCGTGTCCAAGCCCTGCCACCCGGCTCTGCTCACGGTCTGGTGGTAACCGTTGCAGCAAATCATGGACTTGGCGCCGGACAATGCTATTTTTAAAGACATAGCATATAAATTACGGAGCATCGGCAGTGGGGCGGGTTCATGAATGAAATGATCCCCAGCAAGATTTTACTGGGTGCGACGCTGGACACCATTATCGCCATCGACAGCGATGGCACCATTCTGTACGTCAACGCCGCCATGACCAATCTCCTCGGCTGGGGGGAAAACGCCCTTCTCGGCCGCAATGTGTCCATGCTGATGAATGCGGGCGACAGCGACCGCCATGATTCCTATATCCGCCGGTATCTGCAAACGCGCGAGCCACAGATAATCGGTATCGGACGGGAGGTTATGGCCCGGCACAGGGACGGCACGCTGATCCCGGTCGGGCTGACCATCGCCGAATTCACCTTCAAGGAGGGCACCTATTTCGTCGGGACCCTGCGGGATCTGCGCGACCGGCGGCGGATCGAACGCCAGCTGGCCGAAATGAAGCGCCACGACCCGCTGACCGGCCTGTTCAACCGGCAGGCGTTCGTGCGCGAGGCCCGGCTTGTCCTGTCCGGATCGGACCGGGACGGCATCCGTAACTGCTGCCTCCTGGCGCTGGATTTCGTCAAGTTCTCCATCCTGAACAACCGGCTGGGCCTGCGCACCGGTGACCAGACCCTGAAAAGCCTGATGATCCGGCTGGAAAAAACATGCCCGCCGCGCAGCATCATCGGCCGCATGTATTCGGATCAGTTCGCCGTTCTGCTCTATGACCGCCCTTATGAGGAATGCCTTGAGATCGCCTGCGAGATCAGCGCCAACCTGTCCAAGCCCTTCGACACCGGCCAGACAGTGGACCCGGTCCGGACCCGCATCGCCGTCACCCGGATCAGCCGGCAGGACACCGATGTGGAAGAAACCTTCGCGGCGCTGGAAAAACTGAAGAAGACCCGCATTCCGGACGGCGGCCTGATCGAATTTTCCGATACCGCCCGCGACGACCTTCACCGCCTGATCAATCTGGAAAACGATATCGCCCGCGCGCTGGACAATGGTGAGATCACCTCCTACGGGCAGCCGATCGTCGGCTCGCGGGACCGCCGGGTGCGGGCCATCGAATTGCTGGCCCGCTGGCGGCACCCCGCCCATGGCACCATCGCGCCGGACCAGTTCATCGCCATGATCGAACGCCAGGCGCTGGGTCTGACCCTGGTGCGCAAACAGATCGCGGACGCGGCGCGCCTGCTGGCCGACATGGGCCGGGTCACAGCCCTGAAGACGGATACGGGCAGTGAAACGGATGGTCGCCCTGATTCCGGAACCGGCCCTGTCACAGAGACGAGCACAGAGACCGGCACGGATAGTGATCTGGACGACGGGCTGAAGATTTTCGTCAATTGCGGCGCCAGGGTGCTGTTGCAGGGCGATTTCACCGCCATGCTGCAGGACCTCCTGACCGAATTCCCCTATCTGACCGGCAGGCTGGGCATTGAACTGACCGAACAGGAATCCATGCATCATTCGGAACTGGGCGCCGGCATCATGGCCGACCTGAACGATATGGGCGTGGCGGTCGCCATCGACGATTTCGGCACGGGCTATTCCAGCCTGGCCTATCTGCTGCAACTCAACCCGGAAAAGATCAAGATCGACCGCTCGTTCGTCTCCAACATGCTGGACGACTGGAAATCGCTGGCGCTGTGCGAAAGCATTGCCGGCATCGCCCGCGCCATGAAACTGGACGTGGTGGCCGAAGGGGTCGAAACCGAAGGCCAGGCCGCCAAATTGCAGGCGCTCGGGGTGAAATATCTGCAAGGGTATCTGTTTTCAAAGCCCCTGCCGCTTGACGGTCTGGCGGACCTGCTGCGGTCCGGCGGCCGGTTTCCGGTCCGCCGTCGGAACGCCCGGACAAAGGCCGCGGAATAACCCGCCTCTCCACTGGACGCCTCCACTGGACACCTCCCTGGGCCGCATGTCCTGTGCCAGCCGGGCCGGCCGTATCCCACCGGCATGGGCGCGGCCAACACGCATTTGTCAACACACCGCCGTTCGCGCCGCACGGTTTGATGCTATGCTCGCCCCATCCCCGAGGGGCGCACGCCGGCGTCTTCCGGGACAGATACACCCGGGACAGGCACACAAGACCAGGAGGACCCATCATGACACTGGATCTGGACACACCGGAAGGCGGGCGGCCGCTGGCCGCGCCCGTGACGCGACGCGGATTTGCCGCCCTTGTCGGCGCCGCCGGGTTTGCCGCGGCGGTCGGCCCGGCCGCCGCCAGCGCCATCAAAACGGACGAAGCGGGACTGGTGACGGAGGCAGCACGGATCCCCGTCGGCGACACCGACCTGCCCGCCTATATCGCCCGCCCCGACGGCGCCGGCCCGTTCCCGGTCGTGCTGGTGGTGCATGAGATTTTCGGCGTGCATGAATATATCCGCGACACCGCGCGCCGGTTCGCCAAAGAGGGTTATTTCGCCCTGGTGGTGGACCTGTACGCCCGCGCCGGAGACCCCTCGGCCATGACCGACTGGGACGAAATCGGCCGGATCGTGCGCACCGCCACGCACACCCAGGTGATGCGCGACCTCAGCCGGTCGGTGGACTGGCTGGCGGAGACACGGCCGGATGCGGACACCGGCGCCCTCGCCGTGACCGGATTTTGCTGGGGCGGGGCGGTGACCTGGATGTTTTCCGCCCATGACCCGCGCGTCAAGGCCGGCGCCGCATGGTACGGACGGTTGGTGGACCCAGGTCCGGGCCGGTTTTCCGCCGGCATGCAGCGCCCGTGGCCGGTCGATGTGGCGGACCGGCTGAACGGCCCGGTCCTCGGCCTGTATGGCGGGCAGGACCGGGGCATCCCCGTCACTGACGTGGAGACGATGCGCACCGCCCTGAAAAAGGCCGGCGGCCCGTCGAGCATCGTCCTGTATGACGACGCCCCGCACGGCTTCCATGCGGACTACCGCGCATCCTACCGGGAACAGGCGGCACAGAATGCGTGGTCCCGGGCCCTGGCCTGGTTCCGCCAATACGGCGTCGGTTGACAGAGGCGGTTGACGGGGACGGCTGACAGGGGCGGCTGTACGGGACGGGGGAAGACCGGCTTCCGGCAGGCGACGCATCGCGGGCCGGTGCCTCCCAAGGGCGGGCCGGTATCCGGGACGCCCGGCCCCCAGACCCGCCTTGAAGTACAAGGGCACGGGATACGGCTATTCCCTCAGGGCCGGTGCTTCCCGCGTGAAATCCGGTGACCTTCGGGCAAGGCGGCGGGGTCGCAATCCCCGTCGTCGGCCATGCAAGTGCGGTTGCGCCCCGTCTGTTTGGCCTGGTACAGGGCGACATCGGCGGCCTGCATCCAGTTGTCCACATCCACATTGCCAAGCCAGCGGACAGCCACACCCAGGCTGATCGTCACGCTGAGTTTCCTGTCACCGGCGTCGATCGGTTCCGCGGCGACGGTCTCGCGCAGGGTTTCGGCCAGTTCCATGGCCTGTTCCTCATTGACGCCCGGCGCCAAGACGGCAAACTCCTCACCGCCCAGACGGGCCAGCATGGCCGCCGGCATGGTATCGTCGATGCTTTGCATGGCCTGCCACGCCAGAATCTTTTCGCACCGCTGAACCAGCACTTTCAGGACCTCGTCGCCCGCGTCATGGCCATGGGTGTCGTTGACTTTTTTAAAATGGTCGATGTCCAGAATGATCAGCGCGGCGGAAATCCCGGCGAGCGACTGGTCCACGTCATCGACAAAGCGCACGAAACTGCGGCGATTCTGCGCCCCCGTCAGCGGGTCGGTGCAGGACAGGAAAAACAGTTTGTCCTCCCGCCGCTTTTCCTCGCTGCGGTCCACAATGACGATCTGCACGCTGGCGCCGACGCCGGCCACGGCTTTGACCGGTTTTGCCGGTGTCTGGTCAGCCGGCGCCAGAACCATGTTGATGAAGCGCAACTGCCCCTGTGCCCCCGTCATCCGCACATCCTTCAGCCGGACCACCTTGCCGCTGGTCACGGCATTGGTCAGGGCCGCGTCCACCCGGGCAGCGTCGCGCGGCAGGATATGGTCGAAGATACCGGTGTGCAGCAACGGGATATCCGGCCGGCCCAGAAAGCGCTCGGCCGTGTCGTTGGCAAAGAAGATGCGGCCGCGCCGACCGCCTTTTTGCAGCACGTATCCCGCTGGCAGCAGATCAAAGGCCTTGCCCTTGGTCAGATTTTCCGATTGGTCCGGCGCCGCCATGTCTTTATTGTATGCGGTATCCACATCCATACGTCCCAAGGTGTAAAGGCATTGTATTACTTTACCGTAAAGCGGTTATGTCCCACGATGGCGCCTTGTTCAATCTATTCGGCAACCTTTGTGCCAGATGCGGCACGCTCGGCGGGACATCATGCCCGGTATGCTCTGTAAGCGCCCCGGCTGTCCGCCCCCGACGGGAACGGTTCCGGTCAGGGGACCGGGCGGAACCTCCGGTTACAGGCGGACGCGCCGGTTTTTCCGGGCTATCGGGCTATGCCTTGTCCTTATCGGGCTTATCGCGGGACCCGGCCCGCGCACAAGCCCCGCCCGCGCGGACACCCCGAAACAGCCGCAAAATGATAAAATTCTTGTCTTTGCCGCCGCCAGCCTGACGGACGCCCTGCCGGCACTGGCCGCCGCGTGGGAGGCGGACACCCGCGAGAAGGCCGCCGGGACGGCCGACAATCATGGCAATCCGCCGGTTTTTGCCCCGGACATCCGGTTTTCCTTCGCGGCCAGCGCGACACTGGCGCGCCAGATCGCCGCCGGGGCCCCGGCTCATCTGTATATCTCCGCCAACCGGGCCTGGACCGATTTTCTGTCCGCCGGCGGCCATCTGGATGGCGCGCCCCGGTCTCTTGTCCGCAACCGGCTGGTTCTGGTGCGCCCGGCCGCCATGGGCGGGGCGGATACGGATGGAATGAGCACGGGCACAATGGATAGGGGCGGGCCAGAAACGGGCGGGCCAGAGGCGGACAGGATAGAGGTCGGCCCGGAGGCCCCCGCCGCGCTGACCCGGGCGCAGTTGATCGCCTGGATGAACGGCCGCCCCCTGGCACTGGCGGACCCGGACACGGCACCGGCCGGTCAGTATGCACGGGCCTATCTGACGGATCGCGGCCTGTGGCCGGTGCCGGGGCGCGGGGCCGCCCTGTCCGCCAATGCGCGGCAGACCCTGGCCCTGATCGAGCGGGGCGGGCTGACCGGTTTCATCTATGAAAGCGACCTGTCGGGACGGCGCGGTCTCATCCGGCTGTTCAGCGTACCGGACGGCCCGCGGACAGGCGTCCTGTATCAGGCCGCGCTGACAGGGCACGTGGAACAACCGGCAGGCGCACGGGCCTTTCTGAACTTTCTCACCGGCGCGAAAGCGGCGCCCATCTGGCGCCGCCACGGTTTCCACCCCCTTGCCGGCAAGGGGGATACGGACGGCGCCGTCCCGGCGGCACGGCCGCACGATACAGCGCAGCGGGAGGGCACCCAAGGCAACTGACGCAAAGTGGGACAGATTTACATGTTTCATATTGGGGCGCTTATGTTTCATTTCATGACATCCGTGCACCAATGGAAACAGGCATCGCGTCGGTAGACGGGGCAAACGGGCCCGTCTTGCCGTTGGCACGGGGTTTGCTGATATGAGGACGAGTCTGCAACCAGCTGCCAAAATGGATTTGCAGTCTTGCACAAGTTAACGCCGTCCTGCTCCGTGGGCGGCGTTTTCTTTTGCCGTCCGCTTGCCTTGCGGCGCCGCTCGCGGCACGCTCTCCCTTGTTGCCGGGGCGACAAGGCCCGCGCAGTTGGCCGTGGTACAGCCCATCGTTTTTCCGTACATCAGGGTCTGAAAACGAAGATAAGGACGGCATCATGCACACCACCCTGCTGGCATTCGGCGGATTGCTGATCGTCGGCCTCGCGGCGGACGCCATAGGCCGCAGGACCCGCCTGCCGCGCGTGACCCTGCTGATCCTGTTCGGCCTAGCTGCCGGACCGGCCGGCTTTGACCTGCTGCCGGACAGCGTGCGCGGTGCATACGGCCTGCTGACCACCGTGGCCCTGACCATGGTGGCCTTTCTGCTGGGCGGCCGGCTGTCGGCGCGGACCCTCGGCAGCCATGGCCGGGATATCCTGATCGTATCCGCCGTGGTAACGGTCGCAACCGCTGCGATTGTCGGCGGCGGCCTTATCCTTGCCGGCACGCCCCTTGCCATGGCCCTGCTTCTGGGCGGGATCGCAACGGCGACGGATCCGGCCGCCACACAGGACGTTGTCCGCCAGACCGGCGCCAAAGGCCCGTTCACGGACACGTTGCTGGGCATCGTCGCCCTCGATGATGTCTGGGGGGTTATTCTGTTCAGCCTGCTTCTTGCCGCCGCCCGGACACTCAGCCCGGAAATTGGCCCGGAAATTGGCCCGGAAATCGCCGTCACCACCGCCGGGGATGGGAGCGGATGGCGTCTGCTTGCCCACGGCCTGTGGGAGGTGGGCGGCGCGGTGCTGGCAGGCAGCGCCGTTGGCCTGCCCGGCGCCTATCTGACGGGCCGGATCCGGCGGGGCGAACCGATGCTGCTGGAAGCGCTGGGACTGGTGTTTCTGTGTGCCGGGCTGGCGACATGGCTTGGCGTGTCCTTCCTGCTGACCGGCATGGTCGCGGGCAGCCTGATCGTCAATCTGGCACGGCATCACAACCGGCCCTTTCACGCCATTGAGCGGATCGAATGGCCTTTCATGGTGCTTTTTTTCATTCTGGCGGGCGCGGCCCTGCATCCGGACAGCCTGTTGAAAACCGGGCTGTTCGGCGCCGCCTTCATCCTGCTGCGCATGGCCGCGCGGCTGCTGGGCGGCTGGCTGGGCGGCACGGTGGCCGGGGTCGGCGGTCCGCACCGCCTGTGGATCGGCGCGGCCCTGTTTCCGCAGGCGGGCGTGGCGCTGGGCATGGCGCTGGTGGCGGGCGAACATATGCCCGATCTGGCGGAAACCCTGTTGCCGTTGACGATCGGCGCGACCATAATATTCGAACTGGTCGGCCCGCTCATGACACAGCGCGCGCTCGGCCGTGTCGGTGAAAGCAGACGGTAAGGCAAACACAGACCGAACCGTCGCCGGGCCGGATGGTTTGCGCGTCCGGCGTCATTGTTTCAGGCAGGATTGATGTCCATTCCCTTCCGTCCAGACCCCGAGCCCGTCACGGGCGTTCTGCAACAACGGACCCCGTTGGTCGCACGGGTTCTCTGCGGCAATCCGGGGCCGTTTACCTATACCGGCACGGGCACCCATCTGGTTGGCCGGAACAGTCTGGCGGTCATCGACCCCGGCCCGGACGACCCGGCCCATGGCACCGCCCTTCTCGCCGCCATCGGCGGGCGACCGGTCAGCCATATTCTGGTCACCCACACCCACAGCGATCATTCGCCGCTGTCACGCTGGCTTGGCGAGCGGACCGGCGCCCCCGTCCTGGCCTTCGGCCCGCACGGCACCGGACGCAAAAGCGGCATACCGGGCATGGACACGGCGGTCACGGTGGAAGCCGGCGCCGACACGGGCTTCCGGCCCGACGGCCGCCTGTCGGACGGCGATACGGTTGCCGGCGACGGCTGGCGCCTGGACGTCGTGCACACGCCGGGACACACGGCCAACCATCTGTGTTTCCATCTGGTGGAGGAAAATCTTCTCTTCACCGGCGATCATGTGATGGGCTGGTCCACCAGCGTCATCGCCCCGCCGGACGGCGACATGCGCGACTATATGGCCAGCCTGGACCGGCTGATCGCCCTGGCGCCCGCAACCCTGGTGCCGACGCATGGCGCCATGATCGAGGACCCGCTGCCCTTTCTCCACGCGCTGAAAGCGCACAGGCAGGCACGCGAAGACCAGATCATCGCCCAACTGGCGGCGGGGCGGGACACGATCCCGCCCATGGTGGACGTGCTGTATACCGACATTCCCGAGGCGGTCAAACCCGCCGCCGCACTGTCCATCCTGGCGCATATGGCCGCCCTGGTGGATGACGGCCGGGTTGCCGTCACGGCCCCGGAAACCGGCGCGAGAACCGGCCCGAAATCCGACGGGACAGCGGACGCTGCGGGCGGAATGTCCGCCCTGTCGGCGCGCTACCGCCTTCTGGACGGCCCGCGCTGATACAAGGCCGCGCGCCTATCCACCGGAAACCCTGGCCACCGGAACAGGCGGCACAGGCATGGACGACACAGGCATTTGGGCCGGTGGACGGCGCACAAATGGCCGGTGCGGCCCGTGCCGCCTGTTTGGATTGAATTTGACCCGCA
The DNA here is from genome assembly GCF_003688555.1 of Eilatimonas milleporae. Taxonomy (GTDB): domain Bacteria; phylum Pseudomonadota; class Alphaproteobacteria; order Sphingomonadales; family Kordiimonadaceae; genus Eilatimonas; species Eilatimonas milleporae. Next base: position 302,983 of record NZ_REFR01000009.1, read on the forward strand.
GGCGCCTTATCTACTATGCCACAGTCACCGTGCCGGATTGGGGGCGTCCCGTATGTCCGGCATGGGCCGGAGCGGGCCGGATGACCCGGTTTTGAGCGTAACAGCGACAGAGCGTAACAGTGACAGGCGGAGACGGCCAATGACCCTGCAAATGACCCCCCCGTTGGATCCCGGTCTCGATATCATGGACGAGATCGGCCGGCTGCGGCGGGAAAAAAACGCCGTCATCCTGGCGCATTATTATCAGGCGCCGGAAATTCAGGACATTGCCGATTTCGTCGGCGACAGTCTGGACCTGTCGCGCAAGGCCGCCGCGACGGACGCCGATGTCATCGTTTTCTGCGGCGTACGCTTCATGGCCGAGGTGGCGAAAATCCTCAGCCCCGGCAAAACGGTGGTGCTGCCCGACATGAAAGCGGGATGCAGCCTTGAAGACAGCTGCCCGCCGGATGACTTCCGGAAATTCGTCGAGGCCCACCCTGATCACATGGTGCTCAGCTACATCAACTGTTCCGCCGCCGTTAAGGCCCTGACGGACATCATCGTCACCAGTTCGAACGCCGAACACATCGTCAACCAGTTGCCCGCGGACCAGAAAATCATCTTCGCGCCGGACCGGCATCTGGGCGGATATCTGTCGCGCAAGCTGAACCGGGACATGGTTCTGTGGCCGGGCACCTGCATCGTGCACGAACAGTTCAGCGAGAAGGAACTGGTCAAGCTGATGGCCCGCCACCCGGACGCACCGGTGGCCGCCCATCCCGAATGCCCCGCGCAGATCGTGCGACACGCGTCCCATGTGGGCTCAACAAGTTCCATCCTGAAGTTCGCATCCGAGACCGACGCCGAGACCATCATCGTCGCCACCGAACCGCACATCATTCACCAGATGGAAAAGGCATCGCCGCACAAAACCTTCATCGGGGCGCCGGGGGCGGACGGCAACTGCAACTGCAACACCTGCCCCTTCATGGCGTTGAACACGATTGAAAAACTGTATCTGTGCCTGCGCGACCTGACACCGACGATCGAACTGGACGAAACGGTGCGCGTCGCTGCTGAGCGTCCCCTGCGCCGCATGCTGGAGATGAGCCCGCAGGCCGGGCCTGCAAAGGACCTGTCGCGGATCGGCGCCTGACGGGTCCGTGACACGAAGGTCAGGCCACACAGGGGATAAGGCGGGGGTAAGGAACGCATGACGGACGATGCGCAACCGGCCGCATCCGGACAGGACCGTGCCGCGCTGCATGGTTCATCGCTGGACCGGCCATTGGACTGGCACACAATCGACGATGACATCGCCCGCTGGCTGGACGAGGATATCGGCACCGGCGACATCACCGCCGGCAGCGTCATTCCCGCCGATACCCGGCTGGACGCCGTGCTGCGGGCCCGCCACGGACTGGTCGCCGCCGGCCTGCCGCTGGCCGCCCGCATTTTCCGGCGACTGGACCCCGACTGCCGTCTGGAACAACCGGTCAGCGACGGTGCATGGGTTGATGACGGCACGGTTCTGATGCGGGTCGGCGGCAGGGCCCGCGCCCTGCTCAGCGCCGAACGCACGGCGCTGAACATCGTGCAGCACCTGTCGGGCATCGCCACGCTGACACGGGCCTATGTCACGGCCGTCTCCGGCACCGGGGCGGTGGTGCTGGATACCCGCAAGACCATACCCGGCCTGCGCCATCTGGCGAAATACGCCACCGCACTCGGCGGGGCACACAATCACCGCATGGGCCTGTTCGACGCCGTGATGATCAAGGACAACCATATCGCCGTCGCCGGTTCGGTCACCGCCGCCGTTGCGGCGGCGCAGGCGGCGGGGCATACGGCCATACAGGTCGAATGCGACACGCCGGACCAGGTGGAAGAGGCCCTGCACGCCGGTGCGTCCAGCCTGCTTCTGGACAACATGTCCCTCGAAACCCTGCACAAGGCGCTGCTCAGTGTTGACCATCATCGCCGCACCACCGGAAAACGGGTCCCGGCGGAGGCCTCCGGCGGGGTGACGCTGGACAGCATCCGCGCCATCGCCGAGACCGGGGTCGATTTTATCTCCGTGGGGCGGCTGACCCAGTCGGCCCCCGCCGCCGACATCGGTTTGGATTTTGCGAAAACACCCTGATCGCGTTACAACGGGGCCTTGCAATCGGATCGGATAGCGATGAGTGTAATCCGTGATGAAAAAGGGTCTGTTTTGACGTATGCACACACCGCCCGGCAGATTTGATGCTGATACGAGCTCCCAGGCGGACGCGGGCGCTGTCCGCAGTCTGAACCGTCGCTATATCGTCGCCCTTCTTCTGGTCGCGGCACTGGCCATTGCCGCCTTTGCCGTGCTGACAAGCGCGATGATCGCCGAAGCCGACCGGTCCCATGTCATCAATGTGGCCGGACGCCAGCGCATGCTGTCCCAGCGGATAGCCCTGTTCGCGACCCGTCTGGCGGAACTGGAACCGGGCCGGCCGGCGCATGCCGAAAACCTCGGGGTTCTGCGCGAAACCGTCAGCCTCTTTGAACGGTCGCATATGGGCCTGACCATGGGCGACCGGGACATGGGCCTGTCCGGGCACCTGTCGCCGGTTGAGCGCGAAATTTATTACGGGACACCGGATCTGGACAGGCTCAGCCTGCGCTACATCGCCCTGGCGCGAACCATCATCGACGAAGCCACGGCCGAGCGTCCGGTACCGGCTGCGGAACTGGCGGATCTGAACGCGCTGGCCGCCTCCACCCTGCTGGTTTTTCTGGATCAGGCCGTCAATGCCTTTGACATCGGCGGCACATCGGCCATCAGCCGCATGATCTGGATAGAGGCAGGCATTTTCGCGGCCCTCCTGTTGTTGCTGGTGGCGGAAGCGGTCTTTATTTTCCGGCCGGCCGCCACCACCGTAACCGACGCGCTGCGCAAACAGACGGAAGCCCGCCTTCAGGCCGAGCGTATGGCCCGCATGCGCCGGGAACTGCTGGCCACCATGAGCCACGAATTGCGCACGCCGCTTTACGGTCTGATCGGCCACATGGATCTGATCGACAGAAGCAAACTGTCCGCCGAGGATACCGAACACATGGATCTCGCCGTGAAAAGCGGTGAACTTCTGAAGAAAACCGTCAACACGGTGCTGGATTTTTCCGCGTTGGAGACGGGCAAACTGTCGGTCAGTCCGCAAATCACCGACCTGGTCAAGGTCATGCGCGATACCGCCGATATTCTGCGGCCCAGGGCCGAAGCCAAAAAGCTGGAACTGCGGCTGGATCTGGACGAAAGCCTGCCCGCCGCCGTCATGACCGACCCCTTGCGCATCCAGCAGATCGTCATGAACCTGGCCGGTAACAGCATTAAATTCACCAACGAGGGGGCGATCATTCTTACCGTGCGCGACCTCGGCGCCGAAGAGGGCGCCGTCGGCGGCGTGATCGCGGCGGCAAACGGGGACACCGCCGACGGCGGCGCGCTGCTCACCATGCGCCGCGTTGCCCTGGTGGTGCAGGATACCGGCCACGGCATGGACGACGCCCAGGTGGCGACCATCTTCGATGCCTTCACCACGTTTGCCCGCAGCGAGGCCGGGGCCGAAAGCACCGGTCTCGGCATGGCCATCACCCAGCAGATCGTGCAACTGATGGGCGGTCATATCGATATTGACAGCACGCCGGGTCAGGGCACGGTCATCACCGTCACCCTGCCCCTGCCCGAAGTGCCGGCGCAGATCGTCGCCGACCAGGCGGCCGGCAAGACAGAAGGCGGGACGGTGCCGGCCAACCACGCGGTCGCCGGCAAGAGTGGGACGGCACTGGAATGCCTGATCGCCGAAGACAATCCCATCAACGCGCAACTGCTTCAGAAAAACATCCTCAAAATGGGCCATATCCCGACCATGGTCGGCAACGGCGAGGAAGCCTGCCAAACCCTTTTCAGCGACCCGGACCGCTTTCAGGTCATCCTTATGGACATCCATATGCCGGTTCTGGACGGCGAAATGGCACTGGAACGCATTCAAAGCCAGCTGAGAGGCCGGCAGCCCCCCATATGGGCCTGTACCGCCAATGCCCTGCCGGAGGACATAAAGCGCTACCGCGAGCTCGGCTTTGCCGCAATCGTCACCAAGCCCATCGATATGGCGGAACTGGCCGTGCGTCTGAACCGGCTGGCGGAAAGCACGGCCCCCGGCGGCCTGAAAACCGCGGGCGGACCTGAAACGGGAAACACCCCGGATACGCAGGGCTGACGTTAGACCACGGTACCGCCGTACCGGTATCGGTGCCTGACGGGCACATATGGCCGAAAATTTGAAATAAGTTCCCATTAAACACAACGTATGATTTAATGTTCGCCATGATGATGCGCCGCCTGCTTGCCGACAACAACGGCCGGCATACCGGCCGAATACCGCCAGCCAACGGGCAAATACCGGATGCGACGTCCTTTTCTTGGGGGGAGTGGGGATGCACGGACAGCAAAGCGATACGTCCTGGCGAAAGACGGACAACCCTCTGCATATCATCCGGCGCGGGCTTGATCCCGTGCGGGTTCACAGGACGGCATCCGACACCAGCGCGCTGCCCGCATCCGAACAGTTTAGCTTCTGGCGCGACACCGCCGCCAGCAGTGTCGGTCTTGTGGACCGGTCAGCCGCTTATGACGCCCCCTTCAGCGCGAGCAACTGCAATTATTTCACATCGAAAGTGGTCTATTCCCGGCACAGCGTCCGTCATCCCAGCGCGTTTCGCCGCGACAATCGTCATATCGACAGCGCAAGCGCCGAAATTCTGGCCGTACAACTCAGGCTGAACGGCGTGGAGACGGAAAACAGTGTCGGCACCGCAAAGCTGTTTTCCACCGGTGATATCCGCATCGCGGATCTGTCGCGGCCGCTTTATTCGGCCAATCTCCGGTATGACAATCTGGCGGTCCTGGTGTCGAAAAAACATCTGGCCGACAAACTGCCGGGGTTTGACAGACTGCACGGCGTCACGCTGGAGGACACGGCCATGACGCGGTTTCTGAAAACGCACATAGTGTCGGCCTGGGAGACGGTCTCGACCGTCTCCCGTGTCGAGGCGGAAAAAATGGCCGCCGTCACGCTGGAAATGCTGGGCGCGGCACTGCTTGGCACCGCAGCGCCCGAAATGATCGAGGATGCGTGTCTGGACGGACCGGTGCTGCGGACCGTGCACCAGTATATCAAGCAGCATCTGGACGACCCCGCGCTATCGACCGCGCAGATCGCCAACGGTGTGGGGGTGTCGCGGGCCAAACTGTTCCGCGTGTGCCGTCCGCACGGCACGCCGATGGCCCTCGTACGGCACCGGCGTCTGCACGCGGCCAGGGCGCTGATGGTCGCCGGCACGGTCCGCACCGTGGCCGAAGCCGCCTACCGCGTCGGCTATGAGGACAGAAGCAGCTTCAGCCGCGCTTTCCGAAACGCCTTCGGCATTCCCGCACGCGAATTTTTAAGGCCCGGATATCATTGACCGGGATGCCGCCGCATACTGCAACAGGACAGGCATTCGCCGCAAAAGTATATTTAATCTTTATTTTTCTATTTAAAGTTGTTATTTTGCAACAACTTTCATGACACTCCATCTGCCGGTGCGTGAGGAAAAGGGAAAGAAATGCGACATCCTTGGAATATCCGCCCGTTGTTATACGTGACGGTCGCAGCCGGACTTTGCCACGCCTGCTCGGAAACGGACACGGACGGGAACAGCCCCAATCCCACCGGGATCGACGTTTCGCATTTTCAGGGACAGGTGAACTGGCAGGCCGTCAAGCGGGACGGCCTCAGCTTTACCTATATCAAGGCCAGCGAAGGCACATCCCTTGCCGATGCGGACTTCCCTGAGAACTGGAAGGGCGCGACGGACAACGCGCTGCTGCGCGGGGCCTATCATGTTTTCAGCCCGGACGATGACGGCGATGCCCAGGCGGACTATTTCCTGTCCCGCCTCAAGGCCCAACAGATCGATTACACAGGCGCGCTGCCCCCGGCCCTCGACATCGAAGCCCTGCCCAAGGACAGCCTGGGCGCCGCGCGTCCGCATATCGCGCAGTGGCTGCACCGTGTGGAAGCCGCCCTTGGCTGCAAACCGATCATCTACACCAGCCCCGGCACATGGGATACGGAATTTCCCGGCGATTTCACCGGCTACGGGCTTTGGCTCGCCGACTATGCCCGGTCGCCCACACTGCCGCAGGGCTGGAAGGACTGGACATTCTGGCAATACAGCGACACCGGGGACTATACGGGTGTGGGCGGCACGGTCGATCTGGACCGGTTCAACGGCACGGCGGACCAGCTGGCCCGTATCACGTGCCCCGGCGGGCAGGATTAAGGTCATGGCTATCCCGCACATTCTCGCGGCCGCCGTCCGGTCCGTTTCCACGGTGCGGCGGTGGATATCGGCGGCAGGATGGCCGGCGGCACTGGCCATCGCCACGGCCGCCATCGCCCTCAACCATCTGAACGGCATCGATTATATTCTGGATGCGATGGGACGCGGCCATATCGCCGAAGTCAACACCGCCTATCTGCACCAGACAAAAACCATTCTGTCCGACAGCATTCTTGTCCTGGCGGCGCTGGACAGTGGCCTTGCGGTCCTGGAAAGCAGCACGGCGGGTATTTCCTTCATCGTCGATGTACAGGTTCAGGTGGGCAGTCTGTTCAGTACCCTGCAGACCCATATCCGCTATGCGCTGGACGCCACCATGGCCGCGCTTGGAGGCACGCTGGTGATGGAAAACCTGCTGGCCCTGGCGGGCCGCCTGTCGGCGCCGCTGACAACGGCCAGTATTGTCACCGTGGCCGGCTATGTCCTGGTCCGCAATGCCGGGCCCCGCGTGTCGTCGGTCTTCCGAAAACTGGCGTCCGGTTTTCTGCTTCTGACACTGATGATACATCTGGTCTTCCCAGCCATGATTTTCACGACCGCGCTGGCCTCGAAAGCCTTCACCGCACCGATGCAGACGCAGTCTCACGACCGTTTTCAGCAGATCCATGACCAATTCGTCGTCAGCAAAGGCGACGATATCCACGCTCATGTGAAACAGGTGATCAACAAATACAAATCCTCGTCCGGTGAATTGCATGAAAAGACACGCTTTGCCGGACAAAATACGGTCCTGCATATCACCGGCCTGTTTTTAGGCAGTTTCGTGTTTCCGCTCCTGTTTCTGTGGGGGCTGATCTGGCTGTGCCATGTGGCGGTGCGCTATCTGGTGTTCGGGCATGCGGCCCGTTGAGACGAGCCGTCATTCATCCGGTACGTCATGCACCGCCAGACGCTTCATCCCCGGTGGATTCCAATGGAAGGGTTGCGGGGTTTGAAACGAATGGGGCAGTGTCACATCACTTCATGAACGAAAACGGCCCCAAGGGGCGCTGTGGTATCGTCCCGTACACTTCACCCCAGGGACAAACACACCCCGCCCCGTATCAGGCATTTTTCCGTCCCCATGCAAACCCGATACAGGCACCGGGTGCCAAGACAGGCCGGATTTCCGGCTTCTCCTTTCAGGACGGCCACAGTTTGGACGGAAGGTGCGTCAAGGGATCACAACATTAAAATTAATGATATGCATTCAACACGTATAGATGGTAAATAGGAGCGCGCTTTTCTACCTGAAAAGTCATCATATCAGAATGAAGGGGGATATTTTATGATAATCCATCGCCTTTGCGGCGGTCTGGGCTCTGGTATGCTTCTGGGCATGTTCTTGGGCATGCCGATGGCCGCCGGGCCGGTCGCGGCCCTCCAGACGGACAAACATTCCACAGACACGATCACACTGAAAATCACGTCGTCAAACGGTCTGGGCCTTGACAGTATTGCGGGCCTGCCGGACGGACAGACATGTACATTTCCCGCCACGACCGGTCCCACGCCCACATCCTGCAGTGTCAGCGTCACGGCCGGCACACGGATCACCATGACACCGGGGTTCAATACAAACGGTACCGGACTGCCGGGTGTGCTGGGACAATATTTCGTCACCGGCGGGTCCGGTCTGTGCACGAATGCGGTCTCGGGGCCGTTTACCATCACGGTGGACAAACCAAAAACAGGCGACACGGCTGACTGCACCATCGACACCGGCACCTACGGACTGAACGGACTGTGGGGGTATGAAGGACAGGCAGACGTCCTGTCCGCCGGTCCGCTGTTCGGACTGTCGACCCATGTGGGCGCCGCCATATCCATGGACGGCGCCGCCCTGACCTATCTGGGCGGCACGGACGGCCGCGCCGTCTGGTACGGCATCACGGCACAGCCATTGCCCGACGCACCATCAGGCGCCCCCCTGTTCACCGGAACGGCATCCGAATTCACCGGCGGCGGTGCCGTTGAGGGAGGTCCCTCCCAAAAAGCCTACCGCCTGAAATCGGTCGTGGCGGATATCCGGCTTGCCTTCGACACACCGGAAAGCGGACGGCTCACTTGGACACCCCACAGCGGCGGCACCACGATCACAAAGGAAATCGTTTTGCTGCAACCTGTACCGATGGCTGACAGCGTTACATCCGCCACCAATGGCACGACACCGGGTCCGTTCGCCAACGGGCGCTATATGTCCGCCATACCGGATGCCTATCAGCAGGGCGTCAGCTATTTCGCCAGCCTGATTCCTTTCGCCCACGGCACGGCCCTGGCCTCAACCTTTCTGAACGCACTCAGCTTCGATCCCGACGGCGCCGCCATCTGGCACACAGGGCTGCTGGAAGCCATCTGGAACAATGATGCATGGCAGGTCGGCCAGGGCACCCTGACCCGCTACAAGGGCGGCAATGCCATTGACGGCACGGGTAAGGGTACGCTGAAAGCAGTGGATACACTGGACGTCACGGGCGCATTGTCCGATACGACGGGTACGCTGACACTGGCGCGGGCCGGTGGCGGGCATGTCGACACCACCTTGTCCCCGGATACCGGCTGGAAACATGGCACCTGGCTTCAGGTTCTGAATGAAAACACCACGCTGGCCCATCCCAATATCGCCTTTTTCCCGGCGGGCGGCGCCATGGGGTCACAGGTGACCTATTTCAAACCCGGCGCCGGCAGCGGGTTTGAAAAGAAAACGGTCAAAGGCTGGACATCCATCCCCCTCGCCGATATCGTGGACGGCAGTCTGTTCATCCGCAACGATCCAGGCGCCGGCGACACCGGTATCAACGGTACGGTCTATCTGTCGGACGACGCCATGTCCTTTCCCGGCAAGGCCGGCCCCAATCCGACAGACTGCAACGACCCCAATTTCGACATCCGATGGCAACCGTTCGAGGTTGGCGGGGACTATGACCTGACGTATATCAATGTCTACGCCATCCCGGTGGCGATGCGCTATATGGGTTTTTACAATCAGGGAACAGCCACTCAGGGGCAACTGAAAACCCTGAAATCGGACCTGCTGGCCGCCGCCAGCGTGACCCCGGCCACCCTCCCCACATGCACAAAAACGAACGGCGATAAAGTGACCATCAAGCCGGACATGTCCACGCGCATCCTGTCGCCGGTGTATGATGACACCATCGGCTATTATCCGGGCTTCGGGGACGCGGTCAAAAACGCGCCCTGGTCCCATATCGTCATCGCGGATCAGTATAACGGCGTGGCAGCCGCCAGCATCCCGGCCAACCCGCCCTGCGCCGACAGCGCCTATCAGCCATTGAACTATCAAACCGACAGCCTGGCCTATACCTTTCAGCCGCCCAAAACGAAGACGGGACATGGCAAATACACCCTGACCGTCAAGGGCCATACCTGGTCACCCGCGCTCGCAGACCCCGACGGGCCGAAAAAGGGCGGCACACCGCCGAACGGGGCTGTCTCGTTCACCATGACCGCCGACACTCTCAGCCCGGATGCATTCAGCAAGGCTATTATGGAATCCGTCGTCAGCTACAATGTGACATCGACCGTCTGTCAAAGCGGCGGCGGGACGGTCAGTGATCAAAACGGCTCCAACGACGTCTTCTCGGCCATTGCACGCGATCTGCTGGCAGGGTTTTCTTCCGGTTTCATCAACAGCAGCGCGTATGTGAACGGCGGTGCCGCCAACCAGTGGAGCTATCAGTGGTGGACAACCCCGGTTGCCTTTGCCGGCCTTGGCGGCTACCCCGTGCCGGCGGCGGGTCAGGCCAATTACAATGTCTGGGGCAACGCGGTTTTCAAACCGTTCGGTTTCGGGGTTTACGGCTTTCAGTATGGCGACCGCTTCAAGACCGCCAGTCCGCTGGTGCCCGTCTCAACCGGGCCGGTGGAACTGATCCTGCTGGAGGAAGGACCGACCCCCTGACGGCGGCCCTCTGACGGCGCTCACCGATCCGCAAGCGTACGGCGTTCCGGCAGCACCGGGGCGCCGTACGTCATTTCAACGTACCGCACGCACGCTTCACCGCTTCACGGTGACAGACCCGGTTCCGGATGCTAAGGGAAATGACTTTCGACAATACGGCCGTTCCCGTGGATACGGGTATGAACGGCCATCGGCGGGTCCGATACGGTTCACAGACGTTCCGTAAATGACCCCGCCACCAGATTGGGGGAACTCTTCATGCGCTTGCCACTGCTCGCCGCGGCGATTGTTTCTATCGCTGTCTCCGCACCATTCCAGCCATCATGGGGACAATCGGGCCGGTCATCCGGCAGCGATGCCGGGCCGATGACATCGGCCACCTTCGACGGGATGAAATTGCGGAATATCGGGCCGGCCTTCATGTCCGGACGCATAGCCGATATTGAAATCGTACCGGACGATCCGTCCACATGGTATGTGGCCGTGGGCTCCGGCGGAGTGTGGAAAACCACCAACGCCGCCACCACCTGGACACCATTGTTCGACAGCCAGTCGGTCTATTCCATCGGCACCATCGCGCTGGAACCCGGCAATGCCAACAGTGTCTGGGTCGGCACCGGGGAGAATGTCGGCGGACGGCATGTCAGTTTCGGCGACGGCATTTATCACAGCCGCGACGGCGGCAAGACCTGGACGAAAAAGGGCCTGGAGCAATCCGGGCATATTTCCGAAATCATCATTCATCCGGACGACCCCGATACGCTGTGGGCGGCCGTGCAGGGCCCCTTGTGGTCCAAGGGTGGGCAGCGCGGCCTGTTCAAGACGACGGACGGGGGTGACACATGGCGCAATGTCCTGTCCGCCGGTGCGTGGACGGGTGTGACCGACCTGGTCATCGACCCGCGCAATCCGGACCGGCTGTATGCCGCCACCTGGCAGCGTCACCGCACCGTTGCCGCCTATATGGGCGGCGGCCCGGAAAGCGGCATCCATATGTCGGAAGACGGCGGCGAGACCTGGACCCGGCTTGAAGGTGGGCTGCCCACCGGCAATCTGGGCAAAATCGGTCTGGCCATATCGCCGATGAAACCCGATGTGCTTTATGCCGCGATCGAACTGAACCGCCGTACCGGCGGCATCTGGAAATCGACCAACCGCGGCGCATCCTGGGCAAAACAGTCCGATGCCGTCGGTGGCGGCACGGGACCGCATTATTATCAGGAACTGATCGCCAGCCCGCACGCCTTCGACCGTCTCTACATGGTCAGCAACACCACGGAAGTATCGGACGACGGCGGCAGGACCATGCGGCCGCTGAACAATGACCGCAAACACGGCGACGACCACGCCGTCGCCTTCCGCCCGGACGATCCGGACTATCTGCTGGTGGGCTCGGACGGCGGACTGTATGAAAGCTTCGACCTGGAGAAAAGCTGGCGCTATGTCGCCAATCTGCCCATCACCCAGTTCTACAAGGTGGCCGTGGACGATGCCGCCCCTTTCTATAACGTCTATGGCGGCACGCAGGACAATTCCACCCAGGGCGGCCCGTCCCGCACGGACGACCTGAACGGCATCACCAATGCCGACTGGTTTATCACCCTGTTCGCCGACGGCCACCAGCCGGCGACCGAACCGGGCAACCCGGACATCATGTATTCCCAGTGGCAGCAGGGCAATCTGGCCCGCATCGACCGCATCACCGGCGAGATCATTCATATCCAGCCGCAGGCCGCCCCGGGCGAGCCGGCGGAACGCTTCAACTGGGATGCCCCCATCCTTGTCAGCGCCCACCAGCCGACACGCATCTACCACGGATCGCAGCGGCTGTGGCGGTCCGACGATCGCGGCGACACCTGGACGGCGGTCTCAGGCGATCTGACGCGCAACCAGCAGCGCATCAGCCTGCCGCTGATGGACCGGCAATGGTCATGGGACGCCCCGTGGGACGTCAGCGCCATGTCCAATTACAACACCATCACCTCCATCGCGGAATCGCCGATGGATGAAAACATCCTGTATGTCGGCACCGATGACGGACTGATCCAGGTGACAACGGACGGCGGCCAGACATGGCGCCGGATTGAGGCCGGACGCCTGCCGGGCGTACCGGACACAGCCTTTGTCAACGATATCAAGGCGGACCTGTTCGACGCCGATACGGTCTATATCGCGTTGGACAACCACAAATACGGCGACTACAAACCCTATCTTCTGAAAAGCACGGACAGGGGCCGGCGCTGGACATCGATTGCCGGTTCCCTTCCGGACAAGCATCTGGTCTGGCGCGTGGTACAGGACCATGTGAACCCGAACCTGATGTTCGCCGGCACCGAATTCGGCCTGTTCTTCACCCCCGATGGCGGCGGCAACTGGATCGAACTGAACGGCGATGTGCCGACCATTTCCTTCCGCGACCTGGCAATCCAGCGCCGCGAAAACGATCTGGTCGCCGCCAGTTTCGGGCGGGGTTTCTTCATTCTGGACGACTATGCCCCCTTGCGGGGTGTCACGGCCGACAGCCTGAAGGACAATGCCCTGCTGTTCCCGCCCAGCCGCAAGACCTGGTGGTATATGGAGCAGCACGGACTTGGCTTTGAACCGGGCGCCTATCAGGGCCATGCCCATTACCGTGCCCCCAACCCGCCCTTCGGCGCCGTCTTCACCTATTATCTGGCGGACAGCCTGAAAACACTGGCGGAACAGCGTCAGGAAGCGGAAAAACCGGCCATTGACGCCGGCGAAGACGTTCCCTTCCCCGGCTTTGACGCGGTTGAAGCCGAACGGCGCGAAACCAAACCGGAAGTCTGGCTGACCGTGCGCAATGCCGACGGAACCGTCGTGCGGCGCGTGCCGGGGGCGGTAACAAAAGGGTTCCACCGCATCGCCTGGGACCTGCGTTACCCTCCGACGGTACCCGTCGGCAATGGCCGCAGAGAGGAACCGGAAGGTTTCCACGCGGCACCGGGCCGCTATACCGCGACGCTCAGCAGTCGGGTGCGTGGTGTCACGACCGAATTGGCCGCGCCCGTCAGTTTTGAAGTCACACGCCTGCGCCAAGGGGCTCTGAAAGGTGCCGAGCCTGCGGACGTCGTCGCCTTCTGGGAAGAACTTGACAAGCTGGATCGCAGCATCAGCGCTGCCCGCGTCACCCTGCGTCATCTGAACGTCAAGGCGGATCAGCTGAAAACCGCCCTTGCCCGCTCACGCACGGCGCCAGCCGAGCTGGACGACCGCTGGCAAGCCATCCGCACCGAAATTGACGATATCGGCACGGCGCTCACCGGCAACCGGGCCATGGCTGAAATCGGTGAACTGGAGCCGGCCACGGTCAGCAGCAGGCTGAGCCAGGTCATGGTGGGAACGGCCCTGTCCACATACGGTCCCACCCCCAGCCACCGGGAAAACTTCGGTCACGCACAGGCCGCATTCGCTGACCTGCGCACCCGACTGAACCGACTGACGGGTGAGACCATCCCGGCGTTTGAAGCCGCCCTGATCGACGCAGGCGCCCCCTGGGTGCCCGGCAGTCCGATCCCACCGGCCCGCTAGAACCGACCAGCCCAAAGGCCCACCCGCTGCCCCTTCCGGTACGGCGGGTGGGCCCTCACCAAGCACCACAAGGGCGCTTTCCATTTTGCATTCAGCGTCCATCGGGCGTATCTGTTGGTCAGGATCGATACGAACACCAGATGCCAATACCAGCCGGACAGCCCGCGATGAATGACGACCGCGCCGTTGATATGCTGAACGCCCTTGCGCAAAACACCCGTTTCCGCGTTTTCCGCCTGTTGATGGAAAAAGGCAGTGCCGGCCTGCCCGCAGGCGTCATTGCCGAACAGCTCGGCGTTCCGCAAAACACCCTGTCGGCACACCTGAACATTCTGTCGAATGCCGGCCTGATCACCGCGACCCGTATGGGACGCAGCCTGATCTATTCGGTCCGTATCGACCGGACCAAGGATTTCATCGAATATCTGGTGGTGGACTGTTGCAGCGGCCATCCCGAAATCTGCTCGATTTCCGTCAGCTAGTCCACGCATACCAGCAGAAAGTCCTTTTTCCGAACCGTGGCTTGCACTTTATATTTCCATATATCTGGAATTATTGTTAAAATGCAGCCCTATGGGAAATCGGGAGAACGTTTCATGTTGAACACCCTTCACACCCTGCAGCGCCTGGGCGCTATCTGTGCCGTGGCCTGCACTTTTGGCTATGCCATACCGGCCACGGGAACTGACAGCGGCCATGTCAATATCCGCTTTTCCGGCGCCAGAAACTGGTCAGCCAACTGCAACTTCCTGAAAGACAGCGGCAAGGAGAGGGAGATTGCCCGCAGAGGCCGTGGCAACCAGTCGATCAAGGTGCTGGAAATCAGGGACATCACCAGCGGTCGCTGCACACTGAATGTTCCCGCCGGAACACAGCTGAAGGTCACCTTCACAGGCACGGGCGCCATCGCATGTCCGTTCAAAATCACAGCCCCGTGCATGCGTATCTTTACCGCAGGCGACGAACAGACATTCGGTTTCTGAAAACATCGTCATACCCGGACACACCTGCCACGGGTCAGGCGCCCCCATTCCCCATCCGCCGTTCAGCCCCGAGACGGCGGATGGGGCCCGCAAGCCCCGGCCTGTCAGCCACCGGGCCGTATCGGCCCGGCCTGCCCCTCGGCCGACGGACGTGCGGGAATGGGATCGGGTGAAGGGATCGCCGAGGCGCTCTCCATACGGCGATGAACGGCGCCGGCCGCCTCATACCAGTCCTTTGTCGCGTTGACGATCCACACAACCGACAGCATGACCGGCACCTCGATCAGGACGCCGACGACCGTGGCCAGTGCAGCGCCGGAATTGAACCCGAACAGGCTGATGGCGGCCGCCACCGCCAGCTCAAAGAAATTACTGGCACCGATCAGCGCCGACGGGCCGGCCACACAGTGCGCTTCTCCCGCCGAGCGGTTCAAAAGATAGGCAAGCCCCGAATTGAAATAGACCTGGATCAGGATCGGCACCGCCAACAGGACGATAATCATCGGTTGGGCCAGGATCTGTTCCCCCTGAAAGGCGAACAGCAGCACCAGCGTTACCAGCAGCGCGGCCAGCGACAGCGGCTGCAGCCGTTTCAGAAGCCTGTCCAGCGCTGCCTGCCCTTGCACACCGGACAGCAGGTACCGGCGGACCGCCTGCGCGATCAGCACGGGGACGACGATATACAGTCCCACGGACAGGACCAGCGTATCCCAAGGCACGATAATGGCCGACAGGCCCAGAAGCAGACCGACGATGGGCGCAAATGCCACCACCATGATCACATCGTTCAGCGCCACCTGGCTGAGGGTGAAATGGGGCTCGCCTTTGGTCAGATTGCTCCAGACGAACACCATGGCCGTGCAGGGCGCGGCGGCCAGGATGATCAGGCCGGCAATGTAGCTGTCCACCTGATCCGCCGGCAACAGGGGCCGGAACAGCCAGCCGATGAACAGCCAGCCAAGAAGCGCCATGGAAAAGGGCTTGACCGCCCAGTTGACGAAGAGGGTCACCCCGATACCGCGCCAGTGTTCTTTCACCTGTGCCAGGGCGGCGAAATCGATCTTGACCAGCATCGGAATAATCATCAGCCAGATCAACACGGCAACCGGCAGATTGACACTGGCAATCTCGGCCGCGCCCACGGCCTGGAAGGCAGCCGGAAAGAAATGTCCCAGTGCGATACCGGCGATGATGCAAAACGCGACCCAGACAGTGAGATAGCGTTCAAAGGTGGACATGGGCGCTTACTCCGGCAGGCGCGGCGGATTGCCGGCCTCAATTCCGCGCAGGAAATCCATCAGCGGTTTCGCCGCTGTCGGATCCAGCGAATAACAGACGCGCGGCCGCGCAATCTCGCCGATGATCAGGCCGGCCTCTTTCAGGATCCGCAGATGTTCGGACGTGGTGGATGCCGCCAGACCGATTTCCTCGACAATGTCACAGCCGATGCATGTCCGGCGCCTGAGCAGTGTGCGGATGATCCGGATACGCGCCGGATGGCCCAGTGCCTTGGCCAGACGGGCCAGTTTGTCATCCTCTTGCGGGTCGGGTACGGGTGTGCCCGCGCCGCTATCCCCAGTGACCGTCTGTGTCCGTGTCACCCTATTACCCCCATGCCTGCAAAAAAGTATTTCGTTAAACGGCGAAATACGAATAACAGGCATCACCGGGGCACGCAAGCCCCCTGCCCGATGCTTTCTCAATCTGCACCGGACAGGGGGACGCAATGGCATAAGCAACCGGGGGTATCCGGCGGACCCGGATAGCCGCCGGTTCCAGGCTCAGGGTGCAAGCGGCAGATAGATGTCCGTCAGCAATTCCGTCGGCGGACAGGTGCGCGGATCGTTCAGATAGTCTTCAAAACAGGGCAGATCCGCCGGATCATGCCCGCTGCCGGCCAGCCATGTGCCGTACAGATACCGGTAAGCACGCTCCAGGTCGGAATAGGGACCGGTGTGGCGTAGCACGGCAACCGGCCCGGCCGGAATGTCAACGGTATCCGCCGCCGGTCCTTCCCGGCAGGCGGCGGGCGCGAAGTCCGCCGTCACGGTTATCCCGGCAAAGGAGCGCAGATCCTTTTCAGGCAGGCCGGTTTCATCCCCGTAATAGACGGCGATATGGCGCGTCTCCCCGTCCACCAGATCACGCGGTCCGGCCCAGGCATATAGGCGGTCGAATGTGGTGCCGATGGTCTGATAATCCCCTTTGTGAGAAAAGCCTGCCAGACGCAGGGCCGGTGTCCGTGTCACGGTTACGCTGTAGGCCTGACCGTCCGGCTGCCCGCCGTCGCCGGGCGGCTCAAACGAGGGGGATGCCCCATCCGGGTCCTGCCGGCGTGCCCTGTAGGCGGCAGGCGGTTGCCCATAGGCCGAGGCAAAGGCACGGGAAAAGGCCTCCACCGATCCATAGCCCGCGCCCTTTGCAATCCGTTCCAGGGGCGCGCTGCCCTCCGACAGCCCCACCGCCGCCCTGTGCAGGCGCAACCGGCGTATCGTTTGCGCCGCCGTTTCGCCCATTTCCATGCGGTAGATACGGTGAAAATGATAGGGTGAAAAGCAGGCGACATCCGCCAGTTTTTCCAGGTCCAACGGCTTGTCCAGATTGTCCCAGATATAGGCCGCCACCCGGCCGATCCGTGTGCTGTAGCTTTCCCGCGTGTTCATGTCCGATCCTTGTCCGGTCCTCGCTGCTTGGTGATGCTGGTATGCTACCGCCATAAGCCTGATCAGACTTGCGGACTTTCATGACAGGGATAGACGCCCGCCGCAGGGTCCTGATACGCCCACCAGCAGCCCCGGTTTGGCTGACTGCGCCATCCCATATATGCCGCTGACTGGACCGTCACGGACAGCCTGACCCTCAGCGGAGCGGTTTCATGGAATGACGGCGACAACGATGCCGATGATGACGGTGATTTCGACCCTCTTTCCAATCTGGCCATTCTGCCGCTCAAAGTCTCCATCCTCGGTGGCTATCAGATCACGCCGGAATGGGACGCCAACTTCCAGGTGCTGCATATCGGCAGCCGTGACCGGTCTCTCAACGCAGGCGTCGACGTCTTTGAAATCGACGACTACACAACGGTGGATGCCGGTCTTGGCTATGACCTGCCGTGTGGACAGGTCGATCTGCAAGTGACCAATCTGCTGAACAACGACTATATCGACGCCGTTAGCCAGTCCCGTTTCGGCCTGCTGTCAAACCGCCGTTTCGGCGCCTTCGGCCGATAATTTTCCCTGACACTGACGGCGGGCTTCTAAAAAGCCGCACCTGACACGGCTTCAAGCAAGGCCTGCCCGCTCCAGAAAAGTACTGGCAAACAGAGCTTTCTTCTCGGACGTATCCAGCAAGGCCGCACGCGTCACTCGCCATGCATCGACGCGTGCATCGCCATACTGACGGCGCACCGTGACAGGATCATAATTGCCGATCTTTCCCCAATGCTGGGTATAGTCGATACCCTCCCTGTCCAAACGGGCCCAGGCACGGGTCAGAAAGGCATCTGTGTAGCGTGTTGCAACACCGTCAATATCGATCACACAGGTAGGGTCAAACCGGGTGAATTCGAGTGTCGCCCCTGTCGGCCAGACATAGCGGCAGGCGAAAACCACTGGTGCCGGCGTTCCACTGCGTTGTTCATCGATCAGAAGCTCCAACGTGCGATAAACCTGCCCAAGGGCAACGCCAATTCCGGCCCCCAGGGAATTGGTGCGCGGCGTGGTGAAATCGAACATTTCACCCCACGTGCCTGTCTTTGGCGATTTGCCTGATTCAGGTTGTGGTCTCAATTGTTTCCTGGTCAGGGCTGTAACGAGTTTAGGGGTCGTCCTGGGTACTGCATTCGTCAGGCCACCGATCGCACCCAAAAGTTCATAACCCGGACCTCTCCTCAGATCGAGCCGGTAATTGATCGGGTGTGCCGGGTCGAAATCCCGGCGGTACTGAACAGCCACCGACACCTCATCGGTGTCAAAGGGATTGATGACGGGGAGGAAAAAATAGGGCTGCTGCCCCATGGTCTGGCCCGGCAGATCAACGCCGGTGAAGTCCAGTGTATCCAGAACGGTCTTGAAAGCGTCATCAAAGGGCAGCCAGTCACGATGACGTTCCAGCATAAAAATAGGCACCGTTTTGATCATCATGCTGGCAATAAAGCCCATACCGCCCAGGCTAACCAGCACCGCGTTGAAAACCGCATCATCGCGCACCAGATCCGCCCCCAGTCGCGCGGCAAAATCATCCACTGTGGCCGGGTCACTGGCACGTTCCAGCCAGACGGAATTGTGCGGGCCGGTAATGACGTGAATACCGACCACATGATTCTGGATACCACCCTGTCCCAACGCCGAGCCATGTGTACCGGTGGCACAGGCCCCGACGATGCTTTGCCCGTTACTGGCGCCCGTGGTATTGAAAGACCGTCGGAATTTCCGTTCGATTACACGGTTTACCTGGGATATTTTTGTCCCGCACTGGACCAGAAACAGCTCCTGCCCGTCGGTGGCGTACATATCGGTACGGTCTTCCGGTTTCACATGGAATATCCAGTTTAGGTAACTGGTATCGACCATCCAATCAGGCACCACGGCAATATCGGAAAAGGACCAGCCGCCGCCGAAAGGACGGACCGCGCGCCCTCTGTTCACCGCGAGCCTTAAAAGGGTCTGAATGGCCCGCGCGGTTTTGCGGTACCCGGACAAGGATGGCGCGCGGGATTCGTTTGCAATGTCGAAATAGGCATCAATGGGCTGGCGGATATTGCGGGGCCAGTTGACCCAATCATCCAGATCCCGCGACCTGACAGTATCAGGCAAGGCACGAACAAGAGCATGATCGACAGGCATTTTTACCATCCTTAGTCGCGTGTACTACCGACTGGACTTTCGCCTGTATAACAGCGATAGCTCAGATCCAGTGGACGCACAAAGCCCAGGGTAATTACGGAAATCAGATCATATCCCAGATTGGTGCGTGCCCTGACCCTGTCCATGCCAAACCCACGGTCACAGGCTTCGGCAACCTGAGGATCCTCGACTGCCCCCCACCCCAACACCACGGCTGTCATTTCAAAGTCATGACCGCCGGGCCCAGGCTCCGGCACAGAGATCACGTAATTGGCGCAGCCTGCCACAACCATGGCAGATGCGAAGGTTAGCCACCTGAAACACACATTCATACCGCCCTCCCATTCGGGAAAATAAAAAACTCATAGCGCGAAAAATTTATTAAATTAAATCAATACGTGTTTTTTGTGCAAGCATTTTCCATGCTGCAAGGTAGATGTTCCGAGCAAACAGGCACGCATACATCGAATACGGGACAGGGTGGCAAAGCCCTGCCGGCTTCTATTCTTCCGACCATGGACTGTCGGGGTCTGTCGAAGATTTTGGAAACATCACCACACGCATGAATCAGACCGTAGACAGATAGCCTATGGTCATGCCCCATTGGCACTGGATGTGATCACGCTGTACGGATGGTGTCAGGCGATACAATATTATGACAAGGCGGTAAAAAAAGTGACGCTGCGGCAACCGGCACAGCGTCACAAAACGGTTCCGTCATTCCGCGCTGTGTGGATCAGACCTCTTCGGCGACCCGTTCTTCCAGCTGGCCCAGGCGTTCCTTGCCGAAGAACATATCATCACCGACGAAAAAGGTGGGAATGCCGAACACGCCGCGGGCCACCGCCTGTTCGGTATTCTCGGCCAGTTTTGCCTTGACGGCAGGGTCCTGGGTCCGCTCCAGCAGGTTTTGGCCGTCAAAACCGGACGCCGTCATGGCCTCTGCATAGACCGCCGGATCGTCCATTTTTTTCGGTTCTTCCCACATGTGATGCACGCCGGCCTCGACATAGTCCATCAGCCGGCCGTCGGCATCGGCGGCGATGGCACCGCGCATCAGCAGCAATGTGTTGACCGGAAAATGCGGATTGAATTTGAAGGTGTCTAGACCGTGTTTCTTGATGAAGCGTCGCATTTCCAGGCCGTCATAGTCCAGCTTCCCCTTGATCCCGGCAAAGGCCATCATGGGCGCCTGATTGCCCGTGGCCTTGAAAATACCGCCCAGAAGGCACGGAATATACCGCAGCGTCGCCCCGGTACGCTCCGCGATGCCCGGCAGAACCCGGTGCACCAGATAGGCATTGGGACTGGCAAAATCGAAAATAAAGTCCACGGTCACGGTCATGGCGGTCTCTCCCTACCAGCTTTCTTTCCAGGGTCTCAGATCCAGTTCATGCGTCCAGGCGCTGCGCTGCTGTTTGTGCAGCCATACATAATTCCGCGCGATCTCGTCCGGCGACAGAATGGCGTCATCGGCACGGGCAGTCTCCACGTCCGGCAGATTTTCACGGACGAAGGTGGAATCGATGGCACCATCAACCACCACATGGGCCACATGAATATTTTTCGGCCCCAACTCGCGCGCCATGGACTGTGCCAGGGCGCGCAGCCCGTGTTTCGCCCCGGCAAAGGCCGAATATCCCGGCCCACCGCGCATGCTGGCCGTCGCACCGGTGAAAAATATCGACCCGCGCCCCCGAGGCAGCATCACGCGCGCGGCCTCACGCCCCATGAGAAAGCCTGAAAAGCATGCCATTTCCCAGACCTTGCGGTACACGCGCGCCGTCATTTCGGTAATCGGAAAGCGGACATTGGCGCCGATATTGAAAACGGCGACTTCGACCGGCCCCGCCTCCCGCTCGGCCCTGTCGAACAGGGCGGTCACGGCATCCTCATCCCGCGCGTCGGCCGGCATGGCCACAGCAGCTCCCCCATCATCGCGAATCCGAGACGCCAGCGCTTCCAGCGCTTCCGTGTGGCGCGGCCGACGGACGATACAGGCCGTATATCCCTCCAGCGCGAAAGCCCTGGCAATGGCGCCGCCGGTATCGTCACCGGCCCCGATGACCACACAGGCCCCTTTGGATGTCATCCCCGTTCTCCCCATAACCGGCGCGGGTCACGTCTGCCCCTTTTGGTTGTCCAGGAAAACCATTATTGATTTGGTTTTTTAATGCAACTATTTTTACAACGGGATGCGGATTTGCATACTCCGCCCCCCATCGCCGGGCAGACCGGTTGTCTGACAAGGACATGTGGCATAGCGTGGTTCAATGACACGGACATCCCTGACGAAATTCAAGTGCAGCGTGGCCCAGACGCTGGAAATCATCGGCGACAAATGGACCATGCTGATCATCCGCGATGCCTTTGTCGGCGTGACGACCTTTTCCGGTTTTCAGCGCAATCTCGGTGTGGCCCGCAATGTGCTGGCGGACCGTCTGGCCCATCTTGTCGCGCATGATATCCTGGACAGAACGCCGACACGGCCCGGCATTGAGCGCCACACCTACAGCCTGACGGAAAAGGGCCGCGCCCTGTTCCCAGTGATGATCGCGATGATGCAGTGGGGCGATACCTGGATTTACGGCGCGGGGCATGAACCGGTGTGCGTGGTGGATAAGGACAGCGGCATGCCTGTCCGGCCCGTCACTGTATTGTCCGAAAAAGGCCACCCCCTCTCCCCGGACACCACGGCGTATGCCCCCGGTCAGGGCTATTGATCGTTGACAATATGAGGACTGCGCTCCCCGGACACCACGGCGTATGCCCCCGGTCAGGGGGCCCGGCGGCACGGCAAGCAAGGCGCGCGTTGAAAACGCATCCCGCGTCAAGTCCAGGTCGGGTGCATATTGCCTTATTTTTCCCGGACCCGCCGCACCGGGCTTGCAACACTCCGGCCGACATGATGATAAATCCGTCCCATGACCCTTCTGGACTGGACACTGGCCGTTTTTCTGCTGGTGCTGCTGTCGGCGGCGGCCTTTGGCGTGCCGCGCCCCGGCAGCCGCGATCCGGCACAGCGTTTCGCGGCGGGCCGCACCATGCCCTGGTATCTTCTGGGCGGATCGCTCGCGGCGACATCCCTGTCGACGGACACGCCCCTCCTGGTGTCCGGAGCACTCTATGCGGGCGGTCTGTCCGCCAACTGGTTCTGGCTGGCCAGCGCCCCCGGCGTGCTGGCAACGCCCTTCTTCTTTGCCCGCTACTGGCGACGCTCCGGCGTTTTGACAGAGGTGGAAATCCTGCTCCTGCGCTATGGCGAGAGACCGCCGACACAGGCATTCCGACTGGCCAAAGCCGTGACGGAGGGCGTGCTGATCAATATCCTTGTTCTGGCCTCCGTCATGTTCGCCGCCGCCCTCCTCATCGAACGGTTCATGGGACTGTCCTCCGCCCCGCTGATACAGGCGGGCCCTGTCGGCGTGTCGCCGGTCGATATGGCCACATTCGGCCTGATCGCCATCACCGCGGGCTATACGCTGACATCGGGTTTCCGCGCGGTGATCCGGACCGATATCATGCAGTTCACGGCGGCGATCCTGGCCAGCATCCTGCTGGCGGTGTTTGCCATGCAGGCCGCCGGCGACGATTTCGGCTCGCTCAGCAAGGCGCTGGCGGCCGTGCCCGGACGGGCGGATCTGTTCAACCTGTTTCCGGCGGCCGATGCGTCCGTTCTGCTGCTCATCGCTTTCGGATGGTGGCATATCGCCCCCGGCAATGGGCTGTTCGTACAACGCCTGGTGTCGGCCAGATCGGAAAGCGATGCGACGCTGACCGTGTTCTGCTTCACCGCCCTGCATTTCATCATCAGGGCATGGCCATGGTTCATTATCGGCGCACTGGCCCTGATCTATTTTCCCGGTCTGACCAAACCCGAGGCAGCCTATGCGCTGATGGCCGACCGGTTCATGCCGACAGGCGGCAAGGGCCTGATGGCGGCGGCACTTTGGGCCGGCTTCATGAGCACCATCGACAGCCGTCTTAACTGGGGCGCCTCCTATGTGGTCAATGACTGTTGCCAGATATTCGGCTATCGGCCCGGCCCGCGCGGCGAACGCCGGATTGAAACAGCCACCGTCCTGCTGCTGGCCGCCAGCGCCTTCTGGATCGCAAGCAGCGGCGCCGTCACCAGCATCCTCGGCATTTATCAATATGTGATGATCCTGCAGGCCGGCACGGCCTTTGCCGCCATTGCCCGGTGGTACTGGTGGCGGCTGTCCATCTGGGGGGAAATCAGCGCCCTTGTCAGCGGTATCGTGGCCGGCAACGTCATCGTCTTCATGATCGACCTGTCGAATGCCACCGAATTCGGCCTCGGCATTCTGGTCAACATGGTTGTCGGCGGAACCGTCGCGGCGTCGGTTTCATGGTTGAACACCCGAACGGGCCCGGATACGGCCTGCCGGAATTTTTACCGGCGGACACAGGTGGCAGGCCCCGGCTGGAACCGTCTGCGCGACACTGACGAAAATCCGCCCTCCGGCCTTGGGCAGACGGTTCTCTACTGGTTGTTGTCCGTGGGGCTGGTCTATGCATCGATCACCGTCGTCGCGGCCCTGCTGTCCGGCGATACGGGACGTCTGGCGTGGTCCCTGGCCGCGCTCGCGGCCTGCGCCGGCATTCTGGTCCTGCGGCGCACTGCCCTTGTGAAGGCCCTCGACTTTCGGGATGTGGCCGTCAAGCCGTTCAGGCCTGACGCAGAAAGGACAGCACCGGCAACGATGCCGCCCCCACCGCAAGACAGTCGGTCTTCGGATCGATAAGGATGTCGGGTACCGGCGCATCGATGCCGGCGAAGCTTGGCCCCGTGATGACGACCCGGCGGGCCAGTGCCTCCCGGATGGAAACGGGCAGACGCCCGGCAAAGACAATGGCTCCGGGGTCGAGAAGCGCGGTGACGGCGCTGAGCGCGGGCTCCAGAACAGCCGTTGCCTGTTCCAGCCAGTCGTCAATGGCGGTATCGCCGGCCCTTAACGCCGCGTCTATCTGTGCCGCCGTCGGCGACGCGCCCCAGCGCGCCTTCAAAAACGCATCCAGGCTTTCCTCCGACGGGCGTATGGCGGCCGCGTCCACCGGCATCAGGGCGGCCAGTTCTCCCGCATTGCCCAGTCGGCCGCGCACCAGGCGGCCGTCATGCACGAAACCGCCACCGACACCCTTTGTCATCAGGACCAGAAAAAAATCGTCCAGACCGGTGGCGACGCCACTCAGCGCCTGTCCGACCGCTGCGACGGACCCATCATTCTCCACCGTGACCGACATGTTGAATTCATCTTCAAACACCTGTCGCAGATCCGTCGCCCGCCACCCTTCGGGATCGTTACGCGAGACGACGCGGGCCGCCCCGCCGTCGAAGAAAAAACCGGACACGGAAATCCCCAAACCCAGCACAACGGATTCGTCCGGAACCTGAGGGATGGCATCGGACAGCATTTTCGCCGCCGCCGCCACCGCGTCGCCGGCCGCGTTGAACCGGCCGCGACGGCGCAGGCGAAAAATTTCCTCTCCACCCATTTCCATGGCAATACAGGTGATCCGGTCATGTTCGAACACAAGACCGAAAGAAATAAAACGTCCCGGCGCAATCGACAGCAGGATGGCCGGCTGTCCCCGCCCGCCAAAGCGGCGTTCGCCCTCAACCACATATCCACGGTCGAGAAGATCCTTGGTGATCCGGGTCAGGGACTGCGTCGACAGACCCGTTGCCCTGGCCAGGTCCACACGGCTGGCCGTTCCGGCCCGGTGGATTTCCCGCATGACCGCCACATGGCTGGGTAAAAATGCTGTTTTCGACAAAGGTTCCAAAATACAATCCACAAACTGGCCGATACGGCAAGTGGCACAGATCGCCCGGCACGAACCACCCCCTCAAATGCATGCCGCTGCGTGGAAATTCATATTAAACTCCGCAATGTGATTTACAATCGCAATTTAACAGTTTAATTCCCTTAACAAGATTTAATTGGTCGGCAGCGGCCATCCGCCTTTTGTGACTTGGGGTTTCAGGGCATGCGGACACTGATGGGCATTCTGGGGCGAGACAAAACCCTTCCTGCGGCAAACGGCCCTTTGCCATGCCTGTCGGACCGTTGCCGGACGGCGTCATACAGGGCAGCGGCCTGTCGGGCCGCGCTTCGGGATATCGTCATTCTGACGGCGAACACCGCTGCGGCAGTCCGGGCTGTCATGTTTCAGGCCGCAGCGGTCTTTAGCGTCACGGTCTGGGCCGCATCACTGCCGGCTCATGCCGATGACACACACACGTCCGGCACACCGGCACCGGTTTTCAATCTCCCGCTGGGGCTGCCGACGCTCTTGGAAACACGAACCACCGAAACCCTGGCCCCGGGCCTGAGACATCACAGAATTGTACGCCGACCGCATACTAACGGGGCATCGGGAAAAGACCCGGATTACACACATGAGAATTGTACGCATGCCTGGGCCGCCGCATCGCCCGTGCTGCACACGGCCACGGATGAAAGAACGGCGCTGGCCTGTGTACCCGGCCACTTTCCGGCCACGGATATCCGCCGTTTCCTGACCCCCGGCGATCCCGGCCGCTCCTATGGCATCGTCTATGCCGGCACCTTTGAAACGCGGGACGTGGCCCTGGCCGCCATTGCCCGCGCCCCCCTCGCGGGCTGCGGTTTCAGTGCCATCCATACGGCATTGACCCCTCATCATGCCATGGGTCCCTGGGTGGTGAATGTGCTGGAGGTAGACCCGCGGCATTTCCGGGGCCGCCTTGTCAGTGCCCTTGCCGGAAAAACGGTGGCAGGCCCCGCCCCTGTCACCGCGATCGCGGCGGACCGGCGGGCACTGGCGGCTGTGAACGGGGGATTTTTCGTCACATCCGAAGAGGATGGCGTCATCGGCGAGCCCGCGGGACTGTCCATCGTTGACAGCCGTGTCCTCAGCGAGGCCACGGCCAACCGGCCGGCCCTGGGCATCCGCAACACCCCCCGGCTGCAGGCCGCCATCGCCGTGGCATCGGCGGAACCGGTTCTGCACTGGGGAGACGGGCGCGAAAGCCCCATAGACGGCATCAACCGCCATCCCGGCATCATACGGAACTGTGGAAACAGGGGCGACCGGGAGGGCCGCATGCCGGCCCACGACAAAACCTGCCGCGACGATGACGAGATCATTGTGCTGACCCACGATGCCGGTTTTGACGTTCCCAACGGTCAGGACCACCGCCTGCTGATCGGCGCCGATGGACGGCTGGCCCCGGCAGCGCCCCCCGCCCCCGGTGAACTGCTGGTTATCGCCACAGGCCGCCACGCTGCGGAAGTACGCGCGCTGGCCGCCGCCAACGATCGCGCGGTCATCAACACCGACGCCCTCCTCGGCGATATATTCCCAGACCTGTGGACCGCCCCCGCAAATCGTGGCGCGGGCAGCCTTTATGCCGTCGGCGGCGGGCCGTTGCTTCTGAAGAATGGCATGCGCGTCCACCATGAAGGTATCGAAGGCTGGCATATGGATGCGGACATGCCGGCTGAACGGGCAATGCTCGTCCATCGCTGGTTCAATATCCGGACACCGCGCACGGCAGCCGGCATAACCCGCGACGGACGACTGCTTCTGGTGACGGTGGATGGCCGCCAGCCCGGGCACAGTGTCGGCGCCACGATCCCCGAAATACGCGGCATGATGAAAGCCCTCGGCGCTGTAGACGCGATCAATCTGGATGGCGGCGGATCAACGGCCATGGTGATTGGCGATACACTGGTGACACGCCCCTCCGACAGCGACGGCGAACGCCCCGTGGGCGAGGCTCTGCTGCTGCTGCCCCGCTGATACCCGCTTCTTGACCCCCAGGCCACAGCCCTGCTTCTGATCTCTGTCCACACCCAGCATGTCCCTGTCCCGAACCTCCTCGTTTCACTGGGCACAGGCGCTTTTCACCTGTGATTTTAAAGGGTTCCGCATGTCAGGAAAGACTGTCGCCGAAATTCTATGAATCCGTCACGAAGCTGTAGCATTCATTGATTACCAATTAATCACGCGCCGTGATTTAATTGGTAATCCACTTTAAATCCAGTATCCGCCACCATGGGCAGGCTGTCCCATTGCGGCGAAAGGCGCGGGGGGATAGTGGGCATTACAGCCAAAGGGCAGTCATATGAACATGAATATGAGAGCGGTCCGGCGATCCGCTTTGTACGCCGGGGCATCGGCACTTGTCTTTGCCGCGATGCCGGCCAAGGGCCAGGACGGCACGAACGATACGGATACCGTGGACGAAATCGTCGTCACCGGTGTAAGGGCCAGCATTCTTGAATCGCTATCGCAGAAACGCAATGAGACAGGCTTTGCCGATGCCATCAACGCCGAGGACATCGGCAAGTTTCCTGATCTGAACCTGTCCGAGTCCCTGCAACGTATTCCCGGCGTCACACTGGACCGTAACGCTGTCGGCGATGGTCAGGCCATCAATCTGCGCGGCCTGGGACCGGAATTCACACGGGTTGAAATCAACGGCATGTCCGGTACGTCCAACGGCACCGGCGGACGTTTCGGCAACAGCACCGGCAGCCGGGGCTTCAATTTTGAAATTCTGGCCTCGGAACTGTTCTCGAACGCCAAAGTTCTCAAATCAAACAATGCCAGTCAGGAGGAAGGCGGCCTTGCCGGCGTGGTTGAACTGGAAACGCCGAAAGCCCTGGACTCCGACGGTTTCAGGCTGTCGGCCCTTGGTCTTGGCAATTACAGCGAGATCAGCGAACAGGTCGACCCGCGCGGTGCCCTGCTGATCAGCAACAACTGGAACGACACATTCGGCATTTCGGCGTCGGTCTCCTTCTCGGATGTGCGCTTTCGCTCCGATACGGCGGAAGGCGGCAGCTTCCGTCCCTTCGCCCGCGCCAACACCGGCGAGCCGGCGCAGGATGACGTCCGCGCCGCCTTCAATCCGAACGGCACGCGCCTTTATCATTTCGATGAAGACCGGCAGACGGTCGGCGCCACACTGGGCCTTCAGTGGCGCCCCACCGACACATTCGAGATAACGGTCGACGGCCTGTATGGCACGCTGGACAGCGAACGCATCATCACCCGGGACGATATGCCGATCGAAAGCGGCGCGGGGGTGCCCAGCAACGTCACGATCCAGGACGGTGTCATCACGTCGGGCACCTTTACCGGCATTCAGAAACGCGTCGGCACCAACTATCTGGAGACCGACGAGGAACTTTTCCAGATTGTCGGGCGTGCCGACTGGACGCCGACAGCCAATTGGCGCATTTCCCCCTTCATCGGCTATTCCAGCCGCGAGGCGGACCGGATTTTCGATCTCTATTCCTTCCGCTATGCCGAAAACGGTGTCTTCGACATCGGCACGGTCAATTATGACATTCGCGGCGACTTTGTCGACTTCGGCTCCGATGTCACGGATTTCGGCGGCAGTCCGGAAAATTTCCTGTTCAATGTCTTTATCCTGCGGCCGTCCAACGACAAGGATACGGAACTGAACACCAAGCTTGACCTCGAACACACCTTCACCGACGGCACGCTGAGAAGCGTCCAGTTCGGCATCCGTTACGCCGACAGGGAAAAAGACCGGATCCTGACACAGGAACGTCTGCAGCGCACCGCCGGTACCGACATCACGGTCCCGCCGTCATTGGCCGCGGTCTCTGAACTGGTGGATTATCGTGTCCGTGGCAACGACCCGAACGTCCCGACGCAGATCCTGTCCGTCAATCCCGATCTGGTACGCGACGTTTTCTATCCGGGCGGTCAGGCGGTGGACGGTACCTTCATCCGGCCGCTGCCGGGCTTCGGCGCGCAGCAGTCCTACAGCATCAGCGAGGAAACCTTCAACGCCTATGTCCAGGCCAATTTCGACCTGGAACGGGCCGCCCTTGATGTGGGCCTGCGCCTTGTTCACACCGACCAGACATCAAACGGCAATACGGTGGCCAATATCTTTCAGTCGACGGAACAGATTACGCCGATTTCCGTCTCCAAAAGCTATACCGAATATCTGCCCAGCGCCAATCTGCGCTATGACCTGACGGATGAACTGGTCTTCCGTGCCGCCTACAACAAGACCCTGACCCGGCCCAGCCTGGACCAGCTGGCGCCGTCGGAAACGGTGGCCGGCATTGACGAAGGCGGCGGCACCGGTACGCGCGGCAACCCCGAACTGGACCCGTTCACCGCCGACAATTTCGATATCGGACTGGAATGGTACTTCGCCGAGGAAGGATTGCTCGCGGCCACGGTCTTCTACAAGGATATCGACGGCTTCATCGATACGGAAACCTTCACCGAGGACCGGACCTTCCCGCGTCAGGCCGACGGCGTGCTGGTGACCGGACCGATCCTGTTCACACAACCGGTCAACGGCGTCGCCGCGGAGATCACCGGCCTTGAGATCGCGGCGCAGGCACGCTTTACCTTTCTGCCTGGGGCCCTGGCCAATTTCGGCGGGATCGTCAATTACACCTTCACGGACAGCAGCGCCGATTTCGCGGCGGAAGACGATGTGCGCAGCCAGGGACTGCCCGGCCTGTCAGAGAACAGCTTCAACGCCGTTCTGTATTATGATGACGGCCGGCTGGACGCCCGTCTGGCCTATGCCTGGCGCGACCGCTATCTGGCCCAGTTCGCCGACGATTTCGGTGTGCCGCGCTTCACGGATGCCTTCGGTCAGTTGGACCTCAGCGCCAGCTATCGGATCACCGACCGGCTGATCGTTCAGCTTCAGGCCCTCAATCTGACCAGGGAACAGTTCGTCAACCAGTCCACCGACCGCTTCCTGCCCTACGGCGTCGCCGAACTGGACCGGCGTTTCCTGTTTGGACTGCGCTACACATTTTAAGGGGCAGGCACTTTACATTTCCCGCAGCCCGCAGGAGGGGGGCGCAGCCTGTGCGCGCCCCTCCATTTTTTAGCCGTTTACACAGCAAGAAAGGAGCCCGCCACTCAGGGGACGACCGGGTCGGAGCCACCTATTGGGTGTTACATCCGGGCCTTATCCGGCGGGTTATTCATCTGGGGGCATAAACGGCCAGATAATCGGGCATGTTGGCTTCCAGGCGGGCAATGCGTTTGTCATCCGTCGGATGGGTGGACAAAAAGGCGGGCGGGCCGCCATTGCCGTCCTTCATGGTCTGCATACGCCGCCAGAGATCAACGGCACGGCGCGGATCGTAACCGGCCTTGGCCATGTATATCGTACCGACATGATCGGCTTCCAGTTCCATCGCACGGCCATGCGGCAACATGACAAAACCCTGTGCCGCCAGCGTGCCGAGCGTCATGGCCAACTGGGTCGACTGGCCGTCCCCGGTGGCGGCACCCACCGCGAGACCGGCGGCGGCCAGAACCGTATTGGTCAACTGGCCCCGGCTGACCTGCTCGGCCCCGTGCCGCAGCACCGCATGGGCGATTTCATGTCCGATGACGGCGGCCAGCATGTCGTCCTCGGGGAAGGTGTCGACCATTTTCTTGTAGATGGCCACCTTGCCCCCCGGCAATGCCCAGGCATTCAGTACCGGCTCGTCGATGACGACGAATTCCCAGTTGAAATCGGGCCGGTCGGATATGGCGGCGATGCGGGCACCAATGCGTTGTACCCGCCGTGCGTCCGGGCCGGTGGTGCGCACGGGTGCTTCCGACTTGACCTGATTCATCGCCTCCAGCCCCAGGGCATCATCCTGCGCCGGGGGAATGGTGATGAACTGCGAACGCCCCGTCACTTCATTCGTGGTCACGCAGGCCGCTGCCAGCCACGCCATGATCCCGACAAGAGCAAAGCGTTTCACCATCATCATTGCGTCGTCTCCCTGTATGTCCCGCGCCCCTGCTCCGGCCATATCGGAGCGAATGACAAACCACAGCCTAAACAAAAAACCGGCGCCCCGAAAGCGGGACGCCGGTTTCAATATCAATCAGCCGCGACAGGCGGCAGGACGTCAGTAATCGCCCTTGGGCTCAACCACCTGACGGCCACGGTACATACCGGTTTTCAGGTCCACATGGTGGCGCAGCTTGTATTCGCCGGTGTGGCTGTCTTCCTGATAATTCACGGACTGCAGTGCATCGTGCGACCGGCGCATGTTGCGGCGGGACCGCGTGACTTTCCGCTTGGGTACTGCCATTTGACTATCCTTCAATCCTTCTTGTCCGGATCCTTATCATCACGGCGTCAACGCCGGTCCGGACATTTGTCGGAGCCTGCACAAAATACAGCCTCCCTGATTCGAGGCGCGAAACATAAGGTCAGGCCGCGGGAAAATCAAGGCAAAGATACACCGCGCCTGCCATCACGGCAATTTACCGCAGCGGCATATGCCGGGCCAGCCCGCGTTCCGGACCGGTGCGGCCTTCCCTGACCGGCCAAAAACCGCTATGGCATGCCTACCGTCAGTTGACAAAGGGGGGATGATCATCATGCGCATATATTCCATCGGCTTGATCCGTAAAGCGTTCACGCGCACCATGGGCACAGCCCTTTTGACGGGTCTGTTCCTGATCCTGTCACCCCTGGCAAACGCGGCGGAGACCCCTTTCATCTGGTGGCCGGAGGCCGATTATGATCCGGCGGTGCCGACGCTGGAACAGGTCGTCGGCCATGAAACCGGGACCAAAATCTCGTGGCATGCACAAATTGTCGCTTATTTCCGCGCGTTGGAGGCCTATGCCCCTGACCGGGTGAAGCTGTTTTCCTACGGGAAGACGTGGGAAGGCCGCGAGCTGATTTATGCCGCCATCACATCGCCGGCCAATATGGCACGGCTGGACGATATCAGGGCGGGGATGAAGGCTTTGGCGGACCCACGCGTGACCGACGCGGCACGCGCCCGTACCCTGACCGGCGACCTGCCGGCCATCGTCTGGCTGGCTTACAGCGTCCACGGGAACGAGATTTCACCATCGGACGCGGCAATGCAGACGGCCTATCACCTGCTGGCGGCACGCGGAGATGACCGCGTGGCCGGCATGCTGGACAACACCGTCGTCATCATCAACCCGCTTCAGAATCCGGACGGGCGCGACCGCTTCATCCACCGGTTTGAGACAACACTGGGGCTGGAACCCGACAGCGACCCCCTGTCGGCCGAACACAATGAACCCTGGCCGAATGGGCGCACCAATCACTATCTGTTCGATATGAACCGGGACTGGATCATTCTGACCCAGCCCGAAACCCGGGGCCATGTCGCCGCCCTGCAGGACTGGTATCCGCAGGTCTTCGTCGACCTGCATGAAATGGGCGGCAACAGCACCTACTATTTCGCCCCCGAGGCGGTTCCCTACAATCCCCATCTGGCGCAAAATCAGCGCGACAGCCTGTTCCTGTTCGGGCGCACCAATGCCAAATGGTTCGACCGCTTCGGCTTTGACTATTTCACCCGCGATATCTTCGATGCCTTCTATCCCGGCTACGGTGCCAGCTGGCCGGCCTATTACGGCGCCATTTCCATGACATACGAACAGGCGTCCTCGCGCGGGCTGCTTTTCCGCCGGAACGACGGCAGCGAATTCGACTACCGATCCACGGTGCGACAGCATTTCGTCGCCTCGCTCGCCACAATCGAGACGACGGCCACCAACCGGCAGAAGCTGCTGGACGATTTTTACGACTTTCAGGTGACCGCGATCGAGGAAGGCAGAAACGACCGCACACAGCGGACCTATCTCTTTCCCGGTACCCGCGACCGGGCCGGCACGCGCAAACTGATGGGCATACTGGCCGAACAGGGGATCGAAATCAGCCGGGCGGAGGCGGAATTCCGGGCCTGCGGACAGTCTTATCCCGCCGGGACACATGTCATCGACACCGCCCAGCCGCGCAAACGCATGATCCGCACCCTGCTGGACCGGCAGATCGATATGGAGGCGGATTTCGTCCGTATTCAGGAAGCCCGGCGTGCGCGCGACCTGCCCCATGACATTTACGATGTCACCGGCTGGTCCCTGCCTGTCATGTTCAATGTGGACATGGAGACCTGCGGACGGCCGGTCACCACCGGACTGGTCCCTGTGACCATGGACCGTATCGCCACCGGCACCCTCAGCAATCCCGAAGCCAGCGTCGCCTTTCTCAGCCCCTGGGGCGATATGGCGGCGGGCCGCCTGCTGGCCGCGGCCCTGCGCGCGGAACTGACGGTGAAAACCCACGATGAAGGGTTCAACCATCAGGGCCGTGTCTGGCCGGCCGGCACACTGATTTTCGATGTGGCGGACAATGCGGCGGACCTTGGCGCCACACTGACGGCACTGGCCGCCGAGACCGGCGCCGAGATTGTCGGCGTGTCATCCAGCTGGGTTGACAGCGGCAAGGATTTCGGCAGCCGCGCCGTCCGCACGGTCCCCCGCATCAGGGTCGCGATGGCCTGGGATGACCCCACATCGTCCTATGCTGCCGGCAATACCCGTTTCGTACTGGAGCGGCAAATCGGGTACCCCGTCACCGCTATACGGACGGACGCCCTGAAAACCGCCGACCTGACGCGGTATCATGTGCTGATCCTGCCGGGAGAAGGGTTCGGCGGGTCCTACATGGACACATTGGGCGAAACGGGTGCCGCAACGCTGAAGGACTGGGTTCGGCGTGGCGGGGTGCTGGTCGGCACTCATACGGCCCTGCGCTATCTGACCCACGAAAAAATCAAACTGCTGTCGACGGCCCGCGAAAACCAGCCGCGTGGCGACGAGGCTGCGGGCACATCGGGCGACGAAAAAAGCCGGGTGGCCGCCACCATCATCAACAGCAGGGATGACATGAGGGCCCTGCTGACCCCTGCGACCGAACTGCCCGACAGCCTGCCCGGCGTGCTGGTACATGCCAATGTGGACGGCGACCACTGGCTGGGCGCTGGCGTCGCCCCGACCTTGAGCGTGCTGGCACGCGGACGCGACATCTATGCGCCCGTCGCCATGGACAAGGCACGCACCGTGGCCTGGTTTGCCGGTGCGGACGACCTGTTGGCCAGCGGCTATATCTGGCAGGAAAACCGTGAGCAGATGGCCTACAAACCCTTTGCCCTGGTGGAATCCGCAGGTCGCGGCTATGTCATCGGCTTTACCCAGGATCCGACGGTCCGCGCCTATCTGGACGGGTTGAACGTCATTCTGGCGAATGCGGTATTCCGCGGTGCCGCCCATGCCCGTCCCGTTCGATAGACAGGGGGCAGGATCATGACGCGCATCCTGTTTTACCTGCGGGACTATCCCGACACACCCTGGCGCGATGCCCTGTGCGCCGAGGACCCCGGTATCCGCTTTCACGCCTATCCCGACTGGGGCACGGCGGACGACGGCCCGGCCTATGCCCTGGTATGGGAGCCGGAACCCGGTCTGATTGCCCGCTTCCCCAACATCCGGGCGGTTTTTTCCATGGGAGCCGGGGTCGATCATCTGACACGCGATGACAGTCTGCCCGCGGATCTGCCCATCATACGCATGGGCGACAGCGGGTTGCAGGAAGGCATGCGTGAATATGTCACCTGGGCCGTTCTGCACCACCACAGGCAAATGCCTCAATTCGCTGCACAGCAAAGGACCCGCAAGTGGGCCCGGCTTTTTTCCAGACCGGCGGCAAGCGTTCAGGTCGGCATCATGGGCTACGGTCATCTGGGCCGGACCGTGGCAGATGCCCTTGCCCCCTTCGGCTACCGCCTCGCCGCCTGGTCGCGCACGCCCAAGGACACACCCGGCGTTACCCATTATACGGGGCTGGAGGATTTGCCGTCCTTCCTGTCAACAACCGACATCCTCGTGGCATTGCTGCCCGAAACGGCGGCAACCCACCATCTGTTGAACGCAGAGCGCCTCAGCCTCCTGCCGACGGGCGCCTCGGTCGTCAATGCCGGACGCGGCGGACTGATCGACCTGGACGCCTTGACGGCCGCGCTTGCCGGGGGGCGGTTGGCGGGTGCCACACTGGATGTGACGGACCCGGAACCCCTGCCCGCCGACCATCCGGCCTGGGACTGTCCCAACCTGACCATCACGCCCCACGTGGCCGCCATTACCCGGCCGGACACGGCCGCGCGCTTCATCACCGAACAGATCGCGCGGCTGGAACGGGGCGAGCCGGCGGAAACCGGCCTGGACCGCAGCCGCGGCTATTGAAGGCAGCCGGATATTCAGGCGATACCGGTGGCAAACGCGGGGCGGCCGGGGGACAGACGATCCGAAATGCGCGGACCACGAAACATCCCGATACGGCAAAAGGCCGGGCCTTTCGACTTTTCTTTCGCCATGGCCGCCCCTATATAAGCGCGAACCCTGCAGCCCCGCCAATACCCTATCGGCACAGGATGCGGTGGTGCGGACAAATCCCGCGCAGACATGCCCGGATATTGTAGAGGACCCTTTTCCATATGGCCTATTTGTCCGTTGTCACCGGTCTGGTCCTTTTGATCATTGCGGGGGATATTCTTGTACGGGGCTCCGTGTCTCTGGCCCGGCGGCTGGGCATACCGACTCTTGTCATCGGATTGACCATCGTGGCTTTCGGTACCTCGGCACCGGAACTGGTGGTGGGGGTCAAAGCCGTACTGGCGGATGCACCGACCCTGGCTCTCGGCAATGTGGTCGGCTCCAATATCGCCAATATTCTTCTGGTCATTGGCACCCCGGCCCTGATCCTGCCCATCAGCTGTTCCGTTCCCCGGTTGGGGCGGAACATCGCCATCATGCTGGCGGCCAGCGTGCTGATGATCGCCGTGGCGATGACCGGCACCATCACGTGGCACGCCGGCGCGGTCTTTGTCGCACTGCTTGGCTGTTTTCTCGGATATTCGGCTCTACGGGCCCGTACACGGCCCGAGGCGGTCGACCCCTTGCAGGAATTCGACGGCGGCGCGACCAAGCCTGACAGCGTCCCAATGGCCACGCTGCTGCTTCTGGGCGGCCTGGTGGGGCTGGCGGTGGGCGCCGATCTTCTGGTCGGCGGCTCGGTCGATATCGCCACCGCCTTCGGCGTGTCGGAGGCAGTGATCGGTCTGACGCTGGTGGCCCTTGGCACCAGTCTGCCGGAATTGGCCACGGCGGTCGCCGCCTCGTGGAAGGGCCACGGCGATGTGGCGGTCGGAAATGTGGTCGGCTCCAACATTTTCAACATTCTGGGCATTGTCGGCGTGTCTTCGCTTGTAGGCGATCTGCCCGTGCCCGCGGGGTTCACCCGGGTCGATCTTTGGATCATGCTGGGAACATCGCTGATGCTGGTCCCCTTTTACCGCATGCGCAAAAAGGTGGGCCGGAAGACCGGCGCCGTTTTCATTACACTGTACGGCGCATACATTCTGTATCTTGCCGACACCGGGGCGACGCAACCTGCCCTCGGCTAGACGGGAAAGAACACCATGGGCAGCACCCATAATCATACAGGCGGGTCGCGGGCCACCCATCCGGAACCGGCAGGAGCGGCACTCGTCACCGGGGCGGGACAGCGTATCGGCCGCCATATCGCCGAAATGCTGGCGGACCGGGGATGGGCTGTGGCCGTCCACGTCAACCGGTCCCGCGACGCGGGCGATGCCCTGGTGGCGGACATCACCGACCGTGGCGGACAGGCCGTCTGTCTGACAGCGGACCTGTCAGCGACCCCTGAAGCGGCAGGTGCGCCTGCCGACCCGGTCGGTCCGGACACTGTCCCCGGCCTTGTGGCACAAGCCGCCAACGCTCTGGCCCGCCCGGTCAGCCTGCTGGTCAACAATGCCTCCCTTTTCGAAGACGATCATGTGGGGGCGCTGACTGCCGGCGGATTCCAACGCCATATGGCGGTCAATGCGTTGGCGCCCGCCCTGCTGACACAGGCCATGGCCGCGCAGCTGCCGGATAATATGGACGGCAATGTCATCAATCTGATCGATCAGCGGGTCTGGCGGCTGAACCCCACCTATGTGAGCTATACGGCATCCAAGGCGGCCTTATGGACATTGACGCGGACCCTTGCACAGGCCCTGGCCCCGCGTATTCGGGTCAATGGTATCGGGCCCGGGCCGACATTGCAGAATGTGCATCAGGACGCGGCTCTTTTTGCCCGCGAGGCGGCAAATGTGCCGCTCGGGCATGGTCCAAGCCTTGACGAAATTGCCCGAACGGTGTGTTTTCTGATTGAAACGCCGTCCCTGACGGGACAGATGATCGCGCTGGACGGCGGCCAGCACCTGTCATGGCAGACGCCGGATTTTGTCGGCGCATGATGCGCACCCCGCTTTGAGAGCGGCCTTTTGAGGAAAGACAGCCCCATGGCCGATGACGATCTGAACCGTGCCACCATCGTGCCTTTACCGGCGCGCCCCGGTCTTCGCCGGGTTTTCGTACGCAATTACACCGCCCAGGCCCGGATCGGCGTATGGGACCATGAAAAACAGGCCCCCCAGCCCGTGCGGATCAGTGTCGACTTGTCCGTTCTGGAAAACGGCCCGCATCACGGCGACGAACTGGACGGGGTTGTCTGCTATCAGGACGTGGTCGACACAATCGATTTCATTCTCGCCGGTGGGCATATCCAGCTGGTTGAAACCCTGGCCGAACGCATCGCCGAACAAACACTTTGCGACCGAAGAGTTGTGAGCGTGCGTGTCATGGTGGAAAAGACAACCGCCGTCGATGGTGCCGACAGTGTGGGGGTCGAGATCGAACGTCACAGAAGGGCTTAACTTTTCTGCAATATTTACGATAACCGGAAATGTTAACCATGACCGCATCGAAGTTTTGCACACCGAATCATCGCCTGCCACAGCAGATGGGTCCCCACAACACAACAAATATGTTGATGCTGTTTTTCTCTCATTGACACAAGTTTGCCTTATATAAATCAATGACTTATAAAAAATGCACAAAAAATAGGCAATCCGGTAAAACCCCAGTGTTACAGCCTTGTTGCAGTCTTGAGGCAGGACTTTCCCACAGGGTTATCCACAGACCACGTGGAAAATTATCGGTCGGTCAAAATATGACAATTTAACGACATTGATTCTTACGCCACAGGGTCAGGGCTTTCTGCCAGTCGTCTGCGCGAACCATCTGCGGCAGACGGGGCGGCGACGACATCACCGCCGATAGCTTGCGGAACAACCCCGGGACGGAGCATGATCGGCTCATGAGCAGTTTGCAGGAAGGCGCGGACATCATCCGCCAGCATGCCCGGACGGCCCCCACGGCGCCCGGCGTTTACCGCATGGTCAATCAACACGGTGACGTACTGTATGTGGGCAAGGCGAAAAATATCCGCAAACGCATTCTTTCCTATACGCAGATCAGCCGGCTGCCGACACGCCTGCAGCGCATGGTATCGACAACGCGGTCCATGGTGTTTGTCACCACCGCCACCGAGACCGAAGCCCTGCTGCTTGAAGCATCCCTGATCAAACGGTTCCGCCCTGCCTTCAATGTGCTTTTGAAGGACGATAAAAGCTTTCCCTATATCCTGCTGCGAGAGGATCATCCCTGGCCGCAGATCACCAAGCACCGGGGCGCCCGCAAGACGAAAGGCCGCTATTTCGGTCCCTTCGCCAGCGCCAGTGCCGTGAACCAGACCCTGAACACCCTGCAAAAGATCTTCCAGTTGCGCAGCTGTACCGACGCGGTTCTGAACAGCCGGACGCGGCCATGCCTGCTCTATCAGATCAAACGGTGTTCCGGCCCCTGCGTGGACCGGGTCAGCCCGCCCGATTATGCCGACATGGTAGCGGAGGCCCGCGCCTTTCTGGAAGGACGCACCACCGGTATCCAGAAACGCCTGGCAGCAGCCATGCAGACGGCAAGCGACGCCCTGGAGTTTGAACAGGCGGCCCTGTACCGTGACCGCCTGAAAGCACTGACACAGATTCAATCCCATCAGGCCATGGCGGGCAATGCCTTTCAGGAAGCCGATATCATCGCCGCCGCGCGTCAGGGCGGCCAGGTCGGTATACAGGTGTTTTTCTTCCGGGCGGGCCAGAATTGGGGGCACCGTGCCTATTTCCCCGCCCACAGCGTCGAGGAACGGCTGGAAACGGTTCTCGGGGCCTTTATCGCCCAGTTTTACGACAACAAGCCGGCCCCCCGCCTGATCCTGACCAACATCATGCCGGATGACGGCAGCCTTCTGGCCAGTGCCCTGGGCGACCGCATGGGGCACCGGGTTGAGATCAGCGTTCCGCAGCGGGGGGATCGGGCCCGCGTCGTCAAAACCGCCATACGCAACGCCGAAGAGGCGCTGGACCGCAAACTGGCCGAAAGCAGCAGCCAGGCGGCCCTGCTGGACGGCGTGGCGGAGACTTTCGCCCTCGACGGTCCACCGGCGCGGATCGAAATTTACGACAACAGCCACATCCAGGGCAGCAACGCTATCGGCGGCATGGTGGTGGCAGGACCGGACGGTTTCCTCAAAAACAGCTACCGGCTGTTCAACATCAAGTCGGACACACTGACGCCCGGCGACGATTTCGCCATGATGCGCGAGGTCATGACCCGCCGCTTCGCCCGCCTGATGAAGGAGGACGCCGCCCGTGAGCGTGGGCACTGGCCCGACCTTGTACTGATTGACGGCGGCAAG
The DNA here is from genome assembly GCF_003688555.1 of Eilatimonas milleporae. Lineage (GTDB taxonomy): Bacteria > Pseudomonadota > Alphaproteobacteria > Sphingomonadales > Kordiimonadaceae > Eilatimonas > Eilatimonas milleporae. The sequence continues at coordinate 343,174 of NZ_REFR01000009.1, forward strand.
GGACAGTTATCCGCCGTGACCGGAACGCTCGATGATCTCGGGATCGCCGACGTGCCGCTGGTCGCCATTTCCAAGGGACCGGACCGCCACGCCGGCCGCGAGCAGTTTCATATGAACGAACGCGACAGCTTCATGCTGCCGCAGGGTGACCCGGTTCTCTACTATCTGCAACGTTTGAGGGATGAAGCGCACCGCTTCGCCATCGGCGGCCACCGCGCCAGACGCAAAAAGGACATCCAGAAATCCCCACTGGACGGTGTGCCGGGCATCGGGCCGAAGCGGAAAAAGGCGCTTTTGCATCATTTCGGTTCAGCCAAGGCCGTGGCGGATGCCGATATACAGGCCCTCGGAGCCGTAGACGGCATTTCCAGTGCCATGGCACAGGCCATCTACGACCATTTCCACGAACAGGCATAAACACCCGCAACCCGGCGTATCGCCGAAAGCGGAAAGCGGTATCGCCTAAACAGGGTCTTTGAACTGCACCAGATCCCAAAGGGTGCCATACAGGTCTTCGAAAACGGCAACGGTCCCGTATGGCGCGGTCTTGGGTGGCCTGACAAAGCGCACCCCACGCGCCACCATCGCTTCATAATCCCGCCAAAAATCATCCGTGCGCAGAAACAGAAAAACCCTTCCCCCCGACTGGTTGCCGATGAAGGCCGCCTGTTCAGGCGTCGTCGCCCTGGCCAGAAGCAGGGACAGGCCGTCCGGCCCCGCCCCCGGCGGTGCCACCAGAACCCAGCGTTTATCCTGTTCCGGCTGATACGTATCCTCAACCAGCGTGAAGTTCAGGACATTGGTATAGAAATCGATGGCCTCATCATAGTCACGGACGACAAGCGCCGCATGCGCGATGGATTGCTTCATATCCCTGCCCCTGATTCTGCCACCCTTGTGCCAATACCGCATGCATGCGCCGCCATAATCCTACAGCCCGTCAACAACCGTCCAACCTGAACCTATGGTATAAACCCTGGGTGATTGACCTCGAAGATCAATCAGGCCAAGGTGTGCGCGCATTCAGGATCCGGTTGTCAGGTATGATCGATTGCCGCCTGTGCAGTATACTCAAGGCCGAAGGACGATCAGACATTCTTCATGTGGACCCTGCCCAACATATTGACGCTGTCGCGTATTGTGGTGATCCCGCTCCTCGTCGGCACCTTCTACATTCAGCAGCCGTTGGGCAGTCATATCGCCTTTGCCCTGTTCACACTGGCCGGTATCACGGATTTCTTCGACGGTTATCTGGCACGGGCAACCGGGTCCGTCTCCAAAATCGGTCAATTCCTCGACCCGATCGCCGACAAGCTGATGGTGGGCGCCATCATCGTCATGGTGGTCGGCACCGGCTGGGTCAACGGCGTTCATGTGGTGGCCGCCGTCATCATCATGTGCCGGGAACTGCTGGTGTCGGGTCTGAGGGAATTTCTCGCGGGCATACAGGTTGGCGTCCCGGTCAGCTGGCTTGCCAAATGGAAAACAACGGTACAAATGGTGGCGCTGGCCTCCCTTGTCTGGGCGGAAGGCGGCGCAGCCCTTGGCCTGCCGGCGCTTGATGTCGGCCTTGCGGGTCTGTGGATTGCCGCCGTGCTGACACTGTACACAGGCTATGATTATCTGCGGGTCGGCCTTAAGCATATGGTCTGATAAGGGTTCGGGACACGACACAGCGGGTTGGAGACATCCTGATGCAACTTCTGTATTTCGCCTGGATGCGCGAGCGGATCGGCAAGGGCGAGGAAACACTGGAAAAACCGGCAGCGGTCAGAACCGTCGAGGATCTGATCGCACATCTGAAAACACTTGGCCCCGGTTACGCCCAGGCATTCGAAACCCGGCTTTTGATCCGTGCCGCCGTCAATCAGACGCATGTGGGCCTGGATCATGCGGTAACGGATGCGGATGAGGTCGCTTTCTTCCCTCCGGTCACCGGTGGATGACAAAGGGGGAACGATGCCCGGCAGCATAATCCCCCATGTGCGCGTCCAGACGGATCCTTTCGACCTCATCGCCGAAATGGACGCCGCGCGGCAGGATCGTACCGATATCGGCTCCATCGTCACCTTCACCGGTACGGTACGGGATATGGACGGCACCCTGGCCGCGCTGACGCTGGAACACTATCCGGCCATGACCGAGAGGGAAATAAACCGGATCGCCCTTGACGCCGCCGGCCGCTGGCCGCTGGCCGCGATCCGTATTGTCCACCGCTACGGACGGCTGGAACCGGGCGATGATATCGTGCTGGTGGTAACCGCCGCCCCCCATCGTCAGGCGGCTTTCGAGGCCGCCGATTTCCTGATGGACTATCTGAAAAGCCGGGCCCCTTTCTGGAAAAGCGAAGAAACCGCCACAGGCACGCACTGGGTGGATGCGCGGGACAGCGATGCCCGCGTACTGAAACGCTGGGATGTGTAAAGCCGACCTTTCCCCGACACCAACCGGCTGTTGAAGGTTTGCCCCACCGCCTGAAATTTACACTCGCAGTGGCAGTGATGGATATTGGCGTTGCGGGTACACCCGGACATAGCGATGCCGTAGGGCGGACAGCATGGCCTGTCTTGATCTTGCCCGGAAATGGTGCGTCTGTCGTCACACTTGCCTTTCATACTGACGAAGACATCATCAGGAGAGTACTCACACATGTTCGATATGCGCCTGCCTGTTTCCGCCGCCCTGCTGGCCCTTGGGATTGCCGCTGCCGGCTGGTTTACCGGCAACGGCATCGTAAAGGCCCGGGCCACTGACCGGTATGTCACCGTCAAGGGCCTGGCGGAACGGGACGTACAGGCGGACCGTGCCGTCTGGTCCATCAGTTTTGTCGCCGCCAGCGACAGTCTGGATACGGCACGCAAAAAACTGTTGGCCGATCGCCGGGCCGTTCTGGATTTCCTGACCCGGCACGGTCTCACGGATGCGGAAACGGAGATGCAGAACCTGCGCGTGATTGATCAGGAAGCCCGCACATACACCAGCGGTCAGCCGACAAACCGCTATCTTCTGCAACAAACCACTCTTGTCCGTACGGACAAGGTGGATGCGATTGCCTCGGCGGCGGAAAATATCGGTGCGCTACTGGATGCCGGTGTCATTCTCGGCAATCTTGATGGTTATGACCAGGGGCGCGGCCCACATTTCCTGTTCACCCGCCTGAACGACATCAAACCGGCCATGATCGCCGAAGCGACAGCCAATGCCCGGCTGGCCGCCGGGCAGTTCGCCAGCGATTCCCAGACAGCGGTGGGCGGCGTTCGGCGCGCCCGTCAGGGCTTTTTCGAAATCCAGCCCGCCGACAATGCACCGGGTCTCTATGAACCGGGCCAGATTCACAAAAAAATCCGCATCGTTGTCACAATGGACTATCTGCTGACAGACTGAAGCAGACAGTTTGCAACCAACAAAAAGGCCGGGGAAAACATCCCCCGGCCTCTTCACGTCCCGGTAGCTGAACGCCGGTCAGTTCTGCTGGCGTTTGAGAAAACTCGGAATTTCCAACTGCTCGGTACCACGACCGGCAGGCGCTGCCGGACGGTCATCCGCCTGTACCGCACCCAGACCTGCCTGATCCCTGGCGGGTGCTGCCGCTGGAGCGGGCCGGGCCCCCGTATCGTTAGAGGCCGCCGGCTGGCGAACCGTCGGCAGGTCTTCCCCTTCCTGAGCACCCCGCAATCCCGCCGTCATCAATTGGAAAAAACTGCGCTTGGCCGCAGGCCTGGCAGGCTCTTCGACGGATGCCCGAGGGGTGGTTCCGGCTGTCTGTTGCTGTGCGGCGGGCGACGGACTTTCCGACGTACCGCTCAGATAGGCAGCCTCGTCAAAGGCATTGGCCCGGGTCAACGGCTCGGCGCCAGGCGGGGTTTCGCCGAGAGCCGCGCTGGACGCTTTCGGTGCCATCGGCGCATCGGCCACGAACAGATCCTCTGCCCGCGCGGCGATAGCCTTTTCCTCCAGTGCGTCGACGGCTGCCACAGTCGTGTCGGCTTGCCGGGTTTCAGCGTCCATGGCAGAAACCGGTACCGGATCCGCGACATCGCCCCCCTGATCGCCAGTCATATCAAGCGGATCGGACGGCGCCTCGGGCTGGGTTTCAGACGGCGTCGCGGGTGGGTTTTCAACCGGCGCGTCCATCGTGACGGCTGTCTCGGCAACCGGGGCTTCGGCCACCGGGGCAACACTTTCCTCATCGGCGACCGGCTGTGCAAGCACCGATACGGCGGGCTCAGCCACCGGGGCCGCATCAGCCCCTTCGGCAACAGCCTGTTCAGCGACATGCGCGGAAGACGGGGTGGATGCCGGCGTTTCCGTCACGGGGGCGGAAACGGGACGGGATGCCCCCCTAACGCTTTGACGGTCCGCAGTGGGCAGTCCGGCCAGATTGCCGCCTTCAATACCGGTGGCGACGACGGACACGCGCAGGCGTCCTTCCAGATCCTGACTAAAGGCGGAGCCGAAAACGATCAGGGCATCCGGATCGGCCTGTTCGCGCACCATGTTAACGGCCTCGTCCACCTCGTACAGCGTCATGTCCATGCCACCCGTCACATTGATGATGACGCCTTTCGCTCCTTTGAGCGACGCTTCTTCCAGCAGCGGGTTGGAAATGGCGGCGGCGGCAGCCTCGCCGGCCCGGGTTTCGCCTTCGGCCTCGCCGGTGCCCATCATGGCCTTGCCCATTTCGGACATGACGGTACGAACATCGGCAAAATCAAGGTTGATCAATCCAGGCATGACCATCAGGTCGGTGATGCCCCGCACACCGGAATGCAGAACCTCGTCCGCCATGGCGAACGCTTCGGCGAAGGTGGTACGCTCATTGGCGACACGAAACAGGTTCTGGTTCGGGATGATGATCAGGGTGTCGACCTCGGCCGCCAGTTCCTGAATACCGCTTTCGGCGATCTTCATGCGCCGGCCGCCTTCAAACTGGAAGGGTTTGGTCACCACCCCGACCGTCAGGACACCTTTTTCACGGGCCCGCCGGGCAATGACAGGGGCGGCGCCGGTACCGGTCCCCCCTCCCATTCCGGCGGTGATAAAGGCCATATGATACCCGTTCAGCGTCTGGTCGATCAGGTCCAGCGATTCCTCGGCGGCGGCCTGCCCGACCTTGGGCTGGGCGCCGGCTCCGAGCCCCTGGGTGATCTGGGCACCCAGCTGGATCTTGTTGCCGGCGCCTGAATCCGTAAGAGACTGGGCATCCGTATTGGCGACAATGAAATCCACGCCCTGCAATTCGGCGCGGATCATGTTGGTCACGGCGTTGCAGCCGGCTCCGCCAACGCCCATGACGGCGATGCGCGGCGTCAGCTCGGTCAGTTCGGTGGATTCAAAATCGATCGGCATGGCCCTTGTCCTCCATCATTATCCTGTTTTACCCCGCATGGCAGTTTCAGACCACTGGCAATGCGGTGCGTTTCATCAAAAACTCGCCTTTATCCAGCGCCACAGCCTGGCAAGGCCTCGATCCCCGTCCGGTCTTTTTGTTCCGCCCAGAATGGCGCGGTTGTTTTCGCCGCCATGCAGGGCGGCATATTTCAGCAGTCCGACGGCAACGGTAAAAATCGGTGACTGCGCCGACGTGGGCAGCCCGGCCAGCGGCAGGGGCCGCGCGATCCGCACGCTGGCGCCCAATCGGTCGGCGGCCAGGTCCCGCATTCCCTCGACCAGTGCGGCGCCGCCGGTCAAAACAATGCGGCGGCTGCTTTCGCCGGCGAACCCGGCGGTTGTCAGCGCGCTTTTCACTTCCGCCAGCAGGCCGCAATATTCCCGGTGGATGACATCGGTCAGCCGAGCACGCGGCTGGCGTATGGTCCTGTCAGCGGCGGACTGCTCGCCCACCTGCACCACCTCGATTTCAAGCCGTTCGTCGGCACCGTCCCGCACAGCGCCGCCGTGAAAGGTTTTCAACCGCTCCGCTTCATCGAAGGGGGCTGTCAGCGCCCGTGCGATCTGCTCGGTCACGAGGGCACCGCCCACGGGCAGGATTTCGGAATGGACAAGCGCGCCTTGCGCAAACAGGGCCAATCCCGTGCTGCCAGCGCCGATGTCAATGCAGGCGGCTCCCATGCGGGCCTCGTCTTCCACCAGTGCGGCAAGACCGGCGGCATAGGGTGCCAGCACCATGTCCCGGACATCCAGATGCGCCCGGCGGACACAGGCCTCCAGATTTTTCATCGGCGCACTGTCAACGGTAATCACATGCAGGGCAACCGTCAGTGCCTGCCCGTGAAGACCGACGGGTGCCTTCACACCGTAATGCCCGTCCAACGCGAAGGCGGCCGGAAAAGCATGCAGAATATGACGCTCCCCCACATCGATCCGCTCTCGTGCCTGACGCAGGGCACGGGCAATATCGGCCTCGCTGACCACATGGCCGTCAAGGGCGACTTCGGCTTCGACAATGTCACTGGCCGGACGGCCGGCGGAGAGAGATACGAAAACATCGGCAACCTGTTTTCCAGCCATTTTTTCAGCCTGGTCGACACTGGCCCGGATTGCCTTTTCGGCAGCCGCCATATCGACAACGGCACCGCCGGCAATGCCGGCGCTGGCACGGTTGCCGACCCCTCTGACGGTGATGACACCGCCCGGACGGACATCGGCAATCAGACAGGCGACCTTGTGGGCCCCGACGTCAAGGGCCGTGACCGTGCCTTCCACCCCGTTTTGGTCCGTTACCGCTTCAGCCATCCTTCAAGGTCCCATACTCACATCACACGAACCTGCCGGCACACCGGCCAGGTCATCAGTTCATCAGGTCGTCAGGTCGATACCGTCCATGACCCGGCGCCCCGCAGGCGTCACCCGCATCACCAGTCGATCCGCCAGACGCATATCGATCACACTGATTTCCCGCGCCAGCAGGGCATATTGCTCTTCAAGCCGGATAAACCGGGCGAAAGCGTCCGCTGCGGGATAAACACCGCCGTCCTCTGGAAGCTTCAGCCGCACGCCATTGTCAAACACCAGATCCCAGCGCCGCCCGGAGACACGCACGGCGCTTTGGATCCGCGGCGCCAGACCGGGTGCTGCGTCCATGAGCCGTTTCAGCGCCCCGATTTCCTCAGGCGCCCCCTCGCCGACCAAAAGCATATGTCCGGCAAAGGGCGTCAGATTGCTGATGTCGATCACCACACCGTCGGCATCAACCAACCGCACCCTGCCGCCCTGCTGCCACAAGGCAAAGGGCTCGCGCTCGACAAGCCGGATTGACAGCCCGCCCGGCAGATGCCGTTGTACAACGGCCTGCTTCACCCAGGACAAACCTTCCAGCCGCGTTTTCAACGCATCGATGTCGATGGCGAACATCGGCATACCGGTATCGATGTCCAGAACAGACATGATATCCTGCTGGCTGGTGCGCGCGGCCCCGTCAACATCCACTGACCGCAGAATGAAACCGGCCTCACGGCTGGCTTCAACCATCCACAGGCCGGTTCTGTCCAGGCTCACAGCCGTGACCAGACCAATCAGGCCAAGCATGACGCCAAACGGCAGAAGGTTTTTAAGCCACGGCGATTTGATCGCAACCCCGCTGACAGGATCATGTTTGACCGGCACCGGTTTCGCCAGGGCCCGATTGATCAACGCCTTTTTGGCCAGTGCTTTTTTGACCAGTACCTTCTGGCCGGCAATCCGCTTGACCGGTATACGGACCGGACTGATGGGCCGGGCCTGCTGGGCACTGGATGCGGGACGACAGGGCCTGTCGTGGCCTGCCACCGCACCAATCAGAACGGCACTGCGGGATGTACTCATCCCTGCGCCTCCCCGCTTTCGTGTGAAACGCCGGGTTTGCCGATCCGGCGGATTTCCCAGTCAAGCATCACCCCGGTCTCATCCCGCACACGGGCCCGTACCATTTCTCCGAGACGTTCAATATCATCGGCACTGGCCCGGCCGCGATTGATCAGAAAGTTGCAATGTTTTTCGCTGACCTGGGCGTCACCGACGGCAAGGCCCCGGCATCCGGCCCGGTCAATCAGCTCCCACGCCTTTTGACCGCCGCCAGTCTCGGACGCGGGATTTTTAAAGGTGCTGCCGCCTGTCCGCGTGCCGATGGGCTGGCTGTCGGACCGCTGCGCGCTGATGTCCGCCATACGGGCACGGATATCGGCGGACTGACCGGCCATGCCCTTCAGGCAGGCGCACAGCAGGATCAGCCTGTCATCCACAACGCTGCGCCGGTAACTGAATTTCAGGTCAGCCGGGGTCATGTCCTGCACATGTCCCCAACGGTCCACCGCACGCACATGCTGCACCACATCGGCCACTTCATGCCCGTAAGCGCCTGCGTTCATGGCAATGGCCCCGCCGATGGTGCCGGGCACACCGATCAGGAACTCCAACCCCGCAACGCCGGCATCCGCCGCCGCCCGCGCAACATGCACGTCCATGGCACCGGCACCCGCCTTGACCATGTCACCGCGCGCACGGATACCGGCGAAAGCCCGGCCCAGGCGTATGACCACACCGTCAACGCCGCCGTCACGAACCAGCAGATTCGACCCCACACCGATCACCGTCAGCGGGACATCGCCCGGCAGTCCGCGCAGAAAGCAAACCAGATCGTCCTCATCCGCGGGCTCAAACAGAATTTCAGCCGGACCGCCGGTGCGAAACCAGCTTAACCGGGCCAGTGATGCATACTCGGCAAGGCGCCCGCGCACCTTGGGCAGACGTGCCATCAACGGCCCGGCCGTACCGCTTATGTCGCCACGTCCCTGCAATGCTGATACGGTTTTTTCCACCGCCCGGTTCGCCATCATGCCGCGTCTCCACCACTTGCCTGTCTGTCCAGGGCTTCCGGCAGGCTCTGGGCCCACTGGGTGATCGACCCCGCGCCGAGACAGATCACCAGATCCCCGGGCCGACCATGCTCCAGAACTGTTTTCGCGAGATCGTCAGGGCCGTTCACCGTCACCACAGACCTGTGGCCATGCAGAACCAACCCCTCCGCCAGGGTCTCGTGGGACAGCCCCGGTACGGGCGCTTCGCCGGCCGCGTAGACAGGCGCCACGATGACCGTATCGGCATCATTGAAACAGGTGCAAAAATCCTCGAACAGGGTTTCAAGCCGGCTGTAACGGTGCGGCTGCACCACCGCGATGACACGGCCGGCATAACTGTCACGACCGGCCTTCAGGACGGCGGCGATTTCAACCGGATGGTGGCCATAATCGTCGATCACCTGCAGGCCGGCGCCCTCGCCGACACGGGTAAAGCGGCGCTTGACCCCGCCAAAACCGGCCAGGGCATGTCTGATTGTCTCTTCGTCGATGCCCATCTGCAATCCGACCGCAATGGCCGCCAGGGCGTTCTGAACATTATGCTGCCCCGGCATGGGCAGGGTAATGCCTGTCAGGAACCGTTCGCCGTCCCCGGCGCCCGCACCGTGTCCCAGACTGATGTCGGCATCAAAACGGGAAACGCCATTGTCCGACCGTACATTCACGGCCCGGACCATGGCCTGCGGTGAAAAGCCGTATGTCACAACGCGCCGGTCACCCAGTGCCGCAATCAGCGACTGCACCTCCGGATGGTCCAGGCAGAGAATGGCGGCTCCGTAAAAGGGAACCCGTTCCAGAAAGCTGTGGAAGGCCTGTTTTTCCGCCTCAAACGTGCCGTAATGATCCAGATGCTCAGGGTCCAGATTGGTCACCACCGCAAGCGTGGCCGGCAATTTCACGAATGTTCCGTCGGACTCATCGGCTTCAACCACCATCCAGTCGCCCGCGCCCAGCCGGGCATTTGTGCCGTAGGAATTGATGATACCCCCATTGATCACCGTGGGGTCGAACCCGCCGGCATCGATCACGGCGGCCACCATCGACGTGGTCGTTGTCTTGCCGTGGGTGCCGGCCACCGAGACACACCATTTCAACCGCATCAGTTCGGCCAGCATCTCGGCCCTGCGGACAACGGGAATGCCGGCGGCACGCGCGGCGATCATTTCGGGATTGTCTTCCGTAATGGCCGACGACACCACCACTACACCGGCGTCTCCCAGATTGCCGGCTTCCTGCGTTGTGGCGATACGGATACCCAGGGTCTTCAGGCGCTTTACATTGGCATTCTCGGCAATGTCGGAGCCCTGCACCGGATAGCCCAGATTGTGCATCACTTCGGCGATGCCGGACATACCGATGCCGCCAATGCCGACGAAATGAACGGTACCGATATCAAAGGGCAGATTTTTCATTGCGGGACCCCGTCATCCAGAAAATCCGTGACATGGGACGCCAGTTGCACCGCGGCATCCGGTTGCCCGATACCGCGCAGGGCGTCGGACGCATCGCGCAGCTCTCCCATGTCACTCAAGAGACGCCGCAACAAGGTGGCCAGCCCGTCAGGCGTGAAATCGGTCTCTTCCATCATCCAGCCCCCTCCGGCATCAACCAGGGGCATGGCATTGGCACGCTGATGATCGTCGGCGGCAATGGCCAGCGGCACCAGAATGGCGGGGCGTCCCATGGCCGCCAGTTCCGCCAGGGTCGAGGCCCCGGCGCGGCAGATCACAAGCTGCGTGCGCTGAAGGGTCCCGGCGACATTTTCGAAATAGGCGCCGACCTCCTTGCGGATACCGGCCCGTTTGTAGGCCCTGACCACATTGGCGATATCCTCGGCCCGGGCCTGATGGGTGACGACAAGGCGCCTGCGCAAATCCTCATCCAGGCTCGCGAGAGCCGCCGGCACCACTTCGGACAGGATACGCGCGCCCTGACTGCCGCCGATGACAAACAGCCTTATGTCCCCACCGCCCAGCGGCGTGGCATACGCCAGGTTGGACAGTTTGGCCACGCTTGAACGGACCGGGTTGCCGGTGGTGACCGTCTGTGCCTGCCGGGGCACGCCGCTGGTGGTATCAACACTCAACGCCAGCAGGGCCGCGCTTTTTGAAAGCCAGCGGTTGACACGGCCCAGAACGGCATTCTGTTCGTGCAGCACATAGGGAATACCCAGCAGCCGTGCGGCCAGTATGGGCGGAAGACTGGGATAACCGCCAAAACCGACGACGACGCCGGGGCGGTCGCTGCGGAAAACACTGCGCATGGCGAGGGTCGCACGCAGCAGGCTCCACAAACCACGCAGTTTGGCGGCAACACCGCCGGCCATATGACTTTCCACATCCATGACATGACGCGGCAGCCCCTGACAGATATTCTGGAACCGGTCCCCCCGGCGATCCGTGACCAGAAGCACATCATGCCCCTGCCCTGTCAGAACCCCGGCCAGGGCCTCCGCCGGCACCATGTGCCCGCCGGTACCGCCAGCGGCCAGTACGACGTGCGGATTTTCACGCATATCATCCGTCATGACGCCCAGCCCTGTCTGTGTCCGGGCCTGAGTGTCGCCCCGCTGAAAGACGGCCCCAGAAAGCGGTTGCGCCGTGTCAGGGCCAACACCATGCCCATGGTGACCGCCAGCGCCAGAAGCGACGATCCGCCATAGGAAATGAAAGGCAGCGTCATCCCTTTCGAAGGCAACATGCCCAGGCTGACCCCGATATTGATGATCACCTGCAAACCGAACTGCATCAGCAGACCGGCTGCCGCGATCAGGCGGAAGGGGTCATCCTCGTCCAGAAGCTGGGCCAGCCCGCGCACCACGATGCCCGCAAACAACAGCAGCAGCATGACCGCGGCAAAAGCGCCGAATTCCTCGCCGGCAACGGCAAAAATATAATCGGTATGCGCATCGGGCAGGCTGAGCTTGACGGATCCCTCTCCCGGCCCCCGGCCAAAAAATCCGCCGGCCTCAAAGGCATCGAGTGCCTTGTCGGACTGATAGGTATCGCCGCTGGCCGGATCGAGAAACCGGTCTATCCGGCTGGCCACATGCGGCAGCAGCAGATAGCCGAGCGACAGCCCGAAGACACCGACGACCGCCGCGATCATCAACCCCATCAGCGGTAGGCCCGCAAGGGCCATCTGCCCCAGCCAGACACCGCCGATCAGGACCGTCTGTCCGAAATCGGGCTGCAACAGCAACAACAGGGCCACCAGGCAGAATACGCCGGTGGATATGGCCTTGGCCGGAATACCGGCATCGGTAAAATCGGCGGACAGCAACCACGCCGTCACCACCACGAAAAAGGGTTTGAGAAATTCGCTCGGCTGGAGACCGAACCCGCCCAGTGACAGCCAGCGCGTCGCGCCCTTGATCTCCGGCCCCACCAAAAGGGTCAAAATCAGCAACAGCAGCGTTCCGGGGAACACAAGAATACTGATCCTGCGGATCACGTGATCGGGGCACATGGATACCGCGATCATCAAGGGTACCGCCAGGGACAGAAACAGCGTCTGCTTGCGGACAAAGTGAAAACTGTCCAGCCCCAGCCGGTTCGCCACCGCCGGGCTGGCGGACAGGGTCAGCCACAACCCCAGAGCCACCAGCACCATGACCAGCACCAGCATCCAGCGGTCCACCGTCCACCACCAGCGGGCGATGAGCGACGTGTCACTGCGGGAGAATGTAATCATGCTCCATTCTCCCGCCGCGCCTGACCGCCCATTGACGACAGCCGGACCACGGCCGTGCAGAAGGCATCGCCCCGAGCCTCAAAATTGTCGAACTGGTCAAAAGCCTTGCAAGCCGGCGACAAAAGAACCACGTCCCCCGCCACGGCGGCGGCCGCGGCCGCGCTGACCGCGCTGTCAAGGTCGCCGGCATGAACCGTCGGCACACTGCCTTCCAGCGCGGCCGCGAAGCGGGGGGCGGCCTCGCCGATCAGATACGCGCGTGTCATCCGTTCCGTATGCGCGACAAGGGGCGCCAGATCCTCCTCACTGGCCAGACCGCCGGCAATCCAGTGAATATGTCCGAAGGTTGCAAGCGCCCGCTCCGCAGCCGCCACATTGGTGGCTTTGGAATCATTGATGAAACGCACGCCTTCATGCACGGCCACAAGCTGCTGGCGGTGCGCAAGCCCCGGAAAGCTTTTCAAGCCATCGGCAAGACTGTTCCGGTCAAGCCCCAGCGTGCGGCCGACCATGTAGGCGGCAGCGGCATTCTGCGCATTATGCTGGCCCGCCAGATTGGGCGCTTCGGCAAGATTGAGAATGGGCGTCGGTTCGCCGGTAACCGCATCATAAAGCCAGCCGCCTATGGCGAAAACACCGCCCGGCAGGGCCTCAAGCGCGGAAATCCGCACCACGCGACGACCGGCCGCCCCCAGATCATCGGCCAGGGCCACACCGTGGGCATCGTCCACGCCGACGATGGCCAGCGCCGACGGGCGCTGCATGTCGAACAGACGGCGCTTGGCGGCGACATAAGCCTCCATTGTGCCATGCCGGTCCAGATGATCGGGCGATATGTTTAACTGCACGGCAATATTGACATGAAGCGCGCGGGTCAGATCCAGCTGAAAAGATGACAATTCCAGCACATATGTCCCGCCCGGCGGCAGGGGCTCCAGCGCCAGAACCGCCGTGCCGATATTGCCCCCCAGGGCGGACGGACGTCCGGCAAAGGAAATCATATGGTCGACCAGCGCGCTGGTGGTCGATTTGCCATTGGTGCCGGTAATGCCGACACAGACATGGTTGGCCAGACCCGCACGTGCCACTTCAAACAGGTCCAGATCACTGATCAGGGGAATACCGGCCGCCTTGGCACGGACCACAAGCGGGTGTGGCGCCGGATGGGTCAGCGGCACGCCGGGCGCCAGCACGATCGCCTCCATTCGCGAAAGGTCGACGGTCATCAGATCGACGACACTGCCGCCGACGGCGGTGCGACGGGCGGCGTCATCATCCCAGGCCGTGACGCGGGCGCCCGCGGCCTCAAGCGCGGCCACGGCCGCCTGGCCTGTGCGCGCCAGACCGAAAACACCGATCTGCCGTCCCTTGTATTGTGCCGGTATAATCACGCTTGTCCGTTTCCTGCCCGATGTCCCGTTATCGCCGCCCGGTCATGCCTCACCGCAGCTTCAACGTTGCCAGTCCGATCAGGGCCAGAATGACGGACACGATCCAGAAGCGGATCACGATCGTCGGTTCGGCCCAGCCCTTTTTTTCAAAATGATGGTGTAACGGCGCCATGCGGAAGATACGCCGCCCCGTCAACCTGAATGACGCCACCTGTATGATCACCGACACGGTTTCCAGCACGAACAGGCCGCCGACAATCGCCAGAACGATTTCATGCTTGGTGACGGCCGCCATTGTGCCCAGCGTACCGCCAAGCGCCAGCGATCCCGTATCCCCCATGAAAATCATGGCGGGCGGCGCATTGAACCACAGAAACCCAAGACCCGCGCCAATCAGGGCACCGGCCAGAATTGCCAGTTCTCCGGCACCGCCGACATGGGGAATACCCAGATAGTCGCTGTAAACCGTATTACCCACCATATAGGCGATAAAACCGAAGGCGCCGGCGGCGATGATCACCGGCACGATGGCCAGACCGTCCAGTCCGTCGGTCAGATTGACGGCGTTGGACGAACCGACAATGACAAAAGCGGCAAACGGAATGTACAGCCAGCCCAGATTGACCAGGAATGCCTGGGTAAACGGCAATGACAGGGTCGGCCCGTGCAAATCGGCGAGCCACCACGCAATGGCCCCGGCGATCAGCCATTCGACTGTGAACTTGATCTTGCCCGGAACCCCCTGCGGTGAGGCTTTCGTCACCTTCAGATAGTCGTCCAGAAAACCGATCATACCGAAACTGACCGTCACGGCCAGAACCGCCCAGACATACGGATTGGCCAGATCCGCCCACAGCAAAGTGGCCAGACCCAACGCCAGAAGGATCATGAACCCTCCCATGGTCGGCGTGCCCGCCTTGGTCAGGATATGGCTTTCCGGCCCGTCCTCGCGAATGGGCTGTCCCTTTTTCTGTTTGCTTTTCAGCCAGTTGATAATAGCCGGGCCGAAGACGAAACAGATGATCAGCGCCGTGATGACCGCCGCTCCGGTACGGAAGGTAAGGTACCGCACCAGATTGAACAGGCCGCCCTGATCAGCAAGCGGGGCCAGCAGATTATAAAGCATAGATGGACTCCTTACGCACCACCTGAAACATCTCCTACCAGGCCGCCGCCAGAGCGCCGGCCGCCGCTGTCATCCGCGCGGGCTGCGGCACCGGATCGACGCTGCCGGTCAGGGCACCGACCACCGTATGCAGTCCGGCGCTGTTCGCGCCCTTGACCAGCAACACATCGCCGTCCTTCAGCATATCCGGCAGGGCTTCCGCAACGGATGCGGCATTGTCCATAACGGTCACGGCGATACCGGCGGCAGCGGCCGCCCGCGCCATCCCGGCACCGACAGCGATCACCCGGTCCACCTGCGCAGCGGCCATCGCCGGGACAAGCGAGGCATGCGCCTTGGCGCTCGCCGGTCCCAGTTCGGCCATATCCGACAATATGGCGATACGGCGCCCGCTGGACTGCGGCCGGGCCAGACCCAGACGGGCCAGTGCCGCCCGTACGCTGGCAGGATTGGCCTTGTAACTATCATCGATCAGCAGGACGCGGCGGCCGTCGACCATCAGATGCCGGGCCATGCCGCGACCCTCTTCAAGGCGCAATGTTTCCAGGGCCAGCACCGCATGGCCATGATCGACATCCAGGGCCCGCATCACGCCGAGCACCAGCAGACTGTTCAAAACCCACTCCCCACCGGGCACGCCGATACGGTAAGTGATTTTTTCATCCCCCAGACCCGCCGTGACAAGCGTGCCGTCCTGATCCGCATCCCGTGCCGCGACACACACATCTGCCGCACCGCTGGCCGAGACGATCATCACATGGGCGCCGCTGGCAGCCGCGGCCCCGGTCAGAATATCACCTTCGCCGTGGTCCATGCCGATGACGGCGACGCCGCCCGGCACCAGGCCGTCAAAAATTTCGGCCTTGGCGCGGGCAATCCCTGTAATATCCCCGTCAAAGGCGGCGGCATGGGCCAGACTGACCGTCGTCACAACCGCCACATCGGGACGGACAAGGCGGCTCAACGCCGAGATTTCACCCGGGCCGCTCATCCCCATTTCAAACACGCCGAAACGGCTGTCGCGCGGCATACGTGCCATGGACAACGGCACACCGACATGATTGTTGAAGCTGCGCACACTGGCATGGGTGGGCCCCAGAAGGCTCAGTGCCTGCCGCAATGCCTGTACGACACTGGTCTTGCCGGCACTGCCCGTCACCCCGACCAGACGCACAGGCGCACGCCGGACGGCATGGCGGGCCATGACGGTCAGGGCCCGGGCCGTATCCTCGACAATACACAATCGGCTTTTATCCGAACGGTCTTCGGCCCAGTCAGCCCGCACCAATGCCGCAGAGGCACCGTTTGCAAGCGCCTGATCGACAAAATCATGGCCGTCCATGCGCACACCTGGCAGCGCGACGAACAAATCGCCCGGCACGATGTCACGGCTGTCGATTTGCAAACCGTCAGCATACCAAAGGCGGTCACTGGACGCACCGCAGATATTGGTCAGTTCGGCCGATGTCCAGAGAGGCTCGCGCAAGGTCATAGGCCGTTCCCTTCGCCACCATGCCGCACCCCATGCCGCACCGGGCCGGATGCCATACCCAGCAGACATGCCACCGTCTCAATATCCGAATAAGGCCGGACCGTATCACCGATAATCTGTCCTTCCTCATGTCCCTTGCCGGCAACGATGAGAATGTCGCCGGCCTTCAGTGCCTCAACCGCGGCCTGCGTGGCCGCCTTGCGGTCACCGATGTTGGCGGCATCGGGACAGGCGGCCATGATCTCGTCGCGGATGGCGGCGGCATTCTCGCTGCGCGGGTTGTCATCGGTGACATAGACGCAATCGGCCAGGCCTGCGGCGGCGGCGCCCATTTCAGAACGTTTGCCCGGATCCCTGTCGCCGCCACAACCGAAAACCACATGCAGCCGCGCCGGATGATGCGCCCGCGCGGCCGACAACACGGCGGCAAGACCATCGGGCGTATGCGCATAATCGACAAACACGCTGCCGCCCGACCCTGTCGACCCCAGATACTGCATACGTCCCGGCACACCCTGCAAACGTCCGAGGGCGGCAAAGGCAGCATCCGGCGCGGTTCCTGTCGCGATTGCCAGACCCGCGGCGACAAGAACGTTATCCGCCTGAAAGGTACCGATCAGCGGCAGGTCCACCTGATACAAACGCCCTTCAAACGCAACCGACAGACACTGGCCGTCGGGGCTGGCCGTCTGGTCCACAAGCCGCAGGTCGGCCCGGTCATCCCGTCCGACCGTCAGGGTGGCGAGACCGCGCCCCCAGGCCAGATCCTCCATCACCAGACCCGCCGGTGTCCCCAGATGGATAACCGCAGGCTGGCCGGGCGACAGCAGTTCGCCGATCAACCGGGCCTTGGCAAACAGGTAATTCCGCTCCGTCTTGTGATAGTCCAGATGATCGCGCGTCAGATTGGTAAAGGCCGCCGCCGACAGGCTGACCCCGTCCAACCGGTGTTGATCCAGGCCATGGGACGACGCCTCCAGCGCCACATGGTCCACACCGGCCATGGCCAGGTCATGCAGCATTTCATGCAATCGTGCCGGATCCGGTGTCGTCAGGCCGCCGGGGCGGCTGAGCGGACCGCTGACAACGCCCAGCGTGCCGACGCTGGCGGCTTCACACCCCGCGTCCTGCCAGATCTGGCGGACAAATTCGACCGTCGAGGTCTTGCCGTTGGTACCGGTTACGGCAATCTGTGTTTTCGGTTGCGGACCGAAGAACCGTGCCGCCAGTTCCGCATAACGGCGCCGTGGATTACGGGCCTCGATCAGCACGACGCCCGGCGGCACGTCCGTGCCCTGAGGGGCGAGAACGACAGAAGCCCCAGCCGCCACCGCTTGCGGGATAAAGTCACGACCGTCCGCCTGAACACCCGGCAATGCGGCGAACAGATCACCGGGACGCACAGACCGGCTGTCCGCCGTCAGGCCCCGGATCTCCGGATCCTGCACGGTGTCGGAGGCAAGGCCGAGCAAATCTGTGAGACGCATGGTCATCCGTACTTCTTATCCCCGGTATCGCTCAGTCATCGTCAGTCGTCATCCGTAATCATCAGCGCCACCTGACGGTACAGGCTGTCATTTTCCGGCCTCGGCGCCACACCCAGCAGGGGCGCCGTACGCAGGATCACGTTGCGCACGACCGGTGCCGCCGTCCAACCGCCGGACGCAAAACCATGTGTGGACTCAATGCCCCTGGGTTCATCCAACAGGGCGAACACCACATATTGCGGATCGTCCATGGGAAAGGATCCGATAAAGGATGAGATCAAAGCCCCGCGGTCATACATGCCACCGGCCGGTTTTTCCGCCGTGCCGGTTTTTCCGCCAACGCGGTAGCCGACCGCTTCCGCGCGGCCGCCCGTGCCCTTTTTCACGGCCATACGCAAAAGCTGTCGGATCTTGCGACTGGTGGATGCCGAAATGACCTGCTCGCCTGGTGACGGAGTGCCAGATTTGGCGACAAGTGTGGCAGGAATGAGCCGTCCGCCGTTCACCATTGCGGCAATGCCGCGCGCCAGCTGTATCGGGCTGACGGCGATGCCGTGACCGTATGAAATGGTCACCGTCGCGGTTTTGCGCCAGTTCGCGGGATAAAGCGGCGCGCCCACCTCCGTCAGTTCAATCGCTGCGGGCTGCAACAAGCCTATGCTGTCCAGGAAATGGCGCTGACGATCCGTTCCAAGATCAAGGGCCAGCTGTGCCGTTCCTATGTTGGATGAATAGGCGAAGATTTCCGGCAGGCTCAAATACCGGGCCTTGGGGTGATCGTCACGGATCAGGAAACGGGATACTCTGAGCGGCTTCGTGGCGTCATAGCCATCGCCAAGGCCCGCGATGCCATTATCAAGGGCGGCGGCGAAGGTAAATGTCTTGAAGGTGGAGCCAAGCTCATAAACCCCTTGCGTCGCCCGGTTGAAGCGGGCCTTGGCCACCGTGCCGGCCGCTGCGTTGGGGTCGAAATCCGGCAGCGAGACCAGCGCCAGAACCTCGCCGGTATTGACATCCATCACAACACCGGCGGCACCCTTGGCATGATGGGCACGCATGGCCGCTTCCAATTCATCGGCCAGCGCATATTGCACCCGCGCATCCAGGGACAGAGCCAGCGTTTGGCCATTGCCATTGCTGTTTGTCAGGGCCGTGTTGAAATAATGCTCGACACCGGCAAGGCCGTTACCGTCCACATCCACATGGCCCAGCACATGCGCGGCCAGCCGTCCGTGGGGATAGACACGTTCTTCCTCGTTGCGGAAGCCCAGAGCGGGATTGCCCAGCGCATTCACCTGCCATTTCTGGCGCGGCGTCAACTTGCGCCTGATCCAGACAAACCGCTTGCCGGATGCCAGACGTGCCCTGATGTCTGCTTCCGGCAGGCCGGGCAGAATGGCGGCCAACGCCTGCGCGGTTGCATCAGGGTCCGCAATTCTGCTGGCATCGGCATAAAGCGATGCCGCCTGAAGATTGGTGGCCAGCACCTCGCCGCGTCGATCGACAATATCGGCGCGCGCCATTTGCGGCAGCAGGGACGGCAGTTCGGCGACCTGACGCGGTACGGCACTGGGGGCAGACAGGCCTAGCTCGACCGTACGCACCATCAGGGCGCAAAAAGCCGCGACAAACAGAAAGGCCGCCACCACGAGACGGCCGCGCGCCACATCCATAGCGCATTTCCGCTCGCCATCCAGAAAAACACCGCGCTCTGCCGCCATCGCCCTCATGGTCTTTGCCCCTTTGTTTTTTTGTATGTTTCGGACGCCGTAACCGCACCGTCCCGCCCGTCCCGCATCACACCGGGATCGGACGGAGCCTCAAGCCCGCGAGGGCGGAAAGGAATGACGGTGGGATTGCCGACAATCTGTTCCGGCTTTGGCGGCATCAGCGCCAGAAAACGCAAAGATTGATCCTGAAGACGCGCCGGCGAGGTCAGATATGTCCACTCGGCATCCAACACACGGATGGCTTCGCGGTCGCGGCGAATGGTCTGCGCGAGCGCGGCGACATCGTCCGCCTTTTCCTGCACGGCGAATTTCAGCTGCATCACCGCGACACCGGCGATCAGGGCCAAGCCGGCCGCGATCCAGGGCAGAATACGCCGCATCATGACCACCCCTCCCCGTCCTTCGCGCCCCAGACGGGCGCCGGCGTGCGCACGGCGGCACGCAACCGGGCCGACCGCGCGCGCGGATTGGCATCCACTTCGGCCGCCGTCGGCTTGACCGCGCTTTTTCGCTTCAGGTCGAATGACGGCGGACGCGCCGCCTCCAGACTGGGCGGGCGGTGGCGGCTGCCGGCGGGTACGCGGCCCGCCCGCTCCGCCAGAAATGTTTTCACGATGCGGTCCTCAAGCGAATGGAAAGACACGACGACAAGACGCCCGCCGGTTTTAAGACGGGCCTCGGCCGCGAGCAGACCGCGCCGCAATTCGCCCAGCTCATCATTGACCAGAATGCGCAAAGCCTGAAACACACGGGTCGCGGGATGAACGGTTTTCCGGCCTTTACGCGGACGTGGTTGGCCCACCGTGCGCACCACCAGATCGGCGAGCTGATGTGTGCGGGAAAAGGGCGTCCCGTCCCGTTCCGCGACAATGGCGGCGGCGATCCGCCGGGCCTTCGGTTCCTCGCCATATTCCCTGAACAGGGCGACCAACTCGGCCTCGCTGTAGGCATTGACGATATCGGCCGCGCTTTCGCCCACACGGCTCATGCGCATGTCAAGCGGCCCGTCGGATTGGAAGGAAAAGCCCCGCTCAGCCTCATCCAGCTGAAAGGACGATACACCGACATCGAAAACAATACCGTCCACACGGTCGAAGCCGCCTGCTGGCAACAAGGTGTCCAGATCGCCAAAACAGCCGGGCAGAAAAGTAAATCGCGCCGGCGCCACATCGCTGGCGAAACGCGCCGCCCGGCTTGCTGCATCCGGATCGCGGTCCAGCGCCACCACATGACAGTCCGCAGCCGCCAGCAGGGCACGGCTGTATCCGCCGGCCCCGAAGGTCGCATCCACAATGATGTCACCGGCCCTGGGCGCCAGCGCATCAACGATTTCAGCGGCAAGGACGGGGATGTGGCCGCTCGACACGGCGGTGGTGACGGCGGGCCGGCATGTATCCGCCCCCGCCATCATGACTGCCCTCGCGGCGGGAAGGGGGTCAGTTTCGCGGCAGCCTTGGGCGCCAGTGGCAATTGCGCCGCCTTGTGGGCTTCGAATGCGGCAGGGTTCCAGACCTGAAATTTGTGACCGATACCGGCAAAGGTGGCCTGATCCTCGATCCCTGCGAAAGCCTTGAGGTCCGGCGGCAACAGTACCCGCCCGTCACCGTCGAACGGCAGCTGGCTGGCTCCGGCCAGAATGGCCGTGGCCACGGCCATCTGATCATCGTCGAAAGGACCGAAATCACTGTAGATTTTCTGGGACAGGTCTTCCAGATAGGCCAGATCGGCTCCTTCGAGGAAGTGGCCTTTCAGCGCCCGATAAACCACCACGCCTTTGAAGGACCCGCCATCCACGGCCGCACGAAAGGGCGCGGGGACCGAGACGCGCCCTTTCTTGTCGACCTTCATCGTGAATGTGGACAGGAACAATGCCATTGCCCAACAGTCCCCCACCTGCGGCGCCCATACCTGAAAGATGCTCTCCCTGAGCCTGAGCCGTGTCCGCGCGGTTTTTTTTAAGAACGCCAGCCGTCCTCGAAACCGTCTGTCTTTGCGAACCGTGCCGGCCTTCCGCCGTCACGGAAGACCCATTTCGGGCGCCTTAGGGTTTTTACCCTGTTTGTATGGGGTATCATGGGATTTTATGGGCGTCAATGGAATCAAGACGAATAAACAAGGTTTTCTGCGATTTGAAAACACCGCACCTGGGAAAACGTGCTCACTACTTTAAAAGACTTCATAGTTATTTGTTCATGATATGTTCCATTCATGAAAACGAATAGAAGAGCGCCAAAACAAATAAGGGGGCCCGAAGCCCCCCTTATTCCAGCGTTTAGACCGGTATACGGACCGGTCCCTCAGCACACTGTCACATCCCGGCCATGGCGGCATCACAATGCCAGCAGGTCTCGCGCATCTGCTGTAACGGGTCGCGGGCGCCACCGGCACCGATGGGACTGCCCGGAGGCACCGGCGGCCTGCCGGGCGGGACAACGGCGGGTGTACGGGCCCGCGCAAAGGCGTCCTCGATGCGACGGGTCAGTGCCGCGGCCACGTCATCGCGGCGTCTTTCCAGCATCCGCAACAGATCTGCCAGCGCGGCATCGGCCTCTGCCCGGACGGGCATGGCATGGCCGCCGGCCTCACGCAGCGCGATCAGGTGTTCCACATAGCGCCCCAGGACAATCCCACGCAGCCATGCCGCCCGCTCTCCTTCACGACGGGGCTGCGCGGCCAGGCGGGCGCTGACACGCTGCAACACACCGGCAAGACCGGGATGACCGTCCAGCCGCCCCTGCTCCGACAGACGGCTGGCACGGGCAGGCGCCAGAATGGCCTCAAGAGTCAGATTGGCGGCCACTTCCGCAGCGCGCGCCAGATCGAATTGCGGCGCGGTGCGCGCGGCAAAAACCTCGCGCTGAAACTGCGGGTCGTCATCGCCGCGCTCAAGCGGGGCCAGGGCCGCAAGCACCGGATCGGTCACATCCAGCACTTCGGGCGAAAGCGCATCCAGAAGGGCAGTCAAAGCCCGTTCCTGATCGGTCCATGGCAGAATACGAGCGTCCGGCGCGCCGTCTCCGCTAAGACGGTAAACAAAGTCGAGACCGCCCAGCCACTTTGCCGCCGCCTGCAGTTGATACCGGTGATACAGATAAAGCGGTACCAGCTTTGTCTGTAATGCGGCCACAGGTTCGCCGGGACGCAGATTGCGCGCGCCGAACCGGTCCAGCGCATACCGTCTGAGTGACAGGGTGCGCCGCAGACTGGTAACGGCATCCTCGCCCGTATCCCACAGCGCACCGCGCCAGTGCCCGGTGCCGACAGACCGGCTGTCCGTATCCCCGACATAGAGGTACCCCTGCCGCGCGGCTTCGGCCACCAACGCATCCTGGGCCGTCCGGTCATCGCGCCCGCCATAATCGCCGTAAAGGAAATTGACCGTCCACATATCCCACACCCCCATGCCCACGGCATAAGCCCGCGACACATCCGGTACGCCGCCCGCATCCAGCCGGATATCGGGCGCGGGATAATCCATGACGCTGGCCCGGCCGCCATAGGTGCTGGCCGCCATATTGTGGGCAAAGCCGAGAGCATGCCCCACCTCATGGGCCGCAAGCTGGCGAATACGGTCCAACGCGATTTCCACCGGGTCATCCGCCGCACCGGTACCGGTTTTGCCGGCACCGAGCAGGGCTTCGAAAATCTTGATATCCTGACGCACCCGGAGCGAGCCGAGCAGCACGACACCGCGCAGCGCCTCACCCGTGCGGGGGTCATGCACCGCCGCACCGTAAGACCAGCCGCGCGTTGCCCGGTGCACCCAGTTCACCACATTATAGCGCGCGTCCAGGGGATGTGCGTCCTCGGGCAGTACCTCGACACGGTATCCGCCCGGAAACCCGGCAGCCTCAAAAGCCGCCGCCCACCATGAGGCGCCTTCGACAAGCGCGCTGCGGATCGGTTCCGGCGCGCCGCTGTCCACATAAAAGACGATGGGCCTGATCACCTGGCCGTCCGCATCCTTTTGCAGCCGGAAGCGGCGGGCCATACGCACCACCGTGTCGCCGTCAAGCGGCGCGGACATATCGATATGGGTGGTCCCGATCAGGGCGGCGCGCGGATCGTACAGACGGGGTTCATATCCCGGCTCAGGCAGTTTCATCAACGTTGTATGGGCGATAAGGGTCACGGCTTCCGGCACCGGCGTCGTGGTCCGCACCTCCTCGCCCGGCTCCGTCCCTTTAAAGGTCAGGTGGGCATCCACCTCCACATTCAAGGGGAAACTGTGCGTCTGGCCCAGGTCCACATAGCTTCTGCCCGGATCAAGGGAAAAACTGCCCTGTCCGCGAGCCTTCAGCCGGGCCGTCACGCCGATGGCGTCACGCATGAAAAATCCGGTCATATCCACCAGCAGGCGGCCTGTACCGTCTTCCCGCGCCAGTATCTCGCCGGACCAGATGATGGACCGGGCAAAGCTGGTCTCGACCGCGCGTTCCTCCGACGCGCGGCCGCTGCTGGCCCGAAAGTCGGTGTTTTCAACCTCCACCATCAGTCGTTTTCCAACGGCCTTCAGATGGATCAGGCGCGTGCCGGAGGGAACGCTGCGGTCCAGCCCCAGCGGGTTGGAGCCAAGGCCGCCGGTGAGATATTCGGCCAGAAGATAGCGCCCGGCGATGCCGTCTTCATCCGGCGCCGGCAGCGCAGCCAGTATTTTTGCCTTTTCCGTATCCGCATACAGGTCGACCAGCCCGGCACGCAGCTCCAGCCCGGCCGTCAGGTCGGCAAAGCGTTTCTCATCACCCTGCTCTTCCTGCGCATGCACCGCACCGCCGGCAATCATGGCCAGCAACACAAATGTTCTGACAGCCGTTTTCATGTACATCCCCCCGATGGATCGTTTTCGCACCTGCCTTTGGGCAGGTATGACCCAGGACCTTAGCCGAGAGACCGACTGACGTCATAATCTTTATAAATTCAGCAGGGGGCAGGCCGGATGGAATGGTCGGACAGCCAACATACTTTGTTGAAAAGAATACCGTTTCACTGCCGCCATCATGCCGTGACATGATGGCTGTACCGGTTTATTCAGTTCCACCCAAGGATTGGCCAAACAGATACCGTCATGCATCCGAACCGAACGTTTCGCAGGGCTACCAACGATCGCAACATCGCATTCGTACGCGACCGCGCCTTCGGCACGCTTGCCATCAACGGCGAAAACGGCCCCATGACATCCTGCATCCCTGCCCTCCTGTCGCATGACGGGTCTCACCTTGATTTCCATCTGGTCCGGTCAAATCCGATGGCAGAGGCTCTCACAACACCCAAAAAAGCCGTCTTCCTGGTCAATGGACCGGACAGCTATGTCTCTCCCGACTGGTATGACCTGAAAGATCAGGTCCCGACATGGAACTATATTGCCGTGCGCATCGAGGGAGAGGCAGGCTGCCTCCCGGATGACGCTCTGGCGCCGCTTCTGGACCGTCTGTCAGCACATTTTGAAAAACGGCTGATCCCAAAGCCGCCATGGACATCGGGGAAAATGACACAAGGCCTGATGGAACGCATGATGCGGTCCATCACAGCCTGCCGTCTGGCCGTGAGCAAAATCGACGCCACATGGAAGCTGAGCCAGAATAAAAAGAGCAATGCACGCAAGTACGCCGCGCATGGCATTGCCGAAACCGGAATTGGCCTGTCGGTGAAGGATCTGGCCCTGTTGATGCGCGAAGCCGACTGACAGGCGGGCGGCAGGGCATGCCGTCGGCATATGCCGGAATATAAGGAAGCAGATGGCCTGTAAGCCGGGTTCTGTCCTCCGCATGGCGCGGATGGATGGCCATTCCTCTAGGCCTGCCGTTGCCGACAGGCTCAAGCAACCGACCCGGACGGTGGCGCGGAAACCCGCCTGCTGTTGCCAGCAACCATCCCTATTGGTTTTGCTCCCGGTGGGGTTTACCCTGCCACCCCTGTTACCAGGGGCGCGGTGCGCTCTTACCGCACCCTTTCACCCTTACCTGCCGCAAGACAGGCGGTTTGCTTTCTGTGGCACTGTCCCTGAAGTCGCCTTCGCCGGCCGTTAACCGGCACCGTGTTTCCGTGGAGCCCGGACTTTCCTCCCCCGCCCATGGGGCGGCGGCGGCCATCCGGCCATCTGCCTGTTCCATATAAGGCATTGCCGGGCGGCATGGTCAAGGTTTGCGCGATGCATACCGCAACGGCGCATTACATACCGAACATGCTTTCCAGCGATCGGCTATTGATCCCGGCGAAGCTTTGCGGCAGTCTCCGCCCACATTTCGCCGGAGTGACGAATCCATGAAAAAATCCAGCCTGCTCGTTTTCACCAGCCTGGGGCTTGCCGCGTGCGGTGGCGGCGGTGACGAAATCATCTTCGACACCCGTCTCGGCCCGGCGACCCGGTTACAGGTCGAAACACTGCCCAATACGTTAAGCGGCGATACGGCCAATGCACGCTATTCGTCGATCCCCCTGGAAGGGCCGGGCATGGCCTCAAAAGACGGATCCGGAACGGAGGACACGTCCGGCTCAGGCACCTGAGCGTCACGCCGTCCGCACCTGAAAGGCGCCTGGGCACCAGAACGTTCAGCAGCCGGTCCGTTTAGCAAGAGAACCGTTCAGCGCCCGGACTTATACAGCTTCAAAAATGCATCGATGCAGTTTGTCACATGGGCATCAAGCGTGGCACGGTCCACCCTGTCAACCAGCCCGATGGCGAGGCGGTAATGGAGCCCCCCTTTCAACAGACTGACAAGCTGCATGGCGGCCAGTTCAAGATCGGGAATGTCCAGCTCGCCCCGTTCACACCACTGGCCGAGAAACGCTTTCAGACTGTCAAGCATGTCCAGCGGGCCGGACTGCCAGAACAGCTCGGCCAGATCGGGGCCCTTGCCGCCGCGTTCCACCAACAGGCGGAACATGGCGATGGCCTCTTCGCCCAACATCAGTTCGGCGATATGGTCGGAAACTGTTCTCAAATCGCTTTCAAGAGAATGGGCACCGACACGGCTGAGTACATTTTCCGGGTAATGCTCTTCGATCTTGGCGCGGGTGGATGCCGCGAACAGCTGTTCCTTACCGGCGAAGTGACTGTAAACAGTCTGTTTTGAAACACCGGCCCGGCGTGCCACCTCATCCATGCTGGTGCCGTCGAACCCGTTCTCCAGAAACAATGCGGTCGCTGCCTCAAGTATGGCCTGATTCTTTTCCACACATCGTGGACGCCCCCTGCCCTGATTTTTTGTCTCGTTCCCTACCTGATGCGCAACCGCCCCTTCGGCTGCGGTATCCTGCATTATGGCTACCGCCGTATCCGCCACTAGACTGGCCCTTTCCTTCTGCCCAAAGCCCTATGAAACAACACTTTATTCTCGGACGTGTTGTCATTTTTCTGTCACTTTGATGACTATGCCACGTTTCCCGGCAATGAACAATGAATAATTACTGGACTGATCAGTCCAGAAAGTGTATGGATACTCTCGGGCAAATCGATATATCCGCAACGCCCGTCTTGCCAGCGTATCCCTCGGGTGGCCGGCGGATGACGATATGGTGTTTGGAGTAGACGGCGCGCTGGCCGCAATGGCCTGACGGCAGCTTCGCAATCTAAGGAAACGGCTTATGCCATCGCATACCCCTCCGACGGGCACGGGTCTCGCCAATCGGGACCTGACAGAATACGTATTGGGCCGTGTCCGGCTGACGGGCAGCGGTGCACTTCGCCTTGTTCTCGCGGTGGCGGGTGTGGGCGTCATTCTGGCCATTCTCGCCCTCCGTCTCAGCGCCCAGTCCGGACAGGATATCCCAAAGGGTTTTGATCCAATCGGGGCCAGCCGCGCCCTGCCCGTGCGGACGGTCACGGTCGAACTTGCCCCCGGCTATTATGCCCGCCGCAGTTTTACGGGACGCGCCATAGCCGCGCGCACCAGCCCCATGTCCTTTGAGCTGGCCGGCACCCTTGCCCGTGTCCATGTGGATCAGGGCGACCGCGTTAAAGGGGGCGATCTGCTGGCCGAGCTGGACACGGCCCGCCTGCATGCGCGCCTGGCCGAGGTTCGCGCGGAACGGGATGAAGCGGCAGCCAACCTCGCGCTCGCAGAGCGCACACTGAACCGCGTGCGCGAGACGCACGCACGCGGTCATGCCTCCGCCCAGCGCCTGGACGAAGCCGAGGCCAACGCAACCGCGCTGAAAGCACGTCTGGGACGGCTCGCCGCGACCATCGGGGCCCTGGATGTGGATCTGGAAAAATCGCGTATTCGCGCACCTTTTGACGGTACGATCACCGCCCGCATGGCCGACGAAGGCACGGTGACCGCCGCCGGCAGTGCCATTCTGGAACTGATTGAAGACGGTGTGATGGAAGCGCAGATCGGCCTGCCCCCCGATATCGCGGCGGCTGTGCGCTCCGGTATGCCTATTGCCCTTTATAACGGCAGACGCAAGCCCATCGAAACGGCAACATTGAAAGCCATTGTTCCCGTCATTACTGGGGAAACCCGCACCATGATGGCAACGTTCGACCTGCCGGGCAGCGGCATCACCCGCGGCGAGCTGGTCACCGCCATTGTCCGCAACTGGCATGAAGCCGGTGGCGCGTGGATACCGCTGAGAAGCCTGTCGGCCGATGTGCGCGGCCTGTGGCGTGTTTACAAGGTCACCGACGGTCCCGACGGCCCGCATGTGCGCTTTGAAAACGTACAGATCCTGCACACGGACGGCGATCGTGTCTTTGTCACCGGCACCCTGTCCGGCGGCGACCGGATCATTGCCGACGGCATTGACCGTCTGGCACCGGGCCAGCGCGTGACCATTCTGGACGACAGCCCGGCCTCCATAGGCTGACAGCGCCGGCCCCACACGTGTGAAAGACAGTCCGATGCAAGGTTCTCTTTATAATCATCCCCGTGTCGTCTGGCTGATCCTGCTGCTGATCCTGACCGCCGGGCTGAACGCCTTTTTCAACATGCCGCGGCTGGAAGATCCCCATATGGAAAGCCGCATCGTGCAGGTCACCACCTTTTACCCCGGCGCCGACGCCGAGCGGGTCGAGGCCGAGGTCACGGAGAAGCTTGAACGCAAGATGCGCGAAATCGCCGAGGTCAAGGAAATCCGCAGCACATCCAGACCCGGCATTTCCTTCATATCCATTGAACTGGAAGACCGCGTCGATGACGCCAAACCGATCACCGCGCGCCTGCGCGACAAGGTCGCGGAGGTCACTGACCTGCCGGAAGGGGCCGGTGCACCCGACTTTTCGGATACGCGTATTTACGCCCATTCCGCCATTCTGGCCCTGACCTGGCGGGCTGAAAGTCCTATCAACTATGCCATTCTGGGACGTCACGCGCGGGAATTGGAAAGCCGCCTACGCAATCTCGCGGGTACGGATTTTGTCGATGTGCTCGGCCTGCCGCAGGAGGAAATCCGCGTCAATCTCGATGATGCGGCCCTGGCCGCCCACGGCCTGTCCATCGATACCGTGGCGCAAAGGGTTCAGGGATCGGATGCCCGCAGCGCGGCCGGCGTTGTATCCGACAGCCGCAACCGCATGGTGGTGGAAGTATCAGGTGCCTTGGACAGTCTGGCACGGATCCGCCGTATTCCCCTGGATTTTGACGAACGCGGCGCCAGCCTGCGCATCGGTGACGTGGCAACGGTCGAACGGGCTTTCGAGGACCCGCCCGGCCGTCTGACCTATCTGGACGGCTATTACGGCGTCGTCGTGGCTGCCCGGATGTTTCAGGACAACCGGATTGACGCCTGGTCCATGCAGGTTGACCGGCTGATGCGGGATTTTGAGGCGACCCTGCCGTCGTCCATCACACTGGAGCGGATTTTCGACCAGCGTGACTATGCCGATGCCCGTCTGAATGATCTGATGGGCAACCTGGCCGTCGGTGCGCTGGTCGTGGTTTCGGTCCTGATGGTGTCACTGGGCTACCGGGCGTCGGTGGTGGCGGCATCCATCCTGCCGCTGACCCTGCTGGCGGCTCTGGCGATCACCAATATCATGGGGCTGAGGATCGAACAGGTCCTTGTCACCGGTCTGATCGTGGCTCTCGGGATCATGGTGGACAATGCCATTGTCATCACGGATGAAATTCAACAACGCCGCCTGAAAGGCGAGCGCCGGTCAGTCGCCGTCGCCAAAACCGTGCGCAAACTGTGGCTGCCGCTGGCCGGCAGTACGGTGACGACCATTATCGCCTTCATGCCGCTGATCCTGATGCCGGGCAATGCCGGCGACTTCATGATCGGTGTCCCGGCGGCCGTGATCGCCTCTCTCATCGCATCCTATGTCATCGCCTTTACCATTATATCCGCGGTCGCGGGCAGACTGGTCGAAGGCCGCAAGGTGGCGGAAAACGATACGCGCCGGCGTCTCTGGTGGCGGGACGGGATTGAAGGCCGCTGGCTGGCGGACCGTTTTCGCCGGTCGCTGGAATGGTCGGTGCGACGACCGCTGCGGTCCATGATCGTCGCCATGGGCATTCCGCTTTTCGGCTTCGTTCTCGCCGGTCAGTTGACCGAGCAGTTTTTCCCCATCAGTGACCGGAACCAGTTTCGCATCCAGCTGTTCATGCCGGCGCAAAGCGCGATCGAGGAAACGCGCGGCGCCGTGGAACGCATCCAGGCGCGTCTCCAGCAGGAGCCGGCGCTGCGGTCCAGTCACTGGTTTATCGGGTCACGTCCGGCAAAATTTTATTACAACATGTTCGCCTCCAACGACGGTGTCGTGTCCATTGCCGAGACCGTCATCACCGTTGACAGTTTCTCGGACGTTCCGAAACTGGTGCCCCGCCTGCAAGAGGAACTGACCCTGCTGGTGCCCGAAGCCATGGTGCTGGTGCGCGAATTCGGGACCGGCCCGCCCATTCAGGCACCGCTGGAGGTCCGTATCATCGGCCCGGACCTGCGTGTTCTGGAAGAAATCGGCGACGACTTGCGCAGCATCGTCAGTCGCCTGCCCCACGTCACCTTCACCCGGACCACGTTGAAGGCCGGACGCCCCATGGTCTCGGTTGTGGCGCGCGAAGATGACGTATCGGTGGCCGGCCTGTCACTGGCCCAGGTGGAAAGCCAGCTTCAGGCCCTGACCAACGGCATCGTCGCCACCCATGTGATCGAGGAAACACAGGAAGTCCCCGTGCGTCTGATCCTGGACCGCGACCGCCGGCGGGATATCGGCGCCATTGCCGATATGAATCTGATGGGCCCCGCCCGCGCGCTGGAAGCGGATCGGTCCTTTGCCGACCTGCCCATATCGGCCATCGCCGATGTGGAACTGACAACCAAGGTCGGCGCCATTCCACGTCTGGACAGCGAACGCATGAACACCGTGCAGGCCTATCTGGATTTCGGCATCCTGCCGCAGACCGCTTTCGATGCCCTGCAAGCCGCACTGGCACAGGCCGACATCATTGTGCCGCCCGGCTACAGGATCGAGTTCGGCGGCGAAAGCGCGGAGCGGGACGAAGCGCTCGGCAAGCTGTTCGGGACTGTCGGCTTGCTGATTGTTCTGATGCTGCTGGCAATCGTTCTGACCTTCAACAGCTTCCGCATGGCCTTCGTGACCTTTGCCGCTGCGACCCAGGCTGCCGGGCTCGGGCTGTTTTCGCTGTGGGTGTTCGACTATCCCTTGAGCTTTGTCGTCATCATAGGGCTGATGGGCCTGATCGGGCTGGCCATCAATGCGGCCATCGTCATCCTGTCCGAATTGCGCGGACTGCCCGGCGCGCGCGCCGGTGACGCCGACACGGTCATCGCCGGCGTGATGAAGACGGGGCGGCACATCCTGTCCACAACCATCACCACGGTCGGGGGGTTCATGCCGCTGATCCTGGCGGGCGGCGCTTTCTGGCCACCCTTTGCCGTCGCGATCGCCGGCGGGGCCTTCCTGTCGATGATCGTCAGTTTTTATTTCGCACCGGCCGCCTTTTTGTGGCTGACACGGCGGCGCGCCGTCACGGCCCCTGCCGGTCAAAAACCCGCAGTCCCGCCACAAGGCACCGCCGGTTCTCCCGGTGCGGCCCGACCGGCGGTCCCGCCCCCATCGGGCGCAAAGTCTTGACGGCTGTTCGGTGATTTGGCGTGAACGGGCCTGATCGATCAGGAAAAGGGGCGTGGATTGCTCAGAACCACGCCCCTTGTCAACAATGCCAAAAGTCGGATTCTGCCTTTAGTTCAACAAAGGCGCCATCAATGCCAGACCCAGCGCCTGATTGTCGTCATCCTCAAGCTTGCCGACAATATCACGGGCCGCCGCGTCGTCACGATTGACAAGGGCGCCTTCCAGAAGCGCCAGACGGATCTGGTCCCGCTCATAAGCACTTTCGATATCGCCGAGGTCCGCCATCAGGGCCTGGTACCCACCACGCAGGGCCGCGCCCTGTTCCTGCGTAACCGCGCCGGCACTGCCGCGCACATTCAGACTGGCAAGATAGCGGGCGCGGGGCGCCAGTTCACCGAAAACCTCCGCCCGGGCGAGTGCCTCGGCGATTTCGCCCGTTGCGGCCTCGACCGGGCCGATGCGCTCGACAAAATCGGCCAATGCCTGCGAGGACCGCACCCTGCCGCCATGCAGCAGTGCCTGACGGTAAGCACCGGCGAAAATTTCACCGTCCAGCCCTGCCTCGAAAAAGGCACGCAGCCTTTCAACCGCCGCAGCCGCCCTCTGGTTCAGGCCCAGTATGGCACCGAACAGCTCATCGCCCTCAAGCAACAGGGCATCGCGCGACGCCAGATCGCCCAGACGGTGTTGGGCCGCCGCCAAAAGGGACAGGCCGCGATAACGGTCTTCGGGCCGTTCCAGACCACCCACCCACGTACGGTATCCGGCGACAGCCGCCGCCCCGCCGAATTCGGACGGTTGCCGGGCGAAAAAGACAAGTTCGCGCCATTTGGCCCGGCTGTCGGAGCTGACCAGTGCCAGGGTGTTTCTTGCATCCTCCGCTGCGCCGCGTGCCGCGTTCTCCGTGGCAATATCCAGATAAACCCGGTCACGCACGGTCTGGATCTGGATTTCTTCGGCAAGCGCCAGTGCCATCCGCCCATCGCCGGTACGGGCGACAAGCGGCGCGATGGATTTGATTTTTTCCTGTGTCACCAGGCTCAGTCCCACGGACCGGGCCTCTTCCAGCGCCAGCATCAGGGTGGCGGCGGCGCGCTCGGAATCGCCTCCGTCCAGAAGGGACCGGGCAACACCAACCAGAATTTTGGCTTTTTCCAGGCCGGATTCTTCATTGATCACCGTCTCAAGCGCCGCTGAGATGGCACAGTCAGCACTCGGTGCCGACAGGCAGGCCTGGGTGGCCCCGTTCGGCCGATGCGACTGGCTGACGCCATTCTGCTGGGCCATGGCCGGCCCCGCCACCGTCATCACCGCACCCGCCAGCAATACCCCCACAAACGCGGACTTGCGTGTCATACACTTCTCCAACCCGTCATATGGTTTATCTCTCGGCCCGGACCAACGGTCCGGGTCTGTTATCAAGCCAAGGTCTGGTATCAAAACTGTCCCGTTCCGCCCCGGACTTGCGCCCGATCAAGAACATCTTTCAAGATAATGCCGCTGCCGCGATCGAAAACCCCTGTCACCGAATTTGGCCGCCAATGCATCTGAAACGCCCGCACCACGGCCTCGGTTTCATGATCATAAAGGCCTGACGGTTTCAGACCGTAGCCCAGCGCGCCAAGACGTTCCTGCATTGCGGCAACCTGCGCACCCCGGTCTCCCGTCCGGGCAAGCGGGGTGGGGTCCGCGCCGTCCCGCGCCGACCACAGGCCGAATCCATGCCGCGCCAGACGGTCCCACGGGAACAGAGGACCAGGATCGGCCTTGCGCGCGGGCGCCACATCGCTATGTCCGACAAACCGCGAAGCCGGCACGGACCAACGCCCCTGAATATCGCTCAGCAGTGCCAGCACTGTATCGATCTGCGGACTTGGGAACGGACGGTATCCGAATTCATGCCCCGGATTGACCAGTTCGATCCCGATGGACACATGATTGCAATTATCGCAGTCCTGCCAGCGGGAAACACCGGCATGCCAGGCACGCCTGTCTTCGTCCACCAGACGGAACAGCCGGCCGTCTTCCTCAATCAGATAATGCGCGGATACCTTGGCCGACGGATCGCACAAACGCGTCAGCGCCGCCTCTCCGGTGGGCATGCCGGTATAATGCAGAATAACCATGTCGACGCCTGCATCCGTGGGGCGCGCATCATGGCTGGGCGATGGATGGTCGATGATACGCGGCAGCGGAGGGGGCATATCCGTCACGGCGCGTCCCCGATCCGCGCGGCCGGGGGCAGCTGCTTGCGTTTGGCCATTCTCAGGTTAACAATCCCCACACCGACCAGGGTGACGGCGGCACCGACGATGGTTCTGCCTCCAAGCGTTTCATCCAGAAGCAGAACACCGCCCAGCACGGCGAACAGCGGCGTGGTCAGGAAATAGGGGGTCACAACCGCCACCTCATATTTGCGCAGCAGATAATTCATACCCCCATGCCCGACGATGGACGACATGATCCCGCTATAGAGAACGGCCCCCCAGGCAAGCCAGCCGGCCTGACGCACGGCGTCGACCTGCCCGGTTTCAAACAGCAGGGACAGGGACAGGGACCCGGCAATGCCGGCAATCCCGACCCAGGCCTGCGTTGTCATGGCCGGCACATCCCTGATCCGTCGCATGTAAATGGCAGCCAGGGCGAACAGGAACGCTGCCACGGCCATCCAGACAACGGCGTCCAGATCGTTAAACACCCGAGGGTCGAAACCCATGATCAGAACCCCGGCAAAACTGAGGGCGACGCCCATGGCGCGCCGCCACCCGATCGCTTCCTTCAGCATGATGGCGGCCAGAATTGTGGAAAACGGCACCCCGAGCTGGGCCACAATGGCAACGGGTGCGATATCCTCGGCGATCGCCATGGCATAGAAGATCGTCCCGAAATGAAAAACCCCCAGTATGACCGCCACACGGGCAATCCCTTTCATTTGGCCGGGGATCACTTTCAAATAAGGGATAAGGAGAATCACCACGCTGAAAAAACGGATGGTGTTGGCGACCAGCGGCGGAAAATCGGCAACGGCCCATTTGACGGCGACAAAGTTCAGCCCCCAGACGGCGTTGATGACCACGGCAAGAAGTAAATCGGCAAAAGACATCGTTGTTTCATCCTGCACGTTTCTGGGGGAACACGATTTTGACCTACCGGGTGTTGGGGGACGCACCACGCTCGACCATGATCCTGTCATAGGCGGCATTGATTTCGGCGGCGCGGCGGGTGGCCACGGCAATCAGGTCCGTGGGAACGCCCTCGGCGATCAGTCTGTCGGGGTGGGTTTCCCGCACCAGCGTCCTGTAGCGCCTGCGCAGCGCGTCCATACCGATATCATGGGGCACACCGAGAATGGTATAGGGGCAATCGGGATCGGGTGCCATATGACGGGCCCGCAGGGCGGCAAAGGCCGCATCGTCCCAACCGAAAATACGCGCCACATCCCGCAGATAGTCAATCTCGCGCGGGTGTATCTCGCCGTCGGCCTTGGCAATGAAGAACAGGGCCTCCAGCAGATCCGCCTTGACCGTCCGGTTGTCTTTCAGCAGTCCGGCCAGTTGGCGGGCATAGGCCTCATATCCGGCCGTGTGCTGCCGCGCCATGTCAAACACCCGGCCCACATTGGCCATTTCGTCGGGAGGCACACGGAACACCGCCTTGAACGCGTCGACCTCTTCGCGGGTGACACGGCCGTCCGCCTTCGCCATTTTGGCGGCCAGCGCAATCACACCGATGGTAAAGGCCAGCTTGCGCGTGGCCTCGTCATCGCGCACGAGCGCACGCTCGATGCCCGCATCGACCGCCGCGCCGACGCTCAACCCGACAAGCGCACCGATAGGCCCGCCAATGGCAAGCCCGGCCGCACCGCCGATCAGTTTTCCCCAAATGGACATGGGCACTTGCTAGCACAAAAGAATGCTGCTGACAGACAAGATATCCATGCCGCCCGGACAAGGGTGACTGGCAGGGTAATTGGCAATGGTGACTGGTCATAATGGCCGGCGCCCGTCGTAGACGGGTGAAACATATCCGCCACAGCATGGCGTGCACTTGTTACCGCAGGGGCTTTGCCCGCCACGCTATAGGGCTGGACCTCGGCGGTTTCAGGCGATAGCGTCTTGCCTCTTGCCAAGAGAGCACCCATTTTGATGCAATGCATCATAATATGTACACAGAGTGACGGTTCAGGGAGCATTACGGATTCATGGTTGATGTCACCATCACGGGCACAGGCGTTTATGTACCGCCGGCGCGGCTGAGCAATGAGGAACTGGTCGAAGCCTTCAACCAGTATGTGGACGATTACAACGCCACCCATAAGGCCGATATCGACGCCGGGCTGCTTCCCCCCAAACAGCATTCCAGTGCCGAATTCATCGAAAAGGCTTCAGGCATCAAGGCCCGCCATATGATCGACACCAGCGGCGTGGTGGACGGCAACCGGATGATGCCCCATTTCCCTGAAGGCGCGCACGGCGACGACACCAAACCCTCGCTCCAGGCCGACATGGCCATGCAGGCCGCGCGCGAAGCTCTCGACCAGGCCGGGCGCAAGGCGGACGATATCGATCTGGTCATTTGTTCGGCGGCCCTGCAACAGCGCTATTTTCCGGCGCTTGGTATCGAGGTGCAGCATTTTCTCGGCACGCGCGGAACCGCATGGGACATGATCATGGGCTGTTCCAGCGCCACCTTTGCCCTGATCAACGGCTACAATGCCATCCGTAGCGGCACGGCGACACGGGTGCTGATGATCAATCCGGAAATCTTTTCCACACTGGTCAATTACCGCGACCGTGACAGCCATTTCATTTTCGGCGACATTGCCACGGCGGTCGTCATGGAACGCAGCGACCTGGCCGGCAGCGGCGAAGGCTGGCGGATCGACGGCACCAAGTCCTACACGGAATTTTCCAGCAACATCCGCTCGCACTATGGCCCCCTGACCCGCATTGAGGACGACTCCTGGGACAGGGACGACATGTTCTTTGTGCAGGAAGGCCGCAAGGTGTTCCGCGAGTTGCTGCCCATAGTCACCAAATTCGTCTCCGAGCAGCTTGAAGACAGCGGCCTGACCGTCAACGATATCAGCCGGATGTGGCTGCATCAGGCCAATATCAACATGAATATGTATGCGGCCAAAAAACTTCTGAACCGGGCCCCCACCCCGCAAGACGCGCCGACCGTGCTGGACGAATACGGCAATACCGCAGGCGCCGGCTCCGTTGTTGCCTTTCACGAACACCGTGCTGATTTGAAGAGTGGTGACCGGGGACTGATCTGTTCCTTCGGCGCCGGCTACTCCGTCGGCAGCCTTTTGGTAACGAAACTGTAATCAAAACAACACTTTAGGAGATATATCGCGGAAAGGCGATTTATCTCCTTGACTCCATCTACTACACATGTCGTAAATACGACAACTGTAGTAGATGGAGTCCTCCATGACACACGATACCCGGCTCAGCGATCAGCAATATACGCTTGTCTCCATTCTGTGGCGACTTGGCAGCGGCTCCGCCCGTCAGGTTCATTCCGCCCTGGGCGACAGCGCACCGGCTTACACCACGGTGGCCACCCTGCTGACCCGGCTGGAAAAAAAAGGCGTTCTGTCATCTGAAATGGTCGGACGCGAGCGGGTCTTCCATCCCCTTGTGGCGGAAAAGGACGTCCGCCGTTCCATGCTGGGCTCGCTGGTGGGAACGCTGTTCGGCGGGGACCCCAAAGCGCTTCTTGCCCATATGGTCCGCGAAGGGGACATCGATCAGGACGAACTGGACAATGTGCGCACCATGTTGGACCGGCATGACACTACTGTGCCGAACGGCCATAAACCGGGAGACGAAACATGAACGCGCTGACCTCGGAATACGCCGTTCTGGCCGTGCTTCTGCGGTTTGCAGCCGGCAGCACCCTGATCCTCGGCGGTGTCTGGCTGGCGGAGCGTTTTGATCTTTTCAAGCGCGCTGATATCGCGGAAACAGGCTGGAAACTGGCGGTCACGGCCAGTCTTTGTCTGCTGTTACCGATACCGTCCCCCTCCGTTTTAAGGGTGGATATTCCGGTTCCGGCCACAACGGCCACGCGAACCCCCGTCACACGGAACATCCCCCGTATTCTCACACCGGACCAGTATGGACCGGACGAGATGGCACCGGCAATACAAGCACAGACCGCCGCAGGCGGCATGGAAAATTACTCCCGGCCCGAAACCGACAGCGAGGGCCTGTCCAAGCAACCGTTCGTTTTTCTGCCGGATACGGATCCATCCACCCTGCGGACTGTTCCGTCATCAACCGTGACCGGACTGCGCGAGGCCGAACTGCCGGGGGCGGATATACCGGCCCCCGGCCCTGCCGCGGAAGAAAGGGGTTCCGTCTCCACGTCCTGGTCCCGTCAGGCCATGACGGGGGTACTGGTGCTGATCGCTCTCGGGCTGGCGGTTCTGCTGCTGCGCTATGGTTTGGCGGCGCGCCAGCTCGGCACCCGTCAGCGTATCGCCGTCGGCACGCCCCCTTTCGAAGCGCTTCACAGGCTATGCGCCGATGCGGGCATCCGGCATGCCCCCTATCTTAGCCGGTCGAACCGGATCGGCAGCCCCATCTGTCTGCCAGGCCGGGAAATCTGCCTGCCTGACTGGGCCTTTGACGATCTGCCGTCCCATGAGCTGAAAAGCCTGCTGGCACACGAACTGGCACACACGGTGCGGCGCGATCCGGTGATGCTGATCGCCCTGCAATGCCTGACACGGATTTTCTTCTTCCAGCCATTGTTCCGCCTGGCCGAGAAGCGGTTGACGGATCTGGCGGAACTGCAGGCTGACGCCTGGGCCGCGCGCCTGATCGCGGACCCGCGCGCAGTGGCGGAGGCCCTGTATGCCTGCGCCTATAAAATAAACGATGAAAAACAGCAGCAACAGTGGGGATTTGCCATGACAGGACGCAAAACCATCCTGACCGACCGAATAGAACGGCTATTGTCCGAAGACGGCCAGCAGAACGCCGTGGGCCGCCCGGCCAAAGCCTTGCTTGCCACCCTGATGGCCGGCATCGCTTTTGGCCTGCCCGGTATCCAGATCGCCGCGGCCCTGCCCGGTGATGCGGCACCGGATTATGCCGAGATCGCGGATACACTGCCCAAGCCTGATCCAAGCGCAGCGCCAATCGTGGTGATGGTTCCCGGCGTTGACAGTCAGGCCAGCCCTCCGCATACCGCGCCCCGTGTCGTCCTGATCCCTGAAGTCGTGACGATTCCGGGCGTTACTCCCGAACCGCCGCTACCGTCCATATCTTTAGACGGTACTAAAACGGCACCGGAGGGCGGGCCGCTCGTTCTCTCTTCCGGCCTGTTGGGTACGGACCGGGCCATTTCCGACAAACGCGGATATGAAGTTTCGCGGCATCTGGTCGGCAATATGACGATGGAAGATGGGCGTCCCGTCACCGGTACGATCAATATTGTCGGCGACGACCATGACGATACCCTGTCCGTCCACTGGAAAGGCCACGTCAAACTGTCCGACGCTCTGGACAATATCATCGGCCTGTCGCCAGGCGGTTACTTCGAACTGCTAACCACCGGCGACAGGGCCAGGCGGCGCCTTCTGGTCGAAAACAGCCGCGACAGCGATACCCTCGCTCTCAGCTATTACGAAGACGGCACTGAGATACCCATCGACGGCAGAACCCGGAAATGGATCACTTCAAGCCTGATAACGCTGAGCCGGGAGGCTGGTTTCAACGCGGCCGAACGGGTCGACAGTCTGATCCGCCAGGGCGGTACCGACGCGGTTCTGGACGAGTTGGAAAAAATCGACAGCGATTATGTAACACGCCTTTACAGCCAGCATCTGGTCGACAATGCCACCCTGACGGAAAAAGAATTGAAGCGTCTTATCGGACAGATCGGAAAAATGGAAAGCGACTATGACACCAGACTGGCGCTGACGCATCTGATCTCCCAGCCGTCCCTCAGCGACAGCAGCTTCGAGGACATTCTGAGCGCCGCCGAAAAAATCGAGAGCGATTATGAGCTCAGACTGTTGACCAGTGCTTATATTAATCGCTTCGAACCCAGCGAGCGCACCAACGCCCTTTTGATCCGCATCGCCGAAAAAATCGAGAGCGACTACGAACTGCGCCTTCTGCTGGAGCAGATGATTGCGCGTAGCAATATGACCGATGCACAGGTCCGCGACATTCTCGACCTTGCGGGCACTACGATCGAAAGCGACTATGAACTGCGGCTGCTGATCGGCGCGATCAGCCATAAAATCGGTACCTCGGGCGAAACCACGCGAAACGCTCTGCATGCCGCGGACAGTATTGAAAGCAATTATGAAAAGCGTCTGGCGTTGAGCATGATCATCGCACAAGGGATGCTCGATGAAGACGGCTGGATCGCCCTCGTTCAGTCGACACAAAACATGGAAAGCGACCACGAAAAGGGCATGGTCCTGCAACAGGTCGCCGGCATGATGCCCCGGACCGGCAAAATGCGCGCCTCTTTTGAAAAGGCCGTTCGAACCATCGACAGCGATCATACCCGCGAAGAACTCGAACGCGTTCTGGGAAATGGGCGCTGACACGCTCTTGCCGGAAACACACGGCGGGATCAGCCCCGCCCTCACCCATGGGCCGCGCAAGCGGCCCTTTCTTTATATAATGCCTGCTCCTTGCCGGGGATTGCATCCCACACCCTGTTGTAATGGCATGACTTTAATCACTTATTGCTTGTATTAATCAATTTATAAGTATAATTTTTTCCAATATATCTACATATACGGGAATACGCGCCTGTATGGCGTTGACACAGCCCCGGTGTCTTCACCGGGGTTTGGGGGAAATCATGCCAACATCACAATTCGCACTCGGTCACATGGTCAGGCTTTTTGGGGTTTTGGCCGTCGTTACGATGGCCGTCTCTTCCGCGCATGCCGGGTCACTGGTGATCCGCAACAGCTCGGACGCGGCAATCACATGTTCTGTGGACGGCTATACCATGGCGACCGGCTGGCCGTTCGACTGGACCATCACGGTTGAAGCCGGCAAAAGCTTCGTCGTCGGCCCGTCATACGAACAGGAAAAGCCTGTCATCGACTGGGCCGATTGCGGTGGTCTCAAAACCAGCCACATGGCCATCACCCCGGATGGACCGGACGGTTATTTTTACTTCACAGGCACACAGTCGCGGGTTCTCAATGCCGCACTGTACCCCTATTTGCCCAACCTGCCAGGGGGCACGTTCAACGCCATGGTACAGCATGTGATCGAGACATATCAGACCGAGAATCCCGATGTACTGCTGAACGCCGTGTTAAACGGCAATCTCGACATATACAGTTATGAGGGCCTGACGAGGCTTTTGGGCGCGGACGGTTTCGATATTATGGAACTCGATATGCTGTATCTGCAGTTTCTGGCGGACAGCGATCTGATCCTGCCGACGGAAATGCCGCTGGACAATTATCAGGATATCGGTCTCGCGGCCGTCACGGCAGGGGGCAATCAGGCTTACGGCGTGCCAAGTTGGCTGTGTATGGATTTCACCTTCAGCTTCGCGGAAGGCGTGAAGGCCGTGACCTCGCTGGAGGGTCTGTCGGTGTTTCTGAGCGACACGCCCGAAGATCAGACACCGCTCGTCGGCAACTTCAACGGATCCTGGCGGCTGCCGGCCATGTATATTTCGGGATACATGGGTCAATTCCCGGACGCACCCATCGCCAATGCGTTGCAGATGCCGCCAAACGATACCGTCATCACCAATCTGACGACGCTGACGGAAAAATGCAATTTCGACGACGGTAACAAATGTATCGACGATACCTACCATGATGCGGCAAACGGCACGACGGAACAAGTCCTTGCCACCGGACGCGCCAAGACGGATGTCGGCTTTTCGGAACAGTCCTTTTATATAAAGCTTTATGGCGGTCCGGAGCCGCTTTGGGCGATCGGCACGCCGTGGGGAAACACGATCAACCCTCTGCTCTATACCGACGCCTTTGTCCGCAGTGCCGCCAACTGTGCCGATGATCCCTGCAAGACTGACGGACAGGCCTTTATTGCCCTGATGACATCGGACCCGATGAAAACATTCATCACCCAGTCGCAGGATCTGGACGACCATGCCCCCTACAGGCGTTTGCTCACGGCGACCAAATCATTTTATGAGCTGCCCTGGGTCAAAGAGGATGCCCTGTATACACAGTTCCACACGGTTTTCGAAACGGGTGCATCCTTTCCCAACAACATCACCGACGAACAGCAGACCAGCATAGGCACCCAGGTCTGCGCCGCACTGAAAGCGCAGAACCCCGCCTATGTCTGTAAAAGCGAGCCGTGAGACCGGTGGCCCGACTGCACCGCGTGTCGCAGTCCCTTTAGGAAACCGGCTGCCGCCAAACTCTTCATATCCGGACGGCCGCCGTCCTCCGCCCCGATCTTTTCAACAGACGAAAGGACCATTCCATGAGCAACGGACCCGTCACCGGTGATGGCATTGCCATCACGCTGCCCAAAGGCAAGATGATTTTCTGGTCTGCCGTCGCCCAGGCAACCTATCAACAGTTCGTTCAGGTCAAGGACAGCGGCGGCACGGTGATTTTCGAAGCCAGCGGCAGCAGCGCTGACGGTCATTCCCCGACACAGTACGGACAGGGCATGTTCCAGACAAACCCCTCCGGTGACGGCGGTTATACCGTTTGGATCGGCCTTAACAATGGTGCCGGCTGGCAACAGGTCCTGTGGGACAAGTGCGGTATCAGCCATTCCGGCACGGATTATTATTCGCAATACACCTTCATAAGCGAGGACGGCGCCGATGAGGATTTCAACGACACCTGTCTGACGCTTCAATGGTTCGAGTATTTGGGCTGATCCACGCCAACGGCTGAAGACACGCCCCCTGCCGCGGGCCTGCCCCTTGTCTGTCATTGCCACGACGTTAAAGTGGCCGCATGACAGCAGAAAATCAGCCACAGGCAAACGAAACGCACACGCCGCCACGGCCGCAGGGTGGCTGGCAGTTCTGGGTGGATCGCGGCGGGACCTTCACGGATATCATCGTCCGGTCCCCGTCCGGCAACCTGCACGCCCACAAATTCCTGTCCGTTGATCCTGCGCGCTATGACGATGCCGTCTCCTTTGCCGTCCGCACCCTGCTGGCGGACGGCACCGGTACGGCCCTTGACGATACCGCCCCCCTGCCGGCCGGCCTTGTCGATGCCGTCAAGGTCGGTACAACGGTGGCAACGAACGCGCTTCTTGAGCGAAACGGCGCCAAAACCCTGTTGCTGACAACCGAGGGGTTCGGCGATGCCCTGCTGATCGGACAGCAACACCGTGACGATCTGTTCGCATTGAGCCCCACACGGCCGGCGCCCCTTTATGAGGCGGTCGCGGAAATACCGGAACGCATGGGAGCGGGCGGCGAAACCGTTATTCCGCTGGATGAGGCCGCCTGCCGCGATGCACTGGAGGCGGCACGGGCGGACGGCATGACCGCCGTTGCCATCGTCTTCGTTCACGGGTACCGCTTTCCGGATCATGAGGCCCGCGCCGCCGACATCGCGGTTAAGGCCGGCTTCACCCAGGTGTCCGTCAGCCACCGCGTCAGTCCCACGATCAAATTCGTACCGCGAGGCGACACCGCCGTGGCGGATGCCTATCTGTCGCCCGTCCTGAAACACTACGTATCCGGCCTGGAACGGGCGTTGGACGGTGCGCCGCTGTCCTTCATGATGTCAAATGGCGGGCTGGCGGCCCCTGCGGCCCTCAGCGGCAAGGATGCCGTCCTGTCCGGCCCCGCCGGCGGACTGATCGGCGCGGCGGACATGGGCCGGCGCGCAGGCTGCGACCGTCTGATCGCCTTTGACATGGGCGGCACCTCGACGGATGTCAGTCATTATGACGGCCGGCTGGAGCGGGTCAGCGATACACGCGTCGCCGGCGCCAGACTGACCGTCCCCATGGTCGATATCCATACTGTGGCCGCCGGCGGCGGGTCCCTGTGCCGGATCATGGATGGACGCCTGATTGTCGGCCCGGCCTCCGCCGGGGCGATGCCCGGCCCGGCGTCATACGGACGGGGCGGGCCCCTTGCCGTGACGGATTGCAATGTCCTGACGGGCAAGCTGCAACCGGATCTGTTTCCAAACCTGTTCGGCCGCGAGGGCAACGCCGCCCTGAACCCGGAGGCCGCCCGGACGGCTGTTCTGCCATATGCCAGCCAAACAGGTCAGCCGCCAGAGGCGGTCGCCGAAGGGTTTC
The DNA here is from genome assembly GCF_003688555.1 of Eilatimonas milleporae. Lineage (GTDB taxonomy): Bacteria > Pseudomonadota > Alphaproteobacteria > Sphingomonadales > Kordiimonadaceae > Eilatimonas > Eilatimonas milleporae. Next base: position 387,188 of record NZ_REFR01000009.1, read on the forward strand.
TGGCGGTTGCCGTCGAACACATGGCCCGCGCCATTCGCCGGGTAACGGTGGCTCGCGGCCGCAATGTACGCGACTATGGCCTGCTGGTTTTCGGCGGCGCCGGCGGACAACATGCCTGCCTTGTCGCCGACCGGCTGGGCATGACACGGGCCATCGTACCGCCTTTTGCCGGCATGCTGTCCGCATTGGGCATTGGCCTCGCCCCACGCACGGTCGTCCATGAACAGACACTGATCTGCCCCCTTTCGGACACGACAGGCCTGTCGCGGGCAAAGACCGACATGATGCGCCGGCTTGGCGAAAAGCTGACCGCCCAGGGGCTGGATCCGGCAGGGGCCGCATGCCGCCTGTTGGCCCGCATCAAGGTGGACGGGACAGACACCCCGCTGGATATCGGCGTGGACACACCCGACCGCATGGCCGCCACCTTTCGTCAAACCCATCAAGAACGCTTTGGATTTATCGCGGCAGGTCCGCTCATCATCGACAGCCTTCTGGGTGAAATGACGGTACCATCCGAGGCGACGCACTTCCGGCTGAGCGCATCCGGAACGGAGACCGCCCCTTTCGATACACGGCGCGTTTTCATGGACGGCACCTGGCACGATTGCGGATTTTATGACCGGTCACGTCTCAACCCGGGCCATGCGATCCACGGCCCGGCCATTCTGGTGGAGGACGGCAGCACAACGGTAGTAGAACCGGGATGGACCGCCACGCGCACGGATGACGACATGATCCTTCTGGACCGGACTGTAGCGAAACAGTCGGAGACATCCGGTCGGGCCGCCCCGCATACCGCCCCCGACCCGGTGCTGCTGGAAGTGTTCAACAACCGGTTCATGGCCATCGCCGAGGAAATGGGCGGCGTGCTGGCGCAGACGGCGCATTCCGTCAATGTGAAGGAAAGGCTGGATTTTTCCTGCGCGGTGTTCGATGCCGCCGGAAATCTGATCGCCAACGCCCCGCATATGCCCGTGCATCTGGGCAGCATGGGCGACAGCGTCGCCGCCATCCTGCGTGCTTTCGCTGGCCGGATGACCCCTGGTGACAGTTTTGTCCTGAATGATCCGTATGAAGGGGGGACCCATCTGCCCGATGTCACCATCGTCAGCCCCGTCTTTTTGGGGGACGATGACGGCAGGCCGGACTTTTTCGTCGCCAGCCGTGGCCATCATGCCGACATTGGCGGCCTGACGCCCGGCTCCATGCCGCCCTTTTCCACCCGTATCGACGAGGAAGGCGTCCGCATCCCGCCAAGCCCGCTGGTCCGCCAGGGCCGTTTTCTGGAACGTGAAATAAGGGCGCGGCTGCGGGAAGGGCCATACCCAGCCCGTCAGGTGAACCAGAATATCGCCGATCTGAAAGCACAGGTCGCCGCCAACGCACGCGGTGCGGCCCTGTTACAGGCACTGATTGATGAATTCGGCCTGCAGACCACCCGCGCTTATATGGGGCATGTTCAGGAAAATGCCGCCGAAGCCGTGCGCGGCGTTCTTGACCGTCTGCGGGACGGCCGCCTGCGCTATGCGGTGGACGGGGACATCACCATAGCTGTCACTCTCACGGTCGACCGTAAAAAACGCCGCGTTTGCGTTGACTTCACCGGCACCAGTCCGGCGGGGCCGCATAATTTCAATGCGCCGCTATCCGTGACACGGGCAGCGGTTCTATACGTTTTCCGCGTGTTGACGGGGTACGACATTCCGATGAATGCAGGCTGTCTGATTCCCATCGATCTGGTGGTTCCGGACGGCTGTCTGCTTAACCCGGCCCCACCTGCGGCCGTGGTTGCCGGCAATGTGGAAACCAGCCAGGCCGTCACCAATGCCCTGCTGCTGGCCGCAGATGCCTCGGCCGCCGCCCAGGGCACCATGAACAATCTGACCTTCGGCACCGATGCGTTCCAATATTATGAGACGGTCGCCGGCGGCACGGGGGCCGGCCCGGACTTTGACGGTGCGGACGCCATCCAGTCGCATATGACGAACAGCCGCCTGACCGATGTGGAAATACTGGAGACCCGGTACCCTGTACGCGTCACCCGCTTTGGCGTGCGGGCGGACAGCGGGGGCGGCGGCCACCGCCATGGGGGCAACGGCGCGGTCAGGCAGATCATGGCTCTCCGGCCCATGCATATGGCGATCCTTTCATCGCATCGCCAGGTCGCCCCTCCCGGACTGAATGGCGGCGCCCCCGGCCTGCCGGGCCGGACAGTGATCCTGCGCGCCGACGGCAGCCGGCGAACCCTGGCCGCCAGCGACAGCACGGACCTTGATCCCGGCGACACCATCTGTCTGGAGACCCCCGGCGGCGGCGGATATGGCAAGGCCTGAAATCCACCGTCCGGCCGCCAATGAAGGAAGGATCCTTCATTCATTCCCCACTGGCGGCACTATCACACGTCGCCGGTTACAAGCGCGAATTTTCAGGATATCATCTTCAGATCGCGCAGATGTCTTTTCAAGGCGTCGCGGGGCGTGCGCAGGTGCCGGCACATTTCCGAGAAATCGCCTGATGTTTTCTCGGCGGCAGTGCGGACTTCCTCTTCCGGGATTGCCACCGGCATCCGGATGGATTGTGACGCCGCGATAAGCCGGTACAGCGATGTCCGCGATATATTCAGCATTTCAGCCGCCGGCTTGATACGCCATCCGCTCCGGTCAAGGGCCTTCAGCAGCTCAGCCTCGCCGATCGTGTCGTAATCCCGGTAAAGTGCGCGGCCGAGTGTAACCGGCCGCCCATTGTCACCCCGACCGGCCACTGCATCAAACGGGTCCTCGCCGAGGGTCAGCGCAACAATCTTGTTTCTCAATTCCCGGACATTTCCGGGCCAGGAATGGAGAGCCATGCGTATCACCATATCAAAGGTCACTGCCTGAACCTCGGACACCGCCGGACGCTCAATCCGGGACATAAGTTCCAGAATGAGAATACCGATATCCGCGCGGCGATGCCGCAGGGGCGGGATCGTGATGACGAATTCCTCCAGCCGTTGCAACAGCGGCTGGTTGAAGCCGCCGTGACCGCTGTCCTGTTCCAGACGGGCATCCGTTGCCGCAACGATACGAACATTGATACGGCGGCTGCGCTGATCGCCCAGACGCCTGACCTCGCCCGTTTCCAGTGCCCGTAAAAGCATGGGCTGTGTCTCGGCGGGTGTCGCACCAATTTCATCCAGAAAAAGCGTGCCGCCGTCTGCCTGTTCAAACGCGCCCGGCCGGTCGCTGTCCGCACCCGTGAAAGCCCCTTTCTTCACGCCGAACAGCTCTGCCGGCGCCAGGGCGGCGGACATTGTCGCCATATTCAGGGAAATCAGGGCTTTTCCCGACCTGCCGCTCAGGCCGTGAAGATCGCGTGCGGCCAACTCCTTACCCGCCCCGGTCTCGCCCCGGATAAGAACCGATGTGTCCGTCGGTGCCGCCCGGGCAATCCGTCTGCGGACCGCCGCGATTACACCGCTGATGCCGGCAAGGCTTGACCCATGTGCAAAACCCGCATCCGCCGGGCGCAGGAAAAGGGCCAGTAAAACGGTTCGGCCAAGGCCGATGAGGATCTCCTCGCCCAGATCGTCCAGGTCCCGGACCACCGGCTCCGCCACGACCTGTCCGTTCACGGTCATCTGCATTCTGGAGCGGCACGGTATGATCCTGAAACGGCGTTGTCCCAGACGTACCAGCTGCACCGGACTTCTGGAAAGATGCCTGTCACCCAGCGGTGCGCCCGTATTGACAACGGCCGTGCGGAAAGAAGGCACAAGGCGGGATACCTCCACGGCGGCATCGCCGGCGAAATGAAGAGACGCAACCCCACCGATACGGGCCGGTTCAGGATGCCAGACAATTCCCAGAACCGGCACAAGAACGCGTGTCGTCAAAACCCCTCCAGTGGGACTGGATGCATCTAAGGTGGATTGATCCTGCATGCGCATATGTTTACAACTATTTTCTGCAAAATATTATCTATAAAATTTAAAACCGTATCGACCATCAGGCCAGAAACCGAGCGCTCGTATCGGAGGATCAGACATGCGGCAGGTGGGCAAATATCTTGTACGGCGTTCTCTGGGCGAGGGTACGCATGGTCAGGTGTTTCACGCCACGGATACTGAACTTGAAAGGGATGTTGCTCTTAAATCACTTAAATATGAATTAAAACACCAAAAAGACAGAATAAAAATAATTAAAGAAGCTCGCATACTTGCGAAATTAAATCATAAAAATATTATCACTTTATATGAAATATATGAATTTAAGGATCATTTATATCTCTCAATGGAACTTATAAATTCAGAAACACTTAAATTCATATCAAAAAATCGCCAATTGTCATCATCGCAAATTCGTAGCATCGCGATTGAAACCGCCGAGGGACTTGCCTATGCACACTCCCGCAATGTCGTGCACGGCGATCTCAAACCGGACAACCTGATGATTGAAAATAATGATACTGTTAAAATCGTAGATTTTGAAATCGCTCGCACGACCGACACGCAAAAGATGATTGAAACGCTGGCGGACGACGTGAACACGCCCTCCGGCCTCACAGGCACCCTTCCCTATATGGCGCCAGAACTGCTGACAGGATCGCCGGCGGACACCGGAACGGATATTTTCGCCTTTGGCGCCCTGCTCTACGAAATGCTGGCGGGCAAACGGGCTTTCCCGGGCCGGACTGAAGCCACGATCCTGCACAATATCCTGCATGAACAACCCGCTCCAATCGCGGCAGGCACCCTGGATGCCGCCGACGTTCCATCCGATTGGGCCGATCTGATCCGGGAGATGCTCAGCAAGGACAGGAAAGACCGTCCCGCCTCCATGGCGGATGTGTTGACGCGCCTGACCGGGAAAACCGCGCCATTACGGCGAACATGGATGTCCATATGGTTGCCGGCATGGCCGCCCGCGCGACCCGCGCTCATCCTTGGCGCCCTGGCGGCAGGGGCTGCTTTGGCCGCCAGTGTGTGGGGCCCTGCCATTACATGGCTTGAAACGGACGACGGTGCGCCGGTGATCGAACGTTTCAGGAGCGGCATGGCCCATCTGCATGATCTGAAATCGAAAACCGCCATCGCAGACGCCGTCGACACGTTCGAGGGTATCCTGGCCGAGGACCAGACCAACGCGGCGGCCACCGCCGGGCTCAGTCTGGCCCTGTTTCGGCGGTACAAGACGGAAGAGACCAATGACACCGTCCTGCGGCGCGCGATTGCCGCCGCCCGGCTGGCCCTGAGCCTGGAACCCAACCTGGCCGTGGTCCAGGTTGCCGCCGGTTGGGCGGAAACATATGACGGCACGCCCGATGCCGCGATCGGCCATCTTGACAAGGCCCTTATGCTCGACCCCGGTAATCTTCTGGCCCTTGAAGGGCGGATCCGGATCCATCAGGACGCGGGCGACAAAGATCAGGCAAGGCTCTGGCTGGAACGGGCCATTGAACGCCACCCCGACCGGCGGCTGTTCCGGGACGAACTTGGGATTCTGCTCTACCAGCTGGCGGATTATAGCGGCGCGGAACAGGCCTTTCGCAAAAGCCTGGACATAGAACCGGACAATATCTTCGGATATCGCAATCTCGGCGCCAGCCTGTATGCCCAGGACAAACCGGTGGAGGCTATCAAGGCCTTTCAGGACGGCCTGACCATCCGCCCGCACCCGTCCCTGTACAACAATCTGGCCACGGCCCTGTTTTTTGAACGCCGCTACGATGAAGCGGCCGACGCCTATGAGCACGCGCTCGAAGCCGGCAGCATGATGGACAATTATCTTGTCTGGGCCAATCTTGCCGATACCTACCGGCAAATCCCCGGACGCATGGAGGATGCCGGAAACGCCTATCGGCGCGCCCTCGCCCTGTTGGACGAGCAGATGCGCAACCGTCCCGGCCAGCCGGACCTGATCAGCCGCGCCGCCCTGTACCATGCCAAGCTGGGAAACCGGGACAAGGCCCTCGCCCATCTGGACACGGTCTTCACCACCCACACGCCAAGCCCGGTCATGCTGTTCCGTGCGGCCATCGCCCATGAACTGCTCGGCCGGCGGGATGGCGCCCTGGACATGCTGCACCGGTCCGTCCGGCAGGGCTACGCCATGGCCAAGATCCGCAATGACCCCGATCTCAGCGCCGCGATCGCCGACCCCCGTTTCAAACCACCCGTCCCAACCCCATAGGAGAACCGGAAATGACGGCCAGAAACCTGGAAATGCAATTGAAAATCGATATAATCCAAAGGACGCAGGTCCTGCGTATTGAGATTGTCGCATCATCGACAGGCGAGCATCTCTTTCAAAGAGAAGGGGAATTCGCCGGCACCTATCGTTTGCAAGCCGGCGATCAGGTGCAGCCTGTCGTCATAGCCACTTCGCTTACAACCGCCGACGCAGCCAGTATTCGATGTTTCGCCTTTTCAGCCGTTCCTGACTGCGGGTTGGGAGAAGACGGACTGTCCCCCTTCGATCTGGAGTGCGCCTCGTTCGAATTAGCGGCTTCGGAATGGGGCGGTTTCGAAGCGGTGCCCGGCCAACATAATACATTCACCAACAGATCTAACAGAATCTTCACGGTCCAGCAGCTGGGACCCCGCCAAACGGAGGACGGCGCGCAGAATACTGTCGAGGCACAGTGGGCTTCATTCGGTTTCCTGTCATTGAAAGTAAAAGAAAATCTGCACGGCCCTACAAGGCGCCTTTATTTCTCCGATCCGGAATTCTCTCTCGGCAGCAGCTAAGCCGAATGCGACTGGCCGTATGAAGCAATGCTTCAGACGGTCAAATCACCTCCAGGATACTCCGATCTCGTCGTGTCCCAGATGTCCAGGGTGTAGCCCGGATGACTGGGACACTTTTTTAAAATCATAACATATTGATTTAAAAGCAATAAAATCTGGCACACATCTTGTTCTCCTGTCGCTGTCCAACTGTAACCCCGCAAGTCACACAACAGAGCTCTGCAAACGATTAATGCAAATAAAAGGAGCGACAGAGTGAGAAAGAAGTAATCAAAACTAATAATCATGTGATGTGTTTTCGATATGAGAAAGGGAAAATCATGGAACCTGCAACAATAATTGCCGGACTGGAACTAGCCGAAAAACTCAAAGCGCCTATAGCTGATATTTTCTCACCGACAGCGGAACTTCAAAAAAATATCGCTGGATGGTTATCAACATACAAAACAGATCACAATTCAATATGAATGTGGATACGATACTTCTTCATAATGGCTCAATGTTCTGGGATGCTCCCACTACCGTGGGGGCTTTCAGCAGCGGGTCCTTCTCCGTCTCCAATAAGGAAGGCACAATTCTGGTCGGTGCGAGTGGCGCTGTTCGTTTCATCCTGGAAACTGGCGGGAAAAGGGGTTTGCCCGTCGCTGTCGGTTTCAGCGCACCCGCAGTCGGTTCAGCGCGCGCTTCCGTCCATCTCAACGCGGGGCCACAAACCGCTTACGATAATTTATTCACCGAAGAAAATAAAAAGGAAACAATTGTCGACGGCATCGCCAACGACGGCAACCCGAAACAGACAGCCCTGACTTTCCAGACAATTCCCGGACAAATAACTTCATTCACGATCACGCAACGAGACGTCTAGACCGGACACCGCTTATACCGATTGGGCTGTCCACCACATGGATGATCATATTGCGTGGACGGCCTACGCCGTTTGGTGAAAGAAATCGTTGAATATCATAGCGGTAAGCGCCGCAATCGAGCGTCGACCTTCTAGACAGAGAATTATGGACTTCGAACACAGGAGACATTTGTACCGGAACGTCACTTTATGGCAGTCATGGCATATCCCTATGATGGCCTTTAATCATTGTCGGAAGGCCCTTGATCGATTGGAGCAAGCTGGATGCCCCATGTATCTGCCGCGCGTCCCTTACGGCTTCCGATGGTGATCACGGTGCTTGTCGCCGGCACCCTATCGGCAGTGGAGGCCCAGGCAGAAAGCCCACCCGGGGAAGACACAACCGACACCCGCCGGAATGAAGTGCTGACCCTGCAAGTGGAAAACGACGTCTTTTTCGATACCGACCGCGATTACACCAATGGCCTGCGCCTGTCCTACGGCTATGAACCGCACGGACATGACAAGGCGCTGGATGCGCGCATCAGCCGCCTGCTGCTTGGCCTGTCGCCCGTGGGATCCAGGGTGCGCCGCGAGGGCGGCGGGCATGTGTATTATACACTTGGCATCGGGCAGAACATGTACACGCCCGATGACATCACGGTGTCCGACATCATACCCGAGGACCGGCCCTATGCGGGCTGGACCTATCTGGAATTCGGCATGATCGCCGAGGACAGCCGCAATTTCGAAGCCTGGAAACTGGATATCGGCCTGATCGGGCCGGCATCGGGCGCCGGATGGACCCAGCGCCGCTGGCATGAAGTGATCGACAGCGACCGGCCCGAGGGCTGGGCCAACCAGTTGCCGAATGAACCCGGCGTCAATCTGCACTATGTGCGCGGATGGCGGCGCTGGATCACCGGCGGCGGCAATTCTGCCGGACGCGGCACCCCGCTTCAGGTGGACATGATGCCCCATGTGGGCGCGGCGCTGGGCAATGTCTATACCCATGCCTCGGCCGGCATCACCTTCCGGATCGGCACCAACCTGACCCGCGATGTCGGCTCTCCGCCGCGTATACAGCCCGCCATGCCGGGGAGCGAGCTTTACCGAGGCAGCGGTTTCGACTTTTACCTGTTCGCCGGCGGCGAAGGGCGGGCGGTCGCGCGCAATATCTTTCTTGACGGCACGTGGCGCTCCCATCCGCACAGTGTCGACAGCGAGACCTTTGTCGCCGACCTGCAGGTCGGCGCGGTGCTGCTGGCCGGCCAGTGGCGTCTCGCTCTGACACGGGCCTGGCGCACCAGGGAATATGAAACCTCGGACATCGATCAGGAATATGCCGCTATTACGCTGAGCCGGCGTTTCTGACAGCCCATATCCGACAGGACGACCCGGAATCCGGGCCACATATCCTGACCATGGACCGGCTTGCGCGGCAGCCCTGCCCCTCCCGTAGCGGACGCGCACGCCCGGCAAGCCAGTTGGGCAATGTATTTCCTTGCAGAATATATCGATCGGATATATTTTCTTCTTAAATATATCCGATCGATATATATGCTTGCCTGAAGGCAGACTGACAAGCACCGCACAAGCGGGCACCGACTGAAACGACACAGTCACACATGCGAGGAAAATATCATGACGGATACTGTATTGACCGCGCGGCCGGCACAGGCCCCCGTTGCGGACAGGGCCCTGCGGGCATCGGCAGCATTATGGTTTCTGGTAGCGGTCTTCGGGCAATTGTTTTTCGCCTATTATATCATGGTCTTCTACGGCGGCACCGCCATGAACGGCGACTGGGAGGCCTGGGCCAGAAGACTGATCCACGGCATCATAGAGGGTGACACGCTCGGCAATCTTGCCGTCATTCTGCACCTTGTCCTGGCCTTCATCATCACGGTGGGCGGCCCTTTGCAGTTTGTTCCGCAAATCCGGCAGAGTGCACCGGCCTTCCACCGCTGGAACGGCCGCGTTTATATCGTCACCGCCATCGTGATAAGTCTTGGCGCGCTTTACATGGTCTGGACACGCGGCATTCTGGGCGGTCTGGCCAATGAAATCGCCATTTCGCTGAATGGACTGGCCATCATGATCTGCGCCGGCATGACAATACGCCATGCACTGGCCCGTGACATCGCCACCCATTACCGTTGGGCTCTGCGCACCTTTCTGATGGTCAGCGGTGTCTGGTTTTTCCGGATCGGGTTCGGTCTGTGGATCTTCCTGAACGATGGCAGCGCCCCGGGCAGCAACCAAACCCTGACAGGTCCGTTTGACCTGTCCCTTGCCTTCGGCCAGACCCTGGTCCCGCTGATGGTTGTCGAGTTGTACTTCCGCGCCCGGAAACGCGGCAACAGGCTTGGCAAAATCGCCATGGCGACCGGCATCGCGGTATGTGCCGCCGGAACGGGGGCCGGCATGTTCATGGCGGCCCATATTTTCTGGCTGCCTAACCTTTGAGACATGGAAACAAAAGACGCGGGGGCCGGTAGGGCAGACGCATAATCTGTGGGAAATGAAAAATGATGCTGTCCGGTATTTTAATTCTGCACATCGCCGCGGGCACGGTCGGGCTGTTGTCCGGTGCGGCGGCTTTGATCTTCCGCAAGGGGTCTGGTCCACATCGGCGCGCCGGCAATGTGTTTTTCGTGTCGATGCTGGGCATGTCGGCAAGCGGCGCTTATATCGCTTATGTAACACCGGTCATGATTTCCGTCATCGTCGGTATCCTGACATTTTATCTGGTGGCAACGGCCTGGATGGCCGTCGTGCGCAGAACGGAAAAACCGGGCCCTGTTGATGCCGGTGCGCTGCTTGTCGCCCTGGCAACCGGCATTACCGGCATCGCGTTCGGCCTGGAGGCGGCCGGCTCGGATACCGGCCTGAAAGACGGTTTTGCCGCCGGCGTATATTATTTCTTCGGGGGTATGGCAGTACTTGCCGCAATGCTGGACACCAGCGTTTTCCTCCGGCGCGGGATTGCCGGGGCACAGCGTATAGCGCGGCATCTCTGGCGGATGTGTTTTGGACTGTTTATCGCCGCCGCGTCCTTCTTCCTTGGCCAGCAGCAGGTGTTTCCGGATGACGTTCGCGGTTCACCGGTTCTCTTTGCGCCGGTCATCCTGGTGCTGGCACTGATGTTTTTCTGGCTGGGCCGTGTCCTGTTCACGGGCCGATACGGCAAAAGACAGGACGCGGATGCCGCTGGCCATGACCATGCCTCACCTTCACGCCCGGAAAATCGTTAACATTTTTGGATGAACCATCATGACCGCAGGCAACATGAGACTGACCACCGTGATGCCGGTGCCGATATTCTCACAGCGGTTTATATTTTCCAACCGGGCAATGTCTGATACGGACGCATCATTTATTGGACGTATCATTTCTGGAACGATCAGGAGACATCACCCATGGCATGCATCCTTGCCCCAATATCCCGGATCAAGACCGCATCGCTTGCCGCCATGCTGTCGGTTATCGCCCTCATACCGGTCATGGCGGCCATGGCAGGGCCATCCTGGGCTGAAACGGCCGGGCAGGACGACAAGGCAGTCGGAATCCGCGATACCGTGACAGCCATGATCGCGGAAAACGGCTTCAGCGGCACGGTCCTGATCGCCGATGCAGGCAAAACCCTTCTACAGGCAGGCTTCGGCCCGGCGGACAGAACATGGGATAGCCCCAATCGTCCCGATACAAAATTCATGATTGCGTCCATGACAAAGACCTTCACGGCGGCCCTCGTGCTGCAACAGGTTGATGAGAAACGATTGTCGCTGGATGACACGATCGCCGACCACCTGCCGTCCTACGGCGCGCCCTACAGGGATGAGGTCACCATACGCCAGCTACTGACACATCGCTCGGGCATACCCCATTATATCGACCTTCCCGGCTGGTTTGACGGCCGCTTCAGGGCACCGATCAGCATCAGCGCCTTTCTCGACCATATCGCGGCACTGCCGCCGGCATTCGAACCGGGAACAGGCTACCGGTATTCAAATGCCAATTACTACCTGCTTGGCCTCATCCTCGAAAAACTGACGGGCCAGCCTTATGAAACGCTGCTGGCGGATCGTATCCTGAAACCGGCCGGCATGACGGAGACCGGAAGCTACCGCGCAGGGGCTATCGTCAAAAAACTGTCCCGGAATTATGTTCGCGAGGAGGACGGCACCCTGAGCCAGGCGCGGTATATCAATCCCGATCTGTTCCACGCCACCGCATCGCTCTATTCCACGGTCGGAGATCTGTATCGCTGGCACAAAGCGCTCATGGACGCCACATTATTGTCCGATGCCGCCAGGACAGTCATGTTCGACAGGACAAACCCCATGGGCTGGGCACACGTTACCGTACCTGCGGACGGCGACGCGCCCGCTTTCGATTTTGTCACCTATAATGGGGAACTGAACGGCTATACCAGCATGATCACGCATATTCCCGCACGCGACGTCCTCATCATCCTTCTGAACAACAACAATGCCGGATTCCGCACCCTGAGTGCCATGACGTTGAAAATTGCGATGGAGCTTTGATCCTTGCGACCGTGATATCATTGTCCAAACCCATCCGCCGAATGCCGGCGGATGGGACGGTTGCATAGAGTCCCGCACAGCGTTTGACAGGCCTGAAACTGGGTCTATAGTCAATTACTGGACTGACCAGTTCCGAGTTTACAGTCCCGCACTTCGATTTCGTTCATGATGCACGGGAGGGCTTGATGGCGAGCATGGCGGACACGATACAGGCTGCGGACGGCCCGGCACGGCTGAAGGACATCCCGGGTGATTCCGGCCTGCCCATTATCGGCAACACACTGAGGGTTCTGGGCAATCCGTTGAAATACGGCCGCACCATGCGGGAAAAATACGGAAACATATACCGCACCAACGCGTTTTTCCGCGATACCGTCAACATTCTGGGCCCTGATGGAAATGAATTCGTCCTGATGGACAAGGACAAGGTGTTCTCCAGCGAACTGGGATGGGCACCCTATATCCGTCTTCTGTTTCCGCGCGGTCTGATGTTGATGGATTTCGACATGCACCGCGCCCACCGCAAGATCATGAATGTCGCCTTCAAGACCGACGCCATGCGTGCTTATTGCGAACGGCTGAATGACGAAATGCCCGCCAGTATCGCCGCATGGGGCCGCACGGGACATTTTGAATTCTATCCTGCGGTGAAGGCCCTGTCGCTGGACATGGCAACACGGGTTTTCCTTGGCCTGAAACCGGGTCCGGAAACGGACAAGGTCAACAAGGCGCTGACGGATATGGTGGCGGCCAGCGTCGCCGTCATCCGCAAACCCGTCCCCGGCACCAAAATGTGGCGCGGTGTCCGGGCCCGCCGCTTCATGGTGGAGTTTCTGGGCGCCCTCATCCCCAAACGCCGTCAGGAAATCGCCGACGATATTTTCACCCTTCTGTGTCAGGCCGAGGATGAGGAAGGCAACCGCTTTACCGATCAGGAAATCATCGACCATATGATTTTCCTGTGGATGGCGGCACATGACACCATCACCAGCAGCGTGACGACCCTGGTGTATGAACTGGCGCGCCACCGCGAGTGGCAGCAGAAACTGCGCGACGAAATCGCCGGCCTCGGCCTTAATGACGATCGTCTGCCCTATGAAAAGCTGAGCGATATGGTCCTGACGGAATATGCCTTCAAGGAAGCCTTGCGCATCAATCCGCCGGTACCGTCCATGCCGCGCGAAACCCTGCGCGATGTGGAATTCAAGGGCGTCCGCATCCCCAAGGGCACCATCGTCAGTATCAGCCCGGTGATGACCCATAATCTTGCGGACGTATGGGGCAATCCGCAGGAATGGGACCCCATGCGCTTTACCCCGGAGCGCGCGGCGGGACGTCACCGTTTTGCATGGGTGCCCTTCGGCGGTGGCGCGCACATGTGCCTTGGCCTGCACTTTGCCTATATGCAGGCCAAGATCATCATGGCGCATCTTCTGCCCCATTTCGATATCGTCGTACCGGAAGGATATAAAACCCGGTTCCAGATCCTGCCGCTGATCAAGCCGGTGGACGGTCTGCCCGTCACCCTGAAACCCGTCGGGTAAACGCCATGGGGGACATATTCGACTATATCATCGTCGGCGCCGGCTCGGCGGGCTGCGCGCTGGCGGCACGCCTGACGGAACTGCCGTCCGTTTCCGTCCTTATGATCGAAGCCGGGCAAAAGGACAACACCGTCGCCATCACAATGCCGGGGCTGATCACCAAGGTCGTGCCGCCCAATGACCGCAACTGGAATTACTGGACCGAACCGCAAACCCGTCTGAACGGACGCAAAATGTATTGGCCGCGCGGCAAGACGCTGGGCGGTTCCTCCGCCATCAACGGCATGCTGTATATCCGGGGCCATGCACGCGACTATGACGAATGGGCGCAGCTTGGCTGCACCGGCTGGTCCTTTGCCGATGTGCTGCCCTATTTCATCAAATCGGAAGGCTCCGACAGGCCGGCCGATGATTTTCACGGCAATGACGGGCCGCTCAAGACAACGCGCATTACATCGCGCAATCCGTTGAACGACGCATTTCTGGCCGCCGGGACAGCAATGGGCTGGCCCATGACCGACGATTTCAACGGTCCCGCGCAGGAAGGCGTCGGGGCTTATGACCAGACAATATGGCAGGGCCGCCGTCAGTCGACGGCGCGCACATATCTGAAACAGGCGGAAAACAGGGACAATCTGACGGTCGTAACCGAAACCCAGGTCCGGCGCATCGTTCTGGACGGACGCCGCGCCACCGGTGTCGAAGCCACCTTCAAGGGACAGACCGTTCAGTGGCAGGCCACGCGCGAGGTTGTCCTGTGCGGCGGGGCGATCAACAGTCCGCAACTGCTGCAGCTGTCCGGGATCGGCGATCCGGCGGACATTCAGGCCGTGGGACTTGATGTACACCACGCCCTTACCGGTGTCGGCAAAAACCTGCAGGACCATCTGGACGTCACGGTATCCGCCCACCTGTCAAAACCGCTGTCGATGATGCATTACAAGGCACCGCAACGCGCCATACCGGAGCTGGTCAAATGGGCCTTCCGGCGGCCCGGTGCCCTCAGTGATTGCGTGACACCCGTCGGCGCCTTTTTGAAAAGCGATCCGGCACTGGAACGTCCGGATATCCAGTTCCACATCATTCTGGGCATGGCGGACCAGCCCCATGGTTTTCAGGACCCGACGGAGCATGGTTTCGGGATCCATGTCTGTACCCTGCGCCCCCACAGCCGGGGCAGCATCGCCCTGGCGTCCGCGGACCCTCTGGCGCCCGCGAAGATCGACCCCGATTACCTGGCCGCCGATGAGGACCTGCGCGTGCTCAAGGCAGGGATCCGCATGGCACGGGAGATGATGCGCCAGCCGTCACTGGCCGCTTTCATCACCCGCGAAAAAGCCCCATGGGATACCATTGCCCTGGACGATGACGCCGGGATCGAAATCCGCATACGCGAAGAGGCGGAAACCATTTATCACCCCGTCGGCACATGTGCCATGGGGCCGGTCGACAATCCGTCAAGCGTGGTGGACCCGACGCTGAAGGTGGTCGGCATCGACCGCCTGCGCGTCGCGGACGCATCGGTTATGCCGCGTCTGATCGGCGGCAACACCAATGCCCCCACCATCATGATCGCGGAAAAACTGGCCGACATGCTCAAGGCGGATGTACGCGCGGGCACCAAGGCAGCCTGAACCAGCGGTTTTGACGCGCATCAAATCTTTGCCCGGCCAACCGGTTAGGATGGCGGCGCATTTGCATATATTTGTACAGGCATATGAGGGGACGTCGAGATATGAGCAAACAGCTATACATCGTGGCCGTGGACGGCAGCGAATGGGGAGAACGGGCCGCAGAGCGTGCCGTGCATCTGGCGGAGCAGACAGGCGCGCGCGTCCGTCTGCTCAGCGTTATCCCGTGGTCGGGTTTTCAACCCATGACGCTTGATGAAATGGCGCACCGCCCGCTGGAAAAAAAGGAAGAGGAAAAAACGGCACGCGATGAAATCCTTCAGCCGCTGGTCGACAAATACAAGGACAGTGGCGTTGACATCGAGGGTGAGTTTTATTGGGGCCACCCGGTTGAGGTGATCCGCAAGAAAATCAAGGAAGAACACGCCCATATGGTTTTTGCGGGCCGGCGCGGCCGGTCCCGTATCGCCGATCTGGTTCTGGGCAGCGTGGCCAATTCGCTGGCCCACACCGTCGGAATTCCAATCGTTCTTGTGCCCTGACACACACTGTTATTACAGACCATGTAAAAGGCGAGGCCTGACGGCCCCGCCTTTTGCTTTAACACTTGGAAATAACTGTCAGTACCCGATGGCCATCCCGTCTTTGCGCATTTCACTGGCACCCCAATAGACCCCGGTCTCCGGGTCCCGGTAAATTGCCTGATATCCGCCAAACGGCCCCTTGGTGATGTTGATCCGGTGGCCGCGCCGTTCCAGGTCCGCCACCACATCGGCGCGCATACCGCTTTCCAGTTCCAGCGTACCGCCGTCAGTCATCCGGCCGACCCAGGTGGGCGAGGTCGAACCCGTGTGGTGAAACCGTGCGGCATCACCGGCTTCCTGCACATTCAGACCAAAATCGACAATGGCACTGACAATCTGTGCATGGCCTTGCGGCTGCATCGCACCGCCCATCAGGCCGAATGAAACAAGCGGCTGACCATCACGGGTGATGAAAGCGGGTATGATCGTATGGAAAGGACGCTTGCCCGGTGCATAGACATTGGGATGGCCGTCTTCCAGCGCGAATTGCGCGCCCCTGTCCTGAAACATGAAACCCAAACCATCGGGCACCAGGCCCGAGCCCATACCCCGGTAATTCGACTGAATCAGCGAGACCATCATACCGTCCTTGTCGGCAACCGTCAGATAGATGGTGTCACCTTCCAGCAATTGGGGGTCGCCATGATCGACCTCGGTGGCGGCACGGGTCATGTCGATCAGGGCCCGTCGTTCCGCCGCGTAATCCTTGGACAAAAGCCGGGCAAGCGGCACATCGTAAAAATCCGGATCGGCATAAAACCGCGCACGATCTTCAAACGCCAGTTTCTTGGCTTCGGTCATCAGGTGCAGATAGTCCGCCGAATTGTGCCCCATGGCCGCTAGGTCATATCCCTCAAGGATGTTCAGCATCTGCAACGCGGCGATACCCTGCCCGTTCGGCGGCAATTCCCACACATTATACCCACGGTAGGAGACACTGACCGGATCGATCCAATTGGCGCGCTGCGCTGCGAAATCGCTTTTGCGCAAGGGCCCGCCAATACGCTGGAAATAGGCATCCATGACATCCGTCAAGGGTCCGTCGTAAAAGGCGCCGCGCCCGCCATCGGCAATGGCCTGAAGGGTTGACGCCAGGTCCGGGTTACGGAAAATCTGGCCTTCCGCCGGCGGGTTTCCGTCAACCAGATAGGTCGCGCGGTAATTGTCGATTTCCTCGATCACACCCTCGCCGTGCAGGCGTTCGAACAGACCTTTCGAGCGTCCAAGATAATAGCCGATCAGCTGATTGACCGGAAAACCGTCACGGGCATAGGCAATGGCCGGCGCCAAAACCTTCGCCATGGGCAAACGCCCGAACCGGCCGTGCAATGTAAACCAGCCGTCCACGGCACCGGGCACCGTAATGGACAGGCTGCCCCAGTCCGGAATATCGTCATCCTGACCGGTGCGCTCCATCAGCGTGGCTTTCAGCGCTGCCAGCGTCTGCCCGCGCGGCGCGCGCCCGGACGCATTCAACCCGTGCAGACGGCCTGTCCGGGGGTCCCAGACAATGGCAAAAAGGTCGCCGCCGATCCCGTTGCCGGTGGGTTCCATCAGGCCCAGGGCGGCATTGGCGGCAATGGCCGCATCCGCCGCACTGCCGCCGGCTTTCAGAATATCGACCGCCACCTGACTGGCCAGCGGAACAGAGGTCGCCGCCATGCCCTGCACACCCAAAACAGGGCTGCGTGTCGCCCACGGCGCGCCGTTGATGCGGTCGCCGCGATTGTCGCCGCGCAAGGCATGGTCGGTCATGGCGGCAGCCTCCTTATCGTCCTGTGTCTGCGTATCACCGGCCGGCTGTGCGCATCCGGCGGCCAGCCCAAGCGCACCGGCCAATAACATCTGTTTCAACACTGTCCTGTATCCCATTTGCATTCCCCCTTGGGCCCCATGTACGGCCCGCCATCGCAACCAAGCCGGTTGCCGCCCCGGTCAGATAGGCGATAATAGAAGCCACGCGCAATGATACAAGACATGAGGACAATTCCCATGACCGGTGGCCGACTTCTGATGCTTGCAGCCCTGAACGGTCTTGTCGCCACGGCACTGTCCGCACTGGCGGCGCACGGCCTGACCGCGATCCTTGATGAAACGCCGCTCGGCTGGGTACGGCTGGCCGCGGATTTCTGGCTTGTGCATGCGCTGGCCATGGCCGTCTGTGCCGGTGCTGTCCACGCAGGCGCCGGACACTGGGCGGCGCGCGCCGGACTGTTGTTTCAGATCGGCGTGCTTGCCTTCTGTCTCAGCCTTGTGATCAGGGCTTTCGGATGGTTGCCGCCCGGTCTGACATGGCTGACGCCTGTCGGCGGTCTCAGCCTGTTCGCCGCTTGGTCCAGCCTAGCGCTTGCAGGCCGGTCGTGGCATCGTGCCCTTTCAGGGGCAGAATAACCACGACCTCCAGCCCGCCGAGTGATGACTGATCAAGACGGCTGAGCCCGCCATACATATCCACGATATCGCGCACGATGGACAGGCCAAGACCCGATCCGGGCACCCGTTCATCCAGCCGCTGCCCGCGTTCGAACAGGCGGTCGCGCTCTTCGCGGGGAACGCCGGGACCATCATCGCCGACGGACAATTCCATCATCGCGCGGCGCCCGTCGTCGGGCAAACGGTGCGCCGATATGGCAACACGGCTTGCCGCCCACTTGCCGGCATTGTCCAGCAGATTGCCGACGATCTCGTCAAAATCAGCGGTTTCACCATCGAACATCAGACCGGCATCCAGATCGCGGATGAATTTTATCTCCTTGTCGCCCCGCATGCGCGAGACCGCATGGATCAGCTTGTCCACACGGTAGCTTATCGGTACGCCGGGGCCGGTCCCGCCACCGGCGATCCGCGCCCGTTTCAGATGATGGTCGATCTGGCCGCGCATGGTATCAACCTGATGACGGATACGCCGCGATACCGTCTCCGGTAATTCATCCGTTTCATTCTGCAGGACGGACAGCGGTGTTTTCAGCGCATGGGCCAGATTGCCCACATGCGTGCGTGCCCGTTTGACCAGACGCTGATTCTGATCAATCAGGGCATTGATTTCCTGCGCGATGGGGCGCAGGTCTTCGGGAAAACTGCCTTCCAACCGGGCGGCGTGCCCCGCCCGCACATCGGTCAGCTTGCGGCGTATACTGCGCAGTGGCCGCAGTCCGTATGCCACCTGGATGATCAGTGCCAGCGTCACGATCACCATCATCACACCGAGAGCCGCCACCAGCAGCCAGTTGAACCGGCTGATGGCGCGTTTGATCCCGGCGGTATCGGTGGCAACCTGATAGCGGAAAATCCGCTCCGCCTCGGGCAGGATGATATCCCGTTCGGCAATACGCAGGGTCTGACCGCCCGGCCCGCTCCCTTCGCTGAGACGCAGATCGAACATCTGGCTCTCCAGATCTGGCTGTAGGGCAAAATCCCAGAGCGACCGCGACCGGAACGGCCGCTCGCCAGCCTCGGAAATCTGCCAGTACCAACCGGAATAAGGACTGTCGAACCGTTGGTCGAATAAAGGCCGCGAAAAACGCAGCACGCCGTCGCGCCCGATCTCGCTGTTGCCGATCAGCGTATCCAAGAGAACCGACAGCCTGTCGTCCATGTCTTCCAGAACATAGCGTTCAAACGCATAGGACAGGATTGCCTCGCCCACGCTCAGTGCCAGTGCGGACCACAGGGTCGCCGCGATCAGCAGCCGTCCGGTCAGGGTCCTGAGAAACTGCCGGGGATTGCGCCGTTCGCCGTCCACAACGTCACCCCTTGCCGGCCCATTCCAGCCGGTAGCCAAGGCCGCGTTCCGTATGCAACACGGGAACGCCAAGCTTCTTGCGCACTCGGTTGACGAACACTTCAATCGTGTTCGAATCCCGGTCGAAATCCTGATCGTAGATATGTTCGGTCAGTTCCGTGCGGGAGATCACCTTGCCCTCATGATGCATCATATAGGACAGCAGCTTGAACTCCTGGGCCGTCAGCTTCACTGCCGTACCATCCACATAGACACGCCCGCCACGGGTATCCAGTGTCACCGGCCCGCAGTCCAGTGTCGGACTTGACTGTCCGGCCGCACGGCGGATCAGGGCCCTTACACGCGCCAGCAGTTCCTCCATTACGAACGGCTTGGTCAGATAGTCGTCGGCACCGGCGTCCAGTCCTTCGACCTTGTCATTCCAGCTGTCGCGGGCGGTCAGGATCAACACGGGAACGGTATGACCCTGATTGCGCCAGCGTTTGAGGATACTGGTACCGTCCATGACCGGCAGGCCCAGATCCAGAATAATGGCGTCATAGGGTTCCGTATCCCCCAGGAAGTGGCCATCCTCGCCATTATCGGCATGATCGACGGCATAGCCCGCTTCCAGCAGTTGCGATTTCATCTGGCGTGCCAGTTCGGCATCGTCCTCGACAATCAGAATACGCATGATTTCCCCCTAAATCATCGTTGCCCGACTAGCCTTTTCGGGCAACTCATTTCCGTGACATGACCTTGCCGTTTGCCGCATCCACCAGGGCATAGACGACCCGGCCGTCCTTGCGGCGCACGCGCACCTCATAAGTCCAACCCGTATTGGTGCGCATCAGACGCTGGCCGACAATCTCGCCGGCAAGCTGCCGTTCAACCCTTTTTTTGAGCTCGGGGTAGGGAAGGATATCGCCCTCGCGTGCGGCACGCAGAGCCGCATCCTGTTCATCGCGCTGTTGCGGATAATCAGCGGTGTCCGCAGTCTCGGCAGACGAAACGGCAGACGAACACAGCAGAGCAACCAGGGCTCTGGCAGGGTGGGAAAAGGCACGGATGATGTGAACGATCGAAATCATGATACCGTCTTGCCGTTCATTGCCATACCCTTTGTGAACCCAGTCTGAACCGCATTGTTCATAAAACACCCCCTGCACACTCTCTGGCAGGGCGCTTCAACACTCAAACCATATCCCTTGACCTCGATCAAGCTTGCCTATGGGCTGCCTGCCTAGGATGATGACCATGGAACACACCTTATCCGCCTGTCCTGCGGAACAGGCTGGTCATGTCGACACATGCACGGAGGAAGCAGACATGCTGAAATCGATTATCCTTCCGATGACACCGGGATCGCCGGACAATAGCAGCATCGCCGCCGCCGCAGATCTGGCAAAGGTGTTTCAGGCCTGCGTGACAGGCCTTTTTGTCCGCTCTGACCCGCGATCCGCCGTTCCCTTCATGGGCGAAGGACTGACCGCCGACATGATCCAGCAACTGTGTGACACTGCGGAACGCCAGGGCCTGGCGCAGGCGGAGGAAGGCCATGACCGCTTTACCTGTATCATGGCCGAGAAAACGATCCCGGTTATCGATGAAGGCGGGGGCGACGATGCCCGCGCGCACTGGTCGGTCATGGTGGGCGCCATCACCGACCATGTGGGCCGGCGCGCACGGGTGGCCGATCTGGCTGTTTGCCAGCAACCGGGCGACGACGACGGCGATGCACGCGATATCCTGCATGAACTTCTGTTCCGCTCGGGACGGGCCCTTTTGATGGTGCCCAAGGGCATGACCGGCGCCATCGGCCGCCGTGTCATGATCGCCTGGAATGGGCGCGCGGAGGGTGCGCGGGCGATTGCAAACGCAATGCCCTTTTTGAAAAGGGCGGACAGCGTTCATCTTGTCCAGATCGGCGACATCGATGCGGAACGTCCCTGCCTGGAAGATCTGGCTGCCTACCTTGCGGAACACGGCGTCACAGGCCGGATTGACAGACGCCCCGACGATCCGAGGGATGTGGGCAGCGCCCTTTTGGCCGTGGCCGGCGAGATCGACGCCGATCTGATGGTGATCGGCGCCTATTCCCACGCCCGCTGGCGGGAAATGGTTCTGGGCGGCGTGACGCGGTCAATTGTGGCGGATGCCGGGATTCCCGTTTTTATGAGCCATTAAGCCGTTGACGGCAAAAGGACCGACCAAAGGCCCCTCCAGAAAACCGGCCGGTAAAACGCAGCCGGGAAACGACCCGCATCTGTCCGCCTGCATTCGTCATCGGCATTCGTCATTTGCACAACCGGCGCACAGGGCACGGCCGCAATATGAATAGTGGTTTGACCCGGAAGGTATAAATCAGCATAGGCTGACACATGACCCCTCGCATCCTGCATGTATTTCCAAGCTTCGAGGTGGGCGGCGCGCAGCGTCGCCATGCCACCCTTGTCACGAAAGGCAGCGGCCATTTCATCCACAGCGTGTTTGCAATGGACGGAAATTACAAAGCGCTGTCGCTGATAACGTCCGTACCCACAGCCGAAACACAGCCCGCATTCCGACGCCGTACCATGGTGCGGTCTGCGCTTGCCTGCCGCCGCCTGCTGGCGGAGATGCGGCCGCACCTGCTTGTCACCTACAATTGGGGCAGTGTGGAATGGGCCCTGGGCAACCGTTTCAGACCGCTGGTCCCGCATATCCATATCCAGGACGGTTTTGGCCCCGATGAGGCGAACGGCGAACTGTGGCGACGCAAATTGGTCCGGCGCCTGGCATATGGCGGAGCGGCCCGTGTCATCGTACCGTCCGAAACGTTGGAACACATCGCCCGCAGTCACTGGCATATCCGGGATGCACGCCTGCGCCGCATCGATAATGGCGTCGATCCCGGCCGCTTTGCCGGTCCGGCGGACGACCACCTGGTCCGCCGCCTGAAACTGGACGGCGACGGACCGGTCATCGGCACGGTGGGTGCCCTCAGACCGGAAAAGAATATGGGCCGTCTGATCGAAGCCGTCCGCACCGTAGCGGACAGCATACCCACAGTGCGTCTTGTCATTGTCGGCGACGGCATTGGCCGCAGCGCCCTTTCCATGCTCACGGAACGTATCGGCTTGAAGGAAAATGTGATTTTCGCGGGGCATCTCGACAAACCGGAAGACATTCTGCCGGCTTTCGACGTCTTTGCCCTGTCATCGGATACGGAACAGGCGCCACTGGCGCTGATCGAGGCCATGGCCACCGGTCTGCCCGTCGCCGCCACGGATGTGGGCGACGTGAGGACGATGGTCCACCCGGACAATGCGCCCCATATTGCAGGGCACGATGCGCAGACACTGGCCGGCAATCTTATGACATTATGCAGCGACGCCGACCGCCGGACGGCTCTTGGTGCGGCAAATCGACGAACCGTTCATGACCGGTTTGACGAAACGGCGATGATCGCGGCCTATGAAAGGGAATTCGACGCCGTACTCGGCGGCGTCTGACCCTGTTCCCGCGCGCCTGTATCATCAGTCGGATTATCACCCGCGGTAATCCGAACTTCTGCCAGATCGGGCAACAGTCTCTTCAGACAATTGGCGACCGGCCGTAGACACGTATCCTCAAGCGCCGTACACAGCAGACGCTGTACGCGGGGCAGGTGACGCAGATAGCCTGGTTTGCCGTCGCGGCGCCACAGCCGTACGAAAATCCCCAATACTTTTGCATGGCGCTGGGCCCCCAAAAGCCGCATGTCCCTGAAAAGAGATTGCTTTTCATCCTCGCGCAAACCGGTGCAATAAACATCCAGAACGGCGGCACACACATCGGGTCCGACATCGCGGCGCGCATCTTCCACCAGGGACACCAGATCGTACGCACGCTGTCCGATAACCCCGTCCTGAAAATCGAGCAGCCCGCATATGCGCGTGTCCAGCGGGCCGGTGGGGTCGGCACCGTCGACAATCATCAGATTATCCACATGATAATCCCTGAGCACAAAGGTCTCGTATTTGCGCGCGAGAGGGGCCAAAACGTCCCGCCATGCGGACAGATACGCCTGTCTTTCATCGGCGGCGACCCCATGCCCGCGCGCAGCCGGCACGAACCAGTCGATAAAAAGCGCGGCCTCCCCCATCAGAAGGTACATATCATAACGGGGCCGGTTTATATCGGTTGCCGCAGCCTGCCTGTGCAGAACCCTGAGAACATTGGCGGCCTGGGCATAAAGGCAGATCTCATCCACACCGCTTTGCAGGAGACGCGTAAAGGTGGACTCGCCAAAATCCTCGATCAGGGCAAGGCCGGCCTCTTCATCCGCCGCCATGATCCGGGGCACCCTCAGGCCAAGACCCGCCAGATGGCGATTGACACGCAGATACGCGTCCAGACTTTCATGCGGTTTGGGCGCATCGACCAGCATGGCGGTACCCTGCGCACTCACAAGCCGGACATACCGGCGAAAAGAAGCATCCGCCGGCAGGGGGTAACGCCCGGCCTCTTGCCAACCGGCCCGCTCCAGAAAATCATCCTGCCGGCCTGCCCCGGGATTCTCTACTCTGACCATGTCCGTAACACGCCACACCCTCGGAATATCCTCCTTGGGTGGCATGATCGCGGTCATGATGGCAAGTGTGGAATGCAGCGGTGCCATACCGGCATTGCAGGACAACGCCGCCGATCCCCGCTCCCGGTCCTCAGAGAACCGGTTTAGTCCAGTGTTTTCAGGTCGGTTGCCGCGACCTTTCCATCCCGCACTTCCGACAATTCAAAGGCGAGTCGCTGACCTTCGGCCAGCGTATCCATCCCGGCAGAACGCACTGCGGTGATATGAACGAAGACATCCTTGCCCGGGTCTTCGGGCACAATAAATCCATATCCCTTTTCAGAATTAAACCATTTTACCGTACCGGTTGGCATTGCTGTCTCCTTGGGTATTCATAGTTATTCGCGCCGTCCGCCCATATGGGATTCACAGACGCTTTCCGACAATTTCACGGGAAAGGCCCTTTCCTTCCTTAGCAGGTTTGGCGGACTCTTTTGTGACCGTCCCGATCGTGATCTTTTCCATGGAAGCGCAACTGACTGGACCCGAGACTGTCATCCCGCATACGCTTGAACCGCTGAGCTCCCGCAAGAATCCCAGGGTCGCGCAAGGCACTGCGGACACAGACATTATGGTATGATGGAGAAACACGATGACGATCCGGCGCCGGGATATTCTGATGGGACTTGGCGCGGCCGGCACGGCGGCTTCTCTGGCAAGCATGGTCAGAACCGTTCCGGCAGCGGCGGCACCAAATGTTGATGTCCTGGTTGTCGGCGCGGGGGTCTTCGGCGCGTGGACGGCGGCGGCCCTGCACCGGGCCGGGATATCCGTCGGTCTGGTCGAGGCTGTCAGCCCGGCACACAGCCGCGCATCCTCGGGCGGAGAAAGCCGGGTCACGCGCTGCGGCTATGGTGACGCCGATCTTTACACCGACTGGGCCTACAGTTCACTGGACGACTGGCGGGCCCTGTCGGACCGCAGTTCCCTGCCCCTGTTTCATGAAACAGGTGTGCTGTGGCTCAGCCGGCCGGGCGACCCGTTCCTGCAGGCGACGCTGGCCGGGTTGACCAAGCGCGGCATCGCCCACGACCTTCTGGACACGGATTCCCTGCGGCTCGTGATACCGCATATGACATTGGCCGACGACGATGTCGCCCTGCTGGAGCCCGGCGGCGGCGCCCTGATGGCGCGCCGGTCCGTCCAGACACTGGTCCGCGACCTCGTGGATGGGGGCGTGCCCCTGATCACGGCCAGAATCAAACCGGTCACCGGGGATGACAGCGGTCGCCTGACCGCAATTGTCACCGAAAACGGCGACAGACTGACAGCGGACCGGTTTGTTCTTGCCTGCGGCCCCTGGCTTGACCAGGTCGCGCCGGACGCCATGGCGGACCGCTTGTTCGTCACCCGGCAGGACGTATTCTATTTCGCCGTTCCCGCCGGCGATCCGTCCTATGCCGCCGGCGGCATACCCGTCTGGGCCGATCTGCCCTTTTACGGCATGCCGGACATTGAAGGGCGCGGTTTCAAAGTGGCCAGCGATACGCACGGCCCGGCCATTGATCCGGACCGGGCCGACCGTCGTCCCAGTCCGCAAAAACTGGCCGAAGCGCGGGACTTTCTTCATCGCCGCTTCCCAACCCTGGCCGGCGCACCACTGATCGAAAGCCGCGTCTGCCAGTATGAAAATACATCTTCCGGCGATCTTCTGGTGGACCGGCACCCGTCTTACGACAATGTCTGGCTGGCTGGTGGCGGTTCCGGCCACGGTTTCAAACACGGACCGGCCCTGGGACGCTTTACCGCCGATCTTGTCATGGGCCGACGCACCCGCACGGAACCGCGCCTGTCTCTGGCCACCAAGTCCAGAACACAGGATCGCGCTGTCCAATAAAAAATTGGTCGGGAAACTGGTACAAGCACAACCAAAACAGACATCCCCGTGACAAACCGCACCCTTGCCGATAGCCTGAAGCAAAAGCCGCTTGCGAGATGGGGAGGACACCGCACATGACACGACGGAATTTTATGATCGCCGCCGGGCTGAGCGCATGCCTTTGTGCGACTGGCAGCGTCGCGGTAGCGTCCAATATAGCCGATGACACCGACGTCCGGGCCAAACTGCTGCTTGCCGATGCCTGGATCGAAACCCAACTGGCCTATGACCGGGTTCCGGGGGCCTCCTTCGCCCTTGTCCATGATCAGGAACTGGTCTGGGCAAAAGGCTACGGCTTCTCCAATCTCGAAACGAAGTCTCCCGCCACGCCGGATACCAAATACAGCATCTGCTCGGTGTCCAAACTGTTCACCAGCATCGCCGTGATGCAGTTACGCGACGCCGGCAGGGTATCCATCGACAGTCCATTGTCCGAAATATTGGACTGGTACGATCTGCCTCCCGCACCAACGGCGGAAGAGGCCGTAACGCTCCGCGCGGTTCTGTCCCACGTGGCGGGTCTGCCGCGCGAAGCCGCCACCCCCTATTGGACGGAGGTCGATTTCCCCGGACGCGATGTGGTGCGAGCAGAACTGGCGGCGCAGCAGCCGCTGTACAATCCTTACGACCGGTTTCAGTATTCCAATCTGGGTATGACGCTGGCCGGCGAAGCCGTCACTGCGGCATCGGGACAGGACTATCACGACTATGTCAGAGCCAATATCCTCCGGCCCCTTGGTCTGAAGGACACCCATTCCGAACTGCCGGAAAAGGATTACGGGAAATCGATGGCCGTCGGCTATATGCTGCCGGGCGAGGACGGCACCCGTCCGGCGGTTGATTACTACCCCGTCAGGGCCATCGCGCCGGCGGCGGGCTATGCCTCCACTGTGCGGGATCTCGGCAAATTTGCGTCCTGGCAATTCCGTCTGCTGGATCAGGGCGGTGAGAATGTGCTCAAAGCCACGACCCTCAGGGAAATGCAGCGCGTGCACTGGGTCGCACCCGACTTTGACGGGCCGGCCTGGGGCTTGGGCTTTGCCTTCACACGGGACGGGGGGAACACCTTTGTCGGCCATGGCGGCTATTGCCCCGGATACCGGACCGCCTTTCTGATGCGCCGTGAAAGCAAGGTTGCCGTCATTGCCATGGTCAATGTCAACGATGTGTCCCCATCACGGATGGCACGGATTCTGTACGGTCTGACAGCCGGCGCCATTGCCGAAGCCGCCAACGGCTCTGATGCTGAAAACGGCAAGACCAAAAAAGGCGGGAAGCCCCGCAAACAGACCAAAAACAAGGATGCGGATTATTCCGTTTATCAGGGCCGGTACACACGGCCCGGCTTTCCAACCGGCATTGCTGTCGGTGCCGGACGGGACGGTCTGTTCATGACGGAAATATACAGCAGCAATCCGGTCACGCGCATGCGCACATTGGTGCCTGTGGAAGACCATATTTTCCGCGTTATCGACACGAAAGGCCGCGAGGCCGACACGGTTCGCTTCGAGGTGGACGACAAGGGACGGCCCGTCCGCCTGTGGCGCCACGGCAATTATCTGGAACGCAGCGGCTAGCCCCTGCCCGGCCAAAGGGCGGAAAGCACTTTTTAAACGATCTCCGAAATGGGGACGGGAATATCCTGCCGGTGTATCCAGATCAGGCCGTATAACAGCCGCAAAAATGTCAGCCCGTTGTCAGCGATCCGCTTTGTACGCTCAGGATCCTGATTCAATCGCTCAAATTCTGCCCTGTTGAGATACCGCCAGACGTCACTGTCCTGTCCGCACGAGAACAGCAGGTCGAAAAAATAATCCTCAAGAGCCACGATATCCAAAGCATGGCCTTTCAGTCCCGCCAGCCTCTCTTCAGGGCCGTCGGTCAAAATGGGATCGGGAACCGATTTCATCGATACTCTTTCAGGGGGTTTCCCGCCGGCCTCGGCGTCCGTCAGCACCTTGAAATATCCATCATGGACGGCAAGGGACGAACGGCTGAAGGGAATGGACAGGACATCCGGGTCCAGCGCTGAAAATAAATCGTGAAAGGCCTTTTCATCGTGCCGGTCTTCATTTGAATACAGGCAGGCAAGACGCCACAGCTCGATATCGGCAAGGGGCTCGAAGGTCGGCCGGACCAGATTCAGCATTTGCGACGTATAGGCGAAATGCCGGCGCGCCCGGTCCGTCAGATACAGGGCATTGACCAGAAAATGCGCGGGCATGCCCCCACCGGCAAGCGACAGAAGATGATCGGTTATCCGCATATAGGCCGCCTGCCGGAAGTCATCCGTAAACAGTTTTCTATGGCCCAGCATGCGGCGCATGACAAAGAATGCCAATGCTCTGCCATCCGTCAGTGCCCCGAATATGTCCCGTGTGAAAACACGCCGCCAGTTGTCCAGAACAATGCGGTCTTTTTCCCTGATGCCTTTCAACAGGGTATGCCATTTGACCACGGCGGACCGCAGGGAACGCAGCCGGTAGGACAGGCGGGCAATCTCGCCAAACCCGCCTCTGACCCTGACGACATCCGTGACCCGGCACCGTCCAAGATCGAACTGGTAAATCGTCGATTGACCCTGCTGCCTGAAAACGGCCCGCCGTGCCAATGTCCGGCGGTCGATGCGTTCGCCGTTGAAGTTTTGCGGAAAAGGCGCGAACCGCATCCCGAACCGGTCCGCAAGACGGTCCGGGATGACGATATCATCGCGCTGACCGCCCTCGCTTCTGAAAAACAACTGATTGCGCAGGCCCGCATGGCGCGACGCCGCAAGCACCATGCGGCTGTCAAGGCCGCCGGTCAGGTCATAAACAATGTCATGGTCAGGATAACAGGCATGGACGGCCCGCAGACTTCGGCTGAGCGCCCCGGCTGCACGGGCAAGCTGTCCATCCCTGTCCGCCGAGCCGTGCGCAAGACGGTTCAGCGGCAGAAACTCAAGCTCATCGCGGCGACTGTCCCCTGTCAGCATCATGTCGGACGGAAACAGCGCGACATCCTCAAGCCCCGTCGTATCGACAGCCCCCATGCCAAGAGCCGCTTCGAACGCGGCCCCGCGAAACAGCCGGCGGGGCCGTTGGCCCAGCGCCGTCAACACGGCCTCGATCATGAAAATATTGTTGCCGAAAACCCGAAGGTCCCGCGTCTCGAAAACAAAAACATTGTACTGCGACAAGGGGTCCAGCGTCAGGTCGAACCGCCCCGTCTCGAAATCGATATGGCAGATACAAAACACACCCGATGCCGGCACATGGGGCGCCCCACCGCGTTTGGCGGCAGCGGCATAGTCGCTTAAAACCGCCCGGACACCGGGACGGGGTTTCGCGCCATCAGACGCACTGACGGCCTGCCCTCCGATGACACCATGTCCATCGAAGATCACGGCCTCCGACGTGCCGTCCACACTGTTTTCCGGCACGATGAACATATAATTGTTCAGACACCCGATGTGATGCCCGCCGTCAATCGTCGTCAGCCGGTGCCAGTCGAAACCGTTTTTAAGGCATGCCAGATCAGTTTTGGCCGATGCTCTGGCAATCAGGAATTCCACGGCTGGACCTTCATCATTCCGGGTCGCACCGGACGCCCCGCACGCACGGCACAGCCTGCAAAACAGGTCAATCCCGTGTCAGCGCGCCGGCATCGATCTCGAGGATACTGCGCAGCAGCACGTCCGCGCCCCGCGCCATATCCTCCGGCGCGGTATATTCCTGCGGCGAATGGCTGATTCCGTCCTTTGACGGCACGAAAATCATACCTGTCGGCGCAATGGTCACCATATCCTGTGCATCGTGCCCGGCCCCGGACGGCATAACCCTGGCGCTGTAGCCCAGGCTTGCGGCAGCCTCGGCGATAATGCGGCGCATGCGCGGATCGGTCGGTGCCGGATGCGAGGCCACATCGACGGGCTGAAAGCCTATGTCGGTACCGGTTTCACTGGCGATCCCGGCAGCGGCCTGCCGGATCAGGGAAAACATGCGATCAATCTTGTTCTGCTCCAGATCGCGTATTTCCAGGCTCATCTCCACCCGCCCGGGGATGACGTTCGGGGCCCCCGGAAATGCCTTGATACGGCCCACCGTCGCCACCTGACGTCCCGGTTCCTCAAGAGCGATACGATTGATGGCCAGGGTCAGCCGTGACGCCGCCACCATGGCATCCCGCCGTCCCGCCATGGGGGTCGTGCCGGCATGATTGGCAAAGCCCTCGACGGTCACATCCCACCAGCCGATGCCAACGATCCCTTCAACCACACCGATATGAGTACCGTCACGGTACAGGACCGCCCCCTGTTCGATATGCAACTCCAGAAAGGCCGCGATATCGCCCGGGCTCACGCTGTCGGCATTGACATCATCGGGGTTGCCGCCAATGGCCCGGATCCCTTCGGCAATGGACATGCCCGCATGGGTCTCTACGGACATGGCCTCTGCCTTCAATCTGCCGGTATAGGCCAGCGATCCGACAAGACCGCCTTCCTCATTGGAAAAATTGATGACTTCCAGCGGATGCCGGGTCTTATGCCCGGCGTCGTTCAACAGTTCAATCACTTCCAGCGCGGCGATAACGCCAACATCGCCGTCATAATTGCCGCCGCCGGGGACTGAATCGGTATGCGAGCCGAAAACAATCGGTTTCAGACCCGGTTCGCGTCCGGCACGGGCACCGATGATATTGCCCCCTGCATCGATACGCACATCGAGGCCCAGGGCACGCATTTCATCCATCAGCCAGGCGCGGCTGTCGATATCAGCCTGACTGTAGGCAACCCGGTCCACGCCGCCGTCGGCATTGCGCCCAAACTGGCTAAGCGCATCTATGCGCGCCTGCATGCGCTGCGGTTGCGCCCTGTCCATGTCCGCCGAAACGGCGGGCAGCATTGCCGCCAGTGCCGCGCCAAATGCCATGGCCCAAACCTTCCACCCCGTCATCGGCATCTCTCCCTATTCAAAAGGCGGTTCGCGGTCCCAATCGAACCCCGCCGGCAATCCGCCGGATACCGGGTCGGAAAACACCGCATCGCGTTTTTCCATGAAAGCGGCAACCCCTTCGCGGCCGTCATACATGCTGGCGTGATACATGGTGCGGCTTTCGAGCCTGTGCGCTTCCATCGGATGGGCGGCCCCCATCATCCGCCACAATAACTGGCGGTTGACGGCAACCGACATGGCACTTGTCCGGTCAATAAAACGGTGCGCCCGCGCCAAAGCCCGTTCCATCAGGATATCCGCATCGACAATCTCGGACACCAGCCCCCCGGCCAATGCTTCTTCCGCCCCGAAAACACGTCCCGACAGGGCCCATTCCAGCGCCTGCGCCATACCGACCAGGCGCGGCAGAAACCAGCTGGCATTGCTTTCAAGCGTGATACCGCGCTCGGCAAAGACAAAACCGAATTTTGCATGCCGACTGGCAATCCGGATATCCATCGGCAACTGCATGGTGGTGCCGACACCGACACTCGCCCCGTTGACCGCCGCGATCAGGGGCTTTTTCATTCTGAACATTCGCAGGGTCAGAATACCGCCCAGGTCACGGTTGCGCACCATATCCGCAGAAGCGACATCGACACTCTCATCCAGTCCGAACACATTGCCGCCCGTCCCCAGGTCCATGCCGGCACAAAAGGCCCGGCCTGCCCCAGTAAACACAAGGGCACGCACGGTGTCATCCCGGTCCGCGTCATCCAGCACGTCCAGCAGTTCGTCATTCATCTGAACGGTAAAGGCATTCAGCCGGTCCGGGCGGTTCAGCGTGATAATCCGCACCGGTCCTTCATCGGTGATTGCAAGACACTCATAAGCCATCGGCATTCTCCCCCCGTCCGTCTTCGCCTGCGGTCCGGCAGGATAGGAATGTGCGGCGGCCGTGGCAATCCGCAAGCCGGTTTTGTCAGTGAAAAACAGGTTGTACCCTTTCAAGGCAGCAACAGGTCAAGGCCCGTCCGCAATAACATCCCTGGGGAAAATTCCGCGACAGTAAAGACTTATTTCAGATCGTCCAGCAGGGTATCCAGCGCCGCCTCGCCCGTGCGTGTCGGGCTCACCGGTTCGGATACGGGCGGCGGGGCATTGACGGAATCGGCCTTTTCGCCGCCGGTGGAGGCATCGCGGACCATCACCCGGCTGATGGCCGCAAAAAGAGCATTCGGGTCCACCGGTTTGGAAACATAATCATCCATGCCGGCTTCAAGATATTCCTCACGCTGGCCTTTCATCGCATTGGCCGTAAAGGCAATGATCGGCACATGGGCCATATCGCCGTCCATGGACCGGATTGTCCGCGCGGCGGTGGGGCCGTCCATCACCGGCATCTGGACATCCATCAGGATCAGATCATACGGCATGGACCGGACGGCGGCGACGGCTTCCTCGCCGTTGGAGACGATATCGATGGAATGCCCTTCTGCCGTCATCAGTTTCTCGATCAGCAGCTGATTGACGGGATTGTCTTCGGCGGCCAGAACCCGCAGGCTTTTCATCGCTTCGCGGTCGACACGGATACCGTTGGCGGTGCTGTCAACGATTTCGCCGATCTGGAACGGGATCTCGAACCAGAAGCGACTGCCCTTGCCGGGTGTGCTTTCAAAATCAATGCTGCCGCCCATCAATTCGACAAGCTGTTTGCAGATGGCCAGCCCCAGCCCGGTGCCCTGATATTTGCGTGAAGAGGATGTATCCACCTGGGTGAAGCGTTCGAACAGAGTGCCCTGCTCGCTTTCCGGAATGCCGACACCCGTGTCGCGGACCTCGCAATAAAGGATACGCGTACCATCCGGACCGGGCCGGCAGGCGGCACTCAGCGTCACCCGGCCTTCCTCGGTGAATTTGATGGCATTGCCGGACAGGTTGAAGAGAATCTGCCGCAAACGCCCACTGTCACCACGCAGCCATATATCCCCGTGGGCCTGATTATCGCAGTGAAAGGCGATATGCTTGTCACGGGCCAGCGGCTCCAGAAGGGACGTCACATTGTCCAGCGTGGTCGACAGGTTGAAATGCTCGTCCTCAAGCTCGATCCGCCCGGCCTCCAGCTTGGAGATATCCAGGATATCATTGATGATTTCAAGCAGGGCCCGCCCCGATGATGTGATGTTCCTGGCATAGCGGGCCTGTTCCTCATTCAGCCCGGTTCTCACCAGCAGACCCGCCATGCCCAGAATGCCGTTCAGCGGGGTGCGGATTTCATGGCTCATATTGGCGAGAAAGTCGGTCTTCGCCATGTTGGCACGCGCCGCATCCTTGGACGCTGTCATAAGGCGGGCTTCCAGCTCCTTCATCTGGGTGATGTCGGTATGCGTCCCCACCAGGCGCAAGGGGTTGTTGTTTTCGTCCCAGGCAACGACAATCCCGCGGGACAATATCCAGCGATATCCGCCATTCTTGTGCTTTAAGCGGAACTCGGTCCGCATGACCGGCACCCGTTGCTCGACACAATCGGCGATATCCGCTTCGGAGCGTTCTATATCGTCCGGATGGGCCAGGTTTCGCCATGTCTCAAAATTGTGCGGCAGTTCTTCCGGATCATATCCCAGCATGGTGCACCAGCGCGGGCTGTAATACACTTCATGGGTGACGGCGTTCCAGTCCCACAGGCCGTCTTCGGCCCCTTCCAGCGCGAACTGCAAACGCTCCCGATTGCGGCGCTCTTCTTCCAGGGCCTCGATTTCGGCGCTGATAACCCGGCTGACAATCACCAGACCACCCACATCGCCATTCTCAGTATGCCAGGGCGACACCGACCACTTCAAGTGCAGGATCGACCCGTCCGCGCGCTCGAAAATATCATGGTCGTTGACTTCGGTCTCTCCGCCGAGACAGCGCTTGAGAACCTCGCGCCAATGATCCGGCATGTCGGGAAAGACGTCATAATGCAGCTTGCCGATCAGCGGTATGAAGTCTTCGAGACTGTACTCCCGCACCCAGGCATCATTATGGGCCAGATAGTGCATATCGCGGTCGAAAACCGCGACAATGCCTGGCAGGGCCTTGACCAGACTGTTAAAATCGGGCGACGTAACCATGGGGCTATAAAGACAATTCCCTTTGCAGCTGACGCGATTTTAGCGCAAGCCCCTAAAAAATGTTAAAAAAGTTAAATCATAAGGCGAACTCCCATGCAGAATGCACTGGAACGCAAAAAACTGGACGCAGGCAACATCATTGCGCGTGTCGGTACCATCAAAGGGGCCCGCGTCTTGCATGATGATCCGCTTGTGTTTCAGGTGGAT
Source organism: Eilatimonas milleporae (assembly GCF_003688555.1). GTDB lineage: Bacteria > Pseudomonadota > Alphaproteobacteria > Sphingomonadales > Kordiimonadaceae > Eilatimonas > Eilatimonas milleporae. The sequence continues at coordinate 421,498 of NZ_REFR01000009.1, forward strand.
GGCTTCGTTGACACGAAAACCTGCGCCCACATACGCCGCGTGGCCCATGGCAAGATGCAGCGTGCCCATGTTTCCGGTGACAAGGCCGGTTTTGTCAGCCCCGGCCGCACGAATTCCGTTGCCTGGATGGATCACGGACAGGACGACATATTGTTCGCGCTGGCCAACCGCCTGTGCGCCATGCTGGACGTCCCGCTGTCGCACGCTGAAAACTATCAGATCATCCATTATGGGCCCGGCGCTGAATACCGCGCCCATTTCGACGCGTTCGACGCCGGCACGCAGCGCGGCGAACGCAATATGAAAAACGCCGGTCAGCGCATCGCCACCGTCTTATGCTATCTGAACGATGTGACCGAGGGCGGCGGGACCTATTTCCCGAAACTGGATGTACGGGTCCGGGCCAGGGCCGGACGCCTCGTCGTCTTCGCCAATTGTGCGCCGGGCACGACCCAAAAACATCCCCTGTCCCTGCATGCCGGCGAACCTGTCATCGCAGGCGAAAAATGGGCCTTTAACCTGTGGCTGCGTCAGTGGCCGAAAACCCAGGCTAAAGCCGGATAAAACTGGATACCCTGCCCTCATTTTAACAAGCGGGAAACCCCGGCCACCGCTCGACCCCGGTGCGACCTTCCTTGCGGATACGATATCAAGTGGCGGCCACACGGACCATCGTGGTACGGCCCGGTCCGGTCAGCACGGGTCGGAACCCGGACAGGTCGCGATCAAGGGACGGGTCGCCGGTGTCACACAAAAGGGTTCGGTCCGGCAGGGCCAACAGCTTTTCCATGGACGCCATAATAACGATATTGGGGATGCCGACACGGCGGATGACAGCAGGGCTGAACTGCTGGTTGCCGCGCCCGAACAGAAACCCCTGCCCACCGATGACACTGACAACCAGACGCGCGGGCATATCGCCGATCCCGGTCAATATCTGCCCCGCCCCCAGATCCGTTGCGATCAGACGCCCCCGGCAAACCAGATCGATCCCCAGCAGCGTCCCGTCAAAACCGAGATCCCGCTTTACCGCGTGCAGGGTGGTGCCCGGTCCAAGCAGTGTCATACGCTCGTCTGCGGCCAGACGGCATATGTGCCGTATGGCACCGGCCTGCATCGCATCCTCGCCCGTCCGCGTTGACGCCTTGGCCCACTGCACCAGCAAGGGCACATAAGGCACCTTCATATACCCATACAGAACCGGCGATCCGCCGGCACTGCCGGCCGGGCGGTCCATGACCTCGGACAATCGCAGCAGGTCGCCGCGCCTCTCAGCGTCCACATAGGCGACAACGGCCCGCGCGGCGGCGGCCGGCGTTGTCGCGAAAACCGCCGAATGCATCTTCACCCCTGCCGGGATGCCCAGAACGGGAACCCGGTCACCGACCGTGTCCAGCAGAACACGGGCGGTTCCATCACCGCCCGCGAACAAAATCAGGTCCACACCGTGCCGGATCAACGCATCCGCCACCCGGCGCGTATCGTCAGCGCTGCTGGGATCGCCCGGCGGGTCGGCGACACAGACGGGGGCAAAACCGGCAGCCGCCGCCACATCCGCTCCCATAACGCCCGGACAGGTGACAACGGATATTTTACCGGCCCCTGTACACTCCTCCTTGTCATACAGTTTGCTCAGGGCCAGGCATGCACGCCCAGGGGCCAGCGGGGACGCACCCATGGACAGCGCCCGCCGTGCAAGCGACCCGTCGGAGCCCTTCAGCCCCACCGCACCGCCCAGTCCGGCAATCGGGTTGACAAGGAAACCAAGACGAAACGGCATCGTGTTATGCGTCCCCCATCAACGGCCGGCGGCAATCGTCAGCGGTTTCTGTGCAAGAATGGGCGTGTTTGGTGCCTCTGTCAGGACGCTAGCCGATGACTGTCGTCTTGGCGAGCGCAAATGTTCGTATAGAATTTTTTTGTGCGCATAGCGATACAAAAATGCCTGTGAATGATTGACTCATCCGCTCACCGACATAGACTGACCCCATCCGTGAGATGCAGGAAGAGAAGCCCCATGACCGAGCACCCGCAGCGCCCGCACCCCTACATGCCCAATTCTGTTTCCGCTATAAAACAGAGCATGTTGGACGCTCTCGGCATATCCTCGCCGGCAGTTTTGTTCGAACAGATACCGGCAGGCCACAGGCCGGCGACCCCTATCGCCCTGCCACCCGCCATCAGTTCGGAGAGCGAACTTTCCCGGCATATGCTGAGCATGCTGTCGCGCAATGCCTCCTGCGAGGATCATCTGAGTTTTCTCGGCGGCGGCTGCTGGCGTCATCATGTACCGGCGGTGTGTGATGAAATCGTCAGCCGCAGCGAATTTCTGACCCCCGTCTGGGGCACCCCCTCATCCGACCACGGTCGCAATCAGGCCTGGTTTGAATTCACCAGTCAGCTGGGCGATCTGATTGACGCCGACCTTGTCGGTCTGCCGGTTTACAGTTGGGGATGCGCACTGGGCCACGCGGTCCGTATGGCCGTACGCATGACCGGACGGCGCAAGGTCCTGGTCCCCGCCATCCTGTGCCCCGAACGCCGGTCCGTCCTGGAGAATTACTGCGAACCGCCGGACATGCCGTCCCATATCATAATCGAGTCCATTCCCGCAGGTGCCGACGGCGCGCTGGATATGGATATGCTGAAAGCCAGGCTGGACGACGATGTGGCCGCCGTGTATTTCGAAACCCCCGGCTATTTCGGCACCATCGAACCGAACGCCGGGGATATCGGCGCACTGGCACGCGCCAACGGGTCGGAAACCATCGTCGGTGTCGACCCGCTGTCCCTTGGCATTATGGCCCCGCCAGGCAGTTACGGCGCCGACATCATTGTCGGCAGCATACAGCCCCTTGGCGTGCACATGTCCGCGGGCGGCGGCTTGGGCGGCTTCATCGCATCGCGGGACGAACCGCGCTATGCCTATGAGTATCCGACCCTGATGCTCAGCATCGCGGAAACGGATCGGCCCGGCGAACACGGTTTCGGTATGGCACTGATGCACCAGTGCTCATACGGCGCCCGCGAGGAGGGAAAGGACTGGACCGGAAATTCCACCTATCTCTGGGCCATTGCCGGCACGGTCTACATGGCCCTTCTGGGCCCACAGGGTTTCCGCGAACTGGGTGAACTGATCATACAGCGCGCCCATTTCTGTGCCCATATTCTGGACGAAATAGACGGTGTCAGCGTGCCGCGCAAAACCGGCTTCTTCAAGGAATTCACCGTCAATTTCGACGGGACCGGCAAAAGTGTAGCGGACATCAACAAAGCCCTTCTCAGCCGGGGTATTTTCGGAGGCCACGACCTGTCCACCGATTTCCCCGATCTGGGTCAGAGCGCCCTGTACTGCGTCACCGAACTGCACAGCGAGGCGGACTTGCACCGTCTGGCCGACACCCTGAAAGAGGTATGCCAGTCATGAGCAAACACCCCACTCTGCGTCGCTATCAGGCCCCGGTCTGGGATGAACCGCTGATCATGGAAATGGGGGCTCCCGGCCGGCGGGGCGCACATTTCCCGGTTACCGAGACCGCCATCGCCGAACTGGTCGGACCGGCGGCGGATCTGGTGCCGGCATCCATGCGCCGGCGGACCCCGCCCGCCCTGCCGGAGATGAGCGAACCGGATGTCCTGCGCCATTATCTGCACCTGTCGCAGGAAACGCTGGGCATGATGGGGATCAGCCTGTTCGGCACCTGCACCATGAAATACAATCCGCGCCTGAACGAGGCCCTTGCCGCGCGTCCGCAGGTGGCGGAAACACACCCTTATCAGGATCCGTCCACCCTTCAGGGGACGCTGGAAATCCTGTATCGCTTCGACGAATTGCTGCAATCATTGTCGGGCATGGATCAATTCACGTTCCAGCCCGCCGGCGGCGCGGACGCGGCCTATACCCATGTCTGTCTGACCCGTGCCTATCACGCCGCGCGCGGGGAGTTGGGCAAGCGTAACCAGATCATCACCAGCATCCAGTCACACCCGTGCAATCCGGCAACCGCCGCCGCCGCCGGTTTCGAGGTTGTCACACTGATGCTGGATGACAATGGCTATCCCAGTCTGGACGCCCTGAAAGCCGCGGTTTCAGACCGCACAGCGGCCCTGATGATCAACAATCCGGATGACATGGGAATTTACAATCCGGACATAAAGGAATGGGTCCGCATCGTTCATGAGGCCGGCGGCCTTTGTTTCTATGACCATGCCAATTTCAACGGTGTGATGAGCAAGATTCGCGCCCGCGATCTGGGTTTCGACGCCTGCATGTTCATGCTGCACAAAACCTTTGGCGTGCCGAAGGGCGGCGGCGGCCCGGCGGTGGGCGCCTATGGCTGTACGGCGGAACTGGCCGAATATCTGCCAAGCCCCGTCGTCCGGCGCAGCGGCGGCCTTTATGAACTGGTGTCAAGCGGCACGGGATCGGTCGGCAAGGTCAGGGAATATCTTGGCAACGTTCATCAGGTGATCAAGGCCTATTCCTGGCTGCGCGCCATGGGGGCGGAAGGGATCAGCGAGGCCTCCGACATATCGGTCCTGGTCAACAATTATATGGAACGGGAACTGCTGAAAATCCGCGGCATCACCCGGTCCCATCCCGATGTCGACGGCTGGCGCATCGAAATGACGCGTTACAGCCTGGGCCAACTCCATGAGGATACGGGCGTCACCGTGGCCGACGTTCAGAACCGCATGGTTGATTTCGGAATCGATGCCTTCTGGATGAGCCATGAGCCCTGGATCGTTCCGCACCCCTTCACACCCGAAGCCGGCGAAATGTGGTCCAAGGAGGATGTGGATTACTGGATCGCCGTCCTGCAACGCATATCGGACGAAGCCTATACCAACCCCGAAATCGTCAAAACCGCGCCGCACAATCAGGCCATTGCCAAAGTAAAAGGCGACGGTCTGGACGATCCGGACACATGGGCGATGACCTGGCGGGCCCACAAGCGCAAGGGCGGCAGGCGGGGTTAACCCGCCTGCCCGATGCCGGTAGGACTTTTAGGAAACCCGCCTCCGCTCTGGGAGGAAATCATCAGGGCCGTGGAATCAGATGGAACCGTTCCTGCCGCCCATCGAGAAAACGGACCGTCTTCCCGTCGAACCAGGCGTCTTCCTCCAACATGAAACGGACACTCTGCCCGTCCCATTCGGGCACGGCTTTTTCCACGTTCAATTCAATTGACCAGGCGGTATCGGGATAAAGGGGATAATCGCCCTTGCCCGGGGTACCGTCCTGATTGTCCCACATGCCGACCCATGGTCCCGCGCCGTGACCGTGATACCCGATAGGATGGCTGTAAATGGTCGCGGCCAGCCCCTCGGCCGTCGTCTTCGCACGGGCCGCGGCCAGCAGGTCATTGCCGCTGTCCCCGGCGCGGTAGCTTTCCATCAGGATATCCTGCACCCGGTTACCGGCCGCCAGTCCCGCCTTCAGGCCGTCCGGCGCGTCGGTTTCCCCCGGGCGCAGCACATAGGCATGATGCTGGGTATCGGTATTCAGCCCCAGATAGGTTATGCCCAGGTCCACATGCAGCAGGTCACCGGGGCGGATCACCGTATCCGGCTTCATCTTGGAGAACATGGTGGTCATGTTTTTGGTCGGGTTCGCCGCGCGCTGAATACGGACCGACGGATGGAACCATGTCTCCAGACCCAGGGCGCGGATACGCTCACGGTACCACCAGACCACATCCTCGGATGTGGTCAGCCCCGGCGTGATGACCCGTTCGGAAAATCCTTCGGCGATGATGGCATGGGCGATCCGGACAATCGTCGGATACACCTCCAGTTCCGCGGCCGTGCGGGTTTCCAGCCATCCGATCGCCAGGTTTTCCCCCGATACAAGACGGGATGCATAGGTCGCGCCCAGGGCATCGGTCAACCCGTCGGCCTCGCTTGCACTCAGCCCGTCCGCAAGGGCGAAGGTTGCGGACCGGTTGACGGCAATGCGCTTCGGGTCCCGCTCCGCCACAAGGGCGCGGATGCGCGCCCATTGGTCGGGCTCGGCCTCGGGGTTCCAGGCCGCCTCGAACGCCGTGCCGACCGCATACCGGCTGACGGACAATTTTTCCACCGGCTGTCCGTCACCGGGGTCGAAAAACATCAGAACGGTGCGCCGCCGCGCCGCCAGCCAGGTGGCCGGCAGCATGGTTTCAACCACGGGGTCTTCATTGTATTCCCGCGCGATGAGGATCCACATGTCGATGCCTTCGCGCCGCATCAGGGCCGGCACCACCGTTTCCAGCCGGTGGGCCAGCCATGCGTCGCGAACCTTTGCCTGGGCGCGCAGGTCCAGAATGGCGGGCATGGCGGGATCGCCTGTTTCCCCCTGCGCAAGGGCACTTCCCGGCAGGCAGGCCCCAAAGGCTGCGGACACTCCCACAAGCAAGACGACAACACACGGACTCAGTCGCATCACGACCCCCTTTCCTTCCTGTTCACCAGCGCAAGGGGCAAGAGCCCGGCGCCCGGCCCGCCTCTTTACGGCCCCTTATGTCACGGATGCGGGGCGCGACCATGCGCCCGCGCTTTCCAGGTCCTGCATCACACTGTCGGCGGCATCGCGCGCTGCGTGGACGACCGCGTCAATCTCCCTTTTGCCAATGATGAACGGCGGTGAAAAGGCGATTGTATCGGCATTCGGCAGGGCGCGGCTGATCACACCGCGCTCGATCATGGCCGCGACGATCCTGGGGGCGACCTTCAGCGCGGGGTCGAAAGCGCGCGGCGTGTCCCGACGCGCGACGAACTCGACCGCGCCGATCAGGCCAAAGCCCCTGATTTCGCCCACCAGCGGATGATCGTCGAAAGCATCCGCCAGGCGTTCATGCAGATAGGCCCCCATCGCCCCTGCCCGTTCAACCATGTTTTCCGATGCGATCAGGTCCAGATTGGCCAGTGCCGTTGCGGCGGCAATGGGGTGCGCCGTATAGGTATACCCGTGGCCGAAGGCGCCGTAGTGTTCGCCCCCCTTGACGATGGTCTCCCATACAGGCTCGGAAACGATGCACCCCGACAGGGGATAATAGGCCGATGTCAGTCCCTTCGCCACGGTGATCAGGTCGGGCCGGATATCCAGGGCATCGCAGCCGAACATATGGCCCAACCGGCCGAAGCCGCAGATGACTTCATCCGCGATCAGCAGAATGTCATGGCGTGCCAGCACATCCTGTATAGCGGCATAATAGCCTCGGGGCGGTACGATCACGCCGCCCGCTCCCATGACCGGTTCCATGATCATCGCACCGATGGTATCGGCCCCTTCGCGGGCGATCAGCTGTTCCAGGTCGTCCACCAGCTTGGCGGTGAATGCCTCGTCGCTCATACCGTGACCTTCCCACAGGCGATGCGGTGCGGTGGTATGCAGGATATGCGGCAGCGGCAGGTCAAAGCCCGCATGCAGACCCGGCAGGCCGGTCATGCCGGCGGACATCACCGTCACCCCGTGATATCCCCGGCTGCGGGCAATGATCTTCTTTTTCTGCGGTCGGCCGAGCACATTGTTGTAGTACCAGACCAGCTTGACCTGGGTATCGTTGGCATCCGATCCCGAATTGCCGAAGAAAACCTTGGACATGGGCGAGGATGCCGCGGACGGCGCCATTTCGATCAGACGCGCCGACAGCACGGCCGGCATATCGCTGGCCATGGATGAAAAGGCATGACAGTAGGACAGGGTTGCCGCCTGATCACGCATGGCATTTGCCAGCTCATCCCGGCCATATCCCACATTCACACACCAAAGACCGGCCATCGCGTCAATAAAACGCCGGCCTGTCACATCCTCCAGATGAACACCGCTGCCGCGACTGATGACCAGCGGCGGACCGCTCCGTTCATGTTCGGCCAGCATGGTGAAAGGGTGGAAGCTATAGCGCCGATCCAGGTCGGATACATCTGCGGCGGCACCCGCGCTGCCAGCCATTTTGGCGTTATTTTCGGTCAAAGGATCCTCCCGTCACATCGGCACCGTATGGTAGCATATGGCGACCATACGGAATTTCCGTACATATGTTCGCGTATTTTATCCAACAAGCACGGCCATACAAGCGCAAAAACCCGCCTGTAAAAATCATTCTTCATCATCATCTTCGGCATCTTTTTTTATTATATGTGAACAAAATCAGGAATCCCGCATGGCATCATCGCCATATGCGTCAACCGAACCACGCATGATATGACGGCACCAAAAAGTTCGTATTGAGAAAGAATGTGCGTTATAAGAACATTATTCAGGCAAAATTCTCTTAAAGGGGTGTTCAGTATATGCCAAAGCTGCAGGATAAGGGGCTGCTTAAAACCGATCTGCTGATCGACGGGGGGTGGCATTCCGCCAGAGGCGCGGCGACATTTCCCGTTCACAACCCGGCCACCGTCGATCTCATTACACAGGTTGCGCAGGGCGGACGCACGGAGGCGGACGCCGCAATCGCGGCGGCGGACGCGGCGCTGCCGTCCTGGTCCGCCCGCACCGCCAAGGACCGCGCGGCCATATTGCGTCGCTGGCACGACCTGATTCTGGAAAACGCCGAAGATCTGGCCCGCATCCTGACTGCGGAACAGGGCAAACCGCTTGCCGAAGCGCGCGGCGAAATCGCCTACGGCGCCGCCTTTTACGAATGGTTTGCCGAAGAAGCCAAAAGAGTATACGGCGAAACCATTCCGACCCCCGATCCCGACCGCCGCCTTATGGTGCAAAAACAGCCCATCGGGGTCTGTGCCGCCATCACACCGTGGAATTTTCCCATGGCGATGATCCCACGCAAAGCCGCGCCGGCGCTGGCCGCAGGCTGCACCATGGTCCTGAAACCCGCGAGCCAGACGCCCCTGTCCGCCCTGGCGCTGGCGGAACTGGGCCAGCGTGCCGGCCTGCCGGCGGGGGTTTTCAATGTCATCCCCGGCAAGGCTTCCGAAGTCGGCGATGCACTGGTCACCAGCCCGCTTGTGCGCAAGGTCACCTTCACCGGCTCGACCGAAGTCGGCCGTCACCTCATGGCCAGGGCCGCCGGCACCATCAAGAAGCTGTCGCTGGAGTTGGGCGGCAATGCCCCCGTCCTGATTTTCGACGATGCGGATATGGACCGCGCCGTCGAGGGTGTGATCGCCTCGAAGTTCCGCAATATGGGTCAGACCTGCGTTTGCGCCAACCGTATCTATGTACAGGACGGCATATATGACCGCTTTGTCCAAACCCTGAGCACCGCGGTATCCGCGCTGAAGGTGGGCGATGGTACCGCGACCGATACAGAACAGGGCCCCCTGATCGATGCGGCCGCCGTACAAAAAGTGGAAGACCATATCGAGGACGCGGTATCCCTTGGCGGACAAGTGACGGCAGGCGGAAAACGCCATCCCCTGGGCGGTCATTTCTTTGAACCGACGGTGATCGCGGGCGGTACCCAGGACATGAAGATCGCGCGCGAGGAAACGTTCGGTCCCGTTGCGCCCATTTTTCGCTTCAAGGACGAGCGGGAAGCCATTAAACTTGCCAACAGTACGGAATACGGACTCGCCGCCTACTTTTTCACGCAGAACAATGGACGCATATGGCGTGTCGGCGAGGCGCTTGAGTTCGGCGTTATCGGGGTCAACACCGGTAACACATCCTATGAGGGGGCGCCGTTCGGCGGCCTGAAAGAGTCCGGCCTGGGCAGGGAGGGATCTCATCATGGAATTGATGAGTTTCTGGAAACGAAATATCTCTGTATAGCCGGGATAACTGGTTGATAAAAATGGATAAAATAGTGCCGTCAGACGTACTTGACACAGAACCGCAACAGGCTTCCGCCCCGCAGATCAGCGACCGGGATTATGTCAATTCACTGGCCAGGGGGCTGGAAGTGATCTGCGCCTTCACCCGGTCCAAGCCACGCATGACATTGAGCGATATCGCCCGTGCCACGGGGATGACCCGCGCCACGGTGCGGCGCTTTCTGTTGACGCTGGTACGTGAAGGCTATGCCGAGACGGACGGCAAATTCTTTGCCCTGCGCCCCAAGATCCTGCAGCTGGGTTATTCCGCCCTGTCCTCGATGGACATCTGGGATGTGGCGCAGCCCATTATGGACCAGCTGTCCGACAAGCTTCAGGAAAGCTGTTTTGCCGCCGTCCTGAACGGTCATGACGTCATTTATGTGGCGCGGGCCACATCGGACCGACTGATCAATGTGGGCATCAATGTAGGCAGCCACGCGCCTGCCCATTCGGTCTCGACCGGGCGCGTTCTCCTCGCCGCCCTGCCGGAAGAGGACCTGCAACAGTATCTGGAAAATGTGACACTGACCAAGCTGACGCCCAACACCACCACATCCAAGGTCAAGCTGCGCAACCTGATTGAGGAATGCCGTCTCAGTGGTTGGTGCATTGTCGATCAGGAACTGGAAATCGGCCTCCGCTCCATATCGGTGCCGATCCGTAACGCCGACGGCACGGTCGTCGCGGCCCTGAATGTTTGTTGCCCCAGCTCACGCATCACCCCGGAAGAGATGCGCACGTCCATTCTGACGGAATTGATGACCGCCTCGCAGGCGATCACGGCCGGTCTTCAGAAATAGCCTTTCGGAAAAACTTCGGCCGGCATATGCCCGATACAAAGAGAAAGCCGCGCGGACCTTGGGTGTCGCGCGGCTTTCCGTTTTCTATTTCAAGCCCGCCTTAGTTCAGCTTCGCCTTTGACAAAGGCGTATGCTGCCAAAAGGCGGCAATCTCATCATCCAGACCGGTCATTTCCCAGCGGATCAGTGACATCGGCAAGCGCCCTGCCGCCATGAAGGCATCGTGGAAGTCCTTCAACGCAAAGGCGTCGCCAAGCTGGTGCTTGCGGTCAGCCAGCAGTTCCTGCATCTGAAACATGCCGACAGTGTATCCCAGACCGTATCCGGGCGGACGGCGCAGATAAATTTCCGCATCCACCCGCGCCACATCCGGATCCAGAAACGGTGTCCAGTCCATCCAGTAGGCGGCCGCTTCCGCCGTGGTCATCTCATTGCTTTGCATCAGCACATCGCCCACCGTACGGACGGCCCGGAAAATGCCGAAGATATAGATCAGTTCGCGCGTGCGCGGCCGGGTCTCGAACAGCCCCAGTTGCAGACCCATTTCTTCCAGATAGACGGCCCAGCCCTCGCTGCGCCCCCCGTCGCTGATATGCCGGCGGATGGGATGGGTGCTGTTGCGCTCAACCCAGCCGTCATAGCGGTGCCCGGGAATCACGGCATGCAGATGGTCAGGCGACGGATCGCGGTATTGTATCTGCTCCCAGAAATTGGGGCCCTGCGGCCGCTCTATCCACGGTACATTGAACCCCATGGACACCCAGTCTCCCGGAATATAATCGGGGATGGAGATAATCTCGTCCTCGACCAACCAGGCGCGGATCATTTCATCCGTTTCCTTGATGCGCAGCTCATACTCTTCGCGCGAAGCCGGCAAGCTCAGCACCGGCAGGTCGCGGTTGCGGTGCTGCTCCAGGGCGTAAAACGCCCAAAGACGTTCCAGTTCGCGCCGGCCGAGGGCAACAACCTCATCCGGTCCGTAAGGCATCAGCTTGACCTGCTTCAGATACCAGTCGAACGCCCGCTTTCCGACACCGGCCGGCGCGGTCATGCCTGCCCGGCTTTCCCTCAGCCAGACATGAAACGCCTTGACCGCATCGGCGGCTGCCGTGATCGCCGGCAACAGGTCGGGCTGGGCCGTCCTTGCCCGCCCGGCCAGATCCTCATACCAGCCGATCACACCGGCCGGCGGCACATCGCGGTAAGGATGGCCGTGACCGACCCCGTCCGCATGGGTCAGATTATGAATGGCAAGATCCGCATAATCGCCGGCGGCCTCCGTCAGATTCTGGCGGGCCTGTTTTGTCAGGGCACTGATCGCGGCCAGTTCGGTCTCGAAGGTCTCGCGCGCCTCACCGGATACCGGCAGGTCGGTAAAGGTGACGCGCAGCATCCGGTCCACATAGAAACCGGGATCCCGCGACCACAGACGCGACACATTCAGATAAAAATCGTGCTGGTCCAACTGTGCCCGGACAGCCAGATAATCGACCTGTTGCGGCCGGCTCCACCGCGCCACCCCCATATCGCCCAGACGGCCCTGAAACGCCCTCAGATCGGCTCTGCGGCGGTCTACCGCCCGCCGGCCGTAATCCACCAGGCCATTCACCTTGGGTGGGGTCTTCCATTCACGGAATTCCTGAAACAGAGCGACCAGGTCCTCATATGATCCGGTCCCGTCCGGTGGGCCGGCAGCCTCTGCACCAGCCGGCAGGACAGCCACAGCCATCCAGCAGACCACAAAAACGGCGCAAACGCCTTTCATGCCAGTCTTGAACATTCTCTTCCCCCTGAAATATCGGGATATCCAACGGTTTCATCCCCCTTTGAAGGCTATGGGATGTACCTTACAGGGTCAATATAATTGTTCTCTATACGAACTAAAAATTACATAGCGAACATATATGATTTTTGCACGAACTTGAGAGTGTGTTTTCCATGTCCGAAAAATCGCCGGAAAGTATTTTATTGCAAGCAATTATACCACAGCGCCCGAAATTCGGCGGAACACAGCTAAGAACGAAAAACCCTGAACACTGGTTCACAAAATCCAACCGATCCGGCCACCTATGGCATCCGTCACTCGCGCAAGGCTTCAACAGATGGCCGTTCCCAGAACATGACCGACCCCATCCTCAAGACCCGTCATTTCATAACCGACGAGAGAAATGGGAAGACCGCCCACCGCCATAAAGGCGTCGCGGGGTACACGCAGATCAAACGCATCGCCCAATTGCCGCCTGGCAGCCAGGCAATAAAAAAACCGGGACCGGGAACCCGCAAAGTCCCCAATCCCGGTGAAGTATCGGAGAAGAGCGCCCGGTGAACCACCCGGACGCTCCCGCTCGCATCAGAAGCTGAGGGTCGCGCCGAAGAAGAAGCGGCGACCTATGGGATCGTAAAGCTGTACATTGGTGTTGGCATCACCGCCTGCCCGGAAACCCAGAACCGGCGGATCATTGTCCAGCAGATTGTTGACCCCGGCAAACAGACCGACATTGTCCATCAGCTGATAGTTGACGGTCAGATCCCAATAGATCTCGGATCCAACGGTTCCGTTTTCATTGGGGAAAGCCAGTTCTGACAGCTCCAGGTCACCGATATAACGCAGCTCATTGCGCAACTGCAGCGGGCCGCTGCTGTAGGCGGCGGTGAACATGGCCCGGAAATCGGGCGTGATACGCGTCCCGTCGTTGGAACACGGACCCCCGTAAAACCCGGCACAGTCAATTTCAGCCTGACCTTCAATCGGCACCGTGGTGTCCTCGAACTGCCAGGTCGAGACCATCCGCAGGTCCAGCGTTGCCCCTTCGCCCGGCAGGGCAATCGCATCGGGCAGGTCCAGGCCGTAATTGACCATCAGGTCGACACCGCGCACCTGCCGGCGCGCAACATTCAGCAGTGGCGCGGCCACCTCGTCGATATTGCCTGTCGACAACCGGGTGATCGACTGACACGCCGTGCTGTTGATGTCCAGATTGGCGAAACAGGTATCCACCAGCAGCTGGGCCCCGACCTGGGCGACCGCGTCATCCACCTTGATATCGAAATAATCGATGGTGACGGACAGACCCGGAACCGCCGCCGGCGTAAAGACGGCACCGACGGTCAGCGTGTCGGACTGCTCCTCGTCCAGATTGGGATTGCCGCCGGAAAAGGTGAAAAAGCCCTGGCTCGCGCCCACGTCCAGCGTATCGATAACCTCCGCCGGGACACCCTGTTGCAGGCACAGGTCCTTGACCGCCTGCGATGGATTGTTCGCAGCCACACACGGATCGACACCGCCGATAAAGCCGGTTGTCGGCGCCGCGAACAGTTCGTTCAGGTTCGGCGCCCGGATGGCGCGGCTGTAGGACGCGCGGGCCCGCACCCCTTCGGTGATCAGCCAGTCAAGACCGCTTTTCCATGTCACCACACCGCCGATGGTGGAATAATCGGAATACCGCACGGCGCCTTCCAGAGCCAGGCTTTCCACCCCGGGCATGTCTGCCAGAAGCGGCACCCGCACCTCGGCGAACAGCTCGAACAGGTCGAACTGACCGCTATTGATAATCGGCGCCACCGCCTGGGAGGCCAGATCCCCGGACAGGGCGATCTCATCCGGCACGGTGTCAAAGGTCTCTTTGCGCCACTCCACGCCAAAGGCGGACGAAATCGCGCCCGCCGGCAGTTCGAACAGATCACCGGCAATGGACGCGCCCGCCACCTGACGGGTGAACTCATCCCGCTGACTTGTACTGACGCTGAGGAAGTCGGACATTTCAGGGGTCAGCGTATCGGTCCCGAACAGATTGACCGGCACGCAGTTCAACAGATCGATGCGGCACTGGGGCACACCGTCCACCACAACCACATCCAGTCCCAGTGTCGTGCGGGACCTGGACAAAAGGCCGGTCCTGTTGGTGTTCACATCGGCCCGCTGATACTGGTAAAAGCTGTCCCAGCGCCAGGTTTTCTCGCCGATGTCCAACGTTCCGCGCAGACCGCCCGTCATGTTCAGCGAGTCCGTGACAAAGCTGACATTACGCGGCCCGAATTCCTCGAACCGCCGCCCCGTGTTGCGAACCACGAAAACGCCGTCACCGTCCTCGTCAAAGAAATCCGTGTTGGCGGCAAAGAAATCGCGCAGTGGTTCCGGGAACAGCGGGTTCGTATCCGCATTGGGAATAACCAGCGTGCCGTTTTCCTGACCGAAACTGGTCGGGCTGACGGCTTCCGGCGCCTGCTGGAAGGCATTTTCATTCTTGGTGTAGAACAGTTGACCGTATGCCTCGACACTATCGGAAATCTCATAATGCCCCGATGTCGTGAACTGCCAGCGCTCCAGCGGCCGCAGCAGGAAGTTTTCGTCCGCATAGTTAAACTGGTCCGTCGGACGGCAGAAGGGCGCGGGCGCACCGTCGGCACCGAAGCGCACACCCTGAACCGGCCCCGGACAATCGGTATTGACCAGATCCACACCGTTGATCTGGTCAAACAGCGATGAATTGATCCCGATCAGGCCGCCCGGAATATTGCCGGACCCGAAAGGCTGCAACACCCCCTGGCTATCGGCCAGAAGCGGCTGCGCCGAAAAGGCCCTGTCGCCCATGAAAACAGGATCCCGCTTCGTGTAGGACGCCTGCAGTGTGATGTTGCCGCGTCCGTCATTGGCGTTCATGCCCATCAGCACGTCGACCTTGTGGGAATTGCCGTCACCCTCATCGGATTGGCCATATTGGTACCGCGCCTCAATCCCTTCGAAATCGTCGCGCAGGATGAAGTTGACGGCACCGGCGATCGCGTCCGATCCGTAAACGGCTGATGCCCCGCCGGAAATAATCTCGACCCGTTCGATCAGCATATCGGGAATGGCGGCAAGATCGGCAAGCCCGTCAATATTGCCGGGCACAAACCGCCTGCCATCGACCAGGACAAGGGTCCGCACGGCACCCAGACCGCGCAGGTCGGCTGTCAGAACACCCGATCCACCGCTTTGGTTGGTTGTACTGGTGGTGTCGGGGTTCAACTGAGGAAACTCATTCAGCGTTTCTTCAAGTGTGACATTGCCCGACGATCGGATTGTGTCCGACCCCACGGTCAGGACCGGGCTTGTCGCCACCAGGTCCTGACGCACCAGACGCGAGCCCGTGACCACCACTTCCTCTAGCGTTTCCTCTTCGTCCGCACCGCCGCTGGAAGACTGGGCAATCGCATGACCGGACGCCATCAGGACGGCCGTTGACAGCGCCGTGGCCGTCAACAGTGACCTTCGCATGGACAGTGTACGCACTGCCCTGCCAACCGTTTCTTGATCGTGCATATTTTCCCCCTCAAACCTTTAATTTATGTCCCAACAGGCACAAAAGGGTTCGCACTTCTTACGTGCTTCTTGCGCCCTTCGGCTATTGCCCGGCTCCCCTGCCGCTCACCAAAAACAAATCAAAACAAAAGCTTACGGGTTCGCACGCGGCTTACAATGAAAGCAAAATGGCTGCTTTCATGGATATCGTTATCCAGGACCAAACATGAGTCAATGAAATTTGGGCGCATAGCGAACATTAAAAGATATTACGCACGCATAGTGGTTCATTAATGTAACAGTATAAATATCCTGAATCTGCCCTGAACTTTCCCCCTGGCTGCAGGCAAGCAACCATTCAGAGCATCTTAAACCTCAGGAAAACCCGGCTTATTTCATCATATATACCTGAGTTGCGCGGCACACGCCCCATGCCGCACCAAGCCCACATACAATAGTTTCCATCGCACTGATATATCCGACGACGACGCATGTTGATTAAAAAAATCTGTTCGCTATTGTAATCAATGTACGCAAAACGTTTATTGGATGAGGCTTCCTTTGGCTTCAATCGACACACAGAAGACCAAAACGTCCAACAGCGAGGATTGGGGGGATTTCTGGTCCCGGTCCGCGATAGATGCCTGTACCGCCCAATTCCCTGACGACGCGCGCAAGACCATCGCCGACCACTGGCGGGGTATTTTCGCCGCGCTGCCGGACGGGATATCCATTCTTGACGTTGCAACGGGCCGGGGGGCGGTGTTGCACCTGGCACAGAATACCCTGCCGTCCCTGAACGGTGTCTCGATGCTGGGCGTGGACCAGGCTGAGATAGAGACCGCCGCTCTGCCTGCCGGCGATGCAGCACCAATTGTCATCAAAGGCGGCATTGATGCTGCCGACCTGCCGCTGCCCGATGGGGCCTTTGATCTTGTCACCAGTCAGTTTGGCCTTGAATACGCTGACTTCCATCGTGCGCTTGGCGAATGCATCCGGGTCTGTCGCGGACGTTTCGTCGCCCTGGTTCATGCGGCCGACGGGATCGTCGTGCGCCAAAATGGAGCCCAGAGCGGTCAGATTGGCTGGCTGATGGGCGAAATCGGCTTTACCCGGCTGCTCAAGGATCATTTCGCGGCGCCATCCCGGACCAGCGCCGGCCATATGGATCATGCCCTGACGGCAATCAGGGAACGCGCACGGACGGAAGAAAACCCCGGCATGCTGGCAAAACTTTATAATGACGCTCTGGAACTCCAGAATCTCGCGGCCCGTTATCCCGTTGCCGAAATCCTGAACATGATTGACGGCATGGAATATCGCATGGCGGCGCATGCCATGCGCATGCGTGCGCTGGCCGATGCCGGACGGGATGCAAATGAGATGCAGGCAGCCGCGGCGCTTTTGGAAGCGGCCGGGTTCGCGGCACCGTCCCTGGCACCCGAACGCACCCAAAGCGGCCATTTGGTCGGCTGGTGGATAGACGCGGCGCGGACAGCGCCCTGAAACAAGCAGACGATTGGATTGCCCCGATGAAACAACCGGAAATCTCGAACACCCCGATACCGGTATGCTCACCCCCGACCTGGGCCGATAGCCCGGCCCTGTGTGTGTGAGGGGGGGCAGATACCGGTCAGGACGACTATTGGCCGGAATATAAAAGCGAAGGAGACACCATGACGCAGAACAGAAGATTTCGAGGGATCGCCGCCGGGGTCGCCGCGATCACCGTCGCCCTGTGGGCGGTTCCGCTATCGGCTGCGCAAAAGGGCGGCAGCCCGCAGTATGACGACCTTGTCGCATTGTTCGGCGACTGGCGCACCTTTGAGTCCCCCGGCCTTCTCGAAGGGGCACCGGATTACACCGCCGCCACCACCGCGAAACGTCACAAGGCACTTCAATCCTATCAGGACCGACTGCAGGCAATCGATGCGTCGGCATGGCCGGTGGTACAGCAGGTCGACTGGCATGTGCTGCGGGCAGAGATGAACGGGATGGATTTCAACATTCGCGTTTTGAAGCCCTGGGCGCGCGATCCGGCTTTTTACAAATCCGTCTGGACCTATCAAAGCGACACTCCGGCCCACGAAGGCCCGACCCATCACGCCCTTGTCGAGCTGTGGACCTACAGCTTTCCGCTGTCCCGCGAGTCCGAGAGGAAACTGGCCGCCGAGCTTGCCACCATTGCCCCCCTGCTGAAACAGGCGCGCCGTAATCTGGTGGGCAATGCCCGCGACCTTTGGGTTGCCGGTACGGCAACCATGCGTGAACAGGCGGATGCCTTGGGCGGCCTGGCGGACCGGACCGCTGCGGCAAGCCGCGATCTGAAGGCCGCTGTGGCGGACGCCCGTGCGGCCACCGACGCCTTTATCGCATGGCTTGATGAACAGGAGCCCTCCAAGACCGGTCCGTCGGGTATCGGCAAGGAAAACTACACCTGGTATCTGCGCAATGTACATCTGGTGCCCATGACCTGGGAGGACGAGGTGCAGTTGCTGAAACGCGAACTGGCGCGGGCGCATGCATCCCTCAGGCTTGAAGAACACCGCAACCGCAATCTGCCCCAGCTTGTCCCCGCCAGGGATGCCGCGGAGTATGAGCGGCGGGCCCTGCAATCGGTCGACAAATACATGGCCTTCATGGTGGATCAGGATATCCTGACCGTTCAGCCCTACATGAAACCCGCCCTTCAGGAACGGATCGGCGTTTTCGTGCCGGAAGAGCAGCGCCATTTCTTTGGACGCGCACTGCATGTGGCGCCGATGACATTGTGGACCCATTTCTATCACTGGTGGGACCTGGCGCGCATATCGGACATGCCCCATGAAAGCCCGATCCGGCGCGGTGCGCTTCTGTACAATATTTTTGACAGCCGCGCCGAAGGCATGGCCACCGCGATGGAAGAAATCATGCTGCATGTCGGCCTGTTCGACGACAATCCGCGCGCACGGGAAGTGGTCTGGATCATGCTGGCCCAGCGTGCGGCACGCGGTCTGGGCTCTCTGTATGCCCACGCCAATACCTACACCATGAAAGAGGCGGCAGATTATCATGTGAAATGGACGCCGCGCGGATGGATGCGGGCAGATCTGGACCTGCTCGGGTTCGAACAGCAACTGTTCATGCGCCAGCCCGGCTATGGATCAAGCTATGTCACCGGCAAACATCTGGTCGATTCCCTCATGGCGGAACGCGCCGAACAGCTCGGCGCTGACTTTTCCCTGAAGCGCTTCTTCACCGAAATCGATGAAACCGGGGTCATCCCCATGTCTCTGGTCCGCTGGCAACTGACCGGCAAACGGGACGAGATCGACGCCCTTATGAAAGCAGACTGAATACAGAAGGCAAACGGCGGGTTCGCGGCACGGCAGTCAGCTGTTGTCGCGGACCCACCGGGCCACCTCGGAATGGGTGGCAAACCAGACCGGCCCGGCCGCCTTGGCATGGTCTATGATCCTGTCCAAAATCCAGATACGCGACCGGTATCCGATGACGAAGGGATGCATGACCAGTTGAAACAGTCCGCCTTCGGTAAGGGCAGCATCCAGTTCCCGGCGGAAGATATCGAAGACCGCATCGGGCGGCGTCCACGGCCGCGTCGCCGGCTCGCGGTTGAACATCAGATAAACCGCATCATCCCGCAGCCATTCCACAGGCACCTCGACAACCCCTGTCGGCTGACCGTCCGACAGCAACTCATAGCACGCCTCGTCCGCCATGAGAGAACTGTCATATTCGATGCCGAGCTCGGCGATGATATCGACGGTATGCGGACTCAGATCCCAATTGGCGGACCGGAAGCCCACAGGTGCCTCACCGATCAGGTCGGCCAGCACATCGCGGGCGCGCAGGATCAGGTCCCGTTCCGTCGCCGCATCCAGCAGCGAATTGTTTTCATGAATCCATCCATGCAGGCCCACTTCATGGCCCGCGTCAACCAGACGCCGGGTTTCGTCCGGATCGATCTGCGCGCACACCGCCGGCATGAAAAAACTGGCGGGAACATCGTGCCGACGCAGAACATCCATGATACGCGGCACGCCCACACGCCGGCCAAACTCACCCCAGGCCAACCGGCCAATGGCCCTGCCGCCCGCGCCCAGCTCGAAGGTTTCATGATCGCAGTCAAAAGACAGCGCCACCGCACACCGCGCCCCACCCGGCCAGAACTTGGGCTTTAACGCCCGGCCCGCACGCACACGCTCCACAAGGGCCCGCCATTCTGTTTCCGGGGTGTTCCAGGGATCGGTTCGGCGTGTCATCGGCCAGCCCTCTCATTATAGCGGTTTGTCTGAAAAACAGGGCTTAAAGCGTCTGTTCCCGGCCCCCGCCTGTCAACACAAAATGGGCGCTTAGCGAACAAATATTCCAAATACGTACACTTCTTACATGAGAACAGCTCTTATCATGTTTCATTTTTTGCATCGGTGCGGCGCTTGCGCTCCGCCAGCAGGGCCATAAGCTGCCGGTCCCGCCAGGCACACCGCGCCTGCCAGTCTTCAAGCGGCATAAGACGGCGACGCGCCGTCTCCACCTCGGCCACCATCTCCTCGGTCCAGGGGTCGTCCTGTCCGCGCTCCGCGCCCATTCGGGCATAAGCCGGACCCAGCCGCTCGGCATGGGCGCGGATACCGCCGCGTGTGTTCAAGTCCACCGTTTCAAAAGGCCCCACCACGGACCAGCGCAGGCCGAGGCCGTCGCGCATCACCCGGTCGATATCCTCGACCGAGGCCACCCCGTCGCGCACCAGGCAATATGCTTCCCGCAGAACCGCGCCCTGAAGGCGGTTGAACACAAATCCCGTCACTTCTTGGCGCACATGCACCGGAACCAATCCGGCACCGGATAGAAAACTCTTTGCCTGATCAATGATTTGTTGGCTTGTAAACGGTGCCGGCACCAGTTCGATGACGCGAATCAGATATGGCGGGTTGCCGGGATGTGCCACAAGACAGCGCTGTGCACCCGGCAAGCCCGTGGCAAACTCGGACACCGGCATGGCGGATGAGGAAGATGCAAGAACGCAGTCATCTGGGGCCAACGAAGCCATCTGGTCGAACAGGGTACGCTTTAATGACAGGTCTTCGGGCGCGCATTCCTGTACATAGGCGGCATCGCCCACCGCCTCTGCCAGATCGCCTGTATATACGATCCGCGCGGCAAGATCGTCCGGTGCGGCGTCAATCAGTCCGTATGCGTTAAGGTCTTCCAGCGTTGCTCGAATAAGGGCAGGCGTCGCCCGGCGCTGTTCCTCGTCCGGCTCAAACACGCGCACACTGTGCCCCCTCGCGGCGAACAGAAGGGCGAATGCACGTCCAATACTGCCTGCACCCACCACCCCCACAGGGCGCCGGCTGACGGATTCAAAGACTGTACTCACGAAAAATCCCCCCTGTGACCGGCCATGAATGCCGGCAGTTGCGTTCGTATTGCGAATATGTGTACACTTTATTCGACGCCTCTGGCGTAAAAATCAAGGGTCGGAAGTACGGTCTTGGCTGCCATCCGTCCAACACACAGCCATATGGTCACACAGTCATACAGATACGTCAGGCAAGGGGGCGGCTATGCACGATCTTTCCAGTAAAACCATTCTGGTTACGGGCGCATCAAAGGGAATTGGCGCCGCCATTGTCCGCAAACTGGGCGCCACCGGTGCCCACGTGGTGGCCCATTACGGATCCGACCGTGCCGGCGCGGAAGATGCGGCACGCAATATTCCCGAAGGCCGCAAGCATTTCGTCCAGGCCGACATGAATGACCCGGATGCGATTGAAAATTTATGGGATGACGCTGCCGGCTGGCGTGGCGGGATCGATGTTTTCGTCAACAATGCCGCCATAATGTTGTGGGATGGAGGTGTAGACGAACCGCTGGACCAGTGGGATGCCGTCTGGGAACAGACGTTACAGGTCAATGTTCTGGCGCCGGCACGCCTTCTGCGTCGGGCTGTCCGCGATTTCAGCGCCAATGGCGGCGGCGCGATCGTAACAATATCCAGTTGGGCGGCGCAGCGCGGCGTGTCCAACCCGGCGACCATCGCCTACGGTGCCTCGAAAGCCGCCATTCACAATGCCACCCAGGCCATCGCACGCAGCTACGCCCGCGACAATATTCTTGCCTATGTCATCGCGCCGGGGGTGGTCCGCACCCGAATCTCGGAGGAATTCGCCCGGACGCAGGGCGGCGAGGACAAGGTCTCCGCCGGTCTGGCCATGGGCGCCTGGGTCGAGCCCGAGGAAATCGGCGATCTGGTCGCATTTCTATCCGCCGGGACTGCGCGTAACCTGTCCGGCAGCACTATTGATATCAATGGTGCAAGTTACATACGCTGACGGCTGGAGGGCTTGAAGCGGACGGTATGGAGGTCTGATGCGCGTTTCCGTTCCGGGTGTCAGCCGGCACCCAACACCGGTCACTTTTGATTATGAGGGACAGGCCGTCGACGCCGCCCCAGGCGAAACCGTCGCGGCCGCTCTGCTCAATGCCGGCCAGGGCGTGTTCCGCGAGGATAACAAAGGGCATCGGCGCGGTCTCTTCTGCGGCATGGGCGTATGCTGGGACTGCGGCGTTCTGGTTGACGGCGTGCCCAGGCGCGCCTGTATGGAACCGGTAAGCGCCGGGGCACATGTCAAACGCCTGACGGCACGCACGCAGGCACCGCCTGTATCACAGCCGCCTACCGGCACCGCCCCGTCCTCTTCCGCCCTTTGGGCGGTCCGGTCACCGGACATATTGGTGGTGGGCGCGGGACCCGCCGGTCTCAGCGCCGCCAGGGATGCCGCAGCCGCGGGACTGGATGTATTGGTGGTGGACGAACGCGCCAAGGCCGGCGGTCAGTATTTCAAGCAGCCCGGCGACGGCTTCGATGTGCGCGAAGACGTATTGGACGCGCAGTTCCGCGAAGGACGCGGCCTCGCCCGGGACGCGGCCCGTGCCGGCACGGAGTTTCTGTTCGGCGCCACCCTTTGGGGTGCGTTTACCGACCTGGAACTGGGCGTCGCAACCGATCGGGAAACCCTGTTGATACGGCCCAAACGCCTCATCCTCAGCCCCGGCGCCTATGAGCGGCCCTTGCCCGTCCCCGGCTGGACATTACCCGGTGTCATGACGACGGGGGCGGTGCAAACCCTGCTCAGGGCATACCAGACCGCGCCGGGCCGGCGTGTGCTCATCGCCGGCAACGGTCCGCTGAACCTGCAGGTCGCCCGGGAACTGACCGATGCCGGTGTCAAAGTGGTCGCCGTCGCCGAACTGACGGCACGCCCCGGTCTGGCTGCGGCATCCGCCCTGCTCGGCATGGCCGGGTCATCCCCGTCCCTGGCGCTGCAGGGGGCAGGTCATTTGGCACGATTGGCCATGCGCCGCGTTCCGGTACTGTATCGTCATGTTCTGTTAAGCGTCGACGGCAACGACCACGCCCGCCGCGTCACCATCGGCCGTATCGCACCAGACGGCAGCCTTGTCCCGGGAAGCGAGAAAAGCTGGGATATCGACACTGTGGCCATGGGCTACGGATTTCTGCCGCAAAGCGAACTGGCGCGTGCGCTGGGATGCCGCCACAGCTATGACCCGAAACGACGCTGCCTTGTGGTTGATCGCGACGACAACGGCCGCACATCCGATGAGCGGATATTCATATGCGGTGACGCCGGCGGCCTGGGCGGGGCCCGTATTGCCGCCGCACAGGGAAGCCTGTCGGCCCTAGCAGCGGCCGAAGACCTGAAGGGCGGCCTGACACCGGGCGAGACAAAACACCGCCGGACCGCTTTACGAAGCCTGGCACGTCACAGACGGTTCCAAACCGGTCTTTGGCGGTTTTACGATGCCCCCGTACCGGACGTGGGGCTGGCCACGGCCGATACACTGATATGCCGATGCGAATGCGTGGACCGCGCCGCCATCGAGACCACCATGGCCGAAGGGAATTGCAGTCTTGCCGCAGTCAAACGGGCGACACGTGCGGGCATGGGACGCTGTCAGGGACGCTATTGCGGCCCGGCCATGGCCGCCATGCTGCAGGACATGTATGGTCGAGAGCCGGCGGAAGAAGCCTTTTTCGCACCACGGACCCCCTTCAAACCCATGCCGATCGGCAAACTGGCGGGGGACATTCCGGGGGCGCCCCACAGACGCGGCGCCGTTTGAGAACATTTGTTCGCATTGAGAACATTTCTCCTTGATTTCCCGTCTGTCTCGTCTAACCATGGGGCCAAGGACAAGAAACGGTGTAATGATTTCCAGGACGGGAGGACAGGAACACATGGGCATGTTTCAACAAATCCGGTTTGCCGCACGGCATGGGAAAAGCGTGCTTTGCAGCCGGTTCTCATCCCTGCTGACGGTGCTGTCCGTAACGGCCGCCATGGTGCTTGCCATCACCGGGGACGCGGCCGCGCGGCCGCTGGATACCATTCTCAAGGACGGCACGCTGAAGGTTGGCGTCAACCCCAACTTCCCGCCCATGAGCGCATATGGCATGACCAATCAGCTTGAAGGGTTCGACGTGGACATCGGCAACCGGATCGCCGCAGCGCTCGGCGTGAAAGTGCAATTCGTCCCCACGGAAGCGGCCCAGCGCGTTGCCTTTCTGACGTCAGGTCGGATCGATATCGCCCTCGGCGCTCTGACCCGTACGCCCGACCGGGCCAAATTGATCGATTTCACCGTGCCCCTCCACACCGAGGCCATGGGGGTTCTGACAACGGAAAAAGTCGACGCCGCCAGCTGGGCGGATCTCAACAACGAGGATATCACCCTGGTCAATATGCGGGGCAACCTGTCCGTCGATATCCTGAAGGAACGCCTGCCGAAAGCAAAAGTCCTGCTGGTGGACGGCAATGCGGATACGGTGCGGGCGCTGGCGCAGGGCCGGGCCGATGCACTGGTTGAAAACATCGATTTTTTCATGAACTTCACCAAATTCTACCGCAATGTGAAATGGCGCGTCCTTGACGATCCCATCTTTGTCGCCTGGTGCGGCATCGGCGTTGCCCGTGACAGCCGGTCCCTGCGCGATTACCTGAACGTGCTTCTCTTCGACATGCATAAATCCGGCACGGTCAACGAGATATGGCAGAAATGGTACGGCGCGCCGATGGTGATACCCATTGACCCCGATCCGTTTTTCTAGACTCCAGCCGCCAGACCGGACTCCCAGGCCGGATTTTGATGCCACAGCATATGCCGGCAGCCGCCCGTCCGTAGTCCCGGAGCGTTTCACAGGATGACTTACACATTCCAGTTCGGTGAGGTGATCGAGGCCCTGCCCTATCTTCTGGGCGGGGCGGCGGTGACGCTTCAGATCGCCTTCGCGGCCTTCTGGGGCGGGGCGCTGATCGGTATCCTCGGTGCCGTCGCCAAGGTGTACGGACGTCCGGCCACCGCGAAGGCCGTGTCGGCCTATGTGGTTTTCTTCACCAACACGCCCGCGCTCGTACAGATTTTCTTCCTGTATTATGCCCTGCCGGATGCCGGTGTGGTGCTCGACCCCATGACCGCCGTTTTGATCGGTTTGGTTCTCAATTCCGGTGCCTATCTGACGGAAATCCTGCGCGGCGGCGTGGAGTCGGTGCGCCGCGCCGAAATGGAGGCCGCCAGTGTGCTCGGCATGTCGCGCCTGCAAGTGCTGACATACGTCATGCTGCCCCACATCACCCGGACCATCTATGCCCCGCTTTCCAATTTTTTCGTCTGGCTGGTGCTGGGCAGCTCGCTTGCCGCCCTGTTCGGGGTGGAGGAACTGACGGGGCGTGCCATCAATATCAGCACATCCAATCTGCGCACGATTGAAACCTTTATCGTCGTCGCGGGCATCTATGTGGTGCTGACGGTCATTGCCAGCCTGTCGCTGGCCGCTGTCGGGCGCTGGGTCTTCCGCGTCAAGGCTAAGGTTCTCTGATGCTTGACTATATCCTGTCACAGATCCCGATGTTCGCCACATGGCATAATCTGGTTTTCTTTCTGGAAGCGGCCGGGCGCACCCTGACCATGACCCTGATCGGCTGCGGCATCGGTTTCACGGCCGGTCTGGCCATCGCGGTGCTGCGACAATCGCGCGCAAGGGTGCTGGCACCGCTGCGTATGCTGGCCGTCGCCTATGTGGAAACCTTCCGCCGCATACCGTTTCTGGTCATCCTGTTCATTGTTCTCTATGTCATACAGCCGTTGGCACCGGATGCCTCGCTGCTCGCCATTGCCACGGTCGCGGTGTGTCTTCTGTCCACAGCATTCCTGTCGGAAATCGTACGGGCCGGACTTGAATCCGTCCCCCGCCAGCAGACCGAAGGGGCGGCGGCTCTGAATTTCACGGCGGCGCAAAGTCTGTTCCTGGTGGTCCTGCCACAAGCCTGGCGGGTCATTCTGCCGCCGGCGGCGGCCTTCATCGTCATGTTCATCAAGGACACGTCGCTTGCCTCCCAACTGGGGGTCATCGAACTGACCTTCGCCGGGAAAATCCTGGTCAATCGCGGGTTTTCGCCCTTCCTCGGCTATGGGGCGGTGCTCATTCTGTATTTTGCCATGTCTTACCCCTTAAGCCGGCTGGGGGCCTATCTGGAGAAACGCCTTGCACCATCTCGACATTCGTGACCTGTCCAGCGCATACGGCTCGCAGCAGATCCTGAAAGGCGTCACCCTGTCCGCCGACAAGGGCGAAGTGGTCAGCCTGATCGGCCCTTCCGGCTCCGGCAAAAGCACCCTGCTGCGCGTGCTGATCGGCCTGACGCCCCCCACCGGCGGCGACGTCCGGATCGCCGGCGAGACGGTCAATTACGCCAACCGCAAATCCGTCCGCGCACTGCGCGACCGCATGTCAATCGTGTTTCAGCAGTATAACCTATTCCAGAACATGACCGTCCTGCGCAACGTCACCATTGCCCCCGTCAAGATCCGCAAACGCGACAAGGATGAGGTCCACACCCAGGCCCGCGCCCTTCTGACCAAGGTCGGCATGGCGGAAAAGGAAGACGCCTATCCCGATCAGTTGTCCGGCGGCCAGCAGCAGCGGGTCGCCATCGCCCGCGCGCTCGCCCTGAACCCCGAAATTCTTCTGCTGGACGAGGTCACATCGGCCCTCGACCCCGAACGCGTCAACGAGGTACTGGACACCATCCGCAGCCTGACGCGCGAAGGCATCACCATGATCATCGTCAGTCATGAAATGGCCTTCGTGAAAGAGGTCTCGACCCGTGTCGTCATGATGGATGACGGCCAGATCGTCGAAGAAGGGCCGCCTGAACAGATATTCGACAATCCGCAAAAACAGCGGACACGCGACTATGTCGGGACCATTTTGCGGCACTGATCCGGCAGCACCCCGCACAGCCCCCAGCGGCATCTGTGACAGGACGTTATGTCCGCCTTGCGGCACCGGCCTGCTTGTGTGATTATATACGAACGTATGTACGCTGATCGCACAAAAATTCAGGGGGAAATGTGCCATGCATCGTCGTTTCTGCAAAGGCCTTGGCCAGGCCTTCATGATCCTGGCCTTTTTGACCGCACCGGTATCGGGCGCGTCCGCGCCACCCGGCTATGACACGCTCGTCACCCTTTTCAAGGACTTCAGGGCCTTCGCACCGCCGACGGTCAAAGACGGCGTGCCGGACTACAGCGCCGATGCCATGGCGAAACAGCATGCCGCGCTCGGCGGTTTCATGGACAGGCTGCAGGCGATTGACGACAGCCGCTGGCCCATCCCCCGGCGTGTCGATTACATGCTTGTTCTCGCGGAAATGCGCGGCCTTGATTTCCAGCACCGCGTGATCCGCCCCTGGGCGCGGGATCCGGCTTTCTACAGCACGACCAATCTGGGGTTCGGGCCGAAAATGCATGGGGCCATGGCCATCCCGTCCCTGCCACTGGCGCCGGAAGATCTGCCCGCTTTCGCTGCAAAGCTGCGCGCAGTCCCCGCCATTCTCGTCCATGCGCGTGAAAATCTCACGGACCCACGCGGTGACCTTGCCCGGCTGGCGATCGAACAGAAACGGATTGAGCGCAATGTTTATGACCGTCTTGCCGGTGCATTGGCAGCCCACCACCCCGCGCTGGTTCCCGCTGCCGAAGCCGCGCGGGATGCCGCCGCCGCCTTCATGGACTGGCTGACCGGGATTGAAAGCGAACTGCCCGCCCATGGCGGTATCGGGCGCGAGCAATACGACTGGTATCTGAAGCATGTTCTGCTGTTTCCCTATTCCTGGGAAGACATGCGCATCATCGGCCAGCGTGAATATGAACGGGCCATGGTGTTCCTGAAACTTGAAGAACACCGCCACCGCGACATCCCGATGACCGCGCCGGCGGACTCGCTTGCCGAGTTTGAGCGCCGCCGCGAAGAGGCGGATGCCGACCTCCTGCGTTTTCTGGCGGAAGACGGCATCATGACGGTGCCGGACTATCTGGTGCCTGTGAAGAATGAAGGGCCTTACATCCTGCCGGCCGACCGCGACCCGGCGAAACCCGGCCCGTTCGAAGCCCCGATCCGGCGCCATTTCTTCCGGGAGGCCGAAGACCGCGACCCACGCCCCTTGCGTGCGCACAATGTTCCCGGACACCTGTATGATGCACTGTTCATCCAGCGGGATGACCGTCCCATTCGCGGCACACCCCTTCTTTTCTTCATCAGCGGCACCCGGGCCGAAGGCTGGGCCTATTATCTGGAAGAAATGATCCAGCAGCTCGGCTTTCTGGACGACCGGCCCAAGACCCGTGAAATCAACTATATTCTTCAGGCCAAGCGCGCCGCCCGCGTCCTGCCGGAACTGATGCTGCACGCCAATGGCTGGACATATGCCGAGGCCCTTCACTCCCTGACCAGTCGCACGCCTTACTGGATGGGCCCCGATGATGCCATTGCCCGGTTCGATCTGGAACTGTATCTGCGCCAGCCCGGCTACGGCATCGGTTATTATATGGGAAAAGTGCAGCTTGAAGCCCTGATGGCCGAGGTCGCGGCGGCGGAAGGCCGCGCTTTCGAGCTGAAGACGTTTCACGACCGCTTCATCGGGGCCGGCGTCATCCCCATATCGCTGATACGCTGGGAAATGACCGGCAAGGATGACCAGATCGCGGCCATGCGCTGACACACGGAGCCTCTCGCCAGAGGCAGCCGTGAACACACAAAAGGGGCCCCGGCATGGCATCGCCGGGGCCCCTTTGCACTTGCTGCGCTTTGGATGTGCGGTCAGCCCGTCTTTTTGCCGATATGACGGCGCGACAGGAAAAACGCGTATGATTCCGGCAGGACCGTATGGGGCGCCGGATGTCCGAGCGCAATGGCGGCATGATAGGCGAAATTGGGATTGGCGATCAGTTCGCGTCCCAGGGCCACCAGATCGGCACTGCCGTCCGTGACAACCCGCTGCGCCTGTTCCGGCTCCAGGATCAGACCGACCGCCATGGTCGGCATGTCCGCGTCCGCCCGCACCGTATGGGCATAGGGCACCAGGTATCCCGGTGCCGGCGGTGCCTTCGCACGCCCGGACGCCCCCGTGATACCGCCCGCCGAACAGTCCAGCACATCGACCCCTTGCGCTTTCAGGGCCTTTGCCAGGGCGACGGTGTCCTCAATGGTGACGCTGCCGTCCTCGCTGTCCACTGCGGATGTCCGGTAAAACACCGGCATATCCGACGGCACCACGCGGCGCACCGCTTTCACCGCTTCCACGGCAAAGCGCATGCGGCCCGCCAGATCGCCCCCCCAGGCATCGCTGCGATGGTTGGACAGGGGCGAGAAAAAGCTGTGGATCAGATAGCCATGGGCGCCGTGCACTTCGATGAAGTCGAAACCGGCCGCCACGGCCCGCGCTGCGGCATGGCCGAACTCGGCCAATAAAGCCTCGATTTCCGCAGACTCCAGCGCGCGCGGTGTCGGCCAGTCTGCCGTCAGCGGAATGGCGCTGGGGGCCACCGTCTGCCAGGCCTGATCGGGCACGGTCTCGACCAGCGGGCGCGCGCCTTCAAGCGGTACGGCGGCGCTGCCCTTGCGCCCGGCATGACCGATCTGAATACCGACCGGGGTTCCCTGATCGTGGTACAGCCTCGTGACGGCCTTGAGGCCCTCGATATGGCTGTCCTGCCAGATTCCCAGACACCCCGGTGTGATACGGCCGTCCCTGGTGATGCCGGTGGCCTCCACCACGGCACCGCCGACACCGCCCAGGGCGAAACGACCATGATGCGCCATATGCCAGGGAGTGATATGCCCCTCATCGGCACAGTACTGGCACATGGGCGTCACGACGATACGGTTCTTGAATGTCACGGACCGCACGGCAAAAGGCTGAAACAGCGGCGGCACCGCTTTGGTGCCGTCGGTGTCCCGGCCTACGCTTTCCGGATCCGCGTCCCGTGTTACGCCGGACCGGCTCAGGGTTTCCGCCGCACCGGCCTCAGTCGATTGCGCCATTGTTTCCGCCTTTATTCATAACTGTTCAGCAGATCGTCCATTTGTTTCATCAGGGCAACCACCTTGGTGCGCCGATCGATACCTTCCTGGCCCAGATCGTCAAACCGCATCAGTGGCGGGCGGACGTCGCCCACCGGATATCCGGCCGCGGCGGACAGGGCTTTCGAATAGCACTGGTGTCCATATGTCGGATGCCCTTCCGCGATAATATGATCGATCTTGACCAGAAGCCGCTGGATCTCCTCGGCACGGTCACGGTGGCCTTCCACCAGATAGTCCCACATCCGCGTGGTATGCCAGGGCAGATAGTTGCCGTATGGATTGACATAGCCGACCGCCCCGAGAAGGTGGCTTTCCACCGGGCGCTCGCCGGCGAACACATTCATCACGCCGTCCGTCGCCTCGACAATATCGTAGACGCGCCCGACATCCATGCTGGCTTCCTTGATGTAGCGGACATTGTCGAACGCCTTTGTCAGCCGTGCCACCATGGCCGCAGACATGTCCACATTGGATGTGAACGGATTGTTGTACAACATGATGGGGATCGAGATGGATTCGGCGATCGCCTTGTAATAATTGAAAATCTCGTCGTTCGTCGGCGTGTAGTAATAAGGCGGGATCACCATCACCCCTTGCGCACCCAAGCGTTCCGCCTGACGGCTGAACCGGACGGCACGCGGGGTATGGGCATCCATGGTCCCGACCAGCACATCCATCCGTCCGTTTACATGCGATACGGTTTCCGCGACCACCTGTTCGCGTTCTTCCTCGGTCAGGGTCAGAAACTCACCCGTCGTCCCAAGCACGATGATCCCCGGCACACCGCTGTCAACCTGCCAGTCGATGAACCGCCGCAGTGACGGCACGCATATGGCCGAACCGTCCTCGGTAAATGGCGTTATCGCTACCGTGTAGCTTCCCCGGAATTCTTTGGACATATCCCCCGTTCACTCCTATTTTGCCACGGGCCTCCCCGAGAGCGATATATCGACCTTTATTGCAGAAGCGTTGGAATCAAAATAAACGCTCTGCGAACATGTGTTAGCATAGCGCCCAAAAATTGGTAATCAATCCAAACTATGAGACAAAATGATATGCCGGACGTGATTATCATCGGTGGCGGGCTTTCAGGGTGCGCCACGGCCTACTTTCTCGCCGCCGACGGCGTGAACGTCACGCTTCTGGAACAGGGCGATCTGAACACCTTGGCGTCGGGCTCCAACGCGGGCAGCCTGCATGCGCAAATTCCCGCCGATGTTTTCAATGAATATGGCGAGGACTGGTGCCGTGCCTTCGCACCGACGCTGCGCCTCTATGCCCGGTCGATCGACCTGTGGCATGACTGCGCCCGCACCTTCCGCGCGGACGGCGGCACGGATATGGAGGTCGCGACGACAGGCGGCCTTCTGGTCGCCGCCGACGCCGCTGACATGCGCTGGATGGAAAGAAAGGCGGACATTGAACGCGCCGCCGGCATTCCCATCGATCTTCTCGACCGGACGGCCCTCAGGGATATGGCACCGTATCTGTCGCACACGCTGGAAGGCGGCGCCTTCTGTCCGCTGGAGGGCAAGGCCAACCCCCTGATCGCCGCCCCCGCCTTTGCCCGTCAGGCGGAAAAACTGGGCGCGAAAATCCGCCGCCGCACCGCCGTCCTGTCGTTGGAGCAAAATGCGGGCGGCTATGTGCTGGAAACAACGCACGGGCGCATGACCGCCTGCCATGTGGTCAATGCCGCCGGCGACCGGTGCCGCGATGTCGCAGCCATGCTGGACGTACCGCTCGACATTTTCTCCATGCCCATACAGGTCAGTGTCAGCGAACCGGTGGCACCGTTGATCCGGCATCTGCTGTATTACAGCCGCAAGGCCCTGACCATGAAACAAAGCGCCGCCGGGACCATTCTGATCGGCGGCGGCTGGCCCGCGCGGCTGGACGCCATGGGCAGGCCCGTGGCCGATCCGGCGTCGCTGGCCCGCAATCTGGCCGCCGCGCTCGAGGTTGTACCCGGCCTCGCACCCGTCAACATCGTCCGCACCTGGGCGGCCCATGTGAACGGCACGCGGGACTGGCGGCCGATCATCGGCGAGGTCCCCGGCCTGCATGGGTTCCATATCTGCTATGTCCCATGGATGGGCTTTACCGGCGGCCCTGCGGCCGCCCGCATTATCGCCAGCCGCATTCAGGGACGCGAACCGCCGCTGGACTGCGATACAAATATCTTTGCGCCGTAACCGGCAATGCAGCGGACCGGGTGGGATGGTATCGATTGCGGGCGGCACGGCCGAACCGCCCGCAACGTCGGCCTCTTCCGTCTACACGGCAGCTGGAACCGCCGTCTCGGAAAGGCCCGGTGTCCACTGAATGGGGTCGATTTCACCGCCGACGTCATAGACAGCACGGCCCATGATATCGTTGACGATGACGGCGCTGCGCCAGGCCAGCAGGCTCAATTGGGCATCGGCGACGCCGTGGCTGTGCCGCGCCGCATTCTGGGCGTAGATCCGGTTTTCACCGGGGCCCGACCATGACACACGGTAGCGCGCATCAAGTCGCAGCCGGCCGTCACCGTCCACGTCAATACGGTCCGTCAACGGGTCCAGACAGTCCGGCAGATACCATTCATAGCCCGTGGCCAGGATCACCACATCCGCCGGCACACTCTCGACGGCGCCGGAAAAATCATTGCGCAGCGTCAGCCGCGCCCCGCCGGCCTCATGACGCATGTCGACCACTTCGCGGCCCGGCATCAGCGCTGCGACATCGGGACGCCCCTGAAGATAGTGCAGATCGTAAAGACGGCGGTAAATGCCGGTCAGCGTGCTGTCGGAAATACCGTCGCTGGCCAGTTTCTGATGCGCCAGCAGCCGCTGCTTGCGCTGCTCCGACACCTCCTGAAACGCGGCCACATAACCGGGTGTGAACCATTCATTGGTAAAGGCGCTTTCATCAAGGGGCAGAAAATTCGGCCGCCGTGAAATCCAGGCGATATGGGACGGCATGCCGTCCCCCTTGGTGATCAGATGTTCGAAAATCTCGGCGCCGCTTTGCCCGCCGCCGACAACGGCCACACGTTTGCCGGCCAGATCCGTGTCGCTCAACAGAAACCGGCTGGAATGGATACAGGCGGCCTTTTCATCCGCACGCACCCACTCGGGCATGCGGGGGCGGCTGCCGCTGCCCACCGCCAGATGTCTGGCCCTGACGGCACCCTTGTCATGCCGCAGAAGGAACATGCCGTCGCCGTAAGTTACGTCCCGCACGGACGCACCGAAGCGCAGCGCGTCGATACGCTCGGCGACCCAGCCCATATACTCGGCGAATTCGCTGCGCAGCACACTGCCGAAATTGGCGGACAGAAACCGGTAAAACCGCTTCTTCGCCACCAGGAAGGACACGAAGGAATAAGGGCTGGTCGGATCGGCTGCGGTGACAAGGTCCTTCAAAAAGGATGTCTGTAGGGCAGCCGTCTCGAACAGCAGACCCGGATGCCAGGAAAATGCCGGCTTCTGTTCGAAAAACACCGTCTGCGCATCGTCAAGCGGCGCCATCAGCGCCGCCAGGCTGAGATTGGCGGGGCCGACACCGATCCCTGCCACGGTATGGGGAAAATCGTTCATGTGTTTATGACTCCGTTGATGAAGGGTGCGCGGCGCTGTCAGCACCGCAAAGATGCAGGGGGTTGGCCAGGTCCGTCCCGACAATCGGCAAGGGACGCTCGGGGGAATCGCCGTATCCGATGCGGAAGCGGGCGCGGTTGATACACACCCGCTTGACTGTCGGCGCCAGGATATCGAACAGGGCGAACCGCTCACGCAGGTCAGGGTGGGACGCCCTGTATCTGGCCAGCACGGTGGCGCAAATGCGGTAGAAACGCTGTTCGTCATATCCGTCGCGCCGTGCCAGTCCGGCGGATATGAAGCGCAGAACCGTGACGAAATGCGCCGTCAGCAGATCGTGCAGAATATGCAGCGCCGGCTTGCGCGGCAGGGCCGCCAGAATGTCCGCGTCCAGATCGTCCCATTCCCGCAGGGGCATGTCCACCAGGGCGAAATCCCCCTGAAAATCCTTCAGGGCCAGGCGGGACGGCACCCAGTCCCGCAGAACCAGCGTGATGTTCTGACCGTGCGCGATGGTGCCGATGCCATAACGGCACATCAGATGGTACAGCGGCACCAGCACCGCCTCGAACAGGCGTTCCAGCCACGCGTCAGGCTCCAGTCCCGAACGGGCGATGATCTCACTGATGAAAGGACGGCCGGTGTCGTCCTCCTCCATCAGTGTGGCCATCAGCATCGCCGTCTCGCCGGCGCCGAGGTCGTCAAAGACATTTTCACGCCAAATCACGCCCAGCAGTTCCTGAAACTGATAGGGGGCCCCGTCGATACGGTCATAGGCCGGGTGCGGATAAAAGGCGCCGGCCACCTCCTCCAGCACCTGGACATTGCGCGACGACAGGACGGGATCGCGCCGGCACAGGCCGCTCAGCCAAGCCGACAGGCGCGGCCCGATGGCAATATATTTGCCCGGTATCCCGCGATAGGCCGACGTGTTGAGGATCGTCAGCGCCAGCTTGACATCCAGCCGTCCGGGCCGGTCCTCATTCGTCATGGTACGCAGCGATATCTGCGGTCTGTACCGGTCGCCGAACGGGCCAAGCCAGACAATACGCCCCGCCGCGATCTCATCGCCGTAAGCGGTCCGCAGATGGTTTTGCCACTGCCAGGGATGCACCGGCACCGGCAGATAGGACGCCGGATCAAGACCCCGTGCCCGCATCAGGGCCTCAAGCCGCGACCGCTCGCCCGTGTCGAGCGAGGCGTCGACCAGATCGGACATATCCATGCCCGCCTTCAGACTGAACCGGCAGTGATCCCGGCTGACGGCAAGCCATGTCAGTGGCCAGACAGTACCGTGTTCGGGGGCATACATCTCGAAATCATCAACCCCCCAGCCGATCCGGCCCTTGCTGGCCGGCGCCTTGGGATGACCGGACAGCATGCTCTGCAAGGACCCCGGTGCCATGTCCAGAAAATCGCCCACCGAAAGGCCCTGGCGGACGGCTGCGATCCGCATGTCGGCGGCGCAGGTGCTGTACAGCTCCCGCAGATAGGTGGCGAGCGTCGCCGGGGTCATCTCCGTCTCGGCCGCCGCGTCGAGAAAAAACTGCGCCGCGCTCAGGGGTGTGTGCAGGCCGCCGGCATCGACACGGCACAGCGTCCCGGCATCGATATCCAGCTGTGTCCAGATACGTCGCCAAGCCTGAAAGCGATAGCGGACGCCGCTTTTCAGTACCAGTTCAAACACCGCCCCGCCATGTTCGCCGGGACCGGTCTCCGTCGGCGCGAAGGCCTCTTCATAGGACAGTTCGCTGATTGTCTTGGCGACAAGCGCGCGGTTGACCGCGTCCCATGCATCGGCCTCGTTGGCGGACAGGCCGACGGGCGCCGCGTCCTGCACGGCAACAGCCACCTCAGAACCCGGCATGACGAAAAAACTCCTCACGTTCGCAAATCAGCAGGGCCGCCCGCTTATGGGGAAAATCGAACTCCTTGACCTTGCGGTAACCGACCATCTCGCCGTACCGGATCATGTGCGGATGGGCGGCGTTCGGCTCGCCCACAATGCGCCGGGTGCGCGGTTCATCCAGAAACAGATAATGACTGATACTGCGGAAGGCGCACAGGGTACGGTGGCGCCCCAGCATCTTCGGATTGCCGATCAGGCCGTGCCAGCCGCGATCGTAATCCTCGGCATCATAATAAGGGCCCAGCCTGTCCTCTTTCGCCCAATAGGCCTCGAAATATCCGGTGTCTTCGCCGTCAAAGGCACTGATCAGACCGTATATGTGCGGGTCCTCCGCCTGGCGGCGGAGATAATCGGCGTGGTCTTCCCGGCTGCCCGCCAGGTCCCAGTGTATATCCACCCGTGGCTGGTTCATCCAGCCGTGAAACAGGTCCAGGTCCGCCACCGGGTCGATGACGCGCATGGAAAAGGTCTGTCCCACGATCGCGTCCGCCCGTGAATAGACCTGACCCCTTGGTTGTGGCGGGCGTATGGGGTGGTCCGCCTGATGCGGTATGCGGCTACTGTCCGGCATGATGGTCCGTTCATCCTTCTTTGATGTGTGCGATGGGATTGTCGATATCGACATAGGCGGCCAGAATGCTGCCGGCCGCCGCTGTTTCATCGATACCGCCGAGAAATGTGTGAAAATTGCCCTTGCACGCCAGTGTCGGCGACGCCAAAAGATAGTCGGCAAATCCGGTATCCTTAAGAGTGGACCGGCGCACATCGGTCAAGAACCGGCGCAGGCGGCCATGCAGGATACGTTCATCCGCCAGACCGGCGATGCCGATCGCGCTGATCACATTGAAGATATTGTTGACGACGAAATAATAGGCGAACAGCCGGTGCGTCAGGTCGTCCGGCATGACCAGCGGCGGCGTGGCCTCGCCCCGCACCAGATCCTCCATGGGCACGGCCACCGCCTCGGAAAAGGCCGTCCCCTGACAGTCCCGAAAATGAAAAATGCGCGGCAGTCCGTCGTCGTCCACTTCCATCACCGTGTTCTGCTGATGGGCACTGAACAACAGGCCGTAATTGGCCTGGGCGATCAGGCACGGTTTGACGGCGATGTCGAGAAACCGGTCGAACCACAACAGCGCGGCCTCACCCTCGTCCAGGGTGCGCCGCCCGGCAATGCCGCGGATCAGGCGGGCGATCAGACTGTCGCGTCCGTCATACCCTTCCTGACACAATGTCCCCATGGCAAAGGCGCGCCCACCGGCGGCACCACGGAATGGATTGTCACGGAAAATCATCGCCGACGGCCAGAAGGGCGCGCCGCTCCCGTCTTTCAGCATCAGATGCGCCGGCTCCGCCATGATGCGCAGGCTGGGGCACTCCGCCACCAGGGCCTGTCCCGGTGCACTGGCCAGAAAGCGGGCGACGAATTTGCCCCGGTCCGCGTCCACCGGCTGTAGAACCCGTTCGGAATTGGTCACCCGCACACTCAGCGAAAATTTGATCATGTGCCGTGCATGACCAGCCCAGACCGTGCGGGTGGATGAGGTCGGGCGATACTCGCTACCGCCCGGCCCCAGATCGATCACGGCACCACTGTCCCTCAGGTCGGCCAGCACGGGTCCATCCGCCAGCGTCGACGCCTGCCAGGGATGCATCGGCATCAGCATGAAATCCGGTGACGGCAGCACACGGTCCGGAAAACCGGCCCCCAGACGGGGGTCATCGCCGGCCAGATGCCGGGTGATCGCGTCAGCCGTCGATCCCACCGTCGCGCTCAGAACCGCATCGCGGTGAACGGCAAACCAGTGCAGCGAAAAGGCGGCATCGTATTCGGGGGCATAAAGGCGCATGTCCGCGTCGCTGAACTCGTCACAGCTGCGCGGTGCCGGATGGACCGGATGCCCCAGAAGAGCCTGTTCCGCCCTGATAAAGTCCGTTTCTCCATCCGGTGTGGCACTGCCCTCGTCCCTGCCCTCGCGCACCTCGATGGCCCGGACGATATTGGCGGTGCTGGTTGCCACCCGGTCGCGGAAACAGCGGCTGTCAGCCGGGGATGTTTCACCCGCAATCGAGGGCTCGGTCAGAACCAGGCGCACCAGTTCGGCAAAGGCGATCGGTTTTGGCCGCGCCCAAGCGTCGTCCCGGACCAAAAGGGGAAACCGGAAACTGTGACGGCCGCTGATCGAGAAATGGCGCAGCGGCACAAGAACGCTCTGCCGCGCCCGGTCAAGCGGCAGCACGATCATGCCGTCACCGTGGCCATCCTCCACCGCGCCGTCCTGCCCAGCATCCGGCACATGCCGCCACCCCGCCCACTCGCGCAGCAGGGCATTGAGAAAGGCCGTGGCCGATACATCCTCGCCCAGAATGCGCGGCAGCGCCGCAAGCCTGCCGGTGGCAGCCGCTGCCGCCTCCGCCTGTGACAGGGAAGATATCTTTTCAGAAACGGGCAACGGCACTGACATAATCTTCTCTCTTAAATTGATTAAGGGTCTATAAACGCAACTTATTGCGTCTTTTGCGAGAGTTATCAAGAATGAATTTCATTTTCAATCGCAAATTTATGACACTTAGGGTAAAGAAAGGCGGCGCCTGTACAACCGCCCGAAAATGCAGGGAAAAGGGCCCCGGGGAAAATTGCCGGGGCAAGATTTGGATAAGGAATCAACACCGTGACAACTGAAAACGACTGTCCGCAGAACGCGAAAACCGGCATATCCGCCGTGGTGGCCATCGCCGGCTGCCTTGGCCTTGGTCAGGCGATTGTCTTTGTGTCCATCCCTGTCTTGGTCGATATGACCGGGCTGGGTCCCGCCGCCCTTGGCACCGCCGTGGCCATCGGCACCGCATTGTTTCTGGTCGGCGCGCCGTATTGGGGCCGGCAAAGCGACAGGCGGGGCCGGGCACCGGTCGCACGAATCGCCATTCTTGGCCATGGCGTCAGCAGTCTGCTTCTTCTGGCCAGCACGGGCGCGGCCCTTTGGGACCATATCGCCGCGCCCGTGGCTTTCGCCGGCATTCTGGCCTCGCGCATCGTCTACGGACTGACCGTATCCGGCCTGTATCCCACGGCCCAGGCCTGGATTGCCGATCTGACGGATCCGGCCGGCCGGTTGAAGGCGGTGGCCACGCTCAGCGCCGGACTCAGCCTTGGACGGATCATCGGACCGATGATCGCGGCGGCGGCCGCCGCCATCCATATGCTGGGGCCGCTGGTGGCCCTGGTGCTGCTGGCGATACCGCCGCTTCTGTTGCTGAACAGTGCCCCTGACCGGCGGTCCGCGCGGGAAAACGGGCCGGTGGCCCCGCGCCTGAAACTGACTGACCGCCGCATCGCCGGCCCGGTCCTGTTCGGATTTCTGCTCCACGCCGCTTTCGGACAGGTGCAGTTTGCCGCCGGTCTGGTTCTGGAAACGCGCTTCGGGCTGGCCAGCCACGCCGCGTCCAGTTGGCTCGGCATTTTGATGACGGCGGCGGCCCTGGCCATGCTGGCCGTCCAGTTGGGCGTGATGCGGCGCCTGAAGGCGCCGCGCCCCTCCCTGCTGACCGTCGGCGCCGGGCTTCTGACCGCCGCCGCCCTCATATTGGCGACGGGGCAGACCATGGCGGTTTTCGCCGCCGGCTTCATTGGCATGGGGACCGCCGTCGCCCTTCTCATCCCCACCTACACCGCCGCATGCAGTCTGGCGGTCTCACCGGACCAGCGCGGCGCCGCCGCCGGCGCTCTCGGCGTTGCCCATACCTGCGGCTATACCCTGGCCGCCCTGATGGGCGGCGGCCTCTACGGCGTGGACCCGCTGCTGCCCTTTGCCGGCTGCGCCCTGATCGGAACCGTCCTTGTCGTCATCGCCCTGCGCCTCAGATTTGCCATGCCGGCCCAAGACCAAAAACAGAAACAAAGGCAGGAACAGGGACAGGCGGACGGACCCGGTCGGCAGACCGTTTGACGGCTCTTCTCCCCTCGCCTAGAAAACGGGGGATCAGGGGCTTGTGCGGATTGTCCGGTATGAAATTTACAGAAGACGACTTTACCGTCGTCACCCAGGTGATGCGCTGGCGCAGGGATACCCGCCATTTCCTGACAGAGCCGCTGCCGCCCGACATTCTGGCCCGCATCCTGTCGACGGTCGACATGGCGCCGTCCGTCGGCAATGCCCGGCCATGGCGCATTGTCCGTGTACGCGACACGGACCGCCGCGCCGCTGTCGCGTCCCTGTTCGAACGGGCCAACAGGGCGGCGGCACAAGAATATGAACCGGAAACGCGCGCCGACTATCTCCGGCTGAAACTGGCGGGTCTGCGCGACGCCCCCGAACATCTGGCCGTTTTTACCGTCCCCGACCCGGTCGAGGGGCGCGGCCTCGGCCGGCAGACCATGCCCGAAACCGTGCAGTATTCAACAGCCATGGCCGTCCACACCATCTGGCTTGCCGCGCGCGCCCTCAATGTCGGTGTCGGCTGGGTCTCCATTCTGGACCCCGTCGCGGCCGCGACCGCGCTGGACGTTCCCGGCCACTGGCGGTTGACGGCCTACCTCTGTCTCGGCTGGCCGGAACGGGATGACGACCGCCCCCTTCTGGACAGAACCGGCTGGCAGCCCAACACCCCGACCGAAATCCTTGATCGCTAAGGCGAAAGTCCGACTGACAGGGACCATATGTCCACCCCGGCGCTTGGCAGGGCTGCAAAGGACCGCCCCATGATTGACATCGGCTACAACCTGATCCTGTCCTGTCCCAACCGTCCAGCACCCATTTACAGGCACCCGGACGGTTGGACCGATTGACTAGTCAGTCAGCGAGCACTCCATAAAGCCCCTATAGACGCCTCTCTCACCGAGCCAGGCCAATATGACGATAAGGAAAGCATGAGCCACGGCACGACGCGCTCTGGCAAATCATGCCGGACCCGCTAAAATGACCCCTGCATTTTGGGAGGGATGAATGCACAGGGCATATCAGGGACTGTTCGGTCTCGCCGTCGCGGCGGGACTGCTCAGCGCGTGCGAGCAAGACACGCACACCACGCCGGAAGACACACGCGTCCGCTCGACCGATGAATTTGTCGCGCGCGGCGGCGCCGCGATCGATCCGGAAACCCACCCCGGCAGGGCGTTGTTCGAGGACAATTGCGCCTTCTGCCACAATGGCCGCGTGCCCAAGGCCCCAGCCAAGGTGTGGCTGGAAATGACCGCGCCGGACGCGATCCTGGGCTCCATGCGCGAGGGCATCATGCAGCAGCAGGCCGCCCATCTCGGCGCCCTGGAACAGCAGCAGATCGCGGAATATCTGACGCGGACATCACTGGCCGATTATACCCCGCCACCACCACCGCCCGCCTGCCCTGCGTCGCGGGCCGGTTTTGACGGACGGCCGCCGGCCCGTGTCGGCTGGGGGCATGACACAGCGCGCTTCATCCCCGGTGATGTGGCCGGACTGAACGGCGCCGACATCCCCGGACTGACGCTGAAATGGGCCTTCGCCTTTCCGGCGGCGGTCCGCGCCCGCTCCCAGCCGGCCATCGGGTGGAACAGTATTTTTGTCGGCAGCCAGGACGGGCGCGTCTATGCCTTCGACACGGAAACCGGGTGCAGCAAATGGACCTTCCGCGCCACCGGCGAGGTCCGGACGGGCATTGTCGCCGACCCGGAAACGGCGCGGCTGTATTTCGGCGACTTTCTCGGCAGGGTCTACGCGCTGGACGCGAAGACCGGCGCGCTGATCTGGCGAACGGGGGTGGACGACCATCCCAATGCCACCATCACCGGCACGCCGACCCTGGGCGGCGGGCGGCTGTACGTGCCCGTCTCCTCGCTTGAGGTCACATCGGCCGCGGACCCGGATTATCCCTGTTGCAGTTTCAGGGGTGCCCTGGTCGCGCTTGACCCGGAAACGGGCGATGTCTTGTGGAAAACCCACACCATCGATGCACCGCCCTCGCCCCAGGGCACGACCAGCGCCGGCACCACCATCCTCGGCCCGTCCGGCGCACCGGTGTGGAGCGCGCCCACATACGACCCGGCGCGGGACCGCGTCTATTTCGGGTCCGGTGAAAATTACTCCTCCCCCGCCGACGGCAATTCGGATGCCGTCTTCGCCGTCGACGCGGCGACGGGGCGCAAACTGTGGCACACGCAACTGACAGCCGGCGACGCTTGGAATGTGGGCTGCATGCTGGGCAACGCCAACTGCCCGGTGGAGGAGGGGCCGGATCTGGACCTGTCGGCCGCGCCGC
This sequence comes from Eilatimonas milleporae, assembly GCF_003688555.1. Taxonomy (GTDB): domain Bacteria; phylum Pseudomonadota; class Alphaproteobacteria; order Sphingomonadales; family Kordiimonadaceae; genus Eilatimonas; species Eilatimonas milleporae. Next base: position 463,514 of record NZ_REFR01000009.1, read on the forward strand.
TTCTGGTGCCCCTTGACGACGGCCGGGATATTATCGTCGTCGGGCAGAAATCGGGGGTGGTTTACGGCATCGATATCGATACGGGCGCCAAGCTGTGGCGGCAGCGGCTCGGCCATGGCGGCACGCAGGGCGGCGTGCATTTCGGCATGGCACGCATCGGCAGCCGGATTTTCGTCCCCATTGTCGACATGAAGGACACGCACGACGCCCGTGTCTATGACGCACGCCAGTATGGCGCCGGCATTCACGCGGTCGACGCGGCGACGGGCACCATCTTGTGGCGCGCCATCGCGGACGATGTCTGCGACGGGCGCCCGCACTGCGATCCCGGCATCTCGGCGGCGGCGACCGCCATTCCCGGCGCGGTGATCGCCGGCCATCTGGACGGGCGCCTGCGGGCGTATGACGCGGACACGGGCGCCGTCATCTGGTCATACGACACCACCGCGCCCCACGACACCGTGACCGGCGCGGTGGCGCGCGGCGGCTCCATGAGCGGACCCGGCGCGGCGATCATGGACGGCCTGCTTGTGGTCAATTCGGGATACGGGCTGTATTTCCATATGCCCGGCAACCTGCTGATGGTCTTCGGGACGTCCGAGCCCCCCAAAACATCTGAGACGGCCGTGGCCGTTGGAAACGGCACTCCCTGATCCGTCAGCAGGCAGGCAGACTGGCCCGGCTCATCAGCCGTCCGCCAGTCCCCAGGCGATACAGCGGTCGAGGATCAGGTTGAAGGGCGCGATCTCCCAGGCGCCCTTCTCCACCGTGTCGTAATAGGACAGCAGCGGCTCCATGTCATAGTGGCCGCGCCGGTGTCCCAGGGTGAAATAGACGATTTCGCCCGCACCGACCTTTTTGCGGTACAGCACCGGGTGGCGGCCGTCATGGGGCCAGTCCCGCTCGACAAAGCCGCGCGCGGGGCCGGTGGCCGCCGCGTCCAGAAGGACCTCGGCCTCACCGAACAGACGCATGTAATAAAGCTCGTCCCCGCCTTCGACATCGAAATCGCCCAGCCCCGCGACCAGCGGATCATCCGGGGCCCGCACCGACACCCGGTAAGGCGCGATGGGCGGATGGGCGGCGAACTGGCTGCCGATCAGGTCCATGAAGCCCGTATCGTCCTCGGGCGCGTACCAGCGCCCGCGTTCATTTTGCGCCAGGATGGAATTGGTCCCGTGCAGCGCCAACCAGCGCCCGCCGCCCTCCACAAAAGCGCGCAGCCTTGCCACCGCATCCGCGTGAGGCACGACATTGCAGGTATACGTCACCAGCAACCGGGCCGTGTCCAGCGGCGTCAGGTCGGCGTAACTGTGCGAAACGGTCGTCCGCACATGCGGGGATGCGCCCAGGCGCCGCAACAGGTCGGCGCGCGCATAATCGATATCGTGATACTGACCGCCCGCGATCAGATGGGAGCGGATTATGGGCTTTGTCATGGCTGTGTCCCGTCATATGCTGGCGCCCGCGCGGTTCCAGACCACCCCATGCCGGAGGATGCATGCGACAGTTTGAAGACCTGACCGTCGGCGAAACCGCCTGTTCCAAACCCATGACCGTCGCGCGGGACGCGATGCTGGCCTTTGCCCGCACATACGATCCCCAGTGGTTTCATGCGGACGCGGAGCGGGCGCGAGAGTCCGTGTTTGGCGAGGTGATCGCCAGCGGCATCTACACCGCCGCCCTGTGGCGACAGCTTGACCACACCATCAACGGCGATGTGGGTTTCATCTGCGGTGTCGCCTGGGAGGACGCGCGCTGGCCGACCGCGCTGAAGGCCGGCGACACCATCCGCGCGGCATCCGAAATCCTCGACCTGCGTCCGTCCGGGGGGGATGCGACGCGCGGGGTCGCCGTCTATCTTTACCGGTTGCTCAATCAGCATGATCAAGAGGTCTTCTCCTGCCGCAGCGTCAATCTTGTCCGCCGCGCGGCTCAGGACTGACCCACACGGCCCCCTCTTCGCACTTCACGGGGAATGTCTTCAGCGGCACGTCGGTCAGCTTGCCGATCGGGCTGCCGTCCTTCAGGTTGAAACGCTGGCCGTGCAGGGGGCAGAAAATGAAACAGCCCCTGATCTTCCCGCCTTCCAGTTTCTGAAGCTGATGCGTGCACTTGTTCTCAACCGCGAAAACCCCCTCGCGGGTCCGGCAGATCAGAATGTCCGTCCCCTCCAGGGTAACGGCCCTGTCGCCGTTTTCCGCGATGTCGTCTTCGGCGCAGATTTTGTGAAAGACCCCGGACACCGGCCTCTCCTCAACGCCGCTGGTCGAACCGGCGGCCGACCATGGCGGACGCGATGTTGACCTTCTGAATATCGATGGCGCCGCCCGCGATTCCCCAGCCCCATGCGTCCCGCATGCGCCGTTCCATGGCAAATTCGGCCGAATAACCGTAAGCGCCCATCAGTTGCAGGGCCGACCCGGTGACCTCCCGCGCGATTTCATTGGCGTAGCATTTGGCGACCGAGGAATCGAGAATGCTCGGCAATCCGTATTCCGTGTTGCAGGCCACACGGTGGATAAGAAGCCGCGCCGCCTCGACGCGCATCTGCATCTCGGCAAGGCGCAGCTGCACCGCCTGAAATTCGACAATCGGTTTGCCGAACTGTTTGCGGTCCTGCACATAGGCAACGATGTCCTCCAGCGCGCCCGATGCCTGTCCCAGCGCCATCGTCGCATTGCCGCAGCGTTCCAGGTCGAACGCTTCCATCAGTTTTTTAAACCCGCCGGCGGGCACGACGATATTGTCCTCCGGCACCACGGCATCGTCGAAAAAGATGTCGCACGACGGTACACCGCGAAACCCCATCAGGCTTTCCTGCGGGCCGAAGGTCATACCGGGCGTGTCCTTTTCCACATAGACGGCGCCAATGCCGCGCGCGCCCGGATCATCGGACAGACGGCAATAGACAAGATACCCTTCCGCGTGGCCGCCGCCCGAACACCAGCGCTTCATACCGTTGATCGTGACCTTGCCGTCCTTGGACACCGCACGGGTCCTCAAATCGGTCAGGGCCGAGCCCGCATCGGGCTCGGACATGGCGATCGCCACCACCGCCTCCCCCCGGCACACCGCCGGGATGACCCGGCGTTTCAGCGTATCACTGCCGAAATGCTCAATCGCGCGCACCGGCCCGACACAGGATTCAAACACCGGAAACGCCATCGCCGACGAAATCTTGGCGAATTCCTCGACGATCAGCAGCGCTTCCAGATTGCCGAGGCCGAGCCCGCCATACGCCTCCGGAATATTGACCCCCAGAAACCCCATCTCGGCATATCGTTTGACAAGATCGTGGCTCGGCGGGGTCGCGGTTTTCTCACACACGGCGGCGGCCTCGGGCAACTCCCGCCGGGCGAAGGTCCGGGCGGTCTCCTGCAGTTGGCGCTGCTCGTCGGTCAGTCTGAAATCCATATGTCACGGTCCTTGGGTGGTTATGGGGCGCAAGTGTAGCCAGTCCCTCAAAACCTGCCAATAAAAAAACAGTCATGATTGTTTTTAAGGTGGCGTTGGCGTATTCAGGGATAAAGGACGACACAGCCAAGGGGACGCGTGTGGACAAACTGCTGGCAGGCTTGCGGATTCTGGATATCGGCCGCTATGTGGCGGGGCCGTATTGCGCCACGCTGTTGGGATATTTGGGGGCGGACGTCATCCGGGTCGAACGCCGCACGGGCGGCGAGGACCGCTATATCGCCCCCCTGTTCGAGGATACGGGCGGCACACCGGGGACCGGCGGTCTTTTCATGCAGACCGGCTGCGGCAAAAAATCGGTCACCCTGAACCTCAGCCAGGACAAGGGGCGCGAGATTCTCAGACGGCTTGCCGCCACCTGCGACGTGGTTGTGGCCAATCTGCCGCCGGCGGCCCTGGAAAAACTGGGGCTGGACTGGGACAGCTTTTCGGCGGCGGCGCCGGGGGCGGTACTGGTCACCCAGTCGGCCTTCGGCAGCCGTGGTCCGGGCCGGGACAAGGGCGGTTTCGACGGGATCGGACAGGCCATGTCCGGCGCCATGTATCTGACCGGCACACCCGATGCCCCGGCCAAGGCCGGCGCCCCGTATGTGGATTTTTCCACCGCGCTTTTTTCCACCATCGGTACCCTGGCCGCCCTGATGGACCGTACGCGCACCGGCAGGGGCCAGTGGGTGGAAACCACACTGCTCGGCAGTGCGCTGGCCGCCATGAATGCCCATCTGGCCGAACAGGCGGTCACCGGGCGCAACCGTCCGGGCACCGGCAACAGGGTTCAGACCTCCGCCCCTTCCGATGTGTTCAGAACCACGGACGGCCACATTCTCGTCCACACGGTGGGAGACGGCCTTTTTGCACGCTGGGCCAAACTTGTCGGGCGGCCCGACCTGATCGAAGACCCCCGGTTCAAGGGGGACCAGGCGCGCGGGGACGCCCGCGACTTTCTGTGCGGCATCATGGCCGACTGGTGCGCGGGCCGCACCATGGCGGATGCGCTGGACGCGCTGGACGCCGCCGGCGTGCCCTCGGGCCCGGTTCTGACCCAGCAGCAGGCGCTGGACAATCCGCTTGCCCATGCCTTGCATGCCTTCCGGGCCATGGCGGTTCCGGGTCACACCGCCAGCGCGCCCGTGGCGGACATCCCCATCCGGTTTTCCGCACTGGACGCGGGTGTGGAGACACCGCCGCCGGCCCTCGGCGCGGATACGGACACCGTTCTGGAAGCCCTGGGCATCGATGCGGCCGCCCGCGCGGCACTGCGGGACGACGGTGTGATCTGACGGTGTCATCCGGTGGCGTCATCTCGGGACGTCATTTCAGGGCGTCATATGGCGGTGCGACGGCACGGTGTGACCGGACAGCGTCATTCACGCGTCCCTTACAAGCCCCTTCCTTGGGTCGTATCAATCTCCACATTATTAAAAAAACAGACATGTCTGTTTTTCTTTTTTTGCCGGAAAAGTCATGCTAGGCTTGAAGGAAGCAATGCAACCCCTATCCGACGGAGGCCTGACCGTGGACTCGCAAACCATCGCAAGAATCAAATCGGGCATGGCCTATGAAAAGGATCGCGACGGTCCACCACCCGGCTTTCCCGCCTTTCCACCGATCCCGAGCGCCCGGTATGTGGACGAAGACTTCAACACGCTTGAAATGGACCGCATGTGGAAACGGTCCTGGGTCTATGCCTGCCATGCCAGCGAACTGCCGGACAGGGGCAGCTTCATCCTGTGGCGCAAGCTTGGCTCGCCCATCGTGATCGTGCGCGGCAAGGATGACACGATCCGCGCTTTCTACAACACCTGCCGCCACAGGGGCGCACCGCTGGTCAAGGAGGACAGCGGCAAACTCAACCGGTTTGTGTGCGGCTATCACGCCTGGACCTACAGCCTGGACGGGGACCTCGTCGGTCTCAGGGATGAACGCGACTTCCCCGATTTCGACAGAAGCTGCCACAATCTCATACAGGTCAGCTGCGAAAGCTTCGGCAACTGGGTCTTCGTCAATTGCGATCCCGAGGCCGAACCGCTGATGGATTATCTCGGCCCGGTCGCGGACGAGATGGCCGAATTCCAGCCCGACAAGATCAGGCTGGCGCACAAGGCGGAATATGAAATTCCCTGCAATGTGAAAGTGCTGCTGGACGCGTTTCTCGAAACCTATCACCTGAAATCGATCCACCAAAAAACGGTCGACCGTTTTCTTGACCATATGGGCACGACGATCGAACTGTGGGCCAAGGGGCATTCGCGCATGGTCACCCCGAACCGCCGGCCCGAATGGAAAGACCCCGGCGTCGCCGGCCTGCCGGAAATCGACACGGTGGGCGAGATCGCGCGGGACAGCAATGTTTCCTACAACATCTATCCCAACATCGTGTGCCCGCCGTCGCCGACCGGCATGCCTTTCATCATTTTCTGGCCGAAATCGGTCAACAGCATGACGCTGGAATGCATCTGGTTTTCCCCGGACTGGGGGGACGGCCCCCTGCCCGATATCTGGAAAGCCCGTCTCGACAATTTTGAACGCATCCTGGAAGAAGACACCCAGTTCGCCCCGCAAATCCAGGCGTCGGTGGAATCGGACGGCTTCCGGGGCATCCCCCTGTCCTATCAGGAACGCCGCATTTATCACTGGCACGAAGAACTGGACCGCCGCATCGGCGCCGACCACGCGCGCGAGGGTGTCAGCGTCGAACTGTTGCTGGAGCCCTATGTCACGAAGCCCGGCATGTCGAGCGCGGCGGAATAGGCCCGCATGACCGCATTCGGCATTCTTGACTATGGCGCCTACCTGCCCCGCAGACGGTGCCCGCGCGCGTCGATCCTGGACGCGGTCGGGTGGGCCCAGCCCGGCCTGAAGGCCCTGGCAAAGGGCGAGCGGTCCTTTGCCGCCTGGGACGAGGACGCCGTCACCATGGCGGTCGAAGCGGCCCGCGGTGCCACGGCAGGCGCGGACACTTCCCCGGAACTTCTGTGTTTCGCCACCACGACCGCGCCGTTTCTGGACAGGCAGAATGCCGGCATCATCGCCGCCGCGCTGGACCTGCCCCAGGCAACCCAGACCATGGATATGGGCGGCTCGCAGCGCGCGGCGAGCTCGGCACTCATCAATGCCTGGCGGCAGAGGCCGGTTTCGTCCCTTGTCGTTGCCGCCGACACACGCCCGACACAGGCGGCCAGCGTAATGGAAATGCTGTCCGGCGACGGGGCCGCCGCCTTTCGTCTGGGGGAAGGCACGCCGCTTGCCGTGATCGAGGCGCATGCCTGTGTCCAGGCCGACATTGTCGACCATTACCGCACCGCCGGGACCGAAACCGACTATGTGCTGGAAGAACGCTGGTACCGCGACATGGGGCTGGCCAGACTGGCGCCTGCCGCCGTGTCTCCGCTGCTGGACCAGGCACAGATCACGGCGGACGACGTCGACCATCTGATTGCGCCGCTGGCCAATCCCGCTCTTGCCCGCGCGGTCGCCAAAAGCCTGGGCGTGGATGCGGCAAGGATTGCGGACAGCCTGTTCGACCGGGTCGGCCACACCGGCACCGCGCACGCCCTTTTGATGCTGGCTGGTGTCCTCGACACGGCGGCGCCGGGGGACCGGATTCTGATCACCGCATTCGGACAGGGGTGCGACGCCGTGCTGCTGCGCGTGACGGACGCGATTGCGGATGCGCCGCGCCGCCGTCTCGCCCGCTGGCTCGGCGACAGGCATGTCGAAGACAATTATATGAAATTCCTCGCCGCCAGGGGTGTTGTGGACCTGGACTGGGGCATGCGGGCGGAGCGCGACAACCGCACCGCGCACACCGTCGCTTACAACAAAAGCCGCGACACCTACGGGCTGGTGGGGGGCTACTGCCGGGCGTGCGGCACACCGCAATATCCCCGGTCCCGCCGCTGTGTGGCCCCTGATTGCGGCAAGCTGGACACACAGGACTCGTACGGATTTTCCGAACGGTCCGGCACGGTGAAATCCTTTACCGAGGACTGGATGGCCTTCACCCGCGAGCCCCCGCTCATCTACGGCAATGTCTCCTTCACGGGCGGCGGCAATATCCTGATGGAAATGTGCGACTTCGCACCGGGCGCGGTTTCCATCGGCACCGAGGTCGAAATGCGGTTCCGCATCAAGGATTTCGATCAGGCGCGCGGCTTCCGCCGGTATTTCTGGAAGGCGGCACCGGCACAGACCGACACACAACGGGGAGACCGGCATGGCTGAAGGCATCCGGGACAAGGTCGCGATCATCGGCATGGGCTGTTCCAAATTCGGCGAACGCTGGGATATGGGGCCGGAGGATCTGGTCAACGAAGCCTTTGAAGAAGCGATTGCCGATGCCGGCATCGACAAAACGGCGATCGAGGCCGCCTGGTTCGGCGTCTTTTTCGATGAACAGAATGTGGGCAAATCCGCCTATCCCCTGTCGCAATTTCTGCGGCTGCCGAACATTCCGGTGACCCGTGTCGAAAATCTGTGCGCCACCGGCACGGAAGCCCTGCGGGGCGCCGTGTATGCCGTCGCGGCCGGGGCCTGCGATATCGCCCTCGCCGTGGGTGTTGAAAAGCTGAAGGACACCGGCTTTTCTGGCCTGCCCGAACGGACCAAGGGCACGTTCGAGGACCTGTACCAGCCGGGCTTTACCGCACCGGGTGCTTTCGCGCAGCTGGGCGCCGCCTATGCCGCCAAGCACGGCATGAATATGGACGACCTGAAACGGGCCATGGCCCATGTTTCATGGAAAAGTCACGAAAACGGCGCCCGCAACGAAAAGGCGCATCTGCGGCGCCGGCTCGCGGTGGATGACATTATCAGGGCGCCCATGATTGCCTACCCGCTTGGCGTCTATGACTGCTGCGGCGTATCGGACGGCGCCGCCTGTGCCATCGTCGCCCGTCCAGAAATCGCCAAAAGCCTTGTCGGCGACACTCATGTCACCATCAAGGCGATGCAGCTGGCCCCCTCCAACGGGGTGGAAATGGGGCATCAGTCCTGGGACGGGGCCCATACACTGACCACCCGCAAGGCCGCGGACCGCGCCTACAGGGAAGCCGGCATTTCCGATCCGGTCGCCGACATCAGCCTGACGGAGGTGCATGACTGCTTTTCCATCACCGAACTGGTCCTGATGGAAGATCTCGGCCTGTCCCCCGACGGACGGGCCCCGAACGACATTCTCGACGGCCGCTATGACGCGGCGGGGGCCATTCCCTGCCAGATCGACGGCGGGCTCAAATGCTTCGGCCACCCCATCGGCGCGTCGGGCCTGCGCATGACCTATGAGATTTATCTTCAGCTTCTCGGCCGTGCCGGCGGGCGGCAACTGCCATCGCCCAAATTCGGTCTGGCGCACAATCTTGGCGGCATTCCCAACCGGAATGTGGCCGCCGTTTCCATCTTTGGCGTATCGGACTAGGTCAGGTAGAAACCGGCGACGTTTCATACAGAAAGAAAAAACCATGGCATCTCAGGCCAAAACAACCCCCGCCCTCGTCACCCCCGACTATTCGGGCATGTCGCTGGAAAATCTGGCAAAAACCGCAACCGTATATCGCTCCGACCTTCTCGCCGGACAGACGGCCGTCATCTCCGGCGGCGGCAGCGGCATGGGCCGGGCCATGGCCGTTCTGTACGCCAGGCTCGGCGCCGATGTGGTCATCTGCGGCCGGCGCGAGGAAAAACTGGCCGAGGTCCGGGACGCCATCAAGGAATATGTCGGCCGGGAGATCAGCTATCAGGCCCTGACCATCCGCGATGCCGACGCCGTGGATGATTTCATGCGGGACGCCTTCGACCGCCATGACGGCATCGATGTGCTGATCAACAGCGCCGGCGGCCAGTTTTCCCAGGATGCGATCGACTTTTCGCGCAAGGGCTGGCTGGCGGTCATCGACACCAACCTCAACGGCACCTGGTGGATGATGCAATCGGCCGCCCGGCTGTGGCGCGAACGGGATGAGCCGGGCAACATCATCAATGTGGTGGCAACGGTTGAACGCGGCATGCCGCAATCGGCCCATTCCTGCGCCGCGCGCGCCGGGGTGATCTATCTGTCAAAAACCGTGTCCACCGAATGGGCGCCGCTCAAGATCAGGGTCAACTGTATCGCGCCGGGCGCCATCCAGTCCGAAGGCGTCACCCAGTATCCGGACGAGGCCCTGAAGGATTTCCCCCTTGCCAACCCGATGAAACGGTTCGGCTCGGTCTGGGACATCGCGCAAGGGGCGGTCTATCTGACGGCGGACACCTCGAATTTCGTCACCGGTGAAGTGCTGACCATCGATGGCGGCATGTCACAGTACGGGTGGGTCTGGCCCATCGGCAAACCCGACTATTTCAAGGACTGACCGAAAGGACGTTTGGACAATGGCCGACACCCCCCTTGCCCGCATGCCCCGGCACGCCATGGATGACGGGCTCGGCGCCGTCTGGGACAGATTGAACGGCCTGACGGGCGAACCGGCCTTTGTCGAAGCCTTCGCCGTCGCACCGGAGCTGCTGTCCTTCGTCATGGACGACTTTTACGGTAAAATCTTCTTCGCTGGCCGTCTCGACAATAAATACAAGCAGCTGGCCCGCCTGTATCTGTCGCTCACCCATGGCTGCATGACCTGCAACAAACAAAATATTCCCGGCAGTCTTGAGGCCGGCTTAAGCCGACAGCAGATCGACGCCCTGCCGGACCATATCGACGACGGTCCGTTCGACGCTGCCGAGCGCGCGGTGTTGCGCTATGCCGCCCAGATGGCCCTGACCAACCATGATGGCCATATGACCGCCGCCCTGCATAAAGATCTGCGGGCGCATTTCGACGACGCCCAGATTTGCGAGCTTGGCGTGGTGATGGCCGTCATCGGCGGCATGGCCAAACTGTCCTTCGTGCTAGGTCTGGTCGAAAAGGAAGACTATTGTCCCTTCGCCTGACGGCAGTGCCCGAAACAGGCAGCCCGGACTGAACGGCCGCAGCCCCTAGAATTTGACGATGGCGCCGCCGTCCACATTCAGCCCCACACCCGATATGAACCCTGCATCGTCGCCGGCGAGAAACAGGGCGGCCGCCGCAACATCCGTCGGCACGCCAAGCCGACCGACAGGGGCCTTTTCCACCCAATAGGTGCGAAAGGCCTCATCCTCGAAAAAGGGGGCGGACAGGGCGGTCACCACGGCGCCCGGTTGCAGATAATTGGCGGTGATGCCGTAGCGCCCCAGATCGACCGCCATGGACTTTGTCATGCCCGCGACCGCGTGCTTCGACGTCCCATAGACGAACAGCTCCGGCCCGCCCATGTCCGACATGATGGAGCCCAGATTGATAATTCGCCCCGCGCCGCTTTCCTTCAGAAGCGGCAGGGCCGCGCGGGTGATTTTGAACATGGCCGTGACATTGACGCCCATCACCCGGTCCCACAGCGCGTCCGTCGTGGTCTCGATACTGCCGCCGTGGGCGATACCGGCATTGTTGACCAGAATGTCCAGACCGCCCAGCGCCTCTGACGCCCGTGCCGCGATCGCATCCGGCGCCGCCGCTTCCGTGATATCCTGCGCCATGGGGACGGCGCCCGCATGATCCGCATAGACATCGCCCACATTGGACTGCGGCAGATCCACGGCAAGCACCCGCGCCCCTGCCGACAGGAAAGCCCTGGCGATGGCCTCGCCGATGCCGCTGGCCGTGCCGGTCACGACCGCCCGCTTGCCGTCCAGTGCCGCTGCCGTTCCGGTCATATCCCTCTTCCCCCTGAAACGGGAAGACCGGCCCGCAAGCCGGTCTTCCACACTCGAAACAACGCCGAAGGACGTGCCTAGAAGCTGACGCCCATTTCAACGCCCCACACAGCCGGTTCGCCGTACTGGCTGAAAATCCACAGGTTGGCGACCGCCTGCGACGACACGCGGTACGTTTCGTCCAGAAGGTTGCGGCCAAAGGCCCGCACGAACCACCCGCCGTTTTCGCTGACGATATCCACCGTGGCGTTGACCAGGGTGCGCGAATTCAGGAACGTGTCGAAATCCTCATCAATGTCCGAGTAGGAGAAGACATTGTCATCCTCGTAAGCCGCCGTTGCATTGAGGCGCAAAAGCAGCTCGTCGGCGATGGGGGTTTCATAGCGGCCGAAAAGCGTCCAGGTGAATTCGGGCGTCCGGGTCAGCGGCCGGTCCGAAAAGTCCACATCGATCACGCCGTCAAAATCGGTATCGGCTTCAAAGGTGTTGAACTTACCGTCCTGCCAGGAAAAATTGCCGCCCAGCACAAGGCCCTCGACCCCGGTGACCCACAGTGTTTCCAGCTCGATCCCGAAAACGCGGGCGTCCGCCGCGTTGAAGAAACGCGTCTCCTGAAACTCGACACCCTGGCTGTTGGTCAGCGTCGCCGCGATCTGACGCTGCGCATCCGTATAATCCGCATAGAAAAAGGTCGGATTGAAACGGAAGGTGCCGTCCGCGAACTCGGTCCGCAGGCCGGCCTCATAGGACGTAACCTTTTCAGGCCGTGTCGGCGCGATCAGTTCCGGCGTCAGTTCATTGCCCGTCGTCCCCGACTGGTCGTTAAAAGCGCCCGAGCGGAAACTGCGGGACACGCTGGTATAGCCATAGATATCGTCGGTGAATTCATAGGAAATCACCGCGCGCCAGCTGGGCTCGTTAAACTCGCCGTTTTCCGTATCGGCCAGAACACCGGTTGAAAAACGGTCGAAGTCCGCGGCACCAAGCGGCCCCAGGCTCTGGAAACTGAGGCTGGGATCAAACCCGCCGCCAAGGGCCTGATAGACGATCTGGTTGCGGCCGATCCAGTTCTTGTCCTCCCAGGTGTAACGAAAACCGCCGGCAATGGTCAGGCGGTCGTTCACCTCATAAGTGGCGTCGGCGTAAAGCGCGAAGGCGTCGGCATCCTGTGCGTTACACAGCACCTGCGGGTTGGAGTTGAAGAAACCGGGCGGCGTCCCCAGACCGAAAAGATCAAGGAAACCAAGCGTCTGGGTCACACAGAATGTGGTGTCGTTCGACTGGTAGAAGGTGCCGGTCACCATATCGATCCGGTCATTGATGGTGAAATTTGCCCGCAGTTCCTGTTGGAAGGTTTCCCTGTCGTCCGCCCGATTGGCATCGAAAAGCGAAACGGGCCCCACTTCGCCCACATAATTGTTGGCCAGCAGGGAAAGCTGTTCGCGGTATCCGGTGATCGACGTCAGCGTGACATCGCCCATCTCGTAATTGATATTCAGATAATAACCGTCGACATCGACCTCATGCCCGTTTGAAAGCCCGATATCGGCCCCGATGGCACTTGGGGCGGTCACACCGGCATTGTCCAGCGGATTGCCCGGGTCCTGCGTAAAGCCAAGCTGGTTGAAGACAAAGCGCGGATCGCCCACCGGCGTCTCGTTGACCGCCGGCACGGTATCCGAATCATCGCGGATCAGTTCATACTGAAACAGAACTTCAAGTGCGTCCGTCGGCTGCCACAACAGCTTGGCGCGCATGTTGAAGACTTCCTCGCCGCCGAGACGGCTGTTGTCACCCTCGCCCGTCTCACCGGCCAGCGGGTTAAGATTGTTGCCCTGATCGTCAAACGGTCCGAACGGTGTCACCGGCCCGAAACTCGCGCCGTTGCGGTAAAACCCGTCGGAGCGTTGATACTGGCTGGAAACCCGCAGCGCCAGCCGGTCGCTGATCGGCACATTGACGGCCGCCCGTCCCTCAAACCGGTTAAACGAACCGTACCGGGCCCTGAGATCAACGGCAAAGTCGTCAAACTCCGGCCGCCGCGTGCGCACATTGACGACCCCGGCCGTGGCGTTTTTCCCGAACAGGGTCCCCTGCGGTCCGCGCAGCACCTCGATCTGTTCGATATCGAACAGATCGAGCAACTGCGTCTGAACGTGCGGCACGACAAAATCGTCCAGTGTGACGGCAACCTGCGATTCCGAATAGACGATGATATCGGTTTGCGCGGCACCGCGAATCGCAAAGGAGGCGGCATTGAACCCCGTCACCTTGGACGCGGAAAAGTTCGGCACCAGCGCGGCGATATCCCCCAGATCCTTGGGCACAAGGGCATCGGCCTGCTGCGCGGTCAGTGCCGTCACGGCGACCGGCGTTTGTTGTAGCTGCGTCTCGCGCCGCGTGGCGCGTACGAACACTTCCTCGATTTCGATAAACTGGTTTTGTTCGGCACCGCTGTCCTGTGCCACCGCCGCCGACGGGCACGCGGCAACCACCAGCATGCCCGCGCCGGCCAGCGCCACAGGCGCCGCACTCATGCGCAGACGCGCCTTCGTCTTGCATCCTAAAGGCATTCCAAACCCTCCCACTTGATGCTCCCTCCCCGGTCTGGACGTACCGGTTCCCCCCACGAAATCCGGTCATCCACTGTATTACTGAGAACAAATTAAAAACAATTATGACTGTTTTTTTTAATGCACGCAAGTCACAGGAATCTTTCTAAAACCAAGACTTATAAACACCCTACCTTTGGTATATTTTTTTGCGTCGCACAAAAACAATCCGACATGTTTGTTTTTTGTTGACCGCTACCGGGTTTCGCGATGAAACTGAAAAAGGAGGTACCTGCCGCAGGCGGAAGCGCCGCGGCGTCAGCGGAGGGGAGAGGTCCGCGTGTCCTATACATTCATCGCAAGATTCAAGGTTTTTCCCGACAAAAAGGCCGCCTTCATCAAGGCCGCCCGCCAGATGGAAGACGCCGTCCGGGACCGGGAACCCGGCGCCATTCATTATAAATTCCACCGTCTGGATGAACCGGATGCCTTTGCCGTGATCGAATCCTTCGCGGACGAGGCGGCGGAACAGACCCACCGGCAATCGGACCATTTCGCGGCACTGGCGCCCGCCCTGATCGACTGTATCGACGGGACATGGACGCGCGAACATCTGCACCCGCTGGAGGACTGAACCCGATGGCCCCGCGTGATCCGGATACCGTCCTGACCCTGTGTGATCTGCTGCTGGCCGCTGTCGCGGACGGGGCGGACCGGGATGCCGTGGTCTTCCCCGAGACCAGGCTCAGCTATGGTGCGCTTCTGGCCCGTGCACGGCGATGGGCGAAGGCCTTTATCGCGCTCGGTGTGCCGCAGGGGGGCCATGTCGGCCTTCTGATGACAACGCAGATGGATTTTGTCGAAGCGCTGTTCGGCGCCGCCCTTGCCGGCGCGGCGGTTGTTCCCATCAATGCGCGCTATGCCCCGGCCGAACTGGCGTATCTGATTGAAAACGCCGACCTCAACACACTGGTGACCACGGACAAGGTGGCCGGCGCCGTCGATTTCGTCGGGCGTATCGGGGCGGCGTTTCCCGGACTTGACCGGTCAGGCGACGCCCGCCACCTGACCCTTGAACAGGCCCCCCGGCTCAACAATATCGTTGTGACGGGGACGGGCCGCTATCCCGGTTTCATACCGGAAGAAGCACTCGACGCTCTGACCGCCGGCGTCAGCGACGCCGATGTCGACGACCGGTGTGCCGCTGTCCGCCCCGACGATCTGGGACTTATTCTCTATACATCGGGCACCACGTCCAATCCCAAGGGATGCATGATCCCCCACAGGGCGATCACCTCGAACAGCCGCGCCCTGGGCCGGTACCGGTACCGGATGACGGACAAGGACCGTTTCTGGTCGCCACTGCCCATTTTCCACATTGCCGGCATCCTGCCGATGATCGCCGTCTTCGATGTGGGCGGCGCCTATCTGACCATCCCGCATTTCGAACCCGGCATCGCACTGGACATGCTGGAACGCGAACAGGCGACCATGGCCTATCCGTCCTTCGTCACCATCATGCAGGACCTGATCAATCATCCGCGTTTCGCCGGGACCGACCTGTCGCGCGTGCGGCTGATGAACTCGAACCTGGGCGTACAGCCGGCCGCGATCAAACAGGCGATCATGGACGCAATGCCCCACACCGTACAGGTAGGCACCTACGGTCTGACGGAAGCCTCCGGTACGGTCTGCACCAGCCGCCTTGACGACGATGTGGGCACCCGCACCTCGCGCCTCGGCGTGCCGCTCAGGGGCTGGGACCTCAGGATCGTTGACACCGACACGGGCCGGGACTGCGGACCGGACGAAAAGGGCGAAATCCTCATACGCGGCCCCGGCATGCTCAAAGGCTATTACCGTGATCCGGAAAAGACGGCGCAGTCCATCGACCCGGACGGCTGGCTGCATACGGGCGATCTCGGCTCTCTCGATGCGGACGGACAGATCATGTTCCACGGCCGCACCAAGGACATGCTCAAGGTCGGCGGCGAGAATGTCGCGGCCGCCGAGATTGAAAATGTGCTGAACACCCATCCGGCCGTGGAACTGGCCCAGGTCGTCGGCGCCCCCGACCCCCGCTATGTTGAGGTGGCGGCCGCTTTCATCAAACTGCATGACGGTGCCAGGGCCAGCGGAACAGACCTGATCGCCCACTGCGACGGCAAGCTCGCCCGTTTCAAGGTGCCGAGATATGTCCGGTTCGTCGACGACTGGCCCATGTCGACCAGCAAAATCCAGAAATTCAAACTCAGAGACAGGATCGCGGCGGAAATCACCGCCGCCGAGACCGGCTGAAACGGAAACGGCTGAAAGAAGCCGAAAAACAACAGGGGCACCGGAAAGGACGCACCATGACCGCATTTGTCGCCAGGCTTGTCGTCAAACCCGAAAAACGCGGGGAGTTTGAGCGTCTTCAGACCGAACTGCGGTTGTTGACCCACGCGCATGAGCCCGAAACCCCCGTCTATGAACTGATCCAGTCGCGCGAGGATGAAAACACCTATCTCTGCATCGCCACCTTCACCAGTCAGGATGCCTTTGACCTGCACATGGGCACGGACTTCCACGACCGTCTGGCGCCGGCCATCCTCGACTGTCTGGCGGAGGATATGGATCTCGGCTTTTACAACATCATCGGCGAGGCAAAGCGCCAGCCTTGAGAAAACATCGCCAAGGACACGGATATGACCGCATCCTCCCAACCTGCGATGCCGCGACTGGCCGGCAAGACCGCCGTCATCATCGGCGCGGCGGGACGCGGCAATATGGGCGAGGTGATCGCGCGGCGGTTCGCGGCCGAGGGTGCGCATGTCACCGTCGCGGGCCGTCACCGGCAACCGCTTGAAGACCTGGCCACCGATATTGGCGGCACATCGGCCCTGTGTGACATCACCCGCAAGGCGGATGTGGACCAGCTGTTCAGCGAGGCCGCCGCCCGCCACGGCCGCGTCGACATCGCGCTCAACGCCACCGGCTGGGGGCTGGTCAAACGGTTTGAAAAGACGACCGAGGACGAGCTGGACGCAATGCTCGCCCTGCAATTCAAGGGGCCGTTTTTCTTCCTCCAGGCCGCCGCCGCCACGATGAAGCAGACGGGCGGTGCCATCATCCAGATTTCGTCCGCGACCGCCACCGTGATGCTCAACCACCATGCCGCCTATATGGGCAGCAAGGCCGGGATCGATCACGTGGTGCGCTGCGTCGCCTATGAATACGGGCGCGACGGGATACGCGCCAACTCGATCTCGCCGGGCTTTACGCAAACGCCGATGACGGCGGACGCCGCCGCCATGCCGGGCATGGTCGACGCCTTTGTGAAGGAATATCCCCTTGGCCGCATCGGCACCTCGGATGACATCGCGGCGGCGGCGGTCTTTCTGGCGTCCGACGAATGCTTCATGACCGGCCAGAATCTTCAGGTCAACGGCGGCCTGACCCTGCGGCGCAATCCGACACAGGCGGAAATCAACGCCGCCCTCGCCGCCGCGGTCCCTCAGGATTAAAGATCGATCGGGCGCAGCACACGAGCCCCGTCCCAGCCCGCCGCCTTGCGCGCCACAAATCCGTAAAACCGCCGCATGTCCGCTGTCGGTTCATAGAATTCCAGAAACATCCCGTAATCGGCGCGACCGTCCATCATGACGAACCGGGTTCCGTCGTCCGTGGTCGCGTCAAGGGCGCAGGCCAGGCCGTCACCGGTGGTGCGCGCCACCGCCGCGTCCAGGTCCGTGACAAAAATTGCCGCATGATGCAGGCCGTGCTCACTTGCCGCGAACATGTCGCGCACGGCTGACGGTTCGTCGTCATGCTGGTGGATCAGCTCGATCATCAGGCCGCCCCACTGGCCGTAGGCGGAACTGTGATCGAACGCGGCATCACGCCCGCGATAGCGGCAGCGTGCCAGCGGAATATGGCTCAGCAGATAAAACGGCCCGGCGCCGAGCTCCGCGGCCGCCTTGTCCGCCATCCGGGCGATATCGGGGGCATGGTAAGCCAGTTGGACGACCCGGCCATAAGGCGTATCGCGCGGGATATCATGCGGATGCGGGCGAAACATCGCCCCTAGCCCGCCAGCGCGCTCGCATCCCGTAAGGGGTCCGTCCCGTCCCACGCTTCGCCCGCCGCGCGCACGCGGGCGAAATAATTGTGGATGAACGGCAGGTCTTCCAGCACTTCGACCATGCAGCCAAGCGCGGGCGAGGTATCCACATAACAGAATTTCAGCGGCCCGAACGTCCCGCTTGAGGCGACTTCGAAACCAAGCCCCCGGTAGCGGGCCACTTCCGCCTCGTAATCCTCCACGATCACCGCGACATGGTGGAAACCGTCCCGGCCTTCGGGCACCAGATCCCGGTAACAGGACGGGGACTGGCAGTGTTGTTCGATCAGTTCCACATGAATGTCGCCGGCCTGTGCCAGCGCGGCCGAAAATTCCACCGCCTGCGGCCGACCGCGATAAAGCGGCGTGCCCACCTGGGGCCGGTCCAGCACGAAAAACGGGCCGATGCCGAAGGTATCGGTCCAGTACCGCGCCGCTGCCTTCAAATCCCGCACCACATAGGCCATCTGAAGGATTTTGTGATTGGTCAGCGGATGCGGCGCGATCATGGCATCCCTCCTTAAAGCGTCTCGGGCGCTTCGAGGGCCGCCGCCAGCGCCGCGAGGAAACGCCCGCCGAGCGCCCCGTCAATCGCCCGGTGATCGCAGGACAGGGTCAGCGCCATGACACTTTCAAACCGGCCGTCCTCGCGGGCGACACGCTCAATGCTGCCGGCCGCCAGAATGGCGCCCATGGGCGGGTTGATGACGGCGTCAAAACTCGTCACCCCGTACATACCCAGATTGGACAGGCTGAAGGTTCCGCCCTGAAATTCGTGCGGCGCCAGTTTTTCCGCCCGCGCACGCCCGGCCAGGTCCTGCATGGCCGCCGCGATCTCGGCCACCGGTTTCGCCTCGGCCCGGCGCACCACCGGCGTGACCAGCCCGCCCGGCACGGCAACCGCGACCGCAATGTCAGCATGGGCGAAACGGCGGATGGTATCGTCGACGAAGTGTACATTCACGTCGGGCACCTGTTGCAGGGCAACGGCGCACGCCTTGATCAGATAATCATTGATCGACGGCACCGTCCCGCCTGCATCCTTCAGGGTCTGCCGCCGGGCCAGAAGCGCATCAAGGCCGACCGTGCGGCGCAGGTAGAAATGCGGGATCGTCCGGTTCGCCTCGGACAGGCGTTTGGCGATCGCCCGGCGCATACCGCTCAGCTTGATCGTCTCAAAACTGTTTTCTTCGTCCGCCGCGTCGCCGTCCGCATTGGCCGCAAGGCCCTGCGCCTTGGCCGCCTGTTCCACATCCTGTAGGGAAAAGCGCCCGTTCCGGCCACTGCCGGTCACGTCCGTCAGGTCCACCCCCAGCGCCAGCGCCAGTTCCTTCGCCTTGGGCGACATCGAAATCCCTGCGGGCAACACCGCCTGCGGCGTGTCGGTTTTTGCGGGCGCGCCCTCCCCCAGCCCGTCCAGATCGAGCGCATATCCCCCCACCGGGTGGGCCTCTGCCGGGCCGTCCGCCGTTCCGGCAGCGGCCTCAGGCGCGTCGCCAGCCGGGCCGTCATCGACCCCGAACCCTGCATCGGCCGCCTTGAAATCGGCGACAAAGGCATCGACGGCGCCGTCAGGCACATCCTCGGGCGCGAAAACCGCGATCAGCGCCCCCACCTTGAACACATCGCCGTCCTCGCCGATCCGCCGGCGCAGCAGCCCGCTGTATTCCAGCTCCACCTCATTGGCGATCTTGTCGGTTTCGATCACCACCAGGATATCGCCCTTGTTGACCGTCTGGCCCACCTCGGCATGCCACTCGCGGATGACCCCCTCTTCCATCTCGATGCCCCATTTGGGCATGGTGAAGGCTGTGATCTCGCTCATCGGGTTTTCCTCTACCGGTAGGCCGCGACGGTGCGCACCGCCGTGTCGATATGGGCCGGTCCCGGCACATAGGCACGCTCCAGCCCCTTGGAAAACGGCACCGGCGCATGGGGGGCCGTCACCTGCTGGACCGGTGCCTTCAACGACGAAAATCCGTGGCTTGCGATAAAGCCCGCAATGTCGGAAGCCACCGAACAGCGCGGCGGACATTCGTCGACAATCACCACCCGGCCGGTTTTCTCGACGCTGTCCAGGATCGCGTCCTCATCCAGCGGACTGATGGTGCGCAGGTCCAAAAGATCGCAGCTGATACCGGCCTCAGCCAGGCCCGGCAGGGCCTTTTCGGCGAAAGTCACCATGCGGCCCATGGCGATGATCGTCACATCGTCCCCTTCGTTCAGCAGGGCCGCCTGTCCGAAGGGGACGGCATGGTCGCCTTCCGGTACCTCGCCCTTGCGGCCGTACATGGCCTTGTGTTCGAAAAAGACCACCGGGTCATCATCGCGGATCGCCGTGGTCAGAAGACCCTTGGCATCCGCCGGATTGGACGGCATCGCCACCTTCAGCCCCGGGACCGAGGTGATGATCTGATACATGGTCTGACTGTGCTGGGCCGCCATGTTCATGCCGGCGCCGTAGGGCACGCGGATCACCACCGGACAGGTCGCGCGGCCGCCCGACATATAGCGGAACTTGGCCGCCTGGTTCATGGTCTGATCCAGCGCCAGCCCCAGGAAATCCGCGAACATGATCTCCGCGACCCCACGCTTGCCGGCAAGGGACGCCCCCACGGCAAGGCCGACAATGGTGTTTTCGGAAATCGGCGTGTCGATCACCCGGTCTTCGCCGAATTTCGGCAACAGGCCGGCGGTGACGCCGAAAATCCCGCCGGACGCCTCGCGCTCGCCCGAGGTGCCGCCGGCCCCGCCCGAGACATCCTCGCCGCAGACGAAAACACCGGGGTCGCGCGCCATCTCGCTGTGCAGAACCTCGTTCAGTGCCTCTCTGTAGGTTATGACTGGCATCGGGCGCTCCTACTGGTAAGACACGTAAACATCGGTGGTGATATCGTCGGCAGGCGGCATGGGCGCGGCCCGCGCCTCATCCACCGCCGTATCGATCAGGTTCAGGACTTCGGCGTCGATGGCGTCCAGCGCGGCCGCATCGAGGCTGCCGTCCGCCGCCACGCGGGCGCGGAAATTCTTCAGACAGTCCATGTCCTCGCGGTGGCGCTTGACCTCGTCCTTCGCCCGGTATTTCTGTGGATCGCCCTCAAAATGGCCGAAAAACCGGGTGGTGGTGAACTCAACCGTGCAAGGCCCCTTGCCGGCGCGGACATGGTCCAGCAATTCGGCCATGGTTTCATACACAGTGAAATAGTCGCAGCCGTCGGCCTTGACCGCCTTCATGCCGAACGCCGCCGACCGCCCGGCGATATCCTTCGACCCGACCGCATAGTCGGCGCCGGTGTGTTCCGAATAGCCGTTGTTCTCGATCACGAAAATGGCCGGCGCGTTGATGACCACCGCCATGTTCATGGCTTCCAGCACCGCACCCTGATTGACGGACCCGTCACCGCCGAAGGAGATGGCGACCCGGCCCTTGCCGTCCAGCTTGGCCGACAGCGCCGCGCCCACGGCCAGCGGACCGCCGGCGCCGACGATACCGTTCGCCCCCAGCATCCCCTTGGTAAAATCGGCGATATGCATCGAGCCGCCCTTGCCGTTGCACAGACCCGTCGCACGGCCGTAAATTTCCGCCATCATCGCCTTCACATCACAGCCCTTAGCAATGCAGTGGCCGTGTCCCCGGTGGGTCGAGACGATCATGTCGCTGTCGTCCAGATGGTCGCACACACCGACCGCGACCGCCTCCTGCCCCGAATACAGATGGGTGAAGCCAGCGATCTCGCCGGTCATGATTTCCTTGTGCAGACGTTCCTCGAACTCGCGGATCGTCTTCATCTGACGATACGCCTCAAGCAACTGGTCGCGGCTGTATTGTGTGGCCATGGTCCTGTCCTGGGTTAGACCCCTCGCCTAAGACCCTTTGCGGGCATGAACGCCCGCAAGATAGTCTTCGAGTGTCTTGTGGAAATGACGGATGCGCAGTTCCTGCTCGCCGAGCCAAAGGCCCTGATATCCGACGCTGTTCATACCCTTCTGGACAAAGGGCAGATTATAGGCGTCCTGATTGATCACCAGGCCGAGCGAGGTCTCGCCATGCTTATACTGGCGGTGTTTGGGCCGCTCGTAAGCCTCCATGTCGAACTCGTTGTCCGGCAGCTCGAACATGTAATAGTCGAACAGCATCTTGTTCGGGTCTTCCGGGTGCGGCCGCTGCCGGAACATCATCATGTCGTCCGCATGGACGTTCATGGTGATGTTGGGGAAGATCATGTAATGATAATCGTCCGTCAGCTGGTCGTCGTTCAGGCGGGAATAATCCTTGCCCTGCGCCGCGCCGTTCTCGCGCTTGAACGTCTGCACCGCCTCCCGCACATCGTATATCGATCCCTCATACGCGGCCGGGTCCATGCCGGCACCGCGCATCACCACCTTGATGGGCGGTGGAATCTCGGACGGTGAAATCACCCGCGGGCTCAGAACGCCAAAGGCGATCAGATAGCGGTTGTGGCGTTCGTAACAGTCGATCTGGATATCCAGATCGTCCAGATAATACAGAAGCTGCGGGTGAATGCCCTGCACATGGTAGCTTTCGTTGAAGGCATCGACCGAGGCTTTCCAGTTGCAGTCCCATTCGACCGTCACCCACTCGGTCAGCACCATCCGGTCGAACCGGTAGGGGTCGAGATGCTCGGGAATGATCCCCAGATAGTCCCTGAGCGGCATTACATCCGGGTCCATGCTGAACCAGACGAAAGACCCCCATGTGTCACAGGGCAGCTCCGTCAGTCCGCCGCATTTGGGCGCCCCTTGGGGAAAGGTCTCGACATCCGGAATATCGAAAAAACGGCCGTCCAGACGGTACTGCCAGTTATGATAATGGCAGCGTATGGCCTGATCCGCCTCCTTCGTCTGGTGCGCGCCGTGGACAAGCTGATTGCCCCGGTGCTGACACACATTGTAGAAGGCCTTCACCCCGCCGTCCCGCTGGCGGATAAGGAGAATACTCTCGTTTCCGATCTCGGTGACCATGTGGTTGCCGGGCTCGGGGATATCGGCCTCGCAGCAGCCGAGCAGCCACACCTTGGTCCACATATGGTCCCATTCGCGCGCCATGTAATCGGCCGAGGTATAGCGTTCCTTGGGGATCAGGTCATAAGGCAGCTTCGGTTTCGGCGCCGCCTTCACCGGCGTGCCTTCCGACCCGCGGCGCCGTTTGGTGCGCTTGATCTTCTGTTCGCGGCGGACTTTCATCGGACTAGAACTGCACCCGTTTGGTATAGCCGCCGTCGACCACCAGATTGACCCCGGTCACCCAGCTTGCCGCCGGGCTGGACAGGAAGACGATGCAATTGGCCACCTCCTCCGGCGTGCCGAGACGGCCGAGCGCATGGGTGCGCTCCGTCTTCTCGTAAAACCGTTCATTGGAAATCTTGATCATGTCCCAGGCCCCGCCGTCGAAATAGATGGGGCCGGGTGTGATCGTGTTGACCCGGATGCCCTGTTCACCGTGCGCCTGGCTCAACTGCTTGGCATAGGTGATCAGCGCCGCCTTCATCGCATTATAGGCCTGCGGCACCATGAAGGTCTCGACCGCCGCGGTGGTGGAAATCATGGTCACGGCGCCGCCGCCGCGCTGCTCCATGTGCGGGATCACCGCCTCGACACCGCGCACGGTGCCCAGCACATCGATCTCGAAATTCTTCCACCAGTTTTTTTCGCTGTCGGCCCCGCCGCCCGCCGACACATTGGGAATGAAGATATCGATGCCGCCCAGTTCCTCGGCCATGGCCTCGATCCAGGCTTCGTACTCTTCCTTGTTCTTGATGTTGCAGGGCGCGCCGGTGATTTTTCCGTCGGCCAGAAGGGCGATTTCCTTCACCGCCTTGTTCACACTTTCGGGCGAGCGTGAGCAAATGGCCACATTCGCCCCTTCCTCGGCAAAAAGATTCGCCACCCGGCGCCCGATCCCCTGTGTTGCCCCCGTGATGAGGACATTCTTTCCCCGTAAGCCAAGATCCATTCAGAATTCCGATCCGGTTAATGGTCTGAGCGGTGTCCCTCCACCAAATTAAATACAATCATGTTTGTTTTTTTTAACGTCGTCAAGTCATCAACGTAAGGATGCGGTCACGACGCCGCCCGGGCCAGCATGCCGTTGTCGACGACAAACTCGGTGCCGGTCACGAAACGGGCCTCGTCACTGGCCAGATACAGCACCATATTGGCCACATCCGACGGCGTGCCCAGAGCATCCGGCGGCAGAATGCCGCTTTCCGGAATCGCCTGCGGTGCCTCGTCGGTGCGGCCCTGCGCGAACTGCACCATGGGGGTTTCAATGGCGCCCGCATGGATCGAATTGCAGCGCACCGGATAGCCCGAGGCCTGGCAGTGCACGGCGATGGATTTGGTCATGGCGCGCACCGCCCCTTTCGCCGCCGTATAGGCGAAAAAGACCGGGTATCCGATGTGCGAGGCCACCGACGACATGTTAACGATCGACGCGGCAGCGCTTTTTTTCAGCAGCCGCAGGCCGTGCTTGCACCCCAGGAACACCCCTTCCGACATCACCCGGTTGGCGAACTGGAAATCGGCAAGTGTGCAGTCCTCGGGCGAGGCCAGTTGCACCACACCCGCATTGTTGACCAAAATGTCGAGACCGCCGGCCGCGTCCTCGATGGTGGCCATCACCCGCACCCAGGCCGCCTCATCCCCCACATCATGGGCGATAAAGGTGGCACCGGTACCGATATCCTTGGCAGCGGCACGGCCCTGGTCTTCGTTGACATCGCTCAGAAACACCCGTGCGCCTTCCGCGGCCAGCAGCCGTGCATCGGCACGGCCCAGACCCGACGCGGCCCCTGTGACCAAAGCGACTTTACCGTCGACGCGTCCCATATTAATCCTCTACCCTTTCGCTGATGTCGCCTCTGCCGACCCGCCGGCGGACCTTCCCGGTGTTCGCGGCTTTTCTTCTTCGGCAAGCTATAATACAATCAGGTATGAATGTTTTTTTTGGAACGGTCAATGAACACAGACGCCCCATCGCCCGTCAGACGCCGCAACGCCCGCACCGGCCCCACCGCCGCCGGTAAGGAAATCGGCCGTCAGGCACAGAAAAGCGCCTCCACCCGCAAGATGATCGTCGATGCGGTGCTGCAATGCCTGATCAAATACGGCTATGCCAACACCTCGACGCCGCGCATCGCGGATGAGGCGGGCCTGTCGCGCGGGGCGATGATGCACCATTTTTCCAACCGCAACACCATGATACAGGCGGCCATTGAATATCTGCATGCCAAGCGCCTGCGCGCGTTCCGCCGGGCGGTGTCCAGCCTGCCCGAGACCGAGCCCCATCTGCATGACGCCCTGATGGCCTATTGGCGGCAGGTCACCCATCCGCTTTTCGTCGCCTTTCACGAACTGGCGGTCGCCTCGCGCACGGACAAGGACCTGGAACGCATCCTCAAACCCGCCCAGGCCGCGTTTTACCGCGAATGGTATCAGCTTGCCGTCGACCTGTTTCCCGAATGGCAAAGCGACAGGACCAGTTTCATCCTCGCCCTGAATTTCGTCCAGTCGACGTTGGAGGGCGCGGCTGTCCGGCGGCTGTCCCACCCCATGTCCGGGCAGGAAGAGGAACAGCTGTTCGACTATCTCGAGACCTGCCTGCGCAACCTGATGCCCGCCGACCTGAAATCGCGCACCGGCACAAAACGGCTGGAAACCGTATCCGGCGCCTGACCCGCCACCGGCTGGTGACACCATTTACACACCGGCCCGACCTGTGAGGGGACCCCATGACGGACACTGTTATCCTGCATCACCACGACCCCTCCCCTTATGCTGAAAAGATCCGGCGTCTCTTCGGTTTGAAAGGACTGTCCTGGGCGTCCGTGCAGATCCCGATGGTGATGCCGAAACCGGACCTGACGGCACTGACCGGCGGGTACCGGGGCACCCCCGTCCTACAGATCGGCGCCGACATCTACTGCGACACCCGTCTGATCGCCGCCGAAATCGAAACCCGCTATCCCGAGCCCGCGGCCTGTGCCATGGCCCCCTTCAGCATCTTCAGCCGCCAGCATTGGAGCGACGATGCCGTCTTTCCGCAGGCCGCCGCCCTGGCGCTGTATGAGAATGCCGCCCTTCTGCCGCCCGAACTGTCGAAAGACCGGGCGGACTATTTCCAGAACCTGGATTTTGCCGCTTTTGAGAAGGACGCCCCCTATTTCCGCGAGCAGGTGCGCGCCCATCTCGCCCTGGCCGAACGTGAACTGGCGCTCGGCCGCGCTTTTCTGGGCGGCACACGGCCCACATGGGACGATATGGGCCTGTGGATGATCACCTGGATGATCGAGGGCAATGTCGCCAGCCTGCATGACTGTCTGGACGGCCTTGACGCCCTTACCGGCTGGCGCGCACGGATGAAGGCCGTCGGCACCGGCACACGCACGGATATTTCCGCCGCCGAGGCCCACGATATGGCCGCCGGCACCAAACCGGTGCGCCGCCATGACTTTGTCCCCACCATACACACTGCCGGCTACCGGGCCGGTCAGCCGGTGCATGTGGCGCCGCACGACCATCCCGGCGACCGGGTCGAGGGCACGCTGCGCGCCCTGGGGCCTGACCGCATCACCCTCACCCGGCAGGCCGATGCCTTCGGCGAAATCGACGTGCATTTCCCCCGCATCGGTTACCGTCTGACCGCACTTTCCCCATAAAAACAAACAAACCTGTCTGCTTGTTTTTTTGCCTTTCTTTGCTAAGATTGGATGGTCGGCATTCCGGGCCATGTACCGGAATGCACGCAAGGGGGAGGCTTTGACAGGACAGCCCGGCCGCAGGAGGCCGTTGAGAGACCGGGCGTGCCCGCGATTTCAGATAACCGCGATTCAGATAACCGCGATTCAGGGGAGAGGGACGATGGACGGATTTGAAGCGAAATGGCCGATGACGCTGAAGGCGCCGCAAGGATCGTTCGAGGCGAAACAGCCGCGCCCCGAGGGGCTCGGTCTCGACGTGCCGGACCCGTCGCGTTACTTCTCCCGCGATTTCATGGCCGTCGAATGGGACAGACTGTGGCCGCGCGTCTGGCTCTTGGCCGGCGTCACCCCGGACATCCGGGAGCCGAACGATTATATCCTCTTCACCCACGGGCATGAACAGATCATCATAGCCCGGCAGGAGGATGGCGGCATTCGCGCCTTCTACAATGTCTGCCCCCATCGCGGGAACCGGGTCTGCCTGACCGACCATGGCAGCGTGCGCAAATTCACCTGCCCCTTTCACAGCTGGCGGTTCAACATGGACGGATCGCTTCATGCGATCACCGACGAGGATACGTTCGACCCGGCCCTCGTCCGGCACCGCCCCGGCCTGACCGAGGTCCGCTGCGAAACCGTGGCCGGGCTGATCTTCATCAACATGGACGGCAAGGCACCGCCGCTGAAAGACTGGATCGGCCTGCCCGACGGCTATCTCGACCTTTACGAGATCGAAAAGATGAATGTGGTGCGCCACATGCGCACCGAATGGCTCGCCAACTGGAAAACCGGTGTCGACGCCTTTTACGAAACCTATCATCTGCCCCATATTCACCCCCAGACCCAGGGCGTGATGGAGGATTTCAGCCAGGTCGACCTGTATCCCAACGGCTTCAGCCGCATGATCGTGCCCATCGGCGTCAAATCCCACCGGGTTGACGACCGCGACAGCATCGACCCCTATCAGGCCCACATGATGCGCGAAGTGGGGCTGGACCCCGACACCTTCGACGGCAGCGCCGAAGACGTGCGCCGGGCAATCCAGGCGGCCAAGCGCGCGCGCGGCAAGCGCTTCAACCTGACCAATTACGACAGGATGACCGACGGCCAGTTGACCGACAGCTGGGCCACCGGCCTGTTCCCCAATGTGCAGATGGGCATGCACCCGGAAGGCGTCTTCATCATGCGGTTCATCCCGCACCCGACCAACCCGGAAATCTTCTATTACGACAATATGACCCTGTTCCGCCATGTGGACGATCCCGGCTACACCGTGCCGGGCTGGATGGGCCTGCCCGAAGGCACCGATGTCACCGGCGACATCCGCCCGGACATCGAAACCTTCGCCGCCGGCGAAAAGGCCGACCTGGGCGAAGTGCTCGATCAGGATGTGGAACTGGTGCACGCCGTGCAGGAAGGGGTGAAATCGCGCGGTTTCAAGGGCCCTCTCTGGTGCGAGCAGGAAGACCGGCTGCGCCATTTCCACCGCGAACTGGACCGCTACATGACCGGCGAGAAATAAGCCCCGCCGCCCAACACATGGCGCCTCCGCAAATCATCGAAGAAAGCCGCCCCTCATGAGCAAAAACTGGCCCGATATTCTGAAATCCATGTCCCGCAACAACACCGCCCTGGCCAAGGCATCGCCGGCGGTGATGCGGGCCTTCGGCACGCTTGCCGGCGCCGCCACCGAGGACGGCGCCCTGGACCGCAAAACCAAGGAACTGATGGCGGTGGCCATTTCCGTCGTCATCCGCTGCGACGGCTGCATCGCCTATCACACCTATGCCGCCATCAAGGCGGGCGCCACAAGGGATGAGGCGGTCGAGGCCATCGGCGTCGCGGTGGAAATGGGCGGCGGCCCGGCCAGTGTCTATGGCGGTGACGCGCTGGACGCCTTCGACCAGCTCGCCGCCCTTGGCGATTAAGCAGGCCAAGGGACCTCACAAACCGGCTTGACGGGCCGGCCTGATTGACTGGTCAGTCAGCCGGTCTCTTATTTGGGGGTTCAATCGACAGCACGGCGGGCCACCGACGTCGGTCCTGCCCTGCGCCCTAAAACATCTGTTCCCTAAAACATCCGCCCCCTAAAACACCCATTCCCTAAAACATCGGTCACCGGACAGATCCGCGGTGCCTTTCCGCCAGGGCCTTCATGGTTTCCACACAAAATTTATACGGATATCGCCGCCATTCCACGCAGAGAAAAAACAGCCTTTCATCATAAAAACAGCCTATCAAAGCTGAACGAGAGGCACATGAACAAACGCTTATTTGTCGGCGATCTGGCACCTGACTTTACCTGTCCGTCCACCAACAACGACAATTTCCATTTCAATGCGGCGGCGGGGCGCTACATCGTCCTTTGCTTCTTCGGCTCGACGTCCAATGCCAAGAACCGGAACGCCGTCGACTTTATCGCCGGCGACGCACGCCATTTTTTCGATGACGAACGCATATCCTTCTTCGGCGTCAGCATAGACCCGCGGGACAAAGCCGGAGACCGGGTGCAACAACAGACTCCGGGCATCCGTTTTTTCTGGGATTTCGATCATGCGGTCAGCCGGCGCTACAATGCCCTGAAAGATGACGGCATGGGAGGAAACGGCGTCATCAGATATTCGCCCTTCACCCTGATACTCGATCCCGGCCTGCGTATCATCGCGCATATCCCCCTCACCGATCTGGAGCGGCACAACCACAGACTGGTCAGGGTTCTCAGCGGGCTATTGCCGGTTGACCGGTATGCCGGCGTGCCCATGACCGCCCCCGTCCTGATCATTCCGAACGTCTTTGAACCGGCGCTCTGCCGCCGGCTGGTCAAACTGTATGAAACGGTCGGCGGGCGGGAATCCGGCACCATGGTCGAGAAAGACGGCTATACCGTCGGCAGGCTTGACCAGGGGTTCAAACGCCGTGCCGACTGCAAGATTGACGACCCCGCCCTCAAGGCGGCGATGAAACGGCGGATCATCCGGCGGATCGTCCCCCAGGTGAAAAGCGCCTTTCAGTTCGATGTCGGCGTGATCGAGCGCTACATCATCGCCTGCTATGATTCCAAAAATCAGGGGTTCTTCCGGCCCCACCGGGACAACACCACGAAAGGCACGGCGCACCGCAAATTCGCCTGCACCATCAATCTCAACACCGGCGACTATGAGGGCGGCGCCCTGCGCTTTCCCGAATTCGGCCCCAGGACCTACAGCGCGCCGATGGGCGGCGCGGTCATATTTTCATGTTCGCTGCTGCATGAAGCCACGCGCGTCACGCGGGGTAAGCGCTATGCGACCCTGCCGTTCCTCTATGACAGGGCGGGGGCACAAATACGCCGCGACAATCATCGTTTTCTGTCCAATGCCGAAGGCGCCGTGGGCAGACAGGCGTCTTGAGAATGGCAGCCCCGGCCATGGCCGGCCCGCCACGGGCACACAACCCCTCGTGTCCCTGGCGGGCCGGTATCCCCGTCACCTGTAACCCCATCACCGTCGGCCCCGTCACACACGGGTATACGTGCACCGTTTTTTACGGCGCGGATACATATTCCAGGCGGTAGCCGATCC
The DNA here is from genome assembly GCF_003688555.1 of Eilatimonas milleporae. Taxonomy (GTDB): domain Bacteria; phylum Pseudomonadota; class Alphaproteobacteria; order Sphingomonadales; family Kordiimonadaceae; genus Eilatimonas; species Eilatimonas milleporae. The sequence goes on from NZ_REFR01000009.1 coordinate 493,650, forward strand.
CGGGCTCGGTATGGATATACTGGTCGCGCATGCGATCCTTTTCGATCTTGCGCCGCAACTGCCGGACATAAACGCGCAGATACTGGTTGTCGTCGCCGTACGCTTCCCCCCACAGGTCGCGGATCAACTGTTTGTGCGGGATTACCCTGCCCTCATTCTTCACCAGTATGCTCAACAGGGCATATTCCTTCGGCGTCAGGTGGATCCGTTCGCCGCGCAAGGCAACCTTGTGCGCGATCAGGTCCACTTCCAGGTCGCCGATGACAAAGGACGTTTCCTCAAGGTCTTCAAGAATGCGGTCCCGCAACTGCGCCCTGATGCGCGCGACCAGTTCGGCCATGCCGAACGGCTTGGTCACATAGTCATTGGCGCCACGCTCGAATGCCTCGACCTTTTCGCGCTCTTCCCTGCGGACGGACAGCACGATGACCGGCACCTTGCTCCATTCGCGGATGGATTTTAACACCTCCAGGCCGGACATGTCCGGCAGCCCCAGATCCAGAATGATCAGGTCGGGCTTGTCCATGGACGCGGCCCCCAGGCCGTCCTGCCCGTTTGCCGCCTCAAGCATGATATAATCATTGCTTTTCAGCCCGATCTTCAGGAACCGGCGGATTTCCACCTCATCGTCGATCACAAGGATCCTGGCGCCGATCTTTCTCACGCCGCCTCTTCCCTGGTGTCATCGGGCGAAACGGACAGGCTGGCGGCCGGCAGTGTCAGACGGACACAGGCCCCCGGCGTGTCGCTCCCGCGCCGCCTGATGCGGATATCGCCGCCATGCGCCTCGACAATGCGGCGGGCGATCCACAGGCCAAGGCCGGTTCCCGCGTTTTTCGCATCCGCCTGTTTCGCGCGGTGAAATTTGTCAAAAATGGTTTCTTCCTCGCCTTCCGGAACGCCGACGCCTTCATCCGCGACCTCGACCGCCAGCATATCGTGACCGGGCACTGCCGCGATGCCGATGATGATCCTGGTTCCGGGCGGGCTGAATTTTGCCGCGTTGTCCAATATATTGCCCAGGGCAACGCCGATCAGTTTTTCATCGCCGCGAAACGCCAGCGACGGGTCGCCCTCGCGCACGACAATCCTGTGCCGCCTCAGCCGTCGTTCCATGCGCTTCAGCGTCAGGTCCAGCACATCGTCAAAGGCGACGGCGTCGCGGGCGATCAGAAACCGCCCCTCCTCCAGCTTCGCCACCTCCAGAAGATTGTCGACATAGCCGAGCAGCTTGTCCGCCTCCGCCAGCACACTGTCGTTTAACTTTTCCCGGTCGCCTTCGCTGATATTGCGTCCGTACAGCTTCAGGGAGGACATCGCCCCGATGATGGAGGACAGCGGGGTCTTCAGATCGTGCGACACCGAGGCCAGAATGGCGTTGCGCAGCGCTTCGCCCTGCCTTTTGACCACCTCTTCCTGTTTCTCGCGCTTGTATTTTTCCCGCTCGTCGATCACGGCCATCAGATCGCGCTCCCGGCGTTTCAGCCTGACGGCCAGATTTTTCGACATGCCGGCGATCCAACTGGTCAGCAGGGCGGCAATGACAAAAACGCTGAACTTGATGATGTTGTCCGCGCTGTTCGCGGCCCCGAGAAACGGCGGCACCAGGAGCCAGTCATACAACAGGCTGCACACCGCCGCCGCCACAACCGCCGGCCCCTTGCCGAGCAGAATGGCCGACAGCAAAACGGCAACGATCAGAAAGCCGCTGATGTTCGAAAACTTTTCAACCGTCAGATATTCCAGGCCGTACACCACGCCCGTCGCAAAGGTCGCCAGCAGAAAGGCGGACAGATAGTCATGCCAGGTCACGCGTTCTTTCAAAACGCGCCGGCTGAAAAAACTCCGGGCAAACTGTCTGAACCGCGTTTCATCCGCCATCTGTCATGACCTGCCTGAAAAACCGTGCCCAAGATAACTTTAATCTGAAAGAACAGTATCTGAAATCACTGTATCAGACCTGCCGGGTCTGTCGTGCATCGCTTGCGATTTTCACAACAAACGGCAAGGGATGTCAAAACAACCGCATCGGTGGATTGAACGGATAAGCCGGGCGCAAGGGCGGCACGTTCAATATCGCGGCGACCGGCGGATCGCCGCATGACCGGGAATACATGACCCGCACGGTGCCGCGCCCGTCCGGGGCGTCGGATTTATCGTCTATATCAGGATGGTCATATCCTGTAGATCGGCAAGCGTCAGGCCGGTCAGGCTGACGGACTGGGGAGTGCCGTCCTCGCCCGGCCCCAGATCGATGACCAGGCTGGGGTTGCCGTTACCGTCCACGCTGAGGCGCGCGGCCGCCGCCACATCGTCCAGACTTTCAAAATCCCGCACCGCATGGCGCAGATGGAGCGCATCGTCGCCGATGTCAAAATCGGCCACCCGGTCATTGCCCGCCAAACGCCCGAAGGTGAAGGTGTCGCTGCCGGCGCCGCCGATCAGCAGGTCATCGCCGTCACTGCCCCACAGCGTGTCGTTGCCGAAGCCGCCATTCACCGTATCGTCACCGTCACCGGTGAAGATGATGTCGTTGCCGTCGCCGCCCAAAAGCATGTCGCTGCCCTCGCGGCCGAACAGGATGTCATCGTCGTCGCCGCCGTCGATATTGTCGTCACCGACACCGCCGCCCAGCGTATCGTTGCCGGTGCCGCCCGACAGGGTGTCGTTGCCATTGTCGCGCCGCCCGGCGAGGATTTCATCATCGCCGCCGGCGCCGCGAATGTTGTCGTCGCCTTCCTGACCGCGCACAACGTCATCCGCGTCACCGCCGATCAGGGTGTCGGCAGCCGGCGTGCCTTCCAGATCATCGCTGGGCTCACCGCCGCCATTGCCCGGATCGCCGGGATCGCCAGGATCGACCGGCTCGGGGTCGGCGACCAGCAGGTCGAAGCGGGCGGCGCCGGACGTGTCCTCGCCGTCGCTGACCCGGAAGGTGAAGCGCGCATCGGCCCCGCGCACGTCCGAGGTATAGACCAGCCGCCCGGCGGAAATCTCCGACGCCCGGATCGACTGGCCGACGCTGACGGCCACGCCGTTCAGGGTCAGGGTGCCAATCTCCGGCAGGCTGTCGATGAGGACCGTCCGTATGGCATCGCCGTCGGCGTCACTGAAGCCGAAATCTCCGATCCGCAGGGTATAGGCCGCGCCCGCGTCCAGGCCGGCAGACCCGCCCCCCGTCACCGGCGGCGTGTTCGGCGGCGGCGGGCCGGCGCTGGCCACCGTGATCGTGGCATTGGCCGGACTGCTTGCAAAGGCGGTGCCGTCATTCACCGAATAGGTGAAGCCGGCGTTGCCCACACTGCCGCCGGTAAAGACCAGATTGCCGCCCGTGATGTCGGCTACGGCAATCACCTGCCCGTCCGTGACCGCCGTGCCGTTCAGGGTCAGGCCCGACACGCTGGTGTCGATGCGCACGCTGGCCAGGCTGTCCCCGTCCACGTCCGAAAAGGCAAAGTCAGAGACCTGAAGTGTCCGCCCTTGACCCACTGTCGCCGACAGGCTCGCCCCTGTGGACGTCGGCACGTCATTGACGCCTGTGATGGATGTCGCGATGGTCTCCGTATTGGCTGAAATGGCGGTAGTGGTGCCGTTGGTGCTTGTGTCCACCGTGGTGCTCAACGCGCCCGAGGCGAAACCGCCGCTATAGCTGTCATCCAGCGCGCGGACGGTTAGGCCCGGCGGGGTGCCGGCGAAATCCGCTGCCGGTACGAAGCGCACCAGCGTCGTCGCCGCCAGGGGCAGTGCCGTGGCGCCGTCAGTGACGGCGCCGATATTGAACCAGCTGGTGCCGCTGTCGGCGGAATACTGCCATGTTCCTTGCGTGACCGCGTTGGCGGTGTTGCCGACAATGGCATAGCCGGATACGGACGCCCCGCTGTCCGGGTCGGTCACGGTGATGCCCAGACTGTTCAACGCCGCGCCCGTAGGGGCGGTCGTGTCCTCGGCCACGGCGCTGAGTGTACCGCCGGCGGTTAGGCTCGGCGCGTCATTGACCGCGCTGATGGAAATCGTCCGCGTGTCGCTGCTGCTGCCACTGTTTGTGTCCGTGGCGGTGACCGTGACGGTCCGGTCCGATGTGCCGGGGGCATCGGAGGTATTGTCGTAGCGCAGCGACTGCAACACCTCCTGGACAATGCCGTTGGTGGCATCCGTATCAAAGGTGATGGTCAGTGCCGTGCCGCCGGTGACCGTGCCGCCGGTGGCCGACAGATCCCCCACATCGGTGCCGTTGGCCAGAATGTCGGTGCCCGAAATGGTGATGGCCGTGCCGTCGCCGTCGGTGTCACTGATGCTGATCCGGTCGGCGCTTTCCATGTTGCCGGTGACCTGGATGGCCAGCGTGCCACCGTTCCAGTCCGCGTCGCCGTCGCTATCGGACACCGTGGCGCTGCCGTCGATCTGCGTCGCCGCATCCCCTTCGCTGTAGCTTAGGGTCCCGTCCGCGATGACCAGGCGCGGCGCGGCGTTCAGCACGGTCTGCAGTTCAACCGCGCCCGCATCGATGGGCCCACCATTGTCCAGCGACGTCTGATCCACACTGCGGGCATTGCCGGCGGCATCGACCGTCACATCGACCGGCCCGGCCCCGAAATCCACGCTCAGCGGCCCGGTGCCCACATCCAGCGCCGGGTTGGACGGGGCGGCGTTCAGCGCGATGGTCTGCACCGGCCCGCCATTGTCGGCCAGCACCCCGGCGGTGATGGTCGTGTCAGCGCCGTTGGCGACGGTCGATGCGAACACGGTTGTCGGGTCGGCATTGATGACGGCGGCATCGACACTGGCGTCAAACGCGCTGGCATCAGCGCCGATAAGATTGGTGCCCGTGAATGTCGTGTTCGGGGTCGGGTCCCTGAATTCATCATCGGCGTTCGTCGATGCATTGCCCAGCACGATGGAGTTCTGAATGGCAAAGGCACCCGATCCGCCCAGATTGACGCCGCCGCCGCCATTGACGGCGGAATTGCCGCTGATGGTTACATTATACAGCGAGGCCCTGCCGCCGCTGCCGGCCAGGGAAAGACCGCCGCCCACATTGGCCGAGGAGTTTCCACTGATGGTCACATTGACCAGGGTGGCGGGCGCAAACAGCAAAATGGCGCCGCCGCCATGATTTGCCGAGACGACACTGGAGGTGCTGTTGCCCGTGAAGGTACTGTCTGTGATGATCGCCGTTGTACCATGGGTCACCGTCAGTCCGCCGCCATAGGTAGTGCCGGAATTACTGCTTATGGTTGAATCGTCGATCGTTATGCTTCCATTCGTTCTGACGCGGATACCCCCGCCCAGAGCGGCCGAATTGCCGGAAATGGTCGTGTTGGACACGGTGATATTGGCAACGCCGCCGCCGTACAGGCCGCCGCCCGAGAAGGATCCGGTGGACGTGTTGTTTTGGATGGTCGAGTCCGTGATCGTGACGGTTGCCGCACTGACGCTGACACCGGCGCCATTGCCCGCGACGTTTCCGCCCGTGATGGTCAGACCGTCAAGCGTGACATCGCTACCGCCGCCTGTAATGTTGAAAACACGGTCTGTACCGCCGCCGCTGATGGTGATATCCGGCACATCGTCGTCATTCAGATCGCCGTCGATGATCAGATCCTTGGCAATGGCAAGCTCACCGCCCGTGAGCGTGATGGTGCCGCCGGAAATAGCGCCGGAAAAGGTGACCGTATCGCCGGGCGCTGCATCTAGAATGGCCTGTCTGAGCGACCCGGCGCCGCTGTCATTGGTGTTGGTTACAGTCAATGTCGCCATGATACGCGCTCCCGTTGGCCCTGGAAGTGTATGTGTCTAAAGTTCAGTCCTGCGCCGGCTCAGCCTGCCGGGTGATCATTTTCGCCGCGCTGCCCTTTAGCTCGCGCCAGAAATTCAGTTGGGCGTACTGCTCGAAAAGCTCCGGCGGCAGGATGGTACGGCGCGGTTTCGGCTCGACCTTCCTGTGCACCCGGTGCAGGCCGGACACGCCCAGATTTTCATCGAACGCAGGGGCGTCATATTCGACAGTGTCGAAATCATGCTCGAACGGCTCTTCGCCCAGAAATTCGTAAACCAGGCCGATCACCTCGACAGGGCGCGCCACCAGAAGGTCATAGTCGATGATCAGCAGCCGGTCGGCATGGGGGCCGTACAGGGCCCCGTTCAGGGCGGACCAAGCATAGCCCACCAGCCCGTTGCGGTTGGCCAGCGCCTCGCACCGGGTGAACACCGTGCTGCGCTCCTGCGGGGTGGCGAACAGGCGCGTATTCTCAAAGGCGTTGGTCTGGAACTGGTGCTCCATACTGTCCATGATCCAGGCCACATCGCGCACACAGGCCAGAACCTTGGCATCCGGGAACAGGTCGGTCAGCGCGGCCAGCGTGGCCGTCCACGCCCGATTGGTGTCGAAGACCACCTGACGGTCAGGCGGCAGGTCGGCGTAATAACTATCGAACAGACCGCGCGCCAGCCGCTTGCGCTGATCCACCGACACCATGGGCGCCAGTTCCGAGCCCGCGCTGACACTGGCGATCAGATTGGTGAAAAGACTGCCCACCGGACTGGTCATACCGGCGTGAAAGGCCGGGTTCTGCCGCAGGATCGCCGCCAGCAAGGTCGAGCCGGAACGCGGCAGGCCCGAAATAAAGTGAAAGCGCCTCTGTGTTTTCCGATCAGTCATGGCAGCGTCCCGACAACACAGTGCGTCACACCGGAAGAAAACAGGAAATAGCGCCGCGAACGGATACAGGCGTTACCTTGTTTCTCTTTCCGGGATATATTTTCCCGCACGTTACAACTTTTTGTCAGTATACCATATGACCTGTGAAGCGTTACATCAATGCCATTAAAGATAAATTTTAGAGAATAAATCCCTATCCCTCTGTGAGGAACCATCTCAATTATCAATAGTTTCGCCTTTAAATTGAACAATCCAAAGGAAGGTAAATCAATCCGGGATAGTCTGCCGCGTATATGCAACAGGCCAAAACATACTAAGGCGAACACAACCGGCCGCACGGGCTCTCATGCGTCATGCCGGCACCCTGCAAACAGCACCGTTCCGTATGTGGCAAGACACCATCGCCCACCAGATCCGCCATGCACGCCGACACGGTCCAGGCGACCGTCATCCCGGCTGGATGGACAGACCCGGCCTGCATGCGGATGGAGGGGGGCAAGGTTTCGCAAACCTTCGATCAACGCCCAATCCTGCAAGATCGCTCCAAAAAACCGGCGCAAAAGACAGGCTTAAAACCCGTCTGACTGACTGGTCAGTCAGACGGGGTCTTTTGGCGGCCTTATTCGGGAACGCCGTAAATGCCCACACGCCATGCCCCGACGCGCGATCCTTACAATGGGTAACAAACGCTCTGTTCCGCCGATGCGGGATAAACCGCATACGGTATCGATGGCTTTTCGCGGTGTGCGCGGTAAACCAAAAGATGTATGTCATGGGTGTTGAGAAACACTTTGATCATGGCCGGCGGCATGCTGATGTCTCGCACAGACGCCGGATAATCGGGACCCGCACACAATCCATGCCCTGCAATGACGACCCATATGACATGGCGATCCTTGGCAACGGCGTTTCCGCCTGGGCCTGTGCCCATGCCGCCCGGCGGGCCGGGCTGTCTGTCGCCGTGCTTGAACGCCGCCCGGACCCGGGCCCGCCCGTGGGCGAACATCTGCCGCCGGAAGGGATATCGGCGCTGTCGGCGCTCGGCCTCGCCGGTCTGCTCGACACCCCCGCCCACCGCCCAAGTCCGGCGGTCCTGTCGCTTTGGGGCGGGCCGGTACCGGTGCGGCTGGATCTTTTGATGCGGCCGGGCGGCCGGGCGCTGCATGTTGACAGGGCGGTCCTCGGCACCGATCTGAAGGCCCGCGCCATCGCTGCGGGCGCTGAGGCTATCGCGCTCAGGGGCCGGCCGCGTCATGGCGGCAGTCCGGGGCGCTGGACGCTTCAGGTGAAAACGCCCGGCGGCGGCCGGTATATTGCCGCAGGGCTGCTGGTCGACGCAACCGGCCGCGCCGCCGCCCTGGCGCAAGCCATGGGGGCCGGGGTTGAGCGGCACGACACCCTGACAGGCATTGCCGCCTTTCTGGAGGATACGCCCTGTACCGACGGCGCCCTGTTGATGGAAAGCCTGGCGGACGGCTGGTGCTATGCCGCGCCGCTGGCGCGCGACCGTCTGGTGGCTGTTTTCCTGACCGATGCCGCCAACCTGCCACGGGGCCAGGCCGCGCGGCAGGCATTCGCCGCCGACCGTCTGCGGCAGTCCCGCCTGATCGCCCCCCGGATGGCCGGGGGACCGGCACCGGACAGCCGCCTGCGCACCGTCCCCGCCTGGAGCCAGATCACCGGCCCCAGTCTCGGCCCCGGCTGGATCGCCATCGGCGATGCCGCGATGGCGTTCGACCCGCTGGCATCGGCCGGACTGACCAAAGCGCTGTTGGATGTGCGCGAAACCGTGGACGCCATCACCGACGGCAGGGCGGAGGCCTTTCATACCCTGGCGCGCCGGCGCGCAGCCCGCTACGCGGCCTATCGCCGGGAGCTTGCCGAAACATATGGCCGGGAAAGGCGCTATCACCCCGCACGCTTCTGGCAGGCGCGCCGCGCCGCCCGCGCCGGACAGGGCGGCCGGGCCGGGACAGCCCGGCAACCCGTTTGGGGTTAATAGGTGCCGTTGCCATTCCTGGTGGCAAGCGTGCGGGCCATGCGGGCGGACCGGAAAAACTGGCGCTCTTCCTCGCTCTGCCAGCCGGCGCGGCGGGCGGCTTCATCCTCGGGCGTCGGGGCGGCGTCCGGCTCGGCGCCCAACAGGGCCGCGCCCTCGACCGCCTTCATTCCCGGCAGGTGCGGCAATGTCTCAACGAACAGCACCGGGGGAATGCCCGGCAGGTCGCCTGGTCCCTCACGGCGTTCCACCACCCCCATCTCGGCGAAATGCTCCACCATGTTTTCCATAAGCTTGATACCGCCGGTCCCGTATTTTGCCAGCGGGTAATACCAGCTGCGCCGTCCGTAAAAGGCCTCGATCCGCTCCTCATCGGGCAGCTTTGTGTCCATGACCCTGTCATAATTCTCCACCGGCAGCACATGGTTCGGCACGCGGGCGGGCCAGAATGTGGGCAGATTGGGATCGAACGACAGGTCATATCCCGACCGGCACCCGGCGGTGTCGGCCTGCCAGGGCAAAGCCATCCAGCGCGTCAGCCCGCCGGGCGCCTGGGCGTGCAGCGGACCGTCGGGGCCCAGCGCCCGCGCCGTTGTCAGCCGGTCGCCATAATCCGGCTCGGGGTTGTCGGGCCGGCGCACGCGGATACGAAACGGCCTTTTCCAGATCGAGGCATGGCGCATGGGCCATGTCAGCTCGCACCCCGGATGGAACGCGTCCGCAAGACAGTAATGCAGCGGCGCCCGGTCCAGCATCGCCGGCTGGTCCGCCACGGCCACCTGCGCGATGTCGGTGGGCTCCGACGGGACCTTGCCCCAGTCGGCGACGAAATCGCCGTTCACCCAGCGCCGCATCTTCCGCGCCGCCGCCGGCCACAGCGGCAAGCCGTTGTCCGGGTCGTCGTCGGGAAAGGTGCCGAAGGCATCGCCGTAAATCCACGGCTGGGTGCGCAGCGACACGCCGTCGCCCGTAACCGGGCGGAACGCGTTGAAAATCTGTCGCCGCAATTCCTTGTGAATGTCGCTTTGCCCGTGAATGCACGAAATCTTGTCGATCAGCGCGGGGTCGGTGAAATCCAGCGGCCCGCCTGGCCCGAAAAAGGCCACGAAGCCCCGGTTGACCCATTGCAGCCCACTGAGCCGGCCAAGCAGCGGGTAGATATCACGGGTAAAGGACACCTGCTCGCTGGCGGGTGTCCATCCGGCATCCGCCCACACCTCTTCCAGCAGGTCCAGAAGGGTGCGCCAGCCGATAATCTCCGGGGCGAAATTGGGCGGCGCGACCGCCACCCACGCCCCCTCGCAGGGGATATCCCGGCCGCCGATACGGACGGTCGCCGTGACCGGCCCGTCACACCCCCCGTCATACCAGCCGGCCGCATTGCCGAAGGGGTCCTCGACCGTGCCGCTATCGTCAAAGACGGGCAGCCCGGCGGGCGAGCCGGACTCGCCGAACCCGCTCAACACGACAAGACGCCCGACCTCATCGGTGCGCAGCTCACCGATCGTGGTCTCGGCCGTGTCTTCCTTGTACCGGAAAACACCGGTGAGTTTTTCGGCCTCCGTACCGCCCGCATCCTTGCCGGAAATAGTGCGCATGCCGGGGTCGATGACCAGATCCTCGCGCCTGTCGGGCGCATAGTCCGGATTGCGCCGCTGCAGGGCGAAATCGGCGGCGGCGGGCAGGTCCATGGCCGCGCGAAATTTGTACCAGGCGGCCTTGCGCGCCACCATATGAACGCCCCATTCGATATCGATACCGGCCTGATCCGGCGTCAATTCCTCCACCACATCGCCGGCCGCGTTATAGCCGTAAATACGGAACTGCACCGCCTCGCGCTTCAGCGTGCCGTCGGATGCATGGAAGGACCCCGCCTCCATCGGCTCGGGGGTGATGACCTGCGGGGCCAGAAAATACTCCGCACTGTTGCCGATACGGGCGATGCCGACGCCCGGATGGATGGCGGCGCGCACTATGTCCTGTGTCATCTGATGGCTCCTTAAGGGTCAGGGATTTGGGTTTTCAACATCGGATCGGCATACCCGGCACGCTCACGCGGAACACTCCGGACAGCCTCTACGTGGGAACAGGAAGACGGGATGAAAGACCGGAAACCTGCCGGCGGATGGACACGCGCCAAGACCGTACCCCTCCCGCCTGTACCGCCGTAGTCCTGGGTAACCGCACTCTCACAGCATTCTTTCGCCGGCACCGCCCTACTCCCTTCCCATCCCGGATTTCAGCAACCGGTCCCGCAAAACATGCAAAAATTGAATAATATTTTTATATACAACTTTAAAAATATATACCAGCGTCCGTCAATCTCTTGTTCCGGTTTAAAACGCTGAACGGCAAGGAATCCGTCCCGCCAAAGGGCACCCCCTCAGCCAACCTCCGTCCCGAAAGGTGCCCAAAATCAGACGCAACAGATGCGTGGTCGGCGCGTTTACCAACGGCAAGTCATGCGTGCACTTGGCGGCAGCGCGTCGGCGCCATATTACCGGCACACAGTGGTAGACGTGCGGCCACATGAACATGACACCGCTTTACGCCGTGCAAACTCAAACGGAGGCCGTCATCGCGCAGTGGAAAGCGCGAAAGAATCTGGAAAATGCCCAAGGTTTGCCTGCCGCGCCCGCCCGGAAACCATTATCAGCGGCGTACCGAGGCCTTCGGCAAGTACGTTTTGGTTGCCGTCAATTTCATATTTCTCAACCAAAACGAATTTTATGCTCTATTCTTTACAACCATATTCGCCATGATGAGCGAGAAAGCATAAATCACATCAATGGTCAGATCTGTGATCTGAACGGAGATAATTCGATTATCGAGGAGGTTTGGCATGAAGAATAATCTTAAAAACCCTATTCTTCTAGGTGAGGCTCCTAAAGGAGAAAATGGTTATCCCTTTGACTGGAATGCGTGGAGTTCAAAAAGACTAGCCGAGGCCATGGGGTATGAAAGTAAAAACATATATAAATTTTTTCATCCCAAAAACTTACTGAATGAAGTGCAACTAACCGGTAACGACCGGTTTGATGACTTTGACCATGCCAAGGCGCTCGCCAATTTTCCAACTCTTATCGGATCTGGCTCTAGGGTTGTTTGTGTTGGCACACGCGTCACGCAAGTTGTCTCTGACTTTCTGGGCTTGGACGATAAGGGGGTGGAAACTTACATACCGTACTGTAAATGGGGTAAAGTAACTGCGGATGGGCATGTTTTCAGTCGGATACCACATCCGGCGAATAGGTCCGGTCGATGGTGTCATCGGGCTGGCCGTCCGGCTCAGCCGGAGCAAGCAATTAATTTTCTGGTTGCGACGATACGCGAGAGATATCCAGACGCATTTTCCTGGAGAAAAGAAATCACTCTATCATAGTATCCACACACATATGAAGACACAAACAGGTGCTCCGTGATCCGAGTTCCGGCGTAGCCCGCGGTGTCACGTTAGCTCTATAGGGGCGTCTTTCCCGAAGGGGGGCGCCGCTTGAGGAGCCGCATGATATCTCCTCGTTTACGGGGACATAATATATCCCTCGCTGAATGATTGGTCAGGCAATGGCAGTGGTCTGACGACATTTTCCAGGTTTCTCGGCCTGTACCACCGAGCCGTGTGGCCTGATGGCCGTGCAACGGTTGTCGCACTGCGATTGAAGCGCGGGTTTTGTTGCATACAGGGGGGCTCGGATCGGGGTTTGCGGTGTCGGCCAGCGCAATGGGACGCATGGTATTCATGATTTTGTCAGATGAGACGGCCCCAAAAAGAGCCGGTTGACTGACCAATCAGTCAGGTCCGTTTTTAGGCCCGCAGAGGGGTCTTCCACGCGCTCAAATCCGGATTTGAGCACCTTATTGCGGGTTTTGAAAACGGCAAGTCATGGCCTGAAAAACGACAGTGCAGCCCACAGGGCGCTACCCGAAATACTCCGGCGCGAATTCAAAATATTTCAGTGCGAAACCAAGCGCGAAGCCACTTGCCAATGACGGCGGCGCCGAGCGGAATTGCCGGCGGATAGGACTTGCCACACGCTTCAATCGTAAATCCTTGATGATGCCTTGCTGGGAGCCAAGGGCGAGCACGGCGGATAGCGCGGCCATGGCGAGCGCCTGGATAAACCCCTCTTCAATCGGCCTGTCGATACCAAGCGCTGTCTTCAGGGTGACGGCGCCCCCGATGAAGGCAAAGGTCAAAATCGACTTTGACAGCTCGAATTCAAGCTCCTGGCTCAGCAGGTGCGACGGGCTTTCATCGGATGGGGCATCCGAGAAGAGGGTCCGGAGTCTGTTTTTCATAACTGCCTTTTGCCCGAATTGTCTGAAAACCTTGCTCACCCATCACCACGCGAAATTCCCTCGCAGGGTGTTCAGCTATAGCATTAGTTGATGATCGATATACCGTCTACAGGAATGATGGTGTCCTGGGTAAAACTGCTGTCCGCCCGATACGTACGCTGGATGTCGAACGCCAGGCTCCCGCGGTCATCGGACCGGTGTGTGACCCATCGCAATTGATAGAAAGACGTCAAAGGAAGCACATTGTTTCGACAGCGCGGGACTGGCAAACAGGACTGCGCAGGGCAGTCCGTCAATGCCGGGAAGGAACGGCGGAATCATACAGTAACATCGCGACCAGCCAGCCGCGCGGATGACGTCCGTCCAGATATGGATTTCGGAGAACGAAACACCGCCTCAGTACCAACCGGCATTGATGAACGCGCGGCCAAGCCAGGCGGATGCTGTCCTCATGGATGCACCGGCGCGAGCGGACCGTCATGGTCATGGTGCTCGGCGGCGGTTTCTTTCCGGCTCGCCAGAAGCGAATAGAGCACCGGTACGACGAACAGTGTAAAGAGGGTGCCGATGATGACGCCGCCGACCACGACAACGCCGATCGCGTTGCGGGCGCCGGCGCCGGGATCCTCGACCAGGACGAGCGGCACGTGACCGAAGACGGTCGCAAGCGTCGTCATCAGAACCGGGCGCAGCCGTGTCATGGCTGCTTCCCGCGCCGCCTCGCGTTTCGACAGCCCGTCTTTTTGCTGCGCATTGGCGAACTCGACAATCAGGATACCGTTCTTCGCCACGAGCCCCACAAGCGCGATCAGGCCGATCTGGGTGAAGATGTTGATGGTCGCCACATTGAGAAAGGTGAAGATAAGCGCGCCGGACAATGCAAGCGGCACCGACCCCAACAGCACGACCAGAGGATCGCGGAAACTCTGAAATTGAGCCGTCAGCAGAAGATAGACGAACAGGATCGAAAGACCGAGGACGCCGACCAGTGTTGAGCCTTCCTGCCGGATCTGCCGGGACTCGCCGGCGTAATCAAGGCCGTATGAGGACGGGAGACTATCGCGCGCGGCGTTTTCAAGGGTGGCAAGCCCCGTCTCCTTGGTGACACCGGGGATCAGACCGCCATACACACGGAAGGCATTCAACTGCTGGAACCGGCCGCGCGCTCTGGGCGTTATCTCGTCGGCGATTTGCGCGATCGAGGACAAGGGAATGAGCGTTCCGTCCGGTGTTTCAATCTGGATGATATCGAGGGAGGCCGGCGTCAGACGGGCAGCGTCCTCCAATTGCGGGATCACCTTGTAGGAACGGCCCTCATAGTCGAAGCGGCTTACATGCGCCGATGACAGGAGAAGCCCCAGTTGCCGGGCGACGTCGGAAACCTGCATGCCGAGATCGGCGATGCGCTCCCGGTCAAGATCGATCAGGCTTGCGCCCCGATCGATCTTGAGATCCGTGTCGGCGAAGGTGAACCGGCCGCTTTCAAAGGCCGCCGCGACCAGCTTATAGGCATAGGGTTGCATGTCCTCGAACGAGGCCGAGGACACCACCACCAATTCCACGTCATAGCTGCCCGCGTTCGGCAGCGACGACGGCAGGATCGGAAAGGCCCTGACGCCGGGAACCTGCGCAACGATTCCGAATACCTGGCCGATAAGATCGGGGGCGGATGCCTCGCGCTCTTTCCACGGTTTGAAATTAAGCCCGCCGAAGCCGCCGGACGGCGTTCTCACCGACCACATATTGTCGACGCCGGGGACAGATTCGAGGGCCTCGACCACCTCGTTGGCGTACCTGATCGTGTAATCGAGCGTCGAATCCGGCGCGGCGCTGAGAACGATATTGATCTCGCCCTGGTCTTCTATGGGCGCAAGCTCGCGCAGCGAGAATGCGTACATGACCGGCGCCGCCAGGACGAACGTCGCGGCAACCAGCACCACCGGCCCCCGGAAGGCAAGCGCCGCGTTCAGGAGCGGTGCATACATGACCCGCAGGGCGTCGAAAAGCCGGCCTGACAGTTTGGCGACGACACTCTCTTCGCCGGCGCTTGCCAGCCTTGCACTCATCACCGGCGACAGGGTCAGCGCCACGAGCCCTGACACAAGAACCGCCGTCGCCAGGGTAAAAGCGAACTCCTTGAAAAGCGCGCCCGTGAGGCCGGTCAGAAAACCGATCGGTGCGAAGACCGACGCGAGCGTGATCGTCATGGACACAATGGGGAAGAACAGTTGCCGCACACTCAACAGCGCCGCCTCGACCCGGCCCATTCCCTCCCGGATGTATCGAACCGTGTTCTCAACGACGACAATCGCGTCGTCCACGACCAGCCCGACCGCCAGCACGATCGCCAGAATAGTCAAAAGGTTGAGCGAAAACCCGAGGGCCGACATGGCGGCGAGCGCACCCAGGAGCGAGATGGGAATGGCGACCAGCGGCACAAGGGCCGTGCGGAACGATCCGAGGAAGATGACGACGACGAGCGACACGATGACGATCGTCTCCGCCAGGGTAGCGGCGATTTCCCGCAGTGCATCGCGCGTATAGGACGTGCCGTCGAATGCCATCCGAATGCTGATGTCCGGCGGCGCCGCCGCTCTGGCCGTGTCGAGCGCGCTATAGAGCGCCGCTGCAAGGTCCAGCTCATTGGCGCCCACGGCCGGCCAGACAGACAGATAGACCGACTCCTGCGTATTGAAGCGAACGTCCTCGGTCGCTTCCTCCGATCCCAGTTCCACGCGGGCGATATCGTCGAGGCGGATCACGGCAGCCCCCTCGCGCTTGACGATCATTGCCGCGAATTCCTCCGCCGTCGACAGGATCGTCGCCGCGCGCAGCTCCGTTTCGATGTCGGCGGTTTCGGCGCTGCCGATGGGCGCGAGCACATTGTTGTTGCCAAGGGCCGCCGTCACCTCGTCGGCACCGACGCCGTAAGCCGACATGGCGACCGGGTCGAGCCAGATCCGCATGGCGATGGGCCGCGCCCCTTCGAAGCCGATCCGCTGGGCGCCCGGCAGAACCGCAAGCGCCGGCTGAACTGCCCGTGAAAGATATTCGGTGATCGCCTCGCGGCTGCGCTGATCGGACGTGACCGAAATATAGAAGGTCGCGTTGGGCCGATCCGCCCGCTGAACGTCGATGCTCGGCGGTTCGATACCGTCGGGCAGATCCGACGCGATGGCGTCGAGCTTGGCGGAGACCCGCGCGAGCGCCGCATCCGCGTCCGCATCGAATGTGAGCCAGACGCGGACGGTGGAAAGACCCGCCGTGGTGATGCTGTCGACGTAATCGATGTCGGGAATCTGCGCCACCGCGCGCTCTATGGGTTCGGTGACGAAACCCTGCACGTCCTCCGCCGGCGCGCCGACAAAAACAGTTGTGATGACAAGGCTCGACGCATCGATGCGGGGATATTGCTGCACCGGCAGGTCGAAGACGGCGCGCAGCCCGAGCAGCACGATGAACAGGCTCAAAACCGCGGCCAGGGCGGGACGGGTCACGAAAACGTCCGCCGGAGACCGCCGCCCCCCGACCGGAGAAGACTTCTCGATGCCAGCGCTCATTCCATCCACTCCGCACCGGGCCGCTGCGCGGCAGCGGCGTCTTCCGCAGCGCCCGTCGTTTCCGGATCGTCGGTCTCGCGGTCACCGGCCGGCATGACCAGGGCGCCGTCGCGCAGTTTGAACGAACCGTCCGCCGCGATGACAACGCCGGGCTCCAGGCCGTCCAGGATGACAACGAACCGGTCACCGACGGTCTGCCCGAGACGCACCTGTCTGGACGCGGCGCGCAATTGTCCGTTCACGCCGGCGACGACATAGACCGCATCGCCGTAAGGGCTGCGGGCGATGCTGGTGCGCGGGACGACGACTTTTTGCTTCGGCGTCCCCGTTTGCAGGATGACGCTCGCCAGTCCACCGGCGGCCCTGGCGAAGGCGGGGTCTTCAACAAGGGCGCGAACGCCAAGGCTCCTTGTCGCCCGGTCGATGAGCGGATTGACCGCGGTGATCGTCCCGGTCGCTTCCAGCGTCTCAAGTCTGACCGTGACGGGACGGGATCGGTCGATAAGAACGGCCGAGCGTTGGGGAACCCTGAAGTCGACATAGACTTCGTTCTGAAGGCCGACAATCTGCGCGATGAGGTCGCCGGCTTCCACGAACTGTCCGGGCTTGAGATCGGTGATGCCGACCCGTCCGTCAAAGGGCGCCCGGATCGTCTTGCGGGCGATCTGGGTCTCAAGGGCCTGAACGCGGGCCTCGGAAGCGGCGGCGAGCGCACGGGTCTGTTCGACAAGCGCTTGCGACGTGGCGCCGCGCTCGAAGAGTTCCGCCTCGCGCGCCGCTTCGCTCGCGGCTCTTTCGGCATCGACCCGGGTGGCGGCCAGATCGGCTCGTTCCGCGGAGGTGTCTATCCGTACAAGCACCTGACCGCGACGCACTTCATCGCCGGATGAAAACCCGACCCGGTCGACGACGCCCGGGACCTCGACCCGAAGCTCGACAAGCTGCACGGCCTGCAATTCACCGATGACATTGATCGTGTCCGCAACCATGGTGGTCCCGACCGTGACGAGTTCGACGGTTTCCACAGGTTCGGGAAAGGACGCCGCCTCCGCCATGGCGGCGCTGATCTGAGCGTATTTGACGAATCCGAGGGCGCCGGCGGCGCCGGCGGAAAGAACAACGGACAATGTCCATGCGAGAACCCGGACACGACGGGGAGAGTGCGCCATCACTGCGCCTCCTTTGCTGGGTATGCGGCGATGGTGACCGGGCCGGGGGTTTCATCCATGCCTGCCGCCGGCAAGCGCGCGGTAAAGCCGGATCTGCGCGCGGATGCGCTCGGCCTTCGATGCGGCGAGCGTGTCTTCCGCGTTGAGCCGGACCCGTTCGGCGTCCAGCACCGTCAAAAGCGGTTCACGGCCGACTTTATAGCGAATGCGGGCGAGGTCCTCGGCGGTCGCCGACGAGGTCTGTGCAGCCGTAAGCGCGGCGACACGCAACGCCTCTTCATTGTAAGCGGCGAGCGCCGTGTCGACATCTTCCAAAGCAACGACGACGCTTTGCCGGTAGAGCGCGAGCGCTTCGGCGGCGTCGGCGTTCGCCTGCTCGATCCGCGCGTAAATCGCCCGGCGATCGAACAGTGACCAGGTAATCCTGGGGCCGATGGCGAAGTTGAAAGCGTCCGCCGTAAACATGTCTTGCGGCTCAAGAGCGGAGGCGTTGACCGAGCCCGAGACGGTAATGCGCGGAAAAAGATCGGCGGTGGAGACACCGATCCGCGCCGTCGCGGCGGCAAGCGAGCGTTCCGCAGACCGGATGTCGGGACGCCGTTGGATCAATCCGGCCGGCGAACCGGTGAGCACCACCGCCGGCAAGGCCGGAAGTTCGGCTGCGCCTTCAGCGAGCCGGTGGTCGAGACTGCCCGGCGCCAGGGCAAGAAGCATTGTCAGCCGGTTTCGCGCACCGACGGACAGCGTCCGCAATTGCGGCAATGTCGCCCGGGTGAGCGCGACCTGCGCTTCGGCGCGTGCCACATCCAGTTTCGAGGATCGACCCGTCTCTTCGCGATCCATGGTCAACGCAAGCGTCCGCCGCTGGCTGGCAAGATTGCGCGTCGCGATGTCAAGCCGGCGTTCGGCTTCCCGGTAGTCGGTATAGGCGAGCGCGATGTCGCCGGCGATGACGCGCGCCAGATCCAGGCGCGCCGCCTCGGCGGCCCCGGCGGCGGCGACGGCGTTCTCGGTCAGCCGGTCGATCCGGCCGAACAGGTCAAGTTCCCATGCAGTCGTAAGACCGGCGTACACCGGCGTGTCGACATCGGTGGGAATGCCGGGGAAAGCAAACTGCGCCGGCGCCTGCCGCTGTGCGTCGGCACGACCGGTGGCCTCAAGCGTCGGCAGTTTCTGCGTCCGGGTTTCGCGGAAGATCGCGCGGGCCCGGCGGACGCGCGCGGAGGCGGCTTCAAGGTCATTGTTCTGTGCAAGGCCCTCTTCGATCAGCGCGCTGAGGAGCGGGTCGCCGGTTTCCCGCCACCACAATACCGTCGGCTCCGCGCTTTCCGGCAGCCGCGCCGTCGCCGCCACATCGAGGGGCGGCGCACTGTAATCAGGCCCGACCAAGGCACAGGCGGATAAAGTCCCGAGGGCGAAGACAAGCGCCGCCGCCCGGCGCATGGGCCTTGTCGACGTCATGCAAGCGCTCCGAGCGGGCAAGGCCTGCGACCCTTCCGGGTTTGGTCGTAAATTTTCAGTTGTCGTCATGGCAGTCTCTTGGCCTGGATCGCGTGTGAAAAAGGCTTGCAAAGGCGAGCCGCAATAAGGCATACAACCTCAACATTAGTTGAGGTCAAGGACTGATTCCATGCCCGAAAAAATTGACGTCAAGCGTCCGCTCAGCGTGGGAGAGGTCTCGGCACGCAGCGGCGTCCCCATCTCGACATTGCATTTCTACGAGCGCGAAAAACTGATCGAGAGCTGGCGCACGACCGGCAATCAGCGCCGCTACACCCGTGATGTCCTACGACGGATCGCCGTTATCCGGGTGGCGCAAAGAGCCGGCGTCCCCCTGGCCGAAATCCACGATGCACTCAGTGCGCTTCCACACGGTCGGACACCGACCCAACGGGATTGGACCCGGCTTTCAACGTCATGGCGCGACCGCCTGAATAACCGCATCGAAGCGCTTACCAAGCTGCGCGACGGACTGAACGACTGCATCGGCTGCGGTTGCCTGTCGGTGAAACAATGCCCCCTGCGGAACGCCGGCGATCATCTCAGTTCCAAAAATCAGGGCGCTGTGCTGCTTTGAACCGGACCACAGCTTCTTGGCCTTTGGCATTTCGCGGTCAGGCAAGGAACTGAGATCCTGGTGCGACGAGAGCCCGCTCGTGAGGGCGAACCCGCCAATGATCGGCAAAAAGATGCGTGCTGAGACGCTCACCCAAAATTAAATTGCAGTGGTGAAAGAGAAATTTACCAACCTGGAAGACGAGAGATCTGGTCCTCCGAGCTCATTAGCACTCCAATGGCCACTTTCAGCGACATTCTTGGTGAACAAATCAGCGCACAGCGGGGTACGAAACGCTTCATCAGACTGAAACGGCGCGCTGCACGGCCACACAACAAAATATTTGAACGCACGGAAGTTGGTAGCGGAGGAGGGACTTGAACCCCCGACACGCGGATTATGATGCTGGCCAAAACCCTTTATTCACAAAGGGTTTCCGGCAAACCAGCAGAAACACGACACTCACAAAATCAACGACTTAAAGCACGTCTTGCAAACTCACCAATAGCGTTCTGTCCCTATCGACATGGAGGCACGCTATGAGAGAGCGCATTTCCGTTAATGTCAGTATCCCTCTTGAACTGGCGGAAGCCCTTATCGAGCACGGCCCCGATTTAATCGACGGACTAAAAGCCTCTGTTGAGGAAGTATACAAACGGCAAGCGGAAGACGCTCGCCGTCTCGCATGGCAGGAAGAACGCCTTGCGCAACATTGGCGGAATTGCATCCAAGCCTATCGAATGTACCGCCGTCTCCAACCCAGTATGGGCGCAGCAGGCGCGTATCCGGTCATCGCTGCAAAATTTGGCTGGCCCTCTGGGGTGGTCAGTGCCTTCGTTCGGCAGCGCCGAAAAAAGGTGAACGATTATCTTAAAAGCCGTCGTCTGGCTTCTGTCCATCGGATGGTACTGGAAGGACGAACGGACAGCGAGATAGCTGGACATCTAGGCGTAAGCCTGCGGACTGTCGCAAGGTTTTTGAAGGAAATCAGAGGCGACAGCAGTCTCATCAGGCAAATCTATAAAAATACGGAGGGCGTTCAATGACCTCCGCTCTTGTAGTCTTCTCCACACATTTCAGAACAGGCACTTCAGACGTCATGTCACAGCCTCGCCACGGTGGCGCGATAGCGCCAGTGGTGCGGGCGGGGCTTGACTTGGCGGCGGCTCCTTACGCTGTCGACCCGGTCGGCAGGGACAAAGACCCTGCTGACCTGCCTAGCGGCGAGCGTTATTTAATCATTTTTGACACTTATCTCATCCACCAAACCGCCATCTTGGATATTTGTCGCCCATTTGTTTATGGTTTCTGCGTTCTTAATTATGCTCCTCTTGAAATCAGCCGATTTTTCCGAATCTCTTCCAAAATAAAACAAAAAATTCAAGTTTCTTTTGTAAGCAGAAATATAGTATCCAGTTGCGCGACCTACAACATTTGTGATTATTTTTATTTCTTTATCAGTAATAAAACATCCCGCCACTTTAGTTTTTACAAATTTATCTTCATCTTTAACACTATTAAGATAATCTATTACAACATCTGTCGTTCTTATCAATTTAGGAAATATATCACTAAGACTCGCGTGCTTTCGGGCACTTTCAGCACTTTTATTTTCTCTGATTTGTCGGTCTGTCGAGTAATAGACAGCTGCGGCACCTATAAGTGCTGCGCCTATAGCGATAACTCCAGTGATCAATGTTTGCCATTTAGCAACACCTACCCACCAAATGGCAGGTGTTGTAGCAAGCCATCCACCTATGAAACCACTTATAATAGCTGTGACAAATATTACGCACAGCCAAATGTAGGTTTGTCCACTCATTCTCATTTCCCCCTGCGAGCCGCATCATGACGCGGCCCCTTGAAAGTATCGCAAGCAGTGTTGAAAGTATCGCAAGCAGTGTTGCCGCTGAAGAAAGCCTTAGGTCGAAAAGGCACCGACTGCGGCGTGTAGCATCAAAGCTGCTTCCTCATGAGCGCGTCAAGGGCTGCGGGCACAAGCGCACAAGCCAAACCGTCGATGTTCACAGGTCTGCCACCGGCGCACATTTCGTCGGCGTCGAAACATGTGGCTCCGTCTGGCACTGCCCGGTCTGCGCCGCAAAGGTTGCCGAGAAACGCCGTGAGGAGGTCGCCACGGCTATTGAGGGGGCGAAGGATGAAGGCGGTGCGTCCTACATGCTCACGCTCACTATGTGCCATGACAGGGCCGACAAGCTGGCATTTCTGAAAGAAATCATCGCCAACTCATGGCGTGCCGTGCAGAACCGCCGTGCGTATCGTGCTCTTAAAGCACGCCTTTCGGTTCGCGGCACCGTCCGCGCTCTTGAAGTCACGCATGGCAAGGCCAACGGCTGGCATCCTCATCTGCATATCCTGTTTGTTGCAAAGCGGCCTCTTTGCGAACATGAAATCGAGGAAACGCGGCTTGCGCTCTATGAAATCTGGTCGGACGTCCTAGGCAAGCGCGCTGATCGCTATGTTGCTCTAGATGCCCTCGACTTTCGGCCAGCGCACGCATCTGACTATGTGACCAAATGGGGCGCTGACCGTGAGCTTGTGAAAGGGCAACAAAAAGACGGGCATGGTTCCCGCACACCTTGGCAACTTCTGGAAGATTATCAGAAGGGAGACCGCTGGGCAGGCCGGCTGTTTAAAGAATATGCCCATGCCTTCAAAGGGGCACGCCAGCTTACATGGTCCAAGGGCCTCAAAGACCATTTCTGTATTGGCGAGATCAGCGATGAAGAAGCCGCCCAAAAGGCCGAGGAAGCAAGTCCTGAATTGCCATTGAGTGACGGCATGAAGGAAGGACGTATCGGCACGCTGGATGCCAGGACATTTGATGCAGTCTACCGCCTTAACCTGACAGCTTCTGTACTGGACGCGGCCCATGAAGGCGGCTGGCAAGGGGTATGCGATCTACTGTCTAGACACGGCCTTAAAAACGCTCTGGATGACAGCTGGAGCATGCCACAACCGCCCAAACCCTCAAAACCTTCTCACCCGAAATATTATGTCAAATGCAGCAAGGAGGACTTTCTCGGAGACCTCCCTGTGCATGGCCCCGGGAACACCCCCAACAATACAGGGGGGCGTCCCGGAGAATTCCCCAAACCCTAGAGAAACTGCGGCTTTCCAGCCACGGGGAATGCTGGTGACACCGCATATTGAAAAGGAGACTTCTTATGGAAACCACATCTGAAATTGGCAAACGCCTGAAAGCTGCAAGGGAGAATGCACGTTACTCCCGAACACAACTTGCCAAGGTAACGGGCATTCCCGCCAAAACCATTGAAAAATATGAATATGGGACCACAGACCCGTCTGTTACGCGCCTTCTGAAAATGGCACAGGTTCTCGGCACATCAGCTATTGACTTGATCGCCGGTGAAGACCTCAGCTTGGATAATGATGAGCCGGTGATAGTGAAGCAACTCGATCAGCTTGACCATATGCGTGAGGATGGACTTGCCAAGTACTGGCGTGAATTTCCGGCTTTGCTAGCATCTACCGAGGAAAAGCTCGCGATAATCTCAGTGCCTGATCTACTCGATATTGCCGAGGATCGGGGTCTTGTCGATTTACCGACCGTTCAACACATTGAACGCCTCGCTTTAGAGGGAGCGGATAAGCCACAGGCGCTTTGCAAAGAGATAGCAAATCGGATTGTTGATACGCTCTATTTCGGAGCGGACTTATACGCTGTGGAGAGGAAAGAACTTGAAAGGCTGGCGAAGATTTTAGGTGTTCAACCTGAAGGAACCGCGATCTTCTTTTGGGGTTGGTCGAACGACGAGGAATTGATTGGAGCCCTTCGTCATAAGCTCCGGCAAGACGCATGGCAAACAGGGGAAGGCAGTCCCCACATGCCAATGCAATTTCCTCTGAATGAAAATGATGAGGTGGCCGTTTAGACGGCCTCTCACCATACAACACTAAAAAGTAAAATTTAAAAATACAATATTATCAATGTACTACATAAAATTTCTCCCAATTAATATTTTTTTGGTGTCGCGTCTTTACTTTTTAGTGACTCCGGGGGAAGTTATCTGCATGGCAAGAGTAGACAAATTCACCGAAGTCCGTGCGCGCAAACCTTTGGGCCACATACTGCAAGAGGCACGCCTTACAAAAGGCTGGTCGCGTAAGGAATTAAGCAAACGTACTGGCGTTGGGGAAAACTCAATCGTCAGATATGAAAAGGCTGGAATTGAAGAGGGTGGCCAATATCCGCAAGCCTATAAGCTTGCCTTAATTTGTCATCATCTTGGGGTTTCCGCTGCCGAGGCGATGTGGTCGATGCTACCAGAGAAGGAATATGACGCTAGATCGTGGGAAGACAGTGAGTACTTAGAAAATCATCCTCATCACGCTTTTTTGCAAGAACAATATGTCCAGATGCTAGAGGATATTCATTTTCTCAAACACGTAACACGCCTCGCATTAGATGAGGAATATCCTTTGTATGAAGGTGAGTACGAATGGTTCAAAGAAGAGGCATTACGCAAGATTAACCGACTTGATGCGTGGGAAGATAGACAAGCTGTTTTAGGAATGATCCATTTTGAATTTGGAGGCGCTGTATTCCCGGGGCCGACGGCAGATGATCATTGGCTCCACGACATTCGAGATGGAACAAGCTCCGAATTTATGAAGCATGCGCACATCCTTAAAGGACTTCGGGCAAAGGAGGTGCTCGAAGGCGCACTAGAGAAACTCAAAAAACTATCACCTTACCTTTTTAGAGAAAAAGAGCCCAAGGAGACAGGTTTGGCCGCCAACTCCTTAGGCTCTGATGCATCAAAACCAACCAAAGACACCGGAGGCGCTGATGGCTGATAGTGACGTCAAAGAGTTTACTTCGGAACGCAACGCTCTGCAATCGAACTCTGGCCGTTTGGCAATCCCTCTTACAGAGCAGTTAAGCTGGTCTGCCAAGGAAGCCGCAGCCGCTTGCGGCGTCTCTGCTTCCACATTCTCGGCTTGGGTGCGTCAAGGCTTGATGCCACAGCCATGGAAGGGGACGAAACGCTACTCTGCCGCCCAAATCCGGCAAGCCTTCAGTGTCATGGATGAACAAAATGCCTTCGTCAGCTCTCTAGACATGTGGAGGGCCAACCGTGGCTGATTTCCGCCCAAAGGGTATTTTCCAAACGCATAAGACACTCGCGGACGGCACGCGCCGCACATACTGGTATCATCGCGCCAGCCGTCAACGCCTCCCCGGCGAGCCGGGCTCTGAAGAATTTATGGCGGCCTATGTCAAGGCTGAAACCAGCATTAAAAGCACAGATCGCAATGAAGGCACCTTAAAGGGGCTTATCCAACGCTACGTGACCAGCCCTGAATTTGAAGACCTGCGGGAACGCACTCGAAAAGATTACGGTCGCATGATCCGCAAGATTGAAGATGCCTTCGGCGACCTGCCAGTCGACGCGCTTAACGACCCCCGGATCAGAATGGACTTCAAGGACTGGCGCGATAAACTGGGCAAGTCCTCCCGCCGTCAAGCGGATTATGCTCTGTCCGTTCTGTCGATCATTCTCAACTGGTCGGTAGATCGCGGCTTCATTCATCACAATTACGCGCTTCGCCCTGGTAAGCTTTACGGTGTTAATCGAGCAGATAAAGTCTGGTCAGAGGAACAAATAAATGCGTTCCTCGCATATGCTACTCCTGCCTTACGCCTTGCCTTGATTTTGGCCCGGGATACGGGCCAGCGACAGGGTGACTTGCTGCGTCTGACATGGTCGGCCTATGACGGTGAATGGATCAGGCTCACTCAATCGAAAACAGGCAAGCATGTTGAAATCTATGTCAGCGATGAACTGAAAGCAGAGCTTGAAGCCACCAAAGCGAAACAACGTGGCGCTGTTACGATCCTGACGCGCTCAGACGGCCAGCCGTGGAAAGAGGACCATTTCCGCCATGAATGGCGCCGGGTGACGCTCGCAGCAAACTTGGACGGCCTACGCTTCAACGACCTGCGAGGAACCCTCGTTATCCGTCTGGCTGAGGCTGGCTGTGAAATCCCTGAAATCTGCTCCATCACAGGGCACTCATTGAAGTCCGCCCACACAATTCTGGAAGCTTACTGGTCAGCAACTGGCAAGCAGTCCAGTGCCGCCATTCACAAGCTGGAAGCGGCACGCAAGACGATTTCTGCAAACCAAACTGCAAACCGAAGCAAATTAGGGAGGAGTGATAATGCTTAAGTCTTTGAAATTCAATGGTAGCGGAGGAGGGACTCGAACCCCCGACACGCGGATTATGATTCCGCTGCTCTAACCAGCTGAGCTACTCCGCCCCGAACATGGGGCCCAAGGGTGGGCCCGAAAGGACAGCCCCAGCATATCGCCGGAGCCCGCGTCATATATCGAATAGGGCTTCACCCCGTCAAGTCGCAATTTGCCCTGCATCGGGGTCAAACAGCCGCGCAGTGGGAACGACACCGTCAGGCCTGGGCGATATAGGCGCGCATGGCGTCCGCTTCGGCCTGTACGTCCTCCAGCCGGTTCTTGACGATATCGCCGATCGACACGATGCCGACCAGGGCGCCGTCGTCCAGCACCGGCAGGTGGCGGATGCGGTTTTCCGTCATCACCGACATGACCTGCTGGATCGTATCGTCGCAGGAACAGGTGATGACACCGGTGACCATCAGGCCGGCCACCGTGCCGGCCAGCGCGCCGTCCCCCTTTTCATGCAGCGCGCGCACAATATCGCGTTCCGACAGGATGCCGTCGATGGTGCGCCCGTCATCGCTGACCACCAGCGCCCCCACATTGTGCCGGGCCAGACCGGCGACGGCCTCCCGCACGCTGGCCTGGGTGGAAATCGTATGCACGGGGCCTTTGCCCCCGCCCAATATAGTTGCGACTGACATCGGTTTCTCCCTCCATGGCGGACGGTCCGCGATACGGAGCCCGCCGTCATGTCCCGCCGACAGTATACCACGCCGGCCTGACCGTGCCAAAATGTGGCGGACCGGTGATGCATTCTGCACGTCGGATAGAGGGCCGGAGGGAGCATCGGCCCGTGTTCAAATAGTCTGGCGGTCAGGCGGCGGCCAGCCGGGGGTCGGCGCTGACGGCCTTGCCGATCCAGCCGCCGCCGAGGACGCGTGTGGCCGTTTCCGCGTCGTAAATAACAGCCGCCTGCCCGGCCGATACCCCGTATTCCGGCACGTCCAGCACGATATGCAGCCCGCCGTCTTCGCCGGAATGGACCCGCGCCGGCACGGCCGGACGGGTGGAGCGGATTTTCACCTGCACCGGCAGGCCATCGTCCGGGAGGGCATCGCCCAGCCAGTTGGTCTCGCGCACATGGACAGCGGCGGTGCGCAGGGCATCCCTGGGGCCGACAATCACGCGCTTGGCCGCCGGGTCCAGCTTCACCACATACAGCGGCGTGTCCTGTCCGCCGACACCGATCCCGCGCCGCTGGCCGATGGTATAGCGGACAATGCCCTCATGACTGCCGAGCACGGTGCCGTCCATATCGACGATCTCGCCGGCTTCCATTGCGCCGGGACGCAGCCGTTCGATCACATCGACATAACGGCCCTGCGGCACAAAGCAGATGTCCTGGCTGTCGGGTTTGTCCGCGACGGTCAGGCCGAACCGTTCACCGTGCGCGCGCACCTCGGATTTTTCCATGCCTCCCAGGGGAAAGCGCAGAAAATCGATCTGCGCCTGTGTGGTGGCAAAGAGGAAATAACTCTGATCGCGGCCTGTATCGACACCGCGCAGCAGCCGCGCCCGGCCGTCCGGTCCCACATCGCGGCGCACATAATGCCCGGTCGCCAGACAGTCGGCGCCCAGATCGCGCGCGGTTTCCAGCAGATCCTTGAACTTGACCGTCTGGTTACAGCGCACGCACGGGATGGGCGTTTCGCCCCGGATATAGCTGTCGGCGAAATCCTCCATCACCTGTTCCTTGAAACGGCTTTCATAATCAAGGACATAGTGGGGGATGCCAAGGCTTTCGGACACGCGCCGGGCATCATGAATGTCCTGCCCGGCGCAGCAGGCACCCTTTTTCTGAACGGCCACGCCGTGATCATACAGTTGCAGGGTAATCCCGACCACATCATAGCCCTGCTCGGCCAGAAGAGCCGCCGTCACACTGGAATCGACACCGCCCGACATGGCCACGACCACGCGGGTCTCCGCCGGGGGTCGGTCGAACCCGAGGCTGTTCATGCTGTGTCCGTCACTGTGTGGCATCTGGGGCATCCCGACGATCTCATCACGCGTTTGCGTATCACTCATTCCTTTGACTGCGCGCTATATAGGGTTTCCGTACCCAAAGGGCAAGGAACCCGCCACACATCATAAACCGGTCGTGCCATCACCGACCCTTATCCCACCCATAAGGGAGACCGCCGATATACAGGATCGCAGGGCAGAGCCATTTGTCGGCGCAGCCCTCAAGACTGTATGCTCCGTCACCGGCCCCACCCCTAACACGTCATTAGATCACCCGATTTTCGCCTCTTTTGTTCGGCAGAAGGACACCGCCACGGACAGTGGCAGCCATTTGAAATCCATACAAATTACAAACAGGGAGGGTACGGCATGACAGCGCTCTTTTCCACATTCCCCCGCATTGGGGCCGGCGGTGCGGCCATGCGCCGTCTGGCATGGACCGCCTGCCTTATGGCGGCGATGACGGGCACGGCCTCCGCCGCTGCCGAGGGCACGCGGACAAAAGGCCCGGCTCCGACCGACATCTCCGCCGTGGTGCGGGCCGAGGGCGTGGACCCGGCCCGGGCGGCTCTTCTGATCATACGGCGGCGGGACCGGGCGGAATGGCGATCGGGCGGTGACAGGATCGGCAGGCGTTTCCCGCCCGCCTCCACATCGAAAATCCCCCATACCCTGATCGCGCTGGAAACCGGCCTCGCCGGGGACGGCGAAACCCGCTTTGAATGGGACGGGGTGGAACGCGCCCTGCCAGTCTGGAATCAGGACCAGACGCTGGCGACCGCCTTCGCCCGGTCCGCCGTCTGGGTTTATCAACGCATCACCAGCCGTCTGGGCCGCGGTGTCATGTCGGACTGGATCACCCGGTTCGGATACGGCAATGCCGATGTGGGCGGCGAAAACGACCTCACCACATACTGGCTGCGCGGACCGCTGGCCATTTCCGCGCGCGAACAGACCGTTTTTCTGGAAAAGCTGATCGACCGCACCCTGCCCCTGTCGGACCGCACCTATGATATCGGCCGGCGGGTCATACGCACCGAATCCGGCGAAGGTTGGTCCCTGTACTCAAAAACCGGATGGCGCCAGGACGGGGTGAATACCGATATCGGCTGGTATGTCGGCTGGCTGGAAACGGCGAACCCGGATACGGGCACGAATAAGGGCATGATGACGGGCGATACCTATGTCTTTGCCTTCAACATGGACATGCCCGACCCGGCGCAGGACGTGCCGAAACGTATCCGGGCCGTCAAGGCCGCATTGTCGCGCATCGGTGCCCTGCCAGCCCCCTGACACCTTCATCCATGCCTGACCGCTTTCCTTGATAGCGGCAGCTTCCCTGCACCGTTCAAGACGCGTCTGCCGTGGCAGAACGCCCGGGGCGGGCCACCATCCGGCGGCCCGGCAGGCATGGCCATGGGCATTGCGGCAGACATTGCCGCCCGCCGGTCCCGACGGGCAATATTGCCGCCGCGCTCTCTCATTTACCGAACGCACAACATGTTGCCATTCCTGGGGTTTTATAAAATTCCGGATTCTGGCCCGCCCCTTGCTTTCCATTGCGGCGAGGCAAAATCGCCCTCATGAGCGACCGGACAGTCACCGACCGCTCTCCCCCATGGCAGAACCGCCAGCCAAGTATGGTCTCCGGACCGGCCTGCGTGCCGGTCGCGGACCGACCGACAGGACAAGGCGACGGATACCGGCATGACCTCTGCCATCGACATTCTGGACTTTTTCGCGCCCCGGACGGGCGACCGCAAATCGGGCGCCGGCAACAGCGCCGTTCAGGGCGTCGAGCCTTTTTCCGCATTTCTCGATGCGGACAGGACGGAAGAAAACAACCGCAGGGATACGAGGGCGTCCAAAGGCGACAAATACGAAGACGACAGATCGACCGCCCGCAACAGGGATGACGACAGCCGCAATGCCCGCGATACCGACACCCGCGATGCGGACAGGCGTGACGCCGATGCGGCGTCAGAACCCCGGCGCGGTCGCGGTATAGAACGAAACAGCACGGACGGGCACGCCCCATCAGCCGATGCCACCACCGACGGACCGGCGGCACAGAGCGCGCAGGATACACCCGGCGCGACCCCGGCGGCCTCCGCAACAGGGACAGAAACACAGTCAGACACTGCCGCCACCGTGGCGGGAAACCCGTCCCTGACGGCACACGACACCCCATCCGCCACGGCTGCGGACCCGGCATTCACGACCGGAGGCACAACCCACTCAGGGGCTGTAACAGCCAGCGAACAGGCCGTACCCGCGACAACGCAGGGCCGCCAGGCTACAGACAGTGCGGCCACGCAGGCGTCACAAGCAGGGACGGTTCAGGCACAGACACCGGCAGGCACATCCGGCGGCACTCAGACGGCCGCGGCACAAGCCTCCGGGGAAGAGGCACCGGGCACACAGCCCCATAAGGCACAGACAGCCCCGTCCAGCGCGGCGCAGGTGCCCCAAACATCGATACCTCAGGAACAAACCGTCCCAGCCCAGATCACCCCGGCCCAGACCGTTTCGCCCCGGACCGTTTCAACCCAGGCAGCCGCAAATCCGGTACAGGATGCACAGGCACCGGGTACGGCACAGGCACAGGGCGCCGCACAGCAGTCGGCACACGACGGTAAAACGGCAAAAACCGACGGCACCGGCGAAACCGCACAGACGACACAGGCCGCATCAGGCACTGCCGCCAGCGCTGCCGGTCAGGCCGGCGCGGCCCAAACCGGTACGAGCCAAACCGCTGCGACAAAGACCGCCCAGCGGCCCGCATCGCTGGCAGGCGCCAAACGCACGGCCATCATTGCGTCAGGTCACGGTACCGGCGGTACGGCCGACGCCACGCGAACCGGCGGTGCCGTGGACGCCAAACTCACCCCCGTACCGCCCACACCGGTCCAACCACAGCCGAACCCGGCCGGCGCCGCGCAAACACCGCTGACGCCGGAGCGGCTGGCAGGCTTCAGCGACAGCCAGCCGTTCGGCCCCATCGGCGGCGGCCTCAGCAGCCTGAACGGCGAGGCGGATCCCCTGATGGGCCAGCGCCTGTTCGGCGCGCGGCCGTCCCCCTCGCTCGGCTCGCAGGTGTCGCAGCAGTTAAACGCCCATATCAGCCGTGCCGTTTCCGACGGGCGGCAGGAATTCACCATGCGGCTCGACCCGCCGGAACTGGGCAAGCTGATGGTACGCCTGCAATTCAGCGACAGCGGCACCATCCGTGCCCAGGTTCTGGTGCAGCGCCCGGAAACGCTGGACCTGTTGCAGCGCGACCTGCGCGGGCTTGAACGGGCGCTGGAGGCAGGCGGCCACAAGCTGGACGGCGGCATCGACCTTGGTCTCGACAAGGATGGCGGGCAAAGCGCCGGCCGCAGCTTCACCGAACTGGTTCAGGCGGAACGCATGGAAGAACAGCGGCACCGGATCGCCGCCTCGCTCGGCCTTGACGGCGATGATGACGCCGAGACCGCAGGGGCTGACGGAAACGGGGCTGATGGAAACGGCGCCGCCGGCGATACCGGCGAAACCATCCCGCTCGACGCCATTCTCGACGCGGTGACACCGGAAACCGGTGTGGACGTCAGGGTTTAAGGGACAGGCAAGGACAGGACCGATGGAAATTACAGGCACCAATTTCGCGCAGCCCGTCAGCCGCAGCCAGCAATCGACGCTCGGCATTGCGAATGATTTCGAGACATTCCTGAGCCTTCTGACGACCCAGTTGGAAAATCAGGACCCGCTCGACCCGCTCGATACCAATGAATTCACCGACCAGCTGGTGCAATTCAGCGGGGTTGAACAACAGATCCAGACGAACCAGAACCTGGAACTGCTCAGTGCGCAACTGAATGCCGCCACCACGGCGAACATGGCCTCTTTCCTGGGCCGGGGTGCGGTCATCGACAGCAACATCGCCGACCATCTTGAAACCGGGGCGACCTGGGAATACCAGCTGGCCGGCACTGCGGACATTTCCACGCTGAGAGTGATGAACGCCGACGGCGAGACAGTCTTCGAGACGCCGGGCGCCCTGCCCGAGGGCCGCCATGTCTTCCACTGGGACGGCCGGGACACCGAAGGCAATGTTCTGCCGCCGGGCAGCTATTCCCTTGAGGTCGAGACCACAACCGCCGACGGCGCCAATATCGGCAATGAGGTTTTTGCCGCCGAAATCATCCGGGAAATCGATATGAGCGGCGGCGTGCCCTTCTTCACCGTGGGCTCCACCCGGGTCACACAGGATGAAATTCTGCGCCTGATCCTGACACAATAGGCGCGAAAAGAACATGTTAGGCCGGACCGAGAATGGACCGGCATCGCCCGGCGCGGTTGAGACACCCGCCCAGGGCAACAGCAGAAGGCGAAAATGACCATGACACGCGAAAGAGTAACAGGAGACTGAAACCATGGCATTTAGTGCCCTCGCGGCCGGCGTATCCGGTCTGCAGGCCTTCTCGGAAGGCATCGGCGTCATCGCCGACAATATTACCAATGTGAACACCGTCGGCTACAAGGAGACCCGTTCGCGTTTCTCCACCCTGGTCACGGAAACAAACGCCATCACCAGCTATTCACCGGGCGGCGTGCGCGGGTTCAGCGACACACTGGTCAGCCGGCAGGGGTTGCTACAACCATCCGCCTCGCCGACCGATATCGCCGTGGACGGGGCCGGCTTCTTTGTCGTGCGGGACGCGGACAACGCCAATGACCAGACAGGCGAACTGCTCTTCACCCGCGCCGGCAGCTTCCAGCAGGATCCGGAAGGGTTCCTGCGCAACACGGCCGGGCTGGCGCTGCTGGGCTGGCCTGTCGACAGCCAGGGCAACCTGCCGGTCAATCTGAATGACCCGAGCGAACTGCAACCGATCAACGTCAACCAGTTCAACGGACTGGCGCAGGCAACCACGTCGGTCTCGATCGAAGCCAACCTACAGGGCACCGGCGCCGTCAACACCGCCTATGCCACCGCTATCGGCGCGGGCGGTGTCGGCGCCATGGCGCGCAACAACGATCCGACCACCACGACGAACGCGGCCACGCCCGATTTCGAAACCAATGTACAGATTTTTGACAGCCAGGGCCGTGCCATCACGGTGAATTTCGGTTTCGCCAAGACCGCCGCCAACACCTGGGCACTTGAGATTTATGCCGCCGATCCGACACAGCTTGACGGTACCAACCATCCGAACGGCCTGATTGCGAACGGTGAAATCTCCTTCAATACCGACGGCACGCTGGACCTGGGGAACAGCCAGCTTTTCCAGGGCAATACAGCGACCACGGACGTTCTGGGCAGCGGCGCGGGCATCGACATCACATTCGACAATTCGGTCATTGAAGTCGATACGGCCTCCGTCGTTTTCGACTTCGGCACGGACGGCCTGCGTGATGGTCTGACCCAGGGGGTGGAACCGTCGGCCCTGTCATCCTCGAACGTGGATGGGGCTGCCTTCGGCGGTGTCGACGGGATCCGGATCGATGAAAACGGCGATGTCTTCGCCCTGTTTGAGAACGGTCTGTTCCGCAATGTCTTCAAACTGCCGGTGGCGACCCTGCCCAACCCCGACGGCATGCAGCGCCGCCAGGGCAACGCCTTTGCCGCCTCCGACAGTTCCGGGGATTTCAGCTTCATCCGGGCCCGGACCGGCGGCGCGGGACGGATTTCACCCAATTCCCTGGAACAGTCCACCGTCGATCTCGCCAATGAATTCGCCGAGCTGATCAAGGTGCAGCGGGCCTTTTCCGCCTCAACCCGGATCATCACCACATCGGATGAGGTTCTGGAGGAACTGACCCGGCTGATCTAGGCCAGGCGGACGATCAAGACCACTTTTTCGCAGTCAGTCTCAAAAAACGGCAGTCTCAAAAAAGCGGGCCGGACAAAACAGTCCGGCCCGCTTTCGTCATATTCAGTCCCGAGCGCCAGCGCACCCGCATCACGGCGCCCGCCCGTCGAACGCATACGCCAGAATTTTATAGGCCAGCTTCGCCGCCAGAAAATCGGCGGCATGATATCCCTTGATCGGCGCCAGCTCGTTTATATCGGCGCCGACAATGGTCCCAGCGGCAGACGCCGCCTTGATGATGGCCATGGCATCGTTCCAGAACAGGCCGCCCGGCTCGGGCGTGCCGGTCGCCGGCATCAGGGACGCGTCAAATCCGTCCAGGTCAAAGGTCAGATAAACCGGGCGCCCTTTCAGCGGCGTGACGATTTCGTCCACCCGCCAGGCATCGCGGTCCTTGCCCCAGTGGATGCGGATACGGTGACGGTTGGCCTCCAGAAAGGGAATTTCCTCCGCCGAAATATTGCGGATACCGACACTGACAAGCTCGACCCCCGGATGGTCGAGAACCCGCCGCAGGGCTGCGGCGTGCGAATAATGCTCGCCCTCATACCCGTCGCGCAAATCCGCATGGGCATCGAAATGCAGAACGATCAAATCGTCATATCGGTCCAGAAACGGGCGGATGGCCCCCGGCGTGATGGCATGCTCCCCACCGAAGACAAACGGAAACTTACCCGCCGACAGCAGGGTCTCCGTCATATGGGCCAGCCGGTCCAGTGCCGCCGGTATGTCCCGGCCGTCCACCGGCGGTTCGTCAACGGTGACGATACCGATATCGCGGAACGGTTCGCGCCACAAATCCTCGTCGAACAGCTCGACCTCATGGCTGGCGGCAATCATCGCGGCCGGGCCCTGCGCCGTGCCGCCGCCGTAGGAAACGCTGGCTTCCAGACCGTAGGGCACGACCACGGCCCGCGCGCTGTCGAAATCGGCGGCATCCTCTTCCGCCAGACCGAGAAAGCCGTCTGCTGGGGCCATCAGGGGAAAGGGCGCGCGCATCCGGCTATTCCTGAAACAGCTTGGCGAAATTGCGTCGCGGGCGGCCCTGCCAGGCGCCGCGGTGATACAGGTCGGACGCGATCAGCGGCACCACCGTCGTTGCCTCGGCATAGACCATCTGTTCAAAAACCGTGTCCACCTTGCCCCAGCTTGACGCCTCCTTCAGCGTCGATGACGAGCAGGCCCCGTCGCGCACGTCCGCCACGGTGACCTGAACGGCGTATTTGTGCATTTCCGCCTCTTTGCCAAGAATTTCGGCACACACCACCGTATCCTGCACGAAATTTTTCGGTACCCCGCCACCGACCATGAACAGGCCCGTGGTGCCCGCGGCGATCTTGATATCCGTCAGCTCGCGGAAATCGGCGACGCTGTCGATGGTCATATGCGCGCCCGGCCGTTCCACCTGATGTTTCACCAGGCCGAAGCCGGCCGAACAGTCGGAAAACGCCGGCACGAAAATGGGCACATTATGGTCGAAACAGGCCTCGATCAGGCTGCCGCGCTTTTTCGCGTTATCCTTCAGCCAACGGCCCATCTCGTGGATGAACGCCCGGCTGGAATAGGCGCGGGGCTCCAGGCTGTCGGCAATTTCCTTGATGGTATGGTCGCAGGCCTGCAACTCTTCCTCATCGATATAGGTGTCGTAGATGCGGTCGATATACAGGTCGCGCAGACGTCCGTCGTCCATGAAGGCATCGCCCTGATAATGTTTGAAGCCCAGCGCCTCGAAAAAGTCCATGTCGACGATGGACGCCCCGGTGGCGACGATTGCATCGACGATCCCGGCCTCGACCAGATCGCGGTAGACATGCATGCAGCCGGCGGCCGAGGTCGATCCCGCCAGCGTCAGGATGACGGAACAGTCCCGGTCCTCCAGCGCCCGGTTCAGAATGCGGGCGGCACGGGCGGTATCGCGCGATGTGAAGGACATTTTCTCCATCGCGTCGATCAGAGGCCGGGCGTCAAACTGCTTGATGTCGAAATGTTCGACCGGGGTGGACAAAAGGGCCGCTTTTTCATTGCCGCCCGGGCCTTGCGGGGCCGGCGCGGCGGTCTCGGTGGGTGCTTCAGACATCTCGGTTTCCTCAAATCGGGGTAAAAATGCCCTGGTCGCCATGGCTTCAGGGGCCGACGGCGACCAGTGTGTCGGAATAAAATCCATTGAAACGGGTTTGCATGGCCTGCCCGTATGCGCCCAGATGGGCGAACCGGATCAGGTCGCCCTCGCGCACGCAGGACGGCAGATAAAACGGCCCCTTCATATGGTCCAGGCTGTCACAAGTGGGGCCGAACAGCTCAAACGGCTCTTCGTCGCACAGCACCGCACGGCCGTCCGACGGTTTCAGTGTCACGGGAAACGGCCATGCCGGCTGGCCGGCGTCGAACAGGCTGCCATAGGTGCCGTCATTCAGATACAGCGCCCGGCCCCGCCGCATCTCGACACGGGCCAGAACGCTGCCGGCTTGGGCCACCAAGGCGCGGCCGGGCTCGCACAGCAGGGGCATGTCGCGCAAGCCGACCGCCTCGGCCGTCCGGCTGATCGCATCCAGATACGCCTCAAGGGGCGGTGGCGTCATGCCGGGATAGGTCACGGGAAAACCGCCGCCGACGTCAAGCGCATCGACAGGCACACCCGCCCTGTCAATCAGGGCGGCCACTTCGCTGAGCGCCCGCGCATAGGACAGCGGGTCCATGCACTGCGACCCCAGATGGAAACACAGCCCCAGACGGGCCGCGAACGGCCGCGCCGCGCCCAGCAGAGCCGGCACCTGCGCAGGCGCGGCGCCGAACTTCCCGGACAGATCATAGGCCGCCGCGCCGCTGTCACGGCTCATCCGCAGGAACAGCGACAGGTCGCGGGCCCCGCCGGTTTCTTCCATGATCTTGGCCAGTTCGTCCGGACCGTCAAAGGCAAAGGCCCGCACGCCGAGCCCGTAGGCCTCGCGGATCGCCGGCCGCGACTTGACGGGATGCATGAAGTACAGCACGGCCCGGGGCAGGACCGCGCGGACCAACCGGACCTCGCGGATGGATGCCACATCGAAAGCCCGCACACCGCCCAGCCATGCCAGGCGCAGCACCGCCGGTGACGGATTGGCCTTGACCGCATACAGGACCTTGCCCCGGAACCGTTCGACAAAAAACCGCGCCCGGTCCACCACCCGGTCAGGGTACAGCAGGTGCAGCGGATCATCCTGCATATGATCCCGCACGGCAGCGTTTTCGTCCGGAGAACGCGGCAGATCGGCCAGCGCCCAGTCAAGACCGTCTTCCGGCAGCGTCAACGGCAATAAGCCGTCATGAACCGCATTTTCCGCCCGGTCCAACCGGGCCAAAGGCATCAGAAGGGACATGGCATGTCGCCCTTGTCTAACAATCGGGTTCAGCGATCAGGACCAAATATATGGACCGCGAAGACATCGCAGCCGGACCGCAAGGTTTTTGATTCGGAAAGCGGCGGAGGCAACGGCCTCCTCATGCGCGCCCCTTTATGCCTGGGGACGCGCGCGCACGTGGGTCAATTTGCCGACAAAGGCAAAATAGCGGCAATGACCCTGCGACAGAAAATTCCGCCTTGTGCCGGGGAATATATGGTCGGACGATATGTGAATTGCGCGGCGCGCATGGCAAATTTTCGGGTTCACGGGCAAATCCCTTCAATCAACCGGCACCGAAATCATGGCGCCGCCATTATCAAAGGACGATTTGCGTCGTTACCCGTACCCCATGGCAGTCTGCGGGCGGTCTCCGGCCATCCACATTCATGGCTCGAAGCCGCGCGGTTGTGGGGTCGTGGCACGTGCGCGCCTCGGACGCGCATGCATATGCGCAATTTCCCCACCGATTACAAGGGGGAAAACAGCCTTTATCACATGGAGGAAAACCCGTTTTCCCGGCGGTCGTGAAAACGCCGATTCCCGGCCGGAATCACACCGGACCGCTCCCATCCGGACACAGCCCACCGGCCCGCCACCGGACGGGTACGGAATACGGCCGGGCATACGGTTTAGGCATACGGTCAGGAATATGGATTGATAACCGGGCGGCATGACGGACATGACCGGCCCACGGCGACAGGTCCCGCAACCGCCGTCCCCTCACGCCTTCGTCAGAAGGTTTTATTAGGGTTTTAATAAAGTTCATCAGCATATTTTGCCCTGACGGGCCACAGCAGACATAGTTCACATCACATACATGACACCAGCACCGCACACGCATGACCGAACTGTGATCTGCAGGGTTTCTTATGCCGCACCCGACCGGAAAATCATCGGCGCCATATGTTCCAGGCCCCAACGGCCGCCGGCTGACACTGGACACGCTGCCGAAAACCGATACCGAGCGCTGGGTCATCCGCCGCAAGGCCGAGGTCGTTGCTGCGGTTCGCGGCGGCCTTTTGACACTGGATGACGCATGCAGGCGCTACGCTCTCAGCGTCGAGGAATTTCTGTCCTGGCAGGACGCGGTGGATCGTCAGGACCCCGCCGGACTGCGCGCAACCCGGCAACGAAACCGCATGCCGCCGCAAGGCTCGTGACAGACCCCGTGCCTCGGACACCGCCCCTTATGCAGCGCAGCGGTCCCTGTTTGTGTAGGGAAAACCCGAATGGCGGACACGGGGCTATGTTGCAGTATGCGACGATTTCATGCCTTTTCCCGTCAACCGGGCTTTCGGTACACCGATTAGGCAATTATTGCCTAGATTTAACCAAGCGTTTACGCAGTGCCCGTATAAAGTTTCGCAAGTACAGGGTTTCTATGATCGGACCGACGGTTAAAGGGTCCGGTCATTCAGCAAGCAAAGGCCTGCGTGTGACAACTGATAAACGGACCGGGCACGGCACCGCACGGAACATCGCCCCCGTAAGCGAGGATTAACGTGGAAACCTTTCTTCAGTTCATGCGGAACCTGGGCACCGCGCGGATCATCATGATCGGCGTGGGCGCGGCCATTTCCGTGCTGTTTTTCGGTTTGATTATCGGCCAGTTGCAGACATCGCCGATGACGGTCCTTTATTCCGACATCGAACCGTCCGACGGGGCGCAGATCGCCACGCGACTGGAATCGGAAGGCATCCCCTACGAGACATCGGGGGGCGGTCGCGTCATCAGCGTGCCGCGCGATCAGGTCGACAGGCTGCGGCTGGTGCTGGCGGGCGACGGGCTCAGCGGCGGTGTCGTCGGCAAGGAAATTTTCGATCAGGAAGGCAGTTTCGGGCGCACCAGTTTCGAGCTCAACGTCAACTTCGTCCGCGCGGTCGAGGGAGAACTGTCCCGCACCATCAAATATCTCCAGTCCGTCGCGGAAGCCCGCGTTCATATCGTCATGCCGGAACGCCGTCCCCTGATGCGGAACGCGCCGCAGCCCTCGGCCTCCATCATGCTGCGCACACGGGGCAGTGTCGGCCGCCCGCAGGTCGAGGCGATCCAGTCCCTCGTTGCCTCGGCCGTGCCCGGCCTGTCACCGGAACGCGTCACCATCACCGACACGTCCGGGCGCCTTCTCTCCGACGGGGCCGAGGACAGGGACCTCGCCAACTTCTCAAATCTTGAAGAAGCCCGGCTGGCCAAGGAACGTCTGTTCCGCGACAAGATTGAAAGCCTGATCTCAAGCCGCGTGGGCAATGGCCGGGTGCGGGCGGAGGTGTCGCTGGACATAGACATGAGCCGTACGACCCTGAGCCAGACCAGCTTCGATCCCGACAATCAGGTGGTCCTGTCGCAGACACTGACCGAGGAGGAAAATTCCGAAATCGATTCCGTGGGCGGCAATGTCACCGTCGGCAACAATCTGCCGACGGCGGCACCACCCCAGAATGCCGAGGGCAGCCGCAGCAGCCGGTCGGAGGAAGTCACCAATTTCGAAAATTCCAAAACCGAATCCGTCACCGTCCGCGAACCCGGCCAGATCCGCCAATTGCGCGTGGCCGTTCTGATCGACGGCATCCGCGAATTCGACGAAACAGGGCTGACCACAAGCTACAGCGACCGCACGGAAGACGAAATCGAACAATTCCGCGAGCTTGTGCTCACCGCCATTCCTTTCGATGAAGATCGCGGCGACGCCATCACCGTGCAGTCCATGCGCTTTGCCGATCCCGCGCCCCTGGCGGAACAGGAACAGGTCTTCAATCTGTTCGGCTTCAACAAACAGGATGTTTTCCAGTTGCTGCAAGTCAGCGGGCTGATCCTTGTCGCCGTTCTGGTCCTGCTGACGGTGGTGCGTCCCCTGGTCGCTCGCATCGTCGAGGCCATTCCGGAAGCCCCGCCGCCCATGGACCCGGCGCAGATTGAACCGCAGGGAGAACACACCCCGGCCATTGCCGGCCCCAGCGGGGTTTCGGCGGAAATCATGGAACGCGCGGCGGCCGGCGACACAGAGGCACAGGCCCTCGTCCGCGCCGCCCGGGAATCCGGCGCCCTCAGCGCGGACCGCTTGGCCACCGACAGCCGGATCGACATGGCCCAGGTCGAAGGCCAGATTCAGGATTCAGCCGTCAAAAAGGTGTCGGAGATTGTCCGGTCCAGCCCGGATGATTCCGTAGCGATTGTCAGAAACTGGCTTTATGCCGAATAAGGCATGACGCCGCGCACCCCCCGGTCGCCGTGAGAAACCGGCGGGCCGGAAACCCGGAAACCACATCGGGGGCCGCTCCCCCGCATACGGACAGAAACAGGCAAGAGAAACGCGGTGGACACACAAATCGAAATCGCAGAAGTCGCTAAAATGAGCGGCCCGCAAAAGGCTGCGGCCTTCATGCTGGCCATCGGCGAGGAACACGGCCGGGGCATCTGGGAACTGCTGACGGATGACGAGGTCAAGGAACTGTCCCAGCATATGTCCAAGCTGGGTCCGGTCTCCGCCGATGCGGTCGAGGAACTGTTTGTGGAATTTGCCTCGATGGTCTCCACCGTTGGCAAACTGAACGGGTCTTTTGACAACACAGAACGCCTGCTGCGCAAACTGCTGCCCGACGACCGCGTGCATCAGATCATGGACGAAATCCGCGGTCCCGCCGGCCGCACCATGTGGGACAAGCTGGGCAATGTGAACGAAGTGGTCCTGGCCAGCTATCTGAAAAACGAATACCCCCAGACCGTGGCCGTGGTCCTTCAGAAGATCAAGCCGGAACACGCTGCCCGCGTCCTGTCCGTCCTGCCGGAAGACTTTTCCATGGAAGTCATCATGCGAATGCTGCGTATGGAATCGGTGCAAAAGGACATTCTGGACAAGGTGGAACAGACGCTCAGGGTCGAATTCATGAACAATCTGGCCCGCACCAGCCAGCGCGACAGCCATGAGACCATCGCGGAAATCTTCAATTTTCTCGACCGCAGTGCCGAAAGCCGCTTCCTGTCCGCGCTTGAAGACCGCAACAGGGATTCGGCGGAACGCATCCGCGCGCTGATGTTCACCTTCGAGGACCTGGCGAAACTGGACCCGTCCGGCGTGCAGACGCTGCTCAGGAATGTGGACAAGGATCGTCTGGCCCTGGCCATGAAAGGGGCCTCGGACACGCTGCGCGACCTGTTCTTCTCCAATATGTCCGAACGCGCCGCGAAAATCCTGCGCGAGGATATGGAAGCCATGGGTCCCGTCAGGCTGCGTGACGTGGATGAAGCCCAGATGGAAATGGTGAACAAAGCCAAGGACCTCGCCGAAGCCGGCGAAATCCTTCTGTCCGACAACAAGGGAGAGGATGAGCTCATTTACTGAGCCGCCAAAGCATTCAGGGTATAGAGAGTATAGATCGTCATATGTCCGACCCA
This sequence comes from Eilatimonas milleporae, assembly GCF_003688555.1. GTDB lineage: Bacteria > Pseudomonadota > Alphaproteobacteria > Sphingomonadales > Kordiimonadaceae > Eilatimonas > Eilatimonas milleporae. The sequence continues at coordinate 535,232 of NZ_REFR01000009.1, forward strand.
GTAAAATTCACATTCGACCAGGCTTTCGACGGCGGTGCCAAATCCCGTTATGAGGAGGACATAGAAACCCTGCGACAGCAGGCCGAAGAAGCCCGCATGAGGGCCTATGAAGAAGGCGCGGCCGCCGGTCATGCCAGGGCCCATCAGGAGATCGAGGCCGCCATGGCGCAAACCCTTGAGCGGGTCTTCGATGCCGCCGGCAGACTGTTTCAGGGCCGCGCGGAACTGGAAGCCCGGCTGGAAACGCAGATGGCGGAACTGGCGCTGGCGATGGCAAGGCGGCTTGCCCGCAGTCTTCTCGACAAATATGCGGTCGAGGATGTCGAACGGCTGGCCCGCGACATTCTGGCAACCGTGAAAAGGGACAGCCGCCTGGCCCTGACCGTCAGCGAGGCCCTTGCAGGCCCCTTGAAGGAACGGCTGGATGCATTAAAAACGGAGACACGCTTTTCCGGTGCGATCGACGTTCGCGGCGATGCGGACTTCGCCTGCGGCGATTGCCATCTTGAATGGGACGATGGCGGTGTCGAACGCCGCCAGGCCGATGTGGAAAAGGAAATCGAGACCCTGGTGCACCGGTTCGTCAACGGCGGCGGCACCGCCGGTGACACAGCGGTCGAACAAAAGGATACCGCCGCATGACGGCGGAGGATCAGGCACCGCCCGGCCCGCGACGGCCGGGTGTGAAGGAGACCCGAAATGGCTGACGAAACCGACAATTCCGGCGAGGTCGGGCTGGAAAACCTGAACCAGCAGACTTCGGAAGGGCCGGAACTGGCCCGCAAGGACAATGAAACGGTCCGCTCAGCCGCTGAACTGGAACCCGTTTTCGATGTACCCGTCACCGTACAGGCCGTCTTGGGAAAATCCACCCTTGAGGTCAGCCATTTGCTGAAACTGGCGCCCGGCGCGGTGGTGGAACTGGACCGCAAGGTCGGCGAGGCGATCGACATCTATGTCAACAACCGGCTGGTGGCCCGCGGAGAGGTCGTGCTGGTGGAGGAACATCTCGGCGTCACCATGACCGAGATCATCAAGCTGGACGGCTCCTCGGGGCGCTGACGGGTCCGCTATCGCAGGACCTTCGGGTCCTGCGCGACGGGCCGGCACAACAGGCAGGGACGAAACAGGCACATGAGCACGCTCAGCGGTATGATTGCGGCCTTTCTTCTGATCATCGCGGCGATTGTCATCGATGGATCACTGCTGGGTTTTTTCAATCTTCAGGGCCTGCTCATCGTTGTCTTCGGTACCATCGCGGTCACCGCCATCAGTTTCCGCTGGGATGAAATGCTCGAAATTCCGGCCAATATCTGGACATTGCTGCGCCACGGCCAGCGCGATCCGTCGATGGAAGCCGTCCGTATCCTGAAAATCGCCGTCGAGGCGCGCAAGCATAACGACTTTCTGATCCTTGAACGGTTGCTGCCGCGCCTGAAGGACACGCCTTTTCTAGCCCAGGCGCTCCAGCTCGTCATCGACGGTGCCCCGGCTGAAGAGATCGAGCAGATGATGAGGCGCGAAGCCGGCTCCACGTCTGCCCGGCACATGCGGGCCGTCGACTTCCTGCGCCGCGCGGGCGATGTGGCCCCGGCCATGGGGCTGATCGGTACCCTCATCGGCCTGGTCAAGATGCTGGGCAATCTGGACAATCCATCGGAAATCGGTCCGGCCATGGCCATTGCCCTTCTCACCACCTTTTACGGTGCGGTGCTGGCGCATCTCGTTTTTATCCCGCTCGCGGCAAAAACCGAGCACTGCACCGCGGAAGAAGCGCTCGTCAACAATCTGTATGCCATGGGCGCCACCTCGATCGGACGCAAGGAAAACCCAAGGCGGCTGGAAATGCTGCTGAACACGATCCTGCCCCCGGCAAAGCGCGTGAGCTTTTTCCGATAGGACGCGCGGCGGGTTCAGCCGGGGACACACGGAGTAGGACGGAGACATAGAATGCGATTGCTTATAGTCGGGACCCTGGAAGGTCAGCTTGGCGCGGCCAGCCAGATGGCGATGGAACGGGGCGCCCAGGTGACACATGCCCCGGACACTGACGCTGCTCTGAAAATTCTGCGCAGCCGGGGTGCCGACCTGTTGATGGTCGAGGTCATACTCGATATTCCCGCCCTGATCCCGCGGCTGCGTACGGAACATTTTTCAATTCCGGTGGTGGCCTGCGGCATCGGCACGGACCCCAAGGTGGCCGCCGCCGCCATCCGTGGCGGTGCCAAGGAATATATCCCTCTGCCGCCGGACGCCGAACTGATTGCCGCCGTTCTCGAAGCCGTGGCCGAAGACGACCAGCCCTTCATCTACCGCGACCCGATCATGAAAAATGTCGCCGCCCTCGCCGAACAGGTTGCCCCGTCGGAAGCCAGCATCCTGATCACCGGCGAGTCCGGAACGGGTAAGGAAGTGATGGCTCGTTTCGTGCACCAGAAAAGCCGGCGCGCCAACAAGCCCTTTGTCGCCGTCAACTGTGCCGCGATTCCCGAAAACCTTCTGGAATCCGAGCTGTTTGGCCATGAAAAAGGGGCCTTCACCGGCGCCGTCGCCCGCCGGATCGGCAAGTTCGAGGAAGCCGACGGCGGCACCCTGCTGCTGGACGAAATATCGGAAATGGACATCCGCCTGCAGGCCAAACTGCTGCGCGCCATCCAGGAACGCCAGATCGACCGGGTCGGCGGTTCGAAACCGGTCAATGTCGATATCCGCATCATCGCCACCTCGAACCGCAAGATGCAGGAGGAGGTGAAGGCCGGCACGTTCCGCGAAGATCTGTTCTTCCGTCTGAATGTGGTCAATCTGCAAGTGCCGCCCCTGCGCCAGCGCCCGGCGGACGTAAAGGCCCTGGCGGAATTTTTCGTCGAAAAATACACCGAAATGAACAAGGTTCCCGCACGGCAATTGTCGGAAAATGCGTTCAAAGCACTGACCGCGCACACATGGCCGGGTAATGTGCGGGAACTTGAAAACGCCATGCACCGGGCCGTATTGCTGGCAACGGGCGATGCCATCGAGGCCGCCGCCATCATGCTGCCGGACGCCAGCGGCAATCTGATGGCACCGGACACTCTGACGCAAAACGGCGGAAGTCCGGATACCGACGGTGCGGCTGCGGACACCGCCTCCCATCAGGGGGAAGAGAGCGGGGCCACCCTCGTTGGCAAGACCGTCGCCGAAGTCGAACGGGACCTGATCATAGACACGCTGAAACACTGCCTCGGCAACAGGACGCACGCCGCCAATATCCTGGGGATTTCCATCCGCACGCTGCGGAACAAGCTGAACCAGTACCAGACGGAAGGGGTGACCGTGCCCCAGCCGGGGGACGGTGGCCAGCGGGCACCCGTCTAGACATGCCCCCGGTCCGGCCGCCGCGAAAAGGGACGCTTGACCGGATGACCGGTCGGGCATCCCAGGCGGTATGGACGCGGCAGGAATGCGATAACCATGGGTAAAGGCAAAGGCGCATGAGCGATACGGCATCAGGCCAGGCCTCTGACGGCGGAACCGGCGCGCCCTCCGGCGGCGGCGGTCTCGGCGATCTGGGCGCGCTGCTGTCGGGCGGCGGCGGCCGGTCCGATATCCTGTTCGCATTCGGCTTCGTCCTGATTCTTTTGATGATGATCGCGCCCATGCCGTCGTGGCTGCTCGATCTGGGGCTTGCCTCATCCGTTACCTTTGCCGTCATGGTGATGATGACGGTTCTCTTCATCGAAAAACCCCTTGGCCTCAGCAGTTTTCCAACCATTCTGCTGGTTGCGACCATGCTCAGACTGTCGCTCAACGTGGCCTCCACACGTCTGATCCTGTCGGAAGGGCATAGGGGGCCGGACGCCGCCGGCAAGGTCATTCAGGCCTTTGGTGAATTTCTCATGGGCGGTCAGGTGGTGATCGGCATCATCGTCTTCGCCATCCTGGTGATCGTCAATTTCATGGTCATCACACGCGGGTCGACACGGATCGCGGAAGTCGCCGCCCGCTTCAGTCTGGATGCCATGCCCGGCAAGCAGATGGCCATTGACTCAGATATGTCCGCCGGCCTCCTCAGCGAGGACGAGGCCAAAAAGCGCCGTCAGGAATTACAGGACGAAAGTGCGTTTTTCGGGTCCATGGACGGTGCGGCCAAATTTGTCCGGGGTGACGCCATTGCCGGCATTCTGATCACGCTGATCAATATTGTCGGCGGAATCGTTCTCGGCGTTGTCATCAATGACATGTCGTTCATGGACGCCCTCAACCGCTACACCATTCTGACGGTGGGGGATGGTCTGGTCTCGCAGATCCCGGCGCTGATCATTTCCACCTCCGCCGGCCTTCTGGTCACGAAAGCCGGTGTGGAAGGTCAGACGGACAAGCTGCTGTTCCGTCAGTTGACCGGCTATCCACGGGCGCTCGGCGTATCGTCCGTCCTGCTTTTGGGCATGGGGTTGCTGCCGGGCATCCCCCTGCTGCCGTTCGGTTTGTTGTCGGGCGCGCTCGGCTACACGGCCTATGCGGTCGGGCGCAAGAACAGGGAACGGGAAGTTCATGCCGAAACCGCCAAGGCCGACGCGCAAAAGAAAGCCGCGCCGGCGGAAGAGCCCATCAGCGCCGCCCTTGCCATCGACCAGTTGCGGCTTGAACTGGGATACGGTCTGCTCACCCTGATCAATGACGACAGCGGTTTCCGCCTGACCGACCAGATCAAGGCGCTGCGCCGCCAGTTGGCAAGCGAGATGGGCTTCGTCATGCCGTCGGTGCGTATTCTCGACAATATGCAGCTGCCCTCCAACACCTATGTCATCCGCGTCAAGGAGACCGAAGTGGGACGCGGCGACGTCCGGCCCGGCATGCTGCTGGTCATGGACCCCCAAGGCCGTCCCGTCGAACTGCCCGGTGAGAACACCACCGAACCCGCCTTCGGCCTGCCGGCCACATGGGTGGACAGCGGCGCCAAGGAAGAGGCGTCCTTCCGCGGATACACGGTTGTCGACGCGGCAACCGTCGTCACCACGCATCTGACCGAGGTGATCAAGGACAATATGGCGGAACTCCTGTCCTATGCGGAGACGCAGAAACTGCTGGAGGACATCGGGCAGGAACACCAGAAACTACTGGGCGACATCGTGCCCAATCAGATCACCGCGTCGGGCATACAGCGGGCACTCCAGGCTCTTCTGGCCGAACGGGTGTCCATTCGCGACCTGCCGACAATTCTGGAAGGCATCGCCGAGGCCACGGGCTTCACCCAGAATATCGTGCAGATCACCGAGCATGTGCGCACCCGGCTGGCCCGCCAGCTTTGCGCCGCCCATGCCACCCCTGACGGTTTCGTGCCGCTCGTAACCCTGTCACCGGAATGGGAGCAGGCCTTTACCGAAAGTCTGGTGGGTCAGGGCGAAGACCGTCAACTGGCCATGGCGCCCTCGCGCTTGCAGGAATTTATCAATGCCGTGCGCATTGTCTTCGATCAGCAGGCGGAACGGGGTCAGACACCGATCCTGTTGACCAGCCCGCTTGTCCGGCCTTATGTGCGATCCATCGTCGAACGCTTCCGCCCCGCCACGGTGGTGATGAGCCAGAACGAAATTCACCCGCAGGCAAAGATCCGCACGCTCGGACAGGTCTAGAACACAAGGAACCGAATGACCGGTCACCCCCATGCATATGGGACGGCCGAAAATATGCTGACTGAAAACCCCGCCGGCTGAAGACTGTACATCATGCCGGACAAATGCCATTGCTTCATCAATCGGGTCCGGTCGCACGGGCCGAACACATAACGGGAACGGACTGAACGGTTATGCGGCTCAAGACATTCCATGGCAAAATCATGGCGGACGTCATGGATCAGGTCCGCGCCAAGCTGGGGCCGGATGCCATCATCATCTCGATCGACGAGGGCCCGGACGTCAAAGGCGTCCGCGTCACCGCCGCGATCGAGGACGGTATCACGCAAGCTCCGCCGGACCATGCGCCGGAACCCGTGCAAACGCCCACCGATTTTGAAATCGCGCATCCCGTCCCGCCGACACGGGAATTTGACACGGCGGACGTCAAAGCCGTTCTCAGCCATCACGGGCTGCCCTTCGACACGGCCGGACAGATCAGCGATGCCGTAGACGCCGTGGATGCCGCCAGCCTGCCGGAAGCCTTTTCCGTCGCTCTTGAAACCTGCATTCAATTCAGCCCGCTGACCGATTTTCATGCGCGTCCGGTCATGCTTGTCGGCCCGCCCGGTGCCGGCAAGACGATCACGGCCGCCAAGCTGACGGCGGATGCCCTTCTGCATGAACGGAGCGTGCGGCTGATATCGACCGACACGGTCAAGGCCGGCGGAATCCAGCAGCTGGATCATTTCGCGCAGTTGATGCGCCAGACCGTTTCCACCGCCGACACGCCCGACGAACTGAAAGCGTTGCTCAGCCAGGACAAGGCCAGGACCAAAGCCGACCTGACGATCATAGACACACCGGGGACCAACCCGTTCGACCTTCAGGAACTGGAAACTCTGCTGAAATTCATCCACCGGGTTGATGTTGAACCCGTTTTCATCCTGCCGGCGGGTCTTGATCCGCTGGACTCACAGGAAATGGCTGGTATTTTCGCACGCATGGGCTGCCAGCGCTTTATTGCCACACGTCTGGATGCCGCGCGGCGCTATGCCAATCTGATCATGGCGGCACGGCCCGGGTATCTGGCACTGGCCGGTTTCAGCCGCAGTCCCTTCGTGGCGGAAGGACTGGAAGCCGCAGCGCCGCTTTCCCTTGCACGGCTTCTGACAGCCCTGCCGAAACCGTCTGCCCCGAAACCCTTTGCCTCAGCTTCTTTACGGACCAAAAGCGCATGACAAACAGTCCTTCCCGCCCCGACGCGTCCACGTCCAGTCCGCTCGCGGACAAGGGGTCGTCCTCGGGCAACGGCAACGAACGCAAGCTGATCACCATCGCCTCGGGCAAGGGCGGTGTCGGCAAGACCTGGCTGTCCGTAACGCTGGCGCACAGCCTGGCACGCACAGGCAAGCGCGTCCTGCTGTTTGACGGTGACCTGGGTCTGGCCAACGTGGATATTCAACTGGGTTTGACGCCGGAACAGGATCTGGGCGCCGTCATCGCCGGCGATGCGGCCCTGGATGATGTCATTGCCAGGTACACCGCCGCCGACGAGACATCGTTTGACGTCGTGCCCGGCAAGTCCGGTTCCGGTGCGCTCGGCAATCTGTCGCGGGCCATGCTGGAACGTATCCGCGGCGACCTGATCGCGGCGGCGGCACGCTATGACAGGGTTCTGCTGGATCTGTCCGCCGGTATCGACAACGCCGTTACCACCCTGTCCGCCCACAAGGGTGAAATTCTGGTGGTGATGAGCCCGGACCCCACATCGCTCACCGACGCCTATGCCTTTATCAAGCTCGCGGTCATGCGCAATCCGAAATCGGATATCCGCATCGTCGTCAACAATGCGGAAAACCGCAAGGACGGGGACCGCGTCTATCAGGCCATCAAAAGGGCGTGCGAAGGTTTTTTGAAGATTTCGCCGCCGCTTGCCGGTATCATTCGCTCGGACAGGCGCGTTACCGACGCCATCCGTGCGCAAGTGCCACTGCTTGCGCGCCACCCGCAATCGGAGGCGGCCGCCGATGTGGAAAGCCTTATGGCAAAACTGGTCTAGCCCTGGTCAGACCTTACCCGGCGCCGCGACGGCAAAGGCGGCGTCGTGAGCGACATATACGGCTCCGACGGCCCCGGTCCGGTGCGCCGCGTCACCCATGTGGGCGAACAGCCGCGCGAACGTCCGCAGGGCACGGGCCACAGTCCCCGTCAATCCAATGTAAACAGCGGCGGCGACGATAACACGAAAACGGCACGCGGCCATGAAACCCCGGGCGCACGCGATCCTGCCGTTTCCATTGCCGCCAGTACCGCGCATGTCACGGTTGGCGACCGTCTGGCGCGGCCCGTCGATCGTCTCGACACCGAAGGCCGTCCCCTGATCGTAACCGAGACCGCGACCTTCGCGCTGAAACCCGATGCGGGACTGCGGGCCGGGGATGACGTGATCCTTGAAATCCGCGAGGCGGACCGGACCATCGCCGCCGATCTGCTTGCACGTAACGGCCAGCCTGTCGATCCGCCGGTCAGGCTGAACCTGATCGTCATCGCCCTGCATGATACCGGGCATTCCTACGCCAATGCGGTGACACCGCCGCCATCACCCTTGCCCGATCCGGCACTGCCTGTAAATGCCTTGCCGCCCAGTGTCCCCCCATCAGCGGAAACACTGGCGCATACCCTCTCGCATGCAGAGACCACGGGGACGGATGACCCCGCTCTCGCCCTGCGCCCGACCGCCCCTTCACAGCCGGTACCGGGTCACGGCGTATCGCTTGCCGATACCCCGCACGATCCGACCGTGCCTGTCTCTTCTCAGGATTTATCCACACTGATTGCCGCGCGCGAACAGGCCCCTGCCGCCGGCACTCAACCGGACATACAGCGTGCCTATGCCGCCGTCGCCGGTACTGGTCAGCAGCCGGTGGGCGCATTGGGCGAAACCGTACAGGCCTTCACCGCGAACGGACAGACAGTCCGGGTCACGGCGATTGATCCCGCCGTGACCGCCTATCCTCCCCAGGCCCTGACGGAAGGCCTGTCGCTCACCCCCCTCAGCCTGTCGGAGACAAAACAATTGCCGCTGCCCCTCATGGCACTGGAAACGGCGCAGACGGGTTATGCGCGGCTGGAAACGCCCCGTGGGGTGCTGATGCTGCCGACCGCTGCTGCCAGCGCCATGGTGGGTCAGGCCCTGCTGATCGATCCGCCGGACGGCCTGCCGAAATCACCCCGGCCCTCAGGTCCAACGCCGGCAGACACCCAGCCGGCACCGGCAGCCCGGTCGGAGACTGCTACTCCACTGCCGCACTACAGCGCCAGCCTGACGCGTCCCGACGGGTCGGGCCAGCGTGTCGACATCGCTTTTCCCCCGCCCGGCCGCCACGATGACGGCACCGCCGCAAAACCCACCGGGCTGATCCATGAAGGCATCGTCTCGGGCATGCATACGCTGCGCGCCTTTCTCAGCGGCACAGGCCCGAAAAGCGATGTGGAGATTGAAACATCCCACGGCCGGCTGACCTTGACATTGCCGGGCACGGTCAGACCGGCGCAGGGCGATCCGATCCAGATCATCCTGCCCGCAGCGGCAACCACCACCCAATTCGCCGTCGCACCGTCTGCTGCCCTCACGGAAACCGTTGCTGCGGTAACGACGCCCGCAGCACCCCCTGCCACCTTGCCCACGGGACCTGGCCTTGCGTCTCTGGGCGAGGGGTATGAGGCACTTGCAGGCCTCTCACCGGCGGCTCAGGACACACTGACCGCCCGCACAGCGTCCGGCGGCGGCCGTCTGGTGAACAGCCTGCTGTTTTTGCTGGCCGCCATGGGCCGCGCACCGGATACGTGGATCGGTAACGCGCCGGCACAGGCGCTTGCCGGTCGGGCGGACGGACTGCTCGCCCGGTTGCGGGAGGATGTGCGCACCCTTTTGTCACGCGGCGGCGAGCCCGTCGGCGACTGGCAGCGCTGGCTTCTCCCGTTCGATCTGCGTGACGGGCAGGCCCCTCTGCTCGCCCTGCTGGTCCGCCATGAGCCGCCGGCGGACACACAAGACAATGCGGATAAGGATAACGACGGGGACGAGGCATCGCCGTCAAAACATTTCATCCTTCAGGTGGACTTTTCCGAATTCGGACCGATCCAGCTGGATGGCCGCATCGCCCGCGACAGGGACCGCCCCCGTTTCGATCTGACCCTGATCAGCGGGACGGCCCTGCCGACGGCTCTGATGGACGACCTGAAACCGCTGTTTCACGATGCCGTTGCTGCCGCCGGCCATGATGGCGCCCTGACCTTCAGGACCGGCGCTGCCTTTGACATCGATGCCTTTCATGGGCTGGACGCGGCGCCCTCACTCCAGTAAAGCCTAACAAAGAGGCCGCAGGAAATGGCCCGGTATCCGGCAGGCGTCTGCCAATGCCGGGCCGCTACCCCTCCTCCCGATACCCTGCCGGAGACATACCCATGGGGCCCGCCCTTGCTTTCATCATGTGCGTTCTGATCTGGGGCTCCACCTGGATCGTGATCGATAGCCAGGTTGGCATCGTGCCGGTCGCCTGGTCCGTGGCATACCGGTTTGCTTTTTCCGCTCTTGTCCTGGTGGCGATGTGCCGCATCCGCGGCATATCTCTGCGCCTGCGCCGCGGGGATCACGTGACGGTGATCCTGTTGGGTATTTTTCTGTTCTCGACCAATTATGTACTGATCTATTTCGGCAGCGCATACATGACGTCGGGCCTGGTGGCCGTGGCCTTCTCGCTGCTGTCCTTCCTCAATATCGTCAATGCGCGACTTTTCCTCAAAACCCCCATACAGCCCGCCGTCATGGTCGCGGCACTTCTGGGGGTTTTCGGCCTTGTTCTCGTTTTCTGGCCGGAAATCGCGAACCTCGGCAACAGAAACGACACGCTGATCGGCGTTGGTCTTTGCGTTGTATCCACATTGTCGGCGTCCTTCGGCAACACGGTCATCGCCAGCGAACCGGCACAGCGGCTTCCCCTGCTCAGCCTCAATGCCTGGGGCATGGCATATGGGGCACTGGCCAACAGCCTTTTTGCCGCCGTGACAGCCGGAACACCGGTGATGGACACACGGTGGACCTACTGGCTTGGCCTGACCTATCTGGCCATTTTCGGAACGATCTTTGCCTTTCTCATCTATATGTGGCTGGTCAAGCGGATCGGCCTCGCCCGCGCGGCCTATATCGCGGTGCTGATGCCATTGGTGGCCCTGACGCTGTCCACCCTGTTCGAGGGGTATGTGTGGACGCTTCCGGCCGCCGTCGGCATGGCACTGGTGGTCACCGGCAATGTCATCATGATCCGGGCGCGCCGCAACGACGCCTAGACAATGCCCGGCGTACCGCAAAAACGGCTTCCGGCAGGCAATACGGACCGGCGCCCGGATATCAATCCAGTTGGCCGGACACTTCTTCCAGGGCTTCGCCCATCGCGCGGACGATGTAATCCACTTCCCCGCGCTGAATAATCAGCGGCGGGCATATGACAATCGCATTGCCCACGGGCCGGACAATAACCCCGCGCATCAGACAGGCCTGACTGACCTTGTCGCAAACGGCCATGTCCAGAAGATACTGTTCCCGCGTGGTCTTGTTTTTGGCGATTTCAACACCGGCCATCAGCCCTGTTGCCCGCACCTCTCCCACAAGGGGGCGGTTCTCCAGTTCCTTAAGCTTGGATGCGAAATAGGGGCCGATACTGTCTCTGGTGCGCTTCACCAGATCCTCTTGTGCCAGAATGTCTATATTCTTCAGGGCCAGCGCCGCCATGACAGGATGCGCCGATGTGGTGAACCCGTGCTGGAACACCTCACGCTCGGTCCCCTTGATCACATCGAGAACCGCATCCGAGACGACCGCCGCCGAAATCGGCGCATAGGCCGACGACAGTCCCTTTGCCAGGGTCATCATGTCGGCTTCGAAGCCGAACGTCTCCTGTGCGAACCAGGCCCCGGTTCGGCCGAAACCGCAAACCACCTCATCCGCCACCAGCAAAATGCCGTGCATGCGGCACAATTCGGCCAGCCGGGGCAGATACGCATCCGGCGGTATGATAACACCGGCCGTGGCCTGTACCGGCTCCGCGAAGACGGCCGCGACAGTCTCCGGGCCCAGCGCATCAATCTTGCCGGCAACGGCGGCAATGGCCTGATCGGCGAACTGCTCCGCGTTCAGGTCACCGCCATGCCGGTACCAGAAGGGCGCCATGACGTGGTGCACATCCATGTCCGCCGGGGACAGGCCGAATGGCGCGATCATCGCCTGTTGCCCGTTCAGAACCGTGGTCGCCATGGTGCTGCCATGATAGGAATAGTCGCGTGAGATTATGGCACGGCGCTCCGGCTGTCCCTTGCGGGACCAGTAAAGCCGGATCATTTTCAACAGGGTCTCGTTCGCTTCGGAACCGGAATTTGCAAAAAAGACATGGTTCAGCGCCCCCGGCGCCAGGGCCGCGATCCGTGCCGCCAGCTCGGCCGCATACGGATTGGATGCGGCTGAAAAACAGTGATAATAGCTGAGCGTCCTGATCGTATCGGCCGCGATATCGGCCATATCCGGCCGGCCATAGCCGATATTGACACAGCCAAGGCCACCCATGGCATCCAGAAGACGGACGCCCTGCCCGCCGACATACATACCGGCGGCACTGTCGATGATAAACGGCGGCACCTGATCCATCAGGGCGGGGTCGGTGAAAGGATGCAGATGGTGGCGGGCGTCCTGATTTTGCCAGCCCGCGATTGCGGCCATAAGTTCCGCACGTGCCTTGTCATCCATGTCTGCCCCCTCTGCCGGACGAATATGCCCTCATTCCCCTGCTTTCTGCTTATCAGATGCGAGCCGGTAATGAAACGCCGACAACGATCCGGGCGGGCACGATGGTTTCAAAGATCGTTTTCAGTCGAACGACGGTGGCGTTCCAGCCCTTGTTCATCCAGGAGGGACTGTTCAATCCCGGCTAGGCGCCTTGCCTCGCGAATGGCCTCGCGTTCTGCCGCGGTTTCAAAGGTTTTGAGCTCGTTAAAGGCTTCCGCCACCTGATCGCGCTGGCGCTCGATCTCTTCATCCTTGCGGGCCAGCCTTTCGCGCACAATCTCCTCGCGCTGGCGTATGCCTTCCATGAACGCCCCGAATACGAGCGCTCCGACCTCACCGCCCGCCTGCCGTTTCTCCGCCTCAAGCTCGGCGTCGAGGGCGTCAAGCATATCCAGAAACTGCTGACGCTGTTCTTCCAACGCAACCAGCGCGCGGCGCTTCTCGTCCAGTTCCCACTGGCGAAAGCGGATAATGCCCGACAGGCGGCTCATGCGTTATCCGGAATGTTCGGGGTTTTCAAAGGATCGGCTGACCGGCGGGCGCCCCGGTGGACGCTGCCGGGCTTCCAGCCCCGGACGGCATGGCGCCGCCGGCGGATGCTGAAAGACGTTCGGCCGCCGGCCCCATTTCCAGAATCTGGCGCAACCGGGCATATCCCTCGGCCAGGGATGTCCGGTCATCTTTCCACTGGCCAAGATACTCTTCCAGCGGATCATTGTATCCGATCGCCGCATCCACGTCCGGATTACTGCCCCGCCGATAGGCGCCAAGACGGATCATTTCCTCCATGTCGGCGAAGGTGGCCATATACCGCCGCGCCTCCCGCACGATCAGGTTTTCCTCTTCCGTATTGCAGGCCGGCATGGTTCTTGAGATCGATTTCAGGACATTGATCGCGGGAAAGCGTCCGCGCTCGGCGATTGAACGCTCCATGACGATATGCCCGTCCAGAATACCCCGCACCGCATCGGCAACCGGTTCGTTGTGATCGTCGCCCTCGACCAGCACCGTGAACAGGCCGGTGATATTGCCCTTCCCTTTCGTGCCCGGTCCGGCCCGCTCCAGCAGGCGGGGCAATTCGGTGAAAACCGTTGGTGTGTATCCTTTTGTTGTCGGCGGCTCGCCGCCGGCCAGACCGATTTCGCGCTGCGCCATGGCAAAACGTGTGATGCTGTCCATCAGGCACATGACATCGCGGCCCGTATCGCGGAAATATTCTGCCAGCGTCATGGTCAGATACGCGGCCTGCCGGCGCATCAGGGCGGATTCATCCGATGTCGCGACGACGACGATGGACCGGGCCAGCCCTTCCGGACCAAGATCGTCTTCCAGAAATTCCTGAACCTCGCGGCCCCGTTCGCCGATCAGACCGATCACACTGATATCGGCGCTGTTGAAACGGGCGATCATGGACAGAAGAACCGACTTGCCGACGCCGGAGCCGGCAAAGATCCCCATACGCTGTCCGACACAGCAACTGGCGAAACTGTTCAAGGCCCGCACACCAAGATCGATCTTGTCGCCGACACGCTGACGGCTGTGTGCCGGCGGCGGGTTATTCCGCAACAGGCGCGGCTCGGGGCCGATCGGCAACGGGCCCTTGCCGTCTATGGGTTCGCCGAAGGCATTGACGACACGACCCAGCCAGCCCTCGCACGGCAGAACGGCCGGCTCGGACTGTGTCAGGACGGCTTTCGCGCCGATGGCGACACCTTCCAGCTGGTCGTACGGCATGGCCAGCGCCGAGCCGTTCTGAAAGCCGACCACCTCGACCGGGACTTTGCGACAGTTCAGCGTATTGACGGACAGACGCGAACCGATGGCCAGACGGTGCGATGTACCGGCCAGTTCAACCAACAGGCCGCGCACACCCGTCACCTGACCGTAACGGACTTCCGTTTCTATTCTTTCAACGTCTTGAATCAGCTGCTGCATGTGGGCCCCGGCACTCGTCTCCACACTATGCTCCAAACCATTTAATCTTTGGTAAACACCTGAGGCCGTTGCGGGTCGTCCAGACACTTTTCAGCTTCCCGGAAAATATTCCCACTTTGCAGTCTTCCGGCGGCCGAACAGCATCATAAAAGGGGTAGAGCGCGATTTCCTTGGACAGTTTTGTTAACCTTGGTTAATATTTTAAAGATTTTGCGCACTATTGGGGGACTTTCTCGGGCCGACAAACACCCTGTTCGTGTGATCTTCGGCCCGTCCATCCGCGCCGGACTTGTCCATGCCCGCTGTGTCGGGCCGGGCCGGAGGATGGTTTCGCTGTGTGGCCAACGCAAAGGGGACGAGGCATGCGCGTTCTGCTGATTGAAGACGATCCGACAATGACCCGCAGCATCGAACTCATGCTGTCGGCGGAAGGGTTCAACACATACAGCACGGATCTGGGAGAAGAAGGCCTGGATCTCGGCAAACTGTATGACTATGACATCATATTGTTGGACCTGAATCTGCCGGACATGCATGGATATGATGTCCTGAAACAGCTTCGCACCGCCAAGGTCGGTACGCCGATCCTGATCCTTTCCGGCCTGTCCGAAATGGAGAACAAGGTCAAGGGCCTGGGTTTCGGTGCCGACGATTACCTGACAAAGCCCTTCCACAAGGAGGAATTGATCGCCCGTATTCATGCCATTGTCCGGCGTTCGAAAGGGCATTCCCAGTCGGTGATCAAAACCGGCGATCTTGCCGTCAACCTGGACACCAAGACGGTTGAGGTTCACAGCCAGCGCGTCCATCTGACCGGCAAGGAATATGCGATGCTGGAACTGCTCTCCTTGCGCAAGGGCACAACCCTGACCAAGGAAATGTTTCTCAACCATCTTTACGGCGGCATTGATGAGCCCGAGCTGAAAATCATCGACGTCTTCATCTGCAAACTGCGCAAAAAGCTGGCAACGGCCACCGGCGGCGACAATTATATCGAAACGGTATGGGGCCGCGGCTATGTGTTGCGCGATCCTTCCGGCGAAGCAACGGCACAGGCAAGCTGAGCCTTAAATCAATCGGTACTGACTGACTATAACTGATCAGAAAGCCGCCATGCGGGCATCGGTCGTCCTGGTCGCTGCCGGTATGTCATCCCTGTCATTCATATACGCATCACGCCAGACACGCATGATGCTGGACATAGTGACGCCACCCCCGCCCTGACAGCGGTGGTGGCGATTTCTTGCTCGATACTGTCGCGATGACCGGGATGACGCCCGCACCGACACGGTTATTGGCTCAGAAAAGCCTCTGCCGCCGCATCGTTTTTCACATACATGCCGCGATATCCCTTGACCGGTCTCAGAGTGTCCGTGATGCCCAGAACGGTTTCAGCCGCGCCGAGAAAAAGGGCACCGTCATCGGCCAGACAGCGCGTCATCCGTTCCAGAACGTCTTTCTTGGTTGGCTGATCGAAATAAATCAGGACATTCCGGCAGTAAATCACATCGAACGTGCCCAGACCGGTAAAGGGCGATAACAGATTGAACGGGCGATACTGCACCATGGAACGGATATCGCGGCTCAGCTGCCACGTATCCCCTTCCTGCTGGAAATATTTGATCAGCATCTGGATCGGCAGACCGCGCTGAACCTCGAACTGTGTGTAAGCACCCGCCTTGGCTTTTTCCAGCACGTCCTGGCTCAGGTCCGTACCCACGATATCAAGCGACCAGTTCTTCCATTTGACCCATGCCTCCCGCAGGATGATGGCAAGCGAATAGGGCTCTTGCCCCGTCGACGCCGCCGCACACCAGATACGCATCCGGCGCTGCGTCGCGCGGTTCTTTTCCATGACGGGCAGAACCTTGTCACGGAACAGGTCAAACGGTGTGTTATCCCTGAAGAAGAAGGACTCATTGGTGGTCATCGCTTCGGTTACGTCGACCAGCAGCCCTTCATCGCGGCTCGTTCGCAGCTTCTGGACCAGCTGGTCCAGACCTTCCAGGCCCCTTTTGCGCGCCAGCGGTGTCAGGCGGCTTTCCAATAGATAAATCTTGTCGGGCGTCAATGTCAGGCCCGAGCGCCGCTTCAACAGATCGGCTAGATATTCGAAATCTTCAGACCGCATTACCTGCCCCCTTGCACGCGTCTCGCGGTCGAAACGCCCAATGCGTCCACAGGTAGCACCTCGGTGCACAAACCTGCGGTGGCCACGGCGCCCGGCATACCCCACACCACGCTCGACGCCTCATCCTGGGCCAACACGGTCCCGCCGGCCCGCACCACTTCGCGCGCGCCCTTGAGACCGTCATGCCCCATGCCCGTTAAAATCACGACCAGTGTTTTATCGCCATATATCCTGGCAATGCTTCGCAGCATCGGGTCGACGGCCGGACGGCAAAAATTCTCCGGTGGGTCTTCCGTCAGCCGGATTGACAGACCGCCGTCCTCTTCGACCATTTCCATATGTTTCCCGCCCGGCGCCACATAGATTTCTCCGGCACGGACAGGACCGCCATTCATCCCTTCTTTTGCCGGCCAGCCGGTCGCCTGCGCCAGATGTTCCGCCAGAATGGATGTGAACGTCGCCGGCATGTGCTGCGTGATCAGGATCGGCACATCGGGCTGCTGGGAAAACCCCTTGAAAAACTTCATCAGGGCCTGCGGCCCGCCGGTCGACGAGCCGACCGCCAGCACCTTAGGTCTCAGGGTGGAACCGCGCCTCAACGAGACGCTCTTGTCCCCCGTACCGGCAGGAGCCACAGTCGCGGGCGACGCACTGGCGGACCGCGCCTGAACACGGGCCACACCCGGCCCTGTATCGGCAGACCGCCCCGTGACGGTCACCGGACGGGCCGGGCGGCGCGCCGTGACAAAACCGCTGCGTCCGCCGGCGGCCGATGCGGCGCCTGCTGCACCGCCCTCGCTCTCGGGCAGGGGCTCCGAGCGCCGCTTGCGCCGGCGGCCCGCCCATGCCTTCACCTTTTCAACAAGCTCCCGTCGGAAATCGATACTGGCATTGACCGACCGCGCCGTTTCCGGCTTGGGAACATAATCCACGGCGCCCATCTGCAACGACCGCATACTGACTTCGGCATTCTTGCGCGTCAGCGTGGACGCCATGACCACCTGAAGGTCCGGGATCATCTCGATCATGCGCGGCAGGGCGGTCAGTCCGTCCATTTCCGGCATTTCAATGTCGAGAACCACGACTTCCACGTCATGGTTTTTAAGCTGACGCAAGGCCATCACGCCATTGTTCGCCGTGGTAACAACCTCAATATCGGGATCTTCATTCAAGTAACGGGAAAGAAAACCCCGGATAATGGCGCTATCATCCACCACCATTACCCGATAAGGCCCACCTTTCACGTTCTTTGCCGATGAAGAGGACAAAGTCGATGCCACAATGTGCACCTTTCTTTTCTTAATCGTTAAAGGAGGCCAACCTGGGAGAATTTAGCCTCTATAATCTCACGATCGAACGGTTTCATGATATACTCATTGGCACCTGCTTCAATGGCGGTCCGAATATGAGACATATCGTTTTCCGTTGTGCAAAAAACCACAACGGGCTGCTCCACACCTTCCAGCGCGCGGACCGCCTTCAGATATTCCAAACCGTCCATGACAGGCATATTCCAGTCGAGCAGAACGGCATCGGGCATGGTGCGCTCGCATGTTTCAAGGGCATCCTTGCCGTCCACGGCTTCGATGACTTCGAAACCAAGCTCTTCCAGAATACGTCTGGCCACTTTGCGGATGACTTTGGAATCGTCTACAACCAGACAGGACTTCATTGACCGCTCGCTCCTTTTCCAACCTTGTGGCAGCACCGTCAGTGTCGCTCAAGATACGCCCCTAGCCTTCGGGAGACCGTTACGCGGCCTTGGAAGTCATGTCAAAATCTATCAGCTTTTCCACATCCAGAACCGCCAGAAGCTCATTATCCAGACGGTATATGCCGAGACTGACCTCTCGCCAGACAGGGTCCAGCGTGACCGGGTTTTTTTCGAACAACTGATCATCCAGCGACAGCACCTCACCCACCTGATCGATCTGTAGGCTGTAAGGTTCCCCTTTATGCTCAACCACGATGGACATGCTCTTCTTGCCCTCATCCAGTGGCGGCAGGCCAAGACGGCGACGCAGGTTAATGGCCGTGACGATTCGTCCGCGCAGGTTCAGAACCCCTTCCACCCATTCGGGCGCCAGAGGGATCTTGGTTATATTCTGTGCGTTCAGAACGTCATGTACGGACAAAACCGGAATACCGAGAATCTGACCGGCCAGGACAACCGTCACGAAATCCTGGCTGCTGCCCGCCACAAGGCTGAGGTCACTCCTGACGATTACATCGTTCATGCCGCGTCTCCCTGGATTTTAAGCTGCTGCGACAGGCTCTTGAGCAGCGTTTCCTTATCGAACTTAGCCACATAGTCGTCAAAACCGACCTCGCGCCCGCGATTGATATCGCGCTCCGTCGCCAGTGAAGACAGGGCGATCATCGGCGTTTTCGCCCAGGCGCCGCCGGCGCGCACCAGTTCGGCGAATTCAAAGCCGCTCATATCGGGCATCTCGATATCCGATATGATCAGATCGAACACGGCGCCTTCATCGCGCAGTTCAAACGCCTTGCTCGCTCCATTGGCGGTCGTGACCCGGTAGCCCGCGACCGTCAGGACGGGGCGCAGCATGTTTCGGAAGAAATCGCTGTCATCCACCATCAGAATGTGCGCACCGTCGCTTGGCGCCGCGTCATCCGCGAGATCACGGCTGCTCAGCCAATCGGAAAACGCCAGACCAAGGAAGTAAGACACATCGATGACAGCGGTCGCCTTGCCGCTGATCACCGCCGAACCGACCATGCCGTCATGGTCGGAGGCAAGCTTGATGGTGAATTCCTCTTCGACGATGTCGAGGATCTCATCCACCGCCAGCCCCATCGTGTAGTCGTCATCGGTAAAGACAAGGATGGGCTGCCGGCCTTCGGTTTTCAGCTCCATGGCGGAATCCGCCATGATGATCGGCATCAGGGCGCCACGATACTGCACCACGTGACGGCCGTCGGAACTCTCGATCTTTTCGATCTCGATATCCTCAAGCCGCGCGACCAGGGCCAGGGGAACGGCTTTCGGCGCTTCGCTGCCGGCACGGAAGACCAGCATGCTTTCCTTATCCTGCGAGGTGGCCTTGCGGACGGCGTCTTCGGCTTCGCGCGCCTCTTCTTCATGATGGTCGGAAACGCTGGAATTGGCGCGGGTGGCAATACCGTTGGGATCCAGAATCATGATCACACTGCCGTCTCCCAGAATTGTATTGCCGGAATAGACCTCCAGATCCTTGAGGATCGGGGCAACCGGCTTGACGACGATCTCCTCCGTATCGAAGACCTGATCGACCACAATACCGAAAGTAAAGGCGCCCACCTGCGTGACAACGATGAAGTCGTCTCTCGGTTCGGCCGTCTCCACCGCCTCTTCCTGTTCCTCGATCTGCTTGCGTGACTTGAAGCCCAGAATTTCGTTCAGATACACCAGCGGCAACAGGCGGTTCCGCAGGCGCAGCACCGGGGTTTCATTGATGGTCTCGATCTTGTGATCGCTGTCGCCGGAAGCCCGCACCAGCTCAAGAACGCTGATCTGCGGAATGGCGTACCGCTCGCCCGAGGCCTCGACAAGCAGGCCGGCGACAATGGCCAGGGTCAGCGGGATTTTGATCTGGAAATTGGTGCCCTTGCCTTCGACGGAGGTCATGTCGATCGTTCCGCCGATTTTTTCGATATTGGACCGCACAACATCCATACCGACACCGCGTCCGGACACGCTGGTGACTTTCTCCGCGGTCGAGAAACCGGGATGGAAGACGAATTTCTGAATCTGGTTGTCGGACATCTCATCCAGTTCAGCGGTCGTCGCCAGTCCCTTTTCGAGAATTTTGCCTTTCAGCTTGCTGACATTGATCCCGCGGCCGTCATCCTTGATCTCCATGATGATATGGCCGCCTTCATGAAAGGCGTTCAGGATGATGGTTCCCTGTTCCGACTTGCCGCTGGCAATCCGTTCCGCAGGGGTTTCAATACCGTGATCTGCGGAATTGCGGACCATATGGGTCAGCGGGTCCTTGATCAGTTCCAGCACCTGGCGGTCCAGTTCGGTTTCGGCACCGCGCATGTCCAGTTCGATCTTCTTGTCCAGTTCCACCGTCAGGTCGCGCACGATCCTCGGCAACTTGGCCCAGGCATTCCCGATTGGCTGCATCCGCGTCTTCATGACGTTTTCCTGCAGCTCGGTCGTTGTCTGGCTGAGCCGTTGAAGCGGCACCGCCAGCTCGTTGTTTTCCATGTTACGGGTGATCTGCAGCAGCTGGTTGCGGGTCAGAACCAGCTCGGAGACCATGTTCATCAGGTCTTCCAGAAGGTCGACGCTGACCCGTATCGATTGGGCCGCCCGCTTGGTCTCGGTGGCACCCGGTGCGTCCTGCGCCTTCTTCTCGCCGGTCTTGGTGCCCTCATTGGCCTTTGTCACCGCCTTGGATGACGCCAGCATGGCATCGCGCACCAGTTCGAAAGACATGGCCGCTTCGTCGGCAGCGTCCGTGTCCACCTTGCACTCGACAAGAACAGCTTTGACCAGTTCCTGAAGGGCCTCGAACGCGTCATCGCCGAAACCGGGCCGGTCGACAATCTGGCGGGCGACCGTATCGGCCGTATCCAGATCGTCCTTGTAAAGGGACAGCATCAGCCCCATCAGCCGGTTCTTGCGCAGGTCTTCGGCCACATCCTTGAAAAAGGCGCCAAGTTTGGGATGGGTGCCGAGGCGGTTTGACACCAGATGCGCGGTCACCGCGACCGTATCTTCGCCTCCCAGACGGTCGAACAGGGACCCTTCCGCCTTGGCGGAGGCGGCTTTTTCAGCTTTTGCATCGGAAGCCGGGGCCTCATTCTCGGGACCGGGCGTCGCGTTGAAGACCGCTTCCAGTTCTTCAAGCGTCACTTCACCTTCCTTGAGGGGACGGCCAAGTTTCGGATCGATGATTTCACCCTCGACAGTGTCGTCATCCTCCTGCACGTCCTCGGCCGGTGCTTCGGCTTCAGGGGCGTCCGCTCCCTCGGCGATGGCATCAAGCCGCCCGATCAGTTCGCTGTCATCGCCGACCGGCTCTTCCTCGGTCTCTTCCAGACCGGCGAGGATTTCCTTGATGCGGTCCAGGCTTTCCAAAATGACGGTCACGGCGTGTTCCGTCACCTGCAACTCGCCGTCACGGAATTTGCCAAGAACATTCTCGGAAGCATGCGCGACGGACTCAAGCCGTGGCAGTCCCAGAAACCCGCATGTTCCCTTGATCGTGTGAACAAGTCGGAAAATATTGTCGAGAACTTCCTTGTTATTGGGATCCTGTTCCAGCTTCACCAGCTCCACATCGACCACATCGATGCTTTCGCCTGTTTCGGTCAGGAATTCACTCAACAAATCATCCATCGCATTCGTCCCTGCGGATTTGCGTGCCGCGCGCCCGCGACACATTAAATTCTAGCCTTTCGTAGCGCTCGCAGCTTCGGCAAAAATCATTAAGATCATGTAAAATCTTAAGCGTTGCCGGCCGCCATTTCGAAATCGCAACACACATACCGAAAGGCAACCCCGTCTTCCGACTCTTCGATTGTTACGCGCGCATTCATTCGTTTGGCAAGATGACCGACCAGCAGTGCCGGCGCCAGGCGGGGTTCATGATCGCTGTCAGGCAGCGTTCCCTCCAGCGCGGCACGCACCGCAGTCAAAAGTTGTACCCGCGGACCGGTCGCGGTGATCTCGAACCCTTCATCCTCGCCCTCCGTCTTTGCCGAAACACCTATGACACCGCCCCTGAGAAGACATTCAGTGCCCAAAAGCGCCAGATTCAGCAAGGGCTTTACAAAGGTCATGGGCGCCTGTCCATCACTCAATTTCCAGTCGAGGGCCAGCTTCTGCATGGTGACAAAACCGTCCAGCGCCCGGCGCGCCTCACCTAGGTCGATCTTGCTGGACAGCCCCCCCGCTGAACCGAAAGAAAGCCTGAAAAACAATAACTTGGTATTCGTCTGTTCGGATGAAACCCGCAGCAGGTCAAAAACCTGCTCACGCATGTCCGGATTCTTTTCATCTTGCAAAATTTCCAGACCGTTCGTAACCGCGCCGACGGAACTGACAAGATCGTGGCAAAGACGGGAACAAAGAAGCGCCGCAAACTCGGTATCGGACATCTGCTTTCCTTTTATGCAACGTACCTGATGGCAATGTTATAATTTTAGACATTATTTCGACCGCTTTCCTGCCTGACAAAGGCTGCGCAGACAAGCGGTATCTTGCAGGTTGCGGGCGGTACCTTCCAATGATCTCCCGCATGGTCTAGAAGGTGGTCGCCGACAGCGTGACAAACCGCCGTTCCCGTGATTTTGCCACAGGCGGGCGCGTATTCCTGCACAGAATTGAAAGGCTTTTCATGTCCCTTCGCGAAACCGACCTCATCCCCGCCCTGCTGACCGTCACACAGAAGGCCGCGCGCGAAGTCATGGCCGTTTATGACGGTCATATGGAGATAAGCGAAAAAGCCGATGCCTCCCCCGTGACGGAAGCGGACCGGCGCGGCGAAGCCGTCATCACCGCCGCCCTGGAACAATTAACGCCAGCAATCCCCGTCGTCGGCGAAGAAGCGGTCGCGGATGGAAAACGGCCGTCCCTTGACGGTGAGAGACAATTCTGGCTGGTCGATCCCCTTGACGGCACGAAGGAATTTATCAGAAAAGGCACGGACTTCACGGTCAATATCGGCCTGATCAGGGACGGTGCCCCCTGCCTGGGTGTTGTTGCCGCCCCCGCGCGGGACATCATCTATTGGGGCGTTGTCGGCGAAGGGGCCTGGGCCGCCCCGCTCTGGCAGGACGGGATCGCGGACGGAACCGCGGACGCGGCCCGCGCCATTCATACCCGCCAGGGTCACACCGGCCCACTGACCATCGTCGCCAGCCGGTCCCATCGTTCCGAAGCGCTTGAGGCATGGCTTGCACATTTCCCCGACGCCGAGCATGTCTCCTTCGGGTCATCACTCAAACTGTGTCAGGTGGCAAGCGGTGACGCCGACCTGTATCCCCGTCTGGGCCCGACGTGCGAATGGGACACGGCAGCGGCGGACGCGGTTCTGCGCGCGGCGGGTGGAATCGTTCTGGCACCGGACGGCGCCCCCCTTGCCTATGGCAAGGATACCAGGACATTTCTGAACCCGTGGTTTCTCGCCAAGGGCAATCCGGGCCTGAAAACACCGGCGCTCGCCTGACTTGGCACGGCGATAAAACCGTTCGCTCAACACGGCCTCCGTCCTGTACGCCCAGTCCGTCCCTGAACGGCCTGTCTGCCGCGTCCCTCGGTGGATGTGTGCGGCAATGCACACCATCCATGTCAGCCGGGGTTTTCCGTCGGATCATGATATACTGGTCCCGCCACACCGGCTTGGGGGGCAAGCCGGACACAGAATACTGGGGGAGAGAGAACCATGTTGCTGCTCATTGCCGGCGTTTTTGTTTTTGCCGGGGTCCACACACTGCCCTTGCTGGACCTGTCGCTTAGAACGCATCTCAGGACCCGGATGGGAAACAACGGCTATCGCGGCCTGTTTTCGCTTTTCGTGATCGCCGGCGTCGTGCTTATGGTCCTGGGCTGGAAAAGCGCCACGCCCGTTTACATCTATAGCCTGCCAAACTGGGCGAGCCACATGACACTCGTGATCATGGCTACGGCTTTCATACTGTTCGTCGCCGCGCGGGCACCGACGAACCTGCGCCGGTTCATCCGGCACCCGCAGCTGATGTCCGTCCTGTTGTGGAGCCTGGCCCACCTTCTGGTGCGCGGGGACAGCAGATCGCTTGTCCTGTTCGGCGGGCTCGGCGTCTGGGCCTTGCTGGCGATGCATGCCTCAAACCGCCGCGACGGCGACTGGATCAAACCGGGCCCGGTCTCACCCGTCGGCGATGTCATCACCATTACCCTAGGCCTGGCCGTCTTTACCGGCTTCGCCTTTATCCATGAATGGCTGTTCGGCGTCAGCCCTTTGTATCTGCTGGGGCTGTAAACGGGAACCGATCCGCCAGTCTCAACACCGTCAGTCCCATCCCCGCCATAAGCCGGCACCGCCGGGTCTCAGCGCCGCCGGGTCGCAATGGGCAGCGGCGGCGACCAGGCCGGGTCCGAGGCATCAAGCGGGGTCGGAACCCGCCGTTCATTGTAGCCAGTCAGATCAACGGACCACAGGCTGGTTTGCCCGCCGCGCCCCTGGGAATCATATCGCTCGGTACGGAAAAACATCAGCACACGGCCATTGGGCGACCATGTCGGCCCCTCATCCTGCCAGGCATCGGTCAATAGCCGCTCGCCTTCACCGTCAGGCCGCATCACACCGATACGGAATTTACGCTGGCCTCCGCCGATCTTGGTGAACGCCACCAGATCGCCGCGCGGCGACCAGACCGGTGTGGCATAACGGCCCTTGCCGAAGGAAATGCGCCGCACATTGCCGCCGCCGGCATCCATCACATACAGCTGCTGGCTGCCGCCACGGTCGGAATTGAACACGATGGACCGGCCGTCCGGCGAGTAGGACGGCGATGTGTCAATGCCGGGATGATCCGTCAGACGGCTGACCCGGCGTGTCCGCAAGTCCATTTCATAAATATCCGAATTGCCGTCCTCGGCCAGTGACATGATCACCTTGTTGCCGTCGGGGGAAAACCGCGGGGCAAAGGTCATATTGGGGAAATCACCCAACACCTCGAACCTGTTGGACAGAATATTGAACAAATAGACCCGCGGCTTGTCATTGAAATAGCTGAGATAGGTGATTTCCTGACGGTTGGGCGAGAAACGGGGCGTCAGAACCAGATAGCTGCCGTCGGTCAGGAATTGCTGGTTGGCACCATCCTGATCCATGACCGCCAGACGCTTCACCCGGTTCAACGGGTCGCCGGATTCGGCGATATAAACGATACGGGTATCGAAATAGCCTTCCTCTCCGGTCAGCCGGGTGTAGATACGGTCGGAAATCACATGGGCGATCCGGCGCCAGTTCGTCACCGGCGTGGTGTATCCCATGCCCTCCAGCTGTGCCTCGGAAATCACGTCCCAAAGACGGAATTCAACCCGCAGATTGCCGTCGGCCAGAATCTGCACCCGCCCCGTCACCAGCCCCTGCGCCCCAAGCGGCCGCCAGGATGAGGCAAAACGCGGGCGCCGCGTTTCCGCCGTGATCGGCTCGATGAAAGCGGCGGGGTCAAGGGCGCGGAAAAGACCGGTCGACTGAAGATTGCTGGAAATCACCTGGGCAATCTGAACACCGATATCGGACAAGGGGCCGGAAGAGGTTTCCTGCTCGTTCACCGCGGCGAAATCGGGCAGCGCCAACGGCACCGGATCGACCGTGCCACGCGTCACATCGACACTCAACTGGGCCCGTGCCGGCAGGCTGACGCTCAAAAACAGCATGGCCAACAACAGCACGGGCGGAAGCAGGACGTCCCCGATCCGTACCGCCCATCCCCGGTCACTCATGCCCGTTTTCGTCACCCTGTTCATTAGCCGCACACCTTCCCTTTGATGTCTCAACTGCCCGAAAACTCGGCCCCGTTGAAATTGAAATCGATATAGCGCTGTCCGGTCTGGATATATTGGCTCGCCTCTTCATAGGGCGCACAATTGCCCACCGCCCTCAGCGCGCTTTCGGCAAAGACCCGGTAATAGTCATTCGACAGGTCGCGGGCATTCACATATTCAGGGGTCCGCGACAGGCTTCCGTCGGGGCGGAGCCATATCCGCACCGTGACCTCGAACGTCTCGATATTCTTGGCGCCGCCAGGGAAAAACCAGCATTTGGACAGCTTGTTGCTCAACGCATCGCGAAGCGACGCCGTCGCAATCGCCCCCCTCAGGCCGGCCAGACGGCTTTGCGGTTTCTCCTCTTTTTCCTCGGCTGCCGTCTTGTCCGCCTCGGAGGGCGCCGCTTCGTCCTCTTCCTTTATGGAACGGTCGATCAGGGCGGCGATCCGCGAGCTTTTCAGCCGGCTCGGCGGCTTCGGCTTGGCGGACGGGCGCACGCTGGTCCTCAGCTTGGCACGCTTGACGTCCTCGGGCCGTGGCTTCGGTTTGGGGGCGGGCTTCGGGATATCCGTAACAGCTTTGGCCGCAACCTCGGGCAGGGGGACGGTGTCCGGATCGCCGCTGTCGGCCGGCTCGTCGCGGGCGTATTGCGGCTGTTGCCGGACGGTTTGTTCCTCAGCCACCTCAGGGGCCTTGGGAGCAGCGACCTGGGTCTTCTCGGCAATTCTGACAAATTCAACCGCCACGGGCGGGGGCGGTGCCGGGCGGGACCGGGACAGCGACGGCAATCCCACCACCGCTGCCGTAAACACGGCGGTGTGCAGCAGGAGGGACAAAATCCAGCCAATTCGTCCGCCCGTCACGTCACGTTCACTCCCAACACCCGTCCTGTGGCCCGGACGGGCCTGACCCGGAAACTGCCTTATCACACTCCACGCACGCGCACACGTGCGATATGGGCAGCCCGTTCACATATGTCACGACTGATCCGACACCAGGGCCACCTTGGTGAAACCAGCACTGTTTATCGCCCCGATCACCGCCATGACACGGCCGTAATCCAACCGGCGGTCGCCCCGCACGTAAATGCGCAAATCCCTGCGTGTGCCCGCAATGGCGGTCAGACGGGGGATCAACTCTTCTATCGTCACGGAAGTGTCAGCCAGAAATATGGCGCCTTCATGATTGATCGATATCTCCAGCGGCTTGCTGTCCTGCGGCAGGTTGCGCGACTGCGCCTTCGGCAGGTCGACGGGCACGCCCGCCGTCAACAGGGGCGCCGTGACCATGAACACGATCAGCAGCACCAGCATCACATCGACAAAGGGGGTGACATTGATCTCGGCCAGGGGACGGTAACGCGCCCTTTTGCCGGGGCGGCGGATGCCGCCGCCGTTTGAAACGCCCGCGCCCATCGCTCAGGCCGCCCGCTCGTCCAGCTGGCGGGACAGAATGGCGGCAAACTCGTCCGCGAACCCCTCGACCCGGCCGGCAAATCGGCCAAGGTCGCCGGACAGCTTGTTGTAGGCCACGACCGCCGGGATGGCCGCCACGAGGCCGAGCGCGGTTGCCAGCAGGGCCTCGGCAATGCCCGGCGCCACCGTGGCAAGCGACGTGTCGGAAGCAAGCGCGATCGACTGAAAGCTGTTCATGATCCCCCACACCGTTCCGAACAGGCCGACGAAAGGCGCCGCCGATCCGATGGTCGCCAGATATCCGACCTGCCCTTCCATACGGTCCATCTCGCGCTGCATGGTGACATTCATGATCCGCTGGATACGATCCTGCACAGTGATCTTGTCCAGCGTGCCGACACGGCCCGACAGGCTGCGCTGCCATTCGCGCATCGCCGCGACAAAGACAGCGGCCATGGGGTGATCCGGCGCCGATTTAAGGCCCTGATACAGATCGTCAATCGAATTGCCGGACCAGAAACTGTCCTCGAACAGGTCCGCCCGTCCGCGCGCCGTTTTCAAGCGACCCGCCGTGTTGAAAATGATCGACCAGCCCCACAAACTGGCCGCAAGCAGTAAAACCATGACGGACTGCACGACGATATCGGCCTGGGCAAACATCCCCAGAACGGAAAAATCCGCCGTATTGCCACCCAGTTCAACGGCACTGACCGTTTCATCCATCTTCACTCACTCCCCGCTTGCATGTGCTTTTTCATACCAGTCGCGCCAAAGGGCATGGGCCGGTTTCGGCCACCGGCGCGGACGTCCGTCTTCGCCGACGACCGCGACCACCACATCCGCTTCGGCCACCATCATGTCGCCGCGTGTGATCCACTGGCGTGCTTCGACGGCTGCGGCCCGAACCCGTGCCACCATGCTGTGACCAGTCAGAACATCGCCGACGCGCGCCTGCGCGTGGTAGGTGATATTGATCCCACGCACCACATAAATCAGCGGCCCGCCGTCCGCCGCGCCGCGCTCCATCAGACTGTCCACATCCAGGACCGTGCCGCGAATGCTTTCTGTGCGCACGCGTTCGAAATAACTCACATAGCGGCCATGATAAACCATGCCGCCCAGGTCCGTGTCCTCGTAATAGACCCGGATCGGATAATGAAACACGCCCTCGATCCAGCGGCCATCGGCCGGATAAAGATCACCCTGTCCTTCAGTCATCGCTGCGTATCATCGCTTTCAGCGTAGCCCTTGCCCTATGTTCCGCCATCAAGCAGCGGCAGTTGGCCGCCTTCTCCGTTTCCTGCGGGCGGCGTCAATCCCAGATGTTTCCACCCCTCGGCCGACAGCACCCGTCCGCGCGGGGTCCTCTGCACCAAACCTATCTGCATCAAATATGGCTCAATGATGTCCTCGATCGCATCGCGTGGTTCCGACAGGGCCGCGGCAAGCGTTTCGATCCCCACCGGTCCTCCGCCGTAGGTTTCCCCGATACAGGACAGAAAACGACGGTCCATCTGGTCCAGTCCCAGGCGGTCCACCTGCAAACGGGTCAGCGCCGCGTCGGCCACGCCGGCATCCACCACCGGCTTGCCCCCAACATCCGAAAAATCGCGGACCC
Source organism: Eilatimonas milleporae (assembly GCF_003688555.1). Taxonomy (GTDB): domain Bacteria; phylum Pseudomonadota; class Alphaproteobacteria; order Sphingomonadales; family Kordiimonadaceae; genus Eilatimonas; species Eilatimonas milleporae. The sequence goes on from NZ_REFR01000009.1 coordinate 564,256, forward strand.
GGCGCAGAAGCCGCCCGGCCACTCGCGGTGTCCCGCGCGAGCGGGCGGCAATTTCATGGGCGCCGTCCTCACTGATATTCAATCCCAGCAGCCGCGCGCCCCGTCGCACCACTTCGGTCAGCTCCGCCGCGCTGTAAAACTCAAGCCGGGTCGGTATTCCGAACCGGTCGCGCAGCGGCTTGGTGATCAGCCCGGACCGGGTCGTCGCGCCGACCAGTGTAAACGGCGGCAGGTCGATCCGCACACTGCGGGCCGCCGGCCCCTCACCGATGATCAGGTCCAACTGAAAATCCTCCATCGCCGGATAGAGAATCTCCTCGACCGCTGGATTCAGGCGGTGAATCTCGTCGATAAACAGAACGTCGCGGGCCTCCAGATTGGTCAAAAGCGCCGCCAGGTCGCCCGCCTTGGCAATCACCGGTCCCGATGTCGCGCGGAAACTCACGCCCAGTTCCCGGGCGACAATCTGCGCCAGCGTCGTCTTGCCCAGACCCGGCGGTCCGAAAAAAAGCACATGGTCCATCGCGTCGCCGCGCCCGCGCGCGGCTTCGATGAAAATTTTCAGATTTTCCCGCGCCTGTGCCTGGCCGATAAACTCGTCCAGCGTCTGCGGCCTCAGATTGGTGTCCAACGTATCGGCACCGGTCTCACCGGCTCCGACCAGACGGTCTTCGTCCATGGGGGAATTGCCGGCGGTCATGACGGGCTCAATTCCTTCAGGGCGGCCGGGACAAGGGCGGACAGGTCGGCATCCTCGCCCAGGGCTGCCCGCGCCTTCGCCACCGCCGCCATCGCATCAGCGGGCCTGTATTGCAGATTGACCAGCGCGGACACCGCATCGTCCATCACGCTGCTGTCGCCAGCCCCACCCGCAGGGGCGGACGCCGCACCGCCCGCTGTGGACGCGGCCGCGCCGAGGGCAAGTCCCGCCACCTTGTCCTTCAGTTCATTGACAACGCGCTGGGCCAGTTTGGGGCCGACGCCGCTGGCCTGGGCGACCGCGCCCTTGTCCTGCGCGGCAATGGCCATTTTCAGCGCATCCGGGGTCAGAACCGACAGAATGGCCAGCCCCACCCGCGCCCCAACGCCCTGTACCGACGTCAGCAGCCGGAACATGTCCCGTTCAGCCACATCGGCAAAGCCATACAGCGTGATGGCATCTTCGCGGACGACCGTCTCAATATGCAGGCGGACAGCTTCGCCCGCGCCCGGCAGTTGGGACAGGGTGCGTGTGGACCCATGCACAAGATAGCCGACCCCGCCCACATCGACGATGGCCCAATCGGGTCCTTGAGAATCCAGCACACCGGTCAGCTTGGCGATCATCTGCGATATCCTCCTCCGGCCGGACGGCCCGGCGCCTTTGCCGCTGCGGCTGTGCCCACATGATGGGCGTGGCAGATGGCAACCGCCAGCGCGTCCGCCGCATCGGCGCCGTTAATGACCGCGCCGGGCAGCAGAACCCTGACCATGGCATCCACCTGTTCCTTGCCGGCATGGCCGACACCGACGACGGACTTTTTCACATGGTTCGGCGTATATTCCGCAACGGGCAGGCCGGCTTCCGCCGGAACAAGCAGGGCGATGCCGCGTGCCTGACCCAGCTTCAACGTCGATGTGGGGTTCTTGTTGACGAAGGTCTCCTCGACAGCGCATGACTGCGGCTGCCAGTCGGCGATGACGGCCTTCAGACCGTCATGCAGGTCCACCAGCCTGTTCGCAAGGGACTGTTTGGCGTTCGACACGATCACTCCGTTGGCGATATGGCGCAGCCGCGTACCCTCCGTTTCCACAATGCCCCATCCGGTGCGTTGCAATCCGGGATCCAGGCCGAGCAGCCGCATGCGATATCCCTTCCCCTGTCCGTGTCCGCCGTGACCGGCTTGCCCGTGGCCGACATGCCTGTGACCGGCATCAGCCGGCCAGCTTCTCCAGTACCTCGTCGGAAATATCGTAATTGCCGAACACGGTCTGCACGTCGTCATTATCATCCAGTGCGTCGATGAGCCGCATCAGTTTTTCCGCACCCTCCTGATCCAGCTGCACCGGTTCCTTCGGTTTGAAAATCAGCTTGGCCGCTTCCGGGTCGCGGCCGAGCCGCCCGGTCAGGTCACTGGAGACGGCATGCAGGTCTTCAGCATCAGTGTAGACGGCATGGCTGTCCGCGTCGGAATCCACCTCCTGGGCGCCGGCTTCCAGCGCCGCCTCGAACATGGTGTCGGCATCGCAGACATCAGCGGGAAAGATAATTTCCCCCACCCGGTCGAACATAAAGCCTACCGAGCCGCTTTCACCGAGATTCCCGCCATTTTTGGAGAAAATCGCCCGCACATCCGATGCGGTCCGGTTCCGGTTGTCGGTCAGCGCTTCGACAATCAGCCCGACGCCGCCGGGACCGTATCCCTCATAGCGCATTTCATCGTAATTGTCCTCGTCCCCGCCGGACGCCTTGGCGATGGCGCGTTCTATATTGTCCTTCGGCATGGACTGGGACCTGGCGGTGGCGACCGCAAGCCTCAGGCGCGCGTTGGAATCCAGATCCTGCCCGCCCATTTTGGCGGCAACGGTGATTTCACGGCTGAGCTTGGAGAACAGTTTGGAACGCTTGGCGTCCTGCGCACCTTTGCGGTGCATGATGTTTTTGAATTTGGAATGGCCTGCCATTGTGCCCTCTTCTTGACGCATCGTGATGAGCGAACGGCGCACGGCCGGCCCCGGCACGGATCCGGAGACGGAAACGCCGTCATGTCGCGTGGCCCATTTACTGGCAGGAAGCGCCGCCGTTATCAAGGGGAACCACGGCACCGGTCACTGTCTGGCCGTCGGTCATGCCGCCGACCGTGACCCAACCGCCGCCATAGGCAAGAAGGCCGCGGTGATCCATGGTCGCAAGCGGCTTGTCGGCCAGCCGCCGCCACTGACCGGTCGGCATGTTCCAGGCCATGACCTGGGCCGTCGGTACCGCCGGCGTCCCGTTATAGCCCTGGCCGTCATAATTATAGGCCGTGCGGCTGCCGCCGGCGACATAGATCAGACCGGTCCGCGTGTCCCCTGCGGCGGCGGCGCGGTACACGGGGCCTTCAGGCATTGGCGGCACAGGCGTCCAGACGATTGCCGCCGGGTCCTCCGCGTCGATTGCCCCGGTCCACGCCTGCGCATAAGGGGCGAACTGCCGCCGGCCGTCGGCGTCCACACCGACGACCGCGACACCGCCAGCCACCAGCATACGGTTCCCCACGATACCGCCGGCATGGCCGAAAACCGGCTTGCCCGGCCAGTTGGTGGCGCGGAACCAGCGGTCCTCGGCGGCATCGTAAACCTGTGTATGGACCACATTGCCCACATCGTGCCAACCGCTGACGAAATAGACATAGCGGTCGCGGTAAACCAGGCTGACACTGTCATCAACGGGGATCGGCATGTCCGCGCGGCGTTCATAGGTTTCCGTGACGGGATCGAAGGCGAACACCTCGGGCATGGATTTTTCCGCGCCGTCGCGGGCAACCGTATAGCCGCCGAACAGATAAATTTTGCCTGCCACCGCTGCGGCGGTTGCGGCCAGTCGGCCTGTCTCGACCGGAACATCGCCCAGACGCCGCCAACTGTGCGCCCCGGCCTCCAGCACATAGGCTTGGCGCGATACCGCTTTCCAGGTCTTGCCGGCCCCCAGCCCCATGAAACTGTACAGCCGCGCGCCGCCGGCAACGCCGTCCTGTTCACCCTTCGGGCCTGACGGGTCCGGTCCCGGCCACAGGGCCACCGCATTGTTGGCACGGGGTTCGGGCAGGGCCGGTATGGTGCAAACATCCTGCCCATGTGCACGCACGGACACGGCCAGACAAAAACAAACCAGCAGACGCTTTATCATCAATCCCCGCGTCCCTGTTTGTGCACCGGCACACCGGCGCGGCGAAACGCATCGCGTTCCAGCAGGCAGTATCGCACCGCATAATACAGACAAATTGCGACCGGCAGTTCGACAACGATACGCGCGGCGCTGAAGGGTATCTGAAGAGCCGTCATCCCGATGACTTCCAGCGCCGTGACGCAAAGGGGGCTGACAATGGCGGTCTCAACCATGGCACGGCGGCGCAGCGCCTTGAGATTTACGGTTCCGTCTCCGACCTCACCATCATTGGGCTTACCGTGCAGCGTCGCCTCCCATTTCCGATACTCCATACGTTCGGCCGTTATACCGTGTGATTGACCGCCCGGCGCGCGGTACATGGCGCCTGTCTGCCGATCACCCTAGACCATGTTTCAACCCGATAAACAAGGCCGCCACCGTGAAAAGCCGGTTCCCATGCGGTTATGAAAAGCAGCCTATTCAGAGCGACGCTTCCAGGCTTTCCTTCAACTCCTCCAGTTCCAGCCACCGCATTTCCCTGGCATCCAGGTCCTCGCGGGCGGCGCTCAGATCTTTCGAGACCTTGGCGAAACCGTTCGGGTCCCGGCTGTAAAAATCGGGGTCGGCCAATTCGGCCTCCATCTGGGTGATACGCATAGACAGCATTTCAACCTCCGCCGGCAGGCTGTCCAATTCGCGCTGGTCCTTGTAGGATAGTTTCCTGCGTGTCTTCGCCCTGGCCTGTCTCAACGGGACCACATCAGCGTCCCCGGTGTCTGTCCTGGTGGATTTCCGCGCGGGCTTTTCAGCGGATTTTTCTGACGGACGACTGCCCCGGTCGCCGCCTTCACGCTGAAGATAATCGCTGTATCCGCCCGCATGCTCCGTCACAGCCCCGGCACCGTCGAACACAAAGCAGGCGGTCACCACCCTGTCGATGAAACTGCGGTCGTGCGACACCAAGAGAACGGTACCGGTATAATCGGCCAGCAATTCCTCCAGCAGGTCCAGCGTTTCCATATCCAGATCATTGGTCGGTTCGTCCAACACCAGAAGATTGGACGGGGACGCCAACCGTGCCGCCAACAGAAGACGGTTCCGCTCACCGCCCGACAGCACGCTGACCGGGGTGCGGGCCACCGACGGATCGAACAGAAACGCCTTCAGATAGGTGGCGACATGCTGCGCACCGCCCGGAGCATGTACATAGTCACCGCGTCCGCCCGTCAGGACATCCTGCACGGTCATGGCCTCGTCCAGCGCGGACCGTTTCTGGTCGATCACCAGCGGCGTCAGATTGGTGCCAAGACGGATACGGCCCTCATCCGGTGTCACATCGCCCAGAAGGGTGCGGATCAGCGTTGTCTTGCCGGCGCCGTTCGGCCCGATAAAACCGATGCGGTCCCCCCGGTGGATGCGAAAGGACAGCCCCCTGAACAGGGTGCGGCCGTCATAGGATTTGCCAATATCTTCCGCCTCGGCCACCAGCGTTCCCGAGGCGTGTCCCTGTGAAAGGCTCATCTCCGCCCGCCCCGTGGGCGCGCGGCGCTGCGCGCGCTCGGCCCGCATGTCCCGTAACCGTCTCAAACGCCCCTGATTACGCTTGCGGCGGGCGGTGATCCCTTCAACCGCCCACCGGCTTTCCGCGGCGATCAGTTTATCCTGGCGGGCCTGCGTTTCGGCCTCTTCACGCAAAAGCGCGTCCTGCCAGTCCTCGAAACGGTCAAACCCGCCGTCGAACCGGCGCAGCACGCCCCGGTCCAGCCACAGGCAGGCCGTGCCCAGATGCTCAAGAAACGCTCGGTCGTGGCTGATCATCACCAGGGCGCCCCGCCAGTCTTTCAGCGCCGTCTCCAGCCATTCAATCGCCTGAATATCCAGATGGTTGGTGGGCTCATCCAAAAGCAGAAGGTCGGGCGCGCCAACCAGCGCCCGCGCCAGGGCCGCGCGCCGGATTTCCCCGCCGGATGCATCGTCCGGCGACGTATCGCCGCGCACCGACAGGGCATCCATCACCGCATCCGCCCGGTAAAGCTGGTCCCGTTCGCCTTCGGGCAGACCCTCGGCCACATATTCCTTAAGGCTGCGGCAGGCCGAGACATCCGGCTCCTGCTCAAGATAGGCCGTGCGGATACCGGGCTGTTGACGTCGCGCGCCGCCATCCGGTTCGAGCCGTCCGGCGATCAGTTTCATCAGCGTGGATTTACCGGCACCGTTGCGCCCGATCAGACACAGCCGCTCACCGGCCCGGATATGCAGATCGACACCGTCCAGCACGGCCGCGCCGCCATAAGCGATCTGAACATCGTGGAGACTGACAAGGGGCGGCGCCATCGCGGTACACTTTCCATCTTCAAACAGGACGGGCCATCTTCAAACAGGCCGGAAAACACATGGACGGCCCCTGCACCGGTGACCGTGTGCCGGCTTGTTAGCCCATGTTCTCCGCACTGAAAAGCGCCATGACCGCCTGCCAGAAGATACGCCTGGCACATATCTCATAATATCCCGATACCCGACCGGGCAGGCCGGGCGCAAACCGGAACAGGCCTTCCCGGTTTGCGTTTCCCGTTTTTCGTATCCGCCGTATCGGGCAGGACTCAGGCGATCAGCTGATCCGCGATGGGCAGACGGCGCAGGCGCTTGCCGGTCGCGGCGAAAATGGCATTGGCCAGTGCCGGCGCAACCGGTGGCACACCGGGTTCGCCGACGCCGCCGGGGACGGCATCGACATCCATGATCGCCACCTCCGTCACCGGGGTTTCATCAATGCGGCAAACCGGATACCCGTCATAATTCCCCTGGACGATCCGCCCCTTTTCCGCCGTGATCTGGCCGTGTCTGGCAATCGACAGGCCGAAGATAACGGCGCCTTCCATCTGTGCCTTCACACGGTCGGGGTTGACGGCAAGGCCGCAGTCTATCGCCATCCAGGCCCTGGGCACACGCAACAATCCGCCCTCGTCCACCGCAACCTCCAGCGCGCAGGCGACATAGGAGACAAAGCTGCGGTGCACGGCGATGCCGATCCCGCGCCCCGGTCCCGGATCGCGACCGAAACCGGACATGTCGGCCACTTTTTTCAGCACCGCCTTCAACCGTCCGGTGTCCAGCGGGTGACGCTCCAGCGTTTCACCGTAATTGCTGTAGGTACCGCCATCGTCGGACGGATCGAACCGCCGGTCACTGCCGATCAGGTCCAGCCATGTATCCACGGTGGATTGTCCCCTGGCATGGGCGACTTCATCCACCATCGATCCGACGGCAAAGGCCTGCTGGATATTGGCGACGGACCGCAGCCAGCCGATCCGCACATGGGCCGGGGCCTTGCCCGTTTCCACCCGCACGCTCGGCACATCAAAAGGCATGTCGAGCAGGCCCAGGCTCAGCTCGAAATCGCCGGGCGCGTCCGCGCCGTTCTGAAAGGTCGCACCGATGGAAGGATAGGCCGCCTTGTGGCGCCACCCGGTCACGCGTTTGTCGGTGTCCATGGCAACGGTGACACGCTGGGCCGCGATGGTATGGTAAAAACCGTGGCGGATATCGTCCTCACGGGTCCACACCATTTTCACCGGCCGGCCGGCGGCTTTCGCCAGAATGGCCGCTTCCGCCGCGAAATCGGGCTTGGACTTGCGTCCGAAGGCCCCGCCCAGCAACGCGGAATGCGCCCGGACCTGCCCCGGCTCGATCCCGGTCAGTGCGGCAACCGTCTGCTGTACGGTCTGCGGATCCTGCGCGTGGGTCCAGATATCCACCGTGCCGTCGTCAGCCCAGTCGGCCGTGGCCGCCGGCGGTTCCATCGGGGCATGCACCAGATGGGGTACGAAATAGTCGCCGGTCAAAACCGTGTCGGCACCGGCCTCCGCCTCATCCACATTGCCGCGGTTGAGGTGGCTTTTGCCGTCGCCATCGATGGACGCCCAAAGCTGTTTTTCATACGCCGCCGTGTCATAGGCCGCGTTCGGGCCATCCTCGAACGTGGCGGCCAGGGCATCGCGGCCTTTCATCGCGGCCCATGTATTGGTGGCCAGAACCGCCACCCCGCCAAGAGGCTTGAACGCCGCCGGCAGGCTCAGGGCGGGCAGTTCCACCACATCCACCACACCGTTCACCGCTTTGGCCGCATCGGCGTCATAACCGGTGATGCGCCCGCCGACGACCGGGGGCCGCACGGCCACGGCATACAACATACCGTCCCGCCGGATATCCTGGCCGAACACCGCCGTCCCGGTGATGATACCCTTCATGTCCAGGATCGGCACCGGCTTGCCCACATAGCGCCACTGGTCTTTCGACTTGAACGTCAGCGCGTCTTTTTCCGGGACCGGCTGGTCCACCGCCAGCGCCACCAGTTCGCCGAAATCGGCCGCACGGCCGCTCGCCGGGTGGACGATGCGGTGATTGTCCGCTTTCACCGATGCGGGATCGACCCCCCACTTGGCCGCCGCCGCCCGTTCCAGCATCAACCGCGCGGTCGCGCCGGCCTCGCGGAAAATATCGTAGAATTTACGGATCGAGGTGGACCCGTCCGTATTCTGGTCGCCGTATTTGGCATCGCCCAGCGCCTGATGAAAGGCACAGCGCGACCAGTCGGCGTCCAGTTCATCGGCGATGATCATCGGCAGGCCGGTTCGGCTGCCCTGCCCCATTTCCACCCGGTGAATGGTGATGTGCACCGTGCCGTCACCGTCAATCGCCAGATAGACGGAATTTTCCAGCTGCCCCGCCCTGCCCGTGGCCTCGGCCCGAAACCCTTTCGAGACGATCGGCGCGGACAGCAGAAACCCGGCAGCGCCAAGGCCTTTCAGAACGCCGCGCCGCGAGGCTTCGACAGCCGTCAGTTTGGTCATCAGTGTCATGGTCGCCTCCCTCATGCCCTGGCCGCGTCGGCCGTGGACGCGGATCCGGTGCCGGCAACGGACCGGATCGCCGCCTTGATCCGCTGATAGGTGCCGCAGCGGCAGATATTGCCCCACATCGCCTCATCAATGTCCGCGTCACTCGGGTTCGGGTTTTCGGTCAGCAAAACCGCCGCCTGCATGATCTGTCCGGCCTGGCAATAGCCGCATTGGGGGACATTATGCTCGGCCCAGGCCTGTTGCAGCGCGTGCAGCGTTTCCCCGTCCGCCAGCCCTTCGATCGTGGTGATACTGCTGCCGTCCTGAATGTCGTCCAGGCGCGTCTGGCACGACCTGAGGGCCTCGCCGTCCACATGGATGGTGCAGGCACCGCACAGTCCCGCCCCGCAGCCGAACTTGGTCCCCGTCAGGCCGGCAATATCGCGCAGATACCACAAAACCGGCATATCGCCGTCCCCGTCCAGCTCGACGGATCGGCCGTTCAAGGTCACCTTGGTCATAAAATCTCTCCCCTGACGTGAAGGCCGAGTATAGCAAAGACCCGCAACCGCGCCAGAGGGACCGCAATCACGGCTGCGCGACCGCCCTGCGCGTTGCACTGTCGGCCCGCCGCCCGGCACCATGGGGGATAACGGTCCTGTGCCGGCATCGTGTCTTGCCCGTGAGGATAGCCCTCTGCCAGAAACACCCGGTATTTCACGCCAACACCCCTGATGGAGACCGGTCATGCGTTCCCTGCTGTCCCTGATCGCCAGCGCGACCCTCATTCTGTTGACCCTTCAGGCGGCCCCGCCCGCCCTGATACCGTCGGCCCTGATCCCGTCGGCCATGGCGCAGGAGCCATCGGCCGAGGCCGCAACGCTTCTGCATGGCGGAACCTGGGTCAAGAAATCGAAGCACATCCGGGGTCAGTGGAAAATCGTTGAAGAAGACGGCAGGAAGATCATCGTCCTCGGTGACGATTTCCGCACCTCCTCGGCACCGGACCTGAAGATTTTTCTCTCCCCGCTGGACATCGCCGACCTGAAAAACCGCAATGCCATCGATGGTGCGCGCTTTATCAGCCCTCTGGCCTCGGCGCGGGGGGCCCAGCGTTATGAAATTCCGGCGGATGTGGACCTTTCCGCCTTCAAGGCGATCATCATCCACTGCGAGGCCTACACAAAGCTCTGGGGCGGCAGCAACCTGTCCGACTAGCGCGATCCCTCGCGTGCCCGACGCTGCCGAACCACGCAGCGTAGCAACACCGTCGAACCCAGAGCAGGCCGTCAGGGCTGAGGCCGCGAGAACACCCATGTATCATCGGTGGACGCGGCCGGGTCATAGGCATACCCGGCCACATCGAACGCTTTCAGGGCCTCCGGGTCATCCAGACGGTTGTCAATGGCATAGCGGGTCATCAGTCCCCGCGCCTTTTTCGCCAGGAAGGAAATCACCCGCGCGCGACCATCCCTGACCTCCTTGAAGGTGGGCGTGATCACGCGGGCCTTCAGCCTTTTGGGGCGCACCGCCTTGAAATATTCATTGGACGCCAGATTGACGAGCACGGGCTCCGCCTCGCCGGCGAGGTCCGCGTTCAGCAGGTCGCTGATCCGGTCACCCCAGAAACCGTAAAGGTCGCCGGCCGTCTCAGTGGACAGTTTGATCCCCATTTCAAGCCGGTAGGCCTGCATCAGGTCCAGCGGTCTCAGAACACCGTAAAGCCCTGACAGAATGCGGATGTGGCTGTCGGCAAAAGCACGGTCATCCGCCGACAGGCTTGGCGCATCCAGCCCCTGATAAACATCGCCCTTGAAGGCATCGATGGCCGGGCGGGCGTTGGCCGGGGTGAACGGCGTCTCAAAATCCCTGAAACGGCGGACATTCAGCTCCGCCAGCGCATCCGATATACCCATCAGGGCTTTCAGGTCGCCGGCCTTCAGCGTGCGGGCCCGCGCCACCAGCGTTTTTGCATCGCCCATCAGGCGCGGCTCACGGGTATCCGTCGCCAGGGATTCACTGTCAAAATCCAGTTTTTTCGCAGGACTGAGAACGATCAGCATCGGCGTTTTCTCCTTGATCGACGGATCACTTTCCAGTGGCGGCGCGCCCCGCCGGCCCGGTGTGCGGACTGTCCGCGGTACCACCGCGCCGGTGCGCGGCATACCACAGCGTGACAAGCGCCGACACACTCAGCAGTGCAAAGGTGACGCTGTTCAGCGCCTGCCATCCGAGATAGCGCAGCACGACGCCGGAGGCAAATGAGGCCAACGCCGACAGGCCGAAAACAATCAGCTCGTTCACCCCCTGTATCCTGCCCCGTTCCGAAGGCCGCAATATCTGCACCAGCAGCGCCGTCCCCCCGACAAAACAGAAATTCCACGCAATACCCAGCGCCACCAGCGCCAGGGAAAAATTCAAAATCTGGACATCGTTCAGCGCCGTCAGGAACGCAACGGCAAAAAGCACCTGCCCGGCCAGCAGCATGGGCACCAGCCCGACCCGGCTGATCAGCATGCCGGTAAACAGGCTTGGCAGATACATGGCCACCACATGGCCCTGTATGACATGGCTGCCCGTCACCGCATCGAACCCGCACACCTCCATCGCCAGCGGGGTCGCGGTCATCACGAAGCTCATCATCGCATAGCCCAGCCCCGCATTGAGAACAGCCGCCCAGAAAGCCGGCATGCGCGCAAAATCCCCCAGTCCGCGCGGCGGGTCGCCGGCATCGCCCGGTGACTGGACGGTCTTGTCGCTGTCGCCGACAGGCGCCCGGCCGGCGGTTCCCTCAGGGGCCGGCGGTCGTGGACGCGCCGGCAGCAGGGCGATGGGGGCCTGCACGAAAAAGGTGACGGCGGCGATGAAGACAAACGCCCCCATGAAGGCATGCGGCAGGAACAGATCGTTCAGCGACCCGACGGTGTTGGGCACGATTATCGCCGCCAGCAAACCGCCCAGCAAAACGAGGGAAATCGCCCTCGGCGCCTTGTCCTCGGGCACGCTTTCGGCTGCCATGTAACGATAATACTGGGCACTGGCCAGATAGGGTCCGATCAGCAGCATCGACGCCGTCAGCCACCAGAAATCGCCGGCCTCGATCGCCATGGCGGCGGAAACGGCACCGAGCAGGCCGCATGCGGCACCAAGACGAAAGCCGGCGACACGGCCGTACCGCGCCATGTAAAGCGACATGGGCGCCGTCGCCACCGCGTTGGAGACGATGGACATGGACACGGGCAATGTCGCCAGTGCCGCGTCCCCGGCCAGTGTCTTGCCCGCCAGCGCGGCAAAACTGACCACCGTCATACTGGCGGCGATCATACCGGCCTGCGCCAGGATCAGCAGAAATATGGTCCGTGGCTGCATCGAAGCACACTATCCCAAAAACACGATATGGCTCCTGTGTAAGGATTTACACGAAACTGGCAAGGGCGATACGCACACGCGGGGCCGATTGACGCACCGGATCGGCCGCGAAAGTACAGACCATCGCTTCCGGAAAACCGCACATCACCGGAAACGCGTCACAGAGATCAGAGGTATCGGGATCAGGGCTGGCAGGGACCAGAGGTGTCAGGAGCAAAAGCCTCAGGGGTCGGGATTGAACGTCGCGCAGTCACCGGCATGGGGGGTGTCAATCCCGTGCACGATGCGCCAGCCGGCGTCCGTTTCATTCAGGATGAAATGATTGACGCCGCACGTCGCCAGCTCGCCATTGAAATACAGCTTGAACGGCGCCCAGACACTGGCCAGCGGTCCGAAACGGTCAACCCGCACGTTGAAAATCCGTTCGTCCGCCGCACCGGCATCCTGCCTGTCGACCCAATTGGCCCAGGTCTCGAAACTGCCCGCGCGGCGACGGCCGTCCGCCATCACCCGGTTCAGGCTGGCCCCCTCCATGACGAGGGGCCGCACCGCCGCGCCGTCCCCTGCCCGCATGGCATCGAACAGGGCCGTGACAACGGCCAGCGGACCATCCGTCCCGCCCGCATCACCGCCTTGGCCCACATCGGCCGCCCCGTCCTTAGCAGACGCGTCCCCAGCAGACCCGTCCCCAGCAGACCCGTCCGATGCGGCCGGGGTCGGCAGGCCGGCCGCCGCGATGCACAGCATCCCGGCGGCAATCACACACCGCATCATTCAGCGGCTTTCGGCTTTGTCGCTGTTGCGGCTGGTCTGGCTGCGGCTGGCTTGGCTGCGGCTGGCGCCGATGTCGCCTTTGCCGGGGCCGCCTTTGCCGAGGTTGTCTGAGCCTGCGTGGCTTTTGCCGGGGCAGCGGCCTCGGGCTTTGCCTTCGGGTCCTGGGCTTGCGGCTTCTTCGCGGCCGGTGCAGCCGGTTTTGCCGTGGACGGCGCACCGGCACTGCCTGCTTTGGACGGCGATGCCGTTTTCGCCGCAGTCGCTCTGGCCGGCGCCTTGGGCGTTGCGGCCGCCTTCGGTGCAACGGCTTTAGGGGCGGCTTTGGGCGCGGCATTTGTCCCGGATGCCTGTGTTACAGGCGTTTTTTTCGCGGATGCCGTTGCCGCGGGTGTCTTGCCGGTCGCTGTGGACGAAACCGCCTTCGGGGTTGTCTGCACCGTTTTGGCCTTGGGCGCGGCGGCCGTCTTGGCAGCTGTCCCGGTCTTGGCCGTCGCCTTGGGGCTGGCGGCGGGTTTGGGCTGTGTCTGCGCCCCGGACTCCGTCGCAGCCGGTTTGGGGGCCGCCGTTTTGCGCACGGCCGGCTTGCGGGTCGCTGTCTTGGGGGCCGTTGTCTTAGGAGCGGCTGTTTCGGACGTCGTGGTTTTCACGGCCTGACGGGCCGCCGGTTTTGCGGCGGCTTTCGGTGCGGGCTTCACAGCCGCGCTTGCAGCCGATGCCGACACTGTCGGCGTGGCTGCCTTTGCCGTCGTACCTTTACGCGGCGCGGCGGCCTTGCGTGCTGTGGTCGCGGTGGACTTGGCCACCGTTTTCGTCGCCGGGGTGGCCGCCTTGGGCGTCACCGACTTGGGTGTCGCGGCTGTCGCGGCCTTGGCAGTGACGGCAGGCTTGGCGGCTGGCTTGGCGGTGGATTTGGCAGCGGGCTTGGCCGATGCCTTGGGCGTCCGGGCGAGTGCGCGGTCATGCGCGCGGATGAAATCCCGCACCTTGGGCTGGATAACGGTCCGCCAGCGGCGTCCGTTGAAGATACCGTAATGCCCCACCTGCGGCGCCTGGAAATACTGTTTCCTGTCATCCGACAGATTGGTTGAAATATCGAGGGACGCCTTGGTCTGACCCAGACCCGAAATATCGTCCAGTTCCCCTTCAACCGCCAGCAGGGCCGTGGTCTTCAGGTTTTCCGGGTTGATATGACGGTCGCGGGAATACCAGTCACTCTCGGGCAGGGCGTGGCGCTGAAACACCGTCTCGATGGTCTGCAGATAAAACTCAGCGGTCATGTCCATGACCGAGCGGTATTCCTCGTAAAATCCCTTGGTCTTGTCGGCGCTTTCACCGTCGCCGACGATCAGATGCTCGAACAGTTCCTGGTGCTTGCTGACATGGTCGCCCAGATTCATGGTCATGAAACCGGCCAGTTGCAGGAAACCGGGATAAACCTTGCGCATGAACCCCTTGTTGGGCAACGGCACCACGGTAATGACCGTTTCCTCGAACCAGTGCAGCGGGCGCTTGGTGGCCAGCTGATTGACCTCGGTCGGATTGATGCGGGTATCGATGGGGCCGCCCATCAGGGTCATGCTCGGCGGGGTGCAGGGATGCTGTTCCGCCTCCATCAGGCTGACGGCACCGTAAACCGGAACGGCCGGCTGGCAGACGGCCATGACATGCGTGTTCGGTCCCAGTTCCTCAAGCCAGCCGATCAGGTAATCGATATAATCGTCCAGATCGAAACTGCCGTCGACAATGGGGATATCCCGGGCATCCCGCCAGTCGGTGATATAGACATCATGCTCGGGCAGCATGGCCTCGACCGTCCCGCGCAGCAGCGTGGAGAAATGGCCTGACATCGGCGCCACGATCAGAACGCGGGGGTCCTTGCGGTGGGTCATGCGCTTGAAATGCCGCAACTGGCCAAACGGCCTGCGGCTGACGACTTGTTCCTCGACCGCCACCGGCTTGCCGTCGATCAGGGTTTCATGCAGTCCGAACTTCGGCTTGCCGTAACGCCGGGTCAGCTGCTCGACCATGTCGAAGCTGGCCGCCGCCAGCTTGCCGACGGGCGTACGCGAAACCGGATTATAGGGGTGGCTGAAAACCTGCTGCCCCTGATCAGCGATAAAACGCAGCGGCGCGAAGGCGGCATGCTGCAATTCATAAAGCGTATAGAGCATCATCGCTGGTATCTCCTAAAATTCATGCCGGAACTCCATGCCGTCAAAAGCAGGTCGGATACCGGTAAAGGCAATTTGTGTTGCACTGCACAATTTCCACCAAACTATCCTTTTCCGCACGGCTTCGCAACCGGCGTGAGGCAAAACATTAAAAACCGGTGGAAAAATGACAAAAAGTCCCGCCACATGAAGGGACCATCGGTGACGACTCCGGGCCACGGCGACCCAGGGGACATATTTTATCAAAAAGGCAACGCCCGAATAATGGCCGCCATGCATCGAACAGTGTCGACATATGGCGCGACCATCACACCGGAGCGGATGATACGCACCGGCGCGGGCTGCATGGATATGCATGGCAGCACGCCAGTATTGCCGGGTATCCGGTCTTTTGGGAGCGGGCGCCTATATCACGCGGGCATTGTCCGGATAGGCGGTCTCGGCATCCCCGACGCCGACCCGTGACGGCGGAAAATAAATGATGAAGCTGGTGCCTTCATCGACGGTGCTTTCCAGTTCGATCCGGCCGCCATGGCTGTCGACAAACGCCTTCACCAGCGCCAGTCCCAGCCCGGTGCCCTCATGGCTGCGACTGTGCGCCGAGGCCGAGCGCATGAAAGGCGAGAAAACCAGCGCCTGCTCGTCCGGCGGGATACCGATCCCCCTGTCGCTGACGGCCAGCCGCATGCCGCCCTCATCCGTCAGTGCCGCCGAAACCGTGACATTGCCGCGCCCCGTCGGCGTGAATTTGACGGCATTGGACAACAGGTTCAGCACCGTCTGTTTAATACGCAACCGATCGCCGTAAAGAGCCGGCAGATTGTCGGCCACATCCACGTCGACGGTAAAGCCCTTGGCCTGTGCCTGACCGCTGATAAGGGCCTTGGCCTCATGACACAGACGCGCCACATCGACCCATTCCTCTTCCAGGCTCAATTCCCCGGCCTCGATCTTGGCCAGATCCAGCACCTCGCCCAGGACATCGGACAGATGCTGGCTGGACGACCGGATATCCTGAAGGTATTCCCGGTATTTGTTATGCCCGATGGGACCGAAAAGCTGCTCATCCATGATGGATGAAAACCCGATGATCGCATTCAGCGGCGTGCGCAGCTCATGGCTGACATTGGCCAGAAACACGCTTTTGGCGCGGTTGGCGGCCTCGGCCTCTTCCTTGGTCGCGATCAGTTCCATGGTGGTTTTCTTGGTCCGGGCCACTTCTTGTTCCAGTTCCCAGGACCGGCGGCGCAGCGCCTCCTCGGATGAGCTGAGCGCCCGGTTGGTCGAGCGCAGATTGTCCAGAAGCACCTGCACCGCATCGAAGGCCAGATTGATCTGTCCCACCAACAGGCCCAGTTCATCACGCTCATGGCGGCGCAGCGGGGAAATACGCTGCTCGCCGGGGTGTTCGGGATTGATGCGCGATACCTTGTCGACGATCTGGCCGAGCGGTTTGGTGATCCCCCGGTAAAAGGCGAAATACAGCAACATCACCAGAAGCAGATTGCGCACGAACCCGGATACGAAAATCGTCACCGCGCGGGAAAAGAACGGCTGAAGACCCAGCGCCCGGTCCACGATCACCCGCAGTACGCCGGGCTGTTCCGCCATGCTTGGCGGCAATTGCAGCGGAAACTCGTAAACCAGCATGTCGTTGAAAATCAGCCGCGCATAGCTGGACCCGAAATCGGCGCCCGCCATATCCCGCGCGCTGGATGCCAGAACCGAGCCGTTGTCATCCAGAATCATCGCCTCGGCCACATAATCATATTCCAAAAGGCCCGAGACAACTTCCTGCGCCAGGTCGGAGTCCAGAATCAGAACCGCCCGCGTGGCGGCGTTTTCCGCCACTTGCAGGCTTTTTCGCACCTTCACGTCCAGAAGGTCCACTTCCTCGCGGTAATCAAGATACACCTGTCCCGCCGACAGCAGCATGCCCACGGCAAAGGCGATGATGACAGCCGTCACCGCCATCTTGAACGAAACGCGATTGGACCAACTGAGTTTCACGTAACCACGCCCCTTGCCCACCAGGTTGCGGAAAAATCCTCAATCGCCAAAGAAGAAAACCGTGAAGATACCCGCAAGGCCGTTCTTCATCCTAGCATTGATCGCTGCACATAAAAACTTGGTAACAGTTTTATCACCGGCGATATTGGCATTTTGCTTCACCACTCACCCACATTGGGCATGGAGGACCATGGCTCCGCCGGTGCCAATGCTTCACCGCGCTGCAGCAATTCAATGGAAATATTGTCGGGACTGCGGACAAAGGCCATGCGCCCGTCGCGCGGCGGCCTGTTGATGGTCACGCCTTTGTCCATAAGATGCTGACATGTCTTGTAAATATCATCGACCGCATAGGCGATGTGGCCGAAATTCCGACCGCCCGTGTATGCTTCCGGGTCCCAGTTATGGGTCAGTTCGACCTGGGCGTCCTCGTCACCGGGGGCTGCCAGATACACCAGGGTAAACCGCCCTTGCGGATACTCCGTGCGTTTGACTTCCCTGAGGCCGAGGGCATCGCGGTAAAATGCCATCGATGCGTCCAGGTCCGTCACCCGGACCATGGTGTGAAGATATTTCATACGCCTTTCCCTCCAAAAACATCGCCCAGAAGCGCCTCCAGCTGCCGGGCGTCTTCCGCGTCAAAACTGCCGGTCCGCGCCGAATCCACATCGAAAACGGCAATCAGCCGCCCGCTGGCGTCCCGCACCGGTACGACGATTTCCGACCGGCTGCGGTGGTCGCAGGCAATATGGTTTTCAATCGCCAGCACATCCTCGACAATCTGCGTGCGGCCGGTTTCCGCCGCCGTCCCGCAGACCCCCCGGCCAAACGGAATGCGCAGGCATCCCATGGTGCCCTGATAGGGGCCGACAACCAGTTCGCGCGGTCGCTCCGGGTCCACCACGTAAAACCCGGTCCAGTAATACCGGTCCGGAAAGGCCTGCGCCAACAGACACGACACCGTCGCCATGCGGGCCGTCACATTCGGCTCGCCCGCCAACACCGCCATGATCTCCCCGCGCACGGCGGCATAGGCCGCCGTCTTTTCCGTCACGCTGTCTCCGTCCGCCATGATTATCCGCCCTGTTCCTGAAAATGCATCGCCGCGTCCGCCAGACGGGACAGGTCCGCCCCGTCGGTCCTGAAATACCGGATGCCCGTCTTTTCGATGGCACCGAGACGGTCGTAAAACCCCAGTGCCTGATCATTGTCGTCAAGCGCCGACCATTCCATCGCCGCGCAGCCGCGCCGCACCGCCTCGCGCGCCAGCGCCGCCATAAATCCGGTACCCAGGCCATGTCCACGCACATTTTGGTGAACGAAAATATCATCGATATAAAGCAGCCGTGCACCGGTGAAACTGGCGAATTTCACCCCGAACAGGGCATAGCCGACCGGCGCGCCGACTCTGCGGGCGATCAGGCCATGGGCAATCGCCAGCGGCCCGAACAGCAGGTCCGTCAGAGCCTCAGCCCCCACCGTCGCCGCGTCGGGGCGCCCTTCATGGGCGGCCAGCGCCCGGATCAGGTCAACAATGGCCCCGACATCGCCCTCGGCGACATCCGTGATTGCAATGTCCGTCATGGTGTCTGCCCGAGTTAATGCCCGAATTACCGCCCGAATTACAACCCGTGCAAGCCGGCGTTCAATGACCCTATACAGCCCCTTAGTTGCATCGTTAAGTGGTTCTGAACAGCTATTCTTCAATCCGGATACGGCAAATATTCCGCACCGGGGCCCCTGCCGTCCCCTTCGGTATCCGCCCGACAGACCGCCCGGCATCTGGAAGACAGTCTCCACCGGTCCTATATAAGTCCTTGATATATGACGGTCCGTCTCCCTGTCGGCACGGACAGTGCCGGCGGCTGGCCGAAACGGACAGGACACAGGCCGGGATACACATGCCCAAACCATATCATGACGGTTTTCCGCGCTCCGCCCGCCTTGGTGACAGGGCGGTCCGACAGGCACGCCGGGCGGCCGCATTGTGCCGGCCGCCCTACCCGGACATGGACAGCCGTATCCACGACAGCCGCAAAAGGGCGAAAAAACTGCGCAGTCTTCTGCGCATGGCGGCCCCGGCCCGCCCCGGCGCCGTCCGGCAGAGCGACAGGCGGATTGCCGCCGCCGCCAGGGATCTGGGCAAAACCCGCGACAGCGCCGCCCGGCTGGAATGCCTCGACCGCCTGATCGCATGCACCGACGCCCCAGAGGACAAGGCGGACTTGCGCCTGCTACGCGGTATCCTGGCGGACAGGACCCGGGGCCACGCCCATGCGGTGGACGGTGCCCGGGCGCTTAAGGGGTTTCGCCGCGCCATGGAACGGACGGAAAAAGCCCTGCGCGCATGGCCCTCGGACGCCTTCGGCCCCGGCACGGTCCGCCGTGGGCTGCTGGCCGGATACCGCGACGCGCGCACCGCGTGGAAACAGGCGCGCGCCGCACCGGATGCGGACCATCTGCATGACTGGCGCAAGGCCCTGCAAACGCACCGGCACCAGATGCGGCTTCTGGCGCCGGCGCCCGGCACACGGCACGCGCGCCGCTGCGACCGCCTGGACGGGCTTGCCGACCTGCTCGGCGACGATCACGATCTGGCCATGCTGGAGGACTATATCCACCGGGACAGGACCGCCCTGCCGCGACGCGCCGTGTCGGCCGCCGTGCGGGCGTCCCGGCACCAGTCCGCCCGCCTGCGCGCCGAAGCCTTCGCCGTGGGGGAAACATTGTTCCGGCGCAAGCCGAAAGCCTTCCTCCGGCGGTTGACCGCAAGCCTGTAATTGACGTGGTTGTTATACAGTTATAACAATTTCACCGGAACAAGACACGACGGACCCCGCACACAGGCCGTGCGGACGCAAAGGGGGACAATCATGACCGGCGAACCCACCATGCAGACGACAACAAAAACCGCGAAGCAGATCTTTGAAGAGGTCTGGGCCAACCCGGCGCGGGCCAAATTCGGCTTCGGCGACAAACTCGCCGTCGTCAATGTGGACCCGCAAAAGGGCTACACCCGGCCCGACCTGTTTCCGAAAACAGCCTATATCACCGACCCCCGCCAGATGGACCATATCAGCACCATGTCCACCCGCGCCCGCGCCAGCGGCCTGCCTGTGGTGTGGACCCATGTGGCCTATATGGAAAACGGCGCCGACGCGGGCGTCTGGGGCACCCGTACCGATACGCCCGACAGCCTCCAGAACATCAAGGTGGGATCAGAGCGCCACGCCTTTGACGACCGGCTGGACATCGACGACACGGTGGACGCCGTCTATACCAAACGCATGCCGTCCGCTTTTTTCGAAACGCCGCTCCAGTCCTTTCTGACCTGGCACCGGGTAGACACGGTGGTGATCACGGGCGGGTCCACGTCCGGCTGTGTGCGGGCGACGGCGGTGGATGCCCTGTCCCACGGCTACCGCGCCATCGTGCCCATTGAATGCGTGGCCGACAAACACGAAAGCTATCACTTCGCCAACCTGACGGACCTGCAACTGAAATATGCCGATGTGGTCCGGACCGCCGATGTGCTGGACTGGATCGACGCCTACACGCCGGCCTGACCCGAAACGCCCGCCTGATCCTGAACCCAGGCATGATATGGGACCAGCAATCATGACAGCAGACCCCCGCAAGTCCGACCCCGGCCTGTACGACTACTGGCCGTATGAAAACCGGCCCAAAATCACCTGGCCGGACGGCAGGAAGCTCGCCTTCTGGATCGCGCCGAACATCGAATTTTACGAATTGAACCCGCCCGTCAACCCTCAGCGCAAATCCTGGCCGCGCCCCCATCCGGACATCACGCCCTACAGCTACCGCGACCACGGCAACCGCGTCGGCCACTGGCGTCTGATGGAGCTGATGGATGCGTTCGACATGCGCGGGTCGGTGTCCCTGTCGGTCGCCATGTGCCAGCACCACCCTGAAATCATCGAGGCCTGCACCGCCCGCGGGTGGGAGTTTTTCTCCCACGGCATTTACAACACCCGCTATATCTACGGCATGGACGAAGCGCAGGAACGAGCCATTCTGGAAGATTCCATCAAAACCGTGCAGGACGCCACCGGTCAGCGCATCCGCGGCTATCTGGCCCCGGCCCTGACCCATACCGAGCGCACCATCGACCTGCTGGCCGAGTATGATTTCCGGTACAGTTGCGATCTGTTTCAGGACGATCAGCCACAGCCGCTGAAGACGAAAAGCGGCAAACGGCTGATTTCTATGCCCTACTCGCTCGAGGTCAACGACCATTATGCCTACAATGTCTATGGTCAGAGCCCCCGCCAGTATACCGACCTGCTGAAACGGCATTTCGACACCCTGCTGGCAGAGGGCGAGGCCAGCGGCACGGTGATGTGCATTCCCCTGCACGCCTATCTGGTCGGACGGGCGCACCGCATCGGCCCGTTTCGCGATGTGCTGGACCATGTGGCCGCCCACCGGGACGATGTCTGGATCACCACCGCCGGCGAAATCGCCGACTATTATCTTCAGCATCACTATGACACGGCCCTGGCCGATATCAGGGCCAAAACCGCCAAAGGAAGGGGATAAAGCCATGCCGCTGCCCGACGATTATCTGCGTTATCCCCACCGCTCCCACGGCATGGATCACACGCTGTACCCATGGTCCAATCTTTTCGAACGCCCACCCGTGGCCTGGCCCGGCGGCGCACCGGTCGCCCTGTGGGTCACAGTGGCGCTGGAATATTTCCCCCTGACGCCGGATGACGGACCGGTGCGGGCACCCGGCCACATGGTCACCCCCTATCCGGACTATCGCACCTACACCACGCGCGATTATGGCAACCGGGTCGGCATTTACCGCATTCTCAAACTGCTGAACCGGTTCGGTCTGAAGGCCGGCGTACCGATGAACGCGGCCATCGCCACCCGCTATCCCTATCTGGTCGAGGCGGTTCTGAAAGGCGGGCATGAAGTCATCGCCCACGGGCTGGACATGAACCATCCGCACCATGGCGGCCTGCCCCGCGAGGATGAGGACGCGCGCATCGCCGAAACCCTCGATATCCTGCGCCGGGCCACCGGCCAGCCCGTCACCGGCTGGCTCAGCCCCGCGCGCTCGGAAAGTGAAAACACCCCCCATCTGCTGCCCGGCCACGGCATCGGCTATCTCTGCGACTGGGTGAATGACGACATGCCCTACGGCATGACGACGGAGGGCGGGCCGCTCATCGCCATGCCCCATACTTACGAGCTGGAAGACCGGCACCAGCTTGTCACCCTGGGCCACACCGAAGACCGCTATGTGGAAGAAGTGCTGGACGCCTTCACCCTGTTCCGCGTCGAGGCAAGCCGGCACGGCGGGCGGATCCTGCATATCGCCCTGACCCCTTATATCATCGGCCAGCCCTTCCGCATCCATGCACTGGAAACCCTGTTCACCCGGCTGGCATACAGCGGCGCCATATGGTCGGCCACCGGCGCCGAAATCGCCGCCGCCTGGCAGGCCGGCTAACCCGCGCCACAAGAAGACCCCCAAGGGGAAAGGCAGGGCTAGGCGTCGAGGAAGTCCCGCACGCGGGCCGCCACCGCCGCCGCGTCCGCCTCGAACAGGTCGCCGCTCAGGTCCGGCCATTCGGCCAGACTGGCGCCGGGGATCAGGGCGGCGGCCTTGCGGCTGTTATCCGCCAGCTGTTCGTCCGGCACCGGCACCAGAACCGGCTGGGTCACACGTGGCAGGCGGTCGTCGGCGTCATAGTCGAACACCGCCTGAAAGCCCCGGTTGATACCCTCGGCCCCGGCCCGCAGGCTTTCGGCGAACTGGGCCAGAAACCGCGCATCGCTTTGCCGTCCCCTCGCGGCCAGTCCCTTCTTCCAACGGCCGGCCAGATAGCTGCCGTCGTCGAAATAGGGCCTCGGCGCCGCGTAGGCCGCCTTAACATCCGCGCGTCGGGCCGCATCCACATAAGGGATACCCGGCAGCACCAGGCGGCGCACGCGTGCCGGCACCGTCACCGCCAGTTCGACGGCGATAAAGGTCCCGGTGTGAAAGCCGAGCAGATCGACCCTGCCAAGGGCAAAGGCGTCCAGCACGGCAATCATGGCGGCGGCGTAGCCGGCCATGCCCTGCGGCGTCTTTGGCGCATCCGACCCGCCATACCCCGGCGTATCCGGGCACAGCACCAGTCGGTCCCGCGCCACCGCCTGCTGGAACGGACGGTAATAATCGCCCGAATAGGGGCTCATGTGAAAACACACCAGCGGCGGCCGCGCGCCACCCTCCGACGCAGCGGATGCGGACCCGTCCGCCACACGCACATGGATCTGCCCGTCCGGCCCGTCCACATAGGTTTTGCGGATATCCGTCATGACACGCCCCTCAAGAACCAAGGGTTCAGGACGGGTGGGTCAGAATGGTGTAAACCACCACCAGATTGCCGTCAGGGTCCAGAAAGCCGAGCTCACGGCCCGTACGGCCGTCATTGGTCACCAGCTTGCCCTCGTCGAATATGGTCAGACCGGCCTCGAACACTTTTTGCTTGATGCCGTCGAAATCCTCCACATCCAGCACGATGGCCGACCGGCTCGGCAGGGGCATGGCGGCCAGCTCCACCCCTTTCAGCTCGGTCAGTGCCATGACACGCGGCTGGCCCGGCGCGTTCAGCACGGCGAACCGCATCTTGGCATGGCGCGGAATCTGGAACACCTCGTAGCTATAGGAATCGTCTGGCGAATCCTTCATGAACGCCAGCTCGAAACCCAGAATGTCACGGTAAAATGTCAGCGCCCGCTCCATGTCGCTGACCACATAATTGGCCCGCTGGAAGCGCACTTTCGGTTTTCCCACACTTTCCATTGAAATCCCCCTTCCGATCCCTTTTAAAGTTGTTATAGAATTATAACAAATTCTGGTCAATGGAGGGGTCGAATGACCACGATGGTACGCCGAACCACCCTGCTGGTCCGCGATATGGATGCATCGCTTGCCTTTTACCGCGATGTGCTGGGCCTGGATGTCTATTACGACAATGAAATCCCCCTGACAGGCGAACTGCTGCCCGCCGGCGACAAGGGCGATGTCACCCGTCTGGTGATCGTGCGCGGCGAGGACCCGGTTATCGGCATGATCGGCCTGCTGCAATGGATCGACCCGGTCAAGCCCGCACCGCCGGTCGACCACACGGTCGGCTACGGCAACCCGATTTTCGTGCTGGCCGTGGACGACGCCGCCGCCACCCATGACCGCGCCAAAGCCCACGACTGCACCATCCGCGCACCGCTGAGCGAAACAGAATATCCCGGCGCCGACGGCGGCGTGGTCCGCGTCCGCTCCGTCGGCCTGTTCGACCCTGACGGCCATTTTTTCGAATGCAATCAGCGTCTGGAGGGGTAGGGCCGGAAGGGGTTATGGGTGTTGCGGGCCCGGCCCTCCCGCTGCTGATTTTTGCTTGAGCCAGAGCCAGGCCGTGTCGATCCCCCTTTGGACTATGGTTTGAAGAGCCCGGTCGTTACGGCAGGGCTTCATTTACCCGAAGGGCAACAGGTCCTCCACCTGTTTGGTGCCTGGCAGGACGAAAATGTCACCCCACCAGACATATTAAAGTGAAAGATCACGTTCCGGATGAATGAGCGCGTGACACGCCGCGCTTGAAATATCGCTGAAACCGTTTAACTTTCTTGCGAATAATTCGCATCTGCGCAGAATTCGCCAATACATCTGGCAAAAGGTCACCGGCTGGTATGACGCAAATACCAAAGAAAATAAAAGCCGGAGACAGTGAGGGGAAGGCATTGGCCCTGCCCATGGGGCAGGATCAGTCGTTTGCCGCCTTTTACGAGCAAGTCGCCGAGGAACTGGTGAAGGGCCTAAAAAAACGCTTCGGGAATGGCCCTCCGGAACCTCAGGACCTGGCGCACGAGGCCTTCCGCCGGGTTTTTGAGTATCCCGGGTTTTCAGACGTGGACAATAAGCGTGCCTTCCTGTGGCGCACAGCCTTGAACCTGGCGGCCATTGAACGCCGCAAAATGGATGTCCGCACCCGTAAAGAACCGGATGTCCTAGATACTTTTTTTTCAGACAAGGGTGACATTCCCACCCCTGAAAGCATCCTATGCATGAGGGAGCAACTGGGTGCGATCCGTGTGTTGGTCGAGGCAATGCCGACACGCCGGCGACTGGTGCTTCTGATGCGAAGAGTGGAAGGCTTGACCCAAAAGGATATCGCGAGAAGACTGGGTATCAGCCGCAGCAGCGTCATCAAGCATCTGGCGCGGGCGGATCAGCAGCTCAATGAACTCCTCCTCAGCGACGAGGATTAGACGCGATGCCGAGACATCTGACGCCCGAATTGAAGCGCATCTCTTATGAAGCGCATGAATGGCTCGCTCGACTGGAAGAACCGCCGCTGTCATCGCAAATCCGCGCGGACTTCAATGCCTGGCTGACACGCGACCCAAGACACAGGCAGGAGTATGAGAAAGCACAGACCTCTGTCGCGCTGACGCAAACGCTTCACAAGAGCGATTTCCCTGACACCATACGCCCCTCGCGATACGGAACATTCCGTTCGCATGTCATGGATGTCGTTGATTTTGTCTGGGATAGAAAAGGCCTGTCGCTCGCCGCGGGTGGCGCGTTGGCTGCGGGTCTCGCCTTTGTGGTGTTTTTTGGACCCCGGCAAACGATCACCGATCCTTTGTCCGCCGCCCCTGTTGTCGCCCAGTATGAAAGCAACCTCGGTGAACGCACAACTGTCGCCTTGGCAGACGGCACGGAAGTCACGCTCGGCGCGCGGTCATCGGTTGAAACCCGGTTTTATGCCTATAAGCGCACGGTGACGCTGACCGCAGGAGTCGCCTATTTCGATGTCGCGCCGGATGCGGCCCGGCCATTCACCGTCAAGGCAGGCGATCTGACGGCCACTGCCGTCGGTACCGCCTTTGATGTGCGCAACAGTGGCGATACATTCCGGGTGGGCGTGGCAGAAGGCCGTGTTGAAGTCGGCTATCCTTTCATCATGAACGGCCAATATATGGGGATGACCACAACCCGGGATCTTGCCGCCGGCCAGGAGGTTACTGCGACGATCGCAGATGGTCTCCAAAACGTGGCGGATACCGGAACACACTTCATCGCAGCCTGGCGCACCGACAGGCTTGTCTACCAGAATGTCTCCATTGCTGAATTGGTGGTTGATCTGAACCGTTACGCGCAGACGCCGATTGCCGTTGACGGGGACGCGCCTGAGATCAAGACGCTACAATTCAGCGGTGTCTTTCCCGACGTGAATATCGACGCCGTGCTGGATACGCTGTCTGATATTCATCCCATCCGGATTGACAGGACAGATCCTGGACAGACTGTTCTACGAAAAAAATAAAGTCATCCAACATTTTGAAAAAAATTAGTGAATTAAAAATCAGTTCACTTTTTTGCTGGGTCAAAGGAACATTTTTCGGCCTTCGAGCATCTCATGAATGAAGCGGTTAATGACAACAACTCGCAAAATCATTCACAGGGGATAGTCAGGGCATGTCACGTCGTTCTTGGGCAAAAACAACTCTTCTTGGCGCGGTTTGCGCAGCGGCGATCGGGCTGGCAGCGCCGACCCTGGCGCAGAGCGGGTCGGATCAGGCGCCGATCAGATATGTACAGATTGAAGCGCAGCCGCTGTCGAGCGCGATCCTAGTATTTTCACAAGAGTATGGCATTGCGGTGTCCGGCGATGGCGCGCTTATACAGGGGAAGACGACATCGCCCGTATCAGGCCGCTACGCACCGGCCGCCGCGTTAAGCACCATGCTGCGAGGGACGGGTCTGACAGCGACCTCGGGCCGAACCGGGGGGTATGTGCTGGTGCAGAAGGTATCCCGGACGCATTCCGCGGCGCCTGAACAGGCTGCCGTTGCCGAAGAAATCATCGTGACCGGAAATGTCAGGGGCCAGGTGGCCACTGAACAGCAGTTGGGTCTGCTGGGGACCAAAGGCAGGCTGGAGACACCCTTGAGCACCACCAGCTTCACGGCCGAATACATTAAAAACCGGCAGGCAACCGAAATATATCAAGTGCTGCAGGGCATCCCCTCGGTTCAGGCGACAACGACCCCCAACCAGGGTGTGACGAATTTCCAGTCCCGCGGCGTCCAGGTGTCGAGGGATGGCTTTGGCTTCAATGGAACCGGCGAATCTGGTATTCGCCGCGCAGCCAAGTCTGGTCGGCATTGAACGGGTCGAGTTTTTGCGAGGGCCGACAGCCCTGTTCGCCGGTCAATCGGCCGGTTTCTCTTCGCTTGTCGGGGGAACCGTAAACTTCGTTCCCAAGCGCGCTCAATCAAAAGACGTCAACACATTGACCGCCGGTTTCCAGTCGGACTCCGTCGGGTTTGTTCAGTTCGATATCGGGCGCCGCTTTGGCCGGGAAGACGAGTGGGGCTTACGTGTCGGGGGCGAAGTGCTGGGCGGAGACACTCAGGTCAATTTTGGCGACCGTGAACAGCGTGCGATAGCGGTCGCCGTCGATTACAACACGGGCCAGTTCCGTGCCGCCCTTGACGTAAGATATAACGAGAATGAACAGGGCGGACACACGCGCGAGATTTTCAGTGCCTCGAACGGGCCTGTGCCCACTGACTTTGATGCGAGTTTCAACCCGAACCAGCCATGGGGCTTTATCAACACCGACTCCCTGCTCGGCGCGTTGAGGTTGGAATACGACGTTGTCCCGAACACAATGATTTTTGGCGCCGCCAGCGGCAGCCTCAATGGTGAGCAGAGCATCACCGGATTTCCCTCCAACCTTCAGCCGAATGGCGATTTTACGACGAACACCGGCGACTTCCAGACCGACGCCGAACGCCTGAATTTCGAAGGCGGCATACGCTCGGAATTCGAGACCGGCGCGATCACCCACAATTTCGTTGCCGCCGCGAACTGGGGTTTCCAGTCGGAAAGATTTGACTTTGTAGGGTTTGACCCGAACGACGCGTTTACCAACAATATCTTCAATCCTGTCGTCGTGCCCAATCCCGGCGTTCGCTCAACCCTTCCGGAGAATGACACCGCACGAAATACCTATGTCGGAGCCACTTTGCTCGATACGCTTGGCTTTTTCGAAGATCGCCTGCAATTGACGCTGGGAATCCGGTATCAGGACCTTCGGATCAGAAACCTGGATGGCATGACCGGCGATAAACTTAGCGAGTCGACAGGCGACAACTTTTCGCCGGGGTTTGGCCTTTTGTATCGGATAAGCGACAGGATATCGATTTACGCCAATTATCTTGAAGGGTTGAGCAATGGTGGCGCCGCACCGGCTTTTGCCGTGAATGCCGGGCAACAGCTCGGACCGATCGCTTCAGATTCCATTGAAATCGGCAGCAAGTTCGACATCGGAGAGTTTAGCGTGGATATCGCACTCTTCCAGATACGCGATGTTTCCACCGCTGTTGATCCCGACACCAATATTTTCGGCGAGGTCGGTGAAGAACGCATCCGGGGGCTTGAAATCTCCACATTTGGTGAGCTTGCCCAAGGTATCCGCCTGATAGGCGGTCTGACGGTTTTCGACGATGAGATCACCGCCTCTGACGTGGCGGCAAACATCGGTGACCCGATCCCGGGTATCCCCGATTTCGTTGTCTCCGCGAATATGGAGTATGACATCTCCGATACCGGCCTGACGGTGATTGCCCAGTTCCGCCATCAGGGTACGGCGGACATCGTCCTCGGAAACGATCTGACGATCCCTTCCTGGACCACCCTCGGTTTTGGAGCGAGGTTCAGCTTCGATAAATTCGTTGCGCGCATCAATGTCGAAAACGTCGGCAATGAAACCTATTTCAACGGCAGTCCGTTTGGAGAGCTTGCCCTCGGCACGCCGCGAACGGTCCTGGCGTCGCTGACCGCGGCCTTCTGATCTGCGGCGGTCGGGCCCTAGCTCAATCCGTCTCGGCCAACGCCGCCTCGAACCGGTCCACTTCCCGCGTATAGGCCCGGCGCAGCACCGGCAGCAGCAGCAGGACCGGCAGCCCGTACAAGGCCGGCACCAGTGCCATGGAATAGCGGATCATGCCTTCATCGGCGAAGAAACTGTCGGTCAGCAGCGCCACGCCCGGCGGGCCGATGAACAGGCCGGCCATGCTGATGAACATATAGTAGAGCGCCGTCACCCGACCGCGGATTTCACCGGGGCAGATGGCGAACAGCGCCGGCACCCCGACCGACGACACCATGGCGATGCCGATCGTCGTCACCTGCGAGGTGACGAAAGCGCTCATCCCCGTCGGCAGCAGCGGGAACAGCGCCGCGCTCGGCACCATGACGAACAGGCCGACAGCCATGATGCGAAAGGCACCGTCGGCGATTTTCCGCATGCTGTAGCGGTCCGCCAGCCAGCCGGCCAGATTGACGCTGACCGGTCCCAAAATCAGCAGGGCGACCCCGTTGATGCGGCTGAAGAAACTGGCCTCCCAGCCCCAGGTGCGCTCGAACAGGGCCGGATACCAGAAACTGGTATAGGCCGTCACCGTCATCACCGACACGATCAGTGCGACCGAGACAAAGGGCAGCCAGCGCGCGCCCAGATAGGCGAAGGTCTCGCGGAAACCGGGGCCACCTGCGCCGCCCATGCTGCCGGCGTCGCGCCGCGCCGGTTCGCGCACCAGCGCCATCAGCAGCGCCAGAAGCACCCCCGGCAGGCCCAGCATGACAAAGGTCAGATGCCACGGCTTCTCGATGCCGTAGGCCGCCAGCGCCGACAGGTCCAGCGAATCGGCGAAATCCAGAACCGCCGCCACGATCAGATAGCCGGTGCCCGCGCCCACCGACAGCGCCGTGGAATAGACGGCAATCGCCCGTGCCCGCAGATATTTCGGAAACATGTCGGCAATCATCGACAGGGCGCAGGGGCTGAGCGTGGCCTCGCCGACGCCGACGCTGATGCGTGCGGCGAACAGGGCGCCGAAGCTGCGCGCCAGCCCGGAGGCGGCGGTGGCGACCGACCACAGGGCCACACCGACGGCAATGATGGTGCGGCGGCTGCGCCGGTCCGCCAGCCAGCCGAGCGGGATGCCCATGGTGGCGTAAAACACCGCGAAGGCCGGCCCCATCAGCAGCCCGATCTGCGTGTCGGTCAGGCCCATATCCGCCTTGATCGGCCCGACCAGCAGGCCCAGCACCTGACGGTCGATATAGGAAAAGATGTAAATCAGCGTCAGCAGGCCGACCACATACCAGGCATAGACCGGATTCGGGAAATCCTGTCCGTCGGCCGCCCGCGCGCTCACCATGTCCGATTTCGTTTCCATCCGCCCCCGCCCCTTCCCTGATGTCCGGATTTCCGGGCCGTGGTCGCCCCGGTGTCACGACCCTGTTTTGTCGGGCCCTGACATATGTCATAGTCTTATATCAACTTTGGGCTTTCTAATGGATGTCTGTCAATGCCGGGAATGTCTCCCGGCCCGCACGGCAACCCAATCTGACGAGGGGAGAGGAAAAATGGGGGACGGTTTCGACATCGCCATATACAGCCATGACGTCCTGCGCTGGATGCATGTCATTTTCGCCGCATACTGGCTGGGCGGCGAGTGGGGCGTGTTCAACGCCTCCACCAATGTGGCCAAGGCCGATCTGAGCCTGGAGGAACGCCTGCGCCACATGGAAACGGCCTACCGGATCGACATCATGCCCCGGTCCAGCATCATCTGGCTGCTGCCGGTCGGCTTTCACATGGCCGACAATCTCGGCCTGTCACCGGTCTCGGGCATGTGGGTGAATGTGGTCTGGGCGGCGACGGCGCTGTGGTGGCTGCTGATCTGGATGGCGTTCCGCGCGCGCGGCACCCAACGCGGCATCATGCTGACCGAACTGGACGATAAAATCCGCTTCGTGGTGATCCCGGCGCTGATCCTGACCGGCGGCTATATGCTGGTAACCGGCAACATGGCCTTCGGCGGCGAGGAACTGCCCATGTTCTGGTTCGCGACCAAGCTGTCGCTGTTCGGCTTCATCCTGATCATCGGTCTTCTGCTGCGCTTCACCATGAAGGACTGGGCCGTCGGCTTCAACCGCCTGAAAGCCGAAGGGCCGAAACCCGAAATCAACGACATTTTCACCACCACGCTCTCGCGGGCCCGGAAATACGCCTATGTCTACTGGATCGGCATCGGCACCATGGCCTTCATCGGCGTGACGAAACCCTTCTGACGGGCATCCGTCATTGCATATGTTGTTATGTCTATATAACATTTTTCAGCACAGATCATCGAAGGAGGTCGAAATGGGACGTCGAGGCAACGGGGTCATGCGGCACACCCGCATGAAAAGGGCTTTTGCCAAATGTAAACACGCCGCGCTGGCCCTGGCGGGCGCGGCGGCGGTGACCGGCCTGACGGCGGGTGGCATCACGGCGGGCGCCGGCGCCGCCGATCTGGACCTGACCACGCCGGACGGCGCCATTGCCGCCATGCGCAAGATCCAGTGTTCACTGACCGACAATGAACCGATTTTCTACACCTGGGAGGGCGAGGTCTTCTCCCGCCGCGCGGGCGAACCCGACAAGAAGCTGTTCCGCGTCGCCGGTATGAATGTACGCACCTGCGCCAGCCTGGACGGCGGCAAGCGCGGCACCGGCTACCGCATGGTCAGCCGCGAGGTCATGCTGTATCTGGACCCGAAAACCGGCGCCGTCCTCGACACCTGGCGCAACCCGTGGCTGGACAAGGATGTCAACGTCCTGCACGTGCTGAACGATCCGGTGAACGGCCGCCCCAGCTTCCCTTACGGCGAGGACGGCACGCCGTCCTACCGCTGGTTCGGGCGCGAACAGGACGGCGAATGGTTCATGTCCATCACCGTGCCGCTGTTCTATCACAATGAACTGGGCGGCGAGTATCAGCGCTATGTCGGCGGCGCCTATCACGCCACCGAAATGTTCAACTTCATGGGCAATATCGACGCCCTGACCGACGGCGACACCACCTCCTCACCGGCCAAGGTCGGCTGGGTGCGGATTTCCCATTGGCTGCCGTGGATGGAAATGCAGGGCCGCGAGGGCGATCTCTACGTCCATGCCTCGGGCCAGAAAATCGCCGGCTTCGACGCCCTGCCCGAGGTCCTGAAGACCTTTATCGACGACCGGGCGCCCCTCTACAAGACACCGCCGCCCGCCGACGACAAGCGGCCGAACGAGACAAGCTGGACCTATTTCAAGAAACATGTCGACGGCGAACGCCTGCCGCGCGGCGGCGCCAACTGACGGCGGGTTTCCGGGCCGCACCGGTCAAAAGGGTGTCTTGCACGCAACACATCTGACTGCCGTATAAGCGTGCGACCGCTTGAGAAAAAAACGACACCGCCATCCAGCAAGGGTGGCGGTGTTTTTTATGATCGCCGTTTGCGCGGCCCTGATCCCAGTTGTGCCGGTCTCCGTGGGCCGGATTTCTACAAGGCGAACATGGGACGCGGGGCCGACCGACTCAACGGCCAAGGGCCCCTAGATCCCGGCCGCGTATCCCTGCCCCCTCAGGACTCGGGTTCACGGGCCCATATCAACAGCACCAGCCCGCTGATCATGAACAGCGCGCACGCCGACAGCAGCCACGAATTCACATACCACTGCTCGCCCCATGTGAACTCTCCGGACATCATGCGCCGCCAGCCGCCGAAATGCTGCGTGCTGCCGACGGAAAAGCCGAAGGCACCGATGACGCTGGCCAGATAGCGCACCGTCCAGTGAAACGGCCGGGGCAACAGCACCAGCAGGCCCAACAGGCCGATCACCGTACGCTGCACCCGGCAATAGGGGCACTCATACACAACCCCCATGAACTCGCTGATCCAGGTAAGAAGCGATACGGCAATGGCGGCAATGCCGATCAGTCTCGTATGTTTCCAGAAAAATACCGGCATGCGCACTCTCCCCCTTTGCCAAACATTCACAGCCCGAACCCGTCCCGGCCCCAAGTCCGGGCGGGGCATCAGGCACCCCTGACGCCGTGCCGTTCATGGCATCTTAAACACAGGGCTCAAAAATGACAGGCGCTGAATCACTTGGCGCCGATCAGGGATAGCCGGACAGTGGACACAGCGGCCATTTGTCTGGGCGGGCACATTGTCCCGAACACGCACGGCACCGGAATATCTTCAGTGTTTATAGATATTTCCTGTCAATCAGGACAACGGTCGCTTCATTCGTACCGAAATTGCTGCCGTCACCATGGCTGCGATACGCGCAGACACAATTGGCAACGATCTCCGGACCCTCTTTGGGGGCGGGAGACGGCTTGTTGTCGGCTTTGGCCGGAATAACTTCCCGCACGAAAGGTTGGTAATTCGTCGCGTCCATCGCCTCCCATATCTTTTTGCCGTCCGCGCCGGAGCCGACATTTAATTTGCATTGTCCGAATGCGGGATGTGAAAATGCGATATGGATTTTGTGTTGGGGCTGAACTCTTCTGCCCAGATATTCCTCGCATTTAAAGGTAATGTATCCGGACATATGCCCGCTGACGGTTGAGTCCCTTTTATTTAATGCGATGAGTTTTTCTTCACCACGATCGACTTTATAATCAACGGGCCAGTCATCGCCACTGTCATGGTATTGGTCCGCGACAAGCTTGTAGCCGGAAAAATTCAGGATCCTGATGGCAATAAGGGCTTGTGTGGTCATGGCATTATCCTTGGCCGTAAACTATTCTTTCCAGCGCTTTGACATAGGCGTCACCGGAATCATAAAACCTTGCGAATGCGGGTTGAATTCTTGACCCTTTTCCGAAACTCGCCTCCAAAGGCTGTGTCACACCGTCATTCAACGGCAGGAGATACGGCAAGGCCTTCGGGTATTTTGACGGATCATAGTGGTCCGGAAACAGGCAGACGTCATTTCCTTCAATATAACCCTCTGATTTCGATTTGATCTCATAGCCATGATACTTGAAGGGGCTTTTTTTATTGGAAATAACATCCTTCTCCACCTTGAGGAAAAGCTCGCACCGTTTCGGCTTTGTCCCCTGCTCAGGATTTCCATTTACAGGGGACTGGTCGGGGGCAATCACAAGAAGGTCACGAATGACCGCTGACGGCAGGACTTTCAGCGTGTCGAGCCAGGTTTCCGACTCTTTCCGGGGCGGAAGGGTCGCGTGATCGGGCTGCTCGTAATGAACGCTTGTCGCATTCGTCACGATCGGCAAAGCGGTAAACACATCCGGGCCATGACCATCCGCCAGCAACGCGGCCAGTTGTTTGCCATAGGTACCTCCCCGAGGGGTCCGGACGAATTTGCGGCCGATCGGGCGTTTGACCTGCGCATGAACAGCCATGCTGAAGTCGCGGCTGGGCTCGACAGGGCCCATGAAGGCCTGCTCGGTTCCGTGCAGAACGGAAAGTTCACTGCCGGGTTCATGCAACACACCGACAAGACACCCTGTGGGCGAAATCAATCCGGCACGTTCCAGAAGGCGGACGATCCCATACCAGTCGGAACGATAAATCGCCGAGGCTTTTATCCGCCCCGCCAGATAATCGGACAGGGCGATCAGATCGCTCCCCTTGGACAAACGGAAATCCCTTTCCAGACCGGAAGCCGTCGCATCCAGGTGGCCGCTGCCCATCACCGCATTGGAAATCGCCCCGTTCAGCCGTATCAGATCCTTGACGAGAACGGCCTCGCCGTCGCTCAGCTCCGACAGATCCGCATCGCCGCCACCGGACTGCTGCGAACACAGCTTGAGATAGGACCAAAGCGTCATATAGTCCGCGATCTTACGCAGCAGCTCCAGGCATCCGACCATCTGCAGATTGTCGATCGGCTCGACCTGAAGCTCCGGGAACAAATCGCTCCAGGGAACGATGTCGTAATCCAGCGTTATCACTTCACTGCTGCTGCTCATGACCGGCCTCTTTTCAAACGATATGTGAACAGGCAACGCTTTCAGGCGTATGTCCCGCGTCTTGCTTTTTCTTTGAAATCCTCATTTTCCTGAACCAGGTCCGACATCGATAGCGATGTCTTGCGACGCACGGCTTCGGAAAAAGCGCGCGGCCGGTTTGCCGCTCTCTCCTGCGGGGGCGGCAGCTCCCCTTGCGCGGCGGTCTGCTCCGCCTTTTCAAAAAGGTCGTCGAAGGCTTGACCGGAAAGTTCCATGGCATTCTGTGCCAGTAACTTTCCGGCTATTTTAAGAAGATCGACATCCTCTGCCGTAAGAGAGACCCGGTCGCCGTTTTTATCTATATAATTACCATCATTAATCTTGGCGATGATCGTTTGCATGGCCGTTTGGGCTTCCGTCCCCACTTTGTATTCACGGGGCGAAGGCGCGCTTTCCAGGGCTTTCAGCTCACTCGTTACCAAGGTCTTCAATGCCTGGATGTCCTGATTTTTTGACACCAGGGACAGGCGCCTGTCTTTCGCGTTTTGCCGCGCACTGTCCGGAATTGTCGGCATGGTCGGCGGCTTTAAAGCGTCTTTGATCGGCGATATCTCAACCGTGTTCAGATTGAACGAAGCGGCATCCTTGACCGCGGTATTGATAACGGACAGGGCGTTCTTCAGGGATTCTTCGATGCTGACATTATGGGGATTGGTGACAATCTTATAGTTCACATCATATTGGCTGGTCTTGATCTCGGATTGCTCGGCCTTCTTGTATCCGCCCGAGACAGCCCCCACGCCCGCATAGCCGGCTTCGGCCTGCATGGCCAGGGACGAGGCCTCTGCGGCGGCATTGGATTTTTGCTGCAACTCAAGAACCAGGAATCCCATCTGGCCCTTTTTCACCGCCGTGACGACATGGGTGCCGAACCGCTTGTAGAATTGCGACACCAGCCGCGCCTTGCGAAGCTTTTTGTCCGACAGGGCTTTGAGCGTATCCTCATGCGACTGGGATGTATCCGCCGCCGCGGTCCCGTCGGAACCGGCATCGCCGCCGCCGGCCGTTGCCGCGTCCGAATCCGAGGATTTGCCCCGCATTTCGATGTTGTGAATTGCAAGATCGAGCGCCCTGATCTGGGCGAGAAGCTCGGAAATCTGCGGCGCGGCCTTTTCCACCATGGCGGCCGCCAATTTGGCGTCATCGGTCTCGGGGCCGCTTGCACGGGTCTCATCCGCCGGATTGTAAAGCAGCGCTTCCCGATAGGTCCGCGCCACCCCCACAAGCCGGTACACACTGCCAAAACTTTCGGCTTTATTGGTTTCGCTGGCATGCGCCAGGCTGAGCCCGGCGGTCAGCAGACCGTAGCTCGCCTTCACACCGCCGAATTTCTCGCTTTTCGACCCTGAGGATGACTTTTCACTCGTACTGATCAGTTTTGCCAGTGTCTCGGATTTGGTCGGCCATTGCTTCCAGCCCGGGATCAACCCATCCGTATTGTTCTGGCCTTGAGCACTGGCGGCAAAATCACTGGTTCGGTCGAAAACCAGCCGGTCCTTATGGATGAATGTGTTGTGGATCTTGTTGGTCAGGATATTGACGCCCTGGCACAACTCCACCTCCGGCACCATGTTTTTCAGCGTTTGCTCGATACGCTCCAGACCGGTTGTCCCCATCCCTCATCATCCCCCGATAAGCAGGCATCGCCATACGCGCGGTGCGTTTTAGAAACACGTTGTGGTTTGATTCTCTATCCGAATTAGCATTCCTCACGTATTTATACAATTAAAGTTTGATTTCAAAAATATTTCACGCTCTTAGGGCGATTCTTGATTAGCAGAACAATTTTTCACTTTTCGGATTTTTACGTCTTATGGCACCAAAATATGTTCTTAAAAGTGTATATAATTCTCTTGAAAAATCTTTTTTGACGTAAAAATTCCGAATATTTGCTCCAAAAACCTCTTCAGGTTTTTTAATGGAAGTTTTTAAGTTGTTTTTCGGTGAAAAACATGTGCATAGAAAAATACAATTATTAATAAATGTATAAGAAATTTTTAACACCTTAAGCGTTTGTTCAGAGAAACCGTTCCCTTTTTGGTCAACCCGCCCCGTCATAAGGAGATGACAAATGGCATACGTCCAAATTTACTTTAATGGCTTCAATGTCGCCCCGCTGGCCTTCACCGGCACAGCAAATATCGCCGATGGAGTTGCCGTGCAGGTAACGCCGCAACCTGCACACTGCATATGGGGTGCGGCCCCACACGACTTCACGCACGCGGCAGGAACATTCCGGGGCAACGAACGCCAGCCGGAAGCGTATCGCATCACACAAGCCGACGACGCGGGGATTGTCTTCACCCCCAATGCCGCTGGAATGCCGACAGTGACCTATCGGCCATAGAGGCAGCGGGACGCAGGAACATATCTGGGAACATATCTGGGGACATATCCGAGCAACGAACACCCGGTCATGGGTGCTTTATGCAAGGGCCTGTCGGCGGCACGGCCTGTCACGGCCGAACCGCCCCGGCCCGGCACTAAAAGCGGGCCGGCACTCAGGTCTTGTGGCGCTCAACCATCACAGTCCCGGACCACCTTGACGATCTGCTTGCCCATATTACGGCCCTCATACAGGCGGATCAGCGCTTTCGGCATGGATTCCAGCCCCGTCAGCACATCCTCGCGGTAGGTCAGGCGGCCGTCGGCGATCCAGCCCGCCATCACCCGTTCGGCTTCCGCGAACAGCGGTTCATAGTCATAGACGAAAAACCCCTGGAACAGGGCCCGCTTGGCGCCCAGTTCCTCCCAGTTTTTCAGGGCATGGGGACCGTCGCGCAGATATTGCGATATGCGCCCGCAACTGATCACGCGGGCATAGCGCGCCAGTCTCGGCAACACCGCATCCAGCACCGCACCGCCCACATTGTCGAAAAAAACGTCCACACCGTCCGGCGCCAGGTCGCGCAGCCGCGCCGTCACATCCTCCGTCCTGTAATCAATGGCGGCGTCGCAGCCCAGATCGTCCGTCAGCATGCGGCATTTCTCCGGGCTGCCGGCAATGCCGATCACCCGGCACCCCATCAGCCGCGCCACCTGCACCGCGATGCTGCCCACACCGCCCGCAGCGCCCGAGACCACACAGGTCTCGCCTGTCCGCGGCCGGCCGATGTCCTTCAACGCGCAATAGGCGGTAAACCCGGTGATCCCCAGCACACCCAGCGCCGTGGACAGCGGCGCCGCCGTCTGTTCAACCCGGAACATCAGCGAGCCGGGCGCGCCGTCGGCAACGGCATAGTCCTGCCAGCCCAGTTTGCCCTGCACCCGCGTGCCCACCGGCCAGTCCGGATTGTTGGAGGCGACGATCACGCCCGCGCCGCGCCCCAGCATCACCTCGCCGATCTCGACCGCCTTTTCGATCCCGGCGCCGTCGATCATGTAGCGCCGCATCACCGGCGCCACCGACAGATAATGCGTACGGACAAGAAACTGCCCCTCGCCCGGCACCGGTACCGGCACCGTCCGCATGCGGAAATGATCCTCCCGCACC
This sequence comes from Eilatimonas milleporae, assembly GCF_003688555.1. Lineage (GTDB taxonomy): Bacteria > Pseudomonadota > Alphaproteobacteria > Sphingomonadales > Kordiimonadaceae > Eilatimonas > Eilatimonas milleporae. The sequence continues at coordinate 602,653 of NZ_REFR01000009.1, forward strand.
GCGCCCGTGGGCCGCGCCGCCAGACACCATTGCCGATTGACCGCCTGTGTCATGGTTCCCCCCCCCTGAATTCCTGCCCCAGTTCCTGCCTGAGTTTCTGCCCAAGCGACTGTCTCAGTTCCACCCTGACGGACCGCGCCCGGTCGCACCGCGACCGCCGGCCTCTCTTCAACCCTGCCACCCATTCTCTTCCCGGTTCCGTTCTCAGTCCTGCCTCAGCGTGCAGCTGGCCTGTATCCAGCGCAGATTGACGGCGATGCGCGTGCCCTCGGGCTCGGTCCAGGCATAGGACACCGCGCGCGCCTCGCCCTCGCGGTGGATATACAGCACCAGCGAATCGCGGTTGCGCCCATAGGGCCAGCGCACATTGCGCAGGCGCAGGCCGTATTTGCTTGTGTCGGCCCCACCCGTCTTGGCAACCCAGACGGCGCCGCCCTGATCGTCCGTCTTCAGACCGGGGTGGAAATCCCAGCCGCCCTCGGCCGCCTCATTGGCCAGGGACACCCAGCAGGAAAAGGGCCGCGCCTTCAGCAGGCGGTATCCGGACCCGCCCGGCCCGTCCACCGATCCGGCTTCCGGTCCACTGTCCGTATCTGCGGCCATCACGCTGCCATAGGCCGTGGCGCTCAGGAAAAAACGCGTCGGTGTGCCGCCGACCGCCGGGGTCACGCTGGTACAGGCCCCGGCGCGGGTCTCGCCCAGAAACTGATCGTGCAGGCGGCGCCAGTGGATGGTGCAGTCAGGCGCCGCCTCACCCGTCCCCGGCAGGGCGTCGCGACCGATAAAACGGTCCTCGACAATCACGCCGGCCGTGTCGTCCGCTCTCAGCACCGACACCCATGCCCCTGCCGGGGTGTCCGGGTCGCTGCCGGCACTGGCATGGTCTCCCGGATACCGGTGCGTCATCGAAAAAGCGGGACCCGAATCACTTTCGGTCAACGCCGCCACCCGGCGCAGCCGCCGTTCGCGTGCCGCCGCCGGGGTGTCCAGTTCCCCCTGGAAATACACCTGTTCCACATTGTCGAAGCTGCCGGCAAACCAGTCCGCCATCAGCCGCAAATCCCGGCGCAGAACATCGCCGCCGTCCACGGCATGGGCCGATTGCACCGTGATCAGGTCAAAGACCAGGCCAGAGGTCAGGCCAGAGACCAAACCCGTCAGCAACACCGATTTCAGCACACCCGCCAAAACCCGGCGGCCCCTCGGCCTGTGTCCAGTTTTTTCAATTTGCAACATCGACACGCCCCCGGATCAAATTTGAAACATTTTGGCAACACCCCTGCAAAGAAAGTGACAGGATACCACTTCAGCAAGTTGACATAGAGATATATCAATATTAGAAATTATATACCAGTGAAAGGGCGTGAGGCGTAATTTTCTTTCTACTGGTGCACTGGGCATAAGCCGTGCCATTGCGGCAAAAACAGAAAACCTGGGTGGGGGAAAATGACAGGAAAGCAATACCTTATGCGCTCAACCGCTGCGGCCGTCGTCTTGATGGCACCCGCTTACGGCAGCGCGGTTATCGCACAATCGGCCGATACGGAAGAAACATCGATCACGCTGGAAGAAATCACCGTCACGGCCCGGAAAAGAGAGGAAAGCCTACAGGATACACCTGTGGCCGTGTCCGCTTTTACCGCCGAAAATATCCAGAATTTTTCAATGGAATCCATTGATGATATCGCCCGCTACACACCGGGGCTGAGCTTCTCGCGCGCCTTCGGCCGCACGACCGAGCGGCCCGTTATTCGCGGCGCCGCCAACATCCTGGCCGGCGTCCAGTTCGGCGTGGAAAGCGGCACGGCCTATTTCGTCGACGGCGTCTATTATGCCGGTGATATGCAGGCGCTCGACCTCGATTCGCTGGAACGGGTCGAAGTGGTCAAGGGCCCGCAATCCGCCCTCTATGGCCGGAACACCTATGCCGGTGCGATCAACTTCGTCACCCGTGGCGGCACGGACGAGTTCGAGGGCCGCGTCACCGCCCAGGTCGCCGAACACGACCAGTATGAATTCTACGGCCGCGTGTCCGGCCCCATCGCCGGCGAAAAACTGACCGGCAGCTTTTCCGCCCGCTACTATGAATATGGCGGCGAATGGATCAACGAGCCGACGGGCGAGACCATCGGCGACGAACAGTCCGTCAACCTGAACGGCATCATCGACTTCAACCCGAACGATGCCATCAGCATCCGCGCCCGCATGAACTATACCGAGGATGACGACGGCGTCCGCCCCTTCGCCCTGTTCAAATCCGACAACAACAACTGTTTTCCGGGGCTGCGTTCGAACGCCAATTATGACCCCAATCATCTGGGTTTCCTGAACCCGCCCTTCGGCTTCATCTTCGACGGCATCCCGAACAACGACAACCCGAACCAGTATTATTGCGGGGTGATCCCGGCGACCGACGTGGCGACCCAGGATGTGGACGGCGCGCCCTTCATCGGGGTGGAACGGGAAATGGTGCTGGGCACGCTGAAAGGCGATTTCGACTTCGCCGACGGCCACACGCTGACCCTGCAATTCGGCTACCGCGATCAGGACCGCAAGACCGGGTCTGATTCCGACCATCAGACGGGCAGCCTGAATTTCGTCGCGCTCAGCCCCTTCTTCGCCATCCCGACGACGAACGCCCTGTTCAACACATCGGCGCTTGACCGCAGCTGGGATTACAGCTTCGAGGCCCGCGTCCAGTCGCCGCAGGACCGGCCCTTCCGCTGGCTGCTCGGCGTCTTCTATTTCGATTTCACCCAGGCCAACAATGAAATCGACTTCGCCTTCACCGACGATGAGGATTTCCAGGGGCCGCGCCGCTCCCGCGATACGGTCGAGAACAAGGCCATTTTCGGGATGGTCGAATATGACTTCACCGAGGACTTCACCCTGACCGCCGAACTGCGCGTGGCCGAGGAAACCAAAACCCTCCAGCAGTTCGCCACCGCCATTTCAACCGCCACCTTCGACGGCGAGGCGACATTCGATTCCGTCGCGCCGCGCTTCATCGCCAACTACCGCTTCGACGACGCGGTATCGATGTATGCCAACTATGCCAAGGGCATCAAGCCCGGCGGCCTCAACGGCGCCACCGGCCTTGAAGTGGACCGCGAAAATTATGACGAGGAAGAATCCGACAACTACGAGGTCGGCCTGAAAGCGGACTGGTTCGGCGGACGGCTGCGCACCAACATCGCGGCCTTCCTGACCCAGACCAACAATTACCAGCTGACCACCGCCGTGGCCGCGCCCGGCACCAATGCCGTCACCTCCCTCGTCACCAACCAGGGCGACGCGGAAATCAAGGGGATCGAGATCGACGCCCGCGCCGCCATCACCGAGGACCTGCAAATCGGCGGCACCTATGCGCTGACCGACGCGGAATTCACCGAAGGGTGCGACGCCTTCCAATATGTCCTGACCTCGGGCGGTTTCCAGATGTCCGCCACGCCGAACGTACCGGCCGTGGCCGACGCCCCGGTTCTGCCCGGCGCCGACTGTTCCATCGCCGGCAACCAGATCCCGATGACCTCGCGCCACATGGCCAGCGCCTTCATCCAGTATGAGCGCCCGGTGCATGAAAACTTCAACTTCTTCTTCATCACCGATTTCAGCCACGAATCGTCAAAATTCGTCCAGGTCCACAATGGCAGCGAAACCGGCGACGCCAACATCCTCGGCTTCCGGACCGGCATTCGCGGCGCCACATGGGAACTGGCCGTCTTCGGACGCAACATCACGGATGAGGACGCCATCCCGGTCGCGACCCGCTGGTTCGACGTGCGCCAGGGCTTCAACACGGTGGCGCCGGAAGTGGGCGCGGACAACACCTTCCTCGGACCGCGGGCGCCCTTCGCCAGCTTCCGTCGCGGTGCCCAGTTCGGCTTCCAGCTCAGCTACGATTTCTAACTCTACTTTCCTCCCGAAAGCAGCAAGCGGGCCGACGCCTTGGCGTCGGCCTTTTTTCATGAATTCGGGGGTTTCAAAGCCAAAATTTTCGTAACCTGCGTCCCAGTGCCCATGCCGACGGTCATATGCGTTTTGAAACCCGCACCGACCACACCGGCAGACAAACTGGCCACGGGTCCACCCCAAGTCCCCCGTCGTTCAGAACAAAGGACATTCTGCCCATCGAGGCAACGTTTGCCCTGTATGGGTCATGTCTTTAGACGTCACCGGGCATCCACATGAGACAAAATCGGGGTCACAGGGGCCAGTCAACAACTCCGTGATCTTTCACGTCTTCGAATTCATGCGGCTTCGTATGCTCGCAGAAAATTACAAGATTTTTGCTGTCATGGCGCGCATTGGGCACGATGATACCCGACGGATCGGTTGTTTCTGGGGAGCCAAGAAAATAAGCTGCTTCCCCGACTTGCTGGCACGTGGGATATTCGGATTTCCTTACGAGATAATCCAACTGCCCGAAGCTTGCCATGTCCACGCCGAGGCGTTGTAAAAGCCTTTTGTCCGAAAGGTCATAAACGCCGTTCAGTGACACTCGGATTTCATGCAATGTGTAACGCAGCTTGGATGGAAATACCGGCTGTCCGCGTTTGAGATGAAAATACATTTCCGCAATCGCGCCTTCGCGGTGCAGGGCTGTATAAAGAACATCGAATTCACCGGTATCCCAACGGTTGCCGGCGGATGCGCACTGGCACGGATCGCGGGCTTCCTTGACCACACGCCATACGGTGGCTTCAAAGGGCCGGACTTGAAGCTCTTCCAAAAGATCGAGCAAGCGGTTGTCACGCGGTGCGACAGGGCTCACGATCAGAGATATCCATCCGAATCCAGACGATTGAGTACATCCAACACTTCGATCGTTCTTTTCTGATGGATAAGGTCGACGGCTCTCTCGCCGCCCAACTGCGGGTGGCGTGAATAGAGCCAGGTGCGGATTTCTTCCTCGGTATAATAGTCCTGCAACCGACGCACCACATAGACGAGATCGGCCAGAACCATTTCATTGCGCGGCTGCGGCTTGGCGGTGCCGGAGCGCCAGCGCGATACCGTCGCTTTCGATACACTCGTCAGATTGGCGATATCCGTGCCGCGCAAGCCACCAAGGGTTTCTATTTCCTCAAGATTGCGCGCGATAGAAGTGGGAGCCGGTGCGTTCATGGCCGTTCCCCGCGATGGTCACGCTCTTCACCCACTGGCAGGCATTGAATGGACCTCGCCGATTGCCCCATGTCACTCACTCGCTCGCCCAAGGCAGTCATCCACAGTAGTTTCATATCGGTTTCACAGTATCATTTTATGAAACCGATATGAAAAGGTCAACATCAGCGTCGCGCCGCCCTTCCGCCACCGGCCAGGGACTGCCATCATGAACCGGATTGTGGGTCACGCATACGGGACCGGGATCGGAAAGTCAGAGCCGGGGCCGCTAATCAGGTCTCGGCCGTCCAGAAATTGGCCATGTCCCCCTGCACGCGGGACAGGTTCAGGGTCAGGTGGTAGATATCCGGCCGGTAGTAGACGGTGATATACTCCACCGGCCTGTCGCCGTGGTCGAACACCACCCGCGATACCTTCAACAGGGGCGAGCCCACCTGCACGCCCAGCGCCGAGCCCAGCGCCGCGTCTGCCAACGTTGCCGTCACCAGCTGGCGCGCCCGCGAAATCGTGGTGCCGGACCGCTCGATCAGGGCCAGGATGGGATGGGCCTCCAGATCGTCCGCCGTGTAGGACCGGCCGATATCCTCCGGCACATAGGTCACCACATAGGAAAACGGCGTATCGTCCTTGTGGCGCACCCGCACCGCGCGCTGCACCACGGTCTCGGGCCGCAGGTGCAGGGCGTCGGCCGTCGCCGGCGGCGCCTTGACATAGTCGAACTCATGGATGGTGACATCGGTTTCCTGGGCGATGGTCAGCAGATTCTCGATCAGCCCTTCCATGTCGCTGGACGGGTGCGAGACCGGCTGCTTGTACGTCACCGTGGTGCCCCGTCCGCGCTGGCGCGCCACCAGCCCCTCGGCGGCCAGTTCATCCAGCGCCCGCTTGGCGGTGATGCGCGACACGCCGAACATTTTTTCCAACTCATGCTCGCTGTGGATCAGACTGCCGTCGGGATACACCCCGGTCATGATCTTTTCGCGCAAAAGGACATAAATCTGATGATACAGCGGGGTCGGCAGGCTTTCGTTTACCGCGCCGTCCCGCACCTGCAATGATTTTGCGTCTTTATCGGCCACTTGTTCCGCTCACTTGACACTCCAGCCAGACCGGTCCCTTAACGTGATACAGATACAAACACCAGTGCGGTTTCGGAAACCGGCGGGGATCGAAAGGTCCGACCCGAACAGTCTTAGGCCCTTCCGCGCGGGCGTACCAGCGCTTTCGGTCGCCCCGTCGGGCCCCCGCGCTCTCAGCCGGTTTTCATCATACCGGGTCATGGCTTGAGCATAAGGTTATTGCCTTAATAATATATTATTATATCATCTATGCCGGTTTCGCAAATCCGGCCATGTTCATGGCCCAACGGGGGGAGGTCACACCGTGTCCGCCTATATGATCGTCATCGCCACCTTGAGCGACCCGGCAGGCTTTCGCGACTATGCCGTCGAAGCCGCGAAAATGATCGCCGATTATGGCGGTGAATATATCGTGCGCGGCCCCGGCGAAAGCGAATGTCTGGAAGGCGACTGGCCCGACGATGAAAAGGTCGTTATCTCGCGCTGGCCCTCCATGGACGCCGCCCGGCGCTTTTGGCACAGTGACGATTATGAACGCATCAAACAGCTCCGGCTGGGCAAGGCCACGGTCAGGGTCCGGCTGGTGGACGGGGTAAGCGACACGTGAGCACAAAGACCGACACCATCACGGCCCCTGAGGTTCCTGAGGCCCCCACCCCCTTGCAGGTCCCTTCCCTGAAGGTCCGCAACCCGCGCACCGGGGTATGCGATTATGACATCACCCCGGCCGAACGGGCCGAGGTGGAGGCGGCCGCCGCGCGCCTGCGCACCGGGCAGACAGCCTGGGCCGCCGCCGGGCTGGATCACCGCCTTGATGTTCTGAAAACCTTCGCCGCCCGTCTGGCCGAACGCCGGGGCGAGGTCATCGACGCCCTGACCGCCGACACCGGCCGTCTCGGCATTTCGGTGATGGAGGTGGACGGCATCGGCCCCTCCATCGACCGCTGGGCCGCCATCGCCCGCGCCGAGGCCGAAGACCCCACCGGCACATCCACGGCCATGCCCTTTCTCAGCTACCGCATCAAACGGCATGTCTATCCCCTTGTCGGTGTCATCAGCCCGTGGAATTTTCCGGTCACCCTGTCCTTTATCGACGCCCTGCCGGCGCTGGTCGCCGGCGCCGCCGTCCTGATCAAACCCAGCGAGGTCACGCCCCGCTTCGCCGCCCCGTTGCGCGACATCATCGCCGGCATCGACGGCCTGCGCGACGTGCTCGCCATTGTCGACGGTGACGGCGCGACCGGTGCCGCCCTGATCGATGCGGTCGATGCCATCTGCTTCACCGGCAGTCTGGCCACCGGCCGCAAGGTCGGCGCCCAGGCGGCGAAAAATTTCATCCCCGCCTTTCTCGAACTGGGCGGCAAGGATCCCGCCATCGTTCTGGACAGCGCCGATGTGGACAAGGCGTCGACCGCGCTTCTGCGCGCCTCCATCCTCAACAGCGGGCAGGCCTGCCAGTCGATTGAACGGATTTATGTCGCCCGCCCGGTCTTTGACGATTTTCTCACCCGGCTGGTCGACAAGGCAAAGCGTGTCACCTTCAACACGCCGGACCTGCACAGCGGCCATCTGGGGCCGATCATTTTCAAAAAACAGGCCGATATCATCGACCGCCAGATCAGGGACGCGGTCGCCAGGGGCGCCGTCGTGCATACCGGCGGCACCATCGCCGACCATGGCGGCCTGTGGTGTCCGCCGACGGTCATCACCGATGTCACCGACGACATGGCCCTGATGCGCGAGGAAACCTTTGGCCCCGTCCTGCCGGTGATCCCCTTCGACACGGTCGAGGACGCCGTCGCGCTGGCCAATGCCGGCGACTACGGCCTCAGCGCCGCGGTCTTCGCCGGCACGGCGGATGAAGCCGCCGCCATCGCCGAACGGATCGAGGCCGGCGGCATCAGCATCAATGACGGCGCCCTCACCGGCCTGATGCACGAGGCCGAGAAAAACTCCTTCAAATGTTCCGGCCTCGGCGCCTCCCGCATGGGGGCGTCCGGCTATACGCGCTTCTTCCGCAAGCAGGCGCTGATCACCAACACCGCCGCCCCCTTCACCATCGACATGTTCGATGAATCGCGCACCGACTATCCGTAAGCGGGCGCTGATATGTGTACCTCCCTGTCCTTGAAAGTGTCCTAGCCCATGCCCGTGATCCGCACCGACAGCTTCACCCCGGATTTCTCCGTGCCCGTCGTCATCATCGGCGCCGGCGCCTGCGGGCTGACGGCGGCCATCGCGGCGAAACGCGCCGGCGCCGAGGTCATCGTGCTGGAACGCGACGCCCACCCGGCAGGCTCCACCGCCATGTCCTACGGCGGCATCTGCGCCGCCGGGACACAGGCCCAGGACCGCGCCGGCATATCCGACACGGGCGACGCCCTGCGCGAGGATATCATGACCGTCACACGCGGCCAGACCGACCCGGACCTCGCCCGCACCATCGCCGCCAACTGCGGCCCGGCGGTGGACTGGCTGACCGGCGACCTCGGCCTTGACCTTCAGGTGGAAACCCACTGGACCGGGCTCGGCCACCGCCAGCCGCGCCTGCACATGCCGCCCGGTCGCTCGGGCGAGGTGCTGATGGGCATGCTGCTGCGCGCCGCCGAGGCGGCCGGCGTCGACATCCTGACCCGCGCCCGCGTCACCGACCTGTACGCGGATGCGGACGACCGCATTCTCGGCGTGCGCATCGAACGGCCCGACAGCGTCGAACTGCTGGGCTGCGACCAACTGGTCCTGGCGTCGTGCGGCTTCGGCGCCAATGAGGACCTTGTGGCCCGCCACATGCCGGAACTGGACGGCGCCTGCTATTACGGCCATGAGGGCAATGAGGGCGACGCCCTTCTGTGGGGCGAGGCACTCGGCGCCGCCACCGGCGACCTCGGCTCCTATCAGGCGCTCGGCTCTCTCAGCGATCCGGAATCCATCGTCGTGCCGCACACGCTGCTGATCGGCGGCGGCGTTCAGGTCAACACCGACGGCAAACGGTTCGAGGATGAACTGGACGACATTTCCGGTCAGGCGCTGACCATTCTCAAACAGCCCGGCGGCGTCTGCTGGGTGGTCTATGACGACCGCCTGCACAAACAGGCCCTGGACATTTTCGACGAATACCGCGAGGGCGACAAGATCAACGCCTATCGCACTGCCGGCACATGGCGCGATCTGGCCGCCCTGATGCATGTCCCGGCGGACACTCTGGACGCCACCATGACCCATATCGAGGGTTTGAAGGCCGCCGGTAGCACCGACGATTTCGGCCGCCCCTTTGCCCCCGAACAGGCGCTGGTGCCGCCCTTTTACGCCGTTAAGGTCACCGGTGCGCTGTTCCACACGCAAGGGGGGCTGTGCGTCGACGGCACGGCGCGCGTCGTCCGTCCCGACGGCAGCACCTTCCCCAATCTTTATGCCGGCGGCGGCGCCGCGCGCAGCGTCTCGGGCCCGTCCGTATGGGGCTATCTGCCGGGCATGGGCCTGTGCACCGCCGTCACCCTCGGCAAACTGGCGGGCGAGACGGCCGCCCACGCCCTCTGACCCCGGCACACCCGTTCAACACCGGCCATAAGGAAACATCCCGGCATGACCACGTCTTCCTCCATCCCGGCTTATCATGCCATCGCCTATCAGGCGCCCTGCCGCGCCGTGAACGCCTGCCCGGACGCTGACAGCGCCCGCGCCCTGATCCGCGACAGCATCGCCGATCTCGCCGGCAAGATCCGCCAAAGCAAGCTGTTCGTCGGGCCGGATGTGCGCCTGATCGTCCTGCCGGAATATTTCCTGACCGGCTATCCCATGGGCGACACGTTCGAGACCTGGATCGCCAAGGCCGCGCTGGACCCGGACGGCCCGGAATATGACGCCCTTGGCAAAATCGCGGCGGACAACGACCTGTTCCTCAGCGGCAATGTCTATGAAACCGACGCGCATTTCCCCGGCCTTTATTTCCAGACCAGCTTCGTCATCGACCCCGCCGGCAGCGTCATTCTGCGCTACCGCCGGCTCAATTCCATGTATGCCCCCACCCCGCACGATGTGTGGGACAGATATCTGGACATTTACGGCCTCGACGGCGTGTTCCCCGTGGCCGATACCGAAATCGGGCGGCTCGCCTGTATCGCGTCGGAAGAAATCCTCTACCCCGAAATCGCCCGCTGCCTGGCCATGCGCGGGGCGGAAATCTTCTGCCATTCCTCCAGCGAAATCGGCAGCCCCATCGCCACCCCGAAACAGATCGCCCGTCAGGCCCGCGCCATGGAAAACATGGCCTATGTGGTCTCGTCCAACTCGGCGGGCATTCACGGCTCCGGGTTTCCGGTGTCGTCCACCGACGGCAATTCCGCCATCGTCGGCGACAAGGGGCAGGTCCTCGCCGAAAGCAACACCGGCGAAGCCATGACCGCTTTCTATGAAATCGACGTCGACGCCCTGCGCCGCCGCCGTCGCCGCCCCGGCATGATGAACCTGCTGTCGCGCCAGCGCTTCGCCCTGTTCGCCGACAGCTACCGGGACGCCGATTTCCAGCCGGCGGGCAGCATGCTCGCCGCCGACGGCACCGTCAAAACCGTGGACCGCGGCCATTTCACCACCATCCAGCACGACGTCATCGCCAAACTGGCGAAACGGGGCGTGATTTAGGCATACGACCACATCCGAATAGTGGGTCTGAATTCCTCGCGCCAAGCGGGTTGGACGCTCACATCCGCCTTATCGGTATCTTTTTGGCCGCATACTGGAAATTGGTCTTTTCAACACCCAGCCAAAATCTTAGGTTCATTTATATATTCCAAAGCACTGGGGCTGTTGCTTTAAAATGATGACATACCGCTAGGGGCGGTACATCTTTGCGCAAACCGGTCACCAACACCGAACAGGTATCGTATCGGACAGCTTAGATTTCGCCCCAGGCGGGTAATCCGAAGAGCGGTTTTTTGGTGCCATGGCACGGTGCGCGAATATGATGCGGAAATGGCAGGCCCTCACAATTCGTGTGGCCTTGCAGGTCATATGGCAGAAGCCTTTTCCATATGTTTTTCCTCCCCACGGCACATCCTCTGAAAAATCCGGACCGGCGCTCAGCCAAAAGCGCCGTCACACACACCTGCATAGAGATCTGACATGCCCAGTTTCTTCAATCTCTCCAACCTGAACGGCAGCAATGGTTTTGTTCTGAATGGTCTTAACGACGGTGACAACTTCGGTACTGCCGTCAGCACCGCCGGAGACATCAATGGCGATGAGATCGACGATATCGTGATCGGGGCGAGTGTTGCCGACCCATCTGGCAGAATGAGCGCAGGGCAAAGCTTTGTCGTGTTTGGCCATACAGGCAACTTTAGCTCCGATTTGGACTTGTCCGACCTGAACGGGAACAACGGTTTTGTCGTCAACGGCATCAATCCGGGCGACTTTTTAGGCGATGCTGTCAGCACGGCAGGCGACATCAATAATGACGGGATTGATGACCTGATCATTGGCGCACCGCTTACCGATGTTGACAGCATCAATTCCGCCGGCGCAAGTTACGTAATCTTCGGTAAAGGCGAGGGCTTTGATACCTTCATTGATCTAACTGCTTTGGATGGCAACAATGGCTTTGTCATAAACGGTATTGATGAAGGCAATAACGCGGGAATTGCTGTCAGCACGGCCGGCGACATCAATGGCGATGACATCGACGACATTATTATCGGCGCATCGCGCAGCCTCACAAATTTTCCCGGACAAAGCTATGTGATTTTCGGCAGAGCTGGCGGCTTCGACGCAGACTTCAATGCCAGCACACTGGACGGAACAACCGGCTTTATTATCAATAGCATTATCGGCGACGATCTCGCCGGTGAAGCCGTCGGCGGCGCTGGCGATATCAATGGCGACGGTTTTGACGATCTGGTCATCGGTGCTTTCACAACAAGCACGAATGAAAACAAATATGTCGGCGAAACATTTGTCGTTTTCGGTGGCAGCAGCACTTTCAGCCCGACATTTGATCTTGCCACACTCAACGGCAACAATGGTTTCTCCATTCAAGGACAGGGCAGATATGACGTATTGGGTGCATCCGTCAGTCTCGATGGCGATATCAATGGCGATGGCCTCAATGATCTGATTGTCACTGCGCCGAGTGCAGATGCCGGGCAAGCTTATGTCATCTTCGGCACAACGGCGGGATTCAATGCAAGCCTCGCCCCGTCCGATCTCGACGGCAACAATGGCTTTGTCATAACCAGCATCGACGCAGTGGAACGTTTCGGCGGGGCCAGCGCCACTGGCGATATCAACGGAGACGGTATTGACGATATTATAGTTAGCGCGTCGAGCGCGGACCCTTTCGGTAATACAATGGCTGGCAAAACCTACATCGTTTTTGGCCAAACTGAAGGGTTCGGTGCCAGATTGGACTTGTCCACCCTTGATGGAGACGCAGGCTTTACCATCAACGGGATCAACGCCTATGATCGTAGTGGCCACGCCATCAGCATAGCCGGCGATATCAATGGCGACGGCTTTGACGATCTTATCATCGGCGCGCCGAATGCTGCGACAGGCACAACAAATGCGGGGGCAGCCTATGTAGTTTTCGGCGGCAGCGCTCTGGCACCGACAGTTTCCGGACTGACAGCACAGAGCGCCGCACAAAATGCGGCAACCCGCATTGATCTTACAACCGTCAGCGTGTCCGAACACATCGCCGGCAATCCGGTTACATTGACGATCATGGCCTCCGATACCGGTGCCGTTCTGAAGGCCGCCGACGGTTCAAACCTTGGTGTGACAGCCACCGACGACGGCAACAATATGGTGACATTGGTTGGTACGGCGGCGAATATCACCGCCTATTTGGATGGCGTCGGCAACATTACATATACCGGTAGCGGCAACACTGCGCAGGATACGTTATCGCTTCAGGTAAGTGACGGTATTTTTCCCACACAGGAAGCAATCACGGCGACCGTCACTTTAGCACCACCCCCAAACATCGCACCGTCCACGGCGAACGGCTCGGCGGCCTTGGATGCCGGCGCCACATATGTTTTTACGACAAGCGACTTTGCCTTCTCGGACGCGGACGGCGGTGACTTCGCCGCGATCCGTATCGACGGATTACCGGATATCGGTGCGCTGACGCTACTCGGATCGGCCGTCGACGCCGGACAGGTCATCAGCCTGTCCGATATTGCCGTCGGGCAGCTCGTCTATACCGCCGATGCAAGGGGGGCGGACTCCAGTTTCAGCTTTCGCGTCAGCGACGGCGCGGCCCTGTCGTCCACGGCCCGGTTCAGTCTTACAGTCACGGACCCGGTTCCGGGTGACGGGTCCGGTGGCAACGATCCGCTTGGCCCCGTCGCCGGATCGCCAGGAGACGACATACTGATCGCCGGCGATACCGACGACACCATTCGCGGTCAGGAAGGCAACGACGAAATCCGTGCCGGCGGCGGGAATGACCGAATTGTCGCCGGGCTGCGGGACGACGGGAATGACACACTGTTCGGCGGCAATGGCAATGATACGGTCGGCGGCGGTGTCGGCGATGACGATATCGATGGCGGCAATGACAATGACCTGCTGTTTGGCGGTGCCGGCAACGACGCCATCTTCGGCGGTGACGATGATGACACGATTTTCAACGGAACCGGCAATGACACGGCCAACGGTGGAAATGGCAACGATACCCTGTGGGGCGGCGCCGGCGACGATATACTGGCCGGCGGCACTGGCAGCGATACCTTCATTTTCGGCCAGACAAGCGGCAATGACCGCATTGTCGATTTTGATATTGGTGCCGACATTCTCAACCTGCGGCATGCGCCGGCACAGTTTCAGACCCTGTCCGATGTCAGCGCCGCAGCACGCTTGGTGATTGACGGCGCAAACGGCAACCCGAATCTGGTCATCGATATCGGCGATGGGCAAAGCGTCATACTGGCAGGTCTGATTCCGGTCGACATCAGCGACATGACAATCGTGCTGTGACAGCAATCATGGTATGATGGCATTTACATTCTGGCATCCGACAGCGGTCTCCCAAAATTTGGGAGATGGTGGCACACGGCTTTCAAAAGGCTGCTGCACGTAGGGATCGAGCAGGGGGCAAAATCCAGCAATCGGCCATAAAAAAACGCCGCCGGGACTGTCCTGTGCCTGCGGGCGCATTACTCCAGTATTGCTGGCTATACATCAATGATGCGGTCAATCCGGTCATCGGTCAAGGATCATTTTTTCGCGCCTCAAGGTGACAAATGTCATGGCTGGCCTGTTTTCCCCGCCATAGAGTGGCAGGGAAATTCGGAAGGGAGTCGCCATCATGACAAAACCGGAATCCATTGACGTTCCGCCGCCCTGGCACCTTGTGGGCCAGCACGCCGTTTTCCCGAAAGCGCGCCATGACGAAATCGCCCGCTTCAATTTTCTCGCCAATATGAACAAGCATCTGGCCCAGACGCTCGGCCCCGGCAACAAGCTGGCCTATGAAACCCGCGTCCTGCCCGCCCTGCGCAAGGAACTGGGCCGCGATCCCGAAAACCGGCATGAAATCCGCCGCGCCATGAACAAGGACCCCTATCACCGGTTCTGGAGCGCCCTGAAGCGCAACACCATGGAACAGCGCCAGCAGGCCGGACGGTCCATGGTGCTGCGCCAGATCGACGATCTGGTCGCCGCCGCGAAAGACCTGAACGCGGGGTCCGACCGGCTGAACCTGGACCCGACGACGGACCTGCCCAATTACGTCAAGAATGTCGACCATCACTGCATGCCCGGCAGCTATCACACCGAACTTATGCCCGACGATGTCTCGGCCGGCGCCAATTATGACTGCGGCCTGTTCGTCACCACGGGCGGGGCGCTCGGCACCTATTCCGACGGCGGCGGCAAGGCCGTGGCCGAATGGGCCACGTCCAATCCCGATTTCAGGCCGAAACGGATCCTTGATGTCGGCTGTACGCTGGGCCACAACATGCTGCCCATCGCCGAGGCCTATCCCGATGCCGAGGTCACCGGTATTGATGTGGGCGCGCCGGTGCTGCGGTACGGCCATGCCCGCGCCAAGGCGCTCGGCGTCGACAATGTGCGTTTCGTCCAGATGAACGCCGAGGACCTGTCCCGGTTCGAGGATGAAAGCTTCGACTGGGTGCAGACCACCATGTATCTGCACGAAACCTCCAATGCCGGCATGGCCCGCATGATGAAGGAATTTTACCGCGTGCTGGCGCCGGGCGGTCTGCTGCTGCACGTGGAACAGCCGCAATACACCGACGACATGCCGCTGTATGAACAGTTCATCCGCGACTGGGATGCCTTCAACAACAACGAACCCTTCTGGTCGAAGGTGCACGAACTGGACCTGCAGGAATGCATGGCCGACGCCGGGTTCAGCCACAATGAAATGTTTGTCACCGGCGTCCGCGCCGTCGTCGACAGCGATGTCTTCCCGGCCGCCAAGACCGGTGATCTGGAAGACCATGGCCGCGCCGCCGCATGGCACGCCTTCGGCGCCTGGAAGGGGATGAACGATGCCGCTTGATCACATCACGCTCGCCAACACCAAATCCACCGGCAAACGCCCGCAGTATTTCGACGATCCGGCGGTGGACCGGCTGACCTCCATGCTGTTGGCCACGGTGCAGGAACTGGCCGTCACACGCGAACGCCTGGACACCATCGAACGCCTGCTGGACAGCAAGGGCGTCCTCTCCCGCGCCGAGACGGAAACCTATCGCCCCGCCCTCGACGTGGCCGAGGAACGCGGCCTTGCCCACCGGGACCTGATCTCCCGCGTCATGCGGGCCGTCCAGCAGGATATGGAGGCTCTGACCCGCACGGAAAAAACCCCCGATCAGCTTGCGGATGAATTTTCGCGCGGCTGATTGCGGGAACAGCGCACGGCAGATGTGCCCGGCAATACCCGCCGGGCACATATCCGTCTGCAAAGACCGCGAAACCATCCGTCAACACCGTCAAGGAGTATCAGGGACGTGCCCAGGCTTGACCCGCTGACATGGGATGAAATCGATCCCGAAATCCGCCAGCCCATGCGGGACGGGGCGGCGATGATGGGCTTCATGCCCAATGACGCCCTGACCATGGCGCGCAATCCCGCCCTGTTGCAGGCCACATGGCAGCTTGTCGCCGCGACGCTGGGCCGGGACCGGCCCGACAGTCGGGTGGACGGCGCCCTGAAACGGCTGATCGGTCTGGCCGCCAGCCGCAGCGCCGGCTGCGATTACTGCCAGGCCCATACCGTCTTTTCCGCATTGAAACAGGGGGTGGACAGAGACAAGATCCGGGCGCTGGATACGTTTGAGGACAGCCCGGCCTTTTCACCGGCGGAAAAAGCCGCCATCCGCGTCGCCGGCAAATCGGCGCAAGCGCCCAATGGTGTCACCGACGCCGATTTCACCGCACTGAAACAGCATTTCAGCGATGACGACATCACCGACATTGTCGCCGTCATCGCCCTGTTCGGCTTTCTCAACCGCTGGAACAGCACCCTGCTCAGCGATATCGAGGCCGAACCGACCGCCTGCATGCTGTCGCTTTAGACTTTACGCACACGAAACCACGGCCTGAACCGGCACCGCCCGGCCGGCCGCACATTGGGGAGGGAAACACGCAATGACACACGCCATGGATACCGAAGGCCGGATCAAGGCCGGCACCGTCAACACACCGGACCTGGACGGGTCCGTCGCCGATTATGAACAATGGCTCGGCTACCGCGTGGTCGAGCGCGGGCTGGTCTCCGACACCCACGCCGCGCACTGGCAGGCACCCGCCATGGCCGGCAACCGCTATGCGGTCATGGCGCCGGCCTCGGGCGCGCCCGTATATATCCGCTTTGTCGAAGGGACGGCCGTCCCCGCCTACAAACCGCTGATGTCGTTCGGCTGGGCCTCGCTCGAATTGACCATACAGGACTGTGACGGCCTGCACGAACAACTGAAAGCCTCACCCTTCGAGATTATCGGCGAACCCGCCTATCTGGATTTTTCCGATGCCATTTACCCCATGCAGGCCGTCGGCCGTGCCGGCGAGGTGCTGTATCTGAACCAGGTCAACGGGTCCCTGCCCGATTATGACCTGCCGCTGGCACAAAGCCCGGTGGATCATATCTTCATCACCATTCTCGCCACGCCGGACATGCAGAAGGGCGTCGATTTCTATGTCAAAGGGTTCGGCTGGGCCCAGGGCAACACCTATGACGTACCCTATTCCGTCATCAACAATGCCTTCGGCTTCCCGGAAGACCGGTCGCACAAATTGTCGATGAACTGCGTCGGCCGCATGGTCAATAACGAAGTGGACCAGTATCCGGCGGAAACCATCGTCCGCCCGCAGGTGGACGGCGAGCTGCCGCCGGGCGTGTCCATGGTGTCCTTCATCACGGACTCGCTGGACGCTGCGCACACAGGGGCACTCGGCCCCGCCGTCCGCCTGGAGGGACACCCCTATGACGGTCGCCAAAGCGCACTGTTTCGCGGCTCCGCCGGGGAACTGGCCGAACTGATCCAGCGGACCTGACAAACCGGGCAGACGCGTCTGTTACGTCCCGGCTGTCCGGAACGATACCGATCATGGCCAAACCGGTCATGATCGGGCTATCCATATAGGCGGACGGACAACAGACAGACGGGCAACAAACAGACGGGCAAGGGAGCGGTGACAGCGTGACGCCACGCACGGCGGACGGGGATACGGCAGATACGCCGGACGGAACAGGCCCGGACTGGCGCCTGCTGCTCGGCCTGATCCTTGTGGGCGTGCCGGGGCTTTTCCTCGCCCTCGGCAATCTCGGCCCGCGCGCCGACGTCCACTGGGACCTGTCCGTGCCCTGGGCGGAAAGTGAATTTCACACCCGCAACGCCATCCGCTTCGCTGAAGAAGTCGCCGTGGTCACGGACGGGCGCGTGCGCATCACCGTGCATCCGGGCGCCGTCCTCGGCATCAAGGGGCCAGGCTCCCTGCGCGCGGTCGAGGACGGCATCGTCGCCATGGCCGAAATGGCCGGTTTCCAGCAGATCGGCAGCGAACCTGTTCTGGGTCTGGAGGCCCTGCCCTTCCTCGTCGACACCCATGATGAACTGCGCACCCTGTACCGGTTTCTGCGCGCACCCGTTGAGGCCGCCTTTGAACGCCACGGGATGAAGGTGCTGTATCTGGTGCCGTGGCCGAACCAGAATTTGTACACGCGCGGCCAGCCCGACAGCCTGCGGTCCCTCGCCGGGCTGAAGGTCCGCACGCTGGATGCCAACACCACCGATATGATGGACCGTCTCGGCCTGACGCCGATCCAGATGCCCTCGCCCGATGTGGTGCCGGCGCTGGCCGCCGGCGCCATCGATGCGACGCTGACCTCCACCACCACCGGCGCGGCACAGAAATACTGGGAATTCCTCGATGTCATCATCCGCACCAATCACAATTGGGCGTCGAACATGATGGTGGTCAATGCCGATGCCTGGGCCGGTCTGTCGGACCGGGACAGACAGGCGATCGAGGCCCTCGCCGCCCGGCTGGAGCCGGACTTCTGGCGGGTGTCGGAACGGGACGACCGCGAAAAACTCGCCGTCCTCAAGGCCGAGGGCATGCAGGTCATGGTGCCCGATGCGGTCATGGCGGGGCAGTTGCGCGCCGTCGCCCGGCCCATGTGGCATGAATTTGTCGCCCGCGTGCCCGAGGCCCGGCCGGTACTGGACGCCTATCTGCGCGCCACCGGCCGCGCCCCGCTGGACGACGCCGGCCCAAGCGACGGAAACGGGTCATGAGCCTCCACGCCGACACGGGCCGAGCCCAGGACGGGATACTGGACCGCCTGCTTGTCGGCATTGACGCGCTGTGCCGCGTCGCCGCCTGGGGGGCTGCCGCCGTTCTGGCCGCTTTGTTTCTGTTGGGTCTGGCGGAAATTCTGCTGCGCAATCTGTTCGGATACAGCCTGCCCATCGCGGTGGAATACAGCGGCTATCTCGTCGGCATCAGTCTTCTGCTCGGCAGCGGCTGGACCCTGCAACAGGGCGGCCAGATCCGCGTCGGGCTGTTGATCGAACGCCTCGGCCCCGCCGGCCGGCGGGCGGTGGACACCGCCGCCACCGTCTTCGCCCTTGTCACCGCGCTGTTTCTCGCCGCCGCGCTGGTCCGCTACACGGGCGGCACCGCCCTGCGCGGCACGGTCTCCTATTTCCCCAGTCAGACACCCCTTGTCATTCCGCAGGCCCTGCTGGCCGCCGGCCCGGTCACACTGGCGCTGGCGCTGCTGGCCCGTCTTGTCCGCCTGCTGCGCGGGGACGGTCCGGACGGCACCGGCACCCCAAGTCGCCCGGACAGCACAGCGGCGGAGGACGGATCATGACCGGCCTTGTCGCCGCCAGCCTGTTTCTGCTCATCGCCCTGCTCGGCCTCGGGGTCTGGGTCGGCCTTGCCCTGATGGGGGTGGGGGCGGCATCGCTTCTGGTGTTCCGCGATCTGGATGTGGCCGCCTTTCTCGCCGGCGATATCTGGCGCGGGCTCAACACGCCGGAACTCAGCGCCCTGCCGCTGTTTATCCTGATGGGGGAAATCCTGCACCGTACCCGGATCGCCAGCGACATGTTCACAGCCCTCAGCCCCTGGGTGCGGCGCGTGCCCGGCCAGTTGATGCATCTGAACGTCATCGGCTGCACCCTGTTTGCCGCCGTCTCCGGATCGTCCGCCGCCACCACCGCCACCGTCGGGCGCATCACCCTGGGCGAACTGGAAAAACGCGGCTATGACCGCGATCTGGCCATCGGCTCCCTGTGCGGTGCCGGGACGCTCGGCTTTCTCATCCCGCCCAGCCTGATTCTGATCGTCTATGGCGTGCTGTCATCCACGTCGATCATCGACCTGTTCATCGCCGGCATTGTCCCCGGTCTCATGCTGGCGCTGGGCTATATGCTCTATATCGCCGTCCGTGCGCCCCGTCCTGTCGCGGCGGATACGGACGGCGACGCCGTATCGTGGGGGGCAAAGCTGGCCGGCCTCGGCCGACTGCTGCCCGTGGTGCTGCTGATCATACTGGTCATCGGCTCCATGTATGCCGGCCTCGCCGGGCCAAGCGAGGCCGCCACCATCGGCATCGCCGGCGCCCTTGTCATCGCCGCATGGCAAAGGGTGCTGACAGCGGCCACACTGGTGGATGCGCTGATGGGCACGGTGCGCACCGCCTCCATGGTCGGGCTGATTGTGGCCGGGGCCTTTTTCCTGTCGAAAACCATGGCGATTTTCGGCCTGCCACAGGCGGCGGCCGCGCTGATCGCCGGGCTGGACCTGCCGCCCATCGGTCTGATCCTGTTGCTGATGCTGCTCTATATCGTTCTCGGCATGGTGCTGGACGGTCTGTCCATCATCGTCATGACCCTGCCCATCGCCCTGCCGCTGGTCGTCGGCGCCGGGTTCAGCCCCGTCTGGTTCGGTATTTTCATCGTCGCCGTGGTCGAGATGTCCCAGATCACGCCGCCCATCGGCTTCAACCTGTTCGTCGTCCAGGGCCTGACCGGCGAACCGATCAGCCGCGTCGCACGCGCCAGCCTGCCCTTTTTCACCATCATCGCGGCGCTGGTCGTCGCCATCACCCTGTTTCCGGAGATTGTTACATGGCCACTATAGTCAACCGGTCCTTTATCGTCGCCAACGGGCGGTCCGTCCATTACCGCCATGCCGGCCCGGCCGGCGACGCGCCGCCGCTGATCCTCTGCCACCAGTCGCCGAAAACCTCGGAAGAACTTGTCCCCCTGTTGCAGGATTGGGGCCGGTATTTTCACTGTTACGCCCCGGATTCCCCCGGTTATGGACTGTCCGATCCCCTGCCGGGCAAGGCGCTCGCCCTTGCCGATCTGGCCGACAGCGTCGCCGATTTCATGGATGCGCTGGGTCTGGAAACAGCCGTCATATACGGCATCCACACCGGCGCCAAAATTGCCCTCGGCACGGCCGAACGCCATCCGGACCGGGTCGCCGGCGTTGTCGCAAACGGCGTCCTGGTCAACACCCCGGCCGACCGCCAGGACTTGGCGGACAGATATCTGCCCCCCTTCAAACCGTCCATCGACGGGGCCCATATGGCCATGGCCTGGCACCGCATGCGGGACCAGCGGGTGTTTTTCCCCTGGTATGACCGGCGCGATGCCGCGCGCATGCCCATTGACGTCAGCGCACCGGACGACCTTCAGGCCAGCGTCATGGACCTTTTCGCCGCCGGCGACACCTACGGCGCGGGATACGGCGCGGCCCTGTCTCTGAACACCAGGGCCCTGCTGGCGCGCCTGACCGTGCCGGCCCTGATCACATGCGGCCCCGGCGACGTCCTGTTGGAACATCTGAAAAATATCTCCGCGCCCGATTGCGTCACCGTCCGGGGCGCGGACAGCGACGCCGCGCTGAAGACCATGGCCGCCGATTTCCTCAAAACCCACGCACCCGGCGCCACATCCCCGCAGGCACAGCCCCCCGCCCATGGTCGCCGCCTCAGACCAACGCTGAGGGGCGAGGCCGGCGCCCGCTGCCACGGACTTACGGGCGGCCGCCGGGCGCCCGACGCCCGCCGCATTCTCGTCCTGCCGGATCTGGGCGGCAGTGTCTGCACCCTGCGCGATGTGCTGGAACCGCTGGCCAGCGATATGCAAATTCTGGGGCTGGACCCCACCGGCTTCGGCTGGTCGGACGCGGACGGGGGTGACCCGGTGGCGGCGCTGGATGCCGCCGTCGGCGATTTCGCCCCTGATGCGGTCGTCGCACACGGCCTGTCCGCCGCGCTGGCGCTGGATTGGCTGGCGGCCACCGATGCCCCGGCGAAAAAACTGGTGCTGCTGGACGCCGTATTCCCGGACGACAGCCTGCGCCCCGATATCGCCACCGGTCTGATCCCGGACCTGACGCCGCAGGCCGCCGGGGGCCATTTGCTGGCCGCATGGCAGGCAGTACGGGAAAGTGCCCTGTTCTATCCCTGGTTCCGGCCCGTGCATGCCGCCGCCATTCCCAGCGACGGCAAACTGGTCACCGGCCCGCTGCAACAGGCGGCTGTCGCCCTGCTGCGCGGCTGGCGCACGGCGCAAAGCCTGCTGCCCGCCGCGCTGGACGCACCGTCGCGGCTGGCCGGCAGCGGCCTCGACACCGTCGCCCTTGTGCCGGACTGGTCGCAGGGGCGCGGCGGCCTCGCCGCCCTGCCGGCCCCCGTCTCCTGTCACCCTGTCGCCCATGCGGACCGGCCCGGCGCCCTGCGCACGGCCCTTCTGGCATAAAACCAATGGCCATACCCGCATCCATCGGGGCCTCAGTCCCTCCCTTGGACTGCTCCCTTATGACCTAGGTCATGGCACGGGCACACACCCGGCCATAGACTGTCACACTCATATGTGTTTCGGAGATTTCCATGCCTGATTCAGCCTTTGCCGAAATCAAGACCGCCATGCCGCTTCTCGCCTCCAACGAAGGGGTATGGGAAGGCTGGTACCGCTATTACGACATCGACGGCAAAATGATCGACGCCCACCGGTCGCGCCTGATCTGTCGTTTTCCCGACAGCGGCCCCTACCCCTATCATCAAAGTAATATCTACACATGGGACGATGGCCGCACCGAAGTCCGCGACTTTCCCGCCGCATACCGCGACGGACGCGTCTGGTTCGATACCGACCTGATCGACGGCTGGGCGGCGGAAGTGCCGCTGGACGAATACAAGCGCACCACCATGCTGAACTGGGTGCGCAAGGGCGAGCCGGACCTGTATCTCTATGAAATGATCCACAACAGCGACTGCGGCAAATTCCGCTCCCGCGTGTGGCAGTGGATCAAGGCCGGCAAAACACACATGCGCACCCTGATCGACGAGGAAAAAGTCACCGACGATTGGCGCGCATTCGAGGCCGGCCAGTGAAATCCCAGTGAAATCAAAGGCCGGTCCGCGACCCTTGGGGGTCTGTCCGGGCGGTGGGAAATGCCTCAGTGCATTTCCTCGCCGCCCGATACATTCACCGCCTCGCCGGTGATATAGACGGCCTCGTCCGATGCCAGGAACGCGCACGTTCCCGCCGTATCGCCCGGCAGGCCGGGCCGTCCCATCGGGTTTTTCGCCTTCATGTTCGCCAGATAGGCGTCAACACTGTCAAACCCCAGCAATTTGGAAAAATACGCATTCTGTTTCGCGCCCAGGCCCGTGGTCACATGGTTGGGGCAGACGGCATTGACCGTGATGCCGTGCGGCCCCAGTTCAATGGCGTTGGACCGGGTCAACCCGATCATGCCGTGTTTCGACGCGGTATAGGGTGCCATGTGCGGAAAACCGGACTTGGCCGCCTGACTGGCGATATTGATGATGCGCCCGCCGTCCCCCTGTTCCATCATGGCGATGGCGGCATGCTTGGTGCACAGGAACGCCCCGGTCAGATTGACGGAAAGCACCGCGTCCCATTCATCCGGCGCCACATCCGTCAGCGGCTTCATGATATAGCCGATCCCCGCATTGTTGACGAGAATGTCGACCCGCCCGAAGGCGTCGCGCGCGCCGTCGATCAGGGCCTTGCACTGTTCGTCGCGGCGCACGTCGCACGGGATGGCGACCGCCTCGCCGCCCTTGTCGCGGATGGCGGCGGCAATACCTTCCATCTCATCCGTGGTGCCGATGTCGCCTTCGCCCATATGCGTCTGCGCCCGGCCCAGGTCCGAGACGACGACCTTCGCCCCTTCGGCGGCGAAACGCTCCAGTATGGCCTGACCCAGCCCCTTTTCCCGGCCCGATCCGGTGACAATGGCAACCTTGCCTTTCAGGGATGCATACATGCGCCCTACTCCTCGATGGACTGGCTGAGGATAAAGGTCGGGTTGTCGGCCACCGCCTGAAATTCCGCCGCCACCGTCTGCATCACATCGCCGCCCACCTCGGCCCCGAACGTGTCCATGTCGGACACATGGATGATTTCCACATAGCGGTAGGGCGGCGGCGCGTCCGATCCCAGCAGCCCGGTGGACCGATACACGTCAAAGGCCGAGACGGACGTCAGCCCGCGCACCGTCGGCAGGTCCGTGCCCTTGGCCCAGGCTTCATAATCGGCGTCGCTCACACCGTCCTTCAGATTGAACAGCACGATAATGGTCGTCATGGTTTCCTCCCCAAATCCGTTTGCAGTTCATCGCGCCGGCGCCAGCAGATCGAACAGATCGAGGCAATCCGGCAGGGTTTCCAGGGTTTCGACGCAGGCCGTCAGGCGCTCCCGCGCCGGCTCCGTCAGCGGCACGCACGCCAGGCTACCGGCGAAGGCCAACTTGTCCAGCCGGGCGTCACGGTTCAGCGGATTGTCCGGCGCCCCCAGGGTCGCCGGGATATGATCCGTCAGCGTGCGCCCGTCCGACAGGTGAAAGACAAGCGTCTGCGGCGACAGGGCGTTCAGGTCCGGATTGTCATCGACAGTGACATGAACCCGGTCCCCCACGACGCGTAGGGCCGCATCGGCAAAATCGTCGGGCGTGAAGGCGCGCGGGTCGATCCGGCCGTCGCGCAGGGCCAACGCCACCAGAAACGGCAGGCACAGCCGGGCATAGGCCGGGCCCATATCCGCCGCCCACGGCCGTCCGACCAGCCGGTGGACCAGCGGCGGCACACGGGCCTCCAGACGCTCCAGCGTGTCGCCGGTAACCGTCCCGTCGGCACGGCGCGCCAGCACGGTGGACAGCACGCCGTGACTGGCGCGACCGCTCGGATAGGGCTTGATGGACAGCTCATCGATGGCAAACACCGTGCCCAGACGGTCCAGGAGGATGCGGGCATCGCCGCCGTCCTCGATCAGGGTGAAATAGCCGAACGGCCCCGACAGCACATCGTGCGGGCCGGACAGGCCGCTCTCCGCCAAGTCGCAGGCGGTCAGCGCCGCGCGGGCCGACAGGGCCACCTGCACCGCCAGCGCCGGCGATCCTTCCACATGGGCCTGCATGGTGCCGGCCACTTGCGAATATCCCAGGCCAAGCGCGTCTTTCATCCGTGCGGCCGGGAACTTTCGCAGCCGGGCAATGCCTGCGACCGCGCCCATCAGTCCCGCCGTCGCCGGGCGGAAAAACCTTAAAGGGGCCTCTGTCGCAACGCCAAGCCCGGCGGCGATATCCACGGCCACGATCAGGGCGGCCAGAAAATCCCGCCCGTTGACACTACCATGCGCCGGGGACTGAATTTCAGCCAGCAGCGCGGCGGTCGCCACCGACATGGCATGGACCACCGCCGGCTCGTGCACGGCGTCCCATTCCAGGCAGTGAATGGCATAGGCCCCCATGACCGCGCCGCCATGCAGGCTGAACCCCGCGTCCAGGCCGGCAACCCGGCACGGCCCGCCGCCCCAGCCGCGCACGGCCCGTAAAACCGGCTCGGCCACGTCCGCGCCGCTGCCCGCCAGACCGCACGCCAGCGTATCCAGCAGAAACAGCTTGGCATTTTCGACCGTGGCAGCCGGCAGACTGTCCCACGACAGGCCCAGCGCGTAGGCGGCAAGTTCATCGAGATCGCTCACAAATGCCCTTTCTGGAAATATGGTCGGCATCAGCCTATTTGATGTCCCGCACGATACTCTCTGCCGCCGGCCGGTTCCATCCCGTGTCCAGCGCGGCGCGGATCAGCATTGCGGCCTTATCATTGCAGCGGCACAAAAACATATATTAATATATCATTAGATCAGATAACAAAACGCAAGCAGGGAATCGCACCTGCCGTCAACAAGACGATTGATACACCCATGGGCACCACACTTTTCGACAAGATATGGACCGCGCACAAGGTTGCCGACCTGGGCGACGGCGACTGCCTGATCCACATCGACCGTATTTTCCTGCATGAGCGTACCGGCGCCGTCGCCCTGAAAGGGCTGGAACAGGCGGGCCGTACCGTCCGCGATCCCAAACGCGTTTTCTGCACCATGGATCACATCGTCGACACCTTCGCCGGGCGCAGCGACGACACACGCATGCCCGGCGGCGGGGACTTCATCCGCGCCACCCGCGAAGCGGCCAGGGCAAACGGCCTGACCCTGTTCGATATCAACGACCCCCGCCAGGGCATCGTCCATGTCATTTCCCCCGAACAGGGCATTGTCCTGCCGGGACTGACCCTTGTCTGTCCCGACAGCCACACCTGCACGCAAGGGGCTTTCGGCGCGATGGCCTGGGGCATCGGCTCGACCGAGGCGGAACATGCCATGGCCACCGGTACGCTGCGCCTGTCCAAACCGCGCACGCTCAGGGTCCGTTTCACCGGCGCCCTTCCGGCGGGCGTCAGCGCCAAGGACATGGCCCTCAGCCTGATCGGTCGGCATTCTGCCGCCGGCGCCAAGGGTATGGCGGTGGAATTTGACGGCACGGCCGTGCGCGCGCTGGACATGGCGGGGCGCATGACACTCTGCAACATGGCCGTGGAATTCGGCGCCTTCACCGGTCTGATCGCGCCGGATGAAAAAACCCTCGCCTTTCTGAAGGGACGCCCCTACGCCCCCACCGGCGCCCTGTGGGACAGGGCCGTGCGCGACTGGCAGGCCCTGCGCTCGGACGCGGATGCCCCTTTTGACGCCGAAATTGAAATCGACGCCGCGACGCTTGCCCCCATGGTGACATGGGGCACCAGTCCCGAGCAGGTCGCCCCCATGAATACCCCCATACCGGACCTGCACGGATTTGCCGACGAAACACGCCGCAAGGCGGCGGAAAAGGCGCTGAATTACATGGGCCTTGCCCCCGGTCAGTCGGTGCAGGGCCTGAAGGTCGACGCCGCCTTTATCGGCTCCTGCACCAACAGCCGCCTGTCCGACCTGGAACGCGCCGCCGGCATCCTCAAAGGGCGCCGCGTGGCGCCCGGTCTCCGCGCCATATGCGTCCCCGGCTCCACCGCCACCAAGCGCGCGGCGGAGGACAGGGGAATCGACCGGATTTTCCGCGAGGCCGGCTTTGAGTGGCGCGAATCCGGCTGCTCCATGTGTTTCTTCGCCGGCGGGGAAAGCTTCGGCTTCCGCGACCGGGTGATCTCCAGCACCAACAGAAATTTCGAAAACCGTCAGGGGCCGGAAACCCGCACCCATATCGCCAGCCCGGAAACCGTGGCGGCCTCCGCCATATTGGGTCATATCGGCGGTGTCGCGGACCTGCCCCGCATCAGGGAAACGGTGTGATGGAGCCGCTGAAACGCATCGCGGCCGTGGCGGCCCCGCTTTACCGCGCCAATATCGACACCGATGTCATCATCCCGTCGCGCGAAATGAAAACCGTGTCCAAAAGCGGCCTCGCGGACGGCATGTTCGCCGGCTGGCGCTATACCGAACCCGGCAGCCGCACACCGCGCGGCGACTTCATTCTCAACCGGCCGGCCTATGCCGGCGCGCGGATTCTGGTCGCCGGTCCCAATTTCGGCTGCGGCTCCAGCCGGGAACATGCCGTGTGGGCGCTGTCTGAATACGGCTTTCGGGTGATCATCGCCCCGTCTTTCGGGTCGATCTTCCACAACAACTGCATCCGCAACGGCATCCTACCGGTTGTGCTGGATGACGGCACCGTCCGCGATCTTGCCGACCGCCTGAAAACCGATACGGATGCCGATACCGACCCGGACGCGATAACCCTGACCGTTGATCTGGACCGGCAAAGGATCGAACAGACCGGCCGCGATGCCATTCCCTTCACCATCGCCCCCCAGCACCGGGAAATGCTGTTGAACGGCTGGGACGTCATCGATCTCAGCCTGTCGCGCGCGGACGATATCGACGCCTTTGAAGCCCGCGACAGGCAGGTCCGTCCCTGGGCTTATCTGTAACGCCCATGCCTGTAACTCAACTGCCTGTAATGGCCTTTTCTGAGATGACCTTTCGCGGTGGCGGGTGTCAGGCGACCTGGCGGATATATCCGCCCGGATATCCTTTCGGCAGCCCGGCATCGGGTGTGAAACCGAACATCTCTTCATCCGGCAGGGCATCGATGACAATGTCGCGCACCGCCAGCAGGGCGTCCAGATCGATGCCGGTCTCAAGACCCATGGCATCCAGCATGAACACCAGGTCCTCGGTGACGATATTGCCGCTGGCGCCGGGGGCAAAGGGACAACCGCCCAGCCCGCCGAGCGACGCGTCCAGCGTGGTGATACCCTCTTCCAGGGCGGCAAGCGCATTGGCAATGCCCAGCCCCCGCGTATTGTGCAGATGGATGCCGGTCATCTTGTCCTCGCCGACGGCGCGGCGCACATTCCGCACCAGCCGCTTGACCTGCGCCGGGTTGCCGTAGCCCGTGGTGTCCGACAGGCCCACCTCGTCGCAGCCCGCCTCCATCAGCGCCTCGGCCAGCGCCACCACCTTGTCCTCCGGGATCGGCCCTTCCAGCGTGCAGCCGAACGCCGTGGACAGACCGCCCTCGAATTTCGGCCGGCTTTCAGCCGGCAGGGTCCGCATCAGCGCGGCGATGGCGCGAACCTCATCCAGCATCTGGTCGTGGGTCCGGCGGACATTTTTCAGGCTGTGCGTTTCGCTGACGGAAAACGGAATGGACAGCTTGTGCACGCCCGCCTTCACCGCGTTTTCCGCCCCCTTCAGGTTCGGCACCAGAACCGCCACCGTCAAACCCTCGATGGTGCGGGCATGGGCGACCACCTCGGCCGTGTCCGCCAGCTGCGGCAGCAGTTTCGGCGGCACGAAGGAGCCCACCTCGATCTCCGGCACACCGGCGGCGGCCTCCGCCGTGATCCAGGCTTTTTTCGCCTCGATCGGCATGATGGATTTGACGCTTTGCAGGCCGTCGCGCGGCCCGACCTCACTGATTTCAATAAACATCGGCGCTGCTTTCAAAAGGGAAAGAGGAAATTGATCTCTCTCCTATAATGTAATAATGATATATCAATCAATGGTTCGAGGGAATGGGGAATTCGATGACAAATGACGCACCGCTGCCGCTTTCCGGCCTGAGGGTGATCGAATTCACACATATGGTCATGGGGCCCAGCGCCGGTGTCATACTGGGCGATCTGGGCGCCGATGTCATCAAGGTTGAGCCCGTCGAGGGCGATCACACCCGCCGCCTCGTCGGTTCCGGTGCCGGCTATTTCCCCATGTATAACCGCAACAAGCGCAGCATCGCCCTCAATCTCAAGGACCCGAAGGGCCTTTCCGTCGCCCGCAAGCTGATCGCCGGCGCCGACATCATGATCGAAAATTTCCGCCCCGGCGCCGTGGACCGGCTCGGCCTCGGCTATGACACCGTGCAGGCCGACAATCCGGGCCTGATCTACTGTTCGGCCAAGGGGTTTCTGGACGGACCCTATGCCCACCGCACCGCCCTGGACGAGGTGGCGCAGATGATGGGCGGCCTTGCCTATATGACCGGCCCCCCGGGACGCCCCTTGCGCGCCGGCTCCAGCGTCATCGACGTCATGGGCGGCATGTTCGGCGTGATCGGTATTCTTGCCGCACTGGAGGAACGCCACCGCACCGGCCGGGGCCAGTGCGTCACCAGTTCCCTGTTCGAAAGCACCGTTTTTCTGGTCGGCCAGCACATGGCCCAGTATGCCGTGACCGGCAAGGCGGCAAACCCGATGCCCGTCCGCATTTCCGCCTGGGCGATTTACGACGTTTTTGAAACTTCGGACGAAGACGCCGTCTTTGTCGGTGTGGTCAGCGATTCGCAGTGGGTCAAATTCTGCGATCTGTTCGGCCTTGCCGACTATGCCGGCGATGACAGTCTTGCCACCAATGCCGCGCGTGTCGCCCGCCGGGACGAGATCATCCCAAGGGTCCGCGCCTTGTTCAAATCCTTCACCAAAACCGCCCTGATGGAAAAGCTGGAGCATTCCGGCCTGCCTTTCGCACCCATCGCCAAACCGCAGGACATGTTCGACGACCCGCATCTCGGCGCTTCCGGCGGCCTCGTGGATGTGTCGCTGCCAAACGGCGGCGGGACCCAAGGCAAGACCAGCCTGCCCGCCCTGCCGCTGGCCATGGACGGTCGGCGCTGCACCGTCCGCCACGACCTGCGCGCCAGTGGCCAGGACAGCCGCGACATCCTGAAAAGCCTTGGCCTCAGCCAGGCGGAATGCGACGCTTTGATCGACGACGGCATTGTCGTTCAATACGATGAATAGGCTGTAATGGGCTTTGTCGCTCGTTACGTCACTGCTTTAGGACATATGATGTTTTTTTCCAGATCAGCCCCGGCTCTGTTGATTATGCTGTGGCTCTGCCGGGCGGGAACAGCCCTCGGCGCGGAGGCCGCCGGTACCGCTGTGGACGGCGCCGGCCCCACGCCCGACACTCCGGTCAAGGTGACCGTCGGCGCCTTCGCCGCCCCCGGCTCGCCGTGGGACAAACAGTGGAAACACTTCAAACAACAGGCCGAAGGCCGGTCCGGCGGTGCCCTAGCCGTCAAGTTGCTGACCAAGGGCGAGGCCGGCGGCGAAGCCACGACCATGACCTATATCCGCCGCAACCGTATGCAGTTCGGCGGCTTCACCCTGGCGGGCGTGGCCTCCGTCGTGCCGGAACTGGACATTCTGCTGACCCCCTTCTTCTTTGCCGACCGGCAGGAACTGGACTTTGTCATGGACGAATATCTCCTCGACACGTTCCAGGACCTGTTCGCCGAAAAAAATCTGGTTCTCGCCTACTGGGTCGAGGTCGGCTGGCTGCACATGTACGGCAAGTCCCCGGTCCTGCAGCCGGCGGACATGACCGGGCGGCGCATGCGCGTGCAGGCCTCCCGCGCGGCGCAGGTTCTGGCCGGGTCCCTCGGCGCGGAAATGCTGCAAATGGAATTCGCCGACCTCATCCCGTCCCTGCAAACCGGGCTTGTCTTCGGCGGCGAAACCAACGCCGTTCTCTATTCGCTGACGGGTCTGGCGAACGAGGCCCCGCACATGACACTGACGCGTCACACCTATGACACCGGCGTCATCGTCGGCAACAAGACATGGCTGGACGGCCTGCCGTCCGACTTGCGCGACATTCTGCTCACCGCCTTCCCACCGTCCGACCAGGCCCGGGCCCAGGTCCGCGCCATGGCAAAGGCGTTGCTGGCGAAACTGGCGGGCCAGGGCATCACCCTTCATGAACTGAGCGACGAGGAACGGGCCGTCTGGCAGCGTGTCACCAGCAACAATTACCGCACCCTGATCGACCAGATCGGCGGACGGGCCCAGGATATCTACGACAGGATGGTCGAGGGCCGCGCCCACTGGCGGCACATGCAGGCAGCGGCGGCAACCGGGGCGATACCCGCCACCGCCCGGACCGGTACGGAGGGACGTTAGATCATGCATGACCTTGCCGGCACATTCCTGCGCCTGCTCACCCGGACCGAACGGCTGATCGCCGTGGCGCTGTTCGCCTTCATGGCCATTGTCATGATGGCCGATGTGGCGATGCGCGAAATCACCGGTGTAGGCATTGACGGTGCGCCGCGCGTGGCCGTCTATTGCTTCATCGTGGTGGCGATGATCAGCTTCGGCCTCGCCTCCGACACCGCGGCGCATCTGCGGCCGCGCTTTGCCGACACGCTGTTCCCGGCCCATTGGGACCCCATGCTGAAACGGGTGCAGGAAATCATCATGACGGTCTTCTGCCTGATCTTCGCCGTGGTGGCGACCGGGGTGGTCCGGGAAACCTACGCCCTGCAAGAAATGGCGCGGACCCTGCGCGTGCCCGTGTGGCCCATGCAGACGGTCATCCCGCTGGCCTTCTATCTCGCCGCCATCCGCCACGGGCTGTATGCCTGTTTTCTGGACCTGAAACCGCTGCCGGCCTCGCAGCTCATCGGCGAGGAATAGCGGCTTTATGACCTGGCTTGTTTTTATCGCCGTTATCGTCGCGCTGATCCTGCTGCGCCAGCGCCTTGTCGTCATCCTCGGCGTGGCCGCGGCCATGCTGTATCTGCTGTGGGGCGACGGACGGCTGGACTATGTGGTGCTGGACATCTGGGCGGCCGCCGACAAGGAAGTGCTGCTGTCCATTCCGCTGTTCATCCTGGCCGGCAACATCATGGCCAAGGGCTCGATCGCCTCGCGCCTGATCGATGTGGTGCGCATCGGCACCTCCCGTATTCCCGGCGGCCTCGGCATCGCCACGGTGCTGAGCTGCGCGGTCTTTTCCGCCATTTCGGGCTCCTCCACCGTCACGCTGATCGCTGTCGGCGCCATCATGTATCCCGCCCTGCTCAACGCCGGCTACAGCCGGTCCTTCGCTCTGGGCCTGATCTGCGCCGGCGGGACGCTCGGCATCATCATTCCGCCGTCCATTCCGCTGATCCTGTACGGCGTCATCACGGAAACCTCCATCGCCGATCTGTTCATCGCCGGCGTCGGACCGGCGCTGCTGCTGGTACTGATCCTCAGCGTCTACACATTGGGCGTCAACTGGAAGGCCGAAACCAGCCCGGTGGACTGGCCCGCCCTGTGGGATGCGGGCCGGAAAAGCATTTTCGCCGCCTTCATGCCGGTCCTGATTCTGGGCGGGATTTACTCCGGCTATTTCACACCGACGGAATCCGCCGCAGTAGCGGTTTTTTACGCCGCCCTGGTCGAGGTTTTCATCCACCGGGAAATGCGCCTGCGCGACCTTGAGGCCGTGACATATGAGACCGCGAAAACCCTCGGCTCGCTGGTACCGGTCCTGATGCTGGCCCTGTCCATCAACACCTTCATGGCGTTTGAACAGGTCCCGCAGAACATGGTCGAGGCCATGAGCGCCCTGGTTACCAGCAAAACCGGCTTTCTGTTGCTCAGCCTCGGTATCCTGCTGCTGTTCGGCTGTTTCATGGACATCAGTTCCGCCATTCTGATCCTTGGTCCCCTGCTGACGCCGATCGCCGAATCCTACGGTATCGACCCGGTCCATTTCGGCATCATCATGATCGTCAATCTGGAAATCGGCTATCTGACACCGCCGCTCGGGCTCAATCTCATCATCGCCATGGGCGCCTTCCGCGAACCGTTCTGGACCATCGCCAAGGCCGCCCTGCCTTTCATTCTGCTTCTGCTTCTGGGGCTGGTCATCACCACCTTCTGGCCCGATTTGTCCCTGTTTCTATTGAGGTAACGCCATGTCCGCCGACACTGCCCCCGCGACCCCGTCACCCCTCACCGTCCCGCAGGCCGGGCTGGTAGAGGATCTGCGCGCCCTCCTCGGGGAGGACCGCGTTTTCTGCGACGACGACGCCCGCCGGTTTTACACGCAGGATGTCTTCACCAACGGGCCGGCGGCGCTGGCCGTCATCCGCCCGGCGGACACACAGCAACTGTCCGGCGCGCTGAAGCGGATCACCGCCGCCGGCATGGCCGCGGTGCCGCGCGGCGGCGGGATGAGCTATACGTCCGGCTATATCCCGCCGACCGGCGACAGCGTCGTCGTCGACATGTCCGGCATGGACCGCATTGTCGACATTGACGAAACCAACATGACCGTCACGGTGGAAGCCGGCTGCACCTGGAAAGCCCTGCACGAGACCCTGTCTCCGAAAGGGCTGCGCCCTCCCTTCTGGGGAACGCTCAGCGGTATCAAGGCAACCGTCGGCGGCGGCCTGTCACAGAACAGCGTCTTCTGGGGCTGCGGGCAGGCGGGCACGGCTGCTGAAAGCGTGCTGGCGCTGGAAGTGGTCCTGGCGGACGGCACGGTGGTCAAAACCGGGTCGTGGGCGCACGCCTCGGGCAATACCGAAACGCAGCCTTTCTTCCGCCAGTACGGACCGGACCTGACCGGCCTGTTTACCAGCGACGCCGGGGCGCTGGCCTTCAAGACACGGATCGTCCTGCGGCTGGTCCGGGTGGCCCGGGCCAAGGCTTATGCCTCCTTCTCTTTTGAGGACTGGCCGGCCCTGTTCCGCGCCATGCACGATATCGGGCGCGACGGACTGGCCAGCGAATGTTTTGCCTTCGACCCCTTTCTGCAGGGCCAGCGCATGAAACGCGAAAGCCTCGCCAAGGATGTCAAGGCGCTTGCCGGTGTGGTCAAGGGTCAGGGCACCCTGCTCAAGGGCCTGAAGGAGGGCCTGAAGGTGGCGGTCGCCGGCCGGCGCTATATGGACGATGTCCCCTATTCCCTGCATGTGATCTGCGAAGGTCGCTCCGAAGCGGCGGCGGACGCGGACTGCGCTGCGGTCAAGGCCATCTGCACCCGCGAGGGCGGAGCCGAGATTGAAAATTCAATCCCGAAAATTCTGGCCGCCAACCCGTTCGGACCGGTCAACAGCATGGTCGGCCCCGAAGGCGAACGCTGGGTCCCGATCCACGGCCTGTTTTCCCACGGGCGCGCGGATGAAGCCATGGAGCGCCTGAAAGCGCTTGAAACCACCCACGCCGACCTGATCGAACGGCACGATATCGGCATCGGCTATCTGTGTCTGACGGTGTCGACGACCATTTTCCTGATCGAACCTGTTTTCTTCTGGCCCGACGCCCTGAACGACCTGCACCGCGCCAGCCTGGAGCCGGACGCCCTTGCCCGCATCAATGAATTCGACGCCAATCCGGACGCCCGCGCCGCCGTCGAACAGCTGCGCACGGCCATGCTGGACATTTTTCAGGATTGCGGCGCCGCGCATCTGCAAATCGGCAGAACGTACCGCTACGGCAAGACCATGTCCCCGACAACGCGAACCCTGCTGGAGGCGATCAAGACCGCGGTGGATCCGGACGGACGTGTCAATCCCGGCGCCCTCGGCCTACACTAGACGTCAGCTATCATAAGGATAATGGGCCTTCGTCATCACGGCGAAGGCCATGGTTGGGCGGGTTGCCCAGCATCTTGCATGGCCGGGGCCACCCCGGCCTGCCCGATCTTACCAGGCCTTGCCGCCCACCAGGTCGCCGCCGGCCCCCCGGAACAGGTGCAGGTCGACCTTTTCCCAGATATCGGCGTGGTAATAGGGGTCTGCTTCCAGAAGGGCGCGGGCCTCCGCCTTGTCGGCGGTTTTATACACCAGAATGGAGCCGATCGGCGGTTCGCCGTCCTTGCCGAAAATCGGCCCGGCAACGGCAACCTTGTCCAGAATACTTTCGAAATAGTCCAGATGGCCCTGCATATGGTCCAGACGGGCCTGCTGCGCCGCCTCGCCCTGTTTGTCCACGCATACCGCCGCTACAAGCAGGACACGGTTATCCATCCTGATATCGCTCACATCGCCCCCCTAACCGGCTCTGAACTGGCACCAACTCAAATGTTATATTCACATAACATTTAAAAATCGCAAAGCCAAGACCGGCGGCTCACGGGTCGGCATTGCGCCAGGCATGTGCGGACAGGTCCGTCAGATCGACCAGCGTATCCATATCGCGTATCCGCATGACATTGAGCGAAACACTGTCAATCAGGCCGTCGCGCTTCATCGCGCTCAGCGTGCGGATTGCCGTCTCGATCCTCAAACCCAGAAAATCGGCGATATCGGCCCGTGTCATGGCCAGGGTGATTTCGGGACTGTCCCCTGTGCATTTCTGCCGGTCGGCCATATGCAGAAAGAAAAAAGCCATGCGCTGGCGCGCCGTCATGCGGCCCAGAACACAGACCTGATCCAGCATGAACCCCAGGATACCGTGCGTCACCCGTTTCAGCGCCGTATCTATGGCGGGATGGCGGCGCGCCAGATCATTCAGGTCGCTCAGGCGGACCTGCGACAAACGGCAGGGCTCAATGGCGACGGCGCTGACCATATGTTTGCCCGCCATGTCGATCCCCATGAAATCGCCGGGATAGACAAAGGCCAGCACCTGCCGCCGGCCATCGCTGGCCAGACGTTCCAGCATCAGCAGGCCGTCTTCCATGATATAGGCATGACGGCAGGGGTCGCCCTCATGATACAGGGTTTGCGGCGGCACCACGCGCACCGGCTTCGCCAGCGCTCTCAGCGACGCGGTCTCCGTCTCGGTCAGCAGACTGGTCAGCGGCTGCGACCGATACGCCTCCTTCCCCTTCATGTCCACAATCCTATCATTGATCCGGCAACCGATATCGCCCACCAAATATATTAATATTGTTAGAAAATAAGATTAAATTACTGACCCTGAATAGAATAAAATAAAACCCACAACGCAATACAAAAATCCAAAACTGACTAGTCAGTCAAAATATTTTTCCGGGCGTTGCAAACCGTCAATTTTTGCAAGGCGCAATATTAAACAGGGCAAGTGTCTTTATACAACCAACGTTCACATACACTTGATGTATTCTTGCAACATTCTGCCATTTTGTCGCCACTTCACATACCGGAGGATACGAATAAAAGCATTGCAGCAAGTTGTGATAATGATATGTGTTTATGATTTGGGGACAAGAGGTCCACGCATCGCCACACAAACTCAGGCTGACAAAGTCAGGCGTGCGGGACATCGCCATTCACAGGGAAGACCACAGGGGAAAAGTAATGAACATGCAAAGACGCTTACTAACTTCGGCGCTTGCACTGGCAACCGCAGGGGCCGTTTCAGCCGGCGCCAGCGCCCAGGACGGGCAGTCATCGCAGGAATCGAACGTCGATTTCTCGCTGGAAGAGGTTGTCGTGACCGCGCAACGGCGGATTGAAACGGTACAGGACGTGCCGATTGCCGTCTCCGCCTTCTCGGCGAACGATCTCAGCAACAGACAGGTGTTTGACACCAAGGACCTGCTGCAATTCGTGCCCAATGTCTTTGTCGACAACAACACCGGGCTCGGTACCGCCAACACCTTTTTCATCCGCGGCCTCGGCAACACGGAATCCGTTGCCACCTTCGATCCGCCCGTCGGCACCTATGTGGATGATGTTTTCATCGCCCGGCAGAACGCCAATAACTTCGCACTTTTCGATGTGGAACGGGTTGAAGTGCTGCGCGGCCCGCAAGGGACCCTGTTCGGCCGCAACACCACCGGCGGCGCGGTCAATGTGGTGCTGGCCAAACCGCGCGAGGAATTCGGCGGCTTTGCCGAAATCGGCTATGGCCGGTTTGACCGGGTCATGGCGCGCGCCAGCGTGGATGTGCCGATCAATGACCGGATTCTCACCAAGTTTTCCGGGTATTACATGACCGATGACGGTTTTGTCACCAACACCACCACCGGCGAACGCCTGAACGATCAGGAAGCCTTCGGTCTGCGCGCGGCCGCCCAGATCAA
This sequence comes from Eilatimonas milleporae, assembly GCF_003688555.1. GTDB lineage: Bacteria > Pseudomonadota > Alphaproteobacteria > Sphingomonadales > Kordiimonadaceae > Eilatimonas > Eilatimonas milleporae. The sequence continues at coordinate 639,947 of NZ_REFR01000009.1, forward strand.
GCTGAACGAGACGGCGACCTGGGACATTTCGGTTGATTATTCCGAGGATGACTTCGCCAATATCCTCAACACGGAAGACCCCGAGACCGGGCGTCGGGTCAGCAGTTCCGGCTTTTCCAAAAACGAGCCGAGCCCGCTGTCCGGTCTGCTGACGGGCTTCAAGGGCACGCTGCCCCACGGAAACAGGATCGAAGCCGCCAATGTCACCTCGCGCTTCACCCTCGATCTGGAAGACAGCACGCTGGAAATCATCACCGGCTACCGGGATCTGAACCAGGATTTCGCGATTGACTTCTTCAACGGACCGGCGGAATTCGGCGGTTTCACCATCGCCAATCAGGGCAAGCACAACCAGTTCACCCAGGAAATCAAGCTGGACGGCTCGTTGGCGGACGGCAAGCTCGACTATGTCGCCGGCTTCTTCTATTTCAAGGATGACAACTTCACCGACTTCGGGGACGTGTTCGCCCTCAATCTGCCGACGGGGACAATTCCCCTGGTCCTGGCCGACCGTATCATTGAAAACGATACCGAAGCCCTCGCCCTGTATGCGCAGGTCGACTACAACATCACCGAAGAATTCACCTTCACCGCCGGCATCCGCTATACGGACGAAACCAAGGATTTCAGCATCGATGACAACCGCCCCGGCGGCAATCTGAACGACGTGTCGCTGGAGCAGGAGGGCATTCCCCTCGAACAGGTGGCCAAGAAATGGACGCCCCGCTTCGCCCTGCAATACACGCCGAACGACGACATGATGTTTTTCGCATCCGCCACACGGGGCTTCAAATCCGGCGGCTGGAACGCCCGTGGAACCACACCGGACGAATTGCTGCCCTTCGGCCCCGAAACCGTGTGGTCCTATGAAGGCGGCCTGCGCTCGGAGTGGTTCGACAACCGGCTGCGCTTCAACGCCACCGCCTTCTATACCGATGTCACCGATTTCCAGACACCGGCGGCTTTCCCCCGGGATAACGGGGCGCTTGCCTTCCTGACGCGGAACTTCGCCGATCTGGAAGTCAAGGGGATCGAGCTTGAGTTGACCGCCGTTCCGACGGACGGACTGACCATCTTCACCACCCTCGGCCTGCAGGATGCGGAACAGACGCCGGATGCCGACGCACCGCCGTTTGACGAGTTTGGCGTCCGCTCGGTTCTACAGCAGCAGGCCGACTGTCTGGCGGGCGATCAAAGCGCCTGCGGACAGGGGATCGTCCTGGCCGACGGCAGCATCGCCGACCCGACACGCGCGCCCGATGTCACCCTGGCCGCCGGTTTCACGTATGAGCATCCCATCGGCCCGGACGGCGGCCGGCTGATCACCAATGCCAGCGGCATCTATGTAACGGAACACTGTATTACGACGGACTGTGACGAGGTCAATCTGCCCTTCACCTTCGCCGATGACCGCATTCTGGTAAACGCCGGCGTCGGCTATCAGGCACCGGACGACCGCTGGGGCATTTTCCTCGAATGTAACAACTGCTTCGAGGCGGAATACAACACGGCGGTTCTGGGCTTCCCCTACCTGAACGAGCCGATGCGCTGGATGCTGCGCCTGACCACCCGTTTCGGCGGGGTTTAAGGCCCGAAAACACAGCCTGAAAACACAGCCTGAAACAGGCAAGGCGGAACAAACACGGGAGGCGGGCTTTCAAGCCCGCCTCTTTTCGTATCAGCGCGGTTAATGTTTCGCCCGCCACCCGGACAGCCCCCCGCAGGGAGCGCTGATCAGGACGGCTCCCGCGCCGCGCGGATCAGCAGGTTGGGGATGACGGATTCGTCCCAGTTGTCCGGCCACGCCCGGCCGGCGCGCAGGATCACCAGATCCAGCGACGGCACGATCCACACCCGCTGAAAGCCGAAGCCCACCATCACGATCATATCCTCGGCCGCATAGGGCTCGCTGGCCCAGGACAGGCTGGGCGGGCCGTCCGGGCGCACCGGCGACACCGCCCTGTCCCCCAGCCAGATCTGATAGCCGTAGCCTTTATTGGTCTCCGCCGGGGCGGTCATGGCGTCCACCCAGTCCGCGGGCACGATCTGGCGGCCGTCATAGCGGCCCCGGTCACGGATCAGCATGCCGATTTTCAGGAAGTCCATGGGCCGGGAGAAGATGCAGCAGGACATCATCACCGCGCCGCCGGGCCGGTCCATATACATGCCCGCCCCCTTAAGGCCGAGCGGCTTCCACAGCGTCTCGGACAGGTAGGCGGTATAGCGCGTGCCGGTGGCCAGCGTCAGCAGATGCCCCAGAAGGTTGGTTTCGTCATTGTTGTACTCCCAGCGACTGCCGGGCGGGTCGGCCTGATCCAGAGTGAAGATGGGTGCGATGAAATCCGTGCCGAAAAACTGCACCACGCCCGGATTGTCGCGCGTCACCTCATAGCTGGTGGTCAGTTGCGACAGCCCGCCCGACATCTGCAACAGATTGCCGATGGTGATCCGTCCGCGCGGATCCGCCGCCAGCGCGGGCACATACCGCCCGACCGGATCGTCGACACCGCCGATATGGCCGTCGCGAATCGCCGCCCCGACCAGCAGCCCCAGCACCGTCTTGGACATGGACTGGGGATTGAACCGGCTGTCCCGGCCCGCCCCCTGCCAGTAGCGCTCGAACTCGACGGCGTCGCCGCGCATCACGATCAGGGCCATGCTGTCCCTGTCCGCCGCATAAGCCGCGGCGGCCTCCAGCGGCCCGGCCGGCAGGGTACGGGCGTCAGGCGCCAGCACCGGCGGGTCGCCGCGAAAGTCCCCCGCCACCGGATCGACCGGGTCGAACCAGTCCAGCGGCGCGGTCACCGGACCGTATCCCCCGGCCAGGAAGGAGTTGAGACGCGCATCGAGCACGCTGTCCTCTCCGGTGCCAGTGTTTTCGGTGTCAGGGTTTTCGGTGTCAGGGTTTTCGGTACCGGTATCTTGGGCGCCGATGTCTTCGGCAAGTGCGGTGGTCCCGAACAGGCCGCCCATCATCAACAGTGCCGCGCAACAGGATTTCATGTCGGTTTCCCCTCTGGATATGACACGGCCTGACCCCGGCCGGCCGATGCGGTTTCAAAACCGGTTTTGCATATTCGAACAAAAAGACATAAAGGTATAACAAGAAAGCATAGACAGGCCGTAACCCGACACCCGGATTCTGGAGGTGACCATGCCGGAAAACCAAGCCGTCATTCTGAAGAAGCGCTGCGCGGGCGTGCCAGCCGTCACCGACTTCGACCTGCGCACCGTCCCCACGCCGGACCCGGCGGACGGCGAGATTCTGGTTGAAAACATCTATCTGTCCCTGGACCCCTATCTACGCGGGCGCATCGCCGGGCGGCACATATCGGGGGCCATCGCCGTCGGTGACACCATGCCGGGCGAGACGGTCGCCCGCGTTATCGGCTCGAACAGCGATGCCTGCCCCGTCGGCAGTCTGGTCACCGGGCATGGCGGCTGGCAGCGCTATGCCGCGCTGGCGGCGGACGCCGTCAAACCGGTGAACAGCCACGGTCTTGCCGAAAGCCTGACCCTGGGCGTTCTCGGCATGCCGGGCCTGACCGCCTATGCCGGCATGACCCGGCTGGCGGAGATGAAAAAGGGCGACACGGTTCTGGTCTCGGCCGCCTCGGGGCCCGTGGGCTCGACCGTCGGCCAGGTCGCGCGCCTGAACGGCTGCCGCGTCATCGGCATCGCCGGCGGCGCCGACAAATGCGCCTGGGTCACGGACAAGGCCGGCTTTGACGCCTGCATCGACTACAAGGCGGAAGCCGTGCGGGACCGGCTGGCGGCCCTGGCGCCGGACGGCATCGACATTTATTTCGACAATGTGGGCGGCGACATCCTTCAGGCCGCGATGGAGCATATGGCCGTCGGCGCCCGCGTCGTCCTGTGCGGCCTCATGGCCCAGTACAATGCCGAGGACACGCCGCCCGGCCCCAATCCGGGGCTGATCATCAAGGCCCGTGCGACAGTCCGCGGTCTTGTGGTATATGATCACTGGGATCTGGCCGAAGACGCTGCGGCGGCCATTGCCGGCTGGATCCGCCAGGGACAGTTTGCCTGCCTGGAGGATGTGACGGACGGTCTGGAAAACGCAGCCGACGCCTTCGTCCGTCTGATGAGCGGCGGGAATTTCGGCAAGGCGCTGGTGAAAATCGGCGCGTAAACCGGCACGCGCACCTGCGGCGGCCGGACAACGGGATGGGGAGAAAGCACAATGACACGCCATGTTCATCATGATCTGAAAATCGCGCCGACACGCGGCGAACGCGCCCGTCAGGATTTCGTCTCAAGTCTGAGACTGCATATCCTGAACGATATGGCGGCGCACATGAAACAGCGCTACGAGACCAGGATCGAGCCGCGCGCCGTGGAAAAATCCGGCGCCGCCCCGGCGAGCAGCCAGGCCGTGCATGCCGCCATCCGCGACGATCTCTATTTCAAATTCTACTCAGGGCTCAGGGTCAACGCCCAGGAAATGGTCTGGGATTCCGTACGCAGCGGGGTTGAGCGTGAGCGCGCCCACCTGCACCGGTCGGCCGCCGGGCTCACAGATAGCGGCGATACAGCAAAAGGCAGCCTGACCCTGGACCCGGATCTCACCGTGCCGGAGTATGTGGATGCGCTGGACGTTCACCTGATGCCCGGCAATTATCACGGCGAGGCCGGTCTGGGCGACATGTCCGCCGGCGCCATTTACGACAACGGCCTGTCGGTGTTCTCCATGGGGCTGATGGGGTCCAATCTGGACGATATCGGCCGCTCGGTCGCCGGCTTCATCGCCGCCCGCTATCCCGACTTCAAACCCCGGCGCATCCTCGATATGGGCTGCACCATCGGCCACAACACGCTGCCCTGGGCCAGCACCTATCCGGATGCGGAGGTCACCGGCATCGATGTGGCGGCGCCGGTGCTGCGCTATGCCCATGCCCGCGCCGTCTCGCAAGGGGTGCCGGCCCACTTCGTCCAGGCCGACGCCGGCAGCCTGCCCTTCCCCGACGGCCAGTTCGATGTGGTGTTTTCCTCCATGTTCCTGCACGAACTGCCGAAGAAAACCATCGCCAGATCCATGGCCGAGGCCCACCGCGTTCTCGCACCGGGCGGCCTGATGGTGCACATGGAACTGCCCCCCAATGACGAGATGAGCGCCTATGACGGCTTCTATCTGGACTGGGACTGCTGGTACAATCAGGAACCCTTCTACAAGGGTTTCCGCGACCTGACGCCGCGCGACATCTGCACATCGGCCGGTTTCGCCGCCGACAAGTGCGTCCAGTTCGTCATCCCGTCGCGCGAGGGCTATGGGGAAGAGGTGTTCCAGGCCGCCGCCGCCGGCGGACCGGGCACCGTGGGCGAGGACACCACCGGCCGGCTGGCCGACGGTGTGCAGTGGTTCGCTTTCGGAGCCTGGAAATGAGCGGCGCCCATACAGACGAAGCAAACGGCCCGGCCGAGGCCGGCGGGACGGACGCCACGGTCGCCGCCCTGCAACGCCATGCCAAGGGCAAGCGCCCGCAGCTGTTCGCCGACCCGGCGGTGGATCACCTGCTGGCCATGGTGCTGGAACTGGCCAGCGAGCTTTGGGTCGCGCGGGAACGCGGCGCCGCGCTTGAGGGCGCGCTGGTGCGGGCCGGCGCGCTGGCCGCCGATGCGACCGATACCTTCGAGCTGGATGCCGGGACCCAGCAGGCCCTCGACAGCGAAAGACAGGTCTTCATCCAGCGCCTGCTCAGAACCCTGGAAGGGGATGTGTGAGGCCCTTTAAAAGGGCTTCACATTGCCGAGAAAGGCCGTCACCACCAGCAGGCCGTATATGCTCAACACCCAGCGCCGGGTGCGGTTCATGATCACCAGCACATCGCTTTCCGTCCGGTCGCTCGATCCCTCTTCGATCAGACGGCCGAGCGCGGGCCCCAAGGGCTTGAAGGTCACGTCGATCATGATGGCGACGGCGAAAATCACCCCGAACAGAAACGCCTTGCCGCCCAGCCAGCCGGCCCCCAGCCAGTCGCCGGTGGCCAGCGACACGCCGCCGAACCCCAGATAAAACACCGTCAGTCCGATTTTCAGCCAGAATTCATAAACCCGCAGGCGGGCGGCCAGCGGCGTCTGGTCGTGCAGATGGGCGGTCCACACCAGCCACAGCCACAAGGCCCCGACGCCCCAGGCCAGCGCCAGCCCCCACAGGGGCAGCGCCAGATAGCCCCCCATGGCCACCATGCTCAGCGACACCGGCACCATCAGCGCCCAGGCGGTGCGCGGCGCCATGTCGTTGATGACCAGCAGTTTCAACAGCGTCAGGCGCGTGTCCATCGGATACGCCGGGCGGCGGAAATGCTGGCCCAGAATGAAAACGCCGATATCGCCGCCCAGCCAGACGACAAACAGCAGGACATGGATAAACACCAGAACAGTGTACAGGTCCATGGAACGCCCCCTCCCCTTTGACGGGCCGCCAGCCCTGCATGAGACCGGTCGGCACCCGTTAAATGTCATAGATGTATATCAATTATATGATATACAGGTAAGTCAAGTTGCATCTTTAAACGCGGATGCGTCGGTCATGACGGACAAGGGGGTGGGCATGCGGACCAGCAGGCGAACCATATTGGCGGGACTGGCGGCAGCGGCGGCCGTACCGGGCGGTGCCACTGCGCGCAGCGGACCGGAACCCGGCCCCACATCCGCATCCACATCCGGCGAGCGGCCACTGACCTTCGTGCTGGTTCACGGCACATGGCACGGCGGCTGGGTCTGGCGCGATGTCCGCGCCCTGCTGCGGCAAAGGGGCCACCGGGTGTTCACCCCCACCTGCACCGGCTGCGGCGAGCGCGCGCACCTGATGCGTCCCGACACCGGCCTTGACACCCATATCGACGACATCGCCGCCGTCATCACGTATGAGGAACTGGACGACGTCATTCTGGTCGGGCACTCCTTTTCCGGCATCACCATCACCGGCGTTGCCGACCGGCTGCGCGACCGCATCCGGCGGATCGTCTTTTTCGACGCCCTGGTGCCCCGGCCGGGACGCATGGCCGGTGTCATGCCGGACCCCGACACCGGCGCCTATCCCGACTGGTGGGTCAAGCGCACCGCGAATTTCGTCGACGGCTATCAGATGGATTTCTGGACCGAATACCCGCTGGAAATGCTGCTGCCGGGAACACCGGCCATGCAGCCCCATGCGGACCGCCTGAAACGGCTGATCACCCGCCACCCGGCCCGCCAATGGACCGATGTCCTGCATGTGGAAAACGGCGGCTGGCAGGGCCTGTCGCCCGCCTATATCCACTGTGTCGGGCAGACCTACCGGATGAGTTCGGACCGCATGGTCGGCCCGGCGCGCGGACCGGGATGGACCTACATCCCCCTCGACGCCCCGCGCAACGCAATGATGACGCACCCAGGGGACGTCAGCGACATTCTGGTACAATTGGGGGAGACGGCATGAAATCGCCAAACCGACCATCGAACCGCAAACCGGCCCTGAAACCAACGCTGAAACCAGCGCTGCAACCGGCACCGCATGCGACGCGGCGCGCGGTCCTGAAGGGGCTTGGCCTGCTCGGTGCCGCCGGCCTGCTGCCGGCCCCGGGGCTGATCGCCCGTGCCGCCGGCGAAACCGATGTGATCATTGTCGGCGCCGGTCTGTCGGGCCTGAACGCCGCCCTGCTGCTGGAGGATATGGGCCTGCGCGTCACCGTGCTGGAGGCGCGCGGCCGTGTCGGTGGGCGCATCCTGTCACGGCCCGACCTGCCCGGCGCGCCGGAACTGGGCGGGCAAAGCATCGGCGTCGGCTATGCCCGCATCCTCTCGGCCATGGACGACTATGGCCTGATGCCGCGCGCCGCCGTGCGCGCCCCGCGCGTCGACCCCGTCATCCATCTGCGCGGCAGGACGATCCAGGGCCGCGACATTTGGACGGCGGCCGACGAAAACCCCTTTGCCGGCGACGGGCGCGGCCTGTACCCGTGGGAGCATCTGCGCCGTACGCTCACCCCCCTGAACCCTTTAAGCGATATTGAAAGCTGGATGGACCCGGCCAACGCCGCCCATGATATCAGCCTCGGCGACACGCTGGCCGCGCACGGCCTGTCGCCGCGCCAGATCGCCGTCAGCGCCGGCATCAACCCCACCTATGGCAACGGTCCCTATCAGATATCGGCCCTGCTGCATTTCCAGAACATGACATGGCTGAAACACCAGCTGTCCTTCATGCAGCCGGACAAGCCGCCCACGCTTCAGGTCGACGGCGGCAACAGCCGCATCCCGGCGGCCATGGCCGCCGCCCTCAAGGGCGACATCCGCCTGAACAGCGAGGTGGCCGGCATCGACCGCGACCCCGGCGGCGTCACCCTGGCCCTGCGCGACGGCACCCGCCTGACCGCGCGCGCCGCCCTGTTGACCGTGCCGCTGCCGGCGCTGGCCGCCATGGCCTTCAACCAGCCGCTGGCCGGCGCCCAGGCGGCGGCCTGTCAGGCCGTGCCCTATTCGCCGGTGGTGCAGACCTTTTTCCGGATACCGGACGGCCTAGTGGACGATCCGCGCCTTGCCGCCTTTGCCTGGACCGATACCCTGGCCGGGCGCCTGATGACGGAACGCGGCGCGGACGGCCGCCCGCGCCTGCTGAAATCCTGGGCCGTCGGACAGGCCGCGCGCTATCTGGACCGTCAGCCCCGCGACGCCGTCGCCGGTCATGCCCGCGCCGCCATTGCCGCCATATATCCCGACATCGCCGCCGCGCTGGAGCCGCTGCATGTCTGGTCCTGGCAACGCGACCCCTTTGCCGGCGGCACCTATGCCGCCTGGGGCGCCGGCCAGATGGCCCGCTACGCACCGTCCGTCGCCGCGCCCGCCGGCCGGCTGTTCTTCGCCGGCGAACACACGGCCCGCCTGGACCGGGGTATGGAAGGCGCCATGGAATCCGGCGAACGTGCCGCGCTTGAAATCGCCGACATGCTGGAAGGATAACGGACATGCCTTTGCTCAAAACCTGCATCATGGCCACCGCCCTTGCCGCTACTCTTGCCGCACACGCCGCGACACTCCGGCCCGGCCCGGATGGGACGGTCCAACCCCAAACAGCCCAATCCCAAACGGTGCAGTCCCAAACGATGCAGTCCCAACCGGATGCATCCGACTATCCCGCCCTGCTGCCGGCGGACCGGGATCTCGCCGCCCGCGACATCGTCGCCCGCGCCCACAGGGCCGCCGGCGGCGACACCTGGGTCCGTCCCGCCAGTCTGAAAATGACCGGCACGGCGGTCATGTACCGGGACGGCAGGCCCGTCCCTTATGACCGCTACATCATGCTCCGGGTCTATCCCGCCGCCAAGACCGACGCCCACCGGGCCGACGGCAGGGTACGGATCGAAGGCTGGCGCGACGGCCGGCCGGCCCTGCTGATCGCCTTTGACGGCGGGACCACCTACGGCCTGGACGGGCCGCTGCCGGCCGGCGACGCCGACCGGCGCTGGTCCGCCAATTTCGGCTTCGGCGCCATCCGCAACGCCCTGGACGACGGCTGGACGCAAACCCGCATGCCCGACGATCTGATCGACGGACGCCCCGCCTTCATGGTCGAACTGACGGATCCGTCAGGCGGCAGGACCCTGTTCGGCATCGCCCGCGATGACTATGCCATTCTGTATGTGGGCTTCGACACGCCGCGCGGCTGGCATGAACGGCGCTATTCCCATTTCTTCAGGAAAGACGGCGTCGACTGGGTGCAGCCGGGCCGGGTCCGCCTGTTTTACGACGGCGTCAAACAGAATGAGGTGCTGTGGACCGATTTCGAAGTGAACGCCGCGCTGGACGACAGCCTGTTCACCATCACCGCCCCGCCCGAAAAACCGGTTTTCTAGGGCGCTGTCAGGCGCAGCGTAAGCAATTCACGGCCCGGAAAGCGTTTTTGGGCGGTCCCTGGACCCGCGAAAAGGGTCTAGCCGGGGCCGGGCGTCCCGCCATCCGGCAGCACATCGAACACGCTGAGAATATGGCTCGGTTTTTCACCCTCGGTCCAGATCGGCATGGAAACCACTTCGGTCTGGATATGCCCCTGGTTTGATTCATTCATCCGATTGTGCAAAATCCGCAATGTCGGAACCGCCAGCATATCCCGGTACAGTGCCACCCATTTCGACAGGGGCTGTTTATCGGCGAGGATCCTGCCGGACAGTTCCTGACCCGTGATCAGGGCGCTGCCCGTCCCCCAGACCGTGACCTTGAAGGCGTCTTCATCCACCAGATGCTGGACCAGCCAGACATGACTGATGAATTTCGACATCGGCCGGATCTGGAGGGCGCTTTTCGGCAGGCGGCCGTTGGGCAGGACATGCTGCCGGTAAAAATCGACCGCCGCCTCCGTCTTTTCGCAGGACGCGGCCCCGACAAAGGTAAATTCCCCCGGCTGTTCGCTGTAGTGATAACCGTCAAATAAACGAGACATGGGTCCGCCAACACTTTTACATGTCCGGTCCCGGCTTATCACCACGCAGCGCTGCGCGCCGCGCGGGACCGGTTTCCGGATACCCCGCCCCCTTTCGTCGTGGCCCCATTATGCACCATACGCACTTCAGTGCATCTTTTGGCGTGCCTGACCGGGGCCGGCGATTTGAATTTGCAATGCCCGACCCCAAGGCGCCCGCACCCGGGCGCATCCCCCAAACACCCGGCCCTGTCAAACCATCGCACCGTAAGTCGAAACCATACACGCCATGGATATAGCGGGCCCCGGCAAGGACGTGACCAGGACAAGGTGCGAACGCTACCGCGCCGTGCACGGAACCGCCGCGCGACAAACCTCGCACCATCGGCTTGCGATCCGGGAACACTGTGTGCAATCTGCAAAAAGTCGCAAATTGCACTTTTCCCTTGTTGCAGAACGCAATAAATCTGGCAGACTTATCGTCACAGTGTCTATTTTTCCATCACGGATGGACCGTTTCGGGAATGGCACACCCCTTGCTCTTCCAGATTGCAAAGATTTGGAGAAAATCGATGAGCTTACCGACCCCCGGCGACATTCTGATCATCGAAGACACCGTGTCCCTCGCCCTGCTTTATAAATCCCAACTGGAAAAGCAGACCCACCGCGCGGACATGTGCGAAACCGGCCGGGCCGCGCTGAAAGCCACCGAAAGCAAAACCTATGACCTGATTCTCTTGGATCTGGGGCTGCCCGACATGGACGGTTTCGACATTCTGCGCACCCTGCGGGACCGCGACTATGGCGCCATGGTCATCGTCACCACGGCGGACGGCGCCCTCAGCCGCGTGATCGAGGCCATGCAGCTCGGCGCGGCGGATTATCTGGTCAAACCCTTTTCCGAAGCCCGGCTGCTGACAACCGTCAACAACACGCTGGAACGGCAATCGCTCGCCAAAACCGTCAGCAATATCGAACGCGCCCTGCCCAAACGCGGCTTTCACGGCTTCATCGGCCAGTCCCTGCCCATGCAGGCCCTCTACGCCACCATCGGCAATGTCGCCGCCTCCAAGGCCACGGTTCTGATCACGGGCGAATCCGGCACCGGCAAGGAACTGACGGCCGAGGCCATTCACCGCGCCGGTCGCGGCGAAAACACCCCCTTCGTGGCGCTGAACTGCGGCGCCATCCCGCGCGAACTGTTCGAATCGGAAATGTTCGGCCACAGAAAGGGCAGCTTCACCGGCGCCATCTCCGACTATGACGGCGTCGCCAAACGCGCCCACGGCGGCACCCTGTTCCTGGACGAGGTGTGCGAGATGGAACCGGACCTGCAAACCAAATTGCTGCGCTTTCTCCAGACCGAAACCATCCAGCCCGTCGGCGCCGCCGCCACCGAAAAAGTGGACGTGCGCGTCGTCTGCGCCACCAACCGCAACCCGATGGAGGAAGTGCGCGCCGGCCGCTTCCGCGAGGACCTGTTCTACCGCCTCAACGTCGTGCCCATCGACCTGCCGCCCTTGCGCGCCCGTGGGGATGACGTGCAGGAACTGGCCGACTATTTTCTCGACCGCTACGGCCGCGAGGAAGGCAAGGATTTCACCGGCTTCTCGGACGACGCCCGCTGGCAGCTGAAACGCCGCCCCTGGCCCGGCAATGTCCGCGAACTGCAAAACACCGTCCGCCAGATCGCCGTCCTCGCCGCCGGCGGTACGATCGAGGCCCGTATGCTGCCCGCCCCCATGCACACGCAGGCCCCGCCCGCCGCACAGGCACTTTACGCCCCGCAAGGCCCGGCCACGGACAGGACCCAAACAGGGGCGCAAACAGGGACACAGGCAGACGCTCCCTACACAGACACCGCTGCCGGCACCGGCGCACCGCTCGACGGCGGCTGGTCCGGTGAACTTGAGGCGGTCGTCATGGGCGGCACTCTGGCCGAGGCCGAACGCATGCTGATCGAAACCCGGATCAGGTCCTGCGGCGACAGCATCCCCAGGGCCGCCCGCACACTCGGCGTCAGCCCATCCACCCTCTACCGCAAACGGGAAGCCTGGGAGGACAGACCCGAAGACGAGCAGGCATCGACGTCCTGACGGAAACAAACACCGCCACACCCCAACCGAAATCCCCGAGGAGGGAACAATGCGCGGAATCATCTTCACGGAATTCACAACCTTTGCCGAGGAAGCCTTCGGCATGGTCGCGGTCCAGGACGCGCTGGACCGCTGCGATCTCGCCTCCGGCGGGGGTTATACCGCGGTCGGCAACTACCCCTACGCCGAGCTTGAGGCCATATTGACCGCCCTTCTGGCCGCCCACCCCGACGTCGACGCGGAAAAAGCCCTGTATGATTTCGGCTTTTGGCTCGCCGGCCGTTTCAAGACGCTCTACGCGTCCTTTTTCGCCCCCCACGACAACGCCATGAGCTTCCTGGACAGCATCGACGGCCACATCCATACCGAGGTTCGCAAACTGCACCCCGATGCCGTGCCGCCGCAGGTGCTGCTGGCGCGTGAAACCGACGACCGCTACCATCTGACCTATCAGTCGCACCGCCCGCTCGCGGCGGTGGCTATTGGGCTGACCGCCGGCAGTCTGGCCGCTTTCGGCGGCGACTGGACAATCACGGCCAGCGAAACCACGGAAGGCGGCAGGGCCATGACCCTGATCATGACCCGCGACAAAGCTACGTGATGCCCCCTGCGGCGAAGGCGCATGATGGACAATAACGGCGACACACATGACCGGCAAAGCGCCGACCTGAATGCCGAACTGGCCGCCCTGCGGCGCAAACTGGACCGCGCCGAAACCGCGACACGCGCCGCCGAAAGCCTGCTGGAAGAAAAAAGCAGCGCCCTCTATCAGGCCAACCGCGAACTGCACCAGAACAAGGAACGTCTGGAACGGCTGGTGTTCGAGCGCACCGCCGCCCTCAATGACAAGATCATGGAACTGGAAAGCCTGCGCGACCGCCTCCGGCACGACCGCGACAGCGCCCTGGCCGAAAGCGCCAACAAATCCATGATGTTCGCAAAACTCAGCCACGAAATCCGTACGCCCCTGAACGGTGTCATCGGCACCCTGAACATGCTGGCGGACTCCGAACTCGGCACGACGCAGGAGCAGATTCTCGGCACCGCCCTGAAAAGCTGCGATCTGCTGCGCTATGTCCTGAACGACGCCATCGATCTGGCCAAGCTGGAACAGGGGCTCGTCCCTCTGGAAACCGCGCCCTTCGATCTTTATGCCATGGCGGACGAAATCGCCGACTTCTGGCGGGCGTCCGGCCTGGGGTCCGGGCAGTCCCTCACCGTCCGCACGGACCCGGCCATCGGGCATCTGGTGGTGGGCGACGCCGGACGCCTCCGGCAAATCCTCAACAATCTGGTCTCGAACGCCGTCAAATATGGCGGCGACGGCGGAATCGAACTGGCAAGCCGTGTGATCCGGCAGGATGACGCCGCCATAACGCTCGCCCTGTCCGTCACCGACCACGGCGAAACCATCCCCCCGGGCGAGCGGGAAGAATTGTTTCAGGCCTACCGGCGCGGCACGGTCAAGGGCGATCAGGGGGTCGGCTCCGGCGCCGGTCTCGGCCTTGCCATCTGCCGCGAACTGTCCGACCTCATGCAGGCCCGCATCGGCTGCGCCCCGGCAAATGGCGGCGGCAACCGCTTTACCCTGGAAATCACCCTCGACAAGGGCGATGCCCGCAGGCCGGTCGCGCCCCCGGCCGCCACGGACCGCCCCAAAGGCGGCACCCTGAAACGCCCGGGCACCGGCAAACGCCCGCGCATTCTGGTTGTCGAGGATGTGGCGACCAATCAGCTTGTGATGGAACATTATCTGCGCAAGCTCGGCTGCCGCGTCGATCTCGCCGCCAACGGCCTCGAAGGGGTCGAAGCGGTCCAGGACAGATCCTATGACGTCATCATGATGGATATCGCCATGCCCATCATGGACGGCCTTCAGGCAACAAAGGTGATCAAATCCCTCGGCGGCGAAAAAAGCGCCATTCCCATCATCGGCGTTTCCGCCCATGTCAGTCAGGAAGACCAGCAGCGCATGCACGATGCCGGCATGGTGGACTGCCTGCCCAAACCGATCGACCGCCAGCGGCTGGAACACATCCTCGCCGCCATCATCGAAGCCGGCAACAGCGGGCAGGATCGGTCAGGTGCAGCGGCACCCGAACAGGACCCCGACCAGAACATTGGCCAGAACATTGGCCAGAACATTGGCCAGAACATCGACCAGAACACCAGCCAGACACCCTCCGCACATGACGAACAGACAGCCCACACCCCCTCTCCCGGCCTCATGAAAAGCGGGATCTCTCTGGATGACGACAGCGCCATCGCCGACCTTTTGGCGGCGCATTTCAAGGCGGACATGGCCGCCGCCATGGCACAGGCCCGCGCCGCCCTCGAACAGCGGGACGCGTCCGAACTTTTGTCAGGCCTGCATAAGCTGAAAGGTCTGACCGGCAGCTTCGATCACCCGGCCTATCCGGATGTGGCCGGCCTGCACGATCTGGTCAAGGAACAGGGCCTCGACGTGCCCGATGCCGACATCGCCGGCCTGCTCGACAGATTGTAATCAGCCGGAACCGGCGCATCCACCAGCCTGTTCTCGCCAGAACAATTTGCAGCACCAATTTGGTGCTGCAAATTGGTGCTGCAAATTGCGCAATCGGACATGCCCCTGCTGATTGACTGGTCAGTCAGCGGGGGTCTCCATAGGGCCGATTCCGCACCACCCGTCATGCCGCCGGGGTCTCGGTCTCCTCCAGCGCGGCTTCGATATCCCTCAGCGTACTCTGATATTCGCTCTGCCCCGGCATCAGGGTAACCGCCTGGGCGGCCATACCGGCGGCCCTGGACAGGTCCCCGCCCCGGCGCAGCAGCAGATAGGCCAGATTGTTCAGGGCGATATGGTCGCGCGGCTCTATCTGCAACAGCGCCTCGTAAACGGCCTCGGACAGGTCATCATCCTGCCTGTCCCCGGCATACCCCGCCAGGAGGGCCAGGCGCTCGCGGACCAGGCGTTTCCGAACCGGCATCGTGGCGTCCGCCCCCGTTTCCTGCCTGCCGCGCACCGACATTTCCAGCCAGGTCAGGCCGGACCACCAGGTGACAAGAGCGTGCGGCGCGATGTCCGGATTTTTTTCATACAGGCCAAGCGCCAGGCGCAAAACCGCGACGGTGCTGTCGGGCGCGGCACGCACCGCCTCGGACAACTGATTGTACAGGGCGGTATGATCGCCGAAATAGGCGAACCCCGTCGCCGCCAGCAGATAGGGATAGGGCTCCGCAGGACCGGCCCGCAGCACCGGGCGCAGCAACGACAGCGCCCCGGCGGCGTCCTCATCCGTCATATCGCGCAGCATCATCGTCCGCGCCGTGGTGATCCGCCACAGGGTCGCCTCATCGGGGCTGACATCGCGCAGCAGGTCGACCTGCTCGGCCGTCGGCATCATGCCGGCATCCAGTCCGGCCCGCCACAGGGTCAGATCGCCAGGGTCCTGGCGCAGCAGGTCGCGGATGCACGCGGCGCGATCATCGCCGCTGCAATCGATTGCAGCCGGCGTTCCGGGCCGCAGGGTATCGACGGCCTTTCCCATGCCGAACAGGCCCGCCCGGCGCAGATAGCCCCGCGCCAGTGCCGCCTCCCCGATTGCGCTCAAAAGGGTCGCCCGCAATTGCAGGACCACGCCGCTCTGATCCGCCAGACTGCCCATGGCGCCGATAGCGTCCAGCGTCACGGCCGGACTGAAAGGCTCAGTCCCCAGACTGTCCAGCACCGCCTGCCAGCGCCCGGCCGCATACAGGCCGTGCCGGCGTTCATAGTCGGCCGCGTCAAAGCCCGTGTCACAGGCCCGCGCCGTCACACGCCGCGCCAGACAGGCGATCAGGTGCACCTCCGCCGGCATGGTGCCCAGATGCGCCCGCTCCAAAAAACCGTCCGCCAACGCATCATAGGCACCGGTCTGCCAGTAAAACCGCGCCAGACGTGTCAACAGGGGCCCGCTCAGTGCACGCGACGGCTGATCGAGCAACGCGGCGGCCAGCCGGTCCCGGCCCATCGCCGTCAGCAGCGATGCCGCCGCCGACAGATCATCCAGCGACAATGCCAGGGCGATACGCGCGGTATATCCCGGCGGCACTTCGCCCGCGCGGTCACCGCTTAAAATGCCAACCAGCGGGCCGTAGTCGCCGCGTGCCGGCGGCAACAGACCGGCCACATGGTCAAAGACGGCGCCCCCGTTCGAGACGATCTGCCGCACCAGTGCCCACTGAAA
Source organism: Eilatimonas milleporae (assembly GCF_003688555.1). Classification (GTDB taxonomy): domain Bacteria; phylum Pseudomonadota; class Alphaproteobacteria; order Sphingomonadales; family Kordiimonadaceae; genus Eilatimonas; species Eilatimonas milleporae. The sequence goes on from NZ_REFR01000009.1 coordinate 656,668, forward strand.
ATCGCTGGCCCCGCCCTCCTGCAACAGGCCAAGGGCGTGCGCCACGCCGTCCGCGTCCCCCAGCGCGGTGGAGGCGCCAAGGGCGATCAGGCCCGCCCTTGTCCTGATATCATCAGTTTTGGCGATATCACCGGATGCCTGGACACCGCGATGGGGTCTGGCCGCTTTCAGGGCGGCACTGCGCGCTTCCCGCCAGGACCCGCGCGCGGCAAAGGCCGTTGCCATGTCCAAAGACCGGTCCGCATCCTCCTGAAGGCTCAGCCCGATCTTCGACAGGGACAACCCCTGGGCCAAATGCGCATTCTCCGGCAGGGGCACATGCACCCGCGCCCGCGCCAGCAGCGACAGGGCATCCGGATCACTGCGGCCGCGGCACCGGTTGCTGGAAAAATACAGCGTGATTTCGCTGATCGCCGCACTGTAAAAGCCGTCGCCGGACAGGGCCTCCGCCCGCGCCAGCCAGCCCTGGCACCGCTCTTTCATGAGGGCGCCGTATCCGGCATATCCGCCGGCCAACAGTGCCGCGCACGCGCCCAAAACAGCCAGTTTAATCTTCATGACGCCTCTCCCCATATCGCGTCGACCGCACGGATGAAGGTGAAGGCGGTTTCCCGCCGCACCGCTTCTGGCACGCTCAGCCGCTCGACAATCTGCAATCTGAATTTTCCGCCCCGGTACGCCGCCGGCAGGGCGGCATCGTCCAGGATGAATTCCGTCACCGCCTGCGCGCGGGCATGATCTCTCACCGTCAGGGTGCGCATCCACATACCCGGCGCGATCCGGCTGGCGGGCGGTCCGTCCACACGCCAGCCAAGGGCGCGGTAACATTTGTAACTGTCATGCTGGTCCGCCTGTGCGGCATCCCGGTGATAGATGGCCGTCACCAGAACGTCGCGGTCGTCCGCCAGGCCCGAATACAGGCGCCGCACCGCATAATCGGCGGCCAGGATACGGCGCTCGTCGTCCGGCATCGCCATGGCATGGCCGGTCCAGCCCGCCACATAGGCCGGCATGGCCAGCCCCGTGGTCGGCATGTCGGCGCCGGGTGCGGGGCGCATATGGGACTGCAACCCGGCACTCGTCGAGACAGCCGCCAGCATCAGCGCCGCCGGCACCGCCTGACGCGGGCGGATCGTCAGCCCTTCGGCCAGGCCCGGCGCCAGCAACAGGATCGGTGCGACCCAGACCAGCGGCATGATCGCCCAGCCCAGAAAATCGTGAAACGCCAGCACCACATCGTCCGGCGCGTTGAAATTGAGAACCAGCAGCACGCCCAACCGCAGCAGGTTGACGCAAAAGGCAAAGGGCAGCGCCATGGCGACAATCGCCGCCCGCTGGCCGGCGGGTCCCGGCCGAACCGTCGCCGCCACGGTAAATCCCAGCAGCGCCGGCCAGATCAGCATGGCCCCGCTGCACGCGCTGTTGATCGTCACCGCCACCGGCCCCGAGACCACCTGCGCGCCAAGCCGGTAAATGGGTAGGCCCATGGCCTGCGCCAGACCGGTGAACAGACCGGCCTCCGCCTCCGCCAGCCAGGGACCGAGGGCGGCCTCCATATGGCTGGGCAGGGGGATGGTCAGTCCAAGGCAGATCAGAACGCCGGCAGCACTTTGACCCGAAAGCCGGCAGAAACGCACCAGAAACAGCGTCAGCAGACACACCCCGGCAAAGGCACCGGCCTTGTCATGGCCCAGGCCGATCCCGGCGGCACCGGATGCAACGGCCAGCAGGACCAATGCCTGATATAAACGGCCCCGCTGCCGCTTCTCCGTGGCGGCACCGGCAGTCCCCGCCCCCGGTTGAAACGCAATCAAAAGCGCACTGACAAAGGCCAGGGCATTCACCGCCCAGCGGTCGGTCGTCAGACCGGCGGCCATCAGCGGTGCCAGCAGGCCGGCCCCCGCCAACAGGCCGACGCCCGCCAGCAATCCGGTCAAACGCCCCGTATCTGTCAGCGCGCGCGTCATCATGCCGGCATTTCTGTGGAAAAGCCGCTGTCGCGGCGGCGCCGCCGGCGGGCGACCCATCCGACCAGGAACAGGGGTGCGATCAGGGCCGCGACCGGTCCGGGCAGGGGCACGGCGTTGGAAATCATCTGCTGGGCGTTGGCGACACCGATATCAAGCGCGACGACGATATCGTTATAATCCTCGTCCCCGCCGCCGAACAGGTCCTCGGCCCCCACCACGAGATACGGGCTGTTCGGCGTCGCCAACACGACGAAATGCTCGATCCCGTCCGGGTTCAGCGACATGTCGGTATAATAGGTGGTGGTCCCTCCGGACGCGCCGTTGGCGATCAGGAACAGGTTCATCTGGGTCTGGCCGTCATAGGTGCCCAGTTCGACAAAGTCACCCTCCGCCACCGGCGCACGGGAAGACCGGTAGCTGTTCTGATCCGGATTATAATAGTAAGAGGACGTACTGGCGTCCGGAAAGATGGTCTGTGCATCCCCGGTCAACCCGTTGCTGCTGTCGCCGGTGTAAACTCCGAACGTATTCCTGTAGCCGGCCCCCTCGCCGATGAAATACATCCGCACATCCGACGCCGTCGCCAGATACAGATCGTTCGGGTTCAGCGCAATGGATGACAGGTTTTCAATCGGCTGACTTTCCGTCAGCGTCGTGTTGACCGTGGCCCGAAGGTCCGGCAGGGCGTTGTTGTAGAAATCCGCCGCCTGTTCATCCGACCCGGCAAGCTGCACGTCGCCGATGGGCTCCAGACCGAAGGGCCGGGCATAGGACTGGACGGGGGACACGGTGCCGGCGGATACCGCCGGCGCCAGGGCCGCCATCAGCAAGGCGGAAGACAGGCATGTTAAACGTTTCACCATTAATCTCCTTTCAGGAATTTGACTTGAACAAAGGGCTGCAATGCACCGCCGGCCAGTTGCAGCGTCGGTGTCACCGCGCTGACAACCTGGTTCCAGCTCTCGACCCAGTTGTCGGGCACATAGACGATGTCATCGGGCATCAGGGCCAGGTCGGGAACCTTGCCTTTCAGAATATCCTTGGCGTTGATCAGGATAAGCTGGCCTTCCAGGGCCGAATGGGTGCGGATCACGCGCACCTGCGACAACAGGGCCTTGGATTTGATCGGGCCGCCCACCTGGGTCAGCGCCTTCATCAGCGTCATCGGGTCATTGCCGAACGGCACCGCCCCGGCCCGCAGAACGGCCCCAAGCACATAGGCTTTCTTGTCCGTCTTGCTGGGCACATACAGCGTGTCGCCGGGCCGCAAAAAGATGTTGTGCTCGGCCTGGCCGCCGACCAGCAGCGCCTGCATGTCGACGGCGGCGATCCTGCCGTCCCGCCACAGCCGCGCCCCGCGCAGATGCGCCAGCTCGGACAGGCCGCGCCCCATGCTCATCGCCTGCAACAGATTGGTCGGACCGTCCAGATAGACGACGCCGGGATTGTTGAACTGCCCCAGCAGATACACCGGCCGGCTGCGATAGGCGGAAATCTGCACCACCACCCACGGGTCGCGGAATTGTGCGGAAAAGCCGTCCTTCAGGCGGGCCTGAATCTCGGTGACGGTGGCGCCGGCCACATCCACATGTTCCAGATACGGCACCTGAATGCGCCCGCTGCCGTCCACCGCCACATCCAGACTGTCCAGTCCCGGCTCGCCGAAAATATTGATCTGCAACCGGTCGCCGCTGCCGACCCGGTAATTCGGGTCTTCCGCCTCGGTTTCCTCGGCCGGCACGGAAACGGGCTGGATTTCGATCGGCGCCGGATCGCTACGGTCGCCGTAGGCCCGGATGTCCTTTTCATAAACGGTGTCCGCGCGTTTGAAGGGGCGCGTCGACATATGCTCGCTGCACGCGCCAAGCGGCAGAAACAACAGCAGCAGGGGGGCATAGCGCGCGCGCAGCGGTATCTTGCGGGCGATTTTCCGCAGGATGAACCCCACGGTCAGGGCAATGATGACCATGTCGTAGATTGCGGACCGGCGGTAGATATAATCCAGCTCGGCCTCGAAACGGCGGCTCCAGTCGTCGACCACATGATCGGCGTCCTCATTGTCGAAAATACAGACCTGCGCCAGGCTGGTCAGGCCCGGCCGCACCTGCAAGCGGCGGGCAAATCCGGGGATATCGCGCTCCAGCTCTTCCTGCAGGGTCGGCGCGATGGGGCGCGGCCCCACAAGGGCCATCTCCCCGCGCGCCACATTGATCAATTGCGGCAGTTCGTCCAGCTTCAGGTCGCGCAGGATGCGGCCGATGGGCGTGATCATGGGGTCCGCCCGGTCGACCTGACGCGCCCGCGCCGGATCGCAGTCCGCGCCAACGCACATGGAGCGGATCTTGAACGCGGTAAACGGCCGCCCGTTCAGGCCCGGCCGCCTCTGCCTGTATATAAACGGTCCTTTGGAAGTCAGCTTCACCGCCAGAAACAGAAAAACCAACAGTGGAGACAGCAGCACCAGCGCGCCGCAGGCAAGGATGCGCTGACACAGCGGCCAAAGACCGTGCGCCCGGTGCATGGTCTGCGCCGGCCTGTCCCAGTCATAACGTTCAATGCGGGGATGCCCTCCATGAAAGGGGGCGGTGGATTTGCCGCGGTCCGGCTGGGCCATGAATGTCTGACTTGCCATGTCGTGCCTCTTTAATAATCACGGGCGGTATCGCCGGCCTGACAGTGGCAATCGACATGCCAAATGGGCTGATTTTCTAAATCATTGATTTATTAGATTTTTTTAGGACACAGCGGGATCGGTGCCGTTTTGCGGATTGCGAATGTCGTCGTGTTTTCGCAAGGCTGCAATTTGCACATTGCGAAGCATGGCTCACCGCAGCAAAAGCAAAATTCATATATTTCAATGGGTTATGTCAAAACCCCGCCATGGCACGGCTGTTGCGACATCGGCTGGCATGAAACAGCCATACACATCCCTGATCATTGCCGGCGCGGCACCCGATACCGGCAACCACGGCGTCACCGCCCTCAGCCAGTCCGCCGTGATCGGACTGCAACAGCGTGGCGTCAGTCAGTTCACCATTCTGGACCATGGCCGGGGCCTGCGCCCCGGCGCCCCCGACGGCTGGCAGATGAAGGCGGCCATCGCACGGCTGGCCCTGAAAGGCGGGCGCCGTATCTATACCGCCGATAATATGCGCAACGCCCGGCTGCGTCAGATGTTCAGGCTCAGCGCGCCGATCCTGAACACGCTGGCGGGCGCCGACGCGATGCTCGATGTCAGCGGCGGCGACAGCTTCACGGACCTGTATGGCCCCCGCCGTTTCGAACAGATCATCCTGCCCAAAATGATGGCCCTGGACAGCGGCACGCCGCTGATCCTGATGCCGCAGACCTACGGCCCTTTCCACCACGCCAAAACCAGGGCCCTGGCACAGCGCATCATCCGCCGCGCCACCATGGCCTATGCCCGCGACATCAACAGTTTCGAGCGTCTGAAAACCCTGCTCGGCGCCGACTTCGACCCGGCGAAACACCGCCTCGGCGTCGACCTCGCCTTCGGTCTGCCCTCGGCCAAACCGGCACGCACCATTGAACCCGGCACCGTCGGCATCAATGTCAGCGGCCTGTTGTGGAACGACCCCGACGGGGCAGCGCAACGGTTCGGCCTGACTGCGGATTACCGCGCCGTCCTCATCGCCCTCAGCCGGCATGTGCTGGCGGCGGGCCATCCTCTTCTGCTGGTCCCTCACGTCACGCCGGAAAATGGCGGCGAAAGCGACCTGGTCGCATGCCGCGCGCTGAAAGCGGTTCTGCGGGATATCCTGTCCGGCCGGCACGATAACGCCGTCACGGTCTGCGAAGACGCCCGCGACCCCATCAGCCTGAAAGGCGTGATCGCCGAGACTTGCTGGTTCACCGGCGCCCGCATGCACGCAACCATCGCCGCCCTGTCATCGGCGACGCCGGTCGCCAACATGGCTTACAGCGGCAAGGCACGCGGCGTCTTCGACTGTTACGGCGCGGCGGATCAGGTGTTCGACATGAGAAACCTGTCCACCGGCCACATGACGGAAGCCCTGATCGACGCTTTCGAAGATCGGGACGCCCAGCGCACCGTGCTGGAAACCTGGCGCCCCTTCGCCGAACGCCGCTGGACCGTCCAGATGGACACCATTGCCGAGGCCGCGCGCCCCGACACCCATATCGGGGAGACAGCCGATGCGTGACCGGCGCTGGAAAGAACGGATCGGCTTCATCTTGTCAAACCAGATCCTGGTTGAAGGTTGCGTCTTTGTCCGCAACATCATCATCGCCAGACTGCTCGGCGCGGAAACCCTCGGCGAATTCATTTTCCTGGTCCTGAGCATCCGTTTGTTCGCCATGTCCACGGACCTGGCGGTGGAACGCTATATCCTCCAGGTCGACAAGGGCGATACCGCCTCCGCGCTGGCCGGCGCGCATTTCCTGAACAGCACCCGCAACAGCCTTCTCGCCCTGATGCTGCTGCTGTTCGGGGTGTTCAACATCCAGGGCATCAGCTTCACCTGCTATGCCCTGCTGGCCGCCGGCGCCTTCCTGCGCGGGCTGACGCACCAGGGCTACAGGTTGAAACAGCGCCATTTCAATTTCCGCCCGGCCCTGTATGTCGAAGGCTTCACCACCGCCGCCGGTACGCTGGCGATCTATATCGCCGCGTCCAGCGCCCCGTATCTGGAAGCCATCTGCGCGGTCATGCTGGCACAGGCCGCCCTGCACACCCTGCTGTCCCATACATGCGCGGGCGAACCCTACAGCACCAACGCAACCCTGCCCCGGCTGAAGGATATGGTGTTGTTCGGCTGGCCCCTGATGCTGACCGGCATCTCCATGTTCTGGAGCATGCAGGGTGAACGGCTGATCCTGTCCGCCAGCCTGCCGGCGGCCGAATTCGCCCATTTCTCCATGCTGTTCCAGCTCGCCCTCGTTCCGGTTCTGGTTCTGGGCCGCATCGCCCTGACGGCTGGACTGCCGGCGCTGGCCGCCGTCAGGCAGGCGCCCCTGCACTTCCGCCACCGCGTCGCCCGGATACAGGCCTATATCTATATTCTGGCGGCCACCTTCGCCGCCCTGTTCGGGCTTGGGGCCAATCCGGCGCTGGTGTTCCTGTTCGGCCCCGGCTTCCGCGCCGATATCACGCTGATTTTCCTGGTGGCGCTCACACAGGCGCTGCGCCTGTGCCGCACCCCGCAATCCATCGCCGCGCAGGCGCTGGGTCAGACGGATATCCCGTTCAAGGCCAATCTGGTGCGCGTCGTCGCCGTCTTCGTCGCCGTCGTCAGCTGGCTGGCGGACGGGTCCCTCGTCACCCTGCTGTCCATCGCCTGTGCCGGCGAAGTCTGCGCCTGGATCGCGCAAAGCGCCCTGTTTTCCATGCGCAACCGTGCTTACACGGCGCCGTCCGCCCCTGTGGCACACAGCGCCCCAACCCGGGAGGCCGTTCAATGATCCGCCAGCCGTCATCCCTGCAATCCGTTGTTGAAAATCGCCTGTGCACCGGCTGCGGCGCCTGCGCCGCCATGGCACCGGACATGATCCGCATGCGCGAAACCGACGACGAAAACCGGCGTCCCCACATGATCCGCCCCCTGCCCCGCGCCGTGGAAAAAGGCATACTGGCCGCCTGCCCCGGCAGTGGATCAACCTGTGGCGGGGCCGATAACAGCAGACCCGGCAGCACAGCGCCGGCCAGCCGGCTGGAAGCCGCCTGGGGTCAGGTTCTCGAAGTGTGGGAAGGCCACGCCGCCGATGCCGATATCCGCTTCCGGGGATCGAGCGGCGGCGCCACCACCGCGCTGGCCCTGTTCGCCATGGAACGGCTGGGCTTCCACGGCACCCTGCATGTCAAGGCACGCAGGGACGCCCCCACCCTGAACGAAGCCGCCATCAGCACCGACCGCGCCATGCTGATGGAAGGGACCGGATCGCGCTACGCTCCGGCCAGCGTCTGCGACAAACTGCCTGCGGTCACGGACGCGCCCGCCCCTTGTGTCGTCGTCGGCAAGCCCTGCGATATCGCCGGCACGCGCAGGCTGGCCCGCCTCGATAAAGCCCTGAACACCCGCGTCGGCCTGACGATATCCATTTTCTGCGCCGGCACCCCCAGCCACCGGGGCACACGCAAGCTGTTGAAAAAACTCTCTCCGTGGCGCCCCGGCGTTCTGGAACGCCTGCAATATCGCGGCAATGGCTGGCCCGGCGACATGCGGGCCACATGGCGCCTCAATGACGGCACCGTCAGCGAGCAGGCCACCAGCTATGCCGACGGCTGGAACACCATCCTGCAAAAAACCCGTCAGTGGCGCTGCCACGTCTGCGAGGACCACACCGGCGAACAGGCGGATATTTCCATCGGCGATCCGTGGCAGAACGCACCGACGGACGGCGACCACGGGTCGTCCCTGATCGTCGCCCGGACCGAACGCGGCCGCCGCATCCTGCACGCCGCCCGCATGGCCGGTTATCTGGTCATGGAAAAACGCGACCCCGATGTCCTGTTTGCCGCCCAGCCCAATCTTTTCGCCACCAAGGGCGCGGTCTGGGGCCGCAGCCTGGCCCTGCGTCTCAGCGGTCTGGCCGCACCCGCCATGACACGGGCGGGCCTGCACTGCTGGCTGGCCCTGCCGCTGAAAACCAAGCTGACCTCCATCGTCGGCACCTTCAAACGCATCTGGATGAAACGCCTGTATCGCCGCAAGACCCTCGCCTGGCTGGGCGGGAGCCGCCAATCATGACCACGCCCCGGCAGCAACCGGCGCGGCATACGGGCGCGCGCAGGCTGGCCCAAGGGGTCGGCAAGGCACTGCCGCCCATGCCGGTGACGCTGCTGCTGCTGTCCTTCACCCTGCCGGCCGAGGCCTCCATTTCCCTCGGCTCGCTCAGGCTGTCGGCCTACCGGATCATCCTGATCGTCCTGCTGTTTCCGGCGCTCGGCCGGCTGATGCAGAACCGCCGCGTACCCCCCGCCGCCCCGGACATGCTGATCTGCCTGCACGGCCTGTGGGCGGCGATGGCGCTGATCGTCACCATGGGCCTGGGCGAGGGGATCGAGACCGCCGGCATCTATTTCATCGAAACCTTCGGCGGCTACCTGGTCGCCCGCGCCTATATCACCACGCCGGACCGCTTCGCCGCGGTCGTCCGGCTGATCTTCACCGTCACCGCCGTCCTGCTGGTGTTCGCGGTCATGGAATCCCTGTCCGGCGTGCATATCCTGCGCGAACCGTTCAAGGCGGTTTTCGGCGGGCCGGGGCCGCACAAGATCGAACCCCGCCTCGGCCTGACGCGCGCCTTCACCTCGTTCGAACACCCGATCCTGTTCGGCGTTTTCGCCGCCAGCGCCTTCTCCAGCACCTATTATGTGCTGTGCGGCGGCCTGCTGAACGGCAAAACCGTCAAAAAGGTCATGGTCGTCGTCGGCGCCACCTTTTTCTCCCTGTCCAGCGGACCGTTCGTCGCCCTCGCCTTTCAGATGGGCCTCGTCGGCTGGGACCGCATCACCCGGGGCGTCGCCAACCGCTGGACCATCCTGTTGTCCATGTTCGCGGGCGCCTGGATGGTGCTGACCCTGCTGTCCAACCGCTCGCCGGTTCTGGTCTTCATCTCCTACATGACCTTCAGCGCCGCCAGCGCCTACAACCGCGTCCACATCTGGACATACGGTTCGGCCGAAGTGGCCCGCCATCCCCTGTTCGGCATCGGCCTCAATGACTGGATCCGCGCCCCCTGGATGAGCTCCAGCATGGACAATTACTGGCTCATCACCACCATGCGTTACGGCATTCCCGCCTTCGTCTTTCTGGTGCTGACCGTGGTGCTGATCGCCCGCGCGCAAGGCCGTGCGCGCCGCCGCGACCCCTTCGTGAAAAACTGCGCCAAGGCCTGGCTCGTCACCTTCATGGGCTTCGCGCTCGCCGGTCTGACCGTGCATTTCTGGAACGCGCTGATGGTCCAGTTCTTTTTCCTCATCGGCTGCGGCATGGCCCTGACAAAAGTCCCCGCCACCGCCCGGCCCGGCCAGCGCGGTATCGCACCGAACACCGTCAATGGCGCCCGCGTGCCGATCTCCGCCAACCCCATCCCGCCCGGCATCCGCCCGCAACCGAAAGGACAGCCGTCATGGGCCTGAGGACAGACATGAGAACAGACATGAAAATAGTCACGAGAACGGACACGGAAACCGTCATGAACACAGACACCTCGACAGGCGCGGACCCAGGCACGGACCCAGGCACAAATCCCGTCCTCAGCATCGTCATCGTCAACTGGAACACGGAACGCCTGCTGCGCGACTGCCTGGCCTCCGTCCATGCCAATCCGCCCGCCATGCCGTTCGAGATCATCGTCGTCGACAATGCCTCCGGCGACGGCAGCCGGGCCATGGTGCGGCGGGACTTCCCACAGGTCCGTCTCATCGCCTGCCGCGAAAATCTCGGCTTTGCCGCCGCCAACAATATCGGCTTCGGCGCCGCCGCCGGCCGGTATATCCTGCTGTTGAACTCCGACACGCTGATCCACGGCGACGTCCTGGCGGCCTCGGTCCGCTATCTGGACCGTCACGACGGTGTCGGCGCCATGGGCTGCCGGGTGCTGAACGCGGACGGCACCCTTCAGCACAGCACCAGCCAGTTTCCCGGCTTTTTGAACCTGCTGCTCCAGACCCTGGGGCTGGACCGCGTATCCGGCAGCGCCTTTCTGCAACGCTACCGGATGAAACACTGGCAGCGCGACACCGCGCAGGCTGTCGATACGGTCTCGGGCTGCTATATGCTGGTGCGCCGCGCCTGCATGGCCCAGGTCGGCCTGCTGGACGAACGCTTTTTCTTCTTCGGCGAGGAAACCGACTGGTGCCGCCGCATGGCCGAGGCCGGCTGGGCCGTCCACTTCGCCCCCGTCGGCACCATCACCCATTTCGGCGGCGGCAGCTCCGGCACCCTCAACCACCGCCGCGACCTGATGCTGACCCAGGCCACCGTGCGCCTGCATCTGAAGCATTCCGGCCTCGCGGCGGCGCTGGCGGTTTTCCTGCTGCTGTTCGTCTTCAACGGCAGCCGCATCTTTTTCTGGGCCCTGCGCGGCCTGGCGACGGGCCAGCGCCCGGCCCTGCGGCGCGCCCGCTTTTTCCTCGACATCACCAGCCGTTTCCTGTCCGCATGGCCCCGCCGCCAGGGGAGGATGATATGACCGCCCGGCCACGGGTTCTGGCGGTCGCGCCCTATTGCGACGGCACCGATGTGGGCGAGGCCTGGTGCGCCTATATGTGGGTGCGGGAATTGTCAGCGCATGCCGACATCACCCTGATCACACAGGCCCGGCCCGGCCGCACGCCCCTGAGCGACCAGTTGGCCGGCGTGCGCGTCATCGCCCGTCCCGAGCCCGGCTGGGCCCTGCGGATGGAACGCCTGAACGCCATGGCGAAACTGTCCTATCCCGGCTTTTACCGCTGGGCGAAACGTCAGGCCAGGGACCTGCTGCGCAGCGGGCCGGGCTTCGATATCGGCCACCAGTTTTCCCCGATCGCCCTGCGCTTCCCCTCGCCGCTGGCCGGGCTGGGCCTGCCCTATGTTCTCGGACCGCTCGGCGGCAGCCTGTCGACCCCCGCCGCGTTCCGGGGCGAATGCGAAAGCGCCGCCTGGTACACCCGCCTGCGCGGTCTCGACACCTGGCGGCTGAAATGGGACCCGGTGCTGAAAGCCAGCTACCGGGGGGCCGCCGCGGTTCTCGGCGTCGCCCCCTATGTGCGCGACCTGATCGGCGGGGACAGCCTCACCCGCTTCACGGTGATGAGCGAACTGGGCGTCACGCAATTACAACCGGCCCGCCGGGACGGCAAACCCGCCGGCCAGGGCCTGCGGCTGCTGCATGTGGGCCGGGGGGTGCGCACCAAGGGCCTGCGCGACTGCGTGCGCGCCCTGGCACGCCTGCGCGACATACCGGGCCTGCATCTGGACGTCGCCGGCAAGGGCGAGGAAATGCCCATCTGTCAGGCTTTGGCGCGGGCGCTGAACGTGGATCACATGATCACCTTCCACGGCCAGATCAGCCGCGCCGACGTCAACCGGCTGTACAGGCAGGCCGACATCTTCTGCTTCCCCAGCTTCCGCGAGCCCAGCGGCAGCGTGATTTTCGAGGCCCTCGGCTTCGGTCTGCCCGTCATCGCGGCCGACCGGGGCGGTCCCGGCCACGTCATCGACGACAGCTGCGGCGTGAAAATTCCGGTGACGGACCCCGACACCTATGCCGCCGACATCGCCGCCGCCGTGCGGACGCTGGCCGGTGACGCGGGCCGGCGCCGCCGCATGGCCGACGGCGCCATCCGCAAAATGGCCGCCGTCGGCCTGTGGCCGGCGAAAATCGCCGCCCTTCTCGACCTCTACAGCGACATTGCAGCCCAAAACCCCGAAAGGGACACGACACACAAAGGGGACATGGGTCCCAAAGGAAAGGAGACACACACATCATGGCCGCACACACCAGAAACACCAAAATCCTTGCCGTCGCATCCGGTGGTGGACACTGGATCCAGCTTCTGCGCCTGAGACCCGCTTTCGCCGGATGCCGCGTCACCTACGCCACCGTCAATCCGGGCTCGCGGGCGGATGTGCCCGGCTGCGCCTTTCACACCGTGCCGGACGGCAACCGCGACACCAAGGCCGCCCTGATCTTCATGGCGCTGCGCATCCTCATCCTGGTGCTGCTGGTCCGGCCCCATGTGGTCGTCTCCACCGGCGCCGCGCCCGGCTATTTCGCCTGCCGCTTCGCCAAGCTGGTCGGCGCCAAAAGCCTGTTCATCGACAGCGTCGCCAACGCCGAGGACATGTCCCTGTCGGCGAAACTGGCCACCTCCCACGCCAGCCGCGTCTATTCCCAGTGGCCGCGCGTGGCCGACAAATTCGGCGTCGAATGCCACGGCAGCGTGCTGTAAGCCCGCCCCTCAAGACCAACCCCTAAGCCGGCGGAAGAACCGGCTCCAAGGCCGGCTCCGGGACAGACACGGGAGCCGGCCAAATACCGGCCCCAGAACCGGCGCAAGAACCGGCGCAAGAACCGGCCCCAGAACCGGCCCCAGAACCGGACTGAAAACCGGCTGACCCAACGGCCGAAAAACCGGCCAAAATACTGGCATACCCATTGCTCCTTTCAGGGTGAACCGCATCACTCTGGAAGGAGTTTTCTTATGATCTTCGCCACCGTCGGCACCCAGCTTCCCTTCGACAGGCTGATACAGGCGCTTGATAAATGGTCTTTGAATCAAGGCGTTAAGGGCAATTTCTGCCAGATCGGCCCGGCCGGAACGGCGCCATTGCATATGGCACACACCCCGACGCTGACGCCTGTGCAGTTTGCAAAACGCATCGCGGAATGCAAAGCCATCGTTTCGCATGCCGGGATGGGCACCATCCTCACCGCCCTTCAGGCCGGCAAGCCCATCATCATCCTGCCGCGCCTGGCGCGCTACGGCGAACACCGCAACGATCATCAGCTCGCCACCGCCGCCAATCTGCAAGGCCGCGCCGGCATTCATGTCGCCGGGGACGAGGACACCCTCGCCGCCATGCTGGACGACATCGGCGCCCTCACCGCCGGCGGGTCCCTGTCCGACGCGGCCGAGCCCCGCCTGATCGACGCCATCCGCGATTTCATCGCCCAACCCGCCATCGCCCAACCCAGCATCGTCCAGCCCACCATCGCCCAACCCGGCCCGACCCAAAACCGGATCACCAAAAGGGAGACGCCGAATGTCTGACCACAGCCCCCGCGCCGTCTGCACCGTGATCGTCCCGGCCTTTAACGAAAGCGCCGTCATCGCCGACACCCTGACCGCCCTGACGGCGGACGCCCGCCCCGGCGAATTCGACGTCATCGTCGCCTGCAACGGCTGCACCGACGACACCGCCGCCCGTGCCGCCGCCGCCGCCCCGGACGCCCGCATCCTCGACATCGCCGCCGCCTCCAAGACCACGGCGCTGAATGCGGCCATCGCCGCCGCCCGCCGCCATCCCCTGGTGTTTCTGGATGCCGACATCCGCACCAGCGCCGGCGCGGTGCGCGGCCTTGTCCACGCGCTGATCTGGTCGGGCCGGGCGCTCGCCTGCGGCAACGCCCGCTTCGACACCGCCCGCAGCAGCTGGGCCGTGCGCGCCTTTTACCGCGCCTGGATGCAGAACCCCTATTTCGACGACCGGAAAATGGGCGGCTTCTTCGCCCTCAGCCGCGCCGGGGCCGAGCGTATCGCCCCGCTGCCCGCCACCACCAATGACGACGAATATATCCGCCGCCGCCTTTCCGGCGAGACCATCGTCGCGGACGAGGCCCCGTACCGCATCGCCGCGCCGCGCACGCTCGCCAACCTGATCCGCGTGCGCAGCCGCGTCTATCGCGGCAACCGCGACCTGGAACGCGGCGGCGGCGACACCGCCTTCGGCGCCAAACGCCGCCACGGCAACAGCCGCCGCTTCGCCGCGCGCCTCCTGGCCCGGCCCGGTCTGTGGCCGGGCGCGGCGATCTTCGCCCTGACGGCGGTGGCGGCTCATCTGCGCAATCTGACGGCTCGCGGCACCCCTGTCTGGGACCGCGATCACAGCAACCGCCAGAACGCATGATTGAGACCCCGGCCATCACAGGATTTCAGGCATGACCACCGGACACCATACCGATCAGACACCCCCGCAGGACGGCATAGGCCATCCCGGCATGTGGCAGGTCCGCGACTTCGTCGAGGAGGCCGAGACCGAGGGTGCGCCCGTCAATCCGGTCAAAATGGTCCTGCGGGTTTTCCGGGGCCTGTGGCTCATCACCATCGCGCTGGGCGCGGTCGCCGGCTGCCTCCTGGCCGTCGCCGCCTTCAACGCCGTCAAACCCAAATTCGAAAGCCAGGGCCTCGTCCGCGTCGTCGCCAAGGAACCCAAAATTCTCTACGCCGACAATGACGACAGCCGCCTGCGCCTCTATGACGCCTTCGTCTCGGCCGAGGCCACCTATATCCAGAGCCGCCCGGTGCTCGAACGCGGCTTCGACTATCTGGTCGACGACATGGAACAGCAGACCGGCAGCCGCCCCGACCTGTCCTTCAAGGATTACGCGCAAAGCCTGGCGGTCAAGAAACAGAAAGGGCTGATCGCCATCACCGCCGCCAGCACCGATCCGGCCATGGCCCAGCGCGCCGTCAACGCCCTGTTGAAAAGCTATACCGACCTGCACACCCAGCAGTCCGGCACCCGCCAGACCATGCGCGCCCGCGAACTGGAGGTCCGCGTCCAGGAACTGTCGGCCAAGCTTTTCGCCCTGAATGAGGAACTGCTTCAGGTCGGCGAGGAATACGACGCCACCTCCCTGTCGAAGGCCCACCTGACCAAGGTCACCCAGCTTGAGGAACTGGACCTGCGCATCGCCGAACTGACCAACAGCCTGATGGAGATGGAAGCCTCGAACGGCGCCCTCGACGCCGACACCGGCGACATGGAAATCAAGCGCGCCACCCTGCTCGACCGCGCCATGGCCGACATGGTGTTCGAACGGGCCAAGCGCGCCGCCGAACTGGAAAAGCTGCTGCTGCGCTATCAGCCCGGCCATGACAAGGTGGCGACGCTCGCCGCCTCCCTTCAGGTGATCGACGATGCCATTGAAAGCCGCCGCCGTCTCATCGCCACCCTCGGCAAGACCGGCGCCATCACCGGCACCGACGGCGCCGCCAAATCCCAGTCCATGGCTGAGCTGGAGGCCCTGAAGCGCAAGCTGTCCACCCGCCGCCGCGACCTGTCGGGGGACGCCCGCGACCTCAACAGCAAGCTGATCCAGCTCAAGCGGATCAATGAGGAAAAGTCCCAGGTCTCGGGCATGCTGGCGGAAACCCGCCGCATCCTCGACCAGGTGCGTCTGGAAAGCCGCAACAGCCTGCCCGGCACCATCGAAATCCTCTCGCGCGGCAGCCTGCCCGACCGCCCGGCCAGCGACAAGCGGATGCAGTTCGCCCTGCTCGGCCTGATGGCGGGCGGCGGACTGGTCGTGGCGGCGGTGTTCCTGTGGCGCCAGGTGACCGGCCGCATCCGCTTCAGCGATGATATCGAGGGCCTGTTGCCGCCGCGCACGCACACTTTCGTCCTGCCCCGGCAGGCCGGCGACGACGACTTCGCCCGCTATCTCGGCGACCTGCAGCTCAGCGATCACTGGCGCGGGCACGGGCCCACCGTCATCAGCTTCGTGCGCTTCAGCGACGACTGTGCCCTGCCGCTCCTGCCCGTGGCCGAACTGGCCGCCCGTCAGGGCCTGAAAACCCTCGTCGTCTGCGGCGCCGAAGACGGCGCCGGCAGCGCCCCCGGCTTTATCGAGAGCATTCGCGGCGACGCCACCGTCGCCCCGATGCGGGCCGGCGGCGTCGACTATATGCCCTTCGGCACCGCCGGCACCGGTGCCGGCTACACGGTCGACACCGCGCGCCGCTGGCTCGACGCATGGGGTCCGCGCTACGATCTGGTGCTGATCTATGCCGGCATGGCCGAACGCCACATCTCGGCCCGCATCCTGACGAAACTGTCCCATCTCACCGTGACCGCCGTGACGCCGGGCGACGAGACCCGCGCCGTCCAGCGCACGATATCCCAGGCCCTGGCCGTCGCGCCGCTGTTCGTCGGCGCGGTCAAGGGCGATCCCGGCCTGCGTCAGGCCGATCCCGCCACCCACCCGCAAGAAGGAGACATCCATGACCAAGCCGCGTAAACTGCTCATCCTCGATGACGACCATCATTATTCCGGCATGCTGGCCCTGAAACTGCGCCACCATTTCCCGGAACTGCGCGTCAGCTCCAGCAATCACAGCCGCATCCGGCCGGGCTATGACATCTATGTCCTCGACAATGATTTCAGCGGCGACAAGATCGGCGCCAGACTGGCCGAAGAAGCCCGCGCCACCGCCCCCGACAGCCTTGTCGTCGTCCTGTCCGGCACGCTGGAATTCGGCCTCTTGAAACGGCTGGTCAACTGCCATGCCGCCGGCGTCTTCGACAAAAGCGATCCGTCCGAAATCGGCCGCATGAAAAGCCTGATCGAGGGCTTTCTGGTGGCCGGTCCCGCCCCGGCCTCGGAAAAACCCGCCGCCTCCATCGGCGCGACGGTCTCCGGCATCGCCGGCCTGATCTCCGAATGGAACAAACGCCTGGCGTTTGAGAAAGGACGCTAAACCATGTTCAGCACCGGCAAACACCTGCTGATCGTCGAGGACGCGGCCAGCATCGCCCTGTTCCTCAAGGTCAATCTGCGCCATCAGGGCTTTTTCGTCGACATCGCCGCCACCGCCGGCGAGGCCGCCGCCATGATGGATCAGGCGGGCGCCATCCGCACCCCGCCCTATGATCTGGTCCTGGTGGACCTGGGCCTGCCCGACCGTGACGGCACCGACCTGATCGCCGACATCACGGGCGAGACCGGCGTGCCCCCCGTCATCGCCATGAGCGCCGACACGGATGCCGAGGTCTCCGCCCGCGCCGTCGCCGCCGGCGCCGTCCTGTTCATTGAAAAACCGGTCAACATGGTCCGTTTGACGGCGGCCATTTCCGAAACACTCGAAGACCGCCATTATCTGAAGGACCATGTCACGGGGGCGAAACTGGCCGAGGAACACGCCGCCCTTGCCACTGCCTACAGGCAGCATCTGATGGGTCTCGCCTCCGATCTCGGCATGGCCATGCCGGTGCCCCAGCTGCGCTCCCTCCTCCATCAGCTCAAGGGCAGCGCCACCCTTTACGGCATGACCGCCCTGTCGCTGGCGGCCGGCGCCTTCAGCCGCCAGCTGGCCGAGGGCGGGCCGCAGACCGCCCGCCGCGTCCGCCGCGACCTGCGCGACGCCATTCTCGACGCCGCCGAGCCGGGCTGCTGATGTGCAGCCCGCAACCGTCTTTGCGGGCTGCAACGCATTTTCGCGGACCGCAAAGGCGGATCCGCACGCTTCATTTTAAATAATTCATATATTTCAATATTTTAAGGAAAAGGCCCGCCGGGCCTTTTCTTGCACCGTCCCCTCCGACCGCGACCCGTTGGAAAGGACGGACCCATGTTTGCAAAGACCCTGCGCCCCGCGCCGACCCTGAAATTCAGTGAGCTGAAATGCATTGTCCTGGCGTTCATCGCCCTGCACACCCTCATGCCCGCGTCGGCGCGCGCGTCGGATTATTTTTTCCGGCCCGTGGAATATGCCGCCATCGGCACCTGGGTGCCGGACCTGAAA
Organism: Eilatimonas milleporae; assembly: GCF_003688555.1. Lineage (GTDB taxonomy): Bacteria > Pseudomonadota > Alphaproteobacteria > Sphingomonadales > Kordiimonadaceae > Eilatimonas > Eilatimonas milleporae. The sequence goes on from NZ_REFR01000009.1 coordinate 674,851, forward strand.
TTCGTGCTGTTCAACCCCAGCCGGGCGCCAATCCTCCTGCGCCTGTCGGCAGCCCGCGCAGGGAGCGAGGCCGGCGTGCTGCCCGCCGGCGGCCGCAGTGACACCCATGTCGCGCTGAAGGCCCTGCCGGCGCAGATTTTCCTCATGCCCGGACAGCGCAAGACCGTGTCGCTGGACTACCGGCCCAGATACGCCGGCGATTACGGCGAAACCGGTTTCGTCCTCACGGTCGAACAGCAGCCGGTTCTCTACACCGGCGACGGCGTCTCGCACGACCAGCCCGCCATGACCGTGCGCAACTACACCGCCGACATCACCGTGCGCACCACCCCCGACCAGCCCCTGATGATGGCTGAAAACATCAAATAACCGCGTGCGAACAGGAAGAAAGCCGCCCCGGACAGCCGATGCCTCGGACCTGTCCCGCCATCCGGCACAGGCTGCCTTGGGCCAGAGACAGAAGTCAGAGACAGAAGTCAGAGACAGAAGTCAGAGACAGAGGGGTCTGACACAGGGGACCCAACGCCGCGTCCAACCGCCGCCGCCGTATGCCCCGCCGGCTGCATGCTGCCGGACACAAAGCATCGAACGCCGCCCCAACCCCCCGCCGCCGGACGCCCGATACGGAATGGCCGACATCCGATACCGCCTGCCGCCTGCCGCCGCTGCCGAATACCGGATACCCGCCCCACCGGCCCACATCTCTTTGGGAAAACTGGTGACAGTATACGGATTTTTAGAATGGCGCCGAGTGACAATCTCTCTTCATATTCAATGCCTTAAAGAAAATCATCCGGACCGGAAAAACTATATACTGTCCCTAATATTTCTTATGGAAATATCACGGACGGCCCCCCGGCCCCATGCCCCCGCGCCAGTGCAGGGGCGATAGCGGTCGGCCCACGTCGGAGGCCGCGCACCCGGTACGGTCCGTCGTGCCCCGCTCTGACGTCCCGCCCTCCCGGCTGGGCGGGCCTGTCTTAAGACCGCAACATGCGGCTGTTAAAGGCGGTTGGACATGTTGCTTTCGGGGCGGTGCAAGGGCCTTGAGACGGGCAGATGCAGCATATTTCAGGCGGGCCGGAACGGGCGCGGGGCGTTTCCTGTGCCTGGTGGTGTCCCTGTGCGCAACCGTATGCGCTGCTGTCTGCGCCAGCGGTGGCCCGGTCCATGCGTTGACCGCCGCCGCCATGGGCACCGCCGGCCGCACGGACCGGCCGCCGGACATCCGCCATATCGCCCTCGACGCCCAGGACCTGGCCGCCGCCCTTCAACGTGTCTCCCTCGCCTTCGATGTGAACATTCTCTACACCGCCGATCTGGTGGCCGGGCGGACGACGGCGGGGTTCGCCGGATATTACGACGCCGCCGGGGCGCTGCACCGCCTGGCCGCCGGGCAGGGGCTGGATGTGGTCCGGGTGCGCGGCGGCACGCTGGCCCTGGTGCGCGCGCCCGCCGCAAAACACCCCCCCGATCCGCCACCGGCTACCGCCGCGAGACAACCGACCGGCGGGGCGGCGGGCACGGCGTCCGGCACGACGCCCTCCGTCTCCGAGATCATCGTCACCGGCACCCGGCGGGCGGCGCGCACCCGCTTCGGCTCGCTGTCGCCCATCGATGTGCTGTCCGCCGGCGACATCGGCCTGACCGCGTCGGAGGAAATCTCCGACTCCCTCGCCCGGCTGCTGCCCGCCTTCACCGCCCAGCGCTTTCCCCTCAATGACGGGCTGATCTTCGTCCGCCCCACCACCCTGCGCGGTCTGTCGCCGGACCAGACGCTGGTGCTGGTCAACGGCAAGCGCCGTCACCGCTCGGCCTTTCTGGGTCTGCGCGGCGGCCAGTCGGTGGACATCACCCAGGTCTCGCCCTTTTCCATTGAACGGATTGAAGTGTTGCGGGACGGGGCGTCGGCGCAGTACGGCTCGGACGCCATCGCCGGCGTCATCAACATCCTCCTCGACGACGAACCCGGACACAGCGCCTTCGGCCAGTTCTCCGAATATTACGAGGGCGACGGCGACAACTACCGCGCCGGCTTCCAGGCCGGCTTCGGCTTCGCGGAACGCGGCTTCCTCGTCACCACCTTCGAATATTTCGACGCCGCCCGCACATCCCGCACCCGACAGCGCCCCGACGCCCTCGCCTTCCAGGCCGCGAACCCCGACCTCGACGTCCCCAACCCGGTGCAGAACTGGGGACAGCCCGAGCGGGACGGCATCCGCTTCGCCCTCAACAGCCAGTATGCCCTCGCCGACACAACCGACGCCTATCTCTTCGGCACCTACGGCGAAAGCGACGGCGTCTCGGACTTCAACTGGCGCAACCCCGACACCACCAGCGCCTTCAATCCCAGCGACGCCTTCCCCGGCTTCGACCTGCGCACCCTCTACCCCGCCGGCTTCACACCCCAGTTCGGGCAGGAAGACCGCGACATCTCGCTCACCGGCGGCGCCCGTGGCGCCCTCGGCGACGGCGCCTTCACCTGGGACGCCAGCCTCGGCTACGGCAGCAACCGCATCGAATATGTCATGACCGACACCATCAACGCCTCCCTCGGGCCCGACAGTCCCACAGCCTTCCGCCCCGGCACGCTGGAACAGCGCGAGTTCAACATCAATCTCGACTTCGTCCACACCCTCGACATCGGCAATGACGCCGGGCCCGTCAACATCGCCTTCGGCGGCGAACGCCGCGAGGAAACCTATGAGATCGAGGCCGGCGACCCCGCCTCCTTCGCCATCGGCCCCGGCGCCGTCGACGGCCTGCCCTCCGGCTCCAACGGCTTCCCCGGATACAGCGACGCCCAGGCCGGCACGTTCGATCAGGAAAGCTATGCCGCCTATGTCGATGTGGAAGTCCCCCTCACCAGCCGCTGGACCCTCGGCCTCGCCGGCCGCTATGAGGACTTCTCCGAATTCGGCGACACCCTGAACGGCAAGCTCTCCACCCGCTTCGAGATCACCCCGACCCTCGCCCTGCGCGCCACCGCGTCGACCGGCTTCCGCGCGCCCACACCGGGCCAGCTGTTCAGCGAACGCACCTCCCAGGGGCTCGACACCGTCACCCTCAACATCTTCACACGCGGGCGCTTCTCGCCCCAGGGTGCCGTCGCCGACATCATCTCCCGCCGCGCCGATGCCGACATCAACCCCCTGACGGCCGAGGAGTCCGAGAATTACAGCCTCGGCCTCGCCTACAGCAACAACGCCGGCTTCAGCGCCTCCATCGATGTCTATCAGGTCAATGTGGACGACCGCTTCGGCACCTCCCAGACCTTCACCCTCACCGACGCCGAGCGGGCCGAGCTTGTCGCCCTCGGCGTCCCCGGCGGCGAAGGCATCACCAGCGTCAACTTCTTCCAGAACGACTTCGACACCCGCACGCGCGGCGTCGACATTGTCGCCGCCTACACCACCCAGGCCGGGCCCGGTACCCTCTCCCTCACCGCCGCCTATAACTATAACGAAACCGAAGTCACAGACGGCAGTTTCGTCGATGCCCGGCCCGACCGCGTCACCTTTGAGGAGGGGCTGCCCCGCCACAATGCGGTGGCGTCCGCCGGCTACCGCATTGGCGCCGTCAGCCTGTTCGCCCGCGCCGCCTTTGTCGGCAAATGGACCGACCTGTCCGACACCGAAGCCGGCGGCCCGTTCCAGACCTTCGGTTCGGAAATCCTGATCGACGCGGCCCTGACCTACCGGATCGACGAGCGTGTTCATGTCCGTCTCGGCGGGGAAAACATTTTCGACGCCTACCCGGACGAGGCCACTTTTCAGGCCAATCGCGGCCTGATCTATTCCCGCAACGCCCCTTACGACACCGACGGCGGCCTTTACTATCTGCGCCTGGGCGTGGATTTCTGAACCGCGCCACACCGCCCCCGATACCCGGCACGCCCCAAAAACCGGCGGACACACCGGCGGGCCGGCCGCCCCTTCGTGAAACATTTGTGAAATCACGCTGCACCCGCGCAGAAGCCCGTCCCGGATCGTCACACGGGATGTGGGGCGGCCTTTGGACCCGCTCTCCGGTCACAGGGCCGGCCGGCCCCACGCATTTTTGGAATTGTCCATATTTTCGGGGGAAACTCATGCCATTCGGAAAAACCATCGCCGCGGGACTGCTGTTGTCCAGCGCCTCGCTTCTGGCTCTTGCACCCGCATCCGCCCAGGGTGCCGCCGCCGACAGCGGTGCCGGGGCGGACGACATGGTCGAACAGATCATCGTCACCGGCACCCGGCGGGCGGAACGCACCGCCTTCAGTTCGCTGGCGCCCATCGACATCATCACCAGCGACGCCGTCGACCGCACCGCGTCCGAGGACCTTCTCGACACGCTGGCGCAGATCGTGCCGTCCTTCAACGTGCAGCGCCTGCCGCTGGCCGACGGGCTGGTTTTCGTGCGTCCGGCCACCCTGCGCGGCCTGTCACCGGACCAGACGCTGGTGCTGGTCAACGGCAAGCGCCGCCACCGCGCCGCCCTGCTCGGCAGCAACGGGGCCCAGTCCGCCGACCTGGCGCAGATCCCCTCCTTCGCCATTGAACGGATTGAGGTATTGCGGGACGGGGCGTCGGCGCAGTACGGCTCGGACGCCATCGCCGGCGTCATCAACATCCTCCTCGACGACGAACCCGGACACAGCGCCTTCGGCCAGTTCTCCGAATATTACGAGGGCGACGGCGACAACTACCGCGCCGGCTTCCAGGCCGGCTTCGGCTTCGCGGAACGCGGCTTCCTCGTCACCACCTTCGAATATTTCGACGCCGCCCGCACATCCCGCACCCGACAGCGCCCCGACGCCCTCGCCTTCCAGGCCGCGAACCCCGACCTCGACGTCCCCAACCCGGTGCAGAACTGGGGACAGCCCGAGCGGGACGGCATCCGCTTCGCCCTCAACAGCCAGTATGCCCTCGCCGACACAACCGACGCCTATCTCTTCGGCACCTACGGCGAAAGCGACGGCGTCTCGGACTTCAACTGGCGCAACCCCGACACCACCAGCGCCTTCAATCCCAGCGACGCCTTCCCCGGCTTCGACCTGCGCACCCTCTACCCCGCCGGCTTCACACCCCAGTTCGGGCAGGAAGACCGCGACATCTCGCTCACCGGCGGCGCCCGTGGCGCCCTCGGCGACGGCGCCTTCACCTGGGACGCCAGCCTCGGCTACGGCAGCAACCGCATCGAATATGTCATGACCGACACCATCAACGCCTCCCTCGGGCCCGACAGTCCCACAGCCTTCCGCCCCGGCACGCTGGAACAGCGCGAGTTCAACATCAATCTCGACTTCGTCCACACCCTCGACATCGGCAATGACGCCGGGCCCGTCAACATCGCCTTCGGCGGCGAACGCCGCGAGGAAACCTATGAGATCGAGGCCGGCGACCCCGCCTCCTTCGCCATCGGCCCCGGCGCCGTCGACGGCCTGCCCTCCGGCTCCAACGGCTTCCCCGGATACAGCGACGCCCAGGCCGGCACGTTCGATCAGGAAAGCTATGCCGCCTATGTCGATGTGGAAGTCCCCCTCACCAGCCGCTGGACCCTCGGCCTCGCCGGCCGCTATGAGGACTTCTCCGAATTCGGCGACACCCTGAACGGCAAGCTCTCCACCCGCTTCGAGATCACCCCGACCCTCGCCCTGCGCGCCACCGCGTCGACCGGCTTCCGCGCGCCCACACCGGGCCAGCTGTTCAGCGAACGCACCTCCCAGGGGCTCGACACCGTCACCCTCAACATCTTCACACGCGGGCGCTTCTCGCCCCAGGGTGCCGTCGCCGACATCATCTCCCGCCGCGCCGATGCCGACATCAACCCCCTGACGGCCGAGGAGTCCGAGAATTACAGCCTCGGCCTCGCCTACAGCAACAACGCCGGCTTCAGCGCCTCCATCGATGTCTATCAGGTCAATGTGGACGACCGCTTCGGCACCTCCCAGACCTTCACCCTCACCGACGCCGAGCGGGCCGAGCTTGTCGCCCTCGGCGTCCCCGGCGGCGAAGGCATCACCAGCGTCAACTTCTTCCAGAACGACTTCGACACCCGCACGCGCGGCGTCGACATTGTCGCCGCCTACACCACCCAGGCCGGGCCCGGTACCCTCTCCCTCACCGCCGCCTATAACTATAACGAAACCGAAGTCACAGACGGCCGGCTCGAGGACAACGAGACCCTGCGCGTCCGCTTCGAGGACCTGCTGCCCAAACACACCGGCAACGCCGCCGCCAACTATGCCGTCGGCGATCTCGAATTCCTCGGCCGCCTGCGCTATTTCGGGCCGTGGACGGATTTCTCCTTCAATGCGGCCGGCGAGATCTTCCAGGAGTTCGGCGGCGAGGTCTTCGTCGACCTGGCGGTGACATGGAACATCCGCGAGGAAGTCTCGCTCAGGGTCGGGGCGGAAAATGTCTTCGACACCTTCCCGGACGAGGCGGAATTCCAGTCCAATCGCGGCCTGATCTATTCCCGCAACGCCCCCTATGACACCGACGGCGGTCTCTACTATCTTCGTCTGGGCGTGGACTTCTGAACCGCGCCGGACCGCACAGCCGAAACCGGACCGGACGGCGGACATCACCGCCGTCCGGTCCCCGCATACCCCAGGACGCAGCCATGCCCGATCTGTCCAGACGCCGCTTCATCACCGCCGCCACCGCGACCGCCGTGACCGGCACCGCCATACCGGCCGCCGCCCTGACAAACGCCGCCGCACCGCCGGCAGCACCCCTGCCCGCCTCGACCCTGCCCACCCCGACCCTGTCCGCCCCGGCCCTGCCGGCACCGGAAACCCTGCGTCCCGACGACGAGGACGGCTGGCGCGCTGTCGCCGCCCACTATGATGTGACGGACGATGTGATCAATCTGGAAAACGGCAACTGGGGCATCATGGCCCGCCCGGTGCTGGAGGCGTATCTGAACCACACGCGGATGATCAACCGCGACAACAGCTATTACACCCGCCGCCGATACTGGCCCGCCTATGTCGCGGTATTGGACGCGGTCGCGGCCCGCCTGGGCGCCGCCCGCGAGGAGGTCGCGCTGACACGCGGCGCCACCGAGGCCCTGCAGAACATCATCGGCGGCTTCAACCGCCTGTCGCCCGGCGACGCGGTCATGTATGCCGATCTGGACTATGGCTCGATCCGTGAGGCCATGCGCGCCACCGCCGCGCGGGCCGGCTGCGGGGCCGTGGCGCTGAACGTGCCCGAACCCGCCACCCATGACGGCCTGATCGCTTTTTACCGCGACGCGCTCGACCGCCACCCCGAGACAAGGCTGCTGCTGCTCACCCATGTCAGCCACCGCACCGGCCTGGTCATCCCCGTGCGCGCCATCGCCCGCGAGGCCAGGGCGCGCGGTGTCAGCACCGTGGTCGACGCCGCCCATTCCTGGGGGCAGATCGATTTCCGCGTGGACGATCTGGACGCCGATTTCATCGGCTTCAACCTGCACAAATGGATGGGCGCGCCCATCGGCGTCGGCGCCCTCTATATCCGCCGGGACCGGCTGGGCGACATCAGCCCCAATCTTTCCGCCACCGACGGCGAGAAAGATCACATTTATGGTCGCGTCCATTCGGGCACCAGCAATTTCGCCGCCTTTCTCACCGTACCGGACGCATTCGCCTTTCACGACGCCGTCGGCGCGGCGGCCAAGGCCGCGCGCCTGCGCTATCTGCGCGGCATCTGGACCGGGCTGCTCAGCGGCACGCCCGGCCTGGACATTCTGACGCCCGAGGACCCGCGCCTGCATGCCGGCATCACATCCTTCCGGCTGACCGGCGTCACCGGTGTCGACGACAACCGCCGGCTGGCCAAACGCCTGCTCGACGAACACGGTGTGTTCACCGTTCACCGCGACGGCGTCGCCGCCGGCGCCTGCATCCGCGTCACCCCCGGCCTGTACAACAGCGCCGACCATATGCGCCGCGCCGCGGCGGGAATCCGGGCCCTTGTCACGGCACGGTCATAGAAGGGCGGGCACACTGCCGGGAACGCAGCGCCCAGGCCCGCACCGGGGCGGCGCGGTTCGCGCATGCCATGGGTCCGGACCCTTGCCTGAAAGGATGCCTTTGCCGGAACAACCGCCCGTATCGGACAAAACGCACACCGTCGGCACGCCGCCGCCGTCCGGGTCCGCCGTGCCGCGCTGTCCGGTGACGCCCCGCGCCCCGGCAAAACCGTCAGCAACACCGTCGGCCACACCGTCCGACAACCCCCGCCTGTCCCGGCTGTTCGCCGACCATGGCCGGCAGTTGACCGCCTTTGCCCGCTCCAAGGGCGCCACCCCCGACGACGCGGCCGAGATCGTCCAAGACGCCTTTCTCCGGTTGAAAAAATACGGATTGCAAAAAAAAGTTGAAAATGACCTCGCATTTCTGCGCACCATCATCGTCAACCTTATCAGGGACCGATACAGAAAGAGACAAAACGCCCCGTTCACAGGGGATTATGAAGACGCCGTGCAAAACGCGCCAAGCGTGCGCCCGGACCAGGAAACGGCCCTTGCGGCCAAACAGGACCTCCGGCGGACCCTGCGCGATATCGCCGATCTGCCGGACATCACCCGCGGGGTTTTCGTCCGCTACCGGCTGCACGGCCACACCTATGACCGGATCGCCCGCGACATGGGTCTGACCATCGCGCTGGTGCGGCGGCATCTCAGGGACGCCGTCGTCAGCCTGACACGGAAACGCGGGCAGGGATAACGGGGAAAGCGTAAGGAAACGGTGACACGGCATTCGGACATAAACACCGCCCTCCTGGATGAGGCGGCCGACTGGGCCCTCCGGATCGAGGAAGACCCCGCCCTGCGCGTCAGCGAGGGGTTCGAGCGCTGGCTCCACCGCTCGCCGGATCACATCGCCGCCTTTACCAGCGTGTCCGGCCTGTGGGACGACACCGCGCCGCATCGCATACCGCGCCTGAACCGCTGGGCCCTCGCCCTGCGCGTGGCGCTGGAAGACCACCTGCCCGCGCGAGCGCCCCGCCGGCCACGCGCCGGCGGCACGGCCCCCGCCCCCTCGGGCCTGTCCACCGGGCGCCTGTCCATACCCATCCCCGCCATCCGGGCCGTGGCCCTGACAGCCTGCGTGGTGGTGTGTGTCGCCGCCGCCCTCCTGCTCGCGGGGCCCGGCGGGGTCGACCGCGCCGGCTACGGCACCGCCATCGGCGAAATCCGCCAGGTCGCCCTCAGGGACGCCACCGTCATGCATCTGGATTCCGCCACCCGGGTACAAACCGCCTTTTCCGACCGTGCCCGCCGTGTCGATCTGGCCGGCGGCCGGGTCTTCGTCGACGTGACACGCATGGCGGACCGCCCCTTCACCGTCCATGTCGGCGACACCGGCTTCACCGCCCTTGGCACCGCCTATTCCGTCCACCGGGACACGGCGCGGATCCGGCTGGAGGTTTACGAAGGACGGGTCCGGATCGTCCGGCCGGGCCGCGACCCCGTCACCATCACCGCCGGTGACGGCGCCCATGTCGCGCGCCCCAACACCGATCCAGACACCAACCAGAACACCGACACCGGCCCAAATACCGACCCAAACACCCACACAGCCACGGGCCTGGAAATCTTCGCCCTCGGCGGCCCGGCCGCCCCGGACGGGCCCGCGTGGACGCGGAACCGCGCGGTTTTCAGCGCCACGCCGCTGCGCGACGCCGTGCGCGAAATCAACCGCTATACGACGCGGAAAGTCATCGTCGCCGACACCGCGCTCGCGGATCACAGGATCAGCGGCGTCTTCACCCTGACCGACACGGACGCGTTCATCCGCACCGCCGCGCTGATCACCGGCGCCGCCGTGCGCGAAACAGACACCGCCGTCCACCTGTCGGCGGCCGTCGCGCCCCCGGCCGGCATCAGGGACTAGGGGTCAGGGCACACGGCCCCGTCCCCATGCTTCCGGGCTCGCCGCATACCTCCCCCCGAATACGCCACGCCATCGCAACACTGCACCAAAACCGGTCTCAACAATCCGGGGACGGTATACCGGTTTTAACGGGTCATAAAATCGGGGACAGTATATGGTTTTCCGACAACCGCCTATTCTCCATAACACATTGTAAAAAAATGAGTTTGTCGAAAATGTTCCGACCAAAAAAACTATATACTGTCCCTATATTTTATATACGGGAATCATGGTGTGCAAAGCCGGCAGGCAAGCCACCCGCGATAAAGCCCGAAAGCAGCTGTCAGGAAGACGGCAAGGCCGCCATGTTCGCCCGGACCCAGTCGGCGAATGCCGCCTCCGTCATGTCGCCGCCGGCCAGCGCAAGCACGGCCTGTATCGCCGCGACCGGCGATGCCGTCAGGCCGTAACCATTGATGCCTAGGAAGATACCGACGGACAGAAACGCCGCCCGCTTGTTGCCGTCCACAAAGGGATGGTTTTTCGCCAGCCCGTAGGCATAGGCGGCCGCCAGGGCGGCCAGGTCCGCATCCGGGTCATAGCCCGCCAGGTTCACGGGGCGCATCAGGGCTGATTCCAACAGCCCCATATCGCGCAGGCCCCGGCCGCCGCCATGGTCGGCCAGGCTTTCTTCATGCAGAATCAACAGCGCCCGCGCATCGATCCAGCGATACCCGGCCATTATTTGGCCAGCACCTTGAACGTATCCCGGTATGTCTTCATGAAATCCCGCCCGGTATCAAGCTGGTCCTGAATGGTGGGATCGTACGGCGTCAACAGGATGCCGTCGGGTGTTTCAACCGCATACACCCGGTCACCCTTTTCCAGCTTCAACCGGGCCAGCAGATCCTTGGGAAAAATCGCCCCGGTAGACGTGCCGATCGATGTCAGTTTCAGAACATGCATGCCCTGCCCTTTCCTGCCGTTATTATAATGAACATTATAATAACAAAGACGCAACGCTCGTCAAACCTGGCACTCGACACAGGCCTTGCCCGAATATGGTGAGGGCAAAATCGCTATCGGATATGCGGAGACGACAGTGTGGTTTTGACACGGCCTAAAGTCGATTAACTAATATGTAGGCTCAAGCGAGTATTGGCAGCGTCATTATCCTCTCCCACATCCCTTTTCCGTCACCCCCTTGGCGTCCCGAATGCTCACTCGACTTGTGGGGGCGAACACATGTCCAAGTTTTTGGGACGTCAGTGAGAATGACAAATCTACCAATAAGTGTGTTTTTTCAAAATATTGTCGGAAAGGATATATTTTCGAGAGATATGAGCGATGCAAGGCACACTTGGGGAAGAACGGTCGATAAATGCAAAAGGGTCGGATGAGGAAATTTCAGCACTTCGTTTTTCGACTGACGTAATCCCAAAGGGAAAACGGGTAGAAGCGTGGCGAAAAGCAATTCACCCACTTTTCGATTTCAAGTCTTCGAGCGGTTACACGGAAAATGAATTCGAGGCATCGCTACACTCATATCATTTCGGAGCAATCATACTCTGCCACGCATTCATGTATGGTGGCCGTTATCAAAGATCCGTAGAACGGGTTCGGATGGACGATCTTAATCACTATGTGATCCATCAGCCACTTACCGGATCCACTACATTCGGGGTCGAAGGAAACTGGAGACGCTTGAGGAAGCATGACATAGCAGTTCTCGACATGACCGCGCAGGCCGATTTTCGCATTAGAAACCAGAAATCCCTCAACTTTATCGTACCGCGTCCTGCACTTCCTATGCCTAACGCGTGCCGCACTAGCCTGCACGGTTTAGTGGTGCCAAGGGAAAAGGCCATTGGCACGCTTCTTAGCGATATCATGATCGCAGCCGCGCGCGCAGCATCAAAACTAAAGACCAATGAGGCAATGCCGATCGGCAACGCTTTGGCAAGGATTGTAGCGTCAACCGTGAACCCATGCTCTGACAGCAATCAGACTCTCCCATTTTGCCCGCAACGAGAAATTGCCAACCGGATTCGCGACTATATCGAGGATAATCTGTATGATGAATTGCTCAAACCAGCGACCCTTGTAAAAGAACTCGGCATTTCCAGGAGCAAGCTTTATCGGCAGTTCGAGTCTTTTGGAGGCGTGCATCGCTACATAACCAAGCGTCGTCTGCAGCGCTCTCTGGCGGCCATATGCGACCCCTTTCAGATTAAACGGCGTATTGCAGACATCGCCTATGAACAGGGTTTCACAGATGCGGCCTACTTTAGCCGACTGTTTCGCCAAACTTATGGAATGTCGCCACGAAGCTTTCAGGAGGCTATCCGTCGGGGAGAAAATATTGCTCTCCCGTCTATGTTATCCGCAGGCGAAACCGCGCCACTCGTTGAATGGCTTAACACTCTCTCTACGCGATAAACGCCCACCATTTCCCGCTTAAGGACTATTTTCCCGGTTTTTGGGACGCGCGTCCAGTGACCTTTCCGGCAGCAACAAATAGCCTCATTTCACAAGACTCGTTCAAATGAAAAGCAGTCATAGAGGGTCCTTCAACGGCCCGAATTCCACACCGTCCAGTAAAAAGGCCGGTCCAATAGAGGCGAATGATCAAATGGAGACAGATATGACCATGTACACCCTCACCTGTAAAAACAATTCTGAAATCGAAGGCAGCTTTGCCATTTTCCAGAAAGCACCGCCGATTACCATGCCAGGCGATGTCTTCAGCTTGGCTTGGTTCGCGCGTCCTACAACGCCCGGCTCCACTGTAACTTTCAGTTGGAGTCTGGATTACAGCTTTGTATGGGCCGAAACGGGAGTTGTGGTGCCAGGAATCAATTTTTCTGCGACACAGATTATGCCTGCGGACCCCAACGAAAATAATTATGTGGAGCTGACGGTCGATTCCTATCAGGCCACCAGCTTCGCGAATGAGAGCGGCTCTGGTTCCGTCGGCTCACTGACGATCCGGCAACTCGCGAATGTCGTGCCAAACAGAACTGCGGTCGGGGTCGGCTTTTCCGGGTCACCTGCTTATGTCGTCCAAGCCGCGCCTAACATGACTGCCGTCTTCACCCCTTATCCGAACTATTGGGTCCTTTTCGGCAACTACACATCCGGCGACGTCATGGATGTTGAAGACATTACCGGCGCTGTGGAAGTGACCTATGGGGGCGCCCTAACGTCTCGCACAGCGACGATGGGTCTTGACAACAGAATCATAGTCACCTGACAGCGCTGAAGCTGACGACGAGAGAACACTCTCGACCCCAACAAACCTCGCAAACACCCGAAGGACAATAGCTATGAAAATTAGCAAAAAAAATGTCACCCCAGACTACAAAGTCGCCGTTGAAGCCGATGCAACTCAATTTGAACAAGTACAGATGTCGGGAACGACAACAGCAACAGGACTTCCCTCAGCACAGGCAGTCTTGAATGACGTGCCGCTACTGCCCTGCAAAATATACACCGATACAAGTGGTGCAATGCTTCATACTTTTATGAGTCTTGATAGCACCGAAAATACCAGAGACGGGGCCGCATTTGATTTACCAGTGGCAGGAGTAAGCGGATTCGGGACCATACTGCAAGCAATCGTAAATAAGAGTAGAGACAATATTTCGCTAATTTTCACTGCGAATGGAGCGCTTAGCGCCTCAATGTTGGCGAGCTTTCAAAAGACCTCTAGAAACACATACAATGTTACAACATTGGTTTTTGACACCAGTGAGCTTACATCAGTTTCTAGGGAATTCGATGGCGAAATAGTTTTTGACAGCGATAAGCTTAAATATTACGCGAAATTTGAGCAGTCTTTCTATGTCAACTCGCTTGGCATAGTGGATTTGACCGAGACAAGCTTCACCAGCACATTTGCCGAGTCTGATCAGGCTCCTCCAATTGGGATAACCAACCCGTTCGCACTGGCAGACATCCTGGGTCAATATTACCGAGAGGCAATTCAGTGGCTTTTGCTGAACAATTCCAGTCAAATGGGTGCTGTAGGTAATCTCTCTTATACTGAGCATGTCCTTTTCGCAGGGTTCATTGCCGCATACGTCGTGTTCTTGAGCCTGATTATCGTAGGCCTCATAAGAGCGCCGGCACTGGCGACTAATATAAATAATGTAACTCCATCGATGATAGTTGCTCAGAACTTCCCAACGATAGCGGGTAGCATTGGGGTGATCACTTTATTGGCTCTTGGTGTGCTCTTGGTAAGGATATCAAATATCGCTCTCGAATAATGTCTCACTGATAACGGTCACCGCGGATATCTGACCTCTGACAGTATGATAGCCAACAGTTAGATCAGTTGCCGGTATCCGCGGCTTTTGCCGATGTCAGACGCGCAAACTGGCGCCCCGGGGCACCCATATGGAGCAATTTCATTTTCGACGGCATGAAGCGCGCGCCGGAGCAACACGACACCCGCAGTTCCCCCAAGCTCAAGGTTCGACCATCCATCGCAACCGCCCGAGCTCTTCGTTTCACGCGGCTTCTTTGTCTGTATGTGTTTAGTGGGTCCACGGCAGGAGTTCACCGATGCGCTTAAAGGCATCGCTCCGACAGCGATGGGGTTCCATATTCTGAGCCATCTACAAGTCTCCACTCACCCCATAAGGAACGAAAGCGGGCACCCGCGATCAGGTGCTTCTGGACTCCGCGCTGAACAGGCCGAAAAACCTGTTCCACTATTGTGACTCCGAACCGGACCTAACGGCGCTGGCAGCGGCCTATGCCTACGGGATATGCCGCAACCACCCCTTTGTCGACGGCAACAAGCGCACAGCCCTGATCGCCTGCCAGCTGTTCCTGCGCCTCAACGGCGCCGCACTGGACGCATCGGCCAGCGAAAAATATCAGACGACGATGGCCTTGGCCGCCGGCGACATTGCGGAAGACGCCCTGGCCGCGTGGATCAGGACATATCTGGCCCCGCACCCATGACCGATGCGTAAAGGGACTCGGGCATACACAGGCCCCTCGCCGACCGTCACAGCGCGCATAACAGGACAACCCGCCGGGATATGGTCACGGCAAAGGCGTCATGGGATATGCGGGGACGGTATATGCTTTTAGGATAACCTCGTAACTTTCGTAACACGCTGTAAAATAAAAGATTCGCTCGAAATTCCTGTCCTGAAAAAACTATATACTGTCCCTATATTTCACAGGGCAGCCTTCTCCATCCGGGACAGGATATCAAACGGACGTTTTAAAGGTCCCGCGTCAGAAATTGCATCTATACGGACATATAAGGCCGCACATCGATATCGTCTTCACGCTGGCGCATGGCGTAGGCGTCATAGCGTGCCTGCATTTTCAAAAGCGTGTCCATCTTGACGCCAAAGGCCTTCTCGATCCGCAAGGCCATCTCGGGCGAGAGAGACGCGTTCTCATTCAGCAGATTGGACAGCGCGGGCCGTCCGATGTTCAAAACCTCGGCGGCGGCGGTCACGGACAAATCATCCGGCAGGACCGAGCGTTTGATAAACCCACCCGGATGCAGGGGCTTCATACCTATTTTCATCGCCATCGCCCAGGCTCCTGTGCGTCAGTGGTAATCTTCATAATCCACATCATACAACTCGTGTTCCGTCGCATCGTACTTGAAGGTGATGCGGCAGTTGGCGGTGACATGAAAGCTGTAGGTCCCGGCCCGGCCGCCGCTCAACTGATGCGGTTTGTATTTCCGGAGCGTCATCACCTCATCAATGTCGTCAATCTCGATGAGATACGCCATGATATCAGTGATCTTGCCGATATCCTGCTGCCATAAACATATAAACCGGCATCAGGCGCCTTGCCATGGGCGCACAGATGGACGCGTTCGTCAGCACTTCTAATGGGAGGGTGGCCCTGCCTCAACTTCATCAATCGCCTTGTTGATTTGCTTCAGGACCGCTTTCGTTAGTTTTGAGCGTCCGCCCAGGACCCAACCGATGTCTAGCCAGGCCTTCATGCCAAAGTTTTCAATCTCCTGGCGTTTCAGTTTGCCATAGATGGCCCGCATCCTTCTCTTGATCGGGTCTTCGAACGCATCTGCACCAGCTAGAACCTTTGACGGCCATGGGCAAAGCTCTGCATCATCGGCAGCAGACCCGTAAAGCGGAATGATCGGAGAGTGGTTGGGTTTGTCTGGGTTCAAAAGCCGCTGCTCCTTATGATGAATTGCGTTGTTATCCATGGGCAACCCGAAATGGGCCCTTAAAAACCGCTGGCAGTTTCTCCGGCCCAGCATGAAATCATGATGGCGATACGCCTCGGAAAAGAACCCCAGAAACGCTCCTAAACCCGATGTGGCAATGGCTTTGTTCGAGACGGTATCGCCTCTTTTGGGGGCGATCATCCAGCGGCTGTAAACTGTCGGATCCTGCATGAGCCCGATTTCGTCAGGCCGGAATTTCGCATGACCTCGTAACGAGTGATAGGTGGCCAGTGCAATTTTTGCTTGGTTTTCCCAGGCTTCGCCAATCTCCCCTTTCGGTTCATCGGTTGACTGGCCAGCCGTCGGCTCATTTAACGGGTCAATCAGCACAATGGCCCGATTGGCTTCCAAGCCGGATCGCGGGTTGCGACCGTTCGTCCCGGCAAGCGCTTGCCGGGCATATTCGAACGGTTCATTGTTCAGTGTACCGCCATCGACGGCCAAAAACCGATATGGATCATCCATACCATCGCGCGGGCTTGGCTTGCCGTAAACATAGCTGCCCATGCTTTTGTCCAGCCAGGTCACGAAACGATAGCAATAGTCGATCGGTTGTTTGCTCAGGTCACGCGCTTCCAGCGCAAACGGGAAAGCACCGGTTGCCAGTGCGCTCGCTCGAAACCGCTCACGCTCGTCCCCTGAACGAAGTATTTGGTCGGTGTCCACCTCTAACGTTCTGAAATTCGGCGCTGGATCGGCATACTCAGGAACATCTGAGCCGGGCGTCGGAACACTGAATTCCATGAAATCCTGATGCAAGCGCATTGCATGATCAATACCGGCATCGCCGGGAAACGTGAGGGAATATGGCATACCGCGCAGATTCGTGACCGTCATGGCCAGCTTCAGATGCGGCTCGAGCCAGGACCGAAGCGCTGCACTTGCCATGGGAAGTCCGTGAGTTCCGGCGGGTGATAGCGACCTAGGATATTCCACCAGAAAACCGGAAAAATCGTCAAGTAGCCGGCAATTCAAAAGAGACTTCAGAGGCTTGTCGGCCTGAATATCCGACATTTCAAGCAAGGGGCCGATATCGAGTGTTTTGACCCAGGTGCGGTAGAAAGGGTTGCTTTGAACACTAGGATTTCTATCGGAAATCCGTGTCTGCGTACCAACCTGTTTGACGGGCGGAAACCGATGACGACAGGACGCCGCGAAGATGGCTCCGCAAACACCGCCGCCCGAGGCGCCGGTGATGATGCGCAATTTCACATGATGGCGGGGGACCATCGTGTCATCGTTCGCCTGCGCTCTTTCCTTCTCCTGATGCCAGCAATCCAGGGCCTCTATAAGAAAATCAAGGACACCGGCTGTATAAGCACCGGCGGAAACTGTGCCGCCGAGGACGAGACCGAATTCGAATGTTTTTTCCGGCACAGCATGGGGACCACTGCGATCATACGGATACCATTCACGTATATCGTCGATTTCGTGAGGTAGGGTCATGGCTCCCTCGTTTTCAAAAGTAACATTATTCATTAATATACAATTTTAGCGTTAATTTCTCCATTAAATACTGCCAAAAATCGCTATGCCCCTTTTTCGGATTGACAGGAAAACTGTAAAAAGCTGTCTAATCTCGCTGTATTCGACAGCAAGATGCGGTTTTGGTGTGATAACGCGGGACTGATGGACCGGCCCAGTGACGGCTTGCACAAAGCCATCGTTAGGCGCCTGGCGGAAGCGGACGCAACGGAAGAGGAAATCGCCGCTATCCTTGGTGACAGCGTACGAACCGCAGCGATCTACACGGGCGCGGGGCTGTCAAAACTGGACGGGTCGGAGTGATTTTTTACACCAATCTTGTAATCCGGTTGGTGTAAAATCAAAATTAAATATTATAAATCAATAACTTAAAATCTGCGTGGTGGGCCCGGAGGGACTCGAACCCCCGACCAAGCCGTTATGAGCGGCCCGCTCTAACCAACTGAGCTACAGGCCCATCCACGGCCCCGTGCCTAGCAAACACCGGCGGCTCCGCGCAACGGAAAATGCACGGCGGCGTTCACCTGCCCCGAAACAGGCCAGGCACGGGACAGGGGACACGCGCGTTACAGCGCGTCGATTTCCTCTTTCAGGCGGCTGGTTTTGTCGGTGACGATCCGTTCCAGAACGCGGATGCGGTCTTCCAGCGCGGCGATGCGCTTGTCCGTGGCCGCGTCCAGGGTTGCGGACTCGGCCAGTTTTTCCTTGGTTTTCAGCCATTTCTGGATGACGCTGGCGCCGACGGCGATAAACACCACCAGCACCACCATTTCAAACGGTCCCATGATGATCGGTCTCCCCCTCGCATATCGTTGTTATGTAAGACTGTCGTTCTTGTGAAACACTCGAAACTGTCTGGCAATATGGGGCGCGCCGGGGCCGGTTTCAACAGCCGCCGCCCTCGCCTTTTCATCTCCTGTATGCCCTGATACCCCGTGTGTCCCATGCCTCCACAGGGTCCTGAAGGGCGGGAGGGTTTTCATTTTGCGCCCCCCGCGCGGCCCATGGGGTCAATTTTAACCATCTGTTCGCAAAAATCCGTTAGTCTGCTAGGCAGGGTGCGGCAGAACGGCCCCCGCAAATCGTTGGCATGCCCTGTCGGGAACATCATCAGGGCGCGCCGCTGGGATAGACTATCGGAACAGGCCGTCTGCCATGAAACAAGTGAACTCTCACAAATTTACCAAGTCAGGGTGCGACCATGGTTGATTCAGTGAACACCAATGCAGGGGCCCTGACGGGCCTGCAATTCCTCGGCCAGACCAACCGGTCCAACGCCGCCACACGCAATCAGATTTCCAGCGGCCTGCGCATTTCGGGCGCGCGCGACGGCGCCGCCACCTTCGCCATTGCCCAGCAGCAGCGGGCCGAGGGTGCCGGGCTGCGGGCCGTCGGCGATTCGGTGGCGCGGGGCCAGTCCACGGCGGATGTGGCGCTGGCCGCCGGCGGCGAGGTCTCCAGCCTGTTGCTGCAACTGCGCGAAACCGCGGTCGCCGCATCGGACGAAGGGCTGGACGACGCCAGCCGCCAGGCCTTGAACGAACAGTTCACCGTCCTGCGCGATCAGATCACCACCACGGTGAACGGCGCCGAATTCAACGGCACCAACCCGCTGGCCCCCGGCGGCGGCGACATCGCCGCCATCACCAACGCCGACGGCACCGAGACCCTGTCGGTTTCCAATCAGGACTTTTCGCTTGGCGGCGGCACCGTCAGCCTTGGCGCGGGGCAGGAAATCGCCACCGCCGCCGACGCGCAGAGCGCCGTGGCCGCCATCGACGCGTCGCTGTCGGCGGTCAATGCGTCACTGTCCAGCATCGGCGCCGGCGCCGAACGGCTGGAACAGGTGGAAACCTTCAACCGCACGCTGGCCGACACGAACGAGGTCGGCATCGGCAATCTGGTGGACGCCAATCTGGCCGAGGCCGACGCCGAACTGGAAGCCGGCCAGGTCCGCGAACAGCTCGGCGTGCTGGCCCTGAACATCGCCAACCGCCAGCCGCAATCGATTTTAAGCCTGTTCAACAACGGCTGACCGGGCACACGAACACCGCGTTTACAGGGCCGTGCGGGCAGGGATGCCGGCACGGCCTTTTTCATGCGTCTTGCCCGTCCCCACCATCGCCCGCCACACACATCACACGCCTTACACATCACACTGGCCGCATAGGGCCTTGGGGACCTGTCAGTCGTCCGCCTCCGGCGGGCGGTTGCCGGCCTGGGTGATGAACAGGCGCCACTGGCGGAAGTCGATCGCCATTTTGTCCTGAAACAGGAAATCGGCGCCGAGGATCATCGCCGGCACCTTGTGCGCGTAAAAGGAACTGAACACAGGCAGGTCCGAGACCAGAACCCGGGGCAAATTCAGCGCCACGTCGCTGAACAGCGGCCGGTCCAGCAGCAACTCCCGCGCGCCGACCTGACCGTTCGCCGATTCGACAAACACGGTCTTGCCGTAGCGGGCGCTGTTCTCGGCCGTCAGGGCGTCCGCCGCCGGCACATTGACAACGCTGCGTTCCGCCCCCGTATCGACAATGGCGGGAATTTCCACCGTGCCCACCCGCAAATCCAGGGCCAGCGAGCCATAGCCCACCGGCCGCCCGTGCAGGACAGTCCAGTCCAGGTCCGGCAGGGCGCCGCCATGGGGCAACAAGCGCACACCGCCCGCCTCGCCCAGAAAGGCCAGCACGCCGCCGCGCAGAAATTCCAGCCCGATCAGGCCCTGCGGCTCCGCGCGCGGCACGCGGTACCGGCTTTGCGGCAGGGCGACGGTGCGGCGCAGCAGCACGGAGCGTCCCAGCGCCTCGACCCGGCCCAGCCGGTACAACGGCAGGCGGCGCGGCCCCGTCGCCGTCATCACCCGGCGCGAGCGGAAATCGTCCAGCGGCAGGCGCAGATGCCGCGCCAGGTCCTCGAACAGAACCGTCTTGCTCGCCGCGCTGTCGACGACAAAGGGAAAGGGGCCGCGCCCGTCCACCATGGCCAGCACCATGACACGGCCGGCATAATCCCGCTGGAACAGAAACGTATCCGTGTCCGCCGCGTCGGCCGCGTGCGCACGCGGCAGGACAACGACCGGCAGCCAGGCCAGCACAAGCAGAACAAGACGCACCATGACGGACAGCATAAGGCCCCCGGCGCCGCGCGGCGTCAAGGGCCTTGCCATATCCGCGACAGGCACGCCCGGTCCCTGTCCGGGCATGACCCGTGCCGGTCAGTTGTCGAGGAAACTTCTCAGCTGGCGTGAACGCGACGGGTGCTTCAGTTTTCTCAGCGCCTTGGCCTCGATCTGGCGGATACGTTCCCGCGTCACGGAAAACTGCTGACCCACCTCTTCCAGCGTGTGGTCGGTGTTCATGCCGATGCCGAAGCGCATGCGCAGCACCCGCTCCTCCCTCGGGGTCAGCGAGGCGAGGACCCGCGTCGTCGTCTCGCGCAGGTTGGACTGGATCGCCGCGTCCACCGGCAGGACGGCATTCTTGTCCTCGATGAAATCGCCGAGATGGCTGTCTTCCTCGTCGCCGATGGGGGTCTCCAGGCTGATCGGTTCCTTGGCGATCTTCATCACCTTGCGCACTTTTTCCAGCGGCATGGACAGACGCTCGGCCAGCTCTTCCGGCGTCGCCTCGCGGCCGATTTCATGCAGCATCTGCCGGCCGGTGCGCACCAGCTTGTTGATGGTCTCGATCATATGGACGGGGATACGGATGGTCCGCGCCTGATCGGCGATGGACCGGGTGATCGCCTGCCGGATCCACCAGGTGGCATAGGTGGAAAATTTGTACCCCCGGCGGTATTCGAATTTGTCCACCGCCTTCATCAGGCCGATATTGCCTTCCTGAATCAGGTCCAGGAACTGCAAACCCCGGTTGGTGTATTTCTTGGCGATGGAAATCACCAGCCGCAAATTGGCCTCGACCATTTCCTTCTTGGCGATGCGGGCTTCCTTTTCGCCCTTCTGCACCGTGCGCACGATACGGCGGAACTCAGCCGCGTGCAGACCGGTGCGGGACAGGATTTCCGACACCTGTTCGCGCAGATTGATCACCGCGCCGCCTTCCTCGGCGGCAAAGGCGGCCCAGCCGCGCCCTTTCAGGCCCGCGACCCGCTCCAGCCAGCCGTCTTCCAGCTCATTGCCTTCATATTCGGTCAGGAACGCCTGCCGGCTGACCTTGTGGCGCTCGGCCAGACGCAGCAGCCGGCCGGACAGGCTCATCAGCCGCTTGTTCAGGCCGTACAGCTCGTCGACCAGTTCCTCGATGCGGAAATTGTTGAACTTGACCGAGCTGACCAGCTCGATCAGTTCGCTGCGCAGCTTCTTGAACCGCCGCTCCTGCGCCGCGCTCAACTCCTCGCCCTGCACCGCGGCGGCCAGGCGGGCATCCTGCAACTTGGCGTATTTCTTGTGGGTGGCGGTGATCAGCTGAAACTTCTCGATCGTGTCCGGCTTCAGATGCGCCTCCATGGCGCTGAGGGACATGGCGACCTCGTCCTCCTCGTCCGCCGCGCCGTTGGCATCGGATGACCCTTCGCCGCCCTCGCCGTTTTCACCGGCTTCGCCATTGGCGGCACCGTCGGCGGCGCCCTCTTTCTGCTGTCCGTCGGCGCCCTGTGCGGCGGTGGCCCCACCGTTCACGGCCTCGCCGTCCACGGCTTTGCCGTTCGCGCCCCCGCTGTTACCGTCCGCGCCGTTACCGTCCGCACCGGCTTCATCCGTCACCGGCGCGGCGGCCTCGGCCATCACATCGCCGGCATTCTCATTTTCCAGATCGCTGGAATCCGGTTCCTTGCCCAGGGTCGCTTCCAGGTCGATGATGTCGCGCAGCAGCATCTGCTCGTTTTCAAGCCGCTCGGCCCAGTCGATGATCGCCTGAAAGGTCAGCGGGCTCATGCACAGCCCTTCGATCATGGTGGCACGCCCGGCCTCGATCCGTTTGGCGATGGCGATCTCGCCCTCGCGCGACAACAGCTCGACCGAGCCCATTTCGCGCAGATACATGCGCACGGGATCGTCCGTGCGGTCGCCGGCCTCGCGCTTTTTCTCGGTGGTCTTGAACTCTTCCTGCTCGGCGGCTTCTTCTTCCTGCGCGCCGCCTTCGCCCTCGTCCGGCTCGTCACCCTCGATGACATTGATGCCCATCTCGGACAGCATGGTCATGATGTCCTCGATCTTTTCCGAAGACATTTCCTCGGTCGGCAGGGCCGCGTTCAGCTCATCGTAGGAGATGTAGCCCCGCTCCTTCGCCTTGGCGATCATCTTCTTGACAGCGGCTTCCGTGGTATCGACCAGGGGGCTGTTGCCCTCTTCGCGTCCGACGTCCTTTTCTTCTTCTTGATTCGCCGTGGTGGCCATCCATTCGTCTCCGGATTTCGTGTAAACGACTCGCGTCTGCGACGCGACTCGCGTCTATAGCATAAATCTCAACTGCGTAAGCGGTTTGATTCGAGGCCGTAGCCCGGTTTGTCCACCGCCGTTTCCTCGGCCGCGCGAAACGCTTCCTGCGCGGCGAAAAACCGCGTCTGGGCCTCTTCGCTCATATCGGCCCGGTAATCGGCCTCCGCCGCCTTGTAGGCTCCCCAGGCCTGCGTCACATGGGCATAGCGCGCCATGACATGCTCGAACCCCGTAATGGCATCGGACAAGGCCGCGTCTTCCCAGGCGAACCATTCATTCCGCAAAACAGGGTCGGCCTTCAGTTTTGTCAGCCAGTCCCCCGCTCCCTGCGTGATCAGATGGGTTGCCACCCGCTCGCGGTCAAGGGGGCCGGCCCCGTTACCGGCCGGCGCATCCGCCGGATCGCCCTTCAGGCCGTCCATCAGGCATTCCAGCAGCAGGTCGCGCAGACGGTCCAGCCCCGGCACGGTGAACTGGGTCTCGGCCACCGCCTCCTCATGGCGCACCAGAATCTGCGGATGATGGACCAGCGTCAGGATCATCAGCCGTTCCAGCCGTTCCAGAACCGGGCTGTCGCCGGCGGTGCGCCCCAAGGCAGTGCCCTTGATGCCGCCGTCCTGCTGCCAGGCATACCCCGGATTGATCCCGCCCTTCATGCGGCCTTTCGCGGCATGGGCGCCGCGCCCGCTCCGGCGTGCCGGCCCGCCGCGTGGTCGCCGCCCGGCGCCGTCACGGCCGAAGGTCTCGTTCAACCGGCGCCGGAAATCCTGCTGGTACAGTTTGCGAATCGTCTCGTCGTCAATCTCGGCCAGGCGGGTGAACACCGCCTTTTCCAGCCCGGCGCGGCGCTCCGGCGTGTCCGCCGGCACCCCGTCGCTCAGGCCGTGCCACAGCATGTCGGCCAGTGGCGCGGCCCTGTCCATCAGCGCCTCGAACGCCCCGCGTCCCTCGCGGCGGACCAGGCTGTCGGGGTCGTCCCCCTCGGGCAGGAACAGAAACCGCAGGGACTTGCCCGGCTTCAACAGGGGCAGCGCCCGCTCCACCGCCCGGTTCGCCGCCCGCCGGCCCGCCTTGTCGCCGTCGAACGCCAGCACCGGCTCGTCCGCCATGGCCCACAGATGGGCGATCTGTTCTTCCGTCAGCGCGGTGCCCAGCGGCGCGACCGCGGCGTGCAGGCCGGCCTCGCTCAGGGCGATGACATCCATATAGCCCTCGCCCACGATCACATGGCCGACGTCATAGGCCGCCTTGCGCGCCTCGGCCCAGTTGTACAGGGTGCGGCCCTTGTGAAACAGGGTGGTCTCGGGGCTGTTCAGGTATTTCGCCTTCACGTCCGCCGACAGCGCCCGCCCGCCAAAGGCGATCACCCGGCCCTGACGGTCGGTGATGGGAAACATCAGCCGGCCGCGAAACCGGTCATAGGGCTCGAACGGCTCGCCGCCGTCCTCGGGTGCGATCAGCATGCCGGTGGCGATCAGGTCCTTTTCCGCGATGCCGCGCTCGGCCATGGCGGTTTTCAGGGCCGTGCGGCTGTCCGGGGCATAACCCAGGCCGAACCGGGCCACCGTGTCGTCCGACAGGCCGCGCCCGCGCACATAGTCCAGCGCCGCCCGCCCGCCGGCGCCGTGCAGCTGGCGCCGGTACCATTCGGCCGCCACGCCCATCACCTCGGACAGGGTCAGCCGTTCCTTCTGGCGCTCGGTCTCCTCGCGGGTCTGGCGCGGCATCTCCATCCCGGCTTCCGTCGCCAGCCGATCGACCGCCTCCAGAAACTCCAGCCCTTCGGTGTCCATGACGAAATCGATGACCGACCCGTGCGCCCCGCAGCCGAAACAATGGTAAAAGCCCTTCTGGTCGTTGACGGTGAAGCTGGGCGTCTTTTCATTGTGAAACGGGCACAGGCCGCTGAACTCGCGCCCGGCACGGCGCAGCTTGACCCGCCGGCCGATCACGTCGGACAGGGTGAAGCGGGCTTTCAGCTCTTCCAGAAATTGGGGTCCCAGCGCCATCGGCGCAATCTTCCTTAACCACCAGCGCCATCGGCGCGATCTTCCTTAACCATCGGCGCCATCGGCGCAATCTTCCTGAACCATCAGCGCCATCGGCGCATCCTGCCTAACAGTTCGGCGCCACGGGGCGCGTGGTCTTTACGAACGGCCGAAGGGTAAAACACCAAGGGATGCGCCGTCCGGTGCCGTCCCCCGAATGCCGGCACAGTCAGCGTACGGGGCGAGCGGTCCGGGCACAAGGGCGGCGGCCCGGACATACTGACTTTAAGACATACCCATAAGGCATATCCATTCAGGCCCGACAGTTCAGACGCGTTAAATCAGACCGGTAAAACAAGGCCTGTCAAATCAGGCCAATCGAATCAAGCCGGGGCTCAGCTCAACAGTCCCTTGACCGTGGCGCTGGCCTTGGCGAAATCCATCTGCCCGGCATAACGGCCCTTCAGCGCGCCCATGCAGCGCCCGATGTCCTTCAGGCCCTCGGCGTGCAGTTCCGCGACAATGGTGGCGCAGGCCGCCTTGATTTCCGACTCGTCCATCTGGCGCGGCAGAAAACTCTCGATGATATCGATCTCGGCCCGCTCCTGCTCGGCCAGTTCACAGCGCCCGGCCTCTTCATACGCCTTGATGCTTTCGCGGCGCTGTTTGACCATCTTGGCGAGAATCTCGGTGATGACCGCCCCGTCGTCCCGGTCCTCAATATCCTTGCCGCGGTCGGCGATATCGCGTTCCTTGATCGCGGCCAGGATGAGGCGGACGGTGGACACCTTGCAGCTGTCCTTCGCCCGCATGGCGTCCTTCAGGGCGTCATTCAATGCATCACGCAACATTATGTCCGTCCCTTACCTTCTTTCGCACGAAAAGGATTCATACCCGAGGCAGCGCCCCGGGTCAAAGTCCTTCTCATTTTGTTAACTAACTGTTTTAAAAGCCTTTTTCTTTTATTCGGCTTTTTCTTGACGTGGTCTGGATTGCTCCATAGGCTACGCGCCCCAATGGTGGGTGGCGCCCAAATATCCAAATCGCGCGCGCTTTTACCTCCACGGTCCGCCCTTGGCAAGTGTCTTGGGCGCATCAGACTGGGGGGACGCTGCACACGCCCCTCTTTTTTCCCGCGGCAACCGCACTCAAGACAATGGAGACCACGGTGGTGACATCCCCCTCCGTTCCAACCCCGCACGCCACGTCCCCGCACCCGCAAACAGACCGTCCAACCGGCCTGCTGGTGCTGGAAAACGGCACCATCCTTGAGGGCACCGGCTTCGGCGCCGGCGGCCACGCGGTCGGCGAGGTCTGCTTCAACACCGCCATGACCGGCTATCAGGAGGTACTGACCGACCCGTCCTACGCCGGGCAGATCATCACCTTCACCTTTCCCCATATCGGTAATGTGGGGACGAATGACGAGGATGTCGAATCGCAGGCCCCGGCGGCGCGCGGCCTCATCGTCCGCGACGATGTCACCGCGCCGGCCAATTTCCGGTCCGCCGGCACCCTGCGGGACTGGGCCGCCGGGCGCGGCATTGTCGGCCTGTCCGGCATCGACACCCGCGCCCTGACCCGCATGATCCGCGCCGGCGGCGCGCCGAAAGGCGTCATCGCCCACGACCCCGACGGGCGCTTCGACCGCGAGGCTCTGCTGGCGGCCGCGCGCGACTGGCCCGGACTTGAAGGGATGGAACTGGCAAAGGACGTCACCTGCACCGCCCCGTATGACTGGACGGCGACGCGCTGGCGGCTGGACGGCGGATACGGCACGCAGGACGCCCCGCGCGCCCATGTGGTCGCCGTCGATTACGGGGCCAAGCACAATATCCTGCGCTGTCTCGCCAGTGCCGGCGCCCGCGTCACCGTGGTCCCCGCCGACACCGGGTTCGACGCCATCATGGCGCTGAAGCCGGACGGCATTTTCCTGTCCAACGGTCCCGGCGACCCGGCGGCCACCGCCGCCTATGCCGTGCCCGTCATAAGGCGGCTGATCGACACCGGGCTGCCGATCTTCGGCATCTGTCTCGGGCATCAGCTGCTGGCGCTCGCCTTCGGCGCTGCAACCTTCAAGATGAAACAGGGCCACAGGGGCGCCAACCACCCGGTCAAGGACCTGCGCACCGGCAAGGTGGAAATCACCTCGATGAACCACGGCTTCGCCGTCGACGCCGACAGCCTGCCGGACGGCGTCGCGGTGAGCCACATCTCGCTGTTCGACGGCACGGTCTGCGGGCTGCACCACACGGAAAAACCGATCTTCTGCGTCCAGCAGCACCCCGAGGCCAGCCCCGGCCCGCAGGACAGCTTCTACCTGTTCGAAGAATTCATGACACTGATCGCCAGCGCCAAGGGCGCGTGATCCCAGGCCCCGGAAACAGCACCATGCCCAAACGCACAGACATCAACAGCATCCTGATCATCGGCGCCGGCCCCATCGTCATCGGTCAGGCGTGCGAATTCGACTATTCCGGCACCCAGGCGGTCAAGGCGCTTCGGGCCGAAGGCTACCGGATCATTCTGGTCAATTCCAACCCCGCCACCATCATGACCGATCCGGACATCGCCGACGCCACCTATGTCGAGCCCATCGACCCCGCCGTGGTCGAAAAGATCATCGCCGCCGAACGTCCGGACGCGCTGTTGCCCACCATGGGCGGACAGACGGCGCTGAACACCGCCCTGGCCCTGGCCGAGAGCGGCGTGCTGGACCGCTACGGGGTCGAGCTGATCGGCGCCGACGCCGACGCCATCGACAAGGCGGAAAACCGCGAACGCTTCCGCGCCGCCATGGAAAAGATCGGCCTGGAATGCCCGAAATCGGAAATCGCCCACACCCTGGACGAGGCCATGGCCGCCCTCGACAGCGTCGGCCTGCCGGCGATCATCCGCCCGTCCTTCACCATGGGCGGCACCGGCGGCGGCGTCGCCTACAATGTCGAGGAATACAGGGAGATCATCGCCAGCGGCCTCGACGCCAGCCCCAAGACCGAGGTGCTGATCGACGAATCCGTTATCGGCTGGAAGGAATACGAGATGGAGGTGGTGCGCGACCGCGCCGACAACGCCATCATCATCTGCTCGATCGAAAATGTCGATCCCATGGGCGTGCACACCGGCGACAGCATCACCGTCGCCCCGGCACTGACCCTGACCGACAAGGAATATCAGATCATGCGCAACGCCTCGATCGCGGTGCTGCGCGAAATCGGGGTCGAGACCGGCGGCTCCAACGTCCAGTTCGCGGTGGACCCGGCGACCGGCCGCATGCTGGTCATCGAAATGAACCCCCGCGTCAGCCGCTCGTCGGCGCTGGCATCCAAGGCCACCGGCTTTCCCATCGCCAAGATCGCCGCCAAACTGGCCGTCGGCTACACGCTGGATGAACTGGACAATGACATCACCGGGGTCACGCCCGCCGCGTTCGAGCCCACCATCGATTATGTGGTCACGAAAATCCCCCGCTTCACCTTCGAGAAGTTTTCCGGCACCGAGCCGCTTTTGACCACGGCGATGAAATCCGTGGGCGAGGCCATGGCCATCGGCCGCAACTTCGCCGAAAGCCTGCAAAAGGCCCTGCGCTCCATGGAAACCGGGTTAAGCGGGCTGGACCCGGTGGCCTTCGCCGCCGACGGCGACACCCCGGCCGACCGGGACGACATGCTGGCCGAACTGGCGCTGGCCCGGCCCGACCGCCTGCTGAAAATCGCCGAGGCCCTGCGCCGCGGCATCGGGGTCGACGGCATTCACGCCGTCAGCCACTATGAACCCTGGTTCCTGCGCCAGATCGAGGCCATCGTCCACGCGGAACGCCGGGTGGCGGACCACGGCCTGCCGGCGGACGCGGGCGGGCTCGGCGCGCTGAAATCCCTCGGCTTTTCCGACGACCGTCTGGCCGCGCTGGCCGGCCTGCCGGTCGCGGACGTGCGGGCGGCCCGCCAGGCGGCGGGCCTGCGCCCGGTGTTCAAGCAGATCGACACCTGCGCCGCCGAATTCGATGCGCGCACGCCCTATCTCTATTCCACCTATGAAACCGCGCATGCCGGCGCGCGCCCTGCGTGCGAGGCCAATCCCAGCGACCGGGAAAAGGTCGTCATCCTCGGCGGCGGCCCCAACCGCATCGGCCAGGGGATCGAGTTTGACTATTGCTGCTGCCATGCCTGTTTCGCACTGACCGACGCCGGGTTCGAGACCATCATGATCAACTGCAACCCGGAAACCGTGTCCACCGACTATGACACCTCCGACCGGCTGTATTTCGAACCGCTGACGGCCGAAACCGTCCTCGACATCATTGCCCGCGAGAACGAGGCCGGCACGGTCAAGGGCGTGATCGTCCAGTTCGGCGGCCAGACGCCGCTGAAACTCGCCCATGATCTGGAAGCCGCCGGGGTGCCCGTCCTCGGCACCAGCCCCGACGCCATCGACCTGGCCGAGGACCGCGAGCGGTTTCAGGATCTCGTCAACACGCTGGGCCTGAAACAGCCCGACAACGGCATCGCCCGGTCCATGGACGAGGCGGTGACGGTGGCGGCCGAGGTCGGCTATCCGGTGCTGATCCGCCCGTCCTACGTGCTCGGCGGCCGCGCCATGGAAATCGTCCATGACGAAGCCGGTCTCAGGCGCTACATCAGCGCGGCGGTCCAAGTCTCGGGCAAAAGCCCGGTGCTGATCGACGGCTTCCTCAAGGACGCGGTCGAGGTGGATGTGGACGCGCTGGCCGACGGCACCGACGTGCATGTGGCCGGCATCATGGAACATATCGAGGAGGCCGGCGTCCATTCCGGCGACAGCGCCTGCGCCCTGCCGCCCTTCAGCCTGTCGGACGCCATCATTGACGACATCCGCACCCAGGCCGAGGCACTGGCCCGCGCGCTCGATGTGCGCGGCCTGATGAACGCGCAGTTCGCGGTCAAGGACGGCACCGTCTACCTGATCGAGGTCAATCCCCGCGCCAGCCGCACCGTGCCCTTCGTCGCCAAGGCCGTGGGCAGCCCCATCGCCGCCATCGCCGCCCGCGTCATGGTGGGCGAGCCGCTGTCCGCCTTCGGCCTGAAATCGCCGCGCCCCGACCATGTGGCGGTCAAGGAAGTGGTGCTGCCGTGGGCGCGCTTCCCCGGTGTCGACGTTCTGCTGGGCCCTGAAATGAAATCCACCGGCGAGGTCATGGGCATCGACACCGATTTCGCCACCGCCTTCCACAAGGCGCAGCTGGCCGCCGGCACACATCTGCCGAAAACCGGCCGGGTGTTCGTCTCGGTGCGCGACGGCGACAAGCCGGCGCTGGTGCCGGTGGTGCGCCGGCTCATCGACCTTGGTTATGAGGTGGTCGCCACCTTCGGCACCGCCGAGTATCTGACGGCCGAGGGCCTGTCCGTCGACCGCGTGTTCAAGGTGGTGGACGGCCAGCGCCCGCACGCCGTCGACATCATGAAAAACGGCGAGGTCGCGCTGGTCATCAACACCAGCGAAGGCCGCAAGTCGATCCGCGACAGCCTCAGCCTGCGCCGCACCGCCCTGATGATGAAAATTCCCTATTTCACCACCATGGCCGCCTCCCGCGCGGCGATCGAGTCCCTTCAGGCGGTGCAGACGGATGCCCTGACGGTGAAAAGCCTACAGGCCCACCAGGGATGAACAGGTCTTGATCCATCACGCGTTTTACGCTAGACAAAAAAATTGCGCCGGCCTTTTTTAGGTCGGCGTTCGCCTTTTAGTCATGGCCAAAACATTACCGGGACGCAAGGTGACTGGCGCGGACGGCCCCCGGCCTCCGGCGGACTGTCAGCCATAGCGTTTTGTCCCGAACGGAGAAACGGAAATAACGACATGACCGAAAAAGTGCCCATGCTGATGGACGGCTACCGGGTTCTGGAACAGGAACTGAAACAGCTGAAATCCGTTGAACGCCCCTCCGTCGTGCAGGCGATCGAAGAGGCGCGCGCCCATGGCGATCTGTCGGAAAACGCCGAATATCACGCCGCCAAGGAACGTCAGGGCCATATCGAAGGCCGCATCATGGAGCTGGAATCCAAGCTCTCGCGCGCCGAAGTGATCGACCCGACCGCCCTGAAAGGCGACAAAATCGTCTTCGGCGCCACCGTCACCCTGGCCGACGAGGACGATGCCGAAGTGATCTACCAGATCGTCGGCGCCGATGAAGGCGACGTGAAAGCGGGCCGCATTTCCTATCAGTCCCCCATCGCGCGGGCCCTGATCGGCCGCAAGGTCGGCGACGAGGTCGAGGTCAGAACCCCCGGCGGCGAACGCTATTACGAGGTCGTCGAGGTCGCTTTCAAATAAGGCCGCGGCCCCCATAAACCGCGTGTTCAAACAAGACATCGGCACATCGGCGCGCGGGCGTACAGGCCCCCGCCCCGAAACACACCGGACACGACAAAGGGCGCCCTCAGCGCCCTTTTTTGCAGTCCGATCCCTATGCCCCGGCCCCACGCTGCGACCGGGTCCCGCAAAAAGCCGCATCCCTGATCAAGGGCGGCGTCCTTGGCGGGCGTCTTTTACAGCGGCAGGGGCACGCCCGGCACATGTTTGGAATTGCGGATGGTCAGCGACGTTTTCACGCTGGCCACATTGGGGGCCGGCGTCAGCGCGCTGGTCAGAAAGCTCTGGAATTCCGCCAGGTCATGCGCGACGATTTTCAGGATGAAATCGATCTCGCCGTTCAGCATGTAGCATTCGCGCACCAACGGCCATTCCTGGACCTTCAGCTCAAACGCCTGAAGGTCGCTTTCCGCCTGGCTGTGCAGGCCCACAAGGGCAAAAACCGTCAGGCCGTAGCCCAGCGCCTCCTGATTCAGGTCGGCGTGATAGCCCTGGATGAAGCCCTCATCCTCCAGCGCCCGCACCCGGCGCAGGCAGGGCGGTGCGGTGATACCCACCCGCTCGGCCAGATCGACATTGGTGATGCGGCCCTCATTCTGTAGCGAAGCCAGAATTTTACGGTCGACAGCATCCAGCTTGACACGTCCCATGACGCCAAATCCTCCAGACAATGAACTGTTGAGGTATCATAATGAAACCCAAGCCGGAAACAAAGTTCCAAATTTTGATAATTTTATTTCTAAAACAAAATCGGACTGGCGTCCTGAGTCGTTTTGCATAGTATGGAAAGGCTGATTCGGCTTGGCTTACCGGTGCCGGCCCGCCTTGACCGTGACGCTCTGACTGCGATGCCCTGTCCGCGATTTGTCCACTGCCACAGGGGCGGGGATCGATCCGGAAGATTTTTCGCATCCGCGGTGACCGCAAAGACGACACTGAAAAACAACAACACTGTCGGCACCGCAATAATAAAAACATTCATCAAGGGACGGAAACGCAGCGCTCCAGGCACCCTTTCCATCGTGGAAAGCGCCTCATCAAAGGGCAAGGTCAACTTGCCGCCGGAGGGTAAAGGGCGCGCTGCCTGTTAATTGGTATGCTGTGTCCAGCACAGGGTCTATGAACGCGATCGATACGCGCATACGCGAACTGGTGGACTATGTCAGAGTGCATGGTGACGAAGACCGGACGGCGCTGTACCGTAATCTGATCGACCTGTTCCTGACCGGCAAGGCTCCGGTCAAGCAACCGACCCGCGCCCAGTTGCTGGACGTGGTTGAGGCCCTTCTACCGCATGTTGATCGCGACAGCCGGCAGACCGCCGCCGACCTTCTCGCCGGCCTGTCCGACCCGCCGATGGACCTTGTCATGCGGCTCAGCCGTGACGAGGCCGCACTGGTGCGCAACCTGCTGCACCGCGCGCCCTATGACGAGGACGATCTGATCGCCCTGATCACCCGCACCGGGCGCGGCCATCACAGCGAACTGGCCACGCGCAACGACCTGTCCGCCAATGTCTGGATCGCGCTGGCCCGCGCCCGACCGGCGGACGACCGGCATGACGGCCCGTCGTCCTTCTCCTTCTGGCGCGATACACCGGACGGGGCCGGCAAGGATAAGGGCGGCGCCACGGTCACGCCCCTGCCGACGACCGGCACCGACCCGGAAGGCTCAAGAAGTCAAGAAGACTCAAAAGAGCAAACGGAAGACCGGGCACCGGATCACACCGCGCATCCCCCGAAGAGCGATACTGGGAGTGATACCGGGAGTGAAACAGGGGATACCGCAGGGGATCACAGGGCCGCATCCTTGCGGATTTTGCGCCGGGACGAGGATTTGCTTGTTGAGCATTTTCCCGAAAATAAAGTAAGCACAGACATCAACAGTCCGGAGGCTGCGGAACAGCACGGCGCTCCGGCGGAGATTTCGGGTGAAGACACCGGGACGCAAACGGCAGACATAAGCCCTGCGCCCGGCGACGGCGGCGCGCCGGCGAACGAGGCACCGCAAACGGCGCACCGGCGGCACGACACCCGTCATCAGGCAGGCGGTACAATGGGGGACGAACAGTCAGGGACACGGACGGGTCCGGATACGGAACCTGCCGGCTGGTCCTGGTCAAGCGACCGGGACGGCTTCGTCACGTCCGTGTCCGCCCAGGCCCATCTGCTTTTCGACAAGGACAGCGACGGCCTCGTCGGCATGGCCATGCTCGACCTGCTGGCGCTCAACAACAAGCTGGGCCATCCCATAACCCGCGCCCTGCAACGGCGCACACCCATCCATGACGCCCCCATTTACCTGTCGCATCTGCCGAAAGGCCATCGCTACTGGACGCTTGAAGCCACGCCCCGTTTCAGCCCCGCCGGCGGCCTGTTCGAAGGCTATGACGGCCATCTGACCCCTGTTGTTCCCGGCGCCCTGGAAAACGATCTTCTCGCCGCCGGCGGGCAAACAGGCACTGTACCCGGCGAAACGGTACGGCGCGCTACCCTAAGCGGCATGGCCGGGGACAGCACCGGGCACGAGGGCGGGGACGAAGACGACGGCGACGACCTGTTCCTGCCAGAAACGCCCGCAGGCGGCTCGGACACGCCGAGACCGACGCTCAGGGATTTGACCACTGCGAAACAGTCGGCACCGCCGATCGCTCCGGTCCCGGCCGACGCCGGCCCCGGCACACCCCGGACCGCCGACCAGGGTCATGACGACGCTATGCGCAAAACCCTTGATGTGCTGGAGACCGCCGTGTCGCAACTGCTGGAACATGGCCGCGCGTCCGGCAATATCGACACCCGCCTCCAGGCGGAAATCGCGGCGGCCTGCGTCCGCACACTGAAGGATCAGGTCGGCTGACCGCTCTGCCCGGTATCTCTGCGGTCACCTGTCTTCCACGTCGCCGCCCGCACCTCGGCACCCGCACCCGCTCGCACCGGCACGGGCGCCCCTCACGCGACCACCGCCTTGCGCCCTCCCGCCCTGGAACCTATCCCCTGATGCCTGTCCCCTGATGCCTACTCTCAGGCACTGACGCCCAGATATCTGCCGCCAGGCACTTAGCGGCCCGCGCCACATGAAATCCTGTGAAAATCGTGTGAGTGCATAAAAGTTGTTTGGACTAACTTTCATGCATTCATGATGTCGATCTTATGATCGGAAAAATCGATTAAATCCATCGAAAGAAAGCGATTGCCTCACCATATACATTCGATATGGTGCTTTTCGGCGCGGTACCCGGCCTCCCCACCCAAAAGGCAAGGACGGACAGACACCACACGCGGTATGGCGCCTGCTTTGTTGACCCTGTTGATTATTAAGGAATGTGATTATGACTGCCCTGATCGGTAAACAAGCCCCCGACTTTACCGCCGCCGCCGTTCTGGCCGACGGCTCGATCGACGAAAATTTCACCCTGTCCTCTTATCTGGACGGCAGCTACGGCCTGCTGTTCTTCTATCCCCTGGATTTCACCTTCGTCTGCCCGTCTGAAATCCTGGCCTTCCATAACCGCATTCCGGCCTTTCAGGAACGCAATGTGAAAGTCATCGGCGTGTCCGTGGACAGCCAGTTCAGCCACTTCGCATGGCGCAACACCCCGGTTGAAAAAGGCGGTTTGGGTGCGGTGAACTTCCCGCTGGTCGCCGATATCAAGAAATCCATCGCCAGCGACTACGGCGTGTTGTTCGAGGATGACGGCGTGGCCTTCCGCGGCACCGCCCTGATCGACCGCGACGGTATTGTCCGCCATCTGTCCATCAACGACCTGCCGCTCGGCCGCAATGTCGATGAATACGTCCGCCTCGTCGATGCGCTGCAATTCCACGAGGAACACGGCGAAGTCTGCCCCGCCGGCTGGCAGAAGGGCGACAAGGGCATGGTCGCGGACGCCGACGGCGTGGCGTCCTATCTGGAAGAAAACGCCGCCGCGCTGTAAATCGCGGCTGCAGCAAACCCACGCACCCCGGACACGACCGTCCGGGGTGCGGCCCGCCAATGGCGCAGGCGTCACGCGGGCGGGCTTTTGGCGAAACTGCCATCGACCTCTCTCATAACTGTGATCGGGATTGTGCGTTGGTAATGGATGCGCCAGACTTTATGTAGGGACTGAAGGGGTTGCGGGCCGCACCGGTACCTGCCTCACCACGCTGAAACGAACGCTGTTGGAGCGGATATTATGAGCACGACAAAACATACCAAATTGCTGATCATCGGGTCCGGCCCGGCCGGCTATACGGCCGCCATCTACGCGGCGCGCGCCAGCCTCGACCCCATGATCGTCACCGGCATGCAGGCCGGCGGGCAGCTGACCATCACCACGGACGTGGAAAATTATCCCGGCTTCGCCACCGCCGTTCAGGGACCGGACCTGATGGAAGCCATGCGCCAGCAGGCCGAAAATGTCGGCACCGACATCATTTACGACACCATCACCGAAGTGGACCTGAAAGCCACGCCGAAACGCGCCATCGGCGACAGCGGTACCATCTACACCGCCGATACCGTGGTCATTTCCACCGGTGCGCAGGCAAAATGGCTCGGCCTGGAAAGCGAACAGGCCTTCAACGGCTACGGCGTCTCGGCCTGTGCCACCTGTGACGGTTTTTTCTACCGGGGCAAGGATGTGGTCGTCGTCGGCGGCGGCAACACCGCGGTCGAGGAAGCGCTGTATCTGTCCAATCTGGCGAAAAGCGTGACGCTTCTCCATCGCCGCGATTCCCTGCGCGCGGAAAAAATCCTCCAGAACCGCCTGTTCAAAACCGAAAACGTGACCGTCAGATGGGACAGCGTTCTGGATGAGGTGGTCGGCACGGACAACCCCAAAAGCGTGACCGGTGTACGGATCAAAAACACCAAGACCGGCGCGGTCGAGGATTTGGCTGTGGACGGTGTCTTCATCGCCATCGGCCACACACCGTCGACACAGATTTTCAAAGGCCAGCTGCCCATGGACGATGAGGGATATATCCTCAAGACGGCCGACAGCACGGCCACCGACATTCCGGGCGTCTACGCCGCCGGCGACGTAACCGACAAGGTTTATCGCCAGGCCGTGACGGCGGCCGGCATGGGCTGCATGGCCGCGCTGGAAGCGGAGAAATATCTGGCCGCCCTCGAAGACGCCACGGAAGAGGCCGCCTGACAGCCGACAGGCCATGGGCTGCTTGGCCCCAATCAGCTCTCAATCCTCCCCCACTGCCCCCGCCGGCGCCGTCATGGCGCCGGCCCCTGCTCCGGGCAACCTGACGCCCTGACGCCGCATCTTTTATTTCTGCGTTATCCCGTTTACCTGCCGCTGCCGTCTGGAACAGGCATGCCCCAAACGGATGCTTGCCTGTAACCCTGCGGACTGGCTATCGTCCTCATCCTGCACAGCCATCGGTCACGGGGACCACCCGAAACCGCGCGCAAAACCCGCAAACGTACCGGGACGGTCCCGGCAGCCCGGACCGTCAGGATGGGGAGCAAAACACCATGTCCTTGGATTGGGACAAATTGCGCATTTTTCTGGCCGTCGCCGACTCCGGTTCCTTCACCAGCGCCGGCGCACGCCTGAACAGCAGCCAGTCGGCGGTCAGCCGCCAGATAAAAACCCTGGAAGACAGCCTGAACACCGCCTTGTTCACGCGCCATGCCCGTGGCCTGGTCCTGACACAGGAAGGGGAAAGCCTTTACAAGACCGCCCGTGACATTCACCACAACATCGAGGAGGTGGAACGCAGCCTCAGCGAATCGCGGGAACGCCCCTCCGGCCTGCTCAGGGTGACGACCATGGTCACCTTCGGCGCCATATGGCTGACCCCGCACCTGAAACAGTTCATGGACACCTATCCGGACATCGATCTGCAACTGATCCTCGACGATGACGATCTGGACCTGGCCGCCGGTGAGGCCGATATCGCCATCCGTCTGCACGATCCGGAACAAAGCGATCTGATCGCCCGGCCGCTCGCCACTTTTCATGCCCATATCTATGCAAGTCCGGAATACCTGGACCGGCGCGGCACCCCGGTCACATTACAGGATCTGGACAGCCATGACATCGTCACCTACGGCACCACCACCATATCCACCATCCGGGACCTGAACCTGATCTCGCATATCGGGCGCACCAGCACCCCGCGTGAGGCACGGCTTCAGGTCAACAACATGTACGGCATCCTCCATGCGGTCGAAGCCGGCATGGGCATCGCCATCCTGCCTGATTATCTGGTGCATAACAGGCGGCGCCTGGTACGGATTCTGCCCGATGTGGACATCGCCTCCTACAACAGTTTCTTCTGCTATCCACCCGAATTGCGCGGGTCTCTCAGGGTCACTCTGCTGCGGGATTTCCTGGCGCGCCAGCTCCGGGCGGAAAGCAATCTGTTCTGACCGAAAGGCCGCCATGCAGGGTCGGTTCCATATGGCCTATACACCCGCACCATCCGACAAAGGCCATGCAATGAATGCATGGCTGGCGTGATCAATTCATGGGTTCTCCCAAGTATCCGACATCCTTATATATCATAGGCGAACGCTGCACTGCAGCAGACTTGATGACGCTAGTTTTGAGTATCGTCATTACGAGCCGGCCCCGGGGTACCTCCCCTCCCCCCTACTTCCCACCCGGGGCCGGCTTAAAAACTCTGCGGTGCAGCGCGCGAACCTCCCAATCGTTACTTTCAAAGCCCCGGTTTCCGGGGCTTTCTTTCTGTCTGAAGCAAACATGGATTGATAAGAGCGCGATGTGATGGCGGCGCTGGCCACCGACGGACGGCTTTGCGCCGGTGCTGATGCCCGATCGGTCTCGTATACCGCCGTGTACGCAGATAGGCCGCTTTTCCCCATATCCTCTCTTTGGAAAGGCGCCCTGTCCTCAACCGCCTTTCGCCTCAGTCGTCTCCGGCCAGGGCGCGGCCTCTGTCGCGGGCGGCACGGACGGCCTGCCTGACAAGGGGGGCCAGACTGTCCGCAGCCATCAGAACATCCAGCGCCGCCGCCGTGGTGCCGCCCGGGCTTGTAACCTCGTCGCGCAGTGTCGCGGCGGGTTTGGAAGGGTCCGCATCCATCAGACAAGCGGCACCGATCACCGTCTGGCGGGCCAGAAGATCGGCGCTCTCGGGATCAAGCCCCACATCGCGCGCCGCAGCGGCAAGGCATTCGACGAAATAGAACACATAGGCCGGCCCGCTGCCGGAGACCGCCGTCACACTGTCCATCAACGCCTCATCGGCGATCCAGACGGTTTTGCCGACGGCCCCCATCAGCGCCCCGGCAAGCTGTTTATCCCCGGCGTCGCAGCCGGGCCCGACAAGACCCGTCATTCCCTGGCCGACGGCGGCCGGCGTATTGGGCATGGCCCGGATCAGCCTCGGACGGTCAGAAAGCCCAGGTGCAGTCCCGGAAACAGTCCCAGCGGAAAGCCCGGCGGCCAGACTGGCAAGCGTCGTGCCCGCCGCGACTGAAATGACCAGCGTTTCCGGTCCCAGAAGGGCTGCCAACCCCGGCAGCACCGTCCCCATGATTTGCGGCTTGACGGCGATCACGGCCGTGCGCGGGACAGACATGGCGGCAAGCCCTTCGGGAGACGCCGCCCAATGTTCGCCCGGCACGTCCGGCAGTGCGGACCGATCGCACGCGGGGTCCAGCACCCACAACGCATCGCTTGTCAGCCCCCGTGCCAGCCACCCGGCGGCCAGTGCCTGCCCCATCCGGCCGCAACCGACCAGCAGAAGCGGCATATCCGGCGAAAACTGTTCGAACATAAACACGGCCTCCTCTTCGCTGGGGAACGGCCGCAAACGGCGCGGACGTTCCCTCTGCCCGGCTTATCCGTCATCGGCATCCAAAACGCCACAGACAAAAAAGAAGCGGCCCGCGAAAGCCGCTTCTTCCATTGGCAGACTGGATACTCCGAACAGGTCGGTACCCGTCACCGTGCTGTCCGGCCCGGCAGACAGCCGGTCAAGGACAGGAAGTCGTCAGGCGTTGCCCATACAGTCCAGCATGGCCGCCTCGATCGCCTCTTCCGGGGTTTTGCCACCCCACATGACGAACTGGAAAACGGGATAAAAACGCTCTGACTCGCCAAGCGCGGTTTCAATCATGGTGATCACATGATCCTGGGAAATGGCGCCGAAAATCGGGTCATTGGCCAGGCTGGCATGACGGAACAGCAGGGCATCCTCCTCGGCCCAATATTCAAAATGCCCGATCCACAGACGCTCATTGATCAGGCCGATGGACTTATAGATCATGTCGCGGCGTGCCGGCGGCACTTTCAGATCAAACAGACAGGCGAATTGAAGGGTTTTAAAGTCGTCTCGCCAGAAAAGGCGGAATTGAAGATCGGTATATTCCCCTGACAGGAAAAGCGTCAGCTCGTCATCACTGTGTCGCTCATAGCTCCATTCATTGGTTCCGGCGAGCTCTTCAGCCATGTCCACTGGATTAGCGGTATAAGCTTCGCTATGCCCGGTATTCAATGTTGTCATTGCGTTTCCCCTGGAGAGATCCGCCGGGCTATAGGAGACCGGCAGATCAAGTTGCGCCGGTCTGCGTTATCGCTTTTGAACCAGAGTCACTGTATCTGGCTTCCCTGCTAATAACGAATACCATATTTAGCGTGCCATCACTGAGTAGACGGCGCAAGGGTGAAGTTGTCTCATTTTGCAGGCAACATGGCATTCTCCGCAGAATGTCACAGAGTCGCCCGGCCCAATTCCTGACTCATTTCAGAGTCTTAAAAGACGGCCTTGAAGCAGGGGGTCGGCTTTGATTTTTTTCATGAATCTTTTGTGGCCGGTTTCGTTTTGCGAGACGCCGCCGGTTTCCGGGCCGATGCGGTGGCCCGTTTCGGCTTTGCCTCCGCCGGTTTCGCCGATGTGGTCCGGGCCGCTTTCAGGCTGTCGATCTCGGCGCGCAGGGCATCATTTTCCGCACGGGCCTTTTCCACCATGGCCTTGACCGTTTCAAACTCATCGCGGGTGACAAGGTCCATCCCGTCAAGCTGACGCTGCAACCAGGCACGGAACGTCTCTTCCATCTCACTGCGCGCGCTGTTCATGGCACCTGCTGCATTGCTCGCCAGCTTGGCCAGATCGTCGAAAAAGGGGTGATTGGTCTGCATCCGCTCTCTCCTCGATAAACCCGTATGGCCGTTTTCCAAAACGCTGTCGCGGAAAACGGCCCCTGATACGCATATGAGGCACCATTGCCGCGAATGCAATGGCCGCCACTCAGAATGCCCCGTCTCGCCGCGATCGTCACTCTGCGGTCTTCCCTAAAGAAGATCTTACCTGTAAGCGATCTTGCAAGGCAGTGCGCGGGACTTCACCCGATCGTGCGCTTGACACGGCGCCCGGCAGCCTCAAGATGGGCGCCGTTCCGGCCATACCGGCCACCGTTTTGCCGGCTGTGCTTTTCCGGCAGGCCACACCGGCCCGCCGGAAGGACGGGGTCAGGTGCCGCCTCCATGCAGGGCTGGATTTTGTCAAAGAAACGGCCTTATCGCGCAAGAGCGGGCTTCTGCGGGGGCGAGGGTTCGCCACGACTGGGATGATAGATGATTGAAATTCTGGCAGGCCTGACGGCAACCACCGCCGCCCTTCCCTACCCCGAGATCGATCCCGTCCTGATACGGATCGGTCCGCTGGTGATCCGCTGGTATTCGCTGGCCTATCTTGCCGGACTGCTGTTCGGCTGGTGGTATATCAAGCGGCTGGCCCGCAAACCCGGGGCGCCGATGTCGCCGCAGCATGTGGACGACTTCCTCACCTGGGCGGTGATCGGCGTCGTCGGCGGCGGGCGCCTGGGTTATGTCCTGTTCTACAATCTGCCGAAATATCTGGCCGATCCGCTCGCCGTTCTGCGCCTGTGGGACGGCGGCATGTCTTTTCACGGCGGACTGATCGGTGTGATCCTCGCCGTCATTCTGTTTTGCCGCCGCAACAATCTGGACCTGTGGAAAGTGTCCGACGCCGTGGCCACCGTTGCTCCGCTTGGACTGTTTTTGGGACGGATCGCCAATTTCATCAATGGCGAGCTGTGGGGCCGGGCAACCGATGTGCCGTGGGCCATGGTGTTTCCCGGCGACCCGCTCGGACTGCCCCGCCATCCAAGCCAGCTTTATGAAGCGTTCGGCGAGGGCTTGCTGTTGCTGGTCCTGTTGATGAGCCTGTATAATTTCACCGATCTCAGACGGCGCTGGCCGGGCTTCATCGCCGGGCTGTTTTTCATGGGCTATGGCCTTGCCCGCCTGCTGGTGGAATTCGTCCGCGAGCCGGATGCCCATCTCGGTCTGATGGCGGGCATTTCCCGTGGGCAGCTGCTCAGCATCCCGATGTTGCTGTTCGCCCTGTGGCTGATGACACGCCGCCATCCGGGCAAAGCGGCCTCCTGACCGAAAAGGCGGGACATGCCCATGACCCCCTTGAAAAAGCGGCTGATCCGGCAGATCGCAACCACCGGGCCGATAACCCTGGCCGATTACATGGCGGCCTGCCTGCTTGATCCACGCCACGGATATTACAGCACCGCCCCCGTCTTCGGCGCGGATGGGGATTTCATCACGGCCCCCGACATCAGCCAGATGTTCGGCGAGATGATCGGCCTGTGGTGCACGGACCGCTGGCGCGCCATGGGCAGCCCGGACACCCTGCGGATGATCGAACTGGGACCGGGACGCGGGACCCTTATGGCCGACATGCTGCGGACCGCGCGCCGGATTGCCGGCTTTCATGACGCGATCACCGTCCATTTTATCGAACGGGGCGCGGCCCGACGGAACGAACAAAGCGCCGCCGTTCCGTCCGCCACCTGGCATGACAGCCTGAACGGCGTGCCGGACGGGCCCTGCCTGATCGTCGCCAACGAATTTTTCGATGCCCTGCCCATCCATCAGTTCGAAAAACAGGGGGATATCTGGCAGGAACGTCGCGTGGCGGCGGATGGGGATCGCCTGGGCTGGACACTGACGGCCCCAGGACCGCAACTGGCGCTTCTGGCGCCCGGTCTTGACGACGCGCCCGCAGGCAGCATTGCCGAGGTCTGCCCGGCGGGTCTGTCCATCGTCGGGCAGATCGCGGACCGGCTGAAACGGTATCCCGGCTGCGCCCTGATCATCGACTACGGACACAGCGTGTCCGCCACCGGCGACACCTTTCAGGCTGTCAGCGGCCATGCCTATGCGGACCCGTTCGACGCACCGGGACAGGCGGACCTCACCGCCCATGTGGATTTCGCCGCCCTGCGGCGGGCCGCCCTTCAACGCGGTATCGAGGCCCCGCCACCAACGGAACAGGGGACGTTTCTTATGACCCTTGGCATCGGCGAACGGGCCGTCCGCCTGTCCGAAGGCCAGGACACGGAACGGCAGGCCCGGCTTCTGGCGGACCTGAAACGCCTGACCGCCCCCGATCAGATGGGTACCCTGTTCAAAGTGCTGGCACTGGCAACGGACGGCCTTGCCCCGCCCCCCGGCTTTGGGCCAAGCTGACGACATGACCCGGACACGCACGGTTCCGCATCTGGCCACTCCCTTTATGGAATGCCCTCACGGGTTTTTCGGGCGGCGGGGGGGCACGTCACGGGGGGTGTATGACAGTCTCAATTGCGGGCCCGGCTCCGCCGATATACCGGCGCGGATTGCCGAAAACCGGCGCATCGCAGCCAATTGCCTGTCCGGGGGACGGGACACACCGTTGCTCAGCCTGTATCAGGTGCATGGTGACCGGGCCGTCACGGTGCAAAAGGACTGGGCCGGTGACCGCCCCCAAGCCGATGGCATGGTCACGGACCGGCCCGGCCTGATCCTCGGCATTCTGACGGCGGACTGCGCCCCGGTGCTGCTGCACGACCCGGCCGCCGGCGTCATCGGCGCCGCCCATGCAGGCTGGAAGGGCGCGCTTACCGGCATTCTCGAGGCCACGGCGGATGCCATGATGTCCCTGGGTGCCACGCGGGAGAACATTCGCGCCGCTATCGGACCGGCGATTTCCCAGACCAGCTATGAAGTGGGCCGCGACATGCACGCGGCGGTTCTGAAATGCGATTCGCAGGCTGCGGACCACTTTGCGGACGGCCGCGATGAGGATCATTTCCAGTTCGATCTGGAAGGGTACGCTGCCCGCCGGCTGAAGGCTGCGGGTGTCACCCGCATCTGGTGCGCCGGGATCGATACCTATCAAAACGGCGATTATTTTTCCTATCGTCGGTGCACGCATCGGGGCGAAACCGATTATGGCCGGCAGGTTTCCGCCATCATGATCGCACCATAGATTCGCGGCGCCGGAACTGCCCGGCGTCTTCGGCAATTCCGTCCCGGCCGACGAGGGCGCCGGCCGCGCGGCCGGACTTTACAAAAGGGGGCGGGCACTGCTAGACCCGCTTGCGCGCGTGGACCGACGGTCCACGGGATAACTGGCGAAACCGTCCGGCCGGCACGGCTTGACCTTTCCGCCGCTTGGGGATGAAAAGCCGGCGTGGTCCGCACTCTCGGGGCACAGACCGGCCGGGGTACACGGAGACCAGGGCATGGGCATGAAAATTCTGTCCGGCAACGCCAACCCGGAGCTTGCCGAAGCGATTGCCGCCTATCTGAACATGCCGCTGACCAAGGCAAAGGTCACACGCTTCTCGGACGAGGAAGTCTTCGTCGAAATCCATGAAAATGTCCGGGGAGAAGACGTTTTTCTCATTCAGCCAACCCACTATCCCGCCAATGACAATATGATGGAACTGCTGGTCTGCATCGACGCCCTGAAACGCGCGTCGGCACGGCGGATTACAGCGGTCATTCCCTATTACGGATACGCCCGCCAGGACCGTAAACCAGGACCGCGAACACCCATCTCAGCCAAGCTGGTCGCCAATCTGATCACCACGGCGGGGGCCGACCGCGTTTTGACCATCGATCTGCATGCCGGCCAGATCCAGGGCTTCTTCGATATCCCGACCGATAATCTCTATGCCATGCCGGTGCTGGTCCGGGACATGAAGGAAAAATTCACCGACAAACGGCTGATGATCGTCAGCCCGGATGTGGGCGGCGT
This sequence comes from Eilatimonas milleporae, assembly GCF_003688555.1. Lineage (GTDB taxonomy): Bacteria > Pseudomonadota > Alphaproteobacteria > Sphingomonadales > Kordiimonadaceae > Eilatimonas > Eilatimonas milleporae. The sequence goes on from NZ_REFR01000009.1 coordinate 719,186, forward strand.
GGTGCGTGCCCGTGCCTATGCCAAACGGGTGGACGCACCCATCGCCATCATCGACAAACGCCGCGAGCGCGCCGGCGTGTCGGAGGTCATGAATATCGTCGGCGACGTGGAAGGGTATCACTGCGTGCTGGTGGACGATATCGTCGACAGTGCCGGCACCCTGTGCAATGCCGTGCAGGCACTGATGGATACCGGCGCGGAATCGGTGTCCGCCTATGTGGCCCACGGCGTGCTGTCGGGCCCGGCGCTGGAACGGATCGATGCCAGCAATATGACCGAACTGGTCATCACGGACAGCATCCGGCCCACCGACGGTGTCCGCGCGGCGGAAAAAATCCGCGTCGTCAGCGTCGCCCCCCTTCTGGCCGAGGCGATGAACCGCATCGCCCACGAGACCAGTGTTTCCAGCCTGTTCGACTAAACGGCGCCCCGCCGAACAGGACGCCGTTTCGTTTGAGCAACCCGTCACATGCGCGAGCATATGACAGCGAGTGCCGGGCTGCTGATAGCTGTCTCGGCCAAGTGACCGTCAAGTGACAGAACCGGGTGCCAACACAGTACTCATCCGCGTCCTCAGGCGCGGACTTTTTCCAGGAACCCGTCCACTGCCTGGCGCATGACACCGGCCAGGCTTTTCAAATCCTCGGCCGATTCACTCAGGCTGGTGGCACTGTCACGATTCTCCAGGGCATTGTCCCGCATGCTTTGCATGGAATCGGCAATCTCGTTGGTGCCCTTGGCAACATCGGTCACATTGCGGGCGATTTCGGCGGTGGATGCATCCTGTTCCGTCACCGCGGCGGCAATCGCACCGGTCGATTCATCGATATTGCCGACCATGGACTGGATCCCGCCGATGGCATCCTCCATGGATGAGACGGCTGACTGCATGCCCGCGACCTGTTCACGAATATCATCAGTCGCCTTGGCCGTCTGGCTGGCCAGGGCCTTGACCTCGCTGGCCACGACCGAAAACCCTTTTCCGGCTTCGCCGGCACGGGCGGATTCAATCGTCGCATTCAGGGCCAGAAGATTGGTCTGCTCGGCAATGTCGTTGATCAGTCCGACCACTTGCCCGATATTTTCAGCCGCGCCAGCCAGTGCGGACATGTCATCGGTGGTTCTGGCTGCCTGATCGACCGCACCGCGGGCGGACCGCATCGAGGCCTCGCTGCGTTCACTGACTTCGCGCACGGCGGTCGCCAGTTCATCGGCCGCCGCCGCGACCGATGACAGATTGTCCGACGCCCTTTGCGTGACATCTGCCATCTGCGCGGTCTGATCGGACGTGGACGAGGCATTGCCGTTCATGGTCTGGGCCTTGTCCGCCATGGCCTGTGCGGCCGCGGATACGTCGTCAACGATTTCCAGCACGGTTTTTTCAAACTCATCGGCCATGGCGGCCATGGCGGCCACCCGGGCTTCCTCGGTCTGACGGCGTGTTTCCTCTTCACGCTGACGCTCGCGCTCCGCCGCTTTGCGCTCTTCGGCTTCCTGCGCCAGGCGTTTTTCCTCGGCCCGCTGACGTTCCTTTTCGGCCTCGGCTTCAAGCGCCTGCTTTTCCACAAGGCTGTCACGGAAAACCTGCAACGCCTGGGCCATCGCGCCGATATTGTCGCGCCGGCCAAGCCCTGGGATTGTCAGCTGAAGATCGCCGGCCGCCAGCCGTTCCATTGCCTTGTGCAGATTATCGACCAGCGCGGTCAGTCGATTGCTGATCATCATCGCAAGGATTGCCACCAGAAGCCCGATCACGATGGTCGCTCCGATCATGCGCTGGAGCATGGACCAGTACTGCCGGTCCACATCGTCGATATAGAAACCGGTCCCGATAACCCAGTCCCAACCGGATACGGCTGCCACATAGGATAATTTCGGCTCCGCATCGGTTTCGCCGCGACGCGGAAAATAATAATCGACGAAGCCTTCGCCCTTTTCCCGCGCCGTCTTGGCAAATTCGACAAAAATTCTTTTGCCGTTCGCATCCTGGAAACCGCTGCCGTCGGATTGATTCAACTGCGCGCTGGGGTGATAGACCAGAAAAGCGTTGAAATCATTAATCCAGTAATAATTGTCGCCGTCATAGCTCAGGTCGGCGATGGCGGCGATGGCCTGTGCCTGTGCTGTTGCACGGTCCAGCACGCCGGACACTTCCTGCCCGCGATAATAGGCGACAAGGCTTTTTGCCACCTCGGATAAAGCGCGTGCCCTGGCCTCCTTCTCGGCCAGGAGACTGTCTTTGACAGGTAATGCAGCCCCAAAGCTCAATAAAATCAAACTCAAAACCATCAGCCCCATCAAAAGACGCAGACCTTCTTTGATAGAAATGTTCGATAGCATCTCCACAACCCTTATTTTTATAATAGCTTTTACTTTCCGCGACTTTCATTGAAAGCCGTGGAATTTTTTTCAGCTTATCCGTTAGCTGCCGGCGCAACCTAATGCTTCTGCTTAATGTCTCAGGGACCGGTGCAGAATGGGAAGCAGACATCCATACCGGCACCGGGCATGCAACCAGGGGTGCGGTTTAAAAAAATATCCAATTTTGTGATGTATCACCGAACGGCCGGCTCACCGGAAAAACGTCATCACACGGACGACTCCTGACAGTCGGCCGATCTGACAAAGAATACGGCCATGGTGTCCGGAAAGATATTGCCCGGGATGCGCACCATCACCACACGACTGGACGGACTACGTCATGTAAAGGCTCCTTGCCTTTCTCCTTGCCAATCTTCGTGATTCACGGTAAATCCCGCGCGACTCGGATGGGGCCGCCTGTTCGGGAAATCCCCCGTGCGCATCCCTGGAGGCGTTTCGGGGTGTCGGGCAGGATGGGCCTGTCCGGCGTCTCAGGTTCAAGGATGATCAGAAATGGCAGACGTCGTTTCCATCAAGGCAGAGCCGCGTGATCGGGTTGGTAAGGGAGCCTCCCGCGCCGCACGCCGCTCCGGCTATGTGCCCGCCGTCATTTACGGCGACAACAAGGATCCCGAAGCGATCCAGATCCCGCAGAACGAAGTGATCCGTCTTATCAACAGGGGCGGTTTCCTGTCGCACACCTATGAAATCGATGTGAGCGGCAAAAAATCAACCGTTCTGCCACGCGATCTGCAACTACATCCCGTCTCGGATGTTCCCATGCATATCGACTTCCTGCGTCTGGCCAAGGGGGCCACGGTCGTCATGTCCGTGCCCGTGAGAGTGGTCGGCGAGGATGTGGCGCCGGGCTTGAAACGGGGCGGTGTGATCAATCACACCCGCCACGAGATCGAGCTGGAAGTCCCCGGTGATAAAATTCCCGAAGCGGTGGAGGTATCGGTCGCCGAACTGGATATCAACGATGCCGTGAAGATTTCCAACGTCACCCTGCCGGAAGGCTGTAAGCCGACCATCACGGACCGTGACTTTACCATTCTTGCGGTTGTCGCGCCGTCAGGCCTGAAATCGGCCGAAGCGGGTGCCGAAGCAGAGGCCGAGGCGGAAGACGAAGGCGAAGAAGGCGGCCAGGACTAAGGGCCCGCCCCCTGGCTCCCGTGACTGTGGGGAGGCTCTGTCATGCTGCTCCTTGTCGGTCTCGGAAACCCGGGCGACAAATATCGGAAGAACCGGCACAATATCGGTTTCATGGCGGTGGATGAAATCATCCGCCGCCATGACTTTTCCGCGCCGCGCAAACGCTTTCAGTCCACTCTCTGCGAAGGCCGTATCGGGCGCCACAAAGTGCTCGCCCTGAAGCCGCGGACCTTCATGAATGAAAGCGGGCGTGCCGTTGGGCAAGCCATGCGATTTTACAAGCTGACCGCCGGAGACGTCATTGTTCTCTATGACGAACTTGATCTGGCCTTCGGCAAGGTAAAGGTCAAAGCGGGCGGAGGCGCCGCCGGCCACAATGGGATCCGCTCCATTGCGAGCCATATCGGACCGGATTTCATCCGTGTCCGCCTTGGCATCGGTCATCCGGGCGACAAGGCGAAGGTCACGGGCCATGTCCTGGGCGATTTTGCCAGAAACGAGGAAACAGCTCTCGACGCCCTTCTCGGCGCCGTGGCGGATCGGATCGGGCGGCTTGCCGATGGCGATGCCCCGCGCTTTATGAGCGATGTGGCCCTGACGCTGGCGCCGGCCCATAACAATTCGGAGAAAAGAAACGCTCCGGAAAAACCGCTGCCAGACAAACCGTTGTCAGAAAAACCGCTGTCGGAAAATACGCCGGACACGGCCCGGACGGCGGCAAAACCGGCCACCACCGGCACAACAACCGAAGGCCCCCTGGCGGACGCCCTGCGGGCCCTGAAAAAGGAAGACTGAGCCATGGGGTTCAAATGCGGCATTGTCGGCTTGCCCAATGTAGGTAAATCGACCCTTTTCAACGCGCTGACCAACACCGCTAACGCGGCCGCGGCCAATTATCCCTTTTGCACCATCGAACCCAATGTCGGGCAGGTGCCCGTGCCGGACCCGCGTCTGTACAAGATTGCCGGTATCGCCAAATCCGCCAATGTGATCCCGACACAGCTCAGCTTCGTGGATATTGCCGGGCTCGTCCGTGGCGCCTCGAAAGGCGAGGGTCTCGGCAACCAGTTCCTTGCCAATATTCGCGAGGTCGACGCCATCTGTCATGTCCTGCGCTGTTTTGAAGACGACGACATCACCCATGTCGACGGCCGCGTCGACCCGGTCGCGGACGCCGACACCATCGAAACCGAGCTGATGCTTGCCGATCTGGAAAGCCTGGAAGGCCGCGTCCAGGGACTGACGCGCAAGGTGCGTGGCGGCGACAAGGAGGCAAAAGCCACCCTTGTCGTGGCGGAACGGGCCATGGCCGTCCTGCAGGACGGCCAGCCCGCCCGGGCTCTGGACGTTGACGGTGACGAAGAGACCCGCATTCTCAAAAACCTTCAGCTTCTGACCACAAAACCGGTCCTGTATGTCTGCAACGTGGACGAAGACAGTGCCGCGGACGGCAATGTCCACACCGCCGCCGTGAAAGGCATGGCGGACCGGCAGAATGCCGGCATGGTCATCATTTCGGCCTCGGTCGAGGAGGAAATCGCCCAACTGGACGACGATGCGGAAAAAGCCGAATTTCTTGAAACGCTGGGCCTTGGCCAGACCGGTCTTGCCCGCGTGATCAAGGCCGGTTACGCCCTGCTAGACCTGATCACCTATTTCACCGCCGGCCCGAAGGAAAGCCGGGCCTGGACCGTCGCCCGCGAGACCAGGGCCCCGGCGGCGGCCGGCGTTATTCATACCGATTTCGAAAAGGGGTTCATCCGCGCGGAAACCATTTCCTATGACGATTATATCACCTGCAATGGGGAACAGGGCGCCAAGGACGCCGGCAAAATGCGTCTTGAAGGCAAGGACTACATCGTCCAGGACGGCGACATCATGCTGTTCCGCTTCAATGTGTAACGCCCGGCAGGCTTTTTAGCAGGACGTGGCCCGACCTTAGCAGGACGTGGCCAAATCTTAGCAGGACGCAGCCAGACCGGCCGCCCGGCATTCCAGCCAGCCCTGGTCCGACCGTCCTTCAGCCAGTGCGCCCAGAACGGTGATATGCTCGTCCCAGCCCGGGTCATGGTCCTTGCGCAGCGCCCGGCCGCGCTCCGTCGTCAGAGCATCCCACCCCTTGTGCGACAGCGTCAGGCGCGTAGTGCCGCCACGGTCCTCAAGGATAAACTCGACATATGTATCTTCATAACCGAACTGATTGTCAGTCCAGGTAAAGGCAAGACGCCTGTCCTCTTCCAATGCCGTGATATGGCAACGGATCTCTCCATCCCAGTCGCCGTCCGGCACCGGATCCATGTAAAAACGGACCGTCTCACCCTGCTTCAGGCTGCCGTGAAATGGCATCAGCCATTTGGCAAGTTTCTCCGGTTCGCTCAACCAGGCCCAGACACGCGCGGGCGGCGCGGCGATATCGATACTTTTCACAATATCGGGGATCGGATCGCAAAGATTGTCAGCCATCGCTCCACTCCTCGCTTTCAATTAGGTCCTTCAGTCTCGTCAGGCGTGTCTCCCAGAACCGGTCGATCTCTGCGACCCACGCCTTCAAATCCTGCAATGCAGCAGGGTTCAGACGGTTGATCCGCTGCCGTCCCTGCTTTTCGGTTATGACGATGCCGCTTCGGCGCAGGATGTTCAGGTGCTTGACAACGGCAGGCCGGCTCATGCCGTCGATCCTGTGTGCAACCGCTCCGGCCGGTAGATCCTCGCGTGCCAGCATGGCAATTACCCGACGCCGGGTCGGGTCCGCTATGGCGCTGTATATGTCGTGCTCGGGTATCATGATCTTTTTGGACAGTGCCTTAAATGTAACTTATTGGTTACTTATATAAGAAACTATTTGGTTACGTGTCAAGAGGCTTGATCGGCCTGTCCGGACTGATAGGCTGAAAACCGGTGGGGGAGAAAAGATCATGATGATGCGATGGCTTCTGCCGGCCGCCCTGATCCTTCTGGACGGCTGGACACCCGCGAATGTATCCACGGCGGCGCAGGACCACCAGCGCGCACGGTCTTTCGGTGTGGCGCCGGGCGTACTGACGCCTGGCCCTCACAATGCCATCACGGATGTCGCCGGTGTACGGGTCGGCCATGTTACCCTTGCCGAGGGCAAAGCCCTGAACACCGGCGTCACGGCCATTATTCCGGCACCGGGCAATCTGCGGACATCGAAAGTGCCGGCGGCGGTCCATGTCATCAACGGGTACGGCAAACTGGCCGGCATCAGCCAGGTGCGCGAACTGGGTGAAATCGAAACACCCGTAATTCTGACAAACACCCTGTCAGTCGCCGAGGGTCTGGCCGGCACCGTGGAATGGACACTGGCACAAAAAGGAAATGAAGATATCCTGTCGGTCAATGCGGTCGTGGGCGAAACCAATGACGGGTTCCTGAACGATATCCGCGCCCGCGCCATTACGAAGAATCACGTCAGAACCGCGATCGAAACAGCACGCGGCGGTCCCGTGGCAGAGGGCAATGTGGGGGCCGGCACCGGAACCGTCGCCTTCGATTTCAAGGGCGGCATCGGCACATCCAGCCGGCGCCTGCCTGAAACCCTCGGTGCCTGGACGGTCGGCGTCCTTGTCCAGGCCAACATGGGCGGTATCCTGACCATAGACGGCATCAGGGTCGGTGAACGGCTTGGACGTTATTTTCTGAAAGACGACATCGCGGGCGACACCAGCGGCGATGGGTCCATCATGATTGTCGTCGCCACGGACGCACCGCTCAGCGACCGCAATCTGCTCAGACTCGCCAAACGGGCGGTGGCGGGCCTGGCCCGCACCGGGGCCAGCCTGACAAACGGTTCCGGCGACTATGTCATCGCCTTTTCCAGCCATCCCGAAACCCGCCGTGCAGAGACGACCGAACCGCCGGCATGGCCCGAACTGCCAAATGACGCCATGTCCCCCCTGTTCCAGGCGGTGGCCGAGGCCACGCAGGAAGCCATATACAATGCCCTCTTTGCCGCCGAAACGGTCACCGGTCATCGTGGCCGGGTCGAGGCCCTGCCGATGGACAGGGTGAAGCAGTTTCTGTCCGCAAGCACAGCCAAGGGAAAGCGCACCGCATCCCCCTGAGAACAGACGAAAAAACGGGTGCTAAAGCCGGCGTTCGATGCCGAAGGCCGTTTTCAGATAGGGAAGACTGAATTGCGCATACAGCAAAAGCGGCGTTATCAGAACGGCGGGTTTGTATATCCCCCAGACTGTCGCCAGGTTGACCGCCATCAGACACAGCACGACCACATGGTCGGCGATGAATCCGCGAAGGGAAAACGGCTCCAGATGGGCGGCCGCCGGTCCCCAGGCCTGCGGCCATAGCCGCCGGACGGTCGGCAGGACAACATAAAAAGCCAGCAGTATCAGGCCAATGATCATCATACCCCGGTGAACGTCGACAATCTCTGTGCCGTCACCGAACACATTGACCTGTAACGCCAGCAACGTCCCCCACAACGGGGCACTGGCCAGCAACAGCCCCCCGATAATACGCTCCATGACGGCTGAACGCGGCCATTCCGGAGACACATCCTCAAACCGCTCGATATGCGCCTCCCACATCAGGGCAAGCGAAACGATCTGGATGCTCAAAGCCAGTTCCCAGAACAGACGGGATTTGATCAGATTTTGCCCCGCACCGAAGGCATCGGCGAATAAAATGGCCGCAACGGTCAGCCATGCCCCTGTCAACCACAGGGAAACAGCACCGAAAACAGCACGCCGATCGACCAGGCTGATTGCACGACTTTCCACCACCACATGCCCTACCGCTGATTGCCGGCGCCCATTCCAATGCGGCACTGCGCAGGCGCCGGACAGGCCGGCCCGCGCTTGTCAATTATTAGCCGATTGCCGCCATAAGCTCAATAAAACGACTGACCGGATGCAAAATGGCGAATAATCTTGTCCATCGCCGACGAATGCCGTCACCGGCCCCACCGTCATGGTTGCTTGTGAATAACGCCGCCCTTCATGACAAAATTGACCGCCAGCACAGCCCGGATATCGTCAAGAGGGTCGCCGGCAAAGGCGACGATATCCGCATGCTTACCCGGTTCAAGCGTACCGAGACTGTCAGACATGTCGATCAGATCGGCGGCATTGACGGTCATGGACTTCAGCACATCCATGGCCGGCATGCCGGCCTCATTCATCAGCACCGCTTCCTGTCCATTGGTCCCATGGCGCGATACGCCGCTGTCAGTGCCGAAAGCAACCTTTACCCCGGCGGAAAAGGCTTTGGCGAAATTACCCTTCATGTCATTGCCGACACGCAGGGCTTTTTCCCGGATGGCCTGCGGCATGAATCCACTGCCTTCAGCCATCTTGACCACTGTGTCCCCGGCCAACAGGGTCGGCACCAGATAGGCGCCTGTTTCCTTGAACAGACGGATACTCTGCGCATCGGCATAGGACCCGTGTTCAATACTGTCGACACCGGCCCTCAACGCGGCATTGATCCCTTCGGCGGCATGGGCATGGGCGGCCACTTTACGGCCAAGGGCATGGGCGGTGGTGACGATTTCCTTCAATTCGTCATCGGCGACCTGTTGACCGGTTCCGGTTGTGGTATCCGACAGGACACCGCCGGTGGACTGGATCTTGATGACATCGGCGCCGAACTTGATCGCCTGACGCACGGCACGGCGGCAGTCATAGGGGCCATCGCAAGCCGTTTTCGGCGTGTACAGCTCCAACAGATCGTGCCGCATGCCGTCCACGTCGCCGTGCCCGCCCGTGACGGTCACATTGCCGGCCCCGACAATGCGCGGACCCGCAACCCAGCCCTTGGCAATGGCATCGCGCAAAGCAAAAAGATGCGTCGGTTCCGCCCCCAGATCCCGAACAGTGGTAAATCCCGCCATCAGCGTCTTGCCCGCGTAACTGACGGACCGCATGCCAACGTCCGCATCGGACAGACGCAGACGGTCCCGGTCATTCGCAGGACCCAGTTCTCCCTGGATGTGCACATGCATGTCCATCATGCCCGGCATGACGAAATGATCCCTCAAATCGACCAGTACGGCATCATCGCCGAAACTTTCCGCATCGCGGTACCCTTCAAGGCGTTCGCGGATCCGTCCGTTTTCCACCACAAGCGTCTGACGGCTGCGCGGCGGTTCGCCCGGCCGGTCCAGAAGGGTTCCGGCATGGATGACCGTTACCCCGCCTCCTTCGGCCAGAACGGCACTTCCGCCCAGCATAACAAGGGTCAAGGCTGTCAGGGCCGCCGCCAGGGACGCCATACCCCGCATCGTGTATCGCGCGCTTACGGTTTGCTTCCACGTCATTGTCGTCTCCCTCCCGGTTCGCAGTAAAAAAACCTCCCCGCCCTTACGGGATAGGCTTGTTTTTCCCTATCGGCCCGTGTCCCGAGGCACGGCCATGGGCGGGCCGTCCTCCCGGCTGAAATCCTTCAGATACATGCGCACGGTTCCCCATTCCGTCTCGGTCTCCGCCCGGACGGGCAGCATGCGGCCGTCGCCGAACACATCCTGGAACCACATGACGATGCCGTCCTTCTGCGGGTCCGGCGTATCGTCTTCCGCCTTGCGGCGGCGTGATCGTCCCTCCCGCTTTTGCCGTTTGCGCCGCTTTTCCTCGGCCCGGGCACGTTTTTCCTTCTCTTCCTCGCTCAGGATCAGATGCCCGGCTACCAGCGCCAGGGTCAACCGGCAGGGCACCGCCTCTCCAGCAACCGGCGAAAACCGGGACTCTTCCAGTACGCTCACCGTTTCGCCCTCATCGCAGCTCAGCGTCACATCGGAGACGGTACGCCCATCGAAGGACCGTAAGACCTGCGGCTGTTCGGCCGCGCGGGCAACCACCGGATGATCCAGAAGTCTTATGATCAGGGCTGTCGGGTCGGGGGCGGTCTGCAGCGTTTCGGGCACCGGTTCGCGGGGATAATCCTGCAACCACTCTTCCGGCCAGTCTTCCTGCATATCCTGAAGGCGGCCGTCGCGGCCGAACCGCATGCTGCGGAAAAAACTGTCGCCTCCCCAGCGCCCTTCCGACCTGTACTCCCCCGCCATGGCGGTGCCGGCCTCACGGCGTCCTTTGGCCGTCACCAGGCTTTCCCCCTTGACGAAAACGCGCAGGGCTCCGCGTGTACGCGATGTGATCGCCACATCGTAGGACAGACCGTTCGATGTCACGTCCGTCACGGCCGTATAGATGATGAAGCCGTTCCAGACGAAATTATATGTGGCCTTGATCCGCTCCGCCGCCGCGGCGGGCAGGCAAAGGAAAACCCCCAGCCAGACAGCTGCGCAGACGGTCCCCAGTCTTGTTCGGACACTCCCCATGGTCATGCACACTAATCCCGTTTGACCTGCGAGCCAATCCCGGCTTCACTGTCGCCCTTCATGATTTTCATCACGTGATTATCGCACGTTAACCATCGCGGGGGATTGCCGTCACCATGTTCAAGATTTTTTATGAAGATATCGAAATCGGCGTCGAGGAGACCTATGGCAACTATGCCGTCACCCGCGAAGAGGTGATCGACTTCGCCGGCAAATACGATCCGCAGCCCTTTCATCTGAATGACGACATCGCGAAACAGTCCGTTTTCGGGGCGCTGTGCGCCAGCGGCTGGCACACTTGCGCAATGGCCATGCGCATAATGGTCGACCGCATGATGGCCGAAGGGTTCGCCGGCATGGGCTCACCGGGCGTGGACAATATCCGCTGGAAAAAACCCGTCTTCCCCGGCGACACCCTCAGCGTCAGAATGCGCACCACCGAAAAACGGCCATCCGCCTCGCGCCCCAATATCGGCCTGATCAAAGGCGCCTACGAAGTCCTCAACCAAAAGGACGAAGTGGTGATGACCATGGAAACGAATGCGATGGTTTTACGGCGCACACCGGCAGCCGGTTGAGAATAGCGGAATACCCCTTTTGAGGCCGGCACCCCGGAATACGGCACTGCGAGATTAAGGCACGCGAAGACACGGCGCTCGGAGGAAATGTCTTTTACGCAAACAACCGATATACGGCGCCGCCGGAAACCCGGCCTGAATGGCAGTCGTCATTAAGGCCGGGACAAGCCGGCGGGCCGCTTCCGGTTCTGTGTTCGGTGAAACAGGCGGCGCACCACCGGCAAACGCAACAGCATCAGTCCGGCGAATATGGCGGCATAGATAAGGGGCTCGGCCTGTATACCCTTGCGCATCATGTAAAAATGCAGCAGCGCCAGCGGCACGATGAGATAGACCAGCCGGTGCAGGCGTTTCCAGCGCCTGGCGCCAAGTCTTTTCACCCAGCCGGATGTACTGGTCCATGCCAGCGGAACCAGGGCCACAGCCGCCGCCATCCCGACCGTGATATAGGTGCGCTTCACAATATCCCGCCACAGGGCCGCCCAGTCCAACAGCAGATCCAGCCAGACATAACTGACAATGTGCAGCAGCACATAAAAAAAGGCGAACAGCCCCATCATCCGGCGAAACAGGATAGGCTTCTGCGTGCCCAGAGCGCTTGCCAGCGGTGTCAACGCCAGCCCTCCCAGAAGGATACGCAGGGCCCAGTCGCCGCTGAAACGATTCGACGTTTCATGGGGATTGAACCCAAGGCCGTGCGGCTCCCCGGCAAAGGCCAAAATCCAGTTTGCGACCAGCCAGGCCGCCGGCAGGCTGAGCAGAAGAAAGGCTATCGGTTTGCCGTAACGCTTCAGCGCCCGCGCTGAAACACCCATCAATAATATTGCCTCAAATCCATACCCTGATACAGGTGGGCGACCAGTTCACCGTATCCGTTGAATTTTTCCGTCCGGCGCCGGCCGAATTCGCCGATACGGCGTTCCGTCGCCTGGCTCCATCGCGGATGCGGCACATCCGGGTTCACATTGGCGAAAAATCCGTATTCACGCGCATTCTGCCGTTCCCAGGTGGTGCGCGGACGCACATCCGTCAGCGTTATGCGGACAATGGACTTGATCGACTTGAAACCGTATTTCCACGGCACGACCAGACGCAGCGGCGCACCGTTCTGGTTCGGCAATTCCTTGCCGTACAGACCGACGGCGATCAGCGCCAGCGGATTGGTCGCCTCGTCCAGACGCAAACCCTCCACATAGGGCCAGTCGACCACGGGCCATTTCAACCCCGGCATTTGCTTCTCGTCGGCCAGGGTTTCAAAACGGACATATTTCGCGCCCGTCTGCACGCCCACCTTGTCCAGGAGGGACGCCAGCGGCACACCGATCCAGGGGACCACCATCGACCAGGCTTCAACACAGCGCAGGCGGTAGATGCGTTCTTCCAGAGCCGAAAAATCCACCAGGTCCTCGAATGCATAGGCGGCGGGGCGTTCGACCATCCCGTCAACGGCAACCGACCAGGGTTTTGGCTGCAACCGCCATGCGTTGCGCGACGGGTCGGACTTGTCGACACCGAACTCATAATAATTGTTGTAGGATGTGATGGCCTCTTCCGGCGTCAATTCTCCACCCGGATCAAAGGATGTCTTTGCATGGGGTAACGGCTGCAATATCCGATCCTGCGGTGCCGACTGAACGGCAAGACCCACAGCGCCGACGCCGGTCAGCGCCCCGGCGGCCATCAGAAAACGACGCCGGTTCAGATAGACCGGCTCCGGCGTGACAGCGGCTTCCCGTTCATCCCATGGTCTTCTATGTCGTATGCGCATACCTGATCATCCCTTCAGGCGTGACAATAATCCACCTCTGTTAAATATCCAGTAACGACCTCCGGCATATCCATCACGACGCCTTGCGGACACCGTGAAGATGCGGCATAGGTGATGAAATTCAAAAAAGAATACGCACTATCTGGGCTGGCAACTGAAGGTTTCGAGTACAATTTAATGAGTGGTTTATGGGATATCGGTTCCCTCGGTCAGGAGGAACCGGCATATCGTTTCATTCGGCATTGGCGCAACCTGCAACGGACATCAGGCTGCCTGATTCCGCCGAAAACCCTTCTGTCCCCGAACAGCATCAAATCGATCCTGCCATACGTCTATATCAGTGAATGGACCGACAGTGCCGATCTGACGATCCGCCTGTGCGGGACCGGACTGGCCGGCAAATTCGGCATGGACATGACCGGCAGAAATGTCTTCGACTTCATTGACCCGGCAGAGGTCGCCGCACAAAGACGATTTTACGGCGCCATGCTGGACCAGCCCTGCGGCGGCGCGCAGGAACGCCTGTTCCGCAATGGCCGGCGGGTGCCGTTCCTCTTCGTCAGTCTGCATCTGCCATTGACGGACGGCGACGGCAAAATCCGGTATTTCGCCGGTATCGGACGGGCGGCGCCCGCGCCCGTCATGTCCGTCCTTGCCACCCAGCATCACCAGACCGATACGTCGATGACACTGCGTCAAACCTGTCTGGACATCGGCGCCGGCCTGCCCGCACTGGCTGGCGATGAGGACTGGCAGACCGATATATTGCCCTATGGCACGCCGGGCCCGGATATGCGGCCCCACGGTTGATCAGCCCCCAACGGCGCCTGCTTCCGGCCGGACGCTGGACGGCTTCCGACCTATTTCTGAAAGGCGTACAGACTGCCAAGCCCAAGAATACCGGTCAGATCGTCAAGGGCCGCCATCCCTTCTTCCATCAGGGCAGGATCGCCAAGATCCTCGGGCAAAAGACGGTCACGGTAATGACGGTGTGCCCATGCCTCCAACTGCTCAATACAGTCGGCGTCCAGTATCGCTTGGGCACCCAGCGCCTTCAGGTCGTCCTCCGACAGGACAACCCGCAGCCGCAAGCAGGCCGGGCCACCGCCATTGCGCATGCTTTGCCGAACATCGAGAATTTCACAATGGCCGATCGGCCCGCCGGACGCGATCAGATCGTCCAGATAGTCCTTGACCGCCGGCGTTTCATTCACCTCGCCCGGCAGGATCAGGGTCATCCTCTCGCGCCCCGGCACACTGACAAGCTGACTGTTGAACAGATAGGATGTCACCGCATCCTGAAGACCGACCCTGTCTGCCGGCACGGTGACACACTGCAATCCGTCGCCATATGCGGCATTCAGATCCCGGCCAAGACCGTCCGGATCGGCAAACGCCTCCTCATGATGGAAAAAAACCGGTCCGTTTGAGACCGCCACCACATCATTATGGAACGCGCCGGCATTGATGGCTTTGGCGCTCTGACGCGCAAAGACAGTCCGGGACGGGTCAAGCCCGTGCTGGCGGGCAATGGCCTCGCTGGCCTCGCGGGTCTGCCGGCCGGGATAGGACAGATCCCTGTCCGTTTCGAAGGCATTGCGGCCATAGACAAACAGCGCCACGCCCGGCGCACCGTACCCATCACTGAAACGGCAGTGATTGGCCGCGCCTTCATCGCCCATATGATGCCCGCCGATCAGCGGATCGTGATGGGCAAAGCGATCACCTTCGGGAAAGATGCGCCGAAGCACGGCGGCTGTCGTATCGGGTTCAATGGCGCGATGAAACATGGCCGCCAGATTGGCGGGGGTGAAATGGATGCGGCCATCGGCCGTGTCGGGTGCGGGCGACACGGTGGCCGCATTCGCCGTCCACATGGTGGCAGCGGATGTGACATTGACCAGCAGGGCCGGATGCCGGGCGGCGGCGGACAGTATCTCGGCGTCCCTGCCCTGAAAGCCCAGCGCCCTCAGCGTTGGCAGGTGCGGACGTTCGTGGGGCGGCAGGACACCCTGCACCAGTCCCAGGGACATCAGGTGGCGCATTTTGGCAAGCCCCTGCAGGACCCCCTCACGCGGATTGGCCACGCGCCCCTTGTTACTGGCCGACGCCACATTGCCATAGGACAGCCCGGCATAATTATGGGTCGGGCCGACCAGACCGTCGAAGTTCACCTCATGATATCTCATCGCTTGCCTCCTGCGCGCCCTGAAAATCGTACGGACGCGGGTGCCTTTACAATTTCAGTCCCAGGTTCAGCCCCTGGGGAATGCCGTCAATGCGGACACAGCCGTCGGTACGGTCCATGCTGGCAACCGGATATGCACAGTAATCCGCCGCGTAATAGGCACTGGGCCGGTGATTGCCGGACCAGCCGATCCCGCCGAAAGGCGCCGTCGAGGCGGCGCCTGTCAGTTGCTGGTTCCAGTTGACGATCCCGGCACGGATCCTGGGATGAAAATAGTCATACAGCGCCCTGTCGTCCGAAATCAGCCCGGCGGCCAGGCCGAACCGGGTGTTGTTGGCCTCACGAACGCCGGCCTCGAAATCCGCCACACGGATCACCTGCAGGAAAGGGCCGAAAATCTCATCGTCGGGTCGGTCGGCGACATCCGTGACATCCATTAGACCGGGCGTCAGAAAGGCATCGCCGCGCGACAGTCGGCTGACCGGACGTAAAATACGGCCGCCGGCCTTTTCAAGCCTGCCGACCCCGTCCAGAACCCGCTCGGCGGCACCGGCGGAGACCAGCGGCCCCATGAAGGACGCCTCCTCATCGCACCAGGCACCGACGCTGATCCCGTCCATGATCTCGCCCAGGCGCTTGACAAAGGCATCGCCCTGCACGCCTGCGGGCACAATCAGCCGGCGGGCGCAGGTACAGCGTTGACCGCTTGATACAAAGGCCGAGAGCACCGTCAGCACGGCGGCGGCGTCCAGATCGCCGGCGCCGTGCACGATCAGCGGATTGTTGCCCCCCATTTCCAGGGCCAGAATAACCTCGGGGCGGTCGGCGAGCATACGCGCGATCGCCCGCCCGGTGGCCGCACTGCCCGTGAACAAAATACCGTCGATGGCGGGATGACCGGCCAGCGCCGCGCCCGTGTCGCGTCCCCCCTGCACCATATTGAGAACCCCGTCCGGCAAACCGGCTGCGACCCAGACCGCCACCATATATTCCGCGACCGCCGGGGTCAGGTCGCTGGGCTTGAAGACGACGCTGTTGCCGGCGATCAATGCCGGAACGATATGCCCGTTCGGCAGATGACCGGGGAAATTATAGGGCCCGAACACGGCCATGACCCCGTGCGGGCGGTGAACCAGACGGGCGGTCAGGACGCCTTGATCATTTTGCTTGCGGCCGGTGCGCTCCTCATACGCCGCAATGGAAATATCGACCTTGCGGATGATGGCCGTCGCTTCCCCCGTGGCATCCGCCAGCGTCTTACCGGCCTCTTGGGCGATCAGACGGGCCAGCGCATCCTTGTCGGCTTCCAGACGGGCGGCGAATGCGCGCGCGACACCGGCCCGATCCTCGAACGGTACCAGGGACCAGTCCTCAAATGCCGCGGCGGCGGCCCTGACGGCGGCGTCGACCTGACGGTCTGTCGCCGCATGGCCCGACCATAACAGGCTGTCTTCGGCCGGATCGCGGGACTGAAAACTGGCTCCGTCACCCGCCGACCATTGACCCGCGATGAAATTGCCTTTCGAGGCCGCGGCCATGTCATCCTTCTCCTTCATCTGGTGTTGCGTCCGTATCGGGCGGCAGCGCCTGCGGGGCGCCGGCACCCTGTTCCTGTGTCCGCGCGTCCTTTTTACGTTCTACGGGGGCATAACGGATTCTGTCCCCCGCACCGATCCCGAGCGCCGCACCCGCCTCACGGGGCAACCAAAGACCGCTGTGCGTTTCCACGACCCGGGTCAGGACGACACGGAAATGATCCAGGGACGGGTTGGCGGCCAGATGGTCTGCGGCCAGATGGTCCGCCGGACGCTCAGGCGCATCCACGAGGCCGGCAAGGATATCCTCCCGGCTGGCGCGGACGGTCCAGATACCGCGCCGATGCACTTCCATCGCCGGCCCGCCGTCGAAAATGTCCACCGCGCCGGAAAAACGAAACCCTTCCTGCTCCAGCAGTCGGATGGCCGGGCGCGCACCGTCATGCGGCCTGCCGATGACATCCTGCGCCGCCTTGGGCAGCAGCGCCGTGTAAATGGGGAATTTCGGCATCAGGTCGGCAATGAACTGGCTGTTGCCTTCCCCGTTGATCCGGTCCGCCGTTTTGAAATCCATGCCGAAAAAATGGCGCCCGATCGACTCCCAGAAAGGGGAATTGTCGTTGTCGTCCACCCACCCCCGGATTTCGGCAATGACCTGATCGGAAAACCGCTGCGGATGCGCGCCGAGAAGCATGTAACGCGCCTTGGACATCAATCGCCCCAAACGGCCCTGTCGATAATCCGGGTCCAGAAACAGCGTCGCCATTTCGCAGGCCCCGACAAAATCGTTGGACAGGTTCAAAAGCGACGTATCGATGCGCATCTCCGGATCGTGGCTGACCTGTGTCTGGTGCAGCAGCCGGTAACTGTAAAACGGTTTGTCCAGTCCGACACCCGCGACAATGGCGCTGGTTCCGACGATCCGACCGCTCGCTCCCTCTTCCATCACCAGAAGATAGGTCCGTTTCTGCCGGCCCGTTTCAAGAGGGCCGAATGCCGCCAGCGACTCTTCGATCCTGGCCGCCAGCGTCGGTTCATGCGCCGGCAGGGTTGTCAGGCCCGTGCCGGCTTTCCGCGCAAGCTCCAGCAAGCCCTCCAGATCACCACCGGCAACCGGACGCACAATAAACATGTCCGTATGTCTCCCTCGTCTTCTGCGCTCGCCAGTCGGTCGCCCGTTCAAGCGGCGGAATCGGTGCGACGTTCCTGCAGGACATCGTCAAACCGCCCTGCCGCGATTGCCATCAGGATAAGCGCGGACAAGCGGGCTCTTTCCGTCAGGCTGGCGGCAATCATGAATTCATCGTGACTGTGGATCTTGCCACCCCGCACACCCAGCGTATCCACATTGGGCAACCCCGCCGCCGCCAGATTGTTGCCCTCGCAGCATCCACCGGTCGGCTTGTAATCAATCCCGATCCCAAGCGCCGCGCCGCAATCGCGCACCCGGTCCATCAGGAGCCGGTTCGCCTGGCTGAGGGGTTTGGGCGGACGGTTGACACCGCCATGCAGGCGGACATGAAAGCCGTCCTCCTGTTCGTGGCGTCTGACCAGATCCGAAAGGGTCGCGGCCAGCCAGCCCGCGTCATCCGACTGCTCCAGACGCACATTGAAACGGCACCAGGCAAGATCCGGCACCACATTGGGGGCACTGCCGCCATGGATCACAGCCGGGTTCACCGTCAACCCGTCACGCGCGCCCGTCAGCGCCGCCAGGTCGGCAACGATTCTCGATAAATGCACAACAGCATTGCGGCCGCTGTGGAATTCCCGGCCCGCATGTGCGGACCGCCCTTCCACCACCAGGGTATAATTGCCGCTGCCCTTGCGCGCGCCGGCCAGTGTCCCGTCCGCCAGCGCCGGTTCATATGTCAGGCCGATATCCGCCGTCTTCGCCCGGTCGGCCAACAACGGTGCCGATGCGAGAGACCCGGTCTCCTCGTCCGGCGACAGAATGACCTCCCAGTCCAGCCTGCCGGCCAGCGGGCTCTCCTCAAAGGCCCGCAGGGCCTCCAGCATCACCAGAATGCCGCCCTTCATGTCCGCCACACCGGGACCGTTCAAAATTCCGTCGCCCGTCCACCGCGCGGACTGAAAACTGTCCTCTTTCGGAAAAACCGTATCCAGATGCCCCGTCAGCAAGACCCGGCGGTTGGCGCCGGACCGTTTGGCAATGCTCAGTGCCGGCGCATTGGGCACCCGCTCAACCTGTCCCAGTGCGTTGACGGTTTCCGTATCCCTCAAGGAGACGGCTGTCAGCTCCGCGCCAAGGTCGCCGGCATGGGTGCGCACCAGTCCGTCCATGACCGCTATACCCTCCGAGTTCCGGCTGCCGCTGTTGACGGCCGACCAGGCGATAAGGGTGTCAATCAACTCGCCTTCACGCCCATCGATACGGGCAAGAGCATCCCGGCACTGATGCGGTGCCGGCAGGGTATCCATGAAGTCCGTCACAATGGCATTCCCATATCAGGGCATGGGCAAACCGACAGTCTAACCGTTGGTTTAGAAGGCATGCCCGCCTTGGTTTAAGTCAGACCGTTTATCGCAGAACAGCCTCCGTTTATCGCTTAGGCGCCGGGAGATCGATGAATTTCGTTATCTTGTATTGCCAGGTATACAGCTTGGTGTAAGCTTTGCCTGTCCCAATCGACACATAACAAATGGCCGATACAGGCCACAAGGGACGAACGACAGACAGTGGGGATAATAAAATGAAAGCACTTATCGTCGATGGCGAGGAATTGTTTCGCCTATCCATGAAGGAAGTCGTATCCGTAGCGGCCTCCTTCGACAGTATCCTTGAAGCCGGCAACGAACATGAATTCCTTTCCGCCACCGCGCGCGAAAGGGATTTGGGTCTTGTCGTCCTTCATCCGTCGTCCTTGGCGACATCGCAAAGCGGCACCACCTACCAATGGCAGGACCTTGTCCGCCGTCTCTATCCGAACTGCGCGATCGTGACCGTGCATGATGAAGAGACCGCGACGGCACAGGACGGCGAACAAACCGTCAATGTGCCTCGCGCCGCCCGTGTCGGGCAAATGGTCCGCGCCGTCCGCCGGGCCCTGAAACTGCCCCTGGAAGGGTTCGGGTCGGTCTCGGAACGTCCGGGACGGCCGGATATCCGTGCCGCTCTCAAGGAGGAGGGGGGCGACCACGCTGCCTACAGCGACACCCAGCCTGCAACCGATGTCGAGCTGGAGCGTCTTTCGCATCGGCAGCGTCAGATCCTGACCATGGCCGCCGACGGTCTGCCGAACAAGGAAATTGCCGCGCGTCTCGGTATCGCCGAAGGAACGGTCAAAGCCCACATGCACGCAATTTTCAAGGTTCTCGGCGTTTCCAACAGGACGCAGGCCGTTTTGCGTTTCGGGGCCGGCGGGCGCCCGCGCACCGGGTACAGCACGCAAAACCCGGCCCGTTGGGGCGCCGCTTTCGCAAGCGCGGCCAGTTAAAAGCAGGCCGTCCGTTCCCAGGGCTGGCTTAAACCTCTCTGGAAAAGGGTACGAAAATCAGGACGGGAGGTCGGCGTCAGCCGATCTCCTTCAGCATGTTTATGATGCCTGAAAAATCCATATCGCCGTGGCCGTTGTCCGCCATGGCGGTATAAAGCTTGTGCGCGTGCGCGCCGAGCGGCGTCGCCGCCCCTGTCTCCCCCACCGCATCCATGGCCAGGTTCAGGTCCTTCAGCATCAGCGCAGTGGCAAAACCGGGTTGATACGCGCGGTTCGCCGGCGACGACGGCACCGGCCCCGGTACGGGACAATAGCTTGTCAGGGACCAGCACTGGCCGGATGCATTTGCGGCGATATCGTAAAAAGTCTGATCCTCAAGCCCCAGGGCACGACCGAGCGTAAAGGCCTCGCACACACCGACCATGGAAATCGCCAGCAGCATATTGTTGCAGATTTTCGCCGCCTGGCCATTGCCGCTGCCCCCGGCATGGACGATTTTTGCCGCCATGGGCTCCAGCACCGTCTCTGCCCGGTCGAACGCCGTCTGCGACCCGCCGACCATGAAAGCCAGCGTGCCGGCCGCAGCCCCCGATACGCCGCCCGAAACCGGCGCATCCACCATGTCAAAGCCGCCGGCCTCGGCGGCGGCGGCAACCCTGCGGGCGGTTTTCACGTCAATGGTTGAACTGTCCACCAGCAGCGCCCCCGGCGCCGCCCCCGCGATAATGCCCTCCGGGCCGCAATAGACCGTCTCGACAACGGGGCCGGACGTCAGCATGGTGATCACCACGGACGCCCCGGACAGTGCCTCCCCCAGCGATCCGCAGGCCGTCGCCCCGGCGGCGGATGCCGCCTCCAGCGCATCGGCACTCAGATCGTGGGCGCGAACCGCGTGGCCGGCCGCCAACAGATTCTTCGCCATCGGCAGACCCATATGGCCAAGGCCGATAAATGCAATCGTGGTCATTGTTCTGTCTCCCCCAATCAATACGGTCTCAGCGGTCTTCAAGACCGGCAAGCAGTTCTTCCTCCGCCGGCAGCGGCGCGAAATGGGCATCTATGGCGGCTGGCTCCACCCTGTCCAGGCTGGCCGGTTCCCATGTGGGCGACTGATCCTTGTCGATCAGGATCGCCCGAACGCCTTCATGAAAATCATGTCCGGCAATCACACGGCTGACCATGCGGAACTCCATGGCCATCACGTCCCGGAAGCAGTCACACGCCGCCCCGCGCCGCAATTGTTCCAGCGTCAGTTTCATCGACGTGGGCGATTTGCCCGTCAGAAGGCCGTATTGCTTTTGGGCCCAGTCATCCGGGTCCCGTTGCAGATTGTCGAGAATGGCGGTAACACTGTCTTCTGCGAAATGGGCGTCGATCTGATCCATGTCCCTGGCGATCGGTGCCGGCTCCGGATCCGCATGCAGGCCGTCCAGAACCGCCTTGACACCCTGATGGTCGGATGTGCGCAGATCCGCCAGACCGTCCAGCGCCGCGGCCACCTGTGTGCTGGCGATCACATGACTGGCCAGGCCCAGCGCATAAAGATCCGGCGCCTTCAACCGCGCGCCCGTCAGCGCCACATAGGTACCGGTCTCGCCGGGCATGCGCGGCAGGAACCAGCCGCCGCCCACATCGGGAAACAGTCCCAGACCGGTCTCCGGCATGGCGAACAGTGTTTTTTCCGTGGCGACCCAGAAATCGCCTGGCATGGACACGCCGACCCCGCCGCCCATCGTGATACCGTCGACAAAACTGACATAGGGTTTGGGAAACTCGGCAATCGCGATATTCATCCGGTATTCGTTGAAGAAAAAGTCGCGCCACTCGGCACTGCCCTCGGTCCAGGATCGGGTCACCCTGACCACATCGCCGCCGGCGCAAAAGGCTTTTTCGCCGCTGCCGACAATGGCGACCACCCGCACCGCCGGGTCGGACGCCCACAGGCCGAGACGCTCAGAAATGGCAGCGCACATGTCCGCCGTCAGGCTGTTCAGGGCCTTGGGCCGGTTCAGGGTGATCAGCCCAAGATGGCCTTTGACGTCAAACAGAACGTCACTGTCACTCATGGTGTGTCCTTATTTTGCTTGGCTTCACTCTTTGAGAAGGGCGCGGGAAATGACGACACGCATGATTTCATTCGTGCCTTCCAGAATCTGGTGGACGCGCAAATCCCGTAAAATCCGTTCAATGGGATAGTCCCGCAAATACCCATAGCCGCCATGCAGTTGCAACGCCTCATTGGTCACACGAAAGCCGACATCGGTGGCAAACCGCTTGGCCATGGCAGCAGCCGGGGTGGCATCCGGCGCCTTGCGGCTGACCTTGTCGGCGGCGGCATAGGTCAAAAGCCGCGCGGCCTCCAGCTCGGTCGCCATATCCGCCAGTTTGAACTGGCTGGCCTGAAAATCGGCGATGCGCTGACCGAACTGACGGCGGTCCTTGGTGTAGGCGATCGCCTCATCCAAAGCGCGGCCCGCCCCGCCAAGCGAGCAGGCGCCGATATTCAGCCGCCCGCCATCCAACCCCTGCATGGCGATCCTGAAACCGTTGCCCTCGCCGCCCAGCAGGTTTTCAGCCGGGACCCGGCAATCTTCCAGAATGACGGCGGCGGTGGGCTGACTGTTCCAGCCCAGTTTTTTCTCCGCCGCGCCAAAGGACAGCCCGGGGGTGTCTTTTTCAATGACAAAGGCACTGATCCCTTTCGGTCCGGCATCGCCGGTGCGCGCCATGACGATGTAAATGGCTGACTCGCCGCCGCCCGAAATAAAGGCTTTCGACCCGTTCAGCACATAGGAATCGCCGTCCCTGACCGCACGGGTGCGCAGGCTGGCGGCATCCGAACCCGCGCCCGGTTCCGTCAGGCAGTAACTGCCCAGATTTTCAAGGGTGACAAGGTGGGGCAGAAAACGGTCCTTCTGATCGTCATCGCCAAAACGGTCGATCATCCAGGCCACCATATTGTGGATGGAAATCATCGCCGCCGTCGACGGACACCCCCGCGCCAGCTGTTCAAAAATCAGAACCGAAGCAACACGGTCCAGGCCGCAGCCGCCGGCCTCCTCGCTGACATAGATGGACCCGAAGCCCAACTCTCCCGCAGCGGCGGCGACATCACTCGGCCAGTGCTTCATCTCGTCCCAGCGTGACGCGAAAGGCGCGATCTGTTCGTCACCGAACTGGCGGGCCATGTCCTGGATCGCCCGCTGATCCTCATTCAAACTGAAATCCACTGATCTCCCTCCCAAGAAGACCGATACACATCACATATGCCGTCCCAAGACGCACAGTCCTTCATAAAGAAGGCCGGCGGGCAAGAAAACCGCCCGCATCGGCTTACCGGCACTCCAGGCGCAGCGTCCGGATCAACTGGCAGTCAGCCGATCCGTTGCAGGCCCGCATGCCGACCGTCTTTTCTTACCGGCCTGCACGCTCCCCGTCCACCGCGCCGCCGTCGGACAGATGTTTTTCCAGAAACGCGGCCAGTTGCCTGTAAAAGGCGATGCGGTTGGGCAGCTTGCGGACGCTGTGCCCCTCATCGGGGAACCGCAGATACGTGACCTCGATCCCCCTCTCGCGCAGGGCCTTGACCATGCGGTCGGATTCGCTCACCGGGTCGCGCGGATCATTGGCGCCGTGCTCGAAAAACATCGGCGCCGCGATTTTATGCACCGTGTTGATCGGTGAATTCTCGGCATAAAAGGCCTGCCAGCGCGGTTCGGAAATATCGCCATACTCGATCCGGTCGCTTGCCTTCAGCCCCGGCGAGGCCTCCTGCAGGGCCCGCACCCAGTCGGACACACCGACAAAGGAGGCCCCCGCCCGGAACACGCCGGGATAGGCCCCCATCACGGCATTGACCATGTATCCGCCATAGGATCCGCCCATCACCGCGGCACGGTCCGCGTCCACCCGGCCGTCCGCTTTCATCCATGCAACCGCGTCCGCCAGGTCGCGCACACTGTCCAGCCGCTTCTCCTGATTGTCGAGCCGGGCATAGGTCTTGCCGAAACCGGTCGAGCCGCGCACATTGATATCCAGAACGGCAATCCCCTTGCCGACCAGATACTGGGTCACCGGCTGCCACCGGGGCCGCGCCTGCGCCGTCGGGCCGCCATGTACATCGACAACGACAGCCGGCGCCGTCACCCCCTCCGGCAGGTACAACAAACCGTGGACGGTCACACCGTCGCGGGCGCTGAAACGAATTGCCTCGGGGGCGACCATATCGGCGCTCCGCAATCCCGCCAGGTTGGAGGAAACCGCATGGCGCACCGTGTCATCCTTTAAGGACCACAGGTAAATATCACCGGGCAGGCCGGGCCCCGAAACCGATATCGACAGCAGAGGGGCGGCAGCCCCCTCGGCCCAGTCCAGCCGGTACACACCGGCCGGCAGTTCGGGCACGGCCACGTCGCGTCCGCTGGCCAGATGACGCACATGCAGCCGGCTGTACCCGCCGTCATTGGTGGTCCATGCCAGATACCCGCCGGCCAGCGCCACCTCGTCCACGTCCCGCTCACCGGCATCCAGCAGCACCGTCTCGCCCGCCGTCATGTCCATATAGGCCAGCGCCTGATAATCGCGCCCGTCATTGGTCGCCATGTAGAAACCGGCCCCGTCGGGACGCCATTCTATCTGGGTATAGGCGGCCGATATCTCTGGCACGAAGACAGGGATCATCTCACCCGTCGTCACATCCAGGCTGTGCAGATTGTTGCCGTCCTCGCCCCGGGTTTCCGACACCAGAATGCGGGTCCCGCCCGGCTGCCAGGCCACCGGGAAAAACCCGTATGTACCTTCATACACCATGCGGGCCGTGCCGGTTGTCAGATCGGCGGCATAAATATCAAAATCGCGGCCGTTACGCTCGGTCGAGGCATAGACGAAGCGATCCCCATCCACCGAAAAATCACCAAAGCGCCGGAATCCGTCGGAAAAGGGCAGAACCAGCCTCTCCTCCAGGCCGTCCGCCGTGATCAGGTAAAAGGCTTCCCGTTCATCGCCGTTGTTATCGGCCCCATACAGCAGATACCCGCTGTCCGGATGCCAGCGGTAGAAGGTCACACCGTTGCCGAAGGTCAGTTGGCGCGGCGGGCTGCTTTCATGCGCCTTACCCAGCGTCATCAGCCAGATCTGCGGTGTGCCCGTCACCCGGCTGATATAGGCCAGGGATCGTCCATCGGGGCTCAGGTTCGCCCCATACGCCCCCTGTGCCAGCAGAAAGCGCGTGATATCGGCCGGTTTTTCCCCCGCCAGCCCCAGGGATACGGGACCGGTCTGCGGTATATCCTCCGCATAGGGCCAGTCCGCTTTGTCCCGATCATCGCCGGACGCCCCTTGCGCCAGCATAAAAGCCGCCAGAACGGCATACATGCGTCTCATCGTGGCCTGCCCCCTTGATTGCACATGGCGGCCCCGCACCGGCAGGACCGTCCACCCTGTTCAACCGTTGTGATACAAACGGTTTACTCTATCGGCACGCCATTCTGGTCCCAGATCTCGACAGTGCCAAGATCCAGATCGCGGATTTCTTTCTCGATCCGGCTGCGGTCACCGACAATCAGCCATGTCAGCGCTCCGGGTCTGATATGGGCATTGGCCGCACCCCGCACCGCATCGAGAGCCAGGGCGTCATACCGGCCTTTCAGCATCGCCGGATAGTCATAAGGCCGGTCGAATCGGGCGCCGGACAGCAGCGCGCCGAGCACCGCGCCCGAGGTTTCGAACTGACCCGGCAGACTGTTGGTCTTGGTCTGGACCATACGGCTCAGCTCTTCCGCGCTGGCCGGACGGCCGCCAAGCAGCCCCTGCCCCAGATAGCTGTTGAACTCGCTGAGCAGTTCGCGGATCGAGTCCCTGGTGCGGTCCGTCTGCACCGGGGCATAGACAAGCCACATACGCTGCCCGCGCGCATCGAAATTGATGGTATAGGCGCCGTATGCCCACCCCTTGTCCTCGCGCAGGTTCATATTGACGCGGGCGGTGAACTCGCCGCCCAGTATGTCATTGGCCGTGTCCAGTTCCAGCGCGTCCGCCGCCCCGGTCGGCGGCAGCAGATGACCCGCCAGGATCAGCGACTGCGGACTGCCCGGCTTGTCCATGATGATGACGCGCGGCGCGGGCGGCAATGCCACATCGGCGATATTTTTCGCCGGCACCGGCCCCGCCGGGGCCTGCCAGTCGCCGAAGGCCGTCTCCAGAAGCGGCAGGGCCTCGTCCATGGTGATGTCGCCGACCACATACACGGTCGCATTGTCCGGACGCAGCCAGTCCCGGTGGAAACCGGCCAGATCGTCGCGGCCGAGCGCGCCGATCGAGGCTTCGGTACCCGATCCCGTATAGGGAATGGCATATGCGTGCCCCTCACCGTACAAAAGCGGCGGCAATGTGCGCAGGGCCAACTGCACGGGCTGTGCTTTCTCGCGGGCGATCTGTGCCATCCAGCGCTGTTTCAGACGGTCGATCTCGACCGTGTCAAAGGCCGGGTTGCGCACCACATCCGCCATCAGGTCAAGCGACGGTGCAAGATTGGGTTTCAGCGCCGACAGCCGCACCTGGCTCATGTCCAGATTGGACCCGGTGGACAGGCTTGCCCCCAGTCGGTCGGTTTCCGCCGAAATATCCAGCGCCGAACGCGTTGCCGTTCCCTCGTCCAGCATGGCCAGCGTGAAGCTGGACGTGCCCAGCGACCGGCCCTGGTCGGCGGCGTAGCCCGCGTCGAACTGCAACGCCACATTGACGACCGGCACCGTGACCCGGGTGGCCAGCACCACGGTCATGCCATTGGCCAGCGTCGCCTCGCTGACGGCTGGAAAGCTCAGCTCGGGCAGGGCACCGACGGCGGGCAGGCGGCTGCGGTCGGCGCCGGCCTCCGCTGTGGTGTATTCAGGATAAGGACGAACGGACAGCTGATAGTGTCCCGGCTCCAGCCATGTCCGCGCGGCGCGCGTCACATCGCCGGTGCCGGCTGCATTCAGCCAGTCGAGGACCGTGCCGTAAAATCCCGGATCGCCGGCATAAAGGGCCCCTTGCGCCAGGGCCACTGCCTTGCCGCCGAAACCGCCGACCTCTTCCAGTCCGCGAACAACGCCGGCGATGATGACCGTCTTGGCCCGCGACACCTCGTCAGGGGTCGGACCGTCGCGGAGAAAATCGGCCATGACATCGTCGACAATGGCCTCGACCTCGCCCGCGTCCGCACCGTCCTTCAGATCAATCTGGATTTCGAAATTGCTGGCCAGCTCAAAGGGTTGCAGCTGAACCGACACCTCGGAGGCCAGCTGCCGCTCATAGACAAGCGCCTGATACAGGCGTGACGTCTTGCCGCCGCCCAGCACATCGGCCGCCAGGCGCAGCATGTGGGCATCGCGCTCGGTGCGCGGCGCCGCCGCCCAGTTGCGGTACAGTCGGGCATTGGGGACCCGGTCGAACATTTCCTCCACCGTGTTGGTGGTTTTGACAGGCACCCAGGCCTTGTGCCGACGCAGGGCCGGTCCGGCCGCGATGTCGCCGAAATATTTCTCCACCAGCGGACGGGCGGTCGCGCCGTCAATATCGCCGGCCAGCACCAGCACCGCGTTGGCGGCGCCGTAATAGGTCCGGAACCACTCCTTCACGTCCTCCAGACTGGCCGCATCCAGATCCGCCATCGACCCGATGGTGGAATGGCGGTAGGGGTGGCCCGGCGGAAACAGGCCTTCCAGCTGGCGGTATTGCACCGTGCCGAAGGGCTGGTTGTCGCCCTGGCGCTTTTCATTCTGGACGACACCGCGCTGCTCATCCAGTTTGGACTGGCTCACCGCCCCGAGCAGGTGGCCCATGCGGTCCGATTCCATCCACAAGGCCATGTCCAGCGCCGGCGTCGGCACGGTGGCGAAATAATTGGTCCGGTCGAACCAGGTGGTGCCGTTCATACCCGTCGCGCCCACCTCCTCGAACGGTTTGAAAAATTCGTCGTCATAATTTTCCGTACCGTTGAACATCAGATGCTCGAACAGGTGGGCGAAACCGGTTTTGCCCTCGGGCTCGTCCTTGCTGCCCACATGGTACCAGACGCTGACGGCCACAACCGGGGCCTTGCGGTCCTCATGCACCACCACGCGCAGACCGTTGTCCAGCGTGAAGCTTTCAAACGGTATCTCCACCGCCATGTCCAGGCCCGGTGCCGGCTGGTCCGTGATCGCCCGGTCCCCGGTCGCCGTGCCGCCCGGTGCATATCCGTCACAGGCCGCGACCATCGGCAGCATGGACGCCGCCACCAGCAATCCCTTGATCTTCATGAAGTCTGTCCCCCGCTGAGAAAACCTTGCCGTGAAATCCTTGTCACGTGCCGCGCCGGAACCATGAAAACACACGCCATACTGGAATTATGACCGGCCTGCACGCATTGATAACCGCAGCGATGGTAAACGGACCGGCCGCGAAACACAAATGCATCGGCCAAGATCGGCACGAGAGCATCACGAGCATAGAGCGCACACCGCCACCCGGCCTGTATCTTCTGGCTGTCTCTTCTGGCCGTCTCTGGCCCTGTTTCCGGGCCTGCCCGCGAACACAACGGGGGGCAACCGGCCACACCCGGTCAGTGGCTTGCACCGGTGCGGCGAAACGCCCATGAAATCTGTCGTGACGCCGGCCGGGATGCCGGATAGAACATGATGTCGGAGACATCGCACGCAGCGGTCAGGTTCGGGCACGGCCGTGCCATTCAAGGAGCGCCCATGGCACATTTGCATAAAATCCATATGTGGCCGCTGTGGATTGCCGGCGTTCTGGGACAGGCCAAATCCTTCCGGGCCAATCCGGTTCTGGGTTCGCCCGCGCTGAACATGCTGGGCCTTCATGTCGCCCGCCTGCTTCTCGCCCACGGCGTCATGGGTCTGCGCTGGGCCATGCTTCGCCCGCTGATGCCGGCAGGCCAGCGCCGGGCGTTCCACAGGGACGGGTATGTGGCCCTGCCGGGATTTCTGTCCGCGGACGAGGTGGCCGCCATTCGCGCGGAACTGCCGGACCTAGACGGAACCCCGCGCCAGATGGTACAGGGGGATACGCTGACCCAGCGCATCCTGTTGGACCGCACGGCCACCCGTACCACGCCGCGCTTGCGTACGCTTTTGTCGTCGCGGCGCTTCCTCGGCGGTCTCTGCTATGCCGCCGGCAAATGGCACCGTCCGGTCTTTTATGTGCAGCGTATCCGCAACGGCGCCCGCACAGGCGGCCGCGACCCGCAGAAAACCTTGCATTCCGACACGTTTCATCCATCGATGAAAGCCTGGCTTTTCCTTGAAGACGTGGATGCCGCCAAGGGGCCATTTACCTATGTGCCCGGCTCGCACCGGCTGACGGCAAAACGCCTGAAATGGGAATACGGCATCAGCCGCCGTGCTGCCCGGCTGAAGGACGGCTATTCGGAAAAGGGCTCGCTGCGCGCGGATGCGGCCGATCTGCGGGCACTGGATCTGCCGCCGCCGCAGGCGCTTACCGCCAGGGCCGGCACGCTGGTCATCGCCAACACCCACGGCTTTCACGGCCGCGGCCAGGCCGAGGACGGTGCCAGCCGCCTGGAAATCTGGGCCTATGGCCGTCACAACCCCTTTCTGCCCCTGCCAGGGTTTGGTCTCATGGCCCTTGGCCGCCTTGAGGATGCCGTCCTGCAACGCTACTGGCGTTACAAGGACAGGCAGGCTGCAAAACGCGGCGGCCGCGCCACATGGCACCCGATTGAACAGGGCGACATGTTCGGCTAGACAGAAACCCACATGATCGAGCGACAGGTCAGCGGCAACACTGCTGCTGACGGACAAGGGACGCCCATCCTATGGCATCAGACGGTTTCGCGGCGGTGATCCTGGCAGCGGGCAAAGGCACCCGCATGCGCTCAACCCGCCACAAGGTCCTGCACGAGGTCGGCGGCAAGACGCTTCTGGCCCATGTTGTTGATACCGTCTCCGGCCTGTCCCCGGACAGGACGGTCCTTGTGGTCGGCGACCGGGCCGAACAGATTGCCGAGGCTTTTCCCGGCATCCCGGTTGCCCGCCAGTCACCGCAGCTTGGCACCGGCCATGCCGTCATGGCCGCGTTGCCCGCTTTGGACGGTTATGACGGCGATCTTCTGGTGCTGTACGGCGATGTGCCGTTCGTGCCGACGGACACCATCGCCGCCATGCTGATCGCACGCCGGCAGCCATCACCCGAAGACGCGCCCGGCCTCGTCATTCTCGGCTTCATGGCGGAAAATCCAACCGGATATGGCCGGCTGATCACCGACGACGCCAGCCATTTGCTGAAAATCGTCGAGGAAAACGACGCGAACGCGCAAGAGTGCGCCGTACGGCTGTGCAATTCCGGCCTGATGCTGATCGACGGCACCGCCGCGCGGGGTTGGCTGGGCCGGCTGGACAATGACAATGCGGCCGGCGAATATTATCTGACCGACCTGGTCGCCATGGCCCGCGCCGACGGCCGCGCCGTCGCGGTGGTTCATGCGGACGAGAGCGACCTTCTCGGCGTTAACAGCCGCGCCGAACTAGCCGTGGCCGAAGCCGCCTTTCAGGCCCGCGCGCGCCGTGCCGCCATGGCCGCCGGCGTCACCCTGCGCGATCCGGCCAGCACCCATTTCAGCCATGACACTGAACTGGGCAAGGATGTGACGGTGGAACCGCATGTGGTGTTCGGCCCCGGTGTGCGCGTGGCACGCGGCGCCGTCATCCGGGCCTTCAGTCATCTGGAGGGGGCGACCGTCGGCGAAGACGCCAGTATCGGCCCATATGCCCGCCTGCGCCCCGGCACTGACGTGGGCGGCACCGCGAAAATCGGCAATTTCGTCGAAATCAAGAAAGCCGCCATCGGGGACGGCGCCAAGATCTCCCACCTGTCCTATATCGGCGATGCCCATGTGGGCCGGGACGCCAATATCGGCGCCGGGACCATCACCTGTAATTATGACGGTTACAACAAATATGTCACCGATATCGGCGCCGGTGCCTTCATCGGATCGAACAGTGCGCTTGTCGCCCCTGTCACCATCGGCGCCGGCGCCGTCGTCGGTGCCGGCAGCGTCATCACCAAGAATGTGGAGGGCGACGCGCTGGCGCTTACACGCGCGTCCCAAAAAAGCATCGGCGGCTATGCCGCACGCCTGCGGGCCGGGGCTGACGGCAAACGGACAGCCGGAAACGAGCCTGCTGAATAAGGATATCTGAATAATGTGTGGCATTATCGGCATCACTGGGCGGTCTCCCGCCGCTCCCCGCATGATGGAGGCGCTGAAGCGGCTGGAATATCGCGGCTATGATTCCGCCGGGATCGCCACCTTTGCACCTGGGTTGGACCGGCGACGCGCCGTCGGCAAGCTGTCGGCGCTGGACGCCGTCCTCAAGGAGGCCCCGCTGGCGGGCACGACCGGTATCGGCCATACACGCTGGGCCACGCACGGTCGGCCGACCACCGACAATGCCCACCCGCACATGGCCCCGATGGATGCGCCCAAGGTGGCGGTGGTCCACAACGGCATCATCGAAAATTTCCGCCCGCTGAAGGACGATCTCATCGCGCACGGGGCGCGGTTCGCCGGCGAAACCGATACCGAGGTGATCGCCGCCCTCATCGCCGGGGAACTCGGTGCCGGACAGGACCCGGCCGCAGCCTTCACGGCGGCGGTGGACCAACTGGACGGGGCCTTCGCGCTCGCCGTTCTGATCGACGGTGCGGACGATACGCTGTTCGCGGCGCGACGGGGCAGTCCGCTTGTCATCGGCATCACCGACGGCGAGCATTTCGTCGGCTCCGACGCCCTGGCGCTGGCCGGTTTCGCCGAACGTCTGGTTTATCTGGAGGAAGGCGACAGCGCCATCCTGACACCGGACGGATACACGGTGTTCGCCGCCGACGGCAGCCCCGTCGCGCGTCCGGAAAGCCCGGCCATGGACGGCGGCGGACTGGTGGGCAAGGGCAATCACCGCCATTTCATGCATAAGGAAATCTTCGAGCAGCCCATCGTCATCGCCCAGACGCTGGGGCGCTATGTCGACCCCGGTGCCGGCACCGTCACCCTACCCGATCTGCCATTGCCGGCAGGCGATCTGCGCCGCATCATCATGGTGGCCTGCGGCACGGCCCATTATGCCGCCATGGTCGGCAAATACTGGCTGGAAAGTCTGGCGCGCCTGCCGGTCGAAGTGGATATCGCCTCGGAATTCCGCTACCGCGACCCCGTTCTGGGCGACGGCGATCTGGTCGTGGTCATTTCCCAGTCGGGCGAAACCGCCGACACACTCGCCGCCCTGCGTCACGCCAAAGGGGCCGGCATCCCGGTCGCGGCCATTGTCAATGTGCCCACATCCACCATCGCCCGCGAGGCCGACGTCCGTCTCGATACCCATGCCGGGCCCGAAATCGGCGTCGCCTCGACCAAGGCCTTCACCTGCCAGTTGGCCGTCCTGGCCTGCCTGGCCGTGGGCCTCGCCGCCGCGCGCGGTACGCTGACTGCGGCCGAAGAAACCGACGCGGTGCAACGCCTGGAACACCTGCCCGCCATGATGGCGCGCATGCTGGTGGACGAAGACGCCATCGCCGCGCTCGCCCGCGACATTTCGGGCGCCCGCGACGCCTTTTTCGTCGGACGCGGCACTCTCTATCCGCTCGCCCTCGAAGGGGCGCTGAAACTGAAGGAAATCAGCTATATCCACGCCGAAGGCTATGCCGGCGGCGAGCTGAAGCATGGTCCCATCGCCCTGATCGACGCGGGCGTGCCCATCATCGGCCTGGCGCCGGACGGCGACCTGTTCGGCAAAAGCTGGTCAAATCTTGAGGAAATCATGGCACGTCAGGGCCATGTCTATCTGTTCACCGATGCGGACGCACCGGCCGACACGCTCAGCGGCCATGTGCCGATGCCGGCGACGGACCCGCTGACCGCCCCCATCGCCTACGCCCTGCCCATGCAGCTTCTCGCCTATCACACGGCGGTCGAAAAAGGCACCGACGTGGACCAGCCGCGCAACCTGGCCAAATCCGTAACGGTGGAGTAACGCCACGGAAAGAACAAACCCTCAGGGATTGGCATGGGACCCGGACCGAGCATTGCGCCGGCAACCCACGACCGCCCGGACATCCTGGCCCAGCCTGTATCACGCATCAAAGGGCAGGGTCACAGCACAAAGACCGTCAATTGCATCAGGGGCACAGGGCCGCCTTTCCGGCGCCTGCGTCCTTTGCCTTTTACAGCCGGCATGGATGGTCTCTCGTCCGCCCATGCCCGTCCCACCATATGATGCATATAGGGACGCGGTCGCGGCGCGGCTTGGGCCGGGGTATGGAGGGCGGTCGCACCGGCGGCGGTGACACTCTGTTCGGTGGCGGCGGATACCATGGAAAAATCCTCCGGTTAAAATCATGGCGGTCGGCGGCATATGGCCGGAAAACAAACGGCAGGAACTCGCGCCTCATCTACGGCGTGAACGCAAGGATCAGAGCCGGGAGACCCGCCAGTCAATAGTCTCTCACTCCCGGAATGCGATATCCCCATATGACGACCGTCCATCCGGGATACATCAGGCCGGGGTCACGTAACCGGTGTCACGAAACCCCGTGCACCAAAATGTTATTTGGGCACACATGCTCCTACGCAATGACCTAAAATACACAGACCCGCGCATGAGCTGTTAGCATCACAGTTGCACTGCCCCGGATGCGATTGCCGTACCGTCGACATGACGGCAGCTGCTTTAATCGGATTGCGGTATACTGGCCCGGTTTGAAATGGAGTTTTCATCATATCGTCCTTTCCTTGTTGAGTGAGAGGGTACGGGGCCGCAAAGCCCCGCACCGGGAGGTCGGATCCTTGTTTAAGGACCGCCTGTCGAAAGTGTTCTAGACGCAGGCTCCGACGCACCTGCCAAGAACGCATGCGCCAAGGCACATGGTCGGACAGTTACATTTGTCAAAAGACTGTCCCACGCCGGATACGCCTTGAACGGCCTTCAGGGACCCGCGCTGAACGGGGGTCGATTGCATTGGAGATCTCATGGTTTCACCTCTCCTGTGTTGATGGTGGCGCCTGCGCTCATATCGTCCCGCAGGCTTGGACGTGGGGGCCGGCACCGCATGCCGGCCATGTCTGACGAGACGCCAGTTCCGCTAACGGGGCATCGCCCGCCATCGCACACCACGGGCAAAACGCCCTAAAGCTGCGACAGGGGTGCCGCCCAGCTACGGATCGGGCCGACGGTCACGGGCAGCGTTTCGCTGACATCCACCGTAAAGCGGTAAATGCGGCCCGCCCGCCGGTCATTTTCAGGATCGAACATCTGCAAATGCACATCCCAGCAATCGGAATCAGGCCGGCAGATCGGGCTTTTGGCGACCCTGATGGCGAACAGTTCCAGCTTCCGCGTCGCGCAGTCCCGAAACACGGTGGCCGCCTGATAGGCATTGGTCGCGGCAAAATTGATGGCACGGTCCTGCGGCGTCGTGCCCAGATTGCGCAATTCGTCATATACCCGCGCCAGGAAATTCAGGATGACGTCCTCGGGCACATCCTCGGCGTCGGCCGCCGCGCGCACGCTGGATACCAGATCCTCGGACTTCCACTGGTACATGCCCCGCAAATCGGGCACCAGCACCGGCAGGGTCATGCCGTTCATCAGACGGGTGGTGCCGCCGACGATCCCCGGTACCGATACCCGCTGCATGTCGCCACCACTGTCCAGCGCACTGCTCAGAGCGCCCAGAACGGCCTTGTAGACAGGTACGGCAAAGGTCCCGGCAGGCTGAATGGCGTATAACGGAATTTGGTCCTGCATCAGGATGAACGTGATGCCGCCGGCATATTCCAGATTGTCGGACAAAAATTTGATCAGCTCGGCCGGGGTGTTGGCCTTCACCGGATCGCCGATCGCCTGCACGATCGCGTCATAACGCGCTTCTGTGCCGAAATCGAACCACAACGCCCCAAGGGCATAGACCGTCTGCGGTGCCTCGCCGCCGCCGCAGCCACAGCCCGATTGTTCCACCGGGGCGCCCTCGGCCTGCGACGGGACCACGGCCCCTTCAGTGGGCCCCGTGTCCTTCAGGCCTGATTCATGAAGGCCGGATTTATTCAAACCCGCCGCGCCGCCTTCGGCTGCGGGCATACCGTCATGCGCGGACGGCGCCATACCCTGTAACGACACGCCCTGTGGTGCTGAACTTTGGGCGAACGCGACCGGAGTGTTCGTCATTGGGGCCGCCGGGCCCTGTGGCAGGGGCGCTGCCGCAAGGCCCGGATCGGCGGCATGACCGGTATCGCCGGAAGGCGTTACGGCCGTTTCGGAAGCAGTGGGTGTTTGCATCGGTCTTTCTCTCTTGTTTGCTGGGTGGCTGATATGCGCGGGGCAGCGGTCCCCCCGCATGGCGGATGGCGTAACGAAATCCGAAAAACCGGCCCCGTCGGAGGCAGAGCCCGAAGAAGCGCTGCCAGAAAAGACGGTGTCAGAAGAGACGGCATTGGAAGAAACGGTGTTGGAAGGAACAATGGCGCGGGGAGCAGAACTCCGCACAACGCGCGCATTTGCACGGCCCCGGTCATGCAAATGCCGGATGGCTGCGGCAATATTCAGACGCCCGGCCAGAAGACGCTCGCAGGCACCGTCACGGTCCGGCACGCAAGGGTCGGCGCTCTCGATCAGGACCGCCCGGATGTCGGCGGCTCGCAAATCGTAACCGGCCTGCCGTGACAGATGCAGAAGATGGGCGGCAACGCCCGACACAATGGCGGTGGCATAACTGGTGCCGGTGCGTTTCGCCGACCTGCCGTGCCGGTCGGTCAGCGCGATCCCGACACCCGGCGCCATAAGGCCGTGTGTGCCGTAACTGTCGCCCCAATTGCTGCTGTCATGCGGCCGGCCGTCTGCATCCATCGCCCCCACGGCCAGCACGGTGGGAACCGCCGCCGGTACATGCAGGCATGCGCATCCGTCATTGCCGACGGCGGCGATGACCAGAACGTCTTCCCGTTCGCAGTGGGCCAGCGCATCCTCAAGATGGCTTCCCGCATCCGCCGTCGATGTTCTTTGCCCGGCACTGACATTGACGATGGACGCACCACGCGCCACCGCCAGATTGAGGGCACGCGCCAGATCCAGTTGCGAGGCCATGCGCGCACCCGGTTGCCCAGGCCCTGCGGAAAAGAAAATGGGCAGCGCCAGCGCGGACAAAGGCGTCGCCCCATCGCCAAGCGCCTCAGCCGTATCGAAAATCAGCCCGCACACATCGGTCCCATGATCGTCAGGAGCCTCACAGGCCGGCGGAATCAGGCTTGTTTCCATGGTGACGCTCCGGTCGACCAGCGCCGGCGCCTTCAGATCGGGCACACCGTCGACCACGGCAACCATAACGGTATCGGATCGCTCGGCGGCGGCGTTGCGTGACATGGATATATTCCCCTGGACTGGAATGACCGGTTTCGTTTTGAAGAGATGTTGGCGGCAGCGCCTGCGACACGGGCTCCGCCCGGATGGCATCAGGGTGCCGCCGGCATGGGCACCGTCGCGCGTTCGGGAGGTGGGATGTCCGGTAAATATACCGGCAAACAGTCCGGCATATCGTGTGATGCATGGGCCGTCGAAGACGCAGCCCCATACAGTGCCACAGACACTGCCGGCATACGGACGGTATTACCGTCACAGCCTGCTTGGACCAGCAGAAAAGCGGTTGCCTGTATCATGATCTCGCACCCCCCATCGGTGAATGAACACACCCATAAAGGGCAATTTGCATGCCAGTTCGGTGATGCCACATGACAAGAGGACACAGCGGCTGTCCGGTGATACGGAAAACGGCGGTGAAACAAATAGCTATCGTCTTCAGGGGGACAGACGGGGACGGATTTCACCCCGCCCTGGGGCCCTCTCGGTTCTCGTCGGGAAAGATGTCCAAAATGTCCGGACAGTCGCACCGGACACTTTGGACATCCTGGGCGGGGCCGCCATTTCCTGACCCCGTAAGCGATACGGACGTGACAGCGTCAGCGCACAGCCTATACTTGTGACATGCTGCCCTTTTCCATCAATATGCGAGACAGAAAGCTGTACTTTCTCGACCGTGACATTACCGCCCTGTCATGGGAGCCGGCCTTGGATGTGCGCGCCATACTGTGCGAGACGCCGCTTTTTGAAATGGATATGACGGATGAGACACTGCACACGCGTCAAACGGATGTGCCGGTCACCTTTTTGTTTCATCCTTCCTTTTGCCACTCCACCCTGTTAACCGCGCTGCTGCATGAAAATGGTCTGACCGCCATCAATGAACTGCTGCTGCTGCATCAGCTTGAAAGCGAAATGGAAAGCGGGAACCCCGACGGTCTGCGACCGGTCATTCATTTCACCCTGGAGACGGTCTTTCATCTGAATGAGGACAGACCGTTCATTTGCAAACTGGATACGCTTTTACTCGCGGACCTGCTTGTGGCCTGTTATCCGAACGCGCAAACCATCCTGTTGATGCCGTCCCTGGAACAGTTTCTGTTTCACATCCTTGACAAATATAAACGACAGGCCTGGTGTGAGGATCAGTTTTTTCGCTATCGCAAACTCTGCGGCCTGCAACGGATCCAGCCCAAAAACGATCTTGAATATATCGTGGCGCTGTGGGACTGCTCCGCGCATATTCTGCAACGCATCGCCGACCGGCAACCGTCGCTGTTCATACAGTCCGGGGATTTGCTGGCGGACCCGGAAGCCACCCTTCGAAAATGCTGCGCGTTTTTCGGTCACGGACCCGACCGGATTTCCCTGGATGCGATGGGGTATCATTCCAAGACCCGGGGCCGCTTTCTGCCGGAAGACTATGCCGGCCTGTTGCGGGAATTTTGTGACCGCCGGCCGCACATGATCGAAACCGCCCATATGTATCGCTCTCAACTATGCCGCGAACGAAAAATATGATATTTGTGCATCATCGGGTTTCGGGTACCGCGCCAGGGATTTACGAACAGAAAAGAGATTTACGGACAGGATATACGCATTTGTCTCCTTCCCGGGAGGCCCGCACATATGAGAGCATTTCTGATAAAATATTTCACCCGCGCCTCTTGGGGGTCGAGCCCGAGACGCCTTGCACTGTCGCTGCACCGTTTTTCCCAGGTTGAAGCGGATTCCGGCTGGCAGGCCCTCAACCTTCTCTACCGGACCGACGATGTCGACCTGCAGGCGGAACTGTTCAAGATCGCGGTTGAAGAGGCCGAACATGCGGAACTGTTCCGCAATCTGGCCCAAAAAATCGACCCGCAGGCCAGGGCGTTTCTGGCACAGCGGGAACGCATGGACCTTTACGCCGCCTATGGCTCCGTCCTGAACACGCTTGCCGATATTTCCGTCAGCGAAATGGCGGTCCATGACGAATTCGACAAATACGGCAAGGCAACGGACAATGCGGATGTCAAAGCCCTCTTTGAAAAAATCAAGGAGGATGAGGCCGATCACGGCAACGACACCTTTGATATTCTCAGGCGCGTGGCCGGCGATGAAAAATCCTTCCGGTCGGCGTTGCGCTCCGCGTCCCACCGGCGGATGTGGCGCAATTACGGGTTTGTGTCCAAAGGCTTCGGCAATTTCATGATGTCGATCCTCACATCGCTATTTTATTGGAGCCTGGGCTTTCTGGTTCTGCTCTTCTCCGGTGGTCGCGGGGTGGCGCGCCAGAATGTGGCGGGCCAATAGGGCCGCGACCAGATCCACCCCTTCGGCGGACAGATGCTGATCGTCACGCTGGAACAAATCTAGCCTGTTTTCCGCCGATGTCATATGCGACACCAGATCGATATCGCCGGGAAATGCCCAGAAACATTGGGCTTGCGCCAACACGGGCCGATAATTGGCAAGCCGGCGGCTGTCGATCCGCGCATCCCACGGAATGGCAAGCCGAATTCTTTTGGGAAAGATATCCAGGCGCTGGTCCAGTGTCTCGATACGGGTCTGTATAACCGCCGCGGCCGACCGCGTCAGTGGATTGCAGTTGATGGGCGGTGCCAGGTGGTAGGGCGACAGCATGTTCCTGGCATCGACGATGAAGGAAAAAAGCGCCGTCTCCATCATCCAGCAGGGCAGGGTCTCGGCAGGGCCGCCCGGCACCACAAGGGTCGAACAATTGACGCGGGCAAATGTGTCTCGTGTGTAGCTGTCCTGACCATCGTTGATTTCCGTATAAACGGTCACAAGGATCGTATCCGGGGTCTCCTCGGCGGCGCTTTCCCAATAGGACCAGGGTCCGGTTCCCGGCAGGCCCTTGTTGATGACACGGTAGTCCGGTCCGATATGGGCTTGCAGCCGGTTTGAAAGGGTCTCGGCGTCGTCAAGCCCCCAGCCGAACACCTGGGAATCCCCGATCAGGACCACTCTTTGCGGGGCGCTGTTTTCATTCCGGTCACCGCCGGGACTGTACCGGTGTCCCTGCCCGTTGATCGACACATTGACCGGCCGGCCGCGATGCAGATAGCGGTGCCTGCCGTGTTTGAGCACATAGGCGGTGCCGCCCGCGCCGGGCTGAAAAAAATTGGGCAATGTGTTCGAAAACCCGGATCGCGCATTCAGCAGCAGCTCCAACCCGGCAACAGCCGCGAGAAACAGAAGAAGGTGCCTCGCGGTATTTTTGAGAACTCTATTCCCCATTCTGAAGCTGTCCGATGATTTCAGCGGCCAGAATTTCATGACCCAGTCGGGTTATATGGTGCGAGCTTCTTTCAAAAACCCCTGCACTGTCCAACGCACGGTCAAGGACAAGCGCACGAAACGAAACCACGGACAGGCCCTCAACCGACAGGCGCGCGGCAATATATCGCTCAAGGGCATTCATCATCTGGGCAAGCGCCGCCCGCCGGCCCGCCCAGTCTTCAAACATCCGGGGATCGTTGCTGAAAGGGCCGTATTTCAGCAATTCATCCGGGTCAACCTGGAAATCGGACGGCATCAGCACGACAATTTTTTGCGCCGCCTCGGGGCCGCAGGCAAGAACGGCCTGAATATGCCTGACCATCTCGTCCGCAAGCGTGACACGCTCTGCCGCCGTCAGATTGTACAGAATTGGGTTCACCCCCGGCAAAGCATGCGTCATCAAAATCCCGCGTGACCGCGCAATCGCCAGGCGCATGTAAATCCGGCTGTGGCGCAACAAAAATCTGTGAAGGCCGCTGGACGCCGTGCCGCGACGTGTGCGCCCGCCCAGATAGATTTCGTCCAGATCATTTCCCAAATTGACGACGACAACCATAAGCGCGGCGGACATCTCATTCGTCAACGCCCCGCCGCACACGGCATTTGACAGAAGCTCCATGTCCGTGGACGGGCTGGCGAAGATCCGGACACCATTGTCTTGAAAAAGCCGCTGGTGGACACGAAAACCGAACGTGTCCTCGAAATCGAGACCATACCCAAGGGCCTGCGAATCCCCGATAACAAGCGTGCCGGAACTTGGGGCCGCATCAGGGTCGGCGGTCTCGTGAATGCGGGCCCCCATGGAATTGGTTTTGTAACGCACGGGTGGGCGGTCCGGAAAGGACACAAGCACATTGTCGTTTTGGTAAAGGCTGGGGATGCCCGTTTCCTGATAGAAAAAGGGGATCGTCGGCAACCCGGCGAACACAAGCCGCAACACGATTTCCATGATCGCAATAACGGCCGACAGGCTGCACAGCAGGTAAACCAATATTTTGCCGGCCCTGACCATTCATACCCTCGCGGTCTTACAGGATCGGGTACACAAAAGGGGCAAGCGGCCCGGTCAGGGCCAGCAGGGCAATGACCAGTGCCAGGGACAACAGCACCAGCAACAACGGGATCAGAACATAGGATCTGGTTGCCCCGACCGCCTTCAGAATATCCCCCAAGGATATCATGACCGAGAAAACGACACGCCCGCGACGGGCCCACGACAGTCCTTTCATTGTTCCCCCCCATGCCCGTTCAGTCTGGTGATGACGACATTTTCCACGCACAGAATGTCAAGGTCCATGCGTGCAAAAAACACCAGGGCCTCTTCAGCCGTGTTGATAAGCGGCTCCCCCGCCCCGTTGAACGAGGTGTTGAGAAGCGCCGCCACACCCGCATGGGCCTTGAACGCCTTCAGCAGTTCGTAAAAATCCGTGTGATCCTCACGGGTAACGATCTGGGGGCGGGTCGTGCCGTCGCTGTGAACGGCCGCCCGCACCTGATCCAGCGCCTCTTTGTCCACAGGCAGCGTGCTTTGCATCCATCTGCTCAGGTCCCGGTTGATCCGGCTGCCGAAAAGCGCTTCGGCATCCTCTTCGGCGACGCTCAACGCATAGGGTCTGAAGGCCGCTCTGAATTTGACCGCGCGGCTCAACCTTTCGGCTGTTTCAACACGGGCCGGGTGGCAGAGAATGGACCGTGCGCCAAGGGCGCGAGGGCCGAATTCCGCAGCCCCTGAAATCCATCCCACAATGGCCCCTTTGGAAAGCCCGTCGCAAACAAACCGCCGTTTCTCCGCATCGTCGTCGAAGGTCAATAAGGCCGGGCGGATGTCCGGGCTGCCGACATGACCGGCACGCCCGGCATCGGCCCAGTCCTCTTTGCTCAATTTACCGAACAGCGGCGCAAGGCGCCGCACATCGACACGCGGGCCCGAGTAGATTTGCCCGGACGCGGGCCGGGGCACAGGATGCCCCAGGTCGGAAAACCCCAGATACATGGCACCGACGGCACCGCCGCCATCACCCGGGTCCGGCGGGACGAAAACGTCGGAAAACAGGCCGCTGTCACGAATGCGGCTGTTTGCAACCGCGTTGAAGGCAAGACCCCCGGCCATGCAAAGCCGCTTTGAACCTGATTTGTCCCGTACGGTTTGCGCCAGCGCCTCGACAACCTCCTCGGTTTTCATTTGCAGACTGGCGGCCACATCGGCGGCCCTGCGATTGGTTATGCACGGCTTTTGCCGCTCAAGGGCGTCAAAGGATGAAAACCCTTTGCCGGCATGTCTGTACGGGCCGTCCAGTGCCTCGGAAAGCTTCGGTTTGTAAAAGCGGTCGGCATTGGCGGCAAAATCGAAATAAGACGGGTCGATCCGGAACCGGCCGTCACCGTCCACCTGGATCAACCGATCAAAAAACGCCTTGAACGCAGGCTGCCCGTAGGATGCCAGGGCCATGGTGCTGCATTCGGAATTGTTGGGCTCAAACCCCAGATATCCGGTCAGCGCGGCATAGACGAGACCAAGCGAGTTCGGAAATTTTTGCAGCTGTATGGTGTCGATGCCGGCGTCCCTTGTGCCCTTGGCCAGCATGCCGCAATTGTCTTCCCCCACACCGTCAAGGGTCAGGATGGCCGCCTCGTCGAAAGGGGACGCATAAAACGCATAAGCAGCGTGGCTTAGATGGTGTTCCGCGAAAGCAACCTTGCGCGGGTCGACCCCAACCTCGCGCACGATTTTGGTCCGGACCCATAATTTATCGGACATCCAGTGCAACATGGACCGCGAAAAGCTGAGGGGCCGCCAGGGGTAATGGGCAAGGTGCCGCTTCATGACATGAAGAAACTTGAAATGCGGGCGCTCGTAAAAAACGATACGGTCCAGCCGGTCGGCGTCGATACCGGCTTCGGCAAGACAGTGGTTGATCGCATTGACCGGGAAGGCCTGATCATGGCGAATACGGGTAAAGCGCTCTTCCGCGACCGCTGCGATCAACCGCCCGTCACCGCCGATCGCGGCGGCACTGTCATGATAATATGCGGACAGGCCCAGGACATATCTGGTCATTGGATACTCCCGGCCATCGCATCGGGCTGGCGGCGCGGGGCATGCGCCGGCTCCGCCAGCCGTGGGGGCTTTTCTATGATCAGGACAAGAAACTGGCGCAGGTCGGGGCCGAAATGCAGGCCTTCGCAGGCCGGCTGAAAATCCAGACGCCCGCATCCGATCCGGCTCAGGATCGTCTGAAACCGCTCGTCGAATTCGGCCCGGTCATAAGCCCGGAAATCCAGATCAACACCGTGATCTTGCAGCACCGACCGGATGACAAGATATTTTTCATGCTGTCCGCACAGAAGCGGCGCCTGCGGGTCCATGCCCAGAAACTCCGCCAGTGACACGACCCTGGCACGGGCACCCAGCGTTTCCGCGCAGTCGACCAGCGCGCCGAAATGGGTGCTGTGCTCCGTGTGATTGAGATGATCGACACATCTGTTGCCCGAGACAAGATCGCCGAACTCCGAGATGAAGGCCCGCCCGCCCGGCTTCAGCGCCCGCAGGACATTTTCCAGAAACGCGAAACAACCGGTTGCGGTCCTGACCGTCCCGGCCGCCCCCATCATGCGCAGATCGGCGATCACCTCGTTACAGACAATGACATCAAACGCATCCCGGCCCGGCAACGCGTCCTCCGCATTGCCGTGAAAATACCGGACATGGTCAAAGGATTTCAGCGCCTGTTTCTGTCGTTGCAGCAGGTGATCCGACAGGTCCTGAAGGGTATAGCACAAAGGATGGTCCTTGGGCGCGGCCCCCAGAAAGGCCCTCAGAAAGGCTCCTGCCAGATCGCCTGTTCCGCCGCCGACCTCAAGAATATCCGACACCGCCCGCAGGTCCGCGTGCCGGGCGACTGCCCGCAGGAAGGCGGCCCCGTACGCCTGCCCGTCCAGCATGGCCGTCGGCCGGCGGAAGCTGTGGGCGACCGTTGTCTCCACCCAGTCGAAATTCCACAGGCCGTCGATCTCCAGACCCTCATAATAAGCGGTCGGGTCTGTCGCGGATGTCGCGCGGATATAATTCTGAAACGGGAAATGCCAGGGCGCCTTCAGGCTGGCGCTGAAAATGCTTGGGTCGACCAGCCGGATCATCTGGCGGTTTGGATCGCTCAGGTACAAGAGCCCGTCA
Source organism: Eilatimonas milleporae (assembly GCF_003688555.1). Taxonomy (GTDB): domain Bacteria; phylum Pseudomonadota; class Alphaproteobacteria; order Sphingomonadales; family Kordiimonadaceae; genus Eilatimonas; species Eilatimonas milleporae. The sequence goes on from NZ_REFR01000009.1 coordinate 763,406, forward strand.
CGGATCTCCCGCGGCGTGAAGGAAGTCGTCCGCAAAAAATCCCCGAAACAAGTCTCCGCCTCGGCGGCACGCAACAGGGCGGCATGAACGGCCTGAAGGGGTTCGCAAACGACTTTCGGTGCCTCGGCCGTTCTCGGCAGGTGGCAGTCGATCAGCGTTTCCAGACGGTATAGCCGCACAGGCGCCGTCTTCAGCGTATAGACGGCCGGCACATGCGCCGGAACGACAAGCCTGTGATGCGCCCACGCGTGCCACCACGTGTCCGGGTCCGTGGACCCTTCTTCCACCGTCTCGAACCCCAGCCCGGCGAATATGTCAAGCAGGGCGGCGCGGGCATCGGGCGCAAGTCCGCCATCACCGTGCAGCGCCGCGTGCATCTCGGGGCTCAGTTCATGGGCCAGCCCCGTGAACCTGTGGGCAACGCCGTATGGCGACCGCTCGGGATAAAAGGCATTGCGAAGGAACACCACGCTCGGCAATGCCGCCAGACGGGATATGTCCACCCGACCGGTCATGGGCGCAGCTCCAGCATTTCAAGGGCATGGCGGACATGATAGCCGCCCAGCACCCGCCGCTCGAACAGGTCCGTGACCAGATCGTCGCCCTGTGCCTTGTCCAGCGCGAAACGCGCCGCCAGCTTCCCGATGGCCCGTGTTTCCACGGGCGCGCGGAACGCCTCGATGAAATCGCGGGCCGTGGTGCTGACCACGAAAGGCGGCACCATCCGCGACCCGGTGGCGACAAGATATCCGTCGTCGCCGTCCAGCGGGATCGTTTTGACCCCGTCGGGCAGGCACAGCGCCCCGCAGTCGGGCCATGCCAGGACACCACGGCGCCGCCCCGCCGGCTTGACAGCGCACAGCATGCCCGAGACATCCGGCATGTTCAGGCGGACGATGGTGAAGTCCCGCGCCAGGCGGTCATAAAAACGTGCCACGGCGTTTTCATCGCCGCTGTGCCAACCGTCGTCGGCGAAACTGGCGTCGAACAGCAGGAAACCGCTGCCCCCCAGCCGCCTTTGCAGCAGACCCAGACAGGTGTCCGGGTTGGCCACGTGATCCAGCACATCGATTGCCAGTATCAGATCGCAGTCCCCGGCAGGCCTGCCGCCGGTATACAGGGTGCCGAGGCTCAGTTCCCGACCGCAGAACCGCACGAAGCGCCGTTTCACATGATTGGTGTCCGAATACCGGACAGTGATGCCCCGCCCGGCCAGGGCAAGGGCGAACCGTCCGCCGCCGCCACCGAAATCATGGACACTGGCGACACCAAGGTCCGCCACCATATCCAGATAGCACTGGTCGCGGTACTTCAGGCGGTCGGATGTGCAATGTTCCCACACATCCTCGATCAATGCCGCCATCAGCCAGAAATAGGCCGACTTGGTTTCCCGGGCGGCGTCCTCGGGCTCCGGCGGGAACCCGGTTTTGCGGGCCGCCGGGATCTGTCCGGGCACGTCCGCCACGACGAAGCGGAAAAACAGGTCGGTCCATTCGGGCAGCGAGAACCGCCCGGTGGCCACGGTGTTCCGGCTCATACCCGCCAAGGCGAACAGGTTTCGGAAAAACCTGTCTTCGCTGTCCGGATACTTGAACGAGGCGGCGGGGACGCGGTACCCGAAGGCCGCTTCAAAAAGGTCCACGGCCTTGCGGAATATCACGGCCCCGCAGTGCGATCCGGTCATACGGACGGATATCCGGACTGTGCGCGTGCGCTATTGCAGCCGGTCAATCGCCAGCCTCAGCAATTCCACTCTGGGATCGTCGCTGTCGCCCCTCGGCAGGTCGGCCAGTTCGGCGACCTCCGCCCGGCGGATTTTGTTGCCTCTGGACCGCGCGTCAAGCTCGGCCAGTCCGAACCGGCCCCATGCCACACCGGCCTCGTCCTTCAGGGCTTCGGCCTCGCGGATGGACTGGTTGTAAAGGTCGGTGGCCCGCTCGGTCCTGCCGCGCAGCCCCTCATAACGGGCAAGCGTCCATTTGGCGATCATGATCTCCTTGGCCTGGTCGCTTGTCATCATCTGCCGGGTCTCAAGGCCCATTTTCGCGGCCTGATAGCCCATTTTCAGCGCCCTGTCGGACATCTCGCCGATATCGGGGATCATGTAGGACGCGATATTGTGATAGATTTCGGCGATCCGCAGCATCAGGGCCTCGTCCAAAACCGTGTTGTCCTTGGCCCCCAGGCTTTTCAGCGTTCTTTCGTTGAACGCCATGGCCGCCTTGGAAATGGCCAGAAGCTCGCGCTCATTCTCATTGGTCAGGTCATTGCCCTGCTGATTCAGATAGACAATGTCGGTGATGGTCCACAAATATTCAAAGGCGACTTTTTCCGGATGGCCTTCGCCCTCGATCGCCGCCACCGCCGCGTCGGTCTTGCCGGCCTTGACCAGCAGCATGGCCTGACGCGATGTCTCGCGCAGCCGCAGCGAATCCTCAAAGGCGCGGGTGTCCCGTTGCAGGGATGCCATCTTCTCGCCGTCACGCGTGCCCAGATTGGCCCTGTCCCGGTACAGCCGCATCAGGGCGACCGTCTCGGGCGCCGTCGGAGCCGTCATCTGCTGGCGGAAGGCCACATAGTCGCTCGGCATGAACAGGTCCGACCGCAGCGCCGCCAGATCGTGGCTGGACCGGTTGCCGTGCGCCTGCGCCTGCCACCCGTTCAACTGAAAGGCGCCACCGGCTGCCAGGGTGCCGATGATCAGCCGCCGCATGGTCTTGTCGCCGCTCATCACGCCGCCCTGTTGTGTTTTTTTCTTCTTCGACTCTTGAGAATTTTTCTTCGTCGAATCTTTTTTCGTCATCAGATCATTCCTCATCAAAAAGCCGGAAACCCCCGACGGTTCACGCTATTCGAAGACAAATCGGGTCGCCGCGCCCGTCCTGTGGCATGTCATCGCCGGCAAAGGCGGCCATGGCGGACGCGTCCATCTCCCGTGACTGGAGGGAGAAGTCAGCCCCGTAACTCATCAAAAACCACCGGCCGGCTGCCCCGGACACCGGGCCGGCGGATACACAGTCACGCACAGCTACTGGATTGTTACTCAGAATATGACGAATTAAACCTATGATATCATATTTACAATTTATAAGCCACGCATAATCTAGCGCCTCTTCCGGGTTGCTGAGCGACAGCGCCCGCATTTCCGCGCTGACCCGGCTCACCTGGGCAAGCTCCGCCAGGTAGGAGGCCTGCGGCCGGTGCGACAAAGTCTCGATCAGGTGCAGAAAGCGCGCGGCCACCGTCTCCGTCACCGTGGACGATGACGCGAACTCGAAGGGCCGCTCCCCGACCATGGCCGCGAACAGGCTCGACAGCCGGCCGCCGAAATAGGTCCGGACCACATGACTGAGAAAGGGGGTGCCGATTTCGGGCGCGATGAAATTGACAAAGGTGGAGGCGGCGATGATCCGCCAGCGCGGGCACTCGGACGGATAATGGTAAAAGACCGAGAAAACCTCCGGATGGGCGGCGATCATATCCCGGTCCAACAACACGTCGGCCTCCGGCCCGATCCCGTCGAAGCGGATCGGCCGGCCCTCGGCGTCCAGACTGGTGCCCGGCTCCGGGGACAGCATATGCAGCTGGGTGCGCAGCTTTTGCGGCTCCAGCGCCCAGAGATCGCCGATCAGGTCCAGGGTGGCGTTCTGGTCATCCACCGTTTCCTCCGGGAACCCCGTGATGAAGGAGGCCGTACAGTTGAGCCCACGGTCCACGACCAGAGACAGCGCCGCCCGGGTTTTCGCCAGGTCGAGATTCTTCCGCACCACCGCCTGCAGGCGCTGCGACCCGGTTTCAATACCGAAATAGATATCGACACAGCCGGCACCGATCAGATCGTCCAACAGGTCCAGGTCCAGCGTGTCGGCACGCATGGAGCATTTCCAGGTGAACCCCCGGTCTTTCACCATGGCGCAAAACTGCCGCAGGCTTTTCTTGTTCAGCCCGAACAGATCGTGATTCATATTGAAAAAGGTGGTGCCGAACCGGGCCCGGCACGCCTCCATCTCCTCCAGAATGCGGTCGTTGGATTTCAGCCGGTACCGCCGCTGAAAGAATTGCGCCGTCGAACAGAAGGTGCAGGCAAAGGGGCAGCCGCGCCCGGCTTCCACGCTCAATTCGCAATTCTGCAGATATTTCGCCGGGTAGAAGTCCAGCGCCGGCGCCGGAATGGCGTTGATGTCGATCAGGTCGCGCTCGGCCCCGGTCTCGACCAGATCGCCGCCCGCCCGGTAAATCAGGTTGGGGATATGGTCCAGGCTGCCGCCCGTCGCCAGCGCCTCCACCAGCGGCACGATCAGATTTTCGGCCTCATATTTCACCACAAGGTCAAAGACCGGAAAGTCCTCCATCAGCCGGCGGCCGACAATGGTCGCATGGGGGCCGCCGATAATAATCGCCCCGGTGAAACCCGCCTCCCGCATGTATTGCGCCACCCGGATGACAAAGGGCAGCGTGCGCCCGTAAGCGGTGAACCCGACGATATCCGGCGCCCGGTCGAGGCAGTGCCGCGCCCAGTGGACGAGAAAGGCATCCGTCAGGTCGGAAAAGTCGCTCTCGGTGAACAGGATTTTGGGGTCGACAATGGCCGGTGCGTGTCCCGCCTGCCGCAGGATGGTCGCCAGGCTCATCAGTCCCAGATGCGGGTCGGGCTTGGCCATCGTGCGGCCGCTGCTGCGATAGACGAACATATTGTCGTTCAGAAGAACCTTCATGACCGATCCGCTCCCGCCTCTGATGCCGGTTTTGGCCTGAGGGCGCGCGCCGCCCGCAAAAAGTCAGTGACGCTATCCGGCAGGGCGGGACCGGCCGCCACACCGTCCCCGTCAGCCGCCGCCGCGATCCCCCGGCACAGGTCATCGGACAGATTTTCGAAAACCGCCGCATGGCCGTTGGCGCACAGACAGACATCTCCGGTCGACAGCCGGGCGCTGAGGACACGCGCCGACCGCCGGAGCGGGGCGGCCGCATCGGTCCCATCCCCTTCCCCGTTCTTTTCCCCGCTCTCCTCCTCGCTCACGGTACCATCAGCCAGCAGCGGCGGCGGTGTGCGAAAACCGTCGGCGGTGACGAATTTCATCCAGTCGATGCGCAGGCTGTCGCGAAACAGGCTGTCGTCGATCAGGGCCGCCAGTTCGGCCGTGGCCATATGAAAACAATCCGGCGGCTCGGCGCTGTTCTCTTGCGTGCCGGCAAAACTGACCCCCATACCCTTGTGTACGGCGTCAAAGCCCAGAAAGCTGTTGGCCAGACTGTGCAGCACCCGTTCGCGCGGCCGGTTGTCCCACCACATGCCGATATTCCACGCGGCCGTCGGCCCGGGCGGGTCACCCGGTGCATCGTCGGTCTCGGCGATGTGCCAGAAATCCGCCGGCCAGTAGAGCAGCTCGCCCGGGTCCGCCGCACGGTACAAGGCGTCCCCCCGGTAGGGCGCCACATCCATGGAATCCTGCATCTCCGGATGGTCGAGGCCGTATTGATGCGGCCACAGCCAGAAGGCCTTGCGCCCCAGGATCGGCACGGTCAGCACGCTCATCTGTCCCCGGTGAATGCCGAACGGCGTTTTGGAATAGCGCCCGAGGAAAGCGCAGGTGTCGAACCCGCCGGACGGCAGGCCGACCTCGGCCGCCACGCCGCGCGCCAGCGTCCGCGCCGCACCCCACAGCCGGTCCGAATACAGATGCGGGTCGGCAAGCAGGATGGTGAACTCCCGTGGCCGCAACAGCCTGTCGACCCGGTCGAGATACCCGCCGAGATCGGCGTCCTGCCCGTCCGGCAGATAGGCGGGCAGAATGTCCGCGGGCACACCGTCCAGCCACAGATTGACGCCCGCACCGCCGCACCGCTCCAATTGCCTGCGGATGTTTTTCAGGGCGTCGAACAGCGGCGCGCCGTCCCCCCGGCCGGGCATGTCGTCGGCAAGGGCGGCGGGCGCAATCTGCCACACGGTCTTCAGCCCGCCGCGCCACGGCGGCTTCCGCCCGGTCTCCATGGATGGATCATCCGTGGATGCGCCCTTCACGGCGGCCGGTGTGTCTGCAAGGCGGTGTCCGGCCATCTCAGCGCATCTCCCGGTAGGGCAGGATGGACAGCCGGTAGGTCTGGCTTTGCCCCGGCAGAAGCGAGCGGATCATATCCTCGGCGGACTGCTGCAAATCGTCCGGAAGCGTCCCCCGGCTGTCCGGGCATGTCAGGGCCCGGTGGATAAGGACATTCTCGATCACGGTGGGAATGTCATAGGGCGAGCGGGTGACATGGTCGATATTCTCGTCCCGCCGGCGGTTCTGTGTCCGGATACGCTCGAACACGGTGCGGCCGTGCCGCTGCGCGTACAGATGGGTGTGAAAGGTATCGATGCCGCCGATCCACGGCCGCTCGAACGCGGTATCGGCGGGCAGTTGGTCGTTGAAGGGTTTCAGCAATTCGCAGTCCGTCGGGTTGTCGCGGCCGTCGAAGCGGTAGTTCAGCGCGCCCGAAAAATCGTCATTCTCCGGAAACGCCAGATCGCTCAGCCCGTAAGCCTCGGGATTTTTCGCCAGGATCGACCCCGCCAGCAGGGTGAAGCGGCCGCCGTGCGAAATCGGCGTGAAAATATCGGCATATTCCAGCAGCAGGTCGACGGTGGCCTGCCGGTCTTCGTCCGTCTCGCCCGGAAAGCCCATGAAGAACAGCGGTTGAAGCGCGATGTTCGAGGCGCGAAAGGCCTCGAAAGCCGGTCGCAAGATCCGGTCGACCCTGTCCGTGCCCTTGCCCATTTTCTCCAGCACCCGCGATGAACCGGATTCAAGCCCGAAAGATGCCTGCACCAACCCGCTCCGCTCCAAAAGGGCGACGAACTCCGGGGTGAAGGTCTTGGTCAGGAACAGCTGGCACGACCAGCTGATGCCGATATCCTCGGCGATCAGCTCCTCGGCGAAGGCTTTGAGAAAATTCGGCGGCAGCGCATCCGACGACAGATAGAAATAGATGACGCCCGCATCCCGCAGCCGACGCACCACCGCAACCGCGATTTTCGCGTTCATCGCCCGCGACGGCGCGGTCGGCTTGTCGCTGTTCAGGCCATAGTCGCAGAAAGTGCACTGGTTCCAGAAACAGCCGCGCACGGGCGCGTAATTCACCCGCCGTTCGGGCGCCAGATACAGCGACCAGTCGACCCAGTCGAAACGCGGCGGAAAACGCTCCCAGTCAAAGGGGGCGAAGCCCGCCCCTTTGCCACCCTTGCCTTCCCTGCCGCCCAGCGAAACATAGTCGGGCTGCGTCAGCCGTTCCCGCGCCTGCCCATCCAGCTGTACGACACCGTCCGGCGCCTCGCCCCCGCCGGACAGCCAGTCGATCAGGCCGGCCATGCCCGGCTCCGCCTCGCCCGCATACATGGCCTCGCAAAAAGCCGACAGCGGCGCCAGCGCCGCCTCGCTGCGCGCATATTTGACCAGATCGGTCACCGCCGTGCCGCCGGCGACCCGCGCCACACCGGGAAACACCTCCGCCAACAGGTCCAGCACGGCAAAACCGGGGGCGATGTTGGCGGTAAACTGCATGCCGACACCGATGAACAGATAGTCCCGGCCCCGGCAGTGCGCGCGCAGCAAATCGGCCAGCTCCTCCTTGAGGCGGTCGCTCGCCCGCACCATGCCGGTCAGCCGCGCCGCCGTGTCGATATGGGGCGGAATGGCGAAAGCGTTGAGGAAGTCGATCGGTGCATAAAAATGGTCCAGCAGCGCCTCGAACATCCTGAACTGGCGCCGCGCGAACTGGTAGCGCTCCGGATCGTAAAACGCCTCGCTGCGAAAGATGCGCCGGCAGGTCTCGGGCCGGATATCCCGGCAGATCGCCTGAATTTTCAAAAGGTCCGCCAGGCGGTTCTGATCGCCGATCTCAAGGGACGGCCGCGCGTAACAGTCGGCGATATGCTCACTGACCTCCGCGTCCCAGGCGGCGATCGCCGGTTTCGACAGTTTCGCGTTCAGCCACAACGCGTTCAGGTCGATGACCTCGGCCTCATACCCGGCCGCGTTCACCGCCGCCGCCACATAGGACAGGGCATGGTACGGATAGGTCAGATCGCCGTAAGGCGGCTGGATCAGCAGAACCGTCTTGCGCCCGGACTGGCGTTCCGGGTGCGGCACCCGGTCTTGTCCGGGGTCTCCGCCGCGTGCTCTGTGTGGGTCCGTCATATCCCTTATATCCCCCATTGCTGTTGGGACCGCGCGTGGCAGTCCACGGCGCGCGGATCGTCCGGCCCGCCATACCGGCGCCACTGGGCGGCGGCGTCCGCGAAACAGCGTTTTGCAGCCCCCGGCCGCCCCAGGTCGCTGTACAGTTCAGCCAGATTTCCCAGCGCGACAGCCAGTTGAAAGTCCGCCTTGCCGGCATTGCGGCGGAACACCGTCACCGCCGCCTCAAAGGCGGCCAGCGCCTCCTCAAACGCGCCGAAGGCATGCTTCGCCACCGCCACATTCACCAGAATGTTCGCCGTCAGAAGATGATCGGCCCCGAACAGGGCCTCGCTGATGGTGTGCGCCCGGTCCAGCGCGCGCGCGGCCTTCTCCCCGTGGCCGAGGGACAGGTACAGCGCCCCCAGATTGTCCAGCGCCTGCGCGGTCACGGGATGGTCGCCGTAAGCGGACTCGAAAATCCCGGCGGCGCGCTCGAACATGGCCAGCGCCTCGTCCCGCCTGTCCATGTGACTGTACAGCGAGGCCAGATTGTTCAGCCCCTTGGCCGTTTCCGGATGGTCGGGCCCTCTGGACGTTTCGAAAACCGCCAGCGCCTGTTTGAAAAACCGTTCCGCCCGGCCGGCATGGCCGGCGGCCTGCTCCACAATGCCCATATTGGTGATGCTGTGGGCGGTCACCGGATGATCACGCCGCAGCGCCGTTTTCCGGATGGCGAGCGCGCGGCTGTGATAGTGCCGCGCCCGCGCCACGTCGCCCACGGCCATCTGGATGTTTCCGGCGGTGTTGCAGGCGGTGGCCACATTCGGGTGCGACGGGCCGTACTGCTGCTCGAAAATGGCGATGGCGTCGGCGATCTCGGCCTCGGCCGGGCCGGTGCGCCCCAGACTGTTCAGGGCCAGCGCATGGTTGTTCCTGACCTGTCCGACTATGGTGTGCCGCACGCCGAAGGTTTTGACGAAAATATCGAGCGCCCGGGAAAAATCGGCGGCGGCCCCGGCATAGTCGGCCAGCCCGTGTTTCAGGCGTCCGAAATTATTGTACACCTGCCCGATATCGGGATGGTCGGGCGGCCTTTGCCGTTCCATCACCGCGAGCGCCCGCGCCAGATGAATGCGCGCCTCGTCCAGATCGCCGATGGAATCCAGCAGCGTGCCGATATTGTTGACGCTTTCCGCCGTCTTGAAATGCTCGTCGCCAAAGGTGCTGGCGTAAATATCGTGGGCGGTCTCGTAAAAGGGCTGGCACCGGTTCAGGTCGCCCATGTCATGCATCAGACGGCCCATATTGTTGGAACAGCTGGCAAAGCCCAGCTTGGACGGGTCCTCCGTTTTCAGGATGTCATAGGCCCGCCGGTAATGGTCATGGGCCGCCCCGATATCGCCGAGCGACTGCCACAGGGCGCCGAAATCGTTCAGACAGGCCGACACGAAAACCCGGTCGACCCCCTCGGCGCGCGCGCACAGGGCCAGCACATCCTCGAACAGGTCGAAACTGCGCCGCAACTCCCCCTTGGCGTGGTAAAAGGCGGCCAGATCGTGCTTGGCCTGGATATAGTCCCGGTCGGTGTTCCGGCCGTGCGCCGCGACAGTGGCAAACGTCTTCTCGAACAGCGCCTCGGCGCGCGCCATGTCGGCCTGGGTGGTAAAGGCCTCCCACGCCTTCAGCCGCAATGCCTGCGCGCGCTGGGTCCCGTCCCCCCTCATGACCGGAAATCTCTCATGACAGGGCATCCGGGTCCGGATCGACGCGCAGAGCCCCCCGCGCCGTCTCGATCTGGTCGGCGACCGACGCGGCGCCCTTGTCGCCGCGCCCGCGCAAGTCCGCGAGAAAGCCGTCAAATTCCGCCGCAGTGTCATGCCCGGCGAAGGACCCGGCCAGCATGCCGTATCCCGTGGCCAGATCCGCCATGACCGGGGTGTCGCATTCAAGAAAATGGCGTTTCGCCTGCCGGAAGTCCGCCTCCGCCGCTTGCGTCATGCCGGCGGCCAGCGCATGCGCCCCGGTCAGCCACAGCCCGTTGCCCAGCTGATACGCCCCAAGTTCAAGCGACCGCACAAGATCCAGGCTTTTCTGGCTGGCCCAAAACCCGGTCAGGCGCGCCGTCCCGTCGATGGTGACATCCCCGTCGCCCCAGCCCGGCCACGTGTTCGCCCCCAGATTATACAGCAGCACCTTCGCCCGTTCGCGCAGAAGCCGGGCAAGGCCAAACCCGGAATCAGGGCCGGAATCAGGACCGGAGTCAGAGCCGGAAACAAGGTCGGGATCAGTGCAGGAACCGGCCTCCGCCGCGCGCGCTTCGTCCAGGCAGTCCTGCGCGGCAAGGCTGCTGATCAGGACAAAGGCGGGGATATCCTTCCGCGTCCGCACACTGTAGTCGCACAGCTCAGCGTAAAGTGTGATGATCGCCTTTAAGTCGTATTGTGTTTTCCACGTCCGGATGGCCTGCCACGGGCCCGCGAGAAAGTCACGGAAGGCGCTTTCCGTCAAAATCGCTGTTCCCCCTGCATGGGCCCCGGTCTGCGGGGCCCATATGTGTGAGCGTGGCCTACTCAACAACAGGCTGCGACTATACTACCCGCCGTGCATCATCTCAACAAAAACATCCATTGGTAGCATTTAACAGGAAAAGCGGAGCCGCGAGGCAAGGGGAGACACCGGCCCGCCGCGACATTTGGGCCGGTGTCCTCCGGATCGTGACAGCGCCGGGCCGCTAGACGAGGACCAGGGCCTCGTCCGTCAGGTCGGCCACGGTGATGCCGCGCAGGAAGATGCTGTTGCCGCCGCCGGTGTCGAGCAGCACCCCGGTCGCGCCGGTGCCCGACGTCACCGCCTCGGCCGCCGCGCGCACGGCCTCGGCGGAGGTGAAATCGGTCACCGTGTTCACCAGATACAGCTGGTCCTCGCTGGCGTCGAAATCGGCGATCGAGTCCTCGCCGTGATCGTCTTTAAAGAAAAACGTATCGCGGCCGCCGTCCCCGTACAGAACATCATTGCCGGTGCCGCCATACAGCCTGTCATCCCCGTCATTGCCGCGCATGGCGTCATTGCCGGCGCCGCCGAACAGCAGGTCGTCGCCGTCCCCGCCGCGCACCCGGTCGTCCCCGGCGCCGGAAAACACCGTGTCATTGCCGCCGTCGCCCCGGATATTGTCGCGGAACACACCCCGGCCGCCATGAATGATGTCATCGCCGCCGCCGGCCACGATCCAGTCGTCGCCAAGGCCGCCATACAGCATGTCGTTGCCGTCGGCGCCGATCAGCGTGTCGTCGCCGGATCCGCCATACGCCTCGGTGTCCGCCGTGCCGCTGATCGCTTCGCCGACGTCATAGCGGCCATTTTCATTCCGGTCCTCGTAAGAGCCGGCGATCAGCACATCGTCGCCGGCCCCGCCCATCAGCGTGTCGCGGCCGGTCAGCACGGTGCCCGAATCATTGCCGCCCACCAGCGTGTCGTCGCCGCCGCCGCCCAACAGCAGGTCATCGCCGGACTGGCCGAGCACCCAGTCGGCGCCCGCGTCGCCGGCTCCGGCATAGACCGTATCGTCGCCGTCCCCGGCCAGCACCCGGTCGTCGCCGGTGCCGCCGATGATCAGGTCGTCGCCGGCCCGGCCGGCGATGGTGTCGTCCCCGGCCAGGCCGCGAATACGCTCGCCGTCGGCGCTGCCGTCCAGGCTGTCGGGGCCATCGGTGCCGTCCAGCCGGATGGCAAAGGCCGGGCTGGCGGCCGCCGTCGCGGACAGGGCGGCGCTGTCCGCCCGTCCATAAGGGTCCATGGTCATGCTGTCGTCGGTTTGAAAGGTCTGCGCCATTCTATCCTCCACGCCCCGCCCGGCACACCGCGCACCGGATAGATAAGGGGCTTGTCCCGCCGGCGCGGGGACCGCCCCGGCGGGATCGCGGTCCATAAAACCGCCGCCGGATGAAGGCAGGATGAATGTGGCGGCACCATGAACAGCCGCGTCAAAAAGGCACGCATCACCCAAAAATCTTACCGTCCCCCCGTCATCAGAGACTGCGTGCAACATATTTGAGACGCACGGCCATATCGCCGCGACGCCGCCATGCTACCGTCAGGTTGCGTCGGGGGATGCGGATACACGCAAGAGCAAAGCCTGTTTTCTGTAAATCCGTCCCGGACTGCCTGTGTCTGAACGCCTGTGTCTCGCGGTCTGTGTCTGGCGGTCTGTGAGTGCGGTCGCCCCCACCGGCACAACAGTCCCGCAACGGCCCAAACCCGTCCTGAGACGACACCGTCAGTCAGGCATGACCATTACGAGGCATAACCATAATGGGGAGACACCGAATGATCCTGCGACACAACATGCTGGCCGCATCCCTCCTGCTGTGCCTGTCCTGCACCGGACAGTCGGACAGCGGCACGGACCGCAGCACTGGCGAAAACAGTGGCGAAAACAGTGGCGCAAACACCGCGCCCGCTACCGGGGCCGGCGAAAAACGCGACACCCCCCCGGTCCACATGTCCTTTTCCGGCGGCGGTTATCACGCCCATGCCGGTGCCGCCGCCGTCATGATGTCCCTGATGGACCGGGTGCGGCACACGAAAACCCCCGGTGCCTCGGTCGGGCTCAAGGACATCACCGGCAATGTCAGCGCCTTTTCGTCCAATTCCGGCGGCAGCTGGTTCCTGTCCCAGGCCGCCTACACCAACAAGATGCGCACCGCGCTCGAAGCCGAGGACGCCTGGCAGACCTATACGCGCGGTGACGGCTATTTCGGCCAGGCCTATGCCCATATCTCCACCCTCAAATGGGACACTGCCTTCTGCGACATCATCCGGGACAAGACGGCCCGGCAGGCCTGCAAGGATAAATTTGAAAATGCCGACTCCTTCCTGAAATTCCTGCTGTCCGGCGGCACTGCCAACTGGCACGAACTGGCCGTCAACGCCGTCTTCGGGAAAAAATTCAAGGACACCGCATGGCAGGCCATGGCCGACCAGGCCGCCATCGCCATCACCGGGCCGCGCCAGCCCTGGGCCGAGGACAAGGCGCTGGTGTTCGCCAGCGCCCTGCTCACCGACGCCCCCGCCCTCAATCTGGAGCTGGCGGATATCCTGCATATCCGGTCCCTTCAGGGCCGGCAGGGCGGCGGCACCGACCCGGTGCCGGGCGCGGCGCCGGTGATGTTCACGGTTGCCGGCGACACGGGCTCCGGCCCGACATCGCCGTTCCTGCCCGGCGGCGATGTGGCCCTGCAATACGGCAACTGGCGTGTTCTGAAAAAGGAATTCGAAAAAGTCGACAACCTCACCGCAACCCTGGAACGGAATGTGAGGTTCGGCGGCGCCACCGCCATCGATGTCGCCGCCAGCTCATCGGCGGCCGGCGCCGGTTTTATCGACATCCCCGATATCCGGGCAAGCGGCCTGTCCCCATACGTCGCCAATGCCCTCGCCAACTTCGCCCCCGCCTTCACCTTCAAGGGTACAGAGGGCGCCCATTATCACGGGCCGCTCAAGGACGAGCAGGGCCGCCCCCTCAGGCTGGAAGATATGGCCGCGCAGCGCGCCGTACGCCTGGCCGACGGCGGCTTTATCGACAACACCGCCGTCGCCTACATGCTGCGCCACATGGCCGACACCGGACAACTCACCGACGGCTTCAACATTCTGGCCATGGACAATTATCCCGCCCAGCCACTGGTGGACGCGAACAGCAAGGCACATTTCCCCACCGGCCCCGACGTCGCCGCCCTGTTCGGCTATCCCGACCCGAACGCCACAACGCGGACCTCGACCCTGTTCGGCGCGTTCAGCTTCACCGGTATCGTGCCCCATGTCTTCGAACACGACGCCTATTTCAAGACCTCCAAGACCGGGCCGGTCCCCGCCAAGGACGCGGACTGGTGCGCCTGGATCGATATTCCCCGCGACAGCCAGCCGCCCCGGTCCGGGGAAACCGAGTGCCTTGTCATCAACCATGAGACCGCGACCGACGACCCGGAGCCGCAATATTGCGAACTGTTCCTGTCCTACACACACTATGCGGTCAAAGTGCGGGAAAACGCCTATTTCGGCATCGACAGCGACGATACGAAAACCGGCAACCTCCACGTCTTCGGCATTATGGGCAAAAATGCCGGGGTGGTGCCGGACAGCGATTTCGAGGCCGGCTGCTACACCAAAATGATGGCCGGTGTCCATGAAGTCGTCACCGGCGACTATCCCTTCGGCAACGAACTGGCCGACCTGCTCAATCTGGGCAACTGACCGCCCCCTGCCCCCACCCGGACCGGGACAACGGACAGGGACAACGGACGGGGACAACAGCCAACCGGGCGCGGCGACAAACGCCGCGCCCCCGTCTATCAGTCCATCAGGGCCGTTTCCGTGCCAAGGCGACGCCAGAGCAAAGTCAGAACAAAGTCAGAGCGAAAGCGCGCCAACCGCCGCCATGGCGTCCGACAAAGGGCGCCAAGCGATTACAGCACCAGGGCGGGATCCGTCAGATCGGCCCTGGCGATCCCTTCCAGAAACAGGCTGTTGCCGCCGCCCGTGTCGATCAGCAGCCCGGACGCGCCCCCCCGCACCGTCTCCACCGCCGCCGCGCGCACATCCGACCCACTGGCGAAATCGGTCACCGTGTTCACCAGATACAGGATGTCCTCACCGGCATCGAAATCCCTGACCGTGTCGTCGCCGTGATCGTCGGCGAAGAAAAACCTGTCGGCCCCGCCGCCCCCGGTCAGCACATCGTCGCCGCCGACGCCATACAGGCTGTCACCGCCGGCACCGCCCCGCACCACATCGTTGCCCGCGCCGCCGAACAGGGCGTCCGCCCCGCCGCCGCCGTCCACCGCGTCGTCGCCGGCCCCGGCGAATATGGTGTCGTTGCCGCCGCCACCCTCGACCGTGTCATCGCCAGCGCCCCGGCCGCCATAGAAAATATCGTCGCCGCCATGGCCGATCAGCCGGTCCGCGCCCGTGCCGCCACCCAGCGTATCGCCGCCGTCACCAGCGATCACCAGGTCGTCGCCGGCACCACCGTAGGCCACATTGTCGGCCGCGTCGTACACGGTCTCGCCGCTGTCATGGCGGCCGTCGCCATCCCTGTCGTCGAAGGACCCGGCGACCAGCGTATCGTCGCCCGCGCCGCCATAAAGGGTATCGCCGCCCGTCCCGGCGGCATCGGCCGCGATCCGGTCGCCCACCAGATGATCGCCGCCGCCGCCGCCGGCCAGCAGGTCGGCACCGGCCCCGCCCAGCACCCGGTCATCGCCCTCATCGCCGGGCCCGGCATAGACCGTATCGTCACCGGTGCCGCCCAGGACCAGATCATCGCCCGTACCGCCGACCATCAGGTCATCGCCGCCGCCGCCGTCCAGCGTGTCATTGCCGGCAAAACCGCGAATACGGTCGTCGCCGGCATCGCCCGTCATGCGATTGCGGCCATCGTCACCGTCCAGCGTATCGTTGCCCGCGTCACCGTCGATGATCCTGTAGCGCGCGCCGATGTCCCGCGCGCCGAAAATGACATAGGTTTCACCGGCATCCCTTAGACCGTTCGAGTCCGCGCTGGGATTACCGACGATCATATCGTCAAAACCGTCACCATTCACATCGCCCGCCCCGCTGACCATCTGATCGTACGGGGTCCCGACCCAGTCCAGGACAAAGCCGTCCTCCGGGCCCAGATCGTCCACGCGCAAACCGGGGCCGAAACCGTCCGCCTTGCCGAACACGATATGGGTTTTGTCCAGCGCCGCCACGATCAGATCGTCAAAGCCGTCGCCATTGATATCCCCGGCATCACTGGCGGCAATACGGCTGGGCTCAGGGGTTTCACTGCCGAACAGGGTGAAGCCGTCCCCGCCGTCCAGCGCGGCCAGATCGATACGGGCGTCAAAGCCGTCCGCCGTGCCGAACACCACATACAGTCTGGGCTGGGGCGAATCGTCCCCCTCCCCGATGATCAGATCGTCGAAGCCGTCGCCATTGATATCGCCGGCGGTACCGGCGGTCCGGCCTTGAGAGTCGTTTCTCAAAATGTCGGGACCGTCCAAAACAAAGCCGTCGCGCCCATCCAGGGCCGTGAGGTCAATGCTGGCGTCAAACCCGCCCGCCATGCCGAACACCACATAAGTGTCGCCCAGGCTGGAAACGCTGTTGATTGCAACCCCCGGCGTGCCGACGATGATGTCGTCCAGGCCGTCACCATTGACGTCGCCGGCGCCGCCGACCCACGAACGGTCGAGGGGGTGCCCGGCCGCGCCACGCAACACAAAACCGTCACCGCCATCCAGGCCGGCCAGGTCAAGGCTGGCGTCAAACCCGCCAGCCTTGCCGAACAGTACGTAAATCTCGCTGACTTCAAATCTTTCGTACGGGTTGTCAATACGGCGCGCTCCGACGATGATGTCGTCAAAACCGTCGCCATTGATATCGCCCGCCGTGCTGACGGATCGGGCGCTGAAATCGTCGTCGCCGGTGCCGACGATGGCAAAGCCGTCGCCGCCGTCCAGACCGCTTAGGTCCACGACATCCGCAAAGCCACCGGCCTTGCCGAATACCACATAACTGACATCCGTCCCGGACACACCACCGGGTCTGGTCCCGTAAACGCCAACGATCAGATCGTCGAAGCCGTCCCCGTTCACATCCCCGGCACCGCTGATGGACCCGACCCTGACGCCATCGGCCACGGTACCGCCAAGGACAAACCCGTTGGTGCCGTCCAGAACGTCCAAATCCGTCCCGGCGGGAACCCCGCCATCGGCGCCGAACACCACATGGGCTTGGCCCAGGTAAAACCCGCTCTCGTCGTCGAAGACGCTTCCGCTGATAATCACGTCGTCAAAGCCGTCACCATTCACATCGCCGGCGCCGCTGACCGAAATTCCGCTTCGATTGTTTTCGTCGATGCCTGTCAGGACGAAGCCGCGTCCACCATCAACATCCTGTCTGGCCACATCCTGCCTGGCAATGGCGACCTCCCTCACGGTGCCGGTCCCACCCGCAGGAGGACTGCCGATGGTCGCACTGCCGAACACCACATAAGAGTCGCCGGCGGATTGCGCGCCATACTGGTCGGCCAAGGGCGCGCCGACGATCAGGTCGTCGAAGCCGTCGCCATTCACATCTCCGGCCCCGCTGACCGACAGGCCGCTATAGTCATTGGCACCGGCACCGACAAGGGCGAACCCGTCACCGGCCTCTATCGTGGACAGATCCAGCCGGGCGTCGAACCCGCTCGCCTTGCCGAACACCACATGGCTCTTGCCCACACTCTCGCCATAGCCGGCATCGCCCCCGGGCGCGCCGACGATCAGATCGTCGAACCCGTCGCCATTCACATCCCCGGCGCCGCTGACAACGTAGCCGGCATAATCAAGCGCGGCCCCGCCTTCCAGGACAAAACCGTCGGTACCGTCCAGCGCGCGCGGGTCGACGGTGGCGGCAAAACCGCCCGCCCGGCCGAACACCACATAGGCCTCGCCGGCGTTCTCAATGCCGTTCGGGTCGGCGCCCAGGGCCCCGACGATCACATCGTCCAACCCGTCGCCATTGACATCGCCGGCGCCGCTGACGGCAAACCTGATCTCGTCCCCCGCCTCCACCCCTGTCAGGGCAAAGCCGGTCTCGCCGTCCAGGCTGGCAAGATCGATACGCGGGTCAAACCCACCGGCGCGGCCAAAAACCACATACCCCTCCCCCGCGCTGTCACTGCCGCCGGGATCGGTGTTGTTCAGGCCGATGATGACATCGTCGAAACCGTCGCCATTCACATCGCCGGCGTCGCTGACCGACCAGCCGCTATAGTCAAATCTGCTGACACCGCTCAGGACAAAGCCATTGTCCCCGTCCAGCGCGGACAGATCGAAAGGGTCGTCAAACCCACCTTCACCGCCGAAAACGATGTAGGTCTCCCCGGCATAGCTATAGTCGGTCCCGCCACCGGGGGCGCCGACGATGATATCGTCAAAGCCGTCACCGTTCACATCGCCGGCCCCGCTGACCGACCAGCCGCTCCAATCCCGTAAACCGGCGCCGTTCAAAACGGATACCTGGGCGCCCAAATCCACCGACGCGTCAAATCCGTCCGCCCGGCCGTACAACACATAGGTTTTGCCCGCAAACCTCTCAACACCGGCACGTGCGTACGGTGCGCCGATCAGAATATCGTCGAAACCGTCGCCATTCACGTCACCGGCGCCGCTGACCGACCAG
The DNA here is from genome assembly GCF_003688555.1 of Eilatimonas milleporae. Taxonomy (GTDB): domain Bacteria; phylum Pseudomonadota; class Alphaproteobacteria; order Sphingomonadales; family Kordiimonadaceae; genus Eilatimonas; species Eilatimonas milleporae. The sequence continues at coordinate 781,768 of NZ_REFR01000009.1, forward strand.
CCGCTGCGGTCGTTTGCATCGACACCGGTGAGCGTAAACCCGTTCCGCCCATCCAGGTCTTCAAGTGCAATAACGATATCCGCCACGCCGTCCTCCATACTGTTGTCCGCCCCTATGTCCAAAAGGGGCCGTGATGTGTCAGCATCCGGCGCCGCCCCAGCACGCGCCGATGTCCATCCTTCAAAGGCCGGCCCTTGGGACCGTGTCTTCACCCTTATCCCAGTCACCCACCCGGATAACCCGCCGGACTTCGTCCGACTTGAACCCCACCAGGGACGGATTTTGCACCCCCGGCAGCGCGGTCACGTCATACAGTTCGCTGACGACCCCCTCGATCCGCACCCAGTGCACGATGTCGCCGGACGCCAGGTCGACGACGATCAGGCCGCAGCGCGGCGCCGCCTTGCGCTGTGTCAGGGCGGCCTCCAGCGGCAGGCCCTGAAACGTGCCGCTGTCCCGGGGCAGGGACAGGCCGATCACCGCGTGCCCGCCGATAAAGGTCAGACCCCGCGCATAGCCCGGACAGAAGGCGATCGGCGTGAAGGCGCCGGTCTCCGGCGCGATGGTGCCGAACGCGCCCGTGCCGCTGTTCAAGACGTAAAGCCGCCCCCGATACAGGCGCGGGGAATGGGGCATGGACAGGCCGCGCGCGATCACCCTGTTGCCGCGCACGTCCACCACCACGCCGCCGTCCACCCGGTGGTCCCGCCAGCCGTCGGCCACGTCGCTCTCGGAAACGGCGGTGACATAGGCCGGGCCGTCGCCGTCCACGGCCAGCCCGTTCAGGTGGCAGCGGTCCTCCGCCGCCAGCCGGCTCAGAAACGGCGGCTGCCACACCGGCCGGAAACTGTCCGCCGCCGAGACCCGCGCCAGACAGCCGAACAGCGTGTTGACGAAAACCGGCGCATCCGATTCCGGGACCACCGCCATGTCATGCACGTCCAGGTCGCCGGTCACCCAGCTCATCTGCGGGACGTAACAGGCATCGAAACCGTCCTGGCGCTGGCCCGGCGTCATCGCATTTTCAAACCGCCAGATCTGGTACAGCGTGCTCACATACAGGCTGCGGCCATGGGCGGCGAGGCCCATGCAGCGTTCCAGCGTGCGCTCGAACACAGCCAGCCCGCCGCCGGGCCTGGTGCCGAGGAAAAACAGTTTTCCCGCCTGATAGGTGCTGAAGGCCAACGACCCGCCCGACGCCGCCAGCCAGTCGGAAAACTGCCGCGATGCGCTGATATTCAGGTGCGGGGTCGGGGGCGCCTCCGTGACAGTGTCCACCTGCATGATGCCCCCCTTAAACACAACCTGTCGCTGACATGGGCGGCAACATAAACACGTCCTCGCCCGGCCCACAAGGGCCATCTGGCCTACCCGCCCACAAGGGCCATCTGGCCTATCCGCCCGCAAGAGCCACGTATCCCGTCCGGCACACATCCCCCGGTTGCCCAGACCGTCTTTGACACGGCCTTGACTCTGCCCTGAGCCTGCCCTGACACGGCGTTGACTTTGGGGCTGGTTTCACCCATCACTGCCGTAGTGGGAACCCGCCGCACACATCCGGCGCCCAGCCTCCCTGAAACCGGTCTTCCGGGCATCGGTCTTCAGACACTGATCCCCTTGAAACTTGATAAGACACACCCCATATCGGATCGGTAGGAATGGGGGCCGACTGGCGTGTCTTTTTTGCTTTTCCGGGAGTCCGTGGAGGCCCGTCCAAGGGCCCCTGTTGTCCCCCGTCCGGTCGTGACCTGCATCGATAGCCTGTTCTGATAACCTGATTATGGGCCCCTATTCGGCGGCGGTGCCCGGCGTCACCCGGCTGAACAGGGTGGCGTTTCCGTCTCCGGCAACGCCCGCCTCCACGCCCGGCTGCAAAAACTGGTCGATCCAGCCTGTCGCCTCCCGGTCCGTCGCCTTCCGGTCCACCCCGTCCCTGTCCATCGCATCCCAGGCCGTTGTGTGTCCGGCGGCATTGTGGCCGTTTCCCGAAACCGTTCCGGGCCTGTGCACCGATCCCTGGGCCCGCCTTTGGCCGGCCCCGGCGAAATCACCTTGCATCAAAACACCGGCCGCCTCGGCTGCGGCGGCCTGTTCGTCCATCACTGACATGTGTCCCATCCCGTTTGCGCCGACCCCGGCGCTCCCGTCCATCCGCGGGCTTTATCGGGGATATATGTGTCAAAAATAAGAACAGTCCCATGAAAAATTCATGTATCCTGAAAATGTATTTGATTAATAAAAGGTCACTGGCAAGAAATCATCTGCGGCAAAAAACTATTCACAAAATAATTGATTGAATTAATATGAATGAATTATGACATTTATTGCAGTGCACACTGAAAAGGCGCCGCCAACCCGCTCGATACATCCATCCGGTTATCCCGAAATCTGCCTGAACCAAAGGGCCCGGCCACCGAAAAACCGGGCAGCCGGGCGGAAACGTCCCAAAACCGGGTAAGCGCCCGGCCCCAAATACCCAGAAGGAATACTCAGGCAGGCACCCTCACGGCCGGAAGATACCCTTCAACTGGTTGAAGGCATAAGGCGCGAACAGGGCCGAACCCGACAGGAAATAGACCCCCAGTTCGTCCAGATCCTTCAGGTCCGCGCTTTTGCCGAAAAACAGCGTGAACAGCACCCAGTACCCGGTGCCGACGAAAAACGCCGTCAGCCCGAAGGCGCCGATCGCCGCCGCCGTGCGGCTGAAACTGTTCTTGCCCGGCGCCCCGTCCGTGCCCTGCTCCGACAGCAGTCGGACATGGCCGCCATCGTCGGTGGTTTTCCGCACCAGCCGCAGGCCCATGGCCAGAATGCTCGTCACCATTGCCAGGACAAAGAAAAAGACCGCGTATTTCACCACAACTTCAAAGGTCATCATATCCTCCATGTCTGCGTGAGCCGGCGCGCCGGACCCGACCGGCGGCGAGCCTGTGGATATTTCAGGATGTCACGGTAAAACCCAGAACAATCTCGCCATTGGTCGCCGGCGTGGCGTTGACCAGGGCCATGACGGCATCGGACGGGCCGTCCTCATAAACGATGACCGACCGCCGGTCCCGCCGACGCCCGGAATACAGTTTGATCAGCGCCTTTTTCACATCGCCGTTGATCTCCAGCGGCACGGTCAGCGACCCGCCGTCCCGCACCACATCGCCGTCCATCACCACGGTCGCCGTGCCGATGGGGTCCTCCCAGTCCTCGCGCACGTCGAACACCTTGCCGACGACCGTTTTCGCCAGCGCCCCGCCGATGCCGCCGATCCCCCCGGTCACCGTCCCGAACACCGCACCGAGCAGACTGGTGAACAGATCCGCCAGGCCGGACAGCTTTTCCTGTTTCAGCACCGTGATCTTCAGCACCGATGCCCCCTCCAGCGTGGTCTTGAACAAACGCCGGTTCAGGTGTTTCAGCGTGTCCCCGCCGGCATCGCCGCGAATGTCCTTGGACACACCGTCGGCCACATCCTCAACCGCAAAGGCCGCCTGCACCACATCCGCCTGAAAATTCGGGTCGTCCCATTCCAGGGCAATCATCAGATCCTCGGTTTTCCCACGTTCCGACCGGGCATTGCCGTTTTTCTCCACCCGCACGGAATCAAGAAAGACCTCCACTTTTTGCATTGTATCGTTCCCCTTTGATGGGCCCCGGTTTTATGGGGCATCGGGTCATCGGCCATCCGGCCCCTGCCCAAATGCGAATCTCCGATACGCACCATAACGTGCATATATACCATCCGGGCGTGACGCTTGTCACACCCGGCGGACAATAAAATAATGACACCCGTCACACAGGGGCGGGCCCGCCATGGCGCCAAAGGCGGATCAGGCGGGCCGGGTTCAGGCGGGCCGGGTACAGGCGGGCCAGGTACAAGCGGACATGGTGATATCGGGATATCGATCAGGATCGGCCAAGAAGCGGCCCAGAATCGACCAAGAAGCGACCAGCGCGGCTCAGGCCGCCTGAAAACGCTCCAGCACCGCGCGGGCGTCGCTGTCGCTGCCCGCCAGCAGCGTCTCCCACCACTCGGGGCGGATGACCGCCGGGTCATAATGGACGGTCAGGGTAAAGGTCAGCGGGCTCACCTCGACTTTTTTCACCCCGGCAATGGTGTCGAACACCTGATTGTCCGGCGCTTTCTGCGCCTGCCGCAGGACGGAAATCGCCGCCATTTTATAGCGCAGTCTGACCCGGCCCTGTTTGTGGCGGGAAATGCGCAGATGGGGACGCAGTTTCATGACAAGATCGGTGTCGATGGCCGGCATGCTGTTCTCCAGGCAAAATGAAAGGGGCGCGTGAAAACGCGTGCCCCCACTATCCGCACTGCCGGCCCGCTTGACCATTTGGGGCGGCACACGGGGCCTCGCCCGGAAGACCACTCAAAAAAGGAAACCCGCCAAAGGGAAACGGCCAAAAAGAAACAGGGGCGAACAGGAAACCGGACAGGCGGCCCAGAAGGCCCAGACGGCCCAGGCAGTCCAGGCAGCCGCGTGGCGCCCACGGCGTGCCGCCTGCCCAACACGCCCAGATCGGCCCGCCTGATCTGTCAGGTCGTCTTATCTGTCCAGATCGTCCACCGGCCCCAGATCCAGGCGCAGGTCCGCGTCGCTCAGGCCGAAGGTCGCCTTCAACGCGTCCATGCGGCTGTCCAGACGCATCAGGGTCTCGCCCAGACGCTCAATGGTGGCATCGTCCAGGCCGCCGGCCTCGACCCGGCGGATCGCCTGACGCTCCATCAGCTGGCGGATCAGCTCCACCAGGCTGAGGACCAGCCGCGCCAGCCCGCGCTCCACCGACGCGGGGTCCACCGCGATCCGCGACGGCAGGCCGCCGGACGGGGACATCCCCCTGTCCGGAATAGCGGCCTCAAGGGCATCCGGGTCCAGCGTGTCCAGATCGCGCACACCGTCCGGCACGGACAGGATTTTGTCGTCAAACATCCCGGATGTCATACCCACCCCCTTCGCAAGACACGCCCCCTCCGAAAGATCCCCCTTCCTCCAGAAGATCGTCGGCGACAAAGGAATAGGGCGGCCACGGACCGAAGGCGCACACCAGCGGTGCGCGCGCGCTCACACAGCCTGCCATATCGGCCCTTCCGTCAGCCGTATGGGGGCCGGCATCGCCCTTGGTCGCGGCGGCCACCGTCCGGGCAAAGGCCGCTATGGACTCTCGCGGCACCAGATAGGACAGGCGCAGCCTGCCCCCCTGTCCGGATAGGCCGTCACCGCCCGCCGGCAGGCGCCGGCTGGCCCGCGACAGCCCGTCCAGCCGGGCACGCAGGTCGGCGGTCGCCGCCGCCAGCCCGTCCAGATGCGCGGTCCGCGCCGCGTCGCGGCGGCACAGCCGCTCAAGATAGGCCCGCCCGCCGCCCTGCTTTTCCCGGCCACGCGTGGTATCGCCCGCGCCATCATGATCATCCGGCGCGGGCGGCCCGCCGGCGGCGACCACCAGCGCCACTTCGGCGCAGCCCGCCACCCTGTCCAGATTGTCCGTCACCGCCGCCGCCCCGCGCCGGACCGTGGCCGCCACCGCCGCCGCATCGGCCACCGTCACGCCGAAACGAAACGGCAGCACCGGCCCGGATGCCATCAGCCCGGCGATCACCGCGTCATGCCGGCGTACCGCATCGGCCCCGACGTCGACACCGGGCCCAAAGCCGGACATGTGGTCGTGGCAGGCGAAGACCAGCTCCAAATTCCCCGCCCGCATCGTCTCGACGTCCAGCAGCGCACCACCCGAGACCGCGCCAACTGAAACCGCCTTACGGATCGCGTACAGATACGCCATCGCCTTCCTTCCCCTGCAAGCCCTGCCTCTCCTGGAACCCGTCCCGGCCGAACAGGACCTCCGCCCGGTCGGACGAGGCCAGCACCGCCTTCAACCCCACATACAAAAGGTCCACATCCGCCAGCGAAATGGTGATATCCCCGCGCACCACCACCCCCTTGGTCAGTGCCCGGTCCAGCAATTCCGCCAGTGCCAGACGCTGAACGGGGCCCGGAATCGTCTCGGGAATCGTCTCGGGGGTCGTCTCGGGTGTCACCTTGGGGGTCGGCTGGTGTGGCGGTTCCGAACCCGGTCCGGAGATTGGCCCAGGGACCGGTCCAGGAATCGAATTGGGCGGGGGGCGCCCAGCCCCATCCGTCCCAACCCCATCCGCCATGCCCGTTATGTCCGTCATACGGACCCCTCACCAGTATTCGGGCCAGTATTCGGACCAGCGTTCGGGCTGACGTCCGGCTTGGCATCGATGGTGGCGAAACTGTAGGGCGGCAGCGGCCCGATGATGTCGAAATGCAGCCCCGCCTGGCCGTACCGCCGGGCCAGCGCCGCGACCGCGCCGTGAAAGGCGCCTTCGGCCTGCCGCGTCACCAGATAGGCCGCGTTCAGGATCATCTCCTCACCGCGCCCGTGCAGGTCCGGCGGCTGCACCGGCTGGATCGCGGCGTCCCGCGCCGCCTCGGCGACTGCCCGGTGGATCGCCCCGGCATGCGCGCCCGCCGCCTTGTCGGCGGTCTCCCGCGCCATCTCGTCCAGCTTGCGTTTCAGGAAAAAGGCCGTGCCCGGACTGGCCGCCCGCACCCGTTTGCCCAGCGCCGCCAGATGCGGCGCGGTGGCCAGCGTGTGCCGGGTCAGGACAGCGCGGTCCGCGAACAGTTTGACCCCCCATTCCCGCGCCCCGTCAAGGGTCGCCAGCGCGGCCTGTAAATCGGCGCGGCGCGCATCCAGCGCGCGCAGCACCGCCGCGTCCCCGGAAAACAGGCTACAGAATTTGAACGGCAGCAGCGCCGCCCCCGCGACCGCCATCCGCTCCGTCACCGCCATCAGCACCCGGTGATGATCCAGCACCCGCGCCCGCGCCCAGTCGCTGTCTTTCAGACGGTCCGGCAGCGCGCCCGCGCCGAACACCGCCGCCGGCACGCCGCTGACCACCGCGCCAAGGCCGTCGCCGGCGATCAGACGCACCCGCCCCCCTCCCACGATCTGACCATCACCTCTTTGGCCATCGCCACCTTGGCAATCACCAGTCAGGATATCCGGCCCGTTCAGCATATCCACACCGGGCGCGGCGCCCGCGCGGTCCGTGTCCGTCCTCACGACCCCGTACACATAGACCAGCGTGTCTTCGCCGGACACAGCGCCGTCACCGACGCTCGCGCCCGCGCCGGAAGACCGGCGTTTGCCTGGGTGCGGGGCCTGGGCAGCGCCTGCATGCGTGGTCCCCCTGACGGCGCCGCGCATCTCGGCCGCCGGCTTCTTGCCGGACGGCCCGGCGGCCTTGCGCGATGGCGTCACCCGTTTGCCACCCCCTTTGCCGCCCCGTTTCCGTTTGACCGGCTGTTTCTTGGCCGAGCCCCTGTCCCCGCCCGTTTTGCCCTGAACGGTCCTGTCATGAACGGTCCTGTCAGTATCCGTCTTGTCAGGCTCCGCGCCCGCCTTGCCGCCCGCCCCCCTCTTGCGGGTGTGCGTCCCTGTCCCCCCAGGACTCAAAGGGTTGTTCAAAGGTTTGCTCAAAGGGTTTTTCAAAGGGCCGCTCATGCCATGGCCTCCCGGTGCGTGGCCGTCAGCGCGGCGTCGAAATCGGCCACCGTCACCAGGGCCGGACCGGCGGCGTCGGGCTCCAGCCGGCGGCGGATCGCCGCCATGGCCGCGTTGCGGCACAGCGCCGCCAGCGCCGCGCCCGACCAGTCCGTGGTTTTCGCCGCCAGCATCGACAGCGACACATCGCCCGCCAGCGGCATTTTCTTGGTGTGAATGGCCAGGATGGCGGCGCGCTGGACGTCGTCCGGCAGCGGCAGTTCAATGACGGAATCAAACCGTCCGGGCCGGATCAGCGCCGGGTCCAGCCGGTCCACCCGGTTGGTGGCGGCGATGACGGCAATGTCCTGCAACTGGTCCATACCGTCCAGCGCCACCAGAAACTCCGCCACCAGCCGTTCCGACACCGGGTCCTCGCCCGACCCCCGGCGCGGCGCCAGCGCGTCGATCTCGTCAATGAAAATCACACACGGGCGCGTCTGTTTCGCCTTGCGGAATACCTCGCGCACCGCGCGCTCGGACTCGCCCACCCACATGCTGACCAGTTGCGGCCCCTGCACGGCGATGAAATTGGCCTCGCACTCCCCGGCCAGCGCCCGCGCCAGCAGGGTCTTGCCCCGTCCGGGGCCGCCGTGCATCAGGATGCCGCGCGGCGGCCGCACCCCCATGCGGGCGAACAGGGGCCCGTGCGTCAGCGGCAGGACCGCCGCCTCATGCAGGGCGCGCTTGACATCCTCCAACCCGCCCACATCGCTCCACCGCGTCTCGGAAATCTCGGCCGCGATTTCCCGCAGCGCCGACGGCGACACCTCGCCTATGGCGTCCTCGAAATCGGCCCATTCCACCCGCAGCGCGCTCAGCGTCTCCACGGGCAGAAACCCGGCGTCCAGATCGATATCGGGGATCAGCCGCCGCACGGCGGACATGGCCGCCTCGCGGCACAGCGCCGCCAGGTCGGCGCCGACGAAACCGTGCGTCAGGCCGGCCAGATGGTCCAGCGTCACGCCCGGCCCCAGCGGCATGCCCCGGCTGTGCACCTCCAGGATTTCCCGCCGGCCGTCGCGGTCGGGCACGCCGATTTCCGCCTCCCGGTCGAAGCGGCCGGGCCGGCGCAGGGCCGGGTCCAGATTGTCCGGAATATTGGTCGCGGCGGCGACAATCACCTGCCCGCGACTGTTCAGCCCGTCCATCAGGGCCAGCAACTGCGCCACCACCCGCCGTTCCATCTGCCGGTCATTGTTGATCTGCGTGCGGTTGGGCGCGATGGCGTCGATCTCGTCGATAAAGATGAACGCCGGCGCCTTCGCCTGGGCCTCGTCGAAAATCTGCCGCAGATGCGCCTCGCTCGCCCCATACGCCTTGTCGATGATCTCAGGCCCGTTGACATGGATGAAATGGACACTGGCCTCATGGGCGACGGCGCGGGCGATCAGCGTCTTGCCCGTACCCGGCGGGCCGTACAACAGCACCCCCTTGGGCGGGTCGATGCCCAGATGCTCGAACACCTCCGGATGCTTCAGCGGCAGTTCGATAATCTCGCGCACCCGCCGCACTTCCTTGTGCAGCCCGCCGATATCCTCGTACGTCACGGCGCTGCGCGCCTTGGCCGTGCCCTCACAGCGCACCTGCGTCGCCGTGTCGAAAATCACCTGCCCCGGCGGGTCGGTGCGCTGCACCACGAAGGTGTGCGGCTGCGGCCCGAACGGCGTCACCCGCACACAATTGCCCCGCTGGACCGGAATGCCGTCCAGCAGGCGGCTCAGATAACGCGGCGGCAGACTGCGGCCCGGCGCGTCCACCGGCGCCAGGATCACCGACCGCGCCCGGCGGGTGATGACCCGCCGCACCGTGACATGCTGGTCCAGCCCGGTGCGCGCGTTCGCCCGCAAAATCCCGTCCATCTGGATCAGTTTCTGGCCGCGCTGCTTGGCATGGGCGGGCAGCACCCGGCACAGCGCGCCGCGCTTGCCCGTCACCTCGATCACATCGCCGGTCTCCAGGCCCAGCGCGCGCATGTCGCCCGGATCCAGACGGGCAATGCCGCGCCCGGTGTCCTTGGCGACCGCCTCGGCCACCTTCAGGCTACCGTCCTTCAGAACCGTGTCCGTGGGGCCGGCCTCCTTGGCGCCGATGTCCTTGAAACCGGCATCGCGCGCTCGCCCGTCTTCGAGCAGCGGTGTACCAGACGCGCTATCGGGGGCGCTGCCAGATACGCTATCAGGGGCAATGGTCATGCTGATGTATCCTCTTCTGGTCTGACCTCTTGCGGCCTGACCCCTTCCGGTCTCGCCGCTTGCGGTCTGGTCATGTCAGGAATGCTGTCTTCGGGGGCCGCGTCGAAAGCGGGGGCGCCCAATTCCGAAACAGAGCCGGCAACAGGGCCAGGAACAAAGCCGGGAACAAAGCCGCCGACAGGCTCGCCGCCGGCATCGGCAGGCGGCAGCGCCCCAAGGGGGCCGGCCCCCGCCTCCATCGCACCCGCCTGCTGTTCCAGCCGCTCGATCCGCTCCCGCAGGTCGCGGTTCTCCGCCTCCATCTGGTCCATCGGGCGCGCGCCGGTGCTCAGCGCCGGGTCGTTTTCCCACCAGTTGATGCCGATTTCGCGCGCCCGGTCGACGGACGCGATCACCAGTCGCACCTTGATGGTCAGCAGCTCGATCTCGACCAGCGACACGGTGATGTCGCCGGCAATCACGATGCCCCGGTCCAGAACCCGTTCCAGAATATCGGCCAGGCTGCTCGCGCCGGTCGCTGACTGCATGATCCCGTCCTTTTTCCCAATGCCTGATGGACTCAATGGCCTGATGGATCCAGTGACCTGATGGATCCGGTGTCCGATGTGTTCAGTGTCTGCCGTATCCGGGGCACCGGTGTGCCCGGCCGTACCGCGCGGGGTCACCCCGTTCGCGGGGCCGGTCTATTCACTGACCTGCCCGCGCAGAAACCGCCTCAGCCGCTTGTAGGTGACCAGTTCGCCCTCGGCGTCGAGGATGGCCTCATAGGTGGCCAGCACATCGCTTGTCGTCGGCACCCGGCGCAATTCCACCATGTTCACATAGGCCCGCCAGCCGCCCTCGAACTCCTCCATGCCGGAAATGGTCGCCACATCCAGGCCGGTGATGTCCTGCAATTGCCGCTTGGCCTTCTGCGCCGCCTGCACCACAGTCAGCGCCGGTTTGGCCGGCTCGGGTTCAGGCGCGGGGTCCGGCATGGGCGCGGGGTCCGGCGCGGCCTGTGGAGCCGCCTGTGGCGCTACCGGCGCGGAGGCCGCCTGGGGCTCGGGAACCATTTGGGGCTCAGGAACCATTTGGGCTTCCGGGACCGTTTGGGCGACGGGCTGCACCGGATGGACCGGGGGTGCGTTCACCGGCGCGGCCTGTCCCGCACTTTCGCCCAGTCCCGCACTCCCACTCTGGGCCATGCCTCCGTTTTGTCCCATTCCACCTTGCGGCGTCTCGGTTTCACTCATGTCTTGCTATCCTTCCTGTCAGCTTTCGCGAATGGCTTTCAGTCTTTCCAGAAGCAGGGTTTCGCCTTCTTCCAGCTCTTCTTCCGTGATCTTCCCCAGGTCATAGGCAAGCTGAAGGTCCTCCATCTCCTGCTGGATTTTCTTCGGATCGAAGACTTCCGCCTCGACCTTCTCGGCCAGTTTTCCGGCCACCCAGGTAAACCCCTTGACCGGCCCCTTGACCGGCGCGGTCAGCAATGTTTTCAACAGGCCCATGATCGGTGCGTCCTCGTATCCGTCCCCCTCATGCCCCGCCCCGGCAGCAGACCCGAAACAGAGCCCACTCCCGGAACAGACTCAGAGACCGGACAGCCGGGCTCAGGCATCCGGCGTCAGGCTCAGATCGACGAAATTGTAGGGCGCCGTCGGGCCCACCAGCTTGAACAGCAGGCGGTTCTCGTTTTCCGCGTCCAGGGCCGCGACCAGCTCTTCCAGCGCGTCGCTCTTGTCCCGGTCCAACAGCAGCGACACATTCAGGATCATCTGCTCGCCAAGGGCATCCTGCTGCTTGACGCGGTAGGCCAGCGGGCTGATTTTCGCCAGCAGTTCCGTGGCCTCGCGCGCCCGCTTCTCGGACACCTCCGCCTCCAGCAGTTCGCCCAGCTTGACCCGCTCGTAATAGGTCTCGTCCGGCGACCGTCCGACCAGGCGGTCGCGCAGCTGGGCAATGTCCTGCCGCACCGACAGGATTTCGGAATACAGCACCCCTTCCATCCAGAAGGCCTTCAGCCCCATCTCGATACGCCCCTCCAGCTCGCCCAGCAGGCCGCGGATCGTCGCCGCCTGCGGTTTGAGAAGGGTGTCGTTGACGGCCTCGACCGTCGGCGCGACGCTGCCGAACCGGATCGGCACGATGGTATGGTCGGCCATGACCGTCTCAAGCACCCGCATATGGGCGGTCAGGTTGCGGCGGGTGCTGTCATACTCCGCCTCGGGCGAACTGCTGACCACGGCCGACAGGCCGTCGAACGGCAGGGTATAGACCGCGTCGCCCTTGCCGCCGATCCCGTCGACGTCAAAGGTGCGCGTCTCCTCGCCGTCAATCACACAGTAAAGATACTGGGCCTCTCCGGCCGCCGGCGTCCCGGCGGGGGTGCCGTTTTTCAAAGGGTGGGCAGTCATCTTTCAAAATCTCCTCTGTGCGGGCCGGTGGTCTCGGCCCATGTGGTCATGCGCTGTCACTGCGGCGCGCTAAAGGTTCCGGTCACCATCCGGGGCAGTGGTTGCCGGCCCGGATGCCTGTGCCGGTGTGGCGTCGCCCTCATCGTCGGGCGTCGGCGCGTCCGGCGCGCTTTTGCTCAGCCGCACTTCCAGCATGCCGTTCTTGCAGCTTGTCTCCATCGGGTCGGGCACGATGGTCGCGGGCAGGCTGAAATGACGGCGGAAGCCGCGCGCCCCTTGCGTCGTCAGCGTCAGGCCCCGGCCGTCCGCGTCCACATCGATGGCGATATCCTCCAGGCCGCAGCCCGGCACCTCCGCCGCGACGACGATTTCCTCGCCCTCGTCGAAAATATCCACCAGCGGCGAGCGGATCTGCGTGTCCGCATCGCCCCCACCGATAGCTTCGCCGGCCTCTCCTCTGGCATCTCCGCTGGCGGCGGCCGCCGCCGCGCAGGTGCGCACCCTCAGGCTGGCCTCCAAGCCCCCGGGCGTGTCGGACCGGTCGCCGGCAAAGGGGGTAAAAGGCACCTGCACACTGCGCGACACTTCGGTGGTGCCGTGTTCCAGCGCCTTGCCGATCATGTCGGCCAGCATGGTCAACCCGTCCACAAGGGCCCCCGGCTGGCTGCTGTTGGCTGAAACCGGCCCCACGGACGGGCGCGGGCGCGGCGGCGGCATACTGCTTTTGGGCATGGCTTTCGTCTCCTTTTCCTGAAAATGCGGTTTCTGCGACGGGCGGCCGTCAGCGGCTGCGGCCCCGCCGGGGCGGCCCGGCGGGCGGCGGTCCGCCCGCACCGCGCCCGGCATGGCCAGATCCCGGCGTGGATGCGCCAATATCAGACCTCTGCGTGGATGCGCCTGAAACAGGGCCCGGCGCGGGCGCCTGCTTCGGCACCATGGCAATGCCGGTCACGGCATGGATGGCGTCGATCTGCGCCTCCAGCCGGTGCAGACGGGCCAGCGTTGCCTGCTGCTGTTCGACCCAGACGCGGTTCAGCCGTTCCAGCAGCAGCTTCTGGTGGTTCAGCCGCGCCAGCTTTGCAATCAGGCGGCTGCGGTTCTTGGCCTGTAACGGGTCGGCGCGTTCGCTCGGTGTGACGATGCTGTGCACGCCGCGGGCTTTTGAATAATCGCTCATCATGTCCTCCTGATCGCTGCAATCTCCGGTGCGGGCGCCGGCGCCGCCTGGGCGGCGGCGGGGCCGCCCGCCTCAAGGCCGAAACCACCCTGAGGACCCGGCGCCATGGCGGGCGCTGGCCCGGCCGGTAACCCGGACTGTGGTCCAGACTGTGGTGCGGATGCCGGGGAACCATCGATCTGGGAACCATCAGACCGCACACCCGGCGGCGCGGTGGGCGAAACCGGCGGGACCGATGGGTCGCGCGGCCCAGACGAGTTGGTGGACACGGGCGGATCGGTGGGCATGGGAAGGCCGGGGGACCCAGATCCGGAATTGGGCCCGGAAACGCTCACAGGCGCGGACGGGGCGCCGTCCAGCACCGGCCGGGGGCCGCTGTTGAAATGGTGGCGGGCCAGGGCGGTCAGAAAATCGCGCCGCATATCCTTCAGCACCGGGTTGCCGTCACCGCCGCACTTGGCCTCCAGCACGTCCAGACAGATCCGGCCCAGCATGGGGTTGTCCATGCTCAGGTCCAGCCCGCCGGCATGGATGATCTTGGCGATCATGATCGACGCCCGCATCGTCGGCGCGTGGTCATACGCGCCCGAGGCGCGGTAATCGCGGATGAAATCGACGATCCGTTCCACCAGCGCGCGCGGGGCGCCGGACCGCGATGCGGTGATGTCGATTTCCGCCTCTCGGTCCTGATGGCCCAGATCGATGGTGATCATCCGGTCCGCCAGGGCATCCTGAACGACATGGGTGCCGGCATATTCCGTCGGATTGCTGGTCAGGATCAGGGAAAAGCGGGGGCTGACCTTCAGATATTCCTCCGGCTTGCCGCCATGGGCCGGCAGCACCAGCACCCGTTCCTCAAGCACGCTCAGGAAAATATTGTTCGCCTCTGCGGGCGAGCGGTTGAACTCGTCATACAGAAAGGTATGACCCTCGCGGCAGGCCACCGTCAGCCGGTGGTCCTGCCAGCCCTGCACCACATTTTCCTCCACCCGGCTGACCGAGGCGACGAAATTGTCCACCACCCGCTTGGTCTGATAGCCGGACTTGGCACCGACCAGATCCGCCGTCTTCAAATTCTTGTCGCCGATCACCATCGCGATCGGCCGCTGTATCGACTTGGCCACATGCATGGCGATCGATGTCTTGCCGCACCCGGCCGGCCCGCGCAGATGCACCGGAATCCCCGCGCGCAGATAGGCCCGCATACGGTCCGCCAGGTCGCGGATGCGGGCGCTTTCCACAAACCCGCTCTTGGGCTCAAGCCCCACCCCCTGGGATTGGCCCTGAGAGGTGGCCTGAGAGGCGGCCTGGGGGGCGGCCTGGGGGTTGGCCTGGGGATTGGCCTGGGGGCTGTGATGCGCCGGCACCGGACTGGACGTGTTCATACTGCTCTCTCTTGAAAGTCGGGGGTCTCGGCGCATCTCGGGTACGCGCCCTGTCGGGGGCGCCGCTGCCATGCCCATCCTGCCTGCCATGCCAATGCTGCCTGCCGTGTCATGCGGCGACCTGCCCGCCCTGGGCGGGTCCTGCCTCTCAGGTGGCCGCTCGCGTGACCCCGCCGGTGGTTCCCTTGGCGGTCTTGCCGGCAGCATCGCCCTTCAGGGGGACATCGCCAGCCAAGGGGACATCGCCAGCCAGAGGGGCCAGCGCCTCCACCGGCGCTTCCAAAGGGTCCGCCATGGTGATGGGGGCGGGCGGCACGGGGCGGGCCGTGCGCCGGCCGCGAATGGCCCGCCATGTGGCGCGCTGGCGCGCCCGCTCGGCACGGTAGGCATCCAGCACGGCCGCCGTGCTGTCGCGCAGGGACGCCCGGTAGGCGCCAAGCCGGCCGCTCATATGCTGCAAACGGTCCAGCCGGGCCTGACTGAAATGGTCCAGCATGCGGCGGGTCTCGCTGCGGCGCCTGGCCGTCTCCTCGGCAATGCCGCTATAGGTCTCGGCAAGCCGTCGCCGGCGCTCGCTCGCCAGGTCGGCTGTCTGCGCCTTCAGGCTCTCCAGCGTGTGCCGCACCTGGGCGCGCAGGCGCTCCACATCCTCGTTCAAATTCATCAACTGGGCGCGCATCTCGTCACGGATGCGCAGACGGACGAACCGGCGCTTGCCATACACGTCTTTCAGGTCCCGGCGGATGCCGGCCATCTGCGCCCGGGACTGGGCACGCAGGGCGTCGACGGCGGCCCGGCGGGCGGTGGCCTCGGCCGCGCGCAGCATGGTGTCCATATCGCGCTGCTCTGCCGCCTGGCTGATTTCGGTTTTCAGATCGTGCGGGTCTGTGACGCTGGACATTTCTCTGGGACTGGGCATCGCCCTCGGCTCCTTGCACTCGGATCAAACGAACGGGGGTGAAACGGGCAACTCCGGCTCGGCCGGGACCGCGCGGCTCGCCGTGCCCGGCCCCGGCCTGACGGCGGGGTGGACGCGAAACCGGCTCCGGGGCAGGACGCCGGGCGGGGGGCCCGGCCGCCACGCGGTCCCTGCGGCGGGCTCAGAGATACGCCGGTTCGGGGCTGGCGCCGACGCCCACCGCAACCGCTTCCGACGCATTGGACGTCAGGCCGATGGCCTCGGCATATTTCAGATAGGTATCGACCCCGGCGACAACGACGCGCGCCTCAATGGCAAGCAGCTCGATCCCCACCAGCGAAACCCGGGCCCAGGCGTCCACCACAATGCCCTTGTCAAGGATGCGGTCAATCACCTCGGCGAGGCTGTTCGAGGCTGCGGATTTTTCAATGGCCATGTTTTTCTCCTTGGTGCTCATCAATGAGCCGGTTTGTTCAAATAACACCCACAGAAAAACACAAAATTTCTCGATGATAAATTTAGTATGATCATGATATTGATTTGGTGTTTTCCACAGGTTGACATGAATATTTTATATTTGGTTTGATTTAGTCATGATCTTTTTTTGGAGATTATTTTCGAATGACAGCGGTACAGCCATGCAGCTGGGGCAGCGCGACACCCAGCCGGCCATGACGATGGACGACCGCTGTCCCAGCTTGCGCATCATGCCGGCGCGGTAACACTCGATCGCCTTGGGGCTCACCTCCAGCACACGGGCGATTTCCTTGTTGGACAGGCCGCGCAATACATGGTCCAGCACCTGGGACTCCCGTCGCGACAGGGTGTCGATCCGGTGCCGCCGGTCGGCGCAGGCCTTCTCGGCGATCACGGTGCCGCGATCTTCCTGCACCAGTTCCAGGACGCGCGTTTGCAGCAGGTGCGGGTCCAGCGGGGTTTCCAGCACATCGCGGGCGCCCATGCGCATGGCCTCGACGGCGACGCGGGTGCCGGGGGTGTCCCCCACCATCAGAACCGGCGCGCCCGCCCGCCGCGCGCGCAGCTTGGCCAGAATGTCCAGCCCGCCGGACGGCGGCAGCAGAATGTCCAGCACCGTGCAGCTGGGCCCGTCCGCATCGAACCGCTCCAGAAGCTCTGTCCCGCTGGCGACGGTCACCAGGGTCAACCCCGCCGCCTCCAGATCGGCGCGGACCTGCGGCGGGATCATCCCAGGGTTGGAACCAGGGTTGGCCACAGGATTGGCCACAGGATTGGATAGGGCGATGTAGACGGTTGATTTGACTTGGTCTTCCGAAATGTTACCCGACATGCGTCACTCCATTTCATTGCTGGCAAGGATGAGTGCGGTACCCCTTGGGGGGCATGTCCGGACGGTAACAGAATCAGATAAAAAGCAACCTCTAAGCGATCTTGGCGCAATAAAAAAGGCCAAGCAAAACAAAGGGCTATCCATACGGGCACAAAACAATTTCAAATGCGTATAAAATTTGTGAATTGCCCTGCCCGTGACTTAAGCAAAAAAGGAACTATGTTGTGATCTGTCAGGTATCTTGATTGGCAGTTTATTGTTATTGTGAATCAATTACTTAAGCGCGATCTTGTGCCTCCCGGGCGGAGATTTTGAGCATGACGCGCAACAAGACTGTTGAAACCGTATATCTGATAAAGTTGCACTCAAAAAAACCTAAAGATTAGTGTAACTACACTTTTTAAAGTCCACTGTAATCCTGGGGGTAAAACACATGCACCACGATTTTTCCAAGTCGTTCACCGGCTGTTCGGACGCCAAATTTGACCCGTATGGACAGCAAAGTCTTTACGACCCGCAGGGCCGGCGCAAATATGTAACCGATCGGGAAAGAAAAGCCGCCTTGCAAATCGCTCTGTCCCGGCGCCCGACTGTTTACACGCTGTGCGCGACACTGGCCTATTCAGGCTGCCGCCTGTCCGAAGCCCTGGAGCTGGACGCCTCCCGCGTTGACTTCGAACATGGCGCGCTGATCTTCCGCACGCTGAAAAAACGCAACGCCCAGATGTTTCGGCTGGTCCCGGTACCGCAGGATGTGCTGGTGGACCTTGACCGGGTGCACGGCATCCATGGCCGCCAAAAGCATCAGACCGATCAGTCCCGGCAATGCAAACTGCATGACCCCTTGTGGGACTGGTCGCGCATCCATGCCTGGCGCCTGATCAAAAGCGTCCTGTGCGAGGCCGGTGTCAAGGGGCCGGCCGCCAGCCCGAAAGGGCTGCGCCACGGCTTCGGCGTCACCGCCGTGACCAAGGGCCTGCCCCTGCATCTGGTGCAACGCTGGCTCGGCCATACCAAGCTGGCGACAACCGCCATCTATGCCGACGCCCTCGGTGACGAGGAACGCCAGATCAACACCCGCATGTGGCTCTAGACCGCTCCATCCGGCGTTTTCCGCCGCGATAGAAGATCGCGGCCCATAACGCCCCGCCCTCACCGCCCCGACACCCCAAAAGCTCCGGACAGTCCGGATATCCAGACAATCCGGCACCTCCGAACTCATTGGAATCATTGGAATGCGCGGACGGACCCCTGGCACCAGACGGTGACAAACCGCCGCCCTTGGTGCCCAACCCGCTCTATTATCCAGACCCGTCTATTGCCCAGATCCGTCTTCTAGCGTCCCGCCCCCTGTATCGGCCGGGCATCTCTATGACCCAGACCGCTATAGTGCCGTGTGCGCCCGCACCTGGGTCCACATCAACAGGGACGCCAGCTTTCCGGTCCACGCCAGCGCCCGCTCGGCGCGCGGGCAGGCCCCGCTTTCCTCGACGATGGTGCGCGCCGTGAACCAGGCGTCGATCACATGCCCGCCGCCCGGCGACAGGGGATGCAAGGGGGGCAGCATGTGCGACAGGCCCGTGTCGGCCACTCCCCCATCCGCCAGTCCTCCATCCGATCCACCCTCGCCGGAGACCGGCACCGCGCCCGCAAGCCCCGCCTTCAGCAGCAGCCTCCAGAACGCCCTGTCGTCCCGCTTGCCATGTGATGCCGCCGGGTCCTTGTCCAGCCAGTCCTGCGGGGCTGCCGCAGGAGCTGTCACAGGGTCTATAGGGGGGTCTGTCGGGGGCTCCGGCGGCCATGCCGTCCCGCCGTCGGACTGGCCGAACCCGGGCCGGTGATACACCGCCACCGGCCGGCCCCGGTCATCGGCGATCCAGTCGCCGTAAACCGTCCCACCCTGAAATGTTTCCACCTGGCTTTTTTCAGCCTGACCTTTTTCAGTCTGGTCTTTTTCAGTCTGGGCATTCTCACCGGGCACGCCTTGGAAAAAGGGCGCGGCGTCAAATCGTAGGTCCGCCGCGTCCCGCCGGTCGGCCGTGTCCAGCGGCCGCAGGCCGGCAATCAGCCGCGCCCGGCCGTCCCCGTCGTCGAACAGGCCCAGCGACCAGCCCGGCGGCAGGGCCGCCCCCTTCGGCGCCAGGCGTTCCAGGTGCCCGGCCAGCAGGTCGTCCCCGGCACTGCACAACAGCACCGGCACGCCTGAATCATCCGTCCCATCCGCCCCGCCGGCCCCGGTCAGGCGCGCCAGCCGCTCGGCGGTGGGGTAGGTGATCGCCATGCGGTAGGCGTCGCGGTAATGGTCGCCCGCGTCGGCAAATCCCAGCACCGTCACGGTCATGAACACCAGATCAAGGGGCCGCGCCGGCATGCGCGTATCGGCCCGGCGGTCGTAAAAGGGAAAATAATAATGCTGGTCCAGCACCCGGCTCCACAGCGCCGTCAGGTGGCTGCCGTCGCGCACCGGCTCCAGCGGCGGCAGATAGTGGGCCAGCATGCTGTCCCGCTCGCGTTCGGTGAAGGCCGGCGGCCCGTCCAGAACCAGCGCTGCGACGCGTTTCGGTGCCGTCAGCGCCGCCTCCACCGCCATGGCCGCGCCCGTGTGCGTGCCATACAGGCCCGCCCGGTCAATGCCCAGCGCGTCCAGTGCGCCCAGAACCGTGGCGGCGAACGGCGCCGGCCCGGCAAACCGTTCCGGCAGCGGGTCCGACAGGCCGTAGCCCGGCGTGTCCAGGGCGATACAGCAGAACCGCTCCGCCAGGGCGCGCATCAGCGGCACCAGCGACCGGGACGAGCGCGGGCACTCATGCAGCATCACCAGCACCGGCCCACGGCCCATGGCCCGCGCATGCACCCGCCGCCCGTCCACCGTGACGAACCCCCGGCGCATCGTCTGTCCGTTCCCATGCCTGCTCATACCGCTCTCATCCTCTACAGGGCTCGGGCCGCACGCACGCCCTTATGCTGTCCACCTTCAACCCGCCTTGCCCAAAGCCCTCACAGAGCCCTCACAGAGCCATCGCAGGCCCATCAGGGGCCCGGTCCCGCACCGTGCCAAACACCCGCGAAGGAGCCCCCCAACGGACATGAAGCATGGGGCATGCCGCCCCGCGCAGCCTCCTGCCCGGACGGGCGCCCCCGCCGCCCGGTTCACGGACAGACAGGGTCCACACTCAAACAAGACCCACGCACACACAGGGTCCACGCATGGGCAAGGTCCACACACAGCCAGGGACGGCACCCCTGACCTCGGCCACCGACCCCGCCCACCGGGCCGGATCGGGCATCGCCCCAAACACATCGATCGCGTCACATCGATCGCGCCGCATCACTCACCCCGCACCGATCCCTGCATTGATCCCTCCGGGCAGGTCCGGCCAGTGGCGGCCGGTGGCGGCCAATAGCAGCCAGGGGCGGCACTGTGCGGAAAGGCCGGAAGGATGCGCATGATCCCGGCACCGGCACAGGGCTGGTCCTGGCATTGGCTGCGGGAAAAAGGCCCATGGCGATTGCCGCCGCCCTTGTACCCCTGCCCCTGTACCCCTGCACTTGTGCCTTCTTGGCCTTGTTCTCCCTGGCCTTTGCCGCCTGTCCCCTGCCGCCTGCGACAACGCATCATACGCTTCACCCGCTTCACCATGGGCGCCTGCCCATCATGCGGCGCCACGCCCCGCGCCGGCGGCACCGGCCGCCTCGGCTGACGCCACCGCCCCCGCCGCGCCGGACGAACTGGGCGCGGCCCCCGTGGCCGCCTCTCCGCCCGACGTCCCCCCGGCGCCCTCAACCATGCCGCCCTTTGGGGTCCCGGCCTCCGGGGTGCCAGCCTCCGGGGTGCCGGCCTCTGGGGTGCCAGCCTCTGGGGTGCCAGCCTCTGGGGTATCGACCTCTGGGGTGCCGGCCTCTGAGATACCAGCCTCTGGGGTGTCGGCCGCTGGGGTGCCGGCCGCTGGGGTGCCGGCCGCTGGGGTGTCCGCCTCTGAGATACCAGCCGCTGGGGTGTCGGACTGCTCGGATTTGACTATCAGGGATTTGGCTGTCTGGGCGCCCCTTTCCGGGTCTCCATCTGACGCCCTGGGCGTGTCGGCTGCCGGGCCGGCGGTTCCGTGTGTGTCAGGGGTGTCGGGCGTGTCAGGGATGTCGGGCGTACCCGGGGTCCCGAATGTGTCCGGGGTCTGGGCGGTGCGCGGCGCCAGCCCCAGCGTGCCGGGGGCGAGCCGCCCGTCCGGGTCCGCCGCCGTCTTCAGCGCCGTCACCAGCGCCCGCGCCGCCGGCCCCAGGCGCTCCAGATAGGCATAGCGCCGGCCCAGCTGCACATGCTGCCCCCCCAGGCTGTCGATCAGCCGGATCAGCCCGTCACGGATCTCCCCCGCCACCGCGTCGTGCCCGGTGTCGCTACCAGTGTCGCTACCAGTGTCGTCTCCAGCGTCGCCGGCTTCGCCCACGCCGACAGCACCGGCAGCGCCAGCGGCTCCATGGGCGGCCTCACTTTGGCGGGCCGCGCCGTGGGGGTCCCCGCTTTGCGGCTGCGTGCCTTGGGGGGCCGGATCTCGGGAGGAATCGCGTTGCAACGGTGCACCCTGAAATGCCTCGCCCTGAAATGCCCCGCTCTGGGGTGCCTCGTTCTGGGATGCCCCGCTCTGGGATGCCCCGCTCTGGGATGCCCCGCTCTGGGATGCCCCGCTCTGGGATGCCCCGCTCTGGGGTGCCTCGTTCTGGGGTGCCTCGTTCTGGGGTGCCTCGTTCTGGGATGGCTCGTTCTGGGATGGCTCACCCCGGAAAGCCGCATCTTCAAAGGCACCGCTGCGCCGGGATGCGCTTTGAAAAGATGCGCCCTGCCCGGCCCCCTTTTGCATGGGTACGCCGCCGGATGTCGCGCTCTGGGGTGCCGGATCCTCTGACATTGGACTTTGCGGCATCGGACTTTCCGACACCGCGCCATCCGGCCCCTGACCGCCGGATATCCTGCTGTCAGATATGCTGCCCGATATCGGACTGTCGGACAGTTGACCTTCGGGCGGGCTGTCGCCGGCGGCCCGGTCGTGTGGCATGGCGGCCTCATGGCCGGTGATCCGCTGCTCGGATGCCTCATCGCCGCCTGCCGCATGCAGGCCGGCAGCCCGGTGACCGGGTGTTTGGTCGCCGGCGGCCCCATGGGGTGCCTCATCGCCGGATGCCTGATCATGGCGGGCATGACCGGCCGCCGCGCGGGCTTTCGGCACGCTGGCCAGGTGCAGGGGGTTCAGCCGGCCGGGCCACAGGATCATCGGCTCGATCACCATCGGCGCGCCGCTGCCGCCGACGATCAGGAAGCCGGCGGTGAAGCCTTTGTCCGCGTGGGCCGCGATGCGTTCGCGCAGGTGCGCCTCCAGGAGGGGCAGGACCGCGGGCCCCCTGTCGGGCTCGAAAATGCCGTGGGCCGGCACCCAGCGCTCATAGGCGCGGCCCAGCATGCCGCGCACCGAAAAGGGCCGGGCGTCCAGCGCCGCCGGAATGGCCGCCGCGATCGCCGTGCCGCCGTGGGCCGCCATCAGCGCCGCCGCGCGGCCCGATGCTTGTCGCAGGGCGCCGCGGCTCCCGGCCTCGACGATCAGATGCAGGCCCCAGCCCGCCGGCGCCGTCACCGATCGCGGCGACAGGGCGGCGCGCACCCCCATGGCGGCCAGCCGTATCAGGTCGCCCAGGCCCCGCGCCGCCGCCAGCAGGCTTAGCCCCATGCGCAGCCGCTCGCGCCCGTCCGGCAGCGCCGCGCCGGCCATGCGCCCAGGGTCCATGCCATACGCCCGCACCCCCGTGCCCGGCCCTGCTCCGGCTCCGGCTCCTTCACGGCTGACAGCGGCAAAGGCGGCGGCGAAGGCCGCCGTGTCCGGGAACACCGCCGAAACATATTCGCTGTGGCCGGGCACCGGCTCCAGCGCCAGCCACGCCTCTGTCAGCACGCCCAGCGCCCCGCAATCCCCGATGAACAGCCCGGTCAGATCAGGCCCCTGCCCGCGCCAGTAAGATCTTGATATATCAGTCTCTTCTTGCGGCGCGCCTGCACCGCCATCAAAGACCGGCGCCTGCTCACAAGCCAGGCCGCCGGTGCGCAAAACCCGGCCGTCCGCCAGCACGATTTCCACCGCCAGCACCGCGTCCATATTGCCCGGCAATCCCTGCCGGATCGCGCCGCCCACCGTCGACACACTGCCCGAGACCGGCGCCGGCAATGCGACACGCCGTCCCGTACCCGCCAGCGTGTCGCGCAGTGTCGCCCATGTCACCCCTGCCCCCACCGCGACCCAGCGTCCCGCCGGATCGACCGTAATGCCGTCCAGCCCGCGCATATCCAGCGTCACCGTCCGGTCGGTCTGCGGCAGGTAGCCGCCACTGTAGGACAGGCCGCCGCCGCGCACCTCCACATCCAGCGCCGCCTCCCGCGCCAGCCGCATCACCGCCTGCACATCGCCGCGTGCCGCGACCCGGAACACGCCGAGCGGCGGGTGCGCCGCGCGGGCGAAGACGTCGTGGCGGAACAGGGCGGCGGTTTCCGCGCTCTGATCCAGCAGGGGCAGGAGGCCGGCGGCCTCGGCCCTGCGGCGCAGGGCCGCGCGGCGGTCCATTGTATCCGATAGGTCTGGCGACTGCGGCGCCTCCGTTGTCTCAGGCCGCTCCGACCCGGCCGGGGCCAGGCCGGGATCGGTGTCCGTGTCAGCCGGCATCGCGCAGGGCCCGGCGCAGGATCTTGCCGCCGGCGTTGCGCGGCAGTGCGTCGAGGAAGACGACCGAGCGCGGCACCTTGAAACCGGCCAGGGCCTCGCGGCAGGCCGCGATCACCGTGTCCGCGGTGACGGCGTCGCCGGCATCCCTGGCATCCCTGGCATCTCCGGCATTCACGGGGGCCAACACGACGCAGGCCCTGACCGCCTCGCCCCAATGGTCGTCGGGCACGCCGATGACGGCGCTTTCCGCCACGCCGGGCAAGCGGTTGATCACGGTTTCCACTTCTTTCGGGTAAATATTGAGCCCGCCGGATAGGATCATGTCCTTCTTGCGGTCGATGATGTGGATATAGCCCTCGTCATCGGCGACGGCAATGTCGCCGACCGTGACCCAGCCGTCGACGATGGTCTCGGCGTCGGCGTCCGGCCGCTGCCAGTAGCCGTTGAACAGGCTGGGACCGCGCGCGAACAGCTCGCCCGGTTCGCCCGCCGGCACCGGCTGCCCGGCATCGTCGAGCAGCCGGACCTCGGTCGCCGGGAACGGCAGACCGACACAGGCCGTCTTGCGCAGCTGGTCGACGGGGCGGAGATTGGTGACGATGCCGGCCTCGGTCGAGCCGTAGGTCTCGTGCAACAGGCCCTGGCCGAAATAGGCGACGATTTTCTCCTTCATCGTCTGCGGCAGGGGCGCGGCGTTGGAGATGATCGCGCTCAGATCATGGCCGTGATAGCGCGCCAGCACATCCGCATCGAGATCGAAAATCGCCCTGAAATGGGTCGGCACCATGAAGACGCCGTCAAAGCCGCCCTCATGCAGGCGGGCAAGCACGGTCTCGGCATCGAATTTTTCCATCACCTCGACCGTGCCGCCGAAAAACAGCGGCGCGAAACCGAAGGCAAAGCCGGCCCCGTGACACAGCGGCGCGATGGCGAGAAAATGACAGTCGGGCCCGAAACAGCCATATTCCGCCGCCATCCCGTAAAAGGTCATGACCCGCGCCCGGTGGGAGATCATCACCCCCTTGGGCGCACCGGTGGTGCCGGAGGTGTAGGGAATGGCAAAAGCCTGGCCCTCATCGACCGGCCCGTCGACAAGCCCTACCGGGCCGGCAAAGTCCGCCACATCAGCGACGGTGGCAACGGTTACATGTCCCGGCAGACCCGACAACAGGTCGACACGGTCCCGCGTCGCCGCGTCAATGATCACCAGTTTCGCGCCGCAGTCCAGCAGTATGGCGGTGAGCTCAGAGGCGGTGAGCCGGTAGCTGGGGGTGGCGACCGCCACGCCGATATCGCTCAACCCCCCGACAATTTCCATATATTCCAGACAGTTGGGTGCGATCAGAGCGGCATGGTCACCGTTTTGCAGGCCGAGGGACAAACCATAGGCCGCCACCCGGTCCATGGCGGCGATCAGGTCACCGTAAGTGCGGCGGCGCCGGCCCTGGCGCAGCGCCACCTTGTCCGGCGCCCGGCGCGCGGCGGCGCGCACGCCACCGGTCAGCAGGAGGGGCCGCCCCAAAGAGCGGGTCCGGGGGCGTGTCCCGGAGTGTGCCGGAGGATGGTCCGGGGCGCGGGTCAAAGGAGGCACCACCGTCATCAGGCCCCGTCTCCATCGTCGGTCAAAGGTCCGGCACCCGCCAGGGGAATATGTTTGGCCGGCACACGGTCAAAGTCGAATATTTTCAGGGCATTGCCCCGCATGATGAGATCGTGGGCCTCGGCGCGGAACGCATGGTCGCGCATTTCACGCACGGCGCGCTCGGGGTCGATGACCGGCCAGTCGGTGCCGAACAGCACCTTTTCCCGGCCATAGGTGTTCATATAGTGTTTGAGGCTGGCGGGCAGATGTTTGGGCGCATAGGCGTCGATGCCGATGAAGACATTTTCATGTTTCCACGCCATGGCGATCATCTCGTCCGTCCACGGCACGCCGATATGGATGCCGATCAGCGTCAACTCGGGAAAGTCGATGGCGATCTGATCCAGCAGAATGGGCCGGGCCACCGACGGCAGGCGCACATCCTTCTGATAGATCAGGTTCTGGCCCACCTGCATCATGATGGGGATGTCCAGTTCGCAGCATTTGGCGTAGATGGGGTACCACTGGGCCGCGTCCGGCGGCAGGCGGAACCAGTGGGGGTAGCTGTGCGCGCCGACGAAGCCAAGCTCCCGCACGGCGTATTCCAGATCGCGCAGCTGTTCCATCCCCATGAAGGGGTCCACCCCGGCAAGGCCGGAAAACCGGTCGGGATAGGCATGACACCACTGCGCCACCTGGTCATAGGGGATCTGGAAAGACCCTTTCATCCGGCGGTCGCCGGCGCGAACGGCGATCAGCAGGGACCGTTCAATCCCGGCCGCGTCCATCTTTTTGAGATAATCGGTCATGGTGACACCGCCGCGCATGTCTTCCGGCATGCGCACCTGTGTCATGAAGTCGGCGTCGAAACCGGTCTGGCCGCGCGCGACCTCGACCGGGGAAAATTGATTGACGACAATATCAATGGCCTGAGTCATGAAGGACTGTCCCTATGTTTCCAAAAAATTGTTCTGGGCGGATCCGGCGCGTGAGCCGGCCGTTGTTTCAGAAGCTGTTCCCGCGCCCGCATCGGCGTTTTCCCGCGTCCGGGCCGCGGCACTGCGGCGGAAGGGCGCGCAGCCGAGATGGAGACACAGCACCCCCACGGGCGCGCTGATCGCCGCCGTCACCGCCATGGACCACGGCAGCGCCGCCGGATCGGCGAAGACATAATCGGTCAGCACACCGACCAGTGTCGCCCCGACACCGATGCCGACCAGATTGAGGCAGAACAGATAGACGGCGGACATCTGCGCCCGCAGGGCCGGCGGCGCGGCGATCTGAATGGCCGCGGCCGCCGCCGCATAGGGAAACGCAGCCCAGAAAAAGAACAGCCCCACCAGCGCCGCCTTGGCCGCCGTATGTTCGACGAGGGGCAGCAGAATACCCGCGAAAAGCAGCCACACGCCCGCCAGACGCCCGGTCAGCAGCGGCGCCTCGGCCCTCCCGCGCCGTTCCAGCCAGTCGGAATAGGCGCCGCCGGCAACGATGCCGAGACTGCCGAACACCAAAATACCAAGGCCCAGCAGCGCCCCGGCCTCGGCCGTTGTGAACGCCATCTGGCGGATCAGCAGCGACGGCGACCAGGCGATGAAGGCATTGAACAAAAGTCCGAGCGCCGAGAAGCCGGCAAAATGCATCAGGAAGGTGCCCGGCTCCGCCGCGATAAAGCGGAAGACGGCGGTGAGCGAACGGTGCGTCCGGGCGGGCGCGGCCTGCTTGCGGGGCGGTTCCGCCACCGTCAGCATCAGAAGGGCCACCAGCAGGCCGGGCGCGCCGACAATAAAGAAAATGGCCTGCCATGCCTTCAACTCGCCCACCAGCGGCAGGGACAGGGTACCGGCGGCCAGCGCCCGTCCGACAATCGCCCCACCGACCAGAAAGGCGAGGCCGGCCCCCACATAGACCCCCATGCTGTAAAGGCCGAGCGCACGACCCAGCAGGCGGCGCGGAAACATGTCGGCGATCATGGAATAGGCGGCGGGCGACAGGCCGGCCTCGCCGGCGCCGACGCCGACACGGGCCAGAAACAAATGGGCGAACCGTCCCGCCAGGCCGCACAGGCATGTGGCCACGGACCAGACCGCGACGCTCCAGACGATGATGGTACGCCGGGGCATGCGGTCGGCAAGGCGGGCGATGGGAATGCCGAGCGTGGTGTAAAAAATGGCAAAGGCAAACCCGTGCAGCAGACTGACCTGCGTGTCGCTGAGCGCGAGATCCTGTTTCAGGGGCTCGACCAGCAAGGCCAGAATGGTGCGGTCGATAAAGGAAAATGTATAGGCGACGAACAGTACAAAAAGAGCATACCAGGCCGCCGGGCCGGTGCGCCGCGCAGGGGCGGATGATACGCCTTCCGGTCTGTCACCGGCCGGTCGGGAAGCGGATGTCGGGGTCATGGGGGTGTGGCAAGCCTGTCCTGTTTCAAACACTGTTCCGCAGCCCCCGCAAGGGCTGGCCGGACCGGTATCCTATCACGGAACCGACCCGGCCTGTCCGGCCGGGGAGCCGGCTTAGAAGCGCAGGCTGACGGCAATCTCGTAAAAACGGGGATTGCCGGGGTACACGGTTACAAAGCCCGCGCCGGGGAAGCTGAGAATGCTGTCGAAATATTCCTCGTCCAGACAGTTGCGGCAGTTGGCGGAAATGGTGTAGCGCCCGTCGTCGAAACGATAGCCGACCGAGGCGTTGACCAGCGCAAAGTCACCGGTCTGCGAAAAGGGGCCATTCTGCGGGTTGGTGAAAAATTCGGATGTGTAGAACACATCGCCGTTCACCAGAAAGCTGTCGCCGTTCGCCATGGGATAGTCGACGGAAAATCCGGCTTTCCCCTGAAAGGACGGGGAGCGCTGCAATTCATCGCCCAGCTGGGCGTCCACGGCGGGCTCCAGTTCCTTATAGCTGGTCTCAAGCACGCCGAAATTGGCGAACAGGTCGAGCCATTCATTGGCCCGGAAGGTCAGTTCGCTTTCAAAACCGTAAATTTCAGCGTCCGCCGTGGCCACGAGAAAGGTGTTGTCGGCGCCGGGGACCGAATTGAACAGATCGGTATATTCGGCGAAGAACGCCGCCGCATTCCACAGAACCCGCCCGTCGAACAGGCTGGCCTTGCTGCCGATCTCGTAACTGTCGACGATTTCCGCCGGAAAATTCAGAAACTGTGCCGCGTTGTTGACGCGTGCCTGCCAGCCGCCGCTGCGGAAGCCCCGGGTGTAGGAGGCATAGGTCAGCCAGTCGTCGGTGACCTGAAAATCCAGCCCGAGTTTGGGCGTGAATTCACCGAAATTGGGCTCCAGATCGACACCGAGAGCGCGCAGCGCGTCATCATTGAAGCCCTGATTGCCATTGATGATCTGATTGGTTTCGATGGCTTTTTCGTCACGCGTATAGCGTCCGCCGAGGATCAGGGTCAGCCGGTCGGTGATGTCATAGTCAATCTGGGCAAAGGCGGCGTAGCTGTCCGTCTGCACGTTATAGAAACGGTCGGATACGAGAATGGGCGTGCGCGGTTCCGTCAGGCCGCCGGGGGCGAAGTCATCCTGAAGGAAAACGTCGCTTTCCTCGGTGAAATAGAACAGACCGGCCACCAGATCGAGCCTGTCGCCGATGGTGCCTTGCACTTTCAGTTCCTGGGTGAACTGCTCGGACTCGGCATCGGAGCTGAGCCGGAAAATCGGCACCGGCTGATCGGAGATATCCAGATTGTAAAGCTGTGTCGTCGTCCGGTAGCCCGAGATGCTTTCCAGATTCCAGTTATCGTTTATATCCCATGAGACATGCAGGCTGCCGCCATAGGTTTCGGCAACGTTCTCGATATCCTCGCCACTGTTGGAGACGAACAGATCGCCCGAGGACGGGCGGGTGATATTGCCGATGTCGACACCGTACATGCCGTTCTGTTCATCGCGGCTCCAATCGGCGGCAATCGTGGCTTCAACCCTGTCGGACAGGATGAATTTCAACGCGCCGCGCGCCCCGAAATAGTTCAGGTCGTTGACATCCCGATCGAGGACGACGTTTTCGGTGAAGCCGTCGCCCTGTTCGGTCAGAAACGCGCCCCGGAAAAACACCTTGTCCTCCACCAGCGGGGCGTTGCCCGATACACGGAGACGGTAGCGGTCGTAATTGCCGTAAGCGGCATCGACATTCAGCTCCGGTTCGGCAGACGGTTCCTTCGTCACCACCTTGACCGCGCCACCGGTGGCGTTCCGCCCATAGAGGGTGCCCTGCGGTCCGCGCAGAACCTCGATCCGTTCCACATCGAACAGGTTGAAATTATTGACACCCTGACGCGCCACATAGACATCGTCGATATAGACGGCGACGGTGGTGTCGACGGTGGCAAGCGATTCGGTCGTCCCCACCCCGCGAATGAAAAAGGTCGTCGCGGTCTGCTGGCCCACATTGCTGTTACCCGTCAGATTGGGCACGTTGAAGATCACCGACTTGGTGTCCAGCATCTGCCGCCGCTGCATGGTGTTTTCGTCAAAAGCGGACACCGCCACCGGAACCGTCTGAATGGATTCGGCGCGGCGCTCCGCCGTGATGACGATTTCATCCAGCGACAAAGTGTCCGTCTCGGTGTCGTCCTGCTGCTGCGCACTGAGCGACGGTGACGCCAACAATGCCATCAGAACGGTAGAGCCCACGCTTCCTGCCAAGCGGGCCGGGCGATAATTGAACATTGGTTTCCCCTCCTGTTCCCTGTCTGCTTTGCCGCAATGCTTTAAGCACTGACATTGACCGTCAACGAAAATCGCTATATTTGATTTTATCAGACAGATATATGGATTTGATGACATGAAAGAACCCAATCTGGCAACAAAACGCCTGTTTCAGATGCTGGAACTGTTCCGCGAGAGTCAGCATCCCCTGTCGGCCAGCGACATTGCCGAGCATCTGGACTGCCCGAAATCCAGCCTGAACGTCCTGCTGCGCGATATGACGGCCCTTGGATACATGACCATCGACCGCAAGAAGCGGACCTATTTTCCCAGCCCGAAACTGCAGCATATGTCGGACTGGATTCTGGATGCGATCATCCGGGACCCCAGACTTTTGGCGATGATCCGGGACCTGCGGGAAAAAACCGACGAAACCGTGGTTCTGAGCATGCGCAACGATCTGGAGATGGAAGCGGTCAAGGTGGAAACAAGTTCGCAGGCGATTTCGCTGACCGTACAGGCGGGCTTCCGCTTCCCCATGTGGACCAGCGCCGTCGGCCACGCCATGCTGGCCGTTCTGCCGTCGCAGGAACTGGCACGCCTGCACGACCGCGCCACCCGCCAGTTGGACATACCGGCGCTGGACACCATCCGCGTCCAACTGGAAGAAGTCCGCCGGCGCGGCTGTGCCATCAGTTACGGCACGGTGTTGAGCGATGTGGGCGCCATCGCCGCCCCCCTGACCGACGCGTTCGGCGCACAGGATCTGGTGATCAGCCTGGGCGGCCCCAAGCAACGGGTTCACGCCCGGGAACAGGCGCTCGTCAATATTCTGTGCCGGTCCAACGCGGTGAGGAAATTCACCTGACCGGCACGATCATGCCGCCGCCACGTCTGTTTCCGGGCGGACGGAAGTGTCAGGACGGACACTGGAGTCTGGGCGGACACTGGGCTCTGGGTGGGCACCGGAGTCTGGTTGGGTACCGGCGTCTGGGCGCGCACAGGGGCGCATGCGGGCCTCGGCCACCAGAACGATGGCGCCGATCCGCCGGCACAAGGTTTCGGCACGGTCCGGATCAAGCCCGGTAAAGGACAGGTCAATCCGCAGCATACCGGCATCGCGGCGCGCCTGCACACTGAACGGCGCCAGCCCGAGAACGGCAAAAGGTTCA
This sequence comes from Eilatimonas milleporae, assembly GCF_003688555.1. Classification (GTDB taxonomy): domain Bacteria; phylum Pseudomonadota; class Alphaproteobacteria; order Sphingomonadales; family Kordiimonadaceae; genus Eilatimonas; species Eilatimonas milleporae. The sequence continues at coordinate 812,843 of NZ_REFR01000009.1, forward strand.
AGCACACGCGGCAGGGTCGCCGGATCGTCCGCACCGCTGAGCGTAAATGTATAGGCACTGCAATCCGGCAGAACCATGAGCGTCTTCCCCGTTTGAAAGCCATGACAGATCATAGGCAGGTAATATATCCCAGAGAGCCGGCATAAAATTTTCCAATATTGTGGAAAGCCATATTTTTCTGCATAATTTATGCACTAAAATAGTCCAGAGAGATTAAATCATGCCACAGTCTCTTGATGCCTATGACAGGAAAATCCTGCGCTTTCTGCAAGCCAATGGCGGCGCCTCCACGGCGGAAGTCGGCGAAGCCGTCGGCCTGTCCCAGTCGCCCTGCTGGCGGCGCATCCGCAGGCTTGAGGACGACGGCGTCATCAGGGACCGTGTCGCCCTTCTGGACCGGGACAAGCTGGGCCTCAGTGTGCTGGTGTTCGCGCATGTGAAACTGGAAACGCACCAAAGCGATGCGCTGGATGATTTCAAGCGCGCCATCGCCGTCCTGCCGGAGGTGCAGGAGTGTTATGTCCTGATGGGGGAGGTCGATTTCCTGCTGCGCGTCGTCGCGAAGGATATCAAGGACTATGAACGTCTGTTCTTCGACAGGCTGTCACAGCTGCCGGCGGTGCGGGAGATCAATTCGATGATCGCCGTATCGACGACCAAGGAAACATCCGCCTTGCCCATCGCCGACATGCCTGTCTAAGCCGTCAGCGGTGTGCAGAGGCGGTCCGGCGCATCCTTCATAAATACGTGCCCGCAAACCATAGTGACGATGATTGATGGGCGACGACTGCTGAATGATGATTGCCGAAGCGCCCGGACTGTGCGGCCGGCACCAACCGCAAAGGGTTAGAATGTGCCCGATATATGCGTCAGGCTCGCAGCCGTCAGTGTGCCGGTCCCGGTGTCGATCAGCATCCGTTCGGCGGCGCGGCCCCGATCCGTGAACAGGCCGTCGCCGTGACGGGCGGTACCGCCATACAGGCACCAGACATCCGTGCCGTCCCCGCTGACGATTTCGGCCCGCATGCCACGGTAGCCGAGACCGGGCGGGCGCACGGCCGGATCGCCGCCGGGCGGCAATGCACGCAATGCACCGGCGACACGTTCAGCCGTGTCGCCGGTCACATCCCATGACGGGTTCGGCCGTCCGGAATACAGGTCTGCGGTCACGGTCACACACACGTTTCAGACTTCACCCTCAGGCAATGGTGACACCGGAATTGGTGACCATATAGGTGCAGAATGTCGTGTACGGCCCCCGGTCCGCCGTCATGGGGTCGGTAATGCGGTTGCCGGCATGGTCGACATTGATGACATCGGTCATGCCCGGCTTGTGCGACCAGCATCCGTTCGAATCCTGCCGGTACCAATGATAATCCTCATCGGGCCAGATCACCAGTGCCACATACCAGCCGGGCGTCATCTCGGAAAAATCGGGCACGTCGACCAGGCCGTCCCGGACAGACGCCGCCGTAACACCGTCATCGCCGAGACAGGTGAGCGACGTGAACATCTGCCCGCTGCCGCGCCCGGGCTGGGGAAAGGTGTTGGTGGCCTGGTTGTTGGCATAGGCATAGCAATTGTTCGTTGCTTTTCTGTCCGCATTGTCATTCCACCAGTCGGGCTCATAGGCCGGGGCGTCCTCGCCGCGGCAAGGCGGACAGGACAGGGCTTCCATGCCCTGTTCGGCCGGCGGCACGGCGGCTTCGATCGCCTGGCGGGCATGGGTGGACAAACGGTCGCTCAGGGCTTTTTTACCCGTCCACAGCAGATATTCCTCAATCGCCGGGGCGCCGGACACGAATGTCCCGGTAAAGGCATTGGAGCCCGGCGTGTCCACGATCATGGGGCGGCCGGACTGCCCGGCATCCGTCCGCAGGACACTGAATCCCCTGTACCCCATGCGGTGCCCGGCGGGCTTGCCCGCGCCCTGCATGCCTTCGAGGTTGGGCAGGATTTTTTTCGTATGTTGTTCGGGCACGATCCAGACGGGGTCGGGCCTGCCGGAATAGACGTGCATTCTTACAAGCAAAGTCATTGATCGGCATCCTTTTCTGTTGATGGCGGCGGCGGGCCGTCCTTGCGGCAGGCGGAACATCGCGCCGGCTGAAATGGTAATGGCGTCCGGGGGCATCCGGGCCGCCCCTGACGGGCGGCCCGGCAACGGTCAGGCGCCGGTCCGTGGGGCCTTGCGGGGTTTTTCCGGCTCGCCCTTGGAGGCGCCGACGACCACGCTTTCACCAACCTCGGCGCCAAGCAGGATGTCGAACGGCCGCGCCCAGGCAATGCGTCCCAGTTCGTCCAGATAACCGATAATGGCGAGACCGTTGCCGGCGGCGGCAAATCCGGACCAGGGTGTCGAGAAGGTCTGGATCGGACCCGTCGCCAACCAGCCCTGATAGGCCTGTTTGATGGCTGTCAGGACATCTTCGGCCCCCATCCAGTCAGGGAAGAAGATCGACTGTCTGATGGATGTTTCGAAACGGGTATTTTTGTTCTTGTCGGTTTTGTAGTGTTCATGGGCGCTGTAGTCGACAAAGTCATAGGTCGCCCGGTAAACGCCGCTGATATAGTCGCGGTCATCCTCGTACGAGATCAGATTGCGGACGGTGGGCGGGTTCAGTCCGGCAGGCCGCGAAAAGGGACCAAGGTCATTGTCATACCCCGCCTCGCCGTAAAAAATACGGCGGATGTTGATCGGCACGCTGTCCTTGCTCCAGATACCGACGGGCAAGCGTCCGGCATTGTTATGCGGCAAACTGCTGAATGCCATTTTGGGTGATCTGAGACCGTATGCAGTCATCTCTGTCCTCCTGTTTCCCATGCGGCGTACGTCATGGCCGCCGCGATCATGCTCTCAGTCCTTATCCACGCTCATCTGTTCGATCTGGCGCCGCAGTTTGGCGGTCTCCAGTGCGGCCTCGGTGAAGAGGTGCCGCAAACGTCTGTTTTCCTCTTCCAGTTCCTTCAGGGATTTGCCGCGCATCGCGGCGGCCGGACCGTACCGGATGCGCCAGCGGTAATATGTTGCCTCCGCAATGCCGTAGCGCTTCGCCACATCCCCGATCGCCGCCCCGTTTTCCACATCGCGCAAGACCTGCCGTACCATCTCATCGCTGTATCGTTTGCGTGCCATGCTGTTCTCCCGATCAGGCCGGGCATTTCGCTCGGGGTCCTGCCCTGATCCGCTTTTGTGATCGACCCTTTCTTTTTGTCCCTCCAAAAAAACGGGCCGGCCACCGGATGATCCACTGAAACCTCCGGCAACCGGCACCAAGGTTAGGGACTGTCAAATTCCTTTTGGCCGGTCCGCCCGCCTAGCCGGCCCAGTCCTGGCCGGGACCACCTTCGCCGGGGCCGTCCGGGGCCTGATCCTGCTGGTCCTGCTCCGGCCCGCCATGGGTCGGTTTTCCCTTGCCGGGGTCATTACCGGCCGGGGGCGTCTGGGGTGTTATGGTGCCGGTGTTCGCCAGTTCGATGATCTTGGCGATCTGATCGACCGACGACGTGTTCTGCAACAGCGTGCCGATACTGTTCACGGCATCCTGCGGGGCATTCTCGGCCATGTTGGACAGGGCCTTGCTGGCCATGGCGTTCAGAATGGTGAACATGGACTGCTGCAGGGCCGCCGTGTTCTGCATCATCAGGGCGAATGTCTGGGCCGCCGCGCTGCTGATGATGGCTTTTTCCTCATGTCCGGCTCCCCGGATCACCCAGTTTTCATGATCTGCGGTCTTCGTGTTTTCAACGCCTTTGATGGACATTTTGGTTTCCCTATGTTGCTTGTTGTCTGGTTAAAAGCGAGTGCCGTCAGCCGCGCCCCGTGGGCCTGGCGGCCGCCAGCAGGTCAGCCGTGTTACTGGCGACCGGATTCCCTGAAAAAACGGTATCCAGGCCGCGAACGGTCGTGGCTGAATCAATGCTCATGATCAGGTTGACCGCCTGGGTGGTGACGCTGGTCCCCACAGCATAAAACTGGTGCTGATTGGCGACGGCATTCTGGATCGCCATGCCGGCGGAATTCCCGAATGTCTGATACTGGCTGGCCAACGCCTGCGCCGGGGCCTCACCCAGAACCTTGAGGTTTACCTGGGTGACAGCGTCTGTCATCTGGCCATTCACGAGGGTTGGGTCTGCCATTTTGTGTCTCCATCAGAAAAAGGGCGGAGACCACGGCGCACTGGACGCCGTGGTCAGGATTGATCAGCCCGGGAAGCTGGCCAGCGTGGCCTTGAGCTGGGCAATCGTCTCGGCAACCGCATTGCCGGAGAAGATTTCATTCGTACCCCGGGCCCCTGCCGCGATCGGCATGGTGTAGAGCAGGTTGATCGACTGGGCGGTGACGCCGGTATCGATCGTGTTCATGTTCTGCTGGTTGGCTGTCGCCGTCTGAATGCCGAGACCGGTCGAGTGCCCGGCCACCTGATACAGATTGCCGAGAGCCTGGGCCGGCGCGTCGGCCAAAACCTTCACATTGGCCTGGGTCACCGCATCGGTGATCTGACCATTGACGAGTGTTGTATCCGCCACGGGACGTCTCCTATCGTTTGGCCCTCGCGGTTTTTCGCGTCACCGCGAGAGCGGATGAAAATGACTGTCAGGATTTAGGAAAAGGATGAGACAGTCGTTTTGAGAGAGGCGATCAATTCAGCCAGCGAGTTGCCTGAGAAGACTTCGTTGGTGCCGCGCGCATCGGCTGCCACCGGCATGGTGTAAATCAGATTGACGCCCTGGGTGGTCACACCGGTGTCGATGGTGTTCATGTTCTGCTGGTTGGCCGTGGCATTCTGGATGCTGAGACCCGTGGCATGGCTGGCGACCTGATAGAGATTGCCGAGAGCCTGGGCCGGCGCGTCGGCCAGGACTTTCACATTGGCCTGGGTCACCGCATCGGTGATCTGGCCGTTTACGAGTGTTGGATCTGCCATTTTTTCTCTCCTTTGAAGGTATGGATGAGAGCGGTCGGCATGGGGGCTCTCACATGTGGGGGCCGGACGGTGTCAGGTCTTTCACGTCGTTGAGAAAGACATGCTTTCGCTGGAGTCCGAGACTACGGTTTGACCGGGTATCCGCTGTTCGCGGCGTCTGGTTCCCTGTGTCATCAGACGGTTGCTGTTGACCATTTCCCGCAAGCTGACCAGCTGGGCGAGATACTGGACCAACGGATTTCCGGTAAGGGCGTCATTGAAACTGCGGCCGGATATGGCGGCACTCAGACCCAGAATCTGATTCACGGACTGCGCCGTGGTCGACAGACTGAGGGTCGAGAGATGCTGCTGATTGGCGAGCGCATTCTGAACGCCCAGGGACGACGTATGCCCGGTGGACTGCATCTGGCTCGCGAGAGCCGAACTGGGGGCGAGCCCCTGAACACCAAGGGTGGCCTGTGTGACAGAATCGGTAATCTGTCCATTGGTCAGTGTCGGATCAGCCATGTCATACTCCCTGAATCAAAGCTGTTTGGTGTTCACAGTCTGTTTGGAAAGGCATACGTCGTCTCGGCTCAGCCCGCGCCGGGGATGGTCGGCTGCTGCTTGAAGGCCTGCAGGGTTGCCTTGAGCTGGGCGATCATTTCGGCCAGCGCATTACCCGAGAAGATCTCGTTGGTGCCGCGCGCGTCGGCTGCCACCGGCATGGTGTAAATCAGGTTGATGCCCTGAGTGGTCACACCGGTGTCGATGGTGTTCATGTTCTGCTGGTTGGCCGTGGCGTTCTGAATGCCAAGACCGGTCGAATGTCCGGCCACCTGATACAGATTGCCGAGAGCCTGGGCCGGTGCATCGGCCAGGACCTTCACATTGGCCTGGGTCACCGCATCGGTGATCTGGCCGTTCACGAGTGTTGGATCTGCCATTTTCCTGTCTCCTGTTTCACCTGGCCTTTTCGATGAAGGGGTGGGCCAAGCGGTTCACCCTTTTCCGGCGCCTTCGCGCCGAAGACTGTCGCGATGCCTGTCCGGCGATCATTATCCGCAGCGCGGCACGCGCCCCGGGGGCTATGCCTTCTTGGCGGCGGCCAGGGCCGCGATAATCGCCGCCACCTGATTGTCGGTCAGCACCGTGTTGACGGCTTTGGCATCGGCGGCGACCGGCACGGTGTACAGATTGTTCACCCCTTGCGCGGTGACCGCATTGCTGATCGAGTTCATGTTCTGCTGATTGGCGACGGCGTTCTGCATGGACAGGCCGACCGAATGCGCCATGACCTGATACAGATTCGCGGTCGCCTGGGCGGTGGCATTGCCGAGAACCGTTACATTCGTCTGGGTGACAGCATCTGTGATCTGCCCGTTGACAAGAGTGGGATCCACGATTCGTCCTCCGACTGGCAAGCCGACCTGTCAGCGCCCCGGCGGGCTGTGATCCCCCGCATCAGGCATGTCAGCGTGTTGAATTCAAAGTCGTGGGTTAGACGGTCGAGCGCGGCAGTTGTGACAACGCAGATGGGCCGGCACTCTGAACGAGACCAGCCAAGCCATTGAAAAGAATAAATTTATTTTTTATGTGCGCCGGCGGAAAATTCCGCCGGCGCAACCGGCAATAGTTCAGAGAGCGGTCAGCCGGACAGTGTTTTCAGGAACTGAATGACCACTTCGGCAATGGTGACGACGATGCCGACGGCGGCGTCGGCGCCGATGCCGACTTCCTCGACCGCGGCAATGAAGGATGCGATCATGCCAAGCAGGGCCATGGCATCCCCTTCAACGCCGGCAAGCGTGTTCTTGTTGGCGAGAATAGTGCTGTTCAGGCCGGACTGACCGAGGCTGATGGCATCATTCAGGGCGGACTGGCCAAGACCGATGGTGTTTGTCAGCATGGCTTTGTTGGTGCCCATCTCGGCGATCAGATTGTTCATCTGCGAGGCCATGACCTGCATCTGGTTCACAAGAATACCGGCTGACGTGGTGGCAATGGTGTTGGTGATGTTGTTGGATATCACCGCATTTTCCATTGCCTGCCCGGAGGACTGGGCGGTGAATTGCTGTAACAGACTGGTTGTCCAGGCCGGCACATCGCCGATCACCTTGAGATTTGTGTCGGACACCGACTGGACGATATCAGGAGACGGCATGATGCACTCCTTGCGTTATGAGATCCTGTCCGCGTGCACTGCCCCATCCAATGCGGATATTTGTCCGTGACAGGCCTGTTATGGCCATGAAGGGCAACATGAAGGGAATGGAAAGAGAAGCGCTCGCAGCGTTATGGGAGAAAAGGCCCGGACACTGTTCGGTCCGGAGATCCTGTTCTATTCCCCCTCGTCACGGGCAAGACGCTTGACCAGTTTCAGAATCTCATGAATTTCAACGGCTTCGCGACGCTCACGCCGTTCGACCGGAGGCATGTAATCCGCCAGAAGGCGCTCATGGTCCAGCGACAGGATTTTCGCGGCCGCCGCGCCGGTGACCGCCAGCTGTTCGGTCGCGATCAATTGCTGTTCGCGGATGGCGCCCAACTGCATCAAAAAGTTCGTAATCGGGTTGGAATAAGAGGAGGAGCTTGATGCGAGTGTCCGCAGAAAAACATCTTCCGTCGTCGACGTGGCCAGGTCCGCGTCACGGATTTCGACATTTTCGATTTTGTCGATGTAAATGGTGGCACCGTTCTCGATGGACTCATTAATCGTGGTGTTGATGTCCGTGTCTTCCTCGGTTTCCTGGACGGAGTCCACATTTAGTTGTTTCGTTGATTTGCTGGTCATTTGAAGTTCCCTAACCTTGGTTTTGTGTTGTCAGGGAAATTTATTTGAATATATGAATATAAAAAACGATTTTAAATGATAGAATTATTTCTTAGCAATTGATTTTTATTATTTTCAAAAATTTCTTTTTATGAAATTTTCTTTCATATTTTTTATGAATAAATTCATTTCTAAGATCATGTAAAACAACAATATTTTTATTTTTCTCTATATAAATTTTTATTCAAGAATGAAATCCGCTTCATTTGATGCTGAAATAAAATTGCATTATTTTTATTAAATGATTTTGAAAGAAATATATTGATAGAGAGTTTTTATTCATGCCGCTTGTAACGATCTAAAATATATAGATTTTTTAATTTCGCTCACTCATTCCTGTCAAAAAAAATAAATCCCTCTCAATTTTACATCAAAAATTTCACAAATTCCTCGCAGAGCCGTCTTGCAATAGTGACACATCTCAAAAGTTCGACTTTCGGTTGAATGCTATACCTGACTTTGTGAGGTTCATTGGGGGGTAATCATGGATCACAGGGACTACTACGGAGCGGACAGAAACTTTTCCGAAGCCTGGGGAGACACATATACGATTGTATCAAAACGTCTAATGCCATCAAAACCACCCAAAAGGACCAGCACACTCGACAAACATCAATCCCGCCTCAACACGCTCCGGCAAAATCACACCGCGCTCCGGCAAAACCACACCACACTGAAACGGCAATTCTGGCTTTCCTGGCACAAACACAAAGATTATCTGCACAGTCTGAGCATGCGCTGGACAAGTGGCGACCAGCCCACCGCCGAGGACGCGCTGAGTGCGACCGCCTGCAAGGCCAGTATCAGTTTTTCAGCGGCCAATGGAAACATCGGCAATGAAAGGGCGTGGTTTGCCCGCATTCTCTATAACCAGTGCATGGACGGGCACCGGCGCCGCAAGGCCGAAAATGCGCTGAGCGTGGAATTGCTGGCCCCAAGCGCTGAGCCCTCGGCCGAAGACGATATGCTGAACAGCGAATTGCGGCAGGTTCTGGACCGGCTTCTGAAAGACCTGCCGCCGTCCCTGCGCGGTCCGGTCGTCTCAAGGCTGGTCGACGAAAGCCCCTATGCCGCCATCGCCAAAACATACAAGGTCACGGAAGGGAACGCCCGCAAGCGCGTTCAGCATGGCAGGGCTATTCTGCGGCGGCGCCTGCGCAAATATCTGACCGCCGGCGAAATCGTCGAATAAACACTGCCCCTGACAACGGGCAGGAAGGGCAACGGGTAAGAAGAGCAACAGGCAACAAGCCCCTACACACCCCTGTAGCGACGATACCAGGCAACGAAACGCTCCAGCCCGTCGGCCAATGAGGTTGACGGCGCAAATCCCAAATCTTTCCGGGCACAGGCGATATCGGCGTAGGTTTCAAGCACATCACCCGGCTGCATGGGATGGAACTCCTTGACCGCTTCGCGGCCTGCCGCCTTTTCGATCTGGGCAATCATGTCCATCAACCGGACCGGCGCGTTGTTGCCCAGATTATAAATCCTGTGGGCGGACACGGAGGCATCCGGCAGACGGTCCGGTCTGGGCGGTGGATTGTCCAGAGCCGCCAGCACGCCGGCGACAATGTCGTCAATATAGGTAAAATCGCGTGCCATCCGCCCTTCGTTATAAATTTTGATGGGACGGCCCTCGAAAATGGCTTCGACAAAAAGCCAGGCGGCCATATCCGGACGCCCCCAAGGGCCATAGACGGTGAAAAACCGCAGTCCCGTTTGCGGCAGACCGAAGAGATGGACATATGTATGACTCATCAATTCATCGGCGCGTTTTGTCGCGGCATAGAGCGAGACGGGATTGTCCACCCTGTCCGTCTCGGCAAAGGGCTGCTTCTCATTGCCGCCGTAAACACTGCTGGAACTGGCGTAGACAAGATGGTCAAGACCGTCGGCATGGCGGGCAAATTCCAGCACATTGGCGTGACCGACGAGATTGGACCGGACGTAGGTTGCCGGGTTTTCGAGGCTGTAGCGCACACCGGCCTGTGCCGCCAGATGAATAATGGCCCGCACCGATCCCCGGTCAGACCCTTGGCCAAACCCTGACCCGGCGGCCCGGCTCAGTACATCCGGATCGGCGATATCGCCTTCGATAAAGTGAAAGGCCTTGCTGAAGGTCTTACTCAATTCGCCAAGACGCGCCCGCTTCAGCGCCGGATCGTAATAGGCATTCAGATTGTCCACCCCGACGACTTCGTCGCCACGGCCAAGCAGGGCCATCGCCGTGTGAAACCCGATAAAACCGGCAACCCCGGTCACAAGAATGGTCACGCATCGTCCCCCTGTCACAGTCCGGCCGCACTGTCCCTGCATACAGTCCGGGTCCGAACCGGTCAAAACGGCATGATCACCGGATCACGGACACCATTGGGCAAAAGCGGGTAAGCGGTCTTAAATCCGATGCCCTTGAACATGATGTCCGCCTGTGGTCTGGTTCGGGAATTAAAGGGCCATCCGGACCGCCAAATCAAGGAAACACCATCATGATCCGATCCAGCTACGGGGAAAAAGCGCTTCCGGCCGTCATGGACGATCACGGTCTGTCGGACGCCTTCACACACAATCGCCAGCGCGCGGCGGACGGCCTGACCGCGATGGAACACAGCCTGCCTGGTTTTGCACGGCAGTGCGGCCGGATGGATGACCTGCCGGACATGGAAACGGTCCGCGACCGCCTTGCCGGCACATTTGACGACATTCTCGTTTTCGGTACGGGCGGTTCCAGCCTTGGCGGTCAGGCCGCCACCGCGCTGGCGCGCTACGGCGATGCGGGCGGTCCCCGACTGCATTTCCCCGACAGTCTCGACCCGTATGAAATGGACCGGCTGTTTTCATCCCTGACACCGCAAAAAACCCATATTCTGGCCATTTCCAAGTCGGGCGGGACGGCTGAAACCCTGGCGCAATTGCTGACGGCGCGCGCCTGGATCGACACAGGGGTACCCCTTGAGAAGATCGGCCGCCATTTCACATTCATCACCGAACCGGGCGACCGTCCACTCAGACGATACGGCGAGGGCCTGGGCTGCATGATTATCGACCATCCGAGCGATGTGGGGGGCCGTTTCAGCGTCCTGACCGCCGTCGGCATGGTGCCGGCCATGCTGAGCGGTCTGTCCGTCACGGGGTTCCGCGACGGCGCCAGGGCGGTTCTGGACGACGCGCTTGCCAATCCCGGCAGTGCGGCACCGGTTGAAGGCGCGGCGCTTGCCTACACACTGGCGGCGGAACGAAACATCGGCACGGTGGTTCTGATGCCGTATGCGGACGTGTTGCGGGCCTTCACCCGCTGGCACGGACAGCTTTGGGCGGAAAGTCTGGGCAAGGACGGTCTGGGCAGCACGCCGGTCCGCGCCATCGGCCCGGTGGACCAGCACAGTCAGCTGCAATTGTATGTGGACGGACCCGACGACAAATTCTACACGCTGATCGGCGTGCCCGGCCACGGCAGGGGACCGGCGGTACCGCACGCCCCGGCCCTGGACAACGGCCTTGACTATATGGCGGGCAAGACGATCGGCGATATCGTCGCGTGCCAGACGCGCGCGACCGCCGAGACCCTGCGCAAACGCGGACGTATCGTGCGGATGATGACGATGGAGGCGATGGATGAACGCTGGCTCGGCGGTCTTTTCATGCATTTCATGCTGGAAACCGTCTTGACGGCGCATCTGATGGGCATCAATGCCTATGACCAGCCCGGTGTCGAAGACAGCAAGGTGCTGACCCGGCGCTATCTCTGCGAACTGGAGTAACGCATGACCAAACCCGTCCGAAAAATTGTCCTGCCGGTTGCCGGGCTCGGCACCCGGTTTCTGCCGGCGACCAAGGCGATCCCGAAGGAAATGCTGCCGGTTCTGGACCGCCCCCTGATCCAGTATGCGGTCGAGGAAGCGATCGAGGCCGGCATCCGGGACATTATTCTGGTGACCGGGCGCAACAAACAGGTGATGGAAGACCATTTCGACCATGCCTATGAGCTGGAGACGATCCTGCAGGAACGCGATAAAGCGGACGCCCTGGATATTGCCCGGTCGATGCTTCAGGAAGAAGGCCGCATCGCCTATGTCCGGCAAATGCGCCCGCGCGGGCTGGGCCATGCCGTCTGGTGCGCGCGGGAACTGGTCAATGACGAGCCCTTTGCCGTCGCCCTGCCCGACGATCTGATCAAGGGCAAGCCCGGCACCCTGAAACAGATGATCGACGCCTATAACGTCCACGGCGGCAACATTGTCGCCACGATGGATGTGGCCAAGGAAGACACCAGCAAATACGGGGTGATCACCCCCGGCAAGGCAAACGGGTCCTGTATCGAGGTCAGGGGACTTGTGGAAAAACCGCATCCCGAGGACGCCCCGTCCACACAGGCCGTGGTGGGCCGCTATATCCTGCAACCCGAAGTGATGCAGGCCCTGTCCGCCAAGGAAATCGGGGCGGGCGGCGAAATCCAGCTGACGGATGCCATGGCGAAAATGATCGGTACGCAGCCTTTCCACGCGCTGGAGTTCGAAGGCGTGCGCTTTGACTGCGGATCGAAACTGGGATGGCTGATGGCCAATGTGGCCATGGGCATGGAAGACCCGGCCCTGCGCGATCGTCTCAGGACGGCCATGCACGCCATCTGACCCCCATACCTGACCGGCGCGGTCTGAACATGACGATGGTGACCGCGGCCGGTCCCGCGACTGTTGGAGAAGAGGCGGTTATGCCCCCCCGGCAAGGGCGGCGGCAAGGGACCGCAACCCCTGCTCCAGGGGTGTGTCCGCCCTGAAGCCAAGGCGGGCCGCCGCCCTGGCGGGCGCGCCGAGGGACCGGGGGATATCGCCGGTGCGGGCGGGCCCATATTCGATATCCGCCGGGCTTTCGGTCGCGGCGATGACGGCGGCGGCCAGGGTGCTGATGCTGGTCTCCGTGCCGCCGCAGACATTGAACACCTCGAACCGTCCGCCTGTCCCCGCCTGCATCAGAAAGCGCATGGCGAGGACAAGGGCGGCGGTCACATCCGTCACATAGATGAAATCCCGCGTCTGATCGCCGGCACCGTCAATGACCAGCGGCCCGCCTTGCAATGCACGATCGGCAAAAATGGAGATGACGCCGGAATAGGGAGACTTCGGATCCTGACGGGGGCCATAGACATTGAAAAACCGCATGGCACAGGCTTTCAGCCCGTGGCCGGCCATCAGCTGCGCGTGGCGCTCGCCGGCAAGCTTGTCCAGGCCATAGGGGCTGAGCGGGTCGACTTGCGCGTCTTCCTCTTGCGGAACGGCGGTCGGAATGCCATACACGGCGGCGGACGACGCCGCGACGACCGGGATGCCGGCGCGCAGCGCCTGCTCCAGAACCGTGACAGTGCCCAGCGCATTGACCCTGTGGGTCTCGGCCCAGTCCTCGAAAGAGCGGACGACCGAGGCCACGGCCGCCAGATGAAAGCAGCCGTCACAGTCGGCCATGTGGGAGGCCACCAATCCTGTGTCGCAGATATCGCCCTCGATGATGCGAAGGCCGTCATGCCGGGGCAGATTGTCCGGTGTCCCGGTTGAAAAATCGTCCAGAACGCGGACGCTGTCCCCCGCCGCCAGCAGGCGCTCGACCAGCCAGCTGCCAATAAATCCCGCACCCCCCGTCACAAGCCATGTCCGCATGGATATTCCTCACTTCATCCGCAAGGCCTATTGATAGACGTTTCACAGTATGAAACAAGCGCCTGACAAAGCCTTTGTTGACATCCCGGCAAGGGACGGCAAAGTCTTGGCCCGGATCGCCACACGCCCTGTTTCAAAGCCATGCCCCCGGAGTCCCCCATGAACGACTGGAGCGACGGTTACACGACCGATGAGACCTATATCGCGAGCTATTTCACGGATCTCGCGCCCAATCATGCCCGCTTCACCCTGGATTTTCACGGAATCGACCATGCGATCGGGTCCTCGGTGACATATCTGGAACTGGCGTTCGGTCGCGGTATTTCCGCCAACATCCACGCCGCCACCAATCCCGGCACATTCCGGGGCAATGATTTCAATCCCGCCCACGCCCTTGAAGCGGACCTTCTGGCCCGCGAAGCGGATACAGGCCTGCATGTCAGCGATGACAGTTTTCAGGACCTTCTGGCGCGCGGGGACCTGCCGCAATTCGACATGATCAAGCTGTACGGGGTGTGGTCCTGGATTTCCGACGACAACCGGCGGATCATCCGGGATATTGCCAGGCATCACCTGAAACCCGGCGGCGTTCTCTATCTGAATTACAATACCCTGCCCGGATGGCATTCGCTGCAACCCTATCGCCACCTTGCCAAACTGCATTATGACCGCAAGAAACCGGCGGGCCGGCAGTCCGGCGCGCACTGGGGCGATATCAACGGTTTTGTCGATGACATGATGGCGGCCGGCGGGGCTTTCTTTGCCCAGAACCCCCTTTTCAAGAAAAAGGTGGAGATCATCCGCAAGAAAGACCGCAGCTATCTGAGCCACGAATATCTGAACGCGGACCTTGCCCCGTTTTATTTCGCCGATGTGGCGGCATACTTGTCGGCCGCAAAACTGGATTTCGCCATTTCCGCCAATCTGACAACGAACAGCGCCTCGTTCCTGCTGAACGATGCACAGCGCGCGATGATGGAAAAGGAACCGGACCGCATCCTCAGGGAAACAATGATGGATTATTTCCTGAACATGCAGTTCCGGCGCGACTATTTCGTGCGCGGCCTGCGCAGTGTGGGCCCGACCGAGCGCATGCACCGCCTGCGCGGTCACTATCTGGTACCAATCAGACCGCTTGGCGCGAAACAGCCCGGCATCAAGACCATGAAGGGTCGCATCTCCGTCAAGGAGGATCAATATGCGCATATCCGCGCCCTGTTCGATGCATCCGAAACGCCGCAGGTGTCCATCGGCCACATGATCGACACGTTGCAGGCGCGGCGCATACCGCCCAATCTGGTTCTGACGAACATCCTGATGCTTGTGCAGCAGGGCCTGATCACACCGGCCAACACACCCGAACAGCAGAAACAGGTGGAACACTCCGCCCGGGCCTTCAACAGGACGGTTCTGGAACGCTCGCGGCGCGGCGAGGACATAGGCCATCTGGCATCACCGGTGTCAGGCGGCGGGGTACCGTCAGGGTTTATCGAACAGTGTTTCATCCGCCAGATTCTGGGGGACAAACCGGACGCCCAGGGCATGGCCGACCATGCGCACCGCATGCTGCAACGGAAAAACACCACCATCAGAGTGGACGGCAAACCGGTGGAAGGCGCGGACAATATCCGCCGGGAATTGATGCACAGGGCCGAAGCCTTTAAAACCGGACGACTGCCCCTGCTGCAACGCCTGAAAGCGTTCTAGCCCCCCTGAGGCGGGGCCTGAAAGCCGTATCCGAAGCCGCACCTGGGTGGACGGCGGCTTCAGAAGGGCGCTTGAGATAGCCGGTGTCAGGCTTTGTGCGGTGTCAGGTCTTTTGCGGCGTGCGGCCGAAATCATCGTCGAAACGGACGATGTCATCCTCGCCCAGATAGCTGCCGGTCTGCACCTCGATCAGGGTCAGCGGGGTCTTTCCGGGGTTTTCCAGGCGGTGCCGGCACCCAAGCGGCAGATAGATGGATTCATCCTCTTTCATCAGCACGGTTTCGTCATCCCGTGTCACCATGGCCGTCCCGGAGACGATCACCCAATGCTCGGCACGGTGATGGTGCATCTGAAGCGACAGGCGCTTGCCCGGATAGACCGTGATTTCCTTCACCTGATAACGCCCACCGACCGTAATGGAACGGTAGGACCCCCACGGGCGGTAAACGGTGGTGTGCAGATCGGCCTCTTCGCGTTCGGCCGCCTTGATACGCGAGACGATTCTTTTCACGTCCTGATCGCGGTTCTTGTCGGAGACAAGGATGGCGTCATCGGTTGCCACGATAATCAGGTCCTGGATGCCAAGGGCCGTCACCAGCCGGTCGCCGCCATGGACGAGGCAGTCGCGGCAGTCTTCCATCATCACGTCGCCGACCGTGACATTGCCGTGTTCGTCCTTGTCCTCGACCGCCCAAAGGGATGAGAAGCTGCCCAGGTCCGACCAGCCGAACTCGGCCGGGACAATCGCCGCCCGGCCGGTTTTTTCCATAATGGCGTAATCGATGGAATCGGACGGAACGGCCGCGAACAGATCGGGGTCGAGACGCAGAAAATCCAGATCGTTGGTCAGGGCCCCCATCACCGCCCGCAGGGCGTCCAGCATGGGTTTCTGATACTCCTCCATCGCCTGAAGCAGGGTGTCGGCGCGGAACAGGAACATGCCGCTGTTCCAGCTGTATTTGCCGTCTTCCAGATACCGGCGGGCGGTCTGCACGTCGGGCTTTTCGCGAAAGGACTCGATCACATAGGCGCCCGTGGCGCCGTCCAGCGGATCGCCGCCGGCAATATAGCCATAGCCGGTCTCGGGCGCGTCGGGCGTCATTCCGAAACAGCAAAGATACCCTTGCGCGGCCGCCGACGCGGCGGTCTCGACCGCCTTGTGAAAGCCGGCCATGTCCAGAATGACATGATCCGAGGGCATGATCAGCAACAGGGCGCCGGGATTGTTTTCAGCCACCATCAGGGCCGCGAGGGCCGCGGCCGGCGCGGTGTTGCGGCCGAACGGTTCCAAGAGGATCCCTTCGGCGCCGACCCCGGCCTGCGCCAAGGCCTCGTTGACCAGAAAACGGTGATCCGTGTTCGAGATGACCAGCGGCGGCCTGAAACCGTAGCGCGGCGCCACCCGTTCCACCGTGCTCTGGAAAAGGCTTTTGTCACCGAACAGTTTGAGAAACTGCTTCGGCAGTTTGGAACGGGACAGGGGCCACAGACGGGTGCCGGACCCGCCGGACAGGATAACCGGGGTGATATGATCAAACATATGCGTCTCTCAAACGTCTTCGACTGAAATCTGAGGCTATGGCCGCGATGGGGCGACCGCACAAGACGACCGTCCGGTCAAGGCATATCAAAAGATCGCCGCAGCGCCATACAAAAACTGTCGGAAATACGGTCGGGATGCCGGTCCTGCAACCACTGCCGCAGGCCGGCGGACGAAACGGACAGGCGGCCGGCCCGCTCGGCGCCGATGCAGGCAGCCAGCAATGACGGCGCGCTCGCGGGGTCGGCGCTGTGCACATGGTCATGGGCGCCCGTGAGCGCGGCGGCGATCATCGGCGGCACCACGACGGGCCGGCCGAAAGACAGGGCCGTCATGGCAACGCCTGAATTGAGACCCCTGTCATAAGGGCAGACCACCACATCCGACGCGGCGAAACAGTCGGCCAGGCCGTCATCGTCCGTCCGGGATATTCGCAGGGTGACACCGTCCAGAGACGCGGCTTTCGCTTCAAGCGCAGCCATGAAGCCGGGCGGGCCGGCGGATCCCGCGATCAGACAGCGGGCCCCGCCGTCATAATGACGTGACAACGCGGAGAAAATCTCAAGAAATTCCAGCAGTCCCTTGTAAGGGGCCAGACGCCCGAACAGCAGGAACACCGGCGCCGTGCCGGAAACGCCAAGACGATGGCGGGCCGATGGGCGGGCCCTGTCGGTATCGTAAAATCCGGTAAAGGCGGGGTGCGGAATGTGGACGCACTTTTCATACGGCAGGGCGAACATATCGCGCACCGCCGCCCCGGTTTCCGGGTTCATGATGTGCAGAACATCGGCAAGGCCGGCAACACGGCCGCGCAGATAGCGCTCGGCCTCGGGAAAGGTCGCGCTGTGGGACAGGGCATTGTGGATGGACCACACCAGGCCGGCGCCCATGGTCTTGCGCTGCTTCAGGCGCTTGAGAAAACGGCGGGCCCGTTTCATCGCATCCCTGTCATCGACGGCGCCGTCGAGACATCTGTGCAGCCAGTGCAGATGCAGCACCAGCCGGGATGACCGCGGCACGCGGACAAGGCTGGGCAGGTTCAGCGGTGCAACCGCGATCTCATTGGCGGGCGCGCGCGCATACAACAGATCATGAAACGGGTTCAGATGAATACGCGGCCAGTATCCCAGAACCAGACCGGTCCCACCGCGACGCATGGCGGTCCAGTTGCCCCTGCCGGGACGGATGCCGACTGAGCGAACACCGCCCTGACCGGCAGCCGACTGACCGGCAGCGCCCTGCCTGCCACCGTTCAGTCGGCTGCCGGCGGCCTTGAGAGCCTGTCTGTCTTCGACCAGGCGTGCGCGCCAACGGGATGAAAAACGCTTCAACATGGTCTTCGTGTGCCCGTAAATGCCCCCGGCGATCAAGCCTTTTAAAATGTGGCATCAAGACCTTTGCAACCCGCCGGTCAGGCAATATAAACCATGATCAAAGGCACCGCCCTGACGTTTAAGACACACCGGCGCAACAGAGGCCAGACATGCATGTGATCCCCATGACGCTGAAGGATGTCTTCGTGCTGGAACCGAAACGCTTCGGCGACGCGCGGGGATTTTTTTCCGAAACCTTCAATGAACGCCTGTTCCACCAGCATGTCCCGGGGGTGCGGTTCGTGCAGGACAATCACTCCCTGTCGCGGGAGGCGGGCGTGCTGCGCGGGCTGCATTTCCAGCGGCCGCCCCATGCACAGGGCAAGCTGGTGCGGGTGACACGCGGACGGGTGCAGGATGTCATCGTCGACCTGCGCAAGGGGTCGCCCACATACGGCGCCCACGAAGCGGTCGAGCTGAGCGCGGAAAACTGGCGTCAGCTCTGGGTGCCGCCGGGGTTCGCCCATGCCTTCTGCACGCTGGAACCGGATACCGAATTTGTTTACAAGGTGACGGATTTTTACGCACCCGAAGCCGACGACGGTCTGCGGTTTGACGACCCCGATCTGGGCATTGCATGGCCGTTCCCGTCAGAGGCCCTTATTCTGTCGGACAAGGACAGGACCCTCGGGTCTTTCAAGGATTTTGACAGCCCCTTCACCTATGAGGCGCCGGAAAGGCGGGTTTGACCCTTATGAAGATTCTCGTTACCGGCGGTGCCGGTTTCATCGGCTCGGCCGTGTGCCGGCATCTTGTCACCGACCTCAGACACAGCGTGGTCAATGTGGACAAGCTGACCTATGCCGGCACGCTTTCATCGCTTGAGACGATACAGGACAGCCCTTCATACAGTTTCGAACAGGTGGACATCTGCGACAGCGCGGCCCTGGCGCGCGTCTTTGAAACACACCGGCCGGACGCGGTGATGCATCTGGCCGCCGAAAGCCATGTGGACCGGTCCATCACCGGGGCCGACGCCTTCATACAGACGAATATTGTCGGCACCTTCCGGCTGCTGGAAAGCGCGCGGGCCTATTATGACGGGCTGACGGGGGCTGAGCGGGACGCGTTCCGTTTCCTGCATGTCTCGACGGACGAAGTGTACGGGTCGCTTGGACGGACGGGTCTGTTCACCGAGGATACGGCTTACGATCCGCGCTCGCCCTATTCCGCGTCCAAGGCCTCGGCCGACCATCTGGCCAGCGCGTGGGTGGAGACGTACGGCCTGCCCGTGGTGATTTCCAATTGCTCGAACAATTACGGCCCCTACCATTTTCCGGAAAAACTGATCCCGCTGATGATCCTGAACGCGCTGGACGGCAAGAATTTGCCGGTTTACGGCGACGGATCCAATGTCCGCGACTGGCTGTATGTGGAAGACCACGCCAAGGCGCTTTACCTGATCCTGACCCAGGGCCGGATCGGCGAGAAATACAATGTGGGCGGACGCAATGAGCGCACCAATCTACAGGTGGTGGAACGGCTGTGCGATATTCTCGACGCGTTGCGGCCGAAAAAGGATGGCTCCTACCGCGACCAGATCGCCTTCGTCGATGACCGTCCGGGGCATGACGCACGCTATGCCATCGATGCCGGCAAGCTGGAGGGGGAGCTGGGCTGGCGCGCGGAGGAAACATTCGAGACCGGCCTGAAACGGACCATAGAATGGTATCTGGACAACAACTGGTGGTGGGGCCCGCTGCGCGCCCATGCCCATGAACGCAAGGGCCTTCTGAGCGGAACGCAGAAAGAAACCGGGTCAAAGGATACCGGGACATCATGAAAATCCTCGTCGCCGGCAAAAGCGGACAGGTCGCCACCGCCCTGGACCGGGCGGCACCCCCGCCGGGCCTGCCCGATTACCGGCTGGTCTGCATGGGACGCCCGCATCTGGACCTGGGCCGGCCGGACACACTGGCCGCCGCGATCGCGGCGGAAGCACCCGACATCCTGATCAATGCCGCCGCCTACACCAATGTGGACAAGGCGGAAGCGGAAGAGGACCAGGCACGGCGTATCAACGCGGACGGCGCCGCCGCCCTTGCCAGGGTCGCGGCGGACCGGGATATCCCGTTTTTGCATCTGTCGACGGATTATGTCTTCGACGGCACCAAGGCCGACCCGTATGTCGAGGATGACCCGGTGGGCCCGGCGGGTGCCTACGGCCGGTCCAAACTGGACGGCGAACGGGCGGTCCTGGCGGCCTGCCCGAAGGCGATCGTCCTGCGCACCGCCTGGGTGTACAGCCCCTGGGGCCACAATTTCGTCAGGACGATGCTGCGTCTCGGGCGCGAACGCGACGCCCTGCGGGTGGTCGGCGACCAATGGGGCAACCCGTCCTATGCCCCGGACATCGCGGCCGGGCTGCTCGGCATCTGCGCCAGGATTGCGGCGACCGGCTGGCAGGCGGACTATGCCGGGATCTTCCACCTTGCGGGCGAGGGGGAGACAAGCTGGCACGGGCTGGCGTGCGAAATCTTCTCCGTCGCGGCCGGCCACGGCCACCCCCCGCCCGAGGTGGCGGCGATTACCACCGAGGAGTATCCGACGCCGGCGGCCCGGCCGGCGAACTCCCGGCTGGACACGGGCAAGGCGGCCCGTGTCTTCGGTGTGCGGCTGCCGCACTGGCGGGACGGTGTGGCGGACTGTGTGGACCGTGTGTTACAGGCCGCGTGACAACGCCCCCCGAAAAATGTTTTAAGCGAAACGAATACACCGAACAGTCAGAAAGGCGTGGCAGAAATGAAAGGTATCATTCTGGCCGGCGGATTGGGCACGCGGCTGTACCCGATCACCCAATCGATCAGCAAGCAGCTTCTGCCCGTCTATGACAAGCCGATGATCTATTATCCGCTGACCACGCTGATGCTGTCGGATATCCGCGATGTGCTGATCATCAGCACGCCCGAACACCTGCCGCTTTACGAGGCCCTGCTTGGCGACGGGTCGCAGTGGGGTCTGTCGCTGGCCTACCGGGCCCAGCCCGAGCCGGGCGGCCTGGCGCAGGCGTTTCTGATCGGCGAAACCTTCATCAATGGCGACTCCTGCGCCCTGGCGCTGGGCGACAACATCTTTTACGCCGCCGGCCTGACACAGGCGCTGAAAAAAGCCGGATCGGTCGACACCGGCGCCTATGTCTTCGCCTATCCCGTGGTCGATGCCAGCGCGTTCGGCGTCGTTGAGATGGATGCCGATGGGCGCGCGGTCTCCATCGAGGAAAAACCGGCCAGGCCCAAAAGCAACCTGGCGGTCACCGGCCTGTATTACTACGACGCCGATGTGGTCGACATCGCCAAGACCATCACACCGTCGGCACGGGGCGAGCTGGAAATCACCAGCGTCAACGACGCCTATCTGAAGCGGGGCGACCTGAATGTCATCAAATTGCAGCGCGGCACCGCCTGGCTCGATACAGGCACGGTCGACAGCCTGATGCAGGCCAGCCATTTCGTCCAGACGATCGAGGCCCGGCAGGGCTTCAAGATCGCCTGCCCGGAAGAGGTCGCCTGGCGGCAGGGCTTTATTGACGACGCGGCGCTGGAGGCGCTGGCCACACGCTATAAAAACAGCTACGGCGACTATCTGAGCAGCCTGCTGCGTTATGGTCACGACTGAACACCCGGCACCCCTGAAAGGCCCATGGATGACAGGCCCATGGATGACAGGCCCATGGATGACAGGCCCATGGGTGGTTTTGCCCGGCATCACTGTGCCCGGGCGCGGATAGGCATGCATGCGACGGATACTGGACAGAAGCAAACGCGTCACCCTTGACGATATCCGGGGGCTTTATCTTCTCATCCTGGGACGGGCCGCCACGGATGAGGAGGAACGCCAGCGTCTCGGGGCGGACCGGTCCTTTTTCTCCGTCATGCGGACCCTGATCGGCGGCCAGGAGTTCCGTCATCAGGTTCTGAAAATGGCCATCGCCGGCCGGCAGCTGGTTCATGACGGCCTGTCGGCGCGGCAATATGACGAGGCGGCCGCCATTCTGCCCCGGCATTTGCGGGTGACCGCGCCCCCCAAAACCGATCAGGCCCCCAGCCGGAAAAGGAACCGGAAAACGGATCGGTACATGGGTCCAAGCACGCACAGGAACACAGCCGGCGCCTCCTGGGCGGGGCTGCTGCTGGCCGCCATGGACAGCCCGCGTCTTCAGGATGCCTTTGAACAGGCGGTGGGCCGCGACACGCTGGCGGATTTCAGAACGGCCCTGACCCTGCTGGAACGCTGGGACCGGTCCAGCATCATCGGCCATATCGAGGATCTGGTCAGCATGGTCTGCCGGGGCTATGCGCTGGACACGGACAATCCGGACCGGTCGCTGCGGCTGGATTTTTTCGTCAACAATCATTTCATCGGCGGCACGCTGGCGGACCTGACCCGCCGCGACCTGCAGGAACGCCACGGCGGGCACGGTCGCTTCGGGTTCGAATTTCCCCTGAACGTTCCGCCATCGGTGCTGCACGCGCCGCAACTGCGCCTGCAAATTGTCGAGCATGACAGCCGCACACCGGTCTGCCGGCCCCGCAATGTCATGACCGACCGGGCCAACCCGGTCGGCTATATCCAGCGCATGGCCCGCGACCTTGCCCGGCTGGCCGACAAAACGGCGGACGGCGGCGCACTGGACACACGGGACACAAGCGACCTGGCCGACACCCTCGCCCGCATCGAGAAGGCCCTGCCCGCGCTGGAGCATTACGGCGCCGTGCCGCGGCATGACTATGACCTGTATGCATCCCTGTACCCGCCGCGCCGGCCGCAAGCACCGCTGCCGGACAGCTCCGGCATCAGCGTCCTGCTGATCGGGGACACACCCGGCGCGCGCTCAGCCGGGCGGGACAGTGTGGACGCTCAAACGCTGCCGCCGCTGCATGTCGGCGCCGTGGACAGCGTCGCGGCCATCACCGACAGCCTGGTGGCCGGCCTGCCGGGGGATCATGTGCTGCTGCTGCCGGCGGACGACCGCCTGTCGCCTCATGCCCTCGAATGGTTTGCCGTGGCCGCCGTGCGATACCGGGACGCCGGCATCATCACCTGCGACCATGATTATCACGCCGGCCGGTCGGACCGGTATGACAGGCCCCATTTCAAGCCCTGTTTCGACTATGACATGCTGCTGGAACGCAACATCATCGGCCACAGTTTCATCATCCGGCGGGACCGTCTGGCGGCGGCGTGCCGGCATATCCCGGCGGCAAACACGGCCTGGGACCTGGCCCTGCTGCTGGCGGCGGTCGAGGCCGGCGGCGAGGACGGCGTCGTCCATCTGGACCGGATGCTGTGGCACAGGACGGCCGCCGGCGATGACGACACGCCCGAGACCCGGATCGCCGATGAAACCGCCGTGGTGACGGCCCATCTGGCGCGGGTCGCGCCGGAGGTCCGGGTGACGGCGCACACGGACCCGTTCGACGGCGACCTGGCGGACGCGCGCCGCATCGTGCGCCCGGCGGGCGACACGGAGCAAAGGCTGGCGATCATCATCCCGACGCGCAACGCGCTGGACATGATCCGGCCCTGTGTCGAAAGCCTGCTGGCGACCCTGTCACTGCCCGAAGCCACTGACATCATCATCATGGACAATGGCAGCGACGACCCCGAAACGCTCGCATGGCTGCGCACCGTGGGCACGGATACCGGCGTGACGGTGTGCCGGGACGAAGCGCCCTTCAACTGGTCGGCCCTGAACAACCGTGCCGCCGGCCTGAGCGACGCGGAATTGCTGCTGTTTCTCAACAATGACACGCTGGCGCTGCGCCCCGGCTGGGACCGTGTCCTGCGCGGACAGCTGGCACGCCCGAATGTGGGGGCCGTCGGCGCCCGCCTGCTGTATGAGGACGGCACCATACAGCATGGCGGCGTGGTGCTGTATGATGTCGGCGTGGCCGCCCATGAGGCCGCCGGCGAAAGCTGCACGAGCGGTCTGTATCTGGAACGGTCGAAACTGACGCACGGCAATTCCGCCGTCACCGGGGCCTTTCTGGGCTGCCGGCGGGAGGTGTTCGAGGCCGCCGGCGGGTTCGAGGCGGAAACCCTGCGGGTCGCGTTCAACGATGTGGATTTCTGCCTGAAGGTGCGGGAACACGGCCTGAAAGTGCTGTATGTCCCCGAAATCACCTTCAACCATCTGGAATCGAAAAGCCGCGGTTATGACCACCAGGACGACTCAAAGGCCGAGCGTGCCCTGCGCGAACGCCTGTGGATGGAAAAAACCTGGGGCGACAGGCTGCACCGGGACCCGTTTTACCCGCGCGTCTTCTCCCGGCGCGGCAAGGCGTTCGCCATGCTGAAGGCGCCCGGCCCGCCGCACGGACCCCACACGGACCGGCAGGCCCGCCCCGGATCGGAACAATAACAGGCGATGTTCATCAAGACGTCTTATCAGGGATGTCATTAAAATGAGCGTTCGAGTCCATACCGATGAAGAGTCAGAACCCTATGAGCACAGCATCCGGCCCCCGGCAGAGCATCCGTCGGACCATTGAGGACAGCGGATTGTTCCAGAGCCACTGGTATCTGGGCGAAAACACCGATGTGGCGGAAAGCGGCATGGACCCGCTGAGCCATTATCTGGATTTCGGTGAAAAGGAGGGCCGCCGGCCCAACCCCTATTTCGACCCCCGTTACTACCGCCGCACACTGCCGGACAGGGATGCCGTGACGGGGTCCGCGCTTCTGCATTATATCGAGACGGGCTGGAAGGCCGGCCGGGACCCGTCACCGGCCTTCAGCCTGTCGCGGTACCGCGCGGTGTATCCGGATGTGGCCGGTCTGAGCCGGGACCCGCTGGGCTACCACCTTGAGCGCGGCCAGGCCCAGGGACGCACGGCCTTTCCCAACAGCGACGGCGGGCTGAGCCAAAAGCACATGGACCTGGCGGTCGCCGTCCACAAGACCGGACTTTTCGACGGCGACTGGTATCTGGCGCATTATGAGGATCTGTACGCCGCCGGCGTCGATGCGCTGGTGCATTTCGTCAAGCACGGCATCGCGGAAGGGCGCAACCCCAATCCCTTCTTCAATATGCAGTGGTACGCAGAGTGTTACGGCGACGATATCGGCACGGAAAACCCCCTGCTGTTCTATGCCCGCGAGGGGTATCGGCTGGGCCATGACCCGTCGCCGCGCTTCAGCGCGGGGCGCTATCTGGCCGACAATCCCGACCTGGCCGACAAGGGCCTGAACCCGCTGCGGCATTTCCTCAGACACGGCCGGCACGAAGGCCGGCCGCTTCCGGCCACAAACCGGTCGGGCGGTGTTTTTCACGGCCATGTCAAAACCGAGGCCCGGCTGCCGATCGCGCCGACGCTGAGGGGGATGATCGATTTTCCGCTGCACGACCTGGCGCCGGAGAGCGGCGAGTTTGACAGCACGCGCATGCACCTGCACTGGGTGATCCCGGATTTCTCGCCCGGCGCGGGCGGACACATGACCATTTTCCGCATGATCCACCTGCTGGAGGTGCGGGGCCACAAAAACACCGTCTGGATCCACAACGCGCAAAACCACAAGGACGCGGACACGGCCTATGACGATGTGGTCAAGCATTTCCAGCATTTCGCCGGCGATATCGGCTTTACCGACGACGGTTTCGACACGGCGGCGGGGGACGCCGTCATCGCCACCGACTGCTGGACCGTCTGGCCCGTGCTGTCGGCAACGCGGTTCAAGCGGCGGTTCTATTTCGTGCAGGATTATGAGCCCGGCTTTTTCCCGACCGGCGCGCGCAGCCTGGCGGCGGAGGCCACATACGGCCATGATCTGGACTGCCTGTGCGCCAGCCCGTGGCTTGCCGGCCTGATGCGGGAAAAACACGGGCGCTGGGCCACGTATTTCTGGCTGGCCGCCGACGGCAAAACCTATCACCCGCCAAAGACCCGGCAGCCGCACACGCGCCCACACACCCCCCCGCGCATCGCCCTCTATGCCCGCACATTCACGGCGCGGCGGGCGGTGGAACTGGCCTTCATGGCGCTGGAGGTTCTGGCCAGACGGGGCGTGGCCTTCGAGGTGGATTTTTTCGGCGAACCGGTCGCGTTCAGCGCCGCGCCCTTTGCCTTCCGCGATCACGGCGTCGCCCGGCCCGATGCGCTGGCCGAGCTGTTCCGCACATGCGATATCGGCGTCGTCTTTTCCGCCACCAACTACTCGCTGGTGCCGCAGGAAATGATGGCCTGCGACCTGCCGGTCGTCGAGCTGGACGGGGACAACACCCGCGCCATCTATCCGGAGGATGTCGTCACCTTTGCCAAGGCCGACCCCCGCCATATCGCCGACAGGCTGGCGGACCTGATCGCCGATCCGGAAAAGCGCGGCGCCCAGGCGGCAAAGGCGCGGGACTGGGTCAACCGCTTCACCTGGGAGGGCGCGGCGGAGCGCATCGAGAGCGCCATGGTGGAGCGTATCGGCGCCCATGCACAGGATATGGCGGCCCCAGGGCCCGCCCAAAGCGTCCAGATCGTACAGACCGTGCAGACCGCCCGGACAGAACAGGCCGACCGGACAGACCAGACCCCCCGGACAGACCAGACCCCTCAGGCCGTACAGACCGGGCACGCCCCCAAGGCCTCCGTCGTGATTCCGACCTTCAACGCCGGGCCGGTTCTGGAACGCGTCCTGTCGGCGGTCACGGCCCAGCACACCCCATGGCCCTATGAGATCCTTGTCATCGACAGCGGGTCGACGGACGGCACGCTGGAGACCGTTCAGCGGCACCCGGACATCCGCCTGCACCGGATCGACCCCACCGATTTCAACCACGGCGACACGCGCAATCTGGGGGTGGAGATGACATCGGGGGCGTTTATCGCCTTTCTCACCCATGACGCGCAGCCGGTGAACGACCGCTGGCTGTTCAACCTGGTGACGGCGATAGAGCATTTCGGCGACAAGGCCGCCGGGGCGTTCGGCCGGCATGTGGCGTGGCCGGAGGCCTCGCCCTTTACCCGGCGGGATATGAAAGCCCATTTTGAAAAATTCATGCACCAGCCGCTGATGGTCAGCAAGGACATGGCGCCGCACAAATACGACACCGATCCGGCGTGGCGGCAGCTGCTGCATTTCTACAGCGACAACAACAGCTGCATGCGCCGTTCGGTGTGGCGGCGGATCCCCTACCGGCGGACGAAATTCGGCGAAGACCAGCTGTGGGCCAGGGATATTCTGGAGGCGGGTTTCGCCAAGGTCTATGCGCCGCAGGCCACGGTCTACCATTCCCACGATTACGATGCCGATGAAACCTTTGAACGGTCGAAAACGGAAAGCGCCTTTTTCAAGCATTACTTCGGCTACCGGCTGCTGGAAACCGAGACACAGCTTGAAGCGGCGCTGACGGCGCTGAATACGGACGACGCGGCCTGGGCGCGGAAAAACGGTGTGCCGGCGGACCGGGCCGAGGCGCAGAAAGCACTGGTCCGGGCGCGGCTGCGCGGACATCTTGCCGGCGCGGCCATGGACACGGACGGCCTGTTCTGACATCGCCCTGACCAACCGGCCGACAATGCCGCTTTTAAAAATGCGGCCGGTGGTCTAAGGACGAAGCGCGGAGGCGCATGCGCGTATCCGATCAGCGCGGACCGAAACCACGGAGCGACACAGGGAGCGACAGGTGGAACGACAGAGGGAGCAACCGGGCACAATGGCACCACACATCGCCTACAGCTGCTACGTTGACAACAGCGACACATCCCTTACCGAGCTGGCCGTCTGGCTGACCGCCCTGCTGGATTTGCGCGGTGTGCCGGCCAAATCGGTCTTTGTCCATGCGCCCGACATCACAGACGCGGCGCTGCGGTCCATGGCGGACAGTCGCGGCATCACCCTGGTGCAGGCGGCCCCCCTGGCGCGGACCGCGCCCCATATCACCAAGGTGCAGCAGCTGGGCACCTTCAGCCACGGGGATTTCGACGAGATCTGGCTGATGGACGCGGGGCTTGCCGCCTGTACGGCGGAAACCCCTGAAATCACCGGTTTCGTCGCCGCCAAGATCGCCGATGCCGACAGGCCGCCGCTTGGCCAGTTGCGGCGGATTTTCGAGGCGGCGGGCCTGGACCTGGGCGAGACGGTGCCGCCCAGCTTCCCCGGAACCCGTGACCGGCTGACCCAGCACAACAATGTCAATGGGCGGCTGGTGATCGTGAAGCGCAACTTCATGCCGACCCTGGCCCCGTTCTGGGTGAAATGGACGCGCTGGTGCCTTGAGCGAAACGATCTTTTCAAGGACGCCGAGGCGCAGCTGGAACAGGTCAGCCTTGCCCTTGCCCTGACCGAGCTGGGCCAGCAGGCACAGCTGCTGCCGCTTGACTGGAATTATCCCGGCCACCGCCGCAAGGACCGCCTGCGCGATATCCCGGCCAAGTTTTTCTATTGCGCCACAAGGCTCGACCGGGATGGTAACCTGAGCCAAACAGGTCTCGGGACGCTGGATGCCTCGCTTCAGCCGCTGCGCCGTCTTCTGCGCACGGGGGCACACCGGCATCGCGGGCCGGCCGGCCCCGACACGGCAGGGTCCGATAAAACAGGGGCTGATCAAGCAGGTGTTGATAAAAAGGGATCCGGCAAGCTGGCGCTGCCGGCGGCCCGGTCGGCGAAAACGACCAATGCGGCGGTGCGGTATCTGGTTGAGGAATTCGGCTCGAAAAATATTCTTGAAATCGGCCTGACCGGCGCCGTCGCGGCGCGGCGCGTGCGGTTTGCGACCTATCGCGGGCTGGAGGAAGACGCACGGGCCGCCAAGTCGGCCCAAGGCGCGTTGAAGACAGCGGTCACCGCCTTCAACGGGTTGGAGGCGCTGACGCGCGTGCGGCGCGCCGATCTGGTTCTGGCCGTCAACCGGCTGGTGCATCACCCGGACACGCGGGTGTATCTGGCCCTGCTGAAGACCCTGGCCCTGCTGGCGAAAGACAGGCTGGTCGTGGCCGGGTATGAATACGGCCCCGAAAACGCGGACGACATCAAATATCACGGCCCGATTTCACAGCATCTGAAAGGGCTGGGACTTTTCCGGGACGTCACCATTGTGCACCAGAGCGGCGAGGAAGTGGTGGTTGTCGCCAACAGACTGCCCGACGGAGAGAAGATGACGCCGTCGCTGGAGGCCCATGCCCGGATGCTGCAGGACTGCGCGCGGCTGTCGGACCATCCGATTTTCCAGCGCCATATGATGGACATCACCCGGCGGCAGTTCGGCTTTTTCACGCAAAGCTATATCAAGGCCCTTGAAATGCCGTGGCTGGCCGCACGGGTCAGGGACAAGCTGTCCGGGGCGCATGTCCTTGACATGGGCAGCGGCCTGTCGCCGGTTCCGTTTTTCCTGAGCGATCACGGCGCGACGGTTGACACCGTTGACAACAGCGCCCTGATCTGCACGCCGTCCAACCGGGCGGACTGGCGGGAAAACGGCTTTTTCGACTATGGCCGGGTGTCGGCGAAAATCCGTTCCACACAGGGCGATATCCTGTCCTACACCCCGAAGGACCGTTTCGCCATCATCTGCGGGCTGGGGCTGCTGCACCAGCTGGACGCGGGCACGCGGCGGGCCGTCATTCAGCGATGCGCGACCTGGCTGACACCGGGCGGGCATTTATACCTGTCCCTGCACCTGATCCCCGGCACCGACTGGCTGTGGCCGAAAAAGGCCGACGGCAGCGTCGCGGCCAAGGAAACGCACGGCCATGCGACAGGGGTCCTGCGCGCGCTTGCGGCGGCCGGCTTTGCCATGGTCCACCAGCAGCGCTACCAGGCCCTGCCCAACACGGCGCAGGACCTGATGCTGGTGGAATGCCGGCGCAAATCCTGATGTGCACACCCCTGGTCACGGGGCTGCCTGACGGACGGGTAACGGATCAGCCGGTCAGGAGATCAGAGGTCAGGGGTCGAAAGATCAGGGGGTCAGGCCGTAATCGAAGGACCGGTAATCGGCGTCATAATAAGCCTCGATCGCCTTTCTGACGGACGCGGGGATATCATCCGGGTTGAAGGTCCGGTGAAAGTCCGGGTTTTCGCGCCGGCGCGGCACCTCCATGACCTGAAAGCCTAGACCGTGCTGGGCATTCAGCCGTTTGGCCCAATCGGCATTGAAGGCGTCTTCCTGGCGGTGGATATCGACACCGGGCATCCGGAAATCGGCCTGCGGCCGGATATGATTGTCCAGGTAAAAGGGGTCGTCCTGCGCTTTCAGCAGGGTGGCGGGCGCCCAGTCATGGAAAGGGCGTTTTTCCCCCTTTTCCTGGCGCATCCTGTATTCCGAGATCATCCGTTTGAGGGGGTGACGCACGGTCATGAACACATGGTCGAAAGCGCTGAGCCTGAACAGCGTGCGCAGAATATCGGCGTGATAGTGCTGCGGCGAGCAGCACATCTGGTCGATCAGGTCGCCGCGTTCCCAGAAATAGACCCTGTAGCCGTTGGCGCGAAACAGGTCCTCGATATAGGTGCCACCGGTTTTGGGAACATGAACAAACAGCAGCTTTTTGTGGCCGTTCCAGAAAACCGGCATGGCGCATATCCTTATTGTTCGGACCGTATAAGACGGGTGCGGTGAATAAGCCCCGCGCGGACAGTCCCGTCAAGGGCCAAGGTGCGCGGCCGAGCGCCCATGCCGGGGCCGGGCAAGGAGCGGGCAAGGACTGAGAGACTGGGGATTGGGGCCAGACTCGGGATTGGGGCCAGACTGGAGGCAGACGGCCGATCCGGCTTGTCAGCCCGCGGGGCGCATAATATGGTGCCGGCGATATTCCCGTCGCGTCATGCGGGGGGACCCCACAAGGATTTCCCCAAGGTCCGTTTCAATATGAAAAATCTCACCGGCAAAAGGTTCGTCATCGGCATCGGGGCGCAAAAAGCGGGCACCACATGGCTTGGACGGTATTTCAGCACCCATCCCGACATATTCATGTCGCCGATCAAGGAACTGCATTTCTTTGACCTGAGGGCGGTGCCGTCCTTCCGTCCGATCCAGGAGGAGGCCTTTCTGCAAAGCCTGCGGAAAATGGCCAGCAACGTCAAACACCCGCGCCAGATCGCCGAACGCGACCCCTATTATCGCGGGCTGGTGAATTATGTCGAACGGTTCGAGATGAAGACCACGGACGATTATCTGGCCTTTTTCAACAGGCGGGTCGAGGATGAGCGGGTTTTCTGCGAGATATCACCGGACTATTCGGTTTTGCGGGCGCGTGATTTCAGGCAGATGCACAGCCTGCACCCGGACACGAAACTGATTTTCATCATGCGGGACCCGGCGGAAAGATACTGGTCCAACCTGCGTTTCTACCAGAAAATCATCAAGGGGTTCGACGCCGGGGAAAAATTCGAGGACGGCTTTTCCGACATGAATTTCGTCGCCAAGTCCAATTACAAGCACACGCTGGAAGCCCTGGACGAGGCGGTGCCGGAGGAGGACGTTCTGGTCCTGTTTTACGAGGACCTGTTCACCCGCGCCACCATCGAGCGGATCTGCGGTTTTCTGGATGTGCCGGTCCGGTATCCCGATTTCGACAAGCGGGTGAATGAAAGCGCCGACATCACATTGAGCGAGGACCGCAAAGCCATGGCGGTGCGGCGGTTCGCCTATGTCTATGACTATGTGGTGAAACGCTACGGCACGCGCGTGCCCAAACGCTGGCGCGACAATATGGCGACATATCTGGACCAGGGCGTGCCGAATTAGCCCGAATAATGGGGCACTGGCATGACATTATCGATCACGTGGTGTTCATTTAGCCGCATTGCCGCGCTGAAAGCGGACCGACCGCGTCCGACCCATTTACGGACATGGGAAGATTTGCCCTGGCGAACCAGTGTGGTCGCCAATTCGCGGAGCGAGATACGTCGCGCCTTTTCGCAGCCCGGACGGATTGACGCGACTACCTGTCCCGCGCTGTCCAGGGTTCGCTGGGCTGCGTGAAGTAACGTGACCAAACGTATCTCCAAGGTATGATCAAGTAGGCGATAACTATCCCGATAGTCTCATAGAATACCGACTCAATATCAGAGCTCCATCTATCGTTGAGGGCGGCGGGCAAAGCAATCGCGAGGAGCCAGATCGTCTTCCAGAGCAACTCAAACAACAAGACCGGCAGCATTTGGAGCGGGTACCGCAATCCGATCAAGCAGAGAATGGCGAGAGCACCCATCATTGCTTTGGCGATGCCACGCATGACAGGCCAGTCCGCGGACTGGAAGAAAAGTTGTTGCCAAACAAAGCTGCTCAACGCAGCGGCAATGAGTGCATACAAGATCCGTAGGGCGGTTATGCGCCAGAAAGACACTGGTGGCGCGGCTTGACGATCGGTGGACATCAATAAACTCCGCTAACAAAGCAGGTGAACCGTATTATTCCACCAGTATAGTGTCAAACAACCGTAGATCTTGGCGGCCAAATCCCTGTGTCGTGATCCACCGCTCAATCTAGCCGGACGTAAACTCACAAAAGACCTTCTCAGTGCAATGGGACTGTGCTTCACGGTTCTCCTCATTGAAGGCGGATTGTGATGCGCCGGCGTCGCCACGAACTGGCGGATGTTGAATGGTCGATGACCGGAAGGTGCTGAACGGCATCCTCTGGCGCTTTCGGACGGGTTCGCCCTGGGCCGACATTCCGGAGCGCTACGGCCGGTATACCGCCTGCTACAATCGCTTTGTGCGATGGCGCAAGGCTGGGCACTGGGATTGCCTTCCGGTCGAGATATCGCAGGGCTGCGATGGCGGCATGGGACGTTTGCGCGGGCAACAGCCCCCAAAAGCACAACAATCCGCTGATTTTCGCCGCGGTCCACACACCGGCGCCATCACCGAACGGGCCGCGTGGAGCCTTTGCGCACCGCCGTGCCGAATGCGGGGCGGCGCCGCGTTCAGCCCGCCGCAGCGGACCAATTTGCATATGCAATTTGCATATGCAAATTGGTCGCCCGGTGTCGCGCCGTGGGATTTGAGCCTGTGGCCCGGCACGGGCCTCAATCAGGTGGCGGGTTCCCTTGGCAGGAGCCTATTTCGCAACAATCAGGGTGACGCCGGCGTCTTCGACCATTTTGACGCTGTCATCGGAAATGCGGTCGTCCGTGACGATAATGTCGATGGCGCTGAGACCGCATACGACAATGCCCGATGCCCTGTGAAACTTTGAACTGTCGACCAGCAGAATGACCTGATCCGCCCGCTCGATCAGTCGGCGTTCTGCCGCGACCAGCAGGATATCGTCCTGCAACGGACCATCGGGACCAACGGCCGACGCTCCCATGAACAGTTTGGACGCCATGAATTGCGGCATGCCGTCCTCACCGGAGGGGGAAAGAATGATATTCTGTTCGGGAAAGACGGCACCGGACGGCACCAGGACCTTGGTCCCTTTCTGGGGCAGGAGGGCGCTGACCAGATGCAGGGAATTCGTCAGGACCTGAAGGTCTTTCCCCTCGATGTAGGAGCACATTTGCAGCGTTGTCGACCCGCCGTCGATCATGACCCCCTCGCCCTCGTCGCAAAGGGCGGCCGCTGCCTTGCCGATGGCTTTTTTCGCGTCCGGATTTTTGTGGATATTCACATGAAACGGAATACCGCCGAGCATCGGCTGCGAGGACTCTCCCGCCATGGGCCGCAAAAGCCTGGCGCCGCCGTGCACGCGCTCGATA
This sequence comes from Eilatimonas milleporae, assembly GCF_003688555.1. GTDB lineage: Bacteria > Pseudomonadota > Alphaproteobacteria > Sphingomonadales > Kordiimonadaceae > Eilatimonas > Eilatimonas milleporae. Next base: position 846,486 of record NZ_REFR01000009.1, read on the forward strand.
TCACCGGCCCCGGCCAGTTTGTCCAGGTCCCGGCGCAGGGTCGCGGGAGAGGCCTGTATCGCTTTTTCCAGCTGCCGAAACGACAAAAATCCGGTTTCCGCCATGAGCTCGAGAATACGGCGATGCCGCTCGGTGGAATGCATTGGTCAATACCCGTTCAGTTTCGCTGCATGAGCGATACCGAGCAGTTTTATCAATTTCAATCAAATGTTCCAGTTTGAATCCGACAAACCGACCGGGAAAGCGTTATACAATACCGCTTCCGCTTTGCCCCGTCGCGGGACGTCTGGCGGCAACAGCGGCGCGGTAGCCCGACCGCCGATACGCCGCGATGGGATCGATGGCGCCGCCGGCCTCATACCGCATCATCGCCACAAGAGGCCGGACATCGGTCTCGAAGGCGGTTTTCAGGCAGTTGTGCGCCATCAGAACGTCATTTTCCTGCTGGTGATGGTGCAGAGCGTCACGGTCGACCAGCAGCGCCCTGGCATAGGCACCGACGATGGCCTCGGCGGAATTCATCAGGCTTTCGATCGGGTCCGTGACATTGTGGGACTGATCCATCATATAGGCGGCGGAAAAGGCGGATCCTTCGCGTCCCTCGGCCTCGACCAGTTCGTTGAAGACAAGAAACAGCCTGAACGGATCGATCGAGCCACTGTCCAGGTCATCGTCCCCGTATTTGCTGTCGTTGAAGTGAAATCCGCCCAGCTTTCCGAAATGATGCAGGCGGGCCACGATCATTTCGATATTGGTATTGGGTGCGTGGTGGCCCAGATCCACCAGACATTTCGCCTTGTCCCCGAGTGTCTGCGCGGCAAGGATATTGGACCCCCAATCCTGAATGACGGTGGAATAAAAGGCCGGTTCAAACATCTTGTGTTCGATGAAAACCCGCCAGTCGTCGGGAAGCCCGTCATAAATCGCCTTCATGCTGTCCAGATAGCGGTCAAAGGATCGCATAAAGTCCGTCTGTCCCGGAAAGTTGGAGCCATCGCCCACCCACACGGTCAAGGCCCTGCTGCCAAGCGCCTTTCCATAGCCGATACAGTCCATATTGTGCGCGATCGCCTGCGCGCGCACCGCCGGAGACGTGTGGCTGAGGCTTCCGAACTTGTAACTTTCGACCTGATCGGGCTGATTTTGAAATGTGTTGGAATTGACGGCATCAAAGCCCAGCCCGAAGGCCGCCGCGTATTCCCTGAGCGCCGCGTAATCCTCGACACAGTCCCAGGGGAAATGCGGCGATACGCGCGGGGTGACCACGCTCAATTTCCGAATGACGCCGCAGTCCTCGATCTTGTCAAAGATGTGGCGTGGTTCTCCGGGCTGGGGGAAACGGGCAAACCGTGTGCCGCCGGTACCGACCCCCCATGTCGGGATCGCCAGTTCAAAGCCCGACAAGCGGCGCCGCACGGCCTCGACCGACACACCGGACCGGTCCAGTTTGCCCTGCAAATGGTCATAATCGGCGTTCAGGTCCGACAAACGGTCGGCGTTGTCGATGTCGACAACCGCCGGGTCAAGCGCTGACTGTTCCATACCCATCACCGTGTAAAGGCCGCCGCATTGCCGGCATCCACATTGATAATGTTGCCGGTGGACTTGGCGGAGGCGTCGCTGGCCCAGAAATAGACAGCCTCGGCGATATCTTCCGGAAACACATTGCGCTGGAGCATGGACCGCCTGCGATAATGTTCTTCAAGTTCATCCTCGCGGAGTGCGTAGGCGGCGGCGCGCTCCCGGCGCCATTTGCCGGTCCAGATCTTGGACCCCGACAGGACGGCATCCGGATTGACCACATTGACCCGGATCCCATGCGCGGCCCCCTCAAGCGCCAGACACCGGGCCAGGTGCAGTTCGGACGCCTTGGCGGCGCAATAGGCAGACGCGTTGGGCGAGGCCGCCAGGGCGTTCTTGGACCCGATCATGACAATCGAGCCGCCCAGCGTCTTCATCTGCGAGAAAACCGCGCGTGCGGCAAGGAAATAGCCCTCGGACAGGATGGCGAAGGTTTTGCGCCACATATCCAGCGTGGTCTCTTCCAGCGGGGCGGACGCGGCAATTCCGGCATTGGCGACCAGAATATCGACGCCCCCATACGCCCGGCAGGCCGCAAGCATGGACCGGGCGACAGCCTCCTCGCTGGTCACATCGGTGGGGACCGTGCGCACCAGATCGGCACTGTACGTACCGGCAAGCTCGGCTTCGGCGGCGTCCAGAGCGTCGGCGTCAATATCGGACAGCACCACGCAGGCGCCTTCCCGCAGAAACCGTCTGGCGCACGCCTTGCCGATCCCGCCGGCACCGCCGGTGATCATGGCGACCTTGCCCGCAAGGGCCTTCGGCTTCGGCATGCGCTGCAATTTCGCCTCTTCCAGAAGCCAATATTCGATATCGAAGGCTTCCTGCTCGGGCAGTCCGACATAGTCGGACAAGGCTGTCGCACCGCGCATCACATTGATGGCGTTGACATAAAACTCGCCGGCGATGCGGGCGGTTGCCTTGTTCCCGGCGAAGGTGACCATGCCGACACCCGGCACCAGATACACCACCGGATTGGCATCCCGCATGGCAGGGCTGGTGTCGCGCCTGCACCGCGCGTAATAGCCCGCGTAAAAGTCGCGGTAGTCCCCCAGCACCGTGTCGAGATACGCACCGCCGTCTTCAGCCAGCGCCTTGTCCGCGTCGATCACCAGCGGGCGGATTTTGGTGCGCAGGAAGTGGTCGGGACAGGATGTGCCGATCGCGGCGAGGTCTTGCATATCCGCGCTGTTGACGAATTCCAGAATTTCCGGCGCATCGTTGAAGTGGCCGAGTTTCGGCTGCACCGTGCTGATGCGGGCCCTGATCAGCGGCATCAGTTTTGCCGCGCGCGCGGCACGGTCGGCCGGGGCGATATCGGACCGCGCGGTCCCGCCGAAGGCGGGCTTTGCCGCGATGCGCGCGTTCAGACATTCGGTTGCCCGGCGGATGACGGCCAGGGTGTTTTCGTAGCAGCCGCGCGCGGTATCGCCCCAGGTGAAAAGGCCGTGGCTTTCCAGGACAATTCCGTTCAGGCCCGGATTGTCCCGGACATAGTCCCGCAGGCGCAGGCCGAGATCGAAGCCCGGACGCTGCCAGGGCAGCCAGCCAATCGCGGCGCCAAAAATCTCTTTCGTCAGGTCCTCGGACCCTTTCGCGGCCGCAATCGCGATCACGGCGTCAGGGTGCATGTGATCCACATGCCTGAACGGCAGATAGGCGTGGAGGGGGGTGTCAATGCTGGCAGCCCGTGGATTGAGATTGAAGGTGGCGTGCGGCAGATAGCCCACCATCTCGTCCTCATGCTCGAGACCGCGATACTTGCCTTCCAGCATCAAAAGGCGGTCCTGATACAGGGTTGCAAACCCGTCCCTTTTCATGGAGCCCAGATCACCGCCGGATCCTTTCACCCACAGAATCTCGACCTCGGCGCCGGTGAAGGGGTCCACCTCCATGACCTTGGCGGAGGTGTTTCCCCCGCCAAAATTGGTGACCGTGAGATCGGCGCCCAACAGGTTTGACCGATACAACAGCAAATCCGACTGGCTGGCGCCTTCAACGGCGGACGCGTCCCAGCGATTTTCCGGCAATGCCATCAGAGAGCCATGGGCCCCGGTCGTTCCGTCTATGATTCCCATGAGGCATTTCCCCGTTATTCTTTAAAAAATCGTCAGGCGGTCATCCCCCGGTCCGCGGGATCATGATGAAACCTTATGTTCTTACTTGACCTTTTTCAATCTTTTTCAAACAATAACGATCAAATCGAGGGAAAGGCGGGAAAAATCCAAATGGAGGACGGGGAGCATGATCCGTCACGGCTTTGCGCCGTGCTGGATGTGGGAAAAACGCATACCAAACTGGGCCTCATCGACAGGGCGGGAACGATAGTGGACACCGGCACCAGACGCACGCCGGCCCTGGACGGCATGCCCTATCGGGCGTTCGATATCGACGATATCGAACGCTGGATGCTGAGGCGTCTCGCCGACCATCCGCTGAAAGAGCGGATCGGTCATTTTGTTCCGGTCACCCACGGGGCCTGCGCGGTCCTGGTCGGTGAGGACGGCACGCCCGCGGCCCCCGTCATGGACTATGAATGGCCCATCCCGGACAAACTGTCCGAGGCGTACACGGCCCTGCGGCCCGCCTACGGGACCACATTCTCACCCGATTTACCGGCCGGTCTCAATCTGGGGCGGCAGCTCTTTGCCCAGTTCAGGATGGACCCCACGCTGAAAAAGCGTGTGCGCTGGATCCTGCCCTATCCGCAATATTGGGCATATCGGCTGTGCGGCGTCGCGGCGGCCGATGTGACATCGCTTGGATGTCATACGGACCTTTGGGCGCCGGAACACGCGCAACCCTCGCCCCTGCCGCGTGCCATGGGATGCGCGGCGATGCTTCCCCCCGTCCGCGCCCCCTGGGATGTTCTTGGCACCATCAGCGGTGCCGCCGTCGACCGCCATGGCCTGAACAGGGATATCAGGGTTCATGCCGGCTTCCACGACAGCAACGCGGCCCTCTTCCCCCTGATTGCCGGGAGCGGGACGCGGGACGATCCGCCCGCCGTGATTTCCACCGGCACCTGGTTCATCGTGATGAAACCGGGGGGAGACCCCTCGGCCTTGCGGGAGGCGAGGGATTGCCTTGCCAATGTCGATGCGCTTGGCCGGCCCCTGCCCACCGCACGTTTCATGGGGGGCCGTATTTTCGAACGCCTGACCGCCGAGGGTCCGTTGGAGAGCGATCTGCTGTCCGGTGAGGACGGCACCGGACCGGACACCACGCTTATGGACACCACGCCGGACACCACTCTGGACACCACGCTGGCTGGGGCGCCCTGTATCATGCCGAATGTGATCCCGTCGGGTGGCCCCTTCATGGGACTGCCGGTGCTGGATGCGGGTCTGGACAGCCTGGCCCCGCAGCAGGTGCGGCAGGCCGCCTCGCTGTATCTTTTGATGCTGACGCGGGTCTGTCTGCATATGCTGGACGTGACGGGCCCGCTTCTCCTGGAAGGGCCGGCGGCGCGAAACACGGTTCTGGTACGCGGTCTGGCGGCGCTGCATCCGGCGCCCGTATATGTCGCAGAGGAAAGCCGGGGCCCCATGTTGGGGGCCGCCGCCGCAGCCTTTTATCCGGCCGTCAAACCTGACGCGACGAAAAAACGACGGATAGACCCCGCATACGCCGACGCCTTCGCCGCTTTTGAACAATCATGGCAGAGCCGCTTTGAAGACCGCTTCGGGGTTCATCCGCTGACATGGCCGCGTCCTGCCGGCTAGGGGATGAGGGCAAAGCCCCGCACCCCGGATCGCCCGCCGACCGATCATCCGGTTTCCGGGCGGCGGCGCACCAGGCCGGGCTCCAGCTCGGACACCGAGCGCGCGCCGATCAGGGTCATGTCACGCCTGAATTCGTCGGTGAGGATATCCAGCATACGCGCCACGCCCTTATGGCCTGCCGCGGCAAGCCCGTACAGGTAAGGCCGGGCAAACCCGACAGCCTGCGCACCGAGCGCCAGCGCGGTCAGGATATCGACACCCCGCCTGGCCCCACCATCCAGGATCAGCTCGGCGCGGCCATCCAGGGCCGCCGCCATTTCCGGCAGCAGGGAAACCGGTGCCGGAGACCGGTCCAGCTGGCGCCCTCCGTGATTGGACACCATGACGGCGTCAAAGCCGGTCTCGACCGCCTTCACCGCGTCATCCGTGCGGACCACGCCCTTGATGATGGCAGGGCCGTTCCATTCGCCCAGCAGCCATTCCGCGTCTTTCCAGGCAAAGCCGGCATGCAGCTGCTGTGCGACGAAATCCGCCAGCGACATGGCGGGTGTGTCGGCGGAGAGATTGGCATAGCGAATGGCGGGACCGGTTAAGTAGTCGAGGGACCAGGCCGGGCTTTTCAGGGCCTCAAACACCTGTTTCAGGCCAAGTTTGGGCGGAATGGCAAAGCCGTTACGGACATCACGCTCGCGTTTTCCGGTGACGGGAAAATCAACCGTCAGGATCAGGGCCGCGAACCCTGCGGCTTTGGCCCTGTCCAGCATTTCCTTGACCAGGACCCGGTCTTTCCAGACGTATAGCTGGAAAAACTGCGGGGCCGTTTTTCGCAGGGCCGCGATATCCTCGATCGATACCGACGACAGGGTCGACAGGCAATAGACCAGCCCACGCTCGGCCGCCGCGCGGGCAACCGCCCTTTCGCCCTGTGTGTGAAACAGGCGGTTTCCGGCGGCGGGAGAACAGAAAAAGGGCTGGGCGACCCGGTGCCCCAGAATATGGCTGCCGGTCTCGACCGTATCGACACCCGCCAGGGCCCGGAACAAAAGATCATAGTGCGCGAAGGCGCCGGTGTTTTCATGCAGCGTCTGCTCATCGCCGGCGCCGCCGTCGATATAGTCAAACACCATTTTATGAGCGCGCCGGGCGGCAAGCGCCCTGATGTCATTCACATTCTGGCAATCTGCGAGTTTCATCCCGGTCAACCCTGCGGCCAAAAACGGAAACGCAAGCCCTTGCCGGCAAAACCGCACAGCCGGAAAGGACCCCATATGGCTGAAAATCACCCCGGAGGACGTGGCGACACCCGGCTGTTTTTACGGCGATGTGGGGCGGGGCGCCCGGTGCAGCAGACGCACCGGACCATACAATCCGGCAGGCGTCAGGCTGGTTTCAAACTGTTTCATCTGGACCGTGTAAGGATCGCCGGACACAGCCCTGCCAACCATGGCATTGCGCAGAGGCGGCATCACGGAAACCTCCAGCCGGTTCTCGCCCGCGACAATCTGCTCCGTCATATCAATCAGAAACGGATCGAGAGAGACCGTGCCCACGGGGGCCCCGTTCAGCGTCACCGTCGCCACACCCTCGACACGCCCGAGGTCAAGAATGGTTCCTCCCGCGTCCGGGGGGGCGATGAAGGTCGCCGAATATCGCAGAGGACCCGGCTGATACATCAGCGCGGCGTCCTCGCGCGGGTCAGGGAAGGCGGGCAGCGATGTCCTGACCACGTCCCCCGTGCTCACCGTCCATTGCTGAGGTCCGATGTCCATGGCCGGCAGGTCCGCGCCCAGGACCGCCAGCGTGGGCGCCGTGGCCGGGAGAGAGCGGTCGGTCGCGATCAGAAAGCGGGATTCGAGACTGCCCAGGCGCATATCCGCCCTGTTCTCTTCCAGGCTGTCTTCTTCCACGCTGTCTTCTTCCACGGGACCCGCATCCCATAGCGCACCGGTCAAGGCGTCATACCAATAGAGGTTGCGCCCGCCGCGCGGCACGGTCAGACGCGCCGATGCGTCCCCGGTCGACAGGTTGGCGAAGAAATACACCTGCCCATCCGCGCCGAGATCGCGCTTGACCACATGCACCGCCCCCGACTGCCGGGACACAATTCTCTCAGCGCCGAGAGACCGGATCAGCATGTCGGGCGAACCGTAATGCGCCTGATCCGCCAGACCGGCCACGGCCCGCCGTATCGCCGCGTCGCGCGCATCCTGGTCGAAGAAGCCGGTCTGGCGCGTGGCCAGGTCCCCGATGAAGGATAACCGGGTGCCTGCCGCCTTGAGTTTGGCAAGCGCGGCCGGGGTCTCAAACTGCATGCGGTCCGCGTGGGCGAACAGGATATGGCCGATCGCGGCGTCGGCGCCGCCGGCCGGCAGTGCGGCACGGTTGCGGATTGCATGGTCATTGATCCACGCCCAGCTGATACCGGCCTTTTCCAGCGCGTCAATCAGGGGGGCGACCCTGCCAAGCCAGGCCAGGCGCGGGTCGAGGGGACGGCCGTTGGTTTTTAAAAACGGAACCTGACTGAAAATATCGGCGAACGTGCCGCCGACCGAGCTGTCATCCTCGCCGGGCATGTACCCGCGATACAGAAAATCATCCGTGACCCCGGCGACGTCGTCGAAATAGGACGGAAACCCGATCCAGGGATAGTACAGAAAGACATCGACCTTCGGACGGCCCGCCTGCAACAGATGCTGCGCCCGGGTGAAATAGCCGTTCAGCTCGGGCATTGCCGCCCAGACCGGGCTGGTGGCGGCATAATTGTCCGAGAAATTGCCAAGATTGCCGGGCCCGGAAAAGGCCGCCCAGGGAATATCCCCGAACCGGTCCTCATAACCGGGGCCGGAGGTTTTGTAGGCCACGCCGTGATAGATGATCTGATTGACCCCGGATACGAACAGGACATCGGCGCCGGCCTTGATCTGACGCGGTGCGACGGCATAGTCGCGGTGAGCCCAGACAAAGGATTCCGCGCTGATCAGGGGCCGGTCGTACAGGGCCCCCGCCGAGGACGCCATTTTCATGAAGGGGATCAGGCCCCCGGCAAAAAGCTGTTCGGTTTCCGGGATATGATTGGCCCCGAGGGCGCGCAGCACATCCAGGTCCATGCCGTAACTCTGCCCGCGTGAATAAAGGCCGCGTTCCTCGGCCCAGATACGGGAGGTATCCAGAAACCGTTCGATGATCAGGTCGGACAGGGTTTTCTGGTAATCCGCGCGAATACGGTCATCCGCGAGACCGATATCGTAGCGCGGGGCCGCATAAATCCCGCCAATGTCGCGGAAGAAGAAATTGTCGATGGAATCGACAAAAACGGCCGGCAGATAGGGCCGCAGATCATAGCCCCGGCGCGCCTTGAATTCCTCGAGAAATCCCTCGCCGGTCAGGCGGTCCACCTTGAATTCCAGGCTGTCATTGAAAAAGCCCCTGAAGGCTTTGCCGTAATGCGGCGCGAAACCGGTATGCCGACCATAGGCATAGTCATAGTGCGCCCGCGTCCGCTCCGCATCGAAATGGTCGATAACGTAACCGGGCCGCTCGCGCGCGACCAGGGTCGGCGCTTCGCCGGTCAGCAGCCGCCACGTCGTGACGATCATCCAGTCGCCCTCGGGCGCCTGCCAGGTCAGGCGGCCGTCCCGGACCCACCCGTCCAGGACAATGGCACTGTTACCGTCAAGCGTCACCGTATCCGTGGCATCCAGGGGGTTGGCGGCGCGTTTGCCGCCTGTCTTGCGCATGGCCACGGCGGACACGAATTCGGCATCCTCCGGGGCGAAATCCGACTTGAAGAAAGACGTCTGCGTACCCAGGAAAGCCATCATAGTCGCGTTCAGGCCGGGCGTGGGGCGCGGCAGGACAAGGTCGACCGCCGTGCCGCCGGTGACCGTCACCTCCGAGGTGACAAAACTCTTCAGGCCATCCTCGCGCGCCACCTGGGGTCCGCCTGCCGGCCAGCCGCTCAGATGATTGAGATATATCTCAATGCCCGAGCTTTCGGCGCACGCCATAACCGCCGAAAGCGTTTCATTGTAGGACGGAATGCCGACGGTGCGGATCCGCGCCTGAACGTCGGCATTGTCAATCGTCTCAAGGCCGATGATGAAGGGCTGCAGCTCCACGGCGCCGAAGCCCTGGCCAGCGAAGCTTTCAAGTTCTTCACACGCCTGGTCGACCGTGATGTCGCCGCCCGGCCACCACCAGCGCAGCCAGGGGCGCGCGGCCGGACTGTCCAGGCTTTCAAGCGGCGATACGGTGGGGTGCAGCGGCGTAAACGGGGCCGCCCGCTGTTGACCGGTGCCGTCTTTATCGGGGCCGTCCCGGAAGGACAGAATGCTTTCGGCATCCGCCGGGGCAACCTCGGGCGTCATGGCGTCCGAAATCCGGGTGTACAGATAGGCCGCCCCGATGCCCGCCGTCAGGGCGGCAAGACCGACGACGGCGCCGGCCGCCTGCAAAGCGCGCTTGCGTATCGTGTTCACGGACCGTCCTCCTGTTCCTAGAAGTTCACGGATGCGGTGAAGAAAAAGGACCGGGGCGGTGCCGTAATGATATTCAGCAGTCCGTTCGGGTCGGCATCCACCTGCGCCCGCGTCAACGCCTGGCGGTTCAGCGAGGCCAGAAGGCCGCCGGTCGGCCCCCAGCTCATCACGCCGTTGGTCTTATTGAAGACGTTGCGGACTTCCGCGCCAAGCAGAACATTTTCAAACAGCTGATAGTTCGCGCCGAGATCGAATATGCTGAAAGCGGGCAGATCAAACGCGTTGTTGCGGTTGGCGGGACGGTCCCCCAGATAGGTCCAGGTGGCGTAGGAGGTGAATTCCTCGACCGGGGCATAGGTCAGGGTCGCACGCCCCATGAAGTTTGGAATATTGTCCGCGTCGCCGTCCGGAATGAGAACCAGTTCGTCGTCGCCCCGTTCCGGCCCGTTGGCCACCCACGCGCCGAAATCCTCAGAATCCGCCTGTTGGATGGTGGCATTCGCCCGCAGGGACAACGCCGGGGACAGTGTCCACAGCATTTCGGCCTCGACCCCGTAGGTGGTCGTCATGCCCAGTGCGGGCGGCGGCGTATAGGTTTCCCCGTTTTCGTCGGAAAACAGCTGGTTGTCCCCGACATTCGACAGCTCGCTCCAGAAGGGGAACAGGGACAGGCTCAGATCGTCACCGGTGTAGCGGATACCGATTTCGAACTGGCGGATCTCCTGCGCGTCCTGGAACAGGTTCCGGGCTTCATCTTCTGTATCGATCCCGACCACGAAATTGGCGTCCGGCGCCTTTTCGCCGCTGGAAAACCGCAGATAGGTGGTGACCTCATCGCTCATTTCATAGACGAGCGCGACCGAGTAGGAGAGGTAATCATAATCCCGGTCCGCATTGAGCGGGGTGCCGAGGGTCGGGAGATAATTGTCGAACAGTGTCAGCGGGTCCCCGTCTTCGCCCACGGCGTCGGGGGCCGAGAAAACCTCGGGCACGGGGACGGCACTGGCGATGCTGTTGGTGAAGTTATAGTCCAGGGTCTCGTAGCGGACCCCCCAGTCCAGCGTCAGTTTGTCCGTCAGGTCGATATTGTGGGCCAGGAAGATGGAAATCTGTTCCTGGGTGCCGTCATTGACATTGCCGGCGCTCAGCGCATCCCCGACCGCGGCGAACCCCTCGGGCGAGGTGACCTGGAACACGGTTCCATCCGGGGCGATCAGGTCGACATCGTACAGGGACGGGTTGTCCTCGATCCCGGAGAAGCCTATTCCCCCGCCGGAGAAGGACCGGAAGATTTCCGCGCGGCTGAAGAACGCCCCTATGGTGATGAGCTGATTGTCAAACTCCTTGGTGACCTTGAACTGGTTCATGATCTCGTCGACCTCATGGTCGGGATCAAAAGCCACCTGGGTCAGCAAACCGCCATCGATGATCCCCGGGTTGGGCAGATTGTTCAGTGTCAGCGTGTGGTCAAACCCGGTCGCGGATGTGACCTCGGCAGCGACCGCGCCGGTGGCACGGTCGGTAAAGCGGTAGACACCGGGGCGCCCAAGCGTGTTGGCAAAGACATATGCGACGGTATCGGTGGCCGGCACCGGAAAAATCACGGCCCCCGTGTTCCAGTCCGTATTGTTCATCGAATAACGGAAATCATTCTGGACCGACCAGCCGTTATCAAAATCATGGTTCCAGTTCAGCGTGACGGCAAACTGTTCATTCTTGACCAGATTGCTGCCGTCCCAGCTGGCCTCCTCGCCGAAGGCATCGGTCCAGGTGTGCGGTGCGGCAGGCGGCAGGGTCGAATCATACGGCGTGATACCGGGCGCAAAGTCCGGGTCGTCGTACCCGCGCGCCGGCAGGAACTCGAAGAAGACATTGCTGTCGTTCAGATACTTGGCGCCGAGTTTGACGGACCCCGTGTCATACTCCCACAGCAGATTCGCCTTGAGCTGCCCGCCCTCATTCGCGGTGTAACCGGGGTCGCGGGCGCCATCGCTGGAGCGGTAAAAGCCGCCAACCGAATAGTAGAGCCCGTCGGCGCCCGAGACTTCGCCCCCGATGAAGGCATCCATGCGGTAGTATGGATTGCGCCCGTCACCTTCAAGGCCGAAGCGCGCCGTGACAAGCGCGCCCGGGTCGCTTTTGCCGGTCTTTGAGATATAATTGAAAATACCGCCCGGCGCGTTCGGCCCGGCGATCACGGCGGTACCGCCGCGCAGTGCCTCAAGACGCCCGAGCGTTGCATCCGAGCGCAGGAAATAGTCGGGGCCATAATTGGAAAAAGTCACATTGGTGACCGGCAGGCCGTCTTCCTGCATCGACACATAGAAATACCCGGAAGCCGCCTCGTTAGAGCCCGCCGCCACACCCCGGGAATAGACCGTGTTGCGGATTTCACCGAGCGAGGAGTTGACAAAAACACCCGGTACATTCTTCAACAGGTCGGCCGCACTGATGACACCGGATTGCTGGATGACCTCATCCTCGATCGCGGTTACCGCAACGGGCGCGGTCGACAGGCTGCTGTCGCGGAAGACACCGGTAATGATGATTTCTTCCATGCTCAGGTCAGTGGTCTCGGTGTCATCGCCCTGCTGTCCCCGTGCCGCCTCGGGCATCAGAACCGCCCAAAGCGCAATCGCGCTGGTTGCCATGTTTTTCGGTATCATCACGGATTCGCCCTCCCCCCGGTACAAAAGTCGATTGCCCTCCCAAGCGAACCGACAGTCACACGCGCCCCGGCAAGCCCTCTCTCACAAAGACGCGATTAAATCTGAGCAAATTGTGATATATAAAAATCTTTTTCGCAAGTATTTAGTTATTTTCTATCATTTTCAATCATTCGGATATTTTTGCACGCCGAACGGCATCGCATCCGAGAGCCTGATCGCGGGCTTGGGCCTATGCGCCGCTGACGGCGCCGACAACTATGTCCGGGGGACTTGGGGCGGACTGTCAAACGGGCGCTCAATCCACCGGAAACCGTATCGGGCCGGCAGGTCCAATAGCCCTATGACAGTTTATTGCCCAGTCCGATAATCGCGGTCGCGATCACCAGGGATCCGATCCCCAGCCAGACCAGCGCGGTCGTCCCGCGACTGACCCCGCGCCACTCCTTGAAGAAAACACCCCACAGGGTGGAAAAGATAATGATGCTGGCCATATGGAGCGTCCAGCTGGAAAAGGCATACTCTTCACCCATCTGGCTTTCACCCATGGTGTAGAAGAAAAACTGGAGATACCAGCTCAACCCCGCCAGTGCGCACAGACCGTAATTCATCAACAGCCTGTGCCCTGTCAGCCGCCCGGCCGTGTCCGGCCCGTCGGCGGCGGCGAAACCGGCAAACTGGCGCATGGACCGGTTTTTGAGGATCAGATAGAGGCACCACAGGGCATTGGTGGTAAATCCCCCCGCCAGGATCACCACCAACACAGGCAGCCCCTGCTGTAATGGCGCGGTGCCGGCTGCCAGGGTCAGCGCCCGGATGGGCGCGCCCGCCGCCAGGCCATAGGCGAAGGCGGCGCTCATCACACCTGAAAAAATCGCGACGCCAAGGCCCTTTTTGAAATCATATTCAGCAACAGCCTTGCGGCGTTCCCCGACGGGAAGCTCTGCCTCCTTTTTCCTGCCGGCAATCCCGACAATCACAATGCCTAAGACGGTGATCAGGACGCCGAGCAGAACGACCCGCCCCCCGGTCTGGGCCAGCAGAGGGGCCAGTGTCCCCTCCCACAGCGGCGGCATCAGGGTCCCGAACACCGTGGTTAAACCCAGCGCGACCGCCATACCGAGTGACAGTCCCAGATAGCGCAGGGCCAGGCCGAATGTCAGGCCGCCAAAACCCCATGCAACCCCGAAGGCATAACACCAGAACAGGGTTTCACCGGGGGTCGCCATCAGGACACCGACCAGATCAACCGTCTGGACGGCCGCGAACGCCCAGGGGGCGACCACCCAGCTGATCACGCCGCCCGTCAGCCACAAAACCTCCCACGACCAGGCTTTTACGCCGCGATACGGGACATAGAAGCTGGCAGAGGCAAAACCGCCAATCCAGTGAAAAACCAATCCCAGAATTGGACCCATCAGCCGATTGTCCCTTCATACAGAGTGCCAGTCCCTGTTCAGATCCGAGCCCCTGTTCAGACCCAGGCCCCTGTTTGGACCCAGGCCCCTGTTTGGACCCAGGCCCCTGTTTGGACCCGGCAAACGCCCAGTGGGCCAGACACCATAAGGCGCGCCTTTTGACGGCCCCTCCCTTGGCAATCATTTTTCACCAAAATAATCCAAAATCAATCAATTTTCTTCAAACAGCCCCATGAGAGCGCCTTATCCCGCACGGGATATGGTGACCGGCGGGGAAACGGCCGGATCGGCCAAGGGACTTTGGCAGCCGTGAAACGCACGGATGCCTCAAAAGACGGCTGTAATCCGTGCCGTCAGGCCGGCCCCTGCGGGGCCTGAGGCGACGGGCAGGCACGTCGCGCCAATCCGCACGGGCCGCCACGCGGAACCAATTTGCATATGCAATTTGCATATGCAAATTGGTCGCCCACCCCGGTCGCGGCAGTGCCCGGTGCCGGGTGCGGTCGCTGTTTGGGGCGGCGTGCAAAAAGTTCTCAGGCCCGGTAATTCGAGGTACTTCGGCAAGTCCGCTGTCCGCGAAAACGCTCTAGCCGTGGGCCCCGCCAAGGAAATCCCGTTCGTGTTCCAAAAGGTCTTTTTTACGGGCCTTGAGGCGGCGGGCGGGCACGCCGGCATACACCCCCCATGGATCAAGCGGACGGGTGACCAGCGACAGGGCGCCGACGCTGGAGCCGTCGCCGATATCGGCGCCCGGCAGGATGACGGCCCCCGCGCCGACAATGGTATGACGGCCCAGCGTGACAGGGGCGCTGTCAATCCGGCGGTAGGCATCGGGAATGGTGGGATTGGTCAGGCATGCGCCTGAATAATCCTCGCTCTCGGAATAGATCGACACCCGCGAGGACAGACCGGCAAAATCGCCAAGCGTTATGCCCCCGCCACCGAAAAGACCGCAATAGGCCGCGATGTGGATGTGCGAGCCCAGGGCGATGCGGCCCGAGAGGACGCAGAAATCGTCAATGCGCACATTGTCGCCGATCGACATGCCGCCGGTGCCGTAAAGGCTGGTGTGACGGCTGATCCGCACATTGCGGCCCACATGGGCGAAGCCGAGGGCGGACAGCTCTGCGTCACTGTAATAGCTGGTGTGTGTCATCTCATCATATCCGGGCCATCCATCGGCGGGCGACCGCCGTCACCGTGCCGGCAGCGTAGCAGGCAAAGGCCGGACATCGATAGCGGAAAGCATATCGGCAACCGGGGCGGCGTCGAGGTCCCTGCCCGCGATCAGCAGCCCCTGCGGGGACCCCGCCGTATCGCCGTCGCCGTGGGGATGCCACCGGGGGGCGCCGTCAAAGGCATGGGCAAAAACCGCCGCATGGGTTTGAACGTCCGTCGCGGTGACCGGCAGTATCCACAAGGCATCGTCCAGGGCCAGGGGCGCGGCCCGGTCTATCAGGGCTTTCAGCCGGGCCGGGGGCATGCGTTCATCCAGCAGGATGAAAGACGCCTTGGCGGACGGTTTGCAACGGGCCAGATACAGTTCCGGGGACAGATCGAAACGGCGCAGGGCCCCGTCCGTCTCCGGCAGGCTGGCGGGTCTCCGGTCATCCGCCACGGCTGTTTTCAGGTCCTTGAGAGCCTCGAGGAATTCACGATTGACGGCGCCGAGCGCGATGGCATGTCCACCGGTGCGGCGTCCGGCGATGGCCGCCAGCCTGACGGCAAGGGACCGCAGCGGTCTGTTGGGCCTGAACACCGGGCGCCGGACCCCGAGAGCCGACAGGACGGGGTCCAGCGACACCCATGACCAGTTGGCCTCATAGGAGGGCACGCCAGGCGTGGTGGAGACCATGCGGGCGTAATGCACATGCTGGTCCAGCCCCAGACGGTCCGCGATGGTGATGAAATTACGGCTGATCAGCGGCCCACGGGCAAAAATATCGACCCTGGCCCCGATCTCCCTGAACAGCAGCAGGGTATGCAGGGCCGAGCCGGCAATACCGGCGATGCGTTCGGCGTCGACGAACCAGTCCAGTTGTTCGTCCAGGGAATGGTTTTCCGGGTGGACGACCTGCCACCCCGCCCGCTGCAATAGGAATTCCAGCATTTTTTCATTGTCGACACGGCCCGTTTTCATCCTGGACCGGGACAGCCAGATTTTCTTGCCCGGCGTGACGGGCCGGGCCGCGACCACCCCCAGCGCATCGGCCTGGGCGCGGGAGAAATGCGTCTGAATGACAAAGCCGGGCTGGGGCACGATCAGGCGGTCGACCTGTGTCGGTTCGGTGATGATGCGGACCGGGTTGCGCAGACCGAGAAGGTGCAGCATGCGCGTTTGCCAGGGCCGCAGGGCGGTCAGGGAACAGGCCGGCACCCACACCAGCGGCAGGTCGGGATACTGTTTCAGGAACCAGAGGGTGGACAGGCTTTCCAACAGGAAGTGTCCGTAATGATCGAAAAGATATCTGGCGAAAACATGGGTCCCCGGCAGGGACCGGATGGCCGGTGTCGGCTTTTCCCGCCTGATCAGTTTGAAGGGGGGCTTGGCCTCATCAGCCTTTTCGTCCACGTCGCCGGACGGCTTGAAACGGATCGGGGCATAGCTGCGGTCCAGAAGGGTCTGCGTCACGGTTTTGCCGTTGGCAAGCTGGACACCGCTTTTCGCGCCGGGCAGCAGAACACCGTCCTGAAGGCCGCGCACCGGCTGAACCACGGCGTCCGAGACGACAAGCGGGACTTTGGCCTGCCACGGCATCCCGGGGATTTGCCGCGCCTGCGTCATGCCGCGCCGGTGACCAGGCGCGTGGATGCGGCAATCGGCAGTTCATCGGGATACAGGGCGCACAAATGCCGCATGCTGTCAAAATAAGCATCCGGCAGTGTCTTGCCCGTCAGGGAATTGTGATAGGCCGGCGCCTCCAGCACGACAGCGGCGCGGCCGTCACGCGCGGCCTTGAACCCGGCATCGCTGCCGTAGAAATGCCAGCCGAGGGCCGGGTCCAGCTGAAGCGGCCGGTTTTTGTTAAAGGCCAGAACGATCTCGTCCAGGGTATCGACCCGTGCCGGCAGGGGGCCGCCATGCGTTCCCGCCAGAAAGCGGTCGACCACACTGCCGACAAGGTCGCGGTCCCCGTTCTTGCGGCGGGCGCCGAAAATGCCGGCAACGCCGATCGGTCCGAACTGACGCTCCGCGTCCTGCCACTGGTCGAGAAACCGGTCGGCCCAGAAATGCGGCAGATACACATCCTGATGCACCCAGACAACGATGTCATGGCGGGCGCGCGCCACAGCATCGGCGATCACCTGCGGGGCATTCTGGGCCCGTTCATAGACCAGGGTCTCGAACCGGTCCGTATGGGCACGGAAAAGCGGGGACTGGCGGAAATTCGCCTTCAACTGCATGGGGTCGTTGGTGGCGACGGCAAAGGTCAGGCCCCGGCGATGGGTGCCGACATCCTTCAGCCACGCAATGGGGCCGGCCGAGACGATAAAATCGCGGGCGAGAATATGGCGCTGCATGTACGGGGCCTCGCCCCGCGCGGCGCCGACACCGGCGGCCAGGCCCTGCCACAGATCGTCGTCGCACATATCGGGAATGTGCCTGTCAAACCGGTCCACCCACAGCCCGGCGTCCAGAAACGTCTTGTAGACGTTGGAATAGGCGAAAGGATGCTTCTCGCCGACGGGGCCGCTGCCCCAGTCTCCCAGCTGGTAATCGCCGCGCAACAGGGCTTTCAGGCGCTGAAAATGCTGCATGTTGGCGATGACGGCCAGAATGCGGGCGCGGTCGTTCGGCGCCAGGGCTTCGGTGGCCGCGCGCAGCAGGGCGACCGGGTCGGACACGGCCTCCAGCGCGTGATCGAACAGCACGCAGTCGGCGGCCATGGCCGGCATGTGCAGCCCCGGATTTTCCAGATCCAGTTCAATGATACGGTCGGGCACGGCATCGCCGTGCGGCATGCCCCCCGTACCGGCCGGACAGGCACAGATCACCGTCCGGGCGCGGCCGGACAGTTTCACCGCCCGCGCCAGCCCCTGCGGGGCACCGAAAACCAGCACCGTGCCGCTGTCGTCGGGAATCTGGCGCAGCAGATGCGGTGCAACGGATTTGACGGCGACGGTCTCAGTACGCATGGGCCGGTCTTTCCTGACAATATTCAAGATCCTGGGTGCGCCAGACATGGCGGCCGCTGGACTGGATATACTCATGATGCCGGTACAAGGCAGTTACAATATCGGCAAACTCATCCGCGCTGGTGTCGCCATCGGCGAAAAAGGCCTTGCCGGGACTACCGTCGAGGATGTTGCGGCTGATCTGAACCCTGAGCGCATGATCGTCCACAAGGCGCACGGCCGCCACTATGAAATCCTCTTCCGTGCGGGCGGTCAGCCATTTCGGCTGCCGCAGGCGCGAGACCAGATGTCCGTCATTGGCGGAATGGGTTTCCGGCCCCCAGAGATTGACGATGGGCAATCCAAGAAGACTGGCGTCCACCAGGCTGTTGGTGGCCCCGAAGGGAAAGGAGCTGAGGAAAATATCGCATTCGTTCAGACGCTCGGAATAGACATTGTAGTCGGTGCGGGGATAGACAACAGCATCCAGCACCCGGACCAGCCGCTTTTGGATCGCCTGATGCAGGGCGCCGGCGGCATTGGGGAAAAAGTAAAACTCCACCGGCCGGGCGGCGCGGCGGCGGATTTCACTGCACAGGGACAGGAATTTCGGGGTGAGTTTGCGCGACCAGGCCGGGACCGCGATGCGCACCGTATCGGGTGCCAGACGGATATCCGGCGGCAGACGCTTTGCATCGTCGCGGTCGGAATAAAGCGGTGCGGGCGTACGCAGGACAAGCGTTTCCGTCACCGTGTCGGCCGAGCCGATCTGGCCGTCCTCGACAATGACATAATCCATGTTCGGCGACTGTGTCGTCGCCGGATGACCGAATGTGAGCATCTGAAGCGGCGCCAGCCGCATCACGGACAGCGCAATGCTTTTCAACCGCATGCCGACACTGGGCATGTACAGGATATCGGGCTTGTGCGCCTTCACCGCATCGAAAAACGCCCCGACATTGTCAAAGGAGAAATCGGTGGTGTCCACTTCATGGACCATATCCTCGATTTCCGGCGACAGGGCGGCCTTTTCGATCATCATGACCGTGTGGAAACGGGATTTGAGCGCACGGATGGACGGCCCGTAACAGCGGTGCATGGCGTGCGTCTTGTTGTACAGTTCCGCCACGATCAGAACGGTCGGGCGGTCCTTGACCGTCTTGCGCACCTTGCGCACGGGCGGCAGAGGCGTGTCCGTTACCCCCTTGTCCATCAGCCAGCGCCGGACGACACTGTTCAGGGCCTGCTTGATGTCATGCTTGTGGGCGGCGGTGGCGTAACTGCACCCCATATAGGCGGGGCCGATGGTCAGCAGCCAGTATCTGTTGGCCTGAAGATCCCGCCAGTGCCGGCTCATGGACAGCAATCTGGAGCGTATGCGTTCGGCCCGGGGGGTGAACAGCATCTGTTCGGACAGAAAGCCGAGCGCCAGGGCAAAGCTGAACGACGGGTCAAGTTTCATCATCATGGCCAGCAATTCGTCCGTCATGGCATTGATGGACAGACCGGCGAGCAGCTTGGGCGGCTCATGGGATTTCAGGCCGCGCATGTTCGCGTCGGTCTCCTCGCCGAACTGCTGGGCAAGATGCTCGGTCCCGCCATAACCGCTGACCTCGTAAATCTGGACGACCGTCCGCTTGTAGCGGCACAGCATGAAGAAAAGCTGCCTGCGGATATGATGGTCCGGGTCGACCAGCATGGCGGTCAGGGCGGCGGCAAGGCGGGTCGCATCCCGCTCGGCCCGGGCATCGGGATCGGCGAAGGTTTCGCCGAAGGTCCAGGTCTGGCCTTCCAGCTTTTCCAGGAGTTTGTGCAGGGGCCGCCCGGCCGCCGCATAATCGCGGCCCCGGACCGCCGTCTCAAACTGGGCGAGCGCCTTTTGAAACGCCAGGGCGCCTTTCTCCGTTTTGGTCAGCTTTTTCTTCTGTTCTTCAGGAAGCCGGGTCATGGGTCGCCTTATGCACAAACGGTCCGGACGGTATCGCAAACGGTCATGATATCCGTTTCCGTCAGAAAACCATGGAAGGGAACGCCGACAAGACTGTCATTGAGACGGTCGCTGACGGGCAGGGTCTCCGCCGCGCGCATACAGTCGGCGAACGCCGGGTGACGGTGCAGGGGCGGCAGATACCATTGACGGTGCTGTATGCCGCGCGCGGTAAACGCCGCCATCAGGTCCCGGGCACGGCCCCTTGTGTCCAGCGGCAGGGTCGCCGGCACGACACCGCCCGGCCGGCGCCGCAGCATATCGCCCAGACCATGGCCGGCCAGGGTCTTTTCATAGAATTGGTACAGCGCCCGCCGCCGGGACAGCAGGCCGGGCCAGCGGTCCATCTGCGCCAGGGCGACACCGGCGAAATATTCCGCCATTTTGCTGTTGCCGCCGGGCTCGACGATGACGCCCTGGTCAAAACCGAAATTGGCGATGCGCCTGATGCGCGCCGCATGATCGGCATCGCCGGTGACCATGAGGCCGCCCTCCCCCACACCGAAGGGTTTCGTCGCATGCAGGCTGAAAGCCATCGGCATATCCGCCGAGACCGGCTGCTGTCCCAGAACGGCGGCGGCATCGAAAAAGACCGGGAGACCGGTGTCACCGCGAAACCCCTGCCAGCCGGCGATATCGAGCCCGTAGCCGAACGGCGCCACGGGCATCACCGCCGCGATCGGCATGGACGCGGTGATGGCCGTGGCAATCGCCGGTGTCAGGTCCCAGGTCACGGGGTCCACATCGGCAATGACGGGGGTGTATCCCGCGTTCATCACGGTCAGGATGGTGGCCGGAAATGTCACGGCCGGCAGAAGGATATGTGCCCCTTCCGGCAGGTCGGCGGCGCGCAGCATCAAGTCCAGCGCCGCGGTGGCCGACGACACCGCCACCGCATGCAGGGGCCGGCCATCCGTTTCCGTCAGAAAGGCGGCGATATCACGCTCGAACCGGTTCACGAGGGGGCCGAAATTGGAATACCAGCGATTGTCGTGCATGGTCCGCAAATACGGCAGAATGTCTTCCGGCGCCGGCAAATCGGGTACCAGGCATTTAATCGACCAGTCGGGCGTCACGCATATCTCTCCAAGGCGCGGGCGGGACCCGCACGACCTGAAAGGGGGCCGCCCCTCGCGGCCCATACATCAAGGCCCCCAGTCTATATCGAAGGGCCCGATGCTGTGCAATGGGTTGCTGCCCGCCGCGACACGGCACCGTCGCAGGCTGACGGCCGCGATCAGGGGTGCCTGTCGCCCGGATAGCGCATCAGGCCCGGCGCGGCATGATATGGCGGGCATATGCCTGACGAAAGGCGGGCATGGCAAACCCCGTCACCTCGACCGCCGCCAGAAAGGGCTCGATATTGTCGCGCCTGAGACCGTCGGCGGTTCTGGCCAGGTCGATATACCGCAGCAGATCGGCCTCCACCGCGTCGATACAGTCGCGCCGCTGCGGCACATCGATATCAAGCCCCAGTTCAAGACGCAGGCAATGCAGGACCATGCGGATATCGGTCATGGCATGCCCCCAGCGGGCCTGTCCGAAAAGCTGCGGCAGCATGACGGTGGCATCGAATTCACGCACATCGATCCCCAGGCCCTGAAGCTGGGGCCGGAAATGCTGGGCATTGTTGCGCCGGCGCACGATATAGACGCGGCCCCGATAGTCCGGCACCAGAAGCATGGTGTGCAATGCGCTGCCCTCGGCAAAAACGAGGACATCGGCGGATGCCAGGATATCGACCTGTTCGGCGATGGGATATTCCTCGGGCCGCAGGATGAAAAACCCCGCCGCCGCCAGCCGCGCCGCCAGAAGGCTTTCGCCGAGCAGACTGGCCTTGTGCAGATAATTCTCGCGCGAGACATAGACATATTTGTGCGGGGAGTGTTTTTCCCGGCGGCGGGCGGCGACAAAGCGGCGAAACGCCGGCAGGCTGGGCATGCCGAGACCGCATCCCTGTTCGGGTACGATCAGGCTTTCCACCCGCACCGGCGCACTCGGGAACACCAGACGGTCGGGCGCCAGGCCGAGATACTCGAAAGTGCGGGTCATATAGGCCCTGAGGTCATCGGCACCGGCGATTTCAAGCTTCGTCAGGGGCAGAAAAACAACGCCGTCGACCGGGCCATATGTCTCATCCGCAGGAGACAGGCCCCAAAGACGCCCCAGACTTTCCGTGATGAAATGGCCGTAATGGATGAAAAGCGGCCCGCCATACATGTACCGGCCCGGCAGTGTCGCCACCGGCCCGTCGACCTGCGGCGGCGGACAGTCCGCCGGCTTGCCGTGGCGTTTGTGCCGGCCGATATCGCCGTCATGCACACCGGACAGGCCGCCGGGAAACGGCGGCTGAAGATCGGTGTAGGGATGCAGCAGCGCGTCCGGGACTGCGATCATGCGGGCTTTGACGGCGTCGGGCATTCTGTTTCCTAAGGGCGGGAAAACCGGTCTGTGTATCTGGCCTGTGCATTTGGTCCGGGATACGGGCCAAGCGCACCACTGGCCAAACGCACGACGGGCCGTCCACACCCGGCATACATATCCCCGGACGGGGCCGGAGAAAAGCGGTTCCTCGGCCGGCGCCGGGCGTGCGGCGGCGCCGGTTGCGATTGCCGGCGTTAGGCACTATTGCTATGGCCCGTTCGCCAGGGTCTGAAATCAGACTTTCAATCCGGATTTGAACCGGGATTTCAATCGCCATTCGGAGTGTTGCACGTGAAAATTCTTGTTGTCGGCTGCCGCTGGTTTCTGGACGATCAGGATGTGAGCAGCCGCGATTTTCTGTGGCTGATGAAACGGGCGGGCGGCAACACCGGCAACATGTTTATCGGCGAAGCGGTCAAACGCCATCTTGAGCGCCTGTTGCCGGATGTGGAAAAAATCCGTTTCCTCGGCCGGTGGGAGATGTTTCACGATGCCGACATCACCCCGGAGTGGCTGGACGAACGGTTTGACGCGGTGGTGATGGCCGCCGCCAATATCCTGAACGGCACAACGGATTACGGGTATCTGGCAAAATTCCTGGAACAGACGCATCTGCCGTTTCTGATCCTGGGCATCGGCGCGCAGGGCGAGGACACAAGCGCCCGGATCAGCGTGCCGAGGGGCACGCAGCGGCTTCTCAAACTGGCGGCCGAGCGGTCGCGGGGGATCGGGGTGCGCGGTCCGTTCACGGCGGATGTGGTGCGCCGTCTGGGCATTCACAATATCGAGGTCACCGGCTGCCCGACCATGTATCTGCGCAGCGGCGAGGATGCGCGGATCAACGTGCCGGCCGCCGGCGACATTTCCCGCGCGGCCCTGCACATGATGCGCGACAGGCAGGAATATCCCCTGCATCAGACGCTGAAAACGGTTCAGCGGCAGATGCTGGCGGACTGTGTCGCCAGGGGGTTCGACTATGTGGTGCAGACCAATTTTTCCGAAGCCTGGACCGCCTTCCACAAGAAGATCGAAAAACGGCATCTGGACAATATCACCGCCTATCTGGGGCCTGAAAAAATACCGGCACGCGATCTGGAAGATTTTCTGCTGAACCGCACCCATATCTTCTTCCGCTACGGCGACTGGAAACGGTATATGGAAACCCGGCAGTTCGCCTTCGGCGCCCGGTTCCACGGCAATATGATGGCCCTGATGTGCGGGGTGCCCGCGCTTTGGGTCACGCATGACACCCGCACGCGGGAACTGTGCGACCTGCTGCATCTGCCCCATGTGGAACCGGACGAGATCGAGCGCGAAGGCTACCGGTTCGACCGGATGGTCGAAAAAGCCGATTATAGCCTGTTCAACAAAACCTATGGGGAGCAGTGCGCCCGGTTCGACACGTTTTTCATGAAGAATTTCGACACGCGCCCGTAGCCGGTCAATGCGGCAGGCGCACGCCGAGGATTTTCCCGACGCTGTCCATGTCGAACGGTTCGCCCAGGAAGTCGAACAGCGGTTTCAGCCCCTGCAGGCTGCCGTCATAGTCCTCATACCGGATCAGGAATGACGTTTCCGGGCGCCGGGCCGCATAGGCCGCGAACCGCCTGTCCATGTCGGCCACGCGGCGCAGCACCACGTCCACGGGGTCGTCGCGCCAGCGTTTCGACCGCGCCACCGCCGCGCCCGCGCGCATGTTGAAGACAAAGCGGGCGCCGCCGAACCGGTCGGCGAGAAAGTCGAGATAACCGTTGAATTCATCCGCCGTCTCGATCTCGTCATAGCGGACTTCCTTGAACCCGGCGACGCGGGTGCCGGACGGCACGTGCAACACCGTCTGCCGCACGGCGTCGCACATATGCCGGGCAAGCGCGTCAGGGTCCGCGCCGTCGAGCCCGAACCACGGCGATGTCGGCGATACGCCCGCCATGTGCCTTTGCCGCGCGCGCCTCAACCGCTGCACCGCGCGGTAAACCGGCAGCAGGACATTGTTGTTTTCACCGCGAATACAGTATCCGTCGATACCGTTCAGGACCGTTTGCAACAGGGTTGAGCCGGACCGGCCATAGGTGACGATGAAAACATGCTGGACCCTATCCATGGCGCGTCCGTCTAATGCTTCAGCCGATTGGTCATCAGGCCGCGGACATGATCCGGCGAAAACGGCTCGCCGAGAAAGTCGAACAGCGGCTTCAGGGCCTCGGGGTCGGCTTTGTAGTCATCGTAATTCAGCAGGAAACAACTGTCCGCGTGCCGGTCGGCATAGTCCCGGTAGGCGGCATCGGCGGTTTCCACCATGTCGCGGACCTTGCCCTCCAGCATGGTCGCCCACCAGGACGATTTGATGACGGCGCGCCAGTCCCGCATGTTGAAGATGATTTTCGCCGGGGCGAACATATCGCGGATGAAATCCAGATAGGGCTCAAACAGGGTTTCCGGGATTTCGTGGTAGCGGATTTCCTTGAAGCCGACGACCCGCGCCCCGGCACTGGGCCGCAGCACCTGGCGGATGAAAACATCCGTCAGCGCGCGGGCATAGGCATCGGGATCAACCTCGTCAGCCCCGTACCAGGGACCGGTCGGCGGCACCGGGCGGCGGATGTTGAATTTGTGGCGCAGGGACAGGGCGCGTCTGTAACTGTCGAAAACCGGCAGAAAGGCGTTGGCGTTTTCACCGCGAAAAAAATACCCGTCGATGGACTGCAACAGCGTCTGCAACAGGGTCGACCCGGACCGGCCGTATGTGACGACAAAGACAAAACCGTCCTTCGGCCGCCAGCCCGGCGCAACCGTGCCGGACGGCACAGGACGCGGCCGCGCCGGCAGAACCCGGTCCGCCAGACTGGAAGAGGGGTCGATCTTCCCGCGTGGAACCCCCATGGCGGCCAGTTCGGTCACGATTTCGGCGGTGTCGGTGAAAATGGCGTCCTCGGCATGCTCATAGGCCAGAAGACGGGCCAGGGTCTGCGCCCTGGTGTCACGCTCGTCCATGAAAGCCGGATCGGCCAGGACAAATCCCTTCACCCCGTACGGTCTGAGCGCGCCAAGACATTCCACCATGGCCGAGGCGCCCAGGGCGACAACGGCGTCCATCTGCATCAGGGCCGTCTGTATTTCCAGAACCTGGCCCGGTTTCAGCTGTATGGCGGCCCTGTGCCCCAGATAGGGCCGATACCCCAGACTGTCCGGGCCGTCCGGCGTCATGCAGCGCAGCGGTACAAGATCCACCACCCCCTCGCCGGCGAGACGGGCGGCCCGGCCCAGACCCTGAAGGGTGGGGTCAAACTCCGCGACCAGTGTCACGGCGGCACCCCGTTCGGACAAAAGCCGGACAATCCGCCGCAAGCGGTCGCAGGCCCGCTCACAGGTCAGAAACCGTGTTGGCACCGCAAGGGCCACAAGCGGTGTCGATGCATCGCGGACAAGCGGAAAGGGCTGCACAATCTCATCCGCCCTGGTCAGGTCATCGACCAGCCCCGCGCGCACCGTATCCGCATCCGGACCGGCATAGCGGCGCTGATGATGGTGCAGATGTGCCCTCGGCACCGGCAGGTGCCGGCGCAATCCGTCCAGCAGGGCGGCCGCGTCCGCCTGTGGCCCGGCATCGGCGCGGTCCACCGGAAACCCGGCGACGACCGCCCTGTCCGGCACGGACGGCATATCCATGCGACCGGCCAGAAACCGCAAGAAAACAGACTTGTGGATTGCCGTAAAACCGCCGGCATCCGCCGCGTCACCGGCGCCAATATGCAAATCACCGATCACGCCGTCCGCCACCCGGCAGAACAGGATATCGGACGCGGCACCGCGCAATCGCCAAAAAACCGTGCGCAGATTGCGCGGACGCTGCGTCATCGCCCGCCAAATGGCCGCCGTGGTGATAAAGACCTGTTCGGGGAAGAAAATCTCACGCGGGCTGAACAGCCGGCGCCGGCAAAGATCGATGAAATCCGCGAGAGGATAGGCCCGGCCCAGCCGCAAGGGATCGGCAAAAAACAGCACTTCCTGTCTGTCCGCCAGCCACAAAGCAAACGTCGGCGCTTCCCGTTCCACCGTCCGCATCAGGAAACGGGGGTTGAACAGATCGGCATGCTTTCGTTTCATCCGGACAAGCAACGGGTCCTCGCCGCGCCGGGCATCGGACAGCATGCTTTCGGGACGGCGGCGGTAGAGAAACCCGGCATCCCGCACACGCCGGCCGCGAAAGCCGGCCGCGATCGCCGACAACCAGAAGTCCCAGTCCTCAAACCCGGCCCGCATGCTTTCGTCGAAAAACAGGCCGGCGCGAAACAGATCGGCGCGGACCAGCGACCCGGCCTCGGAAATATTTCCGCTCAGATGCTTCAGGACGGAATAATCCGGCGCCGTCTCGCGGATATCAAACCCCTCTTCGCCCCAACTGAGACCAAAAAGGGCAATGTCGGGATAGGCCCAGCCTGTCGCCGGATTGTCACCCAATACCCGGCGGTAACTTTCAATGGCATAAGGTTCCAGGCGGTTGTCCGCGTCCAGGAAGAAAACCGCGTCAAGGTCGGGCGCCATATCCAGAAGAAAGCGGATACCGGTATTGCGCGCCCCCGGCAGCCGCGTGTTGGCCTGGCGCAGGTGAAACAGGCGCCCCGGAAACCGTCCCAGAAGGCCGCGCACCACCTGCCCCGTCTCGGCAAACGGGCAGCCGTCCTCGACCACGACGACAAGAATTGCCCGCTCAGTGGACTGTGTGCAGGCACTGATGATCGCCTCGGCCAGGAATTTCGGATGACCATAGGCCGGGATCACCACCCCGATCGGCGCTCCCCCTCCTGTGTCCGCAGAGGCTTCCGATGACATGACGGCACCGTCAGCCATCTGCATCCGCCGCCGCGATGGCCCGCTGCCGTACGCTGAGTGTTGTCCAACGGCACCAGCCGTACCGGGTGTTACCGTTTTCAACCGGTTTCACCATCAGAACCAGGGACCATGTCGCATCGCTGCCGGGGTCGAACGTCTGATGCATGACACGCGGCGTGGCACCGGCTGTCCGGACGGCCTGCCAGACCACCGCGCCGTTTTCCAGATCGCCGGAACGGTCCCGGGAACCGGAAGGGTCCAGGGTTTGATACAGGGATCTGGCACAGGCGATGGGATCGGCAATGTCGTCGCGGACAAAAACGGCAATATACAGGAAATGCGGCGCCGCCTCATGCGCGGTGTGAAAATGCAGGCTGACGGCCTCGGCCCCTGCCGTGATCACATGCGGAACCAAGGCGCCCGACGGCTCGCTGTCCAGGGGGTGTGTTTGCAGATACCCGACATCCTCACTGATCAGAAGCGGTCTGAAGCCGACTGTTTCCGTCAATGTGTCCAGCCGTTTCTCACCGCCGAGAAAGGCGATTTCCCGCGCCAGTTCGGGAAAACGGACAATCCGCATCATTTTGCGCGCAACGCCAGCCCGGCCGGAGATATCAGCCGTGTCCGCAACCACCAAAGGCGCCATATCAGCACATTGCGGGTCCGGGTCATAACCAAACCGGATGTCATGCCAGCGCAGCCAGCCATATTGCGTTTCCGGCAACAGGGGAACGACCGCCAAGACCAGATCGTGCGGCCCGTCCAGCAGATCGTCAAAGTCCAGTGCGAGCACTGCCCGGGTATTCGCGGCCAGTTTTTTCAGGACACAGGCCGGCCCCAGCGCGCCGCCGGCCACTAAGTCATCAGCGTCACCGGATCGCGCAAACTGTTTCAATATCCCGGACGCGTGCTGAAAGGTCCGGGGACGGCTTTCCCCGGCCACCGATGGGGATGCATATATGGCAACCGCGCACGGGGCTGCCTCGGCATGATCCAGGCTGACCGACACCTGTACCTGCCGGCACATGGCCGGCAGGTATCCGGCAGCGGCAACACCGATGACCGTTCCCTGCACCGGATGGGTCTGGATCCAGCCCGCATCCGGATTGCGGCTGTATGGATTGAAACCGGCCCGGGTCGGTAAATCCACGGCCTCCTCCCCATCATCCAGAAAACACAAATCGGGCCAGACATCGGCAAAGGGACGCTGTTCGCGGACAAGGGGTTCCGCCGGCATCAGATCGGTCCGGCTGGGCAACCGGACCATGCCGCCAATGCCTTTGAACAGCTTCATCGCCAGCGTGCGCCGTTCACGATCACCGTCGATCTCGATACGGGACGCCATCCCCCCGGCAAGGCGCAACCGCGGCCCTTCGTCCACGCCGGGCCAGAGGATTTCCAGCACCCCGTCACCAAAGGTTGACGGCTCGACTCGGGAAAGATGCACCCGGTTCCATCCAGGGGCGAGATCCGCGGCGGCGAAGGAAACCTGATGGAGCAAAACACCATCGCCCGGACGAACCAGGCGCATGGTCAAAACCGGCTTTCCCTGCCCTGTTTCAGCATCAGGCAAACTGCTTTCATCCACATAAAATGCAAAAGCGGCAAGCGCGGCACTATCCACGGACAAGCGCTGCCGCACTGTGCGGGTATCGATATCGCCGCCGGGACCAACCGTCTGGCGGCCCAGAGGTTGCTCCGAGACCACAACGTCCGTCTCCAGCCCGACCGCTTCCACCAGGGCCCGACCGCGCTCCTGCAAAAGCAGCAGACGTTCCACTTCCTGACGAAGGTGCGTGGCTTCGACTTCCACCTGTGTCAGTCGAGCCTGCTGCTCACCGGCAATACGGGCCATCGTCCCGGTAAAAAACCGCGAGACGGCCCCGTCCATTCCAGCGGCTTTCCCCGGTTCGACAACCAGCATATCGAACGGGGTCTGCGTCCCGGTGCGCAGGGCCAGCGCGGCAATGGCCTCCACCGTCCATGTCAGCGCCTTTGAAACCGCCATGGCCTGAAGGCCGGCGGGAATACCCCTCAGCGGTACCGTACCGGCTGGCGGAACCGTTTCTTCCGCCGCGCGGATACATCCACTGTCCTCGACCACCAGCAGCCGGACCCAGTCCGGAAGGCTGGCGCGGGCCAGGTTGAAAAGACGGTCATCGACGAGGATGACGCACGGGTCACCGTGAAGGGTCACCAGGGCCCGCTGTGACAATCGAATATCAGAAAGCATAGGTCTTACAGTTGCGGCAGGGCACGGTCAGCTGTTGAAAGCGTTGACTTTGACACGATTGAACGGACCCGCCAGGATGGAAAAGAAGGTTTTCGGTTCTGTCAGGATATACACCTGCCCCATATTGCCGGGATACATCTGCTTTGTATCCTGCCCGGGGTCC
This sequence comes from Eilatimonas milleporae, assembly GCF_003688555.1. GTDB lineage: Bacteria > Pseudomonadota > Alphaproteobacteria > Sphingomonadales > Kordiimonadaceae > Eilatimonas > Eilatimonas milleporae. The sequence continues at coordinate 876,110 of NZ_REFR01000009.1, forward strand.
ACATCGACATAGGCGATGAAATGGCCCGCCGGGTCCTTTTCGGTGACGACAGCGTCACTGGAGACATATTTCACCTCACCGACCAGGGGTTTTTCCTTGCCCAGCGTGCCGAAATGAACTTCCGCCGGCTGACCCACCTCGACCTCATCGACATCCTTGACGCTCAGCTTCACCTCGACGCGCAATTTGTCGTCAATCGGGAACAGCTCCATCAGGGTTTCACCCGGACGCACCACGGCCCCGAGGGTGCGGGCGGATATCTGGAAGACGATGCCGTCCACGGGGGAGCGCATCTCGGTCCGGGCCGACAGGTCCAGCAGACGCTCGACCTGTTCATCCGCGTCATTGAGGGCTTTCTGCAATTCAACGGCCAGATCCTCGGCCTGCTTCAGCTGATTCAGGCGGACAAGCAGCTTCTCATTGTCCAGGTTGACGATGTTGTTGCGCGATTTCTGGATTTCCAGATTGGTTTCGGCCAGCTGTGCTTCCGTTGCGACCAGATTGCGTTCGGTCGAGAATACGCGCGTGCGCTGAACCAGACCCTTATCCAGCAGATCGCGAAAATCCGTCAGCTCGCGCCGGTACAGATCCACCTGTTTCTGCAGGGCCTTCACCAGTTCGCCGCGCCCTTCTATATCGTTTTCCTCACTGGCGATGCGGGAATCGAGGATGGCGATTTCACTGGCACGCAGGTCCTGCAGGGCGTTGAATTCGGATATCTGGCTGCGGATGGTTTCCTGTACGCGGGGGTGTTCCAGAATATCCGCGCGGATATCGGCCGGGAATGTAATGCTGGTCTGGTCGGCGACCTCGGCCCGGCGCCGGGCAAGCTGAACGCGTAAAATCGCCTGCCGCACCAGCATGCTGCGCAGGCGGGCATTGGCCTGCGTATCATCCAGAATGGCCAGGATCTGGCCTTCTTCCACCCGGTCGCCTTCCCGCACCCTGAGATCCGAGAGAATACCACCCTCCAGATGCTGGACCACGCGGTTGCGGTCTTCGGCGATAACGCGCCCCTGACTGCTGATGGCCCCGCCAAGCGGCACGGTCGCCCCCCAGATCGAGCCGAACCCGAATACGATCAACCCGATGATCTTGGCAAAACGGACAATGCGCTCCCGGGTGACGGGCATACCGCCATGCCAGTCCTGAAGGTCGTCTTCCGTAAATCCTTTCAGGTCCGGAACGGTGGGAAGGGTGCTGCCGCGCGGGGCAATCGACGTGTCGGTCATCAGTCGGCTCCTTCCGGGGTCTTATTGGAGGACTGCGCCTTGGCCGCGGCCATCACATCCTGCACGTTGAAACGCTGGCGCACACGTTTCTGTTTCGGTGCGGACGGATCCGCTGCCTTGCCCGATGCGGGTTTCGGGGCATCGGTGCCGACGGTTTTGGACGGCTGGCCGGACTTGTCGCTGCCATCATTGTCGCCAGTATTGTCACCAGCCCCGTTCGCCTTGGCGGATACGGCGGCAGCCTTCCGCGTTCCAGCAGCGGCGGGCGTACGGGCCGGCGCCTTTCCAGACGCGCCGGCGCCCTTTTGCACGTTTGGCCGGGCTTGTGTCCGCACTTGAGGCTGAGCTTGTGCCTGAGCTTCTGTCCGGGCTTCCGACCGGGCTTCTGCTTGAGCTTCCGGCTGGGCCTTTCCCACCGCCTGGGTTTTGACGGCCTTGCCGCCCAGAACGGACTGTGTGGGGCCGAAGTCCGTCTGGCGTCCATCCTGCAGAACCAGCACCTTGTTGCAATATTGCAGGGCGGCCGGACGGTGCGTCGCCACGAAAGACGTAATACCGGATGCCTTTGCCGTCTTCAGCGCATTGTGGAAAATCTGTTCTCCCACCTGGTCAAGGGATGCGTTGGGTTCATCCAGAACCAGCAACCTGGGATCGCCGTAAAAAGCACGGGCCAGGGCGATCAGCTGCGACTGACCACCGGACGGCCAGTATCCGCTTTTCGACAGCGGGGTGTCATAGCCTTCGGGCATGGTCAGGATCAGGTCATGCACACCGGCCCGCTGGGCCGCGGAGACGGCCCATTCAGGCGGGTCCTCATTTCTGAGACCGGAAATGTTTTCCCGCACCGTGGCTTCAAAAAAATCCACCCTTTGCGGGACATAGCCGATATGAAACCCGCGCGCGACAGGGTCCCAGACCTTGAGCTCCTGCCCGTCGAGACGGACGAACCCGATGCTGGGCTCCAGATATCCGACGAGAATACGCGACAGGGTCGATTTACCGGCACCGGACGGACCGATCACACCGATAATATCGCCAGGGTCCGCCGACAGGCTGATATTGCGCAGGATCGGCGGTTTTCCCGGCTGGGGTACATAGGTCACGCGTTCCAGCAGCACCTTGCCGTCTGGCGCCGGCAGCGGCGTCGCCGCCTGCGGCAGGCTCAGTTCCGCCATACGGGCCGACAGGCGCTTGTAGGCGTCATAGGTCTGGCGCAACCCTTTCCAGCCGCCGACAAGCTGGTCCACCGGTTGCAGGGCACGCCCGCCGATGATCGCGGCCGCGAACACAACCACCATATCGGCGTCACCGGCCAGAACCAGCAGGGCCCCGCTGCCGATCAGCAGAACCTGCAGAATCTGACGGCTGGATTTGGCGATACCGGTGTGCGCCGCCGTCTTGGCGGCGTGGTCCATGCCACTGGCGATCAGTTCTTTCTGATACTGCCCCCAATCGGCCAGGGATTGCCGGTACAGCCCCTGGGACCGCACATATTCCTGCATGGCGAAATGCATGCCCAGGCTTTTTTGGGATCGCACCATATTCTGATTGTTTTTCTGGAGATAGGGTTCGGTTTCCCTGTCAGCCCAAAGTGCCAGCCCGATCAGCCCCAATCCGCCCACAAGCACGACGGTGCCAAGCACCGGGTGGATCAGATACAGCACAATCAGGAACAGCGGCAACATGGGCAGATCGAAAAGAGCCGTCAACGCCCCCCCTGACAGATACTGGCGCATCAGCAGCAGATCGCCCACCGTCTGGCTGCGGGGGTCATGCTGCCGGTTCAATTCACCCGCCATGACAATGCCGGCCAGTTTCATTTCAAACCGGCTGGCCGCCTTTGACATCATGATCTGACGGGCCGCATCCAGAATGCCCATCGTCACCAGCAGCACCAGCGCCAGCAGAAACAGGGCAATCAGCGTCTCGATATTCTTGGACGGGATGACATTGCGGTAAGTGTTGAACATGAACATGGGCAGGGCCAGCATGCACAGGCTGGACAAAAGCGAAAAAACCGCAACAAGCCGCAGGCTTTTGCGGTAGGTCCGCGTCGCGTCTTCTAACGCGTCAGTCGCTTTCATGTACGCATCTTCCGGATAACAAAAATCGTCAAGGGCTGACCTATCACAGGGCCGCCCACACTGTCGAGCATAGAGCCCCCGGCCCGCACATGCAAAACACACTGCACCTGCCCGGCCCTACCCTCCATACAGGGCCCGGCAACACTCCTGATTTTTCAGGTCAGCCGGCGACTTCAGGGCCCCAACGAAAGAAGGGGGCCGAAGCCCCCTTCCCGTCAATCATGAACCGGTTCGATCGGACCGGATTAGTAGGTGATGTTGCCGTTACCGTCGGCTTCGACAAGAACGCTCAGTGTAACGTTCTTGAAGGTTACGATGTCACCACCGCCGAGGTTGACGAGGACATCATTCCCAGCCTGCGAGGACGCATTCAGCAGATCGGTAATGCTGGTGAAGTCGGTCGCCGTACCACTCAGATCCAGGGCGTCATAGTCACCGTTGAAGCCCGTGACCGTATCGTTGCCGGACCCCGCCGCGAACACCAGCGTGTCGACGGAAGTCGCTTGCTGCGCGGACGTGTCTGCAATACCGGAGCCCAAGACGATGTCGTCGCTGCCGGCACCACCGTCAATGGTATGATGGCCTGCACCAACCGAAATGGTGTCGTTGCCGTCACCACCGTCGATGTCGCTGTTGGCACCGTCATCCAGCGTGATGGTGTCTTTACCGTCACCACCGCTGATCACAATGGTTCCGGAGGTCGCGGTTCCGTCATCCAGGATGGTGTCGTCACCGTCACCGCCGAAGACCGTGTCACCGTTGCCGGCACCGCCCACGGTGATGGTGTCGTCACCGTCACCGCCATCGGCCCAGTCACTACCGGCACCCAGCGTGATGGTGTCATCACCGTCCTGGCCGCGAAGGACATCATTACCTGCATCACCGGCAAGGGCATCGTTGCCGTCACCGCCGCGCAGGTTGTCATTGCCGGCACCACCGTCCAGATCATCGTTGCCGGCACCGCCGAACAGGCTGTCGCCACCGGCACCGCCCAGGATCGTATCCAGGCCGCCACCGCCGAACAACTGGTCGTCACCAGCACCGCCGTCGATCACGTCATCGTCGACACCGGCGAAGATGATGTCGTCATCGTCACCACCCAGCAGGCTGTCGTTACCATCGCCACCGCGGATGGTATCATCGCCGTCACCGCCGCGGATGGTATCGCGAGCCGTTGCAGCGCTGGCGTCGCCCTTACCACCGAAGAGCACGTCATCACCGTCCTGACCCCAGATATCATCGTTACCGGCACCGCCGCCGACAATATCGTTGCCACCGGCACCCCAGACTTCATCCTGACCTGTTCCGGCCCACAGGGTGTTGGCTTCATCGTCGGGGCGATTGGATGCCCTTACACCGGTGCCGCCAAGATCGGAGCCGCCGAACAATGTGTCGTTGCCGGAGCCACCGAACAGGGTGTCGGCTCCGTCATCATCCACACTGGCGCCCTGGCCACCACCGACGACAAAGTCATCATTGGCACCAGCAAAGACAAGGTCATTACCGGCATCGCCGATAATGGTGTCGTCGCCGTCGACATTGGACGTACCGCCGGCGTTGAAGACATCATCGCCGTTGCCGCCGCGCAGGCTATCGTCGCCAAAACCGCCGTTGAGCGTATCGCCCTCGGAACCGCCATTAATCACATCGTCACCGTTACCACCGATAAGACGATCGATTCCAGCTTGACCATTCAGGGTATCATCGCCGGCATTGCCTTCGACACGGTCGGCACCCGCGCCTGCATTGACGATATCATCACCTTTGCCGCCGAAGATCCTGTCGCCACCAGTGCCACCAGTAAACTCTTCGTCGGCATCACCGCCTTGCAGCGTGTCACCGGTATCGGTCAGAGCAACAAATTTGTTGTTCGTCTCAATCATGAAGTCGAGAGTGACGTCGATGGTGTCGCCATTGTTATTTTCCAGCCGGATGACGGCATCTTCTTCAACTTCTTCACTGAAGTTAGTCGCCGCCTGGGTCGGCGTGTAATCGAAGTTGCCGGCCGCATTGATGGACAGGGTCGCACCGCTGTCCAGAGTGACGGACGTTGTGCCCGTGCCAGACACAGCCTTGCCATCAACGCTGACAACACTCCAGTTAGCCGTGGACAACGCCAAAGAGTTATCGCCACCGCCCTGGAAGGAGAGAACCTTGTCAGCCAGATCGCTGCCGCTGATGGCCTGCGAACCGGCGGTGACAAACGCGCCTTCACTTTCGTCATAATTGTTGCTGCTGCCGGCAAAGCTGACGAAATCCTGGTTTTCGGAGGTGTTGAGCGTGACATTGCCGAAGCGCAGAAACTCGACACCCGTCACAGTGTCGGCGCCGGTCCGGACGTCAGGACCAGCCTTACCAGCCACCTTACCAGCCTCAATGGTAAACGCACCACCAGCCTCGTTCAGTTCAGTCAGATCCAGATCGCCATCAAAGACAACAGTATCGGTGCCAGAGCCACCATCAATGGTGTTATCACCATTACTGTCGTAGATGGTGTCATCACCGGAGCCACCGTAAGCAGCTTCAGTATCGTTGTTGTTTACAGCAGAGCCCAGCATGATGGTATCGTCACCGGCACCACCGTAAATGGTGTCGCCGCCAGCACCACCGCTCAGTTCATCATCACCGTCATCGCCGAAGAGGACATCGTCACCTTCAGCGCCCATGATCTCATCATCGCAGGCACCGCCGGAAATCGTGTCGTCACCAAGGCCACCATCAATGGTGTCTTTGCCGCCTTCACCGGCCAGCACGTCATTGTCGGTGTTGCCATCGATGACATCGTCGCCATTGCCACCAAAAGCAACGTCGTTACCGGCGCCGCCATCGATGTTATCATCGCCAGCGCCACCAAACAGACCGCCACCCGACGTTGAAAGGGCAGAAGCATCAAAGACGCGGCTTGCACCGGTACCGGATGTGAATGTACCGGCAACGCCATCACCGTCGGAGCTGCCGACCAGCTTGTCATCGCCAGCGCCACCAAACAGCAGGTCACCGTCGTTATTTCCCGCAAGGCTGTTCAGCTCCGAAGCATCCCCGGTATCAGCGATCAGCGTATCGTCGCCGTCACCGCCGATCAGGGTGTCACCGTTTGTAACACCGGACACCCCGCCGGCACCGTTGACAACGCCGCCAACGATTGAATCGTCGCCTGTACCGCCAATCAGGAGATCGCGGTTGGGACCGCCGGTCAACGTATCGTTGCCGCCAGCACCATCAAGACTGTCAAAACCAATGGTGCCGAGGAGTTCGTTATCCCCCCCTGTACCAATCTCTGAATTATTTGGCTGTCCTGCCATTTATTCCTCCTAAAAGGCTCTTTATAAACTCGTACGAGGCGCAAGTATCCACATAGCTCCCCCCGCGAGGTTATGTGGATACCTATAATCCGTCTTTACTGTCAACCACATACTTACCTTTAGACGCACTAATGGCGTCCACAGGTCAATATGCTGCTAACCGGCTCCACCGTGACACACAAAAATGGCCACATCTAACAAAGTTTAGAACAGGTTAGCATGTTTCCACAAAGAGGCATCCGACCTGTAGCAGTTTTGCCACACATCAGACCCCCAACCGGCCCGACGCCACATCCTCGATCAGGGTGCGCTGCCGGGGCAAGATGTCTTCTACGCCATATTGTGTGACAATGGTATGACGCGCCTGCTTTCTTTGTTCAAGAAAATCATCTGGGCGCTGCAAAACCCTATCCAGCCTGTCCGCCAAAACCTCGGGCTCGAAAAACGGCACGAGGGCGCCGTTTTCACCGTCTTTTATAACCTCGCGGACCGGGGCGGTGTCGGAACCGACGATCAGGGCGCCGCAGCTCATCGCCTCCATCAGGGACCAGGACAGGACGAAGGGCACCGTCAGATAAACATGGGCCGAGCTGACCTGCATCAGGTTGCGGAAAGTGCCGAAAGGCTGCACGCCAAGGAAATGCAGACGATTCGTGTCAAACTCGAATGTCTTCAACGCCCAGTTTTTCAGGCCCTTGCCGTCCGGCTGCCGCGCGCCGTAGGCCACGCGGTCGGCACCGAGCAGGACGGTGTGCATGTGCGGCCGGCGTTTCTGCAATGCGGCGATCGCCTCCATGAACTGGGGAAAGCCGCGATAATCCTCCATCCCGCGGGCAACATAGGTGACAACTTCATCATCCACCGTCAGGCTGCGCCCGTCCGGCAGGTCTATGCGCGCCGTGGAGTCGGGGCAGTAATAGGCCGTATCAACCCCGTCATGCAGCACCGTCACCTTGTCATGAAAAATCGCCGGCAGCTGGCTGTGCTGAAAGGCGGTCGGCGACTGCCCCCAGTCCATGATCGACAGGTCCTGAAGGATGGGCGTGTTTTTCATCCGCAGGCGGATTTCGTCATCCGGGCCGTATGGTTCATCGCGCAGAAATTCGCCGTCGCTGCCGTGGCAGTGATAATACCATTCATAATAATTCAGCAGCTTCGCATCCGGGAACAGATCCTTCAAAAACAGCGAGGCCCCCCAGCCGGAATGGGACAGGATGATATCCGGCGCCTTGCCGCTGTCTCGCACTTTCAAAAGTGCCTTGTAAGCCGCTTGCCCCATCAGCACGGCCGCCTCGGTGCTGACCAGCGAGGGGTGGATATTGTTGCGCGGTTCCCGGTGGGGCCTGTAGCGCACGCTGGGCAGGTCAAAATCCTGCTTGTTGGTGGCCAGCGTGGCCACGGCCATTTCATAGTCCGGAAACTGGCCAAGATACTGATAGATGCGGCGATATTGCCCCGGGAAATTATTGTGGATGAACAATATTTTCATGACTGATTTGCTTTCCCCAAACGGCGGATGACGGCTGTAACCAGACGGCGCTCTACGCGAAATAGCGGCAGGACGCAACCGGTCGGCAGGCCGGTGGCACGCACGCTGAATGCCTACTCAAGGCCGAGACGGTCGCGAAGCAACGCCTCCTGGGCGGACTGTTTCCCGAGCCAGCGCTGACGCGGGCGCATCTCGCCGCCCTGGCGAAACAGTCCCGGAAACATGCGCGCGAACGGGCAGCGGTCTTTAAGAGCGAGATAGGCAAGACCCAGGCCGGCCTGGTCCGCATAGAAGAGCTTTTCCCCGCGCGTGACACAGGCGTCGACGCGGCGGCGCAGGTAGAGGGCCAGCGTCCTGACGAACAGGGCGGCCCCGTCATCGGCGGTAAAGCCGACAACACCCCCCGTCACGCTGCCCCAGACCGGAGGGTAAGCGGACCTGTCGGCGCGCAGATAGGGGCTGAGCATCAGCGTGCTGCGTTCATGCCCGGCCCAGACATCCCGCAAGGGTTCCAGAATGGCGCCGTCAATATCCGTGACGGTGACCAGATCGTAATGCCGCAAATAAAGGGGCATATACATGAAACGGCTGCACACAGCATAACCCTTGAGACCATCGCCGCCATCCGGCAGGGGACTGAACCGGTCCACCGTCAGGTTCAGTCCGACACCGTGGCGGTCCTCAAGGTCGCGCAGCCGGGCCTCAGAGGGGTCAAAGCCCAACGCGTGAAGATGGACGAGCGTATCCGGACTGCGCTGTGCCACGCTTGCCAGATATCCATCGATAAATCCGTCCATGTAAGCGTGGTCGCACGACACCAGAAACACCGGGCCATCCGGCGCATGCCGTAAGCGCAGATCAAGCCAGGGATAGGTCTCCGCCTTGTTCAGATCGTCCGCCGTTTCCGCCTCGCCGCACAGGGCTATCATTTCATCCGTGGACAATACATGCTCGACGGACCGGAAAAAATGCGTCGTGCGTCCGGATTCGCGGCGGGCTTCGGCCAGAATATTCTGAGAGTCGGTAACATCCCCGCGCAGGGCGGCCAGAACGCCCGTGTGAATCAGCAGATTTTTCCGCATCCCCGGCACAGCCCGCCGGTTTAGGCTCAACGCCTCCTCCAGACGGGACACATCCTGAGACGTCAACCGGCCCTCCTTGCGTCCGGGTTGCAGAGGCTGGAGCACGGCAAAGAAATGGAAATCCGCCAAATATGCCGCCCAAAAGGGTGATACTGTGCGCCCCTGCAAGAGCCGGCACGCCGTCTGCTCCAATTGTGCCCAGTGGCGCTGAAAATAGAACAGGATACACAGCTCAACCCCCAGAGCCGGCGGCAAGGTCTCCAACCATTCCGGGGTCCATCTGTCCGCCAGGGCCTGGATAAAGGGTTCGGGCTCATCCGCGAAGCGGAACAGGATGGCCGCGGCCGTCACCTGATCGGCATGGCGGGACGCGGCTCCGGCCTCGTGAAAAAGAGTGTCGGCCGCCGCCACTGCCGACCGGGCACACCCAGTATCGGCATGATACCAGTGGTATCTGGGAAAAAAGAAATGACCGTCCAGAATCCCGTCCTCCTCGATCAAGCGGACACGGTGCAGCAAGACTGCGACATCCTCGGGACCGGCGGGGTCCGGCACGGTTTCCAAAAGCTGCACGGAAGAGACATTCTGGTCGGACATACTGTAAACCGGACAAAGGGCAGTCGCCGGGCGCGGCTTCTGACAGCAACGACGACTGATAGTGGACAGGGATGAAGCACTTTAGACAGCCACGGTCTTGACTTACAAGGCCGCCATGCGAAGAGTGCGGGGTTTTCGTCTTCCCAGTATGAGCAGAATACCCTTCATGCCGACAGTTCTCATTCCCGGTGGCGCCGGTTTTATCGGATCGCATACGGTTCTGGCCCTGCAGGCGGCAGGCTTCGATACGGTCGTCTTTGACAATCTGTCAAACGGGCACCGCGATGCTGTCACAGCAGGCGCCTTCGTCAAGGGCGACATCCGCGATGCCGCTGCCCTTGACAGGGTTTTCGAGGAACACAGGATCGACGCTGTCATCCATTTCGCCGCCCTGATCGAGGCAGGCGTCAGCGTGCGCGACCCGCTTGCGTTTTACGATAACAATGTGTCCGGTACGCTGTGTCTTCTTGAGGCCATGCGGCGTCACGCCGTAAGGACACTGGTTTTCTCGTCCACGGCTGCGGTTTACGGCAATGCGGGCACCGCCGCGATCACGGAAACGGACGAAAAAAAGCCGATCAATCCTTACGCACACGGCAAACGGATGGTGGAACATGTGCTGGATGACATGGCCCGCGCCGAGGGGCTGCGCGCCATAGCGTTGAGATATTTCAATGCGGCCGGTGCAGACCCCGAGGGGCGCCTGGGCGAACGGCACGACCCGGAAACCCATCTGATTCCCCTGGTTATACAGGCGGCCATGGGACAACGGCCCTGCATCAAAATCTTCGGGACGGACTATGACACGCCCGACGGCACCTGTATCCGCGATTATATCCATGTCTCGGATCTGGCGGAGGCCCATGTCCTGGCCCTGAAACGCCTGCTTTCCCAAGATGAAACCGGTTCAGACACGAGCCAAAACCGCGGCAGTTTTGATGCCTTCAATCTGGGCAACGGACAGGGATATTCCGTGCGGCAGGTGATCGATACCGTCCGGTCGGTCACGGGGCAGTCCTTCAGGACCGAGGAAAGCGGTCGCCGGCCCGGTGACCCCGCCCGACTGGTCGCCAATGCAGGCCGCGCGGCGGACATACTGGGCTGGCGCCCCCGGTTCAACGCCCTTGAGGACATTGTCCGGCATGCCTGGGCCTATGCGTCAGGCCGGGACGGCACAGGCTGCGGGAACGGCACCCACAACAGCGGAGCCATGCCGTGACACAGCCAATTTTACCGGTTTTCATCGGCGGATATACAAAAAGCGGTACCACGCTTGTGGGCCGGGCGTTCGGGCTTCTGGACGGGGTCTATACCAGGGGGGAAGCGGATTATTTCCGTATTTTCCATGACCGTTTCAACGCCATGGTGCGTGAATTCAATATCAACATCCAGTTCGTCAACAAGGAAGTCTATGACGGCAGCGGCACCATACGCCCCCTAACCGAGAACCGGATGGCGGCCCTGCACCGGTCGCTGTTCACGCGCATTTTTTTCAACGATCAGCCTGTGCCGCAGGATTGCCGCGTTCTGGTTGAAAAATCGCCCCGCAACATATTCCATCTGGATGCCATACGGTTCGTTTTCCCCACGGCGCGGGTCGTCTGTGTCTACCGGGATCCGATGCCGACCTTCCGGTCACTGTGCCGGCATATGGCCGATCACCGGTCCCCGGCCTTCAACGATCCGGGCTCCGGCCCGCGCCGGGAACTGATCCATAAATTCTCGACCCGGCGCTGGCCCAATTATGTCAAAATCGTCGAGGCGGAGCGTGATAACATCACCATCGTGCGGTATGACACCCTGAGCCGGGATCTGGATGGGTTCATGCAGTTTATCCAGGACCGCGTCATCGGACGGCAACTGCCCCTGAAAGCACCCGTGGCAAGTCTGAGCAAGGAAGCCTACCTGCAAAGCCTGCCGCCGGAACGCCGCAAAACCAGCCTGGTACAAACCGACAGCGCACAACGGATCACTCTCAGCGACGAAGAAAAAGCCATATTGGAATCAAAATGCCTGCGGCCATATGTGGATTTTGATTTTTGATCCCCCGGTCTTTATCAAACCGGCATGATCACCATCCGCCCGGAGTGTGGGCGTGGACGCGGACAGGCCCGAGCCTCACAGAGGCAACATCAATCATTTCCGGAGGTCCCGTGTGACCAAAAAGCCGCTTCTCTATATCCATGCCGGCTATGCAAAATGCGGTAGCAGCACCATACAGGAGTTTCTGGCCGCCAACGTGGCACGGTTTCAGCGCGAGGGCCTCGGCATTGTCGGCCATAAGATGACACTGGACCACAGTGGCCGGGCGGTGGACTTTCCCGTCGGGTATTTTGAAAAGCTTCTCCGAAAACCGGAGCAAGACCGGCGCCAAAGCCTAGCGGCCGGCCTGGAAACCCTGCACACCGAGATCCTGGACGCAGGATTGGACGGGGCCATCCTTTCGGCTGAAAACCTGGGCCAGTTGCGGACCGCCATATTGTTCGAGGGGCTGCTGGATGTCTTTGAACCACGGGTCATCATGTATGTCCGCCGTCAGGACGACTGGATTCTGTCCGCCTGGAAACAGTGGCATTTCAAGGAGGGCAGCAAACTCGACCGCCATATCGAGCGTCATCTGCAAAAAAATGTACCGCTGTTCCGCCGGGCGCTGAAAGGGTGGCACGATCTGATCGGCCGTGAGCGCATGCATGTCCAGTATCTGAAAAGGGAGTGTCTGACAGGCGGCGACCTTCTCACCGATTTCACCACGGCAACGGGATTTGATATCGCCGAATTTGAACGTGTCGAAGACGCGAACATATCACTGCCCGACGATGTGATCGCCATTCTGTCCGAGGCACCGGCCATGTATGAGGGCCTGCATGACAACAGGGTGCTGTCCTTTTTGAAAACAACGGCGGATATCCTGAAACCGGACGGAACGGACGGCCTGGGCGCGGAAGCGCGAAAACGAATCCTGGCAGCCTATAGGGAGGAAAACAGCTGGCTGCACGAAACCTTCTTTCAGGGAAAGCCCTTCAAGGACTGGCTGGCCGTCAAAAATACCCCCAAAACCCCCACAGACAGGCTTTCCGGTCTGACCAAGCTTGTCCTGTTGCAGACGGAAGCCCTGGTTCGCATGCGGGCAGACATCGCAGCCCTGCAAAAGCAGCTGGATGACGAACAGACCAAATCCAAACCCCAAGGATAGATGGCCGGCCGGATGCATATCCTCGTCACCTCCCCCATTCCGACCCACCCACTCAATCACGGTAACAGGGCACGTCTGAATGCCTTTTGCCGGGCCTTGAAAACACGCGGGCATGTCATTCATTTCGTGTATGGCGGTTTTGAAGGGATCACGCGGGATCAGGAACTGGCCATGCGGGCCGCCTGGGATCATGTTCATATTATTCCCGCAATACCGGGACGCCGCCGCCAGTCACACCCTGACCATCATCTGATCGACGACTGGTATGACGACCGTCTGGACCCGGTGGTCGAGGGCATTCTGGCCCGTTGGGAGGTCGGCGCCTGTATCGCAAATTATGTCTGGTTTGCACGCTGGCTCACACGTGTACCGGCGGACATCCCCACTTTTATCGACACGCATGATATCTTTGCCGGGCGGCACGCTCTTTTGACCGCCGCCGGCATAGAGAAAAGCTGGTTTTCCACCACCGCGACCGAGGAGGCCAAAGGCCTGAACCGCGCCCGTACCGTGATTGCCATACAACAGGGGGAGGCTGAATCATTCCGGAAACGTATTGATTCTGAGGTGGTCACGATCGGTCATCTGACCAACCCACGGGACCGGGCCATACGCACGCCGCAGCCTTCCGCGCTCTTAAGGGTCGGATTGATGGCCAGCGACAATCCTGTCAATGCGCATATGCTCACGGAATTGCAGGCGGCCTGGCAACGCACGCCCCATATGGATACCCATTGCACCCTGGTGATCGCAGGATCGGCCGGCAGGCTGCTTTCAGACGACAGCGGCGCTGAGATATTGGGATATGTCGAGGATGCGGAGACATTCTTTTCCCGCCTGGACCTGCTGATCGCGCCCAATATCGGGGGGTCCGGACTGAAGATCAAGACGGTGGAGGCCCTGGCATCCGGGCTCCCAGTGGTTGCCACCAGCCATGCCATGATCGGGTTGCAGGCCAACCATGATGCACACACCTGCCCGGACCTTGACGCACTGTGTGCGATGCTTGCTGCCCTGTCGCGGAACAGCACAGAAATACACGCCCTGAAAACGGCCGGGCAGAACAGCATTCAAAGCTATCATGCGGCGCAGGAGCAGGCTTTTGACCGCCTGTTTCCACCTGTCGGGGTCCAAGGGGAAACGCAGGCATGACGGAAGGCGCGCCGCTGTATCTGATCGGGCCGTTGCCGCCGGCGCGCGGCGCCGAAGCGGCCTTGACCGCCTATATCGCGGAAAGCCTGGCCGATGAATATCGCGTTTTCTGTGTTCAGGACAGTTTCGCGCCGCCCCGGCCGCGACCTGCCAACGGCATTGCCGTTATCACAATACGGGATCTGGGCAAATCTCCGCACCGCGAGGGGATCGCACGCGGTAAACGGCTCTATATTGTCGGCAATTCCGGTGACAGCTGTTATGTGCTGGACCTGATGCGGCGGTTGCCCGCACCGGCGTTGCTTGCGGATATGACGCTGCACGACTTGCGGCGCGCCTGGTACCGGAGTGGACAGGCACAGGCCACCGCGGCAGAAACGGACGGCAGCCTTGACGACATATCGTGGCTAACCGAGCAGTTCAGTGCCTGCAAAAATGCAGCCCCCCTTCTTCAGGCGCTGGAACAGCAACGGATATCGAACGCTTTTTTCGGGGAACTGTCGGGAACCGGTTTCATCCGCCGCCTTGCCACGGCGGTTTTCTTCCCAAGCGAACGGGCCGCGGCTTTCGCGCGAACGGACCCGCCGGCAAGCGGCATTCCGGACAGCCACACAGACACCGGTGTCACCGTTACCCTTCCCCCTTTGAAGACAGAACCGCGGCAATCCGGCCGCTCCAGCCCTGCGGTATTGTGCATTCTCGGCCAGGAAGGTCCGGGAGAAGCAGTCATGGCGCACCTGGAAGAGGCGCTGGCCGTGTTGCCGCTGATTGCTACGATACAGGCCATGGGACCTGGCGATGCCGGACTGTCCGAGGCGATTGCCGAGGCCGATCTTGTGGTCGATCTTGATGATGCCCTGATACGCAGTGTGTCCGTACCGGCATTGCGCGCCAAGGCCTGCCAGTGTCCCGTGCTGGTCCCCGGAACCGGCTGGGGCCCTGAAATCCATGGGCGGGGCATTGTACGAATGCCGCCATTTGCAGGAGCGGAGACGGCGGCAACCATTATTTTGGCGCTTCTTGGTGACCTGGATGCGCGCACGGACACAGAGCAGTTTGAGATATGTCCGATCCACGATCCGGCGCCACTTCTAACAGACTGCTATGCGGTGTCACCCTGCCCGCCGTGTCCACCCCTGCCACCGCTGCGGGAAACGCCCACGCCATTGGAAAACGAGACCCATAGGCATGGGTGCAAAACTCCACCACACGGACGAATTGCCATGGTCGGAGCCGTTCCGGGAAACGCGGTTCTACGCCAGATCATGCCCGACATGAACGCCATGGCCAGCACACGCTTTGCCGCGCCCGAAACGGCCAAAGCCCTTGAAGCGATGAGCGGCCTGCCCCATCCGCTGCTGCTGCCACGGCTGGGGTTTGAAGCCACGCATTTTGACCCCGGCACCCGGCAGGCAATGCCGGAAGGGCTAAGGCCGGTTGATGCCGTGTGCAATTTCAGCGATATCCCTGCCGACTTTGCGCAAGACCCGTTACATCTTGATACACAATGGTCATTTCGGGTCAGAAATGAAGAAACGGACCGGCTTTACGACAGTGACTGGTCCATAGACCGGGATCAGGGCCTGCTGTGGCGTCCGCGCACATCCATGGACGGCATCACGCTTATCCTGCTGGCCGGTCGGTCCCGCTGGACGACAATGTTCATCGAAACGGACACCGGGCCTTTTCTGATCGCGGATTCCTTCAACAGTCAGCATCTGGATCGTGACAGACCTGCCAGAGTGGCCATTGAACGGGGCGGACTTCTATGTCTGGATATCGGTCTTCTTGCCCATGATGGCCTGTTCCTGTTACCGCTGGACGACCTGCGAGAAAGACTTCGGCAAACCCGCTTCATCCTTTGCGACAGTAAAAAGGCATAAGCCATGGGCACACGGGATATCAGCAGATCGTCGTTGAAACAGGCGCATCTTTCGCGTGCGGCCGTCGACTTTACCGACTGCCTGCTGGACGCACAAAGACAGCGGTTCGAACGGGAACGCGCCGCGATGACGACTGGGCGGACACACCGCGAAAATCCACCGGCAAGACCCCGGACATTCGAAGCCCTGGCGGAAGGGGAAGCGTTTCTGGGTACGGGGTGGAGCGATCTGCAAACAGGACCACGCGGCACCCCATACCGGTGGATGAAACGCCTTGGCACCCTTATGCTGCCCGTGGTGCTGGAGCACGGCGCCCATATTGAAATCGATGGATACGGTATTCAACGCGGGCGCTTCCTGAAAGGCGCCAGTCTTTTTGTCGACGATTGCCCGGTGGACGGAAAATTCCGCCGGCTTGGCCTCAGACGCTGGCACTTCCAGGGGCAGATCCCCACCCTGCCCGATCAGGGCCTGCCATGCGCCATTCTGCGTCTTCAGGCCCCTGGGCTAAAAATGCTTCCGGGGTCCGACGACAGACATGCCAGCCTGGGTGTCAGCCGGGTTAAAGTCACAGGGCATTAAGACGGGGTACGGTTAAGACAGAGACCGGTTAAGACAGGGGTCGGTTAAGACAGGGGCGCATGAGGCATACAGGTCGCCGGTCAGGATACCGCACGGTCCGGTGCCAACTGTATCTCGCTGAAACCGCTGTAGGAGCCATGAACATTCACATGAAGACCCAAGCGGTCGATCAATTCACGGCGAAAGGCCCCGACATTGGCAATCAGGGCCCCCGCCGTGCGATATGTGCGCACAAAATCGGATACATCGACCCCTGCCCCAGTCATGGGACGGTCCAGAAACTGCGCCAGACCGGTCAGGACTTCTTTCGGCCGCTCGACCAGTTCTTCCAGATACAGCATCTTGACCTCGATCCCGCGCAGATGATGCTCCAGCGTTTTTTCGGATGAGATCAGGTCGAACAATATTTCACTGACCGTATCGAAACTGTCCGGTCGCAGCGTGGACTGGGCCCGGACGGTTTCCGGCATGCTCCAGATCGATCTGTGTATGGTCCGGCCCAGGATTCCCTGCAGTCCGGCCTGAAAAACCTTGTCCCGGCGACCGAACACCACAACGCGGGCATCCGCGCGTTTGATCAGACGGCACAGGCGCGACCAGGTAAAGGATGTATTTTCCGTCAGTCGACCGATGACATCGCTGTACAGCATCAGTGAGAATGGTGTGTTGCCCTTATGTCGTTCAAGGGCTGACAGCAGATACCGCGTGGCATTGAAACGGCCCGAATGGGCGCCCCAGGCGGCAATGGCGCGCGGCAGATATTCGAGCGGACGGCCAAGACCGGTCTGCTCCATCAGTCTGGCCAGATATTCCGCATCCGAACCCGGTGTCGTCAGGACGACAGTCGGGCGTGTTTTCAGGTATCGGGATATCCGTGAAAGATCGGGCGGACCGATCGGAGACATGCGCGGCGTACGGGATGTGCTGTTCGGTGCCAGATCGTAAATGGCGGAGGCAACCCACCTGTCGGGATGCGACGCGCGCAAATGGGTAACAAGACCGCGCTCATCCCCCCTGGTCAAAACCAGAACACGTCCGGATGTTTCACGCACGGCCGTTCCGGCCTGAACCGGGTCCGCCGTGCGGCAGTCAAGCGCGCCAAAACGATCGCGGAACACTTTCAAAAAATCGGCGTCGGCAATCACAAGGTCTTCCGGCTTCCAGCCACGGATAAAGGCGGGCCAGCCCAATTGCGGCATTTTTTGAAAAAATTCACGGAACGGGCCGGGCGGCATCAATGCGACAAGATCGCGGCGATGAGGCCTGACCGTCTCCGGTGTACCCGCTGCATCCTGTCTTTGACTCATACGATCACCTCAACCTGATCTTCACGGCTGTCATCCGCGCCCCTGACAAGGGCGGGTGGCACGGCAAAAGGCCGCGTTGCAGCCGGAAACGGGCGATACAGGGCATCCGTATCCCCGGCCCCGCGATGCCACCCGTCAAAAGCGTCATAATAAGCCGCGCGGTCTCCGGTCACTTGGCGGATCACACAGGTCCCGGTCCCATGCCAGTCAAAACCCGCACCCGGTGCCCTGGTCAACGACCCGTCCCGCAAAAGACCATCATAAACGACATGGCGCAAATGGGCGACCGCTCCCATACCGAAGATCCGCTCCAGGCGTCTGATATATTCGGTGTCGGCAGCGATGCGGACAGAGTCGAAAAATCCGGCCCGTTTCAGGACAATATCCCGTCGCACCATCAGAGAAATCGCCGCCAGGCGGTCTTTTTTTCCGTCCACGGTCACGACACGACCGTCATCGCCGATCCGGCGCCAGCGTACGGTACAGGCGACACGGTTGTTGGCCGCCAGCATGGCCCCCAGTTGCAGACGCAAGCGGTCGGGATGGGAGACATCGTCACTGTCGTGAAAGGCCACGAATTCGGACCGGGCCCGTTTCAGGCACCAGTTTTTCGACCAGTAGGTGCCATGATTGATGGGGCTGTGAAACAGGCGGATACGCGGGTCGCCGGCCGCCAGCTTGTTCAGGCGGATCATTGTGTCGTCGCGGCTGGCGTCATCGATGATCATCAGTTCCAGCCGCCGATGGGTTTGTTCCAGAACCGACCGGACCGCCGCGTCCACATAAGGGCCGGTATCGTACGCCGTCATGATCACGGTCACCGGGATATCGCCGGCCCGGCGTCCCGCGGTCAGCAGCCTTTTCCGCTCCCATGCCCGCAGTCGCCTGCCCGCCATACGTAGAACCGCATGGCGGGAATCAAGCAGATACGCCTGCGGCTGACGGACAAATTTCACCAGGCGCCGCCGGGTCCTTCCCGCACCGCCGGACCGGGCAAGACCGCTTTCCGTCTGCACACCGTCCGTCGGCATCGCCGGCCTACAGCCTGAGGACAACGCCAGCGGACAGGGCCAGCTGATAAAAGATGGAGATGATGTCTTTGGTGATCTGCAGATTTTTCGTGTCCACCCTGGGCAGGACGAAAATCTCGTCTCCCGCCGCGAGGCCCACATCGCGATCATCGAGCTGGCGCCGGGTCAGGCGTTTGAAACTACCGTTACGGTGTAGAATCAAAACATTGGATACCTTGGCATTCTGGGTGAAACCGCCTGCCTGATTGATGTAATCCTCCACCGTCTGCCCCGAGCGGAAGGCGATAGCATTCGGAAACAATACATCCCCGTGGACCATAATCAGGTTGCTGCGCCTTGGGATACGCACGATATCGCCGGACTCCAGCAGGATTTCATCCCGCCTGACGGCGCCGGCCAGCGTCACCTGCCCCTTCGGCTCGATATCCCTGGCACGGGCCACCCATTGCAAAATCAACTCTGCCTCGCGGGCCCGCAGATTGGCCTCTTCGGCCGTTGCGGAACGGGCCGTCAGAACACTGCTTTCCAAAGCCCGCAATTGTGCCTGAAGCATTTCCTTCTGGCGTTCCTGGACGCTTTTGCGCATCAACTGGATCGCTTCGGGCTGGGAGTTCACACCCAGATCGATCTGCTCCATCAGATCGCCAAGACGCGCACCGTAAGGCAGGACAAATTCCTTGGCGGAAAAATGCTCCCCCTCGACGCGTACGGAAATCGTGCCCTGATTTTTGTCCGATGTCACCTCCAGCACATCGCCCGAAAAGATCGTGATCTCCTGCGCCGCTGCAAGGGGCATATATTCCACCTCTTCCTTGAGGCGGCTGTTGCGGCTGATACGGACATGGGTGGCCTGCGGAAAGGGGCGCGCATTGGCCAAGAGATCCCTGACACGGGTCTCGGAGCCCTGAAATTCAAAGAGATAAGGGTTCTGTACCTCGCCAAAGACCCCAGCCTGGGCCTTGACCGGACGGATCACCAGTGTATCGCCGTCCGCCATCTGGAACGTCGGCAGATCGCCGGAGAGGATGAAATCATACAGATTGATACTGCGATGCAGACGGCCCTCGCGCAGGACCTCGACATTCAGGTAGGAGCCTCGGCGCGGGTTGATCCCGCCGGCCCGGTCCAGAAAAAACAGAACGGAGTCAGAGGCATGACCGGCATACAGACCGGGGCGCATGACAAAGCCGGTCACGAACACCTTGACCGGTTCCGCACCGCCAAGAGAGGCATAGACACCGACATTCTTGCGATAAACATTTTTGACCGCCTGGGTCACCACGGCATTCAGGTCTTCGTTGCGGACGCCGAGAACCTTCACCGGCCCGACATCGGGGATAAAGATGTTGCCCTGGGCATCGACAAACAGGTCGCCTTCAACACTGAAGCCCCCCCACAGGCGCAAGGCAATCTTGTCACCCACCGAAATTTCGTAAGACGGATTGAACCCAACGAATGACTGGGCCGCGAACTGACCGGAAAACAGCCAATCGCCAAAAACCTGACGCCGTTCGTCAATGGTGATGACATCGCTTTCATCGTCGGGCCCGGACTGCGGAGCAGGTGGAGGGGTGCGGCGCGCGGGCGGCGGACTTTGCTGTTGCTGTCCCGCGATCTGAAACGGCATCTGGGCGGATACAGGCGCGGGCATACCGGCCAGAAGGCCGGCGAGCGTGCAAAACACGGCGCCGAGAGCGGCCAAACGATCAAACATCCCGGTGCTCCCGGATCGTGGCAATCAACATAACAGCAATACCGTAGACAAGACTTAAGACCACAAAAACAGTCGCGGTATTATAAAGTCCGCGGGGATAGAGCGCCTCATCCGGCAGGGCAGGAGACTGCACCACGACCAAATGCTTCAGCTTGCGATAGGCATCGACCCGGGCCTTTTCGATCGAAATCAGTGCCGTCTGATAGATATCGCTGGCGAATTCCAGCTCCATCTTCAATTCCTGAAAATCGGCGGCCACATCGTTCAGGCTTTGCGCTTCCTCACTGGTCAGCTTGGCCCGCTCGACACCAAGCTGGGCCTGGGTCGCGGCAATACGGTCCCTGAGGGTAACGATCTGCGGCGCATCCTCGTTCAGGTAACTGGCCAGACTTTTTTCATCGGCGCTGAGGCGGACCAGTTCCGCTTCCAGTTCATTGATCGCCATTTGCCGGGCCGCCGTGGTGACGCCGGGATCAAGAAGCTGGTTTTCATTCTGAAAGGCCAGAAGACGCCGGCGCACATCGGCCAGATTGCCCCTGGCCCGGTCCAGTTCGCCCTCGATGAAGCCGATTTCCTCGGCCGCGATGGACTGTCCGACACGGTTGATGAACGCTTCGGCCTCCTTGTTGATTTCCTGGGAAAGGGCAAGGGAATAGTCGGGTGTGAAACCCTGAACGCGAATCGTTAGAATCCCTGAGTCGGGATTCAGGATCAACTCCACACGATCCCGGTAATAGGACAGAAAGCCCTCTCGGGTGGGCGCGCTGTCCATGCGGGAGAAAATATCCCAGTCCCTGCCGGAAAAATGGTCGTTCAGCCCCAGCACGGTATCCAGATGGACAAGCATATCCTTGGAATGGATATATTCCCGAAGCAGAAGCGCATCCTGCATTTGCGGATTGGCGGACGGCAGCATGGGAAGATTGGGCATGACCTGTGCCGTCGGCATCATGGACCGCACATAGACCTGGCTTTCCGTGACATACCGGTTGCTGGCAAGAAAAAAGTAATAGGCGGCCACAAGAGCAACAGCCACCAGCACCCAGCGGTAAGTGCTGAATGTCATGACGCTGGAGCGCACGTCGCGCATGGGCACGCCAAGCGCGCCCATGGCATCGGCACGGGTCTTTTTCAGCACCCGCCTCTGATGCAGCCATTCAAACGGCACCGGTGAGCGGGACACCGCAGTACGTACAAAGTCCATCATATTCATGAAGGTTCCGATAGCCTCCCGCACCTTCCATGTCCACCTGCCAAGGCGCCGGTTCCAATGCTTTCAGGCTACAGCCGTTCCAAACGGTAAATTGCCCTTTCGATATCCTCGTAAAATTCCGCACGTCCATAAGCAAGTAAAATTGCGGCATTACAATGATCACGAATGGTATTCTTCTGGTGCGACACAAGAATAATATTCGACCGTTCGCGCCGTTCGTTCAGTGCCTCGGTGCATTTTTTGCGGAAGCTGTCATCACCCACCGCCATCACTTCATCCAGAAGATAGGTGTCAAAATCAATCGCCATGGACAAGGCGAAATTATAACGGGACCGCATACCCGATGAATAGCTGCTGACCGGCAGATCGAATTTTTCTCCCAATTCGGAAAAATCAAGAACATACCGCTCCACCGCCGACAGGTCGGTGATCCCGTGAATACGTCCGACAAAGCGGACATTTTCCCGGCCCGTCATGAGCCCCTGCAAACCGCTGGTCAAAGCCAGCGGCCAGGAAATGAACCGGTCCGTCGCGACCTCGCCTTCCGTGGGGAAATCAATCCCGGCGATAATTCTGAGCAGGGTGGATTTTCCGGCACCGTTCTTTCCCAGGATCGCCACATCGCGGTCATCGGGAATTTCCACATTCAGACCACGAAATACATATTGGGCGCCAAAGCGCGTCGGATAGTATTTCCCCAGATTTCTGAGAGCGATCATGATGCGGCATACCCTCCGGATAAGCTCAACTGGCAAGCATGCGTCGCCATTGCAAGCGATAGCTCGCCAGGGCCAGCGTCATCGCGCCGACAGTCCACCAGGCAAAATAGGACAGACTGGCAACCGGGCTCTGATAAAGCGGAAACCATGCCTCGCGGATCAATTCCAGAGGATGCACAAGAGGATTATAGGCCATCCATGTCCTCGCGGGCTCCGGCACGGCCGTCATCGGAAAAAAAACCGCCGACAGAAACAAAAGCGGCAGATTGATCAGATTGATAAGCTTTTCAATCTCACGCGAGAAACTGGACACCACACAAAACAGGATGCCGGCCGATGCGGCAAAAACCCAAAGTATCGCGGCATACCCCAGCATGCTGAGCGGGTCCCGTGGCAGGGGATTGACGCCGAGCCAGGCCAGGCCGATCATCAGAACAATACCGACGATAACCGCCACGCCGCCCTCCACCAGGGTACGGGCGAGAAAAATGTCAAACAGGCGGGCCTGACGGAAATTCAAAACGGACAGGGCGGCACCGCGCGACGTCATATTCTGCTTCATGGTCGAGCCCCACAGCATCTTGAAGGGCAGAAAGGCGGCGAGGATAAAAACAGGCGGTTCAACAAAACCGAATTCGCCGCGGCCTCGCAGTCCGAACAGGGTGATGAAGAGAACCATCATCATCAATGGTTCCAGGATCAGCCAGACATTGCCCAGCACATAGCCGCTGAATCGCGATTTCAGCTCGCGGAGGAAAATGGCGAACAGAACGTCGCGCTGAATATCCAGGGATGACCGTGCCAGCTTGACACGGCGTAGGTTCCGCCCCCGGGCACCGCCGTATGGAACACTGGACATATCGTTGTCGGTGGCAGCCATGATCCTGTCTAACAGTCCGCCCGCCCGTCCGGGCAGACCGTGAATTTCAAGGCTCCTCGCGGCGGTACAGGCCGGCAAATGCCCCCTCGTCGTCGACGACAACGAGGAATTTCAGATTCTGCTGTCTCAGCAGTGCTTCGGCCTCATCGACGATAGCATCTTTTTGGATGGTCGCAAATTCCTTGCTCATGCACTGATGGGCGGCCACCTCGCGGATGCGCCGCGTCACCCTGAGCGCCACGGCAAGCTGCCCCTTGGTCACAATCCCGATGGGCATATTGTCATCATCGATCACAACGGCCACACCGGCAGGCCCCCCCGCCATTTCAGCCGCCAGTTCAAGAAGCACGGCGGACGAGTGCACAACGGGCACGCTGTTGGTCAGCATGGCATCCTTCACCTTGACCAGAAGCCGGCGCCCGAGGGAACCGCCCGGATGGTACCGGGCGAAATCCTTTGCGTGAAAATCCCTGAGCGTCATCAGGGCAATCGCAAAGGCATCGCCGATGGCCGCTGTAACGACGATGGACGTCGTCGGCACAAGATTGTTCGGGCAGACCTCTTCACTGACGGGGATTTCAAGGACGACATCCGATGCCCGGCCAAGTGTCGATTTTTTCGCTCCCGTTATGGCAATGATACGGTTGCCAAACGCCTTGAGGGACGGCAGGAGCTGGACGATTTCCTGCGTTTCGCCGGAATAGGAAATCAACAGCAGTGTATCGCCGGGCGTCACCATGCCAAGGTCGCCGTGACTGGCCTCGGCCGGATGCAGAAAGAAAGAGGGCGTACCCGTGGATGCCAGCGTCGCCGAAATCTTGCGGCCCACATGGCCGGATTTCCCCATGCCGATAACGATCAGGTGGCCTGTCGTTTTCAGAGCAAGACGGATGGCGTCTATATAGCTGTCCTCATCATAAATCTGGGCCAGCCGTTCCAGCGCCTGCCCCTGTTTCAGAAACGCAGTGCCGATATTTCCAACAGCAAGCTTCAGGTCGCCTTTCAACGACCCCGGTAGTTCCACTACGCGATTTTCCGCAGAACTCTTCATTAGGACCCCTAAGCCTTATTTTGATTATAGCCGGACGGACCGGTGTCAACGCATTGACCAACAACGAAAATCTGAACCAGAAACTCTCTAACTTTATCAGCCCGGAAAAAGCTGCGGCACGCTATCACACGGCTGTTTGCGAGACAACATTCATACCGGACTTTAACAAAGGGCAGTGTGCAGGCCCAAACCTGAACACAACCATAACGGCCGGGCGGTTATGAAAGGAAATCTAAAGACCGCACCAAAACGGTCACCTTCACATCCGATTGTCATCCATGTCGCCACCGGTATGCTATGTCATTAAACCATATGGCTTTATGTACGCCCACCTTTGCCAACCACCCTTAGATCAGAGCACGCAAAGCGTCAACCATTCGCGCATGAAGAGTGCCGCGCTTCTACCTCTGATTTCCCGCTCAGAACATCGTGGCGGAGGCGTCATCGGACGGGCACAATGCGTTTGAAGGGGCATACCCGATCTGATAAGCCAAACGCGGACAAGATAATGCATATGAGCCACGTTGATTCAAAGTGGTCCGGGACAACATAGCCCTGATACACTGCCGGTTCCACAATCCGGCGCGCACGGCATCCTCATCCGCCATTGGAGGTCAACACGGAAATGTGGCAACCATAAGGACCTTTCATGACGCAACACAGGACCTTGCCGCAGCCCCAGAGACATGGCCCACATGGCCCTGACGGCAAGCATACAGTCCTTATCCTGCAAGGATTGGGAACGCCTTTTCTGAAGCGTCTGGCCGACAAGCTCGTCAAACAGGGACACCATGTCATTCGCGTGAATTTCTGCGGCGGGGACTGGGTCTTCGGCGACCCTTTCGGTCCTCTCGAACATATTGACTTCCGAGGTCGCGCGAATGCCCTGGCCGGTTTCTATCAGGATCTGATCGCGACAAGGGCAATCACGGACATTATTCTTTTCGGCGACTGCCGTCCCATCCATGTTCCGGCCCGGCAGGCCGCAAGGGACGCAGGCATCGACGTTTACGTGCTGGAGGAAGGCTATATCCGGCCGGGCTGGATAACGCTGGAACATTTCGGCACGAATGCAAATTCAGCCCTGCCGCGCACAGCGGACCGGATCCAAGCACTGGCCGCGCAGGCGCCGCCACGGCCGGACCCGCCGCATCTGCCACCGCCCATGCGCCCTCGTGTCATCATGGACCTGACCTATAAACTGTTCAACATACTCGGTTTCCCTTTCTTTCCTCATTACCGCACACACCGCCCCTATCTGGCGGCAACCGAAATGACCGGCTGGCTGAAGCGCCTCAGCCGCGAGCCTTTTTTTGCCGGCAGACGCAAACGGCTGCTGCACAGCTATGAAGCGGCTTCCGACTATTATCTGGTGCCTTTGCAACTGAATGCAGACATACAGATCAGGCGTCACAGCCGATATGGCGGCGTGCCCGACTTTATAGAGGATGTCATGGGGTCCTTTTGCAAGCACGGCAGGCCGGATACCCGGCTGCTGTTCAAAAACCACCCCCTTGACAACGGTGTGATCAATTATCGGCGGCTTATCCGGGAAAAGGCGCGGGCGCTTGATCTTGACGGGCGGGTCGATTTCGTTGACGGTGGCGACCTGAACAGGCTTCTGGACGGAGCACTCGGCGTCGTGCTGGTCAACAGCACCAGCGGCCTGACGGCCATGTCGCAAGGTGTGCCGGTGAAGGCGCTCGGCCAGGCCATTTACGACCTGCCCGGTCTTGCCGACCAGAACCCCCTTTCGAAATTCTGGCAGGCTCCGACACCACCGGACAAGGGGGTTTTCGAAACCTTCCGGCATGTGGTGGAAACATATACACAAATTCAGGGATGCCTGTTTACCGCGAAAGGCATAGACATCGGGACCGACAAGGCATTAGAGGTTGTCACCGGCCACCGTCCGCGCGTTCGCCGATCGGTCGGAAACGCAGCCGTGTTGCAGTCAGAAGAAGAGAAAGCCGAGTCCACGTGATGCCGAGCCCATGGGAGTTCTGGATGCCGCTGATCCTGGCGGCAACTGGGCCGTTTCTGGCAGAGTCTTTCGTCAAAAGCGGTACGGACGATCCGACACCGCGCTCCGACCTGTTTTACGTACTCAGCCCGTTGCTGGGCATGCTGGTGTTCGCCACCTTTCTGAGCATCACCGGCTATATCAGCATGGCCGCATTGCTGATCGTTGTCACCTATGGGGGTCTGACGGTCATTTCCAACCTGAAGGTCAAGGTCCTGCGCGATCCGTTCATCGCCCACGACTTTGAAAATGCGCGGCACCTGTTCCTGCATCCGGAATTTTACATCAACCATATCGGTCTCGGGCGCGTCATTGGTATTTTCGCCCTGATCGGAATTGTGGCCGGCTTCTGTATCGCCCTGGACACGCCCATAGCGGCACGGCAGACGCTGTTGCCGCCAATCATCGCCTACGGCCTGGGGCTGGCCGGCTGGCTGCTGGTTCTCGCTATACTGTCCAGAGCCGGAAAAGCGCTGATCCATGAAGGCAAGGCCAGGGTACTTGGCATTGACAGGCACCCCCGACGCGATGTCGCACGGTTCGGATTGTTTCCGGCAATGCTGCTGTACGGGTTGTTACTCATGGACCGCCGGGGGAAAACGCCCACACCGTGGAACCGCGCCTCTGGACCAGCGCCATGTGAACCGACGTCCGACATCGTGGTGATTCAAAGCGAATCCTATTTCGACATCGCCCGGTTTTACCGCCAACTGGAAAAGAATGCCGCGTTCCGCTGGAAAACGCTTGATGCCCTTACAGAAAACGGGACCCAGGCCGGACGTCTGGATGTTCCGGCCTGGGGTGCCTATACCATGCAGACGGAAATGAGTTTCCTGACGGGCATCGATATCGCCGCGCTGGGTATCGACTGGATAAACCCCTATCTCAAATATGCGCACCAACCAGTGTGGTCCATCGCCCATGCGCTTAAAGAGGCCGGCTACCGCACCATCTGCATTCATCCCGCGCATAAAGGGTTCTTCCGCCGCGACAGTGTCATGCCCCATCTGGGTTTTGACGCATTTCTGGGTATCGAGGCTTTTCCCGGCGCCGAACGGTTCGGTCCCTATGTCAGCGACCGCGCGCTCGGCGATAAAATCGATACGCTTTTGTCCGAGGGGGCCGGTTGCGGACAACCCAGTTTCATCTTCGCCATTTCAATCGAAAGCCATGGCCCTTGGGAAGCGGGGCGCTTTCACGGCCTGATGAACGAAGACGATCTGGTTGCCGGGGACCCCACAGGCAATCTGGCCTTCGCCCTGTACCGCCAGCATCTGGAAAATGCCCTGGCGCTGTTCGGGCGTCTGCAACATGTTCCGAACGGACTGCCCGACCGCGTTATAGCCATGTACGGCGACCATCAGCCCGCCCTGGGCGATGTTTTTTCCGCCGCCGGATTTGACGATAGCGATGTCGATTATCTGCTGTGGCACAGCGCGCGGCAGCTTGCGCCTGCCGGTGATCTCGCCGTCAGGGACCTGGGACGGTTGGTGTTAAAGGCCGCCGGCTTCGATATCGAAGGCATCCCTCACATCAAAACGGCCTGATACCTGAAAAAGATCGTTTCGGTATCGATACAATCTTTTTCAGGGCTCCCCGGCCATCTTCCGATGACCGGCGGAGAAACGGGGACCGACATCCTTCCTTCAGGACCGCGACAGGTACCCTTGCCGTTCCAGATATGCCAGAACGTCGGCGGCACAGTCTTCCGCGCTGCGCCCCTGTGTTTTCAGGTGCAGTTCGGACTGCTTGGGAATTTCATAAGGCGAGTCAAAACCGGTGAAATTCTTGATCAGGCCGGCCCGGGCCTTTTTATAGAGACCCTTGGTATCGCGGCGTTCGCATTCCTCAAGCGGGGTGTCGACAAAAACCTCGATGAATTCGCCGTCCTCCATCATCTCACGCACCATGCGGCGTTCCGCGCGGAAGGGCGAAATGAAAGAGGTCAGAACGATCAGTCCGGCATCGGCCATAAGCTTGGAAACCTCGCCGACACGGCGGATATTTTCCACCCGGTCCGCGTCGGTAAAGCCGAGATCCTTGTTCAGACCGTGACGCACATTGTCACCGTCAAGCGCATATGTATGCCGCCCCTGCGCAATCAGGGCCTTTTCCACAAGGTTGGCAATCGTCGACTTGCCCGAACCGGACAGGCCGGTAAACCACAGAACAGCAGGCGTCTGGTGCTTCAACTCGGCGCGGGCGGTTTTATCCACATCCATGGCCTGCCAGTGAATGTTCGACGCCCGCCGCAGGGCGAAGTCGATCATCCCGGCCCCGACAGTGGTATTGGTCAGGCGGTCAATGACGATAAAACCACCCAGGTCGCGGTTGTCGCCATAAGGCTCAAAAGCGATCTGGTTTTCCAGGCTGATATTGCAGATACCGATCTCGTTCAAATCGAGCGTCTTGGCCGGCAGTCGCTCCAGCGTATTGACGTTGACCTTATATTTCAGGTCCGTAACAATAATCGGAATGGTCTTGTTCGCCGTCTTGATCAGATAGGGCCGGCCCGGCAGCATGGGATCCTCGGCCATCCAGATAACCTTGGCCTCGAACTGGTCGGCAACCTCGCAGGGCGTTTCCACCGTCACGATCACATCGCCGCGGCTGATATCGATTTCATCATCCAGTGTCAGGGTGACCGCTTCGCCCGCAACCGCGCTGTCAAGACTGCCGTCATAGGTGACGATATCCTTGACCCGGCTTGTCTTGCCGCTGGGCAGGACCTTAATGGGGGCACCGGGTTTGACGGTGCCCTGGGCTATGGTGCCCGAAAATCCGCGAAAATCCAGATTTGGCCGATTGACCCACTGAACCGGCAGGCGAAACGGCGCCGCTTGCCGGCCGTCGGTCACATCCACCGTTTCCAGATGGTGCATCAGCGTCGGACCGTCATACCAAGGGGTCCTGTCGCTGCCGGAGATTATGTTATCGCCCTCGAGTGCGGAAATCGGCACGCACAGGATGTCGGAGAATCCGAGATCCTTTGAAAAAGCGCGATAGTCGGCCGCGATCGTATCGAACACTTCCTCACGGTAATCGACCAGATCCATCTTGTTGACGGCAACGACGATGTGACGGATGCCGAGAAGCGAGGCGATGAAACTGTGCCGTTTCGTCTGCGCCAGAACGCCCTTGCGCGCATCGACAAGCAGAATGGCCACATCGGCGCTCGATGCGCCCGTCGCCATGTTGCGGGTGTATTGTTCATGTCCCGGCGTATCGGCGACGATGAATTTCCGTTTGTCCGTGGAAAAGAAGCGGTAGGCGACATCGATGGTGATGCCCTGCTCACGTTCCGCCGCAAGACCGTCCACAAGCAGGGCAAAATCGATCTTTTCGCCCTGTGTGCCCATTTTTCGGCTGTCGCTTTCCAGCGCCGCCAGATGATCCTCGAAGATCAGCTTGCTGTCATACAGCAGACGGCCGATCAATGTGGACTTGCCGTCGTCAACGCTGCCGCAGGTGAGAAAGCGCAGCAGGGACTTGTTTTCATGCAGGTCGAGATAGGCCTCGATATCGTCTGCGATCAGGTCGGACTGATGGGTCATCAGAAATAGCCCTCCTGCTTTTTCTTTTCCATACTGGCGGAGGCATCGTGGTCGATCACACGGCCCTGGCGTTCGGATGTCTTGGCCAGCAACATTTCCTGAATGATCTGCGGCAGGGTCGTCGCCTGGCTTTCAACGGCGCCGGTCAGCGGATAACAGCCAAGGGTTCGGAAGCGCACCATTTTCATCTGCGGTTCCTCGCCCGATTCAAGAGGCATGCGGTCGTCCACAACCATGATCAGGGTGCCGTCCCGCTCGACGACCGGCCTGGGCGCCGCGAAATACAGCGGCACCAACTCGATCTTTTCCAGATGGATGTATTGCCAGACATCCAGCTCGGTCCAGTTGGACAGCGGAAACACGCGTATGCTCTCGCCCTTGTTTTTGCGGGCATTATAGACCGACCACAATTCCGGGCGCTGGTTCTTCGGATCCCAGCGGTGATTGGAATCCCGGAAGGAAAACACCCTTTCCTTGGCCCGGCTCTTCTCCTCATCCCGGCGCGCGCCGCCGAAGGCGGCGTCAAACCCGTATTTGTCCAACGCCTGCTTCAGGGCAATGGTCTTCATCACATGGGTATGCGTCTGACTGCCCGCGGAAAACGGATTGATCCCATCCCGCACACCATCCTGATTGGTGTGGACATACAATTTGACACCCAGCTTTTCCGGAAGGCTGTCGCGGAAAGCATACATCTCCGGAAACTTCCACAATGTGTCGATATGCATCAGCGGAAAGGGCAGCTTGGAAGGATAAAAGGCCTTCAAGGCCAGATGCAGCATGACGGCCGAGTCCTTGCCGATGGAATACAGCATGACGGGATTTTCAGCCTCGGCCGCCACCTCGCGGATGATCTGGATGCTTTCGGCTTCCAGCCGCTTCAAGTGGGTCAAATTCTTCATCGGGCTCGTTGCTCCAACAATACTCATCATTATCTTAAAAGACACCGCCGACGCTGAGTGCGATCAGCGCCTTCATGTGCCCAGTGCCCCTGTCATGTCGGATTGTGGTTATCGCAAGGCCGCATGCATAAAGAAGCGAAACTTTCTAATCAAGCGCATAAGCTGATCCATCGCCCCGTGGCGCGCTTTCAGGGGGTGCGCCGCTGCCGACGCCATGGCCGCGACCAGCACTTCCGGACTTGTCGGCAGCCCGCTGCGCCAGTCCACATTGCGGGCATAGACAGCGAGAAGGGCATACACAAGCGCGGCCAGCGGCAAGGTCCGGCCACGGCGATCGCAGACCGCGCGATCCTCCGTCAGGCCCCAGCCCGCATAAAAGGGCAGACCGTAAACGGTGACCGGCATGTCGCGCAAAAGCGCCTCAAACCCGGTCAGACTGGTCATGGTATGAACGGCATCGGCCGCGTCGAGGCAGTCAATAATGTCCGCATCGACAATCACGGTGTCAGCACAGGCCGCCAGAACGTCCTCCGGCACGGCACCGCGCCGATTGCCGCTGACCACGTCAGGATGCGGTTTGAAAACGATAAAGGCATCGGGCGCGGACGCACGCACCGCCTGAAGCAAGTCGGCATTGGACGCGACACCCACCGCGCCAAAACGGATGGAGGCATCGCTGTCCACCTGACCCGGCACCAGTATGACCGTGCGCCCGCCGGAACGCCCGCGCCAGTCCAGACGGGCGCGGCTTCCCACATTATATTTGCTGATGCGGCTTTCACGGATCATGCCGATCAGTTTTTCCCCACGGGCCAGATCGCGGTCGGAAAACACGTGTGTCTTCAGGAACGTCTCAAGGTCGCTTGGATACCGCCCGTCATAATAAATACCGCTGCGGTCCAGAATCAGGGATGCCGGGCGTGCCAGATCGCTGCCCAACCCGACGGACCGGATAAAACCGTCCTCCATCCGCCAGACCGGGACAGTGGGGTCCAGACCGGCCAGGCTGTCATCATGTTTGCGTCCCCAAACCAGGACGGCATCATCCGGGCCGACCGCATGGCGGGACAGCTTTTCCGGCGTGACAAACCGAACCCGGGCGATGCCGCGCCCGGTAAAATGCGCGACAAAACCACGCTTCCACAGGGAAAATCCGACGGCATGAAGGGTCACGGCCTCCGGCCGGGGCAACTGGCGCTCCGCCACCAGAAGGTCCAAAGCATCTTCAAGCTCGCAGGGCCGTCCATCGTAAGGATTGACATAGCGGGCATATTCCATCAGGGCGGCGGCGGCCAGTTCCACAAGCGTGCGCCGGGCCGTACGCCGGGGACACGTCTGGCGGTCGTCGGTCACACCCCAGCCGGCATAAAACGGCATGCCGAAACAGGTCACGGGCTTGCCGGCGACAAGCGCGTCGAAGCCCATCTGGGATGTCACGACATAAACCCGGTCCACATGGTTCAGCAGGCTGAGCGGAGTGCAGTTCT
Organism: Eilatimonas milleporae; assembly: GCF_003688555.1. Taxonomy (GTDB): domain Bacteria; phylum Pseudomonadota; class Alphaproteobacteria; order Sphingomonadales; family Kordiimonadaceae; genus Eilatimonas; species Eilatimonas milleporae. The sequence goes on from NZ_REFR01000009.1 coordinate 908,587, forward strand.
CGGTGACGGGCAGCGCCCGTTCGGGCAGATCCGCGATGCGGTAATGCCCGTGCTTCTTGCCGGCCAGAACATCCGGATGCGTTTTTATCAACACAAGGGCGTCCGGGTTTTCGTCCAGCGCCGCCGCCAGCATGGCATCGAAACTCCGCGCCGAGGCCAGTCCCAGCGGTATGGACAAATCCCCCGCCGTCTGGTCGACCACCAGTACGACGGGCCCCTTATGATCGCTGATCCGCTTGGTCAGCACCGAAGACAGGGCCGATGCACCGTGATTGTATTTTGACAGTCCCCACTGCCGGATCCGCTCCAGTGCCGCCCGGGCGCGAGACAAACGGGCATCCGTGATCCAGTCCCCGTCATTCAGAAGACGCTCAAGATCGCTGGGCGCCGTGGCGTCATAATAAATGCCCGTTTTGTCAACGATCAGCGACAGGCGCCGGGGATCGTCGGCCGGATGGCTTAAATATCCGAGAAACCCGTCTTCCAGACACCAATAGGCAAGTCCGTTTCCGGCAGCGAAATCGCGGGCCTTGCGGGTATTGTCCTTTGCCCCCCAACCAACGATAACATCGCCCGGCGCCGTATCCGCCACGCCTTTCTTGACCGCCACACCCAAAAGCGGCGGGATCAGGGGATCGCCCGCGATCCCCGCGGACAGAGTGCGGGCAATCATACCGGCCCGCCCAGAACATGCCGGCGCATCGCCGCAAGATCGTCCGGCGTGTCGACACCGTGCGGCGGTGCGTGGGCAATTCTTTCGACCAAGATCGGCATCCCATGCCACAACGCCTTCAACTGCTCCAGATGCTCAATGGTTTCCATCGGCGCAGGCGGCAATCCGGAAAGCCGCCGCAGCGTCCCCACACGGTAGGCATAAAGACCGATATGCCTCAGGTACGGAAAATGCCGAAGATCGGGACGGCCATGTGTGCGATCATGGGGGATGGGCGCACGGGAAAAATAACAGGCACGGCCCCGGGCATCGCAGACGACCTTGACCAGATTGGGATCGGAAATATCCGCGTTGTTTTCAAAAGGACAGGCAAGCGTGGCGATCTCCGCATCGGTCGTCGATGCGAGCGCCCCGGCCACACGCCCGATCAGATCCACCGGGATCAATGGTTCGTCGCCCTGCAGATTGACAACGATCTCGGTATCGTCCCAGCCCAGCCTGTCCGCCACTTCGGCACTTCTTTCGGTACCGGATGCATGGTTGCCGCATGTCATCAGTACCTGTGCCCCGTGTGCGCCGGCCACGTCGGCAACACGGTCATCGTCAACGGCGATGACAACACTGGATGGACCACCCGCAGCCTGAACCGCGCGGCGCCACACATGAATGACCATCGGCGTTCCGGCAATATCGGCGAGCGGTTTTCCAGGCAGCCGGCTGGATCCATAACGCGCCGGGATGACCACTTTCACAGATGCCGCACCTTCAGCCATGGACCCGGTGCCCTCGCCGGCCGGGCGCCGTCATTGGGAAACCCGCCGCGCGTCAGAGGCAAAATCAGCGAGTGTCAGACCATTTCGCGCCGCTATATGTTCAGCGGCCTCGCGCACGGCGCCGCGCCCGCCGGGCAGGTCGGTGACAAAATCAGCCATCGCTTTCACATCGGACACCGCATCGGACGGGGCCATGGCATAGGCGACAGCGCGCATGACATCCAGGTCAACAAGATCGTCCCCCATGAAGGCGCAATCCTCAAATCCGAGGTCAAGACAGGCACAGACATCTTCAAGAGCGGCATTTTTCGCTGTGGTCCCCAGCCGGTGGTGACGGATGCCAAGATCATCAAGCCGGCGCAGCAATGCCGGACTGCTGCGCCCGGAGATCACCGCCACATGCACACCGGCCTTCATCAGAAGGCTGAGGCCCAGCCCATCCTTGGCATTAAAGGCTTTCAGCACTTCTCCGTCCGCGCCGTAATGCAGCGTGCCGTCCGTCAACACACCGTCCACATCAAGGGCGAAAAGGCGGATCATGGCGTCATATTCTCCGATACCGGCGGGGCAAGGCCCCTCAAACAATTTCAAGGGGCGCGAAACCTTTCACCATGCGGTCGACGGCCTGCATCTGAACAAGATAAGGCTCCAGCGCGGCAAGCGGCAGGGCCGAGGGGCCGTCGCATTTGGCCGCTTCGGGATCGGGATGGGCTTCGATGAACAGACCGGCGATCCCAACCGCCATGCCGGCGCGTGCCAATACCACCGCCTGGCTGCGCCGACCGTCCGCACTGTCGGTACGGCCGCCGGGACGTTGCAGGGCATGCGTCGCATCAAAGACGACCGGGCCCATATTTTTCATCAAATCCATACCCAGCATATCGACGATAAGGTTATTATACCCAAAGCAACTGCCCCGTTCGCACAACATCACCCGGTCATTGCCGCTGTCCCTGCATTTGGTGATGATATGGCGCATTTCCTCCGGCGCGAGGAACTGGGGCTTTTTGACATTGATCGGCTTGCCGGTACCGGCCAGAGCGGTCACAAGGTCGGTCTGACGGGCGAGAAAGGCCGGCAATTGCAGTATGTCGGCCACGTCGGCCACAGGCGCGGCCTGATGGGGCTCGTGCACATCGGTGATGACCGGCACATCGAAACGGGTCTTGATATCGGCGAGCCATTCAAGCCCTTTGCTCAACCCCGGCCCCCGGAAAGACCCGATGGAAGACCGGTTGGCCTTGTCAAAGGACGCCTTGAAGACAAAGGGGATGCCCAGACGGGATGTGACCTCGACAAAGTGTGCGCAGACATCGGATGCAAGACCCGCATCCTCCAGCACATTCATGCCGCCGAACAGGACAAAGGGACTGGTGTTGGAAAGGCGGATGCGATCGGTGACGGCAACGCTGGCTACCATGGAAGGTCCTATTTCAACGCCATGACGAGGCACAGACTGTTTTTCTGTTACCCGCATACTTCAAAGTGGAAAGGGCGTCAAAGCACAAGCACCACTGTCCCATAACACCTGCTTAACCGCGCCCTGCGATAAAATCGGCGGCCCTGGGGGTTCAGTCGGCCCCATAAAGGCGCCAGTCCAGTGTCCGGGCCGCCGCCATGCCCAGCGTCAGCCGCCGACGGCGCACATGGGCCAGAGCGAGAACATGACGCCGTCCGTCTATTGGATTGTCAAGAAGGCGGGGCGGCCGGTCCGGCGCGATCCGTGTCCGGGACAAAACCGGCAGCAAGCTTGCCCCCATCAGTTTGACCAGGGCCTCTTTCAGGCACCACAGATCAAAGAACATCTGCCGGGCCGCACCCTCATCCCGCGCCGCGATGGCTGCCCATTCGCCCGGATGCAGACGCCGCGCGGCCATGCGGCGCCAGTCGACGGCACGGGCGGGGTCTTCAAGATCAATACCGATGGGGCAGACGGACGACACGGCGACGGCGGCAAAAGGCCGGCCGTCCAGCTGCGTATGACTGACCGAAAAATAGGGGCCGTATGCATGCCCCTCCAGAACGGGTGCCTGACCGGGCTGTTGCGTCAACGGCACGGCCTCGGGCGACAGACCGGTCATCCGGGCAAGCCGGCGACGCAAAAGGCCGCGTGCTGTCACGAACGCCGGACGGCCCGCCGGGTGCATGCCTTCAGCCCGTATGCGTTCCGCCGGGGACAGAACGGACAGATGGCACGGCGCTTCCTTTGCCGGTGCGATCCAAAGACATGCCGTACCGAATGTTTGGGACATATACCCGCGCCTTACCTTCGCACCGGAGACCGTATCCGCCGTCTTGGTCACCCCCCGGCACGTGCCAGTCAATATTTTCGCCAAGTGACCTCTTTCAAAGACCGGACCGGCAACCGCGTCAATGCGCTTTTGAAACCGACCGCCGGGCCGGACATGTGAACAGGTGATTTTAATCGGTGTTTCCGTACAATATCCACATGCACACACAATACTGGCTGAAAACAGTCCTCAAGGGGCGCGGGTACCGACTGAAGGATGTGGCGGAACTGCTTGGCATCACGCCGTCACGCGTGACCGACATTCTGAAAGGCACGCGCGACATACAGCTGGATGAGATCCTTCCGCTTGCCGAAATGCTTGACATGACCGCGCACAGCCTTCTGCTAAGTCTCAGATCCGGCAGGCTGGAAAAGGTATCCGTCAAGGACGCGCCCGACAGTCAGCTGCCCCTGCTCGGGCAGCTCACCGGGCATGGGCGGCTGTTGCCGCTGCCGGCGGACTTACCCTTTACAACGGTGCCCGTGCCACCGGACATCCGTCTGCACCAAGGCCTTTATGGTTATATGATGGGCGACGACTCGCTGCACCGGGAAATCCCGAGAGGCAGCGTGATCATTGCCGCCGACCCTTACCTGCATGCCTTCCCGGTCGTGTCCGGCACGATCGTGATCATCCGGCACAAGGACAGCCTTTTCATCCGTCAGTTCTGGCAACGGGAAGGCGGCGCGGAATGGCTGTTGGCGTTACCACGTTATCCCGACCCGGCTTTGCCGCCCCTGCGCTTCTCGGAACAGGGAGGGCCGGCGGCCGATGGAGAAACGGACGCCAAAACGCCTTTGGACAGGGACGAGTCGGGTAAAAAGGGCGGGCAGCATAAAACAGGCGGGCACGGTGCGAACGAGGATCACGCTGTCCAGCCCGAAGATATTATCATCGGTCCCGTCATCGCCGGGGTTGTCTGGATTTTCCGCCGTCATATGGGCCCGGCCTGATATGGGTGCGACCGTAAGGCAGGCCACGCACACGTCGTCGGCACCGGTTTAGTCGTTAAAGGCGGCAGAGGGCAGATATTCCGACGGGTTCAGACCAACCGCCTTGAGGCGCGCGGCAAGACGGGCGGTCCTCGCGGCAATAGGCAAAATTTCCGAAATCCTGTCGACAAGCCGGCGGTTGCCGGGGCGGTCATGGCAGACAAGGGCAAGCGGCTGTTCACCCAGCCTGGACCGTTTGCCGTAAGGCGGCATGCTGTGTCCCAGTTCATGAAAGACAAAACTGATATCCGGCAGCGTACCGGAAATATAGTCCACGCGCCTGTGGATCAGCAGGCGGGCCTTGTCCATCTCATCCGGCACCGGCAGAAGGGTCGCATCGATCCCCTTCAGCAACCGGGGCAACATGGCACCGCTCGGAAACGCGACGCTTCGCCCCTCCAGGTCGGACAGGCGGGCCAGAACCGGCGCATCGGCCTGCGAGAAAATATAGCCGCGCACATGGATCAGGGGACCGGTCTCTATAAGGCCGCCGACATCCCTGGTGCCGGGCGCGCTCAGGATCGCCCGTGCGCTTGGAAAAATACAGCTTCCGGGATTGCCGGCAAAGGCTTTCCTGGCTCTACGGCTGGGCAGCGGTATGTATGTCACGGTGGTATCCGCCGCAGTCAGAAGGGCGCGCATATAGTCGTTGTAAAAACCGCTGCCGTCGATCGAAAGGGTCAGTCCCCATGCCGTGCCGTAAATTGGCCCCGTCGGCTCCAGGGCATGCGATTTCCCGGCTTTCACGGCGCTGAACACCGCGCAAAAAACGATCAGCTTGTAAAATGCCCGATGGCGCCGACACACGCGCCTGTCTCCCCCGCAAATGGTCCCCGATACACCTTGCCCGTATCCGTCACGGTCGGCGTTGCCGCCAAAAAGATCAGGCAGAGCCCAAACCCGCCAAAGCCCGTGCGGCTGACCGCCACCGGCAATACCGCCGGTCAACAAACGAAACGGCCCCGACGGACGCCTTTTGAATAGCACAGGACCTTTTCACAAACGTAAATCACGGAACCGGTTTTCCGACTTTGCAACGGGGATCCTTTGCGTGCCGCTCCTCCTTCAACCAGACCGGCAGCAGATACAGCGATATTTTGACATTGCCCGCGCGACGGGGTCTACTAGTCACCGTCAGACAGGGGGGAACCATGCCCGGACCGGACACCGAATCCACGCACACCCCAGGCGCGCCGGGCCAGGAACGGAACTGGGGTGCCGTGACCCTTATCTACATTCTGTACGGCATCGGCTTTGCCACCGCGGTCACGGCGCTTGTGGGCATGATCCTGGCTTACCTGAAACTGGAGGATGCGGATGCCGTGACCGCCAGTCATTTTCGCTATCAGCTGCGCACATTCTGGTACGGACTGATCATGGTCGCCATCGGCTCGTCCCTTGCCGTCATCCTCATCGGCATTCCCATTCTCATATGGTGGATGTTCTGGACCGTCATGCGCATTGTCAAAGGCTATCTGCGCGCAAACGAACAGCGGCCCATCGACAATCCGGAGACCTGGCTTTTCTAGACCTGTGACCGGCGACAGACGGCAGGGCCACATCATGCGTCAACGCACATGCCGATCACACTGGGGCAGCTCACACTGGGGCAGATAAAACCGGGGCCGGTAAACCTGTTCGATAACACCGGGAGCCGAAACACAGGTCAGTTGCGGTATCCGTCGGCCGCCAGACAGCCCGCGCACGCGACAGCAGCCGTCACCGCCGCCCCCCATATCATGTCCACGATCACCACATCGGACGGCCAGCCCGGCAAGGTCGCCAGATTGGTCAGATCATATGTGCCGTAGGCAATGACACCCAGGACACCGCCGCGCAAAAAAGCCGACCGCCACCCACCGGCATATCCGCTGTCCGCCCGCGCGGCCGGCAGGCTGACCAGATACACAATTCCCAGCACATATATGGCATAAAACAGGCCCGCAACCGGCCAGTTGACAGGGCCTGTCATGAAGGATTGCAGCCGGTCCGCGTAAAAATCGCGCGCAATCCAGCCGAGCCACAGGCCGTCCAGAAGCAGAAAAGCGGCCATGGCCGCACCATAAGCCTTCAACCCGGTCAGCATGATGTTTCTCCAACAGATCATGAGGGCACGATGCGCCCGGCATACGCCCGTTTCACCGGCACATGGTCGGAACATAAAGTCAAGCCATGGCTGACGGACGCACACGACCCCACCCGGCATATCCGGGCCGCAACCGGAAAAGACGGTATTATTCAGGAAAAAAGAACCGGGGGTTAAATGGTGGGCGCGGGCAGGATTGAACTGCCGACCCCTGCGATGTCAACACAGTGCTCTACCACTGAGCTACGCGCCCACGGACCCATCGGGCCACTGTCCCGACTGCCGGTCATATCTGACAAAAACCGCAACAGACGGAATGCCGACGAACAATCAATCGCGGCAGGGCGCGTGTCTACACCGACTGACCGGATGAGGCAAGATGATTTTCGCCGCAATATGTCCCGGCACGATCCCGGCGCGGTAATCAAACCGTGCCATCCGGCAAATCGGATGTCCCGGTCCGGCACACTGGCGGGTGACAGGGCGGCGCAAAGCGGTTAGCGTGTAAGCGTCATGACCGAATTCGAAACGCATCCTCCCGCCTACACGGAAACCGTTCCAGCCACGGGCCGGCGCCCTTTCGTGTTCGCGGTGCCGCACGCGGGACGGCATTATCCTCGGGACCTTCTATCGGCAAGCGTACTGGACACCAAAACGTTACGGTCCAGCGAAGATGCCTATGTGGACCGTCTGTTCGACAGCGTGCCGGATACAGGCGCCGTCCTGATCGCGGCCACACATGCCCGGGCCTATCTTGACCTGAACCGGGACCCGCGCGAATTGGACCCGCGCCTCATTCACGGCCTCAAAGGCCGGGACGATCTGATGGACAGCGCCAGGGTTCGGGCCGGGCTTGGCCTGATCCCGGCCGTGGTCGGACCTGACATGCCCATTTATAAAGGCAAGCTGGATATCGAGGATGTCCTGTCCCGCCACGACCGTCTGTATATGCCGTATCATAAACGGCTCGGCAACCTTCTGAACGCCTGCATCGCCCAATGGGGCCGGGCGTATCTGATCGATTGTCACTCCATGCCGTCCACTCTGGAACAGAACAGGACGAAGCCTCTTGGCCGAAAGACCATAGAAGCCGACATCGTCCTCGGCGACTGCTGGGGGACCAGTTGCGACCGCGCCTTTACCGCCCTGGCTGAAAGCCTTCTGACCCGCGAGGGTTTTCGGGTGCGCCGCAACATTCCCTATGCCGGTGGGTTCGTGACGGAACATTACGGCCGGCCGGCGGCAAATATTCATGCCCTTCAGATTGAAATCAATCGCGGGATTTACATGGATGAAACCACGCTGGAGCCAAAGGACTGCTTCTGGGACATTGCAGCCCGCCTGTCGCGTTTCGCCGCCGCTCTCATGGCGGCACAGGATGAAGGGGCCACACAGCCCCATACAAAAGAATATGGCAGACGGCTGGCCGCAGAATAACATTCACGGTCGTATCCCTCGGGAAAGCCGGGGTTTCATGCACAGCATCCGGAACACGCCTGAAACATAAAAAAAGGCCACGCAGACACTGCGTGGCCCAGGCTCAGGGAGGAAACGCCCACGGAGGGCATAGCGGCAGGGCCGCCACTCTTCAAGATAAGCCCCATACGGCAATATTCAAGCGTCACCTCCACCGAATACGGCAATATCCTCGCGTCTACCGAGCAACATATTGCCGGGAAAAGATTTTCCGGAATGGATATATGAATGCAAAATGCCGAAGCATTTTCATTCAACCACTATGGAACAGGCAAGCGGAGACAAAAAATCCGCCGACTCCGTATCGCAAGCAGGGCAATAGAATAAATCTCTGACAAATAATCTTGCGGAAAAATCATAAAAGCCAAGGTAAGTTTTAAGAAAAGCGTCATAGAGGCGACACGGTCTTGTCACAGGCAATATGAGATTAAAGCGCCAATATATTATTTATGTAACCAAGGACATTTCGGCTCCATGGACGACGGTCGCACAGCACTTGAACCCGACCCTCGAATGCCTGATCTTCAAATGTCTGAAGACAGCAACCAGGCAAATGACCTCCCCGCCGAAGGGACTTCGGCCCCCGGGCGTGATCATGGCGACAATCTCACGGACACGACTGCCGCCGCCCAGACAGAAATGGGCGACCGGGAAATGGGCGACCGGACAGGGACCAGTGACGGGCCGGAGATGAAAGACGGCGATGCCGGGAAAGCGGTTCCACCCCTGCCCTTTCCGCTGCAGGCACTCGTCGCCGGCATGGACAGCGACCCTGACACGGAAAAAGACGGCGGCACCGCAAGTGCTCGCGGGAAAAAGAAAAAACGCAAATACAGGGCCGTTTTTGTCTCGGACACGCATCTGGGAACACGCGCGGCGCGGGTGGATCTGTTTCTTGATTTCCTGAAATCCGTGGAATGCGAGCAATTGTATCTGGTGGGCGATATCATCGATGGATGGCGTCTGAAGAAAAGCTGGTACTGGGACACCACCCACAATGACGCGATCCGCCGTGTGCTGAAAATGGCCAAGACCGGAACCAAAGTGGTGTACATCCCCGGCAATCACGATGAAGGTTTCCGCGATTTCACCGGCCACAACATGGCTGGCGTCACCATGGTGATGGATGCGATTTTCGAAAGCGCGACAGGCAAGAAATACTGGGTTCTGCATGGGGATGAATTCGACGGCGTCGTTCTGTATGCCAAATGGCTCGCCTATGTCGGCGACTGGGCGTATACGACCCTGTTGAAAATCAACACCGGTTTTAACTGGGTCCGCCGTAAAATGGGGTACAGTTACTGGTCGCTGTCGGCGTATCTGAAACATAAAGTCAAGAATGCGGTGGAATTTATCGGCCATTTCGAAGACGCGGTCGCCGCCGAAGCCGCCCGGCGCGGCGTCGACGGAGTCATTTGCGGCCATATTCACCATGCCGAACGCCGCATGATCGGCAATGTCGAATATCTGAATGACGGTGACTGGGTTGAAAGCTGTACCGCGCTGGTCGAACATGACGATGGGACGTGGGAAATTCTGTACTGGGCCGATGAAGTGGCCGCCCGTATGGAAAAGGCACAGAATTACAAACGCCGGAAAAAGGCACGCCGGAAAATGAAGGCCCCGTCACAGACACCCGTGGCAGCGGAATAGCCGCGGTGGAGAAACACCTGTAATGCGCATTTGCATTGTCACAGATGCCTGGCACCCGCAGGTTAACGGTGTGGTTCGCACCCTGGATACCTTGCGGGGTGAGTTGAAACGCAGTGGCCACAAGGTTCTGGTGCTGAGCCCGAAAATGTTCAGGACCCTTCCCTGTCCCACATATCCTGAAATTCGTCTCAGCGTGAACACACCCTTCCGCCTGTCCGCCATATTGCGGCGCTGGCAGCCCGACGCCATCCATATTGCCACGGAAGGCCCGCTGGGCTGGGCGGCACGGCGCTATTGCCGCAAGAACGGCCTGGCCTTCACCACGGCCTATCACACGGCCTTTCCGGAATATATCGCCGCCCGCAGCCGCCTTCCGGCCAGATGGTTCTACCCGATCTTCAGGCGTTTTCACGCCGCCAGCGAAGGGGTTCTGGTTGCCACGCCAACCGTCCGCGACCAGTTGAGCGACAAGGGGTTCGAGAGGATCGTCCCCTGGACACGCGGGGTGGATACGCGCCTGTTTCACCCGCGTCCGGATGCCCGGTTTGACCTGACCGGTCCCATACAGCTTTATGTGGGACGCGTGGCGGTCGAAAAAAATATCGAGGACTTTCTGAAAGCCCGCGTTCCGGGCACAAAGGTCGTCGTCGGGGACGGACCGGCCCTGTCATCGCTGCGGCAGAAATATCCGGATGTCCGTTTTCTCGGCGCCCTCTTCGGCGAAGACCTGGCACAGGCCTATGCGGCGGCGGATGTTTTCGTCTTTCCGTCCAAAACGGATACCTTCGGACTGGTCATGATTGAGGCACTGGCCTGCGGAACACCGGTCGCCGCCTATCCCGTGCAAGGCCCTCTGGATGTTCTGGGGCCGGACGGCACCGGTCCGTTTGCCAACTGGTCCAAACCCGTTGCCGCTTTGAATGACGATCTGGACACCGCCATCCGGCAGGCTTTGACGCTGGATCGCGGCGACTGCGCCGCCTTTGCCCAGAATTACAGCTGGAATACGGTCACGGAACAATTTGTCACCGCCCTGCGCCCCCTGCCGGTTGAAGAAAGCCACCCGCTTCCTCTTCCCTGACAGCATGAACACATTCCTGTCGCGTATTGGTGACTTGCCTTGCATCCACCGGATGTCTAGGGACAGTGACAGACAGGACAGATCACCGTGCCACTGTTGACAGGACACTGCCATGCCGGACCGCATTACCGCCTCCATCGTGCAATATGCTCCCGTTTTTCTCAATCTGCCGGCCAGCCTTGACCGGCTGGAAGACGGGGTACGCAAGGCAGCGGCCGACGGGTCCGTCCTGATCGCCACCGCCGAATGCTGGCTTCCGGGTTACCCGGTATGGCTGGATTTCGCTCCGGATGCGGCCCTGTGGAACAATGACGGAGCCCAGGCCCTGTTCACGGCCCTGGCCGGAAATGCGGTCACGCACGGAGATCGGCATCTGACCCGCCTGCAGGCCCTCTCGGATGAAACAGGGGCGGTCCTTGTCATCGGCACCCACGAACGCGACGGCAAAACCCTCTACAATACCAGTTTCACTTTTGTGCCCGGCGGCCAGGCCGGACTGCCGCACCGCAAGCTCGTGCCAACCTATACCGAACGCCTTGTATGGGGACGCGGCGACGGATCCACGCTTGTCAGTGCGGACAGTCCGATTGGGCGGATCGGCAATCTGATCTGCTGGGAACACTGGATGCCTCTCGCCCGCGCCGCCATGCACGCCGCCGGCGAGGACTGCCATGTGGCACAGTGGCCTGTGGTCAAGGACATGCATCTGGTCGCCAGCCGGCATTACGCATTCGAAGGCGGCACCCCTGTCATCGCCGCGGGCTCCTACATGCGTAAAAGCGACGTGGTCGACGGGTACCGGTCTTTGGGCACCCCGGCGACGGCGGGCGAAGCCCTGCTGGAGAGCATCGCCGTCAACGGCGTGGGGGAACCGGATGCCGTGATTCACGCCGGCGGCAGCACGATCATCGGCGCCGACGGCGATATCCTGTCAGAGCCCGTCTTCAACCGTGAAGCCATCGTCAGTGCCGAAATCGATATGACCCTGGCGCAAACCCAGGCCCTGACACTGGATACGGACGGCCATTACAGCAGGCCGGACATTTTTGAACTGCATGTCGACACGGCCCCCAGACACGGGGTTGTTTTTTCATCCGTGGATACAAAACAGGTTTAAGCGGTCTCGCGAATGACCGTATTGGTCGGGAAGGGTATGGAAACGCCCTCGCGGTCGAAGGCCTGCTTGACACCTTCCAGCAAATCCCATTTCAGGGCCCAGTAATCGCCGGACAGGCACCAGACACGCACGATCACATCCACTGAAAAGTCCCCCAGGTTGCCAATGACGACCACCGGTGCCGGGTCCGTCTGACACCGGCTGTCGGCGGCAAGCACCCCCTCGATCACGGCCTTGGCTTTCGCCATGTCATCCCCGTAGGAGATACCGAAGACAAGATCGAGCCGCCGACGGTCATGATGGCTGTAATTGATAATGGCACTGCCCCAGACTGTGCTGTTTGGGATGATCTGACGCACATTGTCGGGGGTATCCAGCTCTGTGGTGAACAGGGTAATGGCATCAACGGTGCCCGACTGACCGCCAATCTCGACAAACTGGCCGATCCTGAACGGTCTGAACAAAAGCAGCATCACCCCTGCCGCCACATTGGACAGTGTCCCCTGCAAGGCCAAACCAACGGCCAGACCGGCCGCCCCGAGAACCGCGACAAGACTGGTTGTCTCGACCCCGAACTGGTCCAGGACGGCAATGATGGTCACAAGGATGATGGCATATTTGGCCAGGCTGCCGAGGAACCGGCTGACGGTGGTGTCCATGCGCGCGCTTCTGTCCAGAAGGGCGACAAGCCGGCGCTGGATGAAACCCGCCAGCCAGAAACCGGCGATGATAATGACAGCGGCGGCCACGGCTGACAGTCCAAGGTCCAGCGCCGCCGAGATCAGCGCATCCAGTTGTTCTGAATCCTGTTTTAGAAAATCCACGACGCTTGTCTCCCTGCGATCATGCCCACGGCGACATTAGCATGACAGCCCACGACGGTGTCATGGAAAAGGCCGGACCCGCAGTCAGCGGATCCGGCCTTAATTGCCATATTGCGAATTGACATCCCGCAAGAAACAGGACTTGCGGGCAGCCGCGCCTACCAGATGCTGACGCGCTGCTCCGGCGGCAGATAGAGGGCATTGTCGGACGTCACACCGAAGGCATCGTACCAGGCATCCATATTGCGGACGACGCCGTTCACGCGAAACTCTTCCGGAGAATGGGGATCCGATTTCAAACGCGCCAGCAGGGTCTGCTCTCGGTCCTTGGAACGCCATACCTGTGCCCATGCGAGGAAAAAGCGCTGATCCCCGGTCAAGCCGTCGATCACGAGCGCCTCCTTGCCGTCAAGCGACAGCTTATAGGCATGATACGCCATGGACAGGCCGCCCAGGTCGCCGATGTTTTCGCCAAGGGTGAACCGACCGTCGACCGTGGCGCCTTCAATCGGCTCATACGCATTATACTGGGCCACGAGCGCGTCGGCCCGTTCTTCAAAACGCGCCCGGTCTTCATCGGTCCACCAGTTGCGCTGCACACCCCGTGCATCGGATTTGGACCCCTGATCATCAAAACCATGGCCCATTTCATGACCGATGACCGCGCCAATGGCACCGTAATTGACGGCCGGATCGGCATAAGGGTCAAAGAAGGGCGGTTGCAATATCGCCGCCGGGAAGACGATCTCATTATAGGGTGGATTGTAATAGGCATTGACCGTCTGCGGGGTCATGAACCATTCGTCCCGGTCGGTCGGTCGGTTCAGACGCGCCATATCGAAGTCATAGAAGAAATCCCGCACCCGGACATAGTTGCCGAACAGGTCACCCGCTTCGATATTCAGCCCGTCATAGGTCCGCCATGTATCGGGATAGGCGATTTTGGGCCGGAAGGCGGCCAGTTTTTCCCGTGCAAGAGCCTTGGTATCCTCGCCCATCCAGTCCAACTGGTCGATACGCAGTCCAAGGGCCGTGCGCAGATTTTCCACCAGGCCTTCCATCTGGCGTTTCGCACTTTCGGGGAAATGGCGCTGCACGTAAATCTGACCAAGCGCCTCTCCCAGACTGTCAAGGCCTGAGACAAGCTGCACTCCGCGTTTCCAACGCTCGCGCTGTTCAGGCTGGCCGCGCAGAACCTTGCCGCTGAAATTGAAGCGTGCGGTGTCGACGTCTTCCGACAAAAGAAACGCATGATTGGCGAGTGTGTGGAACGTCAGATACGCCTTCCAGGTTTCAAGCGGCGTTTCGTTGATAATCGCGATAATCGGGTCCATGGCGGACGGGTGGGACAGATTGATCACCGCCACATCGGCACCGGCCCCTGTAAAGAACGCCTGCCAGTCAAAATTCGGATGATGCGTGGACAGTTCGGAAACCTTGGTGGGGTTCAGCGTCTTGTCGCGGTTGCGCCGGTCCGCGCGCGGCCAGTGCGCGCCGGCAATACGCGTTTCCAGTGCCACGATATCCGCCGCGAGGCCGTCGGCCCCGTCCATCCCGGCAAAGGTCAACATTTCCGCGATATGGGCCTGGTACTTCTCCCGGATACCGGTGAACCGGTCGGTATCCTCAAGATAATAATCACGATCCGGCAAGCCTAAGCCACTGTGACCGACGGAGTATTGATATTCATCCGGGTTCAGGCGGTTGATGGACAGCCCGCCGCGAATGGGGGCGGCCCCGCCGGCACGCTCCGCCCGACCGAAGGCGGCCGCCAGATCGCTTTGCCCGTCAATTGCCGAAATAGCCTCCAGGAGAGGTCGGATCGGCGCCATCCCTTTGGCATTCACCGTATTTATATCAAGAAAACTGCCGTAATAATCACCGACAAGCTGCTCCGGCGAGCCGGCGGGTGCGTCGGCGCCAGCCAGGTCGTCAATGATGGCTCTGGTGCGTTCTTCAGACCGGTCACGCAGGATCGTAAAGGCTCCGTAACGGCTTTTGTCCTCCGGGATTTCAAAGGCATCCAGCCAGGTCCCGTTGGCATAGGCAAAAAAGTCGTCGCCCGGATCCAGCGTCACGTTGCGCGCCGTCAGGTCAACCCCGAAATCGCCCAGTTCCGGCATCCCGGCCGTCTGCCCTGCCTGTATGGCATCATTTTGGATCTGATCTTCTTGCGTCTGGCCGTGTTGTGTTTGGCCGTCCGTTCCGGCCTGCCCGCAGGCGGCAACGGCCAGAATCGTGACCAGTGCCGTGGTTCTGAGAAAAGGCGTCATGGCTCCCCCCTGTATCATTTCAGGCGACCGAAACATGAAAACGGTAACGGCCGCACAATCTTTGCATGTATGCCCCTGTCCTTAACGCTTCCATGACAGGAGAGGCAAGCCATTCGCAGGATTTGAGGCAGCCGTCGGCCCGCACGCTTTCGTCAGCGTGTCGGCAAAGCAGCACTGCGGCACGGCAAACGCCAGTTTGCGAACGGCGCAGGGCTTGCCGCTTGCCCCACGGGGACCCTGCGCTTATAAGACGGGCAAATTTTAGCGTGCCCGCCCGGTCTTCCCCCACGACACCGCCGGCCGGGCCAGACAGGTGCCCCCGACATGACGACGCAGACACCCCACCGGCACGACATGCGCAATGTCGCCATCATCGCCCATGTGGACCACGGCAAAACCACGCTGGTAGACAATCTGTTCCGACAGTCCGGAACGGTGCGCGACAATCAGCGGGTCGCCGAGCGGGCCATGGATTCCGGCGACCTTGAACGGGAACGCGGCATTACCATCCTGGCAAAATGCACATCCGTCGAATGGCGGGATACCCGCATCAACATTGTCGACACACCCGGCCACGCCGACTTTGGCGGCGAGGTTGAACGCATCCTGTCCATGGTGGACGGCGTGGTCCTGTTGGTGGACGCGGCGGAAGGGCCGATGCCGCAGACCAAATTCGTTACCCAGAAAGCGCTGAGCCTGGGCTTGAAACCGGTTGTCGTCGTCAACAAGATCGACAAACCGGAGGCGGACCCCGAGGCTGCGACGGATGCCTGTTTCGACCTGTTCGTGGCACTGGACGCCAATGACGAGCAACTGGATTTCCCCATTCTTTACGCCAGTGGCCGCGATGGCTGGGCCGTCACCGACATGGCGGACGAACGAAGCGACCTGTCCCCCCTGTTCGAGACCATCCTGACCCATGTTCCGGCTCCCAGACCGGTGACAAGCGGTGCCGTCGAAAGCCCCTTTGCCATGCTGGTCACCATGCTGGACCGGGACAATTTCCTGGGCCGGGTGCTGACCGGACGGGTCGAGGCCGGCCGGGTCACGGTTGGCGACCCGATCCACGGTTTGGACCGGAACGGCGCCGTCGTGGAAACGGGCCGGGTGACGAAACTGCTGTCCTTTCGCGGTTTGGAGCGGGTTCCGGTCGATACGGCGGAAGCCGGCGATATCATCGCCATTGCCGGCCTCGCGGATGCCACGGTGGCCGACACGCTGGCCAATCCGTCCGTTCTGACGCCGCTTGCGGCCATACCGGTGGACCCACCGACCCTGGCCATGACCTTTTCCGTCAATGACAGTCCATTGGCGGGGCGCGAAGGCAAACAGGTGACATCCCGCGTCATCCGCGACCGTCTTCTGCGCGAGGCGGAAGGCAATGTGGCCATTCGCGTCCGCGAAACGGAAAACAAGGACAGCTTCGAGGTGGCCGGACGCGGTGAATTACAGCTTGGCGTTCTGATCGAGACCATGCGGCGCGAAGGGTTTGAACTGGCGATTTCAAGACCCCGCGTGTTGATGAAAACCGACGAAGCCGGCCACAAGCAGGAACCTTACGAGACCGTTCAGGTTGACGTGGACGAGGCCTATCAGGGTGCCGTGGTCGAAAAACTGTCCCTGCGCAAGGCGGAACTTACGGGCATGACACCGTCCGGCGGCGGCAAGGTACGGCTGACATTCGACGCACCGGCACGCGGTTTGATCGGGTATCACGGCGAATTTCTGACCGATACGCGCGGCACCGGCATCATGAACCGCAGTTTTGACCGCTACGACAGCTATAAAGGCCCGATTACCGGCCGTCAGCGGGGCGTGCTGATCGCCAATTCACCCGGCAAGGCGGTTGCCTATGCCCTGTGGAACCTGGAAGAACGCGGTGTGATCATGGTGGAGCCGGGCGCCGACGTCTATGAAGGCATGATCATCGGCGAAAATTCCCGTGACAATGATCTGGACGTCAATGTTTTGAAGGCCAAACAGCTGACGAATATCCGTGCCGCCGGCAAGGATGATGCCGTAAAACTGACGCCGCCGCGTAAAATGCCGCTTGAGGAAGCGCTGGCCTACATCAACGACGATGAACTGGTCGAAGTGACGCCCGACAGCATCCGCCTGCGCAAACAGTTCCTGAAACCGCATGAACGCAAACGCGCCGCCAAACTGGCCGTGTAAGCACGATTTCCACGCGGCCCGGCCCTTGACAGCGCCGGTCCGTCACCCCATGTCGGTGAGACAAGGCGGGATACACCGCCGGTTTAGACGACAGCAAGGAATTCAGGGAGATCTCTCATGCGCCTTCTTCTGGCTATTCTTATTCCGCCACTGGCTTTTTTCACGATCGGTCGGCCCTTTCAGGGTTTGTTATGCGCGATCCTGTGGCTGACCATGATCGGCTGGCCCATCGCCGCCATCTGGGCCGTCTACAGCCTGACGCAATACCGCAACGAGGAACTGCGCAAGGAAATGAGAGGCGGTTACCGGTAAGGATTTACCGGTAATGCCTGGCCGGGGCTAGGCCGGCATGGCATTCGCCGATACCCCGTGGAAACGGGATGGTGCATAGAGCCGAGGCTCCAGACCGTAAGGCACCATCTCATCCGGGATGGCATCACCGACCAGCAGGGCGGCCGCCAGTGCCGCCCACGCCGGCGATGTCTGAATCCCCCAGCCGCCCTGGCCGACAGACCAGAAAAATGCCGGTGTGACGGCATCAAAACCGATGACGGACAAACGGTCGCGCGCGAATGTCCTGAGCCCCGCCCATTTGGCGTTGATTCTGGGGACCGTCAGGCCTGTTGCCTTTTCAAAATGGTCAATGGCCAGGGCAACGTCCTCCATGTCCGGCTGAATGTCGGTTGGCGGGACGGGTGTCTCATCGGCAGGCGAAATCAGATACCCCTCGCCCTCAGGCTTGAAATAAAACCGTTCGCCGACATCCAGGATCACCGGGCAGGACGGATCGGACGGGCCGGTTTCAAGCCGTGGTGTGGTGACAAGCGTGCGCCGGCAGGGCACAAGCCCGATGGGGTTCACACCGCACCGCCCTGCAACATCGTCTCCCCATGCACCGGCGGCATTGACGAGGACACGGCCGCGCACTTCCCCTTGCGACGTCCTGACATGCCATAGTCCGCCATCATAAACCGCCGTCTCCAGAACGGTGTCGGGCAGGATTGCGTGACCGGCACGGCGCACGGCGCGCAAATATCCCTGATGCAGAGCCGCCACATCCAGATCGCCGCAATCGGGGTCGTCTATGCCCCCTGCGATGTTCCGGCCATCCAGACACGGGGCGCGGGCCAGAACCTCGTCACGGGTCAATATCCGCACACTCGGCAGGGCCGCCATCATATCGCGGGCAATATCGCGCGCCCGGGTCGCCTCGGCATCGCTGAATATATGAATGGCGCCCCGCGGCGTCATCAGGGGGGTGTCACTGAAACCCGTCGGAGGCGTCTGCAAGAACCCCTTGGACGCACTGGTCAAGGGCTGAATGGCAGGACCGCCATAGGTTTCCGCATAAAATGCCGCCGACCGGCCGGTGGTGTGATAACCGGGCTGGGCTTCCATCTCGAGCACGACAAGGCTGGTTCTATCCCTGAGGCAATAGGCGACCCCGGCGCCGGCAATCCCGGCGCCAACGACAATGACATCCACGGCTTTCCTTGTCTTTGTCATGAGTGCGGTCCTTTTGGCGCTGTGCCATCCGTTCCGTCATCGCCTATTTGCATGCCGGTCTGGTTTCCAGTCCCTATGTGTTCTATAGCCGTGAACTTGGCAAGCATGCCATCGCCCGTTTCCTCCTGTCCGGGGTATGTCCACATGGTCAATGACACCTTAATGCCTTCCATCGGGCCATCCGATAGTGCCGCCCTGTCTGCCTTCGCTGAACGGCTGGCAGATGCCGCCGCCGAAATAACATTGCGGCACTTCCGGGCGGATATGACTGTGGACAATAAGGAAAAAACCGGTTTCGATCCCGTAACAATCGCCGATCGCGGCGCTGAAGATGCCATTCGCGCCCTGATCGAGGCGACATATCCCGATCACGGCATAGAGGGCGAGGAAAGACCGCCCAAGCCGGCCGAGGGGCCTTTTACATGGATTCTCGACCCCATTGACGGCACACGATCGTTCATCTGCGGCGTTCCGACATGGGGCACATTGATTGCCCTGTTATATGAAGGCCGCCCCGTGATCGGCGTCATTGACCAGCCCTATCTGAAGGAACGCTATGTGGGCTCGCCCCTGGGGACGACGCTGAACGGAAACGCGATTCGGACCCGTGCCTGCACGGGTTTGAGCGACGCCGTCATGTCCACGGTCGATCCGGATCTGTTTCAGGACGGCGAGCGTGCTGTTTTCGATACCCTGAAGACACGCAGCAAGCTCATTCGCTACAGCCTGGACTGCTATGCCTACGCTATTCTGTCCGCCGGTCATTTTGATCTGATCCTGGAAACCGGGATGAAGCCCTACGACATCATGGCGCTGGTTCCGGTCATACGGGGCGCGGGCGGCATGGTCACGGACTGGTCCGGCAATGAACCCGGCCCCGACGGCAGGCTGGTTGCCCTCGGCGATCCCGGCATGGCCGCAGAGGTGTTACCGCTGCTAACCGTCTGATTTCAACAGCCGAGAAATTCCCGTATGGCGGCCCAGGCCTGCCGCCTTACGTCATCCGTTTCCTTCAGAATTTCATGTTTGGCGCCCTCCAGAGGCACCACCATGCCCTTCGGCAACCGGGCTGCGAAGCGGTCCATGGCACCAAGGTCGACAATGGTGTCCTGCCCGGCACGGAGAATCATCACAGGCACATCGATGGCTTCGGCAAAACCAGGCGCATTCAAACGGTCACAGGACCGTAGCGCAGCCCGCACCCAGCCGAACGTTGCCCCACCCACCGCCAGAGCGGGCTCCTTTTCCGCGATGAAATGATCTTCATCGCGGAACCTCTCCCCGTCATGGGTCAATTGCTTGCGCCAGCCCCACGCCCCCTCACGGAAAGCACTGTGTCCCGGGACATACAGATGATCGAGGCCAAGCAGATGCATGAAATTGGCGAGCCCTTTGGCAAAGCCGGCCGGCAGGCCCCCGGTCGCAATTCCGACCATCGGTGCGGACAGAACCGCCTTGTCGATCAGGCCGGGTTCATCATGCAGAACACGCAGAACCACATGCCCCCCGGCGGAGTGGGCAAGCGCGATATAAGGGCGCGGCAGCCCCTCGGCCTCCAGCCTGCGGATCAGGGCCCGAACATCGCGGACATGATGGTTGAAATTGTCGATCCAGTGCCGTCCGCGATCCTCTCCCGGACGCACGGACAACCCCTGACCGCGCAGGTCCATCGCGGCGGCGGCATACCCCAGGCCACGGACAACCCGCATATCCTCGATATATTTTTCGATGAATTCCGTACGGCCCGGCAAAAATACAACGGTCCCGTGCGGCGTCGCGGGGACATCGCCGCCGTCAGGGCGAGCCGGCAGAACGGCATAGCGCAACATGCCGCCGCCACTGCCGCGCACGGCTTCATATCTGATGGATTTGGGCTCATCCCTCCGGGCGGCCTTGGCCTGCTGCAACAGGCTGTCGAATTCGGATGTCTCCATGCGTGCCGTTTCCCCCTGCGGCCTCTTGAATATTTTGCCACACCATAATTGTCCCGTGGAAACGCGGCAAGCGGATCGACACGGCAAAAGCGTGATGACAGCGGTTTTTTAATGAAAGTAATTTGATTTAATTTCAATACGTTATTGCAAGAAATTGATGATGTTCATTTTCTTTTTCGCAAGACTCCGCTGCCATTCTTCAACACCAATGAAAACGATTTGACAGGCAAGCAGAATGCGGCTCAGGCAAAACAGTCCGGCGGGCTGGACAGGTGTCCTGCGCGCGCTCAGCCGGTTGCGGGCGGACACCGGTGGTTCCTTGCTGCCGATGATCGCGCTTGGCATGATGATGCTGTCGGGCATGGCCGGGCTGGCCGTTGACGGTGTGCGCATTTTTTACGTCAAGGACGTTCTGCAAAAATCGCTGGACGCGGCCGGACTGGCAGCCGGGCGTTCTTTTTCACCGAACGCCATGCGGCAGAATGCCGAAACGATTTTCCACGCCAATTTCAACTCGTCCGGACGAATCGCGCGAATCGGCAGGGTCAATGTCCGTTTCAGCCCCGGAAACCGGAATATCGAGGTTTCCGCGGATGCAACGGTCGCCACGACTTTCATGGCTCTGTTCGGCGTGGACGAAGTCACCTTTTCCGCCAGCACGGAAATCTTCCGCAGTACCCGGGGTATCGAACTGGTGCTGGTCATGGACAATACGGGGTCCATGCGGGCCGGCGGCCGCATGGACGCCATGAAGCAAGCGGCCCGGGACCTTGTGAATATCGTTTATGACAATGAGGACTATCAGGACAATCTGTGGGTCGGTGTCGTCCCCTACACGGCGACGGTGAATATCGGCAACGGCACGCCCCGCCGGCAGTGGCTGGTACAGCCCGGCGATGGAGACGATATCGTCCGCCTGCTTGCCCTGGACGGCACCTATGCACCGACGATTTGGAAAGGCTGCGTTCTTGCCCGTGAGGACGGCGAGGATGAAACCGACACACCGCCCGCGGAAGCCGCTTTCGATCCCTTTCTGTATGAAGACGCGGATGACAACAACTGGATTCGCGGCAGCGACGGCGCGTCCATCTACGATCTGGACGAACGCAATGAAGCACAAAATGACGGGCGCGGCCCCAATCTGGGATGCGGACCGGCGATCACCCCCCTCAACGCGTCGCGGCAACGCATCCTGTCAGCCATCGATGAAATGCTGCCCTGGCACCGGGGCGGAACCACCAGCAATCTGGGACTGGCCTGGGGGTGGCGTGTCATCAGTCCGCGCTGGCGCGGCCTTTGGGGCAGTGGCACCCCGTCCAATCTGCCGCTGGCATATGACACCGCGTTCATGGAGAAAGTGGTTGTCATTCTGACGGACGGACAAAACCAGTTTTTTGACTGGCGGGGCCATGACGAAAACGGCGGCGTCGGCCCCGGAGGGTCCGATTATACCGCGTATGGCCGCCTGGAGACGTTCGGCTTTTCAAACCGCAATGCCGCGCGGGCGGAAATCGACCGGCGGTTCGCCCGCATCTGCACCGCGATGAAGCGGCAGGACATTACCGTGTTCACCATCACGTTCGGCGCCAGCACCGACAGCGAGACACGCCGGCTTTATGAAGACTGTGCCTCCGATCCGGGGTTTTATTTCGACGCCCCTTCGACGGAAACATTGCAGGACAGCTTTATCCGGATCGGCGAGGAACTGGCGGAACTGAGGGTGTCGCGATGAAACATCCACGGACGAAACGCCACCTGACAAAACGTCGTCCGACAAAACGCCGTACAACAAAATGTTGTCTGGCCAAATGCCGGCGCGGGTCGATCACGGTGGAGGTCGGCGTCGCCCTGCCCATGTTGATCACGGCGCTGCTGGGCGGCACGGAAGTCATCCATTTCTTTTTTCTGTCCAGCACCATCGAGAACGCGGTCCTGCATGCGTCGCGCTACGGCATCACGGGAACCACCGAACCGGGCCTGACCCGGCAGGACCGGGTGCGCCAGATCGTCGCCCACCAGACGTTCGGGCGGGTGGACATGGACCATCTGACCATTGATATCCTGGTTTATGACCGTTTTGACGATATCGGCCGGGCCGAACCGTTCCTGGATGAAAATGACAGCGGTTCTTACGAGGAAGGCGAACCCTTCACCGATGTGAACGGCAATGGGCGCTGGGACCCGGACATGGCACGGCTGGGTCTGGGCGGCGGCGGCGACGTGGTGCTGTACCGCGTCAGCTATCCGGCCGAAAGCCTGACCGGTTTTTTCGACTGGGCGCTGACGGATGTCCGGCTACAGGCGGCTGTTGCCGTCCGTAACGAGCCGTTTTGACGCGATGACCCGCACCCGGCATATCCTGTCCCGCCTGTGCCGGAATACCTGTGCCACCGTGCTGGTGGAAACCGCTTTCGCATTGCCTGTTCTGATCAGCCTTGCCATCGGCGCGATTGAAGCGGGCACTTATCTTCTGCTGATGTTGAAGGTACAGCATACGGCCGTGGCCATCGCGGATCTGACGACTCGGGGCGGCAGGCTGGACGAAACCACCCTGCAGGATATCTTTCTCGCCGCACCGCAGACCATGACACCGTTCGAAATGGACGGCAACGCGACCGTCATCATCAATGCGATCGGGCGGACACAACAGTCAGAATACCGCATTCTGTGGCAACGGCGCGGCGCGGGCACCCTGGACAGGGACAGCCGTTTCGGCAGTGCCGGCGCATTGGTGGACCGGGATACCCTGCCCGCCCTGCGCCGTGGAGAAACTGTCGTGGTGACAGAGGTTTACTATGCGTATGAGCCGGTCTTCATGCGCTTTCTGCCACAACAGACAATTCAACGCCTCGCCTTTTTCAGACCAAGAGAAGGTACACTTTCTTCAATATATTAATAGAAAATATATAATCAATTTTATTAAATAACAAATCAATACATAATAAACATTAATTACATAATCTAACATTAATTCTTTTTTTACATGATCATATATATTTTTCACATATTCCAACTTGGCAGCTGGAGATAAAAAATGGCCAACTCTGTTATTAAACTTTTAAAACGACTTCGCCGTGATGACCGCGGCGCAACCGCTATCGAATATGGCTTGATCGCGGCCCTCGTTGCCGTGGGACTGATCGGTACATTGCAGATCCTCGGCAATACGCTGGATACCTTCTTCCAGAATGTGGTGAACGAACTGAACACCGCCACACAGGAAGAAGGCGATCAGCAACAGCAGGATCAGCAACCCGGCTAATCGCCGGCGTGCTTTACGGCACAGGCTGACAGCCTGTTTCGGGGGCCACCGGCGTTTCTGTGGGTGGCCCCTTGTCCAGGCACGGCCTGCCTGCCGCTCCTTTTCATCAAGACAATAGCTGTGGACGCTGAAATGGTGGCTTTACACGGCCTGGCCATCCTTTTCCTGGTGGCTGCCGCCGCACATGATCTGCGCGACAGGCGAATCGATAACAGGATCGTCCTTGCCGTTGCCGGGACCGGTATGGCCCTGGCCGTCCATGCCTGGAGCATGGGCACAGGGGGATTGTCCGCCGCCATCGTCCCCGTTCTGGTCGCGGTCGCTGCCGGCCTACCCTTTGTCGGGCTTTTCGCCCTCGGCCTGATGGGCGGCGGCGACGTGAAACTGATTGCCGCAACCAGTCTGGTGGCCGGCCCGGCGCAAACGGCTGACTTTTTGATCCTGACATGCCTGATGGGCGGCCTTGTCGCGGGCCTGATCTGGGTGCGCGGTATCGCTCTCGGACGCTGTGCGGGGCATTCCCGCGACACAGATTGCCAGACCGTGCCATACGGCGTCGCCATTGCCGGCGCGGGTATCTGGATCAGCCTGTCGGCAATCGCCGGCGCGTTGCCGGCGGAGATAGCGTCATGACCTTGCGCAGTGTGATTCTGCTGGGCATCGCCGGGGTCAGCGCGCTGAGCATGGTCCTGCTGGTCCGGGCCTTTCTAAGCGAGGCACGCACCGACCGTCCGGAGGCAAATATCAATACCGATGTGCAGGGCATACTGGTGGCCACCCGCACCCTGCATGTGGGGGCCCGGCTGGGCGAGGAAGACGTTACCTGGCAGGACTGGCCCGAGGATGCCTTGAACGCCGCCTATATCGGACGTGGGCGCCCCTTGTCCGACGTCACGGGCAAAATCGTCCGCCGGCCGATTATGGCCGGCATTCCGGTGACCGATGACGCCCTGGTCACACCCGGCGACCGAAGCCATCTGGCCGCCGTTCTGACGCCGGGGATGCGCGCCATGACAGTCAGTCTGGGACCGGTCACCGGCCTTGCGGGATTTGTCTTCCCCGGTGATCGTGTCGATCTGGTCATGACCTATCGGGTCGAGGATGACAAACGACGCCGCCACGCCGTATCGCAGACCGTCTTGCGAAATGTGCGTGTCCTGGCCGTGGATCAGCGCAGCGGGCGCGACGCGGAGGAAGTGCGGGAAATCGACACGGCCACGCTCGAGGTCACCCCGGCCATGGCGGAACGGGTGGCCATTGCCAGTCAGCTTGGCCGGCTGTCCCTGACCCTGAGAAGCCTGGAGCGCAATGGCGACGATCCTCTGACGGACCCGGCCAGCCCACCGCTGGTCGCCACCATGTCCGCCACCACCGACGCGGATATAAGCCCCTTCATGGACCCCATCGGCGGGCGGCGGACAGCAGGTCGTGTGCGGATCGCACGCGGCAACCGCGTCAGCACCGTGGACACGGCGACAACACGGCTGGTCACCACCGACAATGACGGCGGTGAAAGGCAGGAAAACCCATGATCCGGTTCAGATCATACGTCGCGGGTGTCTGTATCTATCTGGGTTTCAGCCTGATCGCGGCCAGTCTGATCGTGGTCGGTCTGGCGGCAACGGCACTGGCCTCCGCCGTGCCCGCGCTTGCCAATACGGCGGATGCGGGGCGGCGGGTGGATGCGGATGCCACGCCGCTGGCACTTGAAATCAACAAGGGTCTTTTGATCCGCCTGGACCGTCCCGCCAGCGATGTCTTCATCGCCAATCCGAAAGTGGCCGACATACAGGTCAAATCGCCCCGCCTGATCTATCTGTTCGGCACCGCGCAGGGCGAGACCAGTTTCTACGCCGTCGATGATGATGATCGTGTCATTTACGGCGCGTCCGTGTCCGTCATTCAGAATTTGAGCCGGCTGCGCACAGCCATCGCCCAACTGCTTCCGGACACCCGCATCACCGTCAGCGCCATCGGTGACATGGTGGTTCTGTCCGGACATGTCATGTCGCCGCTGGAAGCGGATACCGCCGTCCGGCTGGCACAGTCGCTGTCGGACACGGAAGAGGTGATGAACCGCCTGTCCATCCTGCAGCCGACACAGGTCAATTTACGTGTCCGGATTGCCGAGGTTTCCCGGAACGTCCTGAAACAGATCGGCTTCAACTGGGAAGGTGGACTGTTCGGCGGCAGCTTCGGCATCGGTGCCTTTACAGGCCGGGACGTGGTCCGCACCGTCCGCGACACGGCCACCAACCTGCCGACACGGGAATTCATTGTCAATGAAACGGTCAGCAGTATTTTCGGCAGCATCACCACGGGCAATCTGGATCTGAACTATGCCATCGACGCCCTGGACCAGGAAGGGT
Organism: Eilatimonas milleporae; assembly: GCF_003688555.1. GTDB lineage: Bacteria > Pseudomonadota > Alphaproteobacteria > Sphingomonadales > Kordiimonadaceae > Eilatimonas > Eilatimonas milleporae. The sequence goes on from NZ_REFR01000009.1 coordinate 935,072, forward strand.
TTCTCCGCGTTCTCGCCGAGCCCAACCTGACGGCCATCACCGGCGAAAACGCCAACTTTCTGGCCGGCGGTGAATTTCCGGTCCCCGTCCCCAACCTGAACGGTATCGGTATCGAGTATCGTGCCTTCGGCATCTCGCTGGACTTTACCCCCACCGTACTTGACACCGGCCGCATCAGCATGCGGGTCCGGCCGGAGGTCAGCGACCTGTCCACGGCCGGAGCCCTGCGGATTGACGGTATCGCCGTTCCGTCGATCAGCACACGCCGGGCGGAAACCACCATCGAACTGGGAAGCGGTCAGTCTTTTGCCATTGCCGGCCTGCTTCAGAACCGCACGGTCCAGGACGCCCGCAAGGTTCCGGGTCTGGGCGACATTCCCATTCTGGGGGCGCTGTTCCGGTCCGATGACTTTCGCCGCGAGGAAACCGAACTGCTGATCGTTGTGACACCGTATGTGGTGCGGCCAGTGGACGACCGCATGATCGTCCTTCCGACAGACGGCTTTACCGCTCCGGGCGATGCGGACCGCTACCTCAAGGACCAGCGCTGGCGTCCCGGCCTTGAAGCCGCCCGCCTTTCCCGTGAAAGCGGAAGGGCGCTGGCCCCAGGCCAGCGCGCGGGTTTTCAACTGCCGTGACGCCCTAAAGGAAAAGCCCGATGACTTTTTTCATGGAGAAAGCAATGACAGTACCGCCGATACCGCGCGGGGCACTCATCAGGGCCGTCATGCTGTGTGCGGTCATGGGGCATGTCAGTGCCTGCCTGCCCGCACACAGCGGGATGGCGACACCGGCCGAGGTGGCCGCCCGGCCCGGTGTCACCCTTGTCCGGCTGACCCACGACATTACCGGCGAGGCTGACGGCAGCGAAACCCTGAGCGAAGCGACACAAGCCGCGCTCCAGCATTTTCTGACCAGTCAACGCGTCGGGTACGGCGATGTCCTGTATCTGGATACAGGCGGCGGCCTGCCGATTGCCCGGCAGGCCATGATTCTGGAATTTCTGGCAGACCGGGGGATCCGCTATGGCGGCCCCGGCACCTATGGCCCCGCGCCGGAGACAGGCGCGGCCCGTCTTTATGTGGAACGCTACCGGCTTGATACGCCGGCCTGTCCCAACTGGCAGGCTGAACTGTCCGCCGAACGCAGTAACAATGAAAGCGCCCATTTCGGATGCGCAACGACTGTAACGCTGGCCCGTATGACGGCGAACCCCCACCATCTGGTCGCTGGCACCGCAACGGATAGCGCGGCAGTGGACGTCCGGGCTGCCAGAGCCATCACAACCCTGCAACAGGAACTGTCAGGGGGCAATGGCGGGTCCTTCCTGTCCTCGCTTTTCGGGGGCGGCCCCGGACGACGCTGAGCTAGGAACAGACAGCGATGGGCCAAGAATAGACGGCGCTGAGCAGGGAGACGCGCGGACATGCGGCAGGATACACACACCCTTTCGGACACCAGCCCCCGCCATGGGACGCGGAAAGCGGATCGCCCTCTGTTCGGAGGGTTCATCGCCGACGAAACAACAGCGGGTCTTGTCAGGACGGCAGTGGCAGAAAAAGGATGGGATACGACGGCTCTGAAATCCGGCACCATCGCGGCTGCCGTCAGGGGGCTTGCGGCCGGTGCACGTCCCCGTTTCCTGATGGTTGACCTGACCGGCAGTCAGGATCCCAGAAATGACGTCCAGGCCCTGGCCGATGTCTGCGACCAAGAAACGGTGGTGGTGGCGCTGGGCACTGTCAATGATGTGGGTCTTTACCGCGATCTCAACGCGTCAGGCGTCCATGACTATCTGGTCAAACCGGTGACACAGCAGCAACTGCACTGGGTTCTGGACGATGTGGACGCGGTGCTGAGCGTTGCATGCGGGGATACGGACAGCGCGGCATCTCCGGACAGGCCCGCATCCAATACGGGCTTTATCGGCGTACGGGGAGGCATTGGCACCAGTACCCTTGTTGCCAATATGGGCTGGGCACTGGCCATGCGGGGTGTCGATACCGCTCTGGTCGACTTCGACCTCGTATTCGGGACACTGGCCCTTCAATTCGATCTGGAGCCTGGGCGCGGACTTCTGGACGCACTTGAAAATCCCCATCGTATCGATGGTCTGTTTCTGGAACGGGCCATGGTCAAGCCGCACAACCGGTTGTCCATACTGGGAACGGAAGCCGCGCCCGGCATGCCGCAGAACGACACCCCGCACAGGACCACAGACGGCGCGCAGCAGGATGTGGAGGCTCATCTTATAGACAGACTGGGGGAGCGCTACGGCGCAGTTCTCGCCGACATCCCGCGGGAGGCCGCCATCCGCCGGCCCGACCTGCTGGCCCGCATGACGGATATAGTTCTGGTCGCCGATTTTTCCGTGGCGGCGGCACGCGACTGCATCAGGTTGAAGGCTTTTCTGAAAACAGCGGCACCGGACGTGAACACACATCTGATGATCAGTATGGCGGGGTGCATGGCCGGCGATGTATCGCGGCGCGACTTCGAAACCTCGGTGGAACTGCCGGTGTCGGCGGTCATCCCCTATGACCCGAAGGGCTTCCAGATCGCGGTTCAGAAAGACAAGCCCGTCGTCGAGGCCGCGCCCAGGAGCAAGGCATCCCGCGCCATACTGGCCTGGACGGAATCCTCTTTCGGCCTGACGCGGCAAAGCAAGGCATCCGCGCTGCGCTGGTTGCGCCCCGACGCTCTTCAAAAGGTTCGAAAGCGCGATCCGCGACAGCGGGCACAGCCCTTATCACAGGACCGCGATGATAACGGTCCGATGGCCGGGCCGGCACGACAACAGGCCGGCGGAACGGCGTGATGAATATGATACGTCAGGGGCGCTTCGTGACAGGGCGGCGCGCGCAGCGTGTCGGCGGCCTGTCACGTGGGCCCAACGGATCGGTCAGGGATACCCCGCATTCCGGCCGACGCGACGCAGACCCGGCGGCAGAAGACGCAGCCCCCATCCGGGACAAGCCGAAAACACCCGCACACGGCGCCGCCGCGCCGACGGCACGCGATACCGCGCTGGAGCACATGCTTGAGGAAGCCGCCGCTGCCCTGCAAAGCCGCTTTACGGCTGAAAAGCTGCGCCTGATCGACAAGACAGCCCTGACGGATGAGCTGGAAATGCTGCTGCGTCCGCGTATCGCGGCCCACGCGCATACCCTTGGCGAGACCGATCTGGCGGACAGCGTGACCTACCTTCTGGACATGGTTGAACGACAGATCGGCCCTGTCGGCCGGGACCCCCTGACCACACGGAAAACCGAGCTGGCCGAACAGGACACCAAACGCACCGTCATCGCGGCCAAAACCCGCATCCACCCCCTTTTGATGACGCATATCGACGCAGGCGCGGCTGCGGCCCTGCCGCGCGACGAACTGGCGGATCAGGTCAGCGATGTGGTCGGGGACCTGCTGGTTCAGGAGAAAATTCACCTGAACCTGAAAGAACAGGGTGCCCTGGTGTCACTGCTGCTGGATGACATGCTGGGTCTGGGCCCCCTGGAGCCGCTGCTGGCGGATGCGGACATTTCCGACATCATGGTCAACGGCACCGATCAGGTCTATGTGGAAAAGGGCGGTCGGCTGGTCCTGACGGACGTCAGGTTCAGGGATCGTCAGCATCTGATGAATATCGCGCAGCGGGTCGTCACCGCCGTTGGCCGGCGGGTCGATGAAAGCACGCCCATATGCGACGCGCGTCTCGCGGACGGCAGCCGCGTCAATGTCATCATTCCGCCGCTGGCCATCGACGGGGCATCGATTTCCATCCGGAAATTTTCCCAGGACAAGCTGACGCTGGATAAAATGCTGTCCTATGGCAGTGTGTCGGCACCGCTGGCCACCCTGTTGAAAATCGTCGGCGCCTGCCGCCTCAACATCTTGATTTCCGGTGGCACCGGCTCGGGCAAAACCACCATGCTGAATGCCCTGTCACGGATGATTGACCAGGGCGAGCGTATCGTGACCATCGAGGACGCAGCGGAACTGCAACTGCAACAACCGCATGTGGTGCGTCTGGAGACACGGCCGTCAAATCTGGAAGGGCACGGCGAAGTCACCATCCGCGACCTTGTCAGGAACGCGCTGCGGATGCGGCCGGACCGGATCATCGTCGGCGAGATTCGCGGCGGTGAGGCCATAGACATGCTTCAGGCCATGAATACCGGCCATGACGGGTCCATGGGCACCATCCACGCCAACCGTCCGCGCGAGGCCCTGACCCGCCTGGAAAACATGGTGAATATGGCCGGTCTGAATTTACCGTCCAAAGCCATCCGCGAACAGATCGCCGCCTCGCTCGATCTGGTCGTGCAGGTACAGCGCATGCGCGACGGCAGCCGGCGCACGGTCTTTGTCACCGAAGTGGTCGGCATGGAAGGAGACGTCATCACCACGCAGGACCTGTTCCAGTTCATTTACACCGGCGAAGATACGGACGGACGCCTGACCGGCGATTTCCATGCCAGCGGCGTGCGCCCCCATTTTCTGCCGAAAGCGGAATATTTCGGACTGGACAAGGCCCTGATGGAGGTGATGAGTGGCTGAGCCCCGGACCAATGGACGGATCGTACGCAACGGGGCACGGCGGTGAACCAGACCGTGTTCATACTGGCCCTTGGCCTGATGCTGGTCATGGCCGGAAGCCTGACCGCCCTTGTCCTCGGTCAGATGGACAATGGACGCAAACACACACGCGAACGGCTGTCGCGGTTGCAGGCGCGCTTTGGCGGGCAGTCGCAGGGACCCACCCACGACAAGCCACAGTCCATTCGGCTGGACAAAAGCCAGCCTCATGGCTGGATTGACCGTTTCGCGGTCATCCTGCCCCGGCGCGACGTACTCGCCCTGCGGCTGGCGCGGGCCGGTCTGGACCCTTCACTGGGCCAGTACGCAGGGGCTTGTGCGGTGGCGAGCCTGGCCGCCGTCATGGTGTTTTCGGCGATGGACCTACCGCTTCTGTTTGCGCTGCCCGCCGGTTTCAGCCTTGGCTTCGGGGGTGGGCACCTGCTGGTCACCCATCTGATCAAACGGCGGCTGGCCCTATTCACCAAACAGTTTCCAGAGGCCATTGATCTTATGGTGCGCGGTCTCAAATCCGGGCTTCCGGTCAATGAATGCATCGCCGGCATTGCCGACGAACTGCCGGCGCCGACAGGCCTTGAATTCAGGCGTGTGACGGATGCCATGCGGCTTGGTCACACCCTGGAACAGGCCCTGTGGTCCGCCAGCGACCGTCTGGGCACGACCGATTTCAAGTTTTTCGTCATCAGCCTGTCCGTCCAGAAGGAAACCGGCGGCAATCTCGGCGAAACCCTAGGGAACCTGGCAGCCATATTGCGGCACCGGCAGGCCATGAAGCTGAAGGTCAAGGCCCTGTCATCGGAAGCCAAGGCCAGTGCCATGATCGTCGGGGCCCTGCCTTTTGTCATGCTCGGGCTGATCCTGCTGTTGAATTATGACTATGGCATCGTGCTGTTCACCAACCCCATGGCCATTGCCTTTGCCGCAGGCGCCCTGATCTGGATGGGGTTAGGTATTTTCGTCATGGTGCGCATGATCCGGTTCGAGGTGTAGACACATGGATACCGCCGCTGTTTTCGCCGGATTGAGCGTGGTGGACCTGCTGTCTCTCGGCGCCGGGGTGACGACCCTGCTGATTCTTGTGGCGGTGTATCAGGCCGCCCTCGTCCGCGACCCGATGAAAGGCCGGATGAAGGCACTGATGGAACGCCGCGATATGCTGAAGGCCGGCCTGATGCAGCCGAAACGGCGCACCAGTCCGATTCGCAGGGCAAATGGCCTGGACATCATGCACAGGCTGGCGAACCGCATGAAGCTGCTGCAGGATGAACACTCGGAAAAAGCGGCGCGCAAACTGGCGCAGGCGGGTCTGCGGTCACGGGATGCCCTGGTGGTGTACCAGATCGCAAGGCTGAGCCTGCCGCTTGCCATGGGCCTGACTGCCATTATCCTTTTTTACGGGGTTGGAATCCTGCCCGGTGCAGACGGACTGCACCCTTTTTTCGCCATCTCTCTTGTGCTCGCGGGGTTGAAACTGCCCGACCTTTATGTACGCAACACCAGGACGAAACGCATGAGCGCAATCGGCAAAACGCTGCCTGACGCCCTGGACCTTATGGTTGTCTGCGCGGAAGCCGGGCTGACCCTTGATGCCGCATTGAACCGGGTCGCCGGCGAACTGGGCAAAGCCGCCCCGGAACTGGCGGATGAATGCTGTCTGACCGCCATTGAACTCGGCTTTCTGCCGGAACGCCGGCAGGCGCTGGAAAATCTGAGCGCACGTGTCGATCTGCCCATGGTGCGCAGTGTGGTGGCAACCCTGATGCAAAGTGAACGTTACGGCACGCCGCTTGCCGCCTCTTTACGGGTTCTGGCGGCGGAATTCCGCAATGAGCGCCTGATGAGGGCCGAGGAAAAGGCGGCCCGCTTGCCGGCAACCCTCACGGTTCCGCTTATCCTGTTTATACTACCGGCACTTTTCGTGGTTCTGATGGGACCCGCCGCCTGCAAGATGACCGAGGATTTCATCAACCGTGGATAGGGCAACCCGTGTGAAGAGGGTGGAATACGCCCAATTTCATACAGTTTCACTCACCTAAACGAGAGAATCATTGACCCTCGCGTCAAGAAATGGTTTGCTTAAGAGGTGAGAGGACATGGCATCCGTCATGTTCGCTCCTATTGCAGAGGTGGCTTGCCATCGCTGCAATATCCTCGCTGTCGTGACTCGGGCCGGGTGTTTACCCGGCCATTTTTTTGCCACGCTCCCGCCGATATCCGGCGAAACAATAAAAACAGTATATTAGAAGACCGCCGCGAGTCAGGGTGACGCGGTGCACAGTCCGTTGAGAGCATTGATCAGTATCATCAGAATTGTGACCAGAATCGGGCAGGCGGTTTAAACATCCATGACGGCCCCTGAGAAGACTTCGGGAATCGCGGCCTCTCTTGCCAAGGACAAACATGGACTTATAATCGACTTTATAAATCTTCTAACCTATATTTGGATCGTCTAAATCGATGAGTTTTCCTCCCACCCTGAAACAGCTTCGGTATTTGACCGCCCTGCACAAGACCAATCATTTCGGAAAAGCGGCCGAAGCCTGCCATGTGACCCAATCCACACTGAGCGCCGGCCTGCAGGAACTGGAAAACCTTCTGGGGGCCCAGCTGGTGGAACGGACGAAACGCAGCGTCATGTTCACCGCCCTTGGTCATGCCGTGGTTGAGCGCGCCCAGACGATCCTGAATGATGTGGACGACCTGACCGCCATGGCCGAAGCGGCCAAAGACCCGCTGAAGGGCATTATCCGGCTTGGTATCATTCCCACCATCGCGCCCTTTCTTCTGCCGAAGATCATGCCGGCGATCCGGCAGCACTTGCCGGACCTGGAACTGCATCTGCGGGAGGAAAAATCATCCGTTCTGTGCGACCTGCTGAAGGCGGGGGAATTGGACCTGGTGTTATACGCCCTGCCCTTTTCCTGCGGCGACGTGGCGGAAATGCCCCTTTTCGAGGACGGATTTCTCGCGGCCTACCCCCACGGCGAGGACCATGCGGAGACAATCACGACCCGGGATCTTCAAAAATCCCGTCTGATGCTGCTGGAGGAAGGGCACTGCCTGCGCGATCATGCCCTCAGCGCCTGCCAACTGGTGGGCGCGAATGTCAAGGAAGCCATGGCGGGCACAAGCCTGCACACCATGGTCCAGATGGTCGCGGCCGGACACGGCATCACCCTGCTGCCGGAAATGGCGGTCACCGCGGGCCTGACGCAGAATGTCGCCGTCGATGTCGTGCCCTTTTCCGATATTCGCCCGACACGGACCATCGGCCTTGTCTGGCGGCACACGAACCCGCGCGCGGAAACCTTCAAGGCGCTCGGAGAAACCATAAGGGAAGCCGCCGCCCTGAAGGCGGCGGCCTGATCTCTACCGGTCGGCGCTAATTCCCGGTATGGCCGGGCTGCAGCGCCGCCCGGCCATATCCCTGATGGTCACAAGGTCCTGCCCTAGTGTCGTCATCGGGGTCCTGCCTTGGGGGTCAATGAATACCGTGCATGCGGCGGCGCAACCACGGCGTCAGAACAAGAAGGCCGACGCCGATCACCACCGACAACCAGCCGACATTGCTGAACAGGGCGACCGTGCCGGGTATATCCAGCTTGTCACTGTCCGCCACGCCGTGTCCGCCGCCGCCCGTCAGGGACGCCAACACACCGGACAGATAATTGCCAAGGGCGATGTACAGGAAAAAAGTCCCCATCATCATGCCGACAATGCGCTGGGTGGACAGCTTGGTGATCATCGACAGACCGACGGGCGAAATCAGCAGTTCCGCCATCGTCAGCATGAAATAGATCATCACCATCCACAGCATGCTTTTGTTTGTCCCTTCATCCACCGTCAGGCCGAAGGAAAAGAACAGATATCCCAGACCGATCACCAGAAGCGACAGCGCGAATTTGGCCGGTGTCGACGGTTCCAAGTTCCGGCGGGACATCGACTGCCAGGCCCAGCTGAGCACGGGCGCCAGAACAATGATGAAGAAAGGGTTGAGCGACTGCACCTGGCTGGCCTGCATCGGGATCCCGAACAGGCTTTTTTCAAACTGCTGGTCGGCCAGCAGCGTCAGCGAGGAGCCCTGCTGTTCGAACAGCATCCAGAAAACCACCATGAAAATCATCAGAATGACGGCGACAATCACCCGGTCCCGTTCCTGCGGGGTACATTTGGTAAAGCCGTATGTCAGGATAACGACCAGGATCAGCGCGGCGGACCCGTAAAAGACATAACCGATCAGCGTCTGATACTGCATCAGCCCCCAGGAGAACAGGACCAGCACCAGCCCGAAGGCATAGATGCCCCATTCACGGGTGATCAGACCGCCCAGGATCTTTTCCTTCAGGACGGCCGGATCGGGCGGATCGGCGCGGCCTTCCAGAAGCGGCTGTCCCCACAGGAAAATCAGCAGGCCCAGCAGCATGCCGATGCCCGCCATGCCGAAACCGTAGCCCCAGCCATAAACCTCGCCCACATAGCCGACACCGACAATCGACAGCAGCGAGCCCACATTGATGCCCATATAGAAAATGGTGAAACCACCGTCCCGGCGCGGATCCTTTTCACCGTAAAGCGAACCCACAATGGTCGAGATATTGGCTTTCAGGAAACCGACGCCGGTGATGATGAGGGCAAGAGACAGGAAAAATATGGACAGATGCAGGTCGGACCGGACAACCGCATTGCCATCGACAATGGCGGGCGGGCCTTCAAATGCCAGCGATATATGCCCCGCCACCAGCAGAAGCCCACCATAGACCACCGCCTTTCGGCTGCCCAGATATCTGTCGGCCAAGGCGCCGCCGATGACCGGCAGGACATAGACAAGTCCGAGATAGGCACCATAAATCAGGTTGGCCCCTTCGGCGGAAAACAGAAAATGCTTGGTCAGATACAGAACCAGAAGCGCCCGCATGCCATAAAAGGAAAACCGTTCCCACATTTCGGTCAGGAACAGGACCCCCAAACCGATGGGATGGCCCAGAAACTCCCTTTCCTGGCTGCCGGCATGGGCTTCCGGGCGTGTTCCACCCGCAATCGTGTCGCTCATCAAGCTCCCCCCAGATACGAAAATACGAAATACACAGGATGCAAGTTCTATCCGGCCCTGTTCAATCCGCCTCGGGCCAATCCGTCCCGGGCGGATACAAATCAGGGCTGCATCTTCTCAGGTAAAAACCGCATGGGCCTAGAAACCACAGTCTGCCGGGAATCAGAAGGAAAAACTGGCCCAAACGGCGATACGGTCCGCATCATTTCGCCTTCAGGATGTCGGGCCGTCCCGACCATTGACCCGGCCACCGAAACGGGCGGGTCCGATATGCCGGTCGAGAAAACGGACAGCGGCCTCATAATAGGTCCGGCGATAGGACGGCTTGCGCAAAACATGCTCGGCCCCCTGAAGGGCGATGAACTCATGCGGTTTTTTCAGCTTCGCAAGGGTGTCGGCCAACTGCCGGCTGTGGGCAAAGGGAACATTGGCGTCCTGTGTGGCATGCAACAGCAAAACCGGCCGCTCGATATCCTTGGCGCGGTGAAGGGGGGACCGCCATGCCATTTTCCAAGGGTTCAGCCGTCCGCGGATCCGCGGCACGCTCAAGGCATGAAAACGCTGCGTTTCCAGGTAGGCAATGAGCCCGCTGATCGAAGTCACCCCGTTAAGGCTGACGGCACATTCGAAAAACCGTTCCTGCCGGATCACCGCCATCAGCGCGGCATACCCGCCATAAGACCCCCCCATGGCGCACAGCAGGCCGCTCTTGACATGCCCCTCGGCAATCATCCACCGCGCCGCCACCGCGATGTCTTTCTGCATGCGCCCGCCCCATTCACCGTATCCGGCGCGCCGCCAGGCATCTCCGAATCCGCTTGAGCCCCTGAAATTGGGTTGCAGCACGGCATATCCGTTGGCCGTCAGCCACGTCACAAGCGGCTGATAGCCAAGGCGGACCCGGCTGACCGGACCACCATGGATAAGAATGACGCCACGCCCGGTCGGCCCTTCCCTTGGCAGGCTGAGAAGACCGTGCATCAGGTCGCCGCGCCGGGCGGACCGCCGGGATTTCAAAGGTATCCACACAGACCGGGTGCCGGCTTTGGCATATACAGCCGGCTGGCTCAGCCGCAAAAGCCGGTCCCCATCACGGTCAAAGATATAATAGGCCGGCCAGGTATCCGGCGCCGGAACACGGACCAGCCAGCGCATGCCATCGCGGCTGGCCGTCACAAGCCGAACGCGGTCAACGCCAAGGGCTTTGGCGATACGCTCGTTCAGGGCCGCGATGTCCTCCTGCCACAGAATGTCACGCGGACCGTCCTCGTCAAGGGTGGCGCCGACCACCAGGTCACTGACGGGGTCGGAAATGGCGGCGGCAATATCATACCGTTCATGGGAGGCCAGTTGCAGCAACGGTTCGCCGGTGCGTGCGGAGACCCGCCACAGCGTGCGCGTGTCGCCGGCATGTCCGGACAGCATGGTCACCGTCGCACCGCCCGCCTCCACCGTCAGGGGCACGAAGGCGGGATCGTCGAACACATCGCCTTTACGCAGAAGCCGCCAGCCGCTGACGGCGCCGTCCGGCTCGGAGGACCGACCGTAGAGCCGGTGTTCCCGCCCGACATACGCCTCGCCCAGCGCCACCTCGCCCTCCGGGCTGGCCCACCAGCGCACCACCGGCTGCCACGCCCCGGTCACTTTCCGCGCCGCGCCGGTTACGACATTCAGGCGGTACACCGCCGGATAGGACGGTTTTTCGGCATCGGACCATTGCAGAAGAGCATGCCGCGGATCATCCGGCAGGGGCGTCAGAAGAGAGGGCAACAGCGCCTCTCCCTCCGGGTCTTCAAGATCGATCAGGTCGGACAGACTGGCGGTATGTGCATCATAGACCCTCAGTCCATACTCCTTGCCCGCCAGAAGCAGACGCCCCCCGCCGACCCATGCCATCCAGCGGACATCCTCCCGGTCCAAACCGAGATCAGTCCTGGCCACAGCGGCTTCAGGCCCGCCATGCGGGTGGATTTCATCCTGTACCAGGCTGTCCACACGGGCCACCACCAGCCGCTGGTCCTCGCCGTGCGCGACAAAGGCTGAAACATAATGGCCGTCCATGGACAGGGCGACACCGGCAAGCGGTGGATGCGCCACCAGACGGTCGAGCAGATCCCCCTTGCCATCCGCGTCACCGGCAAAAGCCCCCCACCCCGCCGCAAGGGCGCAGAGAAAAGCCATGGCTCTGTCAAACACGGATCGCATCATACTGGATTCATATAGATCAGATGGACTATTCGTCCTTCCCGTCGCCCGTGATACGCCGGGTATCCATATAAATCTGATGGCAAGTCCCCCGTGCCAAAAGCGTTCCATCGCGCATCAGACGCGCATCCACGACGCACTGGCGCGCACCGTTGCGCACCAGTTCCGCCTCCGCCGTCAACATGTGCCCCGGGCGGACGCCTGCCAGAAAGTCCACATTCATATGTCCCGTTGTGAAACGGCGGCGACCGGCACAGAGAAAGGCGGTCACGCCGCAGGCATCATCCAGCATGGCCGCGACAAACCCGCCCTGGACGTAGCCATAAGGGTTGCACATCGACGGTGTGGGGTTGAACTCAAGGCGGCACCGGCCGGCCGCCTCATCGACATCCACAACGCGCCCGCCCAGTGTTTCCAGGGACGGAATGATCGTATCCTTAGGCGTTTCGGAAAATTCGTCCATCTACCCTTCCTATTTTTTAGACTGGTGGTTCCACTAATTGTGAGGCAAAATGTCTTCCGGGAAAAGGAGGATCGGGACCCATGTCTGTACAAAGCGTAGGCGCCGGCCACGGCCAGGCCGGCAGCACAATGTGGGCGAAAATCAAGCCGTCGGACATTCTCGACCAGCAGGAGTCCCACGACCTGCGCCAGCGCAGCGACGCCAAGGGCGCCTGGCTGGTGGCGCACTGCTGGGGGGTGATTGCCGCCGCGATTCTCCTTTATGGGGTTTTCCCCAATGTTTTTACCTTCCTTTTCGGTCTTGCTGTCGTGGGCGGCCGTCAGTTGGGTCTGGCGATCCTGATGCATGAAGGCAGTCACGGCATGCTGTTCAGGACCAAGGTCCTGAACGAGCGCATCACCCAGTGGCTGACAGGCTGGCCTATTTTCATCAATCTCTATGAATACCGCAAACGGCATATGGCGCACCATCGCTATACCCGTACGGACAGGGACCCGGAAAACTATCTGTACACGCCCTTTCCGGTGAGCAGACCCAGCCTGATGCGCAAATTCCTGCGGGATCTCACCGGTATTGTGTTTCTGCGTCTGCAAGTCGGTCTGCTGCGCATGACATGGGGCGAGCCGGCAGGACGCCTGCGGCGGTTCAGGGAAAATTACGGCGGACCACTGCTGGTCAACGCGCTCATGGCCGGTGGTTTTGCCGCCCTTGGCCGCATGGACCTTTACCTTCTGATGTGGCTGCTGCCGTTCGCCACCACCTTTCAACTGTTTCTGCGCATCCGCAACATCGCGGAACATTCGACCATGCCGGATCTGACGCATCCGCTGAAAAACAGCCGCACCACACTGGCCAACTGGCTGGAACGGGCGACCGTGGCACCTTACTGGGTCAATTATCATATCGAGCACCATATGGTGCCTTTCGTCCCCTGCTACCGGCTCAAGGATGTTCACCGCATCATGCTGGCAAAGGGCTTCGGCGCGGACATGGAAATCCGCCGCGGCTATCTTGAAGTGTTGCGCCTGAACAGCCGTCCTCAGACGCAGGCCGCCTGAACGGCTAGGTTGTGGGCTCATAATTTCTGAGCCAAAGGCGTGTTGAAGCGATTGCGATTGCGGCGAGGAAATTTCTTGCGAGCTTGTCGAAGCGGGTTG
>NZ_REFR01000010.1 GCF_003688555.1 Eilatimonas milleporae
CAACCCGCTTCGACAAGCTCGCAAGAAATTTCCTCGCCGCAATCGCAATCGCTTCAACACGCCTTTGGCTCAGAAATTATGAGCCCACAACCTAGTCACCAGGGGCGTCTTTGCGTGTCCGAAGACATATCGCCTGAAGATACGTCAAATGGCTATGACGCCATTGCCGAACAATTCATGCATCACCGTCTTCGATCGTCGGTCGGGCTCGCGACCATCCGGACATGGGCGGCATCGCTGCCGCGCGGCGGGGCGGTTCTCGACGTCGGCGCCGGGTCCGGCGAGCCGCTGACCGCCGCCCTGATCGAGGCGGGTTTCGATGTCGCCGCGGTCGATGCCTCTCCGGCGATGGTCGCGGCATTCAGGCGGCGTTTTCCCGATGTGGCGATCGCGTGCGAGCCCGCTGAACGCAGCCGCTTCTTCGACCGGGCTTTCGACGGGGTGCTGGCCATCGGGCTGGTGTTTCTGTTGCCCGGGGACAGTCAGCGCAACCTTGTTCACCGCATGGCCGCGACGCTCAAACCCGGCGGGCGGCTGCTCTTCTCCGCACCGCGTCAGGTTTGTGTCTGGGACGACCTTTTGACCGGTCGGCCGTCATCCTCCCTTGGGGCCGATGCGTACCGGCGCATTGTCGACGGGGCCGGCCTGCGCCTCGTCGGTGAACATGTCGATGAGGGGGAAAACCACTATTACGAGGCTCGCAAAAACCCTGCCTGAACGCGGCGGCCGGCAGGTGATAAGCGCTTCCTGACGGGACCTGACCAGACTTGACCTGGATCAATTGGCCATTTTGCCGGCGCGCTATGGTCTGGCCCCATGAAACAGTCACCGCCTCCATACGCGCTGGCCCGCGTGCCGCGTTATACAAGTTACCCGACCGCCCTCCAGTTCTCGGATGCCGTCGGTTCGGATCGTCACAAGGCCTGGCTGGCCGGTCTTGGGGCCGGGGACAGGCTGTCGCTTTATATTCATGTGCCGTTTTGTGCCCAGCTTTGCTGGTATTGCGGCTGTCATACCAGCGTGCCCGGTCAATATCAGCGGGCTCAACGCTATACCGATTGCCTCGTCCGCGAGATTGAAACCGTCGCCCGTCATCTCGGACCGCACGGCGGGGTCTCCCAGCTTCATTTCGGCGGCGGGACCCCGACCTATCTCAAGTCCGCTGAATTCATGCGTATCCTGATGGCCTGTTCAACGCATATCGGCAGCCTGGAACAGGCCGAGATCGCGGTGGAGGTCGACCCCCGCACCCTGGACGATGAACGGATCACGCTTCTGGGGGATCTGGGGGTCACGCGCGTCAATCTCGGTGTGCAGGATTTTGACGAGGGCGTTCAGCGCAAGATCAATCGGCTGCAATCCTTTGATCTGGTGACCCGCACGGTCAAGGCGCTCAGGACCGCCGGTGTGCCCAATATCGGGTTTGACCTGATGTACGGTTTGCCGGGACAGACCGTGGACAGCGTGCGCCGTTCCGCCCGGCAGGCCGCCGCGCTCGCGCCCGACCGGGTTGCCGTCTTCGGCTATGCCCATGTGCCCTGGTTCAAGAAGCATCAGGCCCTGATCCGCGAGACCGACCTGCCGGACGAAGGAGAACGTTTCGCCCAGATGCGTGCCGCGGCCGAGGTCTGGACCGCCGCCGGATATGTGCCGATCGGCTTTGATCATTTCGCCCGTCTCGGCGACAGCCTCGCCAATGCCGCCCGCGACGGTGTGCTGGCCCGCAATTTCCAGGGCTACACCGATGACGGTGCCGAGGCCGTGATTGGTTTCGGGGCGTCCGCTATCAGCGCCCTGCCGGGCGGATACGTCCAGAATGAGCCGCGAATCGGGGTTTACAGGGCATTGACGGCGGATGGCGGGCTTGCCAGCGTGCGCGGTGTTGCGGTCACGGCCGATGACCGCTTGCGGCGCGATGCCATCGGTCGCCTCATGTGCCGTTTTGAACTGGACATGGACGCCTTGTGCGCCCGGCACGATGTCCCGCGTGACATATTGGCCGATGCCCGCGACCGGCTGGAAGGCTATGCTCTGGACGGACTGTGCCGCCTGGATGGCGGCCATGTCACCATACCGGAAAAGGCCCGGCCCTTTGTCCGCGTGGTCGCGTCCAGTTTTGATGCCTATCTGTCCGATGGAACGCGTCACAGTCGCGCCGTCTGAATATCTTTGTGACAGGCCGGGACGATACCCGGCTGATACGGCTGTGATCCATATGTGATGCGATCTGTCACAGGTCCGTGCCTTGTATCTTGCGGCGGGCTATGCTGGTAATGGCGGCGGCTGTCCCTTGATGCCCGACAGGGCCGGGGCCGGTCATGTCCGCGTTTCCAGCATGAAGGGCCGTTTCCACCGATGTTGCTGCTGTTGTTGTTTTTGGCCACGGCCCTGATGATGGGGTTCAGCATTCTGCTGCCGTCCATCCTTTATGTCCTGCAGAATATGGGGGCCAGTCCGTCGCTGGCTACGCCGGTTCTGGCCAGTTATAGCTTAGCGCAGTTTGTCGCCGGACCCCTCTGGGGCCGTCTGTCCGACCGTGTGGGCCGTAAACCCGTGCTGGTGGCCAGTCTCGGCCTGTCGGCGCTGGCTTATGGTGGCATGGCCCTGTTTGCCACATCGGTATGGGGCCTCTTGATCACGCTGGCCTTTGCCGGGCTCGCCGCCGGCGGTATGTCCTGCCTGATGGCCACGGCGGTGGATGTGACGGGCGCGCGGGACCGGGCCAGGGGAATGGGGATGATCGGCGCGGGCGTCGGTCTTGCTTTTATCGTCGGCCCGGCACTTGGCGGTGTTCTGGGCGGGGCGGATGCGGCCCATGCCGGGATTGCCGCGCCGGCGGTTGCCTCGGCCTGTGCCAGCCTCATCGGTGTGATGATGCTGTGGGCCATGTTCCGCGAACCCGGCGTGTCCGCCGGCGGTGCCGCGCCCCCCATGGGGCATCTGCACACCCTGCGCGGTCTTTTCGGCAGGCCGCTGCTGGTGCGCCTGTGTCTCTTGATGTTGGTCTTTACGGTCAGTGTCGCCCTGATGGAAACCGCCACACCTCTTTTGACCCGGGATCGGTTTGACTGGGGGCCGCGTCAGTTGGGGGCTCTGTTCGCCTATGTCGGCGTGCTGCTTGTGGTGGTTCAGGGCGGCCTTGTCGGCCGTCTCAGCCGGCGTTTCGGGGAACGCCGGCTGGTAACCGTGGCTTTCCTGCTCATGGGATTGGGGCTTGTGACAATTGCCTTTTCCGCCTCTCTGTGGACCCTGTTGCCGGGACTGACACTGACCAGTCTGGGGGCGGCGTTTTTCGCCAGTGCCATGCCCGCCCTGGCCTCGCACCAGGCCGACAGCCGGTCCCGTGGCGCCGTGATGGGGTCGGTGCAGGCGATGCAGGCGCTTGGCCGCACGCTGGGGCCTGTTTTCGCCGGGCTGTTTTTTCAGATACGGGACGATTTGCCCTTTCTGGTCGGCGCGTCTGTCATGGTGCTGGGTCTTGTCTGGTTCATGCGGCTTCTGCCCGCAGGCCGCAATGATACGGGCAGACGGCCGGACGAAAAAGAGACACCGGAGATCGACGCGCTTGAACAACAGGGCGCCGAATGAACCGGGGCGGCCTGACGCTCGCGGCGGTGGCGGAAGACTGGCCGCTGGCCAGGCCGTTTGTCATTTCCCGCTCCGCGCGGACACAGGCGCGGGTGGTCACCCTCTCTGTCGATGACGGGCAGGGCCGGGGGTATGGCGAATGCCAGCCCAACAGCCGTTACGGTGAAACAGCGGAAGAGGTGGTCGACCAGTTGAATGCTCTGGACGGGCGTTTCGGCAGCGTCGATGCCTTGCGTGCCGCGCTCCCTGCCAGCCGTGCCGCCCGCAACGCCCTGGATTGCGCGCTGTGGGATCTGGCGGCCAAACGGCGTGGATGCCGCGTGTGGGACCTGCTGGGGCTCGACGCGCCGGGTGATATCGTGACCGCTGTCACCGTTTCGCTGGGGCCGCCGGATACCATGGCCCGCCACGCGGCGGAACTGGTTGCCGGGGGCGCGCGCCTGCTCAAGCTGAAACTGGGCGGGGACGGCGATATGGCCCGTGTGCGGGCCGTGCGCGCCGCCGCGCCCGATGTCCGCCTTATCGCCGACGCCAACGAGTCCTGGACGCCGGACATGCTGGTACCAAACCTCGCGGCCATGGCCGCCTGCGGTGTCGAATTGCTGGAACAGCCATTGCCCGCCGACGCCGACGAGGCTCTGGCCGGCCTCGACAGGCCGCTTCCCGTTTGTGCCGATGAAAGCTGTCTCGACGTGAACAGCCTGTCCCGCCTTGTCGGACGCTACGATGCCGTGAACGTTAAACTCGACAAGACAGGGGGGCTGACACAAGGCCTGGCCCTGTTACGCGCGGCGCAAAAAGCCGGCCTGAAAACCATGATCGGTTGCATGCTCGGAACCTCGCTTGCCATGGCACCGGCCCATCTTCTGGCGGCCTTGGCCGATTGGGCCGACATTGATGGCTTCCTTCTGCTGTCGCGGGACCGGACGGCGGTTTTGCCCCATCGCGCCGGCCCCTTTGTCGGGGCATCGCCCGCCGCTTTATGGGGCTGATCGGGTCGGGCTTGCAAATTGCATTTTCTTTTGCCGTGTTTCTGCCGGTGGTTGACCAAGTGATGGACAAGGCTGCCACTGCTTAGTAGTCTCGGCAGTCTAAGGCAGTAAATCGGGGGTGTGGTATCATCATGGCCGTTCAAGGCCGGGGCGCACCTGAAATTGACAGTCGCGACCGCTTCCGCCGCACCCCGCCGGTGTGGCTATGATGTCGCATCAAGTGAGAGGACAGACATTATGGAGTATCGTATCGTCGAAAATGGTGACGATGTGAATGTGGTGTTCCAGGGCGATATCACCTTTTCCGAAAATGTGGCCTTTCGCCGGCTGATGCGCGAGCTTGAGGAAAAAAACTTCGGGCGGTGCGTTTTGGATCTCAGCGATGTCGGCATGATTGATTCCGCCGGTCTCGGCATGTTCCTGATCGCCAAGGAGCAATCGGAAAACGGCGGTTGGAAACTTGGCATGCGCGGGGCGCACGGCCATGTCGAAAGCATGCTCAAGCTGACCAAGCTGTCCGAACTCCTTGAAGAGGTGGACTGACCCGTTGCGCCATCCTGTCCGGGGGCGAGCAAAGAGATGAATATCGATATGCCCGACCAGTCCCTTGTCATGGTCGAACGCATTCGCGATGCGCATATTCTTGTCGTGGATGACATGGACCTCATGCGCCAGATCATCGGTGTCTGTCTGAAACGGGCCGGTTTCGAGAATCTGGCCTTCGCGGGCGACGGCGATGAGGCCCTGCGCTATCTCAAGGAAAATGAGGCGGATCTCGTGATCCTCGACCTGAATATGCCGCGCATGTCCGGGTATGAGGTCTGCCGCAGGCTCAGGGCGGAAAGCAAGACGGCCAGCCTGCCCATCCTTGTCCAGTCCGCCGCCGAAACCGCCGAGGAACGGGTCGAGGTGTTCAATGTCGGGGCCACCGATTTTGTCTCGAAGCCGATCAATCAGCCCGAACTGCTGGCGCGTGTCTGCATGCATCTGGAAAACCGTTTCCTGATCCGCGACCTGTCGGACTATCACCGCCACATGCAGGCGGAACTGGTCATGGCGCGCGAGATGCAGGAATCCCTGTTGCCCCAGAAAGACCGTATCAGGGGCATCACGAAGCAGACCGGCGTCGAGATCGAGGCGGTTTATCAGGCTTCCATCGGTCTCGGCGGGGATCTGTGGGGCATGTGGATGCTGGATGACAGCCGCATTGCCCTGTTCACGCTGGATATTTCCGGTCACGGTGTGGGGGCGGCGCTGAACACATTCCGCGTCCATGCCACCATCAACCGCTACAGGGACCTGCGCGAAGACCCGGCGGCCTTTCTGACGGCTCTGAATTCGGACCTGAAAGACAGTTTTCCGCTCGGGCATTACGGCACCATGTTTGCCGGTGTGCTGAACTGCGGGGACGGCACCCTCCGGTTCGCCGGGGCCGGCGCGCCGCGCCCGTTTGTGGTGCGCGGATCGTCACAGATCGAAAGGCTGGATTCATCCGGCATGCCTGTCGGGATTTCGTCCCGTCCCGGTTACGAAAACAAATCCGTGGTCCTGTCGCCGGGGGACAGTCTGTTCCTCTATTCCGATGTTCTGATCGAAACGCGTACTGTCAAACACGATATGCTGGGCGAAGACGGCCTTGCCGACATGGTCGTGGAGGCAGACGCCGACGTTCCCCGCGAAAAGCTGGTGGATGCGGTTCTTGGAAAGTTTTTCATCCGCTACCCCGGTGCGCCTACGGACGATCTGACCGCCGTGGGGCTCCATTACCGGGGCAAAGGTCCGAAGGCGCAGGCCGCCCCGCGAGACGAAAAATGAATAATACCGGCGCTCCATTGGTGATCGCCATTCTGCCGGATGCGTCTTGCGATGCGGGGTTTTATGACAGTCTGGCCTGTCCCGATTTCGATGTCGCCACCGTCACCGGCGAGGCCGCGCTGAAGGAACGCGTCTCCGATAATGCCGATACACTCTCGGCCCTGCTGCTTGACGCCCGCTTCCCCCTGAATGAGAAATTCGCCTGGATGGACCGTTTCGCGGATGCGGCCCTGCCGGCAAAACTGCCGGTTTTCGTGATGCTGGACGATGCCGAGGCGGATGTTGAAGTGCGCCTTCTCGAAGCCGGGGCCAGCAATGTGCTGCACGGGGTGCAGAACCTCAATTCATTGCGTGTCAAACTGACGATCGCCATCGAGGGGTTCGGCAATGTAAGGGCCCTGAAGGAAGAGCTGGAGCGACGCTCGTCCGCCATCGGCCAGATCGTCTCGGGCTCCTTCCGGGTGACGACGCGCCGTGAAGGCCGTAACCTGGCGACCATGCTGTCCATGGCCTGCGATGATCCCCTGCCGGTGGCCATCGGTCTGACGGAACTGATCGTCAACGGGGTGGAGCACGGGTGCCTGGCGATCAGTCACGACCTGAAAGGCACTCTGATCGAAACGGGTATTCTCAATGATGAAATCCAGCGCCGGCGGGCATTGCCCGAATATGCCGGGCGCTATGTCACCGTCGATTTCCAGCGGGAGCCCGACAAGCTGGTATTCCGTGTCACCGATCCGGGCGACGGCTTTGATTATAATGCGTATCGGGCTGACACCGTCGACAGTGCCAAGAAACACGGCAGGGGCATTCTGATGGCACGTGGCTGTTTTGAACGCGTTAAGTATTCAGGACGCGGCAATGTGGTCACCGCGATCAAGAATCTGCCCTGTACATCCGATCCGTAAAAACGGTTTCCCCTTGTCTGCCGCAACGCTTGCGTTCAGGGGGTGCTGCGTTCTTTTGCCGTCTCCTGGCCGAACAGTCCGCCGGACAGGAGACCCGCCAGCAGGGCAATCAGAAACGGCCATGCCGCATCCGGGCGCACGGCCATAATGGTCACGGCCGGGCCCGGACACAGGCCGACCAGCCCCCAGCCGATGCCGAACAGGGCCGCGCCCAGGATCAGCCGGGCATCGATGGCCGATGTTTGCGGTATGGCAAAATGGTCCGCCAGAAAGGGCGCGGCACGGCGGAACACCAGCCTGTAGCCGATCAGCGTGGTGATGACGCCGCCGCCCATGACAAAGGCAAGGGACGGGTCCCACACCCCGCCGACATCGAGAAAGCCCAGAACCTTGGCCGGGTTGGTCATGCCGGAAATGACAAGTCCGAACCCGAACAGCAGGCCCGATACAAGACTGGTCAGGAGTGTTTTCATGATTGCGTCCCCCTTCAGCCGGCAAGGGCCACGGTGATCATCGCGGTCGCCATGAATGTGGCCACGGCGGCGAAGGACCGCGGTGACAGGCGCGACAGGCCGCAAATGCCGTGTCCGCTGGTACAGCCGCCGCCGATCCGCGTGCCGAGGCCGACGAGAAAACCGCCCGCCACAAGCATGGTGGGCGTATCCGTCAGGATAACCGGCACCGTCTTTCCGCTGACCGCCATATAGAGAATGGGCGCCGCAAGCGTGCCTGTCAGGAACGCCAGACGCCAGGATTTGTCCCGCCACGACGCCGGGTCCGTCAGGGCCCCGGCAACCCCGTTAACAATGCCGGACAGACCCATGATACGGCCCGGACCCGCCATCAGGACCACTGCGGCCAGCCCGATCAGCATGCCGCCGATCAGACCGGACAGGGGGGTGAAATGGGCCATGTCGATGGTCATTTTCGTCTCCTTATCGTTTGTGCGCGGGTGTGTGGCCGTGGGCTCCGGCATGCCTGCGGTGGATTCTCGGCGGCGCGTGCAGCCGTTTTGCCCGCTGGCCGGCACGAGGGCAAGCGGCAGTTTTGTCCGGTGCAAAAAAACGGCCGGCTCAAAAACTGCTGGTCAGGCCTGCGCGGATTTGCCAGACAAACGGGGGGCGTCCGAATAAAGGATGTCAAACAGAATTGTCCGGCAAAGACGCCTGGCAGGGCATGCGCGGGGCGGTCTCAGCCGTTGAAAGGCGGGAAAAGCGTATGATCGACAAGCTGCCGGCGTCAAAGGGGCGGTCCGGTCTAAGAGCAGGCGTCCAGCGTATTCTTGGCGCTTTTCTCATGGGGCTTGGATGCCTCGCGGTGATACCGGCGGGACTGCCGCCCGCAACGGCCGAAGAGGCCCCGGACTGGATCGCGCGGGGTCTGGCCCCCTGCCATGTCAAAGGTGTCAGCCGGCGGGCCTTTTGCGGTCATGTCACCGTTCCGCTTGATTATGCGATGCCGTCGGACGCCGGCGGGGAAACCATCGATATTTTTGTCGCTCTCCTGCCGGCGCAGGCGACTTCGCGCCGGGGGGATCCCTTCGTCCTCCTGGCGGGCGGGCCGGGGCAGGCGGCCAGCGATATGGGCGTTCTGGCCGCCCGGGCCTTCGATAACATCTGGCGTCGCCGCGATATTCTGCTGATCGACCAGCGCGGCACCGGGCGCAGCCACCCGGTCAAATGCGACATGCCGGATGGTGCCCCGGACATGGAGGCGGCCGTGGCGGCGGTGGCCGCATGCCGGGCGGACGCCGATATCGATGTCAGTCATTTCACCCTTGAAGCGGATATTCACGACATGGACCGGGTGCGCGACGCCCTGGGCTATGAAACCCTGAACCTGTGGGGCGTGTCCTACGGTACACGCACGGCGGCTCTGTATTACCGACGCTACGGCTCGCGTGTTCGCAGTCTTGTGCTCGACGGGGTGGCTCCGCCGGACTTGCCCCTGTTTCTCACCGCCCCGGCGGCGGCCGAACGCGCCAAACGCAAACTGGCGGAAGCCTGCGCCGAACAGCCCGCCTGTGCCCATACGTTCGGGGATTTGAACGCCGCGATTGACCGGCTGGTCGACCGTGCCCGTGCCGGCGAACTGTCTTTCGACGGCATCGATCCCCTCAGCGGTGCACCGCTTGCCTTCACCATGACCGAGATGATCGCTGTCGAAGCGGTGCGCTCCGTCCTGTATCAGCCGGACGCCGCCGTCACCCTGCCGTTTGCCGTGACCGAGGCCGACCGGGGCAATCTGTTGCCGCTGATCGCGGGCCTCATGGCCGGCGCCGGGCTTGCCGACAGCATGTATCTGGGCGCCACGCTCGGCATTCTGTGCGGCGAGGAGGTGGCGCGGACCGGCGCGGATGCCGCGCGGGCGGCGGGCCGGGACAGTTTCGCCGGCGACACTTACTACCGCACCTGGAAAGCCTATTGCGATGTCTGGGATTACAGGATACCCGGCCGGGACCTGCCCGACGATATCGGCGCTCCCATCGGCGGCGACGTGCCGGCACTGATCCTCTCGGGCGAACTGGATCCGATTACCCCGCCCGGGCAGGGCGACCATATGGCGCGCGGGTTTCCCAACAGCCGTCACATCGTGGCGCCTGCCGCCGGTCACAACACCAGCCACGTGGCCTGCATGCCCGATCTCATCGCCGACTTTCTGGAAACCCTGGATGCGGCGGCGCTGGATACGGCTTGTCTGGACCATCTCGCACGCCTGCCCATGGTGGTGGGGCTGAACGGCCAGACCCGCCTCAGGGGTGGTGACGCCGACGACGGCGACAGTCGCGGCACAGAGACAGAGGCCCATGCCACGGAGAGGCACCCATGATCAGAGTGGAACATCTGGCGAAGTCCTTTGGCGCGGTGGTCGCCGTCTCCAGCGTCAGTTTCACGGCGGAAGATGGGGAAATCACCACTCTTCTGGGCGCCAACGGGTCCGGTAAGACGACCACGCTCAGGGCCGTTGCCGGCCTTTTGAAGGCGGATGGCGGAAGTGTCTTCGTTGACGGGGTCGCCGTTGCAGACGATCCCCTGGCGGCCCAGGCGCGTCTGGGGGTGTTTCCGGACAATTTCGGTCTCTACACCCGGCTGACGGCGCGCGAACACTTGCGCTATTTCGCCGAACTGCACGGTATGCAGGGCACCACCCTGGACGAGGCGGTTGAGTATGTCGCCACGCAG
Organism: Eilatimonas milleporae; assembly: GCF_003688555.1. Classification (GTDB taxonomy): domain Bacteria; phylum Pseudomonadota; class Alphaproteobacteria; order Sphingomonadales; family Kordiimonadaceae; genus Eilatimonas; species Eilatimonas milleporae. The sequence goes on from NZ_REFR01000010.1 coordinate 10,486, forward strand.
CTCCGCATGCAGGACATTCTCGACCGCCGTACCGAAGGTTTCAGCCAGGGGCAGCGGATGAAGGTCGCTCTTGGTCGTGCCATCATCCACCGGCCGAAAAACATCATTTTCGACGAACCCTCGCGGGGCCTCGATGTGATCAGCGTGCGTCTTTTGCGGCGCATTTTGCTGGACCTCAGGGCCGCCGGTCACTGCGTGCTTCTGTCCAGCCATGTCATGGCGGAAGTGCACAGACTGTCGGACCGGGTCGTGATCATGAGCGACGGGCGCGTCTGTGCCGAGGGCACGCCCGATGCCCTCATCGATCTCAGCGGTGAGGACAATCTGGAAGAGGCTTTCGTCACACTGGCCGGCCTGCCGGCGGAACCGGACACCGGGCTGCGGGCGCAAGCCTGACGGACGGGTCGGACAGGTCACCAAGGGGAAAGCCATGCTGCGTCATATCCGCGTCGTCTATCTGAAGGAACTGCGTGATGCCCTGCGCGACAAGCGCGCGCTTTACGCGCTGGGCTATTTCGTGCTGGGGGTTCCCGCCTTCAGTGCCTTTATCTTTTTTCTCATCAGTCTTGGTGATGATGACGCCGCGATCCGGGCGCAGGTTTACGGGGCGGATCTCGCCCCCGGTATTGTCGCTTTCATGGAACGGGCCGGGATCACGCCCGAGGCCATGCCCCTGGATCAGGCACCGGACAATCTGATGACCCTGCCTGACGGCATTGATGCCGTGGTCATCGTGCCGGCCGATTTCGCCGAACGCCTGGACAAGGGCCAGATGGCGCGGGTGCGTGTTTTTGCCGACCGGGGTGGGCGCAAGACCATTGAGCGCAGCGGCGACGTGATGACCGCCCTCAACGCCTACGCCGCCCATATGGCCAGCGCCAGGCTGGTGACGCGCGGTGTGCCGCCCGTTCTTACCCGGCCTTTTTGGGTCGATGTCGCCGATGTGGCCGAGGAAAGTTTTCTGCGCCGTTTCCTGTCCGACATCATGCTTTTGTTCTTCATCTTCGCCCCCTTTGCCACCGGGGCCAGCGTGGCCACCGATATTTTTGTCGGCGAGAGGGAGCGCCAAAGCCTCCAGCCGCTCATGGCACAGCCGGTATCGCCTCTTGCCCTTGCTCTTGGCAAATGGGGGCTGGTTTTGACATTCGGCCTGACCGGGGCGGTTCTCAGCTTTCTGGTGGTGTCCGTCGGCCTGTATTTTGCGCCCGGCGATTTCCTGGTGGTCGAACCGACGCGGCGCCTTGATCTGCTGTTTCTGGCCCTGTTGCAACTTGTGCCGCTGGCCATGCTGGCGGCGTCCGTACAGACTCTGGTCAGCATTTCCGTCAAGGGTTTCAAGGAAGCACAGACCTATAACGGCATCGTCATGATGCTGCCGATGATCATGGCCTATGTGAAAGTCTATGCCAGCGATAGCCTGCCGGCGGCCGCTGCTTTCCTGCCCATTCTCGCGGATATGGAAAGCCTGGGACGCCTGTTATTCGCCGACAGATGGGTGGCCGGTTCGTATTTCACGGCCGTTGCCGTGGGACTGCTGGGTACGGCGCTGGCGCTGGCCCTGACCGTCCGACGCCTTGGCAGCGAAAAACTGCTGGACGCGGCTTGACAAGGTCTTGGGCCGGGGCGCAGGTGCGCCCGTGCCCTGACCCCCGTGCCCTGACCCCCGTGCCCTGACCCCCGTGCCCTGACCTATGCCCGGGATCGTCGGGGCGGCCGTTTGCGGGGGCCATTTTCCATCCGGTCAATGTCCTCCCGGGGCCGCGTCGTACATGAACCAGATCGCCCTTTGCACCGCCCTATCTGTACCGCTCTTGGCCGGTGAATGCGGTCAGGCGGCCGTCAGCGATTGCACGAATGCCTCTGATCGGGTTTTCAGATCGCCCGACAGCGCTTCCATCGCTTCCGCCGACCCGGACAGCTCGCCGGTGGTCGCGCGTGTTTCATCGATATTGCCGCGGATTGTTTCAATCGCGCTGAAGGCCGAACGCGATTCATCCGCCGCCGTCGTGGCGCCGCGCGCGATTTCACGGGTGGCGGCATCCTGCTCTTCCACCGATGCAGCGATCGAGGCGGCATTTTTGCTCAACTCCTCGATGATGGTGCGGATCTCGGCAATGGCTGAAACGGCGTTGCCGGTCGCGTCCTGCATCGAGGAAATGCGGCGCTGGATTTCATCGGCGGCCTTGGCGCTTTCGTTGGCCAGGCTTTTCACCTCGCTCGCGACAACGGCAAACCCCTTGCCGGCTTCGCCGGCACGCGCGGCCTCGATCGTCGCATTCAGCGCCAGCAGGTTGGTCTGCGCGGCAATGTCCGAAATCAGCGAGACCACCGTGCCGATGCTGTCGGCCTCTTCCGACAGCTGCGAGACGTTGTCATTGGTCGCATTCGCCTTTTCAACAGCCTGCTGGGCGGTGCTGTTGGACTGGGTCACCTGGCCGGCGATTTCGGCGACGGACGCCGAAAGCTCCTCGGTGCTGGCGGCGACGGTCTGTACATTGGCGGACGCGCTCTGGGTCGCGTTCATGACGGACTCCAGGGCCGTGGCGCCGTCGCCCGACAGGCGGTCCAGAAGATTGGAGCGCTCTGACAGATTCTGTGCCGCGCCGGCGAACTCGCGGGCGATCGCGGCGATGGACGCTTCAAAATCCTCCGCCGTGCGCTGGCGTTCCGCGCGGGCGTTGGCTTTTTGCATCTCTTCCATCTTCATGGCCTGTGCGTTCGCGGCCTGGACTTCACGCTGGGCGGCTTCGGCTTCTTCCGTGGCCTGACGGGCCTCTACGGCGGCTTCTTCGGCATCCCGCTCGCGTTCCGCCGCGATTTCAGCTGCTTCCAGCGCCTGCTGACGCGCACTGTCCGATGCCGAAAACAGCGTTTCAATCTGATTGGTCACCCAGATCAGCGCGGCGCTTTCCAGGACAACGACAACGGCATGCAGCACGACGCGGAACAGGTCCGCGCCATCCGGAAAAATCAGGGACGGCAGGGTGAAATTCAGGATCACATGATGCAGGGCGACCGTCGCGGCCGCATAGAGGATCACCCGCCACCGGCTGTATGCCGCCAGGATGGCAAGACCGGCGAAGAAATACATATGCATGTCGATCTGCCAGGGGTGGCCGGCGAACAGGGCGATCAGGACGCCGATTTGTATCATGTAGGACACACCGACAAACTGATGCGTGGTCTCGCTGGCGCCGTTCCGGCGGGCGAGGGCGGTCGGCACCGCGGCAAGAATGGCGACAAAGGCGGTCGCAAGCCATGTCGCACCGCTGCCGATAAGCAACCCGGCAAGGATCGCCACGGGCACCTGGGCCCACAGCAGAACGATCAGATAACGGCAAACGGTGTTGCGAAGATCATCAAGAGTGGTCATGAAAACCTCACTTTAACTGGATAACAGGGCGGCGAACGCCGGTCCGCGGCCGGTCTCGCCGCACGGAAGCAAGCCCTCGGGCCGGAAGGACAGCCAGACGCCGGCGGGCAGCCTGTCCCGGAAGGCCCGCATGTCCGCCGGTGCCACCACGGCGACGAATTCGACCGGGCCGAAGGCGACGACCGCCGCGTCGGTTGCTGACAGGATGCGCACGATGTCGGCCCGCGACAGACCGGGGTCGAAGACAAGCCCGAGACGGCTGTCGTCCATGGCGGGCCGTATCGCCACCGCAAGCGACATTGCCATGCCGGCAAGGGCATAAAGCAGTATGGACAGTTTCATCGGACGGACCCCAATCGCAAACGCCGTCCTCCAAAGGGTATGCGTTCCCCTTAAGAGCACGGATTAATCGTGCGCGTGTCTGACGAAAACGGACCTTGTCCACAACGGGAAAGGCGCCTTTCCCGTGTAAGGGGTTGCGAAATGCGAAAGGAAAACTTTCAGTTGTCCCGCCCGGTCACCGTACGCGCGGCGGCGCGTCGTGGGGGGATTGGCCGCGGATGATCTGCCTGATCAGATGGCGGCCCGGATGCAGACCGGCCAGCCAGTGTCGGGGCACGGGCAGCGGATCGCCGGTGATCAGGGCGGCGACAATCTCACCGGCAAGCGGGGCGTATTGAAAGCCCTTCGAGCCCAGGCCTGTCAGTGTGTACAGCCCCTGTCTGTATACCGGCGCTGGCAGGTCCCGCCGCCGTGCATCGCGGGACAGGGGGGCATACAGCGCGGCAAAGGCCCGCCAGTCGGGCAGGGGACCGGCATGGGGCAGATGATCCGGCGTCGTCGCGCGCAGGCCCGCCCAGGCCCGCCCGGAAAATTCGCCTTGCCCGTTTCCGTCCGGGCCGGATGGATTTGTCACGGCCGGGGCGGCCCAGTCGGTCTCGAAACCGGCCAGCAATTTGCGCCGTGCATCCGCGTTTGGCCTGATCGGCGCCGTCGGTACCGCCCGCAGCCTGTCAAAGGTGGCGCCGATGGTGCGCAGGGGCAGACCGGTTTCACGGTCGTTTAGTGTCGCTGTCAGATAGGTGCCTGCGCTGCCCGATGGCGGCAGTCCACCCGGCAGCTCGTCCGGGGGCAGCATTTCCACCTGCCCGGCGACCGGCCGCAATTCCAAGCCCCCGGTAGTGCAGCCAGAGACGTCGCCAGAGACGTCGCCAGAGATGTCGCCAGAGATGTCGCCAGAGACGTCAGCGGGGACATCGGCGAGTCCTCGGGTGGCCATGCCGGCGGCAAGAACACAGACGGGCGAGCGGGCGATGGCCTGTCCCCTTCCGTCTTTAAGGATCCATTCGTCGTCTTCTCCCACTGTCAGGGTCGCGGCGCGGTGGTGCAGACGGTCCGCGCCCGCCAACAGCGCTTCCAGAAGGGCCGGCGCGTCCACCGTGCCTGCGCGCGGCAGCCACAGGCCGTCCTGCCCCAACCGCATCCAGTCGGGACCCCAGCCGTGTCGGCGCAGAAGCCTGCCGTGTGTCTCCAGGGCGTCGGCATCGTCCGCTTTCAGCAACAGCCCGGCGGGGCTGGCCATATGCCGACGGACCAGCGGATGACCGGCTGCGTGGAGAAAGGCCGTGGCCGCGAAGTCCGCCAGCATTCCGTGTCCAAGGTGCAGGCGCGGTGCCATGATGGCGGCGGGCAGACCGTGACAATCCAGCCCGTCCCGGTGTGGGCCGTCCGCCGTTCCGGGCGCGATCACCGTCACATCCCGGCCGCGCCGGATCAGGGCATGGGCCAGGCTGGCGGCGGCAATGCCCGCGCCGACAATACTGACCGGTCCTTCTGTCGGTGCCGGCCGCTCCGCCCATGGCGGCGGGGCGCCGGCGTCTGAACTTTTCTGTCCGTCGGTGTCGTTGCGGCATGGGGCGGGCCGGATGCCCTCGGCAAGCAGCCGTTCCTTCTTGCGTCCGAAACCGGGGGCCTTGCGCACGGCAAAGCCCCTGTCCGCCAGGCCGCGCCGGACAAAACCCGCTGCGGTGAATGTGGCCAGCCGTGTGCCCGGACCGGACAGACGGGCAATCTGGTCCAGGACGTCCGGCCGCCACATGTCGGGGTTTTTGGCTGGTGCGAAACCGTCCAGATACCAGACGTCCACGCCGGCACCGGCATCCAGTGCATGCAGCATGTCACCGGCTTCGCCCAGCAGCAGAAGAAGCGCAATCCGCCCCTCTTCGAACAGCCGCAGGTGAAACCCCTGTGCCGGCGGCGGCCAGGCATCGCGCAGGGCAGCGGCTTCGGTGGCCAACCGGGCGAAAGGGGCGTGCGTCCGGGCAAGTTGTGCCAGTGTCATCGGATACGCCTCGGTGGATATGAAGGTCAGTCTGCATGGCGCGGCCAGCCGCTTCCACCGGGCCCAGGTGGCGAGAAAGTTCAGCCCGGTGCCGAAGCCGGTCTCGGCGATCACCAGATGGTCCCGGGCGGCGGCAAGCGTGTCAAAGCCCACACCGTCCGGAAAAACATACTCGCTTTCCGCCAGACCGTTTTCGGGATTGTAATACATGTCGCCGAAAGCGTCCGCCACCGGCGCCGTCCCTTCCCATCCGAGACGCGGCGGTGCCAGGGGGGCCGCGCGGACAGGCGTGTCATTCCGTTCGTCTGTCGTTTCGTCCATGCTCTGACCGGGGACCTGCTGACGCCTTGCTTTACCTATCCGTGCGGACTGCGCTATCTTAGGGCGTAAATGGCTGTGGCCAATCGTGTCCGGGCGACCGCAAATGAGGAATAACATGCTTTACGAACTGGATGGAACCGCGCCGTCAAAGGCGGACGAAGGGGTATGGGTTGCCCCCAACGCCTGTGTCATCGGCAATGTTCACCTGCATAAGGACAGCAATATATGGTTCGGCGCAACCCTGCGCGGCGATAATGAGCCGATCACCGTGGGCGAGGGCAGCAATGTACAGGATGGCAGCATTTGTCACACGGACCCGGGGTGCCCCCTGATCATCGGTGCCGGTGTGACCGTCGGTCATATGGTCATGCTGCATGGATGCCGCATAGGCGACAACTCGCTGATCGGCATGGGCAGCACGATTTTGAACCGGGCTGTGATCGGGCAGGAGACGCTGGTCGGTGCCGGCAGCCTGATCACCGAGGGGAAAACCTTTCCGCCTAGCGTGCTGATCATGGGGTCGCCGGCCCGTGTTGTACGCCCGCTGAATGAGGGCGAGCGGCAGATCATCCGCGCCTCGGCCAGTCATTATTGCGAAAATGCCCGCCGTTATGCGCGGTCTTTGAAACCTTTGCCTTAAAAAGCTCATCTTTGGTGCGATTAATGGATGCCATATTGAAACGCTCACATGAAATTCATGAAATTTAACCTTTCCGCTATAGATAATATGGCAACATGCTGTTACTCAGCGCCGCCTCTATTTCAGGGTAAGGCACGCGCCGCCCGCTGCGATTTGGGCATATATGTTCATGACTTTGCCCCGACATGCGTGTTTTGCATCGGTATGTCATGAATGCGGTTTCGGGCCCGCGATACGGGCCTGTGTTCGGAGTATGAAGCGATGAGGGATATGTGACTGGTACGGTCGGTGAACTTGTCAAGGCGGAAGAACTGCGCAATGTCGAACTTGTCGCGCGGATCGAAATCGCGCGCAAGGTCGGGCGGCTCCTGCAGAAAAGCCCGGACGATGCGGAAAAGGATGCCGCAATCGAACTCGCGCGCCTCCTGGCCGAGGATGTGTCCGTTTCCGTGCGTGAGGCGTTGTCCCGCGAACTGCGGTGTTGCCGTTATCTGCCAAAGGATATCATCGCCACACTGGCCCGTGACATCGATCAGGTCTCCATGCCGTTTGTCATGGCGTCGCAGGCGATTGACGATGCCTTTCTCAAGGATTTGCTGAGCGATTGCGGTGACGGTACCCAGGAAGCCATTGCCCGTCGTCAGGACCTGTCCGAGCTGATTGCCTACATCATCTGCGATGTGGCCGAAGCCGATGCCGTCGGCACGCTGATGGATAATGAAACCGCCAATGTTTCCGAGCGGGCCTGCCACCGTGTGGTTGACCGTTTTCCCGAGGAAACCACCCTCATGGAAAAAATGGCGGCCCGCGCGGATCTGCCGATCGGCATTGTCGAGCGGATCATCTTCAAGGTGTCGCAAAGCTATGCCGAACACCTGATGGAAAAATTCGCACTGTCGGAGGATTATGCTTCATACCTCATGTCCGTCGCGAAAAGACAGGTCTTCGCCAAGGCGCTGGAGGTCGCTCCCCTGCGCGAGGTTGAGAATTATCTTTACCAGTTGAAAGCGGTCAACGGCCTGACATCCGACATACTGCTGAACTATCTCCAGAACCGGAATCTGAAACTGTTCACCATTGCACTGGCCGTACTCATGGACCGCGACTATGGCGATGTCGAGGAGCAACTGAAGCAAAAGGGCAAGCTGTTTCTCTCTCGTACCCTTGAAAAACTGGGGTTTTCAAGGGCCGTGATCGGTGTCCTGTTGATCGAGTATGAACGCTGACCCTGCCGGCCGCCGTTTCTCTAAACCAAGACATTCCCGGGGTGCGGCGTCCCTGATATTCGGTGGTCCATGCCGCTTCGCGGATGCACCGGCTCGTGCCGATCTGGCGTTGTCCATCTGGTTTGCCTGCCTCTTGTGCTGTTTGCCGGTGTCGAGGGTCCCCTTTTTAAGGGGGCGGCCATGCAGCGATCATGGGGGTGTCATGATGTGTGCCCTCTGGTCTTTGCGCTGCCTTTGGTGCAGACTTGCCACCCTTGCCGGTCAAAGTCGGATTTTACCCATGCATCCGCCAGTCGGGAGTTTTTCATGATCCTGCCAAGCCAGCGTGGTCTGTTCGATATACCACGTGATTTGTGCTATCTGAACGCGGCCTACATGACCCCGCTCACACGGGCGCAGCAGTCGGCTGCGGACATGGCGGTCGCCCAGAATATGCGACCGTGGGAGGTTGCCCCGGAAGATTTCTTCACCACCGTTGAAGAGGTGCGCGGCCTTGCCGCGACCCTTCTTGGAACCACGGCGGATCATATCGCCCTCGTGCCGGCCACCAGCTACGGCATTGCCACGGCCGCCCGCAATCTGAGCGCTGCACCGGGCCAGCAGGTGCTTTTGCTGGAGGGTCAGTTCCCCTCCAATGTCTATGAATGGATGCACTGGGCGAAGCGGCAGGGGGCTGAAACGGTTTTCATCGGCACCCCTGACGATGATGACTGGACCGGTCCGCTGCTTGCCGCGATTGAGGCCGCCGGAGACCGTGTTGCGCTTGCGGCTCTGCCGAATGTGCATTGGTCTTCCGGGGCCGTGGTGGACCTGCCGCGTGTCTCGGCGGCCCTCAAAAAGGTTGGCGCCGCCCTTGTACTGGATATGACCCAGTCCCTGGGCGCCATGCCTTTCGATTTGGAGGCCGTGGACCCCGATTTCATCGCGATGGGAAGCTATAAGTGGCTGCTTGGGCCATACGGGCTGGGGCTGCTTTATGTGGCGGCGCGCCACCATGACGGCGAACCTCTCGAACAGAACTGGATCGCACGCGAGGACAGCGAGGATTTTGCCGGTCTTGTCCATTATAAACAAGGGTATCAGCCGGGCGCGCGGCGCTTTGATATGGGCGAACGGTCACAGTTTATTCTGGCCCCGGTTCTGAAAACGGGCCTGCGGCATATTCTCGACTGGGGTGTGGACAATATCGCTGCGACCCTGTCCGCGCTGAACATGCGTCTGGCCGAACGGCTGGCTGCCATGGGACTGCGTCCCGTTGACGCGGCATATCGCAGTCCGCACCTTTTGGGCGTACACATGGACGGGCGCGGCGGGCAGGTCCTGCAGGCCCTGAAACAGGACGGCGTTTCAGCCAGTCTGCGCGGCGATATGTTGCGTCTGTCTCCACACCTTTGGGTGGACAGGGACGACGAGGACAGATTTGCCGCGGCTCTTCAGGATGTCTGTGTGCCTGCCGGTGGGTTTTAAAGTGTGATCTTGCAAAAAAGAAACATGATCACCTTCCCAAAAGCATCTGATTGATATACAGTTTTCCGCTATGGAAACGGGGGAAGCGCATAATGGTTTCCATTGGTGTACAGGGCGGTGTTTACCGCCAGGCTGCCTGCTTGCAATGTCCGGCTCGACCGCGGATGTTGTGTGCCGGTATGACGAACGAGCTCTTGCCCGCGCTGGGGTCCATCGCGACCGATGTGCGTCTGGATAAGGGCGAAACCCTTTTTTACGAAGGGGATGACGCGAAATACGTCTATAATGTGAAAAAAGGCTATGTCCGCCTCAGCAGGCTGGGTGTGGACGGGCGCCGTCAGGTTATGGGCTTTCTGACCGTGGGCGACTATATGGGCCATACGGGCAAATCCCAGTATGCCATTTCCGCCGAAGCGCTGACCGATGCCGAAGTGTGCCGGTTTAGCCGCTCAGATCTGGAATCGCTGTTGTCCCAGTATCCGCAGTTGGAGCGGCAATTCCACCACATGACCGCCGGTCTTCTGGATGACATGCTGGATCTGCTGTTCACGCTTGGCCGGAAAAATGCCATCGAAAGGGTGGCCTCTTTTCTCGACAACGCTCTGGACCGGCAGATTCAAAGCGATGAACCTGCGACCCAGATCTGGCTGCCGATGACGCGGGCCGATATTGCCGATTTTCTGGGACTGACCCTGGAAACCGTAAGCCGGGCTTTTTCCCGTCTGCGGAAAGAAGGCATCATTGATATCGAACATGCCCACACCATCCATATCCTCCAGCGTGCGCGTCTGATCGATATTGCCAGCGGCGATGGTTGAGACGCAAAGGTCCGGCATTCGCGATTGACATGCGAACTGATTATGTGAACGGGGCCGGCTGATGCCGGCCCCGTTCTTTTTGTCGATCAGTCTTTGGTTGCATCATTATGAACCATGTTTCGTAATGGAACATTTTTTCCCGTTTTGCCTGTATCGTTATAGATCATGTCCTGGCTTATGTTTCTCTAAGTCTTTGATATTAAATACCATTCACGCCTTGGCACGAAGACTGCGATAATAATGGCGTTTTACAGCATTGCCTGAGGCTGTGAAACTGTTCGGAGTGAGTATCCGCTGCGTTTGCCTGAGCGTTTCGGATAGACTTTGTGGGGCGGACAGTCATGTCCGCCTTTTTTTTGTCTCCCAAGCTATACGGACGGCCGATTATGCACTTTGTTGGGCATGCACGCCCCAAGTGCCGGCCACTGTCATGCCCTGGGCACAGCACAGTCACATAGGGCACAATCACATATCGGACGGATGCCGGGGTTGGTTTCAGTTGACCAGGGATGGTTTCAGTTGAAAAGAGCGCCGGGGTTCAGGATGCCCTTCGGGTCCAGGGCCTTTTTGATGGCGCGCTGTGTCTCCAGCCGTGCCGGGGTGCTGAGGCGCGCCAGTTCCCCCCGTTTGATGGTGCCGATGCCATGCTCTGCCGAAATGGAGCCGCCGTGATCTGTGACAAAATCATGGACCATCCGGTTCATACCGTCCCAAAGGGCGAGAAAATCTCCCTTTTCGGCACCTTTCGGCTGCATCACGTTGAAGTGCAGGTTGCCGTCACCCATATGGCCGAAGGGCGTGACCCGGATACCGGGAAAGGCAGCCTCAAGCGCGGGTGTCGCAACGGTCAGAAATGCCGGGACCTTGCCGACGGGGACGGAAATGTCATGCTTGACGCTGGCGCCTTCCTTGGACTGTGCCTCCGACAGGCTTTCCCGCAGACGCCAGAATTCACTCCGCTGGCGGTTCGACTGGGCGATGGAGGCATCCTGCGCCAGGCCGGCCTCAAGAGCATTCTCCAGAAGTTTTTCAAGTGGTCCGGTCAACCCGGACCGCGCTTCTGCGCCGCCCAGTTCCAACAAAACATACCAGGGGCTGATATGCTCGAAAGGCCGGCGTGTTCCCGGAATATGGGTCAGAACCATCTCAAGGCCGGTCTCGCAGATCAGTTCAAAGACGGAAACCCTGTCTCCGCCATGGTCACGGGCCAGAGACAACAGCTCAAGGGCCGCGCCCGGATCCCGCACCGCAATGAAGGCGGTGGCTCGGCTCTTTTCCGCAGGGCTCAGTTGAAGTGTGGCCTTTGTGATAATACCAAGTGTGCCTTCGCTGCCGATCAGAAGCTGTTTCAGATCGTAACCGCGATTGTCCTTGCGCAGCGGGGACAGGTCTTCGAAGATTTTCCCGTCCGCCAGGACCGCTTCCACCCCGAGGACCAGACGCCGCATCGTGCCATAGCGGATGACATGAACGCCGCCGGCATTGGTGGCGATGGTGCCGCCCACCGTGCAGCTGCCTTCCGATGCCAGGGACAGGGGAAACATCCGGCCGGCTTTTTCGGCGGCATCCTGTACGGCGGCAATGGTGCAGCCCGCTTCCGCCAGCAGCGAATGGTCGTCTGCGTCCACGTGGATGACCGATGTCATCCTTTTCAGGCTGACAAGGATTTCGCGGCGTCCGTTCAGTCCCGGCAGGCCGCCGGCGACCAGTCCCGTATTGCCGCCCTGCGGGACCACCGGCAGTCCATGGTCATGGCAATAGCGCACGGCGCGGGACAAGGCGTCGGTATCGCCGGGCATCAGCATGATGTCGGTGCTGCCGGTATACCGGCCCCGCCAGTCGGCCATGTGGGGGGCGATCCGTGCCGGGTCGTCTGTGACACTGTCTTCACCGACGAGCGCCCGCAATGCGGCCAAATGCTCCGACAGTGCCGTCATGGCGTGGATATCCCCGTGCCGTTATCCGGTGCTGGCTCCGCCATATCCCTCTCCTCATCCTGCCGGGCATTCTTCGGGGCGGCGGCGCGGGACAGCCGGTCGTTTATGGCGATCCCGATGCCTTCCGCCGGGATGGGGGCAATGGCGATTTCTCCCGTAGCTCCGGCTCCCAGACGCGCATCCGCGGCGCGCAGCATGGCAAACAGATTGGCGGCCGCTTCCCTCAGGTCGCCGTCCGGGCTCAGATTGAAATCCCCCGAAGAACGGCCGAAACCGATACGCACCCGCCCCGGTGCCGGTGCCGTTGTGTTCAGACGCACGGCGGCACTGGGGGCATAATGGCTGGCAAGCTGACCGGGCGCGGTCACGGCCGGCGTCCGGCCGCTGCCGGATGCGGCATGTCTATCCTGCTGTTGCAGGGGCATTCCGGTGGTGTCCATGATCTGCTCGGCGGTGATGCTGCCGGGACGCAGCAGACTGACGCCCGCATCGTCAATGCCGACGATGGTTGATTCTATCCCCAGCCTGGTCGGGCCGGCATCGAGGATCAGGGCGACGCCGGTCAGCATGTCCTCCGATACATGGGCCGGTGTGGTGGGCGACACATGGCCCGAGAGATTGGCGCTGGGGGCGGCGACGGGTCTGCCGAGCCGGCGGATGACGTCCCGTGCCGCAGAAACATCCGGGCACCGCACGGCCAGCGTATCAAGTCCCGCCGTGACTTCCCGGGCGATGGTGCTGTCGGGGCGGCGCTTCAGAACCAGGGTGAGGGGGCCGGGCCAGAAATGTTTCATCAGACGGTCCGCCGCCTCCGGCACGATGACATGTCGGTGGGCCATTTCAGGGCCGTCCACATGGCATATCAACGGATTGTAGGCGGGGCGGCCCTTGGCCGCATATATGGCCCTGACCGCCGAACCCTGCGTGGCGTCCGCGCCCAGGCCGTAAACCGTTTCCGTCGGCAGCGCGACAAGGGCGCCCTTGCGCAGCAGGCGGGCAGCCGTTTCACGGGCCGCCTCATCCCCGGCGGGCAGGATTTGACCTATTGTTTTCGCCATGCACAAATTCTATCGTGGCCCGCCTTGTTCGCAATATGAAATGGGTGTCATGCGAAATGCCGTCGCCTGTTCGGGACAGTGCCGGCCCGGTTTACCCGGACGGCTTTATGCCCGCAAGCCATTCCGGCACCCGGAACCGTTCTGATTGAAGCAAAGAGGTCGATCATGTCCGATTATTCCGCCCCGATTGAGGAAATTCAGTTCGCACTGGAAACTGTCGGCGGCATGGCCGACTGGCCCAGCTTGCCCGGGTTTGCGGAGGCGGGCGACGATCTGGTCGCCGCCGTCCTGGAAGAGGCCGGCAAGCTGGCCTCCGAGGTGATCGCTCCGACAAACCCGGTCGGGGACAGGGAGGGGGCTGTCCTGACCGATGGTGTGGTAAAGACGCCGGATGATTTCAAGGCTATGCACCGGGCCTATGTGGACGGCGGGTGGCCGACGCTGGCCTTCGACAGTGAATATGGCGGACAGGGCCTGCCCGGCGCCCTTGCCATGGCCGTGACGGAAATGGTCACCTCCGCCAATATGGCCTACAGCCTGAACCCGCTTCTGACATCCGGTGCGATTTCTGCCCTGACGGCCCATGGCAGCGATGAGCAGAAATCCCTCTATCTGCCGAAGCTGATATCCGGCGCCTGGACAGGCACCATGAATCTGACGGAGCCCCAGGCGGGCTCCGACGTCGGCGCTTTGCGGTCCAAGGCGGAAAAACAGCCCGACGGGTCCTATCTGATCACGGGTCAGAAAATCTATATCACCTGGGGCGAGCATGACCTGGCCGAAAACATTGTCCACCTCGTCCTCGCGCGCCTGCCCGGCGCGCCCGAGGGCACGCGCGGGATTTCCATGTTCGTGGTGCCGAAGTTCCTCGTCAATGCGGATGGCACCCTGGGCGCGCGCAACGATGTGCGGTGCGTCAGCCTTGAGCATAAGCTGGGCATCCATGCCAGTCCCACCTGCGTCATGTCTTTCGGCGACGAGGGCAAGTGTGTCGGCTATATCGTCGGCGAGGAAAATCGCGGCATGCGCAATATGTTCACCATGATGAACCATGCCCGCGTCGGTGTCGGCCTGGAAGGTGTGGCAATCGCCGAACGGGCCTATCAGAAAGCTGTGATCTACGCCCGTGAGCGGGTGCAGTCCGCTGCCATCGGGGCCAAGACCCGGGATGCCGTCACCATCGTCCACCACCCCGATGTGCGCCGTATGCTGATGACCATGCGCGCCTATGCCGAGGCCAGCCGGGCCATCATCTACCGGAATGCCTGGGCCATGGACAGGTCTCACAAACTGGAAAACCCCGAAGGCCGCAAGGCCGCCGAGGGCGAGGCCGATCTGTTGACCCCGGTTTCCAAGGCCTTCTCCACCGATCTGGGGGTCGAGGCCGCGTCGCTCGGCATTCAGGTCCATGGCGGCATGGGCTTTGTCGAGGAAACCGGTGCGGCGCAACATTACCGCGACGCTCGTATCGCCCCGATTTATGAAGGCACGAACGGCATTCAGGCACTGGATCTGGTGGGGCGGAAACTGAATGCGGACGGCGGCGCGCACTGGCGCGCCCTGATCGATGAGATGCGGACCTTCTGTCAGGGGATGGACCGTGCCATGGCGCCGCAACAGGAAACATTGATGGCGGGAATCGCGGCTTTGCAGGACGCGGCGGAAACCCTGTTCGCCAACGGGTTCGAGCGGATCGTCGATACCGCCGGGGCGGCGACCCCTTATCTGCGTCTGTTCGGTACGGTGCTAGGCGCCTATCTCCTCGCCCGTCAGGCGATGGAGGCCGAGAGGCGTTTGGCGGCGGGCGAGGGCAATCCCGCTTTCCTCCGGGCGAAAATCGCCACGGCCCGCTTTTTCATTGAGCAGATCCTGCCGGCGGCGACAGCCCTTCTCGGTCCGGTCAAGGGGGGCGCCGCCCATCTGTTCGATCTGGACGAAGAGGATTTCGCCCGTGCCTGAGGAAGCGATACCTGATGAAACTGTCGCCGGGGATGACGCTGTCAGCAGCGCCGAGGCACCGCGCATCGCCGACCACCGGGACAGCGTACGTGCCGCCAGTGCGGGGGAGAAACTGACCTATCCGGTGGATGCCGTGCCGGATGGTGTCAGTGTTCTGCAATTGGCCGATGGGCTGATCTGGGCGCGTATTCCGCTGCCGTGGTCGCTCGACCATATCAATGTCTACCTATTTGATGAAGGGGACTCCTGGACGTTGATCGATACCGGCGCCAAGGGGGAACGCGGCCGGCAGGTCTGGTTTGACCTCGAGGACAGGGTTCTCGACGGAAAGCCCATAGGGCGGGTGATCGCAACCCATCTGCATCCCGACCATCTGGGACTGGCCGGGTGGCTGTGCGAACGTCATGGTGCCGAATTCTGGATGACACAGACGGAATATCTTCTGGCGCAGACCCTTTGGCTTGGCGCGGCGCAGCAAATCCCTCAGGCCGAACTGGACTTCATGTGGGCGGCCGGCGTGGACCGCCAGGTGGAATCCATGGTGCGGTCCGTCGGCTATGGCAGCTACAAGAAAGGGGTGTCCGCCCTGCCGGGACAGTATGTCCGGATGGAGGAAGGCACGCTTTTGAAACTTGGCGGGCGTCTCTGGCAGGTTGTCATCGGCCGTGGCCACTGCCCGGAACATGCCTGTCTTGTCTGCCTGGATGAGCCCCTGTTCATTTCCGGCGATCAGGTTCTGCCAAGAATTACATCCAATGTGTCGGTTTATGCGCGGGAGCCGCGCGCCAATCCGCTTGGCCACTGGATCGCCAGTCTTGACCGTTTGAAGGCCATACCCGGCGATCCGCTGGTGCTGCCGTCGCATGGAAAGGTTTTCAAGGGACTGCACCGCCGGCTGGACGATCTGATCCGGGGGCATGTGGACAAGCTGGCCGCCCTGCATGAACATTGCCGGCAGGAACGCACGGCGGTTGAAACCTTTCCCGCATTGTACCGCCGCAAGATCACCGGCTTTGATTTTTTCATGGCCCTGGGCGAAGCGGTGGCCCACTGTCACCTTCTCGAAGCCTTGGGCCTGCTGGACAGGCGTCAGGACGGCGATGTTTACCGGTTCAAGGCAAAAGGGCGGTTCGATGCCGAGGCGGTCGCGCCCGGTACCCTGGCCTTGCCGGGGGTGGCGCTGGCGCCTTTCCACCTGCACGATGCCGCGGCCTAGTGTCTTTTCGTGCTAAGGTTTTGACCGCGCCGCATCGCATCTTATAACATCGCCCGTGCCTGAAAGCACGGCACGGGCGACACGCATACGACACACCAGCAAGGCATCCGCATGACATCCAAAACCGATGAATCCCCCATTTCAGACGATCTGAAAGCCCAAATCCAGGCCATGACCTTTGAAGATGCCATGATGGCGCTGGAGGATGTGGTCAGCCGGTTGGAATCGGGCGGCGCCTCGCTTGAGGAATCCATCGACCTGTACGCCCGTGGTACGGCCCTGAAGGCACACTGCGATGCCAAGCTGAAAGGGGCCCAGGCCAAGATTGAGAAACTGACACTGGGCGAGGGCGGCCCGGTGGGCGCGGCCCCGCTGGATGTCGGCGATTCCGACAGAGATTCCAATCCATGACGGGGACAAACCCGCTTTTGCAGGCGCTGAAGGCGACCTCCGGCGCGGTGGAACGGGTGCTCGATCCCATGCTGGCGGTTCCCGACGGCCCTGAGGCGCGCGTGGTTGACGCCATGCGGTATGCGATTTTCTCTCCCGGTAAAAGACTGCGTCCCTTTCTTGTGCTGGCAAGCTCCGAACTGTTCGATGTGAACCGCCAGCAGGCGCTGCGCGTGGCCGCTGCCATAGAATGCGTGCACACCTATTCGCTGATTCATGACGACCTGCCGGCGATGGATGATGACGATGTGCGGCGGGGCCGTCCCACCGTCCATAAGGCTTTTGACGATGCCACGGCTATTCTCGCGGGCGATGCCCTGTTGACGCTGGCCTTTGACATTCTGGTCGATGAAAAGACCCACAAGGACAAAGGGGTGCGCCTGGAACTTGTGCGGACGCTTGCGCAGGCCTCAGGCCACCATGGCATGGTCGGCGGCCAGATGATCGACATCACCGCCGGTGACCATGAACTGGACGAGGCGGCGATCTACCGTCTTCAGCAGATGAAAACCGGTGCCTTGATCAGTGCATCGGCGGAAGCTGGGGCCATATTGGGCCGTGCGGAAAAGCGCGAGCGTCATTCCCTGCAAGGCTATGCCCGCGATCTCGGTCTTGCCTTCCAGATCGCTGACGACCTTCTGGATGTCGAGGGTGATCCGATGATCATGGGCAAGGCGGCCCAGAAGGACGGGCGCCAGGGCAAGGCAACCCTTGTTGCCCTGATGGGGGCTGGCCGTGCCCGTCAGCAGGCGCATATGCTGGCCGAACAGGCGATCGAGCATCTGAGCCTGTTTGATGAGCGCGCGTCCCTGTTGAGAGCGGTTGCCCAATTTGTCATATCGCGCCGGGCCTGAGCCGCGCTTTTCCGATAAATCTGGACGGACGGGTCAGCGGGGACCATATGTCCTATTGCAAATCGCTGTCGTGATTGCCAAACAACCGGGTAGCGGATAACCGGATGTTAAACAGTCCGGTGTCTGAATATCGGTTTGCCGGGCAGGCAGAGCGTTTTGTCAGTCATGTATCAGCGTGATAGAATTAGTGCTCAAGTAATGGATGAATGCCTTGACCGTACAGCCTGAAACACCGCTTCTGGATACAATAGGGTCCGTCGAGGATTTGCGCCGGCTGCCGAAAGCCCGATTGCGGCAATTGGCCGATGAGCTGAGAACCGAGATGATCAGTGCCGTATCCATGACAGGCGGCCATTTCGGGGCCGGGCTGGGTGTTGTCGAACTGACGGTGGCCCTGCATTATGTTTTCGATACGCCGCATGACCGCCTGATCTGGGATGTCGGGCACCAAGCTTATCCGCACAAAATCCTGACCGGGCGGCGGGACCGTATCCGGACCATTCGCCAGGGGGGTGGCCTGTCCCCCTTCACCAAGCGATCCGAGAGTGCATTCGATCCCTTTGGGGCCGGGCATTCGTCAACCTCGATCAGTGCGGCCTTGGGCATGGCCGTGGCCAACAAGCTGGCCGGAAGCAAACGGCAAAGCATTGCGGTCATCGGGGACGGTGCCATCAGCGCCGGCATGGCCTATGAAGCGATGAACAATGCCGAACAGGCCGATAACCGCCTGATCGTCATTCTGAATGACAATGACATGTCCATTGCGCCCGCCGTCGGTGCGATGAGTGCCTATCTGGCCCGTATCCTGTCCAGCCGATCCTTCCTGACATTGCGGGACTTCAGCAAGAAATTTCTGAAAATCCTGCCCAAGCCCCTTGCGGACCGCGCGCGCCTGGCCGAGGAATCCGCACGTGGCATGGTCACCGGTTCAACCCTGTTCGACGAGTTGGGCCTGTATTATGTGGGGCCTGTTGACGGGCACAATCTCGACCATTTGTTGCCCATCCTGGAAAATGTCCGGGACGCACCGCATGGTCCCATTCTGATCCATGTGGTGACGGAAAAGGGGCATGGTCACCCCTTTGCAGATCCGAACGCTGAAAAATACCATGCCGTGCCGAAATTCAATGTCGTCACCGGCGAAAAGCAGAAATCCGCGCCGAAAGCGCCCACATATACCAATGTGTTTGCCGATACCCTGATCGATCTGGCTGCGGACGACGATAAAATTGTTGCCATAACCGCCGCCATGCCGTCGGGGACGGGGCTGAACCGCTTTGAAAAGGCCTATCCTGACCGCACCTTCGACGTGGGGATCGCGGAACAGCATGCCGTGACATTTGCTGCCGGCCTCGCGTGCGAGGGATACAAACCCTTTGCGACCATTTATTCCACATTTCTCCAGCGTGCCTATGATCAGGTGGTGCATGACGTGGCGGTGCAGAAATTGCCCGTGCGCTTTGCCATAGACCGGGCCGGCCTTGTCGGGGCGGATGGCCCCACCCATGCCGGCAGTTTCGATATCACCTATCTGGCGAGCCTGCCGAATTTCATCGTCATGGCGGCGGCGGATGAGGCCGAACTGCGCCATATGGTGGCGACTGCGGCCTCCATTGACGACAGACCGTCCGCCGTACGCTATCCGCGCGGTGAGGGTACGGGTGTCGATCTTCCGGAAAAGGGTGTGCCGCTTGAAATCGGCAAGGGCCGTATCGTCCGCCATGGCAGCAAGATCGCCATCCTCTCCCTCGGGGCCCGCCTGGACGAGGCTTTGAAGGCCGCCGATGCGCTGGAGGCCCGCGGCCTGTCAACCACTGTCGCCGATGCGCGTTTCGCCAAGCCTTTGGACAGCCGTCTGGTTCAGGATCTGGCAGCGGGTCATGAATTGCTTCTGACGGTCGAGGAAGGCAGCATCGGCGGCTTCGGTGCCCATGTGATGGATTATATGGCCGACGAGGGACTGCTGGACGGTGGCCTGAAGGTCCGCGCGTTGAAGCTGCCCGACCGTTTCCAGGATCATGACAATGCGGGGGCGATGTATGCCGATGCCGGTCTTGACGCGGCCGGTATTGTGCGCGCCGTTCTGAAAGCACTTGGCCATAACGACCTGTCGGATATGACCGTTGACCGTCCGGCCTCGGCCTGATCCTTGCCGCCCGTGATGTCGAAGGCGGGCAGACAACGTGCGGACGTGGCATTGGTGGCCTGTGGCTTGGCGGAAAGCCGGGCGCGCGCTCAGGCGCTGATCCGGGCCGGGCACGCTTACGGGGGCGATATCAGGATTGAGAAACCCGGACAGATGGTGGTTTGCGACGGCTCTCTCCATCTGAAGGGGCGCGATCATCCGTGGGTCAGCCGGGGCGGGATCAAGCTGGACAAGGCGCTGTCCCATTTTGCCGTGATGCCCGAGGGCGCTGTCGTGCTCGATATCGGTGCGTCGACAGGCGGGTTTACCCATGTCGCCCTGCACCATGGCGCGGTAAGGGTTTTCGCTGTCGATGTGGGGCACGGCCAACTGGCGGAGACTCTGCGCGCCGATGCACGCGTCACGGTGCTGGAGGGAACCAATGCCCGCCACCTGACCGGGGATGATATTCCGGTGCCTGTGGATCTTCTCGTCTGCGACGCCAGTTTCATCTCGCTGAAAACGCTGCTGCCGGCGGGGATGGCACTGGTGCGTCCCGGCGGTCATATGATCGCCCTGATCAAACCGCAGTTCGAAGTGGGCCGCCAGCGCCTTGGCAAGGGCGGCGTCGTGCGCGATCCTGCCTTGCACGACACCGTGTGCGCGGATATATCCGGCTGGCTCGGCGCACAGCCCGGCTGGACTGTCGCGGGGCTGACCGAAAGTCCCGTCACCGGACCCGATGGCAACAGGGAATTTCTGATCCATGCGATCAAGGCAGACGCGCAGGCCACGGCGAGGTAAGCGGTCCGGCCGGCGAGAGCCCGCGGACGGACCGGTCGTGACGCTCACTATTGAAACCCTTGGCGGACGTGGGGACGGTATCGCCGCGCACCGGCTCGAAGACGGGACCCCCGTATCGGTTTTCGTGCCCGGCACAATGCCCGGGGACCGGGCGGACGTGCGTCTGGGCGCACACCGCCGTTTCGGGGTGGAAGGCAGTCTTGTGCGTCTTGTTATGCCAAGTCCGGATCGGCGGAGGCCGCCCTGTGCCGTCTTTGGGATGTGCGGCGGCTGTCAGCTCCAGTTTCTTGATGATACATGTTATGCCGCGTTTCTGGCCGACAGGGTGCGGGATACATTGCAACATCAGGGGATTTCGGGTGTGCCCGTAAGGGCGGCGGCGGTCAGTCCGCCGGCAAGCCGGCGCCGGATCAGCCTGAAGGCGGAAGGGCGGGATGAAGGTGTCCGCCTCGGCTTCAACGCGCGGGGCAGCCACCGGCTTGTGGATATAACCGCATGCCCGGTTGCCCGCGACAGTCTGGTTGCGCTGTTTCCGGGCCTGCGTGACACACTGGCCGTGCTCCTGGCCGGTCGCGGCCGGGCCGGGATCATCCTGACGGCCACGGATAGCGGAATGGATGTCCTGTTGGACATGGACCGTGCGGCGACATTGCAGGACCGTGACATCCTGACCGACTGGGCCGGGACCAACGATATCGCCGCCCTGCATTGGCGTGATCGTGGATTGATGGACCCCATCCTGATCCGCCGTCAGCCCGTCATGCGCTTTGACGGTGTGCCGAGCGCCCTGCCGCCCGGTGGTTTCCTGCAGGCAACCGCCGAGGGAGAGCGGGCGTTGCGCGATGCGGTGTTGTCGGCGGTGGAGGGTAGCCGCCGCATTGTCGACCTGTTTGCCGGCATTGGCACATTTTCCCTGCCGCTGGCGCGTGGCCGTGCCGTTCTCGCCGTTGAAGGTGATGGTGCCGCTGTGACGGCCCTGAGGGGGGCGGCCGGGGCGGCGGCATCGACGCACCGGTTGACGGTTGAACACCGGGACCTGTTCCGCCGTCCGTTGACGGCGGACGTGCTTGCCCGTTTTGATGCGGTCGTTCTGGACCCGCCGCGTGCCGGTGCCGCCGCTCAGGTCGCCGAACTGTCCGCCGGGACGGTCCCCCGTGTGGTCAGCGTATCCTGTAATCCCGCCACCTTCGCACGCGATGCCCGTATCCTGATCGACAGCGGATATCATCTCCACTGGGTACAGCCTGTCGGCCAGTTTCTCTGGTCGTCTCATGTGGAACTGGTCGGCTTGTTCCTGCGATAACGAACGGCCTTGCGAAAGCCGCTGCCGGACAGGGATTTCCGCTTATATCCGTCGGGTGTGAAAGCGTGTGTTTTTCTCTTTAAAGAAGAAAATTTTTGCACGATAAAGTGAGTTTCACGTGACCGCGAACAGATTTAATCCGTTGTGCGGGAAGGCGCATTTTGATGACCATTGCAAAAAGCGTGGTTTGACCGGATCCGGTGTGTTCCCGCTTTTCATGACCATGCGGGAAGGGCAATACTCCGCGTCTGAATAACGGACCCGTAACCGGTCGCAGACTGTGGGCCCGGCACTATGCAGGCCAATCGATGCGGGTCAGGGAATACCCTGTAAAAAATGAAGACGCTGTAAAAAAGGCATGATCGGACGGAAGGGGGATATATGTTCAGTTTGAAGAATATCAGGATCAGCAGTCGGCTCATTATCGGGTTTTCAGTCGTTTTTGCCCTGATGATCATCCTGTCCGTCATCGGCATTACGGAAGTGGGACAGATCGACAGAAACCTGACGTCCATCAACGACCTGAACAGCGTCAAACAGCGTTACGCCATCAATTTCAGGGGCAGTGTCCATGACCGGGCCATTGCGATCCGCGACGTGGTGCTGCTGATGGATGCGGGCGATTTGCAGGATACCTTCCGGGATATTCAGCGGCTTGAACAGGATTATGAGGACTCCGCCCGGCGCATGGACCGCATGTTTGCCGAACGGGACGATATCACCGCCGAGGAACGGCGCATTCTGGCCAGCATAAAGGAGATCGAGGCCCGCACCCTGCCATATGTCCAGCAGGTCATGTCCGCTTACAATGCCGGTGACAGCGACCGGGCCAAGAGGGTGCTGCTGCGCGATGCCCGTCCCGCCTTTACCGAATGGCTGCGCCGGATCAACCAATTCATCGACCTGCAGGAAGCCAACAATCAGCAACTGACGGCCGATACGCGCGACGTTGCGGAAGGGTTTCAGGTCCTCATGCTGGTGCTGACCCTTGTGGCCGTGCTGCTCGGGGGCGGGATTGCCCTCTGGTCGGTTTTATCGATCACGCCGCTGCGGACCCTGACGCAGAACATTATGCGTCTGGCGGACGGCGATCTGACTGTCGTCATCCCGGATACGGATGCCCGGGATGAGGTCGGCCAGATTACCGGGGCGGTGCGGATCTTCCGAGACAATGCCCGCAAGGTCGAGGAATTGCAGGCCGACGCCGAGGAGCGTGCCGAGCGCGAACGCCGTGAAGAGCAGGAGCGCCAGACCCGCGAGGCCGAGCGGGAGGCCGAGCGTCGTCGCCTCGCCGAGGAGGCGGATGAAAAGGCACGGACGGAACGCCGTGCCGCCATGTTGTCCATGGCCGACAATTTCGAGGCCTCCGTTAAGTCCGTTGTCCAGTCTTTCGCCCAATCCGCGTCCGAGATGGAAGCCGCGGCCCAGGTGATGACCCGTACCGCCAATGACAGTGCCAGCAATGCGCAGGTCGTCGGTCAGGCGGCGGAGGCCGCCAACACCAACGCCCAGACCGTGGCGAATGCGGCGGATGAACTGTCCGGCTCGGTGCGTGAGATCGCGGACCAGACCGGCCAGTCCTCGACCGCCGCGCGCTCCGCCGTGTCGCGTACGGAACGCGCCGGTCACGATATCGCTCAGTTGAAAACCGCGGCCCAGGAAATCGGCGATATTGTAAGCCTGATCAATGATATCGCCGAACAGACGAACCTGCTGGCCCTCAACGCCACGATCGAGGCCGCCCGCGCCGGCGAAGCCGGCAAGGGATTTGCCGTCGTGGCCAGCGAGGTGAAATCGCTGGCCAGCCAGACGGCGAGCGCGACCCAGCAGATCGGCGATCAGATCACCGGCATACAGCAGGCCAGCAACACCGCCGTCGATGCCATGACCGAAATCGAGGGGATCATCCGCGATATTGACAACACCGCCGTCTCCATCGCCTCGGCGGTTGAGGAACAGGACGCCTCCGCCCAGGAAATCGCCCGCAACATCGCCGAGGTTTCCGCCGGCACCAATGAGGTGACCAGCAGCATCCAAAAGGTCAACAACGCGGCGGATGAAACCGGTAGCAAGGCGAACGAGGTTCTGGACGCCGTGCGCGAGCTGGGGCAGCGTTCCAGCGACCTTCAGGCCCAGATTGACAATTTCCTGTCCACCATCCGCGCAGAGACGTGAAGCCCAGAGACGTGAAGACCCGGGACGTGAAGACCCGGGACGTGAAGACCCTGGACGTGCGTAGGTGCTGACATCTGGACGGGGACGCTAACCATGCTCAGGGTGTGCCGGTTTCGTCCATGTTGCTCAGGGTGGTGATGAACGCGGCTGCGTCCGCGGCCGAGCGGTCCGGCGTTTCCTCCATCGGGATGTGGCCGACACCGTCATAGATTTTCAGCCGCGCGTCCGGCAGAAGGGCGGCCAGCCTTTCTCCGGTGCCGACGGGGATCAGCCCGTCATCCCGGCCCCACAGGATCAAGGCCGGGGCCCGGACCTTGCCCGGATCGGTGACATTGCCGCCGCCGGCATACCAGGCAAAGCGTTTGGCGGTGGCGCGGCGGTTGCCCGGATGGCGCGCCAGATGCCAGTAGCGGTCCACCATGGCGTCGGTCACCAGGCTGGTGTCGGTAAAGCTGACCTCCAGCCCTTCGCGCGCCAGGCTGCGCGGGGTGATGACTTCCAGGGCCCAGGCGGTCCACCATGTGCCGGCAAGGCGAAAGGCCAGCGGCAGACGGCGCGTGCCTTCCATGTGCGGCGGCACCGGTACCCCTGCCGCGTCCACCAGGATCAGGCCGGACACATCCTCCGGATACAGGCCGGCATAGCGCAGGGCCACACCGCCGCCCATGCTGTTTCCGCCCAGGAAAAAGGGACTGATGTCAAGCGTCCCCATGGCCTCTTTCACAAAGGCGGCCATGCCGTCATAGGTATAGTCGTCTTGCGGTGTGGCGCCTGTCAGTCCATGACCGGGCAGGTCCATGGTGACGATGCGGAAGTCCCGCTTCAGCCGTGTGACCCAGGGCTCCCATGTGTGCAGGGAACTGTTCGACCCGTGCAGTAACACCAGCGCCGGGCCGAGGGCGTTGCCCTGTACGCGCACATGGGCCCGCGCTCCGGAGGGCAGGGTGACAAAGGTGGACGGCGGCCCGCCATACTGCGCGACCAACTCGTCATGCGGAATGTCCGGTGCCCAGGCGGTATAGGTCAGAAGACCGAGCAGCAACAGCCCCGCGCCGGCGACATATTTCAGCCAGGTTCCCATGTCCGTTCTCCTTGTCCCGTCCCCACCCTGTCTGTGTGTGCCTGCTGGCCGCCCCTAGCCACACTGTGCGCGGTGCAGCATCATGTGATCGGCCAGGACCAGGGCCATCATCGCCTCGGCAACGGGTACGGCGCGGATGCCGACACAGGGGTCGTGCCGTCCCTTGGTCATCACTTCCGTCGCGCTGCCGTCCTTGCGGATACTGCGGCGCGGCGTCAGGATCGAACTGGTCGGTTTCACCGCGAAACGGGCGACGACCGGTTGCCCGCTGGAGATGCCGCCCAGAATGCCGCCGGCCTTGTTGCTCAGAAACGCCGGCGCGCCGTCCGGTCCGGGCACAATTTCATCGGCATTGTCCTCGCCCGTCAGGGTGGCAGCGGCCATGCCGGCCCCGATTTCAACCCCTTTGACGGCGTTGATGCTCATCAGGGCGGCGGCCAGGTCGGCATCCAGCTTGCCGTAAATGGGCGCGCCCCAGCCGGCGGGAACGCCCGTGGCTTCCACTTCGATCACCGCCCCGACGGACGAGCCCGCCTTGCGGATGGCGTCCAGTTCGCCCGCCCAGACATCGGCGGCAACCGCATCCGGACAGAAAAGCGGATTTTGTGCCGCAACGCTCCAGTCGAAGCGGTCGCGGTCGATCCCGTGCGGGCCCATCCGCACCATGGCGGCGCGCACCGTGACGCCGCCGCCCAGGATTTTTCGCGCGATCGCCCCGGCGGCCACGCGCATGGCGGTTTCGCGCGCGCTGGAGCGTCCGCCGCCGCGATAGTCGCGCAGACCGTATTTGGCGTCATAGGTATAATCGGCATGGCCGGGCCGATAGGTTTCGGCGATATCGCCATAGTCTTTCGAGCGCTGATCAATGTTCTCGATCATCAGCTGTACGGGGGTGCCGGTGGTTATGCCCTCGAATACGCCGGACAGGATGCGGACCGTATCGCTCTCGCGCCGCTGGGTGGTATAGCGGGACTGGCCGGGTCGGCGCTTGTCGAGAAAGGGCTGGATGTCCCCCTCGCTCAAATCCAGTCCCGGCGGCACACCGTCCACCGTGCAGCCGATGGCGGGGCCGTGGCTTTCGCCCCATGTGGTGACCCGGAGCAGACGCCCGAATGTATTGTATGACATGGAGCGGTGCCCCCTCTGTTGTCTCTTATCGCCGTCCGGCAAGCCGGCGGCCGTGTTGGGCATACGGTCGGCCCTGTGCCGCCAGCCCTGCCGCCAGCTTCTTTGCCGGCCTCGTTTTCAGCCTCGTTTTTAGGGGCCTTCGACGAAACGCTGCATGGCGTCCTCGTCCGTCGGCATGCAGGTGACGTTGAAGCCGGCGTCCACATAGTGGATTTCCCCGGTCACTCCGCTCGACAGATCGCTGAGCAGATACAGGCCCGAGCCCGCCACATCGTCCAGGGTGATGTTCCGCTTCAGCGGCGCGTTGCGTTCATTGTATTTCAGCAATATGCGGAAATCCCCGACGCCCGAGGCCGCCAGCGTTTTCATCGGTCCGGCGGAAATGGCGTTGACGCGGATGTTTCTGTCTCCCAGGTCGCGCGCCATGTAGCGGGTCGATGCCTCCAGCGCCGCCTTTGCCACGCCCATCACATTATAATGCGGCACCACTTTTTCCGACCCGTAATAGGTCAGCGTCAGCATGGCACCGCCGTTTTTCATCATTTTTTCCGCGCGTTGCGCGGTGGCGACGAAACTGTAGGCGGATACGTTCATCGTCGTCAGGAAATTGTCCAGGCTTGTATCGATATAGCGGCCGCGAAGCTCGCTCTTGTCCGAATAGCCGATGGCATGCACCAGAAAATCAAGGCCGTCCCATGTCTTTCCCAGGGTGTCGAACAGGGCGTCGATGGAGGCACCGTCCGAGACATCGCATGGCAGCACCAGGTCCGAGCCGACGCTCTCCGCCAGCGGTGTCACCCGTTTCTGCAATGCCTCCCCCACATAGGAAAAGGCAAGCTCCGCCCCTTCCGCCGCGCATTTACGGGCAATGCCCCAGGCCATGGACCGGTCGTTCGCGACCCCCATGATCAGCCCTTTTTTCCCCTTCATCAGCATACGTCACCTCTGTTTGGTCTCTTGCTATCCGGTCCTGGCGGCTGCCTGAGCCGCGCGCGGGCCGGTTCGTTGTCGGCCGGAAGCGATCCGGTTTCCGGATCCGGCCGCGATCACGGTGTAATTTCGGGGGCGCAGACTATTGCCAAGCGCCTGCCGGGTCAATTTCCGGCGTGACCCCCCCTTGATCCCCCTGTCTTTTTGCCTACGCCTTCAGGGGGCGGCTGTAGGCCGCGTTCAGCGCCGCGCCAAAGATGAACCCCAGACTGACGAGAAAACAGAAAAGCTGTGCCACCACCACCCCGGCCAGCGAACCATAGGTGACGTCATAGCTGCCGGCATAGGTCAGATAGACCGACATGCCCCGTGCGGTGCCCAGAAACACCAGCAGCGCCAGCAGGGTGCCGGGCAGGCGCACGGCGGCACCCGCCCGGCGCGGTATCAGTGCCAGATAGATACCATACAGCGCCGCCAGAAGCAGCGCCGGGCTGACCGCCAGGCGGATCAGATCGAACAGCAGGGTCAGCCCGCCTGTGATGATCTCGGGAAACAGGGCGAGGACGGCCCGCTCCAGCGCCGGGGCGATCACCAGCATGGTCATGGCCGCGATCAGCAGGATCGACGCCCCGATGACCACGCCGAAGCTTTCCAGCCGGCGGCGCCACATGGCCGGTGCGAACCGCCGCCCGAACAGGCGGATGACAATGCCGCGCGCCGCCTCCAGCCCGCTGGTGGCGGTCCACAGCGCGAACAGGACCGATCCCGTCAGCAGTTCCGCGCCGGTGTTTCTGATAATGCCGTTGATCGGGCCTTCCAGCACGTTGGTCACTTCCGGCGGCAGGACCGACAGGAAAAAAGCGACCGCAGCCAGCCCGCGTTCCGTCTGGCCGAGAAATCCCGAGACCGAAACGAAAAAAATCAAAAAGGGAAACAGCGACAACATGGCGAGAAAGGCCAGATTGCCCGCCGCCGACAGCCCGTCATGCCGCCAGAACAGGGCCCAGGCCTGCGCGAAGGCCCGGCGCTGACGCACGGTCCAGGGCGGCTGCACGCTGCGCGGCGGCATGACGACGGTTTCGCCGCCCACGTCCCCGCCCGTCTTGTTGCCAGTTTTGTTGTCAGCCTTGTCGCCAGTCTTGTCGCCAGCCTTGTCGTCAGCCTCCATGGCGGGCACAGCCGGCGATGCCTGCGCGGGGGCAGGGGGGACTTGTTCGTCCCGTTTCGGTTCGGTGGTGCCCGTCACGCTCTGTCTTCCCGTTCCGTCACATCAACCGTCCCGTTTCGTCCGTCATGTTTGTCGGGACCCGTTTTCAGCGCGGCAGTCTCACGCCAGGCCGGCCTTGCGGCGCAGGGTCTTGCCGCCGCCGCCGGGCCACTCCTGCATCAGTTTTTCAAGCGCCTCATTCCGCTCGGACGGCAGCATGATCTTCAGCGTCACATACATGTTTCCCGTATCCTCCCCGCGTATCACGCCCTTGCCCTTCAGGCGCAGGCGGCGCCCGCTGGACGAGTTTTTCGGGATACGGACCGTCAGTCGCCCGCGCGGGGTGGGCACGTCGATATCGCCGCCCAGAACCGCCTCGTCGATCGAGATCGGCAGGTCCAGATGAATGTCCAGACCCTCGCGGTGATAATAGGGGTGTGGTGCCACGCGAACCTCGACCAGGGCATCGCCCTTGGGGCCGCCGCCCATGCCAGGCCCGCCCTGTTTGGCCAGGCGGATCACCTGTCCGTTCTGGATGCCGGCAGGGATTTTGATGTCCACCGCCCGTCCGTCGCTCAGCCGCAGACGCCGGGTACCGCCGGTGATCGATTCTTCAAACCCGACGGTGATTTCATAGGTGATGTCCAGGCCGCGCTGTTCCCCGGTGCCCGCGCTTGCGCGCTTGCCCCGTGCGCTCCGTGCGCCACCACCGGTCTTCTTGCCGCCCTTGCCGGCGTTGCGGCCGCCGGTAAAGCGGAAGAATTCCGAAAAAATGTCGCTGGCATCATCCATGTCAAAGGGCTCGTCCGGGCCGGACCGGCGGTAGGCACGGCTGTATCCCCCGCCTCCGGCACCGGCGCCGGCAAAACCGCGCTCATTGCCCTGTTCGTCGATCTCGCCCCGGTCATAGCGGGCCCGCTGCTCCGGATCGCGCAGGATGCCGTAGGCCGCCGATATCTCCTTGAACCGTTCGGCGACCCGCGGGTTGTCCTTGTTGCGGTCGGGATGCAAGTCCTTGGCAAGCTTGCGGTACGCCTTTTTCACATCCGCCTCGCTCGCCGTTCTCGGAATACCGAGAATCTGATACAGATCAGTCATTACCCATACAATCCGTTGATCTGCCGCCCCTTGGTGCGCCGCGGTTCCGCGTGCGGCCTGTGTCCTTTTTCAACCACCTCCCCACAAAAACGGCAAATCCGGCCCCGGGTCAAGCCTTCTGGAACCCTTCTGGAACACAGCGGCACGATCCGGACAGGCCGGAGAAACGGTTTTGTTGTGGTTTCGGCCGCTTGGCGCGACCGCAGGACGGGGGTCAGTCCAGGGCCTCAGTCCAGTGCAGGTATCCGAAAGGCCCGGACCTCGCGCGCCGGGCGGCTGATCGCCCAGACCAGCCGCGGGTCCGCGGGATCGAAGGCAAAGGCCTGGCCCTCCGCCGGCACGCTGATGGTGGCCCGGTGCCGCAGCACGGGGCCCATCTCGGGAAACTCCAGCACATACATTTCCGGCAGGTCATGGCCCATTACATAAAGCCGCCCGTCATCGCCGACAGCCCCGCCCGAGGCGGCCTGTGGCGCCATTTTCTCCAGGATGGACGCCGGCAGCATATATCCGCCGGTCCGCCGCCACCGGTCGTCAAAGGTGACGATGGAGGCATAGGTATGGTCCTTGAACGGCAGGCCGGTTTCGTCGTCATAATGGGCAAAGCCGGCGATCCAGCCCCCCCGGAAGCGGTCGAACCAGACCAGCGAGCCCTCATCCATGACGCCCAGGCTCTTGCTGGCATGGTGCGTCATGGTCGTGGTGTCGAAAATTTCGATCGAACTGGCCATTGGCAGATTCGGATGGTTGGAATTGGCGCAGTAAAGTTTGCCGTCCTCGGTAAAACAGCTGTTCAGATGTCCGATCGGTCCGCCGTATTTGCCTTTCCAGCGGGCGGTGAGCCGGCCGTTTGACCGGTCGTATTGCCCGATGACGAAATTTACGATGGCGTAAAAATGCGCGCTGTCCGCCGCCGCGCCCTGACCGGCTTCAATCGCGGGAAAGGCATGGACGGGCACCGCCTGCAACATGTCTACGGACGGTGCTTCATACCGTTCGATGCCAAGGGCCGCCCAGGCCGCGCGCGCTTTGTCCCGCCGTGCTTTCGTATCGTCCAGGGCATGGCCGTCACCGCTGTTGACGGTTATCGCGGCCATAATAATGACGTGCGGGGCCATGGTGGTCAGGATCATGAAAGCGGTAAGAAGGCGGCGCGGCATGGTCGGTCTCCCTTAGAATGTGGCGTTGATGCCGATCCAGTAGGTGCGCCCGAACCGCGCATCTTCCTGTAGGAAAGCGGCACCGGGCCCGGTCAGCTCGGTTCGGCCTTCGTCGGTGACATTGACGGCCTGCGCCACCAGGGCCACATTTTTGTTCACATTCACCCGGGCCTGCAGGTCCAGCTGGCCGCGTTCGTCCCAGAACTCGTCCCGGTCCGGATTGTCCGCGTTCAGCGTGTCCAGAAACGTATCCGTATAATTGTAGGAGCCACGGATCTCGAAATGGTCGGTCGCGTAAAACAGGGTCAGGTTATAGGTCAGGTCCGGCTGTTGGAACAGGGTGGTGGTGCGGGTCGTGCCGTCGCTGAGCGGCACGTCGAACTCCGTATCCAGCCAGGTGATGTTGGCACCGATGCCGAACCCGTCCCACGGCGCGGGCAGGAAGGACAGCACCTGCTGATACTGGGCTTCCAGACCGAACACTTCCGCGCTTGAGGCATTTTCCGGCTGGGTCACCCGGTCGAACGTCACCCCGTCGATGACGACATTGGCGTCCGTGGTCGTCACCACGAAGATTTCGTCCTCGATATCCTTGTAAAAGACGCCGAACGCCAGAATGCCGTCCGGAATATACCATTCGACCGATGCGTCGAGATTGAACGACTTGCGCGGGTCCAGCTCGGGGTTCGCGCGCGACAGCGTCAGGTCCGGTCCGTCCGTGCCGGCGGTGAAGCCGCGTGTCAGGTCACTGATATCCGGCCGCCCGATGGTCTGCGAACCGGCGACACGGATGACCAGATCGTCCCGTACGTTAAAACGGGCGACCGCGCTCGGCAGGATATTGGTGTAACTGCCGGACA
Source organism: Eilatimonas milleporae (assembly GCF_003688555.1). Classification (GTDB taxonomy): domain Bacteria; phylum Pseudomonadota; class Alphaproteobacteria; order Sphingomonadales; family Kordiimonadaceae; genus Eilatimonas; species Eilatimonas milleporae. Next base: position 42,017 of record NZ_REFR01000010.1, read on the forward strand.
CCTGCTGGCCGCCCACCGGGCCGCCCTCCCATTCGGTATGTTCTATGCGCACGCCGCCGGTGATCGAACCGCTGCCGAAATCATATGTGCCCTGAAGATACCCGGCATAGACCTCCTCGCTGGCATCCGATTCCGTGCCGGTGGTGAAGGTCTGCGTAAAGGGATTGCCGGCGAAAAAGGCGTTGGCACCGTCTGAATCCACCCGGAAGGGGAAGATATTGTTGCCCTGGAATTCCAGATCCGCCAGCGCCGTGTCCGTCACGTCCGCCAGCGTATAGGGCGTGTCCGAGACGAAACGGTTGAAGGTAAAGCCTTCATTCTTGCTGCGGTCGCGGTAGACGCCGCCCACTTTCAGGCCGATATCGCCGAGGGCGAAGTCGCCGTTGATCGCCGCCTCGAACAATTCATCGTCGACAAAACGGTCCAGTTCGCCCCGGTTGGCGTGGCTGTAGTTTGCCGTGTCGAAAAAGCCCTCCGGATCCAGCGGGGAATAGCGCGGGAAGAAACCGCTGGTGTCGTAGCGCGCGCCGAATGTGGGCTCGGTGGTGAAGCTCTCCGTCGATTCCGGATTGTCCAGCTCAGCTCCCGCATAGGTCAGGCGTATATCAAAGGTGGCGATGTCGCTGGCCCGCCATGTGGCTTCGCCCTGGATATTGTAGATGCTGCGGTCCAGGACGAAACGGCCCAGGCCGACAATGCCCTGGCCGTCTTCGGTCACGCCGGATGTGGGGGTCTGTCCGGTGATGGTATCGGGCTGGGCGGAACTGCCGTTCGTGCCCAGCTCATAGCGGATTTCATCGCGCCGTTCGTCATCGTTGAACTGGGTATAAAGGCCCGACAGTGTCATGTCGAACCGGTCGCTCGGCCGCCACTCCAGCTTGCCGGTGCCGCCGATGCGTTCACGCACATTATTGTAGAAGAACAGGCGGTTGTTGGTCGGCACGATGATGCCGTTGCCATTGCCCAGGCCCACATTGTTTCCCTCGGCATCGAACTCGGTATAGTCGGCGTCATCCACCTCGATCTGCGGAATTTCGAAATTGCGTATGGAATAGTCGAAGCCGATGACGATGCCGAACTGGTCTTCCCGGCCGAAGCGTGTGCCGGCGGCGAAATTGGCGCGCCACGGCTGGACGCTTTCGCCGTCCCTCAGGGTGCCGCCGTCGCCGGACTGCTCATGAAAGCCGATAAAACCGGACCCGTAGAAGAAGGGTGATTTTTCCTCGAAGGCGCTGCGGGTCACCACATTGATGGTGCCGCCGATGGCGTTGGCGTCCAGCTCCGGTGTTGCCGACTTGATCACCTCCAGCCGCGACAGCAGCGATGCCGGGATCACATCCAGCGGCACGGCCCGGCCCGACGCCCCGCGCTCCGGCGAGGCGACGATGCCACCGTCGATCGTGGTCCGGTTGAATGTGGGGTTCAGCCCGCGAATGATCGGAAACCGTGCTTCCGCCTGGTCGTTCTGCACCGCGACGCCGGTGATGCGGCGGATGACCGCGGCCGTGTTCAGGTCCGGCAGACGGCCGATGTCATCCTGCACCGTGGCGTCGATGATATTGGTGGCATTGCGCTTGGCATCGATGGACCGTTGCAGGGACAGGGCTTCACCAAAGACGACGATCTCTTCAACCGGCACTTCCTTGATGTCGTCGCCGTCGTCGCTGCCGGCAGCCGACTGGGCGCTTGCCGCCGGCGCGAAAGCCGCTGCGGCCGCCACAGCCGTCAGTGCCGTCGCGGCGCAGCCCGCGCGCCATGCCAGCCTGCGGGCTCTCGGTCCGCTTCCTGTTGTGCCCGCTTCTGAGCGCGTGTTTGAAACAGATTCGTCAGCCGTAAAAGAGACGGCCGCGCCCCCGCGCGTCGCCATCAAGTGCAGATTTTTCATTGAAGTGTTCCTTATGCCTGAAACCCGAAAGACCCCGAATGCCCGAAAAGTCTTCGTGTGCCCGATACCCCCGAAGAGCCCGCAAGTCGCGAAAGCCCGGATGCCCGGCTGTTGAGATGCCGCCATCCAGCTCAGAGCCATAGGCAGGATATTTGACGTTTATTTGAAGTTTCAGTGTCGGTTTTGCGAATATCGCAATACAAAATAAATAAACATGAAATTAATAAACAATAATAAAATCAAATATAAGTTTTATTATGCAATTTTTAGAGTAAAAAATTTGAATTTTTTAAAAATAAAAACTGAATTATGTTTCAAAATTGAATTTTTCATTAAAAAAATATTTCATTAACCGCTTCGGTTGAAAATGTATTCAGGTTTTTTCATATTCGTCATGCGTGCTTTTCATGGTGTCATAAACATGCATTGGATGCACCACCGGGCACACCGGCAAAAGGCGCGCGCGCAAGCCGTTTGTTCCGGGCGTGCCTTTTGCCCTCCATTGCCCTTTTGCCGTCAAAGCCGTATGCCTGCACATCGGGGGCCGGATGGACCGGAACCCGCCGGACAAGACGGAGGAGCCCGTGACGGACAAAAGCGATCAGGATAGGGCCCTTAAGGCAGAAGACGGCGCGGCGGACGAGGGGGCGGGCGGCACCGCCCCTTTCTCCAGGCCGTTCGACACCTTTGCCGGCTGGTTCGCTGAAGCCGGCGACAGCGAACCGAACGATCCCAATGCCATGGCGCTGGCCACTGTCGCCGCCGACGGTCGGCCCAGCCTGCGCATGGTGCTGCTGAAAGGCTGGGACGAGGGCGGTTTCGTCTTCTACACCAATTTTGAAAGCCGCAAGGGCCGGGAGTTGACGGGCAATCCGCATGCCGCCCTTTTGTTCCATTGGAAAAGCCTGCGGCGGCAGGTCCGGATTGAAGGCGCGGTCACACCGGTCACCGACGACGAGGCCGATGCCTATTTTGCCAGTCGCCCCCGGCCGAGCCGTATCGGCGCCTGGGCATCGAAACAGTCCCGCCCGCTGGAAGGCCGCCTGGCGTTCGAGGCGGCGATTGCCAAATTCACCGCCCAATATGCCGTCGGCACGGTGCCGCGCCCGCCGCACTGGTCCGGCTTTCGCCTGTCTCCCGACCGGTTCGAATTCTGGCAGGATCGCAAATTCCGTCTCCATGATCGCCATATCTATGACCGCGCGCAGGGGGAAGACGGCCCCTTGTGGCAAACCAGCATGCTGTATCCCTGATCCGGCCTGCCTCATCCGGCGACGGCCTTGGGCCAATGGCGGACACGAACACAGATATCTCAAATCCTGCGCCCCAGGCCGCGACTGCGCCCCGGCCGGTCAGGCCGCCCTCGCGGAGCGGGCCGCGCATGCGGCCCCAGCGTGAGCGCAAAATCAACACCGGTCAGGCCGCCCTCGCGGAGCGGGCCGCGCATGCGGCCCCAGCGTGAGCGCAAAACCAACACCGGTCAGGCCGCCCTCGCGGAGCGGGCCGCGCATGCGGCCCCAGTATGAGCGCCAAATCGCCAAAATATGTATGCATCATACATATTTTGCTTTCCCGTGAGTATGCGGGGTGTCTTTGAATATTTATTGATCGATGTCCCGGCAGCGTTCCTGAAAGGCCTTTGGCGTCAGACCGGTTTCGCGTTTGAAGGCCTTGTAGAAGGTGGAGCGGGAATTGAAACCGACCTCCAGGGCGATGGTCAGGATCGACGCCTCGCCCGCTTCGATCAAAGGCTTTGCCGCCTCGATCCGCCACCGGGCGACATAGTCGTAAAAGGTTTTGCCGAGGCATTCGTTAAGGGACTGCGACACCAGATTTTGCGGCGTCTGCACATGACGGGACAGTTTTTGCAGGGAGAGATTGGCGTCAAGATACAGTGCGTCCCGGCGCATGGCGGTCTCAATCCGGTCCGCGATCCGCTCGGCCCGGTCCGGCGTCAGGGCGGAGCGTGTATATTTATCCTTGGGCGGGATTTCGGAGCCGCGACCGTCCACAGGCGGGTCGGTTTCTTCCGCCGGTTCGGGTGTGAGTGCGAAGGCGATGAGGAACAGCAGAACCGACGCCGCGAGCAGTAAGACAAGTTCACCGGGGAAAAGCAGGCGGGGGCTGAAATTGTCGCTGATCAGCGACAGGGCGGCGGCGACCCACAGTGTGACCAGCAGGGCCAGGAACCCGTCGATCCAGCGCAGCTCATATTGCTCGGTATTGGAATAAAGCGCTTTCAGACGCCTGCGGTACGCGCCCAGCGCACGGACCGTCGCGATCAGATAGCCCAGGGATGCAAGACACCAGATCAGGATCAGGCCGATCGTCATCAGGACGAGGGCGGACGGCAAAAAACCCGGCGGCAGAGCGCCCTCCACAAACAGCGTATCTTTCGCGCCTGCCGGCAAACTCCAATACCCAAGGGTGACGATGAGGCCGGCGCCCGGCAACACCCCGTCACGCCACCGGGCAAGAGGGGGTTCAGCGATCCCCGTCCGCGCGTTTGCGTACCGGTGGACCGTGACGGATAAGGCAAGCAGTACCGGCAGCACCGCCGGCATATGGAAAACATAGAGCGGCCGCGCGAAGGCGATCACGAGCGGTACGCTGACGATCGCTGAAAGCAGGCCGAACGACGCCATGAGATAGAGCCGGGCACGCCGGTCTCCCGCGCCGCGCAGGGACGCCACGGCGCCCGCCGCCGCAATCCCGGCCGTCATGGCCGAAAGCGTTATCATTCCATCGCTCTGCATCCGCGCGACTATAGGTTTGCGCCCTCAGGCGATCAATGCATCGCCCTGAAAAACGATCGCAGTCTGTCCGCGCCGTCCCGCAGGGACGACAGCGCCGGCTCATCCTCGCAATACCATGACATATCAGGTGGCCGCGTCACAGGCCGCCCCCTTGGCAAAAGACGGAGGTCACCGTGATGAATGCGTATGCAGGGTTCCCCAAAAATTCAGTCTTCGTGGTGTGGCGACAGCCGACAGGCTCGGGGATCGGGGCCGGCCATGGGTGAACCCGCAAGTCTTGGCGACGCCCATTTCTGGATCGGCTGCCTTGCCGTCGTCTCGGGATACACCGCGTTCGCGGCGGCCAAGGGAAGGAGAGCTCACCGCATCGCCGGCAAGGTCTTCGTCATCGGCATGCTGCTGCTGACGGCGAGCGGTCTCTGGCTCAGTATCGCGCGCGGGGTCCTTTTCACCGTGTTCCTGTCGGCGATCGCCTTTCACGCGGTCGCCACAGGGTGGGCCGCCGCCTGTCTCGGCAGGCGGCTTGGCGGTGTCCTGACGCGGACCGCCCCGGTTTTGTCAGGGGGGATCGCACTTGGCGCCGTGTATGGCGGCATGCTCGCGGCGGCCGCGCCCACCGGGATGCTCAACGGCCTGCCGCCTGGGGCCTTTTATCTGGTGGCCGGGGTCGGTGGCGTTGTCTGTGTGTTGGACGTGTTGTTTGCCTTTGCAAATCGGCCATCGCAACAGCGGCGGATAACCCGGCACCTGTGGCGGATGGGATTTTCCTTCTTTTTGGCGACCGGCATCTTCTTCTTCGGCAACAACCATGTTCTGCCGGCGGCGCTGCGGACCCCGCCGCTCCTGTCGGTCCCCGTCCTGGCCGTTGTTTTGTGGACTTTGGTCTACGCCGTCCGAACGCGCTTCGCCTCCCCCCCCCATGAGTGTTTCGCCCAAATGAGTGTTTCGCCCAAATGAGTGTTTCGCAAAAACAAACTGTCCGCCCCTGTCGGCGGACACACACGGGGATCGGTCCTCGGCTAGGGTGGTGATCGGTCGGTCGCCTTGAGCGGCGTCATTGAAAGGATGTAAAAATATGGTGTTTCAACGGATAAGCGGCATATCGGCCATAGCCGCCGGCGTGACCTATATCATCGGCTTTTGGGTCTATTTCGCCGTCCTCGGCCCGGCGCAATACGGCAGCCCCGAGGTTCCGGTCACGCAACATGTCCGGTTTCTTGTCGACAATCAGGGCCTGATGAACGCCTGGAATCTGGTGATCTATGTCCTCAATGCCGCCCTGATGGTGTTTATTGTCGTCGGTCTCCACCAGCGGGTGAAGGCCGGCAACGAGGCGCTGGCCCAGGCCGCGTCGGCCTTCGGCATCATCTGGGCCGGTCTTATCCTTGCCGCCGGCATGCTGGAAAACATCAGCCTGAGCCAGATCGTCAGACTGTCCGGCCAGGACATGGAGGCGGCCGCGACTCTGTGGCGGTCGACGACCGTTGTCGGCGCGGCGCTTGGCGGCGGCAATGAGATCACCGGCGGCCTGTGGATCTTCCTGTTAAGCGTGGTCGGGTTTCAGACGAAATCAATTCCCGCCCCCGTGAATGTGGCCGGGGCGCTGGTCGGCGGCGCGGGCATCGTATCGACCATCCCGCTCCTGTCGGGCGCCACCATGATTTTTGGCCTTGGCTTCATCCTGTGGTTTTTCGCCATTGGCCTGGTCCTGGTATTTTCCAAAGCGCTTTCAGGCGAAGTGTCAGCGGTTCGCCGCCCGGAAAGCGCTTAGATTCAAGAGCGCTTTCAGGCGAAGTGTCAGCGGTTCGCCGCCCGGAAAGCGCGTCTGCAAAAATCCCTACGCTTTCAGGCGAAGTGTCAGCGGTTCGCCGCTCGGAAAGCGCGTCTGCAAAAACCCTATGCTTTCAGGCGAAGTGTCAGCGGCTCAAAGCCCGGAAAGCGTTTGAAATCAATAAATGAGGATATTTTGTCTGCGCCTGTGAGCATCGAAAACGCTCAGGGCGAACAGTCGGCCGGGATTGCAGCGAAGGGTAGGGTGTGTTTCAGGCTGCGACCATCGGCCTCAGACCCCAACGCCGTCATTTCGTTCCGGGATACAAATGACTGTTTCGCGCCCGCGATCATTTGCATCCCGCACGTATGACTGCCGGCCGCGCGCGGCGGGTATGATACGCCCGGTCAGGGCGTTTGCGACTCTCCGTCGGCCGGGCGTCCAAAGAGCGCGAGGCTGTGTCCCTCCAACCGGTAGCCGAGGCGGGCGGCGATTCGTTTTTTCAGGGCTTCGAGCTCCGGGTCGTGAAACTCCACGATCTGGCCGCTGATCGTATCGATCAGATGGTCATGATGATCGTCATGTCTGACCTCATAGCGTGCCCGGCCGTCGCCGAAATCGTGTTTCCAGACAAGGTCCAGGTCTTCGAGCGCCCGCAATGTGCGGTACACCGACGCCAGGGAAAGGCCGGGATCGGACTCGCGCGCACGCGCAAGAAGCTGATCCACATCCGGATGATCTCCGGAACACTCAAGTGCGCGGCAGATGACTTTGCGCTGCGGCGTGATCTTGGCGCCCGCGGCGCCGGCGCGGTCCAGTAATGATAATGCCAACATTGATACTCCCACAGTAGATTCTATACGCTGATCTCCTGCCCAAAACCCCAGACGTTTCCTCCTCCTCCGCCGGGACGTGCCCGGAGGATCCCGCTTGCCGGTCAGGTCCGGTGAACGGCTCTTGTAACTCTCCCCTTGCACGGCGTGGCCGCTGTCATGCGGTGCTTGCCGGGGTAGGGGACGGCCGTATTTCAGTTTACCGTTCCTATACTAATGACTGCTGAGCGCGCGAAAGTGCCCCTCTATACTGATATTTTTTAGTCCGATTTAAGGGCTCGACCACCCCGCAACACCCGTTATGCTTGAAAAAATGAAGATGGGCAGGGCCCCGCAAACCAATCTCCCCCAGGGCGCGACGGCGCCCCGGCCGGTCAGGCCGCCCTCGCGGAGCGGGCCGCAGCGCGGCCCTAGCGTGAGCGCAAAACCGGACACAGGTAGGATATCTCAAGCCAATCTCCCCCAGGGCGCGACGGCGCCCCGGCCGGTCAGGCCGCCCTCGCGGAGCGGGCCGCAGCGCGGCCCTAGCGTGAGCGCAAAAACCGGACACAGGCAGGATATCTCAAACCAATCTCCCCCAGGGCGCGACGGCGCCCCGGCCGGTCAGGCCGCCCTCGCGGAGGCGATTGCGCAGCAATCTGCCGTGAGCGCAAAACATCCCTCGGTAAGCGCAAATCCTCAGGGGCGATCAAAACCTCTGCACGTAGAAATAAAATGAAATCATGGCGAGCATAAGAATGGGCATGGTGGCGAACTGGGTTTTGGAGACAGCGACGGTGCGCAGCCTTTTGTAGGTGAGCCAAACGCCCGTAACGGACAGACCGGTCAGCATGAGACCGAAGACAAACCAGATCAGCTTGGTCGCCAGCCCGCCGAAAAAACCGAAATGCAGGGGGTCTGCCATCTCGTTCACATAGGCGACCCAGCCGATTTCCGACGATTTTTGCGCCAGCAAGACCTCGCCGGAATAGGGGTCGATAAACACCCGGTTGGCTCTGGGGCGGATAAGGAAATCGTCGGTGGCGCCCAGGACGCTGACGGGCATGTTGTCACGGGACGGATAATATACGTCCGTCGGGGTCCAGTCCGGGATCTGTTTTCTGGCAATGGCGACAAGGGTGTCGACCGGCAGCCGCTCCTGCGTGCCGTCCAGTTCGGACAGCCGTGTTTCCGACAGGACCGGACGCGCGGGTTCAAACCGACTACCAAAAGCGGGTGCGACAAATTCCGCGAGATACCAGGTCCCCGTGACGATCATCAGAATCATGAACCAGATGGCCCACACCCCCGAGGATTTGTGCAAATCACCGATAAAGACGCGGATGCCGCGATCTCTCCTCAGTCTGGTGGCGGCGGTCGTCAGACGGCCGACAGTGCGCCACCCGGTATAGAGCGACAGCAGCAGGACGAAGGCCATGGATGCGACAATGGGCAGGCCGAAGACCGACGGCATGAACAGGTAACGATGCAGATCGCGGAAAAAGCGTTGTACCGTCAGGGGGTGGGTACGACCGGTGACCTCACCGGTCCACTGATTGATGTGCAGAAAATACCAGCCGCCGTCCTCGGGGAAGAGGGTGGCCCTGTAGGCAAAATGATCGCCCGCCCCGGAAACGATCGCGTTCAGTCTATCGTCGGGCGCACGGGTTTTGACCGCATTTTCCATGTCCCCCCAGGACACTCGGGAACCGTCGGGGCTTACGCGCATTTCCGGGTAAATCAACCAATCGATTTCATTGGAAATCGTTGCAATCGTCCCGGTCAGCAGCACGACGGACATGATCAATGCAAGGTGAAACCCGAGCCACGCGTGCAGTTCATAGCGTTTTCGCTTTTTAGACTTATTTGCTTTTTTGACCCCTATGGAATGGGCCCTGACAGCGGCCGGCGTCTGGTCGAGCATGGTAAAACCTCAACAATTCTCTGAAGTGTCGCCTATCGCCGTACCGGTCTGGGTGAAAACAGCTTCAACCGGGTCATGCAAGTATAAATCGGAAATCGTCAGGCAGGTAAACGGCCCTGATTCCTGCCTGACGCCCTGATTCCTGCCTGACGCCCTGATTCCTGCCTGACGCCCTGATTCCTGCCTGACGATGGTGTGCTTTCGGTGACAATAGCGCACTTTCAGATTGAGTTTCTCGCGCTAGAAGTCAAAGGAAATCGATCCGAAGACCGTCCTGGGGGTCCCGAGGGCGATGCGCAACGGGTTGCCGATGGCCGGGAAAAACGCCTCATCGAACAGGTTTTTCGCGGCAACCTGGAACCGTATGATGCCGCCGTTGCGGACAAATGACGGGGCGGGAACGGTATACCAGACCGATGCATCCACCAGCGTGTAGGTGCCCAGTTCCAACGTATTGGCATTGTTGCCGAAGCGGTTGCCCTGGTGGAAGACCCCGCCGCCAAATCCCAGCCCTTCCAGCTTGCCGCCCTGCACCTCATAGGACGTATACAGATTGAAGGTGGTATCGGCGACGCCCTGTGGGCGGTTTCCGGTATCCAGTTCCGCATCCGTGTAGGCATAGGATGCGATGACATTCATTCCCGGTACCGGCTGACCGGTTATCGAGACCTCAACCCCGCGCGAGCTCTGCCCGTCGGCCAGAATGGGGGCGCCAAGCGGGTCGAAGCCCGTGACCACATTCACCTTTTCAATCCGATACAGGGCGACGGAGGTCTGCAGCCTGCCGTCGAAAAACTCTGCCTTGCCGCCGAACTCGATTTGCTCCCCGATTTCAGGGTCTATCGTGTCAACGGCACCAGTCACGTCGTCGACGGCCACATTGTTGGGTTCAAAGCTTTCCGAATAGGACGCGAAGACCGCGGCATTGTCCGTGATACGGTAGCTGACCCCCACTTGCGGTGTCAGGCCCGATGATCGCTGCGATGACTGTGTCGTGGCAAAAATCATGTCATCGTCGATCTCGCTGTAGCGGAAACCGACAAGGACCCCAAGCCTGTCGGTCACCTCGGTATAGCTGTTGAAGAAAACGCCCAGATCTTCGTCCAGGAAACTGTCAACATTCACGCCGTCCACGCTGAAGGTGTCCGGCAGGGTGTAAAGGGGGTTCTGGATGTTGAACAGCGGGACGGTGACGCCATCCGACTGCGCGCCGCGCACGAACTGACGGGTTTGCTCGGAATCCAGATAGTCGGCGCCGAAGGAAATGCGGTGGGTCAGTGACCCTGTTTTGATCTCGCCGGTGACGATCAGGTTCAGATACAGGGCCTCCGTATCCCTGTTGCGGCTTCCATCGAGACGCCTTGCCAGAAACACCTGATCGGTCGGGTCATCGAAGACGCCGGCAAAATCAAACAGGTTCGGGGCCAGCGCGAAACCGTCCGCCGTGATCGGGGCATCGGCATCGAAAACAAAGGCCTGAAGGGGCCGTGACTGAAGATCGTCGGCGCTGCTGTCTTCAAAGCCGAAGGCAAACCGCACGCCCCACGTCTCTGAAAAGTCATGCGACACCGTGGCTTCATAAAAGCTGAAATCGCTTTCGGAACTCTCGAACGGACTGCCGAAGCGCCGGCCGATCGGAATGTCCAGGATTTCATTGACAATCGCCAGGCCGTCGGGGGTCGGCACGGCAATGGTACCGCGGTCCAACGGTCTGGATTCGTTGCGGAATTCGTAGGCAAGTTCCAGTTGCGTGCGGTCCGTCACCTGAAACCGCGCGGAAACCGCCACCGCGTCCCGAACAATTTCAGTAAAATCGCGGAAGCTCTCGGCATCCTGGGTGGAGGCCACAACGCGCAGGCTGATGTCGTCGTTGACCGGTTGCGAGTAATCCAGCAAGGCCAGGGTGTCTTCAAAACTGCCGTACCGCAGTTCACCGGAAATCCGCTGTTCCTCCAGCGGCCGCTTCGTGACGATGTCGACAATACCGCCGGGCTCCACCCGCCCGTAACGGATGGATGCCGGTCCACGGATGACCTGCGTATATTCGATGTTGATCAGATTGGTCCGGAAATTGGTTTGCCGCCGGAAACCGTTGCGGTAGACCGCATTGCGGCGAAAGCCGCGCAGGAAGAAATCATCATTTGTCCCGCCGAAGCCATCGCCGTCCGCGATACCCGGCACATTCCTCAGGGCCTCCTGCAGGTCGGTGATCTTTCTGTCCAGGATCAACTGTTCGGGCAGGATCGTGACATTGCGCGGATTTTCAAGGAAATCGAGATCAAGACCGGTGACCGGATCGCCCTCACTGACGATGTAGCGGGACTGCGGTGTACCGACGACGACGATCTCATCGATATCGTCGTCCCTTTCCTCCGTATCGGCATCCTGCGCGGACAGCGTGCCGGTCAGTGCGGTGGAACCGATGAGCAAACCGATCAAACAACTACGCATTTCTATAAGCTTCCTGATTAAAGATGTGCGTGTTTATCTGTTAATGATAATCATTGTCAACAAGGAATCGTGCCGGGACCGAGGCTCCCGATCCGGGAAATCGTCACTCCGGCGCCCATAACAGCTGGATTGACACGCGACAGCGCGTCGCGGATGAGTAAAGGCCGATGGATAAAGTGCGGATACAGCCTTTCCGGATCAGGTAAAGACGACGCATGAAGACGATGACGTTCGCTTTTTTGATAGGAAATACCGCACCGGCACGAACGCAGTTCGAACCGGTGCCGGAAGCGCGACCGCGCCCCGCCCGGTCAGGGCGCCCCCGCGGAGCGGATCGCGATTGCGATCCTGGCGTGAGCGCACATAACAGCCCCAGGCGTCATTTTCCCCAATTTTGCTCCCCCAGGGCGCGACCGCGCCCCGCCCGGTCAGGGCGCCCCCGCGGAGCGGATCGCGATTGCGATCCTGGCGTGAGCGCAAAAACCCTGCCGGCACCCGGCCATGATTGACCATATGGGCAAGGCGGACGCTGTGTCATCATTTGCAAAGCGGGACGAGGACTGCCCCGGCGGCACGCACGATGCCGCCGCCGAAGACCCGCTGGCCGTGCTCTATCATGAGTACCGCGCGGAGCTGTCAGCCGGAATTCGCCGGCTGTTCGGCGACGGCCCGCCGGACCCGGACGATGTCGCCCAGGACGCGTTCCATAAGGTCTATGAGCGCGGCGACACCGCCTCGATCCGAAATCTGAAAGCTTTCTTGTGGCGTACGGCGCGCAACATTGTTCTTGTCGCCAAGAGAAAAGACGACATCCGATCCAAACTCGATTTTGAGGTCGAACAGCTTTTTTTCCCGCTGAAGGGTGACATTTCGACGCCTGAAACAATCATTATAGCGAAAGAGCAACTGCGCGCGATCAATGACCTGCTTCGGAGCATGCCTGAGAAACGGCGCCGGGCCCTGATGCTCTACCGAGTCGAAGGGCTGCCCCTCGTGGAAGTGGCCCGCCGGCTCGGGATCAGCCGTACCGCGGTCACAAAGCACATCAGCCGGGCGCAAATGCAGATCAATGCGCTCTTCCTGGACGCTTCCGGGGATTGAACGCCATGGACACCAGATTGAAACCGGAAACGGAGAAACTGTTACAGGCATCCCACGACTGGATGCTGCGTCTGGAAGATCCGCGTGCAACGGACGAGGACCGCCGGCGCTTTCAGGATTGGCTGGACGCCGACCCCCGCCATCGGGACATCTATGATCGGGCGATTACGTTCCGCGAGGCGTTCGGCCGGCTGTCGAAAGACGATTTCGATGATGATCTGCGTCGTCCGTCATGGCGTGAACGGTTCACGGCCGCCTCCGACCGGGCCCGTGGCCTGTCGGAGGCGGCCAGGGCGCGCGCCGCCTTCGCGGGGGTCCTGGCGGTCGTGGCAGCGGTCGCCGTGATACTTCCGATCGTCAGCGGGCTGCCCGAGAGCATGCCCGTCTCGGCTCTCGTGAGCGCAACCCACGCCAGCGGCACCGGTGAGACAAAGCGTGTCACCCTTGCCGACGGCACGCAGGTGACGCTCAGCGCATCGACGACCATCGTGGCGGCGTATTTCCTCGATAAAAGGCATGTCCGGCTGACAGGTGGCGCCGCTTTTTTCGATGTGGCGCCGGACAGGGCGCGGCCCTTCTCGGTGGAGGCGGGCGCCCTGACGGCAACGGCGCTGGGTACGGAATTCGATGTGCGCAGCAGCGCCGGCGTGTTCCGGGTCGCGGTCGCCGAGGGCGCGGTCGAGGTCAGTTTCCCGCTCATCCTGAACGGTCGGGCGACATCCCTGGTGACCAGGCGCAGTCTCAACGCCGGCCAGAAGGTGTCCGCGACCAGTGACGCGGGCCTGGGCGCCGTCTCCGGTGTTGACCCGGCCAATGTGGCGGCATGGCGCGCCGGCCGGCTGGTATATAGCGGTGCGTCCATTGCGGAACTGGTCGGCGATGCGAACCGCTATTCGACGATACCGATAGAGATCGATCCCGACGCGCCCGGTATCGCCGATTTCGAGGTCAGGGGGGCGTTTGTCGGCAGTGATATCGACCATCTGCTCATGTCCATCGCCGATATTCACCCCATCGTCATCGACCGGTCCGACCCGGACAGGATCGTTCTGCGGCGGCGGCACGGCGCATAAGACGCCGGATTTTCGACGATTTGATCTTTCGGAATTTTTTCACCGGTCAAGGTGTCATTTTCGGCCCCTCATTAATCATTGGGATGAAAGTGCGATTGATGCGCAGTCGCATTCTGAATGCTTGAAGGGCAGAAAGCGTGAAGACTTCCACTCGACACACATGGGGCAGGACGGCGCTGATCGGCGTCGTGACCGCAATCGCAATCACCGGCGCGTCGCCGGGCGCTCATACGCAGGAAGACGCCGTCATCGGAACTGTCAGAAGCGTCCGTATGGCGCCGCAGCCGCTCGGCGATGCACTCATCCTTCTGTCCGACATCTATCAGGTCAGCATTTTCGCGGATGAGGCGCTTGTACGGGGGAAACGTTCCGGACCCTTGAGCGGTGACCACGCCCTGAAGGACGCGCTGGCGCGTGTTCTGGACGGGACCGGTCTGACGGCCAGTCGGTCCCGAAACGGGGCCTATGTCATCTCGCGGCGGGCCGTACCGCCGGACGACCCCTCGTCGCGGCCTGTGTCCGGCGACACCGGTCAGCCCCCGGTTACGGAGCTGATCATTGTCTACGGCGAACGCCAGCGGCGCTCCCTGAACGAAACGCTGTCCAGCGTCAGCATCCTGGGGGCCGACGCCATCGAGGAGGCGGCGCAGAACAGCGTCTATGAAGCGGTCACCGGGCTGCCCAATGTCGCCTATGTCGCCGGCAACGGTTTTCCCGCGATCCGCGGCCAGGCGTCGACGCCCGTCGGAACCAGCCTCGGCAACTCTGTCCTGAGCGGCGTCCAGCCGCGGACATTGCTGATCATCGATGATTTCGCCCGTGCGGCAAGCTGGCCCAACACCGCTTACACGTCTCTTTTCGATGTGGAGCAAGTCGAAGTGTTCCGTGGCCCGCAATCGACCCTGCGCGGACGAAACGCCATTTCCGGCGCTTTCATCATCCATACGCAGGACCCCTCCTTTGAGGCCGAGGGCCGCGCGGTCGTCGAGGGAACCTACAACGAATTCACCGAGTTCGGGTATCGCCTCGGCGGTGCCGTATCCGCGCCGCTGGTATCCAATCAGGTCGCCGCCCGCATCGGTGTGCAGCACCAGATCGACAACGATGTCTATGAGGATTTTCTGCCCGGCACATATACGGGCACGGCCGATGTCGAAGATGTGCGCAAGATCGAAACAACGGCGATCAACGGCAAGCTGCTCATAACGCCGAAGGCGGTCCCGGATCTTGAGGTCAATTTGACCGCCTCCTATGTTGAGGGCATCACGAACCTCAATCCCGGCCTGATCGCCGGGCCCGACGCCGGCGCCGACTTTGACGACCGGTTCTACGGTCTGGTGGGGGATGTGCGGATCGTTGACTTCGACTCCCGGTTTTACGGCTTGGACGCAACCTATTATTTTACCGATACGGCATCGCTCCAACTGCTGGTGAGTTATGGCGAAGACGATTATCAGACCAATGAAGACCGGTCGTCTTCCAGCGTGGTTTTCAATCCATCCGAAGATACGGTGTTCACCGCCGAGACGGTTTTCAGGCTGGGCGCTGAGGACGGTTTCATCAACGGGCTGACGGGGCTGGCATATGCGCAAACCGAAACACGGCTTGACTCGGTCGCATTCGGTGCATTTCCACTAACCGCCGATACGGTGACCGACACCTATTCCCTCTATTCCGACGTCCGGATCAATCCCACCGACCGGCTGGAGCTGACCCTGGGCGGCCGGGTTCTGCATACGGAACAGATTCGAAGCTTTTTCTTCTTCTCGCCCCTGATCGCCGACGAGGAATTCGATGACACCGCCATCCTGCCGCAGGTCGGCGTATTGTACCGGCTGAATGATGAACAAAGCCTCGGCCTGTCGGTGCGGCGCGGATACAGCGACGGTGCCCGCGCGCCCAACACGGTCCTTGCGACATCCTTCGCCTTTGATCCCGAATTCGTTTGGACGGTCGAGGGAACATACCGCCTTGTCTCGTCGGACGGGCGTTTCACACTCGCGGCGACGGCATTCTACAATGATTACAGGGATCAGCAGTTCAATGTTCAGGTGACGGCGTCCCCCATCTCGTTTGAGACCATCAATCTTCCCGCATCGCGCTCCTACGGGTTTGAGCTTGAAACCACGCTGGAGGTGCGGGACGACCTGTCCCTGACGGCAGGTCTCGGTCTCCTGGATACCAAGGTGACGGAAACGGCCCCTGTCGGCTTTACCGTCGAAGAGGGCAATGAATTCGGCCTCGATCCGGACATCAGCCTGAACATCGGTGTCGACTGGCGTCCGACCGACCGGATCGGGTTCGACGGCCGTCTTTCTTATGTGGGCGAATATTTTAGCACCGTGACAAACACCCCCGGAGACGAGGCCGGCGACTATTTTCTCCTCGACCTGGGCGCAACCGCCGATCTGGGGCCTGTAACGGCCCGTATCTTCGTCCAGAACGTCACCGACGAACTGGCGTTCACGTCCCGCTTTCAGAACCTGAATGCCAATGTCACCCAGCCGCGAACGGTCGGCATAACGCTGTCCGCCGATTTCTAGGGCGACCCCGGCGGTCCCGCAGGCGCTCGGCCCGCCCTCACGCAGGGCAGGCCGCCCCCTCGCACTTGCACTCCCTAGGACGCGCGCCGCCCTAGCGGAGCGGGCCGTGATAACGGCCCTTGCGTGAGCGCAAAAACTGATCCCCAAGCGAGATTTTTCAAACCCGACCTCCCCAGGGCGCGACGGCGCCCCGGCCGGCCAGGCCGCCCTAGCGGAGCGGGCCGTGATAACGGCCCTTGCGTGAGCGCAAACAACGGACACAGGAAGACTATCTCAAACCGGACACCCTAGGGCGCGACTGCGCCTCGGCCGGTCAGGCCGCCCCTGCGTGAGCGCAAAAATCTCCACGCGCAAAAAACCAAACCCCACCCCGCCGGTGGCTTCAGCCCTCCGGCTGCGCAAGTCGTTCGGCCATCTCGCGCAGTGTCGCATCGCTGGCCATGTGGGAAGGGTCCGCCTGTATGTGCCAGGCGGCGTTCGGCAGGCCGTCGGCGGACAGGCGTGCGGCGGCATAGGGCACAAGATCATCGGCCTGCGCATGCCACAGATCGACCGGGCACCGTACGGCGCCCGGCGGAAAGCCCCAGTCGCGCGCCTGCAGCCTGGCTTCCCGCGCCGGGCCGGCCACATCCTGTGCCAGGATGGCCGTCAGCGCCGCGGACAGTCCGGCATGGTCCGCGAACCGCGCCGCCATGGTCTCACAGAATATCCGGAACTCGTCCCGCAGCGCGGTTTCGCCGGCCGTGGCATAGCGCGCATAGGAAGCCTGGCCATCCTCGGGATAGGCGGCAAGCACGGCTTCCATACCGATGAACGGCACGCCGGAGAGAATGCAAAGACGGCCGGCCCGGTCGGCCATGCCGGCGCTCAGGGCATAGGTATAGGGTGCCCCGGCCGACACGCCGACCGCATCGAACCGCCCGGTGATGCCGAGTGCCTCCAGCACCGGCGCGATCATGGCGGGCCAGTCGGCAATCCGGTCCATCGCCATCGGCGGTGTTTGCCCGTAACCGGGGCGCTCGATGACAATCCATTCAAGGCCGTGGTCTTCCCCCAAGGCTGTCATGCGCGGATCAAGTGCCGCGTCCCCGATCAGACCGTGATGCACCAGAACCGGCCGGCCGCCGGCCCGGCCCGATCGACCGTATCCCCAGAGTGTCCCGTCCGCTGTGGTCAGTGTCGGCATCCGTCTTGTCCCGCAGGTCCGGCTCCCGACCGGACACTCCGTGCTATATGCCATGGCACACGGTTTGACCATGGCCGCGACGGTCTCAAGGATACGATACAGACTTCAGGGGCGGGGAATAGGGGGCATGCGGCCTCACGGCCTCGCCTGGCGTCATGCCGTCGGTCGGGATTTTTGGATGGGCAGGGTCAGCTTCGCGGTCAATATGATATTGACACTTATTAGCGTTTTGATCACCATTCTGATTTCCGCCGCCACTGTTCATACGGGCCGGCCATGGGGAGACGCTGCCATGAAGACGGCAATCCGGCTTTTCGCCACCGCTATTTTGTTGGGTGTGCTGGGCGTCATCGTCTGGCGCTTGCCGGTGAACGGTTGGGGGTCACTTGTCTGGGTGGCCTCGATCGTTCTGCTGACGGTTTTGCGCATGCCCCACGCCCGGCAAACAAAGACCAACACGATCACCGACAAGCACGCCGTTTCGCTCGAACGGGTTCTGCTGGCACTGGTGGCGATCGGCGGGACGTTCGTGCCGCTCATTCATCTTGCCACCGGTTTTTTTGCCTTTGCCAATTACCGCCTGCCGGATTGGGCGGTGATCGTCGGTGCCGCCATTCTGGTGCCGGCCTATTGGCTGTTCTGGCGCAGCCATGCCGATCTCGGCCTGAACTGGAGCGTCACCACGGAACTCCGGGCGCAGCATGATCTGGTCACATCCGGGGTCTATGAACGCATCCGCCATCCCATGTATGCGGCGATCTGGCTGATTTTTCTCGTCCAGCCCCTGTTCATCCACAACTGGATTGCTGGCCTGTCCGGCCCGCTCGCCTTCGCTGTCATGTATTTCGTCCGCGTGCCCTATGAAGAGGTTATGATGCGTGAACGCTTCGGCGAGGCCTATGACGCCTATTGCAAACGCTCGGGACGCCTCTTTCCCCGTTAAGGCCATGTCCTCCGCCGTGAGCGCAAACCCCGGACACAGGAAATATCTCAACCCGGGCCCCGGCCGGCCAGGCCGCCCTAGCGGAGCGGGCCGTGATAACGGCCCTTGCGTGAGCGCAAATCCAACACCGGACAGGGCGCCCTAGCGGAGCGGGCCGTGACATGCGGCCCCTGCGTGAGCGCCAATACCCAACAGCGCCAAACCCCGACACCCTCTTTTTTGGACTTGGCAGTCCAGAGTGGCGCCGATACTCTCATGACAGGTGGGAGTTCGATCAGACAGGGGAGACGGGACATGGACGGCACATCACAGGCATCCGGCTCTGACGCCGCGGCGATTGCCGGCCTCCTCAAACGTCAGCGCGAAAGCTATCTGGCCGACGGTCTGCCGGACGCCGAGGTGCGGCGGGATCGTCTGTCGCGCGCGCGCATGGCG
Organism: Eilatimonas milleporae; assembly: GCF_003688555.1. Classification (GTDB taxonomy): domain Bacteria; phylum Pseudomonadota; class Alphaproteobacteria; order Sphingomonadales; family Kordiimonadaceae; genus Eilatimonas; species Eilatimonas milleporae. Next base: position 60,897 of record NZ_REFR01000010.1, read on the forward strand.
CTGATGTCCAACCGCGACGAGTTTATCGCCGCCGTGTCGGAGGATTTCGGCAACCGGTCGGCCGAGACCACGCTGTTCGCCGATGTGGTGCCGTCCAACGGCGCCCTCGGCGACGCGCTCGACCATGTGGCGCGGTGGATGAAGCCGGAAAAGCGCGGCCTGATGTTCCCCCTTGGCCTGCTGGGCGCGCGGGGGCGGGTCATGCACCAGCCCAAGGGCGTGTGCGGCCTGATCACGCCGTGGAATTTCCCCCTGACCATGGTTTTCGTGCCGCTGGCACAGATGCTGGCGGCCGGCAACCGGGTGTGCATCAAGCCGTCCGAGCACACGCCGAAAACCTCGGCCCTGTTCGCCGACGTGCTCAGCGCCGCCTTCACCGACACCGAGGTCGCCGTGGTCACCGGCGGGGTCGACACCTCGCAGGCTTTTGCCGCCCAGCCCTGGGACCATCTGATGTTCACCGGCGCGCCGGCGGTGGGCAAGCTGATCATGCGCGCGGCCAGCGAGCATCTGACCCCGGTGACGCTGGAGCTTGGCGGCAAAAGCCCGGCCATCATCGGACGCGGCGCCAAGCTGGCCGACGCGGCCGAGCGCATCGCCACCATGAAACTGATGAATGCCGGCCAGATCTGTCTGGCGCCCGATTATGTCTCCATCGATGCCGAGCGGCGCGACGAATTCGCCGCCCTGTACGAGGACAAGGTGCGGGCCATGTATCCCACCATGCTGGGCAATGACCAGTACACCTCGATCATATCGCGGCGCCACCGCGACCGGCTGGAAGGCTATCTGGATGATGCGCGGGACAAGGGCGCGGATGTGCGCGTCATCAGCCCCGAAGGCGAGGATTTCGCCGGCCAGAACCAGGCCAACAAGGTGCCGCCCGCCCTGGTGCTGGACCCGTGCGACGACATGCGCGTGATGCAGGAGGAAATCTTCGGCCCCATCCTGCCGGTGCGCACCCATGCCGCCACCGATGAGGTCATCGACTATGTCAATGCCCGCGAGCGGCCGCTCGCCCTCTATTATTTCGGCCGCGACAGGGCCGAGGAAACCCGCATTCTTGAGCGCACCACCTCCGGCGGCGTCACCGTCAACGACATATTGTGGCACGGCTCGCAGGAAAATCTGCCCTTCGGCGGTGTCGGCAACAGCGGCATGGGCCGCTATCACGGCTATGACGGGTTTCTGGAGTTTTCCCACCGGAAATCGGTCATGCACATGCCGTCCATGAGCATCGGCCGCCTGCTCGGCATCGTGCCGCCCTACACCGAAAAGCTGACCAAGGCGATGGCCCGCCAGTTGAAATCCTGAGCGGTCGTTTGTTAAGGGACGGGTGTCGGCGCGTCTCAAGGATAACACCAGGGTAATCAGGACAGCCGGAGAAGCCTTTACAGCCTGACCCGGCAGGGTGCTGACCCAGATAGCGGACCCAGGCAGCGGACGGGAACAATGACCGATTTCACTTTCAAAACAGTGCCCGACATCGTGGTCGAGGACGGCGCGGCGCAGCGGCTGGCCGCCCTGCTGGCCGACCGGTTTGTGTCCACGGGCTGTCACGGCGCCATGACCGGCTCGGCGCCGCGCCGCGTCCTGATCGTCAGTGATCCGGGGATCGCGGCCTGCGGTCTGCTGGCGCCGGTGGCGGACGCGCTGACGGCCGGCGGTTTCGCTGTGACCCCCTTTACCGGTGTCGGCGCCGACCCGGACGAGGCGCAGGTGCTGGCGGCAACGGACGCCGGGCGCCGGGCCGGGGCGGACATCGTCATCGGTTTCGGCGGCGGCAGTTCCATGGATGTGGCCAAGCTGACCGCCTGCCTGATCGCCGGGGACCAGCCCTTGTCCGCCATGTACGGCGTCGGCAACGCGGTGGGCCCGCGCCTGCCGCTGGTGCAGGTGCCGACCACGGCCGGCACCGGGTCCGAGGTCACGCCGATTGCCATCGTCACCACCGGTAAGACGACGAAAATGGGCGTGGTCGCCCCGGTGCTCTACGCCGATCTGGCGGTGATCGACGCGGCGCTGACCCTCGGCCTGCCGCGCGCGCAGACGGCGGCCACCGGGATTGACGCCATGGTCCACGCGATCGAGGCCTACACCAGCGCCCGGCTGAAAAATCCGGTCTCGGACGCGCTGGCCGTGCGGGCGCTCGGCCTGCTGGCCGGTGCCATCGGCACGGCCTGCGACAAGGGCGGCGACCTGTCCGCCCGGCGCGACATGCTGCTCGGCGCCATGATGGCGGGGCAGGCCTTTGCCAATGCGCCGGTGGCGGCGGTGCATGCGTTGGCCTATCCGCTCGGCGGGCATTTCCATGTCTGTCACGGCCTGTCGAACAGCCTGGTCCTGCCGCATGTGCTGCGTTTCAACATGCCGGCGGCGCGGTCTTCCTACGGCGAGCTGGCCGTCGCCGCCGGACTGAGCGGGGACAGCACGGCCGCGCGCGCCGGGGCCCTGGTCGACTGGCTGGCCGGTTTGCCCGCCGCCCTTGGTATTGAAAGCCGTCTGCGCGATGTCGGCGTGGCGCAAGACGCCGTGCCCCTTTTGGCGGCGGACGCCATGTTGCAGACCCGTCTGCTGGTCAACAACCCGCGCGAGGTCAGCGAGGCCGACGCCCGCGCCATTTACGAGGCCGCGTGGTGAGTGTGGGCCAGGACAACGCCGGCCAAAACAACGCGGGCCAGGACAGCGCGGGCCAAAACAACGCCGGGCAGGGCAGTGCTGGTCAGGACAGTGCTGGTCAGGGCAGTGCCGCCGGCGGCCGGGACGGTCGTGACCCCCGCCCGCGCGCCGCCTATCCGGCGGCCCACGGCATCACCACCCGCTGGCATGACAATGACATCTACGGCCATGTCAACAATGTGGTCTATTACAGTTTCTTCGACACGGCGGTGAACCGCTTCCTCATCGACCGGGGCGTGCTGGACATCCACGGGGGCGCCGAAATCGGTCTGGTGGTGGAAACCGGCTGCCGGTATTTCCAGCCGCTGGCCTTCCCCGACGATGTGACCGCCGGCATCGGCGTGGCGCATCTGGGCCGGTCCAGTGTGCGCTATGAGATCGGGCTGTTCCGCGCCGGCGAGGACCTGCCGGCGGCCGAGGGCTTTTTCGTCCATGTCTATGTCGACCGTCAGACGCGGCGCCCGGCGCCGCTCAGCGACGGTCTGCGCGCGGCGCTCGCCGCCATTCAGTTCCGTTAACACGCGAGAGGGGAGTATCAGGTGGATGTAAAGAACAAGGTCGTCGTCGTCACCGGCGGCGCCAGCGGGATCGGCAAGGCGCTTGTCGAACTGTTCGCGGCCGAGGGCGCGGCCCATGTGGTCGCGGCGGATCTGGACGGCGACGGTGCCGCCGCCGTGGCCGATGCCGCCGGCCCGTCCGTCAGCGGCGCCCGCCTCGACGTCACCGACGAGGACGCCGTGCGCGCCCTGGTCACGGATATCGAGACCGAACACGGCCCCGTCGATCTCTATGTGTCCAACGCCGGCATCCTGTTTTCCGACGCGCCGGACTGGACGGTGATCAGCCAGACCAACGCCCAGTGGCGGAAAATCTGGTCCGTCAATGTCTTCGCCCATATTCTCGCCTGCCGGGCGGTGCTGCCGGGCATGATCGCCCGCGCGAAAGAGGGGGCCGGGACCGGCTTCCTCGTGACCGCCTCGGCCGCCGGTCTCCTCAGCCAGATCGGCGACAGTGCCTATTCCACCACCAAGCATGCCGCCGTGGGCTTTGCCGAAAGCCTGGCCATCACCCACGGCGATGACGGTCTCTATGTGGGGGTTCTGTGCCCGCAGGCGGTCGACACCCCGATGATCGGTGAGGCCCGCGAAAGCTCGGCCGCCGTGGACGGCATCTTGCCGGCGGACGAGGTGGCGCGCCGCACCCTGGCCGCCATGCGCGACGGCGCCTTCATGATCCGCCCGCACGATAAGGTCGCCGGCTATTTTCAGATGAAGGCGGCCGACTATGACCGCTGGGTCGGCGGCATGCGCAAGCTGCGCCGGATGCAGATGGAGAAGACCGGGCGCCCCATCTAGACACTTTTTTACCTGGGTTGCCTGGGTTTGCCTCGGGTTGCCTGGGGTTATCATGGGGGGACCGGCCCCCGGACCCGTCCCCGCGCCCGCCTCGAAAGGGGGCTGGCGGGGGACACGGACGATATTGAGACGGTATCAACATTTCCATCTGCCGACAGGGCAGGGATGTAAGGGAGGGACGGCATGGCCGCGGACTATGGCAATCTTTTGGACTTTACGGGCAAGGTGATTTTCGTCAGCGGCGCCTCGCGCGGTATCGGCGAGGCGGTGGCCCGCGCCTTTGCCGCCAATGGCGGCGAGGTCGTCGTCTCCTCCCGCGACGCGGAGGCCTGCGAAAAGGTCGCCGCCGCCATCCGCGCGAACGGCGGCAAGGCCCACGCCAAGGCCTGCCACGCCGGCCGCATGGATGATATCGAGGCCGCCTTTGCCTGGATTGACGACACCTTCGGCCGCATCGACGTGCTGGTCAATTGCGGCGGCACCAACCCCTATTACGGACCCATCGGCGAAACGCCCGAAACGGCGTATGACAAGACCTTCGACGTCAATCTCAAGGGGCCCTTCTATCTGTCGTCCGCCGCCGTCAGCCGGATGAAGACGGCCAAAAGCGGGGCAATCGTCAATGTGGCCTCCATCAACGGCCTGACACCGGGGCATCTGCAGGGCGTCTATTCCATGACCAAGGCCGCCATGATCAACATGACCAAGGCGTTCGCCCGCGAATACGGGCCCGACGGCATCCGCGTCAACGCCATCTGCCCCGGTCTGGTGGAAACCCGCATGACCCAGGTCTTCACCGAGAATGAGGCGGCGCTGCGCGAATACACCGCCCAGTTCCCGCTGCGCCGCGCCGGCCAGCCGGCCGACATGGTCGGCGGTGTCCTCTATCTGGCCAGCGACGCCGCCGCCTACACCACCGGCACCACGCTGGTGATGGACGGCGGCCACACCGCCTGAACATGCGCCAAGGGGAGGGAGTGAGCAATGACTGACATGAACGCAACCATAGACGTGCGCGAGGGCGAGGAACTGGAGCCCGGCGTGATCGACCCGGTGATCAAGGCCCATATCGACGGCCTGACCGGCCTGCCGGCCATCCGCCAGTTTCCGGGCGGGCAGTCCAACCTGACCTATGCCATCGACTATCCGGAAAAAAAGCTGGTGCTGCGGCGCCCGCCCTTCGGCACCAAACCCAAATCGGGCCACAGCATGATCCGCGAGTTTCGCGTCATGAACGCCCTGCGTCCGGTGTTTCCGGCGGTGCCCGTCACCTATTTCCACATGACGGACGCCGACAGCCCGCTCGGTGCGGAATTTTACGTCATGGAAAATGTGCCCGGCTACAAGCTCGGGCGCACCCTGCCGCCGGAGCTGAATTTCACCGAGGAGGACACGCGCAAGCTGGGCCTGACCTTTTTCGACACGCTGATCGACCTGCACCGCGTCGACTACAAGGCCATCGGCCTCGGCGATTTCGGCCGGCCCGAAGGCTATGTGGAACGCCAGATCAAGGGCTGGAACAACCGCTATGAGCGGGTCATCACCGACGATGTCGAGGCCTTCGCCGATGTCCGCGCCTGGCTGGAGGACAACATGCCGCCGGGCGAGGTCGGCCATGCCATCGTCCACGGCGACTACCGGCTGGACAATGTCATCCTCAACCCCGACAACCCCTTCCGCATCGACGCGGTGCTGGACTGGGAAATCTCCGCCCTTGGTGATCCGCTGATGGACCTGGGCAACACGCTCGCCTACTGGATCGAGGCCACCGACCCGCCGGAGATGCGCGCCCTCAGCATGCAGCCCTGCGCCGCCCCCGGCATGCCGACCCGCGCCGAGATTATCGCCCTGTACGGCGAGCGCACCGGCCTCGACCTCAAGGGCTTCGATTATTATCTGGTCTACGGCGTGTTTCGCCTGGCGGTGATCCTGCAGCAGATCTATTACCGCTATTATCACGGGCAGACGAAAAACCCCCGCTTCGCCGTCATGGGTCAGTCCGTCAATGTCCTCGGCGCCCACGCCCGCCGCCTGATCGAGACCAGCGGCATCTGACGCACCGAAAGCCCGTGCCTCTCCGCGTTGGCCGGGCGGCGGGCGCCCGGCCAACGCGGACAGGCCGCCCAAAAGCTGGCGGACGGGCCGGATCTTCAGGGACAGGACAGGCGTGCGCGCCTGTCCGTACGCCTTTTCATAAAAAACGGCCTGTATTCATTTTCCTAAAAGTCGACGGAAATAAAAACCAATTCTTCAACCTATGTCTTTACCAAGACTGGGACTTTAAACCAGTGAAGGCGACATCCCATGAGCCCACGGGAACTGATTCTGCTGATCCATGAGCATGAAAAATGGCTGGCCGACACCTATGTCGGCAAGCGGGCCGATTTCGCCATGGGCGACCTGCGCGGCTTCGACTTCAGCGATACCAAACTGCGCGCGGCCAAATTCGTCGGTGCCGATCTGGAAGGGTGCGACCTGTCCAATGCCGACCTGCGCGGGGTTGACGGTTTCGCCGCCTCCTTCTGCCAGGCGGACCTAACCTATACCGACCTGACCCGCGCCGACCTGCGGGGTGCCCGGTTTCGCGGCGCCATTCTGCATGCCACGGTTCTGCGCAACGCCGACCTGCGCCGGGGCAAGCTGATCAATGGCGACGGCGACACCGTGCGCGTGGTCACATCCGATCTGTCCGGCGCCGATCTGGACGGGGCCGACATGCGCGACGCGGCGCTCACTGGCGCCAACCTGTCCGGCGCCATGCTGAAAAACGCCGACTGCGGCGGCGCCCTCCTGGATGGCTGCAATTTCAGCCGCGCCTGCCTGCAGGGCATCAGCCTCGGCCATGCCAGCATGGCCGGCGCCAACCTGGAAGAGGCCGACCTGTCCGGCGCCGATCTGCGCGACACCAATCTCGAAGGCGTCAATCTGAAAGGCGCCAACCTGTCCGGTGCCGATCTGACGGGCGCCCGCACCGACGGCGCCAATCTGGACGGCGCCAAATTGCGCGACGCCAAAATCCGGTTGGACGGCGGCGACGGCAAAACCGCGCTTCTCGACAGGCTCGGCTTTCTCATCGAGGCCCACGGCCTGTGGATCAAAAGCAACGGCGTCACCGGCCAGCGTCTGGAACTGCAAAATGCCGGCCTTGGCGGCATGGACCTCTCGGGCCGCATGCTGGACGGCGCCAATCTGCGCGGGGCGGATTTGACCGGCGCCGACCTGACCGGCGCCAGCCTGATCATGGCGGACCTGTCCAACACCACGCTCACCGGCGCCGCGCTGGCCGGCGCGCGCCTGGACGGGGCGACGCTGCGCGGGGCCATCCTTGCCGATGCCGGTTTGGACGGTGTCAGCCTGGCCGCGGTGCCGCTGATGGATGATGCGGGCACACCCTCGGGTCGGGTGTGGGCCGCCAACCTGTCCGGCGCGGTTCTGGTGCGCGCCCGCCTGACGGAGGCGGCGCTCACCGGCGCCAATCTGGTCGGCGCCGATCTGTCGCACGCCGATCTTGGCGGCGCCGATCTCAGCGGCACCCGCCTGACCGACTGCGACCTGGCCTATGCCAACATTGCCGGCGCCACCCTGCCGGAAGGGCACAGGACCCCCCAGGCAGCCTAAGAAGCAGGCTGCCTAAAAAGCAGGCCGCCTGAAAGGAGAGCGCCTGAAGCCGTCTGGTATCCGGAGCCATCTGATAGGCTCTGATATCCTGCGGCGGCATGGGGCAGGTGGCGGCCACCGGCAAAACCGGTGGCGCCGTCCCTTGCCCCTGCGTCCCTTGTCCCGTCCCTCTTCAGGGTCCCGCAGCCCTTAACATCCCGTCAGTCCTCAGGGGCCCCTCAATCCTCGCGGGCCTCCCATGTCATGTCCTGCGCCCGGATCGCCGCGCCGCAGCCGTCACAGCGCAGCACCGGGTCCAGCCTGTGTCCGCAGGGTGTGTGGATCAGGGTCAGCGGCGGCCCCTTGCCGTCATCCAGCCATGTGTCCCCCCAGCGCATCATCAGGACGATCATCGGATAGAGATCGCGCCCCTTTTCCGTCAGCCGGTATTCAAACCGGTTGGCGTGGGCGCTGTACTGCACCCGGTCGAAAATACCGTTACGCACCAGTTTTTTCAGCCGGTCGGTCAGGATGTTGGGCGCCGCGCCCGTGTGCTGTTTGAAGGCATCGAACCGGCGCGCGCCGAAAAAGGCCTCGCGCAAAATCCGGAAGGTCCAGGCGTCGCCGATGATATCCAGCGTGCGCTCCACGGAATCCGCCTCGGGGCGGTGTTGGGCTTTTGTAAGTTGCAAAATGATATTCACTATGTTAGTTGCATAACAATACCTACAACATGCACCACCGAAAGCCCACCCTGAAAAGCCCGGCTGGGGCCGGGCCGCGCCCTGGAGAACGCCGCCATGACCAACATTTTCCACACCCGCTCCGTTGAAGAAGCCCCCGTGCCGGACTTTACCGACCTTGTCTTTGAAGACCGCGGCACGGTGGCCAAAATCACCCTCAACCGGCCCGACGTCACCAATGCCCTGTCCATTCACCTGTCCGCCGAACTGACCCGCGCCTTCGAATATCTGCGCGACAGCGAGCGGTTTAAGATTGTCGTCATCACCGGGGCCGGCGGCAATTTCTGCGCCGGCGACGATCTGACGGAAATGGGCGCCGGTGCCTGGGGCAACGCCAATCAGGTCATGCGCCGGGTGCGGGCCTATCAGCATATGGCCAACACGCTGGAGGAACTGGACAAAATCACCATTGCCGCCGCCGACGGCTATTGTGTCGGCGGCGGCCTGGAAATCACCATGGCCTGCGATTTCGTCATCTGTAGCGAGCGGTGCCGCTGGGGCATGCCCGAAGTGGACTGGGGCATCACACCGGGGTGGGGCGGCACCACCCGCATGGCCCGTCTGATCGGCCGGCGCATGACCAAGGAAATCAACCTGCTCGGCGCGCTGCATCCCGCCCGGCGCGGGGTCGATCTCGGCCTGTTCAACCGCACGGTTCCGCACGACCGGCTGGCGGCGGAGACCGACGCCCTTGTCGACCTGTTGCGGACGAAAAACCAGCAGGGCCTGCGGCAGTTGAAATTCATGATCAACAAGAATGTCGAAGCCGACCTTTACACCGCCCAGGGCTTCGAGGCCCTCGGCGCCGCCCTGACCGGCGCCGCCCTCGGCGGCTGGGAGATTGACGATGCCGACGGCGCCCATGGCTGGCACGCCTACAAGTCCCGCGATCCGGAAAGCGCCATCCGCCGGCGCCGCCAGGCCGCGCTGGATTTCTGGGTCGACGCATAGGCCCGGCCGTCCGGCCGTCAACGGCCCCCGTCATGGCGCCGCCCGTGATCGGCGCCCATGGCTGGGGTCGTACGTATTTGGGCAATCCACCCGGTGTCCGGTCCGGCATAGGGCCCAGCCCTCTTTTCGGCACCGGGCTTTCATGCCAGAAAGGGGGCAGGGCCGGTGCCCGCATGCGGGCACCGCGCCACAGGATTTTCACGGACGCGAAAGAGACACCCGACGTGACCCTCCCGGATGACCGCCGTTCGGCCCTTTTGGACCGGCTTGCCGATTATGTGCTGGCCGAGGGGATTTCGGCGGCCAGCCTGCGCCGGCTGGCCCGTGCGGCCGACACCAGCGACCGCATGTTGCTCTATTATTTCACCGACAAGGCCGATGTCATCGCCGCGACGCTGGACCATGTGTCCGCGCGGCTTGTCACCCGGCTGGAGGAACGCACCGCCCGTGTGCCGCTGCCGCTTGACCGGCTGTGCCGCGATCTCGCGCGCATTCTGTTCACGGACGATATGTGGCCGTTCATGCGCCTGTGGCTGGAAATCGCCGCCCTTGCCGGGCGGGGCGATCCCGTCTACCGCGATCTGGGCGAACGTCTTGGCCGGGGCTTCCTTGACTGGGGCGCGGCGCAACTGGACAGCCCCGACCCGGAGGCCCGCGCCGCCGACGCCGCCCGCCTGTTCGTCATGATGGAAGGCACGCTGCTGCTGAAAAGCGTCGGCATGGACGACATCGCCGCCCGCGCCGTGGAGTAGGGGCCGGGTCAGGGCCCCATCCCTGTATGAACCTGCACCCCTTGGGGCCCCGCGCCAGCCTTTGCTTTGATCAGCCAATCATTGCTTTAATCCACCAGCCTTTGCTTTGGTCAGCCAGCCTTTGCTTTGATTGGACAGACTGTTATAACGTTGCGAATGATTCACAACAAGCTGGCGAAAGCAACGTGGCCGCCGACCCCTACGCCCTGATTGACCCCTATCAGCCGACTTTTCAGTCCGACCATACGGCCGGCCCGCAGCCGATCGCCAATGCCATTGCCTCAGCCGTCGGCGCACAGTTGGGCGAAGGGCTGTCCTTTTTCGGCCTGTCGGCGGATGTGCCCCCGGGGTTTCGCATGCACGGTCGCTCAATCCCGGGTCTGACCCTTGAAATCCACAGGAAAGGGCGGTCCCGCACGGCTGGCGCGAGCCATGATCGCGCGGCAACCCTGTCAACCGGTGTTGCCACCACAATCTTCACCGACCAGCCGGAGGACTGGGAGACCCGCGCAGGCGATCATGACAGCATTGAGCTTTTCTCCATCCTGACCGATATGGACTGGCTGGAACGTGCCGACCTCATACCGGCGGGCAAAGGGGCTTTGACGCATCTGGCCATCGGCTATGCGCCGGTCGACCCCGGTATTCTGAGGGCGCTGCCTGTCTCGGACGGCGACGACATCCACACGCCGGTGACCCGGCTTTTCCTGGAAGGGATCGCCCTGCAACTGCTCGGACAGTCCCTTGGGCGCCTGATATCAGGGGACAGCCGGATTATTGACGCCGCGACGAACCAGCGCGCGCGCCGGGCCCGCGACTATATCGTCAGCCTTCCCATCGACAAACTCGGCATCGTGTCCGCCGCCGCGGCCCTTGGCACCTCGCCGCGTCAATTGCAGCGCGACTTTCTCACCGTCTTCGGCGAGGGACCCGTCACCTATGCGCGGCGCTTCCATCTGATGGAAGCGGCGGCAAAAATCAGATCCGGTTCCCTGACGGTCGTCGAGGCCGCTTTCGATGCGGGATATTCAAGCACCGGAACTTTTTCGCGCGCGCTCTTCAACACCCTCGGGGTCCGCCCCCGCGATCTGAAGGCCAGATCGAAGTGACGAGGGTCAACACCTGCCCGAAGGGGCACGCTTCCCAACCCGCGACCATGACCTGACCTCTCGCAGTGCAAAATTGGCGCGCACGGCCATGATTTTGGCGCGCACGGCCCCGCAGAGCCTTCATCCATATGATAGTCACTATCAATGTCAATGAAAGTGATTGTCGGGGGTGTTCATGCGTCGCGTGTCAATATCAGCAGTGTCTGTCTTTATGTTTGCAGCGGTCGCCGTATCGCCCCGGTCCGCTGCCCAGGACGGCGCCGGGGCGGTGCCCGTCGTCGAGACGATTATCGTCACCGCACAAAAACGGGTGCAGCCGATCGATGAGGTTCCGGCCACACTGACGGTGATCGACGCCGACATGATCGAATTCGCCGCCGGCAATGATCTGCGCTCCGTGATCGAGCGCACACCGGGCGCCGCGTCCATCGGTTTGGGGTTTTCCGGCAACAATTCCGTCAGCCTGCGAGGGCTGGGCGGCCTTGCCACCTTTGGCCCTTATGACTCCGCCGTCAGCTTCACCCTTGATGAACAGGTCATCCCGCTTCGCAGTTTCGACGCCCTGCTTCTGGACGCCGAAACGGTCGAAATCCTCAAGGGTCCGCAAGGGACCCTCTACGGCCGCTCGACCATCGGCGGTGCCATCAACATCGTGACGCGGGAAATGACTAAGGACTGGCAGGCCGAAGCCACCGCCCAGGGCGGAGAACACGGCTTTCTTGCCCTTGGCGCCGCCGCCGGCGGTGCCCTCGGCGAACGCCTGCTGGTGCGGGGTGCCGTTCGCTATACCGAGTTCGACGGCGATGTTGAAAACACCCTGACCGACGCGGACACCAACGGGGCCGAGATTTTCGCCGGCCGTTTCAGCGCGAAGGCGCTTTTTTCGGACGACGCCTCTCTCAAAGTCACCTATCAGGCCGACCGCGAGGACCTGACCCCGACCGCCGACCTGCTGCTGTCGGAGCCCCGGTTTCCCATCTCGGGTCAAAGCGGTCTGTCCCTTGCCTCGCGCGATACCGACCGCATCACCGCCCGCTTTGAAAACGACTTTGGCGACATCCGCCTGATCGCCATGGCGGGCTTTGAAGATACGTCGGTCGGGAACGATTTTGACCTCACCGATTCCATTCTGGCCCCGGTCGCATTCGCCGTACCGGTCGCCTTCACCACGGATCCCGACAATGACCGCAGCGTAACAACAACCGACGAAGAGACCATATCGGCGGAAATTCGGGTACAGTCGGAAACCGAAGGTCCGTTTCACTGGCTCGTCGGGGCGAGTTATCTGGATCTCACCTTTGACCGCGAAGTCTCGCGGCGCAGCCTCATCCCCTCCTTCAACATTACCGAGGTCTCGACAAACGGAAACGTCACCTACGGTGTCTTCGCGGATATTTCCTATGACGTGTCGCAAAGGCTGACGATCGGCGGCGGTATCCGCATCGCCCGTGATGAAGTCGACTATGAAGGCGTGACGACCTTTTTCGGTCCCCTTGCCGGAACCCCGGATTTTTCCGAGGACAGCAATTTCGACGACGAGTATCTCGTCGGCAATGTGCGGGCCGTCTACGATTTCGGCGACCACAGCGTCTTTGCACGCTATGCCCGCGGCTTCGCATCCGGCGGCTATGGCGAGTTTGCCGCAAATGCCCTGGTACGGCAGCCCATCGACCCCTTCGAGGCCAGCACGTCCGACAGTTTTGAGCTCGGCATGCGCGGTCAAAAAGGCCGCTTCACCTACAGTATTGCCGCTTTCTACAACGATGTCGCCGACGGCCAGGTCTACCAGTTCGATGCAACCACATTCGTCAATATCGCCGAAAATCTCGACTTCGAGTCCTACGGTATCGACATCGAGGCCAGCGCCTTTCTGGCGCAGTGGGCTGTCCTGGATTTTGGCCTTGGCCTTCAGGAGGCCGAGTTTAAAAATGTGCCCGATACCAACCTGTCCGGCGCCCGCAGCGGCAACCGCGTTCCGCTTGCACCCGAGTTGACGGTATCGGCCGCCCTGTCCGGCGAACGGACCCTGTCAAATAGCGGCCCGTTGGAACGCGCTTTCTATACCCTGTCGGTCCAGCATGTCGGCGACCGTGCCAGCGATCCGGCAAACTCTTTTGAACTTGACGCATACACCATCCTTGATGCGCGGCTCGGCATCACCCTCGGACCGGCGGATATATATCTCTTCGGCTCAAACCTCGGGGACGAGCGCGCGCTTCTCTATGGGCAAAATTTCGGCACGCCGGCCAATCCCATTCCCACAGCCAACATAAACCGGGGGCGTGTCCTCGGCGCTGGCATCACGACGAGGTTTTGAAGATGTCGACGGTTTTCCTTTGGCGCATGGTCGCCCTCATCACAGCCATCCTGTCAGGCTATCTGACAGGGCATGTCATCGTTCTGGCGCGCTATTTCGATTGGCTCATCGCCAATGGGCACGCCGCCATGCTGAAGACGACATACAGCGTCTTCCGTGTCGAGGGGGATCCCGTCACCCCCTATCTGGGCAGCTTCATGGTTCAGTTTGCGGTCGCCGTCCTGCTCCTGGTCGTCGGTTTTCGTCAGCGCGCGCACTTTGGCAACAGCCGTCTTGCCGCCGCCGCGCTTGCGGCCCTTTGCCTGCCGCTGTCGGTGCTGGTGTTCACCCTCACGGGGTTTCACGACATCGAGCATGACGTCATGTCCGCAAGCGATTTATCGTCCGCCACGCTTGAGACCTGGCTCACCTTGAACGTTCCGCTGCATGTCATCAGCGCCGGGATTTATATCGCGGCCGCCATGGCCATGCTGCTGTCCGATCCGCCGCATCACCGCCGCATCACCGCCCCATGACCGTACAGGGACCACCCCATGATCGCCCCATGACCGCCCCGTGACTGCAACGCAAGGGGGCATAGACCCCATTCCGGCGCCGTCACATCCCCTGGCACCACCACATCGAACGAGCCTGACACAATGCCCAGATCCACCAATATTCTCATTCCTTTTTTCACCAGCTACGGCCACACCTTTGCACTGGCAGAGGCCGTCGCCGAAGGGGCAGGGGCGGTCGCCGGCACCGCGGTGAAGCTGGCGCTGTTTCCCGAAGTGCCCCTTGACCGGGACGACATTCCGGGCCGTGAGGCCCATGACGCCTTCTACAAGCGCGCACGCGAAAAGATGGCGACGATCCCGCAGGCTACGCTCGACGATCTCCGCTGGGCGGACGGTATCATCTGGGGAACGCCGACCCGATACGGCAACATGTGTGTCGAGATGAAAAATTTCATCGACAAGACTGGGACACTCTGGTTCGAAGGCGCGCTTGAGGGAAAAGTGACCGGCCTGTTCGTCTCCAGCGGTACATTGCACGGCGGCCAGGAAACGACATTTATCTCCGCGCTCATCCCCATGCTGCATTTGGGTATGATTTACGTCGGCACGCCCTACTCGGAAAACCCGCACATGCTTGACGCCACCCGGGCCCTGGGCGGTTCACCCTACGGCCCGTCGACCCTGGCGGTCCGCGATCTCTCCCGTGACGTCCAGCCGGAAGAACGCGCCCAGGCAAGGGGGCTTGGAAAACGGGTGGCGCAGGTGGCCGCGCGCCTCAAGGGCCTGAAAGACATTCCGGGTGACACTCCGAACAAAATTTTCGACGAGACAGGCTGAAACGGCACCGGACCGTGGGACCGGTGGCTGACGGTCCGCCGGCCCCGTGGTCTCAGGACGCCCGGTTCATCACGAAGCCCAGCACGATGGCCACACCCGCCCCCCACAAGATCGTGGCGCCGGCGCCGGCCACATAAGCCGTCTCCGTCCCGTACAGGCCGGGCGCCCACGCCAGCGCCAGCCCGTCCAGCAGGGCGGCCGCCGCCGTCGCCATCGCAATGCCCAGCGCCGTCTGATCATGCGCCAGCCCCGCCACTGTCCTGACCAGCGGAATGAACGGCACGGTCACCGGGATCACCAGCACATACAGGATGACCATATTGATACCCTCATAGGCCCCCATGGGGCCGATGACCTTCAGCAGAAGCGCGGCCAGAAACCACAGGACGGCACCGGCCATCACCGACAGCACCGTCTGGCGGGGGGTCAGGGCAGGGCGGGAAGAAATCATCTCTCACTCCTTGTAGCGGTTGCTACATATTCCAATACGCGATTGTAGCGACCGCTACAAGGCGGGAAATGCACGGCTGATCCACGTCGGTTTCTTATGGGCGGCGGGGCCATATGACACAGGCTGCCGCAAACATATGTATGCATCATGCATATGTTTGCCCCGCGCGTGGCGTCGCCCCAAAAACCGTTTTGCCAAAACCGCTTAACCGGAAAACCGCTTTTCAGGGCGACGACGCGGGGCGTCAGTTCAGCCAGGTCAGGACGGGCTGTATGGTGCCGACGGCCGGCGCGATCAGGGGTTCGGCCAGTTTCAGCCCGCCCTTGCCATTGGCGAAATACACCGCCCCCGTCCGCGCCACCGGGTCAAAGGCGGCAAAGGCCTTGAAAACCCCGTTGTCGCCCCAGTGAAAATAGACATCGCGGCCGTTCAGCCGTTGCAGGCCCCAGCCCGGCGTCCAGAAAATCTCGGCCGGCGCGATGGCCGCCGGGTCCGCGCCGAAAACATCGGCCCTGACCGGCCCCACCGGGCGCAGCATGTCGGCATGGGCCGCCGCGCTCAGGCCCGTACCGTCACACACCGTGGCGACGAACCGCGCATAGTCGGCCGCCACCGTCCGCAGGGTAAAGGCCGCATTGGCCGTGCGCGGCGACCGCATGGCCCGGCCCTGCGCCTTGCCGCCATTGGCGTCATGGCCGTAGGACCGGCGCACATCGCGGGCCAGCGGCACCACATATGTGGATCGCGGCATGATATCGCCCAGGCTTTGCCGGAACAGCGTCTCCAGCGGCTGGCCCGTCACCTGGGCCACCCGCGCCTGCAACAATTGATATCCTTCGCCCGAATAGCTGAACCCGGTACCGGGCTGGAACAAAAAGGGCAGCGGGTCGCGCCGCCCGGCATCGCTGCCCCGGCCGGCCCAGTTGGGCAGACCCGACCGGTGGCTCAGCACCATGCGCGCCGTCAGATGCGCATACCGCGCCGTATCGGTGATGCGGGGATAGTCGAGATGCCCGGCAATCGCCGCGTCCAGGTCCAGGGCGCCCCGGTCGGCCAGTTGCATGCTCAGATACGCGAACACCGGTTTCGACAGCGACGCGGCCTCGAACGCGGTCAGCGCCGTCACCGGCGCCCCGGTGCCGGTATCGGCCACGCCCGCCGTCTCCACACGGGTCGGCCGGCAGTCCTCCAGCCAGGCGGCGGCCACGCCCGGCACCGCCGCCTCTAACAGCAGCCGGCCCAGCCCGTCCGCGTCCGGTGCGCTCGGGTCCGCGGCCTTTACGCGCTCTGCGACCGGATTGGCGGCCATCAGGGTGGCGGCGACAATCAGCCCCGCCAGGCGTGGCAGGCCGCGCGTGGCAAGGCGGCCGCCGTCCCTTTTGTGGTTTGCTGTTTTGTCTCTGCCTGTATTTCCGGAATTGTGTGCCCCCACCTTTTGCCCCTCTTTTTATGCCCGTCATGGATCGTCGCGGCCCGCGCCGGGTGATTTTATCCCTGTCACGGGCTGTTGTGCCGTTCAACCGGTCTGTCCGCCCATTGCAAGGCACCGGGCTTGATAAAACCGTATCCTTGCTTCCCTGTCACATGGAAACCGTGTAGGACACGCAGGGCCCCCTGCGGGCACCCCGCTTTGCAACGGCCCTGATACCTTTATGGCCGCCTGTGTGGCTTCGCCTGTGCCCCCCTGTTTTGACGAAGGACGCATCATGACCGCCGCCCGTCCATGCGACACCGCCGTCACCTTCCGCCCCTCGGCGCCTGTGGACGCACCGGCCATTCACGCGGTGTGGGTGCGCGCGGTGCGGGCGACCCACCATTTTCTCAGCGACACGGATTTCGACGACATTTCGGCCATGGTGCGCGACGACTATGCCCCCCATGCCGATTTTCTGGTGGCCGAGCGGGCCGGGGTCATCGTCGGCTTCATGGGCATGACCGGCCGCACCATCGACTCCCTGTTTCTCGACCCCGATATGTTTGGCCCGATATGTTCGGTCAGGGGCTCGGCCGCGCCTTTGTCACCCGCGCGGCACAGGCCGGCACCCCGCTCGCCGTCGATGTCAACGAACGGAACACCGGCGCCCGCGCCTTTTACGAACGGCTCGGCTTTACCGTCGTCTCCCGCTCCGATACCGACGACCGGGGCCGGCCCTATCCGATCCTGCATCTCAGTCGGGACGCATAAGGCAAGCTCTTAAAATCTGGGATAAATCAGGGCTCTTTGACGCTCAGGCTTAGAGACCGCGACAAATTTAGGCCGCGTCGATGGTGGCGCGGGCGTCCTCCAGAAGGTCGCGTATGGATTGCCGCTCTTGCACGGTATTTTCGCGCGGGTAGGGCCGACAGTGTTCGGTTTCTCTTGATAACGCAAATGCGAGTCACTATTATATTTGGCGCATTGCGGGTCAGTTCGATCCCCCCCTCTTTCCGGATGTATCCCGGATATGACATGGAGCCATCACATGCGCGTTTTTCAGACAGTTCTGAGCTGCGGCCTTTTGGCGGCGTTCGCATCGCCGGTCTCGGCCCATATTGACGGAACGGCTCATTCCCATTCGTATGATTGGGTCACGGTCGTTGCACTGGCCGCATCGGCGGTCTGTCTCGTCATTCTGTTGCGCCGCCGGGTGAAACGGATCGTCGGGCCGTCCGATCATCGCAGGCACGACCGGCCATGAACAGCGCGCCCGGTTTTTTCAGCCAGGCCACCGGCGCCGCCCGCGCCGACACGGTGCTTCACCGGGACTGGCATCATCTGACCCGTTTTGCCAACCAGCTGTTCGACGTGGGACGCTTCCATGAAGCGGTCTCCTATTACGGCGAGGCATTCGAAGAGGCCCGAAAGCGTCACTGCGATGCCGCGCTGACAGGGGAACGGGCCACCGACGCGGCCCCCCGCATCATTGTTTCAGCCGCGAACATGGCGCGCAATTATGAGGAACTCGGCCAGCTGGACGTGGCGGCCCAGGTCCTGCAAGACGTTGCGCGGGACTTTCTGGCCGTTTTCAAATCCGGAACCTGCGCGGTCGAATACCGCGAAGCCTGCCTTGGACATTTGCCCAAACTGACGCTGGAACTGGTCGGGCGCCGCACCAGTTCCCAGGCCCTGATCGATATCAGCACCAGACTGGTCGCGGCGCTCAAGGAAAGCGCTGAAACTCTGCTGACTTCTGAAATGACACACACCTCAGGGAGACATTGGCAATGCTGACGACCTTATTGCGGGGACTTGACAGGATCGGATGGGTCGGCGAGGCCGGCGCTCACTGCGATGTTCCCTGCGGCATCTATGATACCGGTCCGGCCCTGGTCGCCTCGGTCTCCGTCGTTCGTCTGATGGACATCCTCAACGACAGCGCCAATGAGGACGAGATTGCGCTGACCAATCTGCGCAGCCGCGCCATCGCCGAAAAGGAAAAACAGGCCGAACTTGTCAAGCATGAGATCCGCATCATCTGGGGCGACTATTTCAAGCCGCCGCTCGTGGAAAAATACCCCCAGATCCATGGGCTTGTGCATTCCATCATGCTGAAGGGCAGTGCCTGCAAGCAGGACGTCCACCGCGAGGACGGTCTCGCCCTTGTCGATCTGGTCAATCAGTTCGCCGAGATATTCTGGGACAGCAAGGGGGTCAAACATGCCCGCGGCATCTGCCCCTATCCCCCGGCGATCGAGGTTGTGTATCCCGTCCTGTCCGCATGATGTTCGGCTGGACGCTCATCCGTATCCGGGGCCGGTCCATGGCCCCGGTGCTCCCGCATGGGAGTTATGCGCTTTTCCGTGCGAAGCGGACTGTCCGCACGGGTGACATCGTGCTCGCCGACCACCCCGTTCTGGGGCCGATTGTCAAATCGGTCCGCCGCCAAACCCCGGCGGGATATATCCTTGAGGGACGGTCCCCGGCGTCGATCGGGTCTGCGGCCCTCGGCGTGATCCCTCGTGACGGGATTATCGGGGTCCTGGTCATGGCCCACACCCCGCCGCGCCGCGCACCGGACAGGCGCACCGCATAAGGGTACTCATACCGGAACTTGGCCCATGCCCGGCCCATACCCCTTGTCTGACAGGCGGTACCGACCCGCGCTCAGTCCTTCAGCGCCGCCTTGGCCTCAGGTTGCAGGCGCAGCAGGCTTTCCTGCGCGGCGGAGGCGATCAGCAGTCCGTCGCGCCGGTACATGGCGCCGCGTGCCAGCCCCAGCGCCCCGCCGGACCAGTAGCCCTCGGTCTTGTAATAGGTCCAGTCGTCGACGCGGAAATCGCGGGCATGGAACCACAGGCTGTGGTCCAGGCTGGCCACCGTGCGCAGGCGCTTGTCGCGCGGGATCATCGCATGGGGGCGCAGGTTGGAGGACAGAAAGGCGAAATCGGACACATAGGCCAGCAGCCGGGCGTGCAGGTCCGGGTCGTCGCTGGTCACCTCCTCCTTGGCTTTCAGCCAATAGCCGGTGACCGGGTCTTTCGGCTGCATGTCCATCAGGTCCATCCGGTCGATCGACCGCATTTCGAACGGCATATAGGGCACCGTCTTCGGCTCCTTGCCGAACGCCCGCAGGGTCTTGGCGTAATAGGCCTCGTCATCGTCCAGGGCGTCCGGCGTCGCCACGTCCGGCATGTCGATCTGGTGCGACAGGCCGTCTTCGACCACATGATACGACAGGGCGATGGTGAAAATCGCCTCGCCGTCCTGTATGGCCACCACCCGGCGGGTGCAGAAACTGCGCCCGTCGCGGATCGGGTCCACGTCATAAAGGATCGGCCGGTCCGCCTTGCCCGGACGCAGGAAATAACTGTGCAGCGAGTGCAGGCGGTAGTCCGCCGCCACCGTGTGATGGGCGGCCTCCATCGCCTGGGCCACCACATGGCCGCCGAAAACATGGCCGTTGGGCCACTGGTTGGGGGTGCCGCGAAACAGCAAACGGTCCAGACGCTCGACGGTCAGCTCGTCGAGGAAATCGGAAAAACGGCTCATGGATACTCTTTTCTCTGTGTGTTGGCCCAAATCAAAACGCGGTATCGGCAGTGCGAAACGGTACGGAAAAACGCGGGTCGTCAAAGGGGCGGGGCATGGTGCGCCCCGCCGGGCAAGGGTGGGCGGGGGCCGCCCGGCTCATGCCCGGAAACCCGGATCCATCCTGTCCAGTTTTCTCAACAGGGCCGGCCACACCAGCAGGTCGGCACCGTTGGCGCCGGCCACCGCGCGCAGGTCGCGCAACGTGTTGTCGATGGCTTCCCGCGGCGGCATGTGCAGTTTGCCGGCCGCCTCGCTCAAAATCTGGATTTTGCAGGCGCGCTCCAGGAAATACATGGCCTCGAACGCCTTGGCGATGGAACGGCCCACCGTCAGCGTGCCGTGATTGCGCAGGATCAGCGCCTGCTTGTCGCCCATGTCGGCCACCAGCCGTTCCTTTTCGTCGTCGCGCACGGCCAGGCCCTCAAATTCGTGATAGGCCGTCAGCGCCCACGGGAAAATCGCCGACTGGCAGGTCGGCTTCAGTCCGCCCTCCAGATTGGACACGGCGATGCCGTAATCCGTGTGCAGGTGCATGACGCACATGGCGTCCTCGCGTGCGGCGTGCAGGGCGCTGTGGATCACGAACCCCGCCTTGTTGGCGATAAAGGGTGTGTCCATCAGGATATTGCCCTCCAGGTCCACCTTCACCAGGCTGGACGCGGTGATCTCCTCGAACAAAAGGCCCAGCGGGTTCATCAGGAAATGATGGTCGCTGTTCGGCACCCGCGCGGAAATATGGGTGTAAATCAGGTCGTCCCAGCCATAATGGGCGGCCAGCCGGTAGGCGGCGGCCAGATTGACGCGGGTCTCCCATTCCTCGGCCGACACCCGGTCCCTGACGGACTCGATGTTCAGCTCTTTCAGTGCCATGTCTTCCGGTAAGGCCATGATGCCGCTCTCCCTCATGTGAAACCGTGTGTCGAAACCGCATGATCAGGGCGATGCCCGCTCTTGCATCCCGCGCCGCGTCCCTCTCTCGCGGGGCGGTTGCCGCGTGCGGTGCAGCCATATCTTGCACCGAACCGTGCCGCGCCACCTGTGATAGCGGTAGCGATAATTGCGGTCCCATGCAAACTTTGCTTGATCGCCGTGCTCAGCGCCTTAAACATAATATGTGGACTGGCGAGTCTCAAAAACATTTCTCAATCTTGCCGATCTCGGGGCAGGGTGGGACAGGATTTTCGTGTTTCGCCGGATGAGGGATTTTTATCAGTTTATTTTTTGAGGGGAGTGGACGCTCATGACCGATTTGGACGCCTTTCGCGCCGAGACGCGCGCCTGGCTGGAAGAAAACTGCCCGGCCGGCATGCGCACGCCGATCACCAGCGACAGCGACATCTGCTGGGGCGGGCGCAATTTCACCTTCCAGTCCGAGGACCAGAAGGTGTGGATGCAGCGCATGGCCGCCCGTGGCTGGACCGTGCCCGCCTGGCCCAAGGCGTACGGCGGCGGCGGCCTGGATAAGGCACAGGCCAAAATCCTCGCCGACGAAATGAAGCGCATCGGCGCCCGCGCGCCGCTCAATTCCTTCGGCATCTGGATGCTGGGCCCGGCGCTGCTGGAATTCGGCACCGAGGAACAGAAGCGTCACTATCTGCCGCCCATCGCGCGCGGCGAAATCCGCTGGTGTCAGGGCTATTCCGAACCCAATGCCGGGTCCGACCTCGCCAGCCTGATGACAAAGGCCGAGGACAAGGGCGACCATTATCTCGTCAACGGGCAAAAGGTATGGACATCCTACGCCGATCAGGCCGACTGGATTTTCTGTCTCGTGCGCACCGACTTCGACGCGCCCAAGCATGAAGGCATCAGCTTCCTGCTGTTCGATATGGAAAGCCCCGGCGTCAGCACCAAGCCGATCAAGCTGATCTCCGGCAATTCCCCCTTCTGCGAAACCTTTTTCGACGATGTGACCGTGCCGAAGGAAAACATCGTCGGCGAACCGGGCAAGGGCTGGACCATCGCCAAATATCTCCTCACCCACGAACGCGCCATGATCGGCGACATGGGCGCGCCCGAACCCCTGTCGGCCATCGCCCGCGACAAGCTCGGCGTGGACGCGGACGGCCACCTGGATGACGGGGCGCTGCGCACCGACATCGCCGCCCATGAAATTGACGCGGCCGCCTTCCTGTTCACCATGCAGCGCGCCACGGACGAGGCCAAGGCCGGCGCCAGCCTGGGGGCGTTTTCCTCCATGTTGAAATATTACGGAACCGAATTGAACAAGACGCGCCATGAGCTGATCGTCAAAACCCACGGCTCCGAAGGGCTGGAATGGGAAGGCCAGTTTTCCGGCGACGGCAAGGTGGCGCGCGACTGGCTGCGCACCAAGGCCAACTCGATCGAGGGCGGCACCAGCGAGGTGCAGCTCAACATCGTCTCCAAACGTATTCTCGGACTGCCGGCATAACCGCCGGCGGTCTTTCATTTCTGAATTTTGTTTTCAGGGCGCGCATCCCGGTCGCAGGGACCGGCCGCGCCCGCCTGACACACGATAATATGGCACGCGATAATATGACACGCGACACCATACACGGGGGAGTGATTTCATGGCGCTGGTACTGACCGAAGAACAGCAGCTTCTCAAGGACTCGGCGGACGGGTTTTTCACCGACAAGGCGCCGGTGGCCCAATTGCGCCGCCTGCGCGACGACAAGGACGAAACCGGCTATGACACCGGCCTGTGGCGCGACATGGCCGAAATGGGCTTCGCCGGCCTGCTCGTCGGCGAGGATCACGGCGGCACCGGCTTCGGCCATGTGGGTGCCGGCATCGTGGCCGAAGCCATGGCGCGCACCCTGGCGGCTTCGCCCTTCATGGCCAGCGCGGTGACCGCCGCCGGCCTCATCGACACCCTGGCCTCCGACGCGGTCAAGGCCGATCTGCTGGCGAAAATCGCCGGCGGCGACACTGTCATCAGCCCCGCGCTCGATGAAAAAAGCCGCCACGATCTGACCGCCACCGCCACCCGCGCCGCCAAAAACGCAAGCGGTAACACAGATGGGGACACCTACACACTCACCGGTGCCAAGACCTTTGTCCCCGACGGTCATGTGGCCGACCATTTTCTGGTGCTGGCCCGCACCGACGGCACCCCCGGCGATACGGCGGGTCTCAGCCTGTTTCTGGTGGACAAGGGCACGCCCGGCCTTATCGTCGACCGCACCGTCATGGCCGACAGCCGCAACTGGGCCAAGCTGACTCTGGAAGGCGTCCAGCTTCCCGCCGACCGCCTGATCGGCACGGAAGGCGACGCCTTTGACGGTGTCGACGCCGCGCTTGACCGGGCGCGCATCATCTATGCCGCCGAACTGCTCGGCATCGCCCAGGTCTGTCTGGACACCACGGTGGACTATCTGAAGGACCGCAAGCAGTTCGGCGTCGCCATCGGCACCTTCCAGGGCCTGCAACACCGCCTCGCCCATCTGTACAGCGAGGTCGAGACGGCGCGCTCCGCCATCCTCAAGGGCCTTCAGGCCGCCGACAAGGGCGGCAGCCTCGCCTGGTTCGCCTCGCTGGCCAAGGCCAAGGCGTGCAAGGTGGCCGAGCTTGCCACCAATGAGGCCATTCAGATGCATGGCGGCATCGGCATGACGGACGAATACGATATCGGCTTTTACATCAAGCGCGCGCGCACGGTTCAGCAGCTTTACGGCGATTTTTATTTCCATTCGGACCGTTTTGCCCGACAGTCCGGCTACTGACGGATACGGACAGGGAACCGGGGCGGGCGGATCAGGACCGGCCGGCGTGAAGATTGAGGGACACGCCAGGCCGCCGAACAGACCCCCGCCACATCTGTGTGCCGCCCCCGTGGCGGCTCCACGGGGCCGGGTCCGTGATGAAGGGGCATCAATTCAGGCGATGATTTAGGGAGGACCCGCCGCAATGCTCGACACGCTGGATTTACCGCAACTGCCGCCGCACACCCCCATTGACGAGGCCATGCGCTTCATCGTCGACAAGGTGCCCATGTTCGCGACGCAACAGGTCACCGTGAACGGGGTGCCCTTTACGGGCTTTGCCCATCAGCCGAACGATGTGCGCGCCCTCTATCCCATGATCGCCGCCCACGGCGACCTGCCGTTTCTGGTGTATGGCGACACCCGGCTCAGCTTTGCCGAAACCATCGACCGGGCCAGCCGCCTGGCGCAGGCGCTGGCGGACGATTTCGGGGTGGGACACGGCGACCGGGTCGCGGTCGCCATGCGCAATTATCCCGAATGGGTCATTGCCTATCTGGCGGTCATGGCCGCCGGCGGTGTCGCCGTGCTGATGAACGCCTGGTGGCAGCCCGAGGAACTGGACTGGGCGCTGAAGGATTGCGGCGCCCGTCTCGCCATCGCCGACGGCGAGCGTGCCGCCCGCATGCGGGACAGCATCGCCCCCCTCGGCCTGACGGTCATCGTTGCCCGTGACACCCTGCCGGACGGGGATGCCTTCCACGCCCTCGACGATGCCATCGCCGGCAAGACCGGCGGTGCCTGGCCCGAGGTGGAGCTCGCCCCGGATGACGACGCCATGATGCTGTACACGTCCGGCTCCAGCGGCTTCCCCAAGGGGGCGGTGTCCACCCACCGGGCCCTGGTCGCGGCGCTGATGGCATGGATTGTCGTCGGTCTCGGCTTCCGCGTCCTTGGCCGCGTACCCGACGACCCGGACATGCAGCCGGGGTTGCTGATGGCCATTCCCTTCTTCCACATCACCGGCCTCATTCCGGTGATGATGGCCTCTGCCATGGGCGGACGCAAACTGGTCCTCATGCACAAATGGGATGTCGAGGGCGCCTTCCGCATGATCGAGGCGGAAAAGCTCACCGCCGTCACCGGCGTGCCGACCATGACCTATGAACTGTCCGCCTCCGACCTGCGCCACAAATACGACACGTCCAGCCTGACCGACATGTCCGCCGGCGGCGCGGCCCGGCCCGCCGCCCATGTCCAGCAGATGATGGACGCGTTTGAAAATATCTCCCCCGGCATCGGCTACGGGTTGACGGAAACCACCTCCCTCGGTGCCGCCCACTGGGGGCAAAGCTATGTCGACCGCCCCGATACGGTCGGCCGCCCCATGCCGCCGCTGATGCAGATGAAAATCGTCGACGATGACGGCAATGAACTGCCGCGGGGCGAACCGGGCGAGGTCCTGGCCAAATGCATCACCAACATGCGCGGCTACTGGAACAACGATCAGGCGACCGCCGACGCCTTTACCCCGGACGGCTATCTGCGCACCGGCGATGTCGGCTTTTTCGACGCCGACGGCTATCTGCACATTTCCGACCGCAAAAAGGACATTGTCATTCGCGGCGGTGAAAACATCAGCACGCTGGAGGTCGAGGGCGCGCTGCACGCGCTGGACGGCGTCGGCGACGTCATGGTCTTCGGCATCAGCGACGAACGCATGGGCGAATTGCTCGGCGCGGCGGTGACGCGGGACAGCACCGGCGTCTCGGCCGACGACCTGCGCACCCGGCTCAAGGGCCATCTGGCCGATTTCAAAATTCCCGAGCATATCTGGCTCGTGGACGCGCCGTTGCCGCGCATTGCCTCGGGCAAGATCGACCGGCGCGGCATCAGGGATCATTACCGCGGTCTTTACGCGGACGGAGACACCGGCGCGTAAGGCACCGGCAACAGGAGGGCACGACAATGGATCTGGGACTGAATGGCGAGGCACTGGCCTTGCGCGACCGCGTGCGGGATTTCATCGATGAAAAAATCCTGCCGCTGGAAGACGAATATCACGGCGAAATCGGCAAGACCGGCGACCGCTGGGCCTTTACCCCGCGCATGACCGAAATCATGGAAAGCCTGAAGGCCGAGGCGAAACAGGCGGGCCTGTGGAATTTCTTCCTCACCGGCAGTGAAAAGGGCTTTGGCCTCAACACCGTGCAATACGCCTACCTAGCCGAGGAAATGGGCCGCTCCGCACTGGCGGCGGAAATCTTCAACTGCAACGCCCCCGACACCGGCAATATGGAGGTGCTGGAACGCTTCGGCGATCAGGCGCAGAAGGACCGCTGGCTGAAACCCCTGCTCGAGGGCAAGATCCGCTCGGCCTATGTGATGACCGAACCCGATCATGCCTCCTCGGACGCCACCAATATCTCCATGCCCGCCGTTCTCGACGGCGATCATTATGTCCTGAACGGTGAAAAATACTGGGCCTCCGGCGCCGGCGACCCGCGCACGTCCATTTTCATCGTCATGGTCAAGACCGACCCGGACGCGCCGCGCCACAATCAGCACAGCATGATCCTGGTCGAACGCGACACCCCCGGCGTCGAAATCCTGCGTCCCATGATGGTGTTCGGCCATGACGACGCGCCGCACGGCCATATGCATATCCGCTTCACCGATGTCCGCGTGCCGAAGGAAAATCTCATCCTCGGTCAGGGGCGCGGCTTCGAAATCGCCCAGGGCCGTCTGGGGCCGGGCCGTATCCACCACTGCATGCGCTCCATCGGCGCGGCGGAACGGGCGCTCGATCTGTTGTGCAAACGCGCTGTCGGGCGCGAGGCCTTCGGCCGGCCGCTCGCCAAGCTCGGCGCCAATTACGACATCATCGCCGAATGCCGGATCGAAATCGAAATGGCGCGTCTCCTGTGCCTCAAGGCCGCCTATATGATGGACACCGCCGGCACCGCCGCCGCCCAGCCCTTCATCTCGCAGATCAAGGTGGTCGCCCCGCGCATGGCCCTCAAGGTCATCGACGAGGCCATGCAGATGCACGGCGGCTCCGGCATCAGCCAGGATTTCCCGCTCGCCGCCATGTGGACCGGCCAGCGCACCCTGCGCTTCGCCGACGGCCCGGACGCCGTGCACCGCATGGTCATCGCCCGGAACGAATTAAAGAAATATCGCAGCAACAGCGCCTAACATATTGGTTTTGAGGGATATATGACCATCACTGTCACAAAGGATGACTTAAAGGATTACATCGGCAAGGAAACCGGCGCGTCCGACTGGTTTCAGGTCACCCAGGACCGGATCGACCAGTTTGCCGATGTCACCCTGGATCATCAGTTCATTCATGTGGACCCGGAGGCGGCCGCCAAAACCCCGTTCGGCACCACCATCGCCCACGGGTTTTTGACCCTGTCGCTGCTGTCCCATCTGGCCGGCGGCAGCCTGATCCGGGTCGAGGGCACCGAAATGGGCATCAATTACGGCACCGACAAGGTCCGTTTCATGAGCCCGGTCAAGGTGAACAGCGAAATCCGCTGCCGCACCACCCTGAAACAGGTGGAAAACAAGGGCGCCGGCCGCCTGCTGCTGCATCACGACGTCACGGTCGACATCAAGGGCGAGGAACGGCCCGCCCTGATCGCCGAATGGCTGACCATGATCGTGGTCGGCGGATAAGTGTTTTGAGGGAGAGACGTTTATGAGCATTCGTTTCGACGACCGTGTCGCCATCGTCACCGGCGCCGGCGGCGGTCTGGGGCGCAGCCATGCGCTGGCGCTGGCCGCGCGCGGGGCCAGGGTGGTGGTCAACGATCTGGGCGGCGACGTGCGGGGCGAGGGCGGCTCGGCCAGCGCCGCCGAGGCCGTGGCGGATGAAATCAGGGCCGCCGGCGGCGAGGCCATCGCCCACGGCGCCAATGTCACCGACGAGGCCCAGGTGGCCGACATGGTCGCGGCCGCCGTGTCGGCCTTCGGCCGGGTCGACATTCTTGTCAACAATGCCGGCATTCTGCGTGACAAAAGCTTTACCAAGATGGGCATGGCCGATTTCGAGACCGTCGTGGCCGTCCACCTCACCGGGTCGGCCGTCTGCACCAAGGCGGTGTGGGACATCATGCGCGATCAGGCTTACGGCCGCATCGTCATGACCACCTCGTCCTCCGGCCTTTACGGCAATTTCGGCCAGGCCAATTACGGCGCTGCCAAAATGGCGGTGGTCGGGCTGATGAACACACTCTGCCTGGAAGGGGCGAAATACAACATCCGCACCAATTGCCTCGCACCGGTCGCCGCCACCCGCATGACCGAGGACCTGTTGCCGCCCGAGGCCGCGTCCCTTCTGGACCCGGCTCTGGTGACGCCGGCGGTGCTCTATCTGGCCGGCGAAAACGGGCCGGACCGCACCATACTCTCGGCGGGGGCGGGCGGCTTCGCGCGCGCCGTCATCACCGAGACCGACGGCGTCGTCTTCAAACCGGACGCGGCCACGCCCGAGGCCATCGCCGAACACTGGGCCGCCATCGATGACCGCGACAGCGCCCGCGAGTTGAAGGCCGGCGGCGAACAGACGATGAAATTCCTGTCCAAGGCCGCCGCCCTGCAGGGCATCAAAATCGGGGGGTAAGCCTGTGTCCCCCCGACACACACCATGTTCCCGATGACACCGACTTGACAGTAGAAACCGATATTATCCAAGGAGAACCCCAATGCGCGAGGCCGTGATCGTATCCACCGCCCGTACCCCGATCGGCAAAGCCTATCGCGGTGCCTTCAACGCCACCCAAGGGCCGACGCTGGGCGGCCATGCCGTCCGCCACGCGGTCGAGCGTGCCGGCATTGACGGCGCGGCGGTCGAAGACTGCATCATGGGCTGCGCCCTGCCGCAGGGCACCACCAGCCCCAATATCGGCCGTCTCGCCGCGCTCAAGGGCGGGCTCGGCGTCGGGGTCGCCGGCATGACGGTGGACCGCCAGTGCTCCAGCGGCATGATGGCCATTTCCATCGCTGCCAAACAGGTCGTCCATGACGGCATGGAGATTGCCGTCGGCGGCGGTCTCGAATCCATTTCCCTGGTCCAGAACGACAATATGAACCGCCACCTGCTGGTGGATGAAAGCCTGACGGCCATGCACCCGGACACCTATATGCCCATGCTGCAAACGGCCGAGGTGGTCGCCGAGCGTTACGGCGTCTCCCGCGAGGCCATGGATGAATACGGCCTGCAATCGCAAAGCCGCACGGCCGCCGCCCAGGCCGCCGGCAAGTTCGACGACGAAATCGTGCCCCTGCCGACGAAAATGGGCGTCATGAACAAGGAAACCAAGGACATCACCTTCCACGACGTGACGCTGGAAAAGGATGAAGGCAACCGGCCCGAGACCACGCTGGACGGCCTGTCGGGCCTGAAAACCGTGATCGAGGGCGGCACCATCACCGCCGGCAACGCCAGCCAGCTCTCCGACGGCGCCTCCGCCGCCGTGGTGATGGAGGCCAAGACCGCCTCCGCCAGGGGGCTCGCCCCGCTCGGCATCTATCGCGGTATCGCCGTCGCCGGGCTGGAACCGGACGAAATGGGCATCGGCCCCGTCCATGCCGTGCCGAAACTGCTGAAACAGCACGGGCTGACCATGGACGATATCGGCCTGTGGGAATTGAACGAGGCCTTCGCCGTTCAGGTCCTCTATTGCCGGGACAAGCTGGGCATCCCGAACGAGCTGTTGAATGTGAACGGCGGCGCCATTTCCGTCGGCCACCCCTACGGCATGTCGGGCGCCCGCATGGTCGGCCACGCCCTGATCGAGGGCAAGCGTCGCGGCGCCAGATATGTGGTCTGCACCATGTGTGTCGGTGGCGGCATGGGCGCCGCCGGCCTGTTCGAAGTGGCATAAGTGCAAGCGTAAGGGAGCCCGGAAATGCGCGCGGTATTGTGCAAGGCCCTGACCGGCCCGGACGATCTGGTCGTGGAACAGGTGGACGACCCCGTGGCCGGGGCAGGCCAGCTTCTCATCGATGTCAAGGCGGCGGGACTGAATTTTCCCGACATCCTGATCACCCAGGGCAAGTATCAGTTCAAACCCGAACTGCCCTTTACCCCCGGCGGGGAAGGGGCCGGCGTGGTCGCCGCCGTCGGTGACGGCGTCGACGGCGTCGCCGTCGGCGACCGGGTGATCTTCAACCATCTGACCGGGGCGTTCGCCGAAAAAATCGCCGTCCCGGCCACGACCTGCGTGCCTTTCCCGGATGCCATGCCCTTTGATGTGGCGGCGGGCCTGACCATCACCTACGGGACCAGCTATCACGCCCTGAAAGACCGCGCCGCCCTTCAGGCGGGCGAAACCGTGCTGGTGCTGGGGGCCGCCGGCGGTGTCGGCCTCGCGGCGGTCGAACTGGCCAAGGCCATGGGCGCAAGGGTGATCGCGGCGGCCAGCACGGATGAAAAGCTCGCCGTGTGTACCGCCCACGGCGCCGACGAAACGGTCAATTACACCACCACCGACCTCAAGGCGGCGCTCAAGGAACTGACCGGCGGGCGCGGTGTCGACGTGGTCTATGACCCGGTCGGCGGCGACTTCACCGAGGTGGCCGTGCGCGGCATGGCGCCGGGCGGACGCCTGCTTGTCATCGGCTTTGCCGCCGGCGACATTCCGAAAATCCCCATCAATCTGTGCCTGCTGAAACAATGCGCCCTTGTCGGCGTGTTCTGGGGCGCCTGGGCAACCGCCAACCCGCAAGGCCAGCGCGCCAACATGCAGGACCTGTTCGCCATGTTTACCGACGGCCGTATCAAACCGCTGGTGGACGATGTGCATGGCCTTGACGACGTGCGTGCCGCCTATGCCGCCCTGACCGGGCGCCGCGCCAAGGGCAAGGTGATTCTCACACCCTGACCCCCTTGAGATCCTCCTGAGGTCTTTCTGGGGGCGCTCTTGGCCCTTGTCGGGAACCGGCCTTGTCAGCCTGCCGGCTGGCGGCCTCCCGCCTGCAACGGCCGGTCGCAACCGGTCAGAAGCCAGCCGGCCGGCCCTTCGGAAACCGCGTTCGCCGGGCCGGCCGCCCTTCTGCCTTGATCGATCCTGCCCTCTGGCGGGGGATGACACGTGTCGGTTGTGACTTTCTGGACCGATCAGTCTTGATAATGCGCGCCCACTGCGGGTATCTTTTCCTCCTTGAATGGGAGAGCCATGTCCGACCTGCGCCTGATCGCCGGGAAAACCGCCCGCGCCCGTCTCGCCGAAACCGGCCTGACGCCGGATGCGGTGCGCCTTGTGCTCGGCGCCTCCGGCGGGCCGAAATGGCTGGTGCTGCGCGGGCTGGATCAGGCCGTCTTCGGCGAATGGCTGCCGGGGGCGGCGGGTGAAATTCCGCTCATCGGCTCGTCCATCGGTGCCTGGCGCATGACCGCCGCCGCCCATCCCGACCCCGCCGACGCCTTCAACCGGTTCGAGGACGGCTATTTCGCCTACCGCTATTCCCCCGGTGACAAGGCCGACAAGATCACGCGCGATTCCTACGATATGCTCAACCGGCTGTTCAGCGCCCGGGACCGCGCCGCCATTGTCGGCAACCGCACCCGGCCCGTCCATATCGTCACCGTGCGCGCCAAGGGCTGGCTGGCCAGCGAGGTTGCCGTGCAGGAAGGGGCGGGCCTGTTCGCCGCCATGACCGCCAACGCCCTCGACCGCCGCGCCGTCGGCCGCTTTTTCGAACGGGCGGTGTTTCACAGCGGCCCCACTGTGGCATATGGCGACCAGTGGCGCGATTTCGGCCGCATCGACATTCCGCTGACGGCGGCCAATCTGAACGATGCCCTCATGGCCTCCGGCTCGATCCCCTTCGTCATCGACCCCATCCGCGACATTGACGGCGCGCCGCCCGGCGTCTACCGCGACGGCGGGGTGATCGACTATCATTTCGACATTCCCTGGCGGGTGGACGGCGGCATTGTCCTCTATCCGCATTTCTACCCCCATGCGGTGCCGGGCTGGTTTGACAAGATGCTGAAAAAACGCCGCGCCGCGCCGTCCGTTTTCGACGAAATGCTGGTGCTGGCGCCCAGCGACGCCTTTGTCGCCCGGCTGCCCTATGGCCGCATTCCCGACCGCAGGAATTTCACCGCCATGGACGACGCCGACCGGCGCGCCTATTGGCGCCGGGTGGCTGATGAAAGCCGCCGTCTCGGCGATGCCTTCCGCGCCCTTGCCGCGCGGCCGGACAGCGTGATGGACAGTCTGGAGCCCGCCGAAACCCTGATGTGCGCCTGATCGGTGCCCGCCGCTGCTGCAAAAGACTTGCAGCTTCGCGCAATACATGAAGAATTACTCTTGTTGCAAGTGGGGAGAGTCGATGTCTGAAGTGATTTACAAGGGGCCGGAATTCGGCCCGGAAGATTTGCTGGCCCAGCATATGGGCGCCCTCATTGATCAGAGCGTGGCGACCCACGGGGACGCCACCGCTTTCAGTTGCGTGCTGCCCACCGGGCATGCGGCCAGTATGTCCTACAGCCAGCTCGGATCCATGACCGACGCCATGGCCGTGTTCCTGCGCGAGGAACTGGGCCTCAAGCCCGGCGATGTGGTGGCGATCCAGGCGCCCAACACGCTCGCCTATCCCGTGGTCGCCTTCGGCATTCTCAAGGCCGGGCTCACCATCACCAATGTCAATCCGCTCTACACGGCCGAGGAAACCCAGCATCAGTTGCAGGACAGCGGCGCGCGGGTGCTGTTCGTCATCGACCTGTTCGGCGACCGCGTCGCCCAGTCCATTCGCGATACGGCGGTGGAAAAGGTCTTTCGCCTGTCGCTGGTCGACCTGTTTCCGGGCCTGCGCCGCCATGCCCTCGGCTTCGCCCTCAAACGGGTGAAGAAACTGGTGCCGCCTTTCGGCGTCGACAGTCACGGCACGCTGGCTTCCGTGCTGGCCGCCGGGCGCCGCCACATGAAACGCGGCATTGACGTCTCCCAGTATTTCGCCGGGGCTGACCCGCATTCGGTCGCCTTTTACCAGTATACCGGCGGCACCACCGGGCGCAGCAAGGGGGCGCTGCTCTCGCACCACAATGTCATCAGCAACATCAGCCAGGGCCACAAGCGCAACGAGGGCGCCGTCCGGCCGGGGCAGGAAGTGATGATGCTGGTGCTGCCGCTCTATCACGTCTATGCGCTCGCGGTCGGCGCCATGACCAGCCTGCACAACGGCACCCATGTGGTGCTGGTGCCGGCGCCGCGCCCGCTCGCCAACCTTCAGCCGGTGTTCAACAATTTCGACATCACCCTGATGCCGGGGGTCAACACCCTCTATCTCGGCCTGTTGCAGGAGAACTGGTTCACCCGGAACCCGCCCGACAGCCTGCGCTACTGTTTCTCGGGCGCAGCCCCCCTTCAGCCCGCCACCGCCCAGGCCTGGGAAAAGCTCACCGGCGCCGGCATTTACGAGGGCTACGGCCTGACCGAGAGCACCTGCATGGTCACCACCACCCACCTCGCCAGCGAGCCCAAGCGCGGCACCGCCGGCCAGCCCCTGCCGGGCACCGAACTGCGCATTGTCGGCGACGACGGCAAGGACATGCCCCCGGGCGAACCGGGCGAGCTGTGGATCCGTGGGCCCCAGGTCATGCAGGGTTATCTCAACCGGCCCGACGCCCATGCCGAAACGTTCGCCGACGGCTGGCTGCGCACCGGCGATGTCGCCGTGGTCGATGACGAGGGCTATCTCTCCATCGTCGACCGCATGAAGGATATGGTCATCGTCTCCGGCTTCAACGTCTATCCCACCGATGTCGAGGATGTGCTCACCCGCCATGACAGCGTCGCCGAGGCCGCCGTGGTCGGCGCCCCCGACGCCGTTACCGGCGAACGGGTCGTCGCCTACATCGTCAAGGGCGACGACCGGCTGACGGCGGGCGATGTCACCGCCCACTGCCGCGACCATCTGACCGGCTACAAGGTGCCGAAAACCGTCATCTTCGTCGACGAACTGCCCAAGTCGCCCGTGGGCAAGGTCCTGCGCCGCGACCTCCGCGACCGCGCCGCCGCCGACGTCGAAGCCGCCTGAGGGGGCGGCTGAGTGGGTGCCTGAGGGGGCGTCCGGCGACGTCCCCAGGGCGACGCCGGGGGCCGGGGCCGGAGGCGGTCACCGATGCCTGAGGTAATGCCCAAAGCGCGCGGCCCAGGCACGTGCCCGGGCCGCCTGCTTCTGAAGGCTGATTCCGGGAGTGCCTGCCAAGGGGCCTGTTCTGGGGCTGTCTGTTCTGGGGCTGTCTGTTCTGGGGGCGCCTGAGGCCCTATCGCCTCACAGCCCCTCAGGGGTGCCCAGCATCCTCAGGGCCTCTCCCAGGCTATCCGCCTCCTCCATCCGTGGCCGGCCGGTCGCCGTCCGGGGGGCGCCGATCCTGTTCCCAGCGCAGGGCCCCAGGCTCCGCCCCTGCATCCAGCGACGGATGTCCGGCGATCTCCCCGGCGGGCGATGGTCGTGGCCGGGGGTCTTGCTCCACATCCCCTAGGGTCCCCGGGGGACTCCGGGTCTGTCCCGGGGTATCCGCCTCCATCCGGTGCCGGGCGGTCGCCGTCCGGGGGCGTCGATCCCGTTCCCAGCGCAGGGCCCCGGCCCCCGCCTCTCCATCCGGCGACGGATGTCCGGCGGCCTCCCCGGCGGGCGGTGTCGTGGCCGGGAATCTTGCTCTGCACCCCTAAGCGCCCAGGGGCCTCGCGGTCTGTCTCAGGGTGCCCGGGCCCGTCTCAGGGTATCAGGACCTCCGGGCCTGTCCCGAGGTATCCGCCTCCATCCGGGGAGCGCCGATCCTGTTCCCAGGGCAGGTCTCGGGCTCCCCCCATTAATCCGGTGACGGATGTCCCGTGGCTTCTCCGGTGGGCGATGTCGTGGCCGGGGGTCTTGCTCTGCGCCCCTAAGCGCCCAGGGGCCTCGCGGTGTGTCTCAGGATATCCTGGCCCGTCTCAGGGTATCAGGACCTCCGGGTCTGTCGCGAGGTATCCGCCTCCATCCGGGGCCGGGCGGTCGCCGTCCGGGGGGCGGGCGTCGATCCCGTTCCCAGGGCAGGTCACGGGCTCCCCCCATTCATCCGGTGGCGGATGTCCCGTGGCTTCTCCGGTGGGCGATGTCGTGGCCAGGGGTCTTGCTCTACACCCCCTGGGCGCCTAGGGCCTCGTGGTCTGTCTCAGGATACCCGGGCCTGTCTCAGGATATCCGGCTCTATCCGGTGCCGGGCGGCCTCCCTCCGGGGGCGCTGGCCCCCCCGTCATGTCTTCAGGCCCCGTCCCTTTATCCGGCGGCGGATGTCCGGCGGCCTCCCAGGCGGGCGGTGTCACGGCCGGAGGTGTCTTGCTCCGGGAGGTTTGTTCCGGCGGCCTTGCAGCGGCGGTTTAAGCCGGCGCCCGCGCCCTCCCGCCTTGCTCCTGTCCGGTCTCCGTCAGGCCCCGCCTGGGCCCCGTCATGCGGGCGTTCGCCACGGTTTCGGCCCCCCCCTCGGTTTCAGGCATCCGCTGTTTTTCGGGTATCCAGAGTTGCAGGCGCGCGCGCATTGTGTAACGAAAGACGCTATCACGGCACTGTCAAGGTGGCGGATCATATGATAATGCCTGTGCTTAAATGTCGGCGCAGGGCTATCGACAGGCAAGGGGGAAGGCCATCATGGATCTGGGACTGAACGGCACGCGCGCGCTCGTGACCGGCGGCACGCGCGGCATCGGCGCGGCCATCGTCGACCTTCTCGCGCGCGAGGGCGCCCATGTCGCTTTCTGCGCCCGCGACGGCCAGCAGGTGTCGCATCGTGTCGCGCAACTGCAGGCCGACGGTCTCAACGTTCTCGGCCAGACCTGCGACGTCGCCGACCCGGCCGCCTATCTCGCCTGGTGCCAGGCAGCAGCCCAGACCTTGGGCGGTGTCGACATCTTCGTCGCCAATGTCAGCGGCGGCGCCGGCACCGGCGAGGAGGGCTGGCGCACCGCCTTTGACGTCGACCTCATGGGCACGGTGCGCGGCTGCGAGAATGTCCTTCTGCCCATGGCGCAGTCGGGCGGCGGTGCCATCGTCATCATTTCCAGCATCGCCGGCGTCGAGGCCATGGGCGACCCCGGTCCTTACGGCACGATCAAGGCCGGTCTTCTGTCCTATGCCAGCCAGCTGGCCCGGGCCGCCGGCCCGCACGGCATCCGCGTCAACGCCGTCTCGCCCGGGCCGATCCATGCGGATGACGGTTTCTGGGGGGAGATAGAGCGCACGCAGCCGGATATTTACCAGTCCACCGCCGAGCGTCACCCCGACCGCCGTCTGGGCACGACGGAGGAGGTGGCGCGGGCGGTCGCCTTTCTCGCCAGTCCGGCGGCGTCCTGGATCAACGGCACCAACCTGATCGTCGACGGCGGCTTTACCCAGCGGGTGCAGTTTTAGGGGATTGTGTCGGTGCCCGCTGCCTTGCCACAGTCACGCATATGTCAAGTTTGGTTTGCCGTTGCAGAATGGCAAGACTATTCTTTTCGCGGTCAACAACGCCGCGACTGCCAACACTGTGATTGCAAAACACCGTGACTGACGAGGCTTTTGTAGAATATGAGCTGCCTGTGCCGACGGACACGCCGATAAAGCGCATTGTAATACTTCTGCCGCTGCTTGGCGCCGTTCTGGCGCTGGTCAGTGTTGCCCTGTCGCAAATCCTGTCCGAGGGCACGGGGGTCGGGGCCATCGGCGTTATGGCCGCCGTGTTTCTGGGGGGAGGCGTCGGGTTCGCATTGCAGGTGGCGTTCAACCGCATGGTGCTGCGCCCGCAGGATGTCCTGATCGATGCCGTGCTGGCCATCGCCGCCGAGGAGGAAAATGCCGGCGCCATCCTGGCGCAGGCCCCGAAAGTGCTGGACGAGGAGGTGGCCGGCGCGCTGGATGCGCTGAACGCCCGCCTGGCCGACATGGCGAGCAAGGTCCTGGCAGCGGAGGAGGGGGAGACCCGCCTGCAGGAAGTGATGCAGGACCGCCGCCGCAACGAAGGGGTCCTGCGCGAGCAGCGCGAGGCCTTCGCCAAACTGGCGAACGAATTGTCCCGCGCACGCGATGCGGCTGAATCCGCCAATGTCGCCAAGTCGGAATTCCTGGCCACCATGAGCCACGAAATCCGCACGCCCCTGAACGGCGTGATCGGCATGATCGAGCTTCTGATGGACACCGACCTGGATGAAAACCAGCGGCATTTCGCGGTGACCCTGCGTCAGTCCGGTGAGACCCTGCTGCGGGTGATCAACGACATTCTGGATATTTCCAAGCTGGATGCCGGCAAGGTGGACCTGGAATACCAGCCCCTGCGCCTGAATGACGTCCTGAATGATACGGTCGAGTTTCTGGCCCCCAAGGCCCGGGAAAAGGGCCTTGCCTTGCAGTGCGAATGCGGGTCGACCATTCCGGACGTCATCGTGTCCGATCCCACGCGCCTGCGGCAGATTCTGTTCAATCTTGTCGGCAATGCAATCAAATTCACCGAGACGGGCGGCGTGACCATCGGTACGCGCCTGCTGAACCGTCAGGATGACAACCTGACCGTCAAGATCACGGTCAGGGATACCGGTATCGGTATTGAGCCGTCGGCGATTGCGCGTCTGTTCCAGAAATTCACCCAGGCCGACGCCTCGACCACGCGGCGGTTCGGCGGCACCGGCCTGGGGCTTGCCATCTGCAAGCAGCTTTGCATTCTTCTCGGCGGTGATATCGGGGTTGAGAGCGAGATCGGCGAAGGCTCGACCTTCTGGTTTACCTTCAAGTGCAAGGTCGGCGATGCCAGCGACGTGGTGGAAGGACGCCAGTTCAAGAAAATCGTCGCCCTGTCCGAGACAACCGCACGCCGAAAGCTGCGGGTTCTCGTCGCCGATGACAATCCCATCAATCAGAACATTATTGAAAACCTGCTCGGCAAGCTGGGGCATGAACTGGTCAGGGTTGAGAATGGCGCCGAGGCTTGCCAGGCGGTCGAACAACAGGATTTCGACCTTGTTCTGATGGACGTGCAGATGCCGGTCCTTGGCGGGATAGACGCCACCAAATGGATCCGGGCCATGGAGGGCGACAAGGCGTCCATCCCCATTATCGCCTGCACCGCCGATGCCTTTCCCGAGCAGATACAGCGTTTTCATCAGGCCGGGATGCAGCAGGTGGTGACCAAGCCGATCAACCGCGAAGAACTGATGAACGCGATCGATATCGCCCTCGGCGAAACCATCCACGATTTCGTCGGACCGGAGGCCGTGCCGGGGGCATTGTTCCTGCCAGAGCAGGACGGCCCGGAAGCCGTGCCCCAGATCACGGATGCCGAATTCGATGATCCTGAAACGGGCGCGTCAGCGGCGGAAGACGCGGCAAAACCGGACACCGCCGACAAGACGGCCGGCAATCAGGCGCTGGACGAGCTTCTGAAGGAGCTTGGCTGAATCGTGAATTGAACCAAGCGGACACGGGCATCCAAAATCCGATGCCGGTTTGTCACAGAGCCGCACATTCCGATCAGAGAAACAAATTGATACGCGCCATGCCCTGAACGGTATATCCGCCGGGCTGGCCGCATGATGAGGGGAGGGAGCCATGTGGGCACGATCAGTATCCGCCATTGTCGCGGCCACCGTGATTTTGACAGGCCTGTTGCACGGGGATGCGGCCCTGGCCGATGCGCGGGAGGATGCGGCCACGGCCCTGCATGCCCTGTTTGCCCGCGAGCGCATAATCTATTACCGGGAAAATCCGGGGACTGCCCCGGTGGGTGCCCCCCGTCCCGTCCCTGACCGCTGGCGGGGTGTCGCGCCGGAAGATCACAGCCGCCGGAGCGATCAGGCCGGTATTTTCCTGGACGACCTGAACGCCATCGACCGGTCCGCGTTGGGCGATGAGGACCGTCTGAATCATGACATGTTCCGGTATTATCTGGAGCGCGAGCTGTTGTTCGCCCGCTATCGTACCTGGAGGATACCTTTTTTCAGTGACAGCGGCTTCCATACCTATCCGAGCCGGGCATGGACGCAGTATAACTTCACCAGTGTCGGGGATTATGAGCGCTACATCGCCCTTTTGACGGCGTTGCCGGCTTATTTTGAAGCGCACATCGCCAATCTGGAAACCGGGATGGCGGAAAGGTTCACCATGCCGCGGGTGGTGATGGAGGGGCTGCTGCCGACGTTCGGGGCCTATGTCACCGACGACCCTGCGGAGAGTCCGTTTTACGGTCCGTTCGTCCGCATGGCGGATACCATCGACCCTGCGGAAAGCAAGCGGTTGCAGACGACGGCGCAAGCGGCCATTGCTAACCATGTGGTGCCGGCTTATGCCCGTCTGGACCGTTTCATTCGGGAAGAGTATATGCCGGCGGTCCGCACGGCGCTTGACGCGACCGGTCTGCCGGGCGGTAAGTCATATTATGCGGCAATGGTGCGGTTCTACACCACGCTCGACATCACCCCGGAAGAGGTGCACGCAAAAGGCCTGAGTGAGGTTGAGCGCATCCGCAGGGAAATGGAGGCCGTGATTGCGGACGCCGGATTTGACGGCGGGTTGCAGGCATTCATTGCGTTTCTGCGCAGTGACCCGCAATTTTACGCCAAAAGCGAGCGGGACCTTTTGCTGACCGCCAGCTATCTGGCGAAAAAGATCGATGGGGTGATGCCGGCCTTTTTCGGGCGTTTGCCACGGCAGCCTTACGGGGTTGAAGCGGTCCCGGCGGCGATCGCCCCCAACTACACCACCGGGCGTTATGTGGGCGCGCCCCTGGATGCGCCGCGTGGCGGCATGTATTGGGTCAACACCTATGCGCTGGACAAGCGGCCCTTATATACCTTGCCTGCCCTGACCCTGCATGAGGCCGTGCCCGGCCACCATCATCAGATCGCCCTGTCCAAGGAACTGGAAAATGTGCCTGAATTCCGGCTGGGACTTTACCCGCATGCCTTTGGCGAAGGGTGGGGCCTGTATGCGGAAAAGCTGGGCATTGAAATGGGGCTTTATGAAACGCCTTATGACCATTTCGGGCGTCTGTCCTATGAAATGTGGCGGGCTTGCAGACTTGTGATCGATACCGGGATTCATGCCTTCGGGTGGACACGGGAACGGGCGATTGCCCTGCTGGAAGAAAATTCCGCATTGTCCACCCACAATATCCGCACGGAAGTCGACCGCTATATATCCTGGCCGGGGCAGGCACTGGCTTACAAAATGGGCGAACTGAAGATTCTGGAGTTGCGCCGCCGGGCGCAGAAGGTGTTGGGTGCACGGTTCGATATCCGTGCGTTTCATGACGAGATCCTGTCAGTTGGCGGTGTGCCGCTCGGCCTGCTGGAAGACCGTATCGACCTTTGGATCGAAGCGCAGACCGGTGAGGACGGTGCAGGTTAGGGGATTAGACAAACTATTCCGCTGCTCCTGTTTTCTTGAATTGCTTTTTGCGCGCCCAGCCGCCATTCCTGGGTGATATAGAAAAATTTTTTATCCTGGAGGCCTTTTCATGGATACGGGAGCGATCGCCGGTATCGGCAATACGCCGCTGATCAAGCTGAGATACGCATCGGAACTGACCGGATGCGACATATATGGCAAGGCGGAGTATGCCAATCCCGGCGGATCGGTAAAGGACCGACCCGCGCTGAACATCATCGAGGATGCCGAGAAAAACGGCTATCTGGAACCGGGAGGGCTGATCGTTGAAGGTACGGCCGGCAACACGGGGATCGGTCTTGCCGTTGTGGCGAATGCCAAAGGGTACCGGACGCTGATCGTGATGCCGGAAACGCAAAGCCAGGAAAAGATCGACACATTGAGAACGCTGGGGGCAGGGCTGAAACTGGTCCCGGCCGCCCCTTATTCCAACCCCAACAATTTCCAGCATGTGGCACGGCGCCTGGCGGAAGAGCTGGCATCCACGGAAAAACACGGTGCCGTTTGGGCCAATCAGTTTGACAATGTGGCCAACCGCGAGGCCCACATCAAAACCACGGCCCGTGAAATCTGGGAGCAGACAGAGGGAAAGGTGGACGGTTTTATCTGTGCGGCCGGGACCGGCGGGACCGTGGCCGGTGTCGGCATCGGGCTGAAATCATACCGCAGGGATGTCGTCATCGGCCTGGCCGACCCCATGGGCGCCGCCTTGTACAGCTATTATACGACCGGCGAACTGAAAGCCGAAGGGGGGTCGATTTCTGAAGGAATCGGACAAAGCCGCATCACCGACAATCTGGAAGGCGCGCCGATCGACACCGCCTTCCAGATTCCGGATGAAGAGGCATTGCCGATCGCTTTCGATCTGCTGGAAAAGGAAGGTCTTTGTGTCGGGGCATCGACGGGGGTCAATGTGGCGGGCGCCATCCGCCTTGCAAGGCGGATGGGGCCCGGCCACACCATTGTGACCATCATTTGCGACAGCGGCCTGCGGTATCAGTCGCGCCTGTTCAACCCGGATTTCCTGCGTTCAAAGGCATTGCCCGTGCCGCACTGGCTTGAAAAACGGCTTTAACCGTCAGCATCCACAGTTGGGTATGTTTTCTCAACCCGGACAGTGATCCTTGTTATGCGCAGGCAGTCTGTCAGGAGTCGGTTTTGTGTGTGCCGAGGGTTTCTTCCTCAAGCTCAGTCACGCCTTTCAGACTGTTTTCCGCCGCGAGACTGCCGAGTTTGGAGAATTCTTCCATATATTCCCGCATCATGTCCTGCATGAAGACTGAATACTGTTCCAGAACATCACCCGGCGACGTGCATTTGGACAGGGAATGCTGAAAATCAATATCTTCCTGCAGACGGCGACTGACGAAATTGCTCAATTCGCTGTGGACATTGGCAACGCCTGTGAGAAAAACGTCGCTCATACGCGACAGGGCCTGAATATTTTTTGTGCTGAGCGCCATGAAGGCCTCGCCGTCCATGGCAGGGATGCCGATGGGATTTGGCGTGGCGGCTGTAGTTGCAGCCGTGACACTTGCCGCCGTCTTCTGTGCGGCATCGCTGGCGGCAGCGGTTTTTCCGCTGGTTGAGGTTTGCGAGGCGGTTTTCGTCTGGGCCATAGGGTATCCTTTCCTGTCCTGGAGTAAAGGTGGCGCCCCTCCCTTCCCGCCGGGCGGTCGTGGCCTGCCCGATCAGAACCCGC
Organism: Eilatimonas milleporae; assembly: GCF_003688555.1. Taxonomy (GTDB): domain Bacteria; phylum Pseudomonadota; class Alphaproteobacteria; order Sphingomonadales; family Kordiimonadaceae; genus Eilatimonas; species Eilatimonas milleporae. Next base: position 102,997 of record NZ_REFR01000010.1, read on the forward strand.
CCGACTGTTGGCGGCAGTCGGACACGTTACGCATATCGCCCGACACATCCTGAAGGTGTTTCCTGTGAAGGTGGCCGAGCGCCTGTAACCCTATAAAACAACAGACCGGCAAATATTGACCCGCGTCAAGAAATGTGGGTTTGCCAACGAAAATAGACGATATCCCACCATTGCAGCATGTTTCAGGATATCCATCGCCATTGACGATTTAATCGGTGCCATCAATGCAGAGTTGCATGCGCTGGCATGACATGGCCTTCGAGAGACTGGCCGTAAGAGTCTTTTGTGCGATCCGGAACCCTATCCGTATCGGCCGGCGGCCGCAGGCGGAAGGAGGCGTCCACGAGACGACCGGCAAACAGGATCAGATGATGTTCGGCCAGACGGGCCTGTGCATCCTGAAGCCAGTGGCGGATCAGGGCGCGCCCGGTATGCAGGTCACCGTATTGATACGCGGCCAGGGCTGCCAGCAGTCTCCGCTCGTCAGCGCTGGGGCGCCCGCATTTCCGGCACCCTGTTGTCAGGCCGTCCGGCGCGTTGTGCGCCACGAGGCTGAGGAAACAGTCCCATGAGCGTGCCGCCGCCGGGCCGCCGGCATGGCAGAACGCGCGGCTCCATGCCATGAGGCTGTCGTGCCGCTCACGGCTGCCTTCCGGTGCGGTTACGGCGCCGACCCAGCGCCGTGTCATAAACAGAACCAGCTGTTCGGCGGCGTTCAAATCCCTGCAACTGCGTTCCTTTGGCGTGGATGGCGTGTCGTTCCTGTTGGGTGCGGCCATGTCGATGCGTGCGTGAGAGCGCAAGGGGCGGGTCATGAAAAGCTGTCCTTCCTAAATGGTGGAAAGTCAATCAATAATGAAGATAAGAATTATTATCAATAAAAATATCGATCCATATGGATGTATGATGCCATATCAAGCTGATCTTGCAGTAACAGACGTATCCACTGTGATGCCATGTCGCTTCTGATGGAAAGAGCTTCAGGGAAGCGGTTCAGGAGGAGTCTGGTCCAGAGGCAGACGATTGCGCCGCAGTACGGTGCGCAGGGCAAAACTGGAATGGACACGGGCAACGCCGGGCAACCGGGTCAGGCTGTGATGCAAACGCTCGTAATCCGGAGCGTCACGCACGACGACGCGGATCAGATAGTCCACATCCCCGCTCATCAGGAAACATTCCATCACCTCGGGTACATGGGTGACAGCGCGTTCGAATGCGCCCAGATGTTCCTCGCGCTGACTGTCGAGGGAGACCCGAACGAAGACCGACCCCGGCAATCCCACGGCGGCGGCATTCAGTGTCGCACTGTAACCGGTCAGGACATGCCTGTCCTCCAGTGCCTTGACCCGGCGCGACGTGGCGGACTCCGAGAGGCCGACGGCATCGGCCAGTTCACGGTTGGTCAGGCGCCCGTCATTCTGTAGCTGGCTTAAAATGGCACGATCAATCTTATCAAGGGCCATGTGGGGCAAGACTTTGCTTTCAATGTGCATATTGAGAAGAATGTTTGCATGATGCTGCGATTTTACCGCTGACTTCGCAAGGACTTTCTGTGCCTGCTTTGGTAGGGTGCCGGCCATGTCACCATTATGGTCATGATGCATCGAGGATAGAGGGGGTTGCCATGCTGATCGGCGTGCCGAAGGAAATCAAAACACGTGAGTACCGCGTCGGTCTGACGCCGGCCAATGTGCGGGAATTCATCGCCCATGGACATAGCGTTCTGGTGCAGAAGAACGCGGCCTATGAAATCGGTTTCACCGATACCGACTATATGGCGGCCGGTGCGGCGATTGCGGACACGGCGGAAGAAATCTTCGCCAAGGCCGAGATGATCGTGAAGGTGAAGGAACCGCAGGAGTCCGAATATACCCAGTTGCGCGAAGGACAGATCCTTTACACCTATCTGCATCTGGCGCCCGATGTGCCGCAGACGGACGGATTGATTAAATCCGGCTGTGTGGCTGTGGCTTATGAAACGGTGACGGACAGCCGTGGGGGACTGCCGCTGCTGGCGCCCATGTCGGAAGTGGCGGGCCGGATGTCCATTCAGGCCGGCGCGCATGCGCTGGAAATGAGCCAGGGCGGACGCGGTATGTTGCTTGGGGGCGTGCCGGGTGTGGTACCCGCAAAGGTCACGGTCATCGGCGGCGGTGTCGTCGGAACCAATGCCGCCCGCATGGCAGCCGGCCTTGGCGCCGATGTGGTCATACTGGACCGGTCCATTCCGCGTCTGGCGCAATTGGACGATTTGTTTCAGGGGCGGGCAAAAACCGTCTTTTCCACGGCGGAGGCGATTGAGGAACATGTGTTGAGTGCCGACCTGACGGTCGGCGCCGTTCTGATCCCCGGCGCGGCCGCGCCCAAACTGGTGACGGCGGACATGGTCGCCCATATGCCGCGCGGCTCCGTTCTGGTCGATGTGGCCATCGATCAGGGGGGCTGCTTTGAAACGGCGAAACCGACCACGCATGCCGAGCCCACCTATGTGGTTGATGAAGTGGTGCATTACTGCGTCGCCAACATGCCAGGCGGCGTTGCCCGTACGTCGACATTGGCCCTGAACAATGCCACGCTTGCCCATGGTTTGGCCCTGGCGGACAAGGGCTGGCAGCAGGCCCTGAAAGATGATACGCATCTGCGCGCCGGACTGAATGTATGTGAGGGCAAGGTGACGTATGAAGCGGTGGCGCGTGATCAGAACCGCGACTATACCCCGGCGGAAATGCTGCTGTAAGGGCGCTTTCCGCACAGCCGCTTCCATCGGGTTCATAAGATCCCCGTGGGGGTGCCTGTGAGCGGGCGCCTGTCCGTCCAGATATATGGACTGGGCGGCACCATCGCCATGAGCGGTATGGAGGGTGACGCTGTTCTGCCGGTTCTGGACGCGGCCGCGTTGACGTCGGCGGTGCCGGGGCTGGACCGCATCGCCGATATCAGCGCCGAAACCCTGGAAGGCATCGGCAGCGCCAATCTGCATTATGGGCATATTCTGGACATTTGCCGTCGTGCGGAGGCGGGAACGGCGCAAGGTGTCGTCGTTACGCAGGGGACCGACACACTGGAAGAAGCGGCGTTTCTGGCCAGTCTGCTGTATCGGGGCACGGTCCCTCTGGTCTTTACCGGCGCCATGCGCCCGGCCAGCAGCACCGGCGCGGACGGACCGCGCAATATTCTCGATGCGGTGGCAACCGCCCTGGATGCCGGCGCGCCGCCCGTTTCAATCGTGATGAACGGCACGGTGCACGACCCCTGGCGCGTGCGTAAGGCCCACACCAGCACAGTCGATGCCTTTGTCAGCGACGGCGGGCCGCTGGCCACGGTGTCGGAAGGACGGCCCGACTGGCTGGCCCTGCCGCCGGCAAGGCCGTGCCCGGACGGGGCGCGGCCCGCGGACCTGGCCCCGGTTGCCCTTGTTCCCGCCACTTTTAACGACACGGCCTGGATCATCGACCAGCTTGTGGACGCGCCGTATGCCGGTGTGGTGATTGCCGCTTTCGGAGCCGGACATGTCAGCGAGGTCTGGGCGGACAGGCTGGAAGTGCTGGCACGTACAAAACCCGTGGTTCTGGCCAGCCGCTGCGGGGCGGGACGGGTTCATGAGCAAACATATGGCTACACCGGTGCGGAAATCGACCTGATATCACGCGGGCTGGAGCCGTCCGGGCGTCTGGATGGTTATAAGTCGCGGTTGTTGCTTGGTTATATCTGTGCAACTATAGGCCCACAGTGGCGATCCGCCTTTCGCAGGGCGGTCGCCATGGACTTTTCAGGCAAAGGGCCAAGCATAAGGACCCGTTGAAAAAAGCCTTTGATTATTTGGTTTTGATATTTTTAGGGGCATGAAAGTTCGGCTCTATGCTGTTGCCCGATAAAAACAGACCTGGCTTTGTTTTCTTTTGGGTCGATGACGCAACGTTACGCGTGCGAGTCGCGGCTTTGATGACTGATTTCGGGGCATCGAGACGGTTTCTCGATCAGGACAGTGTCCTATGCTTTCACGTTCATCAGTCGGAAAGGGTGCTTTTGCAGCTGGACACATGTTTCAGCCTGTATGAGCGTCGGCATATCCGCCTGATGGTGTGCGATTCCCCCTCTCCCAATATCAGCCAGTTCGCCAATGTCCGCTCGCTTGAGCAACTGACAAACAGCCTGTCGGGCCGCTGGATCGCCGAACTCGTGGCCGAGAAACGTTATCGGTCCCTGATGCAGCCGATCGTCTCGGCGACGGATTATCGTCAGGTTCTGGGGTATGAGTTTCTGTTCCGGGGTATGAAGGAAGACGGAACGGATGTCCCGCCGCCCATCCTGTTCGATACGGCGATGCGCGCCGATGTTGCCTATATGCTGGACATGGCGGCAGGGGAAAGCGCGATTGAGACGGCAATCGACCTTTCCATCGATGGGGATCTTTTCATCAATATCCTGCCCGATACGCTGGCCCGGCCCGAAGGGCTGGATGCCTGGCTGACCACGGTTGTCGAAGACCGGGGCGTGGACACCGAGCGGATTGTTTTCGAACTGGTGGAAAGCCAGCAGATGGCGGACCCGGAATTGCTGAAAACACTGGCGGCCTGGTTGCGCAGCGCGGGTGCACGACTGGCATTGGATGATTTTGGCAGCGGTTTCAACAATCTGGTGATGCTGACGGATGTCCGGCCCGATTTCATCAAGCTTGACAAATCCCTTGTGCAGCATCTGACCCATGATCCGCAAAAGTGGAACATGGTGGCCAATATCGTCGACTCCGCCAAACAGGCCGGTGTCCGTGTCATCGCCGAAGGGGTGGAGGACAAGGTCACGGCATCCGCCCTCCGCGATACAGGCGTTGAATATCTGCAGGGCTATTATCTGGGGTATCCGGCGGAACGGCCGGTGGGGTTGAGAGCCCGCCAATCCGTCAGCATGGCTTAAAGGGCGGAACCGGAAGCCCGCCCGGTTGTTTTACATGCCCACCGCCCCGCTTCGGCGCCGTTTGCGGCTATTTCTCTTTTTCCATGTGATCGACCGCGTCCGGTGCGGCCAGCTTGTCGAGGAGCCTGTCGAGCGTTTCTCTCTCGTCCATGCTCAGTTTGGCCAGAATTTCCTGCTCATACGCCAGTGCGAGCGGAACGATGCGGCGGTAGACGGCATAGCCCTCGGCCGAGAGGGACAGAACCGACCGTCTCCGGTCATCGGCGGCAAAATGGCGTATCAAACGCCCCGATTGCAGCAGCCGTGCGACGGCGCGGCTGACGGCGACCTTGTCCATGGCGGTCCGCTCCGCCACGTCAGCGGCCGACAGGTCCGGCGTATCCCCCAGCACCGCCATGACACGCCATTCAGGCAGGCTGATCTGGAAACGTGCCTCGTAGCGGTCGGCAATGGCGCGGGACACCCTGTTGGACAGAACCGAAAGCCGGTAGGGCAGGAAGGACGCAAGTGTCAGCGCGGCGTGACGGTCGTTCATATCATGGTCAGCCATGGCGCGGCCTTTTTGACGTGAGAGATGCATTGTCGCTTGCGGAAAGTTTCATATGAAACTAATATCTTCGCAAGCAAAACTTGGACCCGGTATATGCAGAGGGTTGCGGTCTGCACCGTATCCTGCATCACCATTAAGGAGACGATAAATGGCGGATCTTTGGGACAATCCACTGGCGACGGACGGTTTTGAATTTGTCGAGTATGCAGCGCCCGATCCCGAACTGCTGCGCACGCTGTTTGAGCGTCTGGGCTTTCCCGCCGTCGCGCGCCATCGCTCCAAGGATGTGACGCTGCACCGTCAGGGGGACATCAATTTCATCATCAATGCCGAACCGGAAAGCTTCGCGCAAAAATTCGCCGCCACCCATGGCCCCTGCGCCTGTGCCATGGCATTCCGTGTGAAGGATGCGGCCTTTGCCTATGACGAGGCAATCAAGCGGGGTGCGAAACCGGTAAGCGATCCTGTCGGTCCGATGGAACTGAACATCCCCTGCCTTGAGGGGATCGGTGGCAGCCGTCTGTATCTGGTGGACCGTTACGGCGACAAAACGATCTACGACGTGGACTTCGTGCCCATCGAAGCCGCAGCGCGCAGTGAGCTTAACGCGGGACTGACCTATCTGGATCACCTGACCCATAATGTCGCCAAGGGCGGCATGGATGTGTGGGCGGGTTTTTACGAGAAGGTCTTCAATTTCCGTGAAATCCGCTATTTCGACATTGAGGGCAAGCTGACCGGTCTGGTGTCCCGGGCCATGACCAGCCCGTGCGGCAAAATCCGTATTCCGATTAACGAGTCTTCCGACGACAAGTCGCAGATCGCCGAATATATCGAGGAATACAAGGGCGAGGGCATTCAGCACATCGCGCTTGGCACCGATGATATCTATCAATCCGTCGATATTCTCAAAGATCGCGGCGTCGCCTTTCAGGATACGCCCGATACATATTATGAGCAGCTTGACACCCGCGTCGAAGGCCACGGCGAGGATACCGGCGCCCTGAAAGAACGCCGCATCCTTCTGGATGGTGCACCGACCGACGGGCAGGGTATTCTGCTGCAGATTTTTACCCAGAATGTGATCGGTCCGATTTTCTTCGAGATCATCCAGCGCAAGGGCAATGAAGGCTTTGGGGAAGGAAACTTCCAGGCGCTGTTCGAGTCCATCGAACTGGACCAGATTCGCCGCGGCGTCCTCGATGCGGATGAGGCATAAGGAAAGGCCCGGGCCATGAAATTGCAGGGCATTCATCACGTTGCCTACCGCTGCCGGGATGCCAAGGAAACGGTTGCCTTTTACCAGAAGGCGCTGGACATGGACTTCCAGCTTGCGATTGCCGAAAACGAAGTGCCGTCCACCAAGGAACCGGACCCGTACATGCACATCTTTCTCGATGCCGGGAACGGCAATGTGCTGGCCTTTTTCGAACTGCCCAATTCACCGGACATGGGGCGGGACGAAAAAACGCCCGAATGGGTGCAGCATATCGCTTTCAAGGTGGACAGCATGGACGCGTTGCTGGCGGCGAAAGACCGGTTGGAGGGGCAGGGCATCGAGGTGCTCGGCCCGGTGGACCATACCATTTTCAAGTCGATCTATTTCTTCGACCCGAATGGTCACCGACTTGAACTGGCGGCCAATACGGACAAGCCCGGTATGCTTGCGGAGTTGCACCGGGTCGCGCCCGATATGCTGGATGAATGGTCGAAAACCAAAAAAGCGCCGCAGCACGCCGCATGGCTGCACGGTGAGGGAGAATTTCCGGGGTAGGGTAGGCGATGTCTTTCGCAGGAGCCACGGCCCGGAGAGCCGATTTCGTTTTGGGGAACTGAATTTATGAAGCTTGCGTCTTTAAAGGAGGGCCGCGACGGCGCCCTCGCCATTGTCAGCCGTGATCTGAGCCGCATGGCCGATGCCCGTGATATTGCGCCGACCCTTCAGGCGGCACTGGACAACTGGGCGGAGGTCAAATCCCGCCTGCAAGACCGGTATGAGGCCCTGAACAGCGGAGCCGTAGAGGGTATGTCCTTTGATGAGACGGTCGTGGACGCCCCATTGCCGCGCGCCTATCAGTGGGCTGACGGGTCTGCCTATGTGAACCATGTGGAACTGGTGCGCAAGGCACGCGGCGCGGAGATGCCCGAAAGTTTCTGGACCGATCCCCTGATGTATCAGGGCGGGTCCGACAGCCTTCTGGCGCCGCGCGACCCTGTACAGGTGTTCCAGACCGACGGCTGGGGTGTGGATTTCGAGGCCGAGATTGCCGTCATCACCGACGATGTACCCATGGGTGTCAGCGCTGAGGCGGCGTTGGATCACGTTCAACTGATCCTGCTGGTGAACGATGTTTCGCTGCGCGGTCTGATCCCCGGGGAGCTGGCCAAGGGCTTTGGCTTTTTTCAGGCGAAGCCGTCCAGTGCGCTCAGCCCCGTGGCGGTGACGCCGGATGAACTGGGCGATGTCTGGGCAGGCGGTAAATTGTCCCTGCCGCTGCTTTCTTTCCTGAACGATACACCTTTCGGCAGGCCCGACGCCGGTGTGGACATGACCTTCCACTTCGGCCAGTTAATCGCCCACGCCGCCAAAACGCGGCCGCTTGCGGCGGGCTCCATCATCGGGTCCGGGACCATTTCCAACAAGATGGACGGCGGTCCCGGCAAGCCGATTGCCGAGGGCGGTGTTGGATATAGTTGTGTTGCCGAAATCCGTATGATCGAGACGATCGAAAGCGGTGCCCCGAAGACACCGTTCCTGCAGTTCGGCGATACCGTGCGGATCGAAATGCGGGATGCGGGCGGTCAGTCCATCTTCGGTGCCATTGAACAGACGATCGAACACGCGGACGGAGACCGGGGATGAGCACGGACGGACCCTGCCAGCGTAAGCTTTACAACTATTTCCGGTCATCCGCGTCATACCGGGTGAGGATTGCGCTGGCCCATAAGGGGTTGTCCTATGACTATGTGCCGGTGAACATCATGCCCAAGGTCAGCGAACAGAAAGACGCGGCCTACAAGGCGCTGAACCCGCAGATGCGGATACCGTTCTACAGGGATCATGCGGTGTCTATTTCGCAATCGCCGGCTATTCTGGAATATCTGGAAGAGTGCTTTCCCGATCCACCGCTTTTGCCGGGGGATCATGCGGGCCGGGCCCTGGTGCGGCAGATGGCGGCACTGGTTGGATGCGACATTCATCCGCTGAACAATCTGTCGGTCTTGACCTATCTGAAGCGCGATCTCGGTGCGGACGACGCGGCCGTCGATGCATGGTATAGTCACTGGATAACGCAGGGTTTTCAGGCATTGGAGACGCTTGCGGCCGCCAGTGACATGCGCGGCACCTTCCTGTATGGCGACAGCCCGACGCTGGCGGATGTTTACCTGGTGCCGCAGATGTGGAATGCGCGCCGTTTCAATGTGTCGCTGGAGGCCTTTCCCCTGCTGACGGCCATAGATGCGGCGGCATGCGCCTTGCCTGCCTTTGCCGATGCCGCACCGGAAGTACAGCCCGATACACCCGAGGAGATGCGTGCATAAGAGAGGCAGGCGGGACACGGGCCATGAACGGTATATGGAGGAGGGAGATATGCTGATTAAGACACGTTTGGGCCGCACCGTGGAAGTGGCCGAAGATTATACCGTTGACCAGGAGTGGGAGCATTTCACCGCGGAAGAACACGACCGCTGGGATCGTCTCTATGCCCGACAATGCAAGATGCTGCCGGGCCGCGCCTGCGACGAGTTCATGGACGGTCTGACCAAGCTGAGTCTTTCAGACAGCGGCATTCCCAATTTTATCGAACTTTCGGATCGTCTGGAAAAGCTGACGGGCTGGCGTGTCGTCGCCGTGCCCGACCTGGTGCCCGACGATGTGTTTTTCGATCATCTGGCCAACCGCCGTTTCCCGGCCGGCAATTTTATCCGCCCGGAAGAGCAGCTCGACTATTTGCAGGAACCGGATGTTTTTCACGATGTGTTCGGCCATGTGCCTATGTTGGCCCATCCCGTCTTTGCCGACTATATGGAAGCGTACGGGCAGGGCGGCCAGCGTGCCGGTGGCCGGGGGGTTCTGAAGAATCTGGCCCGGCTGTACTGGTATACGGTGGAATTCGGCCTGATCAAGACCAGGGACGGCATGCGTATTTATGGTGCCGGCATCGTCAGTTCCAAGTCGGAGAGCATCTTTTCCCTAGACAGTGACTGCCCGCACCGCATCCATTTCGATCTGGAGCGGCTGATGCGCACGGACTACCGCATCGACGACTTTCAGCAGACATATTGGGTGATCGACAGTTTCGACGAGTTGCTCAAGGCCACCTATCAGGATTTTGGGCCGCTGTATGACAGGCTGGAAGGCGACGTTACAGCCTATACCCCCGACACGGTCCTTGATAACGATACGGTGCACAGCCATGGTACCCAGTTGTATGCAAATGCAGGCGGGCGGCTCAAAGGGGCGAGCGACCCGTGCCTTGAGGGCCCGCAGGCGGCCTGAACACCTGGCGCGGGGCGCAATACACCCATAATACAGGATTGGCGATGCAGCCTCAGGACTGCTGTTTGCGCCAGTCCGTGGTCAGCATGCCGGCAAAGCCCCAATTGTCCTCGTCAACTTCATCGATGACGATGTGGATATGTTCGGGCTTTTTGCCAAGCCTGCCCACAAGGCTGTCGGTAATGTCGCCGACAAGCTGTTTCTTCTGGTCGCGTGTCGCGCCCCTGGTGATTTCGACCCGCACATAGGGCATGGCCCTGATCCCTTTTCCGGTATGACGCCACACCCCATTCGGACGGACCGAATGGGGCATGTGTCTTGCTGTCTTGCGGTATGGCTGTATATGTACGACTGGGGCTGAACGCCGGCCGGGACTTATTCCGCCGCTGCCGGTGTCGCCGCCAGTTTTGCCTCGCCCGCGCTGCGGATGATGTCTTCCGCCATTTCGTTGGCAATGATGCCGGTGGGACGTTCCTGCCGGTCGCTTGCCTCGAAAATGCGGCTCAGCGTGTCGCCGATGCGCAGGACCTTGGCACGGCGTGCGTCTTCGTCCAGCCGTTCCTTGTACACTTCGGACTCGACCGAGATAATGCCCCCGGCATTGATCACATAATCGGGCGCATACAGGGCACCGCGCCGGCGCAGGTCTTCATCTTCCACGCCTTCACGTTCCAGCTGATTGTTGGCGGCGCCGGCGATAACCGTGGCCTTTATTTCGGGAATGGTCTTGCGGTTCAGGCCCCCGCCCAGTGCACAGGGCGCGAACACATCGCAGTCCACGGCATGAATGCCTTCCGGTTTTACCACGGTCACATCGCCCATGGCTTTCACCGCATTGATATTGTCTTCGACAATGTCGGTGACGATCAGGTCGGCACCGGCATCCAGAAGATGCCTTGCCAGATACTGACCCACATGACCAAGGCCCTGAATGGCCACGCGTATGCCTTTCAGATCGGTTTTGTTCAAGCGGTGACGCACGGCGGCCTTGATGCCGACGAATACCCCGAGAGCCGTGTGCGGCGACGGATCGCCGGTTCCGAACTCACCCCCTTCAAGGCCGCAGACATATTCCGTCGCCTCGCTGGCGGCGGCCAGCATTGCCGGCGATGTGCCGACATCCTCGGCCGCGTAATAGTTACCGCCCAGACGGTTGACGTTGCGGCCGAAGGCGCGCATCAGATCGTCTGTTCCGAGGGTTTTGGGGGCGCCGATGATGACGGATTTGCCGCCACCGAGACGCAGGCCCGCCATGGCGTTTTTGTAGCTCATCCCACGGGACAGACGTAGGACATCGTACACCGCGTCTTCCTCGGCGCGGCTTTCGGCCACATCGACAGGGACGCTTTTGTAGATTGCACCATAATCCCAGAAGCGCGTTCCCCCGGTCGCCGGGCCAAGAGCCGTGGAGTGCACAGCGATAATCGCTTTCAGGCCTGTCACGCGGTCGCTGCAGAAAACAACCTGTTCATGGTCCCGGAAACTGCGCGAATTAAAAACGGGCATGTCTGGTATCCTTCCGTTGAATATCCCGTGGCGTTCGTTCTTGTCGTTCGGTGCGGGGTTTATTCCGCCATGATCCGTATCAGCGTTGTGCCGTTTGTGTGCTGTTTGCAAGAGTCGGGCAAACCCGGTGTATCAGGCCGATTTGTTCCCCATGGCTTTCCCGCGATGTCCTTGCCCGGGAGCGCCCGTGTCCGGGCTTTAACCGCAAACCGTATCTTCAATCAAGGCAATGCGTGCCGTCTTTTTTACCGGGGCGAATTTGCACCGGCCAAGACAGATGCGGGCCGCTGCGTATCCCTTACCCTTCCCAAATGGTTTATCCGTTGCCAATACGGTATCCGAGCGTGGCTTATCCGCCGTATGGCTTAAATTCCCTGTGCTGTCAGCACCCTCCTAGGTACATAATATGGCAGAAAAGCTTTGAAATGAGCTTTCTAAGTTTGCGCGGACGCGCAATCTTCACAGCCATTACTCCCCCGACCGTGAAAGAAAAAAAGAATTTGCAGGGAAACCATGCGTATATGCAATGGTTTGAAAATCCTAATTTCAACAAGCGTTTAAAGAATATATTTCGATGAAGCGGACGGTTAGCCCCGATTCATCCCCATCGCCGGTTCATGGGAGGCGGCTTAGCGTGTTTCTTCAAACAGTTCGCGGCCGATGAGCATCCGGCGTATTTCCGATGTGCCCGCACCGATTTCATACAGCTTGGCATCGCGCCAGAAGCGGCCCGTGGGATATTCGTTGATATAGCCGTTTCCGCCAAGTGCGCGAATGGCCTCGCCCGCCATCCATGTGGCCTTTTCCGCAGCATAAAGAATACATCCGGCCGCATCCTTGCGCGTCGTTTCCTTGCGATCGCAGGCTTCGGCGACCGCATAGACATAGGCCCGGCAAGCGCCCCAGGCGGCATACATGTCCGCCAGTTTACCCTGCATAAGCTGGAATGTGCCGATGGGCTGGCCGAACTGTTCGCGCTCATGCACATAAGGGATCACCGTGTCCAGGCAGGCGCGCATGAGGCCGAGCGGTCCGCCCGCGAGCACCACACGTTCATAATCCAGCCCGGACATCAGAACGTTTACGCCCCGGCCTTCCTCGCCAAGGATGTTCTCGAACGGTACGAAGCAGTTATCGAAGACCAGTTCGCAGGTGCTGGACCCGCGCATGCCAAGTTTGTCCAGCTTCTGCGCGGTGGAAAAGCCTTCGAAATCCTTTTCGATCAAAAAGGCCGTGATGCCGCGTGCGCCTGCGTCCGGGTTCGTCTTGGCATAAACAACCAGAGTGTCCGCATCCGGCCCATTGGTGATCCACATTTTATTGCCGGTCAGGAGGAAGCCGTCATTGCGGCGTTCCGCTTTCAGCTTCATCGAGACCACGTCGGAGCCGGACCCCGGTTCCGACATGGCAAGGGCGCCCACATGCTCGCCGGAGATCAGTTTGGGCAGATATTTCGCCTTTTGATCGGTATTGCCATTAAGGGCAATCTGGTTGACGCACAGGTTTGAATGCGCGCCGTAGCTGAGACCGACGGCCCCGCTGGCGCGGCTGATTTCCTCCATCGCGATCACATGGGCGAGATAGCCGAGCCCGGCACCGCCGTCTTCTTCCGGTACCGTCAGGCCGAGGAGGCCAAGCGCCCCCATTTCCGGCCACAGATCGCGCGGGAAGGTATTGGTTTCATCGACGTCAGCCGCGCGCGGCGCGATGGTGTCACCGGCGAAGCGTGCGACCGTATCGCGCAGCATGGCGATGTCTTCGCCGTGGTTGAAGGAGAGATGCGGAAAATCGAACATGGGGGCTATGTCCTTTCCTGTGTTCGCAGTTTCATCAGTTTTGCTCGTCCAGGTGCAGCAGGGTTTCCCCGTCACCGACCAATACGCCCGGCGTGGCCGACAGACCGTGCACAATACCGTCGCGCGGCGCGGCAAGCGTTTGCTCCATTTTCATGGCTTCCATCACGATGAGGGCATCGCCCTTGGTCACGCTGTCGCCGTCCTTGACCAGTACTTCGAGGATTTTGCCCGGCATCGGTGCCGTGATGGTGCCGGGGCCTTCCATGCCGTCGTCCAGCGATCCGGTGCGACTGTGGCGCGGCAAGGTCAGCGTCCTGTCCGCGCCGATCAGGGTTACATGGGTGTCGGTCACATCCGCGAACAGGCTTTCGCTTATCCTGTTAATGCTGAGGGTCAGCCGGCTTGCGTCCGTAAAACAGGCCGCGCCGTCAAAGTGTTCCGTGCCGACGCTGATCCGCCAGCCGTCCGCATGATGGATGCTGGTGACCGTCAATTCGGTGCCGCTTTCGGTTTCGACAGTCTCGAACAGATGCTGTTCGCTGTCCGCGAGGTTCAGGCGGAAGCCGTCCACCGTATCCCATGGATGGGATGAGCGGCCGAGCCCGTGGCGGTACTGACGCGCCGCCAGAATGGCCAGCACCGCGCGCGCATAATCATGTGCGCCGACCGTGGGCGGGGTCAGCAGGGCGGTTTCTTCCGCCGCGATAAAGCCGGTATCCAGGACCGCGTCCTGAAACCGCGCGGTGCCGAGAATGCGCGCCAGAAAGTCGCGATTGGTCGCCAGGCCGGCCACCGGCGTTGCAGCGATCAGCCGTTGCAGGCGCACTGTCGCCGTCTCGCGGTCCGGGCCCCAGGCGATCAGCTTGGCGATCATCGGGTCGTAATGGACGGAGATATCATCGCCCGCGCGCACGCCCGCATCCACCCGGCAACCGTCCTCGACCGCCGCGTCCGGGTCAAACAGGCCGAGTGTTCCGGTTTGCGGCAGGAAATCCCTGAACGGGTCTTCGGCATACAGCCGGGCTTCAATCGCATGACCGTTCAGGCGTACGTCGATCCCGTCCTGGGTAAGTGGCAAGGGGGCGCCCTCGGCCACGCGGATCTGCCATTCGACGAAATCCAGTCCGGTCACCAGTTCACTGACGGGATGTTCCACCTGGAGGCGGGTGTTCATCTCCATGAAGTAAAAGGCGGTTTCATCATGAAGACCGCCGCTGCCGTCGACGATGAACTCCACCGTTCCCGCACCCTGATACCCGATGCTGGCCGCCGCCTTAACCGCCGCCGTGCCCATGGCCGCGCGCAGGACGGGCGGCATGCCTGGGGCAGGGGCTTCCTCGACCACCTTCTGGTGGCGGCGCTGGATGGAGCAGTCGCGCTCAAACAAATGAACGGCGTTATCATGCGCGTCGCCGAAGACCTGCACCTCGATATGGCGCGGACTGGTGACGAATTTCTCAATCAGCAGATGATCGTTGCCGAAGCTGTTCGCCGCCTCCCGCCGGGCGGAGGCAATGGCCGCTTCCAGATCCTGGGCCTGATCCACCAGGCGCATGCCTTTGCCGCCGCCGCCTGCCACGGCCTTTACCAGGACGGGGTAGCCGATGGTGTCCGCCTCGGCTTTGAAGCGGGACAGCGATTGGTCCTCGCCGTGATAGCCGGGGACGACGGGCACGCCTGCCTCGGCCATAAGGGCCTTTGACGCATCTTTCAGTGCCATGGCACGGATGGCGGATGCGGGTGGCCCGATGAAGATCACACCGGCCTTGTCACAGGCGTCGGCAAAGTCGGGATTTTCCGACAGAAAGCCATAGCCGGGATGAACGGCGTCCGCCCCGGTCGCCTTCGCGGCCTCAAGGATTTTGTCGATGCGCAGATAGCTTTCGCTTGCCGCCGCGGGGCCGATGGCCACGGCCCTGTCCGCAAGTGCCACATGGCGCGCGTGGATATCGGCGTCGGAATAGACGGCGACCGTTTCAATGCCCAGACGGCGGCAGGTCCCGATGATACGACAGGCAATCTCGCCCCGGTTGGCGATCAGCAGGGTGCGGATACGCCGAATGTCCTGCCGCGCGCTCATTGCCCTTTGCTCCATATGGGCGGGCGTTTGGCGAAAAAGGCCGCGATGCCTTCTTTCGCCTCGTCCGTGCCGCGGCGTGCGGCGATGCGCTCAGAAGTGGCGGTGCGGACGTCCTGCCCGATGGGCCGTCCGGCAAAATCGGCGATCAGCCGTTTGGCGTCGGCGACCGCGCCGGGGGCATTTTTCAAAATCTCGTCCACCATGGTTTCCGCCACGGCGATGGCGGCGTCCCGGTCGGCCGCAATGCTGTGAACGAGGCCGATTGCGGACGCCGCTTCGGCGTCAAACCGTTCGGCGGTGAGGAAATAGCGCCGTGCCGCCCGTGCGCCGATGGCGGCGAGCACATAGGGGCTGATGGTCGCGGGCGTCAACCCCAGCCGTACTTCAGAGAGGGAAAATCTGGCGTCCCGGCTGGCGATGGCTACGTCGGCCGCCGCCGTCAGCCCGACGCCGCCGCCGAACGCCGCACCGTGTACAACGGCGATCACCGGCTTGGGGCAGTCATTGATGGCCGACAGCATGGCGGACAGGCGCAGCGCATCCTCGCGGTTTTCCTGCCCGCTGAAATTTGCCGCCGCCTTCATCCAGCCAAGGTCGGCACCGGCCGAGAAGCTGCGCCCCGCACCGGTGAGCAGCACGGCGCGCACAGCCGTATTTTCGGCAAAGCCGGTGAAGGCGTCCGTCAGGGCGGCGATCATGTCCGGATTGAAGGCATTGTGCACATCCGCCCGGTTCAGTGTCGCGCGGGCCAGGCCATTTTCGCCAATATCGACAAGAAGTGTATCGTTTATCGCTGTGTTCATGGCGACGCTCATCCCTTTGGCCCCTTACATGCGGAACACGCCGAAGCGCGTCGTCTCAACCGGCGCGTTGGCCGCCGCCGCAAGACCGAGGGCAAGCGTGCGGCGGGTGTCCGCCGGATCGATCACACCGTCGTCCCACAGGCGGGCACTGGCATATGTGGGATGGCCCTGTGCCTCATACTGCTCGCGGATGGGGGCCTTGAAGGCGTCTTCTTCGTCCGCCGGCCAGCTTTGACCGCGTGCTTCCATACCATCGCGTTTGACGGTGGCGAGCACCGTGGCCGCCTGTTCGCCGCCCATGACGGAAATGCGCGCGTTCGGCCACATCCACAGGAAGCGGGGCCCATAGGCACGCCCGCACATACCGTAATTGCCGGCGCCAAAGCTGCCACCGATCAACATGGTAAATTTCGGCACCTTTGCGCAGGCGACGGCTGTCACCATCTTCGCGCCGTCCCGTGCGATGCCGCTGTTTTCGTATTTGCGGCCAACCATGAAGCCGGTGATGTTCTGCAGGAAAACGAGCGGAATGCCCCGCTGCGCGCACAGTTCGATAAAGTGCGCGCCCTTCAGCGCGCTTTCGGAAAAGAGCACGCCATTGTTGGCGACAATACCGACCGGATAGCCCCAGATATGGGCGAAACCGGTGACAAGTGTTTCGCCGTACAGCTTTTTGAACTCGTCAAATTCGCTGCCGTCCACCAGACGGGCGATGACTTCCCGTACATCATAGGGCTGGCGGACATCCCTGGGGATCACGCCGTACAGCTCCCCCGGATCATACAGCGGTTCGCGCACCGTCTCCGGCGTCATGCTGCGTGTGGCGGGACCGAGAGTGGCGACAATACGCCGGGCAAGCGCCAGGGCGTGCGCATCGTCACGGGCCAGATGGTCGACCACGCCGGACTGGCGGGCGTGTACGTCACCGCCACCCAGATCTTCGGCGCTGACCACCTCGCCGGTGGCGGCTTTCACCAGCGGCGGCCCGCCGAGAAAGATGGTGCCCTGATTCTGGACGATGATGCTTTCATCCGCCATGGCGGGCACATACGCGCCGCCTGCCGTACAGCTGCCCATCACGGCGGCGATTTGCGGGATGCCCATGCCGGAAAGCGTCGCCTGATTGTAGAAAATCCGGCCGAAGTGATCGCGGTCCGGAAAGACCTCATCCTGGTTGGGCAGATTGGCGCCGCCGCTGTCCACCAGATACAGGCAGGGCAGACGGTTTTCCCGTGCGATATCCTGCGCGCGCAGATGTTTTTTCACTGTGACTGGATAATAGGTGCCGCCCTTGACGGTGGCATCATTGCAGACGATCACGCATTCACGGCCCGATACGCGGCCAATGCCGGTGATCAGGCCGGCTGCCGGCACATCGTCATCATACAGTCTGTATCCGGCAAGCTGCGACAGCTCCAGAAACGGGCTGCCGGGGTCAAGCAGGCGGGCGATGCGGTCACGCGGCAACAGTTTGCCGCGTGCCAGATGCTTCTCCCGTGCGCGTTCCGGCCCACCGAGGGCAATACGCGCCACCAGGTCGCGCAGCTCCCGTACCTGGGCGGCCATATGCGCCCGATTTTCCTGAAAATCGGTTTCGGACGGTTTCAATGCACTGGTCAATACGGCCATCAGTGGCATCCTTGGCAATCGGCGGCGGACAGCGGCACGGACGGGCGGGCACATTGACGGTTGGGCAAACTGGGCCGGTCAAACTGGTGAACAGCCGGCAGGGTTCCTTCAACCTTGCCCGCCGGCCGTTCACACCGACCACTCACAGCAGGGGCGGCACAATATGCCAGTATCACCTGCTACCCATCCTTGCGTCAGGGTCCTCCCTCCGGTCGCGTGGGGACTATACGCAGATGCATCTCATTGGTAAAATCGAGTAGAACTATCCTTTCCATAGATGGTGTCTATGTTTGATCTGTATCTTTTGCGCTATTTTCTGGCTGTCGTTGAGAGCGGCAGTTTCACCCGCGCGGCGGAGCGTGTCTTTGTCACCCAGCCGACCCTGTCGGCAGGGATCAAAAAACTGGAAGCGCAGGTGGGCCAGCCGCTGTTCGAGCGCAGCAGCCGCCGCGTTTTCCTGACGGACGCGGGTACCCGTTTTCTGCCGCGCGCCAAGGCCATTTTGCACGAGTGCAACATGGCCATGCAGGCGGTGGACGATGCCCCGGTGCGGCCGGTGTTGCGCATCGGCCTGCTTGTCACGTTGCCGAACCGGGTCATGGGCCGGTTGCTGGGGGCCTTCCACGACGCCAACCCCTCCGTGACGCTGGAGATCACCGACGGCACGGAGCAGGAGCTTCTGAACCGGCTGGACGACCGCAGTCTCGATTACGCCATTTCCATTGACCGGGGGGAGGGCACGTATCCGGCCCTGCTGCTCAAAGAGGAGGCCTATGTTTTTATCGTGGCGCGGGATCACGGACTGTCGGGCCGCAGGCACATTTCCGCCGCCGACCTGCGCGAGGAACGCATGATCGTACGCAGTCGCTGCGAGGTGCTGAGCGAAACCAGCCGGTATTTCACCGACCATAATGTGCGCCCGCGTCTGGTTTACCGCACCGGCAACGAAGGCAGGGCGCTGGCCATGGTGGCCGCCGGCGTCGGCGCAACGGTGGTGCCGGAAGGACTGGTGGATGACCGCGTATCGTCAATGACACTGACGGGATTTCCCTACAGGCGGCGTTTGGCGCTTTTGAGGCCGCGTTACGCGCTGTCCCCGGGGCTGGAGGCCGTCGCCCGCTGTTTCGAGGACAGTGTCAAAACACATCTGGGCGAAGGGCATGGGACCGCTGTGCCGTAACACACAGGGTGCGGGCATTGTTCCGCAGGGGTGAACCGTGTTTGAGAGCGGGGTCCCGCCGCCGACGATACAGGCGGGAAAACGGGCTGAGAAAACAGGTCGGGAAACTGGTCGGGTTTCACCTGATTGTGATCCCTTAAACCCCGATAAATCTTGTCTTATTACCTGTAAGGGATATGTGTTCTCATGAAGTTATCCACCTGTTCGCGCAGTGAGAAATATAATAACATTATCGGAGCGTAACGGTATGCTGCGGGCGGGACGCCGGTGCGGATACCCGGTGGCGGACACATTCATACTGTTTTCAGGCATACTGCTTTGAGAGATTCTGTCTTGAGGGAATGGGGCTTATGACGCAGGGACGTCTTTTTCTGGTTGCGATACTGGTAGTGCTGGGCGGCGTGGCCGGGTGGCTGCTGTTTTCCGAAGGCCGTGGCGGCGAACGGGGCGGATTTGCGGCGCGTACCGTGACCGTCAAGGCAACGGCGCTCGAAAGGCAGACGTTCCGCGATATCGTCGAGGCCATAGGGACCGCGCAGGCACGGGAGTCCGTTACATTGACCGCCCGCGTGTCCGATACGGTCGAGGCCGTGCATTTCGATGACGGGCAGGTGGTCAGCCGCAACGACCTGCTTGTGTCCATCACCGATGACGAGGAACAGGCCCTGATGCGGGAGGCCGAGGCCACACTGCTGGAGGCCACGCAGCAATTGAAGAGAACCGAGGATCTGGTCACGCGCGGCAATGCGTCCGTGTCGACCCTGGATACACAGCGCCGTGTCGTCACCGAAGCCCAGTCCCGCCTGACAGCCGCGCGTGCCAGGTTGAACGACCGCAAGATCCGCGCCCCGTTTGACGGGGTTCTGGGTCTGCGTCAGGTCAGTGAAGGGGCGTTGCTGTCCCAAAGCGCGCCGATCACCACGATTGATGCCATCGACATCATCAATCTGGATTTTTCCGTGCCGGAACGCTTTATCGCCACGCTGACGCCGGGCCAAAGCGTGCAGGCCCAGGTGGATGCCTATCCCGACCGCCTGTTCGAGGGCAAGGTGAAAACCATCGACAGCCGCGTCGATCCGGCAACACGGTCCGTGATCGTGCGGGCCGAAATTCCCAATCCGTCCTTGCTGCTGCGTCCGGGCATGCTGATGACGGTGGAGGTCATTTCCCGCGTGTGGGAGGCGCTTGCCGTGCCCGAGGAAGCGGTCGTTCCCACGGGCGGCGCCAATTATGTCTTCATCATCAGTGATGACCGGGCGGAGCGCCGCCGGGTTGAACTGGGACTGCGCCGTCCGGGCTATGTCGAGGTGTTGAGCGGATTGAGCGACGACGACCGGGTCGTGACCGAGGGGACCCTGCGCCTTGGCCGGCAGGGCATTCAGGTCCGCGTTCTTGACGACACGCCGGAGCGGAAAGGCGCGCCGGAAGCCCGCCGCCGCTACGCAGGAGAGGAGAGCCCGGCATGATTCTGTCCGACATATCCGTCAAGCGCCCGGTTTTCGCCACTGTTATCAGTCTGTTGCTGATCGCTCTCGGGCTGATTTCCTTTACCCGGCTGTCCGTGCGGGAACTGCCTGACGTGGATCCGCCCTTCGTATCGGTCGAAACGCGCTATCCCGGTGCCAATGCCGCCGTGGTGGAAACCCGTGTCACCCAGATACTGGAAAGCAGTATTGCCGGAGTGGAGGGAATCAAGACCATCGAATCCACCAGCCGCGATGGTCGTTCCGACATCAGCATTGAATTTAACCTGGATCGCAGTATCGATGCCGGCGCCAATGACGTGCGGGATCGTATCAGCCGGGTCATCGACAATCTGCCCGATGAGGTCGAGCCGCCCGAGGTCGCCAAGGCGGACGGCGACACGCGGCCTGTCATCTGGTTCAACCTGACCAGCCCGGTCATGGATATCCTGCAACTGACCGATTATGCCGACCGCAACATCGTCGACCGTCTGTCGGTGGTGGACGGTGTGTCCGGGGTGCGGGTCGGCGGCCAGAAGCGCTATGCCATGCGGATCCATCTGGACCGTCAGGCCATGGCGGCCCGTGCCGTTACCGTAACGGATATTGAAAATGCCCTGCTGGCGGAAAATGTCGAACTGCCGGCCGGCAAGGTGGAATCCGTCAACCGGGACACCATTGTCCGCGTCAACCGGGAATATACCCGTGCCGAGGATTTCGAAAGCCTGCTGATCCGCGAGGGGCGTGACGGCAGCTTTGTAAATCTCGGGGATGTGTCGACCATAGAATTGGGAGCCGAACGGGATGAGCGCAGTTTTCGCGGCAACGGCAACCCGCTGATCGGGATCGGCGTCGTCAAACAGTCCAAGGCCAACACGCTGGCCGTGGCCCAGGCCGTCAAGCGCGAGGTCGCGCGCATCCGCCAGACCCTGCCGGAAAGCATGGAACTGCTGGCGTCCTATGACAGTTCGGTTTTCATCGACGAGGCCATCGTCGAGGTCTACAGGACCCTTGCCATCGCCATGGGACTGGTGGTGCTGGTGCTGTATCTGTTTCTTGGCAATGCGCGTACGGTTCTGGTGCCTGCGGTCACCGTGCCGGTATCCATCATCGCCAGCTTCTGGGTTCTCAACATGACGGGCGTGTCGATCAACCTGATCACGCTGCTGGGCCTGGTGCTGGCCATCGGTCTGGTCGTTGACGATGCCATTGTCGTGCTGGAAAACATCTATCGCCGCGTGGAGGAGGGCGAGCCGGGCCTGCTGGCCGCCTATCGCGGGGCCCGGCAGGTGGGTTTTGCCGTGATTGCCACGACGCTGGTGCTGATCGGCGTATTCCTGCCCATCATGTTCCTGACCGGCAATATCGGCCGCCTGTTCGGCGAACTGGCGATCACCATGACGGCGGCGGTGGCGTTTTCCAGCCTGATCGCGCTCAGCCTGTCGCCGATGATGTGTTCCTATCTGGTGCGTCGGCGCAACAAGAAACCGGCGTTTGCCAAGCGGCTGGATATCGCATTCCAAGCCCTGCAGGAAGGGTATACCCGTGTTCTGACCGTGTGTCTCGCCAACAAGGGGCTGGTCATCACCGCCTTTATCCTGTGTTTCGCCATTATTGCCGGCGTGCAGGGCCGTATCCCCAGTGAACTGGCGCCGGTGGAGGACCGTTCATACCTGTTTCTCAGGGTTCAGGGGCCGGAAGGGGCCAGCCATGAGTTTATGGACGCCCAGGCCGACAAGGTGGAAGAACAGATCCTGCCATTGCTGGAAACCGGCGAGCTTGTGCGTCTGCTGCTGCGCGTTGAAGGCGGCAGCGGCTGGGGCTTCGTCATCCTGACCCCCTGGGGGGAACGCGAACGGTCCGCCGGCGAGATCGCCGATGAGCTGCGGCGCAAGCTGGGCCAGTATGTGCCGGGTATTCAGGCCATTCCCATCCAGACCAACGGCCTGTCGCGCGGCGGCGGCAGCGGCGAGGAATTCCAGTTCGTCGTCGGTGCCGACACCTATGAGGAACTGGGCCGCTATACCGAAATCCTGCGCGAGGAATTGCGGAGCTATCCCGGTCTGGTCAATGTGGATATCGACTATAAGGAAACCCAGCCGCAATTCCGCATCCGGATCGACCGGACGCGGGCGGCCGATATCGGCGTGCCGATCCAGGAAATCGGCCGGACGCTGGAAACCATGATGGGCGGGCGCAATGTCACCACCTTCGTCCAGGAGGGCGAGGAGTATGACGTCATCCTCCAGGCGGAGGAAAACGACCGGCGCGAACCCGCCGATATGACCAATATCTATGTGGCCTCGCGCAGCGGCGGCCTGATCCCGCTGAGCAATCTGGTCCGCGTCGAGGAAACGTCCGGTGCCTCGGCCCTGCGCCGCTTCAACCGGGTCCGGGCGCTGACCGTGTCGGCCAATCTGGCGCCCGGCTATGCGCTCGGCGATGCCGTCACCTTCATGGAAGGGCTGGTGCGCGAGGTCATTCCCGATGCCACCAGCATCGATTACAAGGGCGCGACGCGGGAATACAAGGAAGCGGGCGGCGATATCTATTTCATCTTCGCCATGGCGCTTGTGGTCGTCTTTCTGGTGTTGGCGGCGCAGTTTGAAAGCTTTATCCATCCCATCGTCATCATGATCACGGTACCGCTGGCGGTGCTGGGCGGTCTGGCCGGTCTGTATCTGGCGGGCAGCACGCTGAATATATACAGCCAGCTGGGGATGATCATGCTGATCGGACTGGCGGCGAAAAACGGTATTCTGATCGTCGAATTCGCCAATCAGATGCGGGACGAGGGACTGTCGGTGCGCGAGGCATTGATGAGTTCCGCCCGGACCCGTCTGCGTCCGATCATGATGACGGGCCTGTCCACCGCCATCGGTGCCGTACCCCTGATGCTGGCAAGCGGGGCCGGGTCCGCCAGCCGGCAGACCATCGGCGTCGTGGTGTTCGGCGGGGTGATCGTCGCCACCTTCTTCACGCTGTTCATCGTGCCGGTGTTTTACGACATGCTGGCGCGCTACACACGCTCCCCCGGCCATGTGGCGGCCAAGCTGAAAGACCATGAGGACAAGGAAGCAAGCGGCATCCCGGCGGAGTGAGGGATGCCGACGGAAACCATACGGCGTCTTGGTGCGGTGCTGCGGACTACAGTCGTCAGGGATTTCAGGTGTTGGGGATTTCAGGTGTTAGGGGTTATAGGGGCAGGAACGGCGAGGGCCTGTTGGTGCCGAAGATGGCAAGCCTGAAGGCGCCCGGTGTCGCGTCACCGCGCCGGTGAAAGCCGAAAGTGTTGGCAATGACCAATGTGTTCGCCGGTACGGTGAAGGCTTTCGGTGCCGACAAGCCCAGTGCGTCACGTTCCTGCGGCGATACCCGGAAAGCGCTGGCCCGGCTGCCGCGGGGGTGCCGCAGGGCCTCTTCGATGCGTCGGATTTCCCACCGATAACGGGTCTCGTTTAGCCGATGGCTGCCGGGGACATACATGAAAGGCCCGTTTTCGTCCCGCACATCCTCCAGAAACAGCCAGAATTTCACCGTCGGTGTAAAAGTGTCCCTGTGCAGGTCCTTCTGAGGGTCGTGGGCATCCGCTGTGCCGCCGTGACATGTGCGATTGATCCAGAAATGCCTGTGGCGCACCCGTCTGCCCACAATCGCGAGAGAGGCCTCATGCAGGCGCGGATCGTCGAGAATGCTGGCGGCGATGTCCCTGTCGCGGTCGTCCGTCAGGCGGTTCAGGATAACAAAGCGGCCGAGCGTACCGCCTTCGCACCGGTCGAAGCCCCATGGATAAAGGGTTTTGGGCGCGAAACCGCTGGCACGCCTGTCCGGGACCGGGTCATGCGCGGCCACGTCGTCCAGTACCCTCAGTGCCATATTCCGCAGCCGTTTGAAATCCGGCAGGGGCAGAAAGTCAGGCACCATGGCGAAGCCGTCCCGCCGCACCGCCCGACCGATGGCGGAGCGGTCCCGCCACCACAGACGGGTGCGCAGAGCCGTCAGCGCATGGGCGGTGCGAATACGGGCCGGCCAGAAGCCGAGGGCGTTCAGCGACCGGCTGCCCAGTATCGGATCGTTCAGGTTTTTTTCCGCGGTCAGGAGTTTCAGCATCGGCAGCGGGACATGGCAAAAGTGGCACAGCCGATAGCTGATACTATTCGTATTGCGATTGCAAGGCGCATTTCATCCTGTTTTCCGGGAACGGGGAATGTCTGCTGCCGGTCAGACCGTCCGGGCGCTTTCCACCTGGAAGCCCTGTTCCTCCAGTGCTGTGCGCAGGCGGTCGGCGTGGGCGCGATCCTTGGTTTCCACCACCAGCTCCATTTCCGTCATTTTCAGGGAAATGGCGCCGAACTCGCGCTGGTGCTGCACCTCGATCACATTGGCGCCGACCTGGGCGACAACGGCGGTGACCCGGGCCAGGCTGCCGGGTTGGTCCAGCATGGTGATGCGGAAGCGGTTGATCCGCCCGTCGCGCGCGAGACCGCGCATGATGGCGGAGGCCAGCAGCCGCAGGTCGATGTTGCCGCCGGTCAGCACCATGCCGACCTTCTTGCCGCGAAAGCGTTCGGGATAATTCTGCAGGGCCGCGAGGCTGGTGGCGCCGGCGCCCTCGACGACGATTTTCTCAATTTCCATCATGGTGACGATGGCCGCCTCCATGCGGGCCTCCGGCACGGTCAGGATCTCGTCGACATGGGCGCCGACGACGGCCTGGGTGTTGGTGCCGGCCTGGGCGACGGCGATGCCTTCGGCGATGGTGACGCCGCCATGCACTTCCGTCACCCCGTCCATGGCGCGCTTCATGGACGGATAGGCCTCGGTCTGGACGCCGACTAGGTGGATGTCCGGGTTCATCGCCTTGGCGATCGTCGCCATGCCGGCAATGAGGCCGCCGCCGCCGACCGGGACCAGCAGAATGTCCAGATCGGGGACGTCCTCCAGCATTTCCAGCCCGACGGTGCCCTGTCCGGCCATGACAAGCGGATCGTCATAGGGGTGTATGAAGGTGAGGCCTTCCTTCTCGGCGATTTCCGCCGCCGCCTTGTTGGCTTCCTCCAGCGAGCCGCCGCTGAGCACGACGCGCGCGCCCAGTTCCTCGGTGCTTTTGATCTTGTTGAAGGGGGTGCCCGCCGGCATGACGATGGTGGCCGGGATGCCGAGCCGTGCGGCGTGATAGCTGACCCCCTGGGCATGGTTGCCGGCGGACATGGCGATGACGCCGCGTGTCTCGGCCGGCAGGGACAGAAGCTTGTTCAGCGCCCCGCGTTCCTTGTAGGTGGCGGTGAACTGGAAAATCTCGAACTTCAGATAACAGTCGGCACCGGTGATGGCGCTGAGCGTTTTGGAGTGTTCCATCGGCGTGCGTTTGACGGCATCGCCGATGGCGACGGCGGCCGCGCGGACGTCATCCGCCGAAATGGGCAGGCTGTCGGAGACGGGCGTCGGATCGTGGGCCATGGCATCACCTTGCAATCATGAGTGCGGCACCGCAAGTTTCCTACGGTGCCGTTTCCTCTGCCATAGGGGACCGCCGCCTGTCCAGCATAGTGGCCCTCTGTCAGGCGACCGATCCCTGCCGCTGTGCCCGGATAGAGCCTTATTCTACTGCCTGACAAAGGCCTTGTTGATGATTTTCCAGCGATCGCCGACTTTCGCCAGGGTCAGAATGTCAAAAAAGCGGCCGTTGCTGTCGAAGACGACCGTGGCCAGCCGCCCGTCCACCACATTCATCGACAGGATTTTGCCGGTGCGGGGCGTTTGCGCAGGATCGCCGGACGCCCAGCGGGGCAGCACGTCCGCCATGTTCCAGACGCGCACATATGGTGTGCCGTCCTCGTTTTCGGCCACGGTCAGCATTTGCGCCGTTTCGCTGGCGAAAGCCCGCTCAAGACGTTCCAGGCTGGCTTCGCCCTGACCGTCGAGATAATCGAACACGGCGGCGGTGACCGCGTCATGATCGCTCGTCGCGGGGGCGGCGAGAGCGGGCGCGGCCTGTCCGGCCAGCAGTGACAGGAGCGCCAGCCCCAGGGCGGCGCCCGCGATGGTATAGCCGTACGGTGATTTCATGATGTGGAGTCCCCTTCCTGATCCTGTCGGTTCCCGCACCAGCATACGCTGTAAAAGCCCCCCGAAAAACCTAAACCAATGTTGGAGACAGTCGGGCCCGGCGCAAGCCGGCTCAAGGCCGGGCCAGCGCCGGGTCAAACCGGTCAGGGGGGTGACTGAATGACAGGATGAGAGGGGCGCGGGATGCCCTGAACCATCTGTCCAGAGCCGTTGCCCCTAGGTCAGCGGTAATGCCGGGCGGCCCAGTCCTCCAGCGCGGCGACGACTTCCGGTTCGTCGAGAATGGGGGCGTGGCCGATGCGGGGCAGGGTGAGTGCCGCCAGGTCGGGATGTTCGGCCTGCATTTTGTCCAGTGTTTCCGCCGACAGGATGTCGGACAGGGCGCCCCGGATCACCAGGGTCGGCACGGTTTTCATCGGTTCGAACACCGGCCACAATTCCGGGGCGGCATTGTCCGTATCCTGTCTGAAATTGTTCGCCAGCGCCGGATCATAGTCGAGGACGATGCTGCCGTCCTTTTCCGTGTACAGGCGTTTTGTGAAGGCCATCCACTGATCCGCGTCGAAGTCGGGATAGACATCGCCGGCAATGGTTTTCACCGCCGCGACAGCCTCGTCCCATGTGCGGCGGGGCGCGCCGCCGCCCACATAGCCCTTGATCTTTTCAATGCCGGCGGCCTCGATATGGGGGCCGATATCGTTGATGACCGCCGTTTTGATGACGCCCGGCCGGGCTGCCTGCATCAGCATGGTCATCAGTCCGCCAAGCGATGTGGCGATGACATGGACGCTGTCCAGTCCCAGATGGTCGAGAAGGGCGAACATGTCGGCCACATAGGCGGGCGGGGCGTAGCGTTCCGGCTGCGGGTCCCAGGCCGACAGGCCGCGTCCACGCTGTTCCACCAGAACCATCCGGCATCGGCCTGCCAGCTGGTCGGCCACATGGGCGAAATCGCGGGCGTTCCGGGTCAGGCCCGGCAGACACAGCACCGTGGGCGCGCCCCCGCCGGCGCGGTCATAAAGCCGGTAATGCTGTTGCAGCCCGTCGGCGTTGGTGAAATAGACGTCGTCATAATCCGTCATGGCATCCTCAGTCATAGCATCTATCCTTGTAGCGTTCGCGCAGGTGCCGTTTCAAAATCTTGCCGTTCGGGTTGCGCGGCAGGTCGGATACGAAGTCCAGACCGGCGATACGCTGTTGCCGGCCCAAACGGTCATTGGCCCAGGCCAGAAGCGTGTCCGCGTCTGCCGTGCCGTCATCCCGCCTGACCACCAGGGCAAGCGGCGTTTCGCCCCAGCGTCTGCTGCCGACACCGATGACCGCCACATCGGCAATATCAGGGTGCGTTTTCAGAACCGCCTCGATGTCCTGAGGGTAGATGTTCTGCCCGCCGGACAGGATCATGTCTTTCCTGCGGTCGACGATATAGAGATAACCGTCGGCGTCCAGGCGCCCGATGTCGCCGGTGCGCAGCCAGTTCCGCCCGTCGGGCCCGCGCCACGTGGCCTCGGCCGTGGCGTCGGGACGGTTGAGATAGCCGGGCATGACAAAGCGGCCGGTGCCGACGATTTCGCCGGTTGCGCCAAAGGGAAGCTCATGGCCGTCTTCATCGATGATGCGGATGTCGGTGCCGGGCAGGGGCTTGCCGACGGAGGCGAGACGGCCATCGGCCTCTTCCGGGTCGAGGGTGGTGATCAACCCCTCCGTCAGGCCGTAAAGCTCGATCAGTTTCGGTCCCAGCCGCTTGAACAGGGCGGCTTTCAACTCGCCGTGCAGGGGGGAGCCACAGCTCATCACCGCCCTGAGGCCGGACAGATCGAAGTCCGCCTGATCCGGCACGTCCAGAAGGCGCTGATACTGGATCGGGACCATGGAGGCATTGGTGATTTTTTCCCGCGCCATCAGGGCCAGCGTTTCACGGGCATCGAAGCCACCTTCCACGTAGAGCGTGCCACCGACAAGCAGGGTGGCGAGGAAACCGACCCAGCTGATGTTGGAATAGAGGCCGATGTTGAAGAGCGTTCTTGACTGGCTATCGTAGCGCAGGGCCAGCGCCAAGTCATAGGCCCAGTCGCGCCGGCCGCCATGGGTGTGGAGAATGCCCTTGGGCCGGCCCGTGGTCCCGGATGAGTAAATGATGTTGAAGGCGTCGTCCGGTGCGATGGCCGCAGCGGGCGGCTCCGCCGTTTGTGTGGCAGTGGCGGCCTCCAAGTCGTCCCAGCCGGATCGTACCCCTTCGGCAATGAATTTGTGAAAACCCGCCGCGCCGCAGGCGGTATCCACACGCGCGGCTTCCTCTGGTGTGGCGATGACGGCACCGACGCCGGCATCGGTCAGCATGGCGTCCAGAGCCGCGTCACTGACGGACAGATTGATCGGAACCGAGGCGCAGCCGGCTTTCATCGCCGCGATCAGTGACAGGACCATGGCCGGGCCGTTCTGCATGACAATGCCAAGCCGTCCGCCCGGCCCGCAATTCGCGGCTGTCAGCAGGTTGGCGATGCGGTTGCTGCGGCGATCCAGTTCCGCCCAGGTCAGGGTGTGACCCGACGAGACAAGGGCCGGTTTCGCCGCCCGCCATTTTCCGTGCAGACGGATGATATCCGGCAGCAGGGCAGGCCGTGCATCCAGCGTGGCCATGGGTATCATCCTCGGACATGGGAAGGGGTCCGGACTGTCCGGACCCCGGCCTGTATCATTTAGAACCGAATCTGGAAGGTGCCAAGCACGGTGCGCGGATTGCCGTAAAAGGCCGTCAGAGTGCCTTCGGTGCCCAAATTGGGGATGAGAGCGCCGTCCGGGCCGGGGGTGATGAAGTTGTAGCCCGCGACGATATATTCCTTGTCGGTGATGTTCTTGGCATGCAGGCCGAATTGCAGGCGTCCGTCATCGGATTCCCAGACAAGACTGGCATCCCACAGCGCGAAACCCGGCTGGTCGAGGAAGGGATTGGGTTCCTCAAACTGGCTGGCGGCGCTGCGGTAGGCGACGGTGTTGATCACCGAAAACAGGCCGTCCGTGCCCCCGAAGCTCAAAGGGCGGCTGTAGGTCAGGTTGCCGCTGAGCGTCCAATCGGGGGTGTTCTGGAACACGCGCTGGTCGGCGACGTCATTGCCGAAGGCATCGATGAATTCATTGAACTCGGCATCCAGATAGCCCAGCGTCCACGCGAAATTCAGCCCGTCGCCTGCGCCGGTCAGGTCGGTGCTGAGCAGGGCCTGGCCTTCGAATTCGATGCCGTTGATGTCGGCGTCGCCCGCGTTCGAGGTGATGCCGATGAAGCTGTCATTCACACCGTCGCCGGTGGTGTCGACGCCGATGGAGCCGGGGATCTGCACATTGGTGTAGTTCGACAGGAAGCCGGCAATGCTGAAGAGCAGGCGGCGGTCGAACAGGGCGGCTTTCCAGCCCAGTTCGAACATTTCCACCTCTTCCGGCTCGAAGCGCAGGAATTCGAAGATGTCGTCGTTATCGATATCGCCGTCACCGTCCAGATCGGGGGCTGCGGTGGATTGGCCCCGTGGGTCGAAGCTGCCGCCCTTGAAGCCTTCGCTGTAGGTGAAATAGAAATTATGTTCTTCCGTCGGCTGCCAGCTGATCGAGGCGCGTGGATTGAATTCCTCATACGTTTCGCTGCCGTTGAAGTCCGACGTGGTCGCGATGACCGTACCGGCCCCGCCGAAGCGCTCCGAGAAACCGCCGGCCAGCGTTTGCCGCAGTATCTGCGACGTGCGTTCGTCATGGGTGAAGCGGCCGCCGACGGACAGGCTGACGGTTTCCGTCAGGTCATAGGTGAAATCGCCGAAAATGGCCCATGTTTCCGTTCCGACATCGCCCAGGGTCAGGGCGTTCAGGCCCGGCACGCCGATAAGGTCGCCGGTGGTGCCGAGCAGCACCTCGAACGCGTTGAAGGCGTTGGCGTCCAGATAGTAGAAACCGAGCAGGCCGGAAAATTTGTCATCCTGATACAGGATTTGCAGTTCTTCGGAAAACTGGTCGTTTTCGTAATCCACCGGCACATCCACATCGGCCACCGGCAGGCTGTCGAAATCAATGGGCGAGCTGGATTCGTCCTCGCGGTAGGCGAGGATGTTCTTCACCGTCCAGTTTTCGTTGATTTCCCACTCGATATTGAGGGCGATGCCGCCCATCTGCACTTCCTGGGTCGGGGTGTTGAGCCCGGCGCGCGTGTCGAAGACATCGTTCAGAACCGGCTCGCCCGAGGCGCTGGGGATCAGCCTGTGGCCCTGACGCGGGTCCGAGTCATCGTCGATATAATCGCCTGACAGACGGACGAACACATTTTCCGCCGGTGTCCATTCAAGGGATGCGCGGGCGGCCATGATCTGTTTGTTGTAGTTGTCCACATCGTCAAGAACGAGATTTTCGCCGAACCCGTCCCGGTTCAGTGTGGCAAAGGTACCGCCAATGCGCAGCGTATCGGTGATCGGCGCGCTGCCGGTGACGATCAGGTCCAGTTGGTCATAGGCCCCGACGGCACCGCGCACCTGCAATTCCGGTTCATCGCTGAGGCGTTTGGTGACATATTTGATGGCCCCGCCGATGGTGTTACGGCCGTAAAGCGTACCCTGGGGCCCGCGCAGGACTTCGATCCGTTCCACGTCATAGATGTCGAGAACGGCGGCCTGCGGCCGGTTGAGATAGACATCGTCGATATAAAGACCCACGCCCGGCTCGAAACCGGCAACCGGATCCTGCTGACCGACGCCGCGGATGAAGGCGGTGAGTGTCGTGTTGGTCCCGCGCGAGACTTCTAGTGTGACATTGGGCGAAAATTTCGCCAGTTCGACAATGTCCTGGGTGGCCATCAGCGTCAGTTGATCCCCGTCGAAAGCGGTGACCGATATGGGGACATCCTGAAGGGTTTCGGCCCGGCGCCGTGCCGTGACCGTGATTTCCTCCAGCCCCGCCGAGGCGCTATCGGCCCCGGAAACAGAGTTTTGCTGCGCCTGTGCCGGCGTGCCCCCTACGCATACAAGACCGATAACGGCAACGGTTGACAGCAGCCCGTGCCGCCGTGGCTGAAAACTTTTCATCTACCCCTCCCAAGGTGAATGCGAAATACACTCCCAACGGTTGGGCGCAGTGAAATTCAACAAGCGTTGAAGTGTCAAGAACAAAGCATATGATGAAAGGGGTGTTTTCTACAGGCGTTGAAAAACTGTTGCCGATAGGTCACTCTTTCGCGGGATACGGCCCGGATAAGGCTGTGCCACAGGGATGGTGTGGCCTTTCCGCATGTGTGACGGGCCGGGCAGCGGGAGGACAACGGACGCCTACATGGTGGTTAAGGGGGGAGGTCCGTCATGACCAACGGGAAAGACAAGGCAGCCGGCGACGCGGGCACGGGGCAAGAGGGGCCGGCCGCAAGCAGGCCGCGCAAGGACCGTATACTGGATGCGGCCGAGGCCCTTTTTGCCAAGCATGGATTTGACGGCGTGACAATGCGCCAGGTCGCCATGGCGGCCAGTGTCGATGTGGCCCTGCCCAATTACCATTTCGGCAGCAAGCGCGGACTGTTCGATGCGGTGCTGCTGCGCCGGGCGGAAGTGCTGAACCGGGAACGCCTGCAGGCGCTTGAGGACTGCACGAAGGCCGCCGGGTCCGGCGGTCCGGCGGCGGAGGCGATCATTGACGCCTTTCTGCGCCCTTTGCTGAGCGACAGCCATGCCGAGGAGGAAGGCTGGCGCCACTATTACGAACTGATCGCCCAGGTGAACAATTCGCCGGAATGGGGCGGTGTGCTGATGACGAAATATTTCGACCCTCTGGTCCGGCGGTTCATGGAGGCTCTCAAGCGGGCCCTGCCGCAGGCGGACGAGGCCGACATCTACTGGTGTTATCATTTCCTCTCCGGGGCGCTGACGCTGACATTTGCCCAGACCGGGCGGATCGATCATCTGTCGGGCGGCAAATGCCGGTCCGATGACCTTCAGGCGGCCTATGAACGCATGGTGCCCTTTGTCGCCGCCGGATTCCGGCATATCTGCGGCGGTGACCCCCCCTCGTAACCCGGTCCTGCCCATTCCCACGGCCGACATGTCCATTGCCGGACACCGTTGAATTCGGTACCAGAAACACACCCACTGATGGGGGGCCGATTCCACGGCTGACAAGGGAGGACAGGGTTTGAGCATGAAAAAGATATTCGGTGCCGCGGCGATATTGTCTGCTGCGGGCCTGCCGTCGCAGGCGGAAGAACTGACCATTGACCGACTTGTGGACAGTCCGGCCCTGTCCGGACCGACGGTGCAGGGTCTGAAAATTTCCCCTGACGGACGGCGTATCACCTTTCTGCGCGGCCGGCAGGACAATCAGAGCCAACTGGATCTGTGGGAATTCGACAGGGAGGCCGGCGCGGCCCGTCTGCTTGTTGATTCCGCCACCCTTCTGGGCGGAGGGCCCGAAACCCTGAGCGAGGCGGAAAAGGCCCGCCGGGAGCGTAATCGTGCCCTGACGGGTAAGTCCGGCATTGTCGATTATTTCTGGAATGACAGCGGCGACAGCCTGCTGTTTCCGCTGAGCGGCGACCTGTTCGTCCTGCCGGTGGGGGGACAGGTGCGGCGGCTGACCGAGACCGACGCATTTGAACTGGACCCGAAATTCAGCCCCAAGGGACGCTATGTTTCCTTTGTGCGGGACGGGGACCTGTATGCGATCGAACTGTCCGGAGGGCGTGAAATCCGCCTGACCGACAGTGCGGGCGAAGGGATCAGCAACGGTGTTGCCGAGTTTATCGCGCAGGAGGAGCTGGGCCGTTACACCGGCTATTGGTGGTCACCGGATGAAAACCGCATCGCCTTTGCGCAGGTGGATGAAAGTGCGGTCGATATCAAGGAACGCTATGAGTTGTCCGCCGACGGCGGCGTCACCACCATCACCCAGCGCTATCCCGCCGCAGGCACGACCAATGCGACCGTGGCCATCGGGGTCGTGGCCCTGGATGGCAGCGCCCCCAGAATGATGGAGATAGCCTGGCCCGGGCATTATCTTGGCCGTTTGAACTGGACGGCGTCCGGTGACGGGTTCATCACCCAGATTCTGGACCGGGGGCAGGGCGAAAATGTCCTGACCCTGCACACGGCCGACGGTACGGGGGAGAAAGAATTCCTGACGTTGGAGTCCGATATCTGGATCAACCTGAACAATGATCTGACCCCGCTGGCGGACGGCACCGTACTGCTGACCCATGAAGGCACCGGGTACCGGCATATCTATGTTTTTGGCCGTGACGGCAGGGCCCTTGCCACGCTGACGTCCGGCGACTGGGTGGTGCATGAGGTCGAGCATGTGGATGAAGAGGCCGGCGTGGTGTATTTTTCCGGTTTCCGGGAAAGCCCGCTGGAACTGCATCTTTACAGCGTGCCGCTGGCGGGCGGCGATATTACGCGCATCACCCGCGAGCCGGGCTGGCATAATGTCACGGTGGCCAAGGGGATGTTCGTGGACAAGTTTTCCAGCCCCGTGCAACCGCCGCAAGTGCTGGTCCGGGCGCTGGACAGCGGCGCCACGATTGCGCCCATCCTGGAAAACGCACTGGACCAAAGCCATCCCTACAGCCCGTATATGCGCGAGCATGCCGCCAGCCGGTTCGGCACCATAAAGGCGGCGGACGGTGAAACGGACCTGTACTACCGCCTGTACCTGCCGCCCGATATGAAGGAGGGCAGACGATATCCGGCGGTCATGGCCCCTTATGGCGGCCCGCACGGGCAGCGGGTGCGCATGGACTGGTCACTGGATTTCAACCAGATTCTGGCCCGCAACGGATATGTGGTGATGGTTCTGGACAATCGGGGCATGTGGAACCGGGGCCTGGCGTTTGAGTCCCATGTGAAAAACGCCATGGGAACGGTCGAGATCGCGGATCAGGTCGAAGGCGCGGCCTTTCTGCAAAGCCAGTCTTATGTGGATGGAGGGCGTATCGGAATCTGGGGCTGGTCCTACGGCGGGTATATGACCCTGATGAGCCTGTTCCAGGAACCGGACGTTTTCAGGGCCGGGGCCGCCGTGGCGCCTGTGACCGATTGGCGGCTGTATGACACGGCCTATACCGAGCGGTATCTCGGCCTGCCGGAGGCGCCGGGAGATGTCTATGAGCAATCGTCCGTCTTTGCTTACATCGACGGTTTCAGGGGCGATCTGCTTCTGATTCACGGCATGGCGGACGACAATGTTTTCTTCGACCATTCGGTAAAGCTGATCGCGGCCCTGCAAAACCGCCGCAAGCCGTTTGAACTGATGACCTATCCGGGCAAACGGCACGGGATTCGGGGGGCGGACGCGCGGGCGCATCTTTGGCACCGGATGTTTGATTTTTTTGAGCGGACGCTCAAGGCGCCGTCTGAATAGGTTCAGAAAAAAGTATTGCATTTCAATGTTCTATGGAGAGGTCGAGGGGCCTCTCCATTGTTTTTGTGCGCCGCACAAAAAGTCTTGACAAGGGTGGGGTCCCTGCATACATTACCCTCAATTGTGCGGCGCACAAAAAGCCGCTGAGACCCAGAAGGCACTGGAACATTCAATTCAAGGATCGGACCCATGACGACCAAAACTGAAAGCACCGCAACCAAGAAAGCGGCCAACGGCGCCAAAAAAGGCTTTGATGCGTTTGCCGATATGTTCTCCGCACCGGCTGTGGACGTGAATTCGCTGTTTGAATTTCAGCGTAAGAATGTCGAAGCCACGGTTGAAGCCAACCGCATCGTTTTCGACGGCATGAAAAACGTTGCCCAGCATCAGATTGACATGGCCAAGGACAACCTGGCCGAGCTGAACGAGCTGGCCAGCACCTCTTTCATGGAAAAGACCCCGGAAAACGGCATGTCCTCCGGTATGGAAGCCGCCCAGGATATTTTCCGCAAGAATATGACGGCTGCTCGCGAAGCCGGTGATGTGGCTGTCGAAGCCAGCCAGAAAGCCATTGCGGTCCTGCAAAAGCGCTATGAAGAAGGCGTGAAAGAACTGCAAGCTTCGGCCAAGTAACACTGGCTGTTTGAGCTGATAACCGATCTCTTTGGGACTGGAACTCCCCTCCCTCCCTCCCTCCCTCCGGGCCCAGAGAGATTGGTCGCCACCTGAATAAGGTGGCGCATACGAAGGCCGGGGCGTCACATGTTGGCGCCCCGGTTTTCTTGCATATGCCATATGCCCGTGCCCTGAATTCCGGGCCATTGAATTCCAGGCCCTGAATTCCACGCTCTGAGTTCTGGACGTCGACCCGCTGGCGACTGGTGCGCGTGTCTTTTGCTGTTCTTTGCCGCCAGATCGGTTAGGGTGCGCACCCCGAGGGCCGCCCACACGACGGCCGTCCCCGTTCATATCTGTTCTGACGATGTTGATGATTGCATGACCCTGAAAAGCCATATCGATCGCCGCCGTACATTCGCGATCATTTCCCACCCGGACGCGGGCAAGACGACACTGACGGAAAAGCTGTTGCTGTTTGGCGGGGCCATTCAGATGGCCGGTGAGGTCAAGGCGCGCGGGGAACGCCGCCGCGCCCGGTCCGACTGGATGAAGGTTGAGCAGGAGCGGGGCATATCCGTTGCGTCGTCGGTGATGACCTTCGACTATGAGGACCATACCTTCAATCTGCTGGATACGCCGGGCCACGAAGACTTTTCCGAGGATACCTACCGGACGCTGTCGGCCGTGGACAGTGCCGTCATGGTGCTGGACGCCGCCAAGGGGATCGAGGCACAGACCCTGAAACTGTTCGAAGTCTGCCGCCTGCGCGACATGCCGATCGCCACTTTCATCAACAAGATGGACCGGGAGGCAAAGGACCCCTTCAGTCTTCTGGACGAGGTGGAACAGACGCTGGCGCTGGACGTGGTGCCGGCCAGTTGGCCCATTGGGATGGGGCGCGATTTTCTGGGGTGTTACGATCTGATCCGCGACCAGTTGATCCTGTTCGATCGCGGCAAGGGCGATACCCTGACGCAAGGGATCCAGTGCAGCGGACTGGACGATGCCAAACTGGCCGAATATCTGCCCGACCATGCCCTGGACACCTTAAGGGAAGAGGTGGACATGGCGCGCGGTCTGTGTCCGGAGTTCGACCTTCAGGCCTATCTCGAGGGGACCCAGACCCCGGTTTTCTTCGGGTCCGCCATCAACAATTTCGGTGTGCGGGAACTGCTGGCCGGTCTTGGCGCCTTTGCCCCGTCGCCGCGGCCCGCACCGGCGGTGGAGCGCGCCGTTGCCCCGGATGAGGCCAAATTCAGCGCCTTTGTCTTCAAGATTCAGGCGAATATGGACCCGAAACACCGTGACCGCATTGCCTTTGTGCGGATTGTTTCCGGCCAGTTCAAAAAGGGCATGAAAATGACCCATGTGCGCAGCGGCAAGGTGATGGCGGTGCACAATGCCCAGCTTTTCCTGGCGCAGGACCGTGAGATCGCGGAAGAGGCCGTGGCGGGCGACATTATCGGTCTGCCCAATCACGGGACCCTGCGTATCGGCGACACCCTGACGACGGGAGAGAAAATCCGCTTCACCGGTGTACCGTCCTTCGCCCCGGAGATTTTGCAGAAAGTGCGCCCCGACGATCCGATGAAAGCCAAACACCTGGGCAGGGCCCTGGAGCAGCTGGCGGAAGAAGGGGCCGCCCGCGTCTTCAAACCGTATCTGGGGTCCGACTGGGTGGTCGGTGTTGTCGGTCCGCTGCAATTCGACGTTCTGGCCGACCGTATCCGTACGGAATACCAGATCCCGGTGAAGTTCGAGCCGACCAGCCTGCTGACGGCTGAATGGGTCGAGGGCGATGCCCGCCTGTTGAAACAGTTTGTCGACGGGAACCGTGCCTCCATCGCCGAGGATCATACCGGCGCGCCCGTGTATCTGGCCCGCAACAGCTGGCATCTGGACAAGGCCAAGGACGACTTTCCCGATTTGCGGTTTCTGAAGACCAAGGAAGAAATCGTCTAGCCGTGTTAGTCTTGCCCACCGTATTCACGGGGCAGGCAAGGAGGCTGACATGGCTGAGACCGGAGGAGGGGCGTCCACGGAAACGGGACGGATAACGGGGATTGGCGGTATTTTCGTCGAGGGACGGGACGCCGCCGCCCTGATGGCATGGTACCGCGATGTGCTGGGCATGCCGGTGGGTGAGTATGGCGCCAATTTCACTCACAAGGACGATCCGAAAGCGCAGGAAGCCTATTCCGTCTGGTACGCATTCAAGGCGGGGACGGAGTATCTGAAGCCATCCGACAAGGGGTTCATGATCAATTTCCGCGTCGATGATCTGGACGCTTTCCTCGCACGGTTGAAGGGTCGTGGGGTGGAACCTCTGGCCGACGTGCAGGACACGGATGAGGGACGCTTTGCCTGGATCCTCGATCCCGAAGGCACGAAGATCGAGCTTTGGCAGCAAAAAGGCGGGTTGCCCGGCTGACCGGCGCAAACCGCCTGTCACGAATTAGGGGAGCAAGCGACGCGATGGCTGTAAAAGGGAGTATTTCATTCTGGATACCGGGAAATACAGCCCAACCCCGCAGGTCGCCTAACACATGTCCACATTTCGCCCCGATATGTTTCTGGACAGATAACGTCCCTATCTTTGTATTTGAGAACACTTTCTGGACATTTACTATACATAAAAAGCCCAATTAACGCCAGCATTTAGAATAAAAAATACGCTTGATACTTCCCAGTTCGAAACCGTTAAGCGGGAAGTATGTGTTTTCCCATTTGACAGCCTAAGCAGATTGAAAACTGCGCATTGCACGTGAATAGCGTTCATTGCTGAAAGGGGTAGACCGGGAAGTGCGTGACCCTGCCAGTCTTGGTTATATCAATGCTCTAAGTACCTAGAAAGATAGACCAAAGCCTGATCCCATTCTGACCCGCCGCACTCCCAAGGTTGGTGTTATAAATTGCCTCTGACAATTCTGTGATTGCCTCGGTCAATGGGGACGAAAAGGCTTCTCAAAAGTGGCGCCGCGCGACACAACAGTTCATAGAGACCGGACGGCGCAAAATTCTGCCAAGTCCTTGGTTTTGGTAGCGGAGGCCTATTTTCTGAAGACTTTGCAGTGGTTCAGGGTACGGGTTGATTATATAAACCCATGCGACTCTTCAGCTTTGCGTAAGCGCAAAGGGTATATCGCTATATATAGAGTGACATGCCATCAGGTATATAAAACGGGTGTAAGATCACTCCAACTCATCAAAAAAGCGCTGTGTTGCCCGATGAATATCCTTACACTCCTGTGCTTTAAAAAAGGAAATGTAGATATAGTTTTTCGTCATTTCTATTCCGTTTAAGATAATTCTCTTCGAATAAAGTCTGGCTTGTATCGTAACTTTCGCCAACAAATTCACTTAAGGCGCGCACATATCAGAACACGGCCTTGATATAACCGTTCTCATGTTTGAAAAATTCTGAGAAATTGCTGTCTTCCTCGCATAGATCATCAAATGACGACGGAATGGCGACAATGTCTTTGGCGAAAGTTTCGGATATACAATCGTTTATGCTGCGCACTATACACGACGATAAAGGCTGATAGGTAGCGCCAGCTACAGGCGATGGGATAAGATGACCGCCAGTTCCAAACTAGCTGAGTGCTTCATACACCCAACCCTTCGAATAGAGGGCTTCCTTATCGAAGATCAATCTACAGACCCGATATCGTCGGGTCTGCTCATTATTCTTCAGCTGCCACTTGGGCTGATGCTTTATCAAAGGCAGCCCGCGCCGCGTGACTGCTCCAATCTTTGAACAGCGCCTGTGTTTTTTGCTGAATTTGTGCCTGTCCGGCTTCAAAGCGCTGGCCAATTTCCGATTTATTAAAGGCGATAACGGCTTCCATATCTTCAACGGAAAAGGCTCCTGCATATGCTTTGATAACTTCTTCCATAAGGTCCGGCACATGAAGCATAAAGGCCTGTTGAAAGGCATCGGTAACTTGCTTCAATTCTTCCGGGTCAGCGCCTTCCGATTTTTGCTGTATGGATACAACTTTCTGTGCCATCATCTGACGTGCCATCATCGTAACCATCTGATCAATTTTGATTACCTCCAATAAGCGTTTAGCGACATCAAAATTGGCATGCGTCATAATGTTTTGAGCCCTATCAAGAGACATTTAATATCCTTTCTTATCTCTAAAAATCTGGAGCTTGAATACCGGCGAGCGATTTATGTTTCGGTGCAGGATTAGGAGTTTGTAAACTTACATCTTCAGCTTCCGACAATGAAACGCTGTCTGAAACTGCAAGCGTTAAATGCTTCCTTTTGCGGTCTTCTGTTGTCAATTCCACCAAGCCTTTCCAACTGAATTCAAACACCCGGTCCGCCATTTGGATAGTATCGGGCCGGTGAGCCACGATTATCCTCGTCATCCCGAGTGCTCGGATTGAGGCATTGACCTTGCGCTCAGTCTCGACATCCAAATGCGCAGTACCCTCATCCATGAACAGGATTTTGGGATCGCGGTATAGCGCTCGTGCTAGCAATACCCGCTGCTTTTGACCGCCAGATAGTATCGAGCCCATATCCCCTACCAGGCTTTCATAATTCATTGGCATCGCTAGAACTTCATCATGAATGCAGGCTTTTTGAGCGGCATCAATCACGCGGCTCATATCGATTTCCGTATCGAAAAATGCTATATTTTCAGCCAGTGTCCCGGCAAATAAGGTATCTTCCTGCATCACCGCCGCTGTTGCTTGCCGGTATGTTGCGATACCGATTTCCAAAAGGGGTCGGCCATCAATCTTGATCAGGCCTTTCGTCGGCATAAACAGGCCCATCATAATCTTGGTTAAAGTAGTCTTGCCACAGCCTGATGGTCCGATGATGGCTATGGTCTGTCCAGCTCCAATATCAAGTGACGTGTTTGTCATTACATCCGGCAGGCCTTCGCCGTAATTAAAAGCTATGTCTTCAACCGTTATATTGCCGTCAATCGGTCGCATGAGCGCTAAGGAGCGATCCTCGAGTGCAGCGGCCTCCGGTTCCGCCAAAGCAATGTCGGACAATCGCTCCAAGTGTAAATCGAGCATGCGGAATTCAATGAAGCGTTCGACAAGAGCCGCAGCCTTATCGGAAAATTGGCGCTTATACGCCATGAAGGCAAAGATCATCCCAATGGTAAAGTCACCCGCCAGCACCATGGAAATTGCCACAAAGATCAGAATTACATGCTCGACCCCGAAAATCAGACTGTTACCAAGGCCAAAGCCAATACGCAGCTTTTCAACCCGTGCGCCCGCATTGATCACATCGGCAAAACGGTTATGCCACAGATGTTTGCGGTCATGTTCACGGCCAAAGACTTTCAAGCTCATCACACCTCGAGCTGTTTCGATGAAAGTGGATTGCTCTTTTGCGCTGGCTATGATTTGTTCTTCTGAACGGGTGTGGAAAGGACGGTATGTGGCCCAGCGCAGCCCTAGATATAAGGCAAAGGCTAGAAACGCGATGGCCGCCAAGGTCGGGCTGTACACAAACATGAAAATCAGTGTGGTGACGGCCATGATCCCATCGATTACCACCGCGACCATGCCTTCTGTAAACAACCGTCGGATAGGTTCGGTTGAGCCAAAGCGAGACACAATATCGCCGATATGGCGTTTTTCGAAAAATGGTAGCGGCAGCTTTAACAGGTGGCCGAACAAATTTGTTATCATTTGGTAGCTTAAAAGATTACCAAAATGCAGCAGAATATAGCCCCGCAAAGCTTCAGCTGCCGCATTGATCAGTGTGAATGCCCCAAAGCCTAGAGCCAACACTAACAATAGCTCTTCATCATATTTGACCACGACATGATCGACCGCCAACTGAAGGTAAAACGGACTGGCTAGCACAAAGAGCTGCAACACCACACTCATCGCCAACGCATGCAGTATAGACCGCTTTAGACCCGTAATTTTGGACCATAGATCCGAAAGACGCAGAGGGGTTTTCTCTACCTTACGCTCGAACCCGGCTTCCGGGGTCAATTCAAGGGCCACGCCGGTATAATGCTTGGATATCTCATCTGTTGTGTAGGTTCGAGCCCCCTGAGCGGGATCATGCACAACCACACCTTTACGTGTGACGGCTTTAAGGACAACAAAATGGTTAAGGTCCCAATGCAATATGGCCGGGGTTTGTAGTTTGTCCAACTGCTCAAGCGGTACCTTGAGCGCGCGGACCGTCAGTTGCATCCGCGCCGCCATATCCATCAGTGTACGCAGCTTTACGCCGGCCGCCGATGTTGGAAACTTGCGCCGCATGGTTGCCAGGTCGATCTCACGACCATGATAACTCAGCACCATAGCGAGCGCCGCATGGCCGCATTCTGTCACTTCTGATTGGCGATATATCGGAAGTGTCTTGCCTGCAAAAAACGTAAGAATATCCAAGCGATTCACAGCAGTTATCTCGTTCCTACACGTAATTTTTGATGTATTCACTTTCGGCTAGCGCACCATATTGCCGCATCAAAAGTTGTATCATCTCTGAGTTTTATTCTACTGAACCCGCCTTCAAAATGAGCCTGCCCACAGTTAAAGGAGCTGGCATAACTAGCGGATAGATAGTGTATTTGGCGGCAATCTCGTATGCTGCCTGCTCACGCTTTAGATTTGTTTCTTAACAGCCAGTAAGAAGAAAAAATAAATATCGTCGTGAAAAATATAAAAATTAAAAAATCCTTATTTAAATATTTATACATTATAAAATAAATAGATGCATTTTGCGCTATAAT
This sequence comes from Eilatimonas milleporae, assembly GCF_003688555.1. GTDB lineage: Bacteria > Pseudomonadota > Alphaproteobacteria > Sphingomonadales > Kordiimonadaceae > Eilatimonas > Eilatimonas milleporae. The sequence goes on from NZ_REFR01000010.1 coordinate 145,213, forward strand.
ACTATATATATAATTCTTGTTGCCGTTATAAATCATTTTTAGAGTGTAAAAATTTACAATTAAGTATGAAGGCGCAACAAAAAAATATAAATGATTATAATTTTTTCCCCAAAAAATCATATATGCAAGTGCTATAATTGCACTCAAAAATATCAAAAATGACATCATAAAGGCAATAATTTTCACTTCATTTATAACCATCATAATTTCCATTTTTTAAATGGGAGACACAATGCAATTTGCATTGTGTCTCTTTGTATTAAAGGAAGTTAAAGGCTAAAGCCCCAATACCGCCGACTGCTGTACCAAGTGCGAAGGCGGTGGCTACACCACCAGCTGAGAAACTAACTTCAGCAAAAAGAGCAGCTGCTATTAGCGGCAATGGACCGCCACTAATTTGGTCAATTTCGCAAGCACTAAGTTCAGCAATACCTTGACAACCAGACATTAATTATCCCCTTAGCTGTTAATTGCCCGATCTAAAGCGATGAAACCAATAATAGCTCCATAGGCAAAAGCCTCACCATAGATTGCAGCAGCAATAATCAACGGGATACCGCCAGAAACAAGATCTATCTCGTCACTGCTAAGCTCAATACCGGTGTTTTTCATATTAATACCCTTTATGGTATGAGGTTATGATCTGAGACGGCAATAGCCGCCTCGGTTCAGGCGGGAGCTTTAGGGTTCGATATCCAGTCTTATCCCTATGGCTCCCGCATCTGCCTTTTGCGACCTATGCAAATGGCAAATCCTGATTAGGGCGAAAAAAATACTGCTCCATAATCACGTTCTCTCCCTAACCGCCCTCAGCGGCTCCAATAGCCAACTTAAAAAGCTTTGCCGCTCAAGGATGATATTGGCGTCCAGCAGCATGCCGGGCTGCAAGTCATAGGTTTTGCCGAAGGCGGTGATGCGTCTGTCCGACAATGCCACCTTCACCTGATAAAAAGGCTCCTGTACCGACACTGGTACATTAGCGTCCTGCGGCGCGATGATGGATGTGCTGATATTGCTGATGACGCCATCAAAAGAGCCGAAGCGCTGATAAGGGAAAGCCGCATACAGCAAACGGACATCCTGTCCTTTTTCGACAAACCCTGCTGCGCGGCTGGGTACCAGAAGATGAGCTTCCAAGACACCGCCTTGGGGCAGAACGGTTGCCACGGCCTTGCCTGCCGTGACCTGCGAGCCCCCTGTAATAGATAAGCTTGTCAACCGGCCCGATGTCGAGGTGACAAGTGCATAGCTGTCCTGACCTTGAATATTGATGCGTTCCTGCGCCAAATTCGACAGGCGGGTATCGAACTCCGCCATGGCATTTTGCAGGCTAGGTTCAATCGCCTCCAGATTCAGTTGGGCCTGCGCCTTACGGTTATCAAGACCGCTCGCTTGTGCCTGCAAAGCTTCCAATTGGCTTTGGGCGCTTAACCAATCCTGTTCGCGCCGCTCTAGCTCAATGGCGGTGAGAACACCCTTTTTATTAAGTGTAACGCCATCTGTATGGCGCCGCTGCGCAGAAGCGACCAGGGAAGACTGCAAGTCTATTCGCGCCTTCAAGGCACGAAACTCCCCTTCGATACTTTCAAGCTCAAAACGGTATCCTACCGCCTCTGCCTTGGCAGAGGTATGGGCAATCTCCATCTACCGGCGGACCAAGCGCTCACGTGCGTTAATCGCCGACAACGCTTCATCTTGAATGACGCGACCCGATGCCAAGGAAAGCCCGGTATCAACAACGGCAATTATATCTCCCGCCGCCACATGGTCACCAAGTGCAAAGTTGATTGACTGAATATATCCGTCTTTTGTGGGGACAATACGCACCAAACCGCTATCCGGGACAAGATAGCCTGGTACTTTCTCGCTGCGTGCGAATGTACCGAAAGCGGCGAATAGAATTGCAGCTATAACAAGAATAAAAAGCAGAGTGGCAAGCGCTGAAATCTTAGGCGGTTGTACAATAACGACATCACCATACAAGCGTTGGCGCTGCGCATCGATAGATTCTTTACGAAATAACCCAGCATTCACAACCGCCCCAACGCATTACATGCAGCGCCTACTCAGAAAAGTCCCAAAGCAAATCCGATGAAACACTTTTATGGCGATCATTTTAAAGTTGCAATATCTTTTTGTGATAATTTATGTCTTCCAGATTGATGTAATTGAATTTTTTTATTTAAAATAAATCCTGATTAATTATCCGAAGTTTTAAATATAAAAAAGGTTGCTTCAAAATCTTTCTTGAGATCAAAGAAGATCACGGTTATCAATGCCAGATCAGCGCAAATGGTATGCTATAAAGTGATCGGATTTTTCATTGCTCAAACCACTTTGAAAGCACTTTTGGTTCTCAGAGGATTTTTTCAATTTTTGGTTGCGGGGCCGGAAGTGCGACTACTTGTCCTTCTAAAAGCAGCCCTATGCGACAGGTGGTTACAGATGAAGCTGAAAGGTCCAAGCGCTAATGATGACGTTATCGATAATGTTCTAGCGAAAGCGTCAGGTGAAAAAAAACTGCGAATTCCTACGTAGCGTTAAGTAGGGAACAGGCCCTGGTCAACAGGGGCGAAAAGGCTGATCAAAAGTGACCCAAAAAATTCTCAGAACTATCGCCGCATTACAGGAAGTCAAAGAAAAAAGGCCGGGACGTAAGCTGATGGTGGCCGGTGCGATCCTGCTGCTGTCGGCGGCTTTCCTTCTGTGGCCGGGGCGGCTGGACCCCTTGGCGTGGGCACCGCCCGACGATCCGGGATTTACCGGCGATTTCGCTGTCAACACGGCGCTCGGCCGGGCGGAGGTGATCGCCCTGGACACCGGCCACGGGCCCGAGGATGTGGCTGTCGACGGGCAGGGGCGTCTTTACGGCGGGCTGGCTGACGGACGTATCGTGCGCATTCTGCCGGACGGGCGGCAGGAAATCTTTGCCGTGATCGCGGGCGGTCGTCCGCTCGGCCTGCATTTTGACGGGCGCGGTCAGCTCATCGTTGCCGATGCCTATCGCGGCCTGCTGAGCATTTCGCCTGCCGGTACCGTCACCGTATTGTCAACGGAGGCCGACGGGATTCCCTTTCGGTTTACCGACGATGTGGATGTGGCGCGCGACGGGCGTATCTATTTTACCGATGCCAGCTGGCGCTACAGCCAGCCGGATTACCGGCTGGATATCATGTCGGGGCGCGGATACGGCCGTTTGCTGGTCCATGATCCGGCGGTGGGCACGACGGCCACGCTGTTGGACAATCTGTATTTTGCCAATGGCGTGGCCCTGTCGGCGGCGGAAGATTTCATTCTGATCAATGAAACCGGACGCTACAGAGTGAGGCGCCTGTGGCTGAAGGGCGCGCGCTCCGGCCAGGACGAGGTGTTTATCGACAATCTGCCGGGATTTCCCGATGGCATATCCCACGGGGAGGGCAGCGGACTGTTCTGGCTGGCGCTGGCGTCTCCCCGCAGCGCCCTTCTGGACAGGGTTCACCCCTATCCCTGGCTCAAGCGGTTGATCGCGAAACTTCCAAAATCGATCCAGCCGTCCGCGCGCCCGCACGGCCATGTGGTGGCCCTGCGTGAAGACGGGCGTGTGGCCGCCAGCCTTCAGGCGCCGGACGGCCGGCCCGTGACCTTCATCACATCGGTTGAAGAAGCCGGCGGGACATTGCATTTCGGCAGTCTGGAGGCCCCGCAGATCGGCCGGATGGCCGTGCCCGAGGCACTGTTGCCGCGATGAATGCCAGCGTGCGGGGACTGGACGGAGAAACGGTTTTCAGCCCGTGGGCAGGGGCACGGTGCCGAAGCTTTGCACCATGGTGCCGGCGATCAGGTTCCAGCCGTCGACAAGGACGAAAAAGATCAGCTTGAAGGGCATGGAGACAATGACCGGCGGCAGCATCATCATGCCCATGGCCAGGAGTGTGGACGCCACCACCATGTCGATGACCAGAAAGGGGATGTAGATCAGAAAGCCGATTTCGAAGGCGCGGCGCAATTCGCTGATCATGAAGGCGGGGACCAGCACCGTGATATTAATGTCGGTCAGGTCTTCCGGTCGTTCATCGCCGCTCATGTCGAGGAAAAGGGCCAGATCATTTTCCCGGACATTGGCCAGCATGAACTGTTTCATCGGTACGACCCCGCGCTCATAGGCTTCCACCTCGTCGATTTCTTCCTCGATCAGCGGGTTGAGGCCCACGTCCCAAACCTGGGTGAAGACGGGCGCCATGATGTAGAAGGTCAGAAACAGGGCCAGCGACACCATCACGATGTTGGGCGGTGTCGACTGGGTGCCAAGCGCGGTTCTCAGCAGGGAAAACACGACCAGAAGCCGCGTGAAGCTCGTCATCATGACAAGAATGCTGGGGGCCAGGCTCAGCACCGACATCAGCAGGATCAACTGCACCACCCGGCCGGTCAGTGTGCCGCCGCCGCCGAGGTCCAGTGTCACCGACTGGGCCACCGCCGGCGCGGACATGGCGGTGAGAGCACCGATCAGCAGGCTGGCAAGTGCCAGAAAAATGGTTTTTTTAGCTGCCGGACCGTTCTGTCCGGTGTCTGGATGGATCACGCTTGCCCCTTCGCCGCCTGCCCCTGGAACCGGGTACCGGATATTTCTGTCCGATACGAGTAGATGCATAAGGACATGAATGAACCCCTAACGCCGCGTCTGTTCCATTTTCTTTAAAGGGCTTTTGTGTTTTTCGGCAAGGGGTGTTGCGCCGTCCCCTGGGTTGCCCTCATCAGACGGTGCCGTCACGGCCCACGGCGCCGGGGCCGGCCGGTTTCCCGTCGTGGCCGGTTCCGGGGCCGGTTTCGGGGCCGGTTTCGGGCGCGGCGTGACCGCTGTCGATCAGACGCGTTCCGTCCTGCCCGACCGATAGCAGATACTGTCTGCCGCGCCACTGGGCGAGAACAAGGCGGTTGCGGCTGTCCAGCATGTGGGCTTCGAGGATTTTCAGTTTTTTATCCTGTCCGGTCATGCCGCCGGCGGGTGTAAGGCCGAACCGGCGCAGGGCCCATACGATCAGGCCGATCAGGGCCAGAACCAGAATCAGGGCGGCGATGGCGTTGGAAAAGTCACCGATCATGCGGGTCTGTCCTTGTGACACCGGTTACTTGAGCCTTGGCCGGGCTCATGGGGTCTCATGCCCGGTACCTTGCGTATCCATGTCCGTTTCCTGCGTATCCGTTTGCATGCCGGAGCGGTCGGCCATTTGTCTGTTGGCGGCATAGACCCGTTCAAGGATCAGGGACACGGCATGCAGGGCTTCGAGGGGGACGGGGCTTTCCACCTCGAAAGCGTCGAGCAGATTGACCAGATCCTTGTCCTGACGCACTTTGACCCCATCGCTGAAGGCGATGTCGAGAATTTTTTCCGCCACATATCCATGGCCCTTGGCGGTGATATGCGGAAGGTCCGCCGCACCGCGCCGTCCCACCGCGACAGCCTTTGTCGCGGGTGGAGATGCCTGGCCGTCTGGCGTGCCGGAATTGTTTTTGCCGGTTTTGTCCTTCATGCCCGGTATTTGACGCCGAAGCGGCCGGCAAATGCAAGGGGCAGATCCGTCACTGTCCGACCGGAACCTGACATTGTACCCGGATATACAGGGAGCATGAATTAACTGGCCCGGTATTTGCTTTGTACGTGGCGTTGGCTTTTGGGCCGCCGAAAAGCGGACCCGACACGGTTGCGGGACTGTCCCGGGTAAAACAGTCGGACAAGAGGGGAACCCCCATGAATACATCGTCAATTCCCATCATGGCCGCCCTGAAGGAGCGCATGGGCTGGCTGGTCGCCAACCAGAAGGTGATCAGTGAAAATGTTGCCCATTCCGACACGCCCGGCTACGTGGCCAAAAGCCTTGAAAAGCAGGATTTTTCAACGCTTGTCGACCGTCTGGCGGATGACCGCGGCGTGACGCGGACAACCATGCGGGTCACCAATGAGCGGCATATCGGGGCCGCCGTGTCCGCCGATGCCGCAAGGGTGAGCGAGGTCAAGGGCAGTGAAACCACGCCTGACGGAAATTCCGTCGTTCTTGAGGATGAAATGATCAAGCTGGCCAACACGCAGATGGAATACGGTCTGGTGACCAGCCTGTACCGCAAAAATATCGGACTGATGAAACTGGCGGCCGGGCGCGGGGCGGGCGGCTGATCTGATCACGCATGATTTGCCTGCGTGATTTGAAGACGCCGCCAGGTCCGGCGCGATTAACGACCGGGTAAGAGTTGCCGGGTTATATATGAGGGAAAGGGAAGAAGATGGATCTGCAAAAATCCATGACCATATCGGCTTCGGGCATGACGGCCCAATCGGTGCGGATGCGTGTGATCGCAGAAAACCTGGCGAATGCGAATTCCGTATCGCCGGACCCGTTTACGGACCCGTATCGCCGCAAGATCGTCTCTTTTTCCTCGGAACTGGACCGGGCGATGAATGTGGATGTGGTGCAGGCGAACAAACTGAATTACGATCAGAGCGATTTCGGCACGCGGTATGATCCCGGCAATCCGGCGGCGGACGGGCGTGGATATATCCGGGTCAGCAATGTGAACAGTCTTCTGGAGATGATGGACATGCGTCAGGCGCAGCGATCTTATCAATCCAACCTGAATGCCATGGAGGCGGCAAGAAGACTGGCAAGCATGACGGTGGATTTGCTAAGATAACCGCATGCAAGGTTTGAGGGACGAACGATGGATATAAAGCAGCTTGATGCACTGAACGCATACGGCCAGGCCGGCAGCGGTCTTGCCGGCGGGCTGTCGGCGCGCGGCGATGGGGCAGACGGGGCGGGGTCCAGTTTTGCCGAGCTGATCAAGGATACGGTCGGAGATGTCCGTCAGGCCGGTGAAACCATGGAAGCGACATCGGCCAAGGCTCTTGTCAACGAAGCCGACCTGGTTGAGGTGGTCACGGCCGCCAGCAATGCCGAAATGGTGGTGGAAACCGTGGTCGCTGTGCGTGACCGGGTGATCAGCGCCTATAACGAAATTATCAAGATGCCGATCTAGTCTTCCGGAGGGCGGGGGCGGTCAGCCCGAATTGCCTGACCGGAGGCGCCTGACGGAGAAACGGGTCCCTGACTGGAGCGGTCTTTTGGAAGGTACAGAGGTCCTTGATATTGCACGCGATGCCCTGACCACGCTTGTCTTCGTGTCGGGGCCGGTCATGATGACAGCGCTGGTGGTGGGACTGACGGTGGCCCTGTTCCAGACAGTGACCCAATTGCAGGAAATGACCCTGACCTTCGTTCCCAAAATCGTGGCCGTCTTTCTGGCGCTTCTGGTCACGCTGCCCTATATGGGCCGCCTGCTGGGTGGTTTGATGGAACGGCTGATGGCACAGATCATCGCCGGCGCCTGAAAGGTGCCATACTTCTGTCCAGTGTGGCCGGAGGGGTGTATCCATATGACTGTTCCGGAAGCGGGGACCGGATATGCTGTCTGACATATTGCCGCAGGAAGCGTTCGGTTTTCTGGTCGTTCTGACCCGAATGACGGCACTGGTGATGATCGTGCCGGCTTTCGGCGATCAGACCGTGCCGGTCCGTGTCCGCGTCATGCTGGCACTGGCTGTATCGGTGGTCGTGTATCTGAGTGTGCGTGCCACCTTGCCCGAAATGCCGGCGAGTGTTCTCGCCCTGGGTTGGCTTGTGATCACCGAGCTTGGCTTTGGCCTGATTGTCGGCGGGATCGCCCGGTTTCTGGTGACCGCCCTGCATGTGGCGGGGGCGGCGATTTCCATGCTGTCCGGCCTGGCGGCGGCACAAGCGTTCGACCCCGCGCAAGGGACGCAAGGGGCCGTGATCGGCAGTTTTCTGACCGTGCTGGGGATCACGATGATTTTTGTCACCGAAACGCACCATCTTCTGATCGAGGCCATGGTGGCGAGCTATGACCTGTTTCCGACGGGCGGTGGGGTACCGGTGGCCGATGTCGCGCAGATGGCCAGGGATTATGTGATCACGTCGTTTCTTCTCGGGGCGAAAATGTCGGCGCCGTTTATCCTGTATTCCCTGGTTTTCTATCTGGGCATGGGCCTCAGCGCCCGCATGGCGCCGCAGATGCAGATCTTTTTTGTCGCCATTCCCGTCAACATCCTGTTGGCGCTGTCTTTGCTGGCGGTGATTATTGCGACTATGATGCAGTTCTTTATCGCGTATATGCGGGAAGAATTGCAACTGCTGCTGGGGTAGCCGGATGGCGGAACAGGACAAGGACCAGAAAACAGAAGATGCGACCGCCAAACGTCTGGAGGAGGCGGTTCAAAAGGGCCAGGTTGTCAACAGCCAGGAAGTCAAGACCCTGTTCATGCTGCTGGCGGCCACGGTTTTTATTGCCATTCCGGTCGGGTTTTTCATCAAAGGGCTGACGGATCAACTGGCGGGTTTCATGGGACGGATGCACGAAATGCCCATGGATACGCGGGGATTGCCGACGATATTCGCCGATCTGTTTTTTGAAATCTTTCTGTTGATGTTGATCCCGTTCTCGCTCTTTGTCATGGCCGGGATTGTCGGCAGCCGTATCCAGCATCCGGGCGTGTTTTCCTTCGAAAAACTGAAATTCGAGCTGAACAGTCTCAATCCGGTGTCGGGCCTGAAAAAGCTGTTTTCGCCGCAGAAGCTTTTCGAACTGGCCAAAAGCATCGCCAAGATTTCAGTGGTCGTCATCGTTATTTTCCTGATTGTCTGGCCGGAACGGGACAATCTGGATACCCTGATCATGATCCCGTTCGAACAGTTGCCCGCCCTTATTCAGTCCATGGCCTTTCAGATGTTTTTCGGCGTGACGCTGGCGATGATGGCCATTGCGGCCGCCGATTACGCCTATCAGAAACATCAGTATCTCGAACAGTTGAAGATGACCAAGCAGGAGGTCAAGGACGAACGCAAGCAGACCGAGGGGGATCCGGAGGTGCGCCGCAAACTTGCGAAAATCCGGATGGAGCGGGCGATGCAGCGTATGATGGCCGCCGTACCGGACGCGGATGTGGTGATCACCAACCCCACCCATTACGCTGTTGCGCTCTCCTACAAGCACGGAGAGATGGCCGTGCCCAAACTGGTGGCGAAAGGCGTGGATCACATGGCGGCGCGCATTCGTGAAGTGGCCGTTGAAAACGGGGTGCCGATCGTGGAAAACCCACCGGTGGCCCGCGCGCTTTATGCCGTCGTGGACATCGACGAGGAAGTGCCCCCGGACCATTACAAGGCCGTGGCCGAGGTGATCGGCTATGTCATGCGCCTGAAACGCAGCGGTGTCACGCCCCGTCCCGCCGCAGAGCGGGCCTCGTGATCCTGTCATGGCCGGTCTGATTGACGATTTTTTTCCTGTGGCCGTCCGCTCGGATGAGAGCGGACGCGAACAACCGCTCAGCCGTAAGCCGGGCGGCGGACCGCTGCGGCTGTTTGCGCGGCTGATCGTCTGGCCGTTTCCGGTGATACTGGCCGGTGTGGGCATATTCGCTGCCTCGCAAGGCATGGATGCGGCCCTTGCCGCCCTTGCCGGCGGTCTTGCCGTGCAAGGCGTTATGCTTGCCGCCATGCTGTGGCGCTGGCGCGATCCGGGCGGGACGGACGTGCCGGGGCTTGCTGACCAGAACCCGCTGGCCGAGGCGCTGCTGGCGCATGATGGCAAACCCGTCATGGTGACCACCCTGCGGGGGCGTTTTGTCACCGCCAGCGCCCCCTATATGACGCTTGCCGGGGAGACGGCCTCACTGCGCCCGTTTCTCGCCCGGTCGGAAGACCGCCGGCTACTGGCCGGCATCCTGACGCAGATACGCCGCACGGGCAGCGGCAGCGCGCGGCTCGACCTGCGCTTTCCGGGAGATGAGACGCCCGCGGCCTATCGTGTGCGGGCAACCCGCGCCGGTGACCGGTCCGGCGGTACACCCGGCGATCTGGTCGTCTGGACGGTGGACGGTGACACACGGACACCGGCCGATGCGCCAGCCGATGGGGCAGCGGATACGTCCCCGGCGGACAATGTATTGGCAGGGCATGTCGCGCCCCTGGAAACATGGGTGGGCAGGTTGCTGCAAACGCTGGAGTGCGGCCTGATCCTTGAGGACAAGGCTGGCCGGCCCCGTTATATGAACCGTGTCATGCGTGGCTGGCTGGACGGTCCGGCGGACAGGGGCGCTGGCGACACGCCGCTTCTGTCAGCGGTGGGCGCGCGGGACGAAAAAGTGCTGGCTGCCGCCCTAGGACCGCAGGACGGCGGCCTGCATTTGCCCGATGGCCGCCGCCTTGACATGGCGGTATTCGATATTGCCGGCCCGGGGGCAGAGGGCGTTTCTCCCGGTCGGTGTATCCTGTGCGGCGAGTTTCCCCCCGGGCAGGCCGGCGCGCGTGAGACGGCCGATGACACGCGGCTGGCCGGTCCCGTTTTTGACGCGGCGCCGATTGCCGTCGCCATCGTGGAGCGGGATGGAAGCCTGATCGAACAGAACAGGCTGTTCAGCGATCTGTTGCGGGAAACCGGCGCGGACAGGGATGGAAATGTCCTGTCCATGCTGCCGCAGGAGGACAGAAATGAACTGGCCGGTCTGATCCGCGATATTTACGGCGGGGCCATGCCGGGCCGTTTGCTGGAAGTGACCCTGCACGGCGAGCGGGAACGTCTGGGGCGGATTTATTCTTCGTCCCTGACGCATGGCCCGCGCCGGGCGGCGGTGCTTTATTTCATTGATACGACCACCGAGAAAAGCCTGGAACGCCAGTTTTCCCAGGCCCAGAAAATGCAGGCCATCGGCCAGCTTGCCGGCGGTGTCGCCCATGACTTCAACAATCTTCTGACGGCGATCCTGGGGTTTTGCGACCTGCTGCTGCTGCGGCATGATCCGTCGGACCGGTCCTTTTCCGATCTGATGCAGATCAAGCAGAATGCGAACCGCGCGGCCAATCTCGTGCGTCAGCTGCTGGCTTTTTCCCGCCAGCAGACATTGCGGCCGAAAGTTCTGATCGTGACCGATGTGCTCGCGGAACTGTCCAATCTGCTGCGGCGCCTGATCGGCGAGAAAATCGATTTTCGCGTCCATCACGGGCGTAACCTGAAATCCGTCAAGGTGGACCAGGGACAACTGGAACAGGTCATCATCAATCTGGCCGTCAATGCGCGCGACGCCATGCCGGACGGCGGTTCCCTGGAAATCCGCACCCGCATGGTGGAAGAGGGTGATGTCCTGATCGACACCCATGACGTGATCGAGACGCAAAGCTATGTCCTCATCGAAGTGGAGGACACCGGCACCGGTATCCCGCAGGAAAACATCAACAAGATTTTCGAGCCTTTTTTCACCACCAAGGAAGTGGGGCAGGGCACCGGGCTGGGCCTTGCCACGGTTTACGGGATCGTCAAACAGACGGGCGGCTATATTTTCGCGGAGTCCAGTGTGGGAGAGGGGACCGTCTTCCGGCTGTTTCTGCCGGTCCACGGTGAAGACAGTGAGGACGTACGGGTGGAGGTCAAGCCGGAAGCCGTGCGCGACCTGACCGGTGCCGGGACCATTCTGCTGGTCGAGGATGAGGACCCTGTGCGCATGTTCGCGCGTCAGGCGCTCAGCAACAAGGGATATACCGTTCTGGACGCTGATTCCGGCGAAGCGGCCTTGCGGCTTCTGGACGACCATGACGGTCCGGTCGATCTGATGATTTCCGATGTGGTCATGCCGCAGATGGACGGCCCCGCGCTGGTGCAGGCGGTGCGCCGGAAATATCCGGATATTCCGGTGATCCTGGTATCCGGCTATGCCGAGGATGTGCTTCGCAAGGATCTGGAAGCCGGCAAATACGAATTTCTGTCCAAGCCGTTTTCCCTGTCCGATCTGGCGGAAAAAGTTAAGTCCCTGATCAGATAGTCTTTTTGCGACAACTTTGTGCGCATTGCCATGGCGCATTAAGAACAAAATAAGAATATGCTTTCCATTTAAGAACAAAAAGTGTACAAACTGTCCATTGAAGCCCTCACGGCCCTGTGGAATAAGGGAGGCCAAGTCATGTCGATGCCGGAATTGCAGTTAGTGAAGGGAAGTTCCATGGATAAGGCGAAAGCCCTGGAAGCGGCGCTCAGCCAGATCGACCGTGCCTTTGGCAAGGGGTCGGTGATGAAGTTGGGCCAGCGCGACAGCTCCATCGAGATCGAGGCGATCTCCACCGGGTCCTTGAACCTGGACATCGCGCTTGGGATCGGCGGATTGCCGAAGGGGCGCATTGTTGAGATTTACGGACCGGAAAGCTCGGGCAAGACGACGCTTGCGCTGCATGCGGTCGCCGAATGTCAGAAGGTCGGCGGGATTGCCGCCTTTGTGGATGCCGAACATGCCCTGGACCCTGTCTATGCCCGCAAACTGGGCGTCGATGTGAATGAACTGCTGGTCAGCCAGCCCGACACAGGCGAGCAGGCGCTGGAAATCGCCGACACGCTGGTCCGGTCCGGGGCCGTTGACATACTGGTGGTTGATTCGGTCGCGGCGCTGACGCCCCGCGCCGAACTGGAAGGGGAAATGGGCGACAGCCACGTCGGATTGCAGGCGCGGCTGATGAGCCAGGCCCTGCGCAAGCTGACGGCCTCCATTTCCCGGTCCAACACCATTGTCATCTTCATCAACCAGATTCGCATGAAGATCGGTGTCATGTATGGCAGCCCGGAAACCACGACAGGCGGGAACGCCCTGAAATTCTATGCATCCGTGCGGCTTGACATTCGCCGTGTCGGCCAGATCAAGGACCGGGACGAGGTGGTGGGTAACTCCACCCGGGTCAAGGTGGTCAAGAACAAGCTGGCGCCGCCCTTCAAACAGGTCGAATTCGACATCATGTACGGGGAAGGTGTTTCCAAGATGGGGGAAATCATCGATCTTGGCGTGAAGGCCGGCGTGGTGGAAAAGTCCGGGTCCTGGTATTCCCATTCCAGCCAGCGTATCGGCCAGGGCCGGGAAAACGCCAAAAAGTTTCTGTTGGACAATCCCGATGTCGCCAACGAGATCGAACACCAGATCCGCAAGAATGCTGGGCTGGTCAATGAGGCCATGCTGGTCGACCCGACCGACGAAGAGGCAAAGGACGCAAAGGATACGGCCTGAGCCGGCAGTGCCGGCAGTGATCCGCTGACAAGGGATTTTCTGACAACCGGTCCATGGAGGGCGGCCCCGATTGCGGGGCCGCTTCTTTCTTTTGCGGAGGGGCGGGCGCTTTGCCGGTTTTCGCCGCTTTTCCCAGGAGAGACGCGGTGGGCGAGGGCCTTGCTGGACAGTGTCTCCTCCCGGCGCTAAAAGCGCGGTATAGTCTAAGTGGCATATGCAAATTGCATATGCAAATTGGTCCGGTGCCTTGAAAATTCCGTGCCTTTGAGGGGCGGACGGCGGTACCGTGACACTGCATGAGTGGAGAGCCGGAGCGATGAGCGGAGCCGCAACCAGTATCAACGATGTCCGCAAGGCCTTTCTGGACTATTTCGCGGCGCGGGATCATGCGGTGGAGCCGTCGGCCCCGCTGGTGCCGATGAATGACCCGACCCTTCTGTTCATCAATGCGGGTATGGTACCGTTCAAGAATGTGTTCACCGGTGCCGAAGTGCGCGACATCCCGCGTGCGGTTTCCAGTCAGAAATGCGTACGGGCCGGCGGCAAGCACAATGATCTGGACAATGTGGGCTATACGGCGCGGCACCACACTTTTTTCGAGATGCTGGGCAATTTTTCCTTCGGCGACTATTTCAAGGACGTTGCCATTGAACATGCCTGGCATCTGGTCACGCGGGAGTTCGGTATCGATCCGCAGCGTCTGACCGTGACCGTCTTTCACGAGGATGACGAAGCCCACGGTTTATGGCGCAGGATTTCCGGCCTGCCGGACGACCGCATCATCCGGATCGCCACGTCGGACAATTTCTGGTCCATGGGCGACAGCGGGCCGTGCGGACCCTGTTCGGAAATCTTTTACGATCACGGGCCCCATATCTCCGGTGGCCCCCCCGGCACGCCGGAGGAAGACGGCGACCGTTTCGTCGAAATCTGGAACCTCGTCTTCATGCAGTATGAACAGCAGGCGGGCGGCGACCGCATCGATCTGCCCCGGCCCAGCATCGATACCGGCATGGGGCTGGAACGGATTGCCGCCGTCATGCAGGGCAGCCACGACAATTATGACATTGATCTGTTCCGCCGTCTGATCGATGCCTCCATAGAGGCGACCGGCGCGCCGGAAACCGATGCCACACGCCCGTCCCACCGGGTGATCGCCGACCATTTGCGGGCCGTCAGTTTCCTGGTGGCCGACGGCGTCCTGCCGTCCAATGAAGGGCGGGGCTATGTACTGCGCCGGATTATGCGCCGTGCCATGCGGCATGCCCACTTGCTGGGGGCGAAGGATCTGGTCATGCACCGCCTGACGCCGACGCTGGTGGCGGAAATGGGTGCCGCCTACCCGGAACTGGTGCGCGCCGAGGCCCTGATCACCGAGACATTGCGGCTTGAGGAAGACCGGTTCCGGCAGATGCTGGAAAAGGGTCTGCGCCTTCTGGACGAGGCGACGCAAGGGGTGTCGACGGGGGCCGAACTGCCCGGTGACGTGGCCTTCAAACTGTATGACACATACGGGTTTCCGCTCGACCTGACACAGGATGCCCTGCGTGCCCGTGGCATCGGTGTCGATGAAACCGGTTTTGCCGAGGCCATGGCCGAGCAGCGCGCCAAGGCCCGTGCCGCCTGGTCCGGTTCCGGCGATGCGGCGACGGAAAAGGTCTGGTTTGAAATACTGGACGACCGTGGGGCCAGCGAGTTTCTCGGCTATACGGCGGAACGGGCGGAAGGGGAAATCGTCGCCATGGTGCGGGACGGCGCACGTGTGGATACGGCACAGCCCGGCGAAACGGTGTCGGTGATCTGCAATCAAACCCCTTTTTACGGCGAGTCCGGGGGCCAGATGGGCGATACCGGCGTTGTGACCGGCCCCGTGGGCCGGGCGCGGGTGGAGGATACGCTGAAGAAGGCCGGTGGCCTGCATGTCCACCGGGCCGTGGTGGAAGAGGGATGTCTCGCCGTCGGTGACACGCTGGACATGGCCGTTGACGGAGACCGCCGCAGACGGTTGCGGGCCAATCATTCGGCCACCCATGTCCTGCACGAAGTGCTGCGCCGCCAACTGGGAGACCATGTGACCCAGAAAGGCTCCCTGGTGGCGCCGGACCGGCTGCGGTTCGATATTTCCCACCCCAAGGCGGTCGCACCGCAGGAACTGCGCGCCGTCGAGGAGGAGGTGAACCGCCTGATCCGCGACAATGCGGCGGTGGAAACCCGCCTGATGACCTATGACGACGCCATCGGATCAGGCGCAATGGCGCTGTTCGGCGAAAAATACGACGATGAAGTGCGCGTGGTGTCCATGGGCACGGCGCAGGACGATCAGAACCGCCCGCACTTTTCCGTGGAACTGTGCGGCGGCACCCATGTGAGACAGCTGGGCGATATCGGTTTGTTCACCATTGTCGGGGAAAGCGCCGTATCCGCCGGTGTGCGTCGGATCGAGGCCCTGACGGGCGCGGCGGCGCATCAGCATTTGCTGGAACAGCAGGCGTTGTTGAAGGCGGCGGCCGATGCCGCCCGGTCCGCGCCCGGTGAACTGCCGGAACGGATCGCGTCCCTGATCGCCGAGCGCCGCGTCCTGGAAAAGGACCTGGCCGAGGCGCGCAGGAAAGCGGCCCTTGGCGGTGGCGGCTCCGGCCCTGCACCGGTCGAGGTGGCCGGCCTGAAATATCTGGGACAGGTGCTGGATGGTGTCAGCCCGAAAGAACTGCGCGGTCTCGCGGATGAGGCAAAACAGACCCTTGGCAGCGGTGTGGTGGCCTTTGTCGCGGTGAATGACGGCAAGGCCGCCGTTCTTGTCGGCGTGACGGAGGATCTGGCGGGCCGTATCAGCGCGGTCGATCTTGTCCGTGCCGGGGCGTCAGCCGTCGGCGGCAAGGGCGGCGGCGGGCGGCCCGACATGGCGCAGGCCGGCGGACCCGACGGCGACAAGGCGGATGCGGCCCTGGCCGCCATATCCGGCGCGATCGAGAACAGCCTGATGCCGGCCGCCTGAGACCGCTGCCGGCCATGATAAAAGGGCGTATACGTCCGACAAGGATAAGGGGAAGACACTGACACCGGACCGTCGGAAAAACACGCTGCGCCGCCGCCTGTTCGACTTTCTCGAACTGGGCAGTTTCGGCAGTGTGCCGGCCACGGTTTTCGAATGGTTCATGATCGTCCTGATCCTGGCGACGGTTGCCTCCGTCGCGCTGGAGACCGTGCCGCTCCTGTGGCAGCATTATCAGGACTGGTTCGTCATGTTCGAGGTGGTGTCCCTGGCCATTTTCACCGTCGAATATCTGGCCCGCGTCTGGGTGTCGGTTGAGCGTGACAATGGCGGCACGGTGGCACCGTGGCGCAGCCGCCTGCATTATATGGTCTCTCCGCTGGCGCTGGTGGATCTGGCGGCGATATTGCCCTTTTATCTGATTGCCGGGGCGGACCTGCGTTTTCTGCGTATTTTCAGACTGCTGCGTCTTTTGAAGCTGGTGCGCTACTCGCCCGGACTGGCATCGCTCGGCCGGGTGGTCTATGCCGAGCGCCGCGCCCTGCTTGCGGCTTTTATCGTCATGATGGGCCTGCTGTTTTTCGCGTCATCGGCCATGTATTTCGTGGAACGGTCGATCCAGCCGGATGTGTTCGGCAGCATTCCGCAGGCGCTCTGGTGGGCGCTGGCCACCTTTACCACGGTCGGGTACGGCGATGTGGTGCCGATCACGCCTTACGGCAAGATGGTCGGCGGGGTCGTCATGATTTTCGGCCTGGCATTTTATGCCCTGCCGATCGGGATTATCGCATCCGGCTTCAGCGATGAGGTGCATCGGCGCGAATTTGTCGTGCCCACCGGGGTGATCGCAGAGATTTCCCTGTTCAGGGGGCTGTCCAAGGAAACGGTTGCCGATATTGCCGCGCGCCTGCGCACACTGATGATCACGCCGGGCACGGTTGTCACCCAGCGCCGGGACGAGGGCAACGGCCTGTATTTCGTCATGTCCGGCGAAATCAGCGTTTTTTACCATCAGCGGTCCATACAGCTCGGTCCCGGCGATTTTTTCGGAGAAACCGGACTGATCTCGGAAAACGGCCGCCAGCCGGCCTGTATCGCCCGCAGCAAATGCCGCCTGTTGTGGCTGGAACACCCGGACCTGCACATGCTGATGACACTGAACCCGCAACTGATCGGGAATATCCGTGGGCAGGCGGAAAAACGGCTGACCGATTTTGTCGACGACGGCCTGATCAGTCCGAAGGACGGGACCGCCATGCTGTCGGTCCTGTCGCTGATGATGCCGGATCCGCTGAGCGGGGCCGGGGGCGACCCCACCCTGGAAATATGACCAGGCCCCGCCGGAGAACCCGGCAGGGCCTGCGAAAGCTTTCGATCCGCGGGTCCGGACTTGAGCCATCGGGCCCGGTGTTCCGTGCCCCGCCGGCGTGTCCGGTCAGCCCAGTTCCGCCTTCAGGTTTTCATCGATCTTGTCGAAGAACTGGCCGGTGGTCATCCACGCCTGATCGGGGCCGATCAGCAGGGCCAGGTCCTTGGTCATGAAGCCGTTTTCCACCGTCTGGATGCAGACACGCTCCAGCGTCCTGGCAAAGGCTTCAACCTCGGGCGTGCCGTCCATTTTGCCGCGATACTGAAGTCCGCGCGTCCAGGCAAAGATGGAGGCAATCGGGTTGGTGGAGGTTTCCTTGCCCTCCTGATGCTGGCGGTAGTGCCGGGTCACGGTGCCGTGGGCGGCTTCGGCCTCGACCGTCTTGCCGTCGGGCGTCATCAGGACCGAGGTCATCAGGCCGAGGGAGCCGAAGCCCTGCGCCACCGTATCCGACTGGACATCGCCGTCATAATTCTTGCAGGCCCAGACAAAGCCGCCGGCCCATTTCAGGGCGCAGGCCACCATGTCATCGATCAGGCGGTGTTCGTAGGTGATGCCGGCGTCCTTGAAGCGGTCCTCGAATTCAGCCTCGAAGACATCCATGAACAGGTCCTTGAAGCGGCCGTCATAGGCTTTCAGGATGGTGTTCTTGGTGGACAGATAGACCGGGTATTTGCGTTGCAGGCCGTAATTCATGCAGGCGCGGGCGAAGTCGCGGATGGATTCATCCAGATTGTACATGCCCATGGCGACACCGGCTTCGGGGAAGTCGAAGACGTCGCGCTCGATCGGGGCGCCGCCGTCCGCCGGGGTAAAGGTCATGGTCAGCTTGCCGGCACCGGGGACAAGAAAATCCGTGGCGCGGTACTGGTCGCCGAAAGCGTGGCGGCCGATGATGATCGGCTGATTCCAGCCGGGCACCAGACGCGGCACATTGTCGATGATGATGGGCTCGCGGAAAACGGTGCCGCCCAGAATGTTGCGGATGGTGCCGTTGGGGCTGCGCCACATTTTTTTCAGGTCGAACTCCTCGACGCGGGCCTCGTCGGGGGTGATGGTGGCGCATTTCACGCCGACGCCGTGTTCCTTGATGGCGTTGGCGCTGTCTATGGTGATCTGATCGTCGGTGGCGTCGCGGCTTTCTATGGACAGGTCGTAATAAAGCAGTTCCACATCCAGATAGGGCTGGATGAGGCGCTCCCGGATCCACTGCCAGATAATGCGTGTCATCTCGTCGCCGTCGAGTTCGACGACCGGGTTTTTCACTGTGATTTTTGCCATAATGTCCTCAAACGCCAAATGATCGGAGAGCGCCGTGTCAACGCCGGCGCCGGCCGGAATGCCATATCCCTTACCCAGTTTCGCTTTCCGGCGCGCCGTTACCCTTTGTCGCGGGGAAGCCGCCGCGCTTGCGGCGCGGCGACGGTCCATGCCGGTCAGGAGGTCTTGAATGACAGCCTTCTGGCAGTCGGCGGGACAAAGGGCCAGCCGGAAAATCGCGCGCACCCTAGCACCTCGCTTTTCAAAACTGAAGAGGCCAGTTCAAAACCGAAGACGCCAGTCGGCGGAAGCCGCGTTCAAGCGCCGGGCCATGTCCAAAACAACGGGCGGGCCATCCCCGGAGTGGTGGGGGCGTCCGGCAAGGATGGCCTGTTCCAGGGTGGATGGCCGGCTGGACCCGGTGACCGGCCAGAATGGGCGGCCAGTTAGAACAGGAGTCTGGTCAGACCAGGAGGTTGGTCAGAACAGGTGGCTGGCGCTTTCGCCTGTGTCCACCGCGCCGCCCTTCAGCAGGGTGACGGCCTGATCCACCGTGTCCGCGACTTTCAGCATGTCGCGGTGATGGTGTCCGGCAAATCCTTCCGTGACCACGGTATCGATCAGGTCGATCAGCGGTGACCAGAAGCCGCCTTCATTGATCAGGATGATCGGTTTTTTGTGCAGGCCGAGCTGACGCCAGGTGAGAATTTCAAAGGTTTCATCCAGGGTGCCGAGCCCGCCGGGCAGGATCAGAAAGGCATCCGACATGTCGAACATCAGCTTCTTGCGCTCATGCATCGAGGTGGTGACGATGGTCTCGCTCAGGCCTTCCTGGGTGATTTCCACGGCATCGAGATGGTCAGGGATGATGCCGACGACGCGGGCGCCGGCATGGGTGGCACTGCGCGCCACTTCGCCCATGAGGCCGACACTCCCCGCCCCATAGACTAGGCCGAACCCTTCTTTTGCCAGTTGTGTTCCAAGTGTCTGCGCCAATGTGGTATAGGCCGGTCTGGTGCCATGGCGGGAGCCGCAGTATACACAAACGGTTTTTACGGGGTATTGGGTCATCCAGTATTCGCTTTCGGTCAGGTTTGTTGGGGCGAAGCCTCAGTTTTGACAAGATTTTAATCGAAATCGAGGGAAGAAAAGTCCATCTTTCCTTACAGAAAGGCGACAGTTAAAAAATTGAGACAGCGTAGGGTGCGATCAGAATGGCAACACTTCCCCTGATAGGCAAGGTGCCGCAAAGAGTTTTGGCGTCTGTCGGCGCCGTCCTTGCCGTGCTGGTTCTGGCGGTGTGGCTGCTGTGGCCGTCGCCGGTCGGCGATCCGGGGGAAAACGGCGCCGGCGAGACCGGCACGCCCGCGCAAACGCCCGACCCCGCCGCCGTTCTGCCCGACGAGGCGCGCCCGGCCTTTGATCTGGTGCGCATATCGCGCGGCGGCACCGGCGTCATTGCCGGACGGATGAGCCCCGGCGCGCAGGTCGAACTGTTCGCCAACGGCCGCAAAATCTCCGAAGTGACCGCCGACGCCAATGGCGAATGGGTCATGATCCTGGAAGAGCCCCTTGCCGCCGGGTCGGTGGAATTGAACCTGAAGGGCCGCGAAGGCGCCGATGCGCCCGAGCGCGAAGCGGAAAATGTGGTGGTGGTCTCGGTCCCCGAACGGGAGAGCGAGCGTTTCATGGATGCCCGCGAAAACGGCGTCGTCGCGGTTCTGTCGCCCAAGGACGGCGACGGCGGCAGCCGCGTGCTGCAGAAACCCGGCAGCGCCGTCATTGCCGAAGTGGGCGACAGTCTGGCGGTCGACACGCTGGATTACGGCGCGGGAACGGAGGTCGTGGTCTCCGGCCGTGCGGTGGCGCGGGCCCAGGTGCGGCTGTATCTGGACGATGCGTATCAGGGCGAGGCGCGTGCCGATGACGGCGGCCGCTGGCAACTGGCCCTGCCGACGGCGCTGGAGGAGGGCGGGCACCGGCTGCGTGTGGATCAGACGCTGGGCGACGGCAAGGTCTTGCTGCGGATCGAGCAGCCGTTCGAGACCGGGCGCCCGCTTGACCCGGCCGAGGCGGAAGGCGGCGTGCTGGTCATGCCCGGCAACACATTGTGGCAGATCGCCCGCCAGCTTTACGGCACCGGGGTGCGCTACACCCTGATTTTCCGCGAGAACAGCGAACAGATTCAGGATCCGGACCTGATTTATCCGGGCCAGATGTTCCGTCTGCCCGACCGCGAGGCGGGCTGAGCGTCCGGCCGGATAGGCTGCGGGCAAAAAGCCCCGGGTGATCGGGATAGGGGTTCGGACGTCCCCTTGCCGGCGGCGCCTTACCCGATGGCTTTCAGATTGCTGCGCATTTCCAAAAGGTGCGGTTCCGCCTCCAGCAGGATGAGGGTCAGGGCGCTCATCAGGTCGGTGCCGCGCAGCAGGTCGTCCGTTCTGGTCATGCTTTCGAAATGCACCTCGCCGCTGCGCAGCAGCTTGTAGCGGCCGTCGAGCCCGCGATTGTTTTTATAAATGCCCGAAATGGCGCGGCTGCGCGCCTTGCCGTCCTCGACCGTGTAAAACAGCCTGCCGATCACCGCTTTCAGGTGAATGACGGGTTTGCCGTTGATGGAGGATTTCGCGGTGGCGTAAAACCGGATGCCCTCCCAGTCAAAATCGATGCTGTCGAATTGCCGTTCTTCAAGCCTTTCCAGCTGGCTTTGTGCCTGTTCGACCGTCTGTTGCAGTGTTTTCATCGATTTTTCGGTCTCTCATTCTGCCGAAAGCGAAACATCCGACCGGCAGAAACACCGGTTTGCGTGGGCATGGCCGGTGCGGGACCGGCCAAGCGTGCCTGATATGTTTGTTATAAGGGTGGTTTTGCCCACGCCGGGCGGTGCTGGCAAGGGAAAATTCCACCGGGGTCCTCCGCCCTAGCGGGTTGCAAATATGTGACGGTCGGTGTGGGCCCCGTGTCCGCTTTTCGGGTGCGGTGCTTGACGGCAGGGGGTGTTGCGGCCAGTGTGGCGGTGATTTTGCCGATGACAGACCATCGCGGCAAATGTGCAGATGTGTCAACGACAGGAAAGTACCGGGTAAATCCATGAAGGCCAGCGATACCGTCATAACGCCGATCCACCGTGAGGGGCATTTTTTCGTTGCGCTGTTTTTCGCGCTTTCGCTCATCCTCTTCTGGCTATGGGCGCCGCTTGGCTGGGTCGGACTGGTGGCAACCGCCTGGTGCCTGTATTTCTTCCGCGATCCCGAGCGCGTGGTGCCGCAGCGCGGCGGCATACTGGTCAGCCCCGGTGACGGTGTCGTCTCGTCCATCGGTCCCGCCAGGCCGCCGGCCGAACTGGGATACGGCGACGATGAGGAACGCCAGCGCATTTCGGTCTTCCTCAACGTGTTCAACGTCCATGTGAACCGCAGTCCCGAGGCCGGCACCGTCGCGGCGATGGTTTACGTGCCGGGGCGCTTCGTCAACGCCGCCGCCGACACGGCCAGCGACCGCAATGAAAGGCAGCTTGTCCGTCTGACGACCGATGACGGGCACGATATTGCCTTTGCGCAGGTGGCGGGCCTGGTGGCACGCCGTATTCTCTGCGATCTCAGCCCCGGGCAGAAAGTGGCGCGCGGCGAACGTTTCGGCATCATCCGTTTCGGCAGTCGTGTCGATATCTATCTGGACCCGGCCTATGACATTCTGGTGGCGCCCGGCCAGACCATGATCGGCGGCGAAACCGTTTTGGCGGCCGTGAAGGGGTAATCCCCTCTTATCCGTCGGGGAAGCAGACATGACCGGACACCGGCCAGACCCAGACAGCGACCTGCCGCCGACAGCGGAGCCGGCCATGCGCCACCACCGCATGTCCGCCGGGCCGCGCCTTGCGAAAATCTTTTCGATCCGCACCATCCTGCCCAATGTGGTTACGCTGGCGGCCTTTGCCGCCGGGCTGACCGCCATCCGTTTCGCCGCGCAGGAACGCTGGGAGCTGGCGGCGGCGTCCATCGTCGTGGCGGGGGTGTTCGACGGGCTGGACGGGACCGTGGCCCGTCTTTTGAAAAGCACCAGCCGTTTCGGCGCGGAACTGGATTCCCTGTCCGATGTGGTGGCTTTCGGTGTGGCGCCGGCGGTGGTGCTTTATCTGTGGAGCCTACAGGCCCTGGGGCGGTTCGGCTGGGCCGTCGGGCTGGTGTATGCCATTGCCATGGCGCTGCGGCTGGCCCGCTTCAATGCCCGCCTGGATGAGGCGGAAACGCCGCGCCGCCGCGCCGCCTATTTCACCGGGGTCCCAGCACCCGTGGGCGCGGGGCTGGCGATGGCCCCCCTGATGATGGAGTTCAGTCTTGTCGGTGGCGGCCTGGCGGCGTATCCGCTTTTTCTGGCGCTGTATCTGCTGGCCGTGGCGGGGCTGAGCGTCTCGACCCTGCCGACCCTGTCGCTGAA
Source organism: Eilatimonas milleporae (assembly GCF_003688555.1). Taxonomy (GTDB): domain Bacteria; phylum Pseudomonadota; class Alphaproteobacteria; order Sphingomonadales; family Kordiimonadaceae; genus Eilatimonas; species Eilatimonas milleporae. Next base: position 168,361 of record NZ_REFR01000010.1, read on the forward strand.
GGCTGTGCGTCTGAGGCGTCAGTGGTTTCCATCGGTAATGCTGTTTTGCGGGGTGATGATCGCCGGGCTTTTCACCCATATATGGACGACGCTTCTGGTAATGCTGGCGCTCTATCTGCTCAGCCTGCCGGTCATGGTCCTGCACTACCGGCGGCGTCGCCACCGCTAGGCCCGGACCGGTTTGACCGGAAAGGGGCGATCCTGTGCGGGGCCTGGCCTGCCGGGCGATGCCGGCGGACCTTAAAGCGTGTTGCGCTTGTCTTCGAGAAAACGGCGCGCCGCGTGCTGCATGGCCAGGCCGTATTCCAGAACGAAACGGGACGCGGGACTGTTTTCCCCTTCCAGCAGCATTTCAAGCTGTTCGATCTGGACATCGTGATGGGCCAGACGCTCATCGATCAGGTCGCCGGTCCGCTCCGGCGCAACGGCTTCCGCGAACAGCAGCGCTGCCAGAAATTCCGAGCGATGACGGTCCGGCCCAGGCGATTTGGCAAGGGCATCTTCCAGCGTTTTGCGTCCCTCGGAAGTCAGGCTGTAGACCTTCTTGTCCGGTCGTTTCGACTGGCTTTCGGCGCGAAAGGCGATCAGTCCTTCTTCCGTCAGCTTGGTCAGGGCCGGATAAATGGACCCGAAGCTCGCTTCGCTGAAGAAACTGAAACTGCCTTCGGCAACCATTTTCTTGATCTCGTATCCCGTTGCATCCCCAAGACTGAGTATGCCGAGACACAGTGTCCGGATATCCATATAAAGTCCTCGCCTGTTGCGTCTTTGTGCCCTGAGACTGTGCCGATTTTCGGGCAGGCCCCGCAGGGACATGCCATGGTATTCTATCGGGACATTGTATCGGGATGATATAGTATGCTGCGCGCGATCAGGCAAAGGAAAGCCGATCAGCTTTGCGTGAATACAGTGTCACAGAGCCGGCAAACCTGCTGCAAAAGCTGGCATCCATTTTGCTTTCCAAAAGTGGAAAAGCAAGCGGATGAGAGCGTATGGACCCTGACCCATACCGACAGCATGGACAGATGAGTATGCCGTGGGTCCGCAGTTCTGACGAAGGAGGGCAGATAGATGGATGCCGTTTCGAAAACCAACACCCATGCTGCCGGGTCGTGCGGGCATAGCCGGAATATGACAGTGGCCGGCGCCGGGAAGGCCCGTCGTCGTGTTATGGGACCGGCAAGTCTTGCCGGTATCCTGCTGATGGTCTCGGCGTGCGCCAGCGGCGGCGGTCTCTGGGAAAGCGGGGACGATATCCAGGTTCAGGCGCGGACCACGCTTCTGGAAAAGGATGTGGGCACGGTGTCCGAGGATTACCGGACGCTCAGGGACCGGTTCAACGCCCTTGAGGAGCTGTATGTCGATCTGGCCCGCGAACTGCGCATGCAACGCGCGGCCATAGCCGAATTGCGGGACAGCCAGGGTACGGCCGAACTGACCAGTCAGGCCCAGGCAAAGGCCCAGGAGGCCCTGAACAACGTCTCCGGTCTGCGGGTTGAAATCAACCGTCTGCAACGCCAGTTGCGTACGGTGGAACGGGTCAGTCTTGCCAACACCACGGCACTGGCCGCCAACGTATCCGCATCGACCGAGGAGGGCGGGGACGACGCTGACCTGCCCGTCGTGGACGCCGAACAGCAGTCAGATCCGTTTTACGGCGTCCATCTGGCGTCCTACCGGACACGCGATCAGGTGCCGGGTGCGTGGGAGGGGTTTCAGCGCCGCTTTGGCGATATGCTGTCCGGCCTGGTCCCGGTTGTCTATGTCCAGAGCCAGGAGGGAATCGGAACCTTTCTGCGTCTGATCGTCGGGCCGTTTGATACCCGTGCCGACGCCGGCCTCTTGTGCGAGGCGCTTCAGGGGCGCGATCCGAACCAATATTGCCGTACATCCGAATATCAGGGCGATCCCGTCGGCGGGTAGACACTGTCTCCGGCGTTCGCGTTCAAGGAATTTATACATTTTTACGGTGTAGGGCCGTTTGCGTGTGACAAAACCTTGACAGCGCCGCAGAAATCACGTCCCATCCTAATGCCTGAGACAATTTGTCGCCCGTTTCCGGCTGGGGAGGTGGAGCAGGCGATGCACCGCTGAAAGGGGAGAGCCGCTCAGACGTGTTGCAGGCAAATTTGTTTAGGCTCCGGGCACATGTGGGGGCATTGCTCGGTCTGGCGCGGTGAAGCGGCCCTGGTATCAGGGCTTTCGCCGCGCCTTCCTTTTGCGGACAGTGCGGCAGACAGGCAGGCAGTCAGCGGGTTCGTGGATGGCTCCTGATGCCTTTATCCACGCATATTGCGGCGCGGTTGCCCGGTCTCAGCGCGTTTTCGCCCCGACGGTGTGGGCGGAGGGCAGAGCCGTTACAGGGTTCGGCCCGGATCGCGGTGTAAAAAGAACCGGACCACAGCCATGGTGTTTTTCGCCTATATGCACGCGCGGCGTTTGGCTGTGCCTCCATGACAGGATCCGCTGCAGGGCGTCCTGAAAAGCGGCGAGGCCAAGAGCACCGGCACATAAAAACATGGCGGATACGGCAAGATGGGCGAGCATGATCTTTCCCCTTGTTCTATACATGTTCTTTATTGCCTGAAAAATCCGGCGCCATCAAGAACAAAAAATGAACAATTTCGATCCATGGACTCAGTGCTTCCGATGGAGGTTTCAGCCTGATTGCCAATATGGCGCGCTTGGTGCTAGAAACGGATCAAGTGTGGTATTGGCGCCCGATGAAGCCAATAGCCTGAAAAAACGAAAAAAAGAAAAGAGTGTTGCATGGCGTATCTGGATCATTCCAAGTCCGAGGATGACGAACCCGGTCCCGGTGAGCGCCGTGGAACCCGGTCGGATATCGATGCCGCAAAATCACGGCCGCATCGCAAAGCCAATGGCGTACAGTCCAAGCAGAATTCAGATAAACAGGGCTCTGGTAAACAGCGTTCTGGCAAACAGCGTTCTGGCAAACAGGGTCTTGGCAAACAGGGTTCTGGCAAGCAAGGATCGGCCAAGCAGAGTCTGACCGGACAAGGCACCGATGGCGCCGTTCAAAAGCGTGCCGCACACACGCGGCCGCCGCTGCGCGGTATCTACAGCGCCATTGATCTTGGTACCAACAACTGCCGTCTTCTCATCGCCAAGCCGACCCGCAAGGGCTTTCGGGTTGTCGACGCCTTTTCCCGGGTTGTCCGCCTGGGAGAGGGGATGACGAGAAACGGATGTATCAGTGACGTGGCCATGGACAGGGCGATTGCAGCGTTGCGTATCTGTGCCGACAAGATCCGCAAGCGCGGCGTCACCTGTATGCGTCACGTGGCGACGGAAGCCTGCCGGGTGGCCGAGAATGCCGACGACTTTCTTGCGCGTGTCAAGGCGGAAACCGGACTGAATATTGAAATCATTTCGGCGGCAGAGGAGGCGCGCCTGGCCGTTATGGGGTGTCAGTCGCTGGTGGCGCCCAGCAACCGCCACGCCATGGTGTTCGATATCGGCGGCGGCAGCACGGAACTGATCTGGGTGCGTATGCGTCCCGGAAAAGCCGCCGCCATAGAGGGGTGGATGTCCATTCCGTGGGGCGTTGTCAATCTGACCGAAGCCTATGGATGCCAGGGCGGACATGTGCCGCCAGAGGCCTACGAACGGATGGTCGACAAGGTGCGGGAGCACCTTCAGGAGTTCGAGCAGGCTTACCGCGTGTCCGAGCATGCGGGCAGTCGCCGGGTCCAGTTTCTGGGAACATCCGGCACGGTGACCACGCTGGCCAGCCTGCATCTGGAATTGCCCCGGTACATGCGTGACAAGGTTGACGGTGCCTGGATGAAGGCGGCGGATATCCGGGCATTGTCGGGCCGGGTTGCCCTGATGGCCTATGACGAAAGGGCCGCGCAACCTTGTATCGGGGCCGAACGCGCCGACCTTGTGGTTGCCGGTTGCGCGATTTTGGATGCCATACTGGGGATGTGGCACGTGCCCAGTCTGCGGGTTGCCGACCGGGGTATTCGTGAGGGTATCCTGCGCGGACTGATGCAGGTCGATCCCTTGCCGATCCAGGCTTACAAGCCGTCACACCTGTAGGACGGCCTGACGGCGCGGGATGAAAGGGGTGTCATGACGAATGGATGGAACCGCCAGTCAAAAACGCTGAGCCGGGCACGGGGTGCCAAGGTCCGCGTGAAGACGGCGCGCGGCCGCAAAAGCGGCTCCACACGCTGGCTGCAACGGCAGTTGAACGATCCTTATGTGGCGGAGGCCAAGCGCCTTGGCTACCGGTCCCGTGCCGCTTTCAAGCTGAAGGAAATCGATGAGCGTTTCGACCTTCTCAAAGGGACCGGGCGGGTGGTCGATCTTGGCTCGGCACCGGGGGGTTGGCTACAGGTTCTCAGTGAACGGCTTGGTGACAGGGCTGAAATTGTCGGCATCGACCTTCAGGAGGTGGAGCCGGTGGCCGGGACCGTCTTTCGGCAGATGGACTTTCTGGCACCGGATGCCGACAAGACGTTGAAGGCAATGCTGGGCGGTCCGGCGGATATTGTGCTTTCGGACATGGCAAATTCAGCCACGGGTCACAAGGGAACCGACCATTTGCGCACAATGGGATTGTGCGAGGCTGCGCTGGATTTCGCGCTGGATGTCCTGGCCCCCGGGGGCAGTTTCGTTGCAAAGGTGCTTCAGGGCGGGTCCGACCGGGATCTGATGACACGGCTGAACAGGCATTTTGCCGATGTGAAACATGTCAAGCCGCCGGCAAGCCGGCCTGATTCCAAGGAATGGTTCGTCGTCGCCAGAGGCTTCCGTCCTGGGGGCTGAGCTCCGGACAGCCCGGTTTCGGGCGAAAGACCGTCGGTTTCCGCCCCTTCCATATTTGCTCCATTAACAGTTTGTGTTCTTGCCCGGCTCGCGGTAATAAGCGGCGAATATCGCGCGCCGGTGGCTGCTCGCCCGCCGATCTGGGCGTTCCTGATCAGGATACGCCGGGTGGTTCAGAAGCAGCCTGACGGCATGCCGCGCCCGCACCGGACCCGCCTTGATCAGAAAGGGAGCGCCCATGGATATTCGTCTTGGTCTCACATTCGACGATGTGTTGCTTCAACCCGCGGCGAGCGATGTCATGCCGGCCGAGGTGGATGTGCGCACCCGGATCACCAGGGATATTTCCCTGAACACCCCGTTGATGTCCGCAGCCATGGATACGGTGACGGAAAGCGGCATGGCCATTGCCATGGCACAGGCCGGAGGGATCGGTGTCCTGCACCGCAATATGACCGCCGAAGCCCAGGCGGAAATGGTTCGCCAGGTCAAAAAGTTTGAATCAGGCATGGTCGTCAATCCGGTGACGATGCGCCCGGACCAGACGTTGGCCGATGCGCTCGACCTGATGCTGCGGCACAAGATATCCGGTATCCCGGTTGTTGAGAACGGGCCGGGCGAGGGGCCCAAGAAACTGGTTGGCATCGTCACGAACCGCGATGTCCGCTTTGCCACCAACACCAGCCAGCCCATTGCCGAACTGATGACCCGGGAGGTCGTGACCGTAGAACAGGGCGTCACCAGTGACGAAGCCAAGCGCCTGTTTCACCAGCACCGTATCGAAAAGCTGATTGTTGTCGATGACGCCTACCGGTGCGTCGGTCTGGTCACCGTCAAGGATATGGAAAAGGCGGTTGCCCATCCCGATGCCTGCAAGGATGGGCAGGGACGCCTGCGTGTGGCCGCGGCCACGAGTACGGGCGAAGATGGTTTCGAACGGGCGGCGGCACTGGTCGCGGCGGAATGCGACCTTCTGGTGCTGGATACGGCACATGGTCATTCGGCCCGTGTGATCGAACAGGTGCGCCGTATCAAGACCGAGTTCCCCCAGGCCCAGCTGGTTGCGGGCAATATCGCGACGGCCGAGGCGGCGCGGGCACTGATCGATGCGGGGGCGGATGCCCTGAAAGTGGGGATCGGGCCGGGGTCCATCTGTACCACCCGGATTGTCGCCGGTGTCGGCATGCCGCAACTGACCGCCGTGATGGATGTGGCGGAAGAAGCGGCACGGAGCGATACCCCGGTGATCGCCGATGGCGGACTGCGGACATCCGGCGATATTGCCAAAGCCGTTGCCGCCGGCGCCAGCGCCTGCATGGTGGGGTCTCTGCTGGCAGGCACGGAAGAAGCACCGGGAGAGGTCTTCCTGTATCAGGGCAGATCCTACAAATCCTATCGCGGCATGGGATCGGTCGGTGCCATGGCGCGCGGGTCGGCGGACCGGTATTTTCAGGAAGATGTCAAGGACACGCTGAAACTGGTGCCCGAGGGTGTTGAGGGTCAGGTGCCCTATAAGGGGCCTGCCGCCAATGTTCTGCACCAGCTTGTCGGCGGCCTGCGTGCCGGTATGGGGTATACGGGGGCGGCCACCATTGATGCCATGCGGCATCAGGCCGCTTTTGTGCGGATCACCAATTCGGGCCTGAAGGAAAGTCACGTTCACAATGTGACGATCACGCGCGAATCCCCCAATTATCCGACCAAGTAGGACATGCCTTTATGACCCCGGCGGCAAGAGCTTCGGCAGTCATCACCCTGCTGGACGCTGTTGAAACGGCCCTGGCCGAAGACAGCCTGCCGGCCGACAAGATCGTCAGTAATTTTTTCCGTGAGCGCCGCTATGCCGGTGCCAAGGACCGCCGCGCCGTGGGCGGGGAAGTGTATTCCGTCATTCGCAGCCGTGCCCTGATGTCGTGGGCTCTCGATGAAGTCGGCCTTGAGCGGACGGGCCGGTCGCTTTTTCTGGCGCGTCTGGCTTTCAAGAGCGGTGATATCGACGTTTTCGGCGCGGATCATCCGCACGCCCCCGAAGCCCTAGAAGACGGCGAGGTGGACGCGTTCAAGGCCATGAAAAACCTGGAATGGACGGATGCGCCGCTGGCCGCCCGTCTTGGCATACCCGACTGGGCATCGGAGGGGTTGATACAGCGTTTCGGGTATGACCTCAGCCGTGCGCTGACCGCCCTGAATACGCTGGCCAGTCTCGATATCCGTGTGAACCCCCTGAAACGGCAGGCAACCTATGGGCCCGGTATCCAGGGGTTTCAGGCCGTGCCCATGTCGCCCATCGGGTTCCGGGCGGCTGAGCCCGTCAATATCCGTACCCATGACGCCTATCGCAGCGGCGAGATTGAAATTCAGGACGAGGCGGCGCAGGTCGCCACCTATCTTGTCGATGCGGCGCAGAGCCAGCAGGTGGTGGATTTGTGTGCAGGCGCGGGCGGCAAGGCATTGCTGTTGTCGGCGCTGATGCGCAACCGTGGCCAGATCTATGCCGGCGATGTGTCGGCCATCCGGCTCGACGCTCTGCGCTTGCGCTCCAAACGGGCCGGGTGCCGTAATGTACAGATTATGGAACTGCCTGAAAGCGGCAAGGAACGCGACCGCAAACTGATGGATCTTTACGGCAAATGCGACCGGGTTATTCTGGATGTGCCGTGTTCGGGCAGCGGCACCTGGCGGCGCAATCCCGAACTGCGCTGGCGTTTGAACGACGAACGTTTGCGGAAGATGGTCGAAGGGCAGCGTCGTCTGCTGGCGGAAGGTGCCGGACTGGTCCGGCGCGGGGGCCGTCTGATTTACATGACCTGTTCCGTTATGCCGCAGGAAAACGAGGATGTGGTGGATGCCTTTCTTGCCCTCAACGCAGCAGGGCGCTGGCGCCGCATTGATTTCCGCAATATCTGGACAAAAGCGGGTCTGCGCGGTGCTCCGCCGCCGTCACAGGCGGCCAATAATCTGGATCTGCAACTGATCCCGCATCATCACGGGACGGACGGGTTTTACGTCTGTGTCCTGGAACGGGGGCAGTAAGCCTCGCCGACCAACGTCACGCTGTCCCGAGCGCCTGTCGCTGCCGCTGTCACACACCGACAAGAGCCGCGGCGGAGAACAGAAGGCGTATATTCGGCGCATAAACGCATTTTGAAAACATGTCAGCGAAAAGATACGCGACAGCCATGGCCCGAAGCGCTAGTCTTTTTACCGCTCAGAATTATATCAAAAGACGAATGCTATCAAAGAGGATGAGCATGGGACGGATTGGAATGGCCGTGTCGGCCCTGGGTATTTTCATACTGGCACACGGCACAGGGGCTTTGGCCCATCAGACGGCGTCTAAATTCCAGGCATTGTCCAAGGATCTGACGACGGAAGCGACTTCGGCACTGTCGGCTGCCGATGCCGAACGGGCGCAAGGCCTTTATGAGCGGGCGCTGGTGGCCGACCCGGCCAATGTGCAGGCCCTGATCGGTCTTGGCCGGGCGCATGAAGCACAGGGCCGTGTTGGCCGCAGTCTGAAATATTACCGCCATGCCCTGGAGCTTGAACCCAATGAACTGACGGCTTTGGAGGCGCAGGCCCTTGCGTTTTTGAAGCGCGACCTTGTGGACCGGGCAAAACGCAACCGCGACAAGCTTGCCCGTCTTTGCCTGACCGGTTGTACCGCATTGACCAGCGTTGACGAGGCGCTCAGCCAATATGAGGCAACCGAAACCGCGGAAGCGGAAACCCAGGGCCGATAGTTCCGGGGCCGGCGGTCATTTCCTAGCCTGATTCTGTTATGGGCCTGATTCTGTTATGGAAAAAGGCGTTTCCGGTTCTTATTCCGCCGCATCCCTGACCGCCGCACAGGCGCCCTTTTCCGGCTGGGCTTCAATCCAGCCGGTCATATGTGCAAGGGCCCGCCGGCTCATGGCGGCTTTCCGTTCTTTCTTTTTGACACGGCTCTCCAAAGGCGGAAACAGCCCGAAATTCACATTCATCGGCTGAAAAGTCTTTGCGTCGGCGCCGCCCGTAATATGGGCGATCAGGGCACCGTGGGCGGTCGTGGTCGGCGGCAAAAGGTGCACTGTGTCCGGTTGGGCGGTGTTTGGGGCCGCCCCGTCCGTTTGATTAGCGGTAAGGCGTTCGACGGCGGCCATGCGGCCGGTTATGAGCCCGATGGCGGCGCTTTCCACATAGCCTTCGACCCCGGTGATCTGTCCGGCAAAGCGCAGGCGGGGGGCCGCCCGCATCCGCAACAGATCATCCAGGACAAGGGGACTGTTGATAAAGGTGTTGCGATGCAGGCCGCCCATACGCGCAAAGACCGCTTTTTCCAGCCCCGGAATGGTACGGAAAACACGGTTCTGTTCGCCGTATTTCAGTTTGGTCTGAAAACCGACCATATTATACAGCGTGCCCAATTTGTTATCCTGCCTGAGCTGGACGACCGCATGGGCCTGTTCGCCCGTGTGCGGATTGGTCAGGCCCACGGGTTTCATCGGACCGAAACGCAGGGTCTCTGACCCGCGTTCCGCCATGACCTCGATTGGCATGCAGCCTTCGAAATAGGGGGTGTTCTTTTCCCAGTCCTTGAAGTCGGTCTTTTCGCCGGTCAACAGGTCCTGGATGAAGCGGTCATACTGGTCCCGGTCCATCGGCAGATTGATATAGTCCGCGCCGTCGCCCTTGTCATACCGGCTTTGGAACCATGCGGTGTCGAAGTCGATGCTATCCTTGTGGATGATCGGGGCAATGGCGTCGAAGAAAGCGAGGCTGTCTTCTCCGCACAGCGTGATGATCGCTGCGGAGAGGTCGGGCGCGGTCAACGGACCGGTCGCCACAATGACATTGTCCCAGTCTTCCGGCGGAAGACCGGTGACTTCGCCGCGTTCAATGGTGATCAGAGGGTGTTTTTCCAGGGCCTCCGTCACACCGGCGGAAAAACCGTCTCTGTCCACGGCCAGGGCCGAGCCCGCCGGCACTTTGTGCCTGTCTCCCATCGTCATGATGAGCGAGCCAAGCAGCCGCATTTCGGCATGCAACAGGCCGACAGCATTATTTTCCGCGTCGTCCGAACGGAAGGAGTTGGAACAAACCAGTTCTGCCAGACTGTCCGTCACATGGGCGTCCGTCGGGCGTACGGGGCGCATTTCATGCAGGATGACGGGCACCCCAAGCTCCGCAGCCTGCCACGCCGCTTCCGAGCCGGCCAGTCCGCCACCGATGATATGAATGGGCTGCATGGGCTCAGACCTTTCCTTGTCCAAATCGTCTTTTCTTTTACCGTGCGCCTGTTTACTGAAGGATGCAGGTTTTGAACAGCCTGTTGTCAAGGGAGAGCGGAAATGACAGCCGGTTTTGATGATGTGCTGACCTTCTGGTTCGAGGATGTGGGACAGGACCGCTGGTACAAGAAAGACCCGGCGCTGGATGCCAAGATCCGCGATCGTTTCCTCGTCACGTATCGGGCCGCCGCACAGGGCGAATTGTTTGTCTGGCGTCATAAGGATGAGGGTCGGCTGGCTGAAATCATTGTGCTGGACCAGTTTCCGCGCAATCTTTTCCGCGAAGATGCCGCAGCGTTTGCGACCGACGGCATGGCCTTGATCCTGTCGCAGGAGGCTGTGCGCATGGAAGTCGGCCCGCACTGGGGCGCGGATCGGAAACAGTTCCTGCTGATGCCGCACATGCACAGCGAAAGCCTGTTGATTCAGGAAGAGAGCGTGCGTCTTTTCCGCCAGCCCGGTCTGGAAGAGAATTACGATTTTGCCGTGCGTCACAAGGCGGTGATTGAGCGTTTCGGGCGCTTCCCGCATCGCAACGCGGCGCTGGGCCGCGACAATACGCCTGAAGAGGATACCTATCTGGCGGAACCGGGCAGCGGGTTTTGAGGCCATGACCGGCACCGGCTACAAGGCACCGCCACGTGTGCGGCCTGAAATTCAACAGGCGGTTTTCGCCCTGGTCAAGCAGGTGGGCCGGGGCGAAGTGGCCAGTTACGGCATGATTGCCAGCCTGCTACCGGGGGTGACAGCCCGCATGGTCGGTCATGCCATGCGCCATGCAGGTACTGACGGTACAGTGCCCTGGCACCGCATCATCGGGTCCAGCGGCATGGTCAGCAGCCACGAAGGGGCGTCACGCCAGCAGACCCTGCTGACAGACGAGGGCGTGACTTTCAGCAAATCGGGGCGCGTATTGTGGCGGCTGCATCGCTGGCCCGGTCCCATGCCGGACTGGCTGGCGGAAAGCGATATGGACCCTATCGACGTGTCCGAGATCATGGCCCGCTGGCCCTGACCGGCGATACACCTCTGACAAGGCCCGCTTCGCTTTCATTGGCCGCCCGTCAGGCCTGGTCCATCGTGCAGCGGCGCGAGCAGGGCGGAGGCGATGTCCCGTGGCCGGATGGTTTTACCGCCAACGCCACTCGATCCGTTCATTGTTGGGGTAGCGGATGCCATAAACATGATCGATCGTCCAGGTTTCACCGGGTTGCAGGGTTTTGCGCCATAGAACGAGCCCCGGTTTGTCGCGCCAGTTCCGTTCATCGGGCTGGGTGGCACCGTCATCGAGACTGACGGTAATCGTCTCGTTCTCCGAGACCGGCAGGGTGCCGACGACCTCAAGAGTGACGGGGACCCGGTATCTGTTGGCCAGACGGAATTGCACGGCCACACTGTCGGTCCGTTGGCCTGAAATGAAACGACGACCCGTGTCCCTGCCGCCCATATCGACATATTTGACTTCAATCTGTGGCAGGGAGCCGAACGGCAGACTGACCCGCTCACCCGCCCTGAGGGACGGCCACAGCGTGCGGCCAAGATAGGTGCCGTCGCGCCAGAGCCGAACCGTCGGGGTATCGGCCGCCGCCATGTCGGGCAGCGTGGCATCGATGAACATACCGGCGATCTCGGATCGTTCGGGGGCTGTCCCAACCACAATGGTTCCATCCAGGGCCATGTCCTCAAGCGGAACACGCACGGGCTGTCCGGTCGCGGGAACTGTCTCTGCCAGATCGATGGCGAACTGTGTGTCGAAGTTGTCCTGTTTCATACGCGCGCCAGTGACGGCAACTTCCATATTGGCCATTTCGGCGCGTGCGAGCGAGGCCGGGGCGAGGGGGCGGATCGGCTCCTCCCGTTTCCATGGGCGCGGCATGATGTTGACGAAACGGGTGGGCAGGTCGATATCCGGTCCATCCGCCGCCGCCTGACGGGGCCCCAGGGTCATGACATCCGCCGGCCATGCTTCCCCGCTGGTCTGGGAGACAAGGGCATGGCTTTTGAGGGCGATGCGTCCCGTATCACTGTCGAGGCGGGCTTCGAATTCCCGTCTCCAGAACGCATTTCCGGTATAGGTAACCAGCGTCATTCCGCCGGCCCGTGCAAGCGGCGTGGTCAGGCGGATCTGTATGTCGCTGACGGTGAGCGCATTGTTGCCCATCAGGGCAATCTGTTTTTCGATCCGCGTTTTTTCCGCGACAAGGTCAGCCTGCTTCACCGCGATCTCAGCCTGTTGCATGTGCAATTTTTCAGCCTGGGATTCGATAAAGTTCAGCGCATCGCGCCAGTCGCCTGAATCAGACGACAGGCGCGACAGATAGCCAAGACCCATGTCCACCCGCTGGGCGGCGCGCGTCAATGCCGCCAAATCCGTATCGATGGTTTTGATGCGATCCATCAGCGTTTTGATGTCGGGCCTTGCCGGGTCGGTGACGGCGCGCTTTGTCACCGTGACCGCAAGAATGTCCAGCGTCCGGCCATCGATGCTCAGACTGCGGATGTTGTCTGCTGTCAAAAGGTCCGGAAGACCCCGGAAAAGAAGACGACTGGTGCCTTTGGGGACGGAGCGAGACACCTGCCGGCTGACCGTCGCCCCGCCGCCTTCATGGACGATGACAGCGGAAATATCGCTGTCGAGGGCAAGCGGAGTGTCCGCATATATCTTTTGATCTGAAAGAGATACGGTCGCCAGTAGAACCATTGCAGCAACAGCGGGCAAGGCGGCATTCAGGAATTTCATGAAGTCCTCCAGGGGTGGGAATCGTGCGTGCCCCATTTGGCATACGGGAGCAGTCGCCTACAAAGAACATCCCAAATAAGAGGCAAGAGTATGACGGGTGGTGCGGTCTTGTCTTTCTTTTATCGAAACGTCGATCTCAGATTATTCCGCCGCCTGTCGGGCCAGAATGGGGGCAAGATAGTGGCCCGTATAACTTCGCGGTGTGCCGGTCACGTCTTCGGGCGTACCTTCGGCAATGATTTCGCCGCCGCCGTCGCCGCCTTCCGGCCCCAGATCGATGATCCAGTCTGCGGTTTTGATGACTTCCAGATTATGTTCAATCACCACCACTGTATTGCCCTGGTCCACGAGGGCCTGCAGCACTTCCAGCAGTTTGCGTACATCTTCAAAGTGCAGGCCCGTTGTCGGCTCATCCAGAATGTACAGCGTTTTGCCGGTGGAGCGTTTGGACAGTTCCTTGGCCAACTTCACACGTTGCGCTTCGCCGCCTGACAGCGTGGTTGCCTGCTGACCGATCCGGATATAGCTGAGGCCGACCTTTTCCAGCATTTCCAGCTTTTGCCGGATCGCGGGCACGGCTTTGAAAAATTGCACACCTTCCTCAACCGTCATATCAAGGACATCGGCTATTGATTTGTCTTTAAAGCATATTTCGAGTGTTTCGCGATTATATCGCTGGCCATGGCACTGATCGCATTCCACATAAACGTCAGGCAGGAAATGCATCTCGATCTTGATGACGCCGTCTCCCTGGCAGGCCTCGCAGCGTCCGCCCTTGACGTTGAAGGAAAAGCGCCCCGGCTTGTATCCGCGCGCCTGTGCCTCCGGCAGGCCGGCGAACCAGTCACGGATCGGTGTGAAAGCACCGGTGTAGGTTGCCGGGTTGGATCGCGGGGTGCGTCCGATAGGGCTCTGATCAATATCGACGATTTTGTCCAGATGTTGCAGGCCGGTGATCTGATCGTGTTCGCCGGGGATTGCGCGGGCATTGTTCAGTTTGCGGGCGACGGCCTTGTAAAGTGTTTCGATCGTCAGTGTCGATTTTCCGGACCCCGAAACCCCTGTGATGCATGTCAGCGTGCCAAGGGGGATGCGGGTACTGACATTTTTAAGATTGTTGGTACGCGCCCCTTTGACGGTCAGATACTTGCCGCGCTTGCCTTTCCGCCTTTCCGCCGGCAGGGGAACGGTGCGCACGCCCGACAGATACTGCCCCGTCAGGCTGTCCGGGGTCGTCATGACGGTTTCCGGTTTGCCTTCGGCGACAACGCATCCGCCATGTTCACCGGCGCCGGGGCCCATATCGATGACATGATCGGCAGTGCGAATGGCATCTTCATCATGTTCGACCACCAGAACGGTGTTCCCGATATCCCGAAGGTTTTTCAGGGTCTCCAGCAAACGGTCATTGTCGCGCTGGTGCAACCCGATGGACGGTTCATCCAGAACATACAGCACGCCCGTCAGGCCGGACCCGATTTGACTGGCGAGGCGGATGCGTTGGCTTTCTCCACCAGAAAGTGTTCCAGATGAACGGCTTAGGGTTAGATATTCAAGTCCTACATTATTCAGGAAGCCCAACCGGTCCTGAATTTCCCGCAGGACCTTTTCAGCGATGGCTCGATGTTTGTCGCCCAGTTTTGCCGGCAGGGCACTGAACCAGTCATGCGCGGCCTTGACCGACAGGGCGGTGACTTCACCGATATTCTTGCCGTCGATCTTGACGGCCAGGGCTTCCGGTTTCAGGCGGGCACCATGACAGGCCTCGCATTTGGCGGAAGATTGATATTTGCCCAGTTCATCACGCATCCAGGCGCTGTCCGTTTCACGCCAGCGCCTTTCGATATTGGGGATGACCCCTTCGAAGGGTTTGGTGACTTCAAAGCGCCGTTTTCCATCGGCATAGACGATGGCCACATCTTCGCCATCGGTGCCGAACAAAAGTGCGTTTTGTGCCGTTTTCGGCAACTTTGCCCAAGGGGTGTCCACCGAGACGCCGCAATGCCCGGCGACCGCCGCCAGGGCCTGGGCATAAAAGGGGGAGGGATTGTTCTGTTTGTTGGACCATGGTGCAAGCGCGCCCCCGGCGATGGATTTGGAGGGGTCCGGCACCACCAGGTCAGGGTCGAAATAAAGCTTGCTGCCCAGGCCGTCGCAGGTGGGGCAGGCGCCGAAGGGATTGTTGAAGGAAAACAGCCTTGGTTCGATTTCTTCAATGGTGAAACCGGAAACAGGGCAGGCGAATTTGGCCGACAGCAGCAACCGGCCGTCTTCAGGCACACCGTCGGGGAGCGTTGCCCCCTTGCCGGTAACGATTTCCACCGCCAGCAGACCGTTCGACAGATCCAGCGCGGTTTCCACGCTTTCCGCCAGGCGCTGCGCCAGTCCGTCCTTCAGGACGATGCGGTCCACCACGACGTCGATGTCATGTTTCAGTTTTTTATTCAGCGCCGGGACTTCATCGATCAGGTAAAGCGTGCCGTCCACCTTGACACGTTGAAAGCCGCGCTTCTGCAAATCCTGAAGCTCTTTGCGGTATTCGCCCTTGCGGCCACGCACGAGAGGCACCATGACGTAAAGCCGCGTGCCCTCTCCAAGTGCCAGAATACGGTCCACCATCTGGCTGACGGTCTGACTTTCGATGGGCAGACCGGTGGCTGGAGAGTACGGAATGCCGATACGCGCCCAGAGAAGACGCATGTAATCGTAGATTTCCGTCACCGTGCCAACCGTTGAGCGGGGGTTTTTCGATGTGGTTTTCTGCTCGATCGAAATGGCGGGGGACAGGCCCTCGATGTGGTCGACGTCCGGTTTCTGCATCAGTTCGAGAAACTGGCGGGCATAGGCTGACAGGCTCTCCACGTAGCGGCGCTGGCCTTCGGCATAAATGGTATCGAAGGCCAGAGATGATTTCCCCGAGCCGGACAGCCCCGTAATCACCACGAGACTATCGCGCGGGATGTCCACATCGATGGATTTCAGGTTATGTTCGCGCGCACCGCGCACCGAAATCTGGGTCAGCATAAATGGAAGCTTTCAGCCTTGAGATACAGCCTTTGAACTGGCGTTCACGGGCGGTCGAGTCAAGCGTATCTTCAGTCCACCGTGTTTCTCTGTTGACAGTTTGGCAATTTATAGAACAAAATGTGAACATAATGTCCAGAAAAATTACCTGATCCTAGGAAGATCATCGCTGATCACGGAGAATGGCAATGGCACAAGCAAAGGATATGCGCGAGGGCGGCTGTCTGTGCGGCGCCGTGCGCTACCGTGTCGACATGACCCATGCGATACACAGCACATGCCATTGCCGGCATTGTCAGAAAACACATGGGGCGCCCTTCGGTATGTTTACCAACGTTCCGGTCGCTGCGTTCACCTGGCTGTCCAGGCCGGAGGGGGAAGCGCATGCCAGCCGCCGCGCCGTGCGCCGGTTTTGCAAGGAGTGCGGCACACCGATGACGTGGGAGGCGCCGGAATACCCCGATCAGCAGAGTTTTTCCAGCACCACACTAGACGATCCAGGCGGTTTGACGGTTGCCCATGAACTGTATACCAGCCGCCGGTTACCCTTTATCGCCCCGATTGCCGGGGCCCGGCAATATGAGACCGAATGAGACCGGCTGGCAGGCGTGATGGAGAGGACGCCCAGAGCGCCCAGAGCGCCCAGAGCGCCCAGAGCGCTCCAGGCGCTCCGGGCCATCCGCATGGAGGCCGGCAGCGCCTGGCATCAGCACTGCGCCGCCCCTTCCTGTTCTATGGTGCAGGCGGTGTACAGGCCGTCAAACCATATTTCCCATTCCTGGGTGGTTGGGTTGCGCTGCTCAAAAAGCTGGCGGACACTGCCGTCGGAATTCAGGCTCCATGTGCCGCGGAACGGCAGGCGCGTTCCCGGCGTATAATACCAGATATCGCCGGTCAGCCGTACGCGGCCGGGCTGGGCCGTCCCTTCTATATCAACGGCATAGGCGCCAGACGATACCCAGACCTGCCGCCAGACACCGGTGACGGGATTGAAGTAATTCAGGCTGGTGCCGGTGGAGCCGCTGTTACCGGCCCAGCTTTCGTGCAGCGCGCACCCGTTTTCAATCACCCGGATGGTGTTGCGCCCGGCATGCTGCCCGCTGGTCTGGTCAAGCACATCCCAGGTGCCGGACCAGAAGTCAAAGGCACGGAAACGGGGGTCATCCTTGCAGGACAGTTGCGGTGCCACCTGTGGTGCCTGGGCATTGATGCCGGGCACCGCTGTAAAAGCGGCGAGCGCCAGAATCAGTCCGGAAACACAGGTGACCGTGGAGCGGTGTTTGAATATCCAATTTTCTGTCAACAGCTGTTTCAGCATTACATCCCCCGTTTCAGTCGGCATTTTATGGCAATGGACAGTGCCGTGTCACGCAGGGACAAGTGTAGCAACCGGGCGGGGCTGTCGAAAAGCTCTTTGAAGGCGGGCTGAACTTTGGTCTATGGTCGCGGGCCCCGGCCATGTATATGGACCTGAGTTTGATCCCACGCCCCAACCGGACTGTCGTTGGCGGTACGGTGGTACGGGGCAGGGGCCCCGGGAACAGGCAACTCGATTTCAGTGAAGGGAGCGCGGCATGGCCGGAAGTGTGAACAAAGTGATTTTGGTGGGCAATCTGGGCCGTGACCCTGAGGTCCGCACCATGCAGGACGGCGGCAAGGTGGTCAATCTGTCCGTTGCCACGTCCGAGACATGGCGGGACCGCAATTCCGGCGAGCGGCGTGAACGTACGGAATGGCACCGGGTGGTCATTTTCAATGACAACCTTGCCAAGGTCGCCGAAAGTTATCTGAGAAAAGGCTCAAAAATTTATGTGGAAGGCCAGCTTCAGACCCGCAAATGGACGGATCAGTCCGGCCAGGAGAAATATACGACCGAAGTCGTTCTTCAGCGGTATCGCGGTGAACTGACCATGCTGGACGGTCGCAGCGAAGGCGGCGGCGGCTATCAGGGCGATCAGGGCTATGGGGCTTCGGATTATGCAGGGGGCCCCGGTGGCGGCTCTGTCGGCGGTTCCGGTGGCGGACATGAAGGCGGTCGGGGAAGCGGCCAGGGCGCCGGTATGGGCGGCGGCCGTCAAGGCGGTTTTCAGGACAGCTCCGATCTGGATGACGAAATCCCGTTTTAAGCGTTATTCCCGGCCATGCCGATAGAACAAGACGGCCGGCATAAATGATATGCCGGCCTTTGCGATGGATCGTTTCAGGGGCTGTGGGCCGGTTTCCCGGCGGGAGGCATCATTCCGCCGCTTCCACCTGAGCGCCCCGAAGGCCGTCGCGCAGGCCAAGATGGGCCATGGCATGACGCAAGGCATCAATGCGGCTGGTGAAACGGTGATCGGCCGGGATGCAGTGATCGGCCTCCAGACCGGCGAGAATAGTGCTGACCTGTTTGTTCATACCCGTGACGTAGATTTGTTTTTCCGCCTTGTGGGCGTCCGATGCGATGGTTTCCACCGCCCGCGCGGCGGACACATCCATGAAGGCGACGCGGGAGAAATCCAGTACAATGGCATCGGTCCCGTCGCGTGAATGTTCGCGCACCTGGTGCCCCAGATCGGCGACGGCGCCAAAACTGAGGGGGCCGCCGAAATCGAACAGGCTGATCCGGCCGTCCGCCTTGTCCAGGATATAGGTCTCCTCGGTGCTTTCATCGTCGGGTTGCCGGACACCGATGGTTTGCAGCTGATGGTCAGCAACCTGTTTGACGAAGGTCAGGGCGGCCAGCACTACACCCGTCGCGACCGCCGAGATGAGATCGACAAACACGGTCATCCCCAGAACCAGGGCCATCAGCAACAGGTCCCAGCGCGGGCCGCGATGGGCTTTGCGCAAATAGGTCCAGTCGATGATATCGTACCCCACCTTGACCAGAATGCCGGCCAGTGCCGCATGCGGTATTTGCGAGGCATAAGAACCAAGGCCCAGAACAATCGCCAGGAGGAGGACGCCGTGGGTCATGCCGGACAATGGTGTGCGGCCCCCGGCGCGGATATTGACAACGGTCCGCATGGTCGCACCGGCGCCTGGGACGCCGCCGATCAGTCCGGCGAGTGTATTGCCGACACCCTGACCGACCAGTTCGCGGTTCGAATGGTGACGGGTGCGTGTCATATTGTCGGCAACCAGCGAGGTCAGAAGACTGTCGATAGCACCGAGAAGCGCCAGAATGAAGGCCGCTTCTATGATCAGAGGTACCGCACTGGCTTCGTAAACCGGCAGATGCAGTTCCGGCAATCCGGTCGGAATGGTCCCCAGAACCGGTACGCCGGGCAGGAACAAGCTGACCGCCGTCCCGATCATCAGCGCCGCCAGGGGTGCCGGCAGCAAACGGCCGAAACGTGAAGGCCAGGCAAAGACAGTCCCAAGGGTGACGGCACCGACCAATAGCGCATTCCAGTGCGGTGCACTGATCGCGGCCGGTATCTCGGCAAGGGCGCCCAGCGTTCCGCCGGGTGGTTCATGACCAAGAAGCCGGGCGACCTGAAGGATGATGATGATGCAGCCGATACCGCTCATGAACCCTGAGATGACGGGGTAGGGGACGAGGCGGATGTATTGGCCGAAGCCCATGAACCCGAAAGCAACCTGCATCAAACCGGCGAGAATGACGGCGGTGAACACCATGTCCGGTTGTCCGGCAAAGCCCGCGAACAGGCCGGCAAAGACCACGACCATCGGTCCCGTCGGACCGGAAATCTGCGGTCCCGTACCGCCGAACAATGACGCGAAGAAACCGACGGCAATGGCCCCGTAAAGACCGGCAATGGCCCCGGCGCCCGAAGCCACGCCCAAGGCCAAGGCCAGAGGCAGGGCCACCACGCCCGCCGTGATACCGCCGTAAATGTCCCCGCGCAGATTGGAAAAGTCGATTTTCATACCGTGCCGCCTGATGCCACTGGTTTTCGTTCCTGATCCGTTGTGCCGCGTTCTGTCCTATTCCGCTGCAAATGTATGCGAGCCTTGAGGCATCGCGGGGTCGACCGTGTCATGCCCGCCATCGTGGGAATGGTCATGCGAATGGTCATGGGCCAGCCTGCTGGCGATCTCATCCGGGAGATCGACACGCACATCCTCGAAAATGCCGTTTGCCGGATTGTGCGCGAAAACACTGCCGGTCTTGATGTCGTACACCCAGCCGTGAAGCTTGATTTTATTCGTGGCCAGCTTGGCCGCCACATAAGGGTGCGTGCGGATATGCATCATCTGCTGAAGGACGTTTTCCTGAATAAGCGGGTCCAGCAACTGGCTGTTCGATTTGCCGGGATATTTTTCCTTCAGAACGCGGACGGCGCTGCTGGTATGGCCGAGCCAGTCCTTGACATGGGGAAAGTCAACGAGGCTTTCGGGTTGCAGGGCCGCTTTCATGGCGCCGCAGTCACTGTGTCCGCATATGACGATATGGCGTACGCCCAGGGCGGCCACCGCATATTCGATGGATGCGGTCATACCGCCGGTCGTATCCATATGCGGCGGTACGATATTTCCGGCATTGCGGCAGATAAACAGCTCGCCCGGTTCGGCCTGTGTGATCAGATTGGGATCTATGCGGGAGTCGGCACAGGTGATGAAAAGAATGCGCGGTGACTGACCGCACGCCAATTCCTGAAACAGGCCCTCCCTTTCAGGAAAGACCTCTTCCTGAAAGCGTTTAACCCCTTTTAGCAGTTTACGCACATACCCCTCCTGCTGCTGCCGTGACCGGCGGGAATGCCGGTTGGCTTTCATTGCGGGTCAGGCCCTTGAAATGCCCCGGGGCCCGTGGGGTTTGTGTTCCCGTTTTTTGGTGCGGAGGCACAAACCCCATACCTCTCCACGCTATTGGAAAGCGCAATAACACCTATTGAATATATAAATGCACTTTTTTACACGATCAGACAATTGAAGAAGCATAGAAATAACGATAGGATTTATCTATCAGTGGAGGGCAGGATGAAACGCAATCGTCCGACGATCAAACAACTGCGCTATTTTCTCGGTGTTTGCGAGGCCGGCAGTTACCGTCGGGCGGCGGAACGCATGGGTGTGAGCCAGCCGACATTGACGGCGCAGATTGCCGGCCTTGAAACGGCGCTGGGTGTACGGCTTCTGGAACGTTCGCGCGGGGGGACGTCACCGACACCCATCGGTCGTGACATGGTTCCCAGGGCCCGCCGCGTTTTATCGGAGGTGGAGGCGCTGATCGACGCCGCCGATGTGTCGCGTCAGGGACCGAGCGGGACACACCGCCTGGGCGTACCGCCGACGCTGGGACCTTATTTTCTGCCCAATCTGGTGCCCGAATTGCACCGGCGCTATCCGGCGCTGAAACTGTATGTGCGGGAAAGCGCACCCCGTGAACTGGAACTGGAACTGATGGAAGGCCGTCACGATTTCATTCTGACACCGCTGCCGGTCACAGCCGGCGGTGTGGTGGTGGACCGTCTGTTTGAAGAATCCCTGCGTGTCGTGGTGCCGGAAGATCACCCCTTCGCCAGTAAAAAGAGCCTGAAAGCCGAGGACCTTCAGGGCGAGACGATTCTGGCGCTGGAGGAAAAACACCATCTGTATGGTCAGGCACGTGCCCTGAGTGAACGGCTTGGCGCCAATCTCAGGCGTGATTATGAAGGCACCAGCCTGGATACACTGCGTCAGATGGTCGGCATGGGCATGGGGATCGCGTTTTTGCCGGCATTGTATGTGCGGTCGGAAATTTCACCGCGCAAAAGCGAGGTCGCCGTGCTGGAACTGGAGGCGGACACGACCCTGCGCACCGTGGGACTGGCATGGCGCAGCCACGCGCCCAACAGCCGGCTGTACAGGGAGGTCGCCGGCCTGATCCGTGATGTGGGCCGGCGCGAATTTGCCGATGTGATCCGCATTCACGATGCCAATACCGGTTTGGCCCATGACAGCGATACCGCCGTAGGGATCACGAGCGGGTTATAGCGCTCGACGCCGGCCATTGCGGCGATACAACAGGCCCTCAACTCTCAACACGTTCATAGGATATATGATAATAGTCAAACCAGTTGGCGCCGGCATCGCTGCTGGCCTCGACGGTCATGGTCCGCATATCGCGGTCCACTGTATAGGTCAGGCGAAAATTCAACATGCCGCCGTCTTCTGTCGGGAACCCCGTGCCGCTTTTAAGGTTGGTCAGGATCAGGCGGTTGCCGTCCAGCATGCCTTCATAGATGTCCATCAGGCCCCAATTGTCATCGATCGCGGCAAGGCGGTAGACATTTCTGTACTGATCCCATGTCAGGTGGCTTTCAACATGAAAACCGGGCCCGTCCGGCGTGCGCGGACGTTCATAAAGAGCGAGACCGCGCTGGCGCAGTGATACGTCAACGGTTTCCGGTGGCCCCTCCTGCCAGGTGAGGCCCTTGTCGGGTGTGAACCGGCTGCGCGTCGTCCAGGTGCCGGCCATGGCCGCGAATGCGGCCATTTTTTCGCGGGGTACCGCCCCGGCATCGTCGGCACCGTATGCCGTGGACAAAGTGGCGGCGATGACGGTGCCGGCAAGAGCGAAAGCGCCAGCAAGGGCGCGGAGCGTCTGTATCAAGGTCATTCCTCCGGTGGGTGTGCGATGTGTTGCGGCAAAGCGTATGAGTATAGGAAAAACACCGCAGGACCGGCAGCGCGACAATGGTTTATCCGATACTGAACTTCGCTAGGCAAAAGGGTTTATCCGGCAATAAGGCGGGTAAGGGATGAAGCGATAGTCTCTTTAGGCGTGTAAAAATCTTTTCTGTCAGCGTCCTCTCCTAAATGTGATGCCGTTTCGGGCGGTTTCAGGAAATATATGACCTGTTTGATGTTGCATCCGTCGCGGCGGTTATTTACCGGTTTTTACGATCATACTAAAAGTGCAACAAATTTAATGCGTTGCTTAAAAAATCTTCAGGGGAGATCGCCGTTATGTCTTTTCAGTCTTTCGTTCCCATCGGAATGTGTATTGCGGTTCTGGCGGCACTGCCGGCCGCTGCACAGCAGCGGTCCGAGCAAACCGGATCCGTGGCGTCCACTCAGTCGCGGGAAGAAAGCCCGCGGTTCAGCGGCATCTATCTGGGGGTGGGCGGCGGGTTCGCCGACTTTGAAAATGCTGAGTCAACCGGACAGGCGTCTTTCCTTATCGGCATACGCCGCCAGGAGAAAAACGGCCTTGTCTACGGGGTGGAAGGCCTTGCCGGTGCGGCCGGCGATGCCGATGGCGAACCCTTTCTGGATCTTTTTGACGGTTTCGCAAGCATCATGGGCAAGGTCGGTTATACGCCCGACAACAGGGTGCTGTTTTATGGCGGTATCGGCTATGGCTCGGTACAGACCGAAACGGATGAGGGCGAGGACAATTCCTTTGGCGGCGCCGCTTTTGAAGGTGGGGTCGAATATATGTTCCTGCCCTTCATGGGTGCGCGTGCCAGCGCCCAGTATTATGCCGTGGGTGATGACAGGGATGCCACCGTCGGGACCGTTTCGGTCTTTTTCAGCTTCTAGCGCGGACGGGCGCTGTTATGCGTCAATCCGCCATCAGGGCGCGTTGGATCAGCAGCCGCTGAATATCCGACGTGCCCTCGTAAATCTGGCAGACACGCACATCGCGGTAGATTTTTTCCACCGGATATTCCGATAGATAGCCATAGCCGCCCAGTGTCTGGATGGCGGCGGAGCAGATTTCCTCGGCGACTTCGCTGGCATAAAGTTTGGCCATGCAGGCCTCTGTCAGGCAGGGCTCGCCCCGGTCCTTGCGGGCTGCGGCATCGAGGACCATCAGTTCGGCGGCCTGAAGCCTGGTGGCCATGTCGGCAAGCCGGAACCCGACGGCCTGATGGGCAATGATCGGCTGGTTGAAGCTTTGCCGTTCCCTGGCATAAAGGCGCGCATAGTCAAACGCGGCACGCGCCATGCCGACGGCCTGGGCCGCGATGCCGATCCGCCCCGTTTCCAGGTTGGCGAGGGCTATTCTGTATCCGTCATTTTCCGCGCCGAGAAGCAGGCTGCTGTCGACAGCCATATCGTCGAAAACGATCTGCGCGGTGTCGGAGGCCTTTTGCCCCAGCTTGTCCTCAATGCGGGCGACGGTGTATCCCGGCGTGTCCGTGGGCACCACAAAGGCCGAGATTCCGCGTTTGCCGGCGGCCGGGTCGGTGACCGCGAACACAATGGCAACGCCGCCGACCTTGCCGGATGTGATGAATTGTTTGGTGCCGTTCAGCACCCAGCCGCTGTTGGTGCGCACAGCCTTCGTTTTCAGTGCGGCGGCGTCCGAGCCGGCTTGCGGTTCCGTGAGGCAGAAGGCGCCAATGATCTCGCCCCTGGCCAGCGGGCGCAGGAAGCGGTCCTTTTGCGCATCCGTGCCCTGTTGCAGGATCGCGGCGCCGACGGGGGCGTTTGTCACACTCATCAGGGTGGACAGGCCGCCGTCTCCGGCGGCGATTTCCATCAAGGCCAGTGCATAGGATATATAGTCGGTTCCGGCCCCGTCCCACTCGGTGGGGATGGTCATGCCCATCAGCCCCAGGGTGCCCATCTCGGACAGAATGTCGTCAGGGAAGCACCCCTGTTTTTCCCAGTCCTGCGCATATGGTGCGACCCGGTCCTTGACGAAGGACCGGGCCATGTCCCGCACCATGCGCTGTTCTTCGCTCAGCTGCATGGAGGTCTCTTTATGACAGTGTGTTCAGTTGGCCAGTTCAATGGCAACGGCCGTGCCTTCGCCGCCGCCGATGCACAGGCTGGCCACGCCCTTTTTCAGGCCGCGTTTGCGAAGGGCATTGATCAGCGTCACACAGATACGCGCGCCGGATGCCCCGATGGGGTGGCCGAGGGCGCAGGCGCCGCCATTGACATTGACCTTGCCGTGGTCAAGGCCAAGTTCCTGCATCGCGGCCATGGGGACAACTGCAAAAGCCTCGTTGATTTCGAACAGGTCGACGTCATCCTTGTTCCAGCCCGCACGGTCCATCGCCCGCTCGATCGCTTTCACCGGTGCCGTGGTGAACCATTCGGGCGCCTGGCTGTTGCTGCCCTGACCGCGAATATAGGCGAGAGGTTCCAAGCCGCGCTTTTCCGCCTCGCTCTCCCGCATCATGACAAGCGCGGCGGCACCGTCGGAGATGGAGCTGGCATTGGCGGCCGTGACCGTCCCGTCCTTTTTGAAGGCCGGACGCAGGTTCGGAATTTTTTCCGGCATGGCTTTGCCGGGCTGTTCATCCACACTGACCTGAATCTCGCCCTTGCGGGTCTTGATGGTGACGGGGGTCACTTCGGTGTCGAAATCGCCGTCTTCTATGGCGCGCTTGGCCCGGTTCAGGGATTCGATGGCATAGGCATCCTGCTGTTCCCGGGTAAACTGGTATTTCTCGGCGCACAGTTCGGCGAACATCCCCATGGGCTGACCTTCATAGGCGTCGGTCAGACCGTCCAGGGCCATATGGTCCTGGAGGGCCACATCGCCGTATTTGTGTCCGGTTCTGCCGGACGGCAGCAGGTGCGGCGCGCGGGTCATGCTTTCCATCCCGCCGGCGACGATCACGTCAGCCGATCCCGCGAAGAGAGAATCATGCGCCTGCATCATCGCCTTCATGCCGGAGCCGCACATTTTATTGATCGTCACGGCCCCCGTTTCGTCGGGCAGACCGGCGGAACGCATGGCCTGCCGGGCCGGTGCCTGTCCCTGACCGGCGGGCAGAACACAGCCCATGATGGTTTCGTCGACCGCTTTGCCTTCCACGCCGGCGTTTTCAAGGGCGGCGGTGATGGCGGTCGCGCCCAGTTCCGCGGCCGGGACGCTGGCCAGGTCTCCTAAAAGGCCCCCCATGGGCGTGCGGGCCATGCCAACAATGACGACTGGATCCTGTGACATCTCTGATCTCTCCTTTAAGAGCTAAATGTGGATCTGACTGTATGCGCCGCACCCGGACGACTAGTGTCCGGGACGGTTAGGTTTAACCGCTGCTCTCCCGCCTTAAGCCGGAAAATGGGGCAGATTGCCCCTTGTTGGCAAGGCTCCATTCGTCTTATGTGGGCGGTTGCCGGGGTTGGTCAAGATGGCGCAAACGCCTTTCTGCTGCAATGCACCAATGCGTGAAGGAAACAGGAATGGGAACGAGGATCGGTTTTTTTGTTTTTCTCGGTTTGATTGCAGGTGCCGTCAGCGGATCATGGCTGCCGCTTGCGCCCAGCATTACCGCGATTCTCGGCGGGCTGGCCGGGGCGGGACTGGCCATTTTCGTGGACCGGCTGGCGCGGCGCCGCAATCGTCGGCAATCGACCGATATGCCGGAATAGAAAAGATTATTCGGCGGCAAATGGGCCGGTTTTTTCCCGCGCCTCCGACGGTGCCGTGTCCGGCAAGGCCGAGTCCCCGGCCCGGGCCTGTTGCGCCGCACGCCAGCGGGCCTTGATCATGTCACTTGTCAGGCGGCTGCCGTCCGGGGACCAGCCAGGCGGTGCGAGGAGAAACAAGGCGCGGTCTTTCCAGCTTCTGGCATGCCAAAGATCCTGCACGATGCCGATCCATTCATGGAAAGCGACGCGTAAGGGATTGTATGTGCCAAGGTCGCGCACCAGGCCGTATCGGCATTTTTCCCGCGCATCCTCGGCGACGAAGGTTCCGAACATCTTGTCCCATATGATGAAAACACCCGCGTAATTGGCGTCCAGATATTTTGGATTGGTCGCATGATGGACACGGTGGTGACTGGGGGTGTTGAAAACCGCTTCGAACCAGCGCGGCATGCGGTCGATGACTTCCGTATGAATCCAGAATTGATAGACCAGATTCAAGCCGGTGCAGAAAAAGACGATGGCCGGTTCAAAACCCAGTATGAAGAGCGGCCAGCGGAATATGAGGCCGGGCGTCAGCTTGCCGGTCCATGTCTGGCGCAGGGCCGTCGTCAGATTGTAGTGTTGGCTGGAATGGTGGATCACATGGGCCGCCCACATCCAGCGCATGCGATGACCGAAGCGATGAATCCAGTAATAGGCCAGATCATCCAGTACAAAAGCAGCCACGAACACAAGCACGCCTGCCCCAAGATCGAAAATCCGGAAATTTTCCCAGATCCAATAGGACAGGGTGAGGAAAGCCCCGGCGAAGATCAGCCCGGACACCACATTGCCGATCCCCATGATCAGCGATGTGGCGGTGTCCAACCCTTCAAAGCGGGCCCTGCCGGTTTTCCAGCCATACAGCATTTCGGCCAGCACCAGAATGACGAAAGCGGGAACCGCCAGGTCCGTCGGCTGGGGTAGGTCAAGCAACATGGCTGCTGTCCTTGTGCTGTGAAGGGACGGTGACGGCGGGCCCGCTGCCGGGATTTTCGCGCTGGTCTTGGGCCCCCTGATTCGCATCCGTCACCGCTGCCAGCCAACCCAGGGCAGATGCCCGCAGGGCATCGTCCGCCGTGAACGTGATGGCGGGTTGCGTGAAATCGTCCAGTGTCAGTCGCAAGCCCCCCTTTGTCGGCACCACATGGTCGATATCGCCCCGGGCGAGCACGCGGCAGACTATACGGTCGCGCGGCTGTGTGACCAGGCCAAGCCGCTCCGCTGTTCCGTCCAGCCTGACAAGGGCAACGCGCCGTGCTGTGTCCACCAGAATCCCGGTGACGGACTCACCCGGAAAGGTGCGCACCATATTGCGGTGTACGCGTTCGTCCGTCAGGCCGTCCTGTACCGGGTACAGCCGTCCGGCAAGCCATGACAGCAAGGCAATCGCGGCCACGGAAAAAATCAGCAGCATCGGGTCCATACCCGACAGTTGACCGTGTTGGTACGATCCGGTCAAGTGGCCTTGTAACCGGGCACATAACATGCGGGAGCATACAGGAATGAGTCTTGCCATCGTGACACTTGCCATTGTGACAGGGGCGATTGTCGGTCGCGTCCGTCTTCGGCCCCTTTGGGAAGGTGCCATCAGGGCGGTCCTGACGATCCTGCCGGTTTTTTTGTCCGCGGTTGCCACCGTTTCGGGCGGGCCGGTCCTGGCGGAGAGCGGTGCCGGAGGCGAAACCGCAAGGGACGGCGCCCCGCTTGTCATTGCCCATCGCGGTGCCAGCGGGTACCGGCCCGAGCATACGCTCAGCGCCTACGCGCTGGCCATCGAACAGGGCGCCGACTATATCGAGCCCGATCTGGTGATGACAAAGGACGGCCATCTGGTGGCGCGGCATGATGTGTACCTGTCCACCACGACGGATGTGGCGGATCACCCCGTTTTTGCCGACCGGCGCCGGACATTGGATGGCCGGACCGACTGGTTCGTGTTCGATTTCACCCTGGCTGAACTGAAAACCCTGCGGGCGCGCCAACCCCGCAAGGGCCGTAGCACGGTGTATGACGGTGTGGAGACAATTCCCACATTCGATGAGGTGATTGCCCTGGTACGGGACAGCCGTGGCGGGGGGCACCCTGTGGGCCTGTATCCGGAAATGAAGCGTCCCGACCTGTTTGCTGCCATGGGGCTGGAGCCCGCCGGCGTCCTGGTGCCGGTCCTGAATCGTCTGGACGAGGAGGGCATTCCTGTCTTTTTCCAATGTTTTGACGGTGGTTTTCTGCTGTCCTTGCAGGGCAGGGTCAGGGTGCCGCGTATTCTCTTGCTTTATGAGACGAAAGACCGCCGGACAGGGCAGACAGTCCCCAATCTGGACCTCGATCCGTTCATCGGCCGGGTGGACGGTCTGGGCGTTTCCAAGGGGCTGCTGATTGATGGAAAGGGGCGGACGACGGATTTCATCGGCCGGATGCACGCTCTGGGCCTGCCGGTTCATGTCTGGACACTGCGGGATGATGATGTGGCGCCCGGGTTCGCCGACGTGCAGCAGGAACTGAAAGCGATACTGGCCTTGGGCGCGGACGGTATTTTTGCCGATTTTCCGGACACCGCCCGCCGTGTCGTCGATCAGATGCGTCTTCTGAAGCCGCCGACCGAACTGGTCGACTGACAGCGCCTGATCGGTCCAGGAAAACGGCGGACTTGGCACCGAGTATGGCGCGCTGGTAAGAAAGATAGATGGTCGATTTTCTGAAAGCCCTGTTTACCGCCATTGTGGCCGTGATCGTTTTGCGCGCGGCCGTGGAATTTCTGTTTCAGGCTGTCCGCATATATTAAGTCTGGCCACCACCCCCGCCTCGGTGCCAGGGGTGGGACCGTGTTTGCGTCTGCCTTCGTCGCCGTCCCGCCGGCATTTGGTCGACCGCGTTTAGTCGTCAGCGTCCCGAGGCAGGGGAAAGGGCTTGCCGAAGGGGAAGGGCAGTTCCTCCTCGCGGTAGCTCAGATAGCCGAGCACGTCGGAGACATAGCGGCCGAGACCGGCGATCACCCTGGACAGTGACGGTTCCCTGCTGCCGAGAAGAATGGCGACGAAAAAGTGAATCACGGCCAGTGTCAGCCCCAGCACCATCGAGAACCATCCGAGCACGCCGAACAGCACCATGAAAATGGCGCGCTTGAAAACGGCGCTCCAATCCCGGTCTTTCAGGTCCTTGAACAGCTCTTCCTCCTGTCCTGTCGAGGCACTGCTGCGGGGGGCGGTGTCCTGGTCCGGTTTGCTCTGGCTTTCAGCGTCCGTATAGGACGGCCTGGTCGCCCCGGTTTTCAGGCTTTCAGCCTTGTGCACACCGGCTTCGGCCTGC
The DNA here is from genome assembly GCF_003688555.1 of Eilatimonas milleporae. GTDB lineage: Bacteria > Pseudomonadota > Alphaproteobacteria > Sphingomonadales > Kordiimonadaceae > Eilatimonas > Eilatimonas milleporae. The sequence continues at coordinate 197,809 of NZ_REFR01000010.1, forward strand.
GCGGCGGCCTCGGTTTTTTTAGACGGACGGGCAGCCGTGCCGGTTGCGCCTGTTTTGGCCGGGGCGGCGGGCTTGGCCTTGCTCGCCGCTGTCTTTCTGGGTGTCGCGGGTTTCTTTGCCGTGCCGGTTTTCGTGGTCGTAACGCTTTTGCTGCTGCCGGCTGCGGATGCCGTGCTTTTCCGGGAGGTGGCCGGTTTTTTGGCCGCTGCTGTATCGCTGGCGGTTTTTTCGGATTTGTTATCCTCTGTCGGTTTGCTGTCGCTCATGGAGCCCCCTTAACATATGGCGTTGGCGGTCCTCCTATAGTTGGGGATTGACAGATTTTGATCAAGAAGAATGGCAGCGGCGCGCCAAGACAGATGCGCCCGCATCATGGCAAGGTCGCGCCGGAGTCAAGCCAGAGTTAAGTCAGGGTCAAGCCGGAGTGGGGATAGGATGTCCGGTGGTTATTCGGCCAGCGCGGCCGGCAGCCAGGGACTTTCCCCTGCGATCATGCGTCCTGCATCTTCCGCCGTCACCGGTTTGGAAAAATAAAAACCCTGTGCCGAGTTGAACGCCAGACCGCGCAGCATATCCAGATGGTCGGCATCTTCCAGACCTTCGGCGATCACTTCCAGGCCCAGGCTTTGTGCCAGAAGCGCCACCATCGTCAAAATCTTGTACTGGTGATTGTCCCGCTGAAGCTGGCTGATGAAGCTGCGGTCGATCTTGATCACATCGATCGGGAACTGGTGCAGATATGTGAGCGAGCTGTACCCGGTGCCGAAATCGTCGAGGGCCACCTTCACGCCGATTCGCTTCAGACGGTGCAGCACCTCGGAAATGCTGCTGGGATTGGACATGATCGCGCTTTCGGTCAGCTCGATCCGCAGTTTCTCGCCGGCGATGCCGGCTTCAAGCAGGGCGGTTTCGGCCACTTGCGCCACATTGTCCCGGGCGAACTGAATACCGGATACATTGACGTTGACGGCGGGCACTGCTTCCGTCCCGTATGTGTCCTGCCAGGCGCGAATCTGGTGGCACGCCGCCTGAAAAGCCCAGCGCCCCAAGTCGACGATGACCCCTGTTTCCTCGGCCAGCGGAATAAACTCCCGCGGGGATACAAAACCTTTGTCCCGGTGCTGCCAGCGGGCGAGGGCCTCGAAACCGTGCAGGCTGTTTTTCTCCAGATCGATGATCGGCTGGTAATGCAGGTCCAGTTCGCCGCGCTCCACCGCACGGCGCAGTTCGGTTTCCAGATGGAATTGCGAGCGGACGCGCTGATGCGTGTCCCGGCGATATGTTTCTGTCCGGGCCTTGCCGTTGGTCTTGGCGCGGTGCATGGCGAAATCGGCATCGCGGATCAGGTCTTCCGGGTGGGTGGAACTGGACAGGGTGGTCGCCACGCCGATGGACACCGATGTGAAAACTTCATTGCCGTCAAGATCGTAAGGCAGACGCATGGCGGCATGGATCCGCTCGCCGATCATCGTCACTTCCTCAAGGTCATGGCAGCGCGAGACCAGAACGGCGAACTCATCCCCTGATAGACGCGACAGGGTGTCGGAGGACCGGATGCAGCGCCTGAGCGTCGCGGCCATGGCCACCAGGAAACGGTCGCCCGCCGAATGACCGAAGCTTTCATTGATCTGCTGGAAACGGTCGATGTTGATGATCAGGACCGCGCAGCCGCTCTGGTGACCGTCGCGTTCGCATTCGACGACGGCTTCCTCCAGCCGGTTGCGGAACAGGACACGGTTCGGAAGACCCGTGAGCGCATCGTGAAACGCGTGATGCAGAAGATTGCGTTCGGCAAGCTTTTCCGCGGTCTGGTCTTCAATGGTGCAGACCACCTGATGAACCCGCTCTTCATGGTCCGTCAGGGGAATGAGCTGGCTGGAAAGAAATCTTTCCATCGTGCCGCTGCGGACGCTCCATTCGAAATTGGACTGCCGTTCCATGCGGAAGACGTCCTGGATTTCGCTGACAAGGATATGATTGTCCTGCCCGTTCCACAGCACATCGATGGTGCAGGGCAGGGTGACATCAGTGCCGATCCCGAAAATGTCGCGGGCAAACCGGTTGATGAACAGCGCCTCGACGCCGCCGCGTTCCGACAGGGTGCAGACCAGCACGCCGACCGGCAGGCGTTCGACAACGGCATTGGTATTGACGACGCGCGACACGGTGCGTGCGCTTCCCACATGCTTGGCGATCGAGGAAACGTTCGTTTCAGTCACAGCTGTCTCTGCCTGCTGTACCACAACTGTCTACACTAATATTTGCTCGGCCAGAATCAGTCTCAAAGCTAATCGGACATGCGTAAAGATTTAGTAAAACCAGACATGCGGCAAACCAAAAATACAGCTTATGAGTAAATGGAGTCGCTGCAAAGAAAGGCAAAATAAAAGATAAAGGACAAAAAAATTGGGGAAGGACAGAGCCTTCCCCAGGCGATCCACCCACTGGGACGGGTTAGTGGGTGGGGTAACCCGTAGTCACATGGCTGTATCAGCTACAGCCACTGGTCGCACCGCATGTGTCGCACTTCAGACAGGTACCGTTGCGCACAAGGGTGAAATTACCGCATTCCCCGCAGGCATCCCCTTCATAACCTTTCAGACGAGCGGCCGCGCGGGCATCCGCCGTTGCATCCGTCGCACCGTTCGTCATGGCCGACCCGACAGTGACGCTCAGGGTTTCCGTGCCGGTGGCCACGGCAACCGTTTCGAGAGCCGTGTCCCCGGTTTTGACCGGTGTGTCCTGCTTGCCTTTCAGCACCACAAGGTTACTGCCGCGCACATAGCCGGTTGATGCCAGTTTCTGCACACGGGCAAGGGCTTCCGTCACGTCCGCGCCCATTTCCGGCAAGGCCTCGCCGCGGTCACCGCGACCGGTGGTGTCGGGCATCAGGTCCGCGGGCGTCGCATGGGACAGGTCTTCGCGGCCAAGATAGCTGATCGCCAGTTCACGGAAGATATAATCCAGGAGCGATGTCGCCATTTTGATCGTGTCGTTGCCTTCAACACGGCCAAAAGGTTCAAACCGCGTGAAGGTGAAGGCGTCGACAAATTCCTCAAGCGGTACGCCATATTGCAGGCCGATGGAAATGGCGATGGCAAAATTGTTCATCAGCGAGCGGAAGGCAGCACCTTCCTTGTGCATGTCGATGAAGATTTCACCAAGCGATCCATCGTCATATTCACCTGTGCGCAGGTACACCTTGTGCCCGCCGACGATTGCCTTCTGGGTATAACCCTTGCGCCGCTCCGGCAGGCGTTTGCGATTGGCCGGGCCGGTGCTTTCCACTTCGACGATACGCTCGACAATCCGTTCCGCGACGATATTCGTCTTTTCAGCGACCGTCTTCTCTTCAAGCTCTTCGCTCAGATCATCATCGTCGAGCAGGGCGGCGTTCAGCGGCTGGCTGAGCTTGGAGCCGTCGCGGTACAGGGCATTTGCCTTCAGGGCCAGCGACCAGCTCAATTCATAGGCCGCCATGCAGTCTTCAACCACGGCACTGTTCGGCATGTTGATGGTTTTGGAAATGGCGCCGGAAATGAAAGGCTGCGCCGCCGCCATCATACGGATATGGCTTTCCCAACTCAGATACCGTTTGCCGATCTTGCCGCACGGGTTGGCACAGTCGAAAACGGACAGGTGCTCTTCCCGCAGATGGGGCGCGCCTTCCAGCGTCATGGCCCCGCAGCAGAATATATTGGCATCTTCGACCTGCTTTTTGGAAAAGCCCAGCGCGGCCAGCATGTCGAAATTGTAATCGTTCAGCTGATCATCGCTGAAGCCAAGGGTTTCCTTGCAGAATTCAGCACCGAGCGTCCACTGATTGAACACGAATTTGATGTCGAAAGCGTTGGCAAGCTGTTCTTCAACCGCCTCGATTTCCTTTGCCGTGAAGCCTTTCGCCTTCAGTGCGGCATGATTGATGCCGGGGGCGTCTTTAAGCGTGCTGTGCCCGACGGCGTAATCTTCGATCGCCTTGACCTGAACCGGTGTATATCCCAGCACTTCAAGCGATTGCGGCACGATACGGTTGATGATTTTGAAATAGCCGCCGCCTGCGAGCTTTTTGAATTTCACCAGGGCAAAATCGGGCTCGATCCCGGTGGTGTCACAGTCCATGACCAGACCGATAGTGCCGGTCGGGGCGATGACGGACGCCTGCGCGTTGCGGTAACCGTGGCTCAGTCCCAACTCCAGGGCGTTATCCCAGGCTCTGGCCGCCGCCGTGGCAACGGCGCTTTCGGGGCAGGACGGGATATCCAGCGGAACCGGGTTGGTATGCAGCTTTTCATAACCGTCCGCCTCGCCGTGGGCGGCGCGGCGATGGTTGCGGATCACCCGCAACATATGCTCGGCGTTTTTCTTGTATCCGGGGAAGGGGCCGAGTTCACCGGCCATCTCCGCCGAGGTGGCATAGGACACACCCGTCATCAGGGCGGTGATGGCGCCGCACAGGGCCCGGCCCTCATCGCTGTCATAGGACAGGCCCAGGCTCATCAGCAGGCCGCCGATGTTGGCATAGCCCAGTCCCAGCGTGCGGTACTCATAGGACAGTTTGGCAATCTCCTTGGACGGGAACTGTGCCATCAGGACCGAGATTTCCAGAACCATCGTCCACAGCCGGACAGCATGCTCGAAATTCTCGACCGCGAAATGACCGTCTTCGGTCCTGAATGTCATCAGGTTGAGCGAGGCCAGATTACAGGCGGTGTCGTCCAGAAACATATATTCCGAGCATGGGTTGGAAGCGCGGATATCGCCGGACTCCGGGCAGGTGTGCCAGTCATTGATGGTGGTATGGAACTGAATGCCGGGGTCTGCGCACGCCCATGCGGCATGACCCACATCGCGCCAAAGCCCGGCCGCGTTCAGCGTTTTTGACGTCGACCCGTCGATGCGGTTTGTCAGGGTCCAGTCTGTTCCGTCCTTGACGGCCTGCATGAACGCGTCACTGACGCGAATGGAATTGTTGGAATTCTGCCCGGAAACCGTGAGATAGGCTTCCGAATCCCAGTCCGTGTTGTAGGTCCGGAAATCTATGGACGTGTATCCCTGTTCCGCGAACTGTATGACACGCTGAATATAGTTCTCCGGAATCATCACTTTCCGTGCGGCGATGATTTCCTTTTTCAGCGGCTTGTTTGCCTTGGGGTTGAAGGCATCCTCACCCAGATCCGGCTTGGCGTCATGGACCGCTTTCATGATCCGGTTCAGGTGGATTTCATTCAGCTTCGAGCCGGAGACAAGCGCCGCGACTTTTTGTTCTTCCACCACCTTCCAATTGATAAAGGCTTCGATATCGGGGTGGTCGATATCCACAACGACCATTTTCGCCGCCCGCCGCGTTGTGCCGCCGGATTTGATGGCCCCGGCTGCGCGGTCGCCGATTTTCAGGAAACTCATCAGGCCGGACGATTTGCCGCCGCCGGACAGTTTCTCCCCTTCGCCGCGAATGTTGGAAAAGTTCGAGCCGGTGCCGGATCCGTATTTGAACAGCCGGGCCTCACGGGTCCACAGGTCCATGATGCCGCCGTCATTGACGAGGTCGTCGCTGACGGACTGGATGAAGCAGGCATGCGGCTGCGGGTGTTCATAGGCACTCTTGGATTTTACCAGCCGGCCGTTTTCAAAATCCACATAATGGTGTCCCTGAGCCGGGCCATCGATGCCGTAGGCCCAGTGCAGGCCCGTGTTGAACCATTGCGGTGAATTGGGCGCGGACATCTGCTTGGCCAGCATGAAGCGCATTTCATCGAAAAAGGTGCGGGCGTCGGCTTCGCTGTCGAAATAGCCGCCTTTCCAGCCCCAATATGTCCAGGTTCCGGCCAGCCTGTCGAAAACCTGTTTGGCGCTGAGCTCACTGCCATAGCGTTTGTCTTCCGGCAGGGCGGCGAGCGCATTTTCGTCCGCCTCCTTGCGCCAGAGCCATGACGGAACGGTGTTTTCCTCAACCGGTTTCAAGGCCTGCGGCACGCCGGCCTTCCGGAAATATTTCTGGGCGATAATGTCGGTTGCCACCTGGCTCCAGGCTTCCGGCACTTCCACATCTGCCATGTGAAAGACGACGGAGCCGTCCGGGTTGCGGATCTCGCTGACTGCGCGTCTCCAGTCGATCCCTTCATAGGGACATTGATTTTCTTCTGTGAACCGCCGCTCTATACGCATTTAGAAACCCCCTGAGGCTGCTTTTCGTTTTCTGATCCCTGACTTTCCGAGGTGGTCCGGCGGTACGGTTGCGGAAGCAAGACGGAGCAAGCCTGAAGTCTTCCGTTGGTATTCTGCCCGTTTTATGTCGCTGCCGGCCCGGTTTAAAATCAGCCCCGAATGAAAGACCTGAAAAGCAGACCCCGATCCGTGCAAACCCCAACGTATCAACACCATGCAGCGATTTCGCCCGACTTTCGATCCCGCCACTATATATGGGGGTCCCCACCGAAAGCGACACAAGCTTATGTGTGGAAAGGAGGGGCAGCAAGTCTCTTTTTATAAGTTTTGAACATTGACACGGGCTGTTCGAAACGAGCTTTCCAGACGACTCATTGCAAGCCTGCGGAGTCGTCCCCCACAGCCGGTTTTGCAAAAATCCGGCACGGTCGATCCGGCAGTTTTGCATTCGGCGAACAAACCTGCGCCATATTCTCCACAATGGCGAATTCCCAAGGAGAATCGCGAATTGGAAAGCGTTGCTGGACCAGCTTTTACACCATGAAAACAAGAGGGGCTGACGATGCGCCGTAACCGTTTGTCAAAGCATATGCCGGTGTGTGCCTGTCGTTCGGTCATCCTTTTCCTGCCATGTTTTCTGTGGTAAGTCCCGGCTGTATGTATGGTTTCACGGCCCCGGAACGGCCGGAAAAGGCGGGTTTTCCGGGAACAGATAAAGAGAAGGTGGTCGCAGTATGAGCGGTCTTATCTCATCGGTTTTTTCGTCCCCGATTTTCACCTGGTGGAACAGTGCCACCTTCGGCACACGCCTGTTCACCAGCCGCAAGGGCGTGAAAGTGGGGGAGGATGATCAGGGTAATCTGTATTACAGGGAGCGGGACGGCGAACGCCGCTGGGTGATATACAGAAATGGTCCGAATGAAGCGTCCCGTGTTCCGCCGGAATGGCATGCCTGGTTGCATTACACGGTCGATGTGCCGCCAAGCGAACAGCCCCCGGTCACGAAAAAGTGGGAAAAACCGCACAAGCCCAATCTGACCGGAACCGACGGTGCCTATGTGCCCGGCGGCAGTCTTCTGGCCGGTGCGAAGCGTGCCGCCAGCACCTCCGACTATGAGGCATGGCGCCCCTGAACCGGGGGACCATAGATGCGGCGGAAACGTAACGGATCACTGTTGCCGTTTCACATTCGCTGTAAGCAAGGATTTCTATAATGTCTGCAAGTTTGGTGGAGTCGCTGATCGGAGCTCTGGTTCTGCTGGTGGCCGGCTGGTTTGTCTTTTACGGCTATCAGCAGACGGAGGGCCGCACAGCAGGCGGTTATGAACTGCAAGCCCGGTTCGACCGTGTAAACGGCCTGACGATTGGAAGCGATGTCCGGTTGTCAGGCATAAAGGTCGGGACGGTCGTCGATCAGAGGATCGATCCCGAAACCTTTCAGGCCGTGGTCCGGTTTACCGTCCGGTCCGATGTCGCGCTTCCGACGGATACCGCCGCCGCCATCAGCGCCGAAGGGCTTCTGGGCGGGGGATATCTGTCCCTGCTGCCCGGCGGGATGGAGGAAACGCTGATTGAAGGGGACGAGATCGAGGAAACGCAGGATGCGATTGACCTGGTCGGCCTTCTGGGGCGTTTCATGTTTAATGATGACGGCAATGATGATGGCGGGAAGAAACCGGCGGATGCGACGACGCCGTAAACCGCCCCTTCTGCCTTTGTTGCTGGGCGTTTTGCTGGTTTTGTCCGTGACGGATCGGTCTGCTGTCCGAGCGCAGAGCGTTCCGATTGAACGATCCGGACAGTCTGAAGTGCCAAGGGCGCAGTCGGACGGGCCCGAGGCGCCCACGCTGGAAGACAGGCCCAGTGTTTTTCTGCGTGCCCTTGACAAGATCACCGCGCGTATCACGGAAATCGATATTCCGGTCGGGGAAGAGCGCCGTTTCGGATCGCTGGCGATCAGCGTGCGCTATTGCCGGACCCGCCCGCCTATCGAACCGCCTGAGACATACGCTTATCTGGATATCTTTGAAATTCGCGGACAGGATCGCATGCCCGTTTTTTCCGGCTGGATGGTGGCGTCCAGTCCCGCGCTCAATCCTCTTGAGCACCCGGTCTATGATGTCTGGGTGATCCGTTGCAGCACCGACGCCCCTTTTGTCCCCGCCGGCAGCCGGTAAAAGTCCGCATCGATGTCCAGCGCATCCCGCAATCTGGCCTGATAGTCCTGCCGGGGAATTTCGACAACGCCGAAACGGCGTAAATGATCGGTTGCGAACTGCGTGTCCAAAAGGCGGTATCCGCCGGTAATCAGTCTGGCAACCAAATGCACAAGAGCGACTTTGCTGGCGTCGCGTACCGTGTGAAACATGCTTTCGCCAAAAAAGGCACCGCCCAGGCTGACCCCGTACAGACCGCCGACCAGATTGTCATCCCGCCACACTTCGACGGAATGCGCGTGCCCGAGATCGTGAAGGGCGGTGTAGAGCCGTTCCACCCTGTGACTGATCCATGTGGAGGTTCGCCCTTCGGCTGAGGCCGCGCAGGACCGCACAACGGCGCGAAAGGACCGGTCGACGGTAACCGTGAACGTATCCCGGCGTACCAGTTTGGCCAGGGACCGGGGGATGTGAAAGCTGTCCAGGGGCAGAATGCCGCGTTCGTCCGGATCCAGCCAGAAAAGATGCGCGTCCGTCCGTTCTTCCGCCATCGGGAAAATACCGGATGCGTAAGCTTTCAATAACAGGTCGGGAGTGATCATATCGTCGTGAGGCATGGCCCAGAGTCAAAGATCACTCCTTCCCGGAATTCAAGAGATTTCTATATCAGGGTGCCTCTGAGGCGAGGAATTTTTCCAGCCAGTGAATATCATAGGCACCGGTTTTGAAATCATCATTGTCCATGAGGCTTTGATGAAGCGGAATTGTCGTCGTCACGCCGTCGATGACATATTCCTCAAGACTGCGGCGCAGACGCAGCAGGCAACCGTCCCGCGTATACCCCACCACGATGAGTTTGGCGATCATGCTGTCATAATAGGGAGGAATGGTGTAGCCGGCGTAGGCGGCACTGTCACAGCGTACATTCAGGCCGCCCGGCGGGTGATACTGGGTTACGCGGCCGGGGCTGGGCATGAAGGTTTTCGGGTCCTCTGCATTGATACGGCATTCAATGGCATGACCCAGAAACCGGACCATTTCCTGTGTGTAGGACAGTTTGCGGCCGGACGCGACGCGGATCTGTTCCCGCACGATATCGATACCGGTGATCATTTCCGTCACCGGGTGTTCCACCTGTAGGCGGGTGTTCATTTCAATGAAATAGAACTCGCCGTCTTCATAAAGGAACTCAATGGTGCCGGCGCCCACATATCCGAAATCCGCCATGGCCTTGGCAACGATACCGCCCATGCGGCTACGGGTTTCGTCATCGATCACGGGTGAGGGGGCTTCTTCCAGCACTTTCTGGTGCCGGCGCTGCAATGAACAGTCCCGTTCGCCCAGGTGAATGCAGTTGCCGTGAGAGTCGCCGATGATCTGAAATTCAATATGCCGTGGCCGGCCAAGAAACTTTTCAATATAGACCGCGCCGTCGCCGAAAGCAGCCTCGGCCTCCTGACGGCAGGCGGTCAGGGCGGCGCTGAGATCGCCGGCCTCATGCACCACCTTCATGCCACGTCCGCCGCCGCCGGCGGCTGCCTTGACGATAACGGGATAGCCGATTTCATCCGCCACGCGTGTGGCCTCCCCGTCATCGGTGATCCCGCCTGGCGAGCCGGGCACAACCGGTATACCGAGTTTCTGCACGGTATCCTTGGCGGTGATCTTGTCGCCCATCATCCGGATATGGTCCGCTGACGGACCGATAAAGGTCAGGCCGTGTTCGGCAACGATCTCGGCAAACCGGGCGTTCTCGGACAGGAAACCGTACCCCGGATGAATGGCGTCAGCACCGGTGATTTCCGCCGCCGCCATGATGGCCGGAATGTTCAGGTAACTGTCTTTTGCCGCCGGGGGACCGATACAGACGGACTCGTCAGCCAGACGCACATGCATGGCATCGGCATCGGCGGTTGAATGCACGGCAATGGTTTTCACGCCCATTTCGTGACAGGCACGATGGATCCTGAGCGCAATTTCGCCCCGGTTGGCAATCAGAACTTTTTCAAACATGTCCTGTTACTCGACGATGCAGAGAGGTTCGCCATACTCAACAGGCTGGCCATCCTGGAAATGAATTTCCTTAACCGTGCCGCTTTTGGTGGCGGCGATCTGGTTCATCACTTTCATCGCTTCGATGATGAGGATGGTATCCCCTTCCTTGACGCTGTCCCCCACCTTGATGAAGGGTTCCGCGTCCGGCGAGGGGGCGGCATATGCGGTTCCGACCATGGGGGCGGTGATGACGCCCGGATGCTGTGCCGGGTCCGTCGCGGCCGGTGCTGTCTCCGAAGCGGCAGGTCCGGGTGCGGGCGCTACAGGCACGGTCTGTGCGGCGGGACCCTGGCCTGGCACGGCCACTTGTGTGATGGTCGGTGCCGTTATTTCCCGGGCAACGCGGATGCGGAAATCATCCTCTTCAACCTCGATTTCCGACAGCGAGGATTGATCAAGAAGATCCGCCATTTCGCGGATCAGGTCTTTGTAATCGTGGAGTTTGGACATTCATCCCTTCTCTTAATTTGTCGCGATTGTGTGGCTTGGTACCGCTTCATGCCTGTGACCTGGCACTCATGCAGCCCGAGCCTGTAAAATAATCGCGGCCATTCAAGAATTTGCCGATAGCATAGCTGCAATCGCCTCAAGCGCAAGGATATAGCCTTGTGCGCCAAATCCTGCAATCTGACCCATGACGACAGGGGCAATCAGCGAACGGTGACGGAACGTCTCACGCGCGTGGATGTTGGAAAGGTGGACCTCGACCGACGGCAGTGACAGGCTGGCCAAGGCGTCGCGCAAGGCGATAGAGGTATGGGTATAGCCTGCCGCATTGATGATGAGACCGCTGGCGAGGGTCGCTGCCTCCTGTACCCAGTCTATGAGCTGGCCTTCATGATTGCTTTGCCGGAAATCGATGGCCAGTGACAGGGCCGCGGCCCTTTCCCCGACGCTGTGCGAGATGTCCTCCAGCGTATGGTGTCCATAAATATCGGGTTCCCTGGTGCCGAGCAGGTTCAGGTTCGGACCATTCAGGATGAAGATTATCGGCTCCGGACGACCGGCCATGTATATTCCCCCTTAACAATCAGGCCAGGATACAGGCATGGGCGTCTCTGTTTCGGACGTCCTGTCACCTTTTCGGCGTGCCCATACGCCTAGGATATGGCCTTCCCTCACGCTTGAAGGCCCCTCTATAATACCATATTGAAAGGATGCAAAGCCGGGAGACTACTGTGATGGCCTCACCGGCCCGAGCATGAGAGCCGTCCGATAGCCCCACGCGTCGGCCACTGGGCGGGCTGTCGAATTCAGACCTGTTAAGATTAGGAAGTTCCCGTGATCACTTTGACCGTTAATGGCGACCCCACGCGTCTCGAAACGCCGTCCAGCATTGCCGTTTTTCTGAAGGATAAAGGCATTGATCCGACCAAGGTGGCAGTGGAGCGTAACCGCGAAATCGTGCCCCGGTCGACCTATGACGCTGTTTTTCTGGAAAACGGCGATGCCCTGGAAGTGGTGCATTTCATCGGGGGCGGCGATGTCGGCGACGGCAGCACGGGTGAGGAAGCCGGCACGGTTTCCAGTGGTCGGGACGAAACCTGGACTGTCGCGGGCCGCACATTCCAGTCCCGCCTGATTGTCGGGACCGGCAAGTACAGGAATTTCGAGCAAACCGCCCGCGCGGTTGAAGCCTCGGGCGCTGAAATCGTGACAGTGGCGGTGCGGCGCGTCAATGTCAGCGATCCCAACCAGCCCATGCTTGTGGATTATGTTGATCCTGAAAAGATCACCTATCTGCCGAATACGGCGGGCTGCTTCACAGCCGATGATGCTGTGCGCACATTGCGCCTGGCGCGGGAGGCCGGGGGCTGGGATCTGGTCAAGCTGGAAGTGCTGGGGGACCAGAAGACACTCTATCCCGATATGACGGAAACCCTCGCTGCCGCCGATGTACTGATCCGCGACGGTTTCAAGGTGATGGTTTATTGCAGCGATGATCCTATTCTTGCCAAACGCCTGGAGGATATGGGGTGCGTGGCCATTATGCCGCTGGGGGCGCCAATCGGCTCCGGACTGGGGATCCAGAACCCGGTCCAGATTCGTCTGCTGATCGAACAGGCCCGGGTGCCCGTACTGGTGGATGCGGGGGTCGGCACGGCCTCGGATGCCACCATTGCAATGGAATTGGGGTGTGATGGTGTGCTGATGAATACCGCCATTGCCGAGGCCTCAGACCCGGTGCGCATGGGCCGGGCCATGCGTCTGGCGGTAGAGGCGGGGCGTGAGGCCTATCTGGCCGGCCGCATGGCCAAGAAACGGTATGCCGATCCCAGTTCGCCATTGGCCGGCCTGATCTGATCCTATTGAACTGACGGCTGTGAGCCAGGCGCTTGGTGCAGTAGCCATATGCCAGGCAGCACACTACCACCGTCCATTATGACGAGGGTCAAGGTACCGTCAGCCGTGAAAGCCAGGGAGCCGGTTGCCAGTTCTACCGCCCTGCGGCGCGTTCGGCTGCGGCCCGGTCACGAACGCGGCTGACAGTATCTTTCAGATAATCGAAGCCGCGCGCACCGTTCACGAAATCATCGCCGATGATATAGAAGGGTGTGCCCTGAATTCCCATTTCCCTGCCGATGGCCAGGGTGTTTTCAATGGTCTTTTCAATCAGGGGGTCCCGCATATCCTTTTTCAATTGCGCAATATCCAGACCCGTCTGTTCGGCCACCTTGTATATCGTATCCTCGTCCAGACCACCCTCGGACGTTAACAATGCCGTGTGCAGGTCGGCATATTTGCCCTGGCGTTGGGCCGCAAGGGCCGCCCGCGCCGCAATGCGGGAGACCGGCGGAGCATCCGGCTGGTCGAGAACCGGGAACTGTTTGGGTATGAAACGGATATTGCCGTCTTCACTGACCAGTTTCATCACTTCGGCGAAGTGGCGGCGGCAGAAACCGCAGCGAAAGTCGAAGAACTCGATCAATGTGACATCGCCATTCGGGTTGCCGAGCACCGGTGCGCTCTCGTCGCTTTCAAGATAATCGCGATACAGATCAATCTGCGCCATCTGTTGACGGCGTTGGTATTCCTGAATGGCCCGAATGACCACATCCGGATTTTTTTCCAGATAGTCGGCGATAACCTGTTCGATTTTCTCACGCTCGCTGCTGTCAACGGGGGTGTCGTCCGCAAGCGGGCCTTTTGCTGCCGATAGTACGCCGAACAACAGAACCATGGTTGCGATGGAGGCAAATGCAGGCAGCATTTTCTTGACCATGAAAAACCTTTCAATATGGAAATATGAATCTCGGGATATCAGAAATTAACGGCGGCGACGGCCACGCTGCTGCTGCAATACGGGACCGGCTGCGGCCAGGATATCCTGAGCTCGCAGCCATTCCGGGCTGCCGCGATCGAAAGCCTCGACCGCCATACGGGCATGGTGTGCCGCGCGTCCTGCATAGCCTGCAGCGTAAAAGCGTTCCGCCGTTGCCAGATTGGCGTGTGCCTCTTTGCCTTGCCAGCTGTAGGTTTTGGCCAGATTGAACCAGGCGAAGGTGTTGCCCCTGTCAAGGCGAGTGGCTTCTTCCAGGACGGGCTGGGCCCGTGCCATCATGTCTTCGTCCTCGGTTGAGACCAGGGCCTGACCGAGGGCCGTGATGATCAGCGGCTGGTTCGGCGCCAGTTCCACGGCGCGTTCCAGAACCGGCAGTGCTTCCCTGACCTTGCCGTTTTCGAACAGGATTTGTCCCTTGATTTCATGGAAATAGGGATTCTCTGGCTCAGCCGCGATCAGGGCGTCGGCCTCCTCCAGCGCCAGGTCCCATTCCAGCGCCTTGTGATAGCCATAGACGCGTGCATAGCGCGCCGCGATCGATATGTCGCTGACCGGATAGGTGCGCAGTGTCTGGACAGGGTCGCTTACATAGCCGAACAGTTTGGCCTGTATGCGTTCAAACCGTTCGCTCAGGATGACGTCAGGCGGCTTGTCCTTGTGCGGGCTTCTTTCCAGCGCGTCCTGCAACTGCAAAATCCGCGTCCGGTTGATAGGGTGCGAGCGCACATAAGGGTCCTGGCGGATTTGTGCCAGTATTTCCTGGTCGCGCAGCTTGTCAAAGAAGCTGATCAGCCCGGCAGGCGATATGCCGACAGCCTCCAGATAACGGGCACCGGCAATGTCGGCTTCGCTTTCCTGTCCGCGGCTATAAGCCAGAAACTGGCGCTGCGCGGCCTGCTGGCCGGCGGAAATCAGGCCGATCCCCGCATCCCCGCCGCCGGCGGCAATGGCGGCAGCGCCCAGCACCATGGACAATATACTGGTTATCCCGGCATTTTGAGCGGCACCACGGGTCCGCAGGCTGTGCTGACAGGCAATGTGACAGGTTTCGTGTGCGAGTACGCCGATCAGTTCATTGACATTGTCATTGGCCAGGATCATGCCGGAGTGAACGCCGATATAGCGTCCATTGGCGGCAAAGGCATTGATGCTGGAATCGCCGATCAGGAAAATCGTGATCGAGGAGGGTTCGAGACCGGCGGCCAGAAGAAGCGGATCGGTGATATCGCGGAGGAAACGTTCCGTTTCGGCGTCACGCAGGATCGACTGGGCCCGGACCGGGGCACTCAGCAGTGCGCATAAACACAGAATATAAACAATCAGACGTTTCACAGCTCAGTCTCTTTGCTTCTGCCGCTTTTCCTCACATGACCGGCCTGTTGCCGATAATTGCCCTCATATTCCAAGGCTAACGATTGCCGATTGAACCGTCAATGAACCGGCGCTGACAAGCATGTGAGCGTGTCAAAACACTGCCGGGCAATCTGGACAAGAAAAAGGCCGGCCATGTCCTGATACGGGTATGGCCGACCTTTGCCTTTGGCATGCTGAAAGGGCTATCCGAAAGTTCGTTGCCACCAGCCGCGTTTTTTGGGTTGCGGGTTCGTGTCCGTGGGTTTTCCGCCACCTTCTGCCTCGACAGGAGCATCTGCAACCGGTGTCGGGGCCGGTATGTCGGCAGCTGCGGGTTTGGGGGCGGCGGTATCCCGTCCGGCCGGCACCGGTGCCGTTTGCGTTGCAGGGGCTGGCGATGTCTTGTCCGCTGTATCCGTGTCTTTATCCGCCTTTTTGGGTTTGGGGGCGGTCTTGCGCGGCCGGCGCGCAGGTTTTGCCGGTTCCGTTGCGGATTTTTCCGCTGTGGCGGCGGTGTTCTCAGCTCCGGCAGTTTCGGCCGCTGCGGCGGTTTTTGCCTTTGCCGGTTTGCGGCGGCTGCGTTTCGGCTTGTCCTCGGACGGTTTTTCACCGCTTTCCGAAGATGGGGCACTGTCCGAAGACTGGACATCCGCTTCATCCTGAACGGGGGCTTCTTCCGCTTCCGTTTTTTTACGGGTACGACGGCGGCGCGGTTTGGCCGGGGCGTCTTCCGCAGGGGACTTTATGCCGGTATCCCCTTGGCTCTCCAAGGCCTGCGATGCTGTTTCCGGCTCAGTTGCACCATCCGCGTCTGCGGCATCCGCTGTCTTGCCTTCCGGCTCTGCCGGTTTTTTCCGGGTGCGGCTGCGGCGTGGCTTGGGTTTATCGCCTTCGCCTTCGGCAGCTTTGCTGTCCGGCTGTGTTTCGGATTTTGTTTCCGCATCCGTGTCGGCCTCATCAGTATGGGGCACATCGGTATGGGCGTCTGCCGTATCCGCGGGCATTGTTTCAGACGGGGCCTCGGCCGTGACTGTGTCGCTGACCGTATCAGTCGTATCCTGCGCAATGGTCTCGTCGCCGGTGCGGTTCCGGCGCCGTCGTCCGCCGCGCCGTCCGCGCCGTCTGCGATTGCTCTCGGACGCGGTTTTATCATCCTCGTCGGTTTCGCCGCTGCGGGGGGGCGATGCCGTCTCGCTGCCGCTCTCTGCCTGGGTCTGACCGGTGTCGGTCATGTCCTCACC
The DNA here is from genome assembly GCF_003688555.1 of Eilatimonas milleporae. Lineage (GTDB taxonomy): Bacteria > Pseudomonadota > Alphaproteobacteria > Sphingomonadales > Kordiimonadaceae > Eilatimonas > Eilatimonas milleporae. Next base: position 214,062 of record NZ_REFR01000010.1, read on the forward strand.
GCTTTTCTTGCGGCGACGGCGACGGCGTTTACGCTTCGGCTTTTCGTCATCCTGTGGGTCGGCCTGGGCAAGGGCGGCCCCGGTTGCTTCCTGCATACCTTCCGGCGTGACGATTGCCTCGCTGCTTTCTTCTGTCCGGGCACCGCCGACACGGGCCTCGCGCGTAATCTCGATATCAGACTGGCTGATAGTGCTGCTTGCAACGATATCAACCCTGAAGTCGTATCGTTCTTCCAGTTCCAGAAGCAGGGCGCGTTTCTTGTTCAGCAGATAAATCGCGACATCCGGATGGACATGCACGGCGATTGATGCGCTGCGTCCGCGAATCCCTTCTTCCTCAATCTGGCGCAGTGCCGAAAGGGAAGCAAAATCCACAGAGCGGACAAAGCCGGTTCCGTTACAGTGCTGGCATGGCTCCGTGCTGACCTCCATCAGGTTCGGACGCAGCCGCTGGCGCGACATTTCCATCAGTCCGAACGAGGAAATGCGTCCCACCTGAATGCGTGCACGGTCGCTTTTCAGCACGTCCTTCATGCGTTTTTCGACGGCACGGTTGTTGCCGCGTTCTTCCATGTCGATGAAGTCGATCACGACAAGACCGGCCATATCGCGCAGGCGCAGTTGGCGGGCGATTTCTTCAGCCGCTTCCAGATTGGTTTTAAGGGCGGTGCCCTCGATATTGTGTTCCTTGGTCGCCCGTCCCGAATTGACGTCTATGGAGATGAGGGCCTCGGTCGGGTTGATGACCACATATCCACCGGAGCGCAACTGCACAACCGGGTGGTACATGCTGTCAAGCTGGCTTTCCACCTGATACCGGTGGAACAGCGGAATACGGTCTTTGTAATGCTGAACCTTTTTCGCGTGGCTCGGCATCAGCATTTTCATGAAGTCCTTGGCGGACCGGTAGCCGGCTTCGCCTTCAACCAGTATTTCATCCACGTCCCGCGAATACAGGTCGCGGATCGTGCGCCGGATCAGGTCGGCTTCTTCATAAATCAGGGCAGGGGCCACTGATTTCAGGGTCAGCTCCCGAATACCGTTCCACAGGCGAAGCAGATATTCATAATCGCGCTTGATTTCCGCCTTGGTCCGCTGAAGTCCGGCTGTCCGGACGATCAGGCCCATATCTTCCGCCAGGTTCAGGGAGGAAATGATCGTCTTCAGGCGCTTGCGGTCCGCAGGCGAGGAAATCTTGCGGCTGATGCCGCCGCCATTGGTGGAATTCGGCATCAGCACGCAGTACCGCCCGGCAAGCGAGAGATACGTCGTCAGCGCCGCGCCTTTGTTGCCCCGTTCTTCCTTGACGACCTGAACCAGCAGGACCTGCCGCTTACGGATGACTTCCTGAATGTTGTAGCGACGTTTCAGTTCCCGCAGTCCCCGGCGCCGTGCGGCCGCGGCCGCGACTTCGTCGTCGCGTTCGGCCTCGGCGGCGTCGCCGCCGTCCGAAACGGCTTCGGCCTCATCCATATCATCCCCGTTGGCATCCGGCCCGTTGACATCGGGGTCTTCACCGTCGGCACCGGATTTGGGGGCTGCGGCGGCGGTTTCATCGCCGTCGACAGGGTCATCGTCGCTCTCGGCGGCGGCTTCGGCCTCGGCTGCCATCAGAGCTTCACGGTCCTCGACCGGAATCTGGTAATAATCGGGGTGGATTTCGCTAAAGGCCAGGAAACCGTGGCGGTTGCCGCCATATTCCACAAACGCGGCCTGGAGGGAGGGCTCCACCCGTGTCACACGGGCGAGATAGATATTCCCTTTCAGTTGGCGTCTTGCTGTGGCTTCGTAATCGAATTCCTCTACGCGGCTTCCCTTAACGACTGTGACGCGCGTCTCTTCGGTATGACGCGCATCGATAAGCATTCTGATCGACATCTATTGTTTCTCCGAGCGGGCTGCCGCGCGGTCGCACCCTCGGGAATGAGGGGGGCGCTGGCGGGCCCTTGTACAAAATTATGCCCTCCGGCCACTGCCGGAGAGAAAAGCTGGATAAGGACCCTGCCGTCCGGATGCGTCCACGATGACGAACGCCGCCAAGCCGCTTGCGAGGCCGGGGCAAATCCGTCGATTGCGTGGTAAATCATGGAAGGCATCGGGTCTTTATCCGGTTAGAGACCGACCGTTCCGGGCCGCCGCCGGTATCCTGTCCGTAAATGTGGGAACAGTTATTTGCCGCGGGTCCGAAAATATGACCGGTGCTGGACCTGTCGCCTGAAACAGACGGCAAATCGGTAAACTTTCACGCCAATCTAGTGATTTCACCTGCACATGACAATCCTCTTTCGTGCGGGCGATGCCAACCTGCCGTGGCGGACCGGCTGTTGACCATGACATGTCTTGTTCCATTGTCACGAAAGACTTACAATACAATGCCGTATAAAGAAACGTATAATATGGCGGTGTCTACGGCGTAAGGCCATGCAGTGCAGGGAGCCCCGCGGAACAATGCGGCTTATGACTGATTTGTTGTACAGGCGGCCATGTGCCGGGCGTGCGGTATCCGTTTTTTTCCTTTTTATTGCCTTGGGTTTGCTGGTGTCCGTGACGGGTGGGGCCGGGGCTGCCGATACGTCGATCAAGGGTATCCGTTTCGGTGAAAATGCCGGGCGGACGCGTATTGTTCTCGATGTTTCACAGGCAACAACACCCCGTCTCTTTCTGCTGCGGGACCCGAACAGGGTTGTTATCGATCTGGCAGGGGCCGAATGGTTGAACACGACCCCGGCCAGCGCGCGCGGCGTGGTTGCCCGGTACCGTCACGGCCTGTTCAGTGCCGATACCTACCGCATTGTTCTGGATTTGTCGCGGGCCGCTGTGATCGCGCGGTCCTTCACCCTGCCGCCAAACGGCAAGCGCGGATACAGACTGGTCATCGATTTGGAGCCGGCGGATCAGGACCGGTTTCTGGCTGCGGTGGCCGCGACACGCAAGGCCCGCCAGGCCTCCCGCGTGCCCGAGCACGATATCGTGCAGACACCTGTGCGGCGCGCATCGGACAAACGCGTCATTGTGGTCGATCCCGGTCATGGCGGTATCGATCCCGGAACCCTCGGTGTTCTTGGGGTGAATGAAAAGATCATCACCCTGCGTATGGCCCGCGTCATCAGGAAGGAACTGGCCAAAAATCCCCGCTATGAAGTGCATCTGACACGGGACCGGGATATCTTCATCCCCTTGCGAAAGCGCATCGATATTGCCCGCAGGCATGGGGCGGAACTGTTTATCAGCGTGCACGCGGATGCCATCAAAAACCCCAAGGTACGGGGCGGAACCGTATATACCCTGTCCGAGACATCATCGGATAGGGAAGCGGCGCGCCTGGCGGCAAAAGAGAACAAGTCCGATCTGATCGCCGGCCTTAATCTGGAAGAGGCGGCGGATGAGGTGAGCAGCATTCTGATCGAGTTGGCGCAACGGGAAACCATGAATTATTCGGCGGAGTTCGCCGGCATGCTCCTGCCCGAAATGCGGCGTGAGGTCGTCATGCATAAGCGCGGTCACCGTTTCGCCGGTTTTGTGGTGCTGAAAGCACCTGATGTACCGTCGGTTCTGATCGAAACGGGCTATCTGTCCAACAGGGCGGATGCCCGTGTCTTGGACAGCGCCGAAGGACGGCTGCGCATTGCGCGGGCAATCCGCCGGGCCACCGACAAATATTTTGAGCGCCTGACCGCCATGGGGCGGTGATACCCTGCGGCACGGGGCGTCATACGACCACGGCCACAGGTCGGCCAGCCCCTATGGCCTGACCGTCTGCCGTCAGCCTATCGTCAGCCGGCGAACATGCCGCGCCGATGCGCCGTGAAGGCGTGTTTCCCCCCGTGAGCGGATTGCCTAATAAGTGACACATTGATTTGCATAAAAGAGACTTGGGATTTGCATAAAAGAAATCAGGGTTTCTTAAAATACGAGGAATATCTGTCTGACCGGTGGGTTTTACGTTATGCCGGTTCAGTCAGGCCGGGGTACGGGTAAGTTTGCGGGCGAGATGACCGAAATAAACGATTTGGAAAATACTGTCGAGAATACCCCGGAGACTGGCGGGGCGGATCGACCCCGGCGGCGGTCCTTGTGGTTCCGGTTGTTCATTTGGGGCGGTGTCCTGGCCGTCTTGGGGGCAGTCGCGGCCGTTTCCGTCATCATATGGGCGATTATCCACTATGGGCGCGATTTGCCCGATTACCGCCAGCTTGCCAATTACGAACCGGCCGTCATCACCCGTATACACGCCGGTGATGGCAGTCTGCTGCGGGAATTCGCACGGCAACCCCGTCTGTTCGTGCCTATCGAGGCCGTGCCCGAGCAATTGGTGAATGCCTTTCTGTCGGCGGAAGACAAAAATTTCTACGACCATGCCGGGCTGGACTATATGGGCATGGTGCGGGCCATGCTGCGCAATGTCATCAGCCTGGCACAGGGGAACCGCCTGCAGGGGGCATCCACCATCACCCAGCAGGTGGCACGCAACTTCCTGCTGACGCTCGATCAGCGTGTGGACCGCAAGATCAAGGAAATGATCCTGACCCTCCGCATAGAGCGGGCGTTCAGCAAGGACCGTATTCTCGAGCTGTATCTCAATGAAATCAATTTCGGCAACCGCTCCTACGGGGTGGCGGCAGCGGCCCTGAATTATTTCAACAAGGCGCTGAACGAACTGACGGTTGCCGAAATGGCCTATCTGGCGGCCCTGCCGAAAGCGCCGCACAATTATCACCCTGTTCGCAACAAGGCCCGTGCGGTCGCGCGCCGGAACTGGGTGCTGAGCCGTATGCATATCCTCGGGTTTATCGATGACGCTCTTTACCGGGCGTCCGTGGACGAGGACCTGGTGATGCGTGAACGTACGGGGCAGGCTCTGTTCAAGGCTGATTATTTCGCCGAGGAAGTGCGCCGGGAGGTTGCCGGGCGATATGGTCAGAAAACCCTTTACGAAGGGGGGTTGTCGGTCCGCACGTCCCTGGAACCGCACTTGCAGCGTATTGCCGAGGCCACCCTGCGTAACGGCCTGATCGCCTATGATCGCCGGCATGGATGGCGCGGCCCCATCGCCCGCACGCAGGTGACCCCGGACTGGAAGGAAAAACTGGCCGCCAGGGCTGTGTCCCTCGGGATGGCTGACTGGCGACTGGCCCTTGTTCATGAAGTGCGTGCGAGCGGGGCGATTATCGGCTTTGCCGATGGCGTATACGGTTTTGTGCCGTTCGAGGCCGTGACATGGGCACGCGCATGGCGCACCGGCGAGCGGTTGGGCCCGAAAGTCAGCGACATGGCGGAAGTTCTGGCCATCGGCGATGTCGTGCCGGTCTCGCCCCTGAACGGAAGCGCCTCGGTTTCTCTGGACAATTTCTGGCAGGAAGACGGTGCGGCCATGGATGCGGTCGCCCAATACCGGTTGGAACAGGTGCCGGCGGTGCAGGGCGGTCTGGTTGCCATGGACCCGCACACAGGGCGTGTCCTGGCGCTGGTCGGCGGCTATGATTATGACGCCAGCGAATATAACCGTGCGACCCAGGCCGAGCGTCAGCCGGGATCGGCTTTCAAGCCATTCGTTTATGCCGCGGCCCTTGACAAGGAGTTCACGCCGGCCAGCCTGGTTCTGGATGCGCCGTTTGTGATCGATCAGGGCGACGGTCTCGGTAAATGGAAGCCCAAGAACAGCTCAAACAGATTTTATGGGCCGAGCACGCTGCGTCTGGGGCTGGAAAAATCCCGCAATCTGATGACGGTGCGGCTGGCGCAATATATCGGGATGCCCGCCATTTTGAATTATGCCCGCCGCTTCGATCTGGCCGGCAATATGGAGCCGTCGCTGGCGGCTTCTCTTGGCGCCGGCGAAGTGACGCTTTTGAAACTGACGGCAGCCTACGGCATGCTGGTCAATGGCGGCAAATACATCGCGCCCAGTCTGATTGACCGGATACAGGACCGGCGCGGGCGTACGATTTATGCCCATGACGGGCGTGACTGCGCTGCCTGTGATCTTCCCTGGACCGGCACGGCATTCGAACCGGATTTGCCGGATTCGCGCCGTACCGTCATCGACCCGCAAACCGCTTTTCAGCTTGTTTCCATGCTGGAAGGGGTGGTCCAGAACGGAACAGGCCGCAAGATCCGTGTTCTCGGGCGCCCCCTTGGCGGTAAAACCGGCACCACCAACGATTCAGCCGATGCCTGGTTTGTCGGCTTTGCCCCCGATTTGGTGGTGGGGGTATTTGTCGGGTTTGATCGGCCGCGTTCTTTGGGACCCGGCGAGGAAGGGTCCAGTGTCGCGGTGCCGATTTTCCGCGATTTCATGCGCGATGCCTTAAAAGGGGAGCCTGCCATCCCGTTCCGCATGCCCACAGGCATTCGGCTGGTGCGGATCAATGCGGAAACGGGCAGACCCGCCCGTTACGGCGAGGAAAAGATGATCCTTGAAGCGTTCAAGCCAGGCACGGAACCCGGCTTTGGCGATGTTGCCGTGCTTGACGGATCGCTGCCAATCGGCGAAACCAAGAGCACCGTGCGCAAGGGGACCGGCGGAATTTATTGATCCGCCAAGCTTTTCATGACACGGCGTTTATCCACCAATCTTTAATGAATATATGAGGAAATCCATGCGCGCGGAAGCCCAAGCGACCGTAGACCAACTCAAGCAGTCCCTGGCACTGCTGAGGAGGCATCTTTGACTGGGATCAGGCTGTTCTCAGACTGGACGAACTGAATACCCTCGCCGAATCTCCCGATTTATGGAACGAGCCTACAAAGGCGCAAAAACTGATGCGGGAACGGACCCGGCTGGACCAGTCGATTTCCGCCGTCAGCGGGATTGAGGGCGACCTTGCCGATACGGTCGAAATCCTTGAAATGGCGACAGCCGAAGGGGATAGCGACATGGAGGCGGAAGCCGAGGCCGCCTTGTCCGGGCTGGCCGAAAAGGCGAAGGCGGCTGAACTGACGGCTCTGCTGTCGGGCGAGGCCGACGGTAATGATACCTATGTGGAAATTCATTCCGGTGCTGGCGGCACGGAGTCCCAGGACTGGGCCAGCATGTTGCTGCGCATGTATGTCCGTTGGGCTGAAAAGCACGGCTTCAAGGTTGAAACCGTACAGTATATGGCGGGCGAGGAGGCCGGCATCAAATCCGCGACCATTCTGGTCAAGGGAGAAAATTCCTATGGCTGGCTGAAGACTGAATCCGGCGTACATCGGCTGGTCCGGATTTCCCCGTATGATTCCAGCGCCAGACGGCACACCAGCTTTGCTTCGGCCTGGGTGTATCCGGTGATCGATGACACAATTGATATTGAGGTCAGCGAGAGCGATCTGAAAGTGGATACTTACCGGGCGTCCGGTGCCGGTGGGCAGCATGTGAATACGACGGATTCCGCCGTTCGCATCACCCATTTACCCAGCGGAATTGTCGTTCAGTGTCAGAATGAGCGATCGCAGCACAAAAATCGCGCCACGGCGATGGCGATGCTGCGCGCGCGTTTATATGAAGCGGAATTGCGCCGGCGTGAAGAAGAAGCCAATGCGGTCAATGCCCAGAAAACCGAAATCGGCTGGGGCCATCAGATTCGCTCTTATGTTCTTCAGCCTTATCAGATGGTGAAGGATCTGCGGACCGGGCAGGAGTCCAGTCAGCCGCAGAACATACTGGACGGAGACCTTGATGATTTCATGGCCGCAGCCCTGGCGGCGCGTGTGCATGGCACCGAAGCGGACGTTTACGATATCGATTAAGGCAAAAGGCGCCGCGAAATCCTGGCTTCGGTAAGCCGGATGTGTCGGGCTTTTGCGGTAAAGCGTACTGATCAAAGGCTGTCCTCAAGCGTGGGGCAGCCTTTTTTGTGGTATTCGAGGGTGTCGGGCTTATTCGGCGGCCGTGGGGGCTTTCAGGAAATCCGGTGCCGGGGTCTCCGTATCCCGTGACGGAGCGGGTAGGGCCCCTGTCTGGGATAACGGATTATCCAGATTGGTGTATGTTCCCGTCAGTTTGGCCCCGGCTTCCACGGTCAGGCTGGCATGATAGACGTCACCCTCAACCCGTGCGGATTTTTCCAGGCGCACGGTCTTTGCCCGGATATCGCCGGAAACCTGGCCACGGATTGTCGCCGTCTCCGCACTGATCATGCCGCTGATCGAACCGGTTTCACCCATGACAAGGCTGCTGCAGGTCAGGTCGCCGATAATGCTTCCGTCCAATTGGACCTCACCGGCGGTTTTCACATGGCCCTCGATTTCCACATCGGCACCGATGATTGATGGGGTGGTCACACTGCCTCCCGTCCTAGCCGTCTGCGCTTTGATATCGTCTTTGGATTTCGCGAACATCCTCTGCCGCCCTCAAAAAAGGTAAAGGATCACGTACCTGTCCATCATACCAGACTTCGAAATGAAGGTGGGTGCCCGTTGTCCGGCCCGTCCGGCCCATGTCGCCGACACGCTGGCCATCCGCGACCGAGTCCCCTACTTTCACGCGCACGCGTTTCATATGACCGTAACGCGTTCTGAAGCCGTTGTCATGGTCAAGCTCGACCATATTGCCATAGGGGCCGTACCATCCCGCATGCACGACCCGACCCGGAGCAGCCGCCAGAATAGCGGTTCCCGGCCATCCGGCCATATCCAGGCCGGGATGATTTGTCCATGTACGCCGCATCGGGTCGCGGCGGCGTCCGAATCGGCTTGAGATATAATAATCCGCCGCCGGTTCGGTGACCGGGAAACTTTGCAGGATTTCCCCGGCGGCCTCACGCCGTTGCCAATTGTCGAAAAGGTCCTGGAAAAGGCTACCGTCTTCCATATCGAAGATGGCCGGAAAGCCGGCCTCGGGCATATAGGGGCCGCCAACGGCCTGCGCCGCACCGCTCCACTTGTCAAACAGGGTGGCGGTGTCCAGCCTGGTCGCCGTGATGGCCTCGTCAATGCGTTTCAATTCTCCGCTGACACTGTCATGCAGCAACGATGCAACATGTCGTTGACGCTGGTCAGTTTCGCGCAGAAGGGCGACAATGGCCTCCCTGCGGTCGGTATGGCCGGGTTCCACCGTCATACTGTGGGATGTGGCGCTGTTCAGATAGGAAATTGGGCGTGCCTGATCCGTTTCGGCGCTGCCTGTGGTCATCTCCGGTGCCGATGTACGGTCGGTGGCTGTGACGGTTTCATTTTCCGTCGCCGCTTCGGCCTGTACCGTCCGGTTGTGGTTCCGTCTGGCCGGCTCATTGGCGTCAATCAGGCTTTCAAGGAATTGCTGCCGTTCCTGCAGTTTTAGCGCCCGCTGTTCCACATCGCGCTCAAGGCGGGTGTAATCGCGGTTCAGGGCATCATAATCGGCTGAAAGTGCATTGAGGGCTCGTTCCTTGGACGCAAGAACACTGTCACGCGTCAAGAAAACATAGCTTGTCGTCAGTCCCCAAATCGCCAAGGCGACGCCGGCGGATGCCAGGCCCATCTGCACATAGCTCGTGATGGTGATGAAGCGGACACGCCCCTCACTGCGCAGGAAAAGCTGCCGTTCGGGGAAAACCCTGCGGCGCCAATCCTCAACCCTTTTTGCTATGACACTTATGCCTCGCAACAAAACGACCTCACCTGAACCGTGGCGACCCCAACCCTTTGGTATCGCCATTTATTTTAGCGTGTTTTAATGTTTTAGAGAACCAGTGGCGATACGCCCAGCGCCCTTGGCATGCATTCCAGCCATTTTGCAAGGACAGGTCAAGCCTTGGATCACACTCTATGTATCTTACGGATTGGAAATAAGGGACTTTCCCGGTGACACAGGTGTGACGGCAAGAGGTTCGTACCAGTCCGCCGGCAGACCGGCTTCCTCGCGTGCAAGCGTGTTAAAGGGCGGTTTCAGAAGGCCTTTGAACCTCTGACGTACCAGCGTTTGGAATAGCTTCTGCGGGTCCGCGTTGCGCTTGCCGGCAATGAAGTGAAACCATCGGCTGCCGGCCGCCACATGTGAAGTTTCCTCTTCGTAAATGGTCTTAAGGGCCTTGGCCGATGCCGAATCGCCGGTTTTCTCAAAGCGCATTATCATTGCCGGTGTGACATCAAGGCCGCGGGCTTCCAGCACCATTGGAACAACGGCCAGCCGTGCCGCGATGTCGTCCATTGTGGCCAGGGCCGATTCCCACAGGCCGTCATGGGCGGGCAATGCCCCGTAAAAACTGCCCATATCCTTCAGACGGTTCTGTAAAAGGGTGAAATGACGTGCTTCGTCAGCGCCGACCCGTATCCAGTCATCGAGGAAGGATCGCGGCATACCGGGGGCAAAACGCGCCACCATGTCAAAGGCAAGGTCGATGGCATTCAGTTCAATGTGCGCGACGGCATGGATAAGCGCTGTACGGGTTTCCAGGCTGCCCGCCTTGCGCCGTTTGGGCATGCGGGCAGGGGGCAGCAGTTCGGGCCTGACAGGTCTGGCCGGTCTGTCGGGCGGCGTGTACGAATGTGTGTCCGGCGCGGAGAGGGTCAGCGCATCGTTTTGCCACAAGGCGGCGACGTCCCTGGCCGTCGCCGCCTTGGCATCGGCATCAGCGGTCCGCAGGACGGCAATGGCTGCCGCATGAACCGTTGTCCATGGTCTGGATGTGATGCGGCTTTCCGTTGGCATCATACCGCCTCAGGTACCGAAGGCGTCCGTGTCAGAGGGCGCGAACGGCGTCCAGAACCTCGTCCGCATGACCCTTGACCTTGACCTTGGGCCAGATGCGGCTGATCACGCCATTCCCATCGATCAGGAAGGTGGCGCGCTGGATTCCCATATAGGTTTTGCCATACATGCGCTTTTCCACCCAGACGCCGTAGGCCTCCGTGACATGGCCATCCTCATCGGCGCCCAGAATGACTTTCAGATCGTGCTTGGCCGTGAATTTGTCATGTTTGGCGACAGTATCGCGGGATACGCCGATAACGGTTGCACCCAGCGCATCAAACTCATCTCTGCGGTCGGTGAAGTCCTTGGCTTCCGTTGTGCAGCCGGGCGTATCGTCCTTGGGATAAAAGTAAAGGACAACGGGTTTTCCCTTCAGGTCCTTCAGCGCGAGTGTGTCGCCCCCGGAGACGGGCAGGGTGAAGTCGGGGGCAGTCTGACCTTCTTCAAGGCTCATGTATTCTCTCCATTTGTCGGCTGGCCGTCACTGTGCGGGGTCTGCAGGTCGCCGGCCGGCACCGTGATGAGTTGCTGGAAAATGCTGTAAACGATGCCTTGGCTACGGGACAAGGCCTGTTTCAGATCATCAAAGGTCTTCAGGCCGGTGGCATGGCACAGTATTTCGCGCAACCCCGGCGGCAGGTCGCTGTCCGTGCCGGGTATGGTCTCGCCGAATGACAGCCGCAGAATTGCCTGGATATTGCTTTGCAGCCAGTACGCCTTGTCCAGAGCCTCCGCCGTGTCCCGGGCCAGAATGCCGTGTTGCGCCAGACCTTTTAGGCAGTCGCTGATTGACGGTGTGAACAGGGCCCGCGTGTTTTCCCCGTCACGCAGCATCAGATACTGGCAGATGAATTCGATATCGACCAGACCGCCACGCCCGTGTTTCACTGCCCAGTCCTGTGACGCACGGGTGTTTTCGGCCAGTTTTGCTCTCATATCGGCGACGGCCAGCAACAGGGCAGGGCCGTCATGCTGGCAGGTCAGAACGGACAGAATCGTGTTGTTGAGCGGTCCGGCCATGCTGTCCGGCGCCAATATGAGACGCGCGCGGGTAAGAGCCATGTGCTCCCACATCCAGGCCGCGCTGCGATAATAATCGGCAAAGGTTTTCAATGTCACGACCAGCGGCCCTTGCGCACCGGACGGGCGTAGGCGGGTGTCCACCTCGAACAGACGGCCCGCGGGTGTCAGCGCTGTAATCGCGGTGACCACCTGTTGCACCAGACGCGAATAATACTGACTGGGGCCAAGCGGCTTCGGCCCGTCCGACTGTATGGCTGCCGATGACGGATCCGCCAGCGGCACGTGGTACAGAAAGACAAGATCCAGATCCGACGTATGGGTCAGTTCCCGTCCGCCGTATTTGCCCATGGCCAGAACGGCCAGACCGCCGCCCCGGATGCGGCCGAATTTTTCGGTAAAGCTGTCCTCTACCCTTGGGATCAGAAGCTTTAACGCCACATCGGCCACACGGGCGAGCGCGGTACCGCATTCCCGTACATCGGCAAGACCTTCCAGCATGTGCACGCCGATGCGGAAGCGGTGTTCGCCGACAAAGTGGCGCACGGCGTCCAGCATGTCCTGATAGTCGGCGGCGCGTTCGAACATGGTGGACAGACGCGTTTCAAGAACGGTTTCGTCCTCAATGGGGGCGAAAAACTCCGGATCCAGCACCGTATCCCAGAGGCCGGGCTGTTTCGCCAGGGTTTCCGCCAGTGCCGGGGCCAGACCCATGATGCGTGCGACTAGCCGGAACAGGTTCGGATTGGCCTGAAACAGGGAGAAAATCTGTACGCCCGACGGTAACTGGCCGAGCCAGGAGTCAAAACGGACAAGCGCCGCACTGGGGGCTGCCGTCATGGACAGGGCTTCCGTCAACGGCGCCAGGCAGCAGTCCAACAGTTCGCGGGCGCGCTGGGTTTTCAAAGCCCGGTACCGCCCGCGCCGCCATATGGCGATCCGCTCGGCACTGCCGGCAGGGTCTTCAAACCCAAGATCGCGGAGCGTTGCCTCAAGGGCATCCGGAGAGAAAGCCGGCTCGGCGCCGCTGTTGGCGCTGTCCGGCATCAGATCGTCAAAGTGGGAGCGGACAATCCTTGTATGGTGGCCCAGCGCGCTTTCCAGTGCACCGGCATCTGTGAAGCCGGCGAAGCCGGCGACATGATCCAGACCGTTCCGGTCTTCCGGCAGGCGGTGTGTCTGCTCATCCGCGATCATCTGCAGGCGGTGTTCCAACATGCGCAGGAAGTAATAGGCCGCTGTCAGGTCCCTGGCCGTTGTCTCTGGCAGCAGTCCTTCGGTGACAAGGGTTTGCAGCGTGACAAGGGTTTCCCTGCTGCGGAGGGCGGGGCGCCGGCCGCCATGCAGCAGCTGGTTGATCTGGGCGAAAAACTCTATCTCGCGAATGCCGCCCGGCCCAAGTTTCACATCATAGCCTGCGAAGGTTTTGTCCGTCTGGCCAAAGTGGCTGTGTACCTGGTCCTTCAGGGCGGAAATATCGGCAAGGGCGGCAAAGTCTATGGTGCGTCGCCAGATCCAGCTGCCCAGGTGGTCCAGATATTCCGCCGCCGCCTGTCTGTCGCCCGCGATGAAACGGGCCTTGATCATGGCCGACCGTTCCCAGTTCAGCGCTGAGGACTGGTAATAGCTTTCCGCGGCATGGGTGCTGATGGCAACGGGTGTCGCGCCCGGGTCGGGTCTCAGACGCAGGTCGACCCTGAAGACATACCCGTCCGCCGTGCGCTGATCCAAAAGGGCGATCAGATCCTGGGTCAGCCGGATCATCGCATCGCCGGCTGTCTTTCGGCCGTCATAGCGCACGCGGGCGGGGTCGTAGAGGGCCACCAGATCAATGTCGGAGGAATAATTCAACTCCCGCCCGCCGTGTTTACCGAGGGCAAGGATAAAATATCCGCTTGGGTCATCATATGTCGGGTCGACCATATCCGGCGTTCCGTCCGGTGTGCCGATTTCCCCTTTTGCCCGACGCTCCGCGACAAGATGTGCCAGGCCGAGCTGTACGGCGGCGTCCGCAAAGGCGCTCAAACCATGGGTAATGTCTTCCAGGCTTGCGGTGCCGCCGACATCCTCGGCCGCGAGAACAAGGGCTGTTTCCGCTTTTTTGCGTCTGAGATAACCGGCCAACTGGGCGCGGGATTCCTCTTTGGGCCGGATACTCTCCATATCCCGGAGAATCGCCTGCATCAACGCTGGGCGCTGTCCGCGCAGGACCTCGCAGGCGAACTCCGGCATCTGCTGTGCCAGGCGGGCAAGATATGGGCTGTTTCCGAACAGGGTGTCGCTCAATGCCCGTGCCGTTGGCGGCAGGATATGTGCGCCGGCAAATTCCTGCAAATGTGCCCAAATTTCGTCGGCTTTGCGGCTATCATGAGGGGGGATGTGTGGACGCGAGGACAGGGCCATGGTCTAAAGGGCCGTATATAAGATGTGATTGACCCGCGAAACCGGGTAACGGGGCAAGCACATGGGTGACGGACATACTTGTGTGACATCCCGGACGTGCAGACCGGATGCTGGAGTGTCGGCAGCATCGGTGCGGAAATCAAGACCCGTACACAGCCAGCGCGGTATTATTGTGTACAACATGCGAGTGACGGCGGATTGAAAAGATTGGTCAGCATAACAGTCAAGGCCGGTGTTTGGGCCTTAACCGGACTTGTACTTTTCATGACCTTCGCCATTGGCCGTTTGATGGTGTCGCCGGTTGATCTGGCATTCGCGCGGGACACCATTCTGGCGCAGGCCGCCGCGGCCGCCCCTGGCTGGACATTGGATTTTCAGGGCGCCAGGATCGGTTGGGACTGGTACGATGTAAGGCCGTGGATCCATCTGGAACAGGTAACGGTCCGCCCGCCGGCTCCGGTATTGGGCGATGTGTCAGCGACCGGTGGGGAGAATGGCGCTGTACTGCGTGTTCCCGCACTGCGCCTTGGCCTGACCTATCGGACCCTTTTCGGTGAAATTGATTTTTCCAGACTGCAGCTTGACGGTCTCGCGGTTGATGTTCCGGAACGGGTGTGGCGGCCGCTTGTGGTCCCCTCGGGTGAACGCGGCGACACCCGTTTCGAGCCGGAACGGATGGCGCTGTTCGTGCAGGGCCTTGAAGAGGTCCTTGCCCGCGGGCGCAGCGGTCTCCCTGGACTGAGACATGTTGAACTGCGCGGCGCCCGGTTGACGCTTCTCGGTCGGGAACCGGGCCTGGATATTGATCCGGGCGATGGTGCCGACAAAGACATTCTTCTGTCCCTGCCGGTGTTCCGGCTGGACATATATGGCGGCGATGCGGCTGTGACGACCCAGCTGGATCTGGCGCTGGGCACTGTGCCTCTGGGATTGCGCATGGACGCCCGGTATGACGGTGAGACGCGCAATCTTGAACTGTCCGGGGCGGTGACGGATCTGGTTCCGGCCGACCTGCCGGCTCTGCACAGCGAGATTGTCCTGCCGGATGTGCTGAATTATCTCCACCTTCCCGTGGCTCTTGACATCGAGGCCTTGCTTACCGCGACCGGCGGTTTGCGCCGGGCCCGGTTCGGGATCGATATCGGCGAAGGCGTTCTCAGCCATCCTGTCGCCTATCCGAAACCAGCGCCGATCCGGTACGGTACGGCCGTCGCGTCGTTTGAGGCCGACAGCGCCGAATTGCGTCTCGAACAGTTGGAACTGGCGCTTCAGTCAGCGGTTATTCAAAGCGACGGCCTTCTTTACTGGGAAAAGGGCAAGACCGCTCCCGGTGTCAATATGGCGGGCACCGTCGGGCGTATGACAATTCCCGAACTGTTGACCTATTGGCCGATCCGGCGGCATCCGGACGGGCGGGAGCGGGGAGCGCGTGCCTGGGTTTTTCAGCAGATGCTGGACGGCGAGGTTACCAATGCGCGCTTTGCAATCAATGCCGACACCGACGGGCAGGGCGCGTTTGAACAGGGCAGCCCGTTTCTGGTCACATTCGATTTTGACCATATCGACAGCTATTTCGTGACCACCATGCCGCCGCTTTACGAAGCCGTGGGCTCCGGCCGCATGACGCGGAAAACCATGCAGATGGATATCCGTTCGGCAATGGTCGAGGGCCTGCCGGTGGGCCGGTCGTCCGCCCTGCTGACCGATCTGGATGTCAGGCAGGAAAGCTACGGCACCTTTAACGTCACCCTGAAAAGCGAAATCGCCCAGATGCTGTCCGGCCTGAACCATCATCCTGTCCGCATGCTGGATAAGGTGAACATCAGCCTTGATCGTCTGCGCGGTCAGGCCGAAACCCAGGCCGAAATCGGTATGTATCTGGGACGTACCGCCGAGAATGCCGATGTACGCTACAATATCGCAGCCGTTCTGCACGATCTGGAAGTGGATGACATTCTGGAGGGAGAGGGCCTGCGCAGCGGTGAAATCGTCATGCGCCTGGACAATGACACACTGGTTGCCGAGGGCGTCGGCACCGTCAACAGTGTGCCCCTGAACCTGCTGTGGCGGGAAACGTTCAAACCGGATGCCGGCGGGTGGAAAAGCGACCTGTCCGCCTGGGGGCGGGCAACGGCCGCCCAGCTTGAAAACCTGAAAGTACCGGTGACCGAATATGCGGTCGGCCCCCTTTATGTGCGTGGCCGTTTTCTCGGGGACGGGGTCAATTTTCATGAAGGAACGTTTTCCGCCGATCTGACGGACAGTGCCTTGCGCATTCGGGAACTGGCATGGGCCAAGCCCGCCGGTCAGGTGGTGCAAACCCATGGGCGTCTGCGCTTCCGGGACGAGGCAACCTATATCGACGCGATGACCGTGACCGGCGATGACATTGACGCGCATCTGGATATCGTCGCCTACAAGGACGGTACGGTGATGGCGGATACGGTGTTTTCCCGGTTGGGCAGCAACACATTCAAAGCCCGGATAGCCCGTGCGGCTCCCCTATTTCCATCCGGCGGGGAGGCCGTCTTTCCCCCGTGGCAGGTGAATGTCATGGCGGATACGCTGGATATCCGCCCTTTTCTGGAGGAGCCGACCGCTGCCATGGCGGCTTTTGACGTCCTTGCCGCGGAACGCGCGGCGTTGGCGGACATCAAGGCGCCCTCCGACGAGGACGCGGATCTGGCGATCAGTACGGACAGGCTGATCCTGCTGAACGGCGAAAGCCTTTCCGGTCTGTCCCTAGCGGCCCGGTTCCGCGATGGTGAACCCAAGGAGGTGGATCTGACCGCCCGCCACATGGAAAGCGGATTGCCCATGTCCCTGAGCATTGTCGAGCAGGGCGGGGCAGAAGACCGTGATGATGCCGGCCAGCTGTTTAGCCTGGCCAGTGCCGATGGCGGTGCCTTTCTGCGTGCCATGGGATATTTCGCGCATATGAGGGGCGGCACCCTGGCGGCTTATGGCACGACGCGTGGCTGGGGCGACCGTCTGAGCCTGAAGGGGATCGCCAACAGCGATACGGCGACGATCTTCCGCCAGTCCGCTTTTAGCGACGATGTGACTGTCGGCATTATGCCGGGCCTGGACAATTATGTGAATGAGGACGGGCTGCTGATGTCGACCTTCAATGCCACCCTGGCGTATGAAAACGGGCTGATTGATTTTGACAAATTCCAGGCCAACGGCCCCAGAATCGGTATGACCATGGAAGGGGAAGTGGGCGTGCGTGTCGGCAAGGTCAATGTAAACGGTGTTATCGTACCGGCTTACGGGCTGAATTCACTGTTCGGGCGTATTCCCATCATCGGGACATTGCTGTCCGGCGGTAAGGGCAAGGGACTGATCGGGTTTGCCTACAGGGTGAAGGGAACCCTTGATGAGCCGACGGTCAGCGTCAATCCGCTGTCCGGCCTGGCCCCCGGTTTCCTGAGAGGGATTTTCGAGGGATCGAAAGGCAAGGTGGCCGATGTGGAAACCCCGGTGCCTGAACCGGACGAAGACACACCGGCAGAGCCCAGTCCGCAACAACCGCCCGCCGGCGGACAAAACATCGGCGGACAGGGGGGCGACACCAGGCCCCGCACCGGCCCCAGTCAGGGTATTGGTGACAGCCCTGAGGATACTGAAGAGGCCGGCATGAAAACGGCCGGCAAGAATGGAACGGGTCCTCTGCCCACCCCGGCCCCATGAAAGGGGCCATGCGAGGCAGGCAGAGAAAAACGGCTATCCGTCGACGGCGATCCGGATCAGGGCGTGCCGTTTTTTTCCGGCGGACAGTTTTGCCTGACCCGTGCTGAGCGCCGACATTTCCAGCACCTGCGTCTCATCGCTGACCGGCTGGTCGTTCAGGCGTGCACCGCCCTGCTTGATCAGGCGACGGATTTCGCCCTTTGATTTTCCGAGACCGGTTTCGACAAACAGGTCGACAAGAAGTGGCCCGGCCGCGAGCATGTCCCGGCTGAGGGTAATACTGGGCAGGTCGCTGCCGGCGCCGCCCTGGGCGAATGTTTCCTGCGCTGTGCTTTCGGCCGATTTCGCAGCGTCCGGTCCCCGGCACAAGGCGGTTGCCTCATTGGCCAGAACGGTTTTGGCCTCATTGATTTCGGCCCCGTCCAGGGCTTCCAGCCGCGCGATTTCATCCAGCGGCAATTCGGTGAACAGCCGCAGGAAACGTCCGACATCGCTGTCCTGGGTGTTACGCCAGAATTGCCAGTAATCGTAAGCGGGCAATTGTGCCTCGTTCAGCCATATGGCGCCATTTGCGGTTTTGCCCATTTTTTTGCCGTCAGCCGTGGTGATCAGGGGTGACGTCAAACCGAACACCTGGGTGCCGTCCACGCGGCGGGTCAGTTCAACGCCGTTGATGATATTGCCCCATTGGTCCGATCCCCCCATTTGCAGGCGGCAGTTCCTGCGGCGCGCCAATTCCAGGAAATCGTATGCCTGCAGGATCATATAGTTGAATTCCAGGAAGGTGAGCGGTTGCTCCCTGTCCAGCCGCAGCTTGACACTGTCGAAGGTCAGCATGCGGTTGATGGTGAAATGGGGGCCCATTTCACGCAGGAAATCGATGTAGCTCAGATCGTCCAGCCAGTCCGCGTTGTTGACGGTGATGGCGGCCGCCGGGTTCCGGTCGGAGAAGTCCAGAAAATGCTCAAAAATTCCGTGAATGCCGGTCATGTATTCCGCCAGCGTTGCGTCGTCCAGCAGCTTGCGGGCCGTATCCTTACCGGAGGGATCGCCCACGCGGCTTGTCCCGCCGCCCATCAGTACGACCGGTTTGTTGCCTGTTTTCTGGAGCCAGCGCAGCATCATGATCTGAACGAGACTGCCGACATGCAGGGACGGCCCCGTGCAGTCGAAACCGATATAAGCGGTCACCGGTCCATCCTTGAACAGGCGGTCCAGACCTTCCAGGTCCGTGGCCTGATGGATAAATTCCCTTTCGCGGAGAATACGCAGAAAGTCGGACGTGATTTCGCTCATGGTTCGGTTCCTCGGACAGTATGCGGCATGGATGGGATATCGGGTCCACTGCCACGAAGCGCGTCCTCTAGCACAGGCCGGCGGCACAGGCCAAGGGGACAGCGTATCCGATGGACAAGAAGGCCTTTTTCCGGACGGAGAGTGACAGCGGGCGCACCGCATTTTGCGGGGGCGGGATCAATTGCGTCGTGGTGTTCCCATTATACTGGTCATACCCGGCACATGGTCCTATGGTCTCGTGAATTGAGAGTTTTTACCGAGTAAGCCGACCGGGATTACAGATGTCTTCTTCCTCCACACCTTCTGGTGCCGTGCCGTCCTTTTCCAACCTTGATGCCCTTATGGATGGCCGCGAGTGTTATGTCATAGGCATGATGAGCGGGACGTCGATGGACGGCGTGGACGCCGCCCTGATCCGTACGGACGGTGAAAGGGTGACCGAGTTTGGACCGACGCTGACCAACAGCTATGACGAGGATACGCGGCGGCGGATACGCGAGGGGATCCAGCTGGCCTTCTGTCAGGGGCGGCCCGGCGGTGACGGCGGAAATTCTGAAAATCTTCCGGAAGAGCTTCGCCAGCTGGAACGGCATCTGACGGAGCTGCACGCCGAGGCTGCCGCAGAATTGCTGATGGAATGGGGCGAACGTGCCAGCAATGTTGCTGTGATCGGGTTGCACGGGCATACCCTGGCGCACCGTCCCGACCAGGGCTGGACCTGGCAAATCGGTGACGGGGCGGGCCTGTCGGGGCAGCTCGGTCTGCCGGTTGTTTTCGATTTCCGCAGTGCCGACATGGCGGCCGGCGGGCAGGGCGCACCGTTGGTTCCGCTATATCACGCGGCGCTGCTGCGGGCCGAGCGGCGTCACGACCGGGTTGCCGTGCTGAATATCGGCGGTGTCGCCAATGTGACCTGGATCGATTTCTCCAGAAGCGAAATCGATCCGGATATTCTGGCATTCGATACCGGCCCCGGCAACGCCATGCTGGACGACTGGGCTGCCATACAAACCGGTGTGCCATGTGACACGGACGGCGAGCTGGCCGCCACGGGCCGCCTGCACACGGATGTTCTGTCCAGTATGCTCGCATCGCCATATTTTGATGAAGCACCGCCCAAAACGCTGGACCGGGATGATTTTACCATTCAGTCGGTGCGCGGTTTGTCGGCGGCGGACGGTGCGACGACGCTGACCGATTTTGTCGTTGAGTCCATCGTGGCGGCGCAAAGCCATTTCCCGCAGCCGGTCGAAGCCTGGTATGTCTGCGGCGGGGGCCGGCACAACAAGACGCTGATGCGCCGGCTGCGCAGTCATCTTCCGGTGCTGACAGATCCGGTGGAAATTCTGGGATGGCGCGGCGATGCCCTGGAGGCCGAGGCGTTCGGTTTTCTGGCTGCGCGCAGCGTACGCGGTTTGCCGACAAGCCTGCCGTCCACCACCGGATGCAGGGTGCCGACCGTGGGGGGGCGTCTGATCCTGCCCGGTTCGGACTGACCGTCCCGGCCATCCTGGTCGCATACCGGTCAGGGCCGTGCCGGTGTTATTCCCTGCCGCTCAAACGTTTGTTCAGATACGTATTCACCACGGCCATCAGTTCGTTCAACTCATTCTCAAAGAAATGATTCGCCTGTTTGACCACCGCATGGTCGATGGTGATGCCTTTCTGGCTTTGCAGTTTTTCGACCAGCTTGATGGTTGAAATCGGCGTGACCAGATCGTCTTCTTCCGCCTGAACGATGATACCGGAAGACGGGCAGGGTGCCAGAAAGGAGAAGTCGTATAAATTGGCCGGCGGCGACACGGAGATAAAACCCTTGATTTCCGGCCGGCGCATCAGAAGCTGCATACCGATCCACGCGCCGAAGGAAATGCCGGCAATCCAGGTTCCGGTGGAATTGGGTGTCATCGCCTGTAGCCAGTCGAGGGCGGACGCGGCATCGGACAATTCCCCGGTGCCATTGTCGAATTCGCCCTGGCTGCGGCCCACGCCGCGGAAATTGAAGCGCAACGTGGCAAATCCCCGGTGTACGAAGGCATGATACAGATAATAGGTAACCTTGTTATCCATATTGCCGCCATATTGCGGATGCGGATGAAGGATCAGTGCGACAGGCGCCGTATCGGACTTTCCAGGGTGGTAACGGCCTTCAAGGCGTCCGGCGGGTCCGTTGAAAATAACTTCGGGCATATATGTGTCCGTACTTTCGCGCTTGGCCGGCGGGGCGGGCGCTGGGTGTGAAGCATGCTGGCGGCCCGTGGCCGGGCTGCCCCACCGGCTGACTGCATATGGCTGGCTGGAATTGGCCTAGCGATCCCTATATCCAATTCGGTCCCATATCCGCAAGTCTCACGGCACTTGAAAGTGAATACGGCGTTGAAGGCAGTGCCGTATCGGCTTATGTCACTGGCATGGCAACGATACGACAAAACCGGTCAGTCGCTTATCTGGATTACAACGCCACGGCCCCTGTCCGTGCGGCGGTGGTGGATGCCGTGGCCGAGACCATGCGTGTGGCCGGGAACCCGTCCTCTGTCCATACGGCCGGCCGTGAAGCCCGCAGGGTGGTGGAAGTGGCGCGTGCCCAAGTCGCCGCCCTTGCCGGCGTGAGACCGCGCGATGTGGTGTTCACCTCGGGCGGGTCGGAGGCCAACAATGCGGTTCTGAAGATGACGGGCGCCGCCAGTCTTGTTGTCTCGGCAGTGGAACATGACAGTGTGCTGGCCGGTGCCGCGACAAGCGGTCTGCCGGTTTTCCGTGTCGGTATGACGGCGGACGGCCTGATCGATTTTGCAAGTCTGGAAACCGCGCTGGAGCAGGCGCCAAAACCGGCCCTTGTCAGTGTCATGCTGGCAAACAATGAAGCCGGGATGATCCAGCCCGTGGCGGAAATCGCCGAGCGGGCCCACGCACACGGGGCCCGCTGTCATACGGATGCGGTGCAGGCGGCGGGTAAGATTCCGCTCGATTTCAAGGAATTGGGTATCGATTATATGAGCCTGTCGGCGCACAAGCTGGGTGGGCCGCAGGGGGTCGGTGCCATTGTTTTGGCGCCGACAGCCCCGCTTGCCCCTCTTGTCGCCGGTGGAGGGCAGGAACTTGGCCGCCGATCCGGTACGGAAAATGTTGCAGGCATCGCAGGGTTCGGTGTCGCCGCCGTCGAGGCGCTGGCCGAGCTTGGCGATATGGACCGTGTGGCCGCTCTCAGGGACCGGTTGGAGGCCGGGGCTGTGGCGGCGGCGCCGCAGGCGCGTGTCATAGGGCGGAACACAAGACGCCTGCCCAACACAACGTGTCTGATGCTGCCCGGTGTGCGCGGTGAAACGCAGGTGATGCATTTCGATCTGAGCGGCGTCTGCCTTTCGTCCGGATCGGCCTGTTCGTCCGGCAAGGTGAAGGTCAGCCACGTCCTGACGGCGCTGGGTTTTTCCGAGGGTGATGCCGAAGCCTCCATCCGTGTTTCCCTTGGGCATGCGACCACCGAAGCGGATATCGATCGTTTTCTGGACGCCTGGCATGCCCTTGTCGCGCGGCAATCCGCACGCGCACAGGCATAGGCTATGTGAGGAACCGCATCATGGCACCGCCGATTTATCTGGACTATCAGTCGACGACACCGCTGGATGAACGGGTTCTGAAAGCGATGATGCCCTATCTGGCGACGCATTTCGGGAATCCGCACTCGGCCACCCATGCCTATGGCTGGACGGCGGAAGCCGCTCTCGACCTTGCGCGGGAAGAGGTGGCCGCCGTTATCGCGGCGAAACCGCGTGAAATTGTCTTCACATCCGGCGCGACGGAGGCGAACAACCTGGCCATAAAGGGCGTCATGCAGGCGCTTGGAGCCAAACGTCCCAAGCTGGTGACCGTTGTGACGGAACATAAATGCGTTCTCCAGTCGGCCGCTGCCTGCCTGCGGGACGGGTATGAGGTGGAAATGCTGCCTGTCGGCTCCGATGGGCTGGTCGACCCGGACAGGCTGTCGGCCGTTGTCGACGAGCGGACGGCGCTGGTTTCGGTGATGGCTGTGAACAATGAAATCGGTGTCGTTCAGCCCCTGGCCGAGATCGGGCGGATTGCCCGCGCCGCCGGTGCCCTGTTCCATACGGATGCGGCCCAGGCTTTCGGCAAAATCCCCCTGAATGCCGAGGCGATGAACATCGATCTGATGAGTATATCGGGCCACAAGATATATGGCCCCAAGGGGGTCGGTGCCTTGTACAGGCGGGATGAGCGCCGTGTGGCTGTGAGGCCGCAAATGGATGGCGGCGGGCAGGAAGGCGGCCTGCGGTCCGGCACGCAGCCGCCGGCACTGGTCGCAGGGCTGGGGCGGGCGGCGCGTCTGTCCTCAGACGGTATGAGCCAGGAGGCCGGTCACCTGAAAACACTGATGGACCGTCTGAAAACGCGGTTGCGGGCCGATATTCCCGATATGCTGCTGAACGGTCACGAGACCACACGCTGGCCCGGCAATCTGAATGTCAGCTTTCCCGGATTGGACGGCGATCTCTTGCTGGCGGAACTGAGGGGCCTGGCCCTGTCCAGCGGCGCTGCCTGCGCCAGCGCTGTCGAGGGGCCGTCCTATGTGCTGGAAGCGATTGGCCGCGGCGAGGCGGAAACCAGGGCCGCGCTTCGTATCGGTATTGGCCGTTTCACCACCGATCAGGATATTGACACGGCAGGAAACGATATTGTGCAGGCTGTGCAAAAACTGAAAGGGCTGTGTTCATGAGATCCGTGGTTGGGGCGAAGCGAAACCGCAAATCCGGAGACGCGCAAGACGGCGGTATCAGCGTGACCTTTACACGTGCCGACGGGACCAGCGTGACCGCCTCGGGGGAAGAGGGCATGTCCCTTTTGCAACTGGCGCAGGAAAACGGGCTGGACGTGGAAGGAACATGCGAAGGCAATATGGCCTGTTCCACCTGCCATATGATTGTCGCGTCCGACTTTTACCAGCTTTTGCCGGCCATGAGCGAAGAGGAGGAAGACATGCTCGACCTTGCCATCGGGCTGTGTTCCACATCCCGTCTGGGGTGTCAGGTCCTGTTGAAGGATGACATGGACGGGCTTTGCGTACAGTTGCCGGGCGAAACCCGCAATATGATGGGCCTTTAATTGACCGCTTAAGGGATTGGGAAGCCGTCCGTATGGGCGCCTTATCCCATCCTGTCGGGCAGGTGGTCTTCCTCGATCAGGTCGGAGAAGCGGGTTTTTTCCTTGTCAAAGCTGAGCTTGACCGTGCCGACAGGCCCGTGCCGCTGTTTGCCGATGATCAATTCAGCCTTGCCGTAAAGTTGTTCCATATCGGCCTGCCACTGTGCGAATTTTTCCGTCTCGCCCTCTGACGGCTGTTCCTTTTCCTTATAATATTCTTCCCGGAAGACGAACATCACCATGTCGGCGTCCTGCTCGATCGAGCCGGATTCACGCAGGTCGGACAGCATCGGCCGCTTGTTTTCGCGTTGCTCCACCTGACGGCTGAGCTGTGACAGGGCGATGACCGGCACGTGCAGTTCTTTTGCCAGACTTTTCAATCCCCGGGTGATTTCGGAAATTTCCTGCACCCGGCTTTCCGACGCGCCGCCTGTGCCGCTGCCCCGCAGGAGTTGCAGGTAATCCACAACCACGAGCCCCATTTTGTGCTGGCGTTTCAGGCGCCGGGCCCGCGTCCGCAGGGCTGAAATGGACAGGGCAGGGGTATCGTCGATGAAAAGCGGCGTGTCCTCCAGCTCCATCGCCGCACGGGCAATGGCTTCGAACTGGGCTTCGTCCAGTTTGCCCTGACGCATATCGTGGCTTTGGATCGGCTTGTGGCCTTCATAGAACAGGTTGGAGCGGTCGGACAGAATCCGGGCCGCCAACTGGTCGGCCGACATCTCCAGCGAGAAAAAGGCGACCACCGCCCCCTTGCTGCGGTCCATGTCATGACCGGCTTCCAGGTCTTCGGCCCAGCGTTTGGCGGCATTGAAGGCAATGTTGGTGGCCAGCGCGGTTTTGCCCATGGCAGGGCGGCCCGCCAGTATCACAAGGTCGGAGTTGTGCAGACCGCCCATCATGGCGTTGACACTGGACAGGCCCGTGGTGATGCCTGACAGGCTGTCGGGATCCTTATAAGCGTTTTCAATGTGTTCGACGGCGACACGCAGGGCGCGGGAAAAAGGTTGGGCGCCCCCGTCCACCTGACCCAGTTCCGCCAGGTCGAACAATTGCTTTTCCGCGTCTGAAATCTGCTCGGACGCTTCGGTGTCCACGGGGGCGTCATAGGCGTCATTGACCATGTCTTCGCCGATCTGGATCAGCGACCGGCGCAATGCCAGGTCATAGATGGCGCGGCCATAGTCCTCGGCATTGATGATCGTGGCGGCACTGGCCGCCAGGCGGACAAGATATTGTGCACCGCCGACATCGTGCAGGGACTCGTCTTCCTCGAAATAGGGCTTCAGCTTGACGGGATCGGCGAGCTGGTTTTTGTCCATCAGGCGGAGTATGGACTCATAAATCCGGCCGTGAACGGATTCGAAAAAATGCTCCGCCAGCAGAAAGCTCTGCACTTTCTGGGCGGCTTCGTTGTTGACGAGGATGGCCCCCAGAAGCGCCTGTTCCGCTTCCAGATTATGGGGCGGGCGACGGTAGCCCAGTGCGTTATTGCAATTGTCCCCGTTGTCTTCCGGGGCATGCGTGTCGCCGCCAGTGTCGTTGGCCGCAGCTGTTTTAAGCGTTTCCATCAGTCCCTAACCCTGAGCCACGGCCATTATGGTGTGGATGATTTATTGGCGTGCCGTGCAAATCCCATTTGTAAGGCAGGCGGGCTGCGGTGTGTGAAAAAAATCGCGGTCGTCCCCGGTGTTTTATGCACATGTGGATAAATACGGGGATAAGTCCGCCTGAAGGTCTGCCCGTCTGTTCCAGCGCCAAATCTTTCAAGGATGAGGTGAGCGGGTGGTTGCCGGCCCTTCGGGCTTGCGGATGCCCCGGCGATGCCCCATAGGGTAGACATTCCATGGGGGATAAGAGGGGACCGTATGCTGCTTGAAGAACTGATCGAGCTGTTTCTGCCGGACACAGTCGACCTGGTGACGAATGGCGGCCTGCTGACAATCCCCTTTGACGCGCTGGATGGTGCCGTCACCAATGTGGAAATCCGCCTGACCGGTCCGACCGGCATTCTGTTCAGTGCAGAAGCCGATGACGATGCCCGTGCCGTCATTTTCGACCTGCCGGAATACGCACCCGAAGGCGGATATGTTCTGTCCAAGGTGATCATCACCGTTTTCCCGGGGGTCAATTTCAGTTTCGACGCGGATGATGTTCTGGGGTCCGCCGCATCCGACACCATTACCGTGGTGAATGATCTTGCCGATGATGTCGGGCCTGTGATCGCCGGCATCAGCCTGACGGACGCGGTGGTCGATCTGGCGGATACGGACGGGCCGGTTTTTGCATTGGATATGAGCGACGATACCGCCGGGCTGGCGCGGGCCACGGTGACGCTGCGTGCACCGAACGGTGATCTGATACATGCATCCGCCGATGCGGTGGATGGCGACCTTGTCGATGTGCCTTTTGATTTGGACCGGAACAGCCCGGCCGGCACTTACGAAATTATTGAATTACAAGTCAGTGACTTGGCTGGCAATGTTACGGTATTGGATGAGGAAACGCTGTCCGACCGGACAGGTCGTTTCTTTGAAGTCGTCAATGAAAGAAGCGATACGACCGCGCCTGCACTGGACGGGGTGAGTTTTCCGGCGCGGCTGTTTATCGACGATGACGACTTCGACTTCGACGTGGATATTGACCTGCTGGAAGAGGACGCCGGTGTCACCGCCGTGACTTTGACATTTACCGGCCCTGACGGTGCGGTGCTGGCGGCCTCGCGGGTGGAAGACGATCCCGGCGATGATTTCGGCCGCAGGGTCAGGCTGGGCGTGGATGCGCCGGACGACACCCCGGTGGGCGATTATGTGCTGTCCTCCCTGACACTGGTTGATGCGGTGGGCAATGCAAGAACCTACGACACCGCAGAGCTGGAAGAGCTTGGCTTTGCAACGGCGCTGCGTCTTGTCGACCGGTCCCTGCGCGGCGACGATACGTCGCCGGAGCTGGACAGTCTTGTCCTGCCGTCGGTTCTGGATGTGGCGGGCGGCCAGACCAGTTTTGCCGTGACACTGACGGGTGACGATGGCGGTGACGGTCTTGACAGGCTGGCCCTGGTTTTCGACGGCCCGGACGGGGCAGCGCTGCGCCTTGAAGGTGCCGTCTCCGGCACGGCGGCCACCTTCACCCTTCCCGAGGACAGCGTTGGCGGGACCTATCGCCTGGTATCGGCGACGATATTCGATGCCGCGCGCAACAGCGTGTCGTTTGACGGCGATATCCTTGCCGCCGTTGCCGGGGATGGTGTCATGACATTGGACAATCCCCTGGCCGGCGGCGCCGATGCGGACCGCTTGCGCGGCGGCGAAGACGGCGACCGGCTGTTCGGCGGTGCCGGCGATGATGTTCTTGTCGGGCTTGCCGGCGATGACCTCGTCGATGCCGGTGAGGGAGACGACGCTGTCTTTGCCGGTGCCGGCGATCAGGGGCGCGATACGCTTGTCGGTGCCGGGGGCGCGGATGTCCTGGGCGGTGGCGGCGGGAATGATCTGATCATCGGCGGCAATGTGATCAGCCCGGCCGCCGGGCTGCCGTCGGCGCTTACCCGTGCCGGCAGGGACGGTGCCGATGAAATTTTCGGCGGTGACGGTGATGATACCCTGGTGGGTGGGCATTGGCAGGAACCGGCCGCGACGGCGGACGGACTGTTCGACCGTCCGGAGGCACGTCTGGACGGTATGGCGGCTGAAACGATCTGGGGCGGCGGCGGAGACGATCTGCTGTTCGGCGGTGGTGGCCATGACCAGTTGGGGGGCGGTGTTGGTGCCGATGAGATCATCGCCGGCGGCGGGGACGATGTCCTTTATGGCGGCCGGGGCGACGGCGCCGCGTCCGGGCCTAACGACACATTGGACGGCGGCAACGGCAATGATCTGATTTTTGCGTCCGGCGGAGACGACCTGATCCTCGGCGGGGCGGATGACGATGAATTGTTCAATGGCGGCGGTGGCCGCGACACATTATGGGGCGGTCCCGGGGATGACCGGCTTGCCGGCGGAGGGGGACGTGACGATTTTATTTTCGGCACGGACAATGGCCACGACAGGGTGGACGATTTTGACGTGGATGAGGACCGTTTGATTTTGAATGCGTTTTCAGACCGGTTTGCAGGCAGTGCCGGCGTTGTCGGGTCCATGGAACTGGCGAATGTCGACGGTGTTTTCGGCGTGCGGCTTGATCTGGCCGAAGGGCAGAGCCTGTTTTTCACCGGCCTGACGCCGACAGATTTCCTGTCAGCGGACATTGTGATCGGATAGCAAGCCCATCCTGTAAGCAGCTGTCTAGCAAAAAGGGCGGCACCCGGTTATCGGGTGCCGCCCTGATCGCAAATATTTGTCTTAAAACCGTACAGGCTTCAGACCGTCTCTGTATCCTGATCGGCGGTTTCGGCCGTTTCGCCGCTGTCGGCGTCGTCGGTTTCCTGTTCGCCAGCCGCCAGGTCTTCGGCCTCTTCGACATCGTCCTCATAGGAGACTTCGTCTTCGAGGTCGTCCATTGCCACCACGGCGGCACCGGTCTCAAACTGGGTTTCCGCTTCCTCAAGGGAACGGGCCACATTGACGGCGACAGTCACGACCACCTCCGGGTGCAGACGTATGGCGACGTCATGCAGGCCCAGCGTCTTGATCGCGCGGTTCAGGATAACCTGAGTGCGGGCGATGGTGGCGCCGGCCTCGGTCACGGCATCGGAAATATCGCGGCTTGAAACCGAACCGTACAGTTGGCCGGATTCACCGGCGGCACGGATCATGACCACTTTCAGGTCGGCCATTTGCGCGGCGACGACCTCGGCTTCCTCGCGGCGTTGCAGGTTTTCGGTTTCCAGTTGTGCACGCTGTGCCTCGAAAACCGCCTTGTTGCTGTCCGTTGCGCGCAGGGCTTTTTTCTGCGGCAGCAGGAAATTGCGGGCAAAGCCGTCCTTAACCGTGACGATATCGCCCATCTGGCCAAGTTTCTCGACCCGTTCCAGAAGAATGACTTGCATTTCCGTCTCCTCTTTTACGGGGGTTACTGAACGACGAACGGCAGGAGCGCGATGTTGCGCGCCCGCTTGATCGCACGCGCCAGTTCACGCTGTTTCTTGGCGGAAACGGCGGAAATACGGCTTGGAACGATCTTGCCCCGTTCGGACACATAGCGCTGAAGCAGCTTTACATCCTTGTAATCGATCTTGGGGGCGTTATCGCCGGAAAACGGGCAGGTTTTGCGGCGGCGGAAAAACGGACGTTGTGCCATTAGCGTGCCTCCCTCTTCTCGAAGCGGCCACCCCGGTCGCCCCTATCACCTCTGTCACGGTCACCGCGCGGGCCGCCGCGGCGGTCGCGTTCGGCTTTGCTGCGCAGAACGATGGAAGGGCCTTCCTCGATTTCGTCGACCCGGACAGTCATGTAGCGGATGATGTCATCATGCAGACGCGCCCTGCGCTCCAGCTCGCTCAGGGTGCCGGCGGGAGCGTCGATGTTCAAAAGGACATAATGCCCTTTGCGGTTTTTCTTGATTTTGTAGGCCAGATTTTTCAGGCCCCAATATTCATTCTTTGCGACCTTGCCGCCGTTTTCTTCCACGATGCCGGTAAATTCGGCCGTGATGCTTTCCACCTGCGAGGCATTGATGTCCTGCCGCGCGATGAAAATGTGCTCGTAAAAAGCCATTTCCGTCTCCATATACGCTGATCGCTCGTCCCATCCCCGGTCAGGACCCGTTCTAATTTCGGGGCCACTGTCAGTGGATAATGACGCCTCCAGCTTGCTCCAGAATGCCTGCCCGCAACCCCGGCATATTGATCCGGGCTGCGGCGCAGGACGCGGCTATATACCGTCGGTCTTCCCGAAGGGCAAGAGAAAAGCACGGCTTCAAGGGCACTGGCCCCACGCCTGTCCGGCCTTTCCTTGCAACCGCCGACTGGCTGTGCCATGTCCGGTGCGGGCTGTCCGTGGCCGCATGTGTCGCGGACGGAACAGTATCCTGCGAATTTATACCGATCATGAGGGGGATCAGCATGCGGGCTTTCGTTTTTCCCGGACAGGGCAGCCAGTTTGTCGGTATGGGACGCGACCTTGCCGACGGTCATGCCGCCGCCCGCGAGGTGTTTGAGGAAGTGGACGACGCGCTTGACCAGAAACTCAGCCATCTCATGTGGGAAGGGCCGGACGATACGTTGCGCCTGACGGAAAACACCCAACCGGCACTGATGGCGCACTCGCTGGCCGTGATCCGGGTGCTGGCCTCGGACGGGAAGGTGCTGACGGATATGGCCAGCCACGTGGCGGGGCACTCTCTCGGAGAATATTCGGCCCTGGCCGCTGCCGGGGCTCTCAGCCTGTCCGATACGGCGCGCCTGCTGAAGCGGCGCGGACAGGCCATGCAGGCCGCCGTTCCCGTCGGGCAGGGGGCGATGGCCGCCTTGCTCGGCCTGGATCTGGAAACCGTACGGACGGTGGCGGAAGAGGCCGCCGGCGCCGAGGTCTGTGTCGCGGCCAATGATAACGCCGACGGTCAGGTGGTCGTATCAGGGCACAAGGCCGCCGTTGAACGTGCCATTGATATCGCCAAGGCGCGCGGGGCAAAGCGGGGCGTTCTGTTGCCGGTGTCCGCGCCTTTTCACTGTCCCCTGATGCAGCCGGCCGCCGATGCCATGGCCGATGCGCTGTCTGGTACCGAGATTAACCAGCCGTCCGTCCCGGTTGTCGCCAATGTGACCGCGATGCCCGTCAGCGATCCGTCACACATCCGCGAATTGCTGGTCGAGCAGGTGACGGCGCCGGTGCGCTGGCGGGAAACGGTGGCCGGTTTTGCCGGCCTCGGTGTCGACACGGTGGTTGAAGCCGGCGCCGGCAAGGTACTCAGCGGCCTTGCCAGGCGGATCAACCGCGATCTTGCAACCATATCATTGCAGGGGCCGGACGACGTCGAGGCTTTTGCCGCCGCACTGTAAGGAGATACACGAATGTTCAGTCTTGAAGGCAAAACCGCCCTGATCACAGGCGCCACCGGCGGTATCGGCGCGGCGATTGCCGGGGCACTGCATGCCGCCGGCGCCACCGTCGGTCTATCGGGTACGCGCGAGGGCAAATTGCGTGAACTGGCGGAAAACCTTGGCGAGGGTGCCCATGTTCTGCCGGCGGATCTCTCGGACCGTGCCGGCGTGGACCTGTTGGCGAAACAGGCGGCCGAGACCATGGGGCGGGTCGATATTCTGGTCAACAATGCGGGGATTACCCGCGACAATCTCGCTTTGCGCATGAAGGACGATGACTGGGACAGCGTTCTTCAGGTCAATCTGGAATCCGCCTTTCGTCTGTCCCGTGGATGCCTGCGGGCGATGATGAAGGCCCGGTTCGGACGCATCATCAACATTACCTCCGTGGTGGGTACGACCGGCAATCCGGGGCAGGCCAATTATGCCGCCGCCAAGGCGGGCCTCGTGGGGCTGTCCAAATCCCTGGCACA
The DNA here is from genome assembly GCF_003688555.1 of Eilatimonas milleporae. GTDB lineage: Bacteria > Pseudomonadota > Alphaproteobacteria > Sphingomonadales > Kordiimonadaceae > Eilatimonas > Eilatimonas milleporae. Next base: position 245,734 of record NZ_REFR01000010.1, read on the forward strand.
GGAGGTGGCAAGCCGTGGCATCACCGTCAACTGTATTGCGCCCGGTTTTATCGTCACACCCATGACCGATGCTCTCACCGACGATCAGAAAGGCGCGATCACGGCCAATATTCCATCGGGCCGTCTGGGCAGTCCGGACGATATCGCGGCGGCTGTTCTGTACATCGCCAGCGATGAAGCCGGATATGTCACCGGCCAGACATTGCACGTCAATGGCGGCATGGTCATGATCTGACGGCGGGACGGCCGCCTGAAGCGCCGTTTTGCACGCGTGCCGTGATTTGCCTGGCGGGGCTGTAACAGAAGCTTCTCAAGCCCGGTATTCTGTGTTACCAGCGGGCCAAGGTTGGAAGGGATGTCAGTAAAGCCGGGGGTCGCCCCGGTGAACAGGCTTGACAAACGGGCTTCACTTACGCCTTTACCAACACATATATATGCCGGCTCCGGGTTGGTGCATGTTCATGACAACGGGCATGGAAAACCCGCACCTCTCACGGGGTATCTGCCGCCGTTGCAGAGTGGCGTAGCAGTTGATACGAACGAATTATCTGGCCCCGGGTGGGCGAAACAGCGAAGGGAAGAGCAATGAGCGACATTGCCGACAAGGTGAAAAAAATTGTAGTCGAACACCTGGGCGTCGACGAAGACAAAGTTAGTGCAACCGCCAGCTTTATTGATGACCTGGGCGCGGACAGCCTTGATACGGTCGAGCTTGTCATGGCTTTTGAAGAGGAGTTCGGGATCGAAATTCCGGATGAAGCGGCTGAAAAGATTCAGACTGTCAAAGACGCGATCGACTTTATCAACGAAAACGCCTGACACGGACCGCACGGTCCCGGAACCGCCTGCGGGCAGGCATTCGGGGCCGCGAAAACCGTCAGGACGATAACCGCTTCAGGGCAACAGACGCACCGTTTGGGTTGACTGTTGCCCTTTTTATTTCGACATACGTCTATTAGGGGCGTGATTGGGGTGCCTGTGACCGGCCTGTGGTTGGCCCGTGATGGGTTTGGCCGGCGATGGGGATGAAGGGGCCTGATTTTTCAAGGGGCCGTTCGCACCGGCACCCGAATGAATATGGGGCGCCGCGATGGATACCGGATTGCCCGGTCCGGCGTTAAAGGGAGACGTTTGATGAGACGCGTAGTTGTGACCGGTATGGGGATGGTCTCGCCGCTTGGTGACGGCATAGACACCACCTGGGAGCGCCTGGTCAACGGCGAATCCGGTGCCGATACCATCGCCAAATTTGATGCAAGCGAATTTCCCTGCACCATCGGCTGCGAAGTCAAGTTCGGTGACGGTACCGACGGCACCTTCAATCCCGAAAAATGGATCACGGAAAAAGAGCGCCGCCGTGTCGATGATTTTATCGTCTTTGCCCTCGCCGCTGCGGGGCAGGCCGTCGAGGATGCCGGATGGACCGACCCGGGCGAGGAAGCGTGTGAGCGCACCGGGGTGCTGATCGGTGCCGGCATCGGCGGTCTCAGCTGGATTGCCGATACCTCGGTACTTCTGGAGGAGCGCGGGCGCAAGCGGGTCAGTCCGCACTTTATCGCCGGATCGATCATCAATCTGGCCTCCGGACAGGTTTCGATCAAATACGGATACAAGGGACCGAACCACGCCGTGGTCACGGCCTGTGCCACGGGGACCCATGCCATTGGCGATGCGGCGCGCATGATTGCCCTGGAGGATGCCGATGTCATGATCGCGGGCGGGGCCGAGGCGTCCATCTGCCGTATCGGCCTTGCCGGATTTTCCCAGGCGCGGGCGCTGTCGACCGGTTTCAACGATACGCCGAAAGCCGCGTCCCGGCCTTGGGATCAGGGTCGTGACGGCTTTGTCATGGGCGAGGGCGCCGGTGTTGTCGTTCTGGAAGAGCTGGAGCATGCCAAGGCACGCGGGGCGAAAATCTATGCCGAGATCGTCGGCTACGGCATGTCGGGCGATGCCCATCATGTGACCGCCCCGGACCCGAAAGGTGGCGGTGCCTTTCGCGCCATGCAGGCGGCGATGAAACGCGCCAGGATGAATCCGGAGGATCTCGGCTATATCAACGCCCATGGGACCTCCACCCCGCTGGGCGACGAGATCGAGTTTGCCGCCGTGAAACGCCTGCTGGGCGATGCGGCGGGCCAGGTGTCCATGTCGTCGACCAAATCGGCCATAGGCCACCTTTTGGGGGCCGCGGGCGCGGTGGAGGCGATTTTTGCCATCCAATCCGTGCGCACCGGTGTTGTGCCACCGACCCTGAACCTGGACAATCCGGCGGAAAGCTGTACGGGGATCGACCTGGTGCCGCATAAAGCGCGTGAGCGTACCGTCAGGGCCGCTCTGTCCAATTCCTTCGGGTTTGGCGGTACCAATGCGACGCTGGTCGTGCGGGATTATGCCGGAAACTGAGGATTGCCGCAGGCACTGTCCGGAACCTGACGGAGCGGGTGCGGCAAAGGACGTTCCATGACTGCGTCGCCCCCGCCCCGTGCCCTGAAAACCGTCAGTCTTTTGCGGCATATGATGGCGTCGGTCACCGTTCTGGCGGGGTCTTTTCTCTGTATTGTCTGTGTTGCGGCAGCCCTGTTCACACAGTGGTCGGCCCAGGGTTTTTCCGGACGCGCGGGAAGCCTGATCTATCTGCCGCCGGGCGGCGGAACCCATGATGTCGCGCGGGAAGCGGTGCGGGCCGGTCTGGCCCGCCGGTCCTGGCATGTTCGTCTGACCGTCCGTCTGAAAGGGTGGGACCGTGCCCTTCAGGCCGGGGAATATGAACTGGTATCGGGGCAGAGCCTGGCCGGTCTTTTGACGGACATGGTGGACGGTCGCCGTTTCAAAAGGCGTCTGGCCGTGCCCGAAGGCCTGACCAGCGCTGTTGTGATGGATTTGATCCGCAACAGCGAAGGCGTCGTTGCCCCCTATGGCGATTTGCCGGCGGAAGGCAGCCTTCTGCCGGACACCTATTTCTACGAGCGCGGCGATACCGGCGCGGCATTGCTGGACCGTATGCGGGGTGCTTTGACGGATACACTGCAACGCCTGTGGACCCAGCGGCATTATGACCTGCCGATTGCCACACCGCGCGAAGCGGTCATTCTGGCCTCTATCGTGGAAAGGGAAACCGGTGTGGCGCATGAGCGTCCGCTGGTCGCCGCCGTATTCGTCAACCGTCTGAGGGCGGGCATGCGCCTTCAGTCCGATCCGACAGTGATCTACGGCCTGGACAGAACCGGCGATATCGGCCGGCCGCTGAGCCGGCGGGACCTCGCCGGCGAAACACCCTACAATACCTATCGCATACGCGGTCTGCCGCCGACACCGATCGCCAATCCGGGGCGCGCGGCCCTTGCCGCCGTTCTGGATCCGGCACCGGTCGATTATCTTTACTTTGTCGCGGATGGTACCGGGGGACACGCTTTTGCCCGCACGCTCGAAGACCACAACCGCAATGTTGCCCGCTGGCGTCAAGTGGAGCGCAACCAGCGGTGAAACATATGTATGCGTCATGCATATGTCCGAGAAAAACCCCTGTTTTTTCCCATTGCCCTCTGTTTTTTCCCACTGCAATGACTATAGTGCGCGGCACTTTCCAGCGCGTCGCCCGAGACGCACGGCCTGCGATACGAGGAGACCTTGGCGTGACACTGACAAGCATGACGGGCTTTGCCGAGCTTGGCGGCAGTGAGGGGCCGTTCCGCTGGCGCTGGCAGGTCAAAAGCGTCAATCACAAGGCACTCGATATCCGCTTGAAACTGCCCTCTTTTCTCGAAACGCTGGAGGCCCGCATCAAGACCGCTGTGCGAAAGGCGTGCACGCGGGGGGCCGTTTTTGTCACGCTTGATCTGGACCGCGAAGAAGGGGCGGACGATTTCACCGTTAATGAAGGCCGGCTGGAAGCCCTGCTGGATATTGTCGCGCGGTATGCGGACCGGCCCGGCGTGGCGCCGGCACGGCTGGACGGCCTGCTGGCGGTCAAGGGCGTGGTCGAACAGCAGCGAAGCCAGGTGGATCAAGACAGTCTGGAAGGTATTTCCGCAGCCCTGATGGAAAGCTTTGACGCCTGTCTGGTGATGCTGTCCAAAGGCCGGCGCGATGAAGGCGCCCGTCTTGCCGCGATGCTGGGCACCCAACTTGACGACATGTCGGAGCTCAAGCGTCAGGCCGAAGAGGCCGCCGGTGACAGGGTGGCCGCCATGCACCGGCGTTTCCGTGAGCAATTGGACCGTCTCGGCGATGTGGCGAAACCGGTTTCGGACGAAAGACTGGCGCAGGAAGTGGCCATCATGGCCGTCAAAGCGGATATCCGGGAAGAACTGGACCGGCTGGACAGCCATTTTGCCCAGGCACGCGATCTGGTTGCCGGTGGCTCTCCGGCAGGCCGTCAGCTTGACTTTCTGTCCCAGGAACTGAACCGCGAAGCCAATACGCTCTGCGCGAAGTCCGGCGATGTGGCCCTGACCCGTATTGGGCTGGCGCTGAAAGGGCTGATCGACCAGTTTCGCGAGCAAGTTCAAAATATCGAGTAGGGGAAATATCCATGGTCCAGAAGTCCGTTCATGACCGCCGTGGCCTGATGCTGGTTCTGTCTTCGCCGTCCGGTGCGGGCAAGACGACACTGTCCCGTCGGTTGTTGGACAGCGATCCTTCCCTGGTGATGTCCGTTTCCGCGACGACGCGTCCTCCCCGTCCCGGCGAGGAGGATGCCAAGGATTATTTTTTCGTCAGCCATGAACGTTTCGGCGCCATGGTGGCCGGCGGCGAGCTTCTGGAGCATGCCGAGGTCTTCGGCAATCACTACGGGACCCCGCGCGGACCGGTCATGGAAGCCCTGAACGCCGGACGGGATGTCCTGTTCGATATCGACTGGCAGGGAACCCAGCAGCTTGCCGAAAGTGCCAGCGATGATCTGGTGCGCGTGTTTCTGCTGCCGCCCAGCATGCGGGAGCTTGAGGCACGTCTGAAGAAGCGCGCGCAGGACAGTGCCGAAACCGTGGCGCGGCGGATGGCCAAGGCGGATGGCGAGATCAGCCACTGGGCGGAATATGACTATGTGCTGATCAATTCGGATCTTGATGCGACGTTTGAGCGCCTTCAGACCATTCTGGAAGCCGAACGTTTACGCCGCCGCCGCCGTCCCGGTCTGTCGGATTTCGTCCGCGGGCTCCTGCGCGAACGCGAAATGCTGTAAGCCTGCCGGGTCAATCCCCGGCCGGGCCCTGTGCCCGGTCCTGATAGCAGCGGGCCAGGCGGACAAAATCGGCCACGCTGAGGGTTTCCGCCCTTTGGGTCGGGTCCAGTCCGGCCGCCCTGATCAGAGTTTCGGGGGCGGATGTCAGGGCTTTCAGGCTGGCACGCAGCATTTTACGCCGCTGTCCGAAGGCCGCTTCCACGGTTTTTTCCAGGGACCGCAGGTCCAGACCCGCATCCAGAGGGGGCGCGGGCTCGATATGGACGATGGCGCTGGCGACCTTGGGGGGCGGTGTAAAAGCCGAAGACGGCACGGTGAAGGCGATACGCGGCTTCGCGCGCCATTGTGCCAGAACCGACAGCCGTCCATAGGTTTTGCCGCCCGGTTTGGCGACGATGCGTTCCGCCACCTCACGCTGAAACATCAGTGTCAGCGACTTGTACCAGGGCGGCCACGGGTCCGCTGTCAGCCAGCGGATCAGCAGCGCCGTGCCCACATTGTAAGGCAGATTGGCGACAATACGGACCTCTTCACCCGGTTCGGGCGCGATCAGCGCCGTTTCCGTCACATTCAGGGCATCGTCATTGTAAATACGCAGACGTCCCTCATCTCCATAGGCTCTGGCAATGTCGGCAAGGGCATCCAGGCAACGCGCATCTCTTTCGACGGCGATGACACGGGACGCTCCTTCTTCCAACAGGGCGCGTGTCAGGCCACCGGGGCCGGGTCCCACTTCATAGACGGCACACCCCGCCAGGGGGCCGGGCACGCGGGCGATCCGGCCCGTAAGGTTAAGATCCAGAAGAAAGTTCTGCCCAAGGGATTTCTGTGCGCGCAGTCCATAGCGGTTGATGACCTCGCGCAGGGGCGGCAGGGCATCGTGTCGTCCGGTCACGATGCGGGCTCTGTTCGCGAATGTCCGTCCGACATATCACCGGCGGCAGGGGCGGATATGCGACCCTGTGACAGGGAAACGGCCATTCTGAAAGCCGCCAGCATGCTGTCCAGGCGGGCTTCATGGGTCTTGCCGTCGGCCACCAGATCCAGCGCCGTGCCGTGGTCCGGGGAGGTGCGGACGATGGGCAGGCCGAGGGTCACATTGACCCCGCCCCAGAAATCCAGTGTTTTCAAGGGGATGAGTGCCTGATCGTGATACATGCAGAGGGCTGCGTCAAAGCTGTTTCGGGCTTCCGCATGGAACATCGTATCGGCTGGAAACGGGCCGGATATATCCATGCCGTGGTCGCGCAGAAGGCGCAGGGCCGGCAAAATGTGGGTGCCTTCCTCAAGGCCGAGGGCGCCGTCTTCACCGGCATGCGGGTTGAGGCCCGCGACGGCCAGACGCGGCGCGGCAATCCCGAACCGGGTTTTGAGGGCTTCGTGTGTTGCGTGGGCCGCACGGACAATGGCATCCGGCGTCAGCTGCCGCGCAACCTCCTTCAGGGGGATATGCACGGTTACGGGCACCACACGCAAGCCGTCACAGGCCAGCATCATGACAGCGGTCTCTGCCGGCAGACCGCAGCGCTGTGCCAGATAGTCCGTATGCCCTGCCGCCTTGAAACCAGCACCATACAGGGCGGATTTCTGAATGGGCGCGGTGACGATGGCGCCTGCATCGCCCGAGAGCGCGAGGGAAACCGCCATGTCCAGGGCCGCAATAACCCCTGCGGCCGTATCCGCCGAGATCGCACCCGGCGTTACCGGGCCTGCCATATCCACCGGCAACAGGGGCAGGCCGCTGTCAAAGGCTGCGGCCGTCTCCGCCGGGTGGGCAATGTCCCGAACCGGCAGGTCCGCGACATGCGCAAGGAAGGCCGTGCGGGAACCGATTCCAAAGAAAGGGGGCAGGGCGTGCTTATCCCGTGACAGCCACAGGCGTGCGATCAGCGACGGTCCGACCCCCGCGGGCTCGCCCATGGTCAGGGCAACGGGTGGTGATGCGGTTTCCGCTGTCGTGTTTCTGTCCACGGACATTGACTGCTGTCTTGGCGTGTCAGCGATAATCGACAATCGCATCGCGCCTGAGATCGCGAAGATACCGGCGCGCCATCATCGACAGGCGCTGCTGTTCGATCTGGTTGTAAATCTGGTCGAAATCAGGCTCCTGCACCTGCGGGTCCGACCGTTCACAGACGATCAGGGCCCGCCAGCCGTCATCCATCTTCAGCATGGTGCTGATCTGGCCGACAGGCAGGCTTTCCACCGCGGCGCGCGCCGCGCCCTGCAGGTCCCGAACCCGCAGCTGCCCGATTTCAGGCCGTCCGTCCGCGCCTGTACGCTCCACATATTGGGCGATGTCGTCACAGGTGGTTTCCTCGCCGTTCAAAGCGGCGATTTCACGTTCAAACCGCGCCGTGGCGGCTTCGTCTTCCAGTTTTTCGGTGGTCAGAAGCAATTGCCTGAGGGCAAGCTGTGCGTCCAGCGGGTCCGCCGTCAGAATACGCCGCCGGTCCCGCACCGCCAGGATCAGATAGCCGCCGGGGGTGCGGATCGGGTCCGCAACCTCGCCAATCGGTGTGGCAACGGTGACTTCGGCCTGAAGCGGGTCAAGGTCATCCGCCGTGATCCATCCCAGATCACCGCCGACGGCAGCGGATGCCGACGCGGACAGTTGCTGCGCCAGTTCGGGGAAGGAAGACCCTTCACGGATACGCCGGACCAGTTCTTCAGCCGTGCCGCGGACACTGGCCTCCTGTGCCGGACTGTTGACCAGCAACACGATTTCCGCCATGCGGTATTCAAATTTGCCGCGATTGTCATACAGACGCTGGATATAGGCCTCGACTTCTTCATCCGACACGCTGACAAAGGCGCCCATACGGCCCTGCACCAGTTGCGACCAGGCCAGTTCGGCATTCATCTGGTCAAGCATGGTTCTCTTGGACGCGCCGATACTGGACAGGGATTGTTCGAACTGGTCCGGTGTCTGCCCGACGGCCTGGGCCCTGCGTTCGAAGAAGGATTGCAGTTGGTCGTCCTGAATGGTCAATTCATTCTGGGCGGCTTCCTGAACCTGTAGGCGCTCATCCACCATGGTTTGCACCACCTGTTCGCGCACCCGCTCGAATTCTTCCTGTGTGCGCACGCCGCCTGCCACGGCGATCACCAGCCGAAGGCGCTGGTTGATGTCAAAGGTCGAAATGGGCTCGTCATTGACGAGAACCTCGATACTGTTCAACGGCTGTTGGGCGGCAAGTCCGTTGCCTACGCCCGATGCTGCCCACAGCACTGCCGCGGCACCCATGCAGGCGACCACGGCCCGTTTGAATTCCTGTCTTCCCGCCACCTTGCTCAAGACCTGTCTTGTCATTCTATTTGTACGCTCTGCTCTTATTGGCATGTATGGCATTAGTATCCGGCCAGACTAAGGCATGCCGCACACCCGGGAATATCCGGGGCGGGATGGATGCATCAGTCTGGTTGCCAACAGTCTTAGTCATTTTGCCCGTTTTCCTCTACCCCAAATTCCTCAGGCGGATTTCAAAGAGAAACTGCGTTCCGGGAATGATATCCCGGTCCCGCGTAAAGGTACGGCGGAATCCAAGGCCGAACTCGAAACATTCGTCGCGGTAATTGATGCCGGCGCCGAATTCAACTCCCTCGAAGCCGTCGCCGATCTGATCCCCGGCCGGGTCGGGCACACCGGTGAAGCCGGTGGTCAGGTCCTGGATGACATGTCCGGTGAGCGACCAGTTGCGGTCGATTTTATACAGGGCGTTGGCCCGCAGTTCCTCGCGGTCCTCCCTGTTGATAAAGGTGAGGTCCCGGTCCAGCATCAGATATCCGAACCGGATAAAGCTTTCAGTCTCGCCGACGCGCAGGTCGATCTCGTTCCGGCGCAGGGCCAGATTGCTGTCATCCAGTCGGTACCGGTGATCGATCGTCAGCCAGTTCCGGTAGGAAATCTGGGTCTGGCCGACAATGTCGGACACGTCGCCGCTGAGGCCGGAGCCCTGAAAAAACTGTGGATTGTCACCGCTGATCTGGAGCGACTGGCCGATCATCATGTTGGTGGACCAGTGGCGGCCCTCATAACGCCAGCGCAGGCCGTATGTGACACGGCTGCCTTCCTGCCACAGGTCGTACCCGGCGGCGCGCTCCGATGAGAACAGATTGACGGCATTCAGTTCGAAGGCACGGCTGTCCTCATTGACCAGGCTGGGCAGGGCACCGGTTTCGGGCGACAGCGTCAGGGACAGCAGCGGTTCCAGCGTGTGACTGCCGCTGCCGGTGGTTTTGACCAGAGGCCAGCTGACCATGCCGGTGATACGGGCCACCGCCCGGTCCTGGCCGCCTTCATTGGCGGCCGTATTGCCGGCGAAATCCACGTCATCGGGCCGTTCGGCATCGTTGATATTGTAGAAATCCGTCCGCGCCAGCGCATCAAGATCGAAAACCAGGCCCTGGCCCGTGATCCATTGCCGTGTCCAGGCAGCGGACAGGGACAGCCGCTGTGTGTCCAGCCCGCTGGTGCGGTGCAGGGCAAGGGCATTGCCGCGCAGCGATACAGTCCCCCCCAGCGGCTTGACGTCCGGGATGAATTCGGCGTCGATCAGGGGCAGGGCAAACGCGGTCAGACCGGCCACATCCTCCGTCCGCAGGCCCTGGAACGCCAGACTGCGCGCGGAGATGTAGGACTGGTCGAAAAATCCCTCCAGGTGGTATTCATTCTGTAGGGCGTCGGCCTGTGAAAAGTTGTAGCGTCTTAGATAGGTATCGTCGGACGCCCAGGCCAACTGGAATGTGGATCGCCAGTTATCCGAATGCTGAAACTGCCCGTCGGCCTGTATATGGCCGCGGAATTCATTCTGGCCGGTGTCGTTGCCCAGATTGTCCAATTCGTCCGTATTGGTGATGCTGCCGGATGCCACATAATGGCCATAGCCCAGATGCTGGCGGTATTCCGCGCCCAGAACCGGTCCTTCTCGTGTGGTGATCATCGGCGTCAGCGTCAGGTCGCGGGACGGACTGAAGACATGGTGATAGGGCAGGGACGCCATGAACCCCAACTCGCGCCGGTTCCGGAATTTTGGCGGCAGCAGACCGCTGGCCCGTTCGACACTGGAGTCCGGGTGGGAAAAGGTCGGTGTCCACAACAAGGGCACCCCGAGAAATTCGATAAAGGCGTCATCATAGTAAATGCGGCGTTTGCCGCGATCATGAACGACCCTGACGGCCTTGATCTGCCAAAGCGGCGTGTCGTTCGGGTCTCCCTCGCACACTTCGCAGGGGCTGTAGACGGCGCGGCGCATCGTGGTGCGGCCCGAGGCGTCATCATGCTCGCCTTCCGAGGCCGCCGCCTGTGAGCCGTCATTCAGCAGCAGACGGATATCCTCGACAAAGGCCCGTTTCAGATTGTCCTCAAGGCGGATCCGTGGGGCCAGAATGCGCGTACCGTCGGGCATTGTCAGTTCAACGGCACCGACCGCCTCCGCCGTGCCGCGCTGCTCATTGTAGCGGATTTCACCGGCCTCCAGCACATAGCCGTCCCGGACCAGTTTGACCCGGCCGATCGCCCGGACATCGCCGGTCTCGGTGTTGTAGGTCAGCTGGTCGGCGGCCATTTCGATTTCGTCAGGCGGGATATCCGCACGGCCGGTGCCTGAGGGTTGTGCCAGGACGTCGGCAGGCCAGATGGCGGCAACGGCAAGGCCGCACAGGGCACAGCCGGCAGCCAGGCGGTGCAAAAGAAAGCGCACACGCGGCCTGTCGGCGGACGCCAAAGAACGGCTTTTCGATTTTTGCAGGACCACGGGCACCCCTAGATAGCACTTGAACCTGGCGAAAACGGCAGGTTGTGCGGGCGCCTTCGGCCTTGTCGCGGCCGTTCGCTGCCCGTTGGATGCTGTGATAGCGGCTGTTGCTGTGATCCGCAACGGTCTAGGCCAAAGGGATTTTGTGCCTTGGCAAATTGAAGCATGGCTTGCCAACGGGCATGCTTGGCGGCATTACACGGTAGAGGACGCAAATGACGAGCCATGGTGGATCGCCTGCGGGCGGTGAGCGCCTTTATTGATGAGAAAGTCATTTGATGCCGGTGTTATTTTGAAATCGCGTATCCAAGGTGCGGCACTGTGCCGTCAGATCATGTCATAACCCAGGCAAAAGCAAGAGGGACCCAATGAACATTACATTCGCGCCAAGAACGCATCCGAAAAACGGAGCGGCGGTCTATTTCGTCACGGAAGACGGGATGTTTGACGGTATGGCGGGCGAAGCGAACGAGGCGGCGGGTGGGGCCCTGGAACGCGCGGTCGCGGCGTCCCGTTTCAAGGCCGGCAAAGGCGATGTGCTGGAAATTCTCAGCCCCGCAGGCACCGGGCTGGAGCGCCTGATTCTCGTTGGTCTGGGCAAAGGCGCGAACAGCGAAGGCGATTTTCTCATTTGCGGGGCGGCGGCCACGGCGAAGCTGCTGACATCGGGCAGTGTAACGGCCGGCTTTGTCATCGACGACACGATCGATCCCGTCGCCCTGGCCGAGGGGGCCCTGCTCAGAAGCTACCGCTTCGACAAATACCGTACGAAAGAGCCCGAGACCAAAAAACCGTCTCTCCATGAAATCTCGTTGCTGTGTGCCGAACCCGGCGCGGCGAAGGACGGGTTTTCACCCCGCAAGGCCGTGGCCGACGGTGTTTTTCTGACGCGGGACCTCATATCCGAGCCCGCCAATATCCTCTATCCCAATAGTTTCGCCGACCGGATCAGGGAGCTGGCCGATATCGGGATCGATGTCGAGGTTCTCGGCGAGACGGAGATGGACGGGCTGGGCATGCGGTCGCTGCTGGCGGTCGGGCAGGGCTCACAGCATGACTCCCAGCTTGTCATCATGCGCTGGATGGGCGGCGAGGAAGACGATGCGCCGCTGGCTTTCATCGGCAAGGGCGTCACCTTTGACACGGGCGGTATTTCCATCAAGCCCAGCGAAGGCATGGACCAGATGAAATGGGACATGGGCGGCGCCGGCATTGTCGTGGGACTGATGAAGGCGCTGGCGGGGCGCAATGCCCGTGTCAATGTGGTCGGTGTCGTCGGTCTGGTGGAAAACATGCCGTCCGGAACCGCCCAGCGCCCCGGCGACGTGGTGACCAGCATGTCCGGCCAGACGATCGAAGTGTTGAACACCGACGCCGAAGGGCGGCTGGTGCTGGCCGATGCGCTTTGGTACTGCCAGGACCGTTTCAAGCCCCGCCTGATGATCGACCTTGCCACCCTGACAGGGGCCATGATCGTTGCCCTGGGGCATGAATATGCCGGATTTTTCACCGATGACGACGCCATTGCCGACGGACTTTTCGCCGCCGGTGCCGACACGGGCGACAAAACGTGGCGGCTGCCCCTGCATGATTCTTACGACAAGCTGATCAACACGCCGACGGCGGATATGAAGAATATCGGCGGCAGAGGGGCCGGATCGATCACGGCGGCACAGTTTCTGAAACGGTTCACCAATGATGTCCCGTGGGCCCATATCGATGTGGCGGGCACCGTCTGGTCGGATAAGGACCTGCCGCTCAGCGAAAAGGGCGGCACCGGTTACGGCGTCCGTTTGCTGGACCGTTTTGTCGCAGACGGCTATGAACCCGAGGACAAGTCCTGAGGCCATTCTCGACGCCGAGGGCCGACAGCCATTGAATGCGGGGGGCCATGCCTGAAATCCGCTTTTATCACCTGCAACGCCAGCCCGTGGAACAGGCCTTGCCGCGCCTGCTGGAAAAGGTCTTGCAGGCCGGTCACAAGGCGCTTGTAAAAGTGCCGGACAAAGGTCTTGCCGAGACCCTGGACAGGGCGCTGTGGATCTATGATCCGGGCAGTTTTCTGCCCCACGCACGGGCTGGCGGCGATCATGACGCCGATCAGCCCGTGTTGCTGACAACGGATGATGATAATCCGGCGGATGCGGATGTTCTGGTGCTGATAGACGGCACCGCCAGCCCCGATATCGAACGCTATGACCGCACCCTTTATATGTTCGACGGTCGCAATCCGGATATTGTCGAGGCCGCGCGGACCCACTGGCGCGATTTCAAGGCGGCGGGGCTGGCCATGTCCTACTGGCAGCAGGGCGAACGGGGCGGATGGCAGCAGGTGCGGCAGGTGGCCGGCAGCGGGTCGTAGAAGACTGCCAGCCCTTGTCGGTAGGGCGGGCCGTTTGTTCCGTGCGGGCGGCAAAATGCAGGCAATCAGGATATTCGGAGCGCCCTCTGAGCGGTAAACCGCTCAGGGCAGGCTCAGCAGTCCTCGGTCCGGATAGAACGCCTTGTAGGCATACGCGAAGTCGAGACTGTAGGACACGCCTTCCAGGGCGTCGCCCGCCCGGCGCTGTACCAGCACCGAGCCTATGGCATTGCTGCGGACCACGATCTGGCTGTCCAGAACCGACAGAGTGCCCGGTTGCCATGTGAAGATGAGACCGTCGGGACCTTCCAGCCGTCCGGCCTGGGCAATGGCCGGCAGGGGCCAGGCCTGCGTGCCGACCCGCACGATACGGCTGGCCCGGATGCTGTCAGCCATGCCGTCCGTCATGGCTGACTGGACTGTCCCGCGTTTTGGCGCGCGCTTGGTGACGGCGTAAGGGGAGCTTTCCAGCGTGTCATATCCGGCATAGGGGCTGCTGCCATAGACAATCTGGCTGCCATAGGGCGGGGCAAGGACGATCCCGTCCGGCACCCGTGCCTGATAGGTCCCGTAATTTTCGATCCGGTGCGGCAGCACCGTCAATGCCGCATCCGCATGGGTGCCGACGATGCCCGTGCCGGTGAATTGCTGCCACCAGCTCTGGCTTTCCCGGTCATACAGGACCAGATTGCCGTATCGCAGATGACCGCTGACACCAAAGGTCAGGGTCGGACCCGCGCCGTCTGCGTCGCCTTCCGTACCGCCTGGCAGGCGCCGGTCAAAGACCATGGTGGTGTTTGTGAACGGGCTGTATGTGACGGCGACGGGGACACCGTCCAGCGTGTCATTGACCACTTCGTGCCATATGAGGATTTCGAGCGGGTAGGCCCGCGTGACCTGCCCGACCGTGACGGTGATCACGGGGCTTTGCGCTGTCGGTCCCGCTGTCGCCACGCCACGGAAGCGGGGATTGACGATGGCCCGGATACCGTCCTTGGGTGCCTCGGCGAAACGGAAGCCGTCTTCGGGCACGGTGGTGCGCTTGAAATCCGTTTCGCGCCATTGCCTGCGTATGCGGACCGGTATGTCCCGTTTGCGTAGCAGCGTCTGGTCATCGCCCATGGCCGCGGGCTTTATCGGCAGGCAAAACAGGCAAAGGCCTAGCATGAACAGCAGCAGAACACTGGCTGTGATACGCTGGGAAACCGTTTTGCAAACCGTCATGAAGAAACCCCCTTGATGTTCCCGCACCGTCATGGTCCGTTTGACCTGTTGATGCTGGGGGCACCATGGCATGACTTTTATGAATGTGCCATGAAACGCATTGCCATGAGGTTCGTGGCTGAAAAAGGGGGGGGGATGCCATGCGCTGGTGGGCACGGGCATGTGTCGGGCTGATCGTCATTTATGGTGTCATGCTTGGCGTGATTTATGTCCGGCAGGAACATCTGATGCTGAATTTCGCGCCTGTCGCCGACAATCATGCCTATGCCTTTGATACGACGGTCGAAGATATCTGGCTGGAGCGTGACGGTGCGCGGCTGCACGGTGTTTTGTTTCGCACGGATGCCGCGGTGCCCGCGCGCGGACTTGTCCTGTACTATAAGGGCAATGCGGGCAATGTCGGCAACAGTTCCAAAATGGCGCGCACCTTTCTGGGACTGGGTTTTGACGTCATGTCGATGGACTATCGCGGTTTCGGTAAAAGCCGTGGCCCGCTGAGCGAGGATGCGCTGCTGGCCGATGCGGAAGCCTGGTATGATCTGGCCCGTGAACGCTACGGACAACAGGATATCCGTGTCGTCGGGTATTCCTTCGGCAGTACGCAGGCGTCACATGTGGCCGCCACCCGCCCGGTCGAGGATCTGATTCTGTTCGCCCCCATGAAGTCTATTCTGGATCTGGGGCGCCGCCGGTACCCCTGGGTGCCCACCTTCATCAGCCGGTTCCCCCTACGCTCGGACCTGAAGCTGATGCAGGCGCACACGGCCCGTATCGTGATCTATCACGGTACAGCGGACGCAGTGGTGCCTTTTGCCTCGGGCGCGGAGCTGAAATCCGTCATGGGGGCTGACGATGCCTTTGTGGAGGTCGCCGGCGCCGGGCACGGCGACCTGCCATGGACAGCTCTCGTCCAGGAGGACATCGCCCTGCGGTGGAGCGGTCTTTAGACCGCGCCACGATCAGGCGGATTTCAGCGTGTTTTCGGCATTGTGCAGGGCATCTTCCGCTGCCAGCCAGGTTTCTTCCGCCGCAGCCAGATCCTCTTCCGCGCGGGCCAGCTTCTTCTGCAGGTCGGTAATCGTGGCGGGGCCGTCGGTTCTGTCCTGCGCGTACAGGGACGGGTCTGAAAGTTTTGTCTGCAATGTATCCCGCCGGTTTTCGTGGCGCACGACGTCCTGTTCAGCCTTTTCAACGGCCTTGCGAAAGGGCGCCAGACGTTGCCGGTCCGCCGCCGCTTTCTGGCGTGCGGCCTTGCGGCTGGTCTCGCCGCTGCCGCTCTGGGCAACGCCATCCGGCGTCTTGCGGGACCCGCGGCGCAGTTCCCCCAGATAACGGCGATAGTCGTCCAGATCGCCGTCAAAAGGGCTGACCTTGCCGTCACCCACAAGCCACAGCCGGTCGACGCAGGCTTCCAGCAGGTGGCGGTCATGGCTGATCAGCAGAACCGCGCCGTCATAACCGTTGATGGCATGAATAAGGGCTTCCCGGCTGTCCACGTCCAGATGGTTGGTCGGTTCGTCCATGATCAGAATTTGCGGTTTCTCCAAAGTGGCCAGCGCGAACAGAAGCCGTGCCTTTTCACCGCCGGACAGGCTGTTGACGGGGCGGTCTGCCTTATCCTCGCCAAAACCGAAGGCGGCAAGCCTGGCCCGCCGGCGGGCTTCTGTCATGTCGGGCAGAAGCTTTTCAAGATGGTCGTAAGGGCTGGCTGCCGGGATCAGTTCGTCAAGCTGGTGTTGGGCAAAATATCCGATTTTCAGGGCGCGGGGACGCCGCAGCTTGCCTTCCGCCGGCGTCAGCCGGCCTGACAACAGCTTGGCAAAGGTGGATTTGCCGTTGCCGTTGGCGCCCAGGAGACCGATGCGGTCATCCATATCCACCCGCAAATCCAGCCGTTTGAGAACGGGGGTATTGTCGCCATAAGCCGCGCTTGCACCCTCCAGTGTGATCAGGGGCGACGATAACGGTTCCGGTTTGGGAAAATCGAACGGAATGGTGTTGTCTTCGACGACGCTGGCGATCGGTTTCATACGGGCCAGCATTTTCATGCGGCTTTGTGCCTGCCGGGCCTTTGACTCCTTGGCACGGAAACGTTCGACGAAGGCCTCGATCCGCCGGCGCTCGGCCTCCTGTTTGGATTTCAGGGCCATCTGCCGTTCCAGGGCGGCGCGGCGCTGTTCCTCGAACGCGTCATATCCGCCGGCATAGCGGTACAGCTTGCCGTTGGTAAGGTGCAGGATGTGGCCCACCGCATTGTTCAAGAGGCCCCGGTCGTGACTGACGATCAGGACTGTGTAGGGATAGCTTTTCAGATAGCTCTCCAGCCAGATCACACCTTCCAGATCCAGATAGTTGGTGGGTTCGTCCAGAAGCAGAAGGTCGGGTGCTGTAAACAGCACGCAGGCCAGGGCGACACGCATCCGCCAGCCTCCCGAAAAGCTGCTGCATGGGCGCTTTTGCGCCGCATCGTCAAAGCCGAGACCGGCCAGAAGGCTGGCGGCGCGCGCCTCCGCTGACTGGGCGCCGATGTCCGCCAGGCGCGTATGGATATAGGCAATGCGTTCAGGGTCCGTTGCCGTTTCCGCCTCGGCAAGAAGGCTGGTTCGCTCGGTGTCGGCCGCCATCACCGTGTCGATCAGGCTTATGTCATGACCCGGCGCTTCCTGGGCGACATGCCCGATCCTGGCGTTGGGATGAACACTGACAGCACCGGACTCGGCGCTGATTTCACTCCGGATCAGGGAAAGCAGGGTGGATTTTCCGGCGCCGTTGCGGCCGACGAGGCCCACTTTCTGCCCGGACGGGATGGCGGCTGTCGCTCCGTCAAAAAGTACCCGGTTGCCGATACGAAATGTGAGGTCTGTAATCTGTAGCATGCCGCGCGGCTTAGCATGTCGCGCGTATTGTATCAAACCCGCCCCGGCATCGGCTGTGGGCCGCTGTATCCTTGGGCTGTACAGAAAAGGATGATGTGGGTATAAGGCGCGCGACTCGCGGTTGGCGGCGGTATCGGTGCCCGATTGTTTGCCGGCTGCTCATCCTATTCATATCCCGGCCGGAAACGGCCCTGAATAAACAAGGAAATGCCTCATGGCTCTGCAACGCACCTTTTCCATTATCAAACCCGATGCCACCGAACGCAATCTGACCGGTGCCGTCAATGCATGCCTGGAAAAGGCAGGTCTGCGCATCGTCGCCCAAAAACGTATCCTGATGACCCGTGCCCAGGCGGAAACCTTTTATGCCATTCACAAGGAACGTCCCTTTTTCGGTGAACTGGTGGATTTCATGACCTCCGCCCCGGTGGTCGTACAGGTTCTGGAAGGCGAAGACGCTGTCGCGAAAAACCGTGAGGTCATGGGGGCAACCAATCCGGAAGACGCCGCCGAAGGCACGATCCGCAAGCTGTATGCCCGGTCCATCGGCGAAAATTCCGTCCATGGTTCTGATTCGCCGGAAAATGCTGCGATTGAAATCGCCCAGTTCTTTTCCGGCAATGAGATCGTCGGCTAAGGCCGGCGGTCATCACATCCGTATCCGGCAAGCCGGCCCCTGTGTTTTACGGGGGCCGGCTTGTTTTATGCGGTCGTGGTCGTCTCTTCCGGTGCGGGACAGATCAGGGACTGCGGCGCGGTCACCGGTGCGGCAAGCTGCACGCGGCCGGCTGAGACCCTGATTTTACCTTCGGCCACCATGCGGACGGCTGCCGGATAGATGCGGTGCTCT
The DNA here is from genome assembly GCF_003688555.1 of Eilatimonas milleporae. Taxonomy (GTDB): domain Bacteria; phylum Pseudomonadota; class Alphaproteobacteria; order Sphingomonadales; family Kordiimonadaceae; genus Eilatimonas; species Eilatimonas milleporae. The sequence continues at coordinate 263,987 of NZ_REFR01000010.1, forward strand.
GCTTCCAGGACGCGGGCCGCAAGCAGGGGCGGGGTATCCTGCGGCAGAACGGGAACGGCGGCCTGCATGATAATCGGGCCGTCATCCATTTCCGGACGAACGAAATGCACCGTGCAGCCGGTGATACGGACGCCGTCTTCCAGGGCGCGTTCATGGGTGTGAAGCCCTTTGTACGCCGGTAGAAGAGACGGATGGATATTGATCATCCTGTCTCTCCAGCGGTTGACGAAATCATTGCCGAGCAACCGCATGAAGCCGGCCAGACAGACCAACTGCACACCATGCGCCTGAAGGCTTGCATGCAGTTCATCCTCAAAGGCCGGGCGGGTTTCGAAATCCTTGTGGTCGATGGTCACGACCGGCAGGCCGGCTTCCGCTGCGAAATTCAGGCCCGGGGCATTCGGCCTGTTGGAAATGACGACGGCGATTTCCGCCGGAAACCCGGGTGTGTTGCAGGCTTGTATCAGGGCCTGCAGATTGCTTCCGCGACCCGAGATCAGGACGCCCAGTTTCAATATACTCACGACATTGCTCCTCGGGAAACGCATTGCCAGGTGCCACACGCATTGTCACTCATGGGTACAGACGCAGCGACCCTGACCGCTGTCCTTCAGAACACCGCCGATGACGACGGGCGTTTCCCCGGCGGATGTAAAGGCCGCCAGCGCAGCGTCCGCATGCCGTTCCGCCACCACCGCGACCATGCCGATGCCGCAGTTGAAGGTGCGCAGCATTTCATCCTCGGCAATGCGGCCCTGTGTCCGCAGCCAGTCAAACACGGCCGGGCGCTGCCAGCGGTTGGTGAATATGGTTGCCGACAGCCCGTCCGGCAGAATACGCGGAACATTGCCGGGAAAACCGCCACCGGTGATATGGATCAGCCCCTTGACCAGACCCAGACGGATTGCGGGCTGGCAGCCTTTTACATAAATCCGGGTGGGGGTCAGAAGGCTCTCGCCAAGGGACAGACTGTCGTCATAGGGCGCCGGAGCCTCCAGCGCCGCGCCGCTGGCCTCCACAATCCGCCTGACCAGGGAGTAGCCGTTGGAATGCACGCCACTGGACGCAAGGCCGATCAGGACATCGCCGTCTTCGATATTTGTACCATCGATCAGGCTGCCGCGTTCCGCCGCGCCGACGGCAAACCCCGCAAGGTCATAGCTGCTGCCCGCATAGAGACCCGGCATTTCAGCGGTTTCGCCTCCGATCAGGGCTGCGCCCGCCTGACGGCAGCCGGCGGCGATACCGTCGACGACCCGGGTCATCTGGGCGACATCCAAGCGCCCGGTCGCCATATAATCCAGAAAGAACAGCGGCACCGCGCCCTGGACAATGAGGTCGTTGACGCACATGGCCACCAAATCGATCCCGATGGTGTCATGGCGGCCGACGGCTTCGGCCAGGGCCAGTTTTGTGCCGACCCCGTCGGTGGCTGCCACAAGGATCGGGTCGTGGAACCCTGCGGCCTTGATATCGAACAGCCCGCCAAAGCCGCCAAGGCTGGCATCGGCCCCGTCGCGGCGCGTGCTGGCGGCGAGCGGTTTGATGGCCTCCACCAGGGCATCGCCCGCAGCGATATCGACGCCGGCCTGTTTATAGGAAAGACCTTCTTCGCTTTCTTGTTTCGTTTCCGTCATGAAATTGTCCAAAAGAATGACCACGCTAGACAGCCGGTCCTGATCGGGAGTTCGCTGTGCCGCAGGTTTTCAGACCCCGCAGCCATTTGCCCGGAGACTAGCGAAAAGGTATGACGCTGGCGAGGATGAATTATCCGAAAAGGCAGTGGCGGACTTACCCGTGGGCAATGGCGGTTTATCCGCTGTACCCTGTCGGACAGGGTGTCCATCGCGCCTTTGAAGTCTGAAAACCAGGTCTGTTGTTGTCGGCCGGCCTGCTATTGTCTGGCGATGCAATACGCACATTATATGCCGGTAGAAATATAGTGTGTGGACACAAGGGCCGGAATACATACGGTATACCCGGACAGGTACCGGGCATTGCGCCGGGCGACCGGGGTTTGTGAGGATGATGACTGCTGTGTTCCGGCTTATGACAATGACGGTTGCACTGTTGCTGGTGGTTGGGCAAAAGCCGGCCGACGCCCAGCAACCATCGGATGACAGTCTTTACAGCGTGCGCGGTGTTCGCGTTGACGAGACCGCCCGGGATGCCAGCCGCGCGCGTGCCGTTGCCCTTGCCGGTGCCGAACGGCGTGCCTATGGCATACTGATTGCCAAACTGACGCGGCCGCAGGATCGCGTGCAATTGCCCGATATGAACGAATCAATGATTCGACGCATAATTCGCGGGATCGACGTTATCGAGGAACAGTCATCCGGGCGGCGCTACCGGGCCATTCTGGATATTCATTTCGCGCCGGCCATGGTCAGTCGGTTTCTGGCCGATGCCGGGGTGCCACAGGTGGTGGGCGGCGGGCAGGGCGTCCTGGTTCTGCACGCCCATGGGCGTGGTCTGGAAATGGGTCTTTGGGTGGCCGATCAAATCCGCGATGCGGCGCGCGGTGACGTGGATTGGGGCAACAGGTTGAGGCGGTACCGTTTTCCTGTGGCGGATATATCGTCCCGCGCCGCTGTCACGGCGGCACAGGTCCGCGCCATGGATGCGAGCAATGCCCTACGCCTGCGGGAGACATATGGCGTGGGCGATGTTCTGTTGATCTTCACCCGTTGGGATAAGGTATCCCACAGCCTCGCGTATGAGTTTCTGTTAAGCGAGGAGGAACTGTCCGGTAGCGGACGCATGATCTCCGACCCTGCCGCAAGCGATGCCATCGCCGAACGGGAGACGCTGGCACTGGCCCTTGGGACTGTGCTTGAGCGGGTCGATACGGACTGGCGTGAACAGCTTCTGGTCGATATGGGCGAGGGCGGCAGCCTGGAGGTTGCCGTGCCGAGCCGTTCGCTTGACGAATGGACCGCCGTGCGCGAGAGACTGAAGACCGTGCAACTTGTCGACAGTGTGGCGACAGTTTCCCTGCGGATTCCGGTGAGCCGTCTGTATTTTCATTTTACCGGCCGGTATGAACAGATGCGGCTGGCTTTGTCCTACGCCGGTTTAAGACTGGATGAACGGGATGGAGACTGGTGGCTGATCCCGGTTGACGGTGCCGGCCAGGATGACGCAAGACCTGAATGAAACGCTGAACCGTGTCGTCCGGGCGCTCAGCTGGACACAATTGCCTCGGACCCTGCACAAAGACAGGGCTTATGAACGGGGGTGGGGAATATGAATCGCTGGTATGCCGTCGGGGCACTGGTCGTTGTCGGTGCTGTCCTGTATCTGACGCGCGGTATTCTGCTGCCGTTTGTTGCCGGGATGGCGCTGTCCTACTTTCTTGATCCCCTGACGGACCGTCTGGAAGCGCGCGGTTTGGCCCGGGGCGTGGCAGCCGCCTTTGTCATCGGTTTCTTCTCGCTGGTTTTCGTCGGCATTCTGGTGGCGCTGGCGCCCACCATTCTGTCCCAGTTTGAACGGCTTATCGCGGTTCTGCCGGAAACCCTTGCGGGCCTGCGTCCGTGGCTCAATGAGACCATTGCGGACTTGTCGGCCCGCTTCGGCTTTTCCATCGCGGCCGAGGCTGAGAGCGTTCTGGGCACCTATGGCGGTGAAATCCTGGCCAGGGCCCGCGACGCCGTCCTCGGCCTGTTGCAAAGTGGCCTGGCCCTTTTCAATCTTTTGTCGCTGATGCTGATCACGCCCGTCGTGGCGTTTTATCTTCTGCGGGACTGGGACCATATGATTGCCCGTCTTGACAGTTGGCTGCCGGTGGAACAGGCGGCGGCCATTCGTCAGATTTTTCGCGATATAGACTCAGCCCTGTCCGGATTTGTGCGCGGCCAGATCATAGTCTGTTTGTGCATGGCTGTGCTCTATGGCACCGGGTGGACGCTGATCGGGTTGAATTTCGCCCTGATCCTTGGGTTGGTGGCCGGCGTTCTTGCGTTTGTGCCGTTTCTGGGGGCGTTGACGGCCTCTGTCCTGGCCTTGACGATGGGGGTGGCACAGTGGGGGTTGGACCCTCTCAAACTGGTGCTGGTTTTTCTGATCCATGTGATTGTCCAGAATATCGAAGGCTCGTTTCTGACCCCGCGCCTTGTGGGCAGCCGGGTCGGTCTGCACCCTGTGTGGGTTCTGTTTGCGGTTTTTGCGGGCGGTGAGGTCATGGGACTGGTCGGTGTTCTGATTGCCGTCCCGCTGGCGGCGGCAATCGCGGTTTTCGTCCGTTTCGCGGTCGGACAGTATCAAAGCGTCAATGTCGTGACGGCGTCGTCCTCTCCTGCGGACGAGGCTTCTGCCCAAACGCCTGTCTCGTCCTCCGGCAAAGCGGAAGGCGGCGGTTCCTAGTCAGGACCGGTAAACCCATGTCATCCAGCCAAATTCCCTTGAGCCTGCCACATGAAACCAGCTTTGCCAGGGTTGATTTCATGACCGCCCCCTGTAACGAAGCGGCCGTGCGGCAGATGGATCTCTGGCCCGGCTGGCCGCATGCCGTTATGGCCCTTGTGGGGCCGGAAGGCTCCGGGAAGTCCCATTTGGCAAGCGATTGGGCGGCAAGGGCGGGGGCCCGGCGCTTTACCCCCCAAATGCCGGCGGACAGCCTGGCCGGCGGCGACCCTGCGCCTGTGTTGATCGAGGACGCGGATCGGGGCGCATATGCCGAGGATACAGTGCTGCATGTTTATAACTGGGTACGGGAAACCGGTCAGACCCTGCTGTTGACCGCCCGTACGGCGCCGACCCGGTGGCCGGTCCGTCTGCCCGACCTGCGCTCCCGTCTGTCCACGGTGCCGGTGATGGAGATCGGGCCGCCTGATGACACACTTCTGGCGTTGCTTCTGGCCAAACTATTTGCCGACCGACAGCTTGCCGTGGCCCCTGACGTGGTGACATATCTGTTGCCGCGCATGGAACGCCGGTTCGATTTCGCCCACCGGCTGGTCGCGCTGATGGACAGTCGGGCCTTGTCTTCAAAGCGGGCTCTTACCATACCGCTCGCACGGGACTGTCTGGAAAGTCTGGCGTCCGGTCTGTAAAGGTTTTGTAAAGACCGGGGCATAGGTTGCAGTCTGTCCTGCGGGGCTTGATCGCGGTCCATGCCAAAGGGCATAGTTCCATCGGAATGACATGGGTGCGGGACACGATGCCCGGATGGTCAGTGAGCCCACCTGTTACACATATCTGACAAGGAGAAGACCGTATGGCGGATCACAGTTCCGAAACAAGCCAAAACGGGCGCGCCGGTCAGGCTCCAGCGGATCATGCCTCTCAGGCTGATCATGCACCCCAGGCTGATCATGCAAATGATGCCGGCCTGCCGGGCGGCGAAGGGGCTGCGGACACGCCGCCGGGGGGACATATGGCGGCCCGCCAGACCATCAGCCGCCGCTTGCGCGCCATGTCCGGCAATACCAAATATCTGAACCGGGAGCTGAGCTGGCTTGAGTTCAACATGCGGGTTCTCGAAGAAGCGCAGAACACGCGCCATCCTCTTTTGGAAAGGCTGCGGTTCCTGTCGATTTCCGGCAACAATCTGGATGAATTTTACATGGTCCGTGTCGCCGGCCTGCGCGCGCAGTGCGACATGGATGCCGAGATCATGTCCGAGGATGGGCTGACCCCGCATCAGCAGTTGAGCAAGGTCAACGCCATGGCTGAACGCCTGATGGAGTTGCAGCAGGAGGTGTGGGGTGTCTTGCGTCAGGAAATGCGGGAAAACCGTATTGAAGTCCTGGACGCGGACGAGGTGATCTCGCAGGAGCGGGCGTGGCTTGAAAGTGAATTCAAGGACAATATTCAGCCACTGCTGACGCCGATCGCCGTCGACCCGGCGCATCCCTTTCCGTTCATTCCCAATCTCGGCTTTACCATGGCCCTGTCGCTGAGACGTATCGCCGACGGTGAAACCATGTTGGCCCTGATTCCGATGCCGCACCATATGAAACGCTTTGTCCGCTTGCCTGGACAGGTGGTGCGCTTTATCGCGCTTGAAAAGCTGCTGACCCTTTTCTTTGACGAGATTTTTCCCGGATACGATGTGCTGGGCTCAGGCGTATTCCGTATCGTCAGGGACAGCGATATCGAAATCGAGGAAGAAGCCGAGGATCTGGTGCGTGTCTTTGAAAGCGCGCTGAAACGCCGCCGGCGCGGCCGGGTGATCCGTCTGTCCATCGATACCAGCATGCCGGAAGACATGCGCAATCTTGTCATCAGGCGCCTTGACGCGGATGAGCAGGCGGTGGTGCCGATGAACGGGATATTGGGCATCAACGACGTGGGCGCCCTGATCGTGGACGATTTTCCGGACATGAAGTTTCTGCCCTATAATCCGCGCTATCCGGAACGCGTGAAGGATTTCGGCGGCGATATATTCAAGGCAATCGCCGCCAAGGACTTCGTGGTCCATCACCCTTATGAATCCTTTGAAGTGGTGCACCAGTTTCTGCGCCAGGCCGCGCGCGACCCCGATGTGGTCGCCATCAAGCAGACACTGTACCGCGCAGGATCGCAGTCACAGATCATCCGCGCCCTGATCGAGGCGGCGGAAGCCGGAAAGGCCGTCACCGCGATTGTCGAGTTGAAAGCCCGTTTTGATGAAGCGCAGAACATCAAATGGGCCCGTGACCTGGAGCGTGCCGGCGTGCATGTGGTGTATGGTTTCATCGAAATGAAGACCCATGCCAAGGTCTCGATGGTCGTGCGCCGCGAAGGGGGGCGCCTGAAAAGCTACATGCATTTCGGCACCGGCAATTATCATCCCATCACGGCCAAGATTTATACCGACACATCCTTTTTCACCGCCGATCCGGCCCTGGCCCGGGATTCGAACAAAATGTTCAATTATCTGACGGGGTATATTGAGCCGGTGGCGCTGGAGAAACTGGTTCTGTCGCCGTTCCGGATGCGTGACTTCCTCATAGAAAAGATCGAAGAGGAAATTGTCCACGCCCGGGCCGGCCGGCCGGCGGCGGTGTGGGCCAAGATGAATTCGCTCCTGGATCCCAAGATTATCGACAAATTGTATGAAGCCTCGCTCAACGGTGTTCAGGTTGATCTTATTATCCGGGGTATTTGTACCATCAAGCCGGGGATCAAGGATTTAAGCGAGAATATCCGCGTGCGCTCCATTGTCGGCCGGTTTCTTGAACATTCCAGGATCTGTTGTTTCGGCAATGGGTTCGGCCTGCCGTCACGCCAGGCCACCGTCTATATTTCATCCGCCGACTGGATGCCGCGCAATTTCGATCGCCGGGTCGAACAGCTTGTACCGATTGAAAATCCGACCGTGCACGATCAGATCATGGGGCAGATCATAGCCGCCAACCTGAAGGACACGGAACAGACCTGGATCATGAATTCCGACGGTTCCTATACCCGTTATGAACGCCCCAAGGGTGATAAGGGATTTATCGCCCACGACTATTTCATGACCTATCCGTCCATGTCAGGCCGTGGGACGGCCCTCAGCGAGGGTAAAGCCATCCCGCCCCTGCTGAATTATCTTCAGGATGCGGTGCCCACTGGGCCGGCGCCGGTGTCCGGAGCCGCCTGAATGGGGTCAAAACAGAAAAAGACCGGCGGCAATGACTATGTCGCGGTGATCGATATCGGTTCCAACTCGGTAAGGCTGGTGGTGTTTTCCACGCTGAAACGCGTACCGGACATTATCTTTAACGAAAAAATCCTGTGCGGACTGGGCGCGGGCCTTGCCAAAACCGGACGGATGTCCGCCGGTGCAATGGCCGAGGCCCTGTCGACGCTGAAACGCTATCGGGCGCTGTGCGACCAGATGGGGGTCGACCACATTGATACATTTGCCACCGCAGCCGTGCGCGATGCCTCCAATGGCGGCGACTTCGTCAAGCAGGTGCGGGCGCTGTGCGGATTTGACATCCGTGTGATCGACGGCGAAGAGGAGTCGCGCCTGGCCGCTCTTGGCGTCCTGTCGGGCGAGCCTGCGGCAAGGGGTATTGTCGGTGACCTGGGCGGCGGGTCGCTGGAACTGGCCGAAGTGGCCGGTGGCCGCGTCGGCAGGCGTTTGTCCCTGCCATATGGCGCCCTGCGGCTGATGCACAGTTTCGGCGATGATCTTGAGGGTATAAAGGCCCATGTCCGTACCGGGTTGAAAGAAATCGACTGGCTTGCGGATGCCGAGGGGCAGGACCTGTTCCTTGTCGGCGGATCGTGGCGCAATATTATCAAACTGCTGATGCATGAACGGGCCAGCCAGCTTGCCATATTGCAGGGATTCCGTGTGCCGCGGCAGGAACTGTCGAGCTATTGCCGGCGTTTGTCCTTGTCCCATCCGGACAACCTTCCCTTTGCCGCCGATATCCCATCGCGCCGGCGCGAGGTACTACCGGTGGCGGCGCTCATCCTGCGGGAAACCCTGAAGGCGATGAAGGTGCAGTCAGCCGTGGTGTCGAGCTATGGTGTGCGTGAAGGCATTCTTTTCGACCGTCTGCCGAAGGATGTAAGGGCGCAGGACCCCTTTATCGCCGCGTGCCGTGAACTGGCCGAAGAACGCTGCCGGTTTCCCGAACACGCGGATATCCTGTTCGACTGGACGCGGCCCCTGTTCAACGGCGGTTTGTGGTATACACCTGAAAGCCGCGCGCGTCTGCATCTGGCGATCTGTCTGCTCGGTGATATCGCCTGGCGGGGGCACCCGGATTTTCGCGCCGAAAAGGCTGTTGAAATCGCCTTGCATGGACAGTTTATCGGGGTCGGGCATGAGGACCGTGCGTTTGTGGCCGTTGCCCTCAACCAGGCTTATGGGGCCCCCGTCACAGTTCCGCAGATTGCTCATGTGCTGCCGCTGCTCAGCGTGGATGCCATATTGGAGGCGCGGGTGTTGGGGGCGGCGTTGCGCCTGGCGCAGCGTCTGTCCGGCGGGGCCGCGCAAGCCCTGACCATGAGCCATCTGCGCCTACAGGATGGGCGTCTGCTGCTGGGCGTGCCCGCAGATGCGCGCGACATTGTCAATGATGTGGTGGTCAAACGTTTGCGTCAGTTGGCACTGCTGATCGGTTGCGACAGCGACGTGGAATTATACGCTGAAAAAGCGGACAAGGCGGGCCGCAAGACGGCGGATAACGCGGCCTGATATGCTCCGGTTTTGGGGGCGGGGGGACGCTTTTATCCCCCGGTTCGCTGTGTCCCTAGTGCGAAAAGCCTAGTCTTCCGGTTCCAATTCGACGACGTCGATATTCTGTCCGTGTACCGTCAGCGCAAGGGAACCATCCAGCAGTTTCAGGGCGTCTTCACCGAAAATCGCCCGACGCCAGCCGTGCAGGCCGGGGAAGTCCTGTGCCGGATCGGCGGCCCAGCTTTCAATATCCTGGGCGCTGGCCACCATGCGGGGGGCAACACCGGCTTCCTGGCATTTGATTTTCAGCAGAACCTTCAGCAAATCCGCCATCGGCGGTGTCGGATTGCGCGGTTTGCCGCGGTCAACCCGGGGCAGGGCGTCCGCCGGCAGGGCATTGGCCTGCTCGATCGCGCTGAATAGGGATTTTCCACCGCTGGACCGGCTGAAGCCCCGCGCCAGCCCCCGGATATTGTCCAGGTCTTCGACATTGGACGGGCCATGTGCGGCAATCTCAAGCAGGGTGTCATCCTTCAGCACGCGGTTGCGCGGCAGATTGCGGCGCTGGGCTTCCCGCTCCCGCCAGGCGGCGATCTTTTGGACCAGCGCCAGAAAACGGGGCTTGTTGCTGCGGATTTTGATCCGCTGCCAGGCGGTTTCGGGGTCGACTTCGTACAGGGCCGGATCGGTCAGGACGGCCATGTCTTCCGCGACCCAGTCTTCACGCCCTGTTTTGCGCAATTGCTCCGACAAATGGCGGTAGATCACGCGCAGATGCGTTACATCGCCGAGGGCGTAGTCGATCTGTGTGTCGCTCAAGGGGCGTTTTGACCAGTCGGTATAGCGCGCTGTTTTGTCCACCTGCTCGCGCGCAATCTTGGTGACCAGCGTTTCATAGCCGACGGATTCGCCAAACCCGCAGACGGTGGCGGCAATCTGTGTATCGAAAACCGGTTTCGGTATGTGGCCCGTCATCTGATAAAAGATTTCCATATCCTGACGGCAGGCATGCATGACCTTCAGCACGGATGGGTCATCCAGCAGTTCAAACAGCGGTGTCAGGTCCAGTCCGTCGGCCAGCGGATCGACGGCGGCCGCACCTTCGTCATCGGCCAGTTGCACCAGGCATAGCAGTGAATAATAGGTGTTATCGCGCAAAAATTCCGTGTCGATGGTGACGAAATCGGCTTGCCGCAACCGGGTGCACAGGGCGGCCAGTGTGTCAGTATCCGTGATGGGCTGCATGTATTTTTGTCTTTTTGCGTTGGGTTTGCGTGACGAATGTGCCCCCACATACACGGGATAGGGACGGGCGTCACCCCCCGGTGCCCAAACCGGCCCGAATGACACAGGCATCACACGCAAAATGCCATGCCGCTGCCCGGCTTATGAGGTGGGCTTGACAAGCCTGGCCAATCATGCGCTTTTCCGCGCTGAAATCTGCACTGTCTTTAACGCTACATTGAACAGGGTCTTTCCTTCCATGCATCTTTACCGCAGTCACACTTGTCATGCGCTTCGCAAGTCGCACGTCGGCGAAACCGTGCGCCTGTCCGGCTGGGTTCACCGCAAGCGGGACCACGGCGGCCTTTTGTTTATCGATCTGCGCGACAATTACGGTGTGACCCAGTGCGTGTTTGATATGGACAGCGCCGCTTTTGCCGATGCGGAAAAAGTGCGTGCCGAAAGCGTCATCACTGTCGACGGCCGGGTGAAGGCCCGCTCCGAGGACACCATCAATGCCGACCTGCCGACGGGCGAGGTGGAAATCTATGTGGATGCGATGGACGTGCAGTCGGCGGCCGGTGACCTGCCCATGCCAGTGTTCGGCGACGCGGAATATCCCGAAGACATCCGTTTGACATACCGTTTCCTGGATTTGCGCCGCGACCGGCTGCACCAGAACATTCTGCTGCGTTCAAACGTGATCCGCTATTTGCGTGAGAAGATGCATGCGCAGGATTTCGTTGAATTTCAGACGCCGATCCTGACAGCCTCCAGCCCGGAAGGCGCGCGGGACTTTCTGGTGCCGTCACGCCAGCACCCCGGCCAGTTTTACGCGCTGCCACAGGCCCCGCAGCAGTTCAAGCAGTTGGTCATGGTCTCGGGCTTTGACCGTTATTTCCAGATCGCGCCCTGCTTCCGCGATGAGGACGCGCGTGCCGACCGCAGCCCCGGCGAATTTTACCAGCTTGACGTGGAGATGAGTTTCGTCACGCAGGAAGACGTGTTCGCCGCGATCGAGCCGGTGATGGTCGGCGTGTTTGAGGAATTTTCCGACAAGACCGTGACACAGGCGCCGTTTCCGCGCATTCCGTTCAAGGAATCCATGCTGAAATACGGCAATGACAAGCCGGATCTGCGCAACCCCATTGAAATCGCCGATGTGACGGAGATTTTCCGTGGCTCCGGCTTCGGCATTTTCGCCAAAATGGTCGAAAACGGTGCCGTTGTACGCGCCATCCCGGCGCCGGAGGCGGGCAAGCAAAGCCGCAAATTCTTCGATGGCACCAATGACTGGGCCAAGCGCGAGGGCTTTGCCGGTCTTGGCTATATCAACCTCAAGGGGGGTGTGCCTGGTGGTCCGATTGCCAAAAATCTGGGCGAGGAGCGCACAAGCCAACTGATCGACATGCTCGGCCTTGGTCCCGATGACGGTGTTTTCTTTGCCTGCGACAAGGAAGCGGGCGCCGCCAAGCTGGCGGGGCTGGCCCGTACCAAGGTGGGTGAGGACCTGGGCCTGATCGATGACAGCGAGTTCAAATTCTGCTGGATCGTCGATTATCCCATGTATGAGTATGACGAGGACGAAAAGCGTATCGACTTCAGCCATAATCCCTTTTCCATGCCGCAGGGCGGGCTGGAAGCGCTGGAAAACAGCGATGCACTCGATGTGCTGGCGTACCAGTATGACATCGTCTGCAACGGGGTTGAGCTGTCTTCCGGTGCGATCCGGAACCACCGGCCCGACATCATGGTCAAGGCGTTTGAGATCGCCGGCTATGATGAGGCCACGGTCGAGCGTGAGTTTGGCGGTATGCTGAATGCGTTCAAATACGGCGCGCCGCCGCACGGCGGCCTGGCGCCGGGCGTGGACCGCATCGTCATGCTGCTGGCGGATGAACCGAATATCCGCGAGGTCATCCTCTTCCCCATGAACCAGAAGGCGGAAGACCTGATGATGGGCGCGCCCGGCACTGTGCACGCCAAGCAACTGCGCGAGCTGCATATCCGCACGGTCGAGCCGCCGAAAAAGGAAGGCGACGCTTAAAGCCCTGCCAAGGAACACCGCCCCGAGGAGACGTATCTGATGACCGTACCCGTCACCGACACCATCCTGATTGTCGATTTCGGCAGTCAGGTCACGCAGTTGATCGCGCGACGGGTGCGTGAGGCCGGGGTTTATTCCGAGATCGTGCCGTTTCAGTCGGCGGATGCGGCGCTGGATCGTTTGCGGCCCAGGGGGGTGATCCTGTCCGGCGGGCCGGCCTCGGTGACCCACAGCGATACGCCGCGTGCACCGGAAGGGCTGTTTTCCATGGGAGTGCCGGTCCTTGGCATTTGCTACGGTCAGCAAACCATGGTGGCCCAGCTTGGCGGGTCCGTCACCACGTCCGACCATCAGGAATTCGGCCGTGCCTTTGTCGATGTGCAGGAGCCTTGTGGCCTGTTTGACGGTATCTGGGAAACCGGCACGCGCGAACAGGTGTGGATGAGCCACGGTGACCATGTGGATGCCCTGCCGGACGGTTTTCGTGTGGTCGCGACCAGCGAGGGTGCGCCCTTTGCCGCCATTGCCGACGATGCACGGCATTTTTACGGCCTGCAATTCCACCCCGAGGTGGTACACACGCCGCACGGCGCCGCGCTGCTTGCCCGCTTTGCCCGCGAGATTTGCGGCTGTGCCGGCGACTGGTCCATGGCGGGGTTCCGCGAGGCCAAGATCGCCGACATCCGCGCGCAGGTGGGGGACGGCAAGGTCATCTGCGGTCTGTCCGGCGGGGTTGATTCCTCCGTTGTCGCCGTGCTGCTGCATGAAGCCATCGGCGACCGGCTCACCTGTGTGTTTGTCGACCACGGCCTGATGCGCCAGGGCGAGGCCGATCAGGTCGTCAGTCTGTTCCGCGAGCATTATCACATCAATCTGGTGCACCGGGATGCCAGCGACCTGTTCCTCGGCGCGCTGGCGGGCGTCAGCGACCCGGAAGTCAAGCGCAAGACCATCGGCAAGCTGTTCATCGATGTCTTCGAGGAAGAGGCCGCCGCCGTCGGCGGGGCGGACTTTCTGGCGCAGGGCACGCTCTATCCGGATGTGATTGAAAGCGTCTCTTTTACCGGCGGCCCATCGGTGACGATCAAGTCGCACCATAATGTGGGCGGCCTGCCGGAGCGCATGCGCATGGCGCTGGTCGAACCCTTGCGCGAGCTGTTCAAGGATGAGGTCCGCGCACTGGGGCGGGAGCTTGGCCTGCCGGATGCCTTTGTGGGCCGCCATCCCTTTCCGGGGCCGGGGCTCGCCATCCGTATTCCGGGCGGGATCACCCGCGAGAAATGCGACATTCTGCGCAAGGCCGACGCCATTTATCTGGAAGAAATCAGGAACGCCGGTCTTTACGACAGCATCTGGCAGGCCTTTGCCGTGCTGTTGCCGGTGAAGACCGTCGGCGTCATGGGCGATGCGCGCACCTATGACCATGTGTGCGGCCTGCGCGCCGTCACCTCCACCGACGGCATGACGGCGGACTATTATCCCTTCCCGCATGATTTTCTGGGCCGGGTGGCCACCCGCATCATCAATGAGGTGCGCGGCATCAACCGCGTTGTCTATGACATCACCTCAAAACCCCCCGGCACGATCGAGTGGGAATAAAAAAGAAAACTCATATGAAAAAAGGGAAACGGGTAAAGTCAAATATCGGAGCATGGATAGCTGTCGGTGCTGGCATAGGCGCAGCACTCTCTGCTGCAACTCAGCAGCCATATTGGGTGGCGATAGGTGTTGCATTGGGAGCCGCACTTGGCAGCGTTAAAAACAGAAAAATGAATCATGAATATCCTAGAGATATTGTTCGACTGACAGGAAGCGGCAGATGCTTTCCAAAAGTCTTATAGCCCCATCTGACGCACGGCGAGGTCGCGCATGATTTCCTCCGATCCGCCCCCGATCGCCTGCACTTTCACTTCCCGGTAAACCCGCTCGACCGGGTTGCCGCGCAGATAGCCGGCACCGCCCAGGATCTGCATCGCCTCCGACGCGCAGAACTCAAGCGCTTTGGATGCGGAGAATTTCGCCTTGGAAATCTCCGCCACCGGCATGGGGCCTTCATTGGCCTGATGACAGATATGATTGAGGTAAGCCTCCACCATATCCATTTTCGCGGACATGTCGGCCAGCTTGTGCCGGATCACCTGATGCTCGATCAGGCGTTTGCCGAACGTTTCTCGTTCCTGCGCCCAGGCCACGGATTCGTCGAAGCAGACCTTCATCATGCCCAGCATGCCCGCCACCATGGTGAGGCGTTCAAAATTGAAATTGTTCATAATAGCGAGAAAGCCTCTGTCCTTCTCGCCCATCAGGTTGGTCGCCGGGACGCGGCATTCGTCGAAATACAGCGTGGCCTGGTCCGACGCCCACCAGCCCATCTTGCGGGGCAGGGGGGTGCGGGAGAAACCCGGCGTATCCGCCTCGACGAAAAACAGGGAAATGCCTTTTAGGCCTTCCCCGCCTGTCCGGGCGCCGACAACGAAATAATCCGATTTCATACCGCTGGTGATGAATGCCTTCGATCCGTTCAGGACATAATGGTTGCCGTCCTGTCGCGCTGTTGTCCGGACGGCGGCGACATCGGAACCGCCGCTCGGCTCCGTGATGGCGAGGCTGGAGCTTTTGCGTCCCGCCACAATGTCGCGCAGGCACATGTCGCGGATCTCTTCATTGGCGAGCTCGGCGATCGGGCCGATCGAGATGGATCGCCCTCCAAGCGCGGCATTGACGCCTGTGGCGCCGCACCGGCTCATTTCCTCGGCATAGGCGGCACGCATGAAGCAGTCATCGAAGCCGAGGCCGCCGTATTCCTCGTCAACGCCGAAACCGAAGGCGCCGAGAGCGCCGACCTTCTCATGAAGCGCCCAGGGGATTTCACCGGCCTCGTCCCATTCATCGGCATATGGGGTTACCTCGTTGGCGACAAAGCTCCGCACCGTTTCCCGGAAGGCGCGGCGTTCCTCGTTTTCAAAGGGGTTCATCATGGCGGTATCTCCGGGACGGTGTTCAGAAACAGGGTGACGTCAGGACCGGGTGGGCGCGGTCTGTCCTGGCGGTCTGATGGCGTTTTGTGGACACAGACAACGATATTCCCCTTCCGGTAGCATGACTCTTTATAGAACGTATCAGAGGCGCGGTCGATGACAACGGAGCGGTCCGGCAGTCGTCAAGCTGTACCGGCCCTGTCGATCACCTGTGATCGCGCGGTTGGCCTAAATCGTGGCCGGTTCGGGGTTTGGCCGGTGCCCGTCGGCGGTTCTGCTCCGCCGGCCCCTGCCGACGATACGGTAGAGCGCCGGCAGCACCAGCAGGGTCAGCAGGGTCGAGGATATGATCCCGCCGATGACCACCGTTGCAAGCGGACGCTGAACCTCGCTGCCGGCGCCCACATTGAAGGCCATCGGCACAAAGCCCAGGCTGGCGACAAGCGCGGTCATCAGCACGGGCCGCAAGCGTTGCAGGGCGCCCAGTCGGATTGCGGTCTCAAGGGCTTCTCCCCGGTCGAGCTTTTGCCGGATAAAGGTCAGCATGACCACTCCGTTCAGGACGGCGACACCGGACAGCGCGATAAAGCCCACACCCGCCGAAATCGACAATGGCATGCCTCTGAGGGCGAGGGCGGCGACACCGCCGGTCAGGGCCAGCGGCACGCCGGTAAAGACCACCGCCGCATCCCGTGCCGTGCCGAACAGCATCATCAGAAGGCCGAAAATAAGCATCAGTCCCACCGGTACGACCACGGACAGCCTGCGGCTTGCCGAGATAAGCTGTTCGAAGGTGCCGCCATACTCGACCCAATAGGCGACCGGCATCGCCACCTCGGCCTTCACGGCGGCCCGCGCCTCCCGCACGAAGGAGCCGAGATCGCGCCCGCGCACATTGGCGGTCACCACAAGCCTGCGCTTGCCGTTCTCACGGCTGATCTGATTGGGGCCGGGGGCGATCGCGATATCCGCGATTTCGGACAGGGGCACTGACAGCGCGTCCCGGTCCGAACGGCGCTGTTCGGGCAGCGGGATGAGAAGGTCTCCCATCGACGCGACATCCGACCGTATGTCCTCGGGCAGGCGCACGACGATATCGAACCGCCGGTCGCCTTCGAAGAATTGCCCGACCGCCGCGCCGCCGAGGGATATGCCGGCGACCCTTTGAATATCGGCAATCGACAGGCCGTAACGGGCGAGGGCGTCCCGGTCCGGTGTGATCGACAGGATCGGCAACCCCTTGACCTGTTCGCTTTGAACGTCGGCAGCGCCGGGAATGCGCGCAATGACGGTCTCGACCCGTTCGGCAAGTGCCGCCAGTGTATCGAGATCGTCGCCGTAAATCTTGATGGCCACATCGGCGCGCACGCCCGAAATCAGTTCGTTGAACCGCATCTGGATCGGCTGGGTAAGCTCGTAGCGGCTGCCGGGAATGCGGGCGATGGCCGCCTCGATCTCCGCCAGAAGGGTGCTTTTCGGTTTCCTTGGATCGGGCCAGTCCTTTCGCGGTTTCAGCATGATGAACGTGTCCGCCACGCTCGGCGGCATGGGGTCCGTTGCCACATCCGGCGTCCCGATCTTGCCGAACACGCGTTCGACCTCGGGAAAGTCCGCGATCCGGGCTTCCAGGATGGACTGCATTTCAATGGCCTGGGTCAGGCTGGTCCCCGGAATGCGCAGCGCGTGCAGGGCGATATCGCCTTCGTCCAGGTTCGGAATGAACTCCGCTCCCAGTCTGGTGGCGCCGTATGCGGCAAGGACCGTCAGGCCGAGCGCCGCCGCGACGACGCCGTGGCGTGCCCTCAGGGCAAAGACGAGCGCGGGGGTGTAGAGCCAGGATGCCCCCCGTATGGCGCGGCTTTCCCTTTCCTCGATCTTGCCGCGCATCACCATGGCAACCGCAGCCGGCACGAAGGTCAGCGAGAGGATCAGCGCCGCTGTCAGTGCCATGACGACGGTCAGGGCCATGGGATGGAACATTTTGCCCTCAATCCCGGACAGGGCGAAGATGGGCAGGTAAACGACCGTGATGATCAGAACGCCGAAAAGAGATGGTTTGATCACCTCGCTGCTGGCCCGTGCGGCGATGTCGAACCGTTCGTCCCGGTTCAGAAGACGCCCGCGCCTTTTCTGGTCTTCCGCGAACCGCCGCAAACAGTTCTCGACGATGATCACGGCGCCGTCGACAATCAGCCCGAAGTCGAGCGCGCCCAGGCTCATCAGATTACCCGAGACCCGGTTTTCCACCATGCCCGTGACGGTCATCAGCATGGCAAGGGGGATGACGGCGGCCGTCAGCAGGGCGGCGCGTATGTTGCCGAGCAGCAGGAACAGGACGACAACGACCAGCAACGCCCCTTCCGACAGGTTTTTCGCAACGGTGGCAATGGTACGGTCGACCAGGTCCGTCCGGTTGTAGACGGGGGTGATGGCAACGCCGTCCGGCAATGTGCCGGCAATGGCGCGGATCTTCTCATCGAAGGTGATGGAGACCGTTCGGCTGTTTTCCCCGATCAGCATGAAGGCCGTGCCGAGAATGACCTCCTCGCCATTCATGGTGGCGGCGCCTGTGCGCAATTCCTTTCCGACGATCACATCGGCGACATCGCGCAAGACAAGGCCCGTGGTGCCGTAATCGGCCACGGGAATCCGCTCAAGGTCCGCCAGTGTCCGTGCCTGACCGGGAATGCGGATAAGATTTTGCTCGCCGTTGCGCTCGATATAGCCGGCGCCGGTGTTGGCGTTATTGCGCTCGACCGCGCCGAGAATGTCCGTGAGGGTCAACCCGTATCGTGCCAGCGCCATCGGGTCCGGCGTGATATGGATCTCCTTTTTATAGCCGCCGATGGTGTTGACTTCGGTCACGCCCTCGACGGTGCGCAGTTGCGGCAGAACCACCCAGTCATTGAGCGTGCGCAGCGCCATGGCGTCGTATGGCCTGCCGTTTCCGTCCCGCGCCATCGGGTCCGCCGACAGAATATAGAAATAAATCTCGCCGAGCCCGGTGGCGATCGGGCCAAGTTCCGGCGAGATACCGGGGGGCAGCGTGCCGCGCACCGCCTGCAATCGTTCCGATATCAGTTGCCGGGCGCGGTAGATGTCCGACCCGTCCTTGAACACAACGGTCACCTGGCTCAGCCCGTAGCGGGAAATCGAGCGTGTATAGTCCAGATCCGGCAGGCCCGATATGGCCGTTTCAACCGGAAATGTGATGCGTTGCTCCGTTTCGAGCGGTGAATAGCCCGGTGCTTCGGTATTGATCTGTACCTGGACATTGGTGATGTCCGGGACCGCATCGATGGGCAGTCGCTGGAAATTGTAGATGCCGAGGGCCGCCAGTGCCAGAACCAGGGCGAGAACGATCCAGCGCTGGCGTATCGACACGCGAATGATGCTCTCCAACATGTCGTACACTCCTAATGGTCGTGGCTGGCGCCGGATTTCTCGACGTCCGCCTTGATGAGGAAGGCATTGGCGGTGACATATTCCGTTCCCGGTGCCAGGCCGCCACGGACCGCGGCCCAATCCCGGTCCTGCGGGCCCAGGTCGAGCATCCGCACCTCATAGGTCTCGCCCACCTTGGCGAAGACGACCGTGAAATCCCGGAACCGCTGAAGGGCCGCTGTCCGCACCGCGAGGGGGGCGTCCATGGCACCTGTCTCAATCTCGCCGGTGATCCGCATGCCGGGCAGCAGGTTTGTGTCCGGCGGCAGGACGGCGCGGGCGATCAGGGTTTGTGACCCCATGGCCGTGATCGGCATATAGGCGAACACCTTTGCCGCGATTGTCCCGTTGCCTCCTGGGTGGGCAATCCGCACGGGCATGCCGACGTTTACCCTCGGACGATCTTGCGGAAAAATATGAAGACGCGCTTCCAGTTGCGCGGTATCCCCGATGCAGAGAAGCCCGTCGCCGCCCGACACATCGCCCACATTGGTGCGCCGCTCAAGCACGACACCGTCGATCGGCGCGGTCAGGGTAATGGGTTGCAGCGTCGACACATTTTCAAGCCGGATCACCGGCGCGCCGCGCCGGACCCTGTCGCCGACCGATACATCGACCGACAGGACACGTGCCACATAGGGCGATTTCACCTCGGCAACGGCATCCGGCGCGAAGGCGACCACACCTGTGGCCGTCAGGGTCTGGCGAATGGACGCCGGGCCCGCGATCTCGGTCTGCACGCCGGCCGCCGTGGCAATGGCATCCTCGATTTGGGTGCGGCCTTCAAAGGAATCGTACCGCCAGGACGCCCGGCGTCCGCCATGTTCCGCGCTGACCGAGACCGTAAAGGAATGCGGTTCGGCAACGACCCCGTCGCCAAGAAGATAGGCGCCCCGAGGCGCAAAGGCGAAACGGTCGGTCCGGCCGCCCAGGCGCTCCAGCTCGATTGCGGCGTTGACCTGTCCGGGGGGCAGCGGCACGCCGTTCTCATAGGCGTAAAGGCGGAATTCGGGCGCGGTGCCGGCTTCGTGGATCGTCACTTCAAGGGCGAAATCCCCGTCCGACAGAAGGCGTCCGCCCTTGGGGCCTTTGACGTCCGTCTGTTCTGCGGCACCACCTGGCTCGGCGGGCGGTGCCGACGGGTCGCTGCATCCGGACAGCATCAGGGCCGATGCGGCCAGGGTTGCGACATACACTTTAAAAAGCCTTGCGCGGATCATGGCTGCATCTCCCTTGCGGCATGCTCGCCGCTTAGCCGCAGCAGGGCGGCGTCCGTCATCAGATAGGTCTCGATGTGATCCACCCGCTGTTTGTGCAGACCGATGAGAACCTCGTGGGCATCCAGAATGTCGCGAAACGGCAGCGCGCCCTTTCGATATCCCTCTTCGGCAAGGGCGAGCGCTTCCTCAGCCTGCGGGATCAGGCTTGTCTCAAGGGTTTCCAGGGTTCTGACCGTCAACAGTGCCGATTGGCGCAGGGCATGCGCCTGCCGGGTGACCTGCTGCACAAGCGCGCGCCGCTCCGTTTCAATGGCCCGTTCCTCGGCGCGGGCCTTGGCAAGGGAGGCATCGCTGCGCGTGCCCATGCCGAGCGGTACCGACACCCCGGCCACAAGGCCGAAATTGTCCGCCGCGCCAAAATTCCGGACACCGACGCTCCAGGTGACGTCCGCGTTCCGCTTGCTATGCTCGAATGCGGTTCTGGCCTGTGCCTGACGTTGGCGGGCGTTCAGTTCCAGCATTTCGGGCAGGGCGGAAAAGCCGGGATCGACGGTGCGAACCGTTCGCACCGTTTCGATCAGCCGTGTGTCGAGCGCAAAACCCGCTTCGGCCCCGGTCAGGCTGGACAGCTGGAACAGGAACGCCGCTTCCTCCATCGCGAACCTGCGCAGGTCGGTTTGCGCCGACAACAATTCTGTCGAAGCCCGCACACCGGCAAGCGCGGGGTCGGCGGCCTGGCGCACCCTTGCCTCAATCGCCGATTTCAGGTCGGTGACATGCTCGATTTCCATGCAGGCCACTGCCTGCCGCGCTCTGGCAATCAGGGCCGAGAAATACAGTGTCCGTACATCATAAATGATTTGCGTGTCGGATCTGGCCGTGGCGGCCTCCATGACATCGACGCCGCGCGCCGCCAGTCTTTCGCGGGCTTCGCGTTTGCCGCCCCTTTCCCAGACGCGGGTATAACTGCCCGTCAGTTCAAGACTGTCGATATTGTCCGTGCGCCCAATGGCCGGGAAATCCTCGGTGCCCACCCTGACCGCGTCGGGGGGACGGAAGGCGGCGATGGCCTGATCCGTGCGGGCAATCTCTACGCCTGCGCGCGCCACGTCCCGGCGCATATCGTGGTGCAGGGCCAGCGTGATCGCACGGTCCAGCGACATCAGTCCCGCCGGTGCGGTTTCCGCGACCGGGCAGCGTGTCTCATGGTCCGGTAAGGGCGTGGATACGGACAGCGCCAATGCGGCTGCCAGTGGTATCAGCATTACGAAAAACTCCAAATCCGGGAAGGTCGGGCATCCGTGGGGGCACGGATGCCTGTGTGACGCGGATTTGGATCAGTCGGGGATGTGGTCGGTCAGATAGACAGGGTCGGGCAGCGGTGCATCGGATGCGAAAAGAAAGGCCGGTTTCACCTGCTCGTTCCATTCGATCGAGAGGGTTGCCCCCGTCACCGCGCATCCGTGACAGTGGGAGACATGATCGCCGGCGCCGTGTTCCCCGGTCTGACCGTCATCGCTGTTGCCGTGGTGATGACCGTCCCGGTGGACATAAAAGGCTTCGTGCAGGGCCAGTATCATACTGTCCGGCGACACTTTCTCGATCCCGCTGCCCGTGTCGTGCTGTGCATGCAGAAGTGTATCGGCCGCATTGGCGGCTGCCCCGGACACCGTCCAGGCAAGACAGATCAGTATGATCAGACACTTTCGCATACACGAATGGATAGGCTTTGGCTGCGCCATAAATCAAGCGCTTTTCTCTTGAAAAAGATGTGAAGCGTCATTACCGAAAAGGCACCATCATATCATCCGCAATCGCTAAAGAAGGACTTAGTAGGGTACTCCGGTGGCGAAGGTGTGTCGTGAGGGTGCGGATTGCTCTTTCTAACCGGTCCGGATCGCTTGCCGTTCCTTTGGACAGGGCATCATATGTTGCACTATACACGTTTACGAGGCCGGTTTGGTATGGTGCCATATATACGGCACCCCAGTGGCTTTGGGATTAGTATTTTTTGTCGAATAGATTGAATGTCATGCAGAATATTGTATTGAAAAGCATGTTGTGGAATTTTTATTAAAATTGGTGAATTTAATTTATTTGAAATCTTGAGTGATAAAATGAGTATTTGTAAATTCATAAATCTGGATCTGAATTTTTACAGAGAAAACTACACTGATCTTAGAGCGTTTTCTGATGCCAGACTTGTGAGTCACTATGAAAGAAACGGCTACAGAGAAGGCAGGCTGACTTCGGCTATTGCCGATAGGCAGGGGTTTCTGGGTATAATCACTGGAAACAATATTTTAGAAATAGGTCCTTTCTATAATCCGCTGATACGGGGACGCCATGTAAAATATGTTGATGTTCTTGCGACGGCAGGTTTAAGAGAAAAAGCAAAAAGTATCGGCAAAAATCCGGACCATATACCGCATATTGATTATGTGGTGCCTGCTGGAAATCTTAGCGTAATTCATGACCGCTTTGATGCTGTATGTTCCTCTCACAATATTGAGCATCAGCCGGACCTGATCGGTCATTTAAAGGATGTCGCACGATGTTTGTCTCCGGGCGGGAAATATTATCTCATCATACCGAATGCAGCTTATTGTTATGATGCAAGCCTGCCGCTCACGAAAATAAGCGAAATCTTCAATGCCGCGTATGAACGGCGGACAGTGCACACCATCGGGTCTGTCATCGAGCACTGGGCGATGACCACCCATAACAAAACACTGAGACACTGGCAGTCAAAAGGGCAGGGCTTTACGCCGCTCGACCCGGATAAGGTGATGGCGGCCATCCGGGAATATGAACAGGCCGATGGCGGCTATATCGACGTGCATGCGTGGCAGTTTACCCCTCTGTCCTTCAGCAATATCATGAATTGCCTTATTGCCATGGGGGCTGTTCCGTTCCGAAGCGTGACGGTCAATGGGCCTGTTTACGGCCGTAACGAATTCACCGCCATACTCGCTGCATGAAGACCCGCTGCGCTGTCCTTAAGACGGGTCCCTGGCCAGGGGCAGGCGCGCGTCCGCCCAGGCCAGCAGGCCGCCTTCCACATTGAAGATGTCCGTGTGTCCGGCCGCTAGGGCTTTCTCCGCCGCCTGTAGTGAGCGTTTGCCGCTGAGACAGGAAAAGGCAACCGGCCGGTCCTTGTCGCCGCCGGCAGCCGCCAGGGCCGCGATCAGGAAGTCCGGGTCCTGCAGGGTGACGCCGTGACTGTCCACGGGCCGGCCCGTCTTGGCCCATTCATCGGGTCCGCGCACATCGATCAGTGTGATCGCCCCTTTCGCGCACAGGTCATGGGCTTCATATACGGTGATCCGTTTGATGTGTGTTGCGGATTTTTTGCGGCCAAGGCCGAACAGACGTTTCAAAGACATGATGAGTAGAGCTTTCTGTGAACGGATACGCTGTAATACCGATACGCTGTAATACTGGAGATTATCAGGATTTCGGGCGGGTGCGCCACCCGAACATCCCGTAGATCGGGCAGAATTTTACGGCCCCGTTGCCAGAAAGATAACCCCGGCGGCAAGCGAGACGATCCCCGTTATATCCGGCAGGGCCATGGACGGGACAAAAAACGGCAGGGCCGCCAGAATGGCCCCCAGAAGAACTCTCAAAATACGGTCCGGTGTTCCGACATTCGCAGATATCATTGCGGCCTCCATTCAATTGACTGCGAAGGCAGGTTATCAGGATGGCCCCGGTGTTTCGGTGACTTAGTCACCAAGGCTTGCCAGACGTTCCAGCGGCGCGGTGTCCCGTATACGGAACATGCCGCGTCCGCGTTCGATAAAGCCCTGTTTCTCCCATTCGGCCAGCTTGCGGCTGATCACTTCGCGGGCCGTGCCGAGATCGGCGGCAAGTCTTTCGTGAGTGATGCGAATGTCGGGCGACTGCCTGTGCATTTGCAGTGCACGGTCCGCAAGGCGCCGGTCAATCGGGACAAAGGCCACTTCCTCGACTTTTTCCATCATCGCGGCCAGGCGGGCGGAAAAGGACGAAAACACGATCCGGCGGAAATCGGCCGAGCGGCTCAATTGAGCCTCAAACGCATCGGCGGGCAGGGCGCAGGCCCATGTGTCCTCTTCCGCGACCGCCTCGGCACAATAGGCATCGCCGCCCAGAAGACACGAGGTGGTCAGCACACAGGTCTCGCCGCCGCCGAAACGGTACAGCATGATCGTTCTGCCGTTTCTGGCGATCAGATCGACCCGGATCGATCCTGTCAGAAGATAGAAAAACCGGTTGCAGGGGTCGCCGGTCTGAAAAACCCGCGTGCCCTTTGGGACGAAGACGGTCGAGGCATCCTTCAGGCAGTCGGGTCTGTGAAAGTTTTCCTGTGGCTGGCTCATGACGCAAGGCTAGCAAAGGCATTACCGCATGTCCGCGAAAATCTCCCCCCGGAGCAAGGCACGCTCCATGGGGGCGGGCGAAAATGCGGCCTGACTGATTAGTCAGTCAGGCCGTTCTATTTTATGGCCGTTTTATGGCCGTATTTTCAAAGCACGGCTCGATTTTCATAAACGGGGTGGATAGGGTGCTGTCACAGGATTACGACCGGAGAAAGACGGTATGAGCGTTGTGTTGTTGGGCGGCGGGGGCACGGGCACCGCATTTGCCATTGCAGGCCGGTTAAGGGCCAGCTGGGGCATGGATATCAGGCTGGTCGTCACGGATATCTTTGAGGCGAAACTGGTGACCACCTCGCTTTTGGCCGACGCCTTTCATACGGTGCCCCGCGCCGACGATCCGGCGTTTGAGGCCGCGCTGCGGGACATCATGACCTCGGAAAACATCACGACCTATATCCCGATCCTGAATGACGAGATAAAGCTGGCGGCAATCCTGGCTGGCGAGGACGCGTTTGCGCATGTGGATATCTGGTCGTCGGAAAAGCATGCGTTTCTGACCGACAAACGCAATGCCGATGACTGGCTGAACGGTATCGGCGTGCGCACCCCGCGCCGCTTCGACAGGAACGGGACGCACGAACCGGCGGATGAATGGTTCGCCAAACCCCTTTCGGGGTTCGGCGGCAAGGGGGTGCGGCGGATCACGGTGGCGGACCTTATGGCGCTCGGCGAGGCGGAGTTGGCCGGCCTGCTTGTGCAGGAGGTCTGTTCAGGGCCGGAAGTGACCGTGGACAGCTTTTTCAATCATGAAACCGGCGAGGGCCTTGCCTATTGCCGTGAACGGCTTGAGGTCAAGGCCGGCGTTTGCACGAAAGCGCGCCTTTTCCATGATGCCGTTCTGGAGGACTATGCCCGCAAAATCGGCGCGGCCCTGGGGCAGAAGGGGGCGATCTGCTTTCAGGTCATGAAAGGCACCGGAGGCTGGGCTGTCACCGACCTGAACCTGCGCACCGGGGCCGGCACGGCCATGACCTGTGCCGCCGGTTTTGACATATTGTCGGCGGCCTATGCCTGCCGGACGGGCCGGGACTATGGCAAATATCTGCCCGCTGCCGCGCACAGCGAGGATGTTGTCGTCACCCGCCAGTACTGCGAATTTGTCATGGGATGATGGCATATGACAGTCGCATTTGATTTTGACGGCACATTGGTGACGGCCGGCCCCAGACAGGCCCTGTGTCTGAGGGCGGTTGCCAGACGGTACAATGTGCATCTGGACCCTGTTGATGTCTGGACCGCGAAACGGGAAGGCCGGTCCAATGCGGCGATCCTGTCGGACATGGGGCTGGGGGAGGCTCTGGCGGCGCGGATCGCGGCGGAATGGCGCGCCATCATTGAAACGCCTTACTGGCTGTTGCTGGATGTGGTGTTCGACGATGTTCTGACAGTGCTTCAGTCGTTGACCGCACGCGGCGAAGACTGCTTTCTGATCACGGCGCGGCAGCATGACCGCTGGCTGCGGCAGCAGGTGGACCGGCTGCATCTGTCAGGATATTTCACCGGCATCCATTGTGTCAGCCCGCAGGATGCCGTGCGGCGGAAAGCGGCCCTTCTGGAACGGATCAGGCCCTGGGCGTTTTTCGGGGATTCCGAAGCCGATTATCAGGCCGCGCAAAAGGCCGGTATCCCCTTTGCCGCTGTTTCAACCGGTCAGCGGTCCGCGCGGTTTTTGAAAGCGCGGGGCATTGACCGTGTCAGTGAAACCCTGACCGGTGCGCTTGCCGCCATGACAATCGATTACGGCTCCGGGCCCGTCCCGGGCGAAAAGGATTAATGAATATGAAAAATGACGAAGTGGACCGTTTGGAAGTGATGGCCGGCAGGTCCCTTTACGGTGTTGGCGCCAATGCGGCCAGTATCCGCTACGGTTTCAGGATCATCCGGCGCTATCTGGTCGATGGCTCCGTGCTGGAACTGGGGCCTGCCGAAGGGCTGATGACGGAAAAGCTGGTCACCACCGGGCGGCGGATCACCTGCGTCGACGGGTCCGAGACATTCTGTAACGGTCTCAGGGAAAAATTCACCGATATCACGGTTATCCACAGCCTGTTCGAGGATTTTGCGCCGGAAAGTCGGTTTGACAATATCATTCTGAGCCACGTGCTGGAGCATGTGGAAGACCCCGCCGCTATCCTGAAACTGGTCAGAAACTGGCTGGCACCGGGGGGGATGATTTTCGGCGCCGTTCCCAATGCGCGCTCTCTTCACCGGCAGGCCGCAGTCATCATGGGGCTGCTGGATGCCGAAAACGCCCTGAACGATACGGACAGGCACAATGGCCACCGCCGTGTCTTCGACCCGGAAAATTTCCGCCAGTGTTTCCTGAAAGCGGGCCTTCGCATCGACCATTTCGGCGGATACTGGCTGAAACCGGTCGCGAGCGGCCAGATCGAAGCCCATTGGAACGACGCCATGCTGGACGCCTTCATGGTTCTGGGCGAGCGGTATCCGGACATCGCCGGCGAGATATATGTCACTGCATCCTGCGGGTAAAACAGCGGCCTACGGCCTTTAGGATATCGGCAACGATGTGCGGTCGCGGTCATGATGCTTGCGGCTGCCGGTCGCGGGACGGGAACCCTTGCCGCGATACGGTCTTTTGGCCGATAAAGACGGTATGCAGTTCACTCAGGTTGACGCGCGGCGCCCCTTTGACGGCCCCGAAAAGGGCGCGGCCCTTGTTCATTCGTCTCTCTCGCGGCAGCGTATGCGGATTGCCGGCGGAACGGCATCCCTGAAATATGTTCTGACCGGGTGCGAAATCTATCATCTCGGTGGCAGGCGGTTCCTCTTGGAACCGGGGGATCTGTTGTTCGTGCGTGCCGGTACGGCGGCCGATGTGGATATTGCCTCGCGGTCGGCAACGGTCGGCATGTGCGTTTATTTCGACGACCATGAGGGGCAGGGGATCGACAGCCCGTTTCTGCGCATGCGCGCCCCCTCCGCCTATGACGGTGCCGCCATGGATGTCCACACCCGTGTCCGTCAGGGCACCCTGACATCCGCCGGCCTGAAGAACAGTTTTGAGACCCTGAAGACGATCGGTCTGGCGGTCACCACCCGTCTGAATGCGTCCTGCCGGCGTCTTTCCATGGCCCGCGAGGACGCGCGTATCGACCTGTTTTCCCGGCTGGAGCGCGCTCGGGGCTATATTCTCGATCACGTCCGCCAGCCCATGAGCCTGGATGACCTGGCGCGCCATGCCGGTATGTCCAGGCACCATTTTATCCGTCAGTTCAGGGCGGCTTACGGTGTGTCCCCGATGCGTTTCTTTTCCCGGGCCCGGCTGGATGCGGCCTGCCGGGCCCTGTCGCGGAGTCCGGGGTCGATCGAGGATGTCTCGGTTGATTTCGGATATTCCGGACAGGCCGCTTTTTCCAAGGCGTTTAAAAAACGCTACGGCTTCGCGCCCAGCCATATACTCCGCCATGGGCCGGAGAAATCTGAGTGAAAACCCTATGGATGCCCTCCGGCGGTCATGAAACCGACCATGGCGCCACGGGCCTGTGACGGTGTGCCGGCGTCGCCAAGTTGCTCGAACAGCGAGCGATGGGTTTCCTGCTCATAGGTGATGAAGCGGATCAAATCCGCTTTGCCGGCGTTTTTGACCGCCGCCTCGAAAACCCCGGCATAGATGGCGGTTTCTCCTTCCGCGATCACCAGCATGGGCGTTGCCGCCCCGACCAGATACGTGGTCGGTGAGGCGCCCGGAAGGGACGCCCTGTCACCGAACGTACCCAGAACGTGACCGTCGGCGTTTTCCTGCCCGAAAGCGTCCCGGATGGCGCCGTAATAATGTTCCAGGTCATAGGCGCCGCCCACGGGCAGGGCGCCTGCGATATGATCCGTGGACAGGCCATGGGCCGTAAGATACTGCTCGTCCAGGGCCAGCAGGGCCGACAGATGTCCGCCCGCCGAAAAACCGCCGACATAGAGACGGGCCTTGTTCAGACCGTACTCTTCCGCATGGGCATGCAGCCATGCAAAGGCCCGTGCCACGTCGTTGATATGATCGGGATGCACGGCACCCGTGGCCGGTGCGTCTTCCGACATCCAGCGCCCCGCGCTCATACGGTGGTCGACAACGGCGACGGCGATACCGTCACGCGCCAGTGCGCGCGCGACCGGCATTTCCCGCTCACGGCTGCCAAAAGCCCAGGCGCCGCCGGGAACCCAAAGCAATGTTGCAACCGGGACCTTTTCCTGCGGTATGACCAGATTCAGACGATGTCGGTCAGGGTCGGCATCCGGACCTGAGTGGTATGCGATGTCAGTATGTTCCGCAATGTCCGGGATCGTATCGCCGGCACACGCACGGGCGTTTGGATTCTGTATGTGAAATGTCAGAAATACTGCCACGGACAGGGCAAAAACATGCCAGCGCTGCAAGGTCGAACTCCTTTTGTCTCATGCGGAAATATGGTGTGTGAAATCATGGTTGATATCCTGTTTAGGAAATCGGGCTTGTTGCAGCCATGTCCGGAATTGCTAATTTGGCGAGGTCAGTGGTATCCGGCACCGCCGGTGCGGGCTGCATGCAATTCAAAACCGGCAGGAGGAGGGCATCATGGCTGACATTCCACGGATTACCAGTGACAGGCTTATCCTCAGGCCACATGACGCCGGCGATCTCGATGCCTGCCTTGCCATGTGGTCCGACGAAAGGGTCGTGCGTTTTATCGGCGGCAAGCCCGCCGACCTGGCGGAAACATGGGCGCGGATGTTGCGTTACCGGGGTCTGTGGCAGCTTCTGGGCTATGGCTACTGGCTGGTGGCGGAACGTCAGACCGGCGCCTTTGTCGGCGAGGTCGGGTTCGCCGATTTCAAACGCGGTCTTGGCGCTGACGATTTGTACCTGCCGGAAGCCGGCTGGGCCATCAGTCCGGATCAGGCGGGCAGGGGATATGCCACCGAGGCGGCTGAAACCGCCCATCGGTGGTTCGACACGACGCACGGCGGCGGCTCTTTCTGCATGATTTCCGACGGCAACGCCGCCTCGGTCAGGGTGGCGGAAAAACTGGGCTACGGTTTTTCACATACCCTGTCGTACAAGGGGGAACCGACCGGGATTTTTCTGCGCCGGGGTGCGCCTGCGACCTGACTGATTAGTCAGTCAGCCGCCGCCCCGCGTCCGGCGCCGTATCATGAACAGGGGACAGTCCATGTCGAAATCCAATCGGAAACCGCAAACACTGGCGGCCAGCTATGGACCGAACGCGGAACTGTTGGCCGAAGTATCCGATGACCTGGCGGTTTTCCGCCTGAACAGGCCCGCCAAGCTCAACGCCCTCAGCTATGCGCTGGTCGATGCCCTGCTGCAAGCCTTGGGCGACGCGGAAACCTCGGATACCGTTCGGGCCGTCATACTGACAGGCTCGGGCGGGCGGGCGTTTTCCGCCGGCGCCGACATCGCGGAGTTTTCGGGAAGTGTCGAACGGGGCCGCGCCCATGCCGTGCGGGATTTCGTGCGCCGGGGCCAGTCCCTGACCGCACGGATTGAAGGGTTCCCCAAACCTGTCATCGCCGCTGTTGGCGGTCTGGCCTATGGCGGCGGCTGCGAAATCACCGAAGCCGCCCATCTGGCGGTGGCAGGGCGCAGCGCGGTGTTTTCCAAATCGGAAATCCTGTTGGGCATGCCGCCGACCTTCGGCGGAACGCAGCGTTTGCCGCGAACCATCGGGCGCAAGCGCGGTCTGGAATGGTTGCTCACCGGCGATGTCTATAGCGCGGCACAGGCCCATGAGGCCGGCCTTGTCAACGCCGTGGTGGAGGACGACGGTGTTCTGGATGCCGCGCGGGCACTCGCCGGGCGGATCACCCGTCATCACGGCGATGCCGTCGCCGCCGTCCTGTCCAGTGTGTCGCGTGGCCTGAATGTCGCCATTGACGAAGGATTGCAGATCGAACGGCAGGAATTCGCCGCGCTGGTGGGCTCGGCCTGTCTGGATGAGGGGCTGGCGCGCTGGCTGCACAGACGGTCCGGCAACGATACGGATGACCGGGATGGTTGATATGACAGGAATGGCACAGCCCGCATCGCCCACAGGGCCGGATGAAGGAACAAGGCGGCCGGTCCCGGACTGGCGGACAAGGCCGTTTCCACCCACCGCGCCGATGCAGGGGCGGACGTGCCGCTTGGAAAGGCTGGACCCTCGGCGCCATGCCGCCGACCTCTGGGCCGCATACAGTGCCGACACCGCAGGGGATCTCTGGACCTACATGACCTACGGCCCGTTTGCGGGCGAGGCTGATTTCAGAAATCACCTGGACCGCTGCGCATCGACCGCGGACCCTTTGTTTTTTGCTATTCTCGACAGGGCATCGGGACAGGCGCACGGTCTGGCCAGCTATCTTCGGATCGATCCTGGACAGGGCGCTGTCGAGGTCGGGCATCTTTGTTATGCGCCGTGCCTTCAGCGCACCGTCGCCGCCACCGAGGCAATGGTACTGATGATGACGCGTGCCTTTGATGAACTGGGGTACCGCCGGTATCAGTGGTGCTGCAATGTGGCCAATGAAGGCTCGAAAGCAGCCGCCCTGCGCCTTGGCTTCCGGTTCGAGGGCGTGTCGCGTCATGCCGCCGTGGTCAAGGGGCGCAACCGGGACACGGCGTGGTTTTCAATCCTGGATCATGAATGGCCGGCGCAGAAGGCCCGTTTCGCCGACTGGCTGCATCCGGACAATTTCGATACGCACGGCAGGCAGAAACAACCTCTTGCCCGCCCGTCCTGAGACAGACGAAGGACGGACGTTCAAGGTCGGATTTTACAGTGACTTGGCTTTGTCCATATATGGTCATTCCACGGGATAGGGGCCGTCTTCGAAGGCAACCGGATGATACCCCTTTTTCCCGATCAGGCGGGCCAGCCCGCTCCCGATCGGCTCTCCTCTGTCGGCTTGTTCCAGAACCCGATGGAAATCGAATCGGGGCCGCCATCCAAGCGCGCTGCGGGCGCGTTCGTTGACATAAACCCGGTCTATGGACGGAAACATCGACCATCCGAATTTATCGAAACAGGCATCGAAGCCGACGTACCGGCGTACCGTATTTGCAGCGTCGCGCCGCAGGTCTGCCAGGTCTTCCCGCGTGAAAGGCGATGTGGCGCTGATGATATACCGCCCAAAGCCAAGAGCCGGCGCCTTGTCCAGGGCGCACAGATGGGCCGAGACAACGTCTTCCAGGTCGACACGGCGGAACAGGAATTCATTGATTTTGGCATTGGTGTCGTCATAGACGGCACGCACGTCTTTGTTGTCGTCCTCTTCCGGGAAGAAACGCGCTGTACGCAGGACAAGGCACGACAGCCCGTGTTTGCGGTGGAAAAGCGCGCACAGGTCTTCGGCGGCCGTTTTCGTGGTCCCATAGATATTTTTGGGAATGGGCCTGACTTCTTCCGTGATCCAGGCCGCCGGCATGCCGTCTTCCGGTGACAGGGCGGCGCCGAAGGCGCTTGTCGTGCTGGTGAAAATGAAGCGGTTTGCCCCGCATTCAGCCGCGCATTCCAACAGGGTCAGCGTATCGGTGACATTGGTGTCGATAAAATCCTGCTTGGTGTGGGTGGCCACATGCGGTTTGTGCAGTGTGGCGCTGTGTATGACCGCATCCATGCCGGCCATCGCGGCCATGACGAACGCGCGGTCGCTGACCGATCCCACCCGGTCCGTGTGGGCGGAGGGCAGGATGTCGATCCCGCGAACATCGTGATTCGCCGCCCGCAGCGTGCGGACAAGCGCCTCGCCGAGATACCCTGTACTGCCGGTGACCAGTATTCTCATCTGACTGCTGTTTCAGTTCCTGCTGGTTTCTGCGGATTTCCGTGCCACCATAAACCACCGGACGGGGCCTGCAATCCGCTCTGTGCCAATAGAATTTGTGCCTGCATCTGTCCGGCGGTACGCTTGCGTCCCGCAAGGCGCGGCCCCGTGTGCCGGGCCCCCAGAACTTGCCGGAGAAAGGATGTCCGCGATGGCTGGCAGCAGAGAACATATCTATCACGCAAGGGTGGAGTGGACCGGCAATACCGGGCAGGGCACGGCCGACTATCGTGCCTATGGCCGTGAGTATGACATTTGTGCGGACGGTAAACCGGTCATTGCCGGATCGTCCGACCCGGCGTTTCGCGGTGACCCCGGACGCTGGAACCCTGAAGACCTGCTGGTGGCCTCGCTCGCCGCCTGTCACAAGCTCTGGTATCTGCATCTCTGTGCGACACAGGGGGTTACCGTTCTGTCCTACACGGATGACGCCGAAGGCAGGATGGTTGAGGGTGGGGACGGTGATGGCCGTTTTATCGACGCGTGCCTGAAACCGACAGTCGTTATTTCCGCCGACAGTGACCCTGAAAAGGCCCTGGCGCTGCATGAAATGGCGCACGGTAAATGTTTTATCGCCAATTCCGTCAATTTCCCGGTCCGCCATGCGCCTGATATCGTGGTGGACGGAAAGGACGCCTGAAGGACCTGCAAAGGATAACAGGGTGCCGCCCTATGGCCGCTCAAGTGTTTTGCGTGGGTGGACGCCGTCGACATAGCCCATGAAAGGCGGATGGATCGAATAGCCGACCAGTTCGCGGACCCGTTCCGGCAGGGTTGCGGCGACATCCTTCGAAATGGCCGCCATCATATTTTCCAGTTGCCGCGCCCAGCCGGCACAATATTGCGGCGTGACGATCAGGCGGGGGGTCCGCGACCTGTTGGCGCCGCCCCTGTGCCACAGGGCGCTCTTGGTCACCATCAGGGAGCCGGACGGCATACAGGCCCTGATCGCATCGGCACGCGGGGCCGGGTCGTCGTTGACATCGCGGATTTTGCGGTCCCGAAACGCCCCGGGGCTGAGCGCTACGTCCACATCGGCGGTTGGCCATGTATGGCTGCCCGGCAGTACTTCCGTGGCGCCGTTGTCCTCTGTGGTGTCGTCAATGGCCCAAAAGGTGCTGACCCCGAAGGGCGGGTGTGGCGACGGCAACGGGATGTGGCCGTCATCCGTATGCCATGGCTGTACGGTTTCGCCCGGATGAAGATTGATCGCAAGACAGGCCGACAGAAGACAGGTCGGGCCCAGATCCGCCTCGGCAAAGGCAAGGGCCAGCGGATGCGCCACCATGTCCGCGAAAACCGGGGATTTCGCCAGCAGGGCATAGATACGGTTTGATTGCAGGCCTTCGAAATCGTTGCGGCCGCTGATGTCCCGTTTCAGGTGCGGGGCAAGGGCCTCGCGGATCGCGGCCACCTCTCGCGGGTTCAGCACATTCTCGAAGATGACATATCCCGCTTCATCATACTGCGTGCGCCAATCGGCAAAGGACCGCCCCTGAAGCCAGGGTGTCAATGCGGTTTCATCCAATGACGGGCGCTCGTCGGTCATGCGGTCCTCCATGAAGAAAGGGTGTATCACGACATCCTAATGTACACTGTGGCGTGCATATGACCATATGCGGCGCGGACAATTGGCAAGACATAATACTACCCGGCCCATGGACCGTTACCATGTGCCCGCAGCCAGGCAATCCAGTGCATCCGTACACAGGTGCCACAGGCATCCAATCCCGACGGCCCGCCATTGCCATGAGGGCCATGTCCATGACGATACGAACAGAACCGCACAATACGCAGCGGCCGCCCAGACGGTGTGAAGCGGGTGAAAACCGATACTGCACCGATCAGGGTCGAAAACCGGGTTGGCCAGCAGATGATCCAGATCCATCACGATGGTTCCCGCCATTATGGCGCCGGCTTTCCAAGTGTGTTCCCTGGCGAAAAGGATACGACCGAACAGAAAGGGCACAAGCAAGTGAAAGGAATAATGCCCCGCATGCCGCAATATCTCGATTTCATGGCTCATCTCTTGCCGGTCATCCTAATGTGTCCTGAAAATCCGCGTGTCTGTTTCTGTCGTCCGCCGGATGTGGCCGGTCTGCCAGCAGCCTGTTCCTCCGGAACCTAGGCAGAAAAGACTGAAGCTGCTAGGTCGGGGATGCGGTCCTGTTTGTTGTTTCAATACAAGGATGGGGCATGGGCCTCGTCTGGCCGCGCGGAGATGGTCATCGACCCGCGTGGAAACAGGCCACGATATGGGCAACAATGTGAAGGTATAGGCGTGACTGCGAACTCACCTCCTGGAAGCAGAGCACAAGGCCACTGGGCGGTGCCGCTTTTGTGTCTGGTCGTGACGGGCGCACTGATCGGCCTGTCCGTCAATCTGGCCAAACTGGCGGTCGCCGCCGGCCTCGGGGCGCTGCCCTTCCTGGCATGGTCCGTGACGGGTGCCGCTATTGTGTTGTCCTGTATCCTGGCCGTTTTCGGCCGGTTGCCGCCCTTGAACCGGCAGACGGTGACATATTTCTTTATCGCCGCCCTGATCAGCATTTCGGTGCCGCAGCTGATCCTGTTTGCGTCCGTCTCGCATGTCGGTGCCGGGTTCGCCGTTTTGTCCGTGGCGTTTCCGCCGCTTTATACATATGCCGGGGCTCTGATAATGCGGATGGAGCGGTTCGATACGGTGCGGGCCGGCGGTATGGCCCTTGCTTTTGGCGGCGTGGTGGTACTGGCGGCTCTGAAGGCGGCGGCACCGGATGCCGCGCTTGGCTGGGTGGCGGCCACACTGTTCGCGCCTGTTCTGCTGGCGGCGGGAAATATATACCGCACACTGTGCTGGCCTGCGGGCGCGCGGCCGGACGGTCTGGCGCCCGGCATGATGGCGGCGGCCGGGGTGTTGCTTTTGGCGGCCGGTGCCCTGCCGGGATTTTCCCTTCACGTCCCCTTTGAAACCGCGATCCCGATACTGCTCATCCTTGGGCAGATGGCGGCATTTTCAGTGCAGTATCTGCTTTTCTTCGTACTGCAGAAATATGGCGGCCCGGTTTATCTCAGCCTGCTCGGCCCGGTGGCCGCTATTGTCGGCGTGCCGATCGCCGTCCTGTTGCTGGGTGAGACTCCGCCGCCAGGGCTGGCTGTCAGCGCGGCCCTGATCGTATCCGGCATCGGGATCGTCACATTGAGAAACATGCGGGCAGGGCGGACATGACGGCCGTTTGATGGCGGTTGTCTTTGTTCCGGGCTTTGGCTCGTCCGGTTCTGGTCAGTTTCCGGCCAGTTTCCGGCCAGTTTCCGGTCAGTTTCCGGTCAGTGCTTCACCGTCCGGCTGCTGATATGCTATCCATGACCGACAGCAAAGACCCGAGGAAATTCGCCCATGTCCACCACCTCCACGACCGACAAGTCCATCGCCGTCGATGCACGGCCCAGGCGCAAGGCAACCGCCAAGGCCATCAATGCCCGCAAGGGGGGGGACCCGATTGTCTGCCTGACGGCATATATAACCCCCATGGCCGCGCGCCTGGACGAGCACTGCGACCTTATTCTCGTCGGGGACAGTGTCGGCATGGTGCTTTACGGCATGGACAGCACCGTCGGCGTCAGTCTGGACATGATGATTGCCCATGGCCGCGCCGTCACCCGCGGGGCGAAGAAAGCCCTTGTCGTCATCGATATGCCGTTCGGCACATATGAGGAATCCAGGGAACAGGCTTTCCGGAATGCGGCGCGCGTTCTGTCGGAAACGGGCGCCGGCGCCGTGAAACTGGAAGGCGGGGCCGAAATGGCCGACACGGTGGCCTTTCTGGTCAAGCGGGGCATCCCCGTGCTCGGCCATGTGGGTCTGATGCCGCAGTCGATCAATTCCTACGGCGGGTATGGGGCCCATGGCCGTACGCAGGAGGAATGGGGCCCCATTATCAGCGATGCCAAGGCAATCGCCGAAGCCGGTGCCTTCGCCATCGTCCTTGAAGGGGTGGCGGAACCCCTGGCGGTCAAGGTGACAGGGGATGTGCCATGCCCGATTATCGGTATCGGCGCGTCCAACCGGTGTGACGGGCAAATTCTGGTGACGGAGGATATGCTGGGCCTGTTCGCCATCAACCCGAAATTCGTCAAGCGTTACGCGGAAATCGGCGGTGATATCGCTGCCGCCATTGAAACCTACGCGGACGAGGTGCGCACGCGGACATTCCCGGCGGAAGAGCACACTTATAAAATGAAGGTGGTGAAGGCCTGACCACCGGCCGGTCCGCCTTACGGTCGCCATGATGGTCGATTGTGCTTCTTGTCATGCGTATGCGCCAGCAAATGTTTGACTGGACCGCCCGCTTGGCTATGGTAGCCGCCAATTTGAAGGCGGCTGCCATGCCGGTGCGGGATTTTGTCTCCGGCCGCCATGGTCGCAATAAGAATTCAAGGGGAGTTCCGTGTGTCCGATCAGCAGTCTGATCTGATCTTTCAGGAAGTCGACGAAGACCTGCGCCGCGAACGCGTGAATGCGTTGTGGCGGGCTTACGGCAAATATGTCATCGCGCTGGCTGTCGGCATCGTCATAATCGTGGCCGGCCGTCAGCTTTGGGACGGGTACCGCGAGCAGGTGGAAGGCGAGCGTTCCGCCGCATTCGAGGCCGGTCTGCGCGCTGCTGCTGAAACGCCCGACGCAGCCGTGACGCTGTGGCGTGACGCTTTGCCCGGTCTCAAAGGGGGCTATGCCACGCTGGCACGGTTCCAACTGGCCGCTGCCGAGTTGAAAGCCGGTGACATTGACGCAGCCATTGCATCCTATGACGCCATTGCCGCCGACAGCGGGGCCGAGGAAAGCCTGCGTGCCTATGCCCGTCTTCTCGCCGCCATGGTCGTGGCCGGTGACAAGCAGGACCTGCCGGCGGCGCGCGGACGCTTCGCCACCCTGGCGGTCGAGGGGCGCACCTGGTATTACACCGCGCTTGAACAGCTGGCGCTGATCGATCTTCAGGAAGGGGACACCGCCGCCGCGCTCGAACGATTCGAAACCCTTGCGGCCAATCCGGAAACGCCCGGCTCCTTGCGGACGCGTGCCTCCCAGTTTCGCGATTTTCTGACGGCCCCTCTGGCCCAGGCTCCCGTGACTGAGGCAGTCCCTTCACAGGCCCCGTCCGTGGACGACACGGAAGACACCGGTCAGGATACGCCACCGAATGACGGCCCGGAGACCGGCCTGTGATCGCGGCGGGGACGGCGAAGGCCGGCTTTGTCCCGGCGTCTGTTGCCCGTGCCGGTGTCCTGACGGCGGTGCTGGCGTTGCTGGCGGCCTGCGGCGGCGGCAGCAGCCCGCGCACCGCATATGATGACGGCGGCAAGGAACGGATTTCCGTCCTGACTTCGACGCAGCAGCTGGATGTGGACCCCAGCATTACGGCGCTGCCCGTGACGCTGCCGGCGCCATACCGCAACGGCAACTGGGCCCAGCCCGGTGGAAATCCGCCCCATGCCGTTTATCATTTAAGCCTGCCTGAGAATATGCAGCAGGTCTGGCGTACTTCGATCGGACAGGCCGACCGTAAATATGAGCGTATGGTCACAGGGCCCGTCGCGGCGAACGGCCGTGTTTATGTGGTCGATGCCGCCGGCCAGGTGTCGGCGCTGGACCTTGCCAGCGGCAATACGCTCTGGCGCTCGGATCTGGACAATAACGATGACCGCTCCCGGGTCGGTTTCGGCGGCGGCACGGCCTTCTGGAACGATACGCTTTATGTCACATCGGGCTATGGCTATGTGGTGGCGATGAACCCCGATGATGGCAGCGTGCGCTGGCGGTTTAACGGCCAGGTGCCGTTTCGCGGCGGTCCGACAGTGGCCGACGGGCGTGTCTTTGCCGTGACCCATGACAATCGTATGCTGGCGCTGGACGCCGACACGGGCGAGATGATCTGGGACCAGGTCGGCATCGCCGAGAATGCCGGTATGCTTGGGGCCGCCAGTCCCGCCTATGACGGGTCATCCGTGGTCATGGCCCTGTCGTCCGGTGAACTGATCGCCATGCAGGCCTCCAACGGGCGGATTCTGTGGCAGGATTCCCTGACCAGTTCCCGCCGCCTGACGCCGCTGGCCACCCTGTCCGATATCGACGGCCATCCGGTCATCGATCGTGGCAAGCTTTACGCCCTGAGCCATGCGGGCAGCATGGTGTCGATCGACATGCGGTCAGGCGAGCGGTCGTGGGAAGCCGATATTGCCGGTGTCAACACATTGTGGGTAGCCGGTAGCTTCGGGTTTCTGACAACCATTGACGGCCAGCTTGTGTGCATGTCGCTAAGCGACGGGCGCGTGCGCTGGGTGACGCAGCTACAGCGTTTCCTCAACCAGGAAAAGCGGCGTGATCTGGTGAAATGGAACGGTCCCGTGCTTGCCGGCAACCGTCTGCTGGTCACCAGTTCGCACGGCTATGCCTTGTCCGTGTCCCCTTACACGGGGGAGGTGCTCGCCGGTGTCGAAATACCGGGGGGCAGCGCAGTCGAACCCGTCGTCGTGGACGATACGTTTCTTGTGCTGACCACCACGGGCGAGCTTATCGCTTATCGCTGACGGCATAGCGCCGTTAAGCAGTCAGCAGGTGGACCGGAGGCCCGCGCAGAATGTCCTTTTCCCTCGCCATTGTCGGGCGCCCCAATGTGGGCAAGTCCACCCTGTTCAACCGGCTGGTCGGCAAGCGTCTGGCTCTGGTGGACGATACGCCGGGGGTGACCCGTGACCGCCGCGAAGGGGAGGGCAGGCTGGCCGACCTGAAATTTCGCCTGATTGATACCGCCGGTCTTGAAGACGGCGCTCCCGGCACTCTTCAGGATCGCATGCGCCAGCAAACCTCGCAGGCGCTGAGCGAGGTGGACGTCGCGTTGATGCTGTATGATGCGCGCGCCGGCGTCACCCCTGTTGACGAACACTTCGCCGACTGGCTCAGACGCAGCGATACGCCGGCCATTCTGGTCGCCAACAAATGCGAGGCCCGCTCCGCCCAGGAAGGGGTCTATGATGCCTATGCCCTTGGTCTCGGCGAGCCGGTTGTTCTGTCCGCCGAACATGGCGAAGGACTGGCGGACCTGTATCAGAGCATTGTTGAAAAGCTGAAAACACAGGGGATCGACCCGTACGCGGATGAGAACGACGGCACCGATACGGCGAGCGCGTCATCCGGCCCGCGTGAGCCCACCGAGGGCGATCTGGACTTTGAATTCGAGGATACCGAACAGGACGACGTGGACACGCGCCCTCTGCGTCTGGCCATCGTCGGGCGTCCGAATGCGGGCAAAAGCACACTGATCAACGCGCTTGTCGGCGAGGACAGGCTGATCACCGGGCCGGAGGCGGGACTGACACGCGATTCCATCGCCGTCGACTGGGAGTGGGACGGCCGGCCCGTCAGACTGTTTGACACGGCGGGTTTGCGCCGCCGTGCCAGGATCACGGAAAAGCTGGAAAAACTGTCCGCCGCCGACACCTTGCGGGCCGTCCAGTTCGCCGAGGTCGTCGTCCTGCTGATCGATGCGGAATTGGGGCTGGAACGGCAGGATCTGAAGATCGCTGAACGCGTGGTCGAAGAAGGGCGCGGCCTTGTCCTTGCCATCAACAAATGGGATGCGGTCGATGACCGGCTGTCCGTACAGCGCGGGGTACAGGATGCCATCACCCGCAGTTTGCCGCAGGTCAAGGGCGTTCCGGTCATCACGTTTTCCGCGCTGGAGGAAAAGGGCCTGCACAAGCTGATGCCGGCGGTGGAAGAGGTGTATTCCCTGTGGAATGCGCGCATCCCAACCTCCGTTTTCAACCGCTGGCTAGCCGACGCGCTGGAAAAGCATCCCGCTCCGTCCGTCAAGGGGCGGCGGATCAAGATCCGCTACGGCGCGCAGATCAAGACGCGCCCGCCGACGTTCCTTCTTTTCTGTAATCGGCCCGAAGACCTGCCGGACAGCTATCGCCGCTATCTGGAAAACGAGCTTCGGCGCGATTTCGACCTGCCGGCCACACCGCTGCGCTTTGTCCTGAAAAAGGGGGAAAACCCCTATGAAGGCCGCCGGCGTCGCCGCTCCAGGGATTAAGGGCGCCATATTCTCCGCGTTCGGCCCTTTCCCGTGAGGCAGCAGCGCCCTATAGTCCCGTCCCATGAAACGGGCATTCAGAATTTTGATCGGCATGGCACTGTTTGCCGTCGCGGCACGTGCCGGGGCGACGGATATCACCTTCGCCACGGACTGGCGGGCACAGGCGGAACATGGCGGGTTCTACCAGGCCCTCGCCAAAGGCTATTATGCCGAGGCCGGGCTGAACGTGACCATCCGACCGGGTGGGCCGCAGATGGATATTCCGCGTCTGATGGCGGCGGGCGCGATCCGGATCGGCATGGCGTCCAACAGTTTTCAGCCCATCGTGATGCGCGGGGCGGGCGTGCCGGTCACCGTTATCATGACAAGCTTTCAGAAAGACCCGCAAGTCCTCATGGTACACGGCGATGACCCGGCGGAAGGCATGGCAGACCTTGCCGGGCGGCCCATCTTTGTCGCCGACAGTGCGCTCAATACCTTCTGGCCGTGGCTCAAGGCCCGCTTTGGATTTGAGGACCGGCAGATCCGCAAATACACCTATTCGCTGGTGCCGTGGCTTGCCAACAAGGGCAGCGTGCAGGAGGGTTATCTGTCCTCTGAGCCCTTTGCCGCCCAACAGGCGGGCGCGAACCCGAAGGTCTTTCTATTTTCCGACGCGGGATATGCCGGATATGCGGCCATGGTCATGGCGCGCGACGACTGGCTCGCCGCGAATGAGGGCACCGCGCGTGCCTTTGTCGCGGCGACCGTGCGCGGCTGGCAGGACTATATCTGGGGCGATCCCGCGCCCGGCAACAGACTGATCCTGAAAGACAATCCCGAAATGACACCGGAGCTGATCGCCTATGGCATCCATGCCATGCGGGACCGCGATGTACTGGGCGCGAAAACGGCCGTCGGCCATATGGATGCCGGACGCTGGGACCGTTTTTACCGGGATATGCGCGCCCTTGATGCCGTACCGGCGGGCGTGGATATGCAGGATGTGTTCACCAACGCCTATCTGCCCCCGGCGGGAGACGGTGCCCTGCCATGATGACGGCGCGCGGCCTTGCCTTTTCTTACGGCGGAACACAGGTGCTGCATGATGTCGGCCTGTCCGTCGTCCCGGGGGAGGTCGTCACCCTTCTGGGGCCGTCCGGTTGCGGAAAATCCACGGTGTTGAGGTTGCTGGCCGGGCTTGAAACCCCGCACAGCGGTGTGATTGAGCGGGACAGGGCCGATCCTGCGGGCGGCACGGCCTTTGTCTTTCAGCGCGCGGCACTGATGCCGTGGGCAAGTGTCCTCGACAATGTCCGTTTGCCGCACCGGCTTAGCGGACGGGATGGACGGGCGGACGCGAACGCGGCGCTTGAAGCGGTCGGGCTTGCCGGTATGGGCGCGCGCTATCCGCACAGCCTGTCGGGCGGCCAGCGGATGCGGGTTTCCATTGCGCGGGCTCTCGCGTCCGGTGCATCGCTGATTTTGATGGATGAGCCTTTCGGCGCTTTGGATGAAATTCTGCGCTTTCGTCTGAATGATCTGATGCTCACGCTTGTCGCCGAACGGAGCCTTGGCGTCGTTTTCGTGACTCACAGCCTGTTTGAAGCCGCCTATCTGTCGACGCGGGTGCATGTGATCGGCGGCGGGCGCGTGGTCGGCACGGTGGAACCGGCGCTGGACCGCCGTGTGACCGGCGGACAGCAGCGTGCCTCGACCGCTTTCGGCACCGTGGTGGCCGCACTTTCCACCCTCTTGGAGCAGGCGGCATGATCCCGCGCACCCGAATGATCCGTGTACGGGCCGGGCGGATTTTGCCGCCGGTGATCCTGTTGCTGGCTCTTGTCGCCGTTTGGGAGGGGGCCGTGCACTATTATGCGGTGCCGCGCTTTGTCCTGCCCGCGCCGAGCGCCATTGCGGGGGCCTTTGTCACGGATGGGGCCGGTCTGTTCATGGCGGCGCTTGCCACGCTGAAGGTCACGCTGATGGCGTTGGCCGCGGCTTTTGCCAGCGGTGCTTTGCTCAGTCTGGCTTTCAGCCTCAGCCGTACGGTGGAGCGTGCGCTGTTTCCGTTTGCGGTGCTGTTGCAGGTGACGCCGATTGTTTCCATCGCACCGCTGGTGCTGATCTGGGTCGGTATCGACCATGTGGAACGTGCCCTGGTGATCATTGCATGGCTCGCCGCCTTTTTTCCCATTCTCGCCAATATGTCGGCCGGCCTGCGGGCGGTGGACGCGGATCTGGAAGATCTGTTCCGTCTGTACGGGGCGAGCGGTCCGCAGCGTTTCTGGCTGTTG
Source organism: Eilatimonas milleporae (assembly GCF_003688555.1). Classification (GTDB taxonomy): domain Bacteria; phylum Pseudomonadota; class Alphaproteobacteria; order Sphingomonadales; family Kordiimonadaceae; genus Eilatimonas; species Eilatimonas milleporae. Next base: position 306,596 of record NZ_REFR01000010.1, read on the forward strand.
TTGTGGCCGACGGCGCTGCCTTTCATGCTCGCCGGGTTGAAGGTCAGTGCCGGTCTGGCATTGATCGGTGCCGTGGTCGCTGAATTTGTCGCCGGCTCCGGCGGTGCGACCGGTCTTGCCTGGCGGCTGCTGGAGGCCGGCAATCGTTTGCAGATTGAGAAAATGTTCGCCGGACTGATCCTGCTGGCAGTGATCGGGGTCGGTCTTTTTTTCGCCTTTTCCGCGCTGGAAGCCTACCTTCTCAGACATCGCAGACGATCCTGAGCGGATCCGTCATGCGGCAAGATGGCGCTTGAGCGCCGCGCCTAAAGCCGATAGGCACCACTTCATGTCTGATGTTGCTGTTTCCACGTCCGTTCAGTCCGCCGCTCAAAGCGGCGATGACGCCCGTGCCATCGGCTGGTGGCTGCTGGCGGTGGCGGGCCTTGTGTTCATCATGGTGGTGGTTGGCGGGGCGACCCGGCTTACCGAATCCGGCCTGTCCATGGTGGACTGGCGCCCGGTGACCGGCATGTTGCCGCCGATTACCGAGGCCGACTGGCAGGCCGAGTTCGCCAAATACCAGCAAAGTCCCGAATACCGTTTGAAAAACCGGGGCATGAGCATCACTCAGTTCAAGGAAATCTTTTACTGGGAATGGGGCCACCGCCTGCTGGGACGGGTGATCGGACTTGCCTTTTTCGTGCCCATGGTATGGTTCTGGCTGCGTCGGCGCGTACCGCCCGGATACAAACCGCGCCTTGTCCTGCTGTTCCTTCTTGGCGGCAGTCAGGGCCTGCTTGGCTGGTACATGGTACAGTCCGGCCTGGTGGATGAACCGGCCGTCAGCCATTACCGTCTGACCGCGCACCTGTCGCTGGCGCTGGTGATCTTCTCGGCCTTGATGTGGACGGCGCTGTCCCTGCTCAGGCCCAGGCCGCTTGCGGTCGACGCTCCGGTGCCCATGCTGGCGCGTCTGGCCTTGGCGCTGGCGGCCGTGCAGATTGTCATGGGCGCGCTGGTCGCGGGCCTCAAGGCCGGGCTGATCTATAACCAGTGGCCGCTGATGGGCGAGGGGTTTGTCCCCCCGGCTCTGTATGACATGGCACCCTTGTGGCGTAACTTTCTGGACAATGCCGTAACCGTCCAGTTCGACCACCGGATGGGGGCCTATCTTCTCTTTGCGCTCTCGCTTGTCCTGGGCTGGTTCGGCATCCGCCACGGCGGTCCGGTACGGACAGCCGTTCTGGCTGTTTTCGCGTCGGTGACGGTGCAGATGCTTCTCGGCGTTGTCGCACTGCTGTTGGCTGTCCCTGTCTTCTGGGGCGCCGCCCATCAGGCGGGCGGGGTTATTGTTCTGGCCAGCCTGATTTATCTGGTGCATCGTACGCGGACACCCGGTTAAGACCGGCTTCGCACCCACAGGTCGGGAGCAGGGATAAAATGACACACGCGTTTGCGGACGGCGAACTGGTCACGGTTTACGTCACGGCGGAAAGCGAGGATGTGGCCACCCATATCGCCACATCCCTGGTGCGGGACGGGCTGATCGCCTGCGCCAATGTCAATACGGGAACGCGGTCCGTTTACAAATGGGACGGTCTTCTGCAGTTGGACAACGAGGTCACCGTCTTCATGAAGACAAGCCGGGCGAAAATGCCGGCGGTGATTGAGCGGATCGAGAAGATGCACTCCTATGAAACGCCGTGCATCACCGTATCGCCCATCATCGGCGGGTCGCAGCCTTATCTGGAATGGGTCGCCAAATCGGTCGAGGGCGATCCGGTGCCGCTGGATGACGGCTCCGACCCCATGTCGGAACTGGACTGAGACGCCGGAACTGGACTGGGGCGGAAGGCCGGCGCCTGTGCGCCGGCCCCCATATGTCTGTGTTCTGTCTTATGCGTCCGACACGTGGACGATCTGTTTGCCGAAATTCTTGCCTTTCAGCATGTCAATGAAGGCCTGCGGTGCATTGCCCAGACCCTCGGCCACGCTTTCGCGGTATTTCAGCTTGCCTTCCTTCAGCCACTGCGCGCCGATGCCGACCCATTCCTTGCACAGATCAGGATAGTTGAAGACGATAAAGCCCTGCATTTTCACGCTGCGGCCCACCAGAACCACCAGATTGCGCGGCCCCGGCGCCATTTCCTCAAGGGTGGCATTGTAATCGGTGATGAAGCCGCACAGCGCCACGCGTGCATTGAAATTCAGCACATTGATGGTGGCCTCAAGGATGGGACCGCCCACATTCTCGAAATAGACATCGACACCGTTCGGATTGGCCTCGCGGACAGCCTTGAACAGGTTGGGCGTGGTCTTGTAATTGATGGCCTCGTCAAAGCCCAGTTCGTCCTTGAGAAAGGCGACCTTGTCGTCCGAGCCTGCGCTGCCCGCCACATGGCAGTTCATGTTCTTGGCGATCTGGCCCACCACCTGGCCCACGGCGCCGGAGGCGGCGGAAACGAAGACATTTTCACCGTCTTTCAGTTCACCCACGCCCTTCAGGCCGACATAGGCCGTCATGCCTGGCATGCCCAGAATACCCAGATTGTAGGACAGCGGTGCAAGATCGGGGTCCACCGGCGTGAAACCACTGCCGTCGGTCACCATATAGTCCGCCCAGTCCCCCATGCCGGAAACATAGGTGCCTTCCGCGAACTTGCCGTTGTTGGAGGCTTCCACCTTCGCCACGATACCGCCCTGCAACGGTGCGCCGATCTGAAAGGGCGGGACATAGCTTTTCACATCATTCATCCGACCCCGCATGTACGGGTCCACCGACAGATACAGTGTTTTCAGCAGAATCTGCCCCTCGGCCGGGGCCGGTATGTCAGCATCAGTGCGCTCGAAATTGTCGGGCGTGACCCAGCCCGTCGGACGGCTTTTCAGCAAAATCTGTGTATTGGCCATAATGATAACTCCCTCGGATATGAACAGGTTTCGCGTCACCCTAGAGCGCAGGTTGAAAAAGGGAAAGCCGGTTTTGCCCGTATCGGGACAAATTATGGACCGGTCGGTTCAGGAAATGGACGTCCGGCTTTTCCGGGATGGCAGCTCATTGGCGGAGTTGCGCGATTTCCCGAGAAAGAGGAAAGGAAAATTTTGGGGTATTCAAATACCGCAAATTTAATCATATGATTTTAAAGGAATAAATCGATATGTCATGATCTAAATGGCTTGACAGTGGCGCTGTGTCCCTATAAATCCCGGCGCACGCTTTGACGGGGCAGTGCCGATGATCGTCCGGGATAGTTGCCTGGACATGTTCGGTCCCACCGTCACGGAATATAAGGACAAAGCACATGAAAACCTACTCCGCCAAACCGTCGGAGATCGAGAAGAAGTGGCTGCTGGTCGATGCCGAGGACATTGTTCTCGGACGTCTGGCCCAGGCGGTTGCCAATGTTCTCCGCGGCAAGCACAAGCCGACATACACCCCGCACATGGATTGCGGCGACAATGTCATCGTCATCAATGCTGAAAAAGTGAAGCTGACGGGCAACAAGCGCGATACCAAAATCTATTACCGGCACACCGGTTATCCCGGCGGTATCAAATCGCAGACCGCGGGTCAGATTCTTGACGGCCGTTACCCCGAACGGGTGATCGAGAAGGCGATCGAGCGCATGATCCCGCGCGGCCCCCTTGGCCGTCAGCAAATGCGCAATCTGAAAATTTACGCCGGGACCGAGCATCCCCATGGTGCCCAGTCGCCCGAGACATTCGATGTCGCGGCACTGAACCCGAAGAATAAGAGGTAAGGCTCATGGCCGAAGAAAAAGCCACGCTGCAGGATTTGAAAGATATCGCCGGCACGCCCGAAGCGGCAGCCGCCGTCCCGGCTGATGCCGACACCGTTGAGCGCCAGCCGGTCAAGGATGCGCTGGGTCGTTCTTACGCCACGGGCAAGCGAAAAGATGCGGTCGCCCGCGTCTGGGTCAAGCCGGGCAGCGGTCGCGTCACCGTCAATGGCCGCGATCAGGAAGTCTATTTCGCCCGCCCGACATTGCGTCTGATCGTCAATCAGCCGTTTCAGGTCACCGACCGCGTCAATCAGTATGACGTGACCGTCACGGTCAAGGGCGGTGGTCTGTCCGGTCAGGCCGGTGCCGTCAAGCACGGCATTTCAAAGGCCCTGCAAATGGCCGAACCGGACCTGCGCCCGGCCCTGAAGGCCGCCGGCTTCCTCACCCGTGACAGCCGTGTGGTGGAACGGAAGAAATACGGCCGCGCGAAGGCCCGCCGTTCCTTCCAGTTCTCCAAGCGCTAAAGCCGGTATCCGGACCGGTTCCGGTCACATACCGTGTTTCATGCGAAAGGCCGCCCCGCCATGGGGCGGCCTTTTCATGTGTACGCTGCCCTGTTTCCCTCCGTCGTCCTTTGTGCACTTGGTTCTGGGCCCGTCTCTTCTGGGTGCCCGTCATGGTTTGACTGATACGCCGTGTCTGTTACTCTCGCGCCGGGGATATCCGGGAGCATTTCAGCGATATCCGAGTGTATCAGTGGGGGAGACACGTAATGATCCGATCCTTGGCGCTACTTGGACTGGCGGCGGGCGTGCTTGCGGCCTGCGGTCAGCCGGCCCAGCAGGAAAAACAGACTGACGAAACCCGCGCCGGCGCAGACCGCCTGGACGCGGCGGAAACGGTGGTTTTGAAATATTCAGCCCAGGCGTTTTACGAAACGACCAGCTTTTCCGCATCGTCAGCCTGGGGCCATGCCTTTTCACCCGATGGGTCGTCCACCCTGATTTCCAGTGACGAAACCGGGGTGTTCAATGCCTATGCCGTCGATCTTGCCAGCGGTACGCGCAGTCAGTTGACAACGTCGACGACATCCGCCGCTTTCGGGGTGTCATACTTCCCGCGCGACGGGCGTATCCTCTACACTCAGGACGGGGGCGGCGATGAACTGAACCATGTCTATGTCCGCGAAGCCGACGGCAGCGTGCGCGATCTGACGCCGGGTGAAAAGGTCAAGGCCAGTTTTGCCGGCTGGACGGCCGACGGCGGTCATTTCTATCTGGCCACCAATGAGCGGGATGCGAAAGCCTTCGATCTCTACCGCTACGCGGCGGACGGATATGCCCGTGAAATGCTGTTCGAAAATACCGACGCCCTGCAAATTTCCGCCATAAGCCGGGACAGCCGCTGGCTGGCGCTCAAACGGCCGCGCACCAGTGCGGATTCCGATGTCCTTCTGGTGGATATGGCGGCTGACGGGGCGACGCCGCAGCTTATCACTGCCCATGAGGGCAATATCGCCTACGGTGTCTACGGGTTCACGCCGGATGGTGCCGCGCTGATCCTGTCCAGCAATGAACGCGGTGAGTGGAACGAGGCCTGGGCCTATGATCTGACCAGCGGTGAAAAAACACCGTATGTCAGTGCCGATTGGGACGTATCCTTCGTCGGCTTTTCAAGCACGGGGCGGTACCGCTATGTGGGTGTGAACGAGGATGCCCAGACCATCGTCACCATCACCGATCTTGAAACCGGGCGGGATATGACGATGCCGGACCTGCCGGCGGGCAATGTCCAGAATACCCGTTTTTCACCCGATGACGGCAGGCTAACCTTCATGCTCAACGGAGATACATCCCCCAGTGACCTGTATGTGATGGACCTGCCGGGGGATGCCGCGCGGCGCCTGACAACCGCCTTGAACCCGGCGATTGATCAGGACCATCTGGTCGAAGCCACCGTCGTTCGCTATGACAGTTTTGACGGCGTGAAAATCCCGTCCATCCTGTACAGGCCGAAAGGGGCCAGTGCCGGAAACAAGGTTCCGGCACTGGTGCTGGTGCATGGCGGCCCCGGCGGACAGACCCGGCGCGGCTATCGCGCAATGGTTCAGCATCTGGTCAATCATGGCTACGCGGTCCTGGGCGCCAACAACCGGGGTTCGTCCGGCTATGGCAAGACCTTCTACCATATGGATGACAAGCGCCACGGCGAGGAGGACCTGCAGGATATCGTCTGGGGCCGTCGCTATCTTGAAAGCCTGGACTGGGTGGACGGTGACAAGGTCGGCATCATCGGCGGCTCCTACGGCGGTTTCATGGTGGCGGCAGCCCTTGCCTTCGAACCGGATGCCTTCGATGTGGGCATCGATATTTTCGGTGTGACCAACTGGGTGCGTACATTGAAATCCATCCCGCCCTGGTGGGAAAGTTTCCGTGAATCGCTCTATGATGAAATGGGCGATCCGGCCACGGACGAGGAACGGCATCGCCGCATTTCGCCGCTGTTTCATGCCGAGAATATCACCAAGCCGCTGCTGGTGATCCAGGGGGCGAATGACCCCCGTGTGTTGAAGGTGGAAAGCGACGAAATCGTTGAAGCCGTCAGCGCCAACGGTGTGCCGGTGGAATACATCGTCTTTCCCGATGAAGGCCACGGTTTCCGCAGCAAGGCCAACAGGATCACGGCATCCGATGCCTATGTGCGGTTTCTCGATACCTATCTCAAAGGGGAAACGGTCCCTTGAGATTGGGCGGCCCCACAGTCGCCACCCCCGGAGGGCCCGTCAGGACGGGCGGTCCTCCGGGCGTGGCATGCGGTCTGATTTTTTCGGCTTCCTTCCGTCGGCCGGGTGGCCTGTATCCCATGGATATGATCTCTACAGTGGGAGCATGATATGAGGTTTTTGATTAAGATCGCTGCTTTATTAATTGTTTTTACGCCCATATTCGTCGCTTATCTTTTGCTGGATAGGCAACCATCCGTTCATTTCCATGAGCCTGTGCCAGGGGTCCGTACCGGTGGGCAGCCCAGCCGGGGTGACCTGTCCGACCTGAAGGCGGAAGGTGTCACCGCCGTTATCAGCCTGCGCACCGCCGAGGAGACGGTCGGCTATGACGAGGCCGCCGCTGCGGCGGACCTGGATATGGCGTATGTATCGATCCCCATGTGGGCACCTGAGGAGCTGACGCTCGAAGCGGCCCTGAAACTGGATGAAATCGTCGGTGCGGTGGACGGGGATGTCCTGCTGCATTGCGCCGCCGGGAACCGGGCCGGGGCGTTGCTGGCTCTCAGGGCCTACCATACTGGCGGGGCAAGCCCGGATGAGGCCCTGAAACTGGGCAGGGCGGCCGGGCTTGATCACTGGGCGGATGTCGTGAAAACCCATATGGAGACAACGCCGCCTTACACCGCACCGGCATCATCCGTTTCCGGACGGTAAAGCGGACAGTAAACCCGCCTTCATTGATGGGAAAGCAGCGATCACATTTCCGCCATCGGACCGTTGCGCGGGGGGCTAGCTCTTGTCTGGATATTTCCACGCGTTAGGGTCGGCTGCGTCTGTACTGTGTCCGGACTTTGATCGGGGGGAGGGAATATCATGATGCGTAAACTTGTTTCTGCCGGGGTATTGTCATTGTCGTGCTTGGCGGCTGCCGGTACCGGGTCGGCGCAGGATCATATCAACGCGCCTGAGGAAGTGCGCCGTATCCATGGTTTCGTGGCCGGTGTCTCTGCGGACCGGTTGCGCGGTGATGTGGAAAAACTGGTCTCTTTCGGAACGCGCCATACCCTCTCGGATACCAGGTCGGATACCCGTGGGATCGGTGCCGCCCGTCGCTGGATCGAGGCGGAAATGCGCCGTATCGCCGGGACCTGCACGGCCGAGGTGGATGTCTATACCGTCTCTGACACGGTGACCGGCCGCCGTATTCCGGACCCGGTCGAAGTGGTCAATGTCATCGCCGTCCAGCGCGGTATCCTTGACCCGTCCCGTGTCGTGATGATGTCGGGGGATATCGACAGCCGTGTCAGCGATGTGATGAACGCCGTGGATGACAGTCCCGGCGCCAATGACAATGCAACCGGCATGGCCGGTACGATTGAGGCACTGCGTGTGCTGTGCGGTACGAAATTTCCCGGCACCATCGTCTATGCCGGCCTGTCGGGCGAGGAACAGGGTCTCTATGGCGGTCAGATTCTCGCCGCCCATGCGAAAGAGCAGGGCTGGCGCATCATGGGGGTTCTGAACAATGACATGATCGGCAATATCGCCGGTATCAACGGGGTGATCGACAACACCACGGCCCGTGTCTTTTCCGAGGGCACCCGCGCGGTGGAGAGCGAACGCGAAGCGCGCATGCGCCGGTTCATGGGCGGTGAAGTGGACAGCCCCAGCCGCAATCTCGCCCGCCTGGTGGACCGTGTTGCCGACAGATACATCCCCAATCTGGATGTGATGATGATCTACCGGCTGGATCGTTTCGGCCGTGGCGGCCACCACCGGCCTTTTAATGAGGCCGGTTGGCCCGGTGTCCGTATCATGGAAACCAACGAGCATTACGACCGTCAGCATCAGGACCTGCGGGTGGAAGACGGCCGGGCCTACGGCGACACCATGGACGGGGTGGATTTCCCCTACACCGCCAAACTGACGGCGTTGAATGTAGCCACATTGGCGCAAATGGCCGGCAGCCCTCCCTTTCCCGTCAATGTCGCCTTGAAGGGTGCCGTCAGACCGTCGACGACGATTTCCTGGGATATGCCCTGGGAAACCCGGCAAATGGCCAATTTGCGGGGATTTCGCATCTATTGGCGGCTGACCACCGATGCCCAGTGGCGCTGGAGCCGCTATGTCACCAAAGAGGTACGCTCCTTCACGCTGGAGAATGTCGTGATCGACAATTATTTCTTCGGTGTCGCCGCCGTGGCCAATGACGGGCTGGAAACACCGGTTGTCTTCCCTGGCCCCATGGGCGCCTTTGACAGCGGCCCGGCCGGGGATGATCCCGGCACCGATGATTGATTGGCGGTATCCCAAAGGCGGTTTGCGCCTGTGCCTGCTCGCAAAGGCTTGATCGGGTGTGACAGCGGCTTGACGTGACAGGGCCGGGCCACACCTGTAATCAGGCAGGCATGTTGAAAGCTGAAATCAAGGTATCGATCATGATGCGTCATGTGGCCGGCCGCCTGGCCGTATTTGTAGCGAGCGTTCTGTTGCCGGGCGTCCTGGTTCTGATGGCAGGGGCCATCCGTCCCGCCGTGGCGGCCGCCCCGGTAACGGTCAGCGACAGCCACAGCAGTCTTTCCGTCGTCGCCGAGGTGACGTCCTACCGCCCGGGCGAGCCTTTCTGGCTGGCCCTGACCTTTACGCCGCGTGATCACTGGCACACCTACTGGCGCAATCCGGGGGACAGCGGTATGGCCCCGGATCTGACATGGCAGGCGTCAGGTGCTGTTTTCGATCCGGCGCTTTACCCGGTGCCGGCGCTGCTTCCGGTCGGACCGCTGATGAATTACGGCTATGAGGGGCCGGCCACCCAGCTTGTTCGTGTCATGCCCGATGCAAACACCCGTGGGGTGCTGGATATCACCCTCAACGCCGAATGGCTGGTGTGCGAGATTGAATGCGTTCCCCAGGGCGGTGGCGTCAGCCTGTCTGTTGCGCCCGACGCGCGCGGGGGGGGCGATGCGACGGATACAGCGCATTCGGACCTGTTTTCAGCCGCCCGCGCCGCCCTGCCGGAGCCGAGTTACTGGGATGCCGAATTGTCCCTGTCCGGCGAAAGCGCATCGCTGACGGTGTTTATGACCCGCGATGAAACGGCCCGTGTGACCGGGGCTTATTTCTTTCCCGGCGAAGAGGGCACGGCCGATTATGCGGCACCGCAGGTCCTGACACGCGGGCCTGATGGCCTGACGCTTGGCCTGACGCGTTTTGACGGTGGTCTTACGCCGGAACGGGGTGACGGCCTTCTGCTGCTGACCTTCGCCGACGGCATGACACAGGGCTTTTCCATTGAGCGGTCACTGTCCGCCTCCTCTGCGCCGCCGTCCGGTTCCGATGCGTCGGCCATAGCCGACCGGTCCCCTGCGGCCGCGCCCGTCCTGCCCTTGTGGCAGGCGGCGCTGTTCGCGCTTCTGGGGGGTGTTATCCTCAATCTGATGCCGTGCGTTTTTCCCATATTGTCTCTTAAGGCGTTCTCCCTGATTGCATCCGGCGACCAGTCGCCGACGGCTCGCCGGGTGGAGGGTTGGGCCTATACGGGTGGTATTATGGCCAGTTTCGGCATTCTGGTTGCCGTTCTGGTGATCTTGCGCGCCGGCGGCGCGGGTATCGGCTGGGGGTTTCAATTGCAGGACCCGGTTTTTGTCGCGGTGATGGTCATCGTTATGGTTCTGGTAGGGTTGTCGCTGTCGGGCCTTTTTCATTTCCGGACCGGTTTTGAGGGGACGGGGCAGGGGCTCGCCGCACAGGGCGGGCCGCGCGGGGCCTTCTTTACCGGGGTTTTGGCCACGCTGGTGGCGACCCCTTGTACGGCACCCCTGATGGCACCCGCCATCGGGTTTGCCCTAACCCAGTCTCTGCCGGCCATTGTTTTGGTCTTCGCCATGCTGGCTTTCGGCCTGGCCCTGCCTTTCCTGATCCTCAGTCATGTGCCGGCCGTCGCACGTCTGATGCCGAAACCGGGACCGTGGATGGAAACGCTGAAACAGGCGCTGGCTTTTCCCATGTATTTGACGGCGGTGTGGTTGATGTATGTCTTCAACACCCTGGCCGGCGGGGCTGCGTTGATCTTCCTTCTGGGCGCGTTGGTGGTGCTCGCTTTTGCAATATGGCTGTGGCAGCAGGGCCGGGGCCCTGTACTGCGCACTTTGGCGGCGGCTGTCGGGTTGTTTGCCGTCGGGTCCGTTTTATGGCAGCCGGAACCCGGCACGGGAGAACCCGCCGGTGACTATATGCAGGGCGATGTCTTCAGCCTGGCCCGTTTGTCCGACCTGCGGGGCGAGGGTGAGCCGGTCTTCGCCTATTTCACGGCGGACTGGTGCATCACCTGCAAGGTCAATGAAAGGGTTGCCCTTTATCGCGCCGAGACGGAAACCCTGTTCCGTGCGCAGGGTGTGCGGGTCCTCAAGGGCGACTTCACCAGCCGCGACAAGGCGATTGCGGATATTCTCGCGTCTTATGGCCGGGCGGGTGTGCCGCTCTATCTTTATTTTCCGTCCGGGGCAAGCGAGGCCGTCATTCTGCCGGAAATTTTAACGCCCGGCATTTTGCAGGACACCATTATCAGCGCGAACGGGCGAGGGTGATCCGGTTCGGGCGTCGTATGAACACGGTACGTGCAGGAAAGGGATAGGGAAGATGACGCATCTCAAACGTATTATGACAGGACTGGCCGCATGTCTTACAGCGGCCTTCATGGTGGCCGCACCGGTCACGCCGGCGCAGTCCGCACCGCAAATCGGTGCGCCGGCTCCGGATTTTACCGTCATGGATACCGCCGGCAATGCCGTCAGTCTGTCCAGCTTTCGCGGCAAGCCCGTCATTCTGGAATGGACCAATCATGACTGCCCCTATGTCCGCAAGCATTACGGCAGCGGCAATATGCAGTCCATACAGAGGGACCTGACCGAAGACGGGGCCGTATGGTTGACCATCATTTCCTCGGCGCCGGGTCTGCAGGGCCATGTAACCCCCGAAGAAGCCGACAGGCTGACGGCCAGTCGGGGCGCCTATGCCAGTCACGTCCTGCTGGATGAGGATGGAACCGTCGGCCGGCTTTACCGGGCACGGACCACACCGCACATGTTCCTGATCGATGCCGACGGTCTCGTGCAATATATGGGGGCCATTGACGATCGGTCCTCGCCCAACCCCGACAGTCTGAAGGACGCCACCAATTATGTACGTGCCGCCTGGTCCGCTTATAGGGCCGGTGATCCTATTGGCGAAACGGTGACGCGTCCTTATGGATGTTCGGTCAAATATGCTGACTAGGCATTGACGGCGGGTGTAAATTCTCCGCTACATATCAGGCGGTAAAAAGTGGAACGGCCGCTTTTTACCGCCTGTTTTCGCCCTACGCGCCAATGGGTTTTTGCAGAATGCTTAATTCAAATTTAAGTATATTGATCAAAATTAGGGCCCATCTATGATAAAGCGGCAGTGAGCAATCCTGCACCCAGTGCTCCTGTCAAATCGGGTAATCCGCTATGTTTCTGATCATCGGCCTTGTTGTGGTCTTCATTATGGTTTTTGGCGGCTTCATGCTCTCGGGCGGGAAGTTCGGCATCATTTTGAAAGCCCTGCCGTTCGAATTGATGATCATCTTCGGCGGTGCCGCCGGCGCATTCATCAGCGCCAATTCCGGCAGTGTGATCGGTGGTGCCCTCAGGGGCGTGATGACGGTGATGAAAGGCCCCGTCTGGAAGGCGGAAGACTACAAGGACCTTTTGTGCCTGATGTATCTCCTGACAAAAACGATCCGCACCAAAGGGGTCGTTGCCATTGAAAGCCATATCGAAAACCCTGAAGAATCAAAGATATTCCAGCAGTTCCCCCGTATTTCCGAAGATCACCACGTGGTTGAGTTCATCTGCGACTATATCCGTATGATGACGATGAATTTCGAAGATCCCATGCAAATGGAAGATGCCATGAACAAGGATCTCGACAAACACCACAAGGAACTGCACGAACCCCAGCATTCGCTTCAGACAATGGCCGACGGCCTGCCGGCAATTGGCATCGTCGCGGCCGTCCTGGGGATTGTGAAAACCATGGGCGCTATTTCAGAACCGGTCGAGGTTCTCGGCGGCATGGTGGGCGGCGCCCTGGTCGGCACCTTTCTCGGGATTTTCCTGTCCTATCTGATGGTCGGTCCCATTGCCGGTCGCCTCAATCAGATTCTGGAACAGGACGGCCGCTTTATGGAGATCATCAAGCTGGTGCTGGTGTCCCACCTTCAGGGCAATGCACCGCAGATTTCCGTTGAAATCGGCCGCCGCAACGTCCCAAGCGATCTGATGCCGACCTTTATCGAAGTTGAAGAGGCCATCGCCGAACTGCCGACGGACGTCTGACCGCTTATCAACCCTGACGAAAAACCATCTTCCCTTTCTCATCACCGCATGTCTTTTGTCTGTGCGGTGTGACGCTTCCCCTTGACCCCGGCGGTCCTTCGGCGGTACCGCAGAGAGACGCCGGCAACGGCATGGGATACACGCAGTTTTGGGGAAGGGCGATGAGCGATACGGTACGCGTCGGTATTCTGGGGGCCAGTGGATATACTGGCGGAGATCTGATCCGCCTTTTGGCGGGCCATCCAAAGGTGGAAATCGCCCTGTTGACAGCCGAGCGTCACGCGGGTGCCTCCGTCGACAGTGTCTGGCCGCATCTGCGCGGCGCCGGCGAATTGCCTGCCCTGATCGCGCTGGAAGATGTGGAATGGCCGGCCGTCGAGCTGGATGTGATTTTTTGCGCACTGCCCCATGCCACCAGCCAGGATGTGATCAAGGGGTTGCTGCACGCCACAGGGCACAGCCTGCTTGAGGAAATGATCGCGGAAAGCCCTGGCGATCTGGCTGAAAGTTTCCGAGGGGAGGCACGTATCATCGATCTTTCCGCCGATTTCCGCCTGCGGGATGTGGAAACCTATGAACGCTGGTACGGACAGGCGCATCAGGCACCCGACCTTCAGGCAAAAGCGGTTTACGGTCTGCCGGAACTGTACGGCGCCGATATCCGCGATGCCCGGCTGGTGGCCTGTCCGGGATGTTACCCGACTGCGGCCCTGCTGGCATTGGTGCCGCTGATCCGGGCTGGTCTGGTCGAGACGGACGATATCATCATCGATGCCAAATCCGGTGTGACCGGTGCCGGGCGCGGCCTGAAACAGCAGATGCTGTTTTCCGAAGTGTCCGAAGCCCTGCATCCTTACGGTGTCGGCCATCACAGGCACATGCCCGAAATCGATCAGGAATTGAGTGTCGCGGCGGGCAAGCCGGTGACCGTCAGTTTCACCCCGCATCTCGTACCGATTAACCGGGGCGAGCTGGAAACGATTTATGTCCGTCTGCGCCGGGATGCCCGTGCCGCGGACCTGCGCATGGCATGGGAAAATGCGTATGGTGACGCGCCTTTCGTCTCCGTTCTGGACGACGATGCCGTTCCGGCCACCCGCATGGTACGGGGGTCGAACCAATGCATTCTCGGCGCTGTGGATGACCGGATTGACGGCCGCGCGATCGTGATCGCGGCGATTGACAATCTGGTCAAGGGATCGTCGGGCCAGGCGGTTCAGGTGATGAATCTGATGCTGGGTTTTGAGGAAACCGACGGTCTGACCCAGTTGCCGCTGTTTCCCTGACGGTGCTTGAAGCCATGTCGGAAACCATATCCGAACAGAGATCCGGCGTTGCCGTGCCCCTGTTTCGTGACACCGATCTTGGTGGCAGGCTCAGCCCGTTCAAGGGCGTCTGGCCACGCGTGGCGGATGATGCCTTCGTCTTTCACGGAGCACAGCTCGTCGGCGATGTGGATGTGGGGGCGGGCGCCAGTGTCTGGCACAATTGTGTCGTGCGCGGGGATGTCAATTATGTCCGGATCGGTGCGCGCAGCAATATACAGGACGGCACGGTTATCCATGTTTCCACCAATACCTTCCCAACGGTCATCGGCCGCGATGTTCTGGTGGCGCATGGTGTGCTTCTTCATGGTTGCACCCTTGAGGATTATGCTTTTGTCGGCATGGGAAGCATTGTCATGGACGATTGCGTCGTTGAAGGGGATGCGATGCTGGCTGCCGGCGCCATGCTGACGCCGGGCAGGCGTATCAGGGCGGGTGAATTGTGGGCGGGCAGGCCGGCGAAATTCCTGCGGCCGCTCAGGGACGAGGAAGTCGCCAAGAATCGCTCAATGGCCGAACATTATCGCCGGCTGGCATGTCAGCATCGCCTGGACGCCAGCGGCGGAACTGCCGTTGATCCATATCCCTGATGTCAAAATTCCGTGCGGCCTGTCACAAGACTGTCGCGTATCCTGCCTTGCCCCGGCACCGGCATATGCTCTAGCATGCGCGCCGCGGGCCGCACCTTGCCATTTCGGGTGCCGGCCTTATGTCTTTGACACTGTCTTGAAGATTGGGGGCAGGGGGCGTTTGCAGGGCATGCATTTGCATGGTCCTGTCTGCGTGTTTGCCCGTTTCTTCACTGCCATACCGGACACGTAATAGAGAGAGGTTTCCCCATGAGCTTTGAACTGCCTGCTTTGCCTTACGCGCAAGACGCGCTGGAGCCCCATATTTCAGCCAATACGCTGAGCTTTCACCACGGCAAGCACCACAACACCTATGTGGTCAATCTGAACAAGCTTGTGGAAGGGACCGAGTATGACGGCAAATCCCTTGAGGATATTATGAAGGCGACAGCCGGTCAGGCCGATAAAGCCGGTATTTTCAACAATGCCGCCCAGGTCTGGAACCATACTTTCTATTGGCATTCCATGAGCCCGAACGGCGGCGGCAGTCCGTCCGGCGATCTGGCCGCCAAGATTGACGAGGATTTCGGCGGCTATGACGCCTTTGCCGATGCCTTTAAGGCCGCCGGTGCGACCCAGTTCGGTTCCGGCTGGGCATGGCTGGTCCTCGACGGCGGCAAGCTCGCGGTTGTGAAAACACCGAATGCCGAGTGCCCGCTGACCGACGGTGCCGTGCCGCTTATCACCATGGATGTCTGGGAGCACGCTTATTATCTGGATTATCAGAATGCGCGTCCGGCCTATATGGAGACCTTCCTGGACAAGCTGGTAAACTGGGAGTTCGCGGCCCGCAATCTGGCGGCCGCGGCCTGACGGCCAGCTTTTGGTGCCCCCCAGCTTTTGGTGCCCCCCAGCTTTTGGTGTGCCCCATGACGGGCACCGTGCCCCGTCGTCCGGCGGTGTGAAACACGCGGCCGGATGCGAGTTTACGCGTTAAAATCATACGAAAGGGCCGCCCGGTGCGGCCCTTTGCCATATTTAAGTGATCTTTTCAGTTTCAGGGCAGGCGGATATGAACGATACGGCGGATGATATTCAAGGGGGCGATGCCGATTATTGTTTCCAGATGGTCCGCAAGGATGACCCGGACCGGTACCTGACGGCTCTGTTCGCGCCTGCCGCGCACCGGTCCGCGCTGTTTGCACTCTATGCCTTCAACCAAGAGGTCGCGAAAACCCGCGACAGTGTCAGTGAACCGACCCTCGGCGAAATTCGTCTGCAATGGTGGCGCGAGGCACTGGACGGGATCAGGGCAGGGCACCCCCGCGCCCATCCGGTGGTGCAACAGCTTGGTTTTGTTGCGAACGATGAAACGATTTTTGGTCTGCTGGGGGCCCTGATCGATGCCCGCAGTCTGGATCTGTATGATGAAGGGCCTGCTGATTTTCAGGCCTTGTACGACTATGTCGCCGCCGTTGGCGGCGGCCTGTCAGAGACGGCCCTGCGTCTGTTGTTGGGCCAGGCCACGGACCCGAGCGCCCTGACGGACGATGCGGTGATGTGTACGCGGGCCGCCGGTGAGGCTTTCGCCATGATGGGATTGTTGCGGGCCAGTGCCTTCCACATTGCCAGTGGACGCAGTTTTCTGCCCCGGCAGGAGCTGGGCGGGGCCGGTGTCTCCGCCGACAGGATTTCCGAGGATGAAAAAGACGCCCTGATGCCTGTTTTCAGTGATATGCAATCTTATGTGAAAGATCGGCTGGATACTGTCAGGCGCGGTCTGCGCACCGTACCGGCGGCAGGCCGCGCCGCTGTTTTACCCGCCTGTTTTGCCCGTTTTTATCTGAAACGTTTGCAGCGCCTGTCGGGTGACCCCTTTCGACTGGCGGAGCAGGCACCGGCCCCCTTGTGGCCGATGATCTCCCTATTCCGGACAGCCTGGACCGGGCGCTTGTAGGCGATGGGCGTAAGATGTCAGGCAACTGACGGGGGTTGCGGCGAGAGAAAAAAGCCCGCCATCTTGTAAGATGCAGGCTATTAAAACAATGATTGGTATCATCCGTGCGTCCTGCCGAAAATCAAACGGCGAGTCTGTTCAGTCAGGCACGAATGTCAACCTGTTCGCCAACCCCTGGCGCGGTTGCGGATGCTTCCGGTTCACTCCGCTCGACGACGGAGTCAGCAGCCTCACGGCGTTCCGCTTCAACCGATTCAGGAGAGCCGGCACGCCCGCTGGACAAGGCAACATCCGTGCTGTTTGTGGCAGCGGTTGTCTGAATATCCATATGTTTCACTCCAACGACGTGCGTTTACCCATGACACACGCCTACTCAGCACTTTCAATATAGGGCATTCTGTCCGAAATTGCGAGGGAAAACCCTAAATTATCCCGGAATGCCATGACAGACACGGCCTTTTTACCTGTATTGTCCCGCCCTTTTGCTGTGTTTTGCATGGGTCTTTTGGTGCTTGCCGGATGTGCCGGTGGCCCGGAAGTGCGGGTCAATACGGATGTGGGGCCCGTTTCGGCGGCAGCCCGTAATCGTCTTGCGCAGAAGGACCCCGATGGCCTCACCACACTGGCGGCCGCCTTTGAACGCAGCGGGCAGGCGAAAGAAGCCCGTATTCTGTACGCCCAGGCTCTCGCGGCCCATCCGGGCCTCGTGTCCGCAGAGTTGGGACTGGTCCGTCTTGATATGGATGAAGGCAGGCGCCGGCAGGCTGTCAGCCGCTTGGAGGCTATGATGGAACAGCGGCCCGCTCTTGCCGCTCCACGTCGGCTGCGTGCGCTTGTGGCCGCAAAAGAAGGCTCTTTTCCCCAGGCGCGCGGCTGGCTGGCCCCCTTGTTCCGGCAGGGCGTCCGGGATAGGGAAAGCTTGCAGCTCCAGGCGCGGATTTTCGCTGCCGAGGGCCGGTGGGCGGATGCTCTTAAGCTGCTTGCGCCACTCTGTCATGATCCCGATACATCGCCGGCAGCATGCACCGACATGGCCCTGATCGAGGCATTGCAGGGACAGTATCGCGTGGCCTTGAAAACGGTTCAGTCCAATCTGGACCGTCGCGTTCCGGAAGGCGGCCTGCACCGCACGCTTGCCCGCATTTATGCTCTGTCGGGGCAGGTGGAAGAGGCCCGGCGCATCGCACGTCTGGGATACTCCGGTGAAACCGGTAAAGGGTCTTCCCAGACCCTTTTGTTCGAACTTGCGACACTTGGACGCTTGCAAGGACCGGAACGGGCGGCCTATCTGTTTTTCGGTGTGTTGCCCCATGGGACTGCCAAGCCGTCTCTTGATGCCGGACCGACAACCCCTTAAAGGAAACACGGGATCGGACGCGGCGGTTTCGCCGGCCGTATCGGAACGGGACAGTGCCGTGCCGGCGCCCGGAAAGTGTTGAGAGGAAAACAGCCATGAAACGCTGTGACACCATGACCGACGTACGGGCAGCGATCGATGCCGTGGACCGTGACATCGTCCCCCTGCTGCTGGAACGCCTGCGCTATATCGAGCGCGCGGGCGTCATCAAGCAAAACCGCGATACCGTCCATGACGATGCACGTATCGAGGATGTGGTGTCGAAAGTCCGTGCCTGCGCGCGCGAACATGGCGGCAGTGCCGACTATGTCGAAGATATTTACCGGTACCTGATCGGATGGAGCATCGATCACGAATTCACCGTCTGGGACAGGGTTCACGACCGCGATGAACAGCCGGACGGTCAGTCCTGATTGCTTTATCGGGCACAGAGGGTGCACAGCGAAACGGACGGGTCAAGATCCAGCCGTTTAAGCGCGATATCCTCGCCGCAGGCCTCGCAATATCCGAAGTCTCCCCCGTCAAGCCGTGCAAAGGCTTTGTCGATCCGCACCAAAGCGGCACGCCGGCGGGCTGCGACCGCCTGATTCATGGCCTGTCCCTGCATAGCATCCATGCGTGACAGGCGCCCAATTCGGCTTTGATCCAGTTCAACGGCATCACGTCCATCGCGGGATACGGCATCTGTCTCCAGCAATGCGGCCTGTGCCTGCTCAAGCCTGTTGCGCCAGTAGGGAAGGTCGTCCCGTTCACGAAGGCCGGGATGCTGTTTTTCGGAGTCTGACGTATCGTCCATGCTGCATAGAGTAACGAACGGGACAGTTCGTCGTCCAGGCCATGCCGCATTTTCCGTTCTGTCTTCGTTGATCCTGGGTATGATGGCCTGGATATGGCGGCCCGGACATGCTGACGAAAGTGATATATCCGACAAGGCTTTACTCACCCGAAGAGCGGGGTATAGTTCCATATCGGAATCATCGGGGGGTGAGGGCTATCCAAAAAACGGACTGTTATTCGGCGTGACGCCCGGTTTCTATCGGCGTGGCGCACCGGCGGTATAACGCAATTTTTAAGTGATGCTTGCCATGATTATTTTAAGTGGATTTACTCTATAATCCATAAACTTAATTATAGATATTAAACTCTTTGATCCATAGTTTGCAGGCCGGGGGGCTTTGGATGATGTGTGCCGGCCCGCGGATGCGGAGCCGGGACCGGACCGGAACAAGGTGTATGCCCGGTCTGCCCGGACGGCATGCGGGCTTTACGATATATCAGAGACAACGAAACGTCGGGAGGGAGATTAAGGATGTTGAAATCGCGCAAAATGTGTTTAGCCGTCATGGCGGCGGCTTGTGCCGCCGCCATGATGGTTCCCACGGGGTCTGAAGCGGTGGCGGACCCGCTGCCGGAAGCTCTGTTGCAGGGACTGAAATACCGCAATATCGGGCCGTTTCGCGGTGGGCGGGCAACGGCCGTGGCGGGTGTTCCGTCCGTCACCGATACTTATTATCTGGGCACCGTCGGCGGGGTCTGGAAAACCACGGACGCCGGTACAAGCTGGAAGCCGATTTCCGACGATGATATGAAAACCGCCAGTGTCGGCGCCATTGCCGTGGCGCCGAGCGACCCCAATGTGGTCGTGGTCGGCATGGGGGAAAGCCCGTATCGCGGTGTGGCCTCCTCTCACGGGGACGGCGTATATATTTCGACGGATGCGGGCAGAACCTTTACCCATGCCGGGCTTGAAGACACGCGTCAGATTTCCACCGTCATCATCCACCCCGAAAATCCCGATATCATCTATGTCGCAGCCCAGGGCAGTTCATGGGCGCCGACGGAAGACCGCGGTGTTTACAAGAGCACGGACGGCGGCAAAAGCTGGCGCCGCACGCTGTTTGAAAGCACGGCGGCCGGCGCGGTGGATCTGACCATCGATACGCGAAACCCCCGTATTCTTTATGCGTCGCTGTGGGATCATCAGCGCCAACCCTGGGAAATCCGCTCGGGCGGGCCGGCCAGCGGTCTCTGGAAGTCGACCGATGGCGGCGAAAACTGGACCCGCCTGTCCAAGGGGCTGCCCAAGCTTATGGGCAAAATCGGTGTGGCCGCTTCGCCTGCCAGGGCCGGTCGGGTCTGGGCCATTGTCGAGGCCGAGGAAGACCCCGGACTTTACCGGTCCGATGATTTTGGCGAGACATGGAAAAAACTGAACGACGAGCGCAAGCTCTATGCCCGGTCCTGGTATTACATGCATATCTTTGCCGACCCGCAGGATGGCGACACGGTGTATGTGCAGAATTCGGCTTTCTACAAGTCGATCGACGGGGGCAGGACCTTCCCTGTCCGTATCACCGGCACGCACGGCGATTTTCATGATTTCTGGATCAACCCGCATAATCCGGCCGTGGTCGGCGTTGCCAATGATGGCGGCGGCGCCGTTTCCTTCAACGGCGGCAAGACATGGTCCACCCAGATGAACCAGGCGACAGCCCAGTTTTACCGGGTGAATGCCGACAATGATTTTTTCTACCGTGTTTATGGCGGCCAGCAGGACAACAGCACGGTTGCCCTGCGGTCCCATGGACCCGACGGTGGCATCGGGCTGGAGGACTTTCATTCCGTTGGCGGCTGTGAAAGCGCGCACGTCTCTTTCGATCCCGACAATCCGGTAACGGTCTATGCCGGCTGCTATCTGGGTCAGATTTCCCGTTGGGAAAAGGCGACGGGCACGTCGCGCAATGTCATGGTCTACCCTGAAATCGCTTTTGGCATTCCCGCGGTAGACCGCAAATACCGCTTCAACTGGAATGCACCCATTCATGTATCCCGGCACGATGCGTCCGTGGTTTATCATGCGGGCAATCATGTTTTCCGGTCGGCCAACGGCGGCGAAAACTGGGATGTGATCAGTCCGGACCTGACGAAAAACGACCCCGAAACGCTTGGTCCCGGCGGACGGCCTATTACGAATGAAGTGTCGGAAAACTATGGCACCATCTTTGCGCTGGCGGAAAGTCCGCGTGATGCCGGGCTTCTCTGGGCGGGCAGTGACGACGGCCTTGTGCATGTCACCCGCGACGGCGGTGGGTCCTGGCAGAATGTCACCCCGCGCCGCGCCGGCGACGGCCTTGTCAACAGTATCGAAATTTCCCCGCATGATGATGCACGGGTGTATGTGGCGTTTGCCCGGTACAAATATAACGACCATACGCCGTTGATTTTCCGGACCGATAATGGCGGCGGCCGTTGGCGCAATATCGCTGCGGGTCTGCCCGAGGGGGCGTTCGTCCGCGTGGTGCGGGAAGACCCGGTGCGTGAAGGGCTGCTTTATGCGGGGACCGAACTCGGCATGTTCGTATCCTTTAATGACGGGGCTGATTGGCAGCCGCTGCGCAACAATCTGCCCGTTGTGCCGGTGACCGATATCAAGGTGCATGGCAAGGATCTGGTGCTGTCGACACAGGGTCGTGCCTTCTGGGTGCTGGACGACGTCACGCCGCTCAGAACCCTCTCGGGCGACACGGCGGACACCGTGACCCTGTTTGCACCGCAACCGGCCTACAATGTGCGCTACGAGGGACGCGGCAACAGCAAACAGGCGAAAAATCCGCCGCGTGGGGCCGTGCTTTATTACACCCTGCCGGAAAATCGCGATGCCGAGGCGGCAGTCACGCTGGATATTCTGGACGCGGACGGCGCCACCGTCCGCAGTTTCAAGGCGCTGGATGCCGGGAAAAAGCCGAAACCCGGCACCCGTTACAAAGTGCCGGCGGAAAGCGGTCTCAACCGCGCTGTCTGGGACCTGAAGGCCGATCCGCGCCCCGGCATCAAGGGGGTGTGGTCCTTTGCCTGGGGCAATCGCGACAAAATGGAGGGGCCAACCGTGTTGCCCGGCACCTACACCGCCCGCCTCAGTGTCGGGGAAACGGTGGTCGAGCAGCCCTTCGAGGTCCGTTTTGATCCACGCTTTGATGTGGCCGGCAATGCCTGGGAAGCCAAGGCGACCATGATGGCGGAGGTCGACGCCATGTTTGTCGAACTCACCAGATCGCTCATAGCCGTGCGCGATGCCCGCACGCAGGTCAAGGGCCGTTTGAAAAGGTTGGAGGACGGCCCCCTGAAGGAGGCTGGCGAGGCGCTGGTCAAGGTGCTGGATGACTGGCAGGACAGTGTTGTCAGCAAGGACCGCACCTTTTTCCAGGATGTGTTGAACTATCCTGACCGACTGGTCAGTCATCTCGCCATGCTTTACGGCGATATGGACGGCATGATCCCGCCGTTCACTCAAGGGGTGCGGGACCGCTTCGACGATCTGAAGGGTGAATGGATACAGGCCAAAGCCGCGCGCGACAACATTCTGTCAGGCGATCTGGCCGCGTTCAATCGCCGCTACCGCGAAGACGGTCTGGATGCCGTTATCCTGAAAGACATCAACAATGACTGACAGACATCAATCGAAAGGACAGGCCACAATGTATATGACGGCAAAAACGGCCCTGAAGCCCGTCTTCGCGGCCATGGCCCTTGCCATGGGCGGACTGGTGGCGACTGCCGGCCTGTCGGTGCAGGTGCAGGCGGATATGGACGCCGATCTGATGGCGGGCCTGAAGGCCCGCAGCATCGGCCCCGCGACCATGAGCGGCCGCATCGCCAGCGTCGATGCCCTGGTTGACGACCCCGACACGATTTTTGTCGGGGCCGCCACGGGCGGCGCGTGGAAATCGATGGATGGCGGTGTCACCTTCCAGCCGATTTTCGATGATCAGCCGGTGGCGTCCGTCGGGGCGATCCGGGTGAATCAGCAAAACCCCGATATCGTCTGGATCGGCACGGGCGAGGGCAATCCCCGCAATTCTACCTCCATCGGTGGCGGTGTGTTCAAATCGCTGGACGGTGGCAAAAGCTGGGCACGCATGGGGCTTGAAACTTCCGAGCGTATTCACCGCATCGTCCTGCATCCGACGGATCCGGATACCGTCTGGGTTGGCGCCATGGGCCGTTTGTGGAGCGCGGGCGGCGAGCGCGGTGTCTATAAAACCACCGATGGCGGCCGGACATGGCGACAGGTTCTGGGCGGTAATGACCGTACCGGTGTTGCCGATCTGGTGATCGACCCGTCCAACCCCAACAAACTCGTTGCCGCCCTGTGGGAATTCCAGCGCCGGCCCTACACCTTCAAGTCCGGCGGTGAGGGCAGCGGCCTGTTCCTGTCCGTTGACGGCGGCGATACCTGGAAACGCCTGACGGCCGCCGACGGCCTGCCGGAGGGTGATCTGGGTCGGATCGGTGTCGGGTTCGCGGCCAGCGAACCGAACATTCTCTATGCCGTGGTCGAGGCGGAAAAAAGCGCCCTGATCAAATCCGTCGATGGCGGCCATAGCTGGACGACGATCAACAAAAGCCACGACGTCAACCCGCGCCCCTTTTACTATGCAGACATTCGTGTCGACCCTGGCAATCCCTTGCGCATCTATCAGCTCAGTTCACTGGCGCGGATTTCCGAGGACGGCGGCAAAAGCTTCCGCAACTGGATCACCTATGCCGATCTGCATCCCGACCACCATGCGTTATGGATCAACCCCAATAATCCCAAACATATGATCAACGGCAATGACGGCGGCATCGGCATCAGCTGGAATGCAGGCAAGACATGGCGCTATGCTTTCAACCTGCCGCTGGCCCAGTTTTATCATGTGTGGGTGGATGACGCGCAGCCCTACAATGTCTATGGCGGCCTGCAGGACAACGGCAGCTGGCAGGGACCCAGCGAGGTCTGGGAAAATGGCGGCATCCGCAATCATCACTGGCAGGAAGTGGCCTTCGGTGACGGCTTTGACACGCGGCCTCTGCCCGGGGACACCACGCGCGGTTATGCCATGAGCCAGGAGGGCTTCGTCGTCCGCTGGGATATGAATACCGGCGGGCGGACCGTGATCCGCCCGGCAGCCCCGGATGCCGATACCGAGCTGCGCTTCAACTGGAATGCCGCGATCGCCCAGGATCCGTTCGATGACAAAACCATCTACTTCGGCAGCCAGTTCGTCCACAAGTCCACCAATATGGGCGATGACTGGACCATTATTTCGGCGGACCTGACCACCAACAATCCTGACCATCAGAAATATGACGAAGTGGGCGGCATCACACCCGATGTAACCGGGGCTGAAAACTTCAACAGCATTGTCGCCATTGTGCCCAGCCCCTTGCAGAAAGACCTGCTGTGGGTCGGCACCGACGATGGCCGTGTGCATCTGACCCGTGACGGCGGGGCCACATGGGAGGACATCGGCCGTCGCCGGGCACGCGGCGTGCCTGAGGGCAGCTGGGTTCCCCATATCGAGCCGTCGCCCCATGATCCGTCCGTTGCCTTTGTGGTGTTCGACAATCACCGACGCGGCGATATGTCACCCTATGCCTTCCGGGTGGAAAATTACGGTCGTCGCTGGGTACGCATCGCCGACGGCGATGCCGTGTCCGGCTATGCCCTGTCCATCAAGCAGGACCCGGTGGATGCCAATCTGCTGTTCCTCGGTACCGAGTTCGGCTTGTGGGTATCGACCAATGCCGGTGGCGACTGGTTCAAGTGGACGGCCGGTATTCCGACGGCATCCGTCATGGATCTGGCCATTCAGGAACGGGAAACCGATCTTGTGGTCGCAACCCATGGCCGCGCGGCCTATGTGATTGACGATTACGCTGCCCTGCGCGGGCTGACCGAAACGGCGTTTGAAGACCGGCTCAGCCTTCTGGATACAACGCCCGGCATCCAGTATATCGTCAAACAGACTGGCGGCGAACGCTTCCCCGGCGCCGGCGAGTTTCGCGGTGAGAACCCGGCGCGCGGCGCCTGGATCACCGTGATGGCCTCGGGCGATGACCTGCCGCACCCGGATGATGAGGCCGAGCGGGCGCGCAAAAATATGCGTGCCGCAAACACCCGTGGCGGTGACAATGGTGGTGCGAAGGAACCGCCGAAAGCCAAACTTGTCATCACGGACGCCGATGGTGCCGTCATTCAGGAACGGGACGTCACCCTGCAACAGGGGATCAACCGGCTTGCCTGGAACATGAACCATGATCGCCTGCTCAAACTGGCGGACGCCAAGGGCGAGGCTCCGTGGGGTCCGCCGGTCCTGCCGGGCGATTACGGCTTTACCCTGACACTGGGCGACGACAGTGTCGAGGGGACCCTGACGGTCCAGGCGGACCCGCGCATCCGGACCGACATGGCCGCTCTGGAAACTCGGTTAACCGCACAGAAGCAGACAGTTGCTCTGCGTGAGAGCCTGGTCAAGGCGGTCAATCGTATCCTGCAGGCTTACGGCGATTTGAAGGTGCTGTCGGATCTGGCCGGCGACGCGGCCGGCAGGGCGGAGGACGACGAGGCGAAAAAGCCCTACACAGACTTTGCCAAGAAAATCGGCGAGGTCAGGGACAGCCTCAAAACTCTGGAAAAGAAACTGCGCACACCGCCGAAAACCGTCGGCATTATCCGCGACACCAGTGTGGAAACCGCCGTCGGTCTCGCCGGATGGTTCACTGGCATGGCCCAGGGGGCACCCAATGCCGCCAATATGGCTTATGTGGAGCACGCGCGGGTGAAACTGTCCCGTATCCTGCCGGAGGTAAACGCGGCCTTCACCGATACGGTTTTGCCCCTGAGGCAGGAGGCCGCCGACCTCGGTCTTGGCTTGCTCAGCGACACTGGCGCTGTCGAGATGCCTCAGAACTGACGAGGCAGGTCTGGTCAGAACAATGATCAAAGGGGCGGGTTCCACCCGCCCCTTTTCTTAAAATTTAAAGGCCCTCGGAAAAACAAACCCGCTTTTCAATCCTGTTATTTATTCTTCATTTTTTCCAGGACCATTTCGATAAACCTTTCCTTGCCAAAGCTGACACACTGCCACGTCATCATCGAGTAGACCTCTTCGGCACTTTTCGCCTTTCCTGCAAGTAATAGATTTATTGCATCCTTGAAAGCGTTTCCAATGACAGCCCCGCTGTTCGTGTTTAAACTGTCCTCCCAGACTTCCATGGCCTCCGGAGGCAAAACCTTTGGCAGGTTTGTAAGAGTATCTTTGGCGAATTCCTTCGAATCTCCATGCATAATAACCAACAGCTCTTTCATGGTCAGTGACAGTATAAAATTTGCTGATTCTTTTCCGATGCTGCCATAGCCTTGGCAGTAGGTGTCCTGGGCCGTCGCATTCGGGCCGATGGTCAGGCCGGTGGCCAGGATGGATGCAGCGAGGAGACGGGATACGGACATATGACGGGACCTCTTCTGTTGAAAATGACCGGGTGGGCGGCGCCTCAAAATACCGGCTGTTGAGGCTTATTCCAATGACCGGGAGCCGGGTTGGCACTCAGTCGACTGAGTTCACGCGCTATACCCGTTTGTTAAGTCCGGACAGTACGCACAGCCGCTGATTTACGGCCGGCTGTTCTGCTGTTCCGTGATCTGCTTTTCAATTTCGCGGCGGGCGGTGCGCATATCCTCCAGCAATTTGGCGGACCCGACCGTATTGCACTGTTGTATCATCACCGTGCGCAACTGGTCCGCCGACGTGGCCCGGCCCTGCATCAGCAGGCCCATGGCCGCGTCGCCGCCGAACTGGCCGAACAGTCCGCCGGCGTCCGGGCCGGCCTGACGCAGGGCATCGGCATAGGGACCCGCCAGCACCTGCTGCATGTTGGCGGAGAAAATCTCCATCTGCTGGGGCGAGGCCCCCGACGCCATGTTGACGATCTGTTGCAGGCTCATCGGCAGCATGAAATCCGCCACGGCGAAACCGATGGCGCCGTATGCCTCGCACAGCATGTCTGCCTGACCGGTGTCGGACGCTGGCAGGGCAGGGGGTCTGGCAAAGATGGCCATAAGGCCAAGGACAAGGCCGAAGGCGGCCGTCGGGCGCGGTGTCCGGTTGCGGGATGCTGTCATGTCTCTGCTCCGGTAAGGGGGTGTTTTATGGCACTATCCTGCCACGATGCGCCTTGCCGCCGGATGAATGTCTGCTTCATCATGTCCGGGCCCCACAGGGTGTCGGGCGTTTCATGGGTCAGACGGAAACCGGCGCTTTCATAAAGGCGCCGTGCCGCTTTCAGACCGGGGAAGGTATAAAGGCGGCAGTCATGGCCCTTTTCATCGCAGAAGGCCGCTGCGGCTGCAACCATCCGGCGGCCCAGTCCGGTTCCCCGGCATCGTTCCCCCATGATGAACCATCTGAGAAACGCGGTCTCCGGCCTGTCCGGTGTCGGGTCTTCGGGTCCCCGGCGGTCGATAAACAGGCTGCCGTGCGGGGCGCCGTCTCTGTCCCGCACCAGCCAGGCCCCATCCTGTCCGGGGGTGAAGCGGCGGGCAAAATCATCCAGGCCGCGCCGGACACTTTTCTCAAAAACACGGCCAAGCCCCCATAACGGGCCATAATAAGCCATGTGCAGGGCGACAATGGGGGCCACATCGCCGGGGTGGAAATCATCGGCGATGTGGAAGGTTCTGTCTGTGGGCGTCATGGCGGGCGGGTCTTTGCTCCGTTATGCCCGCCTCGTACGCTTGTGGCGCGGTTTACTCCGCCGCGGCGGTCTTGCCCAGTTCGATGGTCTCATCCACATGGACTTTACGCTTGGCCTCGTCACGGCGGGCGTCATGTTCCGCGGCCACTTTCATATCATTATCCTGCATCGCGTCGATGTCCACATTGGCAAAGCCAAGAATGCCCATCTGTTCGTACCCGTGCCTGATTTTATCGCCCCACAGGCCGATATCCTTGACGATGGGAACGATCCGGCTGAACAGGGCGGTGCGGAAAATCTTCATCGTGTGGCTGTTGTGGAGATGTTCGGCGCATGCCTTGACGTCCAGGCCCAGATTGTCCCAGACCTCCGTCGCCTGAAACCGGTCGCGCATGTGATAGCAGGCCTCGACCAGGAATTCCTCGCGCTCGTCCCGCTCGGCCTGGGTCAGTTGGGGATAATACTCCCGCAGGGCCAGCCGGCCAAAGGCCACATGACGGGCTTCATCCTGCATGACATAGGCATTGACGGCGGACGCCAGCGGATTCTGTGCATTGTCGCGGATGGATGCAAAGGCGGCCAGCGCCAGCCCCTCGATCACCACCTGCATGCCCAGATAGGTCATGTCCCAGCGGCTGTCCCGCATCACCTGATCCAGAAGCGTCTTCAGCGGCCCGGTGATGGGGTAGGCGGTGCCGATCTTTTCCAGCAGTTTTTTATAGGTTTCCACATGGCGGGCTTCATCCATCACCTGGGTCGATGCGTAGAATTTCGCCTCCGTATCCGGCACATTGGTGACGATCTTGGCGGAGCACAGCAGGGCGCCCTGCTCACCGTGCAGAAACTGCGATACCGACCAGGCCTGCTGGTGATGGCGCAGTACACCCTGTTCCTTCGGCGACATTTTCATAAAGAAATCGGCGCCGTAAAGCGGGAAAAACTCAATCGGCATGCCCTGAGGGTTGTCGGGGTCGAGATCGACGGACCAGTCGATGCGGGACTCGGTGTCCCACTGCATGGTCTTTCCCTTGTTGTACAGATTGAGCAGGTCCTTGCGGTCGTCGCTGTAATGCCAGTCGAACAGCGCGTCGTAATCCTGCGGGACATCCCACTGGGCGCCGTCCAGGGCCCGTGCATAGATGGGGTCCAATGCCATGGTTCTCTCTCCCTTTCCTCCCGAACACAGCAATCTAGACTCCGCAGTCTAATAAATATCGGGGCGTCTTGCAAACCTCTTGGTTGCAAGACGCCCCGGGCTGAACCCCATGAGGGAGGGAGGCGGGCGCCCGCGCCCGCAGGGAGGGTGGGGTTCAGTAACGCAGTTTTTGTGATCCGCTGCCAAATTCCGGATAGGCCTCAAGCCCCAGTTCGGCTAGGTCCGCGCCCGAGGCCTCGTCTTCCTGATGCAGCCGGATGCCGACAGTCATCTTCAGGATCAGCCATGTGACAGCGCTGGTCACTCCGACAAAAGCCCCGACAGCGGCAACACCTGCCAGTTGTATCGTGAAAGACGCATCGTCATTGGTCAGCGGCACCGCCAGGGTGCCCCAGATGCCGCACAGCAGATGCACCGGGATGGCACCGACGACGTCGTCGATTTTCAGCCGGTCCAGAAGCGGCACCGTCAGCACCACGATCACACCGCCGACGGCCCCGATCAGCATGGCGATGATCGGGGCGGGCGTATCCGGCCCGGCCGTGATGGAAACGAGGCCGGCGAGCGCTCCGTTGCACACCATGGACAGGTCCGTTTTCCTGTAGATCAGCTTGGTCGCTGCCATGGCCGCGATCACCCCGCCGCTGGCCGCCATGTTGGTATTGACGAAAATATTGGAAACCGCCACGGCATCCCCGGCACTGGCAAAGGCCAGCTGCGAGGCCCCGTTGAAGCCAAACCACCCGACCCACAGAATAAAGGTGCCAAGCGTTGCCATCGGCAGGTTGGAGCCCGGCATGGGCCGTATCTGGCCGGCCGGTGTGTAGCGTCCGCGCCTAGGCCCCAGGATCAGCGCACCTGTCAGGGCCGCCCAGCCACCGGCCGCATGCACCACGGTCGACCCGGCGAAATCGGCGAACCCCATACCGGCCAGCCACCCGCCGCCCCAGTGCCAGGCCCCTTCGACCGGATAGATCAGGCCCGCCAGCACCGCGACGAAGACCAGAAACGGAAACAGGCGGACGCGTTCGGCCACCGTGCCGGACACGATCGATGCCGTTGTCGCAACAAAAACCATCTGAAAGAAAAAGTCCGAACCGGCCGCATAGGGCGCGGCGCTGAAATCCGGTGTATCGTTGAGAACGGCGCTGTCATCGCCGCCCCAAAGGCTTGGCAGACCTACGAGGCCGGCGCCGAAACCTTCGCCCACACCGCTATACATCAAGTTATATCCGATTATTAAAAACATGATGCAAGATAATGAATATAAAGAAATATTTTTAAGGCAAATATCGGCCACATTTTTCACGCGCACAAGGCCGGCTTCCAGCATGGTGAAGCCGGCTGCCATCCACATGACCAGAAAACCGCCCATCAGAAAAAGCAGGGTGCTGAGCAGATATCCTGTTTCCGCCGACACGCCAGCATCCGCCCAGGCGGCGGGTCCCGTGCCGAGAACCGCGGCAGTAACAAGAACAAGGCGTTTCGTGGCAGCCATCTGCATCCCCCTTCATCGCATGAAACACGCGTGACGGCCGGTATTGCAGCCGGCGTGCCAATATCATTAATTTCCTAAATCATTATAAAAAAAGAACTATTGTTATCCACCGGACCGGCGGAGTGTTCATATTTTGTGCGGTGCACATTTTTTGGGCATGTGGGGCGGGGTGAGTGCCGGCTCAGGACGGGGCTACCCCGAAAGGCCGTTCGATATGACGCTGGTCCGCCCTATATGATAGCGCGCACAGGTATGACGGCAGAGACCGGGACACAGAGACTGGGGCAATGGACGTGACACTGACGCTGTTGAGAAAAATCCATGTCGGGCAATGGCTGACATGGATGCTTTGTGCCTTGTGCGCCGGTACGGCGGTAATGGCGCAGCCGGTCGACTGGCCCCGCTACGGGCCTTTGGGCGGCGGTCTTGTGCTGAACGGGCATACCAACACCGTCCCCGACATTGTCGGCCCCGTCGACGGATCGGCGCGGCTGACCATTTTCACCGAGGGCAATCATTATCCTGTGTTCCTGCCGCTGGCATTGGACGGGTTTCCCCGCTGGTGTGCCGATACCGGGGCCTGCGATCTGTCGCCTGCGGACATTCTGGTGGTGACCCTGCCGCAGGTCATGATCGTGCATGCGCTGGAAGGGGGACGGTTGCGCCTCGGCAATGCCGTGATCCCGCTGGCCCCGGACACGCCTGTCTTCCCCGATCTGGTCGTTGGCGGGGCCGGGCCGCTGCGGCGGCTGGCCGGTCAGGGCCTGGTCGCTGGCAAGGCACGAATTTTCGCCCGGCACAAAGGGCTTGGCCTGCTTGTCCGAAGGGATATGGCACGCGACGATTTGGGTGGTTTTGCCGCCGGCGTACAGCGTCTTGCCATCGCCACACCGCAGGAAGCCGGAGCCCGCAGGCAGTATGAGCACACACTTCAGGACCTGATCGGTGCGCCGGAAGCCGTGCGCCTGTTGCGGCGCGATATCGGTGCCTTTCCCGGACGGCTTGGCATTCAACACCGTGATATTCCCTATGCGCTGCTGAACGGACTGGCGGACGGCGGGGTGATTTTCGGACATTTGGCGGCCTTTTACGCCTTGGCCTATCCGGATCGCCTGCGGGCGGTCACGGTGCCCGGCGCCGCGCCCTTCGGTCAGACAATCGCGGTGGCGCCCGCCATGCGCACGGTGCCGTCACCGGTGCGGGAGGTTTTTCTCGAGTATCTGCTGGCGGTGGCCTCCAGCGCCTATCCGAAAGCCGGTTTCCACGGGCCGGAGGCCTTTGCCTATGGCGAGGCACTGCCCCTTGCCGAATAGCGGCTTGGCCCTGTTCGGCCCCTGGCATAAACTGCGACAAGGGAACCAAAGCCTTTGCTGCATGCGGGCGATCCTTTTTCTGAAACGGCGGGATAGGTGGGGTTATGCCCTGGCGTGTCGAGATCGACTGTATTCTGGATATACCCATGGACCGGGCCTGGGCGCTGGTCAGGCAACCGCGGACCCTGACATATATTTCCGCCCCTTTGCTGCGGTTTCGCCCCATAGACCCGCCCCGGTGGCCGGAGGTATGGCCAAAAACAGAGCCAGAAACAAAGCCGGAAACAGAATCAGACACGGCACCGGACAGGGCGCGGGCTGAGGAAGCGCCCGGCGTGCGCTACCGGGTGGCCATGGCCTTTCTCGGACTGGTGCCGATGGGGCGACAATGGATTGTGGTCAGCTTTCCCCGTGCCGGGGCGGCGGACCCGCCGGGGGCCCGGTTGGTGCGCGACAACGGGTCCGGCGATCTGGTGCGGATGTGGGATCACTGGATCATCATGGTGCCGCGCAGCGACGGCCGCACCGAGTACCGTGACCGGGTGGACATCGCCGCCGGGGTCTTGACGCCCTTCATCTGGGCCTTTGCCCAGGTCTTCTACCGCTGGCGGCAGAGGCGCTGGCGCGCCCTCTGCCGGCGCGAGAAGGCCGGTGGCCCGGCCTGACCCGGTTCATCCCGCCCCCATCAAACCTTTATCCGTCAATCCCTAATCCCTGACCGCTTGACCTTGGCCGCCAAACCCTTGGCCCGTCAGTAAGGGCGGCCATCCTTATGGGTGAACTGCCAACTGCCGTCCGGACCCAGGTGGGCCGCCAGATCGTCCTTTGGATAACTGGCGGCGTCACCGGCGATGCGGTCGCCGATTTCCAGATAGACGACACGGATTTTGCCGCGATTGACCAGATGGTGCGCCCGGCCGCCGGCGGGAAAGCCGGCGCACATGCCGGGCTCCAGGGTCTGCTCGCCGTCGTCCGTGATCAGGGTGGGGGTGCCTTCCAGTATGTAAACGAACTCATCCTGTTTCGTGTGGCGGTGCATCAGCGCTGACTGGCCGCCCGGCGCCAGAACGGTCAGGTTGACACCAAAAGCGGACAATCCGAACACATCGCCGAGCTGCCGTTTTTCCCGCCCATCGACACGGGCGGCGAAGACGGCGGGATAGACGGATTTTCTGGTGCGCGGTGCCACATCCAGGGCCGTGACGGCCAGCGGCGGGAGGGGTGTGTCTGTCATCGGCGGGCCTTTCCTGAGTGGGCGGCGATCATGTGACGGAATAAAATCCGGTATGAAGGGCTTCAAGACAAGTCTCTCACAACGAAAGGCTGACGGAGCAGGGCCGGTACATTCTGTTTACATTTGTAAACAATCTTCTTGACTTCAGTGTTTACGCCTGTAATCAGTACGCCATGGCATGGAAACACAAACATATCAGCGAGGCTGAAAGCGCGGTCATGGAGGTGCTGTGGTCCCGTCATCCCTTAAGCGCCGAGGACATCACGGCAAAGGTGACAGAAGGACGGGACTGGAGCACCGGCACGGTGAAATCCCTTTTGAACCGTCTTTTGGCCAAACAGGCGATTTCGGCCGAGCGGGACGGCAGGCGCTATCTCTACAGCCCCGTCCTTGCCAGGGCGGACTATCTGAGTGCCGAGGGGCGCGGTTTGATCGACCGTCTGTTCGGGGGGCAGGTCTCCAACCTGCTGACGCATTTTTCCAGGCATGAACAGTTGAGCGCTGACGATATCGCCGAACTGAAACGCCTGATCGGGGAGTTGGAAAATGACGACCGTTGATGTTCTGAACCTGATGCTGCGGGCCACGCTGTCGGCCAGCGCGGCCATCCTGCTGGTTCTTGCCCTGCGCGGCACCCTGCGGCACCTGTTCGGCGCCCGTATCGCCTATGCGTTCTGGATGATCGTGCCGGCGGCCTTTCTGGCCGCTTTCCTGCCGGCGCGCCGTATTTTTACCACCGTGACCGCCCCAGCGCCCGCATCGGAGCTAAAGGTCATTGAGCCGGTTTTGCCGCAGGGTATCGATATGGCGGCGCAGGGCGGGGAGGCGGCCGCCTCCCTGTCGCGCGCACTGCCCTTTGAGCTGCTGGCTTCGCAGGTCGCCGTCCTGTGGGCGGTCGGTTTTCTGGTGAGCGTCGGAGTGTTGTTATACAGGCAGCGCCGTTTTTTGCGTCGGCACGGTCTGCACCGGCTTGGTCCCGGCCTTCACATATCAGGCAGCGACACGGTCGGTCCCTTTGTTGTCGGCTTGCTGAAAAACAGGGTAGTTCTTCCTGCTAATTTTACAAGATATTATAATGGGCTGGAGCGTCATCTTATTATTCAACATGAATATCAGCATATCCGTTCAAAGGATATGACGGTTCTCGCCCTTGCCGCGTTGATGAGATGCATAAACTGGTTCAATCCCCTGTTTTACACCGCGTTTCATTTTCTGAAGGTGGATCAGGAACTGGCCTGCGACGAAGGCGTGATGCGGAAATACGGCCGGCACCGCCGCACCTATGCCGAGGCCATGTTGAAAGCCCAACTGGCATCGCAGATGGGGCCGCTGGCCTGCGCCTGGCCTCCGAAGGGAGCCGTCATATTGAAGCAGCGTATCGCCCGCCTGGACAAGGCCGTACCGCCCGTGCACCGCTGGCGGCTCGGTGCGGGTGTGTGTGTTCTGTCCGCCGCCATGGCCGTGGCGGCTGTCTGGACGGCCCGGCCGGCGGAAACGGTTTATATCCTGTCCGCCGCCACGGCAGAGGACGATGCCACCGATGCCACCGACGGGGAGGGGGACGGCCCAACCCTCCGGTCCATTCATGGCCGCACCCTGGTGACCGCCCTGAAAGACGGACTGTATGATGAGGCCCGCATTCTGGTCGAGGCCGGCGCGGATGTGGATTATTATCTGCGCGGCGACGGTACGCCGCTGGTGGTTGCCGCCCAGCAGGGGCAGACCGATGTTACCACCATGCTGATCGCGGCCGGGGCCGATGTGAACCGTGCCGCGCCCGGCGACGGCAACCCCCTGATCATGGCAGCGGCACGCGGGCATATGGATATTGTCAGGCTGCTGATTGAGAACGGGGCCGACGTCAATGCCTATGTGCCCGGCGATGAAACACCGCT
The DNA here is from genome assembly GCF_003688555.1 of Eilatimonas milleporae. GTDB lineage: Bacteria > Pseudomonadota > Alphaproteobacteria > Sphingomonadales > Kordiimonadaceae > Eilatimonas > Eilatimonas milleporae. The sequence goes on from NZ_REFR01000010.1 coordinate 341,228, forward strand.
GATCAACGCGGCGGCACGGGGCCGTCTGGAGATTGCGCGCTATCTGGTCGCGCACGGGGCGGATGTCAATCTGACCGTCGATTCCGGAAACCGCGGGCCGGGCTCTCCCGACATGCGGTCCCCCCTCGGTCAGGCGCAAAGATTTGATCATGACGGTATGGCGCGTTTCCTGGTCGGGCAGGGCGCCCGCCCGGTGGGGAAAGAGCAATGATCACCGACATCCGCGATCTGGAGCCCGGTGCTGAAATCGTCGCCGACATCGTGATCATCGGCGGCGGCATGGCCGGCATCACCCTGGCCCGGGAATGGGCCGGCGCGGAAAAAACCGTGGCCATTCTGGAATCCGGCGGCCTTGAGATGGAGGAGGCAACGCAGGACCTTTATGAAGGGACCGCAACCCTGTCTGACGGCAACGGCGTGGAACGGGACATCGGCGACTATCCCGTCACCTCCCGTGCCCGCCTGTATGGCGGCTCCAGCCACTGGTGGGGCGGCAAATGCGTGCCGTTGGACCCGGCCGATTTCGCGGCCCGTCCCTGGATCAGGGACAGTGGCTGGCCCGTCAGCCGGGACGATCTGCAACCCTATTACGACCGGGCCTGCGATCTGCTGTCGATCCCCCGTTTCGACAAGGACTATGCCGAACCCCGGCATGAGGGCAGGCCGCCTCTGGACATCAACGGTTCGGTCCATGTGGCATCGCTGCCCCGCACCTATACCAAAGTGACCAGCTATGCCGACACCCCGCATTTTGACGAGTTTCTTTACGGGTTCACAGACGCGGCCAACATATCCGTCTATCTGCATGCCAATGCAATCGATTGCAGGTTTTCCCCTGACGGCGCCCGCCTGGAAGGAATTGGCATCGCCACCCTGGACGGCAAGCGCTATGTGGCGCGCGGCGCTGTCTATGTTCTGGCCTGCGGCGGTATTGAAAACGCCCGTTTGCTGATGGCGGCGAATGTCCTGAACGCCGCCCGTTTCGGCGCCCGTTCGGACGCGCTGGGACGCTATTTTCAGGGCCACACCGTGATCCTGAAGAACCGCGACGACGGCCGCGCGGCCACGCGTGTGTATTTCTCCGATCCGCCCGGTCCGCTCAGCCTTTATGTCGACCGCGGGGTGGACGAGGCTCCGCATGCCGTCCTCGGCACCACGCTTGCCGGTCAGGCCCGGTATCACTGCGGTGCCTTCACCGTTACCATGGATGTCACGGAAAAAGGGGCGGACGCTGAAGACCGCGCGCTTCAGACGCTGGCCGCGCGCCTGGACGGCGCCGATACCGCCGCGCGCGCCACGGACAGGGCGGATGCCGACTGTTCCTGTTATTTCATGACCGAAAACATGCCCAACCCGATGAGCCGCGTCACCCTCGGAGATGAGGTGGACGCCCTGGGCCTGCCGCGCATTCACCTGCACTGGGAATACGGGGCGGCCGACCTGGAGGGGTTTGAACGCTCCGTCGATGGCTTCGCCCGCGAGTTGGGCGCGGCCCATGCCGGGCGCGTGGCCTGTCCCATCGGCCGGGATGACGCGGTGTCGGCGATGTTGCCGTCACGGCACCATATGGGGACGACGCGGATGCATGCCGACCCCGCCACCGGTATCGTCGACGCCGACCTGAAATGCCATGATGCCGAAAATCTTTACATCACCGGGTCTTCGGTCTTCCCGACCAGCGGGATCGCCAACCCCACATTGACGATCCTGGCGTTGACCATTCGTCTCGCCGATCATCTGAAGGAAAAACTGGGGGCGGCGGCATGATGGTTCTCTCACGGCGCGCTGTGCTGGCGGCACTCATGGCGGTATCGGCCCATCCTTTTGCCGCCCGCGCGGATATGACGGCGGACCCGCTGCCCGATGGGCTGCCAAGTGGACTGGCGGATGGTCTTGACGCCGCAGCGGTGACGGCCCTTGCCGCCAGTTACCGCAAGGCCATCGGCGCCCCCGCCGGCCCGAGGGCGGATATGGCGGCCGGAGAGGCCCTGTTTCCGCAAGGGGCGGCGGATATGGCGGCGATCAGGGCCGCTGTCGCCGATGATTTCAGACAGGGACGGATGTTCGTCCATGCCGGCTGGCGCCTGTCCCACACGGAAGGCCGCCTGTTCGCCCTGCTGGCACGGATGCTTTAGAAAGCGGGACGGTTTAACCGGCCCGCAAGGCCGGTGTCTTAGCCTTACAGGCCAAAGACCTTTTCCGCCGTCCGGCCGAGAAAATCGTCCTGTGCCGTCCGCTCCAGGTTCAGGTGGGACAGTCCCTTCAGGCACATCTCGGGCGACAGCATCGGCCAGTTCGTGCCGAACATCACCCGGCCCTTGCCCGGTCCCGTCATGAAGTCGATGAAATCGCGCGGCAGACGGTGCAGCACATAGGCCGATGTATCGACGAAGAAATTCGGAAATTTGACAGCCAGCGAGGTCAGCTCGTCGATCCATGGAAAGCCCACATGGCCGCCCACCACTTTCAACTCGGGAAAGTCCAGCAGCACATCCTCCAGATAGGGGATGAGACGCCCGGTTTCCGACCGCAGCAGCGGCCCCGTATGGCCGATCTGCGTACAGAAGGGGACGCCGAGGTCGACGCAGGCCGTATAGACGGGATAATAGCGGCGGTCGTTCGGCGGCAGGTCCCACAGCCAGGGCACGACCCGGACACCGACGAAGCGCTTGCCGTCAACCCATGTGCGCAGGTCGCGCACCGCCTGCATGGGGTTTGACAGGTCGGCGGCGGCTAGGCCGCGAAAACGGTCCGGGGCCGCATCGATATGGGCGGCCACCTCCTCATTGCTGACAAGGGCGCCGTCCGGTCCGTGCCATGCCGACAGCAGCATGATATCGACCCCTGCGGTATCCATGGCCTTCAGCGTCATATCCGTGGAAACGGCGCTGTCTGCCGCCGTTTTTCCCGTCCACCGCAACAGGGAGGCAAGCCAGGGCGCCTGTGCCATACGCTCTGTCGGTATCTGTCCCCAGACATCTACGGTCGTCATCGATAGGCTCCCCAAAAACTTTAGTGCTAAAGTAATTGCGCACGCTACACTGCGTCAGAACAGACATCAAGGATCAACGGCCATCAGGGATCGATCATATGTCCGCGAAAACGCACAAACTTTATTTCCTGCTTCAGACGACGGCGGCGGCCCTGAAACGGGCGGCGGACGATGCCCTGATCGACGGGGCCGGGGTGACGGCGGCTCAGGCCGCCGTGCTCGGACTGATCGACAGCAACCGTCCCGCCAGCCAAAAGCGGATCGCCGGGCAGCTCCGCCAGAATGAGTCCGCCATGACGCAGATGGTCACCCGTTTGATCGCCATGGGGCTGGTCGCCCGCAACCGTGCGGACCACGACAAGCGGCAGTGGCAGCTGACGCTGACGCCGGCCGGCGAAAGGGCGAAGGCAGAGGCGAGGGCCGCGTTCGCGGCCGTGAACGCGGCAATGGACGCTGTCATGGACGGGGATACGGCCGCCTGTCTGGCCACCACACTCGACGCCATTTTCCAAAAAGTGGAGACGCGCACGGCCGGCCCTGACTGACCGCGGTCATGGGGGCAGGGGACAGACTGCGCATCCCTTCGTCATCCACTTGCCGCCCGTACTCGTATCCCTTTCCATGTGTGTTAATACAATTAACATTTATCGCAATGGGGGGCGAGCACAGCCATGATCTCCGATTTTCTCTCGAGGGAGCCGGTGTTTGCGTGGTCGGCGGTGATCCTGGCCCTGGCCATCCTGCCGCTTGGTGCCCTGTATGGGATGGACGGCCGGCTGGTGGATGGCATCCCCGTCTGGTTGAAACCGCTGAAATTCGCCCTGTCCCTGTCGCTTTATTGTGCCACGCTGGCATGGTTTGCCGGCTGGCTGCCTGACGGGATACGCTCAAGCGGCTGGTATGGCCCTTATGTGACCGCTGTTGCCGCCGCCATTTTTATCGAAATGGCATGGCTGTGCGCCGCGTCCGCACTCGGCGTGCGCTCCCATTTCAATATGGATCATCCCGTGCTCGCAGCCCTGTATCCGGTCATGGGGCTTCTGGCCGTTTTTCTGACGTCCGCCGCGCTGGTCTACGGGCTGTCCATCTGGGCGGACGGGGCGAGTGTGCTGTCGCCTGCTTTCCGTCTGGCCGTGGCCCTGGGACTGATCCTGACCTTTGTCCTGACGGTGGCCGCCGCCGGGGCGCTGGCCACCACCGATGGACGGTTCGGCGGCACGCCGAACGGGCCGGGCGGGCCGCTGTTCGGCTGGCGTCTCGATGGCGGTGACCTGCGCGCGGCGCATTTTTTCGCCACCCACGCCCTGCATATCCTGCCGCTGGCCGGCTGGCTGATCGCCCGACTGTTCCCGGTCTCTGTCGCCGTGCCGCTCGTCTGGGCGGCAGCGGCGCTGTTTACCGCCGGTGTCGTCTCTCTGATGGTCCGGGCGTTCGCAGACAAGCCCTTTCCGCCGCCGCTCGGCTTCTGATCGGGCGTGCGCAGGTGAAACCGCGCTTTACCGGTCCACAAGATCAAGATCGGGCGTTTTCCTGTCACCAAACAGATGGGTGTCGAACCAGCGGATATTCTGCTGCATCGCCGCCCGCCGTTCCTTCGGCCGTGAGATCACATGGCCTGTATTTTCGATAACCACCAGTTCCGTCTGGACCCCGGCATCCTTCAGGCCCCGGTACAGTTCCATCCCGTTGGCGAACGGGACCGCGCAAGCCGCAAGGCGGATTTGTCCTGTGCCGCAGGAGGCCGTGTGCGGGTTCGCGAATATGTATGCATCATACATATTTTGCCGCCCTTGTCCGCGTGTCACGGGAACATGGCTTTCTTACACACGCGGACGCCCCTGATAGCGTGTACCTCAGGCGGCGTATGCCCCAGAAGGTGCGTATCTCGGCCGCCTATGATGTTGGGCAAGGCGGATATTTCCCTTATGCGCCGGTTTCCGCCTCGGCGGGCAATGTGATGCCGCCCTCGGGGGCCAGCGTCCAGAACGGGTTCATCGCCACTTCCCACACATGGCCGTCGGGGTCGGCATAATAGCCCGAATACCCGCCCCAGAACACGTCCTGCGGTTTTTTCAGCGGCGTCGCCCCCGCATCCACCGCTTGGGCAAAGGCGGCATCGACTGCCTGATTGGTGGGAAAATTCTGTGCCAGTGTCATGGCACCGGTGCCAAGCGTCGCGCCGGGCCGGCCCTGGTCGTCGGCCAGCGCCTCCAGTCCGAACAGGCCCAGCACCATGCCGCTCAGCTGGAAAAACACGATGCTGTCCATGGAACTGGGATGCGGCTGCCAGCCGAGCGCTTCGTAAAATGCGCGCGACCGGTTCAGGTCAGCCGTACCAAGGGTAATCACGTTAACGCGTTGTGGCGTCATCATTATCCTCCGGAATCCGAGTGAAAAGGGGCGGACCCGTTCCGCCGGCCGCCACTAAAGCGCATCCACCTGCTGACATGCAACCGACAGCGTGCGGCCTGCCATCACCGCCGCTGCGGATCGCTCATGTCGGTCTGGACAGTCCGTACCGAACCCTTCAAGTCAGACAGGCCAGATCAGACGACAGGCCAGGTCAGACAGGCCAGCGTGCCCTGCCGCGTGTCCGCTGTCACATCGAAGCCGATATCGAAATGTGTGCACAGACGGCGCACCAGCGACAGGCCGACGCCGAAGCCCTGGCGCCCTTTCTCCGCCTTGCCGAACCCGACGCCGGTGTCGCTGACGCTCACGCATCCGGGCCGGACCTGAATGCGGATATCCCCCCGGTCCGTATACGCCAGGGCATTGCGCAGGATATTGCCCACCAGCACATGGGCGACCGCCTCCGGGACCGGCATCGTCACGCTTTCCGGCCCGTCCAGATGCACGCTCACTTCGCGCCCGTCGGCAAGGTGGCCGTAGGCGGCCGTACAGTCCCGGCATACAGTGGCGACATCGCAGTCCGTTGCCCGTGCCGCTTCCCGTCCGAGCCACAGGATCCCCTCCGTCAACAGATGCATATCCCTCAGCGCCGTTTTCAATCTGGAAAACGCTTTGCCCTCAATGCCGGAAGCTTCCATGACCTCGGCCGCGCCGGTGGCAACGGCGAGCGGGGTGCGCAATTCATGGCTGGCATCCCTGTTGAACGCCCGTTCGCGGTCCAGAAAGGCGCCGATGCGCCTGTCCCGCTCTTCAATCGCGCGGGCCAGGGCCTGCAATTCCGCCGGGGCGCCGGGCGTCAGGTCGAACCGGGCGGACGCCGTATCGTCCGATCCCAGCGCGGCGGCCATATCCTCCAGCGGGCGGGAGACTTTTCGTGTCATCCGGTGGATGAAAAACAGTGAAATCAGCAAAAATATCCCGGCCATGACACCGACGATCACCAGATAGGATTTGATCTGCGGTGTCGACCGGATATAGGGCCGTGCGTTCAAAACCACATACAGCGTCCGCCCGTCGTCAAGCGGGCGCACCGCCACATGAAAATGTCCCTTTTCCTCGGCGAAAATCTCATCCGTGCCGTCGGGCTGGCTGTCGTCAAGGCTGGCGGCAAGCCAGTCGGGCATGGCCTGCCGGCCGATGAAATACTGCATGTCAAGGGACCGCACCGTGCCGGCGGCCGCAAGCGCCCCGATGTCCCCGCCGGCCAGCCGGTCAGCCGTCTGCCGCACCTGAAAATCGAAAATCTCGTCCTCAAGGTCGAAGCCGAAGATGACGATCATCATCGTGAACAGACCGAAACTGGCAAGCGCGGCGCCCATATAGTTTCGCAGCACAAGGCCGCGGACCCTGGCCGGCCTGTTCTTGGAAGCCAACCTGTTTCTCGTAACCGTCCGGTTTTTCATGGCCCGCTGTCCTGTTCGCGCAGGGCATACCCCTTGCCCCGCAGGGTTTTGAGCAGATGGGCGCGGCCAAGCGCCTTCAGCGATTGTCTCAGATTGTAGATATGCGTTCTCAGCACGCCGGATTCAGGCGGTTCGTCGCCCCACAGGGCGTAACTGATCGTATCCGTGGCAACGGTGTCGGGGGCCGCCTCCATCAACAGGGCAAGCAGGGTGCATTCCTTGTCATTCAGGGTGCGGGACCGTCCCTCCGCGCTGATCTCGGCCGTGCCCCGGTCCAGGCTCAGACCGCGATAGTGCAGGGCCTGTTTCATCCGCGCCTTCGGCCTGCGGGCCAGTGCCCGGATGCGGATTTTCAGCTCGCGCAGGGAAAAGGGTTTGACCAGATAGTCGTCCGCCCCGGCGGTAAAGCCGGTTTCCTTGTCGTCGATCGTGTCCCGTGCCGTCAGCATGATGATCGGCGCCTGCAAGCCGGCCTTGCGCTTGTAGGTATGGCAGACGTCGATCCCGTCCCGTCCCGGCAGGCTCAGGTCAAGAACGATGACGTCATAATCATGGGCCAGCGCCAGCTCCAGGCCTTGGTCGCCGCGATAGGCGAAATCCAGATCAAACTCACGCTCCAGATAGTCGGCGATGTTGGCCTGGATATCCAGATTGTCCTCGATGATCAGTACCCGCATGCTCCATCCTTTTCCGCCGCAAGCAAAGCAGCATGGCCGCTTTATTGTCAAACCGGCGTCAAACGCGCTGGAACGGCCGCCATCGCCCATCCTGCCACATCACGGCCCCACATCCTCTGACCCCATATCCTCTGACCCCATATCCTCTGACTCCCCGTCCGCCGGTTCGGCCCTTGTGCACCTGTTTCACCTTCATTTGACATGCGCTGCCATAGGGTGCGCCGGTGCAAAACCAGTCCGCTCCAGGAAGGGAAAACCCATGCAGGATCAAATTGAATTGAAACAGGTCGGCCATTATTTCGAGACCGCTTCCCAGCGGATCGATCTGTTCCGCGATCTGTCGCAAACCATTGTCCCCGGCGGCATACAGGCCATTGTCGGGCCGTCCGGTGCCGGCAAGTCCAGCCTGTTGTCCATTGCCGCCGGGCTGGAGGCGCCGCGCACCGGCGCAGTGTCGATCACCATCGGCGGCAGGCCCGTGGACGCCCGCGCGCTGCGCGCCCGGTCCGGTTTCATTTTCCAGCAATTCCATCTGATGCCGGAACTGGATGCCATCGGAAATCTGGCCCTGCCGCTGCGCCTGAAAGGGGACCGCCACGCCTTTGACGTCGCGGCCCGGTGGCTGGAAAAGATCGGGCTGGAAAAACGCGCCCGGCACCGCCCCGACCAGCTCAGCGGCGGTGAACAGCAGCGCATTGCCATTGCCCGCGCCTTTGTCGGCAACCCGCGCTTTGTTTTTGCCGATGAACCGACCGGCAATCTGGATGAACGCACGGCAGCGGCGGTGACGGACCTGATGGTCGGATTCGCCCGGGACAGCGGGTGCGCGATGGTGATCGTCACCCACAGCCGGCGCCTGGCGGCATGCGCCGACACCCGTCTGCGCCTGACCGCCGGCCGTCTGGAGGCACTGCAATGACAAAACTGCCCACTGTCTTGTCCATTGTCCGTGACAATACGCTCAATGACCTGAAAGGGCATGACGGGCGTCTGGTTTTTTTCACCCAGACTGTCCTGATCCTTTTTCTGCTGACGCTGACGCTGTCCGCTGCGTCGATCCAGGCATATCTGCAAACCAATCTGGACGGCCTGCTCGGCGCCGATCTGGTGCTGGAAAGTCATGAGCCCCTGCCGCGAACCGCTGAAGACGTCCTGTTCGCCGAGGCAGACGGGGTATCGAAAACCGAACTCATATCCATCACCATGACCCACGGCGAGACATGGCAGCGGGTCCAGTTGAAACTGGTCGACAATGCGTATCCGCTTCAGGGCGCCTTGACGGTCGGGGTGAGCCCGGCGTCCCAATCGCGGACGGTTGAGCGCGGGCCTGTAGCGGGCGAAATCTGGCTGGGGCCGCGTCTGGCGGTGAAACTGGGGGCCGGGGTCGGCGATATCCTCACACTCGGCACAGCGGACTTGCGGGTGTCCGCGATCCTGTTCCATGAACCCGACCGCCTGATGGAAGGTCACAGCGTGGCCCTGCGTGCCATGGTGCATGCCGGCAGTCTGGACACCGCCGGTGTTGACGGTGGAGACCGCCGGTTGCGCTACCTCATCACCGCCGACGAGGCGGCCGAAGGCAGGATGGAAAGCTGGGCCGGTGAAACGCTGCCGGCTGCCCGGCTGGTTAAAAAACGCGGCGGTTCCCACCCCCTTGCCCTGTTCTGGAAACGGACCGAGAATTTTCTGGGGATTGCCTCCATCATTCTGGTGTTCATGGCGGCGGTCGCCATCGACATGACCAATCGCAGATGGCTGGCCCGGATACGCTACCGCCTCGCGCTCTATGCCAGTTTTGGTGTCGGGTTGGCCACCGGGGTGCGCATGGCCGGGCTGCAATGGCTGATCGGCTTCGCGGTTGCCTTTTGTGTCGGTGCCGTGGGGGCGCTGGCAGCCCATGCCCTGATCGTTCAGGCGCTGCAGGTGCATTTTCCCGGTCTGGCCTTCGGCTGGCACATGGGCGCGGTCCTGAAAACGGCCGCGCTGGTCTTCTGCCTGTTGCTGCTGTTCCAGACGCCCGCCTTCGTGCAGTTGCGGCATGCCTCCATCCTGGCGCTTGTCCGGGCCGGCCAGATACCGCCTGATCAGATGTCATCCCGCCAGCGCCTGTGGTTCAGGCTGGTCTCGGGTCTGGCCGGCCTTGGGCTTGTCGCTGCCGTCTATTCCGACAACTGGTTGTTGACGGGGCTTGTTCTCGGCGCGTTCGCGGCGGCTATTGCGGTCATGATGGCCGTGACCTGGGGCGTCCTCAATCTCGGCGATGTGTGGGGACGGCGGCGGGCTGGGTTTTTGCCTTTTGCCTTTTTCATCATGAAACAGCGCATCTTCGGCAAATCGGCGCAAATTCTCGGCCTTGGCCTGTGTGTTCTGATGCTGCTGTTCACGCTGATGCTGATGCGGGATCTTGGCGCCACCATGCAGGCCTACAGCCGCACCCATGACGGCAATCTGCTGATCGCCGATGTGCGCGCCGATCAGATGGATGCCGTCAGGGACTGGGCGGCCCGGACCGGCAGCGCTGTCCGTCAGCTCCGCCCGTTTGTCGGTGCACAGCTCGTCGCGGTCAATGACACGGCGCTCGCGGACCATATGCGCAAGCCCAGCGACACCCTGTCCGCCTTGCAGGACCCTGTCCGGTTAAGCTGGACGGACACCATGCCCGACAACAATCAATTGGCCGGCGGCACCTGGTGGCCACAGGCAACGCCCCGCTGGCAACGGATTTCCGCCGAGGCCGAGGTCATGACCGACCTTGGCCTGTCTTACGGCGACAGGCTGACCTTCCGCATCGGGGGACAGTCCTATCGGTTCGAGCTGGCCGCTACGCACCGATACAGGCCCGGTCACGGGTCGATCACTTTCTGGTTTCAGGTGCCGGCATCCGCGCGGGCGCACATATCCGCCGACACCCGGTATATGGGCAGCATGGAACTTCCCGCGACCGCCTGGCCCGCCCTGGCGGGGCTTTGGCGGCGCTATCCCACCCTGTCCCTTGTGCCCCTGCGGGACCTGACCGAGCGTTTCGACCGGACGCTCGCCATGGTCACGCGGCTGACGACGGGCTTTGCCGGCATGGTTCTGGTTCTGGCCGTGATCGTGCTCGCCGCCTCCATCAGCGGGTTCGAGGCCGACGACCGCCGGAAAAACGGCCTTTTGATGAGCATGGGCCTCACCCCTGGACAGTGTTTGAAACTCAATCTGTATGATTGGGCCGTCACCGCGCTGATTGCCGCTCTCGGGGGCGTGGCCGGCACCTGGATCGCCGGTGTGCTGATCTACCGGTCCCAGTTCGGTCTTGTGTACAAACCGGATGTGGCCTGGACGCTGGGCATGGCGGCGGCAATGGTGATCATCGTGTGTGTCGTGGGACGATTGGCCGCCCGCCGCAGCCTCAGGGCGTCCGTCCGCGATCTGCTGGTGCCGTGATGCCCGCTGTGCCGGCCGGGCGCGGCGCCTGCGTCCCGTCTGTCCGGCCGCCTTTGGTGGTGGCGTGCCCGGCAGGGTGGATATGGACCCCCGTATTAATCCCCCTATCGGTCATGGGGCAGAGAGCGGGCAGGCAGACGGTCCTGTCGCACAGGCGGCAGATAGGCCCGCCCGCTGTCCGCTCCGTCGCCGGGATTTCCAACAGCGTCTCCAGCATGGTCTCCAGCAGGTCGGACAGCTCGCTCCGGCCCGCTGGGGGCAGGGCGTCCAGCACCTGTGCCAGCACCCTCCGCCGTCCGCCCAGAACCGCATCCCGCCGCGCCAGTCCGCGCGGGGTCAGATACAGGGCGGCGGTGCGCCTGTCCATGCCGGGCCGGCGGATGACCAGCCTGCGGCGGACCAGCCCGGCCACAACACGCACCGTCGCCGAATGGCTCAGCGCCAGCGTGTGTGCCAGCATGCCGATGGACAGGCCCGGTGCCGCGCCGATACTGACCAGGGCCGCCGGCACCGCCGCGCCGTCCTCGGCGCACAGCGCCGCATCCCGGGTCATGGCATCCGCCAGTCCCAGCGCCACCGCCCCCAACAGGTTTTCCGCGTATCTGTTCTTCATATGTTCCATTTTACGGTGAAGGCGCGTGCAGTGCAAGCGCGCCTTGCGGCAGTGTCCCGGCCGAATGCCGTCGGAAACGAGGCGGCCAGGACGAACATGATCGGGAAAGAACAAACACAATCGGGAAAGACAGGGACACCGCGCCGGGCGCCGGCCCGGTAAGACAGGGCCTGCGGGCGCTACGAACGGATGTATGCATCATACATATTTTGGCGTCATGCGCGGGCGGCGGGGTTTCCGCCGGCACCGCGCTCGCAGACGGTTGGTGTGGTGTTCCGTAATCCTGTCCGGCATCGTGTTACCGGCGCCCGTGCCGGTGTGAACGGCAATCGGGTCAGGCGTATACCCCTGATTGTACAAGACCCAAAAAAGGCTCCGCCATGGACGGGCAGGGTACTGTTCTGAGAGGCGCGCCGGGCCCTGTCGGCCCTTGCGGACTGTTGTTTTTTAGGGCGCCTGTCCGTCGGCAACGCCAAGGATAAACGTCCAATATAACAGTATGTTAATTTTGCATTCAGGTGGGCTGTCGCAATCAGGGCCTGCTCATCGTCCTGCGTAAAAACATAAAATCCAGGCGTACGGGCGGTGAGATTGCATTTATTTTTCAACGAGGATTGAAAAATGGTTTTCTTCGACGGAGGAACGAACCTCATCGATTCCGGCATGCTGCGTAAGCTGCTGTCGGAACTGGGGGTATTGAATGTGTTTGACAGTCAAGCTGGGCAGGGGAAGGCGCCGGCTGATGGGCAGTCACTACCAGGCGCCGATCAGCCCATTCCCGTAGAGCCGGACGGGGGTATCGGTGACGGTGCGGGACCGTTGCCGCCGCTGGATGGTGAACCCATCCCGGTGGAACCCGACGGTGGCATCGGCGACGGTGCCGGCCCGATCCCGTTTCCGGCTGAGCCGGAAGAGGGTGACGGTGATGTGCCTGTCACACTGCCGGTCGAACCCGGTGTCGAAATCGTCGATCTCGACGGTGATAGGCCGATGCCGGTGGAACCGGACGGCGGTATCGGCGACGGTGCCGGCCCGATCCCGTTTCCGGCTGAGCCGGAAGAGGGTGACGGTGATGTGCCTGTCATACTGCCGGTCGAACCCGGTGTCGAAATCGTCGATCTTGATGGCGACAGGCCCATGCCGGTGGAACCCGATGGCGGCATCGGCGACGGTGCCGGGCCGTTGCCGGCGGACGATAGCCCCATGCCGGTGGAGCCCGACGGCGGTATCGGCGACGGTGCCGGGCCGTTACCGGTGGACGATGGCCCCATGCCGGTGGAACCCGATGGCGGTATCGGCGACGGTGCCGGGCCGTTGCCGGCGGACGATAGCCCCATGCCTGTGGAACCGGACGGCGGTATCGGTGACGGTGCGGGGCCGATTCTTCTGGACGGAGGACTGGCTTTTGCCGGCGACGGTGCCGAAACCTTCTATTTCCCGGAAGGGGGCGAAAACGCGGCCGTTTTCGGCTTTGATGCCGACAGCGATATCCTCGACCTGTCCGCGACGGCCGGGGATTTTGCCGGTGTTGACGACCTGATGACGGCGGTCACGGAAGTGGTGAACCCCATGACATCCGATGTTCTCGGCATCTCCATCGATCTTGGCGACGGACAGATGGGCTTTGTCGGCGGTGTCAGCGCGGACGACTTGTCGGCGATGAACATCGTTTTCTGACATCATCGCAAATATGATACGGCAAAGGGGGGACCGTCTGACGGTCCCCCCTTGGCTTATGAGCGACCCCAAAGGGGTGTTGCATCAGCCTTGCACCCGAGGGTTTTGGAATGCACCCGCGTAACCCGTGCGTGTGATCCCGTGATCTTTCACATGGCTGGAAAATTTGCCCATGCCGCCGCCAGCGCCATACCGGCGATCATGGCCCGGGTGGCGGTCGCGGACCGCAGCATGACAAGGACGGTCACGGCGACGGCCACGCCTTCGCGAAGACCGTTTTGCGCCAGGCTCGACGCGACAAGCGCGGCAATCACGGCAACGGAAAGCCCGTCGAGAAAGCGTTCAACCCCTGGCGAGGCATCCGCCCGGCCCATCAGGAACGAACCAGCCAGGAACGAACCAGCAAGACGGCTTGCAAGCGTCACACCCGCGACGACGGTGATCGCGGCCCATGTGGACAGCGTGGACATCTCACCGGCCACGGAAAACCACCGCGGCAAGGCCGCCGGCAAGGGCCGCCAGGATCACATTCCAGCCGGTGGGCAGCCAGTCGACAGACAAAGCGGCTATGCCGGCGGCAACGATGAGCGGGGGAAGTGTGCTTCTTCGCCTCAAGTGTCCGGTGACCACGGTCGCAAAGAAGCAGACCATGACGACATCGATACCGAACCTGGCCGGATCGCCGATCAGCGATCCGGCGGCGGCTCCAATGCCTGTCCCAAGGACCCAGTTTGCCCACAGGACAAGGCCGCCGCCCAGAAGGATGCCGGCATCGCGCGCCCCCGCTTTGAACGCCGGTTGGCTATCCGCGAAATTGACGTCGCTCAGATAGTTCAGAACCAGAATCCGTCTGGGCAGGGGCAGTCTGTTGATCCATGGCGACAGGACGGCCCCCATGATGACATGCCGCGCGTTCAGGGCCAGGGCGACAAGGGCCAGCGAGCCGAAGGCGGTCGGTCGCGGCCAAAAGTCCAGGACGGCGAACTGGGCCGCGCCCGAAAAGGCGACAGCGCTCATGGCGATGGCCTGAAGGACACTCAGGCCGGACTCGACCGCCGCGGCGCCGAAGGCAATCCCGAACGGGACCACGAAAACGGCGACCGGAAAGGTGCGGCGCATGCCCTTTACGATCCCGTCCATGGTCAGAACCACGGGCGCACCGCACGCTTGGTCCGGTTTTCGTCTTATACTAACCATTATACAAGTTAGATAGGGAATGGCGTTGCTTGTCAACCGGTACAATGGTTAGAATGACATCATGACATATGCTGAAGGACATCCCGTCAGGCTGATCGCCGGGCGGTTGGCGCTGGACTTTCTCAACACGGCGGATTGGGCACCCGACGGCACTGTCTTGCATGAAAAGATCGCGGGGCTTGCGGATCTTGATGTCTGGGTGCGCGCGGTGGGCCTGTCGGCGGCGGCGCGTCCATCCTCCATCGATGTCGTGCACCGGTACCGCCGCGATTTGCGGCGGCTTTTCCGCACCGGGACGGGCCTCGGCTCGGCGACCCTTCAGGCGCGACTGCGTGACGTGGACATCGCCGGCGCCTGTTCTCTCGACGATCTTGCGCGCCAGCCGGTCCTCGGCCTCGTCGCGCTATCGGCCTTGTCGGTCCTGAGCGACCGGCGCGAGCGCGATCGGATCAAGACATGTCCGGGCGTCGATTGCGGCTGGATGTTCATCGATGAAACCCGGAACCGCCGCCGCAAATGGTGCCTGATGGAGACCTGCGGCAACCGGGCAAAGGCCGCTCGGCATTATCGCCGGATCAGCGCAAAAACCGAAACCGCATGACCGTCGGGGACCGAACGCAATGATCGCATACACCATGGTTGGAACCCGTGATCTGGACCGCTCCCTGCGGTTTTACGATCCGCTTTTCAGCGAAATGGGGTGGGACCGGTTTGCCGTAAGGCTATTGATGAAATCCGGATAAAACTTACGGTATCCGATCAAGTTTTCCTCACAAATATCCGGGAGAATCCTCAAGCAGACGTGCATAAAAGAAGCCTTGTGCTGTACGGGGTAAGAAGGATTGCGCCCGGATAGGAGATATGCAAGCTATGCAATTGGGGTGGCCGCCGTCTTCACTGAGTTTTCTTCACTGATCTTCGAACTCAACGGCAAGGCTTCAGAGGATTATGTCTTGGCGACATCTCTTACCATTCTGGAGTTTTTCGACAGTCTCTTTCGCTTCGGGGCGATCGCTAACCTGCTCTGGATCATTTTTCTGTCCGTGCGCCATCCTGCGGGAAGTCCGCAGTCCTTCTTTATGGTCGCAGCCCCGACCAGTACCATATGTTTTTTGATTGTTGCGGCTTTTGATGAAGACGCCTTATTCGGTCCCATAGGGAATATCTTACAGTTTTCTGCAAGGCTGACATTTATCCATATATGGTTTTTATGCGTCTCTATCCTCAAAGATGACTTTGATTTTGGATATCTATATAAAGTAATTTACTTCCTTTATATTGTCAGAGCTATCATATTTGTCGGACAATTTGTGTCTTATGAATTAATTAGTATGGTTTCAATTCCAGCAATGACAATATTAACGTCTTATCTGCTCTATATAAATATAAAAGGAATAAGGGGTGATTTAATATATAAAAGAATACAATTTCGGCTGTTTCTCGCCTTTATTATTTTGATTTTATATGTTGGAATTATGGTGGAAAGGTTATTTTTTAGCCGTACTCAATATATTGATAATATATCTATTCTTGAGTCTTTATCGGCTTTTCTGACAAGCAGTCTGTTTATCTACTATCTGGCAAGCGAGAAGATAAAAGCCCTTCTGAAAAGTCAGGCTGGCCCTGACCTTGCGAAGCCGGAAGCAGAAGATGCGCGCAGCAGGGAGCCGAGGCCTTTGGCCGCCGCCGACCAGCACAATCTGGCCGTGCTGAAAAAGAAGATGCAGGCAGGCCTGTACCGGGAGCAGGGCTTGACCGTCGCAAGACTTGCCGAAGAAGTCGGTGTCCCCGAACATCGACTGCGCAAGCTCATCAATACCTATATGGGGTATCGCAACATCGCGGAATTTTTGAATGAGTACCGCATTGCGGAGGCAAAGACCCGTCTGGCCGATATGCATCAGCGACACATACCGGTTTTAACCATCGCCATGGAAGCGGGCTATATTTCGCTGCGCCCTTTCAATCGTGCCTTCAAGGCGCTGACAGCACAGACACCCTCCGAATATAGAGAGCACCATCTATGTAACGATGGCTGATGTAACCCGCGCGCGGGCGATCTGGCCATGTCGCACGACCCGTCGATTTTGAACAAATCGCGTCAAAACCAGAAAATGTCCGACTTTTTCGAAATGGACGAGCCTTCTGCCTCTCTTGATCCCTACACACAGATTTCCGCACCGATAGCGGCCTGTATACGCCCGACAGCGCCAAGCCCGACAGCGCCGAGAACGTAACCACACTCCGTTTATCGGTACTCTGTTTTTGGGGAGACACCGCGATGGCCATCTTTACCGTCACCACCAACAGCGACAGCGGCGATGATCAAACCGTCACCGGCACTCTTGCCGCCGAGGCCGCCGATGGCGGCGGTCTGTCCCTGCGGGAAGCCATTCTGCTGGCCAACGCCAATGCGGGCGCGGATACCATCATCTTTGACGGCGCGGTGTTCACCGGCGACACCAGCAGCCTGATCCGCCTGACGGGCGGCGAGTTGAGTGTCACGGAAGCTCTGACCATCGACGGCAGCGACGCGACGGACCTGGTGATCACCGGCGATGCCAGTGGGGACGATACGCTGGTGGCGGGCACCAACATCACCGATGTGGCCAATTCGCTGTCCACCCAGCTGGACGACAACAGCCGGGTGATCGACAGCAGTGCCAGCCTGACGGTGAGCGACCTGACCATTACCGGCGGCCGCACCACGACCAGCTTTGAAGACGGCGGCGGCATTCGTGTCAGCGGCGGCAGCAACACGCTGTCACTCACAAACAGCACGATCAGCGGCAATTCGACGGCGGAAAATTTCTCCGGTGGTGGCGGGGTTTACAGCCCTGGTGCCGTCACGATCACGGGCAGCACGATCAGCGGCAATGCGACGGCGGGAAATTTCTCCGATGGCGGCGGAGTGGCCGGCTCTGGCACTGTCACCATCACCGGAAGCACGGTCAGCGGCAATACGACGGCGGGCTTTAGTGCCGCTGGCGGCGGTGTGTATGCCAACGGCGGTGTCACCATCACGGGCAGCACCATCAGCGGCAATGCGACAGCAGGGAACAATGCCGATGGCGGCGGGGTGGCCGGCTCTGGCACTGTCACCATCACCGGAAGTACCATCAGTGGCAATGCGACGGCAGGGGACAATGCCGCTGGCGGCGGGGTATACGGCGTCGTCGGTGTTAATCTGACCAACAGCATCGTCCTTGGCAATGTCACATCATACGTTGGCGTGCCCGGGGACGAGATCAGCGGCATTATGACATTCAACGGTCTGAACATCGTCGGTGCGGATACCGCCGCCTTTAACGCCAATGTCGATGCGGCGGTGATCAATGCCGATCCGACGACGGTGTTTGCGAACACGGCGGCCAATGCAGCGGACCCCGCCGTGATCGCCGGGGTCCTGGCCGACAATGGCGGCGCGGTTGAGACCATTGTCGTACTTGCCGGCAGCCAGGCGGACGGCAGTGGCAGCGGCGGGGCGAGCCTGGGCGCGGGGCCGGTGCTCGGCATGGAGCCGGCGATCACCCTGCCGGCCGCCCCGACAGTGGCGGAAGACGCCACCAATGTGGCCATTGCCGATACGGTCAACATTACTGACATCAACAGCGATGATCAGACTGTGACGCTGACGGTGACCGGCGGCACGGTGTCCACCGATGCCGGCCTGGCCGGGCTGTCTATCACCACCGGCGACGGCACCGACGATGCGACCATGGTGTTCAGCGGCACGCTGGCCATCGTCAACAGCGCACTGGATGCGCTGACCTTCACGCCGACCGCAAACCTGAACGGCACGGGCGCCGGCGCGATCCGTATCCAGACCGATGACGGCAATGGCGGCACCGACGACCAGACGCTGACCTTCGATATCACCGCCGTCAATGACGCGCCCACATCCACAGGGGCGAGCCTGTCGGCGACAGCGGGCGCCGGGCTGACGCTTCAGGTCTCGGACTTTACCTTTTCGGACGTGGACGGCGACAGCCTGGCCAGCGTGCGCATCGACACCAGCGTGTCGGGCCTGACCCTGAACGGCACGGCGGTGACGGACGGACAGGTGATTGCCCTTGCCGATATCACGGGTGGCAACCTGGTCTTTACCGGCGGCAGTGCGGGCAGCGCCGGTTTCACCTATTCGGTGGGCGACGGCACGACCTTTGCCGCCAGCCCGGCCAGTGCCAACATCACGGTCAGCAGTGCCACTCCGCCACCGCCACCCCCGCCCAACAGCGGACCGTCGACGGGCAACACAGCGGCGGCGGTGGACGCAGGCGCGGCCTACACCATCACCACCGGGGATTTCCCCTTCGACGATGCCGACGGCGACCCCCTGGATGCCGTCATCATCGACAGCCTGCCGGAGATCGGCGCCCTCACCCTGAACGGGGTGGCCGTCACCGTCGGCCAGACCGTCGAGGCAAACGATATCGCCGCCGGGCGGCTGGTCTACACATCCGACGCACGCGGGGCGGATGCGGATTTCATCTTCCGCGTCAGCGACGGCAGCCCGCAGATATCGGACGGCGCCCGCTTCACCCTCGCGGTCAGCGATCCGGACGACCTGCCGCCCCTTGTCGGAACGCCCGCGACCGATGCCATGATCGGCGGTGACGGGGATGAGAGGATCTGGGGCCGCGCGGGCGACGACATGAAGCACGGTGCCGGCGGGTCCGATACCATGGGCGGCGGCGCCGGCAACGACACCATCAATGGCGGCGGCGGGAATGACCTACTGTTCGGCGCAGACGGCGACGATGTGCTGGTCGGCGGCACTGGCAACGACACCCTGTTCAATAGTGCGGGCGCCGATACGGTAGGCGGCGGTGACGGCGACGACACGCTGTGGGCGGGTGCGGGCGACGACCTGCTGACCGGCGGCGCGGGCGGCGATACCTTCACCTTCGGGGCACTGACGGGCAACGACCGCATCACGGATTTTGCCCTGGGCGAGGACATCCTCGACCTGCGCTTTGCCGCCTCTGATTTTGCGACGCTGGACGATGTGGCGGCGGCCGCGCGCCTCAGCGTGGACAGCAATGGCAACCCCAGCCTGGTCATCGATCTGGGTGTAGGCGCGGACGGCGATCCCCAGTCCGTCACCCTGACCGGCCTCATCCGCGCCGACTTCGAAGACATGATGATTTTGATCTGATCGCGATGCCGGGCCGTTCCCGCGCTTTTAAGCGATCAGCCACTATCCACCTCCCGGAACGGGGCAGGGGGCTGCCGCCGACCAGCATACTTTGGCCGTATATAGGAAGGACACTCCATCCAATGATGGCTGATATGACCGCGCGCGGGCGATCCGGCAAATGCCGATCCGGCCCTTGTCTTTGCAGACACCTCTGGGGGAGATACTGCTCCTGCGCAATACCGTGACGGACTTTACAAGCTTTCAGTATGTTTTGAATGCAGCACGCTTTGTTGGCCAGCAGGCAGACACCCCCGGTGTGTTGATCGATCTTGGTGGTGGTCACAGTGTGCTGCCTGCGGAAATTACGCTCAGCGGGCTCGCCAAAGGCAATAAAATACTTTAAAAAAGTGGCCTAAAATATTAATATAAAATGCCTCTTTTCATGGTGCGGCGATGGCATGACTGTATGATGCGCCGCAACGGGCGCACTGCAATTCTCTCGCAGCAGCCGCACGCAGACCATCCAAGTTTATCGCGGCAGGTCGCGGTCCCTGATATATTTCTCGATACCGTCCAGCAGCATGTGCAGGGTGGTCTCGAACGTCCGCCCGCCGCTCTCGGCGGCATAGGACGGTAACAGGCGGTGCAGGGCGGGATAGTCGGCGACGGGCAGGGCGTCGATCGCTTCCAGCGCCGTTGCATCGGCCGGGCGAAGCAGGCCGCCGATTTCGGCCATCGCCAATCCAAGGACGCTCGCATAAAGACCGAAGCCGACGTCGACGATCATGGAATCCGGCACCCCCGCATCGCTCAGCGCCTGATAAATCACTTCCGTGTTTCTGAGATCTGCCGGCCCGGTCCCGCGAAAGCGCAACAGCAGCTTGAAGGTTTCGGGGTGGCGCTGGGCGAGCGTGTGGCACTGCTGCGCAAGCGAGACGATCCGGTCCCGCCAGGGCGCCTTTGGATCGGGAAGCTGTATCGTCTCGTTCAGCGCTTCCGCCATCGCCCGTTCAAGTTCGGCTTTCGATTTGACGTGATAGAGCACCGTCATGGGATCGCATCCCACTTTTGCGGCCAGCTTGCGCATGGTGAAGCCGGTCTCGCCTTCCGCCTCGATCAGTGTGATCGCTGTCTGGACGATCGCTGCACGCGACAATCCAAGACGGCCACGCTCTTTCAGTTTGTTGTTCACCGCTACAGATCTCTGTTGACTTCTACGGTGTAGGATATATTGACTCCTACGCCGTAGGACAAGCGTTTCCATGGGGTTGCGCGGTAGCTATCGATCGGACTCGCCAGGATGCTGGAGCGTACAATGGGAAACTTTGCAGGGCGGGGCCGGCCGGTCGGTTTGTTGGCCGCGATTTGTCTGGCCGCCTTCTCCGCCGTGGCTGGCGAAACGGCCTTCGCCCGGGACGACGGGGCCGTGTCCGCCGCCACACCGCCGCTGGTCAGGCTTATGACGGTGCCGGCGCCGACCGCTGTTCAGAAGCGCAGATTCTACGGTCGGGTCGCCGCAAGACAGACGGTGGATCTGGCGTTTCAGGTCGCCGGCAGAATTGAACGTCTGCCCCTGCTCGAAGGGGACCGGGTCAAGGCCGGCAGTCTGGTTGCCGAGCTGGACCTGCTGAATTTCCAGCTGGCGGTCGAACGCGCGGAACTCAATCTTGAGCAGGCCGAACGCGACTACAGACGCAATACCAAGCTGGCGTCCCGGCAGGCTGTTTCCGCGGTGCGTGCCGAGGATGCGGAGACGGTTCGGGATCTGGCGCGCGTGGCGCTCAGCCAGGCCCGCGACGACTTGGCCGAGGCAACGTTGACAGCCCCCTTCGACGGTCTTGTGGCCATAAGGGTTGTCGACAACTATACCACCGTGGCGGCCGGTCAGCCTGTTCTGCGTCTCCACGACATGTCCGAACTGCGGGTCGAGATCGACTTTCCCGAGCAGTTGCTGCGCCGTGTCCCGAGCCTGGGGGACGTCCGCTTCGAGACGGTGCTTGATGCCGGTATAGGGCCGGTGACGCTGGCCTTGCGCGAATATCGTGCCGAAACGGCCGCGATCGGGCAGAGTTATCTGGTCTCCCTTGCCGTTCCGCCGCGTCACGCGGGAAACCTGCTGCCGGGCGCTGTCACCACCGTCACGGCGTATCTGCGCCAGGACGATACCGACCTGATCCAGCTTCCCGTCACGGCGATCCAGTTGAACGCCGACCGCACGGCGAGCGTGATGCTGTTCGCGGGGGATGCGGATCGTGGCACGGTCCGCCGGCTGCGTGTCGCGGTCGTGGCGATCGACGGCACGGCGGTCGCGGTTCAGGGCGCCTTGATGCCCGGCCAGGAGATTGTCGCGACCGGTGGACATCTGCTCCGGGACGGTCAGGCGGTGCGCCGTTTCCAGGGCTTCGATTTGGTGCACTGACATGATCACCCTCTCCACCAGGGCGATCGAGCGCCCCTTGAACACATGGATCCTGATCCTCTTTTGTGTCTTCGGGGGGCTTTGGGGTTTCCTGAATGCCGGCCGGCTGGAAGACCCGGCCTTTACCATCAAGGAGGCGGTCGTCGTGACGCTTTACCCCGGCGCCACCGCTGCCGAGGTCGCGCGGGAGGTCAGCGAGCCTCTGGAAGCGGCCATCCAGAAGATGAGCCAGGTCCAGACGATCACATCACGCAACCGCCCCGGTGTTTCCGAGATCACGGTTGAGATCAAGCCCACCTATGACAGCGGCGAGCTTCCGCAAATCTGGGACGAACTGCGCAACGAGGTCGGCGACGCCGCCGTTGCTCTGCCGCAGGTTGCCGGCGCGCCAATGGTCAACGACACTTTCGGCGATGTGTACGGCATATTCTATGCCGTTACGACACCGGGCTTCAGCGACACTCAGATACATGCCATCGCGACGTTTCTGCGCCGTCAGCTTCTGACCGTCGACGGCGTTGCCGATGTCGAGATCCAGGGCTTGCCCGAAGAGGCCATCTTTGTCTCGCCCTGGAATGAGCAGATGGTCCAATTGGGTGTTCCGCCCGGTACCATCATTGATGCCATTGCCAACAGTGACCGGCTTGAGGATGCCGGCTCGGCGCGGAACGGTCAGGCGCGTGTCCAGATTGAAGCGCCTGCCCCTTACGACACGACGGAAGCCATTGCCGGTTTGACATTCGGTTTCAGGGGGCAAGTGCTCAACCTCTTCGATGTCTCCGACGTTTACAGGGCGCGTGTCGACGAACCGATGAACATCGTACGCTTCAACGGTGAAGAAGCGTTCACATTCGCTGTTTCCGGCATTCCCGGGGTCAACATCGTCGATGTCGGCTATGCCGTCGAACGGCACGTTGCCGCGCTGGCGCCGGAATTGCCGGTTGGCGTCGAGGTGCGGCCGATATACGAGCAGCACCGGGTTGTTGAAGAGGCGAACGACGACTTTCTCATCAGCCTTGCCCTCTCGGTCGGCATCGTCATCGGCATTCTTGCCATTTTAATGGGATGGCGCGCCGCCATTGTCGTCGGTGCAACCCTGGTCCTGACCGTCAATTCCACCTTCTTTTTCATGGCGCTCTTCGACATTCAGATGGAACGGATCTCGCTTGGCGCGCTGATCATCGCCATGGGCATGCTGGTCGATAACGCCATCGTCATTGCCGAGGGCATGCAGACCAGAATGCGGCAGGGCATGTCGGCACGGGATGCGGTGGACGGGATTGCCTCCCGGACGTCGCTGCCTCTGCTCGGCGCCACGGTGATCGGCATCATGGCCTTCGCCGGGATCGGGACGAGCCCCGACGCCACCGGCGAATTCCTGTTCTCGCTGTTCGCGGTGATTTCGCTGTCCCTGTCCATGAGCTGGATTCTCGCGGTGACCGCCACGCCCCTGATGGGACGCTGGCTGTTCCGCATCGGTGCGCCCGGCAAGGATGGCGATGCCTACAATGGCCTGCTTTTTCGCGCCTATGGCCGCCTTTTGGCTCTCGCCCTGCGGCTGCGCTGGCCCGTGACCGTATCCCTCGTTGCCCTGACCGTTCTCTGCATGGTCGGCTTTGGAAAGGTGCAGCAGCAGTTCTTTCCCTTTTCGACCACGCCTCTTTTCTATCTCAATTACAAGCTGTCGCAGGGCAGCAGCATCCGGGAAACCTCGGCGGATATGACGGTTCTGGAGGACTGGCTGCTGGCCCGCGATGATGTGGTCGCCGTGACAACGTCCGTGGGGTTCGGTGTTTCGCGCT
Source organism: Eilatimonas milleporae (assembly GCF_003688555.1). Taxonomy (GTDB): domain Bacteria; phylum Pseudomonadota; class Alphaproteobacteria; order Sphingomonadales; family Kordiimonadaceae; genus Eilatimonas; species Eilatimonas milleporae. The sequence goes on from NZ_REFR01000010.1 coordinate 364,986, forward strand.
TCATGCTGACCTATGACCCCGAGCGGCCGGACCCGTCATACGGACAATTGATTGTACGGACACAGTCGGCCGAAGCCATTCCGCGCCTGATGGCGGATCTGAAGCAAGTCGCGGCACAGGCCCTCCCTCATGCCGAGGCGCGGACGGAGCGGCTTGTCTACGGCCCGCCGGTCACGGCGGATCTGGAGCCGCGCTTCAGCGGCAAGGACCCGGATGTGCTGCGGGCATTGGCGGGGCAGGCCGCCGCGATCATGCATGACACACCGTCCATAATGGATGTGCGTCTGGATTGGCGGGAACGCGAAGTCGCGATGAGGCCGATCTATGTCGCGGAACGCGCCCAGGCGGTGGGCGTCGCGCGGGAAGAGGTCGCGCAGGCGCTCCTGTTGGCGTCCGACGGGGTGTTCGCCGGGCAGCTTCGCGAAGATGACCGGCTGGTCCCGATCTATGTCCGTCTTCCCGCGTATGTTCGCGCCCGCAGCGGTGCGTTGCTGGATCAGGTTGTCTATTCGGACGCCGCCGGGGAATATGTTCCGATCACCCAGTTCGTCGACGGCTTTGCTGTCGAGGTGCGCGACACGCTTGTGCATCGGCGGGACCGGGCGCCGACACTGACCGTTCAGGCCGATACCGTCGACGGGGTGACGCCGGCGACGGCGCTCGCCCAGGTCCGTGACCGCATCGAAGCCATCCCGTTGCCGGTTGGCTATCATCTTGAGTGGGGCGGCGAGTTCGAGGAATCGACCGACGCGCAAATGTCGCTCGCCCGCCAGTTGCCGATCGGGTTCCTGCTGATGATCCTGATCTCGATCCTGTTGTTCGGCCGTTTGCGCCAGCCTTTCGTCATCTGGATGCTTGTGCCGATGGCGGTCAACGGCGTCACCCTTGGCCTTCTCGCGACCGGCCTGCCATTCTCGTTCACGGCACTTCTGGGACTGTTGAGCCTGTCGGGCATGTTGATCAAGAATGGCATCGTCCTGGTCGAGGAAATCGATGCTCAGAGACGATCCGGCCTTGACCGTCTGGACGCCATCGTGTCCGCCAGCAAGTCACGCCTCTATCCCGTCACCCTTGCCGCCGGCACCACCATTCTCGGGATGGTCCCGCTTCTGAGCGATGCATTCTTTGCCTCCATGGCCGTGACGATCATGGGGGGCTTGGCCTTCGCGACGTTTTTGACACTCATCGCCGCCCCGGTGTTTTATCGCCTCGTCATTCGCTAGCGTCTGCCATTGCCGGGTCATTCAGCTTCGTATTCGCTTGGCACGCACAAAGAGGCCCCGAAAAAACGCACCGCTCCGACGGCGAAAGACGCTCGCATTCATGTTCCCGCGTGGCGGAGAGTGAGAGGGTTTACATGCTGTTTGGTCAGGATGTCCGGGCTTTGGCGGCAGAGCAGATAGTGGCTTTCGCAAAGGTCACGATCTATAAGAAATACCCAGCGTTCGCATTGAATTCACCATTCAGAATCTTGAACATCGAAGGAGTCTGGCATGCCTGAAGAAAACGACGTCCGCATTGAACGGGGACCCGGACGGCATCTGGTCGGTCTGCGCCGAACTGTAAAGATGGCCGAAGCGCCGTCAGTCTGCCCGCAAATGTGGGCTGAGCTCGTGCCGTCCGTGCCTCTGCCGGGGCAGGCGGAGCCGGTCATGTACGGTGTGAATGACGCCGTCGATATGGCGGGAGGGCAGTGGGATTATATGGTGGCGGTCGAAGTCACGACACCGGATATGTCTGACGGACATGATCACCTTGCATTACAGCCGTCTGCGTATGCGGTTCTCACCCATCGCGGTCCGGCCGGCGAGTTGGGGCAGAGCTATCAATGGTTCTTCAATGACTGGCTGCCCGCCTCCGGCAAGGAGCTGTCGGCGGCACCGTCCTATGAACGCTATGGCCCGGGATATGATCCGCAAACAATGTCAGGGGATACTGAAATCTGGTTTCCGCTCAAGACGTGACGCACCCGCTGACATTCGAGAACGGGCGCTTGGGCCTGCCATGTCGACACCTTGTACCGAAGCGAAATCCGCGAGCCGGCCGGGATGCCCGCGCTCTGTAAAGCCGGGGAAACACCGGTCAGGCCGGACCCGGATTTGAAATATCGTTCCAGCGACAGTGGGGTCTCGGCCATGCCGACAGAGACGTACGCTTTTAACTCAGCGGGCAGGAAAGCTTTGGTCGACGGCACCCGACCGGTGTCGTGCGTATGCTTGCGCTGTTTCAGGTCACTGGTGGACCCTACATAAATGTCGCCGTTTTTCAGTTCGAGAAAATAGACGGACCCGCATGGGATTTTCAGCCTTCCTACGCCCATATTGCAGTCGGGGCTTCGGAAGACACGCCTACGCCTATATCGCCTTCGCATGTCAGGCCCCAAGTGGCCTGCCACCCGAAGCCGAAGGCGCAGGGTGCTGGAAAATTGTTCGATATTTGGAAGCACCCCAGGGCGCGACTGCGCCCCGGCCGGTCAGGCCGCCCTCGCGGAGCAGGCCGCGGTTAGCGGCCCTGCGTGAGCGCAAAAAATTATGGCGGGCAGGGTGGGATTCGAACCCACGAAGGGCTTGCACCCTTGCCGGTTTTCAAGACCGGTGCATTCAACCGCTCTGCCACCTGCCCGGCGGGATACTGGCTGAAACCCTGCGGCTTATAGAAAAGTCGGCGCGGTGCGTCCAGCCCCCGCGTGTGATCCTTTGCACTTTTGCCATGTCCGTTGCGGTAGAGCCGATTTCCCGTGCTCGGCTGGGCCGTGCTGAGCGCAGCGTCCTACCGTCCGCCGCACCGTGCTTGCGCTGTGTGATGCGACTTGCTAGACACATCGGCAGGATACGAAGGGGCACAAGATATCGTGGGTCAGGGGCATCTCCCGCCATTCATCCTGTGGCCGTTTCGTCCGGCCCGTCAGGGCCGCATCCCTGAAAGACCGCATTGAAACAAAAAGAAGGGCCAGCCGTTGAGCGACACCCCGTCCATCAGCCCCGAAGATCGCGACATCAAGCCGATCACCATCGAAGAGGAAATGAAAGCGTCCTATCTGGATTACGCCATGAGCGTGATCGTCAGCCGGGCGCTGCCGGATGTCCGCGACGGGCTGAAGCCGGTGCACCGGCGCATCCTCTATTCGATGCATGAAAACGGCTATGAATGGAACAAGCCATACCGCAAGTCCGCGCGCATCGTCGGCGACGTCATGGGTAAATATCACCCCCACGGCGACAGCGCCATTTACGACGCGCTGGTACGCATGGCCCAGGATTTCTCCATGCGCGCGCCGCTCATCGACGGGCAGGGCAATTTCGGCTCCATGGACGGCGACGGCGCGGCGGCCATGCGCTACACCGAAGCCCGCATGGCCAAGATTTCCTCCACCATCCTGGCCGACATCGACAAGGACACGGTGGATTTCCAGCCCAACTATGATGAAAGCGAAAGCGAGCCGAAAGTGCTGCCGGCGCGCTTTCCCAACCTTTTGGTCAATGGCGGGGCCGGTATTGCCGTCGGCATGGCCACCAACATCCCGCCCCACAATCTGGGCGAGGTCATCGACGGTGTGCTGGCGCTGATCGACGATCCCGAAATCGACACCGCCGGCCTGATGGACCATATCAAGGGCCCGGATTTTCCGACTGGCGGCATCATTCTCGGCGGCGCCGGCATCCGTCAGGCGTTCGAGACCGGGCGCGGCTCCATCACCATCCGCAGCCGCAGCCATTTCGAGGAGATCCGCAAGGACCGTGAGGCCATCGTCATCACCGAAATTCCCTTCATGGTGAACAAGGCCTCGATGATCGAGAAAATCGCCGAAAATGTGCAGAGCAAGCGCATCGAGGGCATTTCCGACATCCGCGATGAATCCGACCGCGACGGTGTCCGCGTGGTGATCGAGCTGAAGCGCGATGCGGTCGCCGACGTGGTGCTGAACCAGCTCTACCGTTTCACCCCCGTGCAGACCAGTTTCGGCATCAACATGCTGGCGCTGAACGGCGGCCGGCCCGAACAGCTGCCCTTGCGTGCCATTTTGCAGGCATTCATCGATTTCCGCGAGGAGGTCATCACCCGCCGCACCAAGTTCGAACTGAACAAGGCGCGCGACCGGGCGCATATCATGGTCGGCCTGGTGACGGCGGTGGCCAATATCGACGAGGTGGTCGCCATCATCCGCGGTGCCTCCTCGCCGGCCGCCGCACGCGAGGCCCTGATGACGCGCGCCTGGAATGCCGGCGACATTCTGCCCTATCTGGAACTGATCAGCGAGACCGGCACCCTGTCCGACGACGGCTACCGCCTGTCGGAAATTCAGGTCAAGGCCATTCTCGACCTGCGCCTGCACCGGTTGACCGCGCTCGGCCGCGATGAAATCGGCGAGGAATTGAAGGAACTGGCCGACAGGATTCGCGGCTATCTGGAAATTCTCGGCTCGCGCGTGCGTTTGTTCGAGGTGCTGCGCGGCGAACTGGACGCCGTGCGCGCCGAATTCGCCAATGACCGCCGCACGGAAATCGACCTGGCCAGCGCCGAGGCGTTCGACGATGAGGACCTGATCGCCCGCGAGGACATGGTCGTTACCGTCACCCATTCCGGCTATATCAAGCGGGTGCCGCTGGCCACCTACCGGGCACAGCGGCGCGGCGGCAAGGGTCGCTCCGGCATGCAGACGAAGGAGGAGGATTTCCTGTCCACCGTCTTTGTCGCCGACACCCATACGCCGGTGCTGTTCTTCTCCACCTTCGGGCAGGTCTACAAGATGAAGGTGTGGCGCCTGCCGCTCGGCACGCCCCAGTCGCGCGGCAAGGCGATCATCAACCTGTTGCCGCTGAAACCGGGCGAAAGCATCGCCACCATTCTGCCCCTGCCGGAAGACGAGGACAGCTGGGCCGACCTGAACGTCATGTTCGCCACCGCGCACGGCAATGTCCGCCGCAACCGTCTGTCCGATTTTTCCAATGTCATGTCCAACGGCAAGATCGCCATCCGCTTCGCCGATGAGGACGACAGCCTGATCGGTGTCGCCGTCTGCACGGAAGACGACGACGTGCTGCTGGCGGCGGCCGGCGGGCGCGCCATCCGCTTCCCGGCGACCAAGGTGCGTCTGTTCGCCGGCCGGACATCGACCGGCGTGCGCGGCATGATGCTGGGCGCGGGCGACCATGTGGTCTCCATGTGTATCCTCAACGGTGCCGATGCCGACGCCGACGAACGTGACGCATATCTGCGCGCCGCCGCGTGGAAGGCCGAACCCGCCGAGGCAACGCTGAGCGCCGAGCGCATGGCCGACCTGGCCGGCAGGGAACAGTTTCTGCTGTCCGTGACCGCGAACGGTTTCGGCAAACGTTCCTCCAGTCATGAATACAGGCTGACCAACCGGGGCGGGCAGGGCATCTGGAACGGCCCGTCCGATGAGCGGATGCGCGGCCAGATCGGGCCGGTCGTCTCCGTCTTTCCCATCAATCCGGATGATCAGGTGATGATGGTCACCGATCAGGGCAAGCTGATCCGCATTCCCGTGCACGATGTGCGCATCGCCGCGCGCAACACCAAAGGGGTCACCATGTTCAAGGTCACGGACGATGAGCATATCGTCTCCGTCGCCTATCTGGGTGACGCCGGGGCCGAGGATGATGACGAGCATGACGAAGACGGCCCCGAAACCGGGACCGCCGATCCTGAAGCCGTCGACACTCAGACCAGCGCCAACAGCACTGGTGGGGAAGAGGAATAATCCTCTTTCCCGCCCGCCTGCCGTCCATATTCTCTATTAGGCCGCTTTTCAGGGATTGAGAAACAGCAGAACCAGCGCGCCGAGGCCGAGCACGCCGGCCGACAGGCGGCCTGCCGCCCGCATCGTCCTGCCGCGTGCGAAGACCCGGCGCAGACGGGCGGCGGCGGCCACCCACAGACAGTCGATGCTGACGGATATGACGAGGAAGCTCACCGTCAGCAGCGCCAGTTGCGGTTCCACCGGACGGCTGTTCGAGAGGAATTGCGGGAAAAAGGCGGCGAAAAAGATCACCACTTTCGGGTTCGTCAGCGCGATCCACAACGACCGCCCGTATGCGCTCAGGGCGCTCCGCTCTGTCGGCAGATCATCCTCGCCGATCCGCCCCTGTGGTGTGGACCGGAAGGCGCGCACCGCCAGATAGATCAGATACGCCGCCCCGGCATAGCGTATGGCATCCAGCGCCAGCGGGATTTGTTCCAGCAGAAAGGCGAATCCGGCAAGATAAAGCCCCAGATACAGCATCGCCATTGTCGTCGCCCCCAGCGCCACGGCAAGGCCGAAGCGGGCGCCGTGCTGCAGGGTTTCGGCGATGATCAGGCTGACGATCGGGCCCGGTGTGATGATCAGCAAGGCCGACGTCACCAGGAAAAGCCCGTACAGCGCCGGGTCGACGATAGCGGTCATGTGACAGGGTCCTTGTCGTTCATGTGCCGTGGGATGATCCGCCGGTCCTCGCAGGCGCCAGTATCCCCGGTGTGGCAGGCTTGTGGTTCGTTTGGGCCGTATTCTGCCGTATTCCGCTTGAGTTTTGCCTTTTCTTGACCGATGGTGCGCAAAATACAGCCTGTTGCAATCTCTTTGATGGGGGCGCGGCACGGAACCGGTCATGTCAGTTGTCATGTCGCTTGGGTTTTACAGTTCGGGGGAAACGCATGAAACCTGCTGAGGAACGCGTCGGGGTCTATCCCGGCACATTCGATCCCATCACCAAGGGACATATGGACATCATCCGGCGCGGTCTGCAACTGGTGGACCGGCTGGTGATCGGGGTTGCCACCAACCCCAGTAAAAACCCTCTCTTCACACTGGAAGAACGGGTCGCCATGGTCCGGCGCGAGGCCGGACCGCTGGCGCGCGAGGTCGGCGTCGGCTTCGATGTGGTGCAGTTTGACGAACTTCTGATGCATTTCGCCGAGCGGATGGGTGCCCGCATCATCATTCGCGGTTTGCGGGCCGTGGCCGATTTTGAATACGAATTCCAGATGACCGGCATGAATTATCAGATCAATCCATCGGTGGAGACGGTGTTTCTGATGGCCGACCCGCGCTATCAGACCATCGCCTCCAAACTGGTGAAGGAAGTGGCTCTCTATGGCGGCAATATCGCCCCCTTCGTCTCGGAGAGCGTGGCGCGGGCCGTCGGCGAAAGGGTGGGGGGGCGGACGCACCCGCAGGCGGCAGGCGCCGATGCCTGAAAAATGCCGAAAACGGGGGCTATGGGTACCGCATACCCTAAAAATGAAGAAAGTTGGGAAAAGTCGAAAATGCGTTTCTTGAACGGCAAACTGTTGGCATGGCTTGCAATGGCATTGGTGAATTTGATGAGCATTTCTTCCGAGGCGACCGAACTGGATCTGGAAAACACCCTCTATATGGACCTTGAGGGCGGGCGCGTGGTGATCGCCATGCGGCCCGACAAGGCGCCCAATCATGTGGCCCGCATCAAGGAACTGGCCCGCAGCGGTTTTTACGACGGTCTCATTTTTCACCGCGTGATCGAGGGGTTCATGGCCCAGGGCGGCGATCCGGAAGGCACCGGCACAGGGGGCAGCGGTCAGTATCTGAAGGCGGAATTCAACGATCTGCCCCATTTGCGCGGCACCCTGTCCATGGCCCGCGCCGACGATCCCGACAGTGCCGACAGCCAGTTTTTCATCTGTTTCGACCGGGTGCCTTTTCTGGATGACGAATACACCGCCTGGGGCCGCGTGGTCGCCGGTATGGACTATGTCGATATGATCGCGCGCGGCGAGCCGCCGATCAATCCAAGCAAGATCGTCCGCATGCGCGTCGCCGCGGATGTCGAAGCCGGGTCGGCGCAATAAAAGGCGTCGGCTTCTCTCACACCATGACGGTTTGAACCCTCAGGGCGTGTATGCGCCCTGAGGATAATGGCGCATGGCGCGCTTGTGGTCGTTATGCAGGGCTGCTCGCGGCAGCCTGATCCCGCGCCTGTTATGGTGCGGTGTCCCTGTCCCTTTCAAAGAAACATTTGTGTTTGCATGACGACGGCAATGGGCCGTTGATCCTGGTCCTCAATCCTGGTCTGCCAGACGGTCAGACGTTTGCCGATGGACACAGGGGTTGCGGTTCCGGTCAGGACCGTGCCGCTTTCAGCCTTGCCGAGGAAATTTGTTTTGCTTTCGACGGTTGTCGTACCGGTGTTCTTTTCCGGCAGGTTCAGATAGGCCCCGATCGCCGCAAGTGAATCCGCAAACGCCATCAGGGCCCCGCCGTGAACATGGTTCCCGGCGGTGCAAAGGTCCTCGCGGACGGTCATGGTGCCGGTGACTTTTTCGCGGTCGAATTGTGGAACCTCGACACCGAAAAGCCGGGCCAGAGGCATCGCATCGGCAGGGTTTTGCATCGGAAATCTCCTGTTTCTTGAAAACGTGGTGCCGCTACAGTCACAGGACCGCGCAACCGAAGACAATGACCTTGGACGTCATCGAAAGTCCGGTATGGCCGGGGTATGACATCGGGATACATGGGAGGACGGTCTTGGCAACCTTCGGCACCATTCTGAAAACCTGGCGGCAGCGCCGGCGCATGAGCCAGATGGCGCTCGCCCTTGAATCCAATGTGTCGACGCGTCATGTGTCCTTTCTCGAAACCGGGAAATCCGCACCCAGCCGCGACATGGTCCTGCGCCTTGCCGAGACCCTGTCCGTACCGGGACATGTGCGGAACGAATGGCTCCTCGCCGCCGGATTTGCACCGGCCTTCAGGCAGCGCGCGCTTGATGAAGAGGAATTGCGCCCCTTCCGGCGGGCCGTCACACGTCTTTTGGACGGGCATGATCCGTATCCGGGCTGGGCGCTTGATGGCGGTTGGCGGATCGTGCAGGCCAACGGCGCCGGGGAAAGTTTGCTCAGGCATTTGGGGATCGAACCGGGTGACAGTCTTGTCGCCGCCATCGTTGACGACCCCACTCTTGGCGGTGCACTGGTCAATTGGGAAGAAACGGTGTCACATCTCGCCGCCCGCCTCGGTGCCGAGGCACGCCGGCGGGGCGACCCCGACACGGCGGCCGCCGCCTCCCGACTGAAGCGGACAGCGGGGCATGCCGCCCATACAGCACCGGTTCCGGCGGCGTTTCCCACGCAGATTCTCTACCGTGAACAGGTCGTCTCGCTCGTGTCCGTGCAGGCCCTTTTCAACACCGCGGCTGATTTGACACTGGCGGACCTCCGTATCGAGCTTTTCTTCCCCCTCGACAAAGCGAGCGAAACGGTTTTCGAGGGCGGAGCGTTATCCCCCTGATCTGTCCGTGTCCTGCGCAGGCCACTATGGTGTGGGCCGGACGCGGCGCCCAGGGCTTGCGGGCGCGGCCCGGCTCGGCTACAAGCCCGGCCCATGGATGTGACCCTGTTTGATTTTGATCTGCCGGAAGACCGGATCGCCCTGCGTCCGGCCCGGCCCCGCGACAGCGCGCGCATGCTGGTCGTCCGTCCGGATTTGGACGGCGATGCGGCGCTCGCCCATGCCACCGCGCGCGATCTGCCGGATTTTCTCAACCCCGGCGATGTTCTTGTGTTCAACGACACACGGGTGATCCCCGCGCGCCTGCACGGTCGGCGCGGCGAGGCCGGCGTCGAGGTCACGCTGCACCAGCATGTCGGCGGCACCAGCTGGAAGGTTTTTGCCCGGCCCGCACGCAAATGCCGCGTCGGCGACCGCCTTGTCTTCGGTGAACTGGCGGCCAGCGTCACGGCGCAAGGCGACGGCGGCGAGCGAACCCTCGCCTTTGATGTGGCCGAGGAGGACTTCGCTGCCGCCCTGGAACAGGCCGGCATCATGCCGCTGCCGCCCTATATTGCCAGCAAGCGCGCCGTGGACGCCCTGGACGAAGAAGATTACCAGACCGCCTTTGCCGACCGCGACGGGTCCGTCGCGGCGCCCACGGCCGGTCTGCATTTCACCGACGGCCTTCTCGCGGCGCTGGATGCGCGCGGGGTGCGGCGTCAGGGGGTGACCCTGCATGTTGGCGCGGGCACCTTCCTGCCCGTCAAGGCGACGGACACCCGCGACCACAAAATGCACAGCGAATGGGGCGAGGTCAGCGCGGAGGCCGCCGCCTGGATCAATGCCGCGCGGGCGGCGGGCGGGCGTATTGTTGCCGTCGGCACCACATCCATGCGATTGCTGGAAAGCGCGGTGGACGAAAACGGCATCCTCCACCCCTTTGACGGCGAGACGGATATTTTCATCACGCCGGGCTTCCGGTTTCGGGCCGTCGATGTGCTGATGACCAATTTCCACCTGCCGAAATCGACGCTTTTCATGCTGGTCAGTGCGTTTTCCGGCCTTGATATGATGAAGCGCGCTTATGGCGCTGCTGTGGAAAAGGGCTATCGCTTTTACTCCTATGGTGATGCCAGCCTGCTGCACAGGCCGACGGCCGGCGTGACAGACGGGTCCGAGGACGGGGCTGACAAATCATGACACGTCCCCGTTTCGCCTTTGAGACCCACGCCGTGGACGGGCGCGCGCGCACTGGTGTTCTGGCCATGCGGCGCGGCGATATCCGTACGCCGGCCTTCATGCCGGTCGGCACCGCCGGCACGGTCAAGGCCATGCTGCCCGAACATGTTCGCGAAACCGGGGCCGACATCCTTCTTGGCAACACATACCACCTGATGCTGCGGCCGACGGCGGAACGGGTGCACCATCTGGGCGGTCTGCACACATTCATGAACTGGCCGCATCCAATCCTGACGGATTCCGGCGGATTTCAGGTGATGTCGCTGGCTGGTTTACGCAAACTGACGGAAGAGGGCGTCACCTTTCAGTCCCATCTGGACGGGCGGCGCATTCTGCTCACGCCGGAACGGTCGATGGAAATCCAGCGGCTGCTGGGATCCGATATCGTCATGGCGTTTGACGAATGCACACCGTATCCGGCCACGCGGGACGAAGCCGCCGCATCCATGGCCCTGTCCATGCGCTGGGCCCGGCGGTCGCGCGACGGGTTTGATGCCGGCGGCGATCACGCGGCAGGGTCTGCCCTGTTCGGTATCGTGCAGGGCGGCGTTTACGGTGATTTGCGTGCGCAATCGGCCGCCGACCTGCTGGACATCGGTTTTGACGGCTATGCCGTCGGCGGTCTCGCCGTGGGGGAGGGGCAGGAGCTGATGTTCAAGGTATTGGACGAGACCGTGCCGCATCTGCCTGCGGGGGCGCCGCGCTATCTGATGGGGGTCGGCAAACCGGACGATATCGTCGGCGCGGTGGAACGCGGCATCGACATGTTCGACTGTGTTCTGCCGACACGCTCCGGTCGGACGGGTCAGGCTTTTACCCGGCGCGGCCCGGTCAATATGAAAAATGCCCGGCACAAGGACGATCCAAGACCCATTGACGAGGCCTGCGGGTGTCCGGCGTGCCGGTCCTATTCCCGTGCCTATGTGCATCATTTGCTGAAGGCCGGCGAAATCCTCGGCGCCATGTTGCTGACATGGCACAATCTGTGTTTTTATCAGGATTTGATGCAGGGCCTGCGCGATGCCATTGCCGCCGGACGGTTGGCGGAGCATGCCGCCGACTTCCGGGCGACCTATGCCGCCGGCGATATTGATCCGGTTTAAACGGGGGCACCGGTAAACAGACCGTTGCCTAACGGACATGCACGCGTCTGTAATAGTCGATGGCCATATCCCGCCGGCTGCAGTGGGCGAGGGCGCGTGCGGCCCGCGCACCGTTCAGAAAAGCACCGATTTCCCTCAGGATACAGGCATGTTGGCGTGCCAGCACATGGCCGCCCGTCTCGAACAGGCGGATATGTGTCTCCGGCCAGTCGCGGAAGGCCTGTGTCACCGCCGCTGCCGGCGTGACCGGGTCCAAGCCCCCGGTCAGAACCAGTATGGGCACGCCGACGGGTGCTATGGGCATGGCCGCATCCGGCGGTGTGATGCCAAGGGCTTCGCATGCCTTGCGCTGCCATGCGGTCAGTGACGTGATCAGCGGTGCCAGATAGGACACGCGGGCCGGGCCGGTGCCGGCCTCGCCGTACCAGCGTTCCATCGGCAGTTCGCGGCAGCGGACCCAATGATAAAGGCCGGTGACCAGCGCCCTGTCCGGCTGTCTGTCCGGCTGTCTGTCCGGCTGTCTGTCCGGCCGCCCGTCCTGCGTTCCGGCCGTGGATGGACGAAAGCCGGGGGCATCTGCTTGCAGCCATTCCACGAGTGTATATGGCAATTGGGCGATACTGCTCCGGTGCCGTAACGCCAGGGCGATGTCGGCCAGAACCGATGCGGCATCCCCGGTTCCGGGCGGTATTGCGCCGGTGGGCTGTGCCGCATCTGCATTTTGGGCCCTTGGAGACCGGTCCAGACGCGACACGATGGTGTTGATCATCCCGGTGAAATCCCGGCGCCGGGCCGGGCAGGCCCGGTCCCGTCGGCATAGGGCGTTCAGGCGCGCAAGGGCGCCGTCGATATTGCCGGCGGTTTGCCAGTACAGGGGAACATGCGGTGTTTCAGGGGAGTCCAGCACCAGGCTGGCCGTGCCGCTCGTGTCCAGTGCCGCCAGCGCCAGCGCCGGCCGTGCCCCGTAGGACTCTCCCATCACGTGCCAGCGCTCGATATTCAGGGTTTGCCGCAGCCGTGCAAGGGTCTGTGCTATGGTCCGGGTATCCTGAAGCTGCCGGGTCAAGCCCTGCTGGCGGATCATCATCAGACAGCTTTCAACCATGGCACCGGATGGGGTTTCCGCAGGTCCGGCCGTCTCTTCCCGTGCCGGCCCGTCACCGGGGGGTGCGTCTTCCCTACAGGACAGGCGTTTTGCGAGTGGGCCCCATGTTCCGCTGGGAGCGGCCAAAAACACCGGCCGGTTCAGACGGACGGCCAGCCGTCTCAGATAGGCCAGGCTGGCTTCCGCTGCTGTTCCCGGTCCGCCCGTCAGCAGAACAAGCGGCATCTGTCGGCGTAAAAAGGCTGTGCCGTTGCCTGTTTTTTTGTTGTCCGGGCGCATTTCGGCATGGGCGAGGAACAGCGCCAGCCCCGTATCCCCGTCCCGGCACAAAAGGCCGTCTTCGTGTTCGTGCGCCGTCAGTGGGGTATCCGGCCAATCCGTGCCAAGGCTGCCGCAGTCGGCAGGAGCGGCGCCCACTGTGTCTGACGGCCATGCCTGTATCGTGCCGGCAAGGGACAGGATGAAGGCGGACAGGACGATGCGGGGCTTGCTACGAATACGCATGGCGGTATTTTAGCAGCCGCTGCCCGGATTGGCAGCCGATGTCCGTGACAGTGACGGAAATGTGTTGCAAACCACCCCGGTCCGCAGGGCCGCATCACCGCTGAAACAAAGGCAAAAGAACGGTTTGTCGGCATCGGGACATTTTTATGACGGTTTTGCTTGACCCGGGGCGGAGCCGCCCCTATTTTCCGCCCCCGTCGGCACCGAGCCGGCCAGTGTGGGCCCGTAGCTCAGTTGGTAGAGCAACTGACTTTTAATCAGTGGGTCACAGGTTCGAATCCTGTCGGGCTCACCACTTTTCCATGAAAAAGCCGGCCCTGATATCAGGCCGGTTTTTCTTTTGTCCGTCGGCTTCTTTGCATCTGTCGGTCTTCCGCCCAGAAATTGCCGCCTTTCAACGCTTGTTTCTTGTCGGCCTGCTCGGCTAAATAGGGAAAGGAGGCTGTTGATCATGCATATGTATTTGTTTAAAAAATTCTTTCAAAGCCTTTTTTTCAAAGAAAAAATAAGGATTTTTTCTGCTGTTCTGTGGTGCGTGGCCGGTTTTCCCGCAATGGCTCAGGATCAGCCGGATACCGCTCCGGCGTCCCAACCGGCCGCATCCTCCGGGACTGCGCCTGTATCGGACGGGCAGCCCGAAAGCAGTGACGCTGCATCGGATGAAGACGCGGCCTTTGCCGGATGGCTTGACGCATTCCGCAGCGAGGCTCTCGGCCGTGGCATCCGGTCCGAAACGCTGGACACCGCGTTTGCCGATATCAAACTGCTGAAACGGGTCATCACCCGCGACCGCAACCAGCCCGAGGTGGTGCAGACCTACGCCGCCTATCTGGAAAAGCGGGTCAGTCCCTGGCGCCGGGAAAAAGGAGCGGCCATGATGCAGGACCATATGGACGATCTGGCCGCCATTGGGCGTGACTATAATGTCCAGCCGCGATTCATTGCCGCCATCTGGGGGGTGGAAACCAATTACGGCACCATCCCGCTGACCATCTCGGTTTTTGACGCCGTTGCCACATTGGCCTATGACCCCCGTCGGGCAAAGCGTTTCCGCCGTGAATTGTTCGCGGCTGTCGAAATTCTGGACAAGGGCTATGCCGGCATCGACCTGATGAAGGGGTCATGGGCCGGTGCCATGGGGCAGCCCCAGTTCATGCCGGAAAACTACCTGAAATTTGCCGTCGACCGTGACGGTGACGGTATGCGCGATATCTGGTCGAACCGGCTTGATGTTTTCGCCTCCATCGCCAACTATCTGCGTCATTATGGCTGGCGCAATGACCTGACATGGGGGCGCCCCGTCATGTTGCCGGCGCCCGGTGCTGCGGATACGGCGGACGGCCGGTCCGGCGAAGAAGCCCTGAGCGCCCCGCAGGCTGACGGTGTGCGCCCGGCGGGCCATTGCCGTGCATACAAGAGCCTCGGCGCCTGGCGGCCGCTCGGTGACTGGCAGGCCATGGGCCTGCGCCGCATTGACGGCAGCGATCTGCCGATGCGCGATATTCCGGCGGCCCTCGTGCTCGGCGACGCGGATGATGGGCGGGGCTGGCTGGTGTATGATAATTTCTGTTCCATCATGCGGTACAATCCGTCCTTCAAATATGCCTTGTCCGTCGGTCTTCTGTCGGATGCGATCCGGCCATGACATGCCGGGCGGTATCGGGGCCGGCTGCGATGACGTATAAGGCGGTCATGTGTCTGACGGGCCGTTTACCCGGATATGTGCGTGCGTTCGTGACAGGCGGCATGACGCTGCGCTGGCTGTTTTTATCCGCGGCTCTTGTCGTCTCTGCCTGTGGCGGTGGGCCGGGACCGTCTGACCGGGCCCCCGCCGATGATACCTTGCCCACGGGCGACAATGGCGGAACCCGCAAGATCGGCAATCCGTACAAGGTGGCCGGTGTCTGGTATCATCCCGAGGAAGACCCGACATACGACCGGACCGGCTATGCTTCCTGGTATGGCAAACAGTTTCATGGCCGCAAAACCGCCAATGGCGAAGTCTTCAACATGAATGCCCTGACGGCGGCCCACAAAACCCTGCCGCTGCCCAGTTTCGTCAAGGTGACAAATCTGGAAAACGGCCGGTCCATCCTGTTGCGCGTAAACGATCGCGGGCCTTTTGTGAAAAACCGCATCCTTGACGTTTCGCGGCGTGGCGCACAATTGCTCGGCTTCGAAAAGCAGGGCGTGACCAAGGTGCGTGTTCAGGTGGTGGATGAAAACGGCCGCGCGCCGAAACGTCGCCGTGTCGCCAAAGCCGACAGTCCGGTGGCCGACGGTGATGCCGTGCACTTCGTTCAGGTCGGTGCCTTCGGCGAACGGGACAATGCCCGGGCCCAAGTGCGCAAACTGCGCGATGCCGGTGTCCGGGCCGATGTTGAAGATGTGCGCGCCGACGGCCGGCAGCTGTGGCGCGTACGCATCGGTCCCTTCCGGGAAAGGAATGAGGCCGAACGGACCCTTGACCGGGTCATGGCCGACGGTTTTTATGAGGCACGCATTTTCAGCGAACCGAAATAAAGGCTTGGTTTGTTTCTTACGGCGGCGGGACCATACGGGGTGCGATCCAGGGCGGATCGGTCTTGTGCGGCTGATCAAGGGTTGAGGAAAGACAGTTATGACGGATTTCAAGCGGTTTCATATCGTCACGGGCTTTGCCGTTTTGCTGGTGAGTGTTGGGATGATGGGCCTGTTACCTGTGCGGGCGCAGCGCATGTCCACACCGGCGGAAAGGGCCATTCTGCTTGATGCGTCCAGCGGCGATGTCCTGTTTGAAAAGGATGCTGACGATCCGTTCCCGCCCGCCTCGATGAGCAAACTGATGACCGTCTATCTCGCGTTCGAGGCCATCAAGTCCCAGGAAATGTCCCTCAGCGACGAGGTCGCCGTATCGGATGATGCCTGGCGCGACTGGAACAATCGCGGTTCCACGATGTTTTTGCGCGCCGGGGATGTGGTGACGGTCGCGGATCTCTTGCGCGGGATCATCGTTTTGTCCGGTAATGATGCCTGTGTGGTTCTGGCGGAACATATGGCCGGCAGTCACGGGCTCTTCGTCGAATGGATGAACGCCAAGGCCATTGAAATCGGTCTGACCGGCAGCCGCTTTGAAAACGCCAACGGCTGGCCGGCGGAGGGCCATGTGATGACGGCACGCGATCTTGCGGCCCTGTCATTGAAACTGGCCACCGATTTCCCCGACCTGTACCCCATGTTTGGTGAACGGGAATATCTGTATAAGGATTTCCGCTCCAACCGTTTTAATCGCAACCCGCTTCTGGGCCGCTTTCCAGGCGCCGACGGTCTGAAAACCGGTCACACGGAAGAATCCGGCTATGGCCTCGCCGCGTCGGCCGAGCGTGACGGGCGGCGCCTCGTCCTCGTGGTCGGGGGCCTGTCTTCCCAGAGTGAGCGCATGCGGGAAAGCCAGCGTCTGATGCAATACGGCTTCCGCAATTTCCAGCATTATCCGCTCTTCCGCGCCGGGGAAACCATTGACTATGCCGAGGTTTGGCTGGGCGGGGCCGCAACTGTTCCCCTCATTCTCGGTGAAGACCTCGGTTTGACCCTGTCCCGGCGCCAACGTGCCCAGATGGAGGTGACGCTCTCTTACCTGAACCCTTTGCCGGCCCCTATAGCTGAGGGTGATGTGATTGGCGAACTGACCGTCACGATGCCGGACCGCACGGCGCTGTCTTTACCTGTTCTGGCCGGCGGCGGTGTTGAAAAGGTAAGCGGCTTCGGCAGGATCGGTGCCGCGCTTGAATACCTGTTGTTCGGTTCGGCCGGCAAGGGACCCCAAAATTGACACTGTAGTAGAGCCCTGTTGGGCCGGCTTACCGCCACATATATGAGAGCAGGGGACATATGACCGGGCCAACAGCGCCGCGCGGCCGCTTCATTACGCTGGAAGGTGGCGAAGGGGCGGGCAAATCCACACAGATCCGTCTCTTGGCCGACCGTTTGGAGCAGGCGGGAATTGCCGTGCGCACAACGCGTGAGCCCGGCGGTGCCCCCGGTTCGGAATTGATCCGGGATCTGATCGTCAAGGGGGCGGTCGACCGCTGGACGCCCATGACCGAGGCTCTGCTTATCACGGCTGCCCGTGCGGAGCATGTGGCACGGCTCATCAGACCGGCTTTGGAGCAGGGGCAATGGGTGCTGTGCGATCGCTTTTTTGATTCCACTGTCGCCTATCAGGGGGCTGCGCGCGGCCTTGGCATGACGGAAATGACGAATTTGCAGCAGCTTGCCCTGGGCAATTTTGCCCCGGACCTGACATTGATTCTCGATCTTCCCGTGGATGTGGGGCTGGCGCGTGCTGTCCGGCGCGAAGCCGGCCGCACCGATGGCGAGGACCGGTTTGAACGCATGGGGCAGGATTTCCATAGCCGCTTGCGGCGTGCCTATCTTGAGATCGCCGGACAAGAGACCGCGCGCTGTCAGGTCATCGATGCGGACCGTGATATCGGGGCAATCCACGGGGATATCTGGAAATCTGTCGCGGACCGAATGGATGTGACCGATGGTGGATGACGGATCGCACGCCGTACCCGATCTGACAGTCCCTCTGATCGGCCACGACGAGGCGCTTCCCGCCTTTGTTACCGCCCGTTCTCAGGGTCGGCTGCACCATGCCTGGCTCATCACCGGGCCGAAAGGCATCGGCAAGGCCGGTCTGGCTTGGCGTCTGGCCGCCGCCCTGCAATCGGGGGCACTACCGGCGGACAGCGCCGGCACCGATCTTTTCGGCGAGGGGGCGCCAACAGCCGGGTTTGTACTCGACCCGGGGCACCCGGCGGTGCGGCTGATTGCTGCCGGCGCCCATCCGGGCGTTCTGTATCTGTCACGCAGCGTGGATGCCAAAACCGGCAGGATGAAACGGGATATCGGCGTTGATCAGGTCCGGCGCCTTGGCCCCTTTTTCGGCCAGACGGCAACGGACGCGCCCTGGCGCATCGTCATTGTCGATGCCGCCGATGAACTGAACCCCAGTTCTGCGAACGCACTTCTGAAGCTGTTGGAAGAACCGCCCAAGCGGGCTCTTTTGTTTCTTGTCAGCCATGTGCCGGGCAGGTTGTTGCCGACAATTCGCAGCCGGTGCCGCACCCTGGCCATCCGCCCCATAGCCGGGGACCGGTTGACACAGTGGCTGATCGCGGAAAGCGGTCATGCCGTCAGTGCCGATGATGCCGCGCTTCTGGCGCGGCTGTCCGCCGGGGCGCCGGGCAGGGCGCTGATGCTGGTGCGCGAGGACGGCGCCACATTATACAGGGCGTTGACCGGCCTCCTGTCGGCCGGGTCCGGGATCGATACGCTGATGATCCTCAGCGCCGGTTTGGCTGCCCCGAAAGAAGAGACGCGTTACCGGCTTTTTCTCACTCTCTTGACGGATTTTCTTGGCCGGTTTGTGCGCTTTCTCGCCACCGGTGAAACCGACGGTCTTGATGCCGACGATGTGGCGCTGTTTCAGACCATGCGACAACGCGGCGGGCTTGATCGCTGGCTGGAGCTATGGGAAAAGACCAACCATCTGGCCGAACGGGCCGACGTGGTCAATCTGGATCGCAAACAGCTTCTGATCGGTCTGTTGTCGGATTTTACCGGGCTCGCGGCCTGAATTCAGGGTGCCTGTCCGTTCAATACTCATGAAAATCTGCACCGGTTCCCTCGGACGGTGCGGACAGGCGGAAGTTTCAGGTCCGGAAAGCCTCACGGAAAGTAAGCGCAACTATGTCCACGCGACCCAGCTATTATGTCACGACCCCCATTTATTACGTGAATGACGTACCGCATATCGGTCACGCCTATACCACGCTTGCCTGCGATGTTCTGGCGCGGTTCAAGCGGCTGGACGGATATGACGTGATGTTTCTGACCGGGACGGACGAGCATGGCCAGAAGGTGGAAAAATCCGCGGCCGGTGCCGGCGTGGATCCGCAAAGTTTTTGCGACCGGGTATCCGCCCGCTTCCAGGCGCTCGCCACCGCGATGAATTTCAGCAATGATCAGTTCATCCGCACCACCGAAGACCGCCACAAACGCGCCGTACAGCACTTATGGCAGCGTATCGCCGATGCCGGCTACATATATGAAAGTGCCTATTCCGGCTGGTATTCCGTCTCGGATGAAGCGTTTTACAGCGAAAAGGAACTGACCGACCGTGCCGACGGTACAAAGGTCGCGCCGTCCGGCTCGACAGTGGAATGGGTCGAGGAACCAAGTTTCTTTTTCAAACTGTCCGCTTTTCAGGACCGCCTTCTGGAACTGTATGAAACACAGCCCGATTTCGTGATGCCGTCTTCCCGCCTGAACGAGGTGAAAAGCTTTGTACGCGGCGGACTTGAAGACCTGTCCGTTTCCCGGACCACATTCACATGGGGTGTCCCGGTACCGGGTGCGGACGGGCACATCATGTATGTGTGGATCGATGCGCTGACAAATTACCTGACCGCGACCGGCTACCCGGACGAAGGCAGCAAGGATTACCGCACATTCTGGCCGGCGGACGTCCACATGGTCGGTAAGGATATTCTGCGCTTTCATGCGGTTTACTGGCCCGCTTTTCTCATGGCCGCCGGGTTGCCGTTGCCGCGCCGTGTTTTTGCCCATGGCTGGTGGACCAACGAAGGCGAAAAAATCTCCAAGTCGAAAGGCAATGTCATCGATCCCTTTGCCCTGATCGATGACTTCGGTCTGGACCCGGTTCGTTACTTCCTGCTGCGCGAGGTCCCGTTCGGCAATGACGGCGATTTTTCACGCGCGGCATTCGTCAATCGCTGCAATGCGGACCTTGCCAATGACCTCGGCAATCTGGCGCAGCGCACCCTGTCCATGATCCATAAAAATTGCAATGGCGCGTTGCCGGCTCCCGGTGACCTGACGGATGCGGACAGGGAACTGCTGGACGGTGTGGACGGCCTTCTCGACATTGTCCGGCCGCATATGGACAGACAGGCGTTTCACAAGGCGCTTGGGGCGATCTGGGACCAGGTCGGTGCGGCGAATACCTATATTTCGGAGCAGGCCCCCTGGACCTTGAAGAAAACCGACGCGGAGCGCATGAGCACGGTACTCTATGTGGTGGCCGAAACAATCCGCCAGTTCGCCATTCTGGCCCAGCCGGTCACCCCGGATGCGGCAGCCGCGTTGCTGGACCTGTTGGACATTGATGCCGGTGCGCGCGGCTTCGACGCGCTTGGTGCAGGCGGACGCCTTGCCGCCGGGCGGCCCATCGTGAAACCCAGTGGTGTCTTTCCCCGGCTTGAACTGGAAACGGACGGGGAGAAAAACGCGTGAGCCGGTTCGGATATCTGGTCGATAGCCATTGCCATCTGAATTACGAGGGTCTGGCCGAACAGCAGGATGACGTCATCGCACGCGCCGGCACGGCCGGTGTCGGGTGCATGCTGGCCATCAATACCAAATTGCGCGAATTCGACGAAGTCCGAACCATCGCCGAGCGCAACCCCCATATCTATGCCAGTGTGGGCATTCACCCGCATGAGGCGGCGAATGAACCCGGCGTTGCCGTTGCCGCCCTGATCGAACGGTCAGTCCACCCCAAGGTCGTGGGCCTGGGGGAAACCGGTCTGGATTATTATTACGACAATGCCCCGCGCGAGGCACAGCAGGAGAATTTCCGCGCCCATATGGAGGCGGCGCGCCGGACCGGTCTGCCGGTCATCGTCCATACCCGGGATGCGGATGAAGACTGTGCCGCCATGCTGCGCGAGGAAATGGACAAAGGCCCGTTCACCGGGGTCATTCACTGTTTTACAGCCGGGCGCGCGCTGGCGGACGCGGTGCTGGAAATGGGGTTTTACATTTCCATATCCGGGATCGTCACTTTCAAGAACGCGGACGATCTGCGTGAGATCGTTGTCGACCTGCCGATGGACCGGTTGCTTGTTGAAACGGATTCCCCTTTTCTGGCGCCTGTGCCCCATCGTGGAAAACTGTGTGAACCCGCCTATGTCGCCGATACAGCGCGCTATATTGCCGATCTGAAAAATGTTTCTTTTGATGATCTTATGGAAACAACTTCACGTAATTTCTTCGATCTTTTCAAAAAGGCGGCCCCACCCGCAGGTAAGGGGAGGGAAGACACCGCGATCCCGGTCGGCACCGCGCAGGCGGGGGCGGCGTGAAGCTGACCATTCTTGGCTGCGGTACGTCCGGCGGTGTCCCGAAACTGCCGGAACATTGGGGGGCCTGTGACCCGGACAATCCGAAAAATCGCCGGCGCCGGGCCAGCGTTCTGATCGAGGATCGCGACACGCGTATTCTCATCGATACCTCGCCGGATTTGCGCATGCAGATGCTGGATGCCGGTGTGCGCTCTCTGGATGCTGTCTTTTATACCCATGACCATGCGGATCACACGCATGGCATCGACGATCTGCGCGGGTTTTTCCAGGCCGGCCGGCAACGGGTGCCGGTTTATGGTGATGCGGCGACAATATCTGTCCTGCGTCAGCGGTTCGGCTATATTTTTACACCGGTTGCGGGGTATCCGGCCATCTGTGACGCCCATGTGATGGATGGGGCGGTCACGATCGGGTCCATTACCATGCTGCCCTTTACCCAGGGCCATGGACAGGGCATCAGTTACGGTTTCCGTTTCGGTGATATGGCCTATTCCACCGATCTGAACCATCTGGATGAAAAAGCCTTTGAGGCACTGGCGGGGGTGCGGTTGTGGGTGGTGGATGCCCTGCGCTATGACCCGCACCCCACCCATGCCCATCTGGATCTGACGCTCGGCTGGATCGACCGTGTCGGGCCGGATCGTGCCGTCCTCACCCATATGACGTGGGATATGGACTATGACAGTTTGCGTGCCCGTCTGCCGGCGGGGGTTGAGCCCGCTTATGACGGCATGGTGCTGACACTTTAGAAATCACTTGCATTTCGACCGCCGGCTGTCTCGGCCTGTCGCTGCCGGCTTGGCGTGCGGTGCTGCATGGACTATATTTCACGGGTAAGGAGACAGGCATGACCAACGACCCTTGGCGGCCACCGTCAACCCCCATATCCGACCGTGACAGCCGGCAGCGCGCATACAACCGGCAGGACCGTGTCTCGCACATGCACCGGTCCCCGACCCGTATGGGACGTCTGATTGCCTTTCTGGTCGGCATTGCGTTGCTCATGGTCGGGCTGTCGCTGGCTTTTCCTGTCGGCAGCGCAGCCGATCCGCATTTTGTCCGTGCATTGATTATTCTGGTGATTTTCGGCGGCACCGCCGCTTTCTGGAGCCGGTCAAGCCTGTGGCGGCTGGCGCGGTTTGCGGGTGTGTGGATTCTCCTCATTCTCGGCGTTGCCAGCTTTTATCTGTACCGGTCCGATTTCAGCGGACGGTTCATGGCCGCATTGGACCCGTCCGCCGCGATGACGACGGATGAAGGGCTTTTGGTCCACAGATCCCGCGACGGTCATTTCTGGCTGCGGGCGGAACTGAACGGCGTGTCCGTGCGCATGATGGTCGATACCGGTGCTTCCAATGTGGTTCTCAGCCCCGATGATGCCGAGCGTGTCGGCATCAACAATGGCATTCTGAACTTTGACGGTCGGGCGGAAACGGCCAATGGCTCGGTCCGCTTCGCCAGGGCGCAGGTGGAAACTTTCGGGGTCGGCAGCGCGGTTCTCAACGATGTTCCGGTCACCATCAACAGTGCCGAGATGCGCGGCTCTCTGTTGGGTCTGTCCGTGCTGAACCGTTTTTCCAGTTTTGAATTCCGTGGCGATACCTTGATCCTGCGTCCCTGACGGCTGCGGCGTCTGCCGTTTTGGC
Source organism: Eilatimonas milleporae (assembly GCF_003688555.1). Classification (GTDB taxonomy): domain Bacteria; phylum Pseudomonadota; class Alphaproteobacteria; order Sphingomonadales; family Kordiimonadaceae; genus Eilatimonas; species Eilatimonas milleporae. Next base: position 387,983 of record NZ_REFR01000010.1, read on the forward strand.
CGGTCTGGTCGGATCTTTTTGTGCGGGCTGGCATTTATTCGGTAAAATACAACCTAGCAAACGGATGCTTCCGAGCTGAGGCTTTTGTAAACTGCCTTCGGATGAGATGTCTGGAGGATTAAATGGCTTCTCACACCGTCACGCAAAACACTATGACCTTTGTTTTCAGTGCGGAGCGTAAAACCCCTATCTTCATGGCGATAGAAGAAGGTCTCTCTTGCTTCCTATGTGATGGAAAATCCGTTCTCTATTCTCAGTCATGAATGGTCCTTTGTTGAACTCACCCCATAACCAATGGTCCTTCTGTTCTCCGTCGGCGGCCAATGGTCGGGCAGCCGCATTTCATGCAGGATGACGGGCATGGCATGGCTGGCGGCCTGCCATGCCGTATCCGATCCGGCCAATCCCGCTGCCGACGATATGTATGGTCGCTTGCAACATTGTGAAGACGGCGCAATTTTTGGATTGAAATGAGAATTTCGCTGAGCCAATAAGAACTCAATAAAAAGTAGAAATTGGCGCTCTTGGGGGATTTTTATGCGCTCTTTAATCGTTTTTATCAGCGTTTTGATCGTAATTATGAGCCGTCAGGTTGTGGCGGCGGGAAATGTGGACAAGCTTGCCGGATTGTTCGCGCAGACGCCGTCTATTTGGTCGATGACGCTCTCGCCAAATGGTGACGGCGTTTCTTTCATCATTAAGGAAAGCGGTGAAGAAGTACCGCGTCTTATCGTCGCCGATATTGTTGACGGTCAGCTTCATGTCCGCCTCAGCCTGCAAAGGGACGATCACCGTTTCAAATGGGTGCAGTGGGCCAACAATAACCGTCTGCTGGTGGGTATCAGCAGCGGTTTGAAATACGGGGGCCGCGTCTATAGAAATGCAGTCAGCCGCATGATCGCCATTGACCGCAACGGCGATAACACGAAGATGCTGGCCTCCCAAAAGCGCAAGATCAAGGCCCTGAAAAATGACGATGTTCTGCACCTTCTGCCAGCGGATCCGCAGCATATCTTGATCGGTCAGGCCTCCAGCATCTTTGATCCCGAGGCATCCGTCTACAAGGTCAATATATATACCGGCGACATGGAGCGTATTCTGACGGGGCCACGCAAGGCGCATGTCAGCGACTGGTACGCGGACCATAGCGGTGTCGTAAAGCTTGGTTTTGGCGAGGACAACCGTGGTCGTGGCAGGATGATCATCCGCGTCGGTGAAACGGACGACTGGATTGAACTCGAGAAAAACGAGCTTTTTGAAGACGGACGTTTCAAGATTTTCAATTTTACAGACGACCCGCGCCATCTTTATGTGATGTCGTCCTATGCCACGGGAAAGCTGGCGCTCTACAAATTCGATATTGAAGCGGGCGAACTGGCGGGCAAGGTGTTTGAGCATGAGCGGTACGACGTGCACGGTCTTATCCGTGCACGCTCGGACGGACGGCCGCTCGCGGTAACCTATATTGCCGACAAGCTTGAATACGAATATTTGGACCCGATTTTCGCGCGCACCCGCCGCAGCCTTGAAAAGGCTCTTGGCGGTCTGCCTTTCAGGATCCTGTCAACATCTATGGATGAACTGCGCTACCTTGTGGAGGTTCAGGGGCCGACCGATCCGGGTATGGTCTATTTCTTCGACCGGGCTGAAAAAACCCTCACGCCGCTGTTCAGCTATTATGCGGATATTGAGCCAGAACAATTGCACCCCATGCAGGCTGTCAGTTTTGAGGCTCGCGACGGCCTTGAAATTCCGGGTTACATCACCCTACCGAAAAACCATGACCCCGGTCGCCCCGGCGCCGCGGTGATCTTGCCGCATAATGGTCCGCAGGCTCAGCGCAATATGGTCGGCTGGGATTATGAAGGTCAGTTTCTGGCAAGCCTTGGGTATGTGGTGTTCCAACCCAACTATCGTGGCTCCACAGGGTATGGGGAGCGCTTTCGTCTGCTCGGTGCAGGCGAATGGGGACGCGCTATGCAAGACGACCTGGCTGATGCTGCTGCCTGGCTGTCACGGACAGGATATGCCCATGCCGACCGCATCTGTATCGTCGGGTTCTACAGTTACAGCGGGTATGCAAGCCTGACGGGCGCAACGCGCGATGCCGGTAGCTACCGCTGCTCAGCGGCATGGGCGCCGGTGAGCGATATCCGCCTGATGCTGAAGGATTCGGAAAGTTGGAACGATGATACCCTGTTCTATGATCGTGTAATGGGCGATTTGGAGAAAAAAGCTTACGCATCCATTTCGCCGCTTCATATGGTCGACAGGCTAAAAGCCCCTGTTTTGCTCATACATGGCAGCGAGGATGAAGAGGTCAGTGTCAAGCATGCGCGTGAGTTTGCCAAAGCTGCGCGTAAGGCCGGCAAGCAAGTGAAGTATATTGAACTGGAAGGCGTTGGACACAGTCGCGGACAAGAAGCGATAAGACATCGTTGGCTTCGGGAATTGGGACATTTTCTCTTGGAATACAACCCTGCGCATTTGTCGGAGGGCGATGCCGAGATGGCTAGCCGCTAGGGGTGCTCCGATGCGTTTTTCCGTAATTCGTTTGCCTGGGATCCTGACAGTTTTTTCGTTGGTGGCGGCTTTTTCGCTTGCTGCGGTTTTCGGAATGGCGGTTTCCGCCGACGAACCGGCGGCGCGCGGGTTGAGCGATGACCGGCTGGTGGATTTGGCTGAGCGTTTCGGTCATGTGCCGCGCGTTTTCTCGCCGTCACTCTCACCGGATGGCACTGCCGTCGCCTATATCGAAAGCGATAAAGACAAAGGATTTGCGCGTATCATGGTCGGCGTGCTGACTGCGGAAGATGTCCAGCATGTCTCAACCATTCAGGCCCCCGGTGGAGAGACATTCGCTTGGGTGGATTGGGCCAATGATGAGCGTTTGATCGTCGGTTTTGATACGCATTTTCGCATCGGTGGTGAGCTTTACCGCTCAGCCCCCTCCAAAATGATGGCCGTGAACAGGGACGGCTCGTTGCCTGTCATTCTCGATATCATGGCATTGAGAGCGCCGCGGCGCCAACGCTCCAACGACGTTATCCATATGCTGCCGGACGATCCGGAGCATATTCTGGTTGGGCATATGGCGGGTGATGGCCGGAGCACCGGCGTCTACACGCTCAACATTTACACAGGCGAAAAAACGCCCGTGTCTGAAGCCCCCGACGGGCTGCCTGTTTTTGACTGGTATGCGGATAATACCGGCCAGATTCGCTTGGGGTATGGCGAAAATAAAGACGGTGACGGTCATATGCTCATCCGTGACGGAGAAGGTGAATGGCTCCGTTTGGAGGATATTGAACTGTTGTCGCGCGACCGTTTTTCCATACATGGTTTTTCGGACGATCCTAATATCGTCTATGTCACCGCCTCGCACACCACGGGGCGGTCGACCATATTCCGCTTTGACCTGAAGCGTCGTGTCCTTGATGGCAAGGTATATGGCCACGATAGCGTGGATGTGCAGGGGTTGCTGACAAGCCGATCCGGTAAGGCGCTAGCGGCCAGTTATTTCACGTCGCGATACGGCTTGGAATATCTGGATGAAGGGTTTCGCATGCGGCACCTTGCCCTTAAGGAAAAACTCGGCGGCCGTGATTTTACCGTACTTTCTTCCACCAAGGGCGGCAGCCTCATGCTGGTGGAAACATTCGGGTTGGATGAGCCGGGGAGGTTGTTTTTTTATCAGGCTGAAAATGATGTTCTTCGCGAGTGGGTGAGAAACTACCCGGCACTGTCTACGTCCGATATCGGGCGTACTGTGCCCGTGACATATGGTGCGAGGGACGGCGTGGAGATACCGGGTTACATCACCCTGCCGCCAGGGATGAAGCTGGACGAGGCCAAAGGCGTCGGCTTGCCGGCTATTGTGCTGCCACATGGCGGCCCGCATGTCAGAACCTTACCCCTGTTTGATTATGAGGCGAAGTTTCTGGCCGCGTTGGGATATGTCGTTCTTCAGCCCAATTTTCGCGGATCTTCAGGATATGGTTTCCGTTATATGGCGCTTGGCTGGGGCGGGTGGGGCAAGCATATGCAGGATGACCTTGTCGACGGTGCCCGCTGGCTTGTGCATGAGGGCTATGCTGCGGCAAACCGTATCTGCATCGCCGGCGGGTCTTATGGCGGCTATGCTAGCCTGATGGCATCCGTGCGTGATACGGGCACATTCCGATGCGCCGCTGCGTGGGCGCCTGTGACCGATATCAGGATGATGCTGGAGGAGGAGGACAGTTGGGATGAAGACTCTTTTGTCTACAGTCAGTTGGCGGGATACACCAAGAAGGGCAAGATCAAGGCCTATTCGCCACTCCAGCGCATAAAAGAAGTCGCTATCCCGGTCTTCGTTGCCCACGGTACCCATGATCAGGTTGTCGGCGTCGGCCAGTCACGGGCGTTTGCGAAGGCTGCGGCCAGACGTAAAAAAGCCGTCGACTATGCCGAATTTGAAGGCGAAGGGCACCATTTGCGTTATTCCCGGTACCGAACACAATGGCTTTACCGGCTTGGTGCATTTATGTCTTTGCACAATCCGGCCGTTCCTCGGCCGGAAGGGCGATAAAGCCAGTAACCGCTCGAGCTTCGGTTGTCAGGCGGGTTGATTGCCTGCTTTTGGTTTGAGGCTCCATGGCAACATCGTCGATGTTGTTGATCTGCAATGGTTTTGTCACCCGCAGTTTCTGACAGCTAGTTTCGTGTATGCCACCATACCCGCATTTATTGGTCATATGTCCATTAAATCCTTGCCCATTCAATTCTTGACTGGCGAATTCTTGATCTGGATTAAAGCCTGGGACTGGCCTTGCCTCTAGTTTCCCTTGAATGGGGAACATCTTCGATATTGAGAACCTGACCAAGACATATGGTGAGGGCGCATCTGCGGTGCATGCCCTGCGCGGTGTGACACTGACCGTACCGCAAGGAGAACTGGCCGTCCTTTTGGGGGCATCCGGAAGCGGCAAGTCCACCTTTTTGAACATAGTCGGCGGGCTTGACAGACCGACGGAAGGGCACGTGCTGTTTCAGGGGCGGGATATTACCAGCCTGTCGGATCATGATTTGACGACATACCGGCGCGACCATGTCGGTTTCGTCTTCCAGTTCTACAATCTCATACCCAGCCTGACAGCCCGTGAGAATGTGGATCTGGTAACGGAAATTGCCCGTGACCCCATGGACGCGGCGGATGCCCTGGGACTTGTCGGTATGGCGGAACGGCTGGACCATTTTCCGGCCCAGCTTTCCGGGGGCGAACAACAGCGTGTCGCCATTGCACGGGCGATTGCCAAACGCCCGACCGTTCTGCTGTGTGACGAACCCACCGGCGCACTGGACAGCAAAACCGGTGTTCTGGTGCTGGAAGCGCTTGAGAACATCAATGCGCGCACGGGGACCACAATCATGGTCATCACACACAATGCGGGTATTGCCGCCATGTCGCACCGGGTTCTGCGGTTTGTCGATGGCCGCTTGGACCGGGAGGAAATCCGCGACAGCCGTGTCAAGGCCAGTGAAATCGTGTGGTGATGGGAAATCGTGTGGTGATGGGAAATCGTGTGGTGATGGGAAATTGACCGGTGCATCTGTTCGCCACGCCTTTGAACAAAAAACTGCTGCGTGATCTGTGGCGTCTGCGCGGCCCGTTGACGGCTGTCGGCCTCGTACTGGCCTGCGGGATTATGGTTTTTATCATGTTTGCCGGTATGCTCCGCTCGCTTGAGGTCACCGGCAGCGCCTATTATGAGCGCACGCGCTTTGCCGATATATTCGCCTATGCCAAACGGGCGCCGGCGGCGCTGGAGGACCGGCTTCGCCGCATTGCCGGCGTGGCCTCGGTGGAAAGCCGCATCACCGGTGCCCTTGTCATCGATGTGCCGGGTTTTCCCGAACCCGTAACCGGCACTCTGCACTCCGTACCCGACCTCGGCCGTCCCGGTATCAATGACCTTGTCCTGCGCAAGGGACGCTGGGTGGATCACCGGCGCGCGGATGAGGTGCTGGTGCTGGAATTCTTTGCCGATGCCCATGGGCTGGATCTGGATGACGAGATCACGGCCACGGTCAATGGTAAAAAACAACGCTTGAAGATTGTCGGTACGGTGTTGTCTCCGGAATATATCTACGCGATTGCTCCGGGCAGTATTGTGCCCGACAACAAACGTTACGGCGTCTTCTGGATGGCCCGCCGCCAGTTGGAAGCCGCCTATGACATGGACGGCGCGTTCAACTCCCTGATCATGACGCTCAGGCGTGATGCCAGGGCCCAGGATGTCGTGGATCAGGTTGATACGGTACTGGACCGTTATGGCGGCACCGGGGCTTATGTGCGGGCGGATCATATCTCCGATCGTTTTCTGACCAACGAAATGGACGAATTGCGTACCCAGATCACCATTCTGCCGTCGGTATTTTTGGGTGTGGCGGCTTTTCTGCTGAACATCGTGATCATGCGCCTTGTCGCCACGGAACGCGAGATCATCGGCCTTTTAAAGGCATTCGGTTATTCCAACAGGCAGGTGGCGGGGCATTATCTGGCACTGGTCATGACCGTGGTGGTCGCGGCGTTCGTGATCGGTTGCTCGGGTGGTGGCTATCTCGGGCGCGGGCTGGCCAACCTGTATGCCGATTATTTTCATTTCCCTTTCCTGTATTTTCGGGCCGGACTGTCGGGATATGTTCTGGCCGGCGGCGTTGCCGTATTGGCTGGTGGTCTGGGGGCCATGTCGGCTATCCGGGCGGCGGTACGGCTGGACCCGGCGGATGCCATGCGCCCGCCTGCGCCGGCGGATTATTCCGGCATTGCCGCCATGGCGCGTTCCGGGTCCCGTTTTCTTGACGGACCGGGGCGTATGGTCCTGCGGCACATTCTGCGTCATCCGCGCCGCATGGCCATGTCCGTCATCGGCGTTGCGCTTGCCATGGGGCTGCTGACGGGCGCCAGTGGCAATATGGATGCCATCAATAAGATGACCTTCGTCACGTTCGAACAATCCCAGTTGCAGGATATCACCGTGACGCTTGTTGACCCCAGAAGCCGTGGCGTCGTCTACGAACTGGCACGCCTGCCGGGCGTGCAGACGGTTGAACCCTTCCGGTCCGTTCCGGCAATCCTGAAGGCGGGCACTAGGGAAAAACGCCAGGGCCTGTCCGGTGTCGTTGTCAGCCCTGACTTGAACAGGCTTATCGACGATGACGGTATGTCCGTCAATCCGCCGGAGGAGGGACTGATGATTTCCCGTTCGCTGGCCCGCACGCTTGGTGTCGGTATCGGCGATATGGTCCGCGCGGATATCACCGAAGGCCGCCGTCCCACTCTTGACCTGCGTGTCACGGCTCTTGTCGATGCCTTTGTGGGGACCCCGGCATATATGTCGGTGGGCACGTTGAACCGCCTTATGGATGAGGGGGACGCGGTTTCCGGCGCCTATCTGGCGATAGACCCGAGCCGTGCGGATGATCTGTTCACCGAATTGCGTGCCATGCCCGGTGTCGCGGGGGTGGAACTGACGCAGGCCGCTTACCGGACCTTTCTGGATATCATGGACGAGAATATGGGGCGGGCGATCACGATCAATGCGGCTTTTTCCTGCCTTATTATCTTTGGCGTGGTCTATAATACGGCGCGTATCTCTCTCTCGGAACGCGCGCGTGAGTTGGCTTCCATGCGTGTGCTGGGCTTTCACCGGGCCGAGGTATCCTTCATCCTGCTTGCCGAACTGGCGCTGGTGGTCCTCGTGGCCTTGCCCCTTGGCGCCGGTTTCGGGGCGCTTTTGTCCTATGCCATCGTCAGCAGTTTCTCCAGTGACCTGTTTACGATCCCTTTCGATTTGCAGCCGGAGACGATTGCTTCATCGGCCCTGATCGTTGTTGCCGCCGCAGGCGTCAGCGGCCTGATCGTGCGTCGCAGGATTGACCGTCTCGACCTGATAAAAGTTCTCAAAACAAGGGAATAGCCTGATGAATCCTCGGATAATGAAGCGTCTCCTTATCGCGGCTGCGGGCATTGGCGTTGCAGGGCTTGTCGTTGTGGCGATGTTGCCTGCTGCCGTGCCGGTCGATGTGGGTACCGTCACCCGGGGCAGGTTGGTCGCAACCGTGAACGAAGAAGGTCAGACCCGCGTCCGCGACATCTACACGGTGTCCTCGCCCGTGGCGGGGCGCCTGCTCAGATTGGGCCATGATGTCGGTGACGACGTGGCCGCGGGCGAGACAATTCTCGCGCGTATTCTGCCAAGCGATCCCAGTTTTCTGGATGTGCGGACCGAGGCCGAATTGCAGGCTGAGCTGGAATCTTCAAGGGCGTCCTTGCGCCTGGCCGAGGCGGACGTGCAGCGCCGCAGTGCCGAGCGTGACTTTGCCGAGGCCGAGTTGATGCGCACACAGGCCCTAAAAGCACGTGGCAATGTGTCCGAGGCCGCATTGGACCGCCGGCGTATGGCCTATAATACCGCTATTGCCGCCATGCATGAAGCCGAAGCCGCCGTCGCGGTCGCCCAGTCGCAATTGCGCCGCAGCGAGGCCGCGCTGATGGAGCCCGGCGATGAGGTGTGCGGCGAGAGACGATGCCTGATCGAGATCGCATCGCCGGCCAACGGCCGCGTGTTGCGCTTGTTGCAGGAAAGTGAAGCCGTGGTGCAGGCGGGTCAGGGCATTATTGAGGTCGGCGATCCGCGCGATCTGGAAATTGTCGTCGATCTTCTGTCCAGCGAAGCCGTGCAGGTGACCGATGGCGCGCCCGTCACCATTGAAGGATGGGGAGGCGCCTCTCTGCGTGCCCGTGTGCGCAGGGTGGAACCTTTCGGGTTTACCAAGGTTTCAGCGCTGGGTGTGGATGAACAGCGTGTCAATGTGATCATCGACTTCGTCGACGACCGGCAGCAGTGGCAAAACCTCGGGCACGGTTTTCGTGTCGATGTACGGATTGAGGTCTGGCGCGGCGAGGATGTTCTGAAAGTACCGGCCAGCGCTTTGTTCAGGATGGCGGATGGATGGGGTGTTTTCGCTGTGGATAACGGACGGGCCCGTTTTCGCGGCGTTGAAGCCGGGCGGTTTACCCCCACCGCCGTCGAGATCCTGTCCGGTCTTTCCGCCGGCGAGCAGGTTGTCCTGCACCCCGGTGTTTCCGTCGAGGACGGCGTTAAACTTGAGATACGTGATATTTCTTAATATTAAGAAAATTCATTAATATTGGGCGGGCTTTTCATTCGCGAGACTCTGTTGTTTATTCATTCAATATTCATCTTCACTACCGGATTTTAAGACGCATTTGCTTAAGGAGGAGAAAATGCGCAATTATAAGTATTCTTCTTTCATGATCCTGGGGCTGACAGTCGGTATTTTCACGGGCGTTGGGGCACGCGCCGACAGTCCCAGTTTTCGGAATTGCGAAGCCGGCTACAATTATGAAACGGTCGACGCCGGAATACTTGTCGTTCCGCCCGCCGATGGCCGGTCCTACAGTATTGATGCAGACTCCGGCGATGGTATCCGGGCGGCCTGTCAGTTTGAGTTATTGTTCGGTTTTTATCTGCACGGTGAATACCGTGAGGCCAGTGTGGATCTCGATGTCGATGTGACATCCGCTTTTGGCGAGACCGCCAGTGCCAGTTTCGATCTGGATACCCAGGTCTGGCGATTGGGTGCGGGATATGCGCTGGACCTACCGATGAACCTGTCCATATATGGCCAGGCGGCCTACACCGAGACGGATTTCGACGCCAATCGTATTGTCGTTCCTTTTCCGGACGATACCGAGGAACTGATCTCGGAAAATCTGTTCGCCGGCAGCTCCGGTTTCGATGCCGAGGTGGGCGCCCGTTGGATGGCAACCGACCGGTTGGAGGTCGGCGGTTTTGTCCGTTACACCGATGTGGGCTCTCCTGATTTCGTTCCCGTCGGTGTGCAAAATCCGATCAATGAAACCGGCGGTGAGGACGGTTTGCGCACCACTGAGGACTGGCGCGGCGGGGCCAACGCTGCTTTCAACATATTCGGCCCGGCATGGGTTTCGGCCCGGTATGAATTCGCAGGCGATGTGGATGCGCTGTTCGCCGGCCTGCGTGTGGCGTTTTAATCGCCTGGCACCATACGCCTAGTCTATATCCTGTTGGCCCATATCCTGTTTGCAAGGGGGAATGCTGCGGCATTCCCCCTTTGCGTCGCCGCAATCCCGCCGGGACAGTCATGCTTGCGGATCCGGTTTCCCTTATGGACGGCTTTGTTCTGAACAGTGTTTGGACCTGTAATTCAGAAAATATTCAGCTGCGTTTCCTCAATATGACAACAGTGTTCGGTGTCCGATTTCTTTGGGCGAAACAAGTCCGGTTCTCTTCTTTTTGAAAGTGAGAATGCCGGACCATATTCGGGGGTAAAATCATGAACCGTCTGTTGCTTTTTTTACTTGGGCTCGCTCCGGCTTTATCGGCTTGCGAATATGTCACCACGGGGCAGGCGGCGGTTCAGACCGACAGTGGATATGCGCAGGGTATTGCCGATGTCCGCATCACGGAAAACTGGTTTCGTGACAATGTCTCCATCCAGGTCGCCCTGCGGAACGGTGAATTCTTTGCAGGCAGTGCGGTCATTGAAAAATCGACGCGGAATTTCACCAGGGACATCGTGGTTGAGGTCGAAGATCCCGAAACAGGCATTTTGGAGCCTGAAGTCCGTCGGCTTGACGCGTCCGAGGATATCTATGCGTCCACCGCGCAGGCGGTTCTGATCGGTACGGACGGCAGAACGATGGAATGTGATTTCACCTTGAACCGGCCGGCGGACGGCTTCAATGCAGGCGGTATTGGCGAATGTCTCCTGTCCACCGGCGAGAAAATGCCGATACTGTTTTAACAGCGGTTATATTTACGGAGGTTCCGCCGGTAGAAAACGCGCGCAACTGTCTTGACAGGATGCATGGTAAGCCGATAGTGAAAATCATTCTCATGTCATGGGCAGGACACAGTGAAACGCGTTTGGTTGGATCTTCATCGCTGGATGGGGCTGAAGCTTTCCATCCTGATCAGCTTTGTGCTGATTACGGGGACATTGGCCACGGTCTCCCACGAAATTGACTGGCTGATCGATCCAGCACGCCGTGTATTGCCCGTCCATGAGGCCGAGACATATGACTGGCAGGGCATGGCCGACGCCGCCCGGACCGCGCGCCCGGACTGGTCGGTGGAATGGATCGCGGCTCCGCTCGATCCCTGGTTCGCCGCCGAAGCGGTCGCGCTGACGGATGAGGGCGAGCGGCGGCGCCTGTTCATTCATCCGGGAACGCTGGCGGTTCAGGGAGAGGGCGGTTGGTTCAACGCCCAGCGTTTGTTTCGGGATTCCCACCGCAGACTGATGATTTTCAATGCCTATGGCATCATTCTTGTCTCCAGCCTGTCCATACTGCTTATTGTGTCCCTGATCTCCGGACTGTTTGTGTACAAGAAATTCTGGCGCGGTTTCTTCAAGAAACCCCGCACGCGCGACCCCCGCACCCTGTGGGGGGACCTGCACCGGCTGGGCGGTGTATGGAGCATCTGGTTCATCATTGTCATTGCCCTGACAGGCTTGTGGTATCTGGCTGAGGCAACCGGTCGTCTGGCAGGGCTGACCGTCGGTCCCTTTCCCGAGCAGGTGCCATACCATGACGCGGCCACGGTTCAGCCCGTGATACCGGACTTTGTTTCATTGAACGATATGGCCGCAAGCGCGCGCGGTGCTTTGCCCGGCTACCGCATAGATCAGGTGTTCCTGCCCCGGTATGCCGACGAGCCGGTACGTTTTCACGGCCATACGGATGCCATTCTGGTGCGGGGCAGGGGCAATGCCGTGTCGCTCGATGCCCGCACGGGCCGTATCGTCGGTATTGTGGACGGACACACGCTTACGGTTATGCAGCGGGTCAGTGAAATGGCCGATCCCCTCCATTTCGGCACCTTCGGCGGTTGGCCGACCAAGCTGCTGTATTTCCTCTTCGGGATTATTCTGTCGGCCATGTCACTCAGCGGTGTCTATATCTTTTCCGCCCGCATGCGGAAGGCACATCAGCGCCGCGAGGCATCCGCCTCCAGGGGCGCCCCCATGCCGGAGGCAGCGGAATGAAAACGAGAGCATATCGTCCCGCGTGGCGTGGCATGGGGATATGGAAATGGCTCTCGCTGGCCGGGGTTCTGTTTTCCCTTGCCATCATTGCGCCTTATGTACGCTTGGCTGGCGGGTCTTTTCACATTCGCGGAGACCGGATCGAAGGGATACTGGCCGGCTGTACCCTTCATCTGGGTTTGCTGCGCGAAGACAACGGGGTTCGCATCACCGCACAAATGGATCCTGTATGCGCCCGCGGGGTGGACACGCCCACGGTACGCCTGCGCGCCAGGGGTGGCGCGACGCTTAGCGAGGCCAGTTTAAAGGGGGGACCGAACAGTCTACGCGCGGTTCTGTCCCTGGCACAGGACGGCCCGGATGAAAACAAAAAACCCCTGATATTTGAGGTGGAAACGCTGGACTGGCAGGGCAGACCGGCAGTGGTGACATGGCCTTATCCCGTGGCCGCGTCCTGACGGACCTCTCTGACAAACACACTCACGAAAAGCCAACCTTCACATGATGAAACGCCTCCGACAGGAGGCATATCGGGCGGACAGGATTAAGAAATGCAAATAAAACGCATAAGCAATTCAGGAAGGAGACAGACGGTGCAAAAAGATGCATCCGGGCTGGCGACAGTGTCGCTGGCCGCGATCATGCTGGCCGCTTTTGGCGGAACGGCGGCAGCGGGAGCAGGGGCGGAGACATCTGTGCGGGACGATAGCGGTATGTCGCGGGCTGCGGACCAGACGGAAACCGCTCAGACCGACGGCCTTGAAGAGGTGGATGTGGCAGAAGAAATCCTTGTCACCGGACGGGCACAGCAATTTTATCTGCAAACAACGCCAAGCCTTGGCAACAAGTTCCCGGATGACTTAAAGAATATTCCACAATCCATTCAAATACTGACAAAACAATTGATTGAGGATCAGGGCGCCGTTGAGATCACCGACCTGTATCGCAACATTTCCTCAGTCTCCATCTTCAGCTATTCCGGTGTCACTTTCCGCGGGTTTCGCCAGGATGAAATCCGCTATGACGGCCTGCTCGGCGACCCGTTTTCAGGCTTTTCCGTACCGCTGCTGTTCGATATCGAGCAGGTGGAAGTCATCAAGGGGCCGTCCGGGGCCCTGTTCGGCGGCGGTGAGCCCGGCGGCCTGATCAACTATGCCACCCGGGGGCCGGACGATGAGTTCGGCGGGTACGTCCGTTTGGTCGGCGGCAATTTTGACCTGCGCGGCGCGCGGGCCGAGGTGACCGGACCGCTCGACGAGGCCGGAACCCTGCTGTTCCGTCTGGGCGCGGCCTATGAGGATGTGGAACCGTTCCGTTTCAACACGGACAAGGAAGATCTGGTTCTGGCGGCGGATATTGAATGGAGACCCGGCCCCGATACACAGGCCTGGTTGAAATTCGACTATGTCGAACAGGATTTTCAGGGCGCGCGTCTGCGGGGCGTGCCGGTGGATGATGAAGGCGAATTTCTGACCACGCGGCGTTTCAACACCAATGAAGAGACGGACTTTCAGCGTCTGGAGGCAACGGCCTTCACCGGGTCTTTCAATCAGCGACTGACGGATGCTCTGTCCTTCACCCTCTCTGGCCGTGCGGTTCTGAGCCAGGAGCGTCAGAATTATCATGAAAACCGCGGTCTTTTCATCAATGATGAGGGCGTTGCCCGTGTACGCCGGGAATTTCGCGATCAGGACCGCGATATCCAACAATATTCAGCACTGGCTGAATTCGTCTATGATTTCGATATCGGCGATACCGAGCATACTTTCCTGTTCGGCGGGGAGTTCTTTCGCAGGGACGGGGAGGATTTTTTTCTGATATCGTCGGACTCCCGTCGTGCAGGGCAATTCCCGCCGAATTTTATCGTGCCGGATTTGAATCTGATCGACCCTGATTACGGAAATTCCAACCCCGACCTGTTCGACCCGTTTTTCCAGACCGAGCGGACAACCCAGTTCGACCAGTGGGCCATTTACGCCCAGGATCAGATTGCCGTGACGGATCGGTTGAAACTGTCCCTCGGCGCCCGGTTTGAAGGCTTTTCCGAAGATCTGGACTCTGTGCAGACCATTCTTGTGACCGGCCAGGCAACCGAGGCCGTCGCGTCAGCCAGCGATGAAACGGTGACGGTGCGGACCGGTCTTGTCTATGACTGGACCGACAGCTTCACCACCTATTTCAATTTTTCCACCGGCTTCACGCCGCAAGGGGTTGCCAGTCAGGAACCGGAAGCGGGCGGTCCCTTCAATCCCGAACGGGGCCGGTTGTTCGAAGTGGGTGCGAAATGGGATCTGATGCAGGACAAGGTCTATCTGCAGACGGCGCTGTATCAGATCAACAAGACCAATATTCTTGTGGCGGACCCCGCGCCCGACGCCCCGACCGGGGCGCTGGCCACTATCGGTGAAGCCAGGTCCCGTGGGGTCGAGGTCGATCTTGTCGGCGATATCACCACGGAATGGTCCGTTGCCCTGAATTACGCCTACAATGACACGGTCATTCTGGAGGGTTCGGACGAAATCATCAATGCCGTCGGGGACGAATTCGCCAATGCGCCCGACCATCAGCTCGGCTTCTGGACGCGGTATGACATCCCGGTCATTGCCTCGGCCATTACCTTCGGCGGTGAATATGTCTCGGAGCGTATCAGCCTGAGCGGCCAGGAGGTGGACCCTTACGCCATCTTCGACGCCGGCTGGATCACCAACTGGCGCAACCTTCAGTTTCAGGTCAATGTGCGGAACCTGTTCGACAAGGTCTATGCCGAAAGCGGCTTTATCTCGCGTACCGGCCATTTCCCCGGCGAACCCCGCACGGTCAGGGTGGAGGTCACGGCCCGCTTTTGACCGGGGTCAGGGGCTGCCGCCGTGCCGGCAGGCGGGACGGAACACGTCCGCGTTTCAGGTTTGCCGGCACGGCACAGACACAGGCGGCATCCGGTATACAGCCCCCATATCCGGAGTTAACCGCCGAGAACCCTGATCAACTGCATCAGTTTATCCCTATCGGCGGGATCGGCTATGCGCTGGTGCGCACTGACAATGTCGCGGGTTTCCTGACGCTGGTAGGCATCGAATTTTTTACCGTTTGCACAGCCGCAGGGTTTCCCGCCGATGTCTTCGAAGAAATAACCGATGGCCACATCCAGCAGTCTGGCCAGTTTGTACAGGCTGCTTGAACTGACGCGGTTTTTGCCCTGTTCATATTTTTGTATCTGCTGAAAGGTAACGCCGAGTTCCTCGCCCAGGCTGCGCTGGGTCAGTCTGAGATATTTTCGCCGGTCCCGTATTCTTTTCCCGACATAAATGTCGATGGGATGTGCAGTGTCTGTCATGAAGTGCCCCTTTTTTGTCAGGTAATCAGGTCTGGACAGGGAGAAAATGCCGTATTCGATAGTCTGAACTCTTTTAGTGGCGGGCTTCGTTGTGCAGTTTCACCACACGCAAAAAACGCGCACCGAGATTTCTGTTCACGCCCGCGCGTTGCAGCAGTTTCACAAAGGCCTTGCCGTCCTTCAGGCTCAGCACGTCCCGCACATAGCCCAGGGTTTCCCCCGATTGCAGTGCCAGTGTGCTGACCAGAAACGAGAAGCAACCTTCCTCGGCAACCTCCAGCGCCTGATAGTGATACAACTCGCCCCTTTGGCGCATATTGATGACAATGGAATGCACCTGGCCCGGGTCGGCGTTTTTGACCTGCTGCATGATCCAGTCGGTACCGCGCACATTCATCTTGACGGCCGTCACCGACCCCTTGATGGCATAGTTGGTGGTCAGCTTCTCACGGGCGAAAGAGGACACAGCCTCTATGATGTCCTTCACCACGTCGATCGGCAGGTCCAGCCTCAGGGCCAGCATATCCATCAGATACCGGTTGTCGTGAAAGCGTTCGGCGATTTTCCGTGCGGCCTTGTCGGTCAGGATGATGAATTTGTTGACGACCAGCAGTGTAACGCTTTGGGCACCGCCGGAAACCGCGATGGCATAAACCGTTTGGTCCTTGAGATCTGGCCGTTTCGCCAACACCGATACGGCGTATTCCTTTAAAAAAGGAACCAGATTGGCCATCTGTTTGTCGGTAAAGGCGTCTGTGTGGATAAGAAAGGGTGTGGCCACACACTCGATATCGCTGGCGATTTCTTCCGCCAAGTCCAGCGGCAGATTTTCGCATGTCGCCAGTTTTTCCGATAAGTCTTTTCTGACGGTAACGTCCGTGTCCCTTGCCAGGGCCCAGGTTATGCCCTCCACAAAACTCTTATTCTCGTCCGTCTCTTCGCCCGGGTCCCATTCGCTTGAAAAATACTGTTGGGCGCAGAGTGTCAGATCCAGCTTGGTTTCCGTGGAAATATTGGCAAGGTTGCTTGCTGTCTGGTTCATTGGTTGGGCCCGTTCTTCTCGCAAACGTTGCCCGACCCCCTAATGAATGCAATTATTTCTACTGCAATCATTAACAAATTCTTAAAAATAAATCGGATTTGTTGAAAATTCTACCAGTTATAAAACCCCTGGGTCGGGAATTGTGTAATTTCACATAACCACCACAGGTTTCCTTGGCTATATAAGTCCTACATAAAAACTGTCATCTTCCTGAAAAAAACCTGAACTTCGCGCGGTTGATCAATTAAAGATATGATGTTGTATTTAGACTATTTTTTGTTGAGTTCTTCAAACAACCCTCTTGGTTTTCCGTATCGGTTGCACTGACAACCGGCCACAATTTTTGGTTCTTCACATGTTGGGGGCACCGCATTCCGAAAAGACTGTCATGGCAGTGGTTGTTCAGGGTGTGCCGCATGGTTTTTTTGTGCCGAAATGACAGGGTTATCAGTGCGACTCGGCTAAAGTTTGCCCGTTTTGTGAAAGATTATTAGGAAATCCCGGACACGGTTAGTCCCTGTGCCCCCACCTGCGCCGCCGCCCACAGATCGTCTTCAAAATGGGTCAGGACGGTCAGGGACAGCGGTGCGATCTGAAATTTCAGGGCCTGCCCGCCCGACAGGCCGAGTGCGACGGCGAGCGCCGCGCGGATGGAGCCGGCATGGGCGCAGACGAACAGGGTTTGGCCGCCATGCCCGGCCACCATCCCGGCCAGGGCCGGCCGCACCCGGGCGCAGACATCCATGAAACTTTCGCCGTTCGGCGGGGCGTGCCGCGCCAGTGTATCGCCCGGCATCGGCCCCAGATCGGGCAAGGCGGTGTGGGGGCGGCCCTCCCAGTCGCCGAAATCCTGTTCCCAAAGGCGCGGGTCCGTACTGATGCCGAGTTTGGCCGCATCTGACTGTAGGCCCTCCGGCCACAGGGCGTGGACCGTCTGGACACAGCGCCGCGCCGGACTGGTGACGATATGGTCGATCCCCTGTCCGGCGAGGGTGAAACCGGATTGCGGCGTGACGGTCGTGCAATCCGCGTCCGCGTCGCTGCGGCCGTGCAGCCGGCCGGCATCGCGGATGGGCGCATGCCGCAGGAACAGGATTTTTGTCGCAACGGTCTTTTTCACGGCCCACCCTGTGGTCTAAAAGATGAATCATTCATTGGCTTTACCCGCCATCCGTTCCGTCATTCTCAGAAGGGGCCGCGCCCTTGGCAAGAATTCTTCTCATCACCGGCGGCGCCCGCTCCGGCAAAAGCACCTTTGCCGAGGACCGCGCCGCCGCATATGCACCCCCCTGGGCCTATCTGGCAACGGCCGAGGCCCGCGACACGGAAATGACCGCGCGGATCCGCCTGCACCAAACGCGCCGGGGTCCGGACTGGCACACCCATGAAGACGGGACCGCGCTCGTCGAGACCCTGCGCCGGACCGAGGACGGCTTTGGCGTGCGTCTGGTGGACTGTCTGACCCTGTGGCTGAGCCGCCTGATGGAGGAGGACGCCGATATCGCGGCAGAGACCGGCGTGCTCTGCGACTATCTGCGGGGTACGAAAACCCCCGTGATCCTGGTCGGCAATGAGGTCGGTCTCGGCATCGTGCCGGCAAACGCGCTGGCGCGGGCCTTTCGCGATGAGGCCGGGCGCCTGAACCAGGCGGTGGCGGCCGTGGCGGATGAAGTGGTTTTCATGGTCGCCGGTCTGCCGATGACGGTGAAACCGGCATGAGGGCGGACGGGCGCATAGCGTTTGCCGGTATATCCGAAATATCGGATCTGGCCGCCGGCCTGACGGACCGGGACGCGGACAGTGCCGCCGTGGCCATGGTCCGGACGCGCCAAAGCCGGCTGACCAAGCCGCAAGGATCGCTCGGCCGGCTTGAGGATATGGCCGCTTTCCTCGCCGGCTGGCAGCGGCGGGCCATGCCGCGCCTCGATACGGTTCAGGCCCTGGTCTTTGCCGGCAATCACGGTGTCTGTGAACAGGGGATCAGCCCCTATCCGCAAAGCGTCACGGCCCAGATGGTCGACAATTTCCGGCGGGGCGGGGCGGCGATCAACCAGCTCTGCCGCATATACGGCGCCGATTTGTCCGTCACCGCGCTGGATCTGGACCGGCCGACGGCGGATTTCACACAAGGTCCGGCTTTGGACGAGGCGGCTTTGCTCGCCGCCGTCAATGCCGGGGTGGGGGCGGTGGACCCAGGGGCGGACCTCGTCCTGCTCGGGGAAATGGGCATCGGCAACAGCACGGTCGCGGCAGGCCTGGCCTGTGCGCTGTTCGGCGGCGACCCCGCCGACTGGGTCGGCCCCGGCACTGGCCTGGACGGTGCCGGTATCGCCCGCAAGACCGCCGTGGTCGCCGCCGCTCTCGCCCGTCACACCCGCTGTGTCGACACGCCCGCCGATCCGCTGGCCATCCTGGCGTCCCTGGGCGGGCGGGAACAGGCCGCGCTGTTCGGCGCCGTTCTGGCGGCGCGGCTTTTGTCCGTGCCGGTTCTCCTGGACGGGTTCATCTGCTGTGCGGCGGCGGCGGTGCTGCACGCGCTCAACCCGCAAGGGCTGGACCACGCGCTGGCCGGCCACTGTTCGGCGGAACCGGGGCATGCCCGGCTGCTGGCGTGTCTGGACAAGGAGCCCCTGCTTGATCTGGGCATGCGCCTTGGCGAGGGCACGGGCGCGGCGGTCGCCCTGGGGCTTCTGCGGGGGGCGCTGGCCTGCCACACCGGCATGGCGACCTTTGCCGACGCCGGTGTGGATGAGGCGGGCGTGCAGACATGACGGACCGTCCGCTGAACGATCTTCTGGCCGATCTTCTGGCCGATCTGCGCGCGGCGCTGATGCTGTTGACGCGTCTGCCCGTCTGGCGGCTTGCGGATGACGGCCCGCCGGACCTGTCGCGCAGTGTCTGGGCCTATCCGCCGGTGGGCGCTCTTGTCGGCGGCCTCGGCGCCGCCGTCTGGGCTGCCGGTGCGGGCCTCGGTGTGCCGGCCCTTGTGGCGGCGGTTCTGGCCTTTGCGGCGACCATTCTTGCCACCGGCGCCTTTCATGAGGACGGCCTGGCGGATACCGCCGACGGCCTTGGCGGCGGCCTGACAGTGGACCGGAAGCTGGAAATCATGCGCGACAGCCGCATCGGCACTTATGGCACCGTGGCCGTCGTGCTCAGCCTTGGCCTGCGGATCGCGGCGCTGTCGGCGTTGCCGCTGCCCCTGGGTGCGGCCGCCCTTGTCACGCTGGCCTGCGCCAGTCGGGGGGCGATTGTCCTGATGCTGGCCGGTCTCGCCCCGGCGCGGACGGGCGGCATGGGCGCCGTGGCCGGCAACCCGCCACGGGCCGTGGTGGTCGCGGGGCTCATACTGGCCGCTTTGCCGCTGGTGTTCTGGCCCTTTGGCATGGGCGCGGGCATGGGCGTGGCCGTCATTGCCGCCACCGCCTGTGTCGCATGGACCGCGCGGCGGCAGGTCGGCGGATATACCGGCGATCTGCTCGGCGCGGGCCAGCAGCTGTCCGAATGTGCCGGCTGGGTTGTCCTTGCCGCCCTGCTGCCGTCTTAAGCGGCCAGCAGCACACCGGCCACCATGGCGGCGAAAAGCAGCATGGCACGCCTGTACAGACCAAGGGCCCGGTCGATATCGTCGGGCGTTGCCGCCGCCCGTCCGTCGCCGAGCCAGGCGCCCGCCACCGCCATGTCGCCGTAAGCGCGCGGCCCGCCCAGACGCAGGTCCAGCGCGCCAGCGATCGCCGCTTCCGGCCAGCCGGCATTGGGCGAGCGGTGCGCCCCGGCATACCGCCAGGCGGCGGCGAGGGCCTGGGGGCAGCGCCGTCCGGCCGCCACGGCGATAAGCAGGGCGGTCAGGCGTGCCGGCAGCAGGTTGAGCCCGTCGTCCAGCCGTGCCGCCGCCCATCCGAAATGCCGGTAGCGGTCGTCCCTGTGCCCGATCATGCTGTCCGCCGTGTTGACGGCCTTATAGACCACGATGCCGGGCAGCCCGAAGGCGAGATAGGCGAGCGCCGGGGCGATCACCCCGTCCGAGAAATTTTCCGCAAGGCTTTCGATGGCCGCGCGGCAGATGCCGGTTTCGTCCAGCGTCCGCACATCGCGCCCGACGATGCGCGCCACTGCCGCCCGCCCGCCGTCCGGCCCCTCCTGGTGCAGGGCGCGGGCGACCGCCCGCACATGGTCATACAGGCTGCGCCCGGCCAGCAGCGAGGCCGCGATCAGCATATCGCCGATCCAGCCGAACGGCAGGCCCTTGAGGCCGGCGGCAAGCACGCCGGCCTCACCGCCGCACAGACCGACAAGCCCGGCAATGAAAAGGATGCCGAGAACCCGCCGCAGGGCAGGCCGGGCCCCGTCCCGGTTCAGCACCCTGTCGCCGCGTGTGATCAGCGCGCCGATCCACGTCACCGGGTGGCCGATGCGCCGGTACAATGCGTCGGGATAGCCGATGGCCGCATCCCATATGAGGGCGGCCAGCAGCAGGGCGGCGGGCGGGGCCGCCCACAGGGCCGCGTCCCACACGGGCTTACAGCCCCGCGACAGCCAGCAGGCCGTCAATGTCCAGATGCTTTTCCAGCCCGGCGGCGGCGGTGTCGAGGGCGCTGTCCACATGCGCCCGAAAATCGCCGATGCCGGCCTCCGCGTTCAGGCGTTTCAGGAAAGCGGCGCGGAAACGGTCCCCGGTGAACAGGCCGTGCAGATAACAGCCCATGATCCGCCCGTCGGCCGAGACCGCCCCGTGGGCCGCGCCGTCCAGGCTCAGCATCGGCCGCGCCAGACCGGGCCCTTCCGTCCGGCCCATGTGGATTTCATAGCCCGTGACCTGGGCCCCGGACCCGCCCCCATCATGCCCATGCCCGTGCCATATGCCGCCGCTTGTGCGCACCGTCTTGGCGGGCGCCATGACGGTTTCCACGTCCAGAAGCCCGAGGCCCTCGGCCCCGCCGGCGCTGCCGTCCACCCCGTCCGGGTCGTGGACATGCCGGCCCAGCATCTGATAGCCGCCGCACACACCGAGCACATGGCCGCCCCGGCGCACATGGGCGTGGATGTCGATGTCCCAGCCCTGGGCGCGCAGAAAGGCCAGGTCGGCAACCGTCGACTTCGTGCCCGGCAGCAGGATCAGGTCCGCCCGCGGCAGTGGCCGGCCCGGCGGCACGAAGACGACGTCGGCGTGCGGTTCCGCCCTCAAAGGGTCGAGATCGTCGAAATTGGCGATACGCGACAGCATCGGCACCGCGATGACGCATCCGGCGTCGCGGTCCGTTTTGCCGCCGCGCTCCAGAATGACGGCGTCCTCCGCCGGCAGGTCCGCCGCCGCGTCCAGCCACGGCACCACCCCGAAACAGGGCCAGCCCGTATGCTCGCGGATCGTCGTGATGCCGTCGTCAAACAGCGACACGTCACCGCGAAACCGGTTGATGATGAAGCCCCGGATCATGGCGGCGTCCGCCCGGTCCAGCACGGTCCGCGTCCCGGCGATGGCGGCGATGACGCCGCCCCGGTCGATATCGCCGACCAGGATGACGGGCGTGTCGGTGGCGCGGGCAAAGCCCATATTGGCAATGTCGCGCGCCCGCAGATTGACCTCCGCCGGGCTGCCGGCGCCTTCCACCAGCACGATGTCCATGTCCTTGCCGACGGTCGCGAAACTGTCCAGTACGAACGGCATCAGGGTTTCCTTGCGCTGCTGATACCCTTTGGCCGTGGCGGCGTCGAAACGCCGGCCCTGGACGATGATCTGGCTGGTGCGGTCGCTTTGCGGTTTCAGCAGCACCGGGTTCATGTGCACGGTCGGTTCCATGCGTGCCGCCACGGCCTGTAGCCACTGCGCCCGCCCGATTTCCCCCTGAAACGTCTCGCTATCCCCTTGGGCGCTATCCCCAGGGGCGCCGCCTGTCTCCGGCCCGCCTTCAGTCGAACCCATGGCGACGACGGCGGCATTGTTGGACATGTTTTGCGGTTTGAACGGCGCCACCGCCAGGCCCCGGCGCACCAGCGCCCGGCACAGACCCGCAGTCAGAAAGGATTTCCCGACGTCGGAGCCGGTGCCCTGCAGCATCAGGGCCCTGGTCACGGCGCCCCGTCCGGCTGCCCGTCCGGCGTCCCGTCCAGCCGCGCGACCGGCTGTACCGCGCCCGACGCGGCGAAATCCAGCCGCACCCGGTATACGGGCTCCAGATGTTCCGGCGTGATGATGTCCTGTGCCGGGCCGCTGGCCGCCACCGTGCCCCGGTGCAACAGGATCACATCGTCGCAGAACCGGCGGGCCAGGCCCAGATCGTGCAGAACGATGACGACGGACCGTCCCCCATTGTTTTCCCCGTCATTGTCTCCGCCGTCATTGTCTCCGCCGTCATGCGCCAGGCCGTGCAGCAATTCCATGATCGCCAGCTGGTGATAAGGGTCCAGGGCGGCCACCGGCTCGTCCGCCAGGATGACGCCGGCCTCGCTGGCCAGCACCCGCGCCAGCAAGGCCCGGGCTTTCTCGCCGCCGGACAGGCTGGTCACCGGCCGGGCTTTCAACGCCTCGAGGCCGGTGGCGCTCAGCGCATGGGCGACCGCCGCCTGGTCCTCGTCGTCCATGCGGGCAAACGGCGTGTGATAGGCATCGCGGCCCAGCGCCGCCACCGCCTCCACGCTCAGGGGCCAGTGTATGGTCTGCCCCTGCGCCAGATAGGCAAAGTCCCGCCCCAGCCGGTGCGGCGGCACCGTGGTGATATCCCGGTCCCCGAACAGGATTTGGCCGCTGT
Organism: Eilatimonas milleporae; assembly: GCF_003688555.1. Lineage (GTDB taxonomy): Bacteria > Pseudomonadota > Alphaproteobacteria > Sphingomonadales > Kordiimonadaceae > Eilatimonas > Eilatimonas milleporae. The sequence continues at coordinate 411,204 of NZ_REFR01000010.1, forward strand.
CCACCGCCTGCAGGCGCAAAAAGCTGCGCAGCAGCGTCGATTTGCCCGCGCCGTTCGGACCGATCAGCCCGGTCACCCGCCCCCGGGCGGCGGCACAGGTCACACCGTCCAGCAACCGCGTGCCGTCGACGCTGACGATGATGTCCCGGGCGGCCAAGGCGCCCATCGCATGTGGGGCGTTCATCGCATGGCCCTGCGGGTTTTCAGCACCAGAAACAGGAAAAACGGCGCGCCGATCAGCGCCGTCAGGACGCCGATTTTCAATTCCCGGTCCGTCGGGGCCAGCCGCACGCCCATATCCGCCAGCAGGATCAGGAGGGCGCCGCCCAGCGCGCTCGGCACCAGCAGCCGCGCCGGATCATGGCCGACAAGGGGGCGCAATATGTGCGGCACGATCAGGCCGATAAAGCCGATGGTGCCGGACACCGCCACCGCCGCCCCGACGCTGAGCGCCGTGCCCACGACGACCAGTCCGCGCACCCGGATCAGGTTGACCCCCATGGTTGCCGCCGTTTCCTCGCCCAGCGACAGCGCGCGCAGAAACGGCGCGCCGGCCATCAGGCACACCCATCCCAGCCCCATGAAGGGCAGGGCGATCCACAGGTCGGTGAAGGAGCGGTTGGCCAGCGACCCCAGCAACCACAACACCATATCACTTAACGAAAAAGGGTTTGGTGACAGGTTCATGGCCAGCGATGTTAAAGCACCGGATAAGGAACTGATGCCGATCCCCACCAGGATCAGGGTCAGCACGCTGGTGTCGCGCCGCACCAACCCGTACAGCAGCAGGGTCGAGATCAGCGCGCCCCCCATGGCAAAGGCCGGCACCGCATAGCTGGAAGCGGCGGCGGCCCCGTAATAAATGGCGATGACGGCGCCCAGGCCCGCGCTGGCGCTGACACCAATCACGCCGGGGTCGGCCAGGGGGTTGCGCAGCAGCCCCTGCAGCGCCGCGCCCGCCATGCCCAGTGTCGCGCCGACAGCCATGCCGACCAGCAGGCGGGGCAGGCGGATGTCCTGGACGATCAGGGCCACCCGGTCCGTGCCCGCGTCCCCGAAAAGGCCGGCCATCACCTGGGCCAGCGACAGCGGCGCCGAGCCGATGGTCAGACTGACGGCGGCTGTTGCCAGAACCGCAAGGCCAAGCCATGCGGCCGGCCAGCGTGAAAAAAGACCGCGCCTGTTCATGCGTTGCCGATATTCCTTTTGGGGCCCGTAATCCTTTTTGGACCCGTATTTCCTTTTCGGTCCATCATTGCCTGTTGGACCGGTGTTCCCTTTTAGGTCCGCTCATTCCCGGCTGGCCAGGGTCGGGTGTTGCATCGTCTGTATCGTCCGTGCCGTCCGGTGAATGTTTTCCACCGCATCGGCGAAAAACCAGCCGGAACAGGCCACCTGCGCACCGGGAATGAAAACGGTCGGCGTTGTTTCCATCATATCCTTTAAAAAGCTGTGGCGCGCGATGGACCAGTGGTTCACATGGTTGGATTTCAGGTCGAAAAACGCACCGATGATCAGGTCCGGCGGCCTCAAGGCCAGGGTCTCCAGATTGATGCCGCGCCAGCCGGTCTTGCCGTCCACGGCCATGATGTTGCGCACACCGGCGGCCTCCATCATGGTGTGGACGAAGGTGCCGGCCCCGCTGGTCACGCCGCCCGGTGTCACATACAGACCATAAGGCCGCGCCGCGCGCGGGGCGTGCCCGGCCCGGACACGGGCGAGCCGCCGGTCCATGTCCGCGATCAGGGCCTCGGCGCGCGGCCGGGCGTTCAGTGCGTCCGCGATGCGGCGCAGGTTTTCGCGCACGCTGTCCACCGTGGTGCCGAAGGACACCTGGACCACCGGTATGCCGAACCGGTCCAGATAGGCGGCCGCATTGTACCCGCCGCCCCATTGCCGGATCACCAGATCCGGATCGGCCAGCAGCACCTGTTCACCGGTGGGACGCAAGGCGGCCAGGCCCTGTGCCCGGTCCGCCAGATAGGAATATTCGCTGGCCGCCGCCGGGGATACGGCCAGGATATTCCCGCCGTCCGCCAGGGCCATCACATACTGGTCGGCGCAGTAATCCAGCGACAGCACCCGCTCCTGCGCCGTGGCGGGCAGGGGGGCCGTCCCCCCTGCCATCAGAAGGCCCGACACCGCCGCCAAGGATATGGCCAGTGACCTCGCGGCAAACCGCCTGACTCGCCCGGCCCCTGCCGGGACCGCCCGAAGGCGGCGGTATGGACCGCGTGTGCCCATCTAGAAACGCGCCCTCAAACCGCCAAAGGCCGACAGCGGCGCGGTGCCGTAGCCGAAATTGTCCTGATAGTTCTCATCCGTCAGGTTTTCCACCCGCAGGGTCACGTCGAACCGGTCGGTCAGGGCGTATTCCCCGCGCAGATTGACCACGATGAAATCGTCCAGCCTGTTGACGCCGTCGATTTCCGTGCCGTTATATTGGACATTGGTCGACAGGGTCAGCCGGTCCGTCGGCGCCCAGGCGATTTCGGCGTTGAACCGGTCGTCCGGCTGGTTCACGGCGGCGTTGGTGGTGGTGACATTGGTGGCGTCCAGATGGGTGTAGGCCAGATTCACCGTCAGCGTCTCGTTCACCTGCACATCGGCATAGATTTCCACCCCCTCGCTGTCGAATTCCTCAATATTGCGGAAGGTGAAATCGGCCAGGTCAAAGGCGATCAGATCGTCGATATGCTGATCGAAATAGGTCACGCCCACACGGATCCGGTCATCGAGAAAACTGCGTTCCAGCCCGATGTCCCAGCCGTCGCTGAATTCCGCGAACAGATCGGGGTTGAAGCCCAGCTCGCCCGCCGTCGGCGCCCGGAACCCTTCGGAATAGCTGCCGCGCAGCGTCACCTCGACCCCCGGAATACGCGCCGATCCCGCCGCGTTGAAGGTGGTCTCGGACCCGAACACGTCAACCGAGTCATAGCGCACGCCCGCCGACAGGGTGACCCGCTCATGCGGGCGCACCTGCAACAGGCCGTACAGGCTTTCGGTATCGATTTCCTGATCGCCGCCGAAACCGACGCGGGTCTCGGCCTCCTGCTCGTCATACTCCCCGCCGAAGGTCAGCGTCGCCCAGTCCACCGGCCGCGCCGTGCCCTGATATTCATATGAAATCCGCGTGCCCAGGGAATCAAAGGTCGCCTCGTCCTCGCGGGTGTTGAACTGGTCGACCCGGGTATAGGTGACCGATGCCCGGTGCGACAGCGCGCCTGACAGCATGTCCAGCGTGGCGAAGGCCCCGGCGGTCCATTCCTCGCTGTCGCTGATCTCGTCGCCGTCAATCGGCACGCCCTCGAAACTGTCGAACTCATTCTCGCTGGTCTGATAGCGCACCAGCGTCTCCACGCGGAACGCCGGCACCGGCTGCCAGCGCCCCTTGGCCGAAACGGTCAGGTTTTCAAAGCCGTCATTCTCCGTATTGCCGGCGGCCTCGTCGGCGCTGGAAAAGCCGTCGGTCGTCACACCGGCGACCGTCAGCCGACCGGACAGTTTTTCCGACCCGCCGCGCACCGTGGCCGCGCCCCTCAGGGTCGCGAACGAGCCCCCTTCGATAAAGCCGGACCCGCCGAACCCGTCGCCGCCGTCCTTGGTGACGATGTTGATCACACCGCCGATGGCGTCCGAGCCGTACAGGGTGGACTGGGCGCCCCGGATCACTTCGATCCGTTCAATGTCGCTGGTGTCGAAATTGGCGAAATTGAACCCGTTGCCGAACGAGGCCGGGTTGTTCAGGACCACGCCGTCCTGCACCACCAGCGTCTGGTCGCTGTCCAGGCCCCGGATGGACACCGTCGCCAGCGAGCCGAAACTGCCCGTCCGCGTGACCTGCACGCCGGGCGCCGCCTGCAGCACGTCATAGAGAAAGCGTTGCTGGCGAACCTCGATCTCGGCGGCGGAAATGACCGACACGCTGCGCCCGATCTGGTCCAGCGGGGTGGGAATGCGTGTTCCGGTCACGACCACGGTGTCGATATCCTCTTCGTCCCAGGCCCCTCCGTCTGACTGACTAGTCAGTCCCGGGCGTGTCAGGAGCGCCGTCGGCAACAGCGCGGTCATGGTAAAGGACAACAGGGTGAAATGCGTCTTCATGGCGATATCCCAAGCATGCGGGACCGCGCCACCTGAACGGTATGATGTCGTGCTGATATTCCGCCATCGGTGACAGGCCCCTTGTGGTTAAAGGTCACTCTGTCGCCACGAACGGTGCTCCCGCGCTCCTCAGCAAATCCCGGCTGACGGGCAGGGCGACGCGATGGCAGGTTTCCTGGCTTGCGGGTCGATGCCTGATCGTTCCGGCCTTCCCAGGGCGCGTGAAAACGCCCCAGTGGTCAATGGAACGACGGCTCTCCGCCTACAGTTGCGGGAACAGCGCCGGACTTGAAAAACGCACCGGCTTCCCTTTTACCCCATTGCACAACAATGGGCACCATCTGCCCCATGTGTTACTGCCTGCCATGCCCCGGCGCAAGGGGGAAGGGGCAGGGGGTGGAAAGACAGGATGCCCGGCGGACCCCGGAAATCCGTCGGACACCCAACAGGAATCCCTCAGAAATCAATCCCGCGCATGGCCTTGATGCCGTTGTCGAACGGGTGGCGCACGGCCTTGACCTCGGAAATCAGGTCGGCCGCCGCCAGCAGGTCCGGCTTGGCGTCCCGTCCCGTCACGATGACGCTGGTGCGCGGCGAGCGCGCCTGCAAACCCGCGACCACGTCCGCCACATCCAGATAGTCGTAGCGCAGCACGATATTCAGCTCATCCAGCAGGATCAGGTCATACGCGCCGCTTTTCAGCATGGTCAGGCTGGTGTCCCACGCGGCCCGTGCGGCGGCGATGTCGCGGTCCCGGTCCTGCGTGTCCCAGGTAAAGCCTTCGCCCATGGTGTGCCATGTCACCAGATCGTCGAACCGTTTGAAAAACTCGCGCTCGCCCACCTTCCAGTTGCCCTTGATATATTGCACCACGCCGACACTGTGCCCCCAGCCCAGGGCGCGGATCAGGGTGCCGAAGGCCGCCGTCGACTTGCCCTTGCCATCGCCGGTGTTGACCAGCAGCAGTCCGCGCTCGGCGGCTTTTTTCGCCTTGATCTTTTCGCGGTGCTCGGCCTGCATCTTGCGCATGTCGGCCTTGTGGTTTTCATTAATGTCAGGTGTCGACATTGGCCATGATCTCCTTGAATGCATGGGATAATCTTTGTGTAGAGTTGTCATCGGCGGGCAGGCCGAAACGCAATCTGTCCGGCCTGTCCGCGAACCCCCGCACCAGGATGCCGCGTGCGCCCAGACGCTCGCGGAGGGCGGCGGCCCGGTCATGCCGGGCATAGCGGAACAGGCTGGTGCCGCCGGTCACCTCCATGCCGTGGCGCTTTAGCAGGGTGTCCAGGTTTTTCGCCGCCCGCACCAGATGGCGGCGTGTGGCGGCGATCCACGCGGCGTCTGCATATGCCCGGGCCGCGATCTCCAGCGCCGGGCCGGACACGCACCAGGGGCCGAGCCGCCGCGCCATATGCGCCGCTGCGACGGGTGCCGCCGCCAGCACGCCCAGACGCACGCCGGCGAGGCCGAAAAACTTGCCGAACGACCGCAGCACGACAACCGGCAGCTCCCGCACCGTGCCGGCCATGCCGATATCGGGCAGGGTGTCCGCGAACGCTTCGTCCATGACCAGCACGCCGTTGCGCCCCCGCATCCGCGCCGCGATCCGGGCGAGCGTTTCCCGCTCCACGATGCGGCCGTCCGGATTGTTGGGATTGGTGATCACAAGAATGCTGTCGAAGTCGTTGAAATCATGAAGGGATGTCACAGTGACCACATCATGCCCGGCCTGCCTCCAGGCCGGCGCATGTTCGCCGTAAGTGGGGCTCAACACGCTGACGCGGCGCGGGCGGAACAGATAGGGCACCTGGTTGATCAATATCTGCGAACCCGGCGCCAATACGAGTGTATCGGCGCTGTCCGCCGGTATATCCAGATACCGGACCAGCGCCTGTTTCAAACGGATTTCCGCATCCCTTTGCGGCAGCCGCCGCCATGCGTCATCGCACGGCATGGCATCGGACAGGTCCGGCAGCGGATATCCGAAAGGATTGATGCCGGTGCTCAGATCCAGAAGCGGACGCGGCGCGTCCGGCCACGCCGCCGCCGCCGCATCGTCGCCGCCGTGCGCCGGGCCATCATCATCGGCGGTGAGGGGGATAAGACCGGGTAAAGCCACGCTGTTTTTAGACCTGTTCATTCGGTATGAAAAATTTCACGGGCACGGAATGCCGCGACACGACGAGGCTAACATGAAAGCCATCGCGCCACGCCGCAAGCGCCTTTTTCGTCGCAAATTCCTTGTTTTCGATGAGGACGGCGGCAGCGCTGCCACGGAAATACTATTGGGCAAGCGGACCGCAGGACCCGCCGGGGGTGTCGGTGATGCACGGCGAGAGCAGGGGTGTGGAATATATGTCCGATTTGGTCGTATCTTTGACATATGAGACATTCGATATCTGAGGTACGGATAAGACAATGTCCCGTAAGCGAACGATAGCCATACTATTCTTTGATGACGTCAATGGGATTGATGTCGCCGGCCCCCTCGAAGCGTTTGCCAGCGTCATGCTGGATGACGGCAGCGCCGCCTATGATGTCGTTTTCTGGGCTGTTGATGAACTGCATGTTCGCGCGGAGTCAGGCTTGGCGTTCGTTGCCGACTGCACCATGCCCGGGCGCCCCAAGGCGGATCTGCTGATTGTGCCGGGCGGTCGGGGTATCCGCCAGGAAAGGACACTGGCTGCATTGGCCGCCTGGCTCTGGGAAAACAGCCACGCCTTTGGATGCATCGCTTCCATATGCACCGGTGCCTACGCACTGGCCGAGGCCGGCCTGCTGGATGGCCGTGCTGTGACCACGCATTGGGCATTCGCCGCCGATCTGCAAAAACGCTATCCGGCCATTCATGTAAAGCCGGACAGACTGTTTATGAGTGACGGGAAAATCTATTCCTCCGGCGGTGTTTCGGCGGGCATGGATTTGGCCCTCGACCTGATAGAGCGGGATTTCGGCGCGCAAGCGGCGATGAAAGTTGCGCGGGAACTTGTCGTTTTTCTGCGCCGCACGGGAACGCAGGCCCAGTTTTCGATGCCGCTTCAGATGCAATCGATGGCCTCCGGAAAATTGGCGGATATCGGCAAATGGGCGGCGCATAACCTTCACCGTGACCTGTCGGTCGAGGCGCTGGCCGCCCGTGCGGGTCTGAGTTCAAGGCAGTTTTCCCGCCGCTTTCGCGAGGAATTCGGATGCCCGCCGGCAACCTATATAAAGCGGCTTCGACTGGATGGCGCCCGCTCGATGCTTGATCAGGGTATCAGCGTCTTCAACGCGGCGCGCGTTTCCGGTTTTCAAAGCCAGGACGGTTTTCGGCGCGCCTTCGAAGCGGAATTCGGGATTTCCCCGTCCGAGTATCAAAAAAGATTTCACCCATCATGACAGCGGGAACAACAGCTATGACGGATGTCACGGTCGGCCGTATAATGGCTATCATTGCAGTGGTTTCCGTTGTTTTCATCGGCACGTCCAGTGCGCACGCCCAAAAGGATGCCCCTAAAGATCCTCCTGAGGATTTCCCTAGCGATTTCACAGAGGAGCGCGTGGTCATCGATGCCGGCGATATCAGCCTTGGCGCGTCCCTCTATCGGCCACGGTCGGTATCCGGCGATGTGCCTCTCATGGTCATCGGACACGGATCGGCGCCCACGGACCGCACGGGCGTGGGATTTTATACCCACAATGCCCTGAACATGGGTGTCGCGGTCCTGTCCTTCGACAAGCGCGGCATAGGCGTATCAACGGGTGAATATGTCCGGTTTTCCGTCGATGGAAGCATCGATCTCTTTGATGCTCTCGCAAACGATATGGTGGCCGCCGTTGAATGGGCGGCAACCCGGCCCGGAATCGATGCCGCGCGGATTGGCTTGTTTGGGGGCAGCCAGGCGGGCTGGATTATGCCGCTGGCCGCCAGCAGGACCGATCTCGTGAAATTCATCGTGATCGGCGAGGGGACGCCCGTTTCCGCTGGTGAAGAAGCGGTGCACGGTGAAACAATCCGCCGATACCGGGGCTCGGAATTCGACAACAGCGTAACGCCTGCTGAAATTGCGCAAGCCGATGCGGCGTTGGAGGCCTTCACAGGTGAAAACGGTTTTGATCCGCTTCCGGTCCTGAAGTCACTCGACATTCCAATTCTGTGGCTTTTCGGCCTGCGGGATGCCGTCATCCCGGTGACGCCGTCTCTCAGCCGTCTCGAACGGCTCACGGCCGCTGGACGGGGTAACCATACGGTTTTCGTATTTCCTTTCGGCGATCATAATTTCAGGAATGTTGCCACCGGCAGGCGTTACGATATTCAACGGCCAATCATGACCTGGATGATCGAAAACGGCTTTGCGCCATCGGGCGACGGGCACGCGGTTGAATAACGACGGCGTCGCGTGTCGTTGAACGTCACGCGCACGGATACGATACGGATACGATCAAGAGACCACACCAAGTGGCTGCGAACACTGAAGAAACCAAGGGTGCCGGGAAATGCCAGGAGCTGTTTCGTGTTTCGCAAGGCAGACAAAATATTTCCCATAATATATATTATGCGCCTTTTGTTTCCGCGCGCGTGGGCGCCGGAATCCGAATTGCCCTTTGCGCTATCCCTTTCCGCTATCCCTTGTGTGATGTCTCTTATGTGCTGTCCGTGGCGTATCACACGTGACCTCGGGACCGGTGTGCCGAGCCCACGATGATCATTGCCCCGCTATACTCCGGCCCTGAAGGCTTTCTGAGGCTCTCTGAGGCTCTCTGGGTCTCAATCAGTGTATCAAAAGAGCGCTCACAGACGCCCTAACCTCAAATTCAGCGGCCAGGTGATGCGCTGGCGGGCATCCTCATCGGGCCACATCTCATGGGCGGCGGCATGAAAATCCGCGACCGGCTTTGACCGGTCGGCACGGTATGCCGCCTTCACCGCCGACCATGTATCGAGATAGCCGAGAAATGTGCGCAGATCCCAGTCACGCTCAATGTGCAGGGATGGCGGCGCAATGGGTTCGAACGGAAAATACAGGTCCGCATACCCTGTCTCGACATGGCGCCTTTCGGGCGGCCAGAAATCTTTCAGATCGCGCCAGTAAAAATCCTGAAACCGCTGTTGCAAAGGACCGTCGATAGTCAACACACCGTATGAGATGAGCGCCATGACCGCGCCGGGCCTGGCGACCCGCTTTGCCTCGCCGTAAAAAGCGTCAAGATCGAGCCAGTGCGCCGCCTGCGCAACCGTGATGAGGTCGACGTCCTGAGCGCCCGCCGGAATCTGCTCGGCGGGCGCGACATGGTATGTAACGCCCTTTGCCGCGGTGGCGTTGGCGATCTGATCGCCACTGATATCCGTGGCGATCACCCGGTCGAAACGCCCGGCAAGAAGGGTTGAAAGCTGGCCGGTTCCGCATCCGGCATCGACGGCCAGCCCGGTTTCCGGTGCCAGTGCGGCCAGTGCATCGGCAAGTGCCGCGGGATATGTCGGCCTGTATGCCGAATAGTCCTGCCCGCCGTCCGTCCAGTGGTCGCCCTGCCCCTTGCGGCTAGGGGTTTTCACGGTCATGACGACGCTCCATCACTCTGGTCAGTCGCTGCGAAAACCCGTCGGCCTCCAATGCGGATATCGCACTGGTGAGCGTATCGCGAAGCGGGTGGTTGATCTCGGTTTCCAGGTCCTCGATCGCTGTGAACGTATCTTCCCAATGCCGCTCAAGGCGATCCAGCAGCATCAAACCCTTTTCAGTCAGTCGCAGCACACTTGAACGGCTGTCTTCGCCGGTTTCGCGGTGGATAATGCCATCGGCCTCCATCAGCTTGGCCGTCCGGCTGACCGCGCCTTGCGTGATCTGAACGGCGGCCGTGATATCGGTGACAGTCGACTGCCCGCGCCCGATACCGCGCATCAACGGCGTATATCGCGGGCGATAGTCCAGACCCATTTTACCGTAAACGCTTTGCGTGCCCCCATCGACCAAGTCTATGAGATGCCGCAACAATTCGCCCAGTCCGGGTTGGTGATCATAAGCCATGTCCCGATTTACATGACCGGTAATGTATATGCAATGGAAGAGTTTGAAAAACAAACCCGGATCAGGCAGCGGCTGCCGGCTGTATCATGGGCACCCTGCTCTTAGGCGATGCGCCTGGGTGTTCAACCTGCCTGCCCGCGTCTCTCATGCCGTTCCGTCTCGACCGGCAGTCTTGTCACCTTGGGCAGCCGGAATTCAGGGAGCCCGCCTTAAAAGCGTTCTCCAAGCAGGCGATAACACCAGAAGGCTTCATCCCGCTTGACCAGTTCATTGAGCTGAACCGGGGAAAACCCCGTCGCTTTGCGGACCATCCTGCCCATATGCGACTGGTCCGAGTAGCCCGCTTCCAGCGCGAGGTCAGCGGGATTGGTTTCATCCTGGCGGACGGCGAGTTCATGCATTCTTTCAATCCGTGAAAAAAAGTCCAGCGCGCGGCGCGACTGACCGGACCACCGCTTCAGGCGCCGTTGTACGGCGCGAACGGTTCGCCCCGGTCCGGACATCAGGCTCCGCACGACCAGGGCACGGCTCCAGTCCGACAGCCGGCTTCGATAACGGCTTTGGGCACCCTCTCCGCGCGCTTCCGACCAATGGGGCAACAGAGCGCTTTGAAACCCGTCCCACATATGGGCGGCGGTCATTGATCCGTCAGGGTGCAGCAGACCGGTAATTGCGCTCGGAACATCGGCCACCGTCCTGTCTACGATGCTCTCGGGTTCCGTTCCCGTCAGGCGCACCCAGGCGTCCGGGTAAAAACCGATGGAGATTGCAAAGACCGGCCCCGGATTCCAGCTGACAAACGGGCCTGTACGGGGCCCGGCAAGCGTCACGGGTGGCAGGGCCTTGGCTTGCCTTGCATGTGTTGCATCGCAGCCCTCGTCCGCCATCCTGGTCTCGCCTTCGATGACCCAGGTCACCGTGACGAGCGGCGAAGCCGGAAAATAGTTGGTGCGCTCCCTGTCGGTGAGGCTGGCCCCACGCGTATCGCGCACAATAGCGCCGAACAGACACTCTGATAAAGCGATGTCGGGCAGGAGAAGTGCGGCGCGGCCAGGCAAGGGGTCTGTCTCCGTATTCAGGTGTCGCAACCGTTCTATCGTCATGTCGGCGGGATGATGGATACTCGACGCGCAATTTGAGGAGTATGCATCATGGCCCGCGTTAAAATGGCCCGTATCAAAATGCACGGTCCACTTGGATTGAAAGTATCAAGTGCTTTGGCATTAAACTCTATCGCTGTTTCAACATATCTGCGCCGTATTTTCGGCAGCAGGATGGAGCCGACCTGGGACGCTTATCTGGAGATCGGGGTCCGCTTCTGGCGCCACCAGTTTACCAGGGCGCTCAACGGCGGCGATATCGCAAAGGGCCGCATGATCCTGGACAGCCTGCAGACGGAAACAACGGATGTCTATGACGTCGATGTGCGCGAGACAACCGGCGCCGGGGGCCGGTGGTATCATCCACGTCAAGGAACCACTGACGCGACCATTCTCTATTTCCACGGTGGGGGGTACGCCTTCCACGGTGCGATGAGCCACCGCTTCGCCGCGATGCTCGCCCACCATATCGGGGCCCCTGTGTTTGCACCGGACTATCGCCTGACGCCGGAGCACCCGCATCCGGCGCAATCGGAGGACGCCCTCGCCGCGTGGGAATATCTGACGGAAGAGATCTCACCCGAAAAGAGTGTCCTCATTGGCGACAGCGCGGGGGCTCATATGGTGTTGATGCTGCTCCACGAATTGAAAAGGATTGGGCGCCGTCAGCCCGCAGGCGCGATCGCGCTCAGCCCCTGGACCGATATAGGCGACAGCGTTCCTCATCTGCATGCCAATGATCGCTATGATCTGGTTCAGGGCTGGATGGCGGTGAAGTTCGGTGAATGGCTCAATGGCGGTGGCCGTTTTGTGCGGGACGCCCTTTCCCCGGTCGCGCACGACTACAGGGATTGCGCGCCGATTTATCTCCAGGCCGGCGGCCGCGAGATCTTTCACCAAACGTCGATTGCGTTTGCCGAGGCACAAAAAAACAATGGCGCGCGTTTGATGCTCGATATCTGGCCGACCATGCCGCATGACTTCCAACTCTTTGACAGCAGTCAGACCGCCTCGACCGAGGCGCTGAAGCGGATCTCTGAAGCCGTGCGTTTCTTTGTCGGAGAAGCAGCTTCGTTCACGCCCAACGGTCGAACCGTTGTTGAAAACGCATTCGGCAAACGCCCACCGTGCGGGGTATCCGCACCAGTAAACAACATTTCCGGGTTGCTGACGGCAGACGAAAAGTCGTGACCGCATCTCATTGGTTTCGCCGATCGACCGTGCATAGGTCTGATCTGCGCATCCCGGATTGGAGGACCGACCCTGATGAATACATATTTTGCCATCGCTGCCGCATTCGCCACATTTAATGCCGGGCTGCATTTTTTCCTCGGCGGAAAAACAATTGCACGGCCATTGCTTGAAGCAACCGGCCTTCCGGACAAGGTGCGGTGCGTACAATATTTCTGTTGGCATATTGCGACTTTGACGCTGATCCTCCAGGCCGTTCTCCTTGGCGTGGCGGCGGTCGCCCCGGCAGAGACCGGCCTTGCTATTGTCGGCACCGCCGTGGCGGCGTCCGTCGGCCTGCTTGGGATCGGGATGCCGCCCTTTTTGCAGATCGGATATGGGACGATGCCCCAGGGCTGGTTGTTCGTGCCCGTAACCGGTTTGGGACTGGCGGGGCTGTTTCTATGAACCACGCACGCATCACCGCCCGGAAACACCGTGACCCTTATGCCCTGGACCATGTGTCTTGATACGGTCAAATGGTGATGGACGCCGCTGTTGTCGCAGATGTTTTACCCAAGGCAGTGCCGTTAGCGGCCGCCCTGCCCTTCGGACCCTCTCGGCGGACCGCCTGCCCGATCAGAGTGTGGCGGCCGGTTTGTGTGATCCGGAAGCCGGCTCGCCCGCCGACAGACGTGCCCGCTTCCGGAAATGACGCTGCCGCGTCTAGTCGACGATGTCCATTTCCTCAATGAGGGTCCGGGCACCGTCCACCTTGTCCATGACCCAAAGCATGTAGCGCGTATCCACATGGATCGTTCGCGTGGTGCGCGGGTCGAAGTCCCAGTCTGAATTCACGCTTTCGAATGTCCCGTCAAACAGCAGGCCCACCAGCTCACCGCGTGCGTTGAGCGTTGCCGAACCACTGTTGCCGCCCGTGGAGTCAAGGTCCGAGAGGAAGTTCACCGGCACGGAACCGATGCTCTTCAAGGCATAGGGTCCATAATCCCTGGCCGCAACCCGGTCGAGCAAGGACTGGGGCGCATTGAATGGAGCCTCGCCCGTATTTTTGTCCGTGATGCCCTCAAGGGTCGTGAACGGCAGATAGGCCATGCCGTCCCTCGGGCTGCCGCCAAGCACGCTGCCAAAGGTCACGCGCAGCGTGCTGTTGGCATCCGGATAGGTCAGCTGCCCCTGTTCACGTTGCCAACCGGTGATGGCATCCATGTATGTGGGGCGAAGCGCCAGTGCGCGACCGGCGCGCTCCTTGCTCTGCTGTTCAAGGGTGAAGCCATACGCATACATGGCGACCGCAAGCTGGATAAAGGGGTCGTCGCTTGCCTCCAGCGCCTCCGGCGTCGCGTCCATCAGACCAAGGCGTGTCTCCGTATCGCCAAGCGTGGTATTCTCGTAGAAGCGGTCCAGGAGAGCCGGCAGCTCTTCCGCCGTGGTCTCGGCCGTCAGGCCGAGGGCCGCATCGAAGTCCGCGACGCGCTCAGCCATCGGCTGCCCGATATAGCCTTTCAGGAACAGGATCCATTGCGCTTTGTCGACCGCCGGGTCAAAGCGGCGGTCGATCGCTTGCAGGCCTTGCCGGATAAACGCCATATCGCGTTCCTGATAGCCCTGCTCCCGCTCGGCATCCGGTTTCAGGCGCTCCTTGGACAGACGGTAGAGCCGTCTCGCCGCCGAGAAAAGCTGCGGGCGAGAGACATTGCCGTACCAGAACTGTGTCCGGGCCGCCGCGGCACTCTCTTCCGAAAGGGCGGACAGGGCGGTGATGGCCTCGCCATAATCCGCGCGTGCACTGTCGGCGGCAATCCACTCCGCCAGTGCGGCCTCGCGGGCACGGCGGCGGTCGACAAGCCCCACACGCCGCGCGCCTTCTATCTGGCCGCGCAGGTTCTTCTCAAAATTATTGAGACCGGCGAGAAGCGCTTCATACTTCACCCGTGCATCGGACCCTTCAGGGGCCGTCGCCTCGATCGTATCAATCCAGTCGTTCAGAAGAACGGTCCATGTCGGATAGGTCCAATCGAAGGTGTTTTCCACCTCCGCCAGCAAAGTGTAGCGACTGGTCGAACCGGGATAGCCCGCCGCCATCACAAAGTCGCCGTCTTCCAAGCCTGCCGCGCTCACCTTCAAATGATGCTCCGGCTCATAGGGTACATTGTCTTCGCTATAGTCGGCCGCCGTGCCGTCCGGCCCGACATAGGCACGGTAGAAGGCGAAATCGCCCGTATGGCGGGGCCACTGCCAATTGTCGATGTCGCCGCCATATTTGCCGATCGAATCTGCGGGCGCATAGACAAGGCGCACATCGCGCACTTCAAGCCGCTTGATGAGCTTGTATTCAGCCCCGCCGTAGAAACCGGCGACCTGACAGCGATAGCCCGCGTCCACCTCGCATTCGGCGGTGATGTCCTTGCGGCGCTGTTGGACCGTTTCGTAACGCTCAAGAGGGTCCAGGGTCGCGGTGCCCGTGCGCACACGCTCCGTCACATCGGTGACTTCCGTGGTCACATAGATACGCGACCCCGGCGCCGCCGGAAGCTCGTCCCCCCGGGTCGCGGCCAGAAAACCATTCTCAAGATAATTGTTTTCCGCCGTCGAATTATACTGGACGGACCCGCGCGCGCAGTGATGGTTGGTCACGGCCAGGCCCTGGTTTGAGACGAAACTCGCCGAGCAGCCGCCGAGGGACACGACAGCCCCCATGGGAAAGCCGGTCAGGTCAGCCAGTTTGGCGGCTGAAATCCTCAATCCCGCTTTGCGCAGGTCGCCGCTGATATCCTGCAGTTGATCGGGCGTGTACATACCCTCCCCTGCCAGAACAGGCCCGCTCAGAACATGCCCGGTCAGAACAGGCCCTGTCAGGGATGCGGCAAGCCACAGGCTGATGACGGATCGTCTACTGGTTTTCATGATGTCTCCCGAAATGAATGCCGCGTTGCGTGCGGGCAAATTGTGTCTCTGTCGTATCGAATTCTCGCGGTTGGACCTGTTCAAAGACTTTCAGAAACCGCGCATCAAACGCTGTGTCATACGGTGGAAGGATATGGCGACGCAAGGATGTGATCGCCCCCCTCATCTTTCACCCTTGCGAGAAATGCGATATTATAACATAACGCATGTGAAAACCGTTGACCGGATTTGCCGGTGCGGACGGACAGGACATGTGATCGGGGCTGTGCTATGGCCTTGCTGCCAGTGCATCCACGTTCAAAACACAGTCCAAACGGGAATTTCTTGATGACGCTTTCCAGACGGCAATTCACATCCATCGCGGTGTCCGCCGCTTTTGCCGGTTTAGCACGAAACCTCCTGTCCACGCCGGCAACCGCCATGGCGACAGCCTCCGGGTATGGCCCTCTGCAATCCGACCCGAACGCGCTTCTCGACTTGCCGGAAGGCTTTTCATATCGGGTCATTTCCAGGCTTGGGGCGACCATGAGCGATGGGCTGATGGTCCCTGATCGGGCCGACGGCATGGGGTGTTTCGGCATTTCCGACGACAAAGTGGCGCTTGTGCGCAATCACGAACTGGCGCACTGGCACAAGACCGGCGGCGCTTTCCGGGAAAACGGCCCCCGCGACATTGACGCCTTCGACCGGCTTGACGATGGCACCCCCCTGCCCGGCGGAACAACCACGCTTGTTTACAATATGAAGACCGGCCGTGTTGAGCGGGAATATCTCAGCCTGATCGGAACACTGCGCAACTGTGCCGGGGGCGCCACCCCCTGGGGCAGTTGGCTCACATGCGAGGAAAATGTCACACGCGCGGGCGATAAGGTCCAGAAGGACCATGGCTGGATCTTTGAAGTCCCGGCACAGGCGGATGGCATTGTCAGCCCCGAGCCGATCAAGGCCATGGGGCGCTTCAACCATGAAGCCGCCGCGGTCGACCCGCGCACCGGCATCGTCTATCTGACCGAAGACCGGAACGACAGCCTCTTTTATCGCTTCATACCAAAGACACCGGGCAAACTGCAGGATGGAGGCCGACTGCAGGCCCTGTCCTTCAGGAACGGGGCGCCGCATCAGGACAGCCGCAATTGGGAACGCCGTGACCTCGACGTCGGGGAATGGCGCGACGCCGAATGGGTGGATCTCACCGGCACGGACAGCCCGGAGGATGACCTGCGCCTTCGCGGTCATGAGGACGGCGCCACCGTCTTTGCCCGGGGTGAGGGTGTGCACTGGGGTGACGGTGAACTCTACTTCTGTTGTACCTCCGGCGGGGCGGCCCGACTGGGACAGATTATGCGTTACCGTCCGGGCCCGGATGAAGGCACGCCGGGCGAGGCAAGCGCGCCGGGGCGTCTCCAGCTTTTCCTGGAGTCAGACGATCCCGACCGGTTCAATTTTGGCGACAACCTGACCGTCGCCCCGAACGGGCACCTGTTCGTGTGTGAAGACCAGTATACGGACACTGTCAGCAATCATATTCGCGGTGTCACACCGGCGGGCGCGCTTTATGATTTCGCGCATGTGCGCCTGCAAACGGAAGTCGCCGGGGCCTGTTTCTCGCCGGACGGATCGGTCTTGTTCGTCAACCTGTATCAGCCGACCAGGACCCTTGCCATTACCGGGCCGTGGGGCTTCATGTCATGAACGGTGCCCGTACGGCTTTTGCCCAGACGGCTTTTGCCCAGACGGCTTTTGTCAAGACGGCTTTTGTCAAGACAGCTTTTGTCAAGACAGCTTTTGTCCAGACAGGCCTGGATGCGACCGGGGCTATCGTCAGCCTCGGCTGCCTGGTCCACTGTCTTGCCCTGCCCCTTGCATCGTCCCTGTTGCCTGCCTTGATGAGACCCTTCGAAGCCCGGGAATGGGTGCATATGGCTCTGGCTCTTGTCGCGGTTCCGGTCGCGCTTGTCGCCATGAAGAAAGGATTTCGGGTCCATGGGCGCGGTCTGCCCTCTGTCACTGTCATACCCGGGCTCATATGTTTGAACGGATCGCTTTTGATCGGTGATCCGCACTGGCTCGCTGACGGTGTTGCCGCCTTCGGTGCGGGCCTGACCGTGCTCGGACACTTGCTGAACCATCGCCTGACCCGGCTGGCCAACACCCCCACCTGATGTGTCCCATAGTGTGCCCATGTCCTCTCCTGTTCTCAGAGTTTCAGCGCTACGCCACGGATATGGTGACCGGGATATCCTGCATATCAACGATTGGACCCTTTATGGGGCCTGTTCCACGGCCTTTCCGCCTGCCGTTACATCATCTTTCACTTTGGATCTCATGCCGAACAGGAAGCGCAGCGTATCGGACGGATAGATCAAAACCCGGCAGGCGAGCGCGGTGACCGAAAATGACAGGATCAGCAGACACGCCCACTTCGCCGCGATCCCCATCGGCCACTGCACGATGTGGTAGGCAAAGATGACGATCACGGTCTGATGCAGGATGTAAAACGGGTAAATCAGGCTGTTTGCCTGTGTCAGCCACGGCGGCGTTGTCCAAAGGAACCTCTGCGCCATGCTCAGGGACGCAACGACGCCGCTCCACGCCAGCGCCGCCCCGAGCGCCCACCAGATCGCCCAAAGCGTCCCCAGATCGAAATACGGGCTGAAATCGATAAAATAATAGGCGTAAAAGACGACCGACACCGCCAGAAACCCACAGGCATGAAGACGCCACCGGGACTGTATCCGTGTCCATGTGCCCCTGTGTGCGATCAGGATCAGGCCCGCGCAGAAAAAACTGAAATAAAACAGGGATGAAGACAGGTTTTCGATGCTTTTGCTGTCGGACGGGAAACTGTCCTTCAGCCCCACGCGCAGGGCCGCGATCAGAAGGCCCGCCAGCAAAAGCCCCCACCCGCTGCGTGCGCAGGCCTGCGCCATGGTGTGCAGGGCCTGGGCCCGGTCGCCGGCCAGCAGGCGCTGCACCGGAATGGCGATCAGCGAGAACACCAGCAGATATTCGATAAACCACAGATGCTTGGCCTCGAACGCAAGCGCCAGCGCGGGGTATGCCGACCACAGCGATGCGTACCGCGCGGGGTCTTCCAGATACAGCTGCGGCGGCACGATCAGTGTCATGCCCACCAGAAGGGGCAGAAAAAGCCGGCGGATCTTGTCCCACGCGAACGCCGGCGCGGTGCGTTTGGCCAGCAGCAATCCCGCCCCCGCGCCGGATACGAAAAACAGGATCGGCAGACGAAACTGCTCGAAATACACCATGATATCGTCAAGCAGTTTGCTGGACTGGGCGTTCATGATGCCCCAGTCGTCGCCGTTGAAGGGCATGCCCGCATGGTGCACGAAAACGGCGACGACGGCGGCGACCCGCAACCAGTCAAGTTCGCTTAATCGGCTGTGCGTGTTGGCGGATTTGGACTGACGTGTGGACATGGATAGTATACTCGGTGTGGTCGGTGAACGGATGGCCCAAGACTTAAGCCCCCCCGGCCCGGCGTCGAGCGTGAATCCGCCGCCCACGGGGCCGCTGGGGGCCAACGTCAGCTATCCGGGACGAACGTCATCTGCCTGTCTGTCGCCATGGGCTTTCCGCCATCGCATGGCGCCGCCTTGCGTTAAGGATCGTGCATGCCGGATTTTTCATTGGCACGGACTCTTTCGGACCGGACTCTCTCGGACCGGTGGGCCGCCCTTGTCATCGTCACGGTCACCCTGTTGTCGTTTTTTGTCCTCGCCAGTTCCGAGGCCCAGGACGCGCGGGCGGCATCCGCCGGGACCAACCCGATAGAGCCCTGGCTGGCGCAGGCGGCCTCGCACATCGCCATCCTCGCCGTCGTTCCCATCATACCCGCCCTGCTCTCACGCATCCGCTTTGACAGGGGCCGGCGCGTCCATGCGCTTTGCGGTCTGGCCCTGGGCTGTGTCCTCTTCAGTGTCGGCCATGTCCTGCTGATGGTGGGGATCCGCAAGCTGCTGTGGCCCTGGTTCATGGGCGGCGCATATGTCTTCGGCCTGTTCGATCCGTTTGTCTGGCTTTATGAATTCAGAAAGGACGCCTACACATTTGTCCTCCAGGTGGGCGTGTTCTGGTCCTTCCGGCACTTCGAAACGCTGCGCGCGGATGGTGAAGCCTTGCGGGCCCAGATCGTACGGCAGACCGTACGGCAGGCCGTGCAGCCGGCCGCGCCGGCCTTGCCCCTGTCCCTGAAATCCGGCGGACGCACCGTCCATCTGGACCCGGATGAGATATTGTGGGCCAAATCGGCGTCGAATTATGTGGAAATTCATACCGGCAGCGCCATGCACCTCGTCCGCCTGACCCTGACGGAACTGCACGACATGCTCGGTGCGCCGGACCCGTGCCATATCCGGATTCACCGCTCCTACCTGGTCTCGCGCCGTGAAATCGTCGAGACCGTGCCCACGCGCGACGGCCGGGCCACGGTCAAACTCCGCTCAGGCGTGACGCTGCCCGTCGGCAGGGCCTTCCGGCCCCACCTGGCGGCGGCTTTGACGCCCGATCCGTGAATGTGATACATACGTATAATCTTATAAACTGCTGATTAAAATAACGAATTTGTTTCAGTTTCTAGGGCTGGCCGGACGCCGCACGATCAGGGATACGGCGATACCGCCCAGCACCAGCGCCCCGGCGATCAGCAAACGCGCCGTCAGCGCTTCATCCAGCAGGACCGTCCCGGCCGCGACGGCGATGACCGGCACGCTCAACTGGGCAATGCCCGCGACCGTTGCCGGCAGGGCCGGCAGTATCCGGTACCACAGCGCATAGCCCAGGCCGGATGTCACCGCCCCGGCGGTCGCGGCCGTCAAAACGCCGGGCCCGGACAGTGCGCTGTCACCGTCAGGGGCCATGGGCAGTCCCGCCAGGCCCGCCACACTTGCAAGACCAGTCAGGGGCACACACAGCAGAAAGTTCCCCGCCGTTGCCCCCAGGGCGTCCGTCTCGGTCCGTCCCAGGAGGGTATAGACCGCCCAGCCCGCACCGGCCGCCACCATGGCCAGGACTTCGGCGAACGGTACGCTTGCCCGCCCGGTGGGCCACAGCAGGATGATCAGTCCCAGAAACGCGATCAGGGCGCCGATCCAGCGCATGCGCGGAATGGCCTGCCCTTCCCGCACCGTCCATCCGAAAATGACGACCTGCAACACGCCGAACAGGATCAGCGCGCCCAGGCCCGCGCCCAGGCCGGTATAGGCCCATGAAAATCCGATCATGTAAACGGCCAGCATCGCCGCGCCGGCCAACCGTCTGGGTGCCCACAGCGGCGGCCGCCTCGTTTGACGCCCGACCGCCAGCCCCCACAGGACCAGGGCCCCGCTGGCAACCCGGATCGCCGCGAAATCCATCGGCGCCATCCCCAGGTCGGCGACACCGATGCGGTTTAAAATGGAATTGGCGGCAAAGGCCGTCATGGTCAGCGCGACAGCGGCAAAAAGCCATATCGGACTGTGATCATGGCCCGCTGCGTCCGCGTGCACCGTGCGGTTCCGGTCTGTGCGTGTCTTGTCCGAATGTGTCGGCATTTCACCTGTCCCGAGCTTCAAAGCCATGGCAGCTTAAAGGCATACACTCGGGCGGCGCATGTCACAATGCGATCGCCTGGCGGTCGCATATGTCCCCTGTCGTGTGTGATGGGCGGCGGCGTTCCGCCCTCAGGCTGTCCGGCCTATCGCTCCCCTGCCCGGCGCGGCGCGGTATCGTCCTCATGCGCCGGCCGCGAAACGGCCCGGATGACCACGGCGATCGGGGCGCCTGCGGCCAGCGCGGCGGCGATATCCGCCGGTCCCTCGATCACCAGGGCCAGGATCAGCCCGCCAAGGCTGACGGCCAGCAGAAGGGCCGGTATTTTGAAAATCCGCAAAAGGGTTCCGGGGGGTGAGGTCACGCGCGTTCCAGGGCTCCGGCCCTTTTCTCTCTGATGAAATCCGGGCTCTGTTTGCCGATCCACAGATACAGACCGGTGACCAGAATGACGATCGCCATGATATCGAGCACCGCCCAGATCAGTTTCAGCGGCAAACCGCCATAGTCGCCGAAATGCAGCGGCCGCGACAGGGACAGGGCCTGCACGAACCAGGGCATGTCCCGCAGGCCCGACGAGGTGCCGTCAGTGACACTCACCAGCACGGGGGTGATGATGCGTTCCGTGGCCGGTGTGCGGCCGTGAAAAAAGATCGCATAATGCTGACCGGTTGAAAAATCACTCCCCGGAAAGGCGACGAATTGCAGCTCCATATCGCCGGCCGCGCGGCGGGCGCTGTCCACGGACGCGTCCAGCGATGCCGTGGCGACAGGCGGCGTCCCTGCCCCGAGACCGTCGATCAGATCGGCCAGGGCCGTCTCCCGCCACGCATCGATGATCGGTGCCTCCAGCGTATTGATGACACCCGTCAGCCCCACCAGGACAAACCAGCCCGTTGTCGCGATGCCGAGAAGATTGTGCATATCCAGCCATTTGATCCGCGCCGATTTCCCTGTGCGCACCGTCCCGAAATCGAGCCGCCGCATGAAAGGGGCATACAGTACCGCACCGGAAACGATGGCGGCGACCAGAAACGCCCCCATCAGACCGAGAAACAGCATGCCCGGCAGGCCCAGAAACATATCCGTATGCAGGCGGAGGATGAATTCCATCACCGTCTCCCCCCTGTCCGCCGGCGGAACCAGCGCACCGCTCGTCGCGTCGAAGGAGGCGAAATGCATGTCCGGGACCGGCGCATCGGCGCGCGGCCCCGTCGTCACATTGACCACCGGCCGGTCGATGTCGAAACTCATATAGATCGGCACGTCACCGGGTCGGGCGGACAGCGCCGCCGCCAGAATATCGTCCAGCGGCAAACGCCTGCCTTCCGGATGTGCCGGGCGCCATGTGTCGGGATTTAACGCGGCGTCGATCTCATCGTGGAAGATCAGCGGCAACCCGGTGATGCAAAGCATCAACAGAAACACGGTGGAGACAAGGCTTGTCCATTTGTGCACGAACGCCCACGCCCGGATGGTCCCGCTCCGCACTCCGCCGCTCCCTAAAAGTCTGCCGAAACCCTCAGGGAAACCGTTCGCGGCGCACCCTGAATCAGGTAATTGGCGCCCGGAAACCCGCCCGACGTTGCCCAGAATGCAGTATCCGTGACATTGTCGAGGCGCGCGCGCAACACGATCGGCACATCGGCAACCACCGCCCTGTACCTCAGGCCGATGTCCAGCCGGGCCCAGTCATCGATTTCCAGCGTGTTGGCTTCATTGATGAATTGCTCCCCCGTATAGATAACACGCCCGTCAACGGTCAGTCCGGGCAGGAACGGCACATCCCATTCCGCATTCAGGTTGGTCTGAATTTCGGGAACGCCGATCGGTGTATTGCCTTCATTGACGTCATCCTGCGTTGCGCGGAATTCGGCGTCAATATAGCTCACGCCCCCGATCAGCCTGAAACCGTCCACCGGTTCCCCGAAAAAGCTGAACTCCACACCCTGATTGCGCTGTTCCCCGGACGCCTGAAAAACCCGGTCGACCACGATGGCATTCTGACGGGTCACCGAAAACAGGCTCAGCGTTGCGCCGAGTGTGCCGAAATCAGCCTTGACGCCGACTTCGAACTGCTCGCCGCGAAACGGGTCGAGCACTTCGCCCGCGTTCAGGATGGCAACGCCGCCGCTGGTCGCCGGCGCGATGGCGCCGGGCTGTAGACCCTCGGCGTAATTGGCGTAGAGCGAAACCCGGTCCGTGGCCCGGATGACAAGGCCGGCGACAGGGGTCACCGCATCCTCGTCATACCCGGAAAGATCGTCGCCCGTGTTGAAATCGAACGCGCGCGTCTCGATCACCTGATAGCGCAGCCCCCCGGTCAGCAGCACGCGCTTGTCGAACAGCGATACGGTATCGGCAATGGCAACGCTCCGATTGGTGACCTCCTCCGTCGTCAGCGGATCGTCAAGCAGGCCGCCGGTAAAGAAATCCGCCGGCGGCAGGTCCGCAAGCGGTGTCGGATTGAAAAGGTCGCTGGCAAAGGGGTTTAAAAAATCCGACAGGGCAAAGGCATTCCTGGACTCCGTATCGATGATCGAGGCCGACACCACGACATTGTGGCCGATCGATCCGGTTGTGAATTCGGCGCGGGCGCCGATATCGGCGGAAAGGATGCGGTCCTCCCGCGTGTTGTCGAAACGGAACGCCGTCGTCGCCCCGTCCGGCGACGCATTCGGGTTGGCAAGGACATTGGCCTCCTCGCCGCTGCGTCCGCCGGCGGCGGCCCACAGGGTGACGGCATCGCTGACGTCAAACTCCGCGCGGATCACGCCGAAAAGCTGCTCTTCATCGGTAAAGGTGCCCGGCTGTGCGTAATTCAGGTCGGCGTCCGGCGCCTCGGGCGCTTCGCCAAGCGGCGTCACCTGCGGGCGTGGATTGTTGATCCGGTTGTCCTGATAGCCCAGGTCGGCGCTGAAGCGAAAGCGCTCGCCGGCATAATCCGTCCCCACTGAAAATGCCGTCAGTTCCCTGCCCTGGTCGTCGACCGCTGTCTCCCCGTCCCGGTAGACGGCATTGAGCCGTACGCCCCATTCCTTGAACGCGCCGAAGCGCTGGGCCAGATCGGCGGCGGCATAAAACTGACCCGCATTTTCATAGCCCGCGCTCAGGCGGCGCAAACCCTCTTCCGGCGCCCGTTTCGATACCAGGTTGACCGTGCCGCCGGACCCGGACCCGCCGGGCGCGGCCCCGTTGATGAACGCATTGGCACCGCGAAACACCTCAACACGCTCCATCAGTTCCGCCGCGACGAACTGGCGCGGCAGAATGCCGTATACACCGTTCAGCGTGATATCGTCGGAAAAGACCGGAAATCCGCGAATGATGTAAACTTCCTGAAAATTGCCGAACCCGTTTGTCACACGCACCACCGGATCGTTCAGCAGAACGTCGCCGATGCTTTCCGCATGCTGCGCCTGGACGATGTCCTGGGTGAAGGCCGTGCCGCTGAACGGCGCGTCAAGAAAATCAAGATTGCCCAGAAGACCGGCGCGCCCGCCCCGCGCAACCTGACCGCCCGCATAGTCCTCGGTCAGGTCCACCTGCGACGCCTGCCCGTAAACGACGATCTCTTCGACATCCGTATCGGCGGCTTGCGTGTTGTCCTGCGCCAGCGACACCGCAGGCACCACCCCGGTCAGGACACAAAATGACAGAACGGTGTAGCCGCCCAATGCCGTACCGTTCTTGAAAAATGTTTTCATGACAAGCCCCTGCGTCGGTTTCTTGATTTTCAACAGGCCGCGATCAAATCCTAAAAGATTTGATATTGCAAGTCATTTTCAAAATATTTCAAGGGGCATGGTCTACTTTAGGGTGTCGAAAGCAAAGAAATACCGTTCAAGGCGGTATCCCCCGTGGAACAGTTCAGGGAAGACCCACCAGTTCCTTCAAATCAGAGATCACCCACGCGTAGGCCGGGTCCAGAATGCCCTTGGCCTGCATCGACTGTGCTATCCTCAGGGCTTCGGCATAGTAGCTGCTGTCTTCCAGGGCAGTCGCCAACTTAATATTCGAAGTGATCAGGCTCCGTTGTAACTCGGCATCGCTCGCATCAAGGGGTAGCAGTGTCTCTCTGATGGACAAGGCCTTTCGATAGGCGTTGACGGCGCCGTCAACGTTGCCCCGGCGCAGCAGCACATCGCCCATACTATCATAAGACATCGCAAGGTCTTTCTGCCACTCGCTGTTACTGGC
Source organism: Eilatimonas milleporae (assembly GCF_003688555.1). Lineage (GTDB taxonomy): Bacteria > Pseudomonadota > Alphaproteobacteria > Sphingomonadales > Kordiimonadaceae > Eilatimonas > Eilatimonas milleporae. The sequence continues at coordinate 436,261 of NZ_REFR01000010.1, forward strand.
ATCGAGGGCTGTCAGCCTCTCCATGATGGTCAGTCTGCGCTGATAGGTCTGAAAAGCGCCATCAAAGTCTTCCTGGCGCAACAGGATATCGCCCAAATCGTCGTAGGCAACCGAGAGGCTCCGCTGCCACAGAGCATTGGTCGCGTCAAGGGCCACCAGTTTTTCAAGAATGGCCAAGCTCTTTTGGTGGACCTTAAGGGCGCCTTCAAGATCGCCTTGACGCCGCAGAACAGTGGCAACATGACCATAGGAGGCCGCGAGGTCGTTCTGCCACAGGCTGTTACTGGCATCGATGGCCGCCAGCTTTTCCCGGATGACAAGTCCGTCCCGATAGACTGACAGAGCGTTATCGAGGTCGCCTTGGCGCAACAGGATATCGCCGATCGTACTGTAGAAGATCGCCAGATTATGCTGATGGCCTGCGTTGCCTGCATTACGGGCCACAAGTTTTGCGGCGACGATCAAGCCCTCCTTGTAGGTTTCCAGGGCGCCGTTCAGATCGCCCTGGCGTTTCAGAACACTTCCCAGTTTTATATAGGCGGTTAACAGACCGCCGGTGTCCAGGCGGGCGCGCTTTTTTGCCTGGGCGAGACCTTCCCGCGCGGCTTCGACCTCGGCCTGCGCATCCACCTGGGACGTATAAAGAAAAAAGGCGTTGGCGGCCTGGCTGCCGGATATGGCGTCCGGCAGCCACAAAAGAGAGGCCAATGCAGCAATGTAAAGATGTTTGATGGAAAGCATATATCCCCCTGTCCGGTAACTCTGAGCCGAAAGCAACCCCTCAAGGTATACCGCATTCCCGGTTTCAATGATCTGACGAAGCTGTTCAACACCTGTTTATACGCTCCATTACTGTCGGTCGTTTTTGGGTGTTGCCATATATGCGGTGAAGCGTCCGTGTCTATCCCCACAGGGCTGCCTGCGGCGGGTCCACACGGCCGTCGTTGCCGTAGGCCAGGCCGTGCGCCACATCGCGGCGCAGCAAGAGCGGTCCGTCAATGTCCACATGGCGGCACATCTGGGCGATGACGTGGGCCGGCGCCATGGCCAGGGACGAGCCGACCATGTTGCCGACCATCAGGTCCAGGCCGGCGCGCCGGGCCGCCGCCGCCAGTCTCAGCCCTTCCGTCAGGCCGCCGGTCTTGTCCAGCTTGATGTTGATAACGCTGTACCGCTTTGATGCGAGCGCGAAATCGCCCATGTGCAGGCAGGATTCATCGGCGCCTAGCGGCACCGGCGGCCGGTAGGTTTCCAGCGCCGCGTCCGCGCCGCGCGGCAGGGGCTGTTCGATCATCGCCACGCCCAGCCGCGCCAGCGCCGGCGCATACGCGCGCAGCTGGTCGACGGTCCAGCCCTGATTGACATCGACGATCAGCGCGGCGTCCGGCCGCGCTTCGCGCACCGCCGTCAGCCGCTCCACCGGATTGTCCGCGTCCAACTTGATTTTCAGGGTGGGAAAGGCCGCCGCCGCGCGCGCCCCGGCGGCCATGGCGCCGGGCGGGGCGAGGCCCAGGGTGAACACGGTGGTCACCGGTCGCGGTGTCATCCGCAACAGGCGCCAGATCCCCTTGGCCGACGCCTTGGCCAGATAGTCCCACAGGGCGCAGTCCAGCGCGTTGCGTGCCCCGCCCGGCGGCAGCAGGGTCTGGATATCGGCCAGGGACACGCCCCGTTCCACATCCGCCGCGACCGCCGCCAGCGCGGCCGTCATGCCCTCACAGGTCTCGCCCGCGCCCAGATAATAGACCCCGTCGCCCTCGCCCCGGCCGGCAACGCCGTCCTTGCCCAGCGTCACGCGCACCGCCCGCGTTTCCTCGAAAACATGCCCGGTGATGGCAAAGGGCGCCTTCAGATCGAACCGGGTTTCCGCCACCTGCATGGACAGGCCGTGGACACGGGTGCGCAAAAGATCGTCCGGAATGGTGGGGATCGTGCCGTCCGGCATGTTTTCGGAACCGCTCACGGCCCGAACTCCCGGCGGAGACGCTCCAGGATCGGCCCGGTGCCGGTGGCCAGCGGGTCGACGCATGGCAGGCCGTGCGCATCGCCCAGTGCCGCCAGATAGCCGGCGCGCTCCGCCGCCGGCAGGCCGGATGTGTTCACGCTGATGCCGACACAGCGTATGTCCGGATTGGTCAGCCGGCCGATATCGACGGTGCGGGCGATGGCCTCGGCCACGCCGGGCAGCGGAAAATCCGGCCAGCCGCTGATATGGCTCCGCCCCGCCGCGTGGCACAGGACAATGGCGTCCGGCTGCGAGCCCACAAGCAGGCCGTGACTGACGGCACCGTATCCGGGATGGAAAAGGGCGCCCTGCCCCTCGATCACGTCCCAGTGGTCCGGGCTGTTGTCGGGCGACAGGCATTCCGCCGCGCCCGAGACGAAATCCGCCACCACGGCGTCGATGGGAATGCCCTCGCCGGCGATCATGATCCCGGTCTGCCCGGTGGCGCGGAAGTCGGCGTTCATCCCCGCCGCCGTCATGTCCCGTGCCAATTGCAGGGCGGTGTATTTCTTGCCGAGGGCGCAGTCGGTGCCCACGGTCAGCAGCCGGCGGCCGCTGCGTTTGCGCCCCGTGCCCACGGGCAGAGCGTCCGGCGGCACCCGTATATCCACCAGCCGGGCGCCGGAGGTCCGCGCCGCATCGCCCAGTCCGGCCATGTCGGCAAGCCGGGTGTGCAGCCCGGCCACGATGTCCAGGCCGGCCCGCGCCGCCGCGATCAGCGTGCCGGTCCAGGCGTCCGGCACCCGGCCGCCCACCGCCGCCGTGCCGACGACCAGCGACCGGATACCGGCCGCGCGGGCCTGCGCCACCGTCATGTCGGGCAGGCCCAGATCGACGGCCCCGGGCTTCAGGCGCAACTGGCCCCGGCAGTGCCCGCGTCGCCAGTGGACAAGGCCCAGCCCGGTTTTCGCATAGGACGGGTCGGTCTCGTCCCCGACGAAAATCAGATATGGCGGCGTGATGTCGATCTTTTTCACCGGCGCGGCCCGGTTCTGGCTGTCCATCGTATCAAACTCCTGCGGCAGGCCCGGCCGGTCTTCGGGACGATGACGGAAAACCGGCCTTACCCTTTAAAAACATCAATGGTCGTATAGCGTTGCTGCCTCTCGCCCCCATGCTCTTAACACTGGCTCTTAACCCTGGCTCTTAACCCGGTGATCTGAACGATCCGAGTTGAAATCCCTGCCGGTCTCCCACGGCCCGGCTGTCCAATTCCTCATTATTGCGGTCTTATTATAAATTATCGCAGCCAAAATGGATAGGGGCTGATGTGCGCCGGGATGACGCCTGACCGCGACACCGATGGGCCGCGCGCTCCGCGCATGGTCCCCACCCGCCCCGTCCGGCAGCCCCGTCCGGCAGCCCCGTCCGGCAGCCCCGTCCGGCAGCCCCGTCCGGCAGCCCCGTCCGGCCCGTCCGGCAAGATGGAAGGATTTTGACCGGCCTGTCCGGGTCCGCGCATGCCCGACCAGGCCCGATCAGGCCCGTCCGCACGGCCTAGACGCGCAGGTCCTGGGTATGGAAGCGTTCGCTGGAAAAAACCGCGTTCAGCACCCGTTCCTCGCAGACGGACAGGATTTCGACGATCTGCCGGCGGATCCGGTCCGCCTGGGCATTCTGCATCACGCGCAGGATTTCGCCGTGATCGCCGGGGGTGAACGGCAGGCTGCCGCGTGTCTTGATATACACCCAGTATATGCGCATGGTCGTGTCTTCCAGCTGGCGCACCCAGTGGACAAGCAGCGGGTAACTGACCTTTTCGCAGACTTTCAGATTGAAATCCTTGTTCGTTTTCAACACACGCAGCGCCGTGTCGTCATCGGTCATGTCGCCGGTCTCGCACAGGGCCGCGTTCAGCGCGAACAGGTCCCCATACTCCACATGCGGCGCCGCCATCACGAACAGCTCCGGGTCCAGCATCTTGCGCATGGCGAAATTCTGTTTGACCTCCAGCAGGGTCAGCGGCGCGACACGGGTCACCCGCGGCGACAGGGACACCAGAAACTGCTGCGCGGTCAGCCGCTCCATCAGGTTGCGCGCGGCCGTGCGGCTGATGTCGAACATGTCGGTCAGGACATTTTCCGACACCTTCTGGCTCGGCGCCAGTTTCTGCGTGACGATGGCATCCATCACGGCCTCATAGGCCGTGTCGGCGTCGGTGGGGCTGTGCGTATGGCTTGGGGGCATGACCATGGCTGTCCGGCTGGTTCGGGCCGTCAATAGTGGCAAACCCGCCGGGCGCTGTCCATGCCCGGCTGAAAAACAGGAGCCTGCCGCCCCTGCTCCCGCCGTCTGCCGTATGCGTGACAGGTACCGGCTTGTCATACAGATTGGAAATCCGGCCGGAGGCGTCACTCCACGGTGCGGGCGCGGCTCTCCTTTTTCGCGGCAGGCGCCTGCGGGGTCCAGCTCAGCCGATAGCGGACAAACAGCCCGTCATGATCGGACAATGTGGTGCGGCCCCTGATTTTCGGGGCGCCCGGATACGGCGTGTCGAACCAGGCATCCACCTCGACCGCGCGCACATGGACATACCGCCCGGGAACCCACCCCTGCAGATCGTTGGTGTCCAGCCAGGGTTCGTCGCTGTCATACGACATGCGGACATCGCAGTCCCGCACGAGAACCGTACAATAATGCTGGACGATAAAAACCGGCGTGTCCGTCAGGACCGAGTGCCGGCCGACCGCGTAATCCAGGCGATCCCGCGCGGATTTCATATTGAAATCGCCGCCGAAAATCACCGGCTGTTCACGGTCCCAGCGGGCGTCGAAATATTCGTCCAGATGATCGATCTGAAGAGTGTGCGCGATCAGCGACCGCGCTTCCGGCACACCGGTGGAGCCGCGCGAATTCAGATGGGTGGTATACAGCTGCAGGGTGCCCGGCATGCCCGGTACGGCGATATCGGCGCTCAGAATGCCTTTATTGGCGCCGCAGTCGAAGCCGGCGCACTCATGCCGGTAAAAGGCCTGCGTGCCCTTGGCGACAATCGGCCAGTTGCTGAGGATATAAAGCCCTGAATCCATAATCTTGCCAAGGCGTTCCCCCTTCCAGAAATAGCTTTCGCTGCGGAAGGCTTCCGGCGCGCGCTCGGAATATTTCGGCATGGTGTCGCCGGTCTTCGGGCCCCGCACCCAGTTGGGATAGCCGCTGGCCCGGATCAGTTCCTTGATCGAGCGGCGAAAGCCTTCCTGTATCATGACGATGTCCGGTTCCTCGCCGCGCGTACGCATGGCGGCCAGCTCGGCGCCGATCAGGCGGATGGCCCTGGTGCGGTTGGCTTTGATCGGCCATGGCAACGCCGCAATATTATAGATCAGGACACTGAGGTAGAGGCTGTGTTCTCCGGTGTCCGGGTCGACCGTGATCTCGGGCGGCTGGACGATGGTCTGTTGCGGCAATGGCGGCTCGGCCATGCGTGTCGTGCAGGCGCCGAGCGCGCCGACCAGCATGGCCAGACGGGCAAGCCGGCCATATGGTTTCCATGATGGTGGGGATGCCACACCCTGCCCTGCCTTACCCGTCAAGAGGTTTGGGCGCCAGATGCACCGCCTCGCGCGCCGCGCCGGTTGAGATGCCGAACAGCAGCGTATACAGGGCCGGCACGAAGCCCAGCGTGAAGACGGTCGCCACGACGAGGCCGAAGGCGATCACGCTGGCCATGCCGTAGAACAGCGCGCCCCCGAACAGGATCAGCGGCACCAGGCCGAGCACGGTCGTCAGTGTCGTCATCAGGATCGGCCGCAGCCGCGCCAGACAGGCGGTGGCCACCGCGTCCAGCCGGTCGCGCCCGGCCGCCTCCTCGATCTGGATGCGGTCGACCAGCACGATGCCGTTGTTGATCAGAATGCCCGCCAGGCTGAAAAAGCCCAGCAGCACCATGAAGCCGTAGGCCGCGTTCATCACCAGCAGGCCGAGCGCCCCGCCGATCAGGATCAGCGGTATGGTCGCCAGGATAATCCCCCCCTTGCGGAAGGAATTGAACTGCCCCACCAGCAGGATGACAATGCCGGTCAGCGACATCGGCAGCAGCCCGAACAGTTTTTCGTTGGCCTCCGCCTGATCCTCGATCTCGCCGCCGATTTCCATGCGGTGGCCCGGCGGCAGGTCCAGACCGTCCAGTACCGGCTGGATCATGTCCAGAAGGTCGGGCGCCGGAATGCCGGGGTTGCGCGCCTCGACCGTCAGGGTGCGCTGCTGGTCCCGCCGCTTGATGCGGCCGAAACGCCACTCGCCCTCCACATCGGCCACCTGGCCGAGGGCGACGAAACTGTTCGTTGCCGGGGCATAGACCTGCACCCGTTGCAGGCTGGACAGGGAAAAGCGCATGCTGTCGTCGCCGCGCAGCACGATGGGGATGGTCTTGTCCCCCTCGCGGTACTCGCTGATGGCATAGCCGGTGAAGGTGGTGTTCAGGGCGCCCGCCACATCCTGCGAGGTCACGCCGGCCCGGCGCGCCCGTGTCTGGTCGACCCGGACCACCAGTTTCAGGATCTTGTTTTCCCAGTCCTGCTTGATGCCGACCGTGCCGGGGATGGTGTGGAAGCGGTCCATGATGCGGTCCGCGCGGTCGGCCAGCATTTCGCCGTCCGGACCGATCAGGCGGATCTGCAACATGCCCGGCTCGCTCGCGCCGAACCACATGCGCTTGGCATCGGCCCGCGCACCGGGCAGTTCCGCGTCGAGAAAGGCGTTGACCCGGTCGATCATCGGGCCCACATCGTCGGTCGTGCGGGTGTTGATCAGGGCGAAGGCGCGGTGCGGGTCCGGGTCCACCGGCGACAGCGCCAGGAAAAAGCGCGGGCCGCCATAGCCCACATAGGCCACATGGCTGGTGATTTCCGGGTTGATCTCGGTGTTTGCCAGCCACGCCGTCAGCTTGCGCAGTTCGCTCTCGGTTTCGCGCACGTCCGTCCCGGCCTCGAAATCCAGATAGACCAGAAACTGGTTGCGGTCGCCAAGGGGGAAGAATTCCGTCCGGATCGTGCCGAGCAACTGCACCGAGCCGACAAACACCGCCGCCAGCACCCCGATCATGGCCAGCCGGTGCCCCAGGAACAGCGACAGCGCCCGCCGGTAAATGCGGTAAATCACGCTGTCATAGGCCGGCCCGTCCTTCGTGCCGCCCCCCGCTTCGCCGTCCGCCTCACCGTCCGCCTGGCTCTTCGTGTCTCCTTTCGCGTCCCCCTTCACGTCAACGGTCATGAACCAGGCGCACATGGACGGCGTCACCGTCATCGACAGCAGCCACGAGCCCAGCAGCAGGATCGAGACCACCTGCGCCAGCGAGCGTATGTATTCCCCGGCATTGCCCTCGATCAGCAGCATCGGCAGAAAGGCGAAAATGGTCGTCAGCGACGATGTCAAAAGCGGTATGGCCAGCATGCGCCCGGATTCCGCCGCCGCGCGCAGGCGCTCGGTGCCGCGTTCCAGCCGCACGCGGATGTCTTCGGCCACCACGATGCCGTTGTCGACCAGAAGACCCAGCGCGATGATCGTCGCCGCGATCGACATGCGCTGCAATTCGACCCCGTAAAAGCGCATGACGATGATGCCGAGCAGCATGGTCATCGGCACGAAGGACCCGACGATCAGCCCGGTGCGCATGCCGAGGAAGATCATCACCACCGCCAGCACGATGGCCAGCGTCTGATACACGTTCGACACCGCGTCCGACACCGATGTGGCGATCAGCTCCGGCTGGAAGGTGGCATAGTCGATGACATAGCCGATGGGCAGGTCCTGCTCGATCTCGTCCAGAAGCGCCGTCAGGGCCGCGCCGAAGGCCACATTGCTCGTCCCCTCGACCGTCGACACCGACAGGATGATGGCCGGACGGTCGTTGTAAAAGGACGGAAAGGACGGCGGATCGACGAAATCGCGCCGCACCGTGACGATGTCGTCCAGCCGCATCACCCGGTCCGTGCCGGGAATGCGGAAGACCACGCCGCGGATTTCGTCCACCGAATCCACATTGCCCGACGGCTCCAGCAGGACGGCGCGGCCGTCGGCGACGATCTGTCCGCCGGGCTCGATGATATTCTGCTGCGCCAGCGCGCCGAAGATTTCCTGCGGCGACACGCCAAGCTGCGACAGGACCATCGGCGTCGTCTCCAGATAGACCCGCTCTTCCTGTATGCCGAGGATTTCCACCTTGCGGATGCCGTCCAGCGTGTAAAGCATATCGCGCATGTCGCGCGCCACATCGCGCATTTCCGCCAGCGAAAACCCGTCCGACCACAGCGCCACGGTGGCGACCGCCGTCAGCCCCTCCTCGTCATTGACGAAGGGGCCTTCGGTGCCGTCCGGCAGGTCGGGCCGCACATCGTCGACCTTGTTGCGGATATCCTGAAACACCGCGTCCAGGTCGCGCACCCGGTCATGGATCGTCAGGTCCAGCTTGGTCGAGCCGGTCTTCGAGGTGGATTCGATCTCGTCGATATCGGCGATTTCCCGCATGGCCGCTTCCAGCGGCTTGGTGATCAGCTCCTCGACCCGCTGCGGCGACATGCCGGGATAGGACGCCGTGACGCTGGCGTTGCGGACGGTGATCGACGGGTCCTCGGCGCTTGGATAGGACAGATAGGTGGACACGCCCGCCAGCGCGATGACCAGAATGGCGATCACGGTGATGCGGGAATGCTCCAGGGCGAACTTGGCGAGCGACATGGCCTTGTCTCCGGCGGGTGTGGAATTGGTGAGGGCGGCGGCGCGGCGGTCTCTAGTCGCCGCGCCGGTCGCCCAGCAGCGTGACGCGCTGGCCGTCCCGCAGGAAGCTCACACCGGCGGCGGCGATGATGTCCCCGGCGGCAATGCCGTTCGTGATGCTGATCAGGTTGCCGCTGACAATTTCATCGCTGCTGACCGGCACCTTGCGCACGACGCCCGTCTCCGGGTCGTATTTGAACACATAGCCGTGCACGACATCGTCCCCGGCGGCAATGGCGACAATCGGGGCCATGTAGCCGCGTGTGCCGTTTGTATCCGACAGCACGATCCCGGCCTCCACCGCCATGCCCGGCAGCAGACCGTCGGGCACGTCGAGGATCGCGGCCTTGACCAGAACCGCGTTGGCGGCCCCCGCCTGCACGCCGATTTCCGTGATCCGTCCGGTGCAGCCGCAGCCCGGAATGGTGGCCGCGTCCACCGTCACCGGGGTGCCCACCGACAGGCGCGTGACAAGGCCGTCGGGAATGGCCAGGTCCACCTCAAGCGCGTCGGCGGAATCGATCTGGAAAATCGTCTGCCCCTTCGTCACCTCGACAAAGGGGTCCACATCGCGCACCGCGATCAGCCCGTCAAAGGGCGCGGTCAGGCTGGTCTGCGACAGGTCCCGTTCCGCCAGGCCCAGACGGGACCGGGCCAGGTTCAATTGTCCCTCGGCCGCCTCGAAGGCGGCGACGGCCTGATCATAGGCCGCCTTGGCGACCCAGCCGCGCTCGAACAGCTGGCGCTGGCGGTCCAGTTCGACGCGCTTGTTCTCGAAATCGGCCCGCGCGGCGGACAGTTCCGAACTGGCCGCCTGGACGTCCAGCTCAAAAGGTTCCGTGTCCAGGGTGGCCAGCGTCTGGCCCTGTGTCACATGGTCGCCCTGATTGACGCCGACGGTCTGCACCGTGCCGGACACCGCGAAACTCAGCGCCGATGTGGTCGCCGCCGCCACCGTGCCTGAATAGCGCCGCACATCCCCGCCCGACGGTTCGACCACATAATAGGGTTTGATCGCGCGAATGCGCTCCGCCTCCGGCGGGGCGACCTCGCCGCAGCCGGCGAGCAGTCCGGCCAGCGCGGCCAGGACAGCCAGGCTGGTCGCCTTCGGCGCCTTTGTCGCCTTTGTCGCCTTCGTCGTCAGTATGGAAAAGCGCGTGTTCCGGTTGCCGTTGTGTGTCCGGTGTCCGCGGGGTGGGATGGGGGCGGTCATATGCGACAGGTCTCCGGTTCATGGTCTGCGCGGGCTTTATGGCCCGCACGGGTTCTATGGTCTGCGTGCCGGGCATGTCTTCACAAGCGCGTGTCCGGCGGGACCGAAAGGCCCCTGCACCATTGCCGGTCGTGGGCGAAGCTGCCAATACAGACTTGAAACTGCCATTACAAGGCTAAGACCCTGCCAATACGCACAGCCAAAGGCAAGCACTGCCCACCATGACACAAAAGGATCATCTTCATGTCGGATACCGAAGGCTATCAGCCGCCGCGCGTTTGGGAATGGAAACGGGAAAGCGGCGGCACCTGGGCCGCCATCAACCGGCCCGTCGCCGGCGCCACCCATGAGAAAGACCTGCCCGTGGGCCGCCATCCCATGCAGCTCTATTCGCTGGCCACGCCGAACGGCCAGAAAGTCACCATCCTGCTGGAGGAACTGCTGGCGCTCGGCGAAACCGGCGCCGAATACGACGCCCATCTGATCCGCATCGCCGAGGGCGATCAGTTTTCCAGCGGTTTTGTCGCCGCCAATCCCAATTCGAAAATCCCGGCGCTCATCGATCGCTCTGGCGCTGAGGCCGGGGCCGAGCCGGTGCGCGTGTTCGAATCAGGCGCCATCCTTCTCTATCTCGCGGAAAAATTCGGCCACTTTCTGCCCGCATCCCACACCGCGCGGACCGAATGCCTGAACTGGCTGTTCTGGCAGATGGGCTCGGCCCCCTATCTCGGCGGCGGTTTCGGCCATTTCTACAGCTATGCCCCGGTCAAGATCGAATATTGCATCGACCGCTTCGCCATGGAGGTCAAGCGCCAGCTCGACGTTCTCGACCGCCATCTGTCCGGCCATGCCTATATGGCGGGCGATGCCTATTCCATCGCCGACATGGCCATCTGGCCCTGGTATGGCGGCCTGGCCCGCGGCCTTCTCTATGACGCCGGGGAATTTCTCGATGTGGACAGCTACACCCATGTCCGGCGCTGGGCCGACGGCATTGCCGGGCGCCCTGCCGTGCGGCGCGGCCGCCGGGTCAACCGCACCTGGGGCCCCGAGGACGAACAGCTGCCCGAACGTCACGACGCCGCCGATCTGGACCCCTGATCCGGACCACTGGCCTGGACCACCGATCCGGGCGGCCCGCCGCCTGAACCGGTTTTGCCCGGTCTTCAGGCGGCCCCCAAAGCAAAGGCCCCCAAAGCAAAAGCCCCGAGCGCGAAGGCCCCGATCAGCCCGGCGTCATCGCCCAGTGCCGGCGCGACGATATAGCCGGCCAGATTATTGGCCCCTGGCCCGGTCCAATCGGCCCCTGGTCCGGCCCAATTGGCGTCTGGCCCGGCCCAATTGGCGTCTGGCCCGATCAGGGGGCCGCCGGCCGGGTATCCGCCCAGTCTGGCTGCGGTCTCGCCGCGCACGCGCGCGATCAGGCCCGGCGTTTTCATCACCCCGCCGCCGAACACAAGTCTGTCCGGCGCATGGACATAAACCAGCGTGACCGCCAGTTGCCCCAGATAATGGGCGATCAGGTCCGCGCCGTCATGGCCTGCCGGCAGGTCGGACAGCGGCATGCCCCAGCGGTCCAGGATGGCCGGGCCGCAGGCCATGCCCTCCAGGCAGTCGCGGTGAAAGGGGCACAGGCCCGGATACGGGTCCCGGCGGCCGTCCCGCCGGTCGCGCGTGACCGGGATATGGCCCATCTCATAATGCCCCGCGCCCTTGAGAGGGCCGGCGTCCCCGGCGACACCGGCGCCGATCCCCGTGCCCACCGTCACATAGGCGGTCAGGCCGCCCCTCCCCTCATTTCCCGAACCCGTGATACCCGAACCCGTCATCCCCGAACCCGTCATGGCTGAACTGGCACCCCAAAAATGTTCGGCCAGCGCCGCGCCCGCCACATCGGTGTCGAGGGCGGTGGCCTCCGGCGCCAGCATGCTGAAGGCGCCATATATGTCGGTGCCCTGCCAGTGCGGTTTTGGCGTGCGGCCGATACGGCCGAAATCGGCCCGCGTCCTGTCCAGGATGACGGGGCCGAAACTGGCGATGCCCACGGCGGCGATGGCCGCCGGCCCGCCGTAACGCGCCGTCAGGGCGGTCAGCGCCTCGCGGGCCGCCGGCAGGCTTGTCCCCGGCGTGCCTGTCGGCACCACGGCCCGCTCCAGCGGGACAGGCACCTCCCCGGCTCTGTCCATGCGGGCCAGGCCGACGACGATCTTGGTGCCGCCGGCCTCGACCCCGGCGATCAATGGGCCCGCCCCCTGCTTTTCCATCCCGTCTGTTTCTGTCATCGGTTTCCGTTCAGCCCCATCCCGTTTCCATCAAGGGCCATCCGATGGCACCGGCAAAAACCGCAATCGATTGCAATCTAATAAAATCCTTTATTATCAATATATAAGGCATATTTATTCTCGTTTTTGCAATCGATTGCATTTTTGCCTCTCACCCACTGACAGAGCCATTCGCCCCCACCTGTCCCGTCCACCCGACTGGCGGAAGATGCTGTGGTGTTCTCATAAATACAATTCTTAAAAATGATCTATAATGCATTGTGAAATAACGTCTATGTCGATTGTCTGACGATCAGATCTGGCGGCAGGATATGGTGCGTGGCGGACGGGGTTATCCCCGCCGCCATGTCCAGCACCGTTTGTACCAGCCGCCGGCCCCCCTCGCGGATATGCTGGTCGATTGTCGTCAGTGGCGGCTGGGCCGTCCGCGCTGCCGCCACATCCCCGTAACCGGTGACGGCCACATCGTCCGGCACCGACAGCCCGGCGGTGCCGAGGGCCGCCAGCACCGCCAGTGCGGCCATATCGCTGGCCGCCACGACCCCGTCGAAGTCCGGTCCGGACCGTGCCGCCCGACCCCGTGTCAGATGGCCCCGTGTCAGACAGCCCCGTGCCAGCTGGTCCGCCGCCGCGTGCAGTTGCCCGCCGGTATCCTCGGATGGCGGCCCGTCGCTGGCCGTACGGATCACATGCGTCTCCGGCAGGGACAGGCCCGCCTCGCCAAGCGCCTGGCGGCAGCCGGCCAGGCGCAGGCCCTCTTCCGGATGGTCCGGATCGCCGAAAAAAACGATCCGCCGGCGCCCCCGTGCGATCAGATGGGCGGTGGCTAGGCGCCCGCCCTCCACATTGTCGCTGCCCACGACGGTATAGTCGTCTTCCGGAAAATGGCCGCCCCACACCGCGACGGCGTTGTGTTGGCGGGCGAAATCACGGATGTCTCGCCGCCAGGGGCCCTGCCCGATCAGGATAATGCCGTCCGCGCGCCCGCTGATGATGGAATTGTACGGAATCTCCGTCGACCAGGGCGGGGTTTTCGACAGCAGCAGGTCATGGTGCCGCTTGCTCAAGGCATCGGCGATACTGTCAAGCATGTCGGCGATGACGGGGTCGTGCAGCACCCGCCGTGTCTCCGGTTCCGCCGGGATGATCACCTCGACCGCGCTTGTCCGCCGGTGGCGCAGGTTGCGCGCGCTTTCATTGACATTATACCCCGTTGCTTCCGCGACTTGCAGGATGCGTATGCGGGTGATCGCCGCCACGCTCGCCCCGCCCGACAGCGCACGTGACACGGTGGATACGGACACCCCCGCCATGCGGGCGATATCGGCCATTGTCAGGCTGGTGTCGGGCTTTACGGCGATATCCCTGTGTCCTCCCTTCCGGCTCTCTGCCCGCGCGGAATACGGCGGGTCCTTCTTCCATACAGGACAGCGTGGTGCCGTGTCACCACAAGCCACCGTATGGCCGCTGCTGGCGGCGTTGGCCGGACCGGCAAAAAAAGGGGCGATGCGCGTTAAAGCGCATCGCCCCCCTCCGGTCTGTCACCGGTCTGCCCCGTGGACGCGGGGTCACTCCTCCCCGCTATTCTCCTCGTCCTCGTCTTCACTGTTCCCCGCACTGTCTGTGGCGGATGCCGTCTGCTGCCTGTTTTTATAATAGGTCCAGAAATCCTCCAGGAAATCCGACAGCGACGTGGTGTCCTCTTCGCCGTCCTGCCCGTCGTCACCATCTTCTTCCTGCCCGGCGGCGGTCAGGATTTCGCTCGGGGCAATACCCAGCGCGAAGGACAGGCCGAAAACCTCACCCAGCGGTGCGTCCGTCTGTGCCAGATCGCCCGGTGTATCCGCATCCTGGCCGCCGTCCTGTGCCCCGGCGAACTCCGGTTCCAGAACGCTGTTGCCGTCGGTGATGACTTCCGGTTCGGGCTCCGGCTCGGGTTCGGGCTCCGGCTCGGGTTCAGGCTCGGGTTCGGGCTCCGGCTCGGGTTCAGGCTCGGGTTCAGGCTCGGGCTCCGGCTCGGGTTCGGGCTCAGGTTCGGGCTCCGGTTCTGGCTCGGGTTCCGGTTCCGGCTCGGGTTCTGGCTCAGGTTCCGGCTCTGGTTCGGGTTCTGGCTCGGGTTCTGGCTCGGGTTCTGGCTCAGGTTCCGGCTCCGGTTCGGGTTCCGGCTCAGGTTCAGCGGTGGTGCCGGGATCGACGGTCTCGTCATTCACCGTCACCGGCTGGCTGTTTTCGTCCACCGTGATGCTGTCGACCGATCCTGTGATCTCCGCCGTGCCTTGCGACGATACGGTGATCTCCTCCACATCCGCTTCCACATCGATGGACTCTGTCGCCGTCACCTCGGCGGTTTCCGCCGTCACCGTGCCCTGGATGCTTGCGCCGTCGATCTCGGCGGTTTGCGTTGCCGTGACGCTGGCGATGACCTCATTCTCCGCATCGATGGACACATCCGCGCCGCTGAAACTGCCTTCGACGTCTTCGCCCTCGACCGTGACGGCGTCGGACGCGGTCACGTCGATTTCCACGGCGCTGACGGCGGTGACCGTCACCGCATTGCTGCTGTTGACGGTGGAATTGACCACCCTGTCGGCACTGATGGTGGTGTCATTGGCGGATGTGACATTGGTTTCGACCGTACCGGTGGCCGCGATACCCACATTGGCGCCGCTGACGGTGCCGCTGATATCGCTGCCGGACAGGTCGGCGTCACCGGTGGCGGTGACATTGGTTTGCACCGTACCGGTGGCGGCGATACCCACATTGGCGCCGCTGACGGTACCGCTGATATTGGTCCCGGACAGGTCGGCGTCACCGGTGGCGGTGACCGTGGTGCTGACGCTTTCGGTCGCCGCGACCTCCACATTGTTGCCGCTGACGGTGCCGCTGACATCCTCGGCGCTCAGGTCCACGTCACCGTTCGTTGTCACCGTGACCACGATGTCTTCCTCGGCCGCGATGGTGACGGCCTGGGTGGCTGTGACCTCGGTGGTCACGCTTTCGCTGGCGTCCAGGTCCACGCTGCCTTGCGAATTGATCCGCCCCTGGATGTTGCGGCCGTTCAGCGACACGATGCCGTCGGAATTCAGCGTGTTTTCGCCCACATTGATGTCGCCGCTGGCATTGACCGTCATGCTGGCCACATCCGTTGTGCCGGTGGACGCGTCATAATCGCCCGCCGTCACGGTGACGGCGCCAAGGCGGACGCTTTGGCCCATATTGTTGACCGTCACGGTGCCGCTGCCGGCGTCAACGGTCAGGGCCTGTGCCCCCGCCGTCGTGCCGTCCACCTCGCCGGCGAAGGTCACGGCGCCGTTGCCGGCGCTGGTATCGATCACCGTGTCACCGGACAGGACCGCGTCGCCGCTGACCGTGACCGTCCCCTCGGATGTCAGACGGCCGGACAGGCCGACGGTGGTGCCGCCTGCCGCCGTCAGGCCGTCGATGCCGACCCCGGCGTCGGCGAAGATCAGGGTCACATTGGCGGCGATATCAAGGGTCTCGCTGTACGTCCCGGCGCCGACGGTGACGATGCCGCCGATGACCGCCGCGTCCAGTCCGTCATTGATCCGGTCAAGCGGCTGGCGCGCATTGCCCAGACCGTTGCCCAGATCGAAATCGTCCGAGGCGGTAAAGCCGGACCCCTGCGCCACATCCACATGCGACCGGTTGCCGAATTCCGGCGTGCTGCCGAGGAACCCGTTGGATCCATACCGCCGGTCCAGGATGCGCATGCCGCCATTGTCCGATGACAGCGCCATGATGGCGGCGCCGTATGCGGCCTCGTCCACATTGGGCGATGTCGCATACGCCCCGTCCGTCACCCCGTCCAGGAAGACGATGTCCCATTCGCTGCCGGTGCCGCCGATGCTGTTGCCGCTGATGGTGAACCCGTCGGTCCGCAACAGGATGGACCCCTTGGTGTTGTCGATCACGGTGTTGGTGATCGTGCCGCCGGTGCCGTTCACGGCCGAGATGCCGGTGCGCAGATTTGTGATGGTGGCGCCGGTGACGGTCACGCCCGTGGCCCCGCCGCCGATGCTGATGCCGAAGGAATTGCCGGTGCTGTCCCAGTCCGTCTGGGTAAAGGGCGTGCCGTTGAACGGCCCGTCGATCGTCAGGTCCCGCACCGTCACGTCGCTGGCGGTCACAGCCACGCCCGTGGCCCCTTGCGCCACCTCGATCGTCGCGCCCTCGGCGCCCGACAGGATCACGCCCGCCGTGCTCATCGTCACCGCCTCATTGTAGGTCGCGGCGGCCAGATGGACGGTATCGCCGCTTGCGGCGAAGGCAAGCCCGCTGTTGATACTGTTGTCCGCCGCGACGAAGACGCTGTTTTCCCGCAATGTCGCAAAGCCGTCGAAGCCGCTGCCGTCAACACCGTGGTTGATTTTCGTCTCCGTATTCAGCAGTTGGGCGATGGTCATGTCGCCGGCGGCCACCCCGCCGAAGCTGTTGGCCGTCAGGTCCACCGCCAGCGCGGCGTCATACAGGCTCACATGCGTGGTGTTGCTGTCCTCGAAACTGTTGCCGGTGATCGTGGCCGTCAGCGCCCCACCCGTGGGCGCACCGAAGCCGATACCCTCGAAGGAATTGTTGGCAAAGCGGTTGCCGGTCACCGTGATGCCGTCCGGCTGTTCAAAGGCCAGGCCGACAAAATTGCCGTCAAAATCATTGTCGGTGATGATGACGCCCGGCGTGCCCTCCTCCACATAGAAACCGGTGCGCCAGCCGCTGAAGCTGTTGCGCGTCACCGTCAGGTCCGTATTGCCGCCCTTGTCGGCGGTCACTATGCCGCGTCCGCTGACAAATGCGTCGTTGCCGTCAAAGACGGTGTTGCGGATGGTGACGCCGGTCGCCCCGGTTCCGACAAGAATGCCGTTAGTGTTGGTCCCGGCCGCCTGTTGCACCGTCAGACCGTCGATCACCGCATTGTCGGCACCGTCGTCCAGCGTCATTGTGCCCAGCAGAACGGATTCTGACCCGCCGCTGCGTCCCCGCGCATCCACACCGGCTTGTACGCCCGTGACGGTCACGCCGTCCGTGCCCAGCGTCACATCCTCAACATAGGTGCCGGCCAGGACGGTGACGCTGTCGCCGTTCACGGTCCGGTCCAGCGCGGCCTGGATCGACATGGCGTCGGTCTCGTTACTGCCGACGAAATAACCGCCGTCGGCGTCCAGGTTCACGTCGCCGTCCGTATCGGTGTAAACCGTGCCGGACGCATTCTGCCGCACAATGGAATCCCGCGGTGTCGCCAGTGCCAGGGCAAAGGTAACGGCGTCATCCAGGCTGGACTGGAAATAGGTGAATTCCGCGCCGTCGCCGCGGTGGGTGCTGTTCTGCACCGTATACTCATACCCTTCCAGCGTCAGGTCCGTGATGGTGAAGAAGCTGCCGTCGCCCGCCACATCGTTTTCGGCGTAGATCGGGTTGCTTTCCCCCAGCGAATTGGTCCCCGTCAGGGTGATGTTGCTGGTGCCCCCGGTGGCGAAGCGTCCGGCGGTGAAGATGCCGATACCGCCCCATTGATTGCCGCTGGTGGTGATGGTCTGCAATGTGATGTTATGGGAATCCGTGATGGCAATGCCGACGCCGCCGGTGTCCTGACCAAGCGCCGTCACATTATCCAGAAGCGCGCCGGTCACACCCAAAATGTCGATTTCCGTCCGCCCGCTGCCCTGCACCGTGATATTGCGCAGCGTATAGCTCAGGCTCGGGTCGTCCGCCAGCGGGCGCAGTTTCAGGCCGAACGTGTTGGCCGTTGGCCCCTGAATGGTCATATTTTCCAGCGTCACGCCATCGGAGAAGACGATCACCCCGGCCTCGGACGGTACGGCGCTGGCGTCGATCACGACCCCGGCCTCGCTTTCGCCCACAAGCGCGATATTGTCCGTATTGATGCTGAGCTGATCGCCCGCCAGATCATAGGTGCCGTTCATGATGGTCACGGTATCGCCGGACACCGCCATATCGGTCACGGTCTCGATATCGCCGTACAGCGTGCTGCTCCCGCCCGCCGCGACCGCGCCGCTGGTGCCGATATAGACGGCGGTGGCGAAGCTGTTGGCGGCGATCACCGCATCGATGCTGCCGTATGTCTGGTCGCCGGTGCCGGCATTGGCCGAACGGCGCACATGCGCCGTATTGCCGGTGTTGAAGCTGTTGCCGGTAAAGGCGGTCGGCGCTGACCACAATTCAACCGTGGCATAGCTGTTGGTCCCGGTGAAGCTGTTGCCGGTGATGTCGCTGCCGGACGCCTCATGGCCGAGGGCCAGTTGCGCCGTGCCGGTGAAAGTGTTGCCCGTCACGTCCACATTGCTGGACGCACGCCCCGCGCCCAGGCTGGCCGCCCCGTTGATATAGACAAGCTGCCGGTTGGTGCCGCTGCCGGCGACGGAAAACGCATTGCCGGTGATGACGATGTCCTGAAGCGACCCCTGGCTATCCAGGCCGATGCCGTTTTCCGCCGCGACGACGCTGTTGCCCGCGACCGTCACATTCGTCACACCCTCGCCCAAATGCACCGCGCGCACGCCGGCCCCTTCAATGGTGAAGCCCGCGCCGCTGCCGCCCAGCGTCACACCGCTGGCGCCCACATGCACCGCCGCCGTCTCGCCGCCGGTCTGGCCCTGAATGGTCGTCACGTCCGCGCCCGCGCCGATCAGGCTGATGTCCGTGGTGATCGCTACATCCTCGGCGTAGGTGCCGGCCAGGACGGTGACGCTGTCGCCGTCCACGGTCTGGTCCAGCGCCGCCTGGATCGACATGGCGGTGGCCCCATTGCTGCCGACGAAATAGCCGCCGTCGGCGTCCAGGTTCACATCGCCGTCCGTGTCGGTATAGACCGTGCCCGACGCATTCTGCCGCACAATGGAATCCTGCGGTGTCGCCAGCGCCAGGGCAAAGTTGATCGCGTCTTCAACACTGGACTGGAAATAGGTGAATTCCGCGCCGTCGCCGCGGTGGGTGCTGTTCTGCACCGTATACTCATACCCTTCCAGCGTCAGGTTCGTGATGGTCAGGAAACTGCCGTCGCCCGCTACATCGTTTTCCGCATAGATCGGGTTGCTTTCCCCCAGCGAATTGGTCCCCGTCAGGGTGATGTCGGTGGTGCCGACACCGGGTGCGGGATGGGGCGCCAGCGCGAAGCGGTCGGCGGTGAAGATGCCGATGCCGCCCCATTGATTGCCGCTGGTGGTGATGTTCCGCAGGGTGATGGTGTCGGAATCGGTGATGGCGATGCCGACACCGCCGGTGTCCTGACCAAGCGCCGTCACATTTTCAAGCAGCGCGCCGCTGACATCGAGGATATCGATTTCCGTCCGCCCGCTGCCCTGCACCGTGATGTTGCGCAGGGTAAAGCTCAAGCTCGGATCGTCCGCCAGCGGCCGCAGTTTCAGGCCGAACGTGTTGGCCGTCGGCCCCTGAATGGTCATGTTCTCGAACGTCACCCCGTCGGAATGAACCAGGACCCCAGCCTCGGACGGCACGGCGCTGGCGTCGATCACGACCCCGGCCTCGCTCTCGCCCACAAGCGCGATATTGTCCGTGGTGATGTGAAGCTGATCGCCCGCCAGGTCATAGGTGCCGTTCATGATGGTCACGGTATCGCCGGACACCGCCATATCGGTCACGGTCTCGATATCGCCGTGAAGAACGCTGCTCTCGCCGGCCGCGACCGCGCCGCCGGTGCCGATATAGACGGCGGTGGCGAATGTGTTGGCGGCGATCACCGCATCGATGCTGCCATAGGTCTGGTCGCCGGTGCCGGCATTGGCCGAACGGCGCACATGGGCCACGTTGCCGGTGTTGAAGCTGTTGCCGCTGAACGCCGTCGGCGCCGACCACAATTCAACCGTGGCATAGCTGTTGGTGCCGGTGAAGCTGTTGCCGGTGATGTCGCTGCCGGACGCCTCATGGCCGAGGGCCAGTTGCGCCGTGCCGGTGAAAGTGTTGCCCGTCACGTCCACATTGCTGGACGCACGCCCCGCGCCCAGGCTGGCCGCCCCGTTGATATAGACAAGCTGCCGGTTGGTGCCGCTGCCGGCGGCCGAGAAGGTATTGCCCGTGATGGTGATGTCCCGTAGGGACCCTTGCGTGTCGAGGCCGACATTGTTTTCCGCCGCGACAATGGTGTTGCCCTCGACCGTCACATTCGTCACACCCTCGTCCAGATGCACCGCGCGCACGCCGGCGCCCTCGATGGTGAAGCCCGCGCCGCTGCCGCCCAGCGTCACACCGCTGGTGCCCACATGCACCGCCGCCGTCTGGCCGCCCGCCTGGCCCTGAATGGTCGTCACACCGGAGCCGGAGCCAACCAGGGTGACAGCGGTGGAAATCGCCACATCCTCGGCGTAAGTGCCTGCCCCCACGGCGACGGTGTCGCCGCTGTTGGCAAAGGTCAGACCGGTGTTGATGCTGTTGCCGTTGGTGACGAACACATGACCGTCACGCAGCGTGGCAAAACCCGCATAGCCGCCGCTGGCATCCACGCCGTGACCGATCTTGGTCTCGGCATCCAGCAGTTCGGCAAGGGTCATGTCGGCGGCGTTGACACCGCCGAAGCTGTTCGCCGTCAGGTCCAGATCCAGGCTGCTGTCATACAGTCCCACATAGGCGGTGTTGCTGCCGTCGAAACTGTTGTTTTGAAGCGTTATACCCGTCAGGCCCGGCCCGGGGCCGATGCCCAGACCTTCGAACCCATTGCCGGTAAAGGTGTTGCCGGTCACGATCGTGCCGTCCGGACCGTCCACCGACATACCGACGAAATTGGTGTCGAACACATTGCCGGTCACCTGTGCCCCGGTGGCGCCGGGGTTGAGGAAGACGCCGGTGTGCCACCCGCTGAAGCTGTTGTTGCGGACGGTCAGCCCCGTGTTGCCGCCGTTGAAGACGGTGACGATACCGCGCGACAGATCGCCGTCCACCGCGCCGCTGCGGGCGAAGATGGTATTTTCCACCGTGATCCCGGTCGCGCCGCTGTTGATGTAAACGCCGGCCAGCGCGCCGAGAAGGGTGTTGCCCTCATTCACTGTCAGGCCGTCGATGGTCGTGCCGTCCGCCGTGCCGGTGACATGGATGACCCCTGTCACGGCGGTCTCGGCGCCGCCGCGCCCGTTTGCCGCCACGCCGGCCTGCGCACCCGCAAGCGTCAGGCCCGCTGTCGTCACCGTCACATCCTCGGTGTAGGTCCCGGCGGCGATATTCACCGTGGCGTTCGCCGCCGCCACGTCCACACCGTTCTGGATCGTCGCGGCACTGGACACATTGACCACGCTGCCGTCACCGGTCAGGGACTGGCTGGCGCCCAGTGTGATGGCGGCGTTCAGATTGATGGTCAGGGTGTTGTCGGCGTTTTCATCCCTCAAGGTCAGGCTGTGGCTGTTGCCCTGGGCGCTGGTGTCGATGGCGGCATTGACATTGATGGTCTCCTGCGCCTCCAGCACCACATTGCCTGTGTCCATATTGGTCTCGATGGCGCTGACAAGCACCTCATCCCCACCGGACGCGGTTTCCACCACATTCAGTGTCACCGGGTCCAGCAGCCAGGTACCGGCCTCGCCGTTCGGTGCCGATGTGTCGATCACGGTGCCCGCCAGCACCGACAGGTTCGTGCCCGATGTCTCGACAAAGCCGCCGTCGCCGCCGTGCGCGCCGCCGCGTGCCTCCACCCGGCCGTTGAAGCGCAGGCTGTTGTCGGCAAAGACGATCACCTCGCCGCCGTCGCCCGTGTCCGCCGCATTGGCCGTGATCACGCTGTTGGCGGTCACCTCGATCGTCTCGCCCAGTATGTCGACGCTGCCGCCGCCCAACGCGCCGCCCTCTGACGACACATCGATGGAACCGTCCACCAGCATGGTGCCCGTCTCACCGCCGTTCAGGATGACGACACCGCCCTCCATGCCGACGGACCGTGCCTGCACGATGCCGGTCATGTTGATCACCTGGTCGACGACGCCGCGCGCGACGTCCGTCGTCATGGCGATGGTACCGCCGTCGGCGATGATGGCGCCGCTGTTCTCAAGCGCGCTGTCCAGCGCCGCGCCGTCCGCGCCGAAGGCCCGCTCGGCCACCGTGTCGTCCACCGCAAGCTGGACAAGACGGTCGCCGTACAGATCCAATGAAAACCGGTTGCCCGCCGCCAGGCTGACACGGCCAAGACGCGCGCTGATAACGCCCCGGTTGACCACGCCCGGCGCGACAAAGGCGACCAGCCCGTTATCGGCCGCCGAGACATGCCCTTCATTGATGATCGCCGCGCCCGCATTGCCCGGGGTGTTGAACACATAATTGCCGGCCATGAAATCGGTATTGGCAATGTCCGCCGTCGACGCCACCAGACCGGCCACGTCGATGCGCGCGCTCTGCCCGAAGAAAACGCCGTTCGGGTTGATCAGCATCACTTGGCCCGTCGCGGTCAGGTCGCCGAAAATCTCCGATGTGACATCACCGGTGACCCGGTTCAGGATGACGGCATCCGGCCCGTTCTGCTCAAAATGGACGTGCTCGCCGCGCGCGATGGAAAATGTGCGCCAGTCCACAATGGCCCGGTTCGTCGACTGGATCACATCCATGCGTCTGTTCGTGGTCTCGACAATGTCCACCGTGCCGGCCACCACGGTCCCGCCCGTGGGATTGGCGAGTGCGGCCTGAAGCGGCAGCGTCCCCAGAACGCAGGCGGTAAACCACGTCCGGGCGATGGCCGTGGTGCTCAACAGGGTCTTCAGACACCGGCCCCCGTGCAGTGCCGATTGGCCGGATACCGTCTGTTCGTCGGATACCGTCTGCTGGGATTGGGCTGCGCCTTGCATCTGATTTGAACCGGACATGGCTGTTTTCCCGTTTTCACTCTGAAAGTTGCTCTTGCAGTGTTTCTGGCGTTGTTCTGCTTGTCTTTTGGGTTGTGGTTGCCTTTTGGCTGTCGCTCAGCCGGTGCTTGCCTCACCGGCCTCCGCCCTGACAGGGCCTCAAAAGGCCACCGACACCCCGAACAGCGCCCGTACATTGTCGCCGTCATCGCCGCGCGATGCCGCGTCGCCGATAACCGGCACCACCATTTCAATATTGGCTGTCACCGCCTCGCCCAGATACAGGCGCGCGCCCGCGCCGGTGGACGACAGCTCGTCCCGCGACGAGGCCAGCCCGCCGGCGGACCGGCGCCACACCGAGCCGTAATCGTAAAAGGCGTAAAACTGGATGCCCTCCAGAATGTCGCTGGTGACGGCGCGGTCGTTGCGCAGTTCCACCCGCCCGGCAACGCCGCGGTCGCCCGAGACCTGCGACGGGTCGAAGGCCCGCCCGAAACGGCTGCCGCCGATGGCAAACTCTTCCGAGGCCACCAGACGGTCGTCTGAATACTGGCCGATGGCGTTCAGCAGCAGGCTGAAGCCGCCGCCAAGGCGTTGCAGCCGGAACAGCGACAGATTGACCTTGGTAAAGGTGGTGTCGGCGCCCGCGCGCGACAGTTCCGGCGCGCCCGGCTCGCTGGCATCCAGAATGCCCAGGCCCCGGCTGACCTCCACATCGACCAGGTTGATCCCTTCCCAGGCATCGACAAAATCATAGGACAGCCCGGCCCGCGCCGCCCGGATACGGTCGTCGGTGAACGGCGTGTCCAAAATCGCGGTCTCCGTATCGCGGAAACTGAAACCGGCCCGCACGTTCAGATTTTTCGCCCGTGTCCGGATAATGGGATAATTCACAAGCAGTTCGGCGCTGATGGATTCACTTTCAATCTCGCTGTCTTCCAGCGCGCCGCCCGGCTCTGATTCCGTATACCGGCCCAGAACCGCCACCGTCAGACCCTCGCTGCCGATCTGGCGCACATGCTCGGCCTCATAGGATCGCAATTCCGAAAGCTGCGCCGCCCCGATGAAACGGAACCGGGTGCGCTCATGCGTGCCGAACAGGGAATTCAGGCTGACGCCCAACTGTCCCTGTACCGGGCCGCTGAACCGGGACCCCCGGTTGTCGACCGAGGCAAAGCCCTCCAAACGCTTCTCCCGCACCACGATATCCAGATCGCTGGCGCCCGGCGTCGTCGGCGATGCGCTCAGAACCGCCTGCGCCGTCATGCCCGGCAGGTCGCCGGCCAGCAGGATGTAACGCTCCAGAACATCCGCCTTCAACGGGCGGGAATTGCGGATTTTTTCGCCGTATCGCCGCAACAGCCTGCCGCCGCCGGCGACATCGCCGTTGACCGTGACCTTGTCGATAAAGCCCTCAACGGCGCGCAGGCGCAGCACACCGCCCTCGATCCGCTGCGGCGGAACAATCACCTGCGACAGGATATAGCCGTCATTCCTGTATTTCGTCGTCAGCGCGCGGGCGATGGTATAGGCCTGCGTCAGGGTGATCTCCGTGCCAAGCCGCTTTTGATAAAACGGCAGGAAATCGGCCTCCCCGTAAACCGTCGATCCCTCGACCACAAGACCCGTCAGGGTAAAGCGGATGGCGTCGCTGTCCTCCGGCGCCATATCCTCCTGTTTGGGAATGACGATATCCAGCTGCGATTCCGGCAGACGCTCCCGCTCGAACTGACGCTCAAGCTGGGACGGGTCCACCGTCGGCGGCACTTCCTGCTGCTGCGCGTGCGCCGCAAGCGCCCACAGCACACTCAGCAAAAGTGCACTCAGGAAAAGGACCCCCCGCCTGAAAGCGATAGTCTGGACAGCAACAGTCTGGACAGCAACAGTCTGGCGAACCGGCGGAAAGGCCGCTTCAGTCCCGTTTGCAATGACCCCGTTTACAGGCGCGAAGACCCGTTCCGTCCCACACGACACGGCATCACGCCGCTGCGTTTGCTTTTTCTGGTACACGTTCTCGACCCCAAGACCCGAAACAATCTCAGATTGTTTCCCAACACCCTTTATTCATGACCTCGTATCTGCGGGGCACGACACGGCATCCCATTTGGGTGCCTGCTTGCTTCTGTTGTCGCTTTTGTCTGCCCCACACCCAGCCAACTCGTATTGTTGTTCTCGTGGCTGATATTTTTCGTTTTAAAAAAGCCCTCTGTCCCGGCACGAGAGATTGGGCCTCATCAATAAAAATCGCTCTGATGTTGTAAAATTAACAAAATTTTAACTAAATTTGTCAAGACATAAGTGACGATAAAATAGAAATTTGATATAATTTTATGCAAATTTTTGGCCTGAAAGATGCATAATTTCATGACATTCAGGTTATCCGGCCTTCAGGAAAAAGCGCCTGTCGCGATATAAAAGACAGGCGTTGCAAAGAAATTAAAAAATATTTTAAAACAATGTATTAAAATTCGTATTTAATGTGATTTGTCGCTTTTATGTTCACTCTCGGCGTGCACCGGACGGGGTGACGGCCACGGGAAAACGACCCGTGGCTGCCTTTTTTCCGGACAAAAGTTGTCCTCTTTTGCTGTGTCAGTCCCGAGAGCGATCGCCCCGGCCCGCCGCCGGCCGCTGGACGGAGAAAAAGTAAATGCTTCGATTATGCAGGGCCCACTGTGCCGCCCAGTGACGGTCGGTGGCGATGATGTCGGCGCCCTGGGCGGCAATCTCCACATAGGCCCTGTCGTCGCCCGATGCGGCAATCCGCCGGTCCGTTGCCTGATCGTTAAAGCCCAGCGTCCCGACCGTGACGCGCCAGCCCTCGCGGTGAATGGCGTCGTACAGACTGCGTTCAAGCGGCCGCGTGCCCGTCCAGGCGATGATGCGGTCGCGGGCGATCCCGCTGTTTTTCACCGCCGCGATCTCCTCCAGGCTGCGCATGGATACGGTCATCATCAGCTCCGGCGCCTTGGCATGCACGGCTTTTGCCTGATCCAGCCCGTATGTGATGATGACGGCGTTGTCCTGCGTCCCGGTGCGGCGCACCGCATCGATGACCCGGTCGGTCTCCGTTCCCCGTTTGATATCCAGGTTGACGATGGCCCTGCCCTTCGCCCAGGCCAGCACGGTCTCCAGCCGGGGCACGCCGAACGATGTCACCGTACCGCCCGCATCCTTCAGCCGCAGGGGCGCGATATCCTCCCAGACGGCCTCCGCGACGGCGCCGGCGCCCGTCGTCGTCCGTTCCAGCCGGCGGTCATGCATCAGGATCAGGGTGCCGTCCCGCAACTGCCGGACATCCACCTCCAGGATCGCCGGCCCGTAGCGCAGGGCGTTTTGCAGTGTTTCCAGCGCATTCTCGGGATAGCCGGGCATGGGGCCGCCCCGGTGCGGGCTGACAAGGGGAATGGCGCCCGGCCGCCAGGCCATCAGGCGGGACAAGCCCCCTTCCGGCAGGGTGATGTGATGGGACACCGCCGGGTCCGGCGGGGTCATGGGCGCCGTATTTTCCGCTGTGGCCTGATTGTCCCTTGCGATCAGGCTTTCCGGTGCGATCAGGCCGTGGCCGAAAAAAGCCAGAAAGGCAATCGCGGCGGCCCTCAGGACCGGGACGGCCCTTAAGACTGGGACGGACTGGCGGGGAAACGACATGCGTGCTTACTCCTATCGCGGGCGGACGGGACGCGGGTGTTCCGACCGTCCCTCGGCCCTTTTCAGGGACCCGGCCGGCAAGAACGCGCTTGCATTTTTGCGGGCCGACCGTTTCTCTATGTCGCACCGGACATACGGTGACAAGATGATGCTTTTTTGACGGTGTTGGACACTCATGGATGATCCCCTCTCCCGACGCTACGCCATCGGCGATCTGATCGATATCATGGCCCGACTGCGCGACCCGCGCACCGGCTGCCCGTGGGACGTGGAACAAAGTTTCGAGACCATCGCCCCCTACACCATCGAAGAGGCCTATGAGGTCGATCAGGCCATCCGCGACGGCGACATGGCCGAACTGGCCGCTGAATTGGGCGACCTGCTGTTGCAGGTGATTTTTCACAGCCGCATGGCCGAGGAAGCCGGCCATTTCACCTTCGCCGACGTGGTGCACGGCATTTCCGACAAAATGGTCCGGCGCCACCCCCATGTCTTCGCCGGCGCCACGGTCGAGGATGCCGACGCCCAGACCCACGCGTGGGAAACGCAAAAAGCCCGCGAGCGTCACGCCAAAGCCGCCGCCGAAGGCCGCGTTCCCTCGGCGCTGGACGGCGTGATACCGGCCCTGCCCGCGCTTCTGCGTGCGCTCAAACTGCAAAAACGTGCCGCCCGTGTCGGGTTCGACTGGCCCTCCAGCGACGGCGTCATCGACAAGATCGCGGAAGAGGCCGAGGAATTGCGTCAGGCAAAGGATGACGGGTCCGACCCCGATCACATTGCCGAGGAAATGGGCGATCTCCTGTTCGCCGCCGCCAATCTGGCCCGGCATCTGTCCCTGGACCCGGAAGAAACCCTGCGCGCCGCCAATGCCAAATTCGAACGCCGTTTCCGCCGCATCGAAGCGTTTCTGGCCGAAAGTGGCCGCACCCCCGAACAATCCGACCTTGGCGAAATGGACACCCTGTGGAACCGCGCCAAGGCGGAGGAAAAAGCGGGCACCGCCGATTAGGACCGGCGGGCCGTCTCCCCGATGCCGGCGGCGTCCATGGTGTCCCCATCCATATCCTGGTCGCTCATATCCTCGCGCATACCGTCGCCGCCGTCCTTGGCGAATTTGGCCCAGGCCACCGGGTCGACCCTGACCGTGTAGCGCATGCCGTCCTCGCCGTGGCCGATATCCAGCACGTTGCTGTGCGCCTTCAGCCAGGCCTGCGTGGCGCCGTCCGCGAACGGCACGGTGACGGTCATCTCCACATCCTGTGCGCTCAACAGTCCGTCCAGCGTCTGTACCAGATCGTCGCAGCCCTCGCCCGTCAGCGCCGACAGGGCCACCATATGGCCGTGGCGCCGCGCCGTCGCGGCCAGCGCCGCCTGGGTCTCGTCGTCGGCCAGGTCGATCTTGTTCAGGGTCTCGATCAGGGGCAGCCGGCCCCGCTCGGGATGCGCCAGGCTCTGGCCGTCCTGTGCCGGTTCCAGGCCCAGGTCCGCCAGCACCGCCAGCACGTCATCGCGCTGGATGTCGCTGTCGCCGTGCGCGGCGTCGCGGACATGGACGACGATATCCGCCTCCAGCACCTCCTCCAGCGTGGCGCGGAAGGCGGCCACCAGCGTCGTCGGCAGCTCCGAGACAAAGCCAACCGTGTCGGACAGCATGACGCGCCGCCCGCTCGGCAGGTCAATCGCTCTCAGCGTCGGGTCCAGGGTGGCGAACAGCATATCCTTGGCCATCACGTCCGCACGGGTCATCCGGTTGAACAGCGTGGATTTGCCGGCATTGGTATAGCCCACCAGGGCGATGACCGGATACGGCGCCTTTTGCCGCCGCGCGCGGTGCAGGCCGCGTGTCCGCGTGACCGATTTCAACTGCCGGCGGATCTGGGCGATGCGTTCGTCGATCAGCCTGCGGTCGGCCTCGATCTGGGTTTCGCCGGGACCGCCCATGAACCCCATGCCGCCGCGTTGCCGTTCCAGGTGGGTCCAGGATCGCACCAGCCGGCTTTTCTGATAGGTCAGATGCGCCAGTTCCACCTGCAACTCACCCTCGCGGGTGCTGGCCCTGTCGCCGAAAATTTCCAGGATCAGGGCGGTGCGGTCGATCACCTTGGCGCCGAGTGCCCGTTCCAGATTCCGCTGCTGGATCGGGCTCAGACCGCAATCGAAAATCACCAGATCGATCTCGTCGATCCGGATACGGTCGGCCAGTTCCGCGATTTTGCCCGGCCCCAGATACTGTCCGGGGCGCACCTGCCGGACCGGCACGATCAGGCTGTCCACCAGATCGATGCGGATGGCCGACGCCAGGCCCGATGCTTCCTCCAGCGCCGCTTCGGCGCTGCGTTTCAGGGGCGACCGCTCACCGCTCACGTCCGGATGCAACAACAGCACCCGCTGACGGGCCTGTTTCTTCTTCAGATAGCCCAGGCCGTCCGTCGACCATCCCCCGCCACCGGCGGGGGACTGGCCGCCGGAACCGTCCCTGACGTCACCGCCCTTGGTCTCACCACCGCTGACGTCACCGCCCCTAATGGAACCGCCAGGACCGGTCTTGCGGTCACTGCTGGCGGTCCGGCGGTGTTTCGGGGGGCTTTTGGGCTCTTTGCGGTCTGACAGGATCGGCCTCCGGGCGGTCGGCCATGGTCCTCTGTCAGACCATGGCGGCCCGCGCTTGGCGGGCGGGTGTTATTGGCTGTCGCCGTCCTTGTCCGGCTCGAAAAGCTGAACATGATCGGCCGGCATGACGGTGGAAATGGCATGCTTGTACACCAGCTGCGAATGGCCGTCACGGCGCAGCAGCACGCAGAAATTATCAAACCAGGTGATCACACCCTGTAATTTCACACCATTGACCAGAAAGACCGTCACCGGTGTTTTTGATTTTCTGACTGCATTGAGGAAGACGTCTTGAAGATTTTGGTTTTTATCAGACATGGACCGTCCGCTTGTTTTATGTGTTGTCTATACGTGTTCTGTCTGCCGGCTGTTAAACGATTGCTTCCTGAACCCTTGGGTGGCTTTCAGGCCGGACTGCCGCGTCGTCCGTGTGGGTCATGCATTTTGCATGACCGCCAGTTGTTTATGGCGGGGTGTACGCGCAATTTCAACGCTTTTCAGTACCGGTACCGTCCAAGGCTCCGTAGCAAAAACGCAAAAAAAACAGCCGTTTCCACCCTCCCGGCGATCATCAGTAGGATCAGAATGCCATATTCCGCGTCGCGCAGACCGGCGAAGCCGGCAAACAACGGATCCAGGAGCGCCACCAGCGGTCCCGAAAGGGACAGCATGGCAAATGACATGGCGAGTGCATCGCGAAAATGCAAGCCCATGATCGCCAAAAGAAGACTGCCCGCCGCCAGCATCAGGATAAAACTGGCGATCAGTTGCCACACCGCGTGCATGTCCTTCGTCTCGGCCCGGGCACTGCCGTAACGCAGGGCGGTCACGCCGTGCGGGTGTCCCAGCCGTTCCAGTTCCCTCCGGCCCTGAAGCCACAGCATGATCAGCCGCAAATGGCGCACACCGCCCGTCGTGCTGGCGACGGCGCCGCCGAAACTGGCCAGCACCAGGATGACGATCGCCAGCGGCAGGTTCTCCCGGATGGTCATGTCGGCGGGGATGAAACCCGTCGTGGTCATGGCGCTGACCGTCAGGATCACAATGTCGCCGATATCCGACAGTGTGCCCGGCGGCAGTGACACCGCGACCGCGGTCAGGCCAAGGGCGAAGACGATCACCAGCGACCGGGCCTCGGGGTCGCGCCCGATCAGCCAGCGGCCCGATTGCAGCCGCGTCATCAGAAAGTCCCAGTTGCCGGCGGATATCAGAACCGTGACCATGACGACAAAGGCGGCCGCGCCGCCCGGCAGCACATGGCCGCCGTCGGCCGCCATGCCGGTGGTGCTGACACTGGCCAACGCCAGGATCAGCGCGTCGAAAAACGGTAGGCCGGTGATCAGCAGCGCCAGCCAGGCCACCACCGTGACAAGACAGTACAGCGGAAACAGCGTCATCGACGTGGACCGCAGCCGGTCATACCCTTCCCGGCTGTCCCCGAACGGCAGCGGCGACCGGTGCAGTTGCAGGCCGCCGCTGTTCATGGCCGTCAGCAGGGACAGGCTCAGCACAATGGCGGCCAGGCCCCCGGACCAGGCGACCAGCGCCCGCCACAGCATTTCCGGCGCGCTGAAAATCTCCATCCCCTCATAGGCCGTGACCCCGTTTGTGGTCAGCATGGAAAACCCGTCGAACAGCGCCGGCATCAGGCCCAGTGTCGGCCGCATGAAAAAAAACGGCGCCGCCGCCTGCAACGACAGGACGGTCACGCCCACCACCGGCATCACCAGGGTCAGAACCGGCAGGCGTACGGGCCGTGCCCCGCGAAACCCCAGGAAAAGGGCGCCGCCCGTCAGCACCGACAGCGAAACGCCGGCCAGAAACGCCCCTTGCGCCTGCTCCTCGCCCAGATACAGCGCCAGCAGCAGCGGCGCGGCCTCCAGCGCCGCCATGCCCAAAATCCAGATGCCGAGCAGATAGAATAACCGGGCCTGCCACATCAGTCCGGCCTTCCGCGCCGGATGGACGGACACCTTGCGGACCGCCACCGGGCGCCGTGTGTCGCCCTATGTGTCCCTGTACGGCTCAAAAAACGTCCGCCCGCGCGGAAAACAGTTGCTCGATCCGCCGGACGGCATCCTGTAGAGCCAGCACAACCACATGATCGCCGGGGTGCAGGCGCTCCTCCGGTGTCGGCACGACCACGGCCTCGTCGCGCAGCAAAAGACCGATCCGCACATCGCCCTTCAGCTTCAGGTCGCGGATCGACTGACCGGCCGCTTCCGAGCCCTCCAGCACCTCGGCCTCGATGATTTCCGCCTGGCCGTCGCGGATGCTGTACAGGTCGCGGATACGGCCCTTGCGGATATGCCGCACGATGGACGACACGGTCACCTCGCGCGGGTCCAGGGCCACATCCACCCCCAGACTGCCGACAAGCGACCCGTAGACCGGGTTGATCATCAGCGCCATGGCGCGCGGGCACCCTTCCCGCTTGGCCAGCAGGGTCGACAGGATGTTGACCTCGTCGTCGTCGGCGACCGCCACCACCGCGTCCGCCTGGGCGACATTGGCCTCGGTCAGGATATCCCGGTCCAGCGCGTCGCCGTTGATGACGATGCTGCTTTGCAGATGCTCGGCGATGAACTCGGCCCGTTCCGCCTTGCGCTCGATCACCTTGACATGGACGGCGCGGCTGCGCTCCTCCAGCTTGCGTGCCAGGAACAGCCCCACATTGCCGCCGCCGACGATGACGATCCGCTGGGCGGTCGTCTCCTCATGGCCGAAAACCGCCATGGCCCGGTCCGTTGTCTTGGAATCCACCGCGATATAGATGGAATCGCCCACCTGTAGGGAATCGTCACTGCGGGGCACGAAAATCCGCTCCCCGCGCAGGACCGCCAGCACCACCGTCCGCAGGTTCGGAAACAGCTCGCTCAACTGGCGCAGCGGTGTGTTCACCACCGGGCAGTTTTCCCCCAGCGGCAGGCCGAGAACCCGGATCTTGCCCTCGGCAAAGGGCAGCATGTTGAAGGCGCCCGGCACCAGAAGGCGCCTGTACAGCGCCTCGGCCACCTCGATTTCCGGCGAAATGATCACATCGATGGGCAGGCTGTCGCGGGCGAACAGGTCGGCCCAGGTGCCCTCCAGATAGGCCTGGTTGCGGATGCGCGCCACCCGGGTGGTGACGCTGAACAGCGTGTGCGCCACCTGACAGGCGATCATGTTGACCTCGTCGGACATGGTGACGGCCACCAGCAGGTCCGCGTCCGCCGCGCCGGCCCGCTCCAGCATGCCGGGGTCCGAGGCATGGCCCTGGACGGCCTTGACGTCCAGCAGCTCTCCGATCCGCCGCGTCAGTGTCGCGGACCGGTCGATCACCGTCACGTCATTCTGCTGGCTGGCCAGATGCTTGGCGATGTTGAAGCCGACCTGGCCCGCCCCGCACACAATCACTTTCATGGCGTGTGTCCCGTCTTGCCCGCAAGGCCCGGCTTATTCCGCCGCGTCCTTGTCGTCGGGTGATTTGCTGTTCGATCCCCCGGCAAGGCCCAGGGATTTCAGCTTGCGGTGCAGGGCCGAGCGTTCCATGCCGATGAAGGAGGCCGTGCGGGAAATATTGCCGCTGAAGCGGTTGATCTGGATACGCAGATATTCCCGCTCGAAGGATTCGCGGGCCTCTCGCAGCGGCGTCGTCATGATGGCGACCGAGGTGCCGCTGTTCAGCAGATCGCCCGAGCCGGACTTGATCTCGCTCGGCAGGTCGCGGGTGCGGATCATCCGCCCGGCCTCGTCGCCGGACATGATGACGACGCGCTCGATGATGTTTTTCAGCTGCCGCACATTGCCGGGCCAGTCATAGGCCTGAAGCGCGGCGGTGGCCCCGTCGCTCAGCTGCGCGCGCGGCCGGCCGGCGGCTTCCGACAGGGTGTCCAGGAAATGCTGCGCCAGAACCGGGATGTCCTCGCGCCGCTCGGCCAGCGACGGCATGCGCAGCGGCACCACATTCAGCCGGTGATACAGGTCCTCGCGGAAGCGGCCGTCGTTGATCTCCTGCCGCAGGTCGCGCGACGTGGCGGAAATGACCCGCACATCCACCTTGACCTGGGTGTTGCCGCCGACCCGCTCGAACGACTGGTCGGTCAGGATGCGCAGGATTTTCGCCTGGGTCGGCAGCGGCATGTCGGCCACTTCGTCGATGAACAGCGAGCCGCCGTGGGCGCGCTCGAACAAGCCGGTCTTGACCACGCCGCCATTCTGTTCGACGCCGAACAGCTCACGCTCGACCCGCTGCGGTTCCATGGACGCGGCGCTGATGACGACGAACGGCGCCTCCGATCGGTGCGAGCGCTGGTGCAGCAGGCGCGCGGCCACCTCCTTGCCGGTGCCGGACGCGCCCTCGATCAGGACCCGGCTGTTGGTGGCGGCGACCTTCTCGATGCTGTGGCGGGTGGCGTTGATGGCCGCCGATTTGCCCGTCAGGTCGACGGCCACGGCCGCGCGGCGGCGCAGGTCCTCGTTTTCCCGTTTCAGGGCGTCGGCCTCGATGGCGCGCTGAATGGTCAGGATCAGCTGGTCGGCCTCGAACGGCTTCTCGATGAAGTCGTACGCCCCCTTCTTGATCGCCGCGACGGCGGTCTCGATGTTGCCGTGGCCGCTGATGACGATCACCGGCAGGTCGCGGTGGCGGGATTTCACCAGCTCCAGCATTTCCAGCCCGTCCAGCTTGCTGCCCTGTAGCCAGATGTCCAGCACCAAGAGCGACGGCAGCCGCGCCTCGATCTCGGCGATGCCCTCCTCGCTGTTGGCCGCCGTGCGGGCACCGTACCCCTCGTCCTCGAGGATGCCGGCGATCAGCTCGCGGATGTCCTCCTCGTCATCGACGATCAGAATGTCATGCGCCACGTCTCAACTTCTCCTCCGGGCCTCCCGACCCGCTTGTCTTAGCATCGCTCTCTCATACCGTTCATTCGGGCCTTATCCTCCGGCCCGTGCCGCCAAACCGGCCTTTCCGCCCGGTCTTTTCTTTTGGCCCGGTCTTTTGGCCCGATCTTCCGGGCAGGCCTTTTCGGGCCGCTCTCCCGCATCGCTCATCCAGGGCCCTATCTCGGACCGGCCTTTCTGCCCGTTCTTTCGGGCCAGTCTTTCGGGCCAGTCTTTTGGGCCGGTCTCCCGCATCGCCTTTCCCGGCTCGCCCGTCCTGACCGTTCGCCCTCACTGACCGCCCCGACAGGCTGTCCCGGCCGGCTTCTCCGATTGGCCGCCCTATATATTCATCCGAACTTTTACCCCGGACCGGCCCGCCGGGCCGCTCTCTTGCATCATTCTTCCCGGACCGCCCGTCCCGGCCGTTCGCCCTGACCATTCACCCCGACCATTCACCCCGGCCATTCACCCCGGCCATTCACCCCGGCCGCCGACCTGGTCCGGCCTCACGGGACTTGTTCTTCCGGGGCCGCCGCCCAACGGCGTCGGGCACACCCGGCATGAGTCAGGATCGCTCAGCATTCAGCATCACTCAGAATTACTCTGCATCACTCTGCGGCGGATGTCTGCCGCGGAGTATCCCCTTGGTCGCACACTTCCTCCTTGGGTTGTTTTTCCGCTCTCACATCATGAGCGGACGCCCTCTCCCGCGTGTCGCTTCCCGTCGCTTCCACCTGACCGCCCAACGCCGCCATGGCTTGCGCCCGGCGGGCCAGCACCTTGTGCGAAAAGGCGACAATCGCCCGTGCGCCGCCGGATGCCCGGTCCGCCAGCCGGACGGATCCGGAATGCTCCTCCAGGATCCGCTTGACGATGGCAAGACCCAGTCCCGTCCCCTTGTCCCGCGTGGTCACATAGGGTTCCATCAACCGGTCTTTCTGGTCTTTCGGCAGGCCGGTGCCGTTGTCCTCGACGATGATGCGGGTGATGGCGCCTTCCTGCTGCAACGTGATCCGGATATGCCCCGCCGGGGTATCTGTCTCCGTGCCGCTGTCGCGGGTGCAGCGGGTTTCAACCGATTCCGCCGCGTTCTTCAGCAGATTGGTCAGGGCCTGGCCGATCAGCCGCCCGTCGCAATAGACAAAGGTCGGCTCTTCCGGCAGGTCGGTTTCAAAGCGGATATCGCCGAGCGCCACATCCTGAAGGAACACCGCCTGGCGCACCACGTCGACGATGTCCGTTTCCTTCAGAAGCGGCGCGGGCATGCGGGCAAAGGCAGAGAACTCGTTGACCAGGCGTCTCAGATCGCCGACCTGGCGGATGATGGTGTCGGTGCACTGGCTGAACACGCGGGGGTCGCTGGTGACTTCCTTAAGATATTTGCGGCGCAGCCGTTCGGCCGACAGCTGGATCGGGGTGAGCGGATTTTTAATCTCATGGGCGATGCGCCGCGCCACATCGGCCCAGGCAGCCGTGCGCTGGTCGGCCAGCTGGTCGGTCAGATCGTCGAAGGTGACGACATAGCCCTCGATGATGCCGCTGTCCTTGCGGTCGGCGGCGGTGCGGACGAGCAGCGTCCGGTTTTCGCCGGCCACCTCCACATGGATCTGAGCCTGGGCGCTGCCGTCCTCGGCCTCGCGGGCGCGGTCGAGCAGGTCGGCGAACTCGGGCACTTTTTCACCGAGGCGCACATTCATCAGTTCCCGGTGGGTGCGTCCGAGCAGCCGGCAGGCCGACGGATTGGGCAGGAAGACGCGCCCGTCCTCGTGCAGGCCAATGATGCCCGCCGATACATTTTCGAGAACCTCCTCGAGGAAGCGCCGGCGCTCGTCCAGTTCCATATTGGCGTCCATCAGGGCGTCCTGATGGCGGGCCAGCTGATCGGTCATGCGGTTGAAGGCCCGGCTGAGCGTGCCGACCTCGTCCGATGAGGGGACGCTGGGCACCCGCACATCGAGATCGCCGCGGCCCACCCGCTCCGCCGCGTCCACCAGATTGGACAGCGGGGTCACCAAACGGCCGGAAAACCACAGACCGATCCAGATCGCCGCCAGCAGGATCAGAAGGGCGACAATGATGAACACCACATTGAACTGAAGTTGGAGGCCGACGCGCCGGTCCTCGAGCGAGTTATAGTCGCGCACCGCTGTCCGCGTCGCGTCCAGATAGCCCAGCACCTGCGGGTTCAGGTCCCGCGTGATGTAGAGATAGGTGGGCGTGAAAAAGGATTGCAGCCGCACGATCGCGAGAACCGTATTGTCGGCGATGTTCGATGTGACCACCGTTTCGCCCTGGTGCGCGCGGGTGATCAGATTGCTGGGAAAGCGCGAGGTGCGCAGTCCCAGACTGTCATTGGCCCGGGCGAGCACCCTGCCCTCGCCGTCGCGTTCCTCCACCACCAGGATTTCCGTCAGCAGGCGGGTGCCGAGCGCGGTGTCGGCCACACGCTGCAATGTGGCCGGGTCGTTCTGTTGCAGGGCGTCCAGATTGTTGAAGGCAATGGAGATGGCGACAACATCCTTGCCGATGGTGGCGCGGTGCTCGGCAATATAGGCCTCCGCCACCTCCAGCGAGTTGTTCAGGGTGGTGCGGACCTTCTCCGAAAACCAGGTCTGAATGCCAAATTCGAGAAACAGGGCGGAAAAAACCGCCATGATGATCGGCGGCACCATGGCGATGACGATGAAGGCACCGGTCACACGGGTGTGCAGGCGGCTGCCGGGCGCCCCGGTCCTGCGCGCCATCCAGAAGCGCACGAACCAGCGGGCGATGAGCGCCGCCAGACCGATCAGCAGGATGCCGTTCAGGGTCAGCAGATAGCGGATGGTCTTGCCCTCGGTGACCTCGAACGGGGCGGATTCGCGGGACATGGCCACATAGGTGGCAATGGCGGAGGCCAGCGCCAGAAGGGCGATCAGAACCTCGGCCCGGCCGCCGGGCCAGAGCCGCCGGGCCGTCAGCAGGACCTTCGCCCAGCGCCGGCCGGGCAGACGCGGCGCCGCATTGGCAAGGTGCCGCGGTGCCGTGGCAGTCTGCGGAGATTTCTGGACTGCATCATTCATACGACAGGTATGATGCATAAGTGTCACACAGCGTCCAGCCTTAATTCCATAAAGAGTCAATTTGAAAGGGACGGCGGTGGCCTGCGTCCAGACCGTTCGGCGCAAGATCCCTTGCAAGACCGCGTCATTGGTTTCTTATCCAAGAGACTGAAACCGCTGCTTTTTGTCCGGGCGCACAGGTCAAGTGGATTTTCTGATCCGCCATCTGGCGGCATGGAAAGGGGGAGCCGGACTGTCTGACGGCATCTGTTTTTTTACGGTCCCTGACGGCGCCCCAGTGCGGGATCGATGTCCAGCTCACGCAGTTTTTTGCGTAGTGTGTTGCGATTCAGCCCCAGAAGCATGGCGGCCTTGACCTGATTGCCGCTGCAGGCCTGCAGTGTCTTGATGAAAAGCGGACGTTCGATTTCGCGCAGGATACGCTGATACAGGCCCGGCGGCGGCAGGCCATCGTCATGCTGGGTAAAATAGGCATCGAAATAGGAGGTCAGCGTCTGGCTGAGACCCTGCGGCTGCGGAGCCTCACTGTCGGGCGCCGGTGGTCCGCCGGCGATGCCCTGGCGGCCGTTCAGCAGCGGTTTCAGTGCCGCCGCGTCCAGCCGGTCCGCCGGGCACAGGGCGCACGCCCGCAGCATCAGATTTTCCAACTCGCGCACATTGCCGGGCCAGATTTGCTGCCGGAGGAGCCGGGCGGCGTCCTCGTCCAGTTGCTTGGCTGGCAGGCCGCGTTTGCCCGCCTGTGCCAGAAAATGCCGGGCCAGACCGGCGATGTCGTCTGGCCGGTCCCGCAGAGGCGGGACCTCCAGCCGCACCACGTCCAGGCGGAAATACAGGTCTTCGCGAAACTGGCCCCGGGCCACATTGTCTTCGAGCACGCTGTTGGTGGCGGCAACGATGCGCACGTCTGATTTCAGAGCCTCGCTGCCGCCGACCCTGCGGTATTCCCCTTCCTGCAGCACGCGCAACAGGCGGGTCTGCGCATCCAGCGGCATGTCGCCGATCTCGTCCAGAAACAGGGTGCCGCCGCGTGCCTCGGAAAACCGTCCCTGGCGGCGGCTGTCGGCGCCGGTGAAGGCGCCGCGTTCATGGCCGAACAGTTCGCTTTCGATCAGTTCGCGCGGGATCGCCGCCATATTGACCGCGACGAACGGACCCTCCGGGCGCCGCCCGTGACTGTGCAGGGCACGGGCCACCAGTTCCTTGCCGGTGCCGCTTTCGCCCCGGATCAACACCGTCAGGTCCGTCGCCGCCACGCGGGCCATGTTGCGGTACAGGGACTGCATGGCACCGGAACGGCCGACCAGCATGTCGTCCGATACCATCATGGAGGCCGTTGCGGTGTCTTTGCCGTTCCGGTCTGCACCATACGGTGCCCCGTCATCCGATGTCTTACCGTCGGCGGCAGAGGAATCCGGTGGCAGAGAGGCCTGTGAATATGCCCCGTCCGCCGGTTCCCGGTCGCGCTTCTGCCCCTCTGCTGCCTGGGACAGGGCCCGGCGGACCGTTTCGACCAGAGTGTCGATGTCGAACGGTTTGGCGATATAGTCGAACGCGCCTTTTTGCGCCGCTTTCATGGCGGTGCCGAGAGTGCTGTGCGCGCTCATGACGATCACGGGCAGGCCGGGGCGCGCGGCCACCGTTTCGGGCAGAATGTCCAGCCCGCTGCCGCCGGGCATGAGCACATCGGTGATCAGGGCATCCCCGCTGCCGGTGTCCAGCAATCGGCGCAACGCCGGCAGGTCATCCGCCAGTTCCACGCCCCAGCCCTGGGCGCGCAAGGCTTCCCCGACAACCAAGCGGATGCTGGCGTCATCATCGGCGACGATGACACATGGCTGTGCCGGCGCGGCTTTCACGAGCCCGCGCTTTCAGAGAGCGTGCCGCCCTCGTCCGCGACAGCGAAATACAGCAGGAATTCCGCGCCCCCGTCCGGGTGGTTCTGAACACGGACGGTGCCGTTCATGGCGCTGATATAGCGCGCGACCAGCGCCAGCCCCAGCCCGGTGCCCGCCGGGCGGCCACTGACGAACGGGTCGAAAATATGGGGCAGCAGATCCGCCGTCACACCGGGGCCGAGATCGCGTACGCTGATCTCCACCGGCAGCTTGATGCGCCTGTCGGGCGCCACGGGACGCCACATGCCGTGGCGGTACCCGCTGGCCACATGCACCGTTGCCGCACCCTCGCCCACGTCGAGCGCATTTTGAAACAGGTTCAGAAACACCTGAACCAGTTTGTCAAAGTCGCCGGTGACAGGTGGCAGGGACGGATCGAAATCGGTTTTGAAGGTGATGGCCGCGTCTTCCCGCGCGCGGCTGACGGTCATGACATGATCCAGCACCCGGTGAATGTTGACTGGCCCCCGCGCGACACCGGCCTCCGCGTCCGCCAGCCCGCTGAAATCCTCGACCAGTGCGCCGATCCGGTCCACTTCCCGCACGATCACGTCGCACAGGCGAGCCTTGGCATCGCTGTCGGCCCCCGTTTGCGGCCGGGCGAGCAGTTGCGCAGCCCCGCGAATTCCCGCGAGCGGATTTTTCAGCTCATGCGCCAGCATGTCACCAAGACCGGTGACGGATTTCACCGCCGCCGTCACCGTATCGTCCCGGTCATGCAGCGTGGCGGCCCCGCGCGGGCTGAGCACAAAGAGGACATCGCCGCCGTCCCCCATCGGGCGAATATGCAGGTCCGCCAGCCAGGGCCGGTTTTGCCGGTCGGTATCGCGGATGTCATAGGCGCTGACGGGGCTCATATCCCAGCGGCACCGATCAGCAAGCGGCAGGGCGAAGGCGCCGAAGGGCATCAGGTCCCCAAGCGGCACGCCTTGCAGGCTGGCGGCGCTGCGCCCGAAAATCCCTTCCGCATTGCCGGCGACGGCGGTGACATGGCCGCTGCGGCTGACCAGCAGCATGGCGTGCGGCGCATGGTCCATCAGGCTGAGCAAGGAGAACGGATCGGCATTTGCCGCGCCTGTGTCCTTGCCGTGTTCGCGCCGGTATCCCGAAGACGGCGTGTCCGCGCCGGCTTTAGGATCGTCGTTTATAAGGCCGTCTTTCATCGGTGTGCCAGTTGCGGGCCTTTTATGCGGCCATCTGATCGGCGAGCGGGCGGTAGAAGTCCCTCAGCGATGCCTTCACCTGTTCCGGGTCGTCCAGATGGTTGATACGGTTGCGGAATTCCGCCGAATCGCGCAGTCCCTTGGTGTACCAGCCCAGATGCTTGCGCGCGATACGCAGGCCCCCGTCGATGCCGTAATGGTGCAGCATGTCGTCATAATGGCCGAGGACCACATCAAGCTGGGTTTCCAGATCCGGGTCGGGGACGCGGCTGCCATCCCGCAGATAGGCAATCACCTGCGAGATAAACCACGGTTTGCCGTAAGTGCCGCGCCCGATCATCACGCCGTCCGCGCCGGACTGTTCCAGCGCCGACGTGACGTCGTCAAACGTGGTGATATCCCCGTTGACGATAACGGGCACATCGACCGCCTGTTTGACGATGCCCACCTTGCGCCAGTCGGCATGGCCGCGATACATCTGACACCGGGTGCGGCCATGCACCACGATCATCTTCACGCCCGCCTGCTGGGCAATTTTGGCCAGTTCCGGCGCATTGAAGCTGTTGTCGTCCCAGCCGAGACGCATTTTCAGCGTGACCGGCAGGGAAACGGCGTTGACCGTCGCGTGGATGAGTGACCCGGCGTGGTCCAGATCGCGCATGAGGGCGGAGCCCGCGTGGCCATTCACCACCTTTTTCACCGGGCAGCCCATGTTGATGTCGATAATGGCGGCGCCGCGATCCTCGTTCAGCCGCGCGGCTTCGGCCATCTTGGCGGCCTCGCAGCCGGCAAGCTGGACGGACATGGGCCATTCCTCGGCGCTGTTCGTGGCCATTTTCAGGCTTTTGCGGCTGGCCCGGATCATCGCCTCGGAGGCGATCATTTCAGACACCACAAGTCCGGCGCCGAACCGTTTGACAAGACGACGGAACGGCATGTCCGTCACGCCCGACATGGGGGCGAGGATGACGGGGTCTTTGATTTCAACCGGTCCAATGGTAAGAGCCATGGAAACACTCCACGAAACACGCACAAAAGGTCACGCACCGTGACTGCCTAAAATTTGAGCACACCTTATGCCAGAAAGCTTGCGCAAACACCAGCCTTCTCCTGACGCCGGGGAGCAGAAGGGGAATGCGGGATCCGTAACCGGCGGGCAAGGCGCAAAAATCGCCTTTCTGGTGGTTGCGGGCGGCCTAGGCGCACGTGCCGGTGACGGCCCGGCGAAACAGTATCGCCCCATGATGGGCCGCAGCCTTCTGGAGCATACGCTTGCCGCGCTGTGGGCCGGGTGGCCGGACGCGCCGGTACAGCTTGTCCTGCCGGAAAACGACCTGGAGCATGAAACCGTATTGCACCGCGCCTTTCCAAGCAGACCTCTGCTGCCGGTGGCGGCGGGCGGCGCGACCCGGCAGGACAGCGTACGGATGGGACTGGAAGCATTGGCCGCGCAAACGCCGCCGGATTTCGTGCTGGTGCATGACGCGGCACGCCCCTTTGTCAGCGGCGGCCTTATCCAGCGTGTTGTCACGGCGCTGCAAGGCGGCGATTTCGGGGCGATCCCGGCGCTGGCGGTCAGTGACACGCTGAAACGGGGGGAAGACGGCCTTGTCGGCGCGACCGTGCCGCGCGACGGTCTGTACCGGGCGCAAACACCGCAGGGTTTTGCCTTTGCCGCCCTGCTCGCCGCCCACCGCGCGCAGGAAGGCCATGCCCTCACCGACGACGCGGCAGTGATGGAGGCCGCCGGCCACAGTGTGCGGCTGGTCGAGGGGGACGCGGATAATTTCAAGATCACCTATCCGCAGGATTTCGCACGGGGCGAGGCCTTGCTCGCCGCCCGCACGGGCGATGTGCGCACCGGCACCGGGTTTGACGTGCACCGGTTCGGTCCCGGCGATCATGTGACACTGTGCGGCATCAAAATCCCCTACAGCCACGCCTTGATGGGGCACTCGGACGCGGATGTGGCCCTGCATGCGTTGACGGATGCTATCCTCGCCGCGTTGGCGGACGGCGACATCGGCAGTCACTTTCCACCGGGTGAGGCGGACTGGGCGGGTATGGACTCCGCCCATTTCCTGCGCTTTGCCGCAGGCCGGGTGGCGGCGCGCGGCGGCCTCATCGCCCATCTGGCGCTGACGCTGATCTGCGAGAGGCCGAAAATCGGCCCGCATCGCGCCAGCATGGCCGCCCGTATTGCCGAGATTGCCGGTATCGGCCCGGCGCGGGTCAGCGTGCAGGCGACCACGACGGAAAAGCTGGGCTTTACCGGCCGGGGCGAAGGCATCGCGGCGCAGGCGGCCGCCACTGTCCGCCTGCCCTTCGCGGTGGAGGAAGGCGGATTTTCATGACGGATGCGCCGGGCACCGTGCGGGCCTGGCCTGGCCGCAGGGGCTTTCCCCTCAGTGTCGCTTTCGCCACCGGGCTGTACAGCGGCTATCTGCGCCCGGCTCCGGGGACATGGGGCAGCGCGGCGGCATGTCTGCCGGCGGCCCTGTGGTTGACGGCGGAGACGGAGCTATCGTCGTTGGAGAAGGCGGTGGCGCTGGGAGTTGCGGCACTTATCATCACCCTTGTCTCCATTCCCGTCCTGAACCGGCTGGAAGCGGCGGGTGGGCCGCATGATGCGTCTGATGTGGTGATTGACGAGTTCGCGGGCCAGTGGATCGCCCTTATGCCTGTCATGGCTTATACGAATACTGTCTGGCCCGTCATTGCGGGCTTTCTGCTTTTCCGCCTGCTTGATATTGTAAAACCCGGCCCCATCGGTTGGCTGGACCGTCATGTGGGTGGCGGTCTCGGCGTGATGGCGGATGATGTGGTGGCGGGGATCGGTGCCGCGCTTCTCTTGTGGGCAGGGAGTTTTTTATGAGTGG
Organism: Eilatimonas milleporae; assembly: GCF_003688555.1. Lineage (GTDB taxonomy): Bacteria > Pseudomonadota > Alphaproteobacteria > Sphingomonadales > Kordiimonadaceae > Eilatimonas > Eilatimonas milleporae. Next base: position 479,406 of record NZ_REFR01000010.1, read on the forward strand.
AATGCCGGGCTGGGACAGTCTTGTGGACAAGGCGGCGACCGTTCTGGAGGCCGCGCGCGCCCAGGGCTTTCTGCTGACCACGGTGGAATCCTGCACCGGCGGACTGATCGCGGGCGCGCTGACGTCGGTGGCCGGATCGTCCGATGTGGTCGACCGGGGCTTCGTCACCTATTCCAACGCCGCCAAGCAACAGATGGTCAGCGTGACGGCTGACAGCCTGGCGCGTTTCGGCGCGGTTTCATCCGCCGTGGCGAAGGAAATGGCCTTTGGCGGGCTCAGCCATTCCATGGCCGATCTGGCGGTCAGCGTCACCGGCGTTGCCGGACCCGGCGGCGGCACGGCGGACAAACCGGTCGGTCTTGTCTGGTTCGGCCTGGCATTGGCGGGCGAAGCGCCGGAGGCGTTCGAGCATCGCTTCGGCGATATCGGTCGCGAGGCCGTGCGGTTGAAGACGGTCGACGTGGCGCTGGACGCCCTACTCTCCCGCCTTGAGGGGTGAGATATTTGTTTAGAAGGGCCTAGCCAAGCGTGGGAGCGGGACGGTGATACCGTTCTAAATTAAGGGCCATATTGCCGATGAAATGGCAGAATTGACATAAAATGAAAGTGGCCAGCCCCATAGGGTTGATGGTCTTCAGCAAGGAAATTTCACATATTTTTTCTTGAAAAATAATTTTACCTCACACCACCAGGAGGATACAGTATAAGGTAGTATTTGCACATCTAAAAGCAGGGGCTTGAGAGAGTTTCTCATCATGACGAACATCACTTCAGGCCGGCAGCAGGATATTCGTCACAATGTCGCAGAATTTCAAATTTACCGTTCCCTGAACAGCAGCCGGGACTTTGCTGAATTCAACAAGTTGATCGGGCAGTATCTTAGGAGTTTCGGGTTCGATGAACACGCCTTCGGTCGGGTTCATACCGAGGGAAAAATCAACACTCCGTCACGAACAACCTCAACCGAAATGCGTGAAATCTATTATGAGGAAGGGCTGTTTGAACATAGTCTTATTGACCAGTTTGTGCGGAATAATAGCAAACCCATATTTCAATCCGAAATAGAAAACAATTTTAACACTATCAGCTTTTCAACAGATTTCACGAAAACCAATGTACGTGTTTTCGAACTGTTCAAACAGTTTGGGTATAATGATTTTTATATCATGCCGGGCAAAGCGTCGAACGGGCATGGCAATATTGTCCTTTCTGTCACGCACCGCGATATGGAGCGCCCAGAGTTCAGAAAGAAAGTGGAACAGGCAAAGCATGGTTTGCACAGCTTGTTAGCCGCCATTGATTATGTAGGGACAAAAAAATTTCCGAACTTCTTCCTCAGTGAGGAAGAAAGTCCCGATATCATCATTTCCCCCCGCCCGCTTGAGATTCTAACGCTTATGGCACAGGAGGATATGAGTCTGCAGGAAACGGCCGACCATCTGGGCCGCAGTGTACACACCCTGAACCAGCAGGTCGCAGCTGCGCGGAGAGCCTTCGGCGTCGACACCACGATCGGTGCTGTCTACCAGGCTATCCGCGAGGGGCTGATCGTATGTGACAAGAAAACATCGGCATCCCGTTCCTGAAAATTCTAGGACAGGAGAGCAGCATGACCCTGAAAAGCCCGTTCAGACCGGATATCGGCCTTGAGGATCTGGGTGCAAACAATCCTCTGCCACTGTATGCGGCCATGCGTGAAGACCGCCCGGTCTGTTCTCTCAACACACCGGGCATGTGTGCTTTAAGCCGTTATGACGATGTCAAATTTGCCATGGAGCGGACGGACCTGTTTTCCGCATCGGGCCAAAAGGCCCTGATACAGCCGGACTGGCTGCCGGATGATCTGAAAAGAGACCTGTTTATTGCTGTTCGGCCAGTCATGACCCTGCCCGCTTCCATGATCCGGACCGGTTTGACATGACACGGCCCAATATCAAACAGCATCTGGCCTTTGGGCAGGGTCCGCACATCTGTATCGGTGCTGCCTTGGCCCGACAACAGGCGAGAGTCATTCTGGAAAGACTGCTGGCACCCTTCGACGGTTTCAGTATCCCACCGGAAACAGACATCAGGATGACGCCGTCCTGGGTGATGAATGCGGTGGAAGAGCTGCCCGTTACCTTTCACTGACCCGAAATTTCATGAACATCAAGAACAAGCCGGTAACGGCCGACAGGGGGAGAAACATGTCTGAACATATAGCCGCCGGGGTCCTGCCCGGTCTGGGACTGGTCACTTTGCTTGCCGCTGCACCCCTGACCGGTGCGAGTGCGGCCGCTGAAGAGGGCGCCAACGTGAACGAGACCGTGAACGAGATCATCGTCACGGCGGAAATCCGTGAAAAGTCCTTACTGGAAACGCCGGTCGCCGTGTCCGTCATTGGTGCGGAGCAAATGGAGCGGCAGGGCATCACCAGTCTTGACGGTCTGGACAGCGGCATTATCCCGTCGCTGCGCATACAGCCGCTCGGCATCGCCCCTTCAACGCTCAGCATCGCCATTCGCGGACGCGGACCGACCGACCCCGGCCAGGTCACGCGCGACGGGTCCGTCGCCATTTATCAGGACGGCTTTTATCTGGGCCGCGCCCAGGGCCTGAGCCTGGAGCTGGCGGATCCGGAACGCATCGAGGTGCTGCGCGGGCCGCAGGGCACGCTGTACGGCCGCAACGCGGTATCCGGTGCCGTCAATGTCATCTCCCGCAAACCGACCGGCGAGCTGGGGCTGCGCCAGACCGTGACCTATGGCAATTTCGATGCCTTGCGCACCATCACCACGCTGAACTTGCCGGAAGTTTCCGGTATCAGCCTGAAGTTCGATTACATCCATTCCGAACGGGACGGCTGGGTGGACAATACCGCCCCGGGCGAGGAAGACTTTTTCGCCTTCAACAAGGACGGCGGACGGGCCAGCCTGAGGTGGCGGGCTAGCGATGAGTTTACATTGGATTATGTCTATGAACGCGGACAGGTCGAGGCCGCGCAGATCTACCATCAACTGGCTGTCGACAACATCGGCATCATCGGCGTGGAACCGCGCAGGGTCCGCGCCACCCGGTTTCCCATAGCCCCCCTGGACCCGACGGTGACGGATTATGACATGCACGGCCTGACGCTGTCCTGGCAGGCCTCGGAAGCCCTGACCGTGCGGTCTTTGACGTCGCTGCGGGGTACGGAGGAAATCACCGGCAACAATTTCGGGGGTGTGTTGTACTTCAACGGTGTGATCTTTGAAGAAGAGGTGGATCAGGAGCAATTCTCGCAGGAAATCCAAGTCCTCGGCAGCCATGACCGTCTGGAATGGGTCGCCGGCGCCTATTATTTCGAGGAGGATGCGACGCAGACGGCCCAGAACCTGTTTTCGCTGGATATTTTCGGGCTTTTGACCGGCACGCCGCTCACCCCGATTGTCCCACCGACGATATTCGATGTGTTCACCGGAGCAGACGCCCCCTTCCGCGAGATTGAAAACAGGGCTGAATCCCTTGCGGTTTACGGTCAGGCCACGTGGACGCCCCCGGTGCTGGACGATCGTCTGCAGTTGACGCTGGGCCTGCGCTACACCAGGGACGATCGCAGCGGAACCCGCATTGAGGGCGGGCAGCAATCCTTTGCGCTGGAGACCGACCGGCTGGATCCGCTGATCACGGTCAATTATTTCTGGACCGACACCCTGTCGACATATGCAAAATTTTCCACGGCATACCGCGCCGGCGGGGCCAATGTCCGCGCTGCCAGCTTTTCCGATTTTGGCACCGAGGTTGCCGAAACTTTCGAATTCGGTCTGAAGTCATCCTTCTGGGACAATCGGGCGACCCTGAATGTCGCCCTGTTCGCCACGGACATCAAGGACGCGCAGCTGGACTTTGTAAACCCGGACAATCTGGTGGTGCTGGAAACCGTGAACATTGAGTCAACCGTCGAAGTCGATGGTACTGAAATTGAGTTGACACTGGCGCCAGTGCCCGGCCTGGTGATCGGACTGAATTACACCTATCTGGACGGAAACATCCCGCCGCAACCCAATCCGCTGACCGGCGGAGCGGCCGTGGAATTCTTCCGCCTGTCGCAGACGCCGGAACATGCCGGGTCCGCCACGGTGGATTATACCTTTCCGGAATTCTCATTCGGCACACTGATCGCCCATGTCGATATGACCGCGACGGACGAGTTCGACTATGTCGCCGGCAATGGGACCCAGGACCTGGATTCCTTTGCCCTGTTCAACGCCCGCCTGACACTGTCGGAGATCGACCTTGGCGGCAGTGCGGGTGCCTTGCGGGTCTCTGTCTGGTGCGAGAATCTGTTCGACGCCATCTATGTGCCGTACGGCTTTCCGGTCCCCGGTGTGGGCGAGGCCGTATCCTTCGGTACCCCGCGCACCTATGGGTTTGACCTGACCTATCAGTTCTGATCATGCAAAGGCAGCACGTAAAATGACCATTTGCCAATAATGTGGGTAGTTCCATCCAAACGGCTTGGAGGCATGATCCTAGGGTCGATATGTGGGGCTTCTACAAAGTTATCAACACGCTTTGCGCAGAGCCCGGCCAGCCCGCTCTCAATAAACCCCTTTTATTCGTCCTTCAGTCCGCTTGACCATGCCTCGATCTCGACGGTCAGGGTTCTTTCCGCGTCGTGCAGGGTTTCGCGCAGGGATTCGTCATAGGGCTCGCCCTTGGAGCGGGCTGTTTCGACGCGCCCGGCAAGGGCTTTGACGCGGTCGAGCAGATCTTCATAGTCCGCGCGCAAGGTGCTGCCCTCGGTGCTGTCGAACACCGGGTGGTCGTTGTGGTCTTCCAGAAATTTCTCGCGGGCGCGCAGGTCTCCGGCCAGGCGGTGCAGAAAATCGCTCATCACTCTCTCCCCAATGAATGCCCAATGGCTTCTGAACGGGAGAGTAGCAACGGCAACGCGAGGGAGAAAGTCCAGTGTTTGCAAAAGCCCGGTATTTGCAAATGTGTTTACACCCGGGGGTTCAACAGCGGCCGCCTAGGCGGCGGGCGGGCCGTAGAGGATGGCGGCGCGGTCCTCGAAGGCGGAGACCATTTTCTGTGTCGCGCGGGTGAACACGCCGCCGATCAGCGCTTCCAGCGTGCGGCTTTTGAATTCCAGATCCACCTCGAACGAGATGGCGCAGCAGCCGTCCGCCGTTTCCTCGAAATCCCAGTGGTTATAGAGCCGTTTCAGCGGCCCGCGCAGATAGTCCACATAGACCCGTGTCGGATGGGTCAGCGTCACGCGGGAGGTGAAGCGTTCGCGAAACGCCTTGAAGCCGATCAGCAGATCGGCGTCAAACCCGTCCGCCTTGCGGTTATAGACCCGCGCGCCCACACACCAGGGCAGAAACTCCGGGTAGCGCGTCACGTCCGATACCATGTCGAAAAGCTGCTCCGGGCTGTAGGGCAGCGTCTTTTTCTCGGTAAAATGCGGCATGGAGGGCCGTTTACTGTACCGCCTGTGATGCTTCTTGCGCCTGAAGCTGTTTCTCCCGCGTGGCGCGCAGCTTCGCGAAGTCGTCGCCCGCGTGATAGGAGGAACGCGTCAGCGGCGTGGCCGACACCATCAGGAAGCCCTTGCCCCGCGCCATGCGGGCATAGGCCTTGAATTCGTCCGGCGTGACGAAACGGTCCACCCGTGCGTGGCGGGGGGTGGGCTGGAGATACTGGCCCATGGTGATGAAGTCGATATCGGCCATGCGCATGTCATCCATCACCTGCGAGACTTCAAGCCGTTCCTCGCCGAGGCCGACCATCATGCCGGACTTGGTGAAGATCGTCGGGTCCACCTTTTTCACCGTATCGAGCAGGCGCAGCGAATGGAAATAGCGCGCACCGGGACGAATGGTGGGATAAAGGCGGGGCACCGTCTCCAGATTATGGTTGAAGACATCCGGCCTGGCTTCGGCCACTTTTTCGATGGCGCCGGGCTTGTTGCGGAAATCGGGCGTCAGAATTTCAATCGTGGTCTCGGGGCTCATCTCGCGGATGGCCTTGATCACCTTGACGAATTGATCCGCCCCGCCGTCCGGCAAATCGTCACGGTCCACCGAGGTGATGACAATATGGTTCAGTCCCATGGAGGCGCAGGCTTCCGCCGTGTGCAGAGGCTCCAGCGGGTCCACCTTCATCGGGCGCCCGGTCTTGACGTTGCAGAAGGCACAGGCCCGCGTGCAGGTATCGCCCAGAATCATCACCGTGGCGTGGCGCTTGGACCAGCATTCACCGATATTGGGGCATGCGGCCTCTTCGCAGACCGTGTGCAGTTTTTTCGACCGCATCAGCTTTTTCGTCTCGGCAAACTCGCGGGACGTCGGGGCCTTTACCCGGATCCAGTCGGGCTTGCGGCGCACCGCTGTTTTTGCGGCGGGGTCGGCTTTGATCGGCGTTTCAGCAGTCATGGTCTACTCACTTCACACTGGTCGCATTCAGGCAGAATTCGGATTGGTCCTGCCTTATATAGTGCCTTGTTCGCGAAACGGCAGCCTCTTTTACCCCCGTTTCATGCATGGACGCCATGCCCCACCGGACTGGGTGGGCCTGGCCGGCGGCTGGGTGGCCTGGCCGGCGGGCCGGGTGGCGCGGCCGGCGGACCGGGTAACTTTCGCGTTCAGCCGGGCCCGCGTTTAGAAATGGATGGCGCGGCCGTAGGCGTCCAGAACGCTTTCATGCATCATTTCGCTGAGCGTCGGGTGCGGGAAGATGCTGTGCATCAGTTCCGCCTCGGTGCTTTCCAGCGTGCGGGCCACCGTATAGCCCTGAATGAGCTCCGTCACTTCCGCGCCGATCATGTGCGCGCCGAGCAGCTCACCGGTTTTTTTGTCAAATACGGTTTTGACGAAGCCTTCCGGATCGCCGAGCGCGATGGCCTTGCCGTTGCCGATGAAGGGGAACTTGCCGACGCGCACGTCATAGCCCGCTTCTTTCGCCTTTTCTTCCGTCAGGCCGACGCTGGCGACCTGTGGGCGGCAGTAGGTACAGCCGGGGATGTTGCCTTTGTCCATGGGGTGCAGGCCGTCCAGCCCGGCGATCTTTTCCACCGCGATCACGCCTTCATGGCTGGCTTTGTGGGCAAGCCACGGTGCACCCGCCACATCGCCGATGGCCCATAGGCCGTCCACGCCCGTGCGGCCCCACTCGTCCGTGACGATATGGCCGCGGTCCACCTGGACGCCCACGGTTTCAAGGCCCAGATTTTCCACATTGCCGGTAATACCGATGGCCAGGATCACCCGGTCCACCGTGATCTCTTCTTTTTTGCCGTCCTGTTCCACGATGCAGGTCACGTTGTCCCTGCCCTTTTTCAGTTCGGTGACGGCAGCCTTGGTGCGCAGGTCCATACCCTGCTTTTTGAAGGCATTTTCGGCAAAGGCGGAGACCTCATGGTCCTCGACCGGCAGGATGCGGTCCATCATTTCCACCACCGTGACATCCGCGCCCATATCACTGTAAAAACTGGCGAATTCGATACCGATCGCACCGGACCCGATGACCAGCAGGCTTTTCGGCATGACATCCGGTGTCATGGCGTGCTTGTAGGTCCACACCAGCTTGCCGTCCGCCTGCAGATGCGGCAGTTCACGCGCCCGCGCACCGGTGGCGAGAATGATGTTTTTCGCCGTGTAAGCGGCTGTTTTGCCGTCCTTGCCTGTCACCGACAGGGTGTTTTTGGCCGTCAGCGTGCCGTCGCCTTCGATATGGGTGACCTTGTTCTTCTTCAACAGGTGTTTGACGCCCGTGTTCAGCTGGCCGGCCACTTGGCGGCTGCGTTTGACCACGGCGGCAAGGTCAAAGCCGATATTGTCGGCCTTCAAGCCGAACGCGGCGGCGTTTTGCATCAGATGCATGACCTCGGACGAGCGCAGCAGCGCCTTGGTGGGGATACAGCCCCAGTTCAGGCAGATGCCGCCCAGATGTTCCCGCTCGACACAGGCGGTTTTCATGCCGAGCTGCGCGGCACGGATCGCCGCCACATAGCCGCCGGGGCCGCCGCCCACCACAATCAGGTCAAAACTGTCGGACATGGCTTTTCCCCTTAGAGAAGCATGGTGATCGGGTCGTCGATATAGCTTTTGAACGCGGCGAGGAATTCGGCCCCCACGGCGCCGTCGACCGCCCGGTGGTCACAGGACAGCACACAGGTCATCATGGTGGCGGTCGTCACCGCACCGTCGCGTACGACCGGGCGCTGTTCGCCGGCGCCGATGGCCAGGATGCAGGCCTGCGGCGGGTTGATGACGGCGGAAAATTCCTTGATGCCGAACATGCCGAGGTTGGAGATGGAGAAGGTGCCGCCGGTGTAATCCTCGGGCATCAGCTTGCCGTCGCGGGCACGGGTGGCGAGATCCTTCATCGCCGCCGAAATCTCGGTCAGCCCCTTCTGGTCCGCACCGCGCACGACGGGGGTGATGAGACCGCCCTCGATGGCGACGGCGACGGAAATATCGGCCCGCTCATACCAGTACATCTTGTCGCCGGCGAACTGCACATTGGCCGCCGGCACTTTTTTCAGCGCCAGCGCCACGGCGCGAATGATGAAATCATTGACGGACAGTTTCACGCCGCTGTCGGCGAGTTTGCCGTTCAGGTCCTTGCGCTGGGCCAGCAGTGTGTCGATCTCGCAGTCGATGGTCAGATAGAAATGCGGGACCGTCTGCTTGGATTCGCTGAGCCGCCGGGCAATGGTCTTGCGCATGTTGGACAGGCGTTCCTCGCGGAACGGAATGTCCTCGTGCGGGCCGTAAGCGGGTGTGGTGGCCGCTGCGGCGGCAGGCGCCGGGGCGGCGGCTCCGGCACCGGGCGCGGCCTCGGCCGGTTGGGCAACCGGCTGCGGCGCGGCCCTGGCGGATTCCACATCGCGTTTGACGATGCGGCCATACGGTCCGGTGCCGCTGATGGCGGCAAGATCCAACCCGGCATCGGCGGCGATACGGCGGGCGAGCGGCGAGGCCTTGATACGCTCGCCTTCCGCTGTCGCGGCCGGGGTTTGCACCGGTGCTGCCGCATTCGCGGTTTGCGCAGCCGGCTGAGAGGCCAGCGCCGCTGCGGCAGCGGGCGTGGCGGGGGCCTGCGGTGCCGGGTCCGGTGACGGCGCGGCGGCGGGTGTCTCCGCTTTGGGAGCCGGTGCGGCGGAACCGGCGCCGGCCGCGGCCTCGGACGCGTCCTCGCCCTCTTCCGCCAGGACGGCGATCAACTGGCCCACCGGCACGCCGTCCGTGCCTTCGGCGACCAGAATTTTGGCGACCGTGCCGTCGTCGATGGATTCCACCTCCATCGTCGCCTTGTCGGTTTCGATTTCGGCGATGACATCGCCGCTCGTCACGTCGTCACCCTCCTTGACCAGCCATTTGGCCAGCGTGCCTTCCTCCATGGTCGGCGACAGGGCGGGCATGGTGATTTCAATGGCCATCGGTGCGCTCCCTCAAATCCGCATCATCAGTCTGCATAGCAGACGGCCTTGGCCGCCTTGACGATATCGTCCGCGTTCACCAGTGCGGCCTTTTCCAGATTGTTGGCGTAAGGCAGCGGCGTGTCGGCGTCGGTCACACGGGTCACCGGTGCGTCCAGCCAGTCGAAGGCGTCCTCCATCAAGCGCGCGGAGACTTCGGACGCGACCGAGCATTGCGGCCAGCCCTCTTCCGCGACGACACAGCGGTTGGTCTTCTTCACGCTGTCGATCACGGTCGCCATGTCCAGCGGACGGATGGTGCGCAGGTCGATCACCTCGGCGGAAATACCTTCTTGCGCCAATATATCCGCAGCCTTCAGCGCCTCGCCCACGGCGATGGAATAGGCCACGATGGTCACATCGCCGCCCGCGCGGTAGATACGGGCCTTACCGATGGGCAGGACGAAATCGTCCAGCTTCGGCACCTCGAAGCTTTCGCCGTAGAGCAATTCGTTTTCGAGGAAGACGACCGGATTCGGGTCCCGGATCGCCGCCTTCAGCAGGCCCTTGGCATCCGCCGCGTCATAGGGGCAGATCACTTTCAGGCCCGGAACATGGCTGTACCATGCCGCGTAATTCTGGCTGTGCTGGGCGGCCACACGCGCGGCCGCGCCGTTCGGCCCGCGAAAGACGATGGGACATTCCACCAGGCCGCCGGACATGTAGCGTGTCTTTGCCGCCGAATTGATGATCTGGTCGATTGCCTGCATGGCGAAATTGAAGGTCATGAATTCGACAACCGGCCTCAGGCCCGTGAACGCCGCACCGACGCCGAGCCCGGCAAAACCATGCTCGGTGATCGGTGTGTCGATCACCCGTTTGTCGCCAAACTCGTCCAACAGCCCTTGCGTTACCTTGTAGGCGCCCTGATATTCGGCCACTTCCTCGCCCATGACGAAAACGTCGCCGTCCTTGCGCATTTCCTCGGCCATGGCGTCGCGCAGGGCCTCGCGCACTGTCAGCGTGACCATTTCGGTGCCCGCCGGGATTTCCGGGTCGCTCAGAGCCTCTGATGTCACAGGCGCGACCGGCTTTGCGGGCGCTGAAGGTTCAGATGCCGCACGCTCAGGCGCGGCGGCGGGCTGTGCCGCCGGTTCCGCTGTGGCGGGTGCCGTCGGCGCGTCAGTTTGCGGGGCTGCCTGCCGCGGCGCACTGACGCCCGCCGGGTCTTCGTCCTCTTCGGCCAGCATGGCGATGACGGTACCGACCTTGACGTTGTCGGTGCCTTCGGCGATGAGGATTTTCGCCATCGTGCCTTCGTCGACCGCTTCCACTTCCATGGTGGCCTTGTCGGTTTCGATTTCGGCGATGACATCGCCGCTTGCGACCGTTTCGCCTTCCTGTTTCAGCCATTTGGCCAGCGTGCCTTCCTCCATGGTGGGCGACAGCGCGGGCATGGTGATTTCAATAGCCATTTCTTCGGTGCCTCTTAAAAACGCGTGAAGGGGCCTTAGGCCACAATATCGGTGTAAAGCTCGGACAGGTCAGGCTCGGGGCTTTCCTGGGCGAAGGCGGCGGCGCCCGCCACTTGCGCCTTGAGTTCCTTGTCCATCTCTTTCAGTGCGGCTTCATCGGCCACGCCGGCATCGAGGATGCGCTGCTTCATCTGTTCGATCGGATCCTGTTCGGCGCGCATTTTCTGCACTTCGTCCTTGGTGCGGTACTTCGCCGGGTCGGACATGGAGTGGCCGCGATACCGGTATGTCTTCATCTCCAGCAGGATCGGCCCCTTGCCGCTGCGGCAGTGCGCCAGCGCCTCGTCGGTTGCCGCGCGCACGGCCAGCACATTCATGCCGTCCACCGCCTTGCCGGGGATGCCGAAGCTTTCGCCCCTGCGATACAGTTCTGTCTGGCCGCTGGCCCGCGCCACGCTGGTGCCCATGGCGTACTGGTTGTTTTCGATGACGTAAATCACCGGCAGCTTCCACAGCGCCGCCATGTTGAAGCTTTCATACACCTGGCCCTGATTGGCCGCGCCGTCGCCGAAATAGGTGACGGAGACACCCTTGGTGCCGCGATACTGCGCCGCGAAGCCGAGGCCGGTGCCAAGGGAGACCTGCGCGCCGACAATGCCGTGTCCGCCGTAAAAGCCTTTCGCAGGGTCGAACATGTGCATGGAGCCGCCCTTGCCGCGTGAGCAGCCGCCGCTGCGCCCGGTCAGTTCCGCCATGACCGCCTTGGGATCGCTGCCGGCAGCGATGATATGGCCGTGGTCACGGTAGGCGGTGATGACCATGTCGTCCTCGCTGAGTGCCGATTGCACACCGACGACGACGGCTTCCTGACCGATATAGAGATGGCAGAAACCGCCGATGAGGCCCATGCCGTACATTTGCCCGGCCTTTTCCTCGAAACGACGGACCAGCAGCATCTCACGATAGAACGCCAGCAATTCCTCATTGCTGGCGTCATAAACAGCGGGCCTGGCCGTTTTGCGGCGGCCTGTGGCGGTTTTGGCCGCCGGTTTCGCGGCGGCCTTCTTGGAGGCGGCGCTGGTCTTGGATTGCGTCATAGGCTGGGACATCCCTTGGCTGACCGCCCCGTCAGACACCGGCCTGCGGGGTGGAAATCGCAAATACAGGAAATGCGGCGCCTGCGTCCCTCACGGCACACGCGCCGGTTCTGTCCATATCAGTAGCGATCTTGAGGCAACTTTGCAAGTATAAGCAAGTCTATGAAATAATGACGCTTTTATGAATTAACTTTATTTCAGTTAACTGGATTGTTCAGTCAAGATGAACATCGTCGAGAAACATCACCACCTCATCGGCATGGGCAAACCCCAGCTGACGGCGGACCTGTTCTTCCAGCATGTCGGGATCCGTGACTGACGGCCCCATCAGGGCGATGCGGGCCTCGATCCGGGCTTTTTCCGCCGCGACCGTATTGGCCACGGGAACCAGGCGGCTTTCTTCCGCGCGCAACTGGTTATAGCGCGCAAGGCTGTATTCGCCGCTAAAGGCGTGATTGGCGAAATATATGATGAGCAGGATCCAGACGCCGGTCAGTCCCGCACCGCTTGCCTTGCGACATATTTTGTTGATCTGCTTCATATGCCGAATCATAACGAATCGGCACGAGAATCGCAATAAAGAATCGGAGAAAATTGATGAAAACCCCACTTTTTATGGGGTTTTCAGATGTTTGTTGCCGAGACTCGACTGGCGGTTCTAACCGCGCAGGATTCCCCGTCCGGCATAGCTGGCGCTGGGGCCCAATTGTTCCTCGATGCGGATGAGCTGATTGTATTTCGCCAGCCGGTCCGACCGGGCGAGCGATCCGGTCTTGATCTGCCCGCAATTGGTGGCGACAGCGAGATCGGCGATGGTGCTGTCCTCGGTTTCGCCCGAGCGATGGGACATCACCGCCGTATAGCGTGCCCGGTGCGCCATTTCGACCGCGTCGAAGGTTTCCGTCAGCGTGCCGATCTGGTTCACCTTCACCAGAATGGAATTGGCCACATGATCGGTAATCCCCTGTGACAGGCGGCTGGGGTTGGTCACGAACAGATCGTCGCCGACAAGCTGGACTTTTTCACCGATGGCTTCCGTCAGGATGCGCCAGCCATCCCAGTCATCCTCGGCCATACCGTCCTCGATCGACAGGATCGGATAGCGCCCGGTCAGATCGGCCCAATAGTCGGCCATTTCGGCACTGGACAGCGTCTTGCCCTCGCCCGCCAGATGATAGGCGCCGTCGCGGTAAAATTCGGTCGATGCGGCGTCCAGCGCCAGATAAATATCCTCGCCCGGTTTGTAGCCCGCGCTTTCGACGGACTTCATAATGAAATCCAGCGCGTCCACCGTACCGTTCAGGTTGGGGGCGAAACCGCCTTCATCGCCCACGGCGGTGTTGTGGCCGGCGGCCTTCAACTGCGCCTTCAGCTCATGGAAGATTTCGGCCCCGATACGGATGGCGTCGCGGCAGCTTTCCGCCGCGACCGGCATGATCATGAATTCCTGAATATCGATGGGATTGTCGGCATGTTCACCGCCATTGATGATGTTCATCATCGGCACGGGCAGGACATGCGCGTTCGGCCCGCCCAGATACCGGTAAAGCGGCAGGCCGGTGCTGTCGGCACTGGCCCGCGCCAGCGCCAGCGACACACCGAGTATGGCGTTCGCACCGAGGCGCGACTTGTTGGCCGTGCCGTCCAGTGCCATCATTGCATGATCAACGGCGCGCTGATCTTCACTGTCCAGTCCGACAAGCGCGTCGAAGAGATCACCGTTCACGGCCTCGACCGCGCCGAGCACGCCCTTGCCGCGATAGCGGTCGCCGCCGTCACGTTTTTCCACCGCCTCATGCGCACCGGTGGAGGCACCCGAGGGGACCGCCGCCCGGCCAAAGCCGCCATCTTCCAGCACCACGTCCACCTCAACCGTGGGGTTGCCCCGGCTGTCCAGAATTTCCCGGCCGATAATGTCGATAATGGCGCTCATAGGTCCGTCCCCAATCTGTGTGTTGCCAATCCGGTGTGTTGAAAAAGGCCCGCCATCGGTCTCCGGCCGGTGCCTGCCTGCAATCGCCCGCCATGATTAGCGCCGTGGCGGCGCCCCCGCAAGGGAGCGTTGCCGACTTTCGCCTACCCCGTCCGCGTCGGCCGGTTTATGCTGCCTGTCGATTTGGGGGATCATCACGCAAAACGGGGGGACCGTTCCATGACATTGCCCACGAAACCGCCCAGGAAACCGTTCAGGAAATCGTCCAGGAAAACGACTTGGCCCGCGCGCGTCGTCAGGGGGCTGAAATACACAGTCGCAGGCGGCGTTTTGCTGGGGGCCACGGTATCGTCCGCCACGACCGCCACACCCGTCGGGGACGCCAGGGTACCGCAGGCCGAGGCGGCGGCCGAACACTATATTGCGCAGCATGGATGGGATATTCTGAACGATTTCAAGACGTTCCTGTCCCTGCCCAATGTGGCCAGCAATCATGCCGACATGGTGGAAAATGCTGCATGGATTACCGGCTATCTGGGCGTGCGCGGCTTCGTCAGTGAAACGGTGACGGCGGGCGGCGCGCCCTATGTCATTGCCCGGCGGGATGTGCCCGGTGCGACGCGTACGGTTCTGATCTACGCCCATTTCGACGGTCAGCCGGTCGCGCCGGAAAACTGGGCGTCGCCCCCGTTCACGCCGACCTTGCGCGACGGCATGGTCGAAGACGGCGGCACGGTCGTTGACTGGCAGGCGGCCCTTGGCGGCCCCATTGATCCGGAGTGGCGTCTCTTCGCCCGTTCGGCCGGGGACGACAAGGCCCCGGTCATCGCCCTGATGGCGGCCCTTGACGCGCTGGAAGGGGCCGGGATCGCCCCGGTGGTGAATATCAAGCTGATTCTCGACGGGGAGGAGGAAGCGGGCAGCCCGACACTGGCGCAGATTCTTGCCAGGCACGGCGACAAGCTGGACGCCGATCTGATGCTGTTCTGCGATGGCCCGATGCACCAGAGCCGCCAGCGTCAGCTTGTCTTCGGCGTGCGCGGCAGCATGACGGTGGACCTGACCACATATGGCCCCGGCAGGCCGCTGCACTCCGGCCATTACGGCAACTGGGCCCCGCATCCGACGGACCGGCTGATGCGTCTGCTGACCAGTCTGAAGGACGATGAGGGCCGCATCACCGTGCCCGGCTATCTGGACACGGTGCGTCCCGTCAGCGATGCCGAGCGGGCGGCCATCGCCGCCATGCCGGATGTGGATGCACATCTGCGCCGCGAACTGGCCATGGCAAAAAGCGAAGGCGGCGGTGTGCGTCTGGAGGAAGCCATCATGGCCCCGGCGATTGTGGTCAAGGGCTTTCAGGCGGGCGGCGTGGGCACACAGTCCCGCAACACTATTCTGCCGACAGCCACGGCGTCCCTTAATCTGCGATTGGTGCCGGACCAGACGCCCGAGGACGTGCGCACGGCGCTGGAGGCCCATTTCCGGGCCCAGGGCTTTCACATCGTTTACGAGGACGCCGACCGGGAGACCCGTCTGGCCCATGACAAGATCCTGAAGGTGGACTGGCGGCCCGGCCCCTACCCCGCTTACCGTGCCGCGCTGGACGGGGCGGAGGCGGACGCCATTGCCGTCATCCTCGACCAGCTGAAAGGCGGCGAGACGCTGCGCACCCCTACGCTTGGCGGCAGCCTGCCGATTTATCTGTTCGAGCAGGCGCTCGATATGCCCATCGTCCTCCTGCCGATTGCCAACCATGACAACAATCAACATGGACGGAACGAAAATCTGCGTTTGAAAAACCTGTTCGATGCCATTGCCATCTATGCCGCCGTGATCGCGGCTTACGGCGGGGACGGCTAGACCGGGGGCACGCGAAGACGGCTAAAGGTCGTATTCGTCTTCAAGCAGGCGGAAAAGTGCGCGGATATCATCCCGCAGGTCATCCGGCACGGGTTTGTCGCGGGATTTCATCGCCAGCAGGATTTCCGCCTTGACGGCCGATATGGCGTCACGTTTCCCGCGCTCGCGAGGCTGATATGTATGACGCACGCATGCTTCCGAGACCAGGGCCCTTAGCCGCAGGTCGCTCCACAATGGCAGCCGCTTCATGAAGGCGCGGATGTCCCCGATGTCCGCTTCATGTACACGCCAGTCCCCTTCACCCGCCATCGACATGAGCGAGGCAAAGCGCATTGCCGTCCAGCCCTCAAGGTCGGTGGGCCGCGTGGGGGAGAGCCCGGCTTCGGCCTTGGAGAAATAGTGTTTCGCGGCAGCCATGCTGCCGACGTTTGCAAGGGCTTCGCCCGCTTCGCGCAGGAGACTGCGGTATTCCCCGACAGGCAGTTGGTCGGCCCAGAGGGAAATGGCCGTTTCCCAGGCTGTCTGCAATCCGTCCTGTTGCCGGACCGCGCTTAACGTGCGGGCCCTGACCAGCGCGAGACGCGGCCCCGGCGCGGTGATCGGGGGATAAAAGGCGGTAAAATCCTTCCAGACTTTTTCAACATCCCGGTAAAAAGGGACAAGCGCCCGCGGATTGCCAATGCCGCCGACGGCATTGACCAGAGCTTCCGCCCGCGCCATCGCCTGATCGTCGGGGCCGGGTTCGTCCCCGTCCATATCCTGCGCATCCAGCGCAAGGGACAAAACCGTCAACAGGAAAACCAGAAATGCCGGCCATACACGCATCATCGTCACACCCCATTTACCGATGCACTACAGTCATTGCTGACCGAAGCAAGAAACGGGCCGAATAATCGGCGGGACATGCCGCCCGCCTATGACAGGCAAGGCTTTGCGCGGTGTCAGACCATACGGCTCTGCCGTAGCGCGGCGCCGATAAAACCATCGAAAAGCGGATGCGGATCAAAGGGTTTCGACTTCAATTCCGGATGGAACTGTACCCCGACGAACCATGGATGATCCGGCAGTTCGATAATTTCCGGTAACTGCCCGTCCGGTGACATGCCGGAAAAACGCACACCGGCCTGTTCCAGCTGTTCGACATAGGCGATGTTCACTTCATAGCGGTGCCGGTGGCGTTCCTCGATCCGTGTGGTGCCGTAGAGTTCCGCCACCCGCGACCCTTCGGCCAGCACAGCCGGATAGGCACCGAGGCGCATTGTGCCGCCAAGATCGTCTTCGTCATTGCGGGTTTCGCGCTTGCCATCCTCGCGCATCCATTCGGTGATCAGCCCGACGATCGGTTCGCTTTGCGGACCGAATTCGCTGGATCCGGCGCCGGGTATGCCGGCCAGGTTCCGCGCGGCTTCAATCGTGGCCATCTGCATCCCGAGGCATATGCCGAAATAGGGAATATCCTTTTCCCGAGCGAAACGGGCGGCGGCGATTTTGCCTTCGGTGCCGCGTTTGCCGAAACCGCCGGGCACGAGAATGCCGTGCACACCTTCAAGGCGGTCGACGGCATCGTCCTGTTCGAACACCTCGGCCTCGATCCAGTCGATGTTCACCTTGACCCTGTTGGCGATCCCGCCATGGACAATGGCTTCGTGCAGCGATTTATAGGCATCCTTCAGACCGGTATATTTGCCGACAACCGCAATGGTGACCTCGCCCTCGGGGTTTTTGACCCGGTCGACGATATCGGCCCAGCGTTGCAGGTTCGGAGGCTCGGAATGGGCCAGGCCGAATGCTTTCAGCACTTCGACGTCCAGACCGCTTTTGTGATAGGAAATCGGGACCTCATAAATGTTTCCGGCGTCGAGCGCCGGAATCACCGCTGTTTCCGGCACATTACAGAAAAGCGACATTTTGCGCCGCTCGCTGTCCGGTATGGGATGTTCCGCCCGGCAGACGAGGATATCCGGCTGGATGCCGATGGAGCGCAATTCCTTGACACTGTGCTGGGTCGGTTTGGTCTTCAGTTCGCCGGCCGCCGCCAGATAGGGCACCAGCGTCAAATGCACGAAAATCGACCGGCCGCGCCCCAGTTCCACATAAAGCTGGCGGATCGCTTCCATGAAGGGCATGGCCTCGATGTCGCCGGCGGTACCGCCGATTTCGCAGAGAATGAAATCGATACCGTCCTGTTCCGCCTGGACGAATTCCTTGATCGCGTCTGTTACATGGGGGATGACCTGGACCGTTCCCCCCAGATAGTCGCCGCGCCGTTCCTTCTGAATGATTTTCTGATAGATCCGCCCGGATGTCACATTGTCGCTTTGCCGTGAGGCGACACCGGTGAAACGCTCATAATGGCCCAAGTCGAGGTCGGTCTCGGCGCCGTCATCGGTGACGAAAACCTCGCCGTGCTGATAAGGGCTCATGGTGCCGGGGTCCACATTCAGATAGGGGTCCAGCTTGCGCAGACGCACGGTGAAGCCCCGGGCCTGCAGGAGAGCGCCGAGCGAGGCGGACAAAAGTCCCTTGCCCAGTGAACTGACCACCCCGCCGGTCACGAAAATAAAGCGTGTCATACGCTGTTCCCCAAACTTGCCCACAGGACTTAACTTTGGGCCTACCCTGTATTTTGAGCGCTGCTGAGCGCCCTTATGCCCACACAAACGGCCTGTCAGCCTGCCGCCTGTCCGGTCTGAATACATTGTCTGAAACCGGTCTTGTGCAGTGACCGGTTTTAAAGCGAAACGGGCGCAACGTCATTTGTGCGGCGCCCGTTTAACAATGCCCTAGCGGCCGTCTCCATCCGGGATGGTCGGCAGTTCGGGCAGTTTGGGGCCATCGCCCTCGTCATTCTGTTCCTGCGCCTGTTCGACGATGGTCTCGTCGCCTTCGCGGTTGGCGGCCAGCCAGCCAAGCGCCAGTGAATTGACGAGGAAAATCACCGCCAGCCACCGCGTGGTCTTTGTCAGCAGGTCGGCTGCCGACCGGGCCGTCATCATACCGGCAGGGCCGCCGCCGATCCCGAGCGCGCCGCCTTCGGAGCGCTGCATCAGGATGACGCCGACAAGCGCAATCGCGACAATCAGATGGATACTCAACAGCACGGCTTCCATGGGACGCTTCCAAATCCTGGTTCTTGAAATCACAGCCGGCGGGTCCGCCGGCATCACGGGCACGAGAAAGCCGTTGCCGGATCCAGACACCCGTCACCAAAGCGGGCTTTCTAGACCAGATCGCGGCTGCTTGCCAAGTCTTAATCAGCCTGGTCGTAAGCCCTTATAATTCCAAGAAAATCCTCCGCGCGGAGACTGGCGCCACCAACCAGTGCGCCGTCCACGTCGGTGATGGGCAGAATTTCAGCCGCATTCGCCGGTTTGACGGAGCCGCCGTAGAGAAGGCGCATATCCGCCGCCGCCGGGCCGAAACGATCGGTCAGGGCGCGGCGCAGCGTGCCATGCATGGCGGCAATATCATCCTGTGTCGGGGTCAGGCCCGTGCCAATGGCCCACACGGGCTCATACGCGATGACGGTATTGCCGGGGACCGCGCTTTCCGGCACCGATGCCGCCAACTGCCCGAGCACGACGGCCTCGGCCTGTCCGGCTTCACGTTCGGCCCTGGTTTCACCGACGCAGATTATAGCGCACAGCCCGGCACGGTGCGCGGCCAGGGCCTTCAGGCGGACGTCGGAGTCGCGCTCGCCGTGGTCCTGCCGCCGTTCCGAATGGCCGACTATGACCCCTTGAAGCCCCATATCGGCCAGCATGGCGGCGGATATGTCGCCGGTGTGGGCACCGCTTTCCTTCGTGTGGCAGTCCTGCGCGCCGATCCAAAGCAGGCCGCCGGCCTTTTCACGGGCGGCGGCAGCCAGCGTCAACGGCGGGAAGACCGCGACATCACAGCCGGCGCCATCCTTCAACGCCTGTGCCAGAGTGCCGATTTCCCGCACATCGGCTGTCAGGCCGTTCATTTTCCAGTTTCCGGCAATCAGCGGTTTCGGCGGCATTGTCCCCACTCCCTTATAAATATGATGGTCTTTCAAGACACAGCGGCATTGTATTTTATCCGTGCCGGCTCATAGCAAAGCATCGGCTGATTGACCAGCCACACGGTGCCGACCGTGGCGTATCACTGCCGTGTCCGCCCTTGACCCCGGACGTTCATGGCGGCATACCGCGCTGGGAGATGCCGTTCAAGGACCGGGGCGAGATTGAAAGACCGCCCGGAATGCCCTGACCGGCCAACATATGCGAAGGCTTAGGAGACGCATAACAATGCTGACAAAATTGCGCGGCGGGCTTGATTCCATTTTTGTGACGGTTCTCCTGGGTATATTGATCGCGGCCTTTGCCATATGGGGGATCGGCCCCGGCTTTCTGAGCGGGACAAACACCGCTGTCGCGGTCGTCGGGGATGAGGAAATCCCGCCGCAAAGATTTGCCAGTATGGTTCAGACGCGCGCGCGTACACTGCAACAGCAGTTCGGCAACGAGATGCCCGCGGACCAACTGATCCGCATGCTGAACCTGGACTATCAGGTCCTGAATGAAATGATCGCCGAGGCCGCGTTGATGGAATATGCCGGACGTCTTGGCCTCAGGGCCACGGATGACCAGGTGGCCGAACAGTTGCGCAGCATTGACGCCTTTCTGTTGCCGGACGGCAGTTTCTCGGCGGAAATGATGCGCCAGACATTACAGAGCGCGGGCCTGAGCCAGCAGGACCTGTTCGCGGACCTGCGCAATGCCGTGCGCCGCGAACAGCTTCTTGGCAGTATGACGGCCTCCACCCCCCTGCCCCGCACGCTGGCACGGCGGCTGTATGTCTGGCAGGAAGAGCGCCGCCGGGCGACGCTGATCAATATCGGCAACGATGCCGTAGAGACCGTGGACGCGCCGGACGAGGACACGCTGACGGCCTATTACGATGCGAACAAAAGCGCGTATCTCAGCCCGGAACGCCGCAGCTATACCTATATCCTGCTGACACCGGACGTCTTCATGGATGAGGTCACCGTCGATGAGGAAGACCTGGACGCGGCGTATACCGACCGCCTTGAGACCTATGTACAGCCCGAATTGCGGAGTGTCGAACAGGTCACGCTTGCCTCTATGGCCGAAGCCGACGCCCTGCTGGCCAGTGTGGCCGCCGGTACCGATTTTCTCGATGCGGCGGAAGCGGCAAGCGATTTCACCCGTGCCGAGCTGGACCTGGGCGACCTGACACGGGACGATATCGACACCGATTTCGGCGCGGAAGCCGCCGATACGGTTTTCGCCCTGGCGGAGGGAGCCGTCAGCGAACCGGTCGAAGGGCCGGCGGGCTGGAACCTGTTTCGCGTGACCAGCATCACGCCGGGGGCGACGCGCACCCTTGATGACGTGCGCGATGAGCTGGAGCCAGTCGCCCGCCGCAACAAGGCGATCGACCTGATGTTCGATTACATGCCCGAGGTGGAAGACGCCATCGCCGGCGAGGCCACCCTGGCCGAAGCGGCGGCGCGGCTGGAAAGGGTTACGCTGGCCAGTGCGACGCTGGTGGACAGGCGGGGCCGCAATGCAGCCGAAGAGCGCGTGATTGCCCAATCGGATGAGTTTCGCATCCTCGCGGCCGCGTTTCAGGCGGAAGTGGGCGACATACCCGACCTGATGGATCTGGATGCCTCCAACGCCAATCGCGGTGCCTTCTGGGTCGAACTGAGTGAGATCGCCGAGCCGGCCGAACAGCCGCTGGATACGGTGCGCACGCGGGTCGTCACCGCGTGGACCGATGCCGAGAAACTGAAAAAAGCGGGTGCGCTGGCCGAACAGGCGCTTGACCGTTTGCGCGGCGGCGAAGCGGCGGAAGAGATCGCCGTGGATATCGGCGGAACCTCGTTCGAGGCCAAGAATGTCAACCGGACCGGTGGCGACAGCGCCAGCTTGGCCAGCAATATCCGCAGCCTGATCTTCGATCTGGCCCAGGGACAGGCGGACCTGGAGCAGGCGTCGGACGCCAGCGGATATGTGATTGTGCGCGTGGACGATATCCAGCCCGGTGACCCGGACAGGGATACGGATGCCGTCGAGCGCCTGTATGGCCAACTGAGCGATCAGGTCGGTCAGGAAATGCTGATTCAGTATCAGGGACAGCTTTTGAAGACTTATCCGCCGTCCATCAATGAGGCGCTGGTCCGTCAGCTGTTCCGGAACGATGACGAATAACGCATTTCAGGGCGCGGACCCGGCGGCTGTTCTCGCCGCCTATGACGCGGGGCGGCCCAGTGTCCTGGCACAGACGCTGGTGGGTGACCTGCAAACGTCCGTGTCCGCCTATATGAAGCTGGCGCGGGGCGAACGATACAGCTGCCTGCTTGAATCCGTCGAGGGCGGCGAGACGCGCGGGCGCTATTCCATCATCGGTCTGGCGCCGGACCTGCTGTGGCGGGTGCGTGACGGCAAGGCGGCGGTCTGCCGCAACCCGGGGGATGAAGACCCTGTTTTCACCCCGCTGGACGACGCCCCGCTGGATGCCCTGCGCGACCTGCTGGCTGAAAGCGCGATCGACCTACCCGGTGCACTGCCCCCCATGGCCGCCGGGATCGTCGGCTATATGGGCTATGACATGGTGCGGCAGATGGAACCGGTCGGCCCCGGCAGGCCCGATCCGCTGGACATGCCGACAGCCCTGTTCATCCGCCCGACCGTCATGGCGATTTTTGACGGTGTGACCGACCTGATCACCCTGGTCACACCGGTGCGCCCGGCAGCGGGTGTGGACGGGAAAACGGCCCTGTCCGCAGCCGAACGGCGCCTGGCCGCGATGCTGGACCGGTTGAATGATCCCCTGCCCCTGCTTGAAGGCGGTGCGCCCGTGACCCTGCCCGAACCGGTGTCCAATACACCGCCTGAGCGCTATATGGATATGGTGTGCCGGGCACAGGACTATATCCTGGCCGGGGATATTTTTCAGGTGGTGCTGGCCCAGCGGTTCAGCCTGCCGTTCAGCCTGCCGCCTTTTTCGCTGTACCGGGCGTTGCGGCGGACCAATCCGTCGCCTTTTCTGTTTCATCTGGCCTTTGACGATGCCGCTATTGTGGGCTCAAGCCCGGAAATCCTGGTGCGCCTGCGCGACGGCAAGGTGACGATCCGCCCCATTGCCGGCACCCGGCCGCGCGGCGCCACACCACAAGAGGACGAAAAACTTGCCGACGACCTGCTTGCCGACGGCAAGGAACTGTCGGAACACCTGATGCTGCTGGATCTGGGACGGAACGATGTGGGCCGCGTGGCGGCGCGTGACAGTGTGCGGGTGACCGCGCGCAATGTGATTGAGCGGTATTCCCATGTCATGCACATTGTCTCCAATGTGGAAGGGGCCCTGGCCGACGGCAAGGATGCCATCGACGCCCTTGCCGCGGGGTTTCCCGCCGGGACCGTTTCCGGGGCGCCCAAGGTCCGGGCCATGGAAATCATTGACGAACTGGAAGTGGACGGTCGCGGTGTCTATGCCGGCAGTGTCGGCTATTTTAGCGCCAATGGCAGCATGGACACCTGCATCGTGCTGCGGACAGCGGTGATCAAGGACGGTGTCATGCATGTGGAAGCGGGGGCCGGCGTCGTTGCCGACAGCGATCCCGCGTCCGAACATACCGAATGCGTGAACAAATCCAAGGCATTGATGAGTGCGGCGGCCGAGGCCGTAAGGTACGCCCGGTCCAATGCGGGATGACGGATTTCTGGCCTGAATGGACCTCTCGCGGCTTTCGTGTTGGCTAACGGCTGGCGGCGACGCCGGCCTGGTCCTGTTTGCCGGCGCGCAGTTCCGCCTCGTTCACCAGCTGGCTGAGGGGCACGAGCAGAATACCGTCGGGTTTGCGTGCACGCGTCCAGCGTTCCAGCACATCCAGTGTTTCGGGGTACGGGTGGCCAATGGCAATGGCCCAGCCGCGCTGCTTCGCCAGACGCACCGCCTTTTTCAACTGGGTGCGGATGGCGCGCCTGTCGCGGTCATTATCCAGAAAAACATCCCGGGTGATCGAGGGCACGCCCACGGCGCGGGCCGCTCTCGGTCCGACGGTGCGCGGCGATGTCAGACTGTCCAGATAGAGAAGCCCGTCCCGCCGCAGGCGTGACATGACAAGAACCATTTTGGCCGGATTTTCCGTCATCCGGCTGCCCATGTGATTGTTGACCCCGACGAAACCGTCAAAACGATTGAGATTCCAGTCAAGGCGGCGCAGAAACTCGCCCTCGTCCAGACCGACAAGCAGCGCGTTCGGTCCCGGATCGGCATCGGGATTGTGCGGTTCCATGGGCAGATGGACCAGCAATTCATGGCCGGCGCGGCGCAGCGGCAGGGTCTGTCTGGATAAATCGTCGGCATAAGGTAGAAAGGCCAGTGTCAAGGGGCCGTTCATCGCGGCGATGCGGTGGCTGGCGTCCCGGTCCAGTCCCAGGTCATCCATCACGATCGCCAGACGCGGGCCGTCATCCTGCCGCCATGTCACGGCATGCCGGCGCCAGGCCGGCGGCCGGTCTATGGGCAGGATGCTCGGCAATGTGTCCAGATCAATGGCCAGTTCCCCGTCCAGCGTATCGATAATGGCGGCAATTTCATCGTCGGTGCCGGGGGACGCGCCGCCCGCCCCGTCATCGTGGCGGCCATCTATGGACGGGATGGCCGTGCGCCAGCCGTTCAGGCCGCCGGGCATGGTCGCGATCAATGCCGCCAGGAGCACCGTGACCACCACGGCATAACCGACCAGAAGGCGCTGCATCAGCCAGGGCCTGCCGACGGTTTTGCGGCGGGTGCCGGAGGTCGTCGCTGCGGACGGTCCGGCCCGTTTTTTCGCCGGTGCGGGGGCGCGCTTTCTGGTCCGTTTCTGTGCCATACTGTCTACATCATGTCCGGCGGTATCCGGTTCCCCAATACGGTGCGCTGCGCTGCTTCGGCCCCTGGCCCTGCCTCTGGTCCGGCCACGGCGCCCATGCGGGCGTTCACGGCGGCTTGCCCATTGACTTTACCCGGAATACCGGCAATCACCGTGCCATGTGGCATGATGCCGGAGACGGCATGCCGGCCGTCAGGGCATATCATGGCCGCACAGGACTGCTGTTAAGG
This sequence comes from Eilatimonas milleporae, assembly GCF_003688555.1. GTDB lineage: Bacteria > Pseudomonadota > Alphaproteobacteria > Sphingomonadales > Kordiimonadaceae > Eilatimonas > Eilatimonas milleporae. Next base: position 504,258 of record NZ_REFR01000010.1, read on the forward strand.
GACGCATATGTATATCCTTGTCGATAACTACGACAGCTTCACCTACAATTTGTACCACTATCTTCTTGATCTTGGCGCGAATGTGGCGGTGTACCGGAATGATGAGGTCAGCGTCGAGGATATTCTCGCCATGCGCCCGGATGGTATTGTCCTGAGCCCCGGCCCCTGCACCCCGAATGAGGCCGGCATCTGCCTGGAGACGGTGACGGCGGCGGCGACGCACGCAATTCCCTTGCTGGGAGTCTGCCTCGGGCATCAGGCCATCGGCCAGACCTTCGGCGGCACCGTGGGGCGGGCTCCCTATGTGATGCATGGCAAGGTCAGCGAGGTTTATCATGACGGGCGCGGGGTGTTTGCCGGCCTTGGCCAGCCGTTCACGGCAACGCGCTACCACTCGCTGATCGTGCAGAAGGACAGCGTGCCGGATGTGCTGCATGTGACCGCCTGGACCGACGACGACCTCGTCATGGGTCTGGAACACAGGGAACTGCCGCTCTACGGCGTTCAGTTTCACCCTGAGAGCATCGCATCCGAGCATGGTCATGACCTGCTTGGCAATTTCCTGTCCCTGGCCTCTGGAAAGCGTGCGGCATGAGCGCCCTGCAACCCATTCTCATCCGTCTGGCGGAAGGCGAACGGCTGGACCGGGCCACCGCCGGCAAGGCCTTTGACATCATCATGTCCGGCAAGGCGGACGGGGTGGAAATCGCCGCCTTTCTCATGGCGTTGAGGGTGCGGGGCGAAACCGTCGGCGAGATTGCCGGCGGGGTCGATGCGATGCGCGACCATGCCAGCCGGATCGATGCCCCCGACGGTGTGGTGGATACCTGCGGCACCGGCGGGGACGGGATGGATACGGTGAATATTTCCACCACGGCCGCCCTGGTAGCGGCGGCCGCCGGTGTGCCGGTGGCCAAGCATGGCAACCGCTCGGTCTCGTCAAAGTCCGGATCCTCCGATGTGCTAATGGCGCTCGGCGCCCGGCTGGAACAGCCCATAGAGCGGGTCAGCGATGCCCTGCGTAAGTTTGGTTTCACCTTTCTCTATGCCCCGGCGCACCACAGTGCCATGCGTCATGCGGCCCCGGTGCGCAAGGCCCTCGGTGTGCGCACGATTTTCAACCTGCTGGGCCCGCTCGCCAATCCCGCGGGCGCGACACGGCAGGTGATCGGTGTCTACAGCGCGCACCTGCTGCAGCCCATGGCCGAAGTGCTGCGGGAATTGGGTGCGGACCATGTCTGGGTTGTCCACGGGCGCGACGGTATGGACGAACTGTCGGTGTCGGAGGCCAGCGATGTGGTGGTTCTGAAGGATGACGATATCAGCGACCTGGTGGTCACACCGGAACAGGTGGGACTGATGCGGCACGGCCCGGATGCACTGGCCGGTGGAAGCGCCGAGGACAATGCCCGGGACCTTAGGGATGTTCTGGACGGCGAGGCGGGCGCCTACCGCGATGCGGTTCTGATGAATGCGGGCGCGGCCCTTGTCGTCGGCGGACGGGCGGAGGAACTGTCAGACGGGGTGCAACTGGCCGCGCATGCCATTGACAGCGGCAAGGCGCGCGACCTTTTGGACCGGTGGATCGCCTTTACACAGGACGGGACACAGGCTGGAACACAGGGCGGAGCCCCGGCATGACCAACATACTGGATGAGATCTGTGCGCGGAAGCGTGACCATATTGCCGATCGCAAAGCCATCCTGCCCCTTGCCGAGGTGCGGGCAAGAGCGGCCGATGCATCGCCGCCGCGCGGGTTTCTGACAGCACTCAGCCGCCGCAGGCAGGACGGTGCCTACGGTTTTATCTGCGAGATCAAAAAGGCAAGCCCGTCAAAGGGGCTGATCCGCGCCGATTTTGACCCGCCGGCGCTGGCCGCCGCCTATGAGGCCGGCGGCGCGGCCTGTCTGTCGGTCCTGACCGATGAACCCTATTTTCAGGGTCGTGACGCCTATCTGACGGCAGCACGGGCGGCCACGTCCCTGCCCTGCCTGCGCAAGGATTTCATGCTGGACGCCTATCAGATTCACGAAGCGCGGATGCTGGGCGCGGACTGTATCCTGTTGATCCTGTCGGCGCTGGATGACGGGCCGGCACGGAATCTGGAAGCGCTGGCGCTGTCCCTCGGCATGGATGTGCTGATCGAGGTACATGACAAGGCGGAGATGGAGCGGGCGCTCACCATGGAAAGCCCGCTTGTCGGCATCAACAACCGCAACCTCAAAACCATGTCGGTCAGCCTGGACACCACGCTTTCGCTGGCGGCCATGGCAGCCGGGGATACGGTTCTCGTGGCGGAATCCGGCCTGGCCAGCACGGATGACCTGGCGCGGTGCGCGTCTGCGGGCGCCGGCTGTTTCCTGATCGGCGAAACCTTCATGCGCCAGCCCGATGTCGCGGCGGCGGTGCGTGCCCTGCAAAAGCCTTCCGGCGCCGGTGCCGCATGAGCAAGCTGACCCATATCAGCGAGGCCGGCACCGCCCATATGGTCGATGTCGGCGCGAAGGACGTGACCGAGCGCCGCGCCCTTGCGGAAGGTTTTGTCCGCATGGACGCACAGACGCGGGCGCTGATCCTGGAAAACGGATTGAAAAAGGGCGATGTGCTGGCAACGGCACGGATTGCCGGCATCATGGCGGCCAAGCGGACCAGTGACCTGATCCCCCTGTGCCACCCCCTGCCCCTGACCCATGTCCGGCTTGACATCGCCCCGGCCACAGCCCCCGTCACCGCGCCTTCCGACGACAATGGCGACGATCCCGCCCTGCGGATCGTGGCGGAGGTGCGCACACGCGGCAGAACCGGTGTCGAGATGGAGGCCCTGACCGCCGTATCCGTCGCCGCACTGACGATTTATGACATGGCCAAGGCGGTGGACCGAGTCATGGTGATAGATGCCGTGCGGCTGCTGGAAAAGGACGGCGGCAAATCCGGCCCCTTCCGCCACCCCGGCAGCGGCACGGATGTGTCCGGACAGGCCCCGTAACCGCCATGCTGAAAACACCCTTCTGATGATCGCCGTCGAGGAAGCCTTCACCCGGCTGATGCGGCAGGTCGTACCGCTCGACAGTGAACCCTGCCCTTTGGAAAAGGCCGGGGGGCGCGTTCTGGCGGCCGATATCGCGGCGCGAAAATCCCAGCCGGCGGCAGCCCTGTCCGCCATGGACGGCTACGCGGTCCGTGCCACGGACCTGAGCGGCGCGGAGACCGGCAGCCGCACCTTCACCGTGATCGGCGAAAGCGCCGCCGGAAGCCCCTTCGCCGGTGAGGTCCGCACGGGACAGGCTGTGCGCATTTTTACCGGGGCCTTGGTGCCGGACGGTGCCGACCAGATTGTCATACAGGAAAATGCCGTGCGGGACGGTGACGCTGTCAGGCTGACGGCCGGGCCGGCACCGTTGGATAATATCCGTCCCGCCGGCGGGGATTTCACATCAGGGGACACGGTTCTGCATGCCGGGGCTCGTGTGACGCCAGCCATGATCGGGCTGGCCGCGGCCTGCGGTCACGGCGAACTGCCCGTTGTCAGGCGGGCACGCGTGGCTCTGATCAGCACCGGTGACGAACTGGTACCGCCGGGTCAATCGATTGACAGCCCGGCACAAATTTATGACAGCGCCGGCCCCATGGTTGCCGCACTGCTTGGCGATGCCGGTGCCGATATCGTCATGCAACGCCATGTGGGCGACGATGCAGCGGCCCTGGAACGGTGCCTCGGCGAGGCGGGGATGCAGGCGGACGTGGTGCTGACGATCGGCGGGGCGTCGGTGGGCGACAAGGATTTCGTGCATCCCGTATTGCAGCGGATGGGTGTGGCGCTGGATGTCTGGAAAATCGCCATGCGACCGGGCAAGCCGATGATGTTCGGCCGACGGGACGGCACCGTCTTTGTCGGTCTTCCGGGCAATCCGGCCTCGGCCTTTGTCAGTGCCCTGCTGTTCGTTCGGCCCCTGACAGCCACCCTGATGGGACAGACTGCCACACTGCCGACGGGAAGACCGGTGCCGCTCGGCACGGATCTGCCGGCCAATGGCCCCCGACAGCATTATATGCGTGCCCGTTTGGTCCATGATCCGCTGGGTGGTGACGGTGAACACGCGGTCATACCGGCGGAAACCCAGGATTCAAGCCTGCTGAGCGTCCTGGCGGACAGCGACGGGCTGATCGTTCGTCCTGCCATGGCACCGCCCGTCACACGCGGATGCCATGTTTTCTTTATTGCCTACTGACATGGTGGCTTGACGACAAATCAAAACGGAACTAAAAGAGAACATAGGTAAAACAAAGTGTGAGGAACACCGTCATGCTGACCGCAAAACAGCACCAGTTGCTTTTGTTTATCCATGACCGTCTGAGCGAGACGGGGGTGTCTCCCTCCTTCGATGAAATGAAGGACGCTCTTGGCCTGAAATCGAAATCCGGTGTGCACCGGCTGATCGGTGCGCTGGAAGAGCGCGGGTTCATCCGCCGCCTGGCCAACCGTGCCCGCGCGCTTGAGATTTTGCGATTGCCGGACGGCTTTGACGGTGTCGCAGACAATGCTGGCCGGGATGCCACGGTCGTGCGAGGCCGCTTTCCCGCCATGCCGAAAGCAGTGCCGACGGCCGGGCCAACCGTATCGCCGGCCGCCCCCATTGCCCATTCCGGCAGGGACGTTTCCACCAGACCGCAAGGGCCGTCGGTGGTTGACATTCCCCTGCATGGGCGTATCGCCGCCGGTACCCCGATTGAAGCCATCGAGCAGCCGGACAGCTATATTCAGGTACCGGAAGGACTGACGGGTGGCGGTGATGCCTGTTACGCTCTGGAAGTGGATGGCGATTCAATGGTCGACCTGGGTATTCTGGACGGCGATACCGTTCTGATTGAAAGCTGTGAGACCGCACGGGACGGCGAGGTTGTCGTTGCCCTTGTCGACCGGGAAGAAGCCACGCTCAAGACCGTGCGCCGGCAAGGACGGCATGTGGCGCTGATACCGGCCAACCGGACACATGATACCCAGATTTATGAAGCCGAGCGGGTACAGATTCAGGGCCGGCTTGTGGGGCTGTACCGCAGATATCACTAAGGCCCGTGCCAAAGGGCTGCCCTGACCCACAAGGCAATGGGCCTTGTGCGGGATGTCCTTACTTTTGAATGGACATTTCGGACACAGCCCAGCCGGCATGCCATGGGCGGCGGGGGTGTTTCGGCCGGCTGTAAGCAATCCGGAGCGGTAGACCGGGTGGCGCGGCCGCAAATGTGACGGCGACGGGACCGTACCGGTCGATATCCTCGCGGGTGATCCATATGGCCGGGCCGTGGCAATAATGCCGCCAAAGACGCGGCAGAACCACCAACACGGGCTGACGGCAATCTTCCCGGACGGCTGCCAGGGTTTTTGGCAGGCTGACCCTGCCCTTGCCCCTGTGGACGGTGATCATGCAGCCGTCCGGGCCGCAGTCTTCCGGCACAGGCATAAGCGTAGCTGCACCGTCCAGCCCCCAATACCGACGCCAGACATCCTGCCGGAAACCGTCCGTCAGGCGGCCCGTCATCATTAAACGATTTTCCGCCAAACCGGGCATGGCAATTCTGGGATTGCGGCCGGACAGGATCAGATCGGCCTTGCTGTCAAAAGCCACGGTGATGAACCCAGCCAGGAGCAGCGGGATGGCGCCGGCCAGACCTGTGCGGGTGCAGTGCCACATCGCGGCCCACGCCAAAGCGGCCATACTGAAGCACAGAAACGATACGGAAATCGCGCCGCTGAAAAACACACTGCCGGGTTTGCCCGCCCAGAATTCCGCCAGGCTGAGAATCTGTTCAAGCCCCGGCTTGAACAGAGGGGCAACCAGGCCTGCCAAGCCGAACAGGTCGCAGGCCAGTGTCATGAGCGTCATCGGCATCACCCAGAAAACCATCAGTGGCATGACGGTCAGGTTGGCGGCCAGGGCAATCAGTGACACACTTTGAAAATGGTAGAGCGCGACCGGGGTAATGGCGACCTGGGCAATCAGCGTGGTCAACAGGCTGAGCAGGAAAAACCGCGCGCCCTTGCGCAGCCAGCCTGTGGCCCAGTTTTCAGTGTGAGGAGATGCCCCATCCGCGCCACCAAGCCGGTGGCGTGCGCGTTCATACACCAGCACCAGTGCGGCGGTGGCGGCAAAGGACATCTGAAAGCTGACACTGACAATACTGGATGGGGATAGAAGCAAAATAGTCAAGGCGGCCAAGGCAACGCTACGCATGGACAGAACCCGCCGCTCCAGGAGCACAGCCAGCAACGCGATACTAACCATGAGAAACGCACGCACCGTCGCCACGGAAAAACCGGACAGCAACAGGTAGGCGAACCCAACGCCCCAAGCGGCAATGGCGGCGGTACGGCGGGGGATCACACGATCCCGTATGACCGGCATGACAGCGATCAGCCATTCGGCCAGGAAAAACGCCAACCCTACAATCAATCCCATATGCAGGCCAGAGATCGCCAGCAGATGTGCCAGTCCGGCGCTGCGCATGGCCGCGACACTGTCGGTCGACAGGCCATCACGCCGCCCGACCATGAAAGCGGCCGCGAGGGCGCCGGCCTGCCCCGGCATAACCGCTCGTATACGGGCGGCAATCCGGTCGCGCACGTCGCTCAAAACAGTATCCTGTGGGTGGGACACGTTATCGACACCGTCGTCCGTATTCAGATGCGCAAGAACGAAACCGACGGCTGACAAGCCGTCGAAATAGGCTTTTCGGGCATAGTTAAAGCCACCTGGCACGGCCGGTCCTGGTGGGGGCATCAGGCGGGCCCGCAGGGTGAGCTGCATGCCGATGGCAAGTTCGTCCCTGCCAGCGGTCCGGTCGTTGAGCCTGACGGCACGCCCCGTCAGACCGGGCCGATCAGCGGTCCCGATCCGCACTGTCAGGCGCCAGGGCCTGTCCGGAAAGCGTTCGATATCAAGAAGGCGCCCTGTGAGCTGAACGGTTTGCGGACTTATCACAGAAGCGGGAACGCCGAAAAGGCGGCTTTCCAGGCTGGCGCCGAGGCATCCGAGGATGAGGATTAGCGTGCCAATGGCCACTGTCCGGATTTTTGTTCCGGACAGAATGGCGATGGCTGTGGTCATGCCTGCACTCAGGAACAGTATTGTCAAAGGCGGTTCAAATTCCAGGGCGAAGTAGACTGCCGCGCCACAACCGAAAAAACAGGCCGTGGCGATGACGGCCCAGTCAGGATGCAATCGTGCCGACGGCAGGCCCAAGACGGACAACAGATATGCCCTGAGGTATGCACCGCCGGTTTCCGCTCCGACTTTCAGATCATGCTTCAGGTCACGTTTCAGATCGCTTTTTCGGGCCAAGCTTCTACATCTCTTGGTTTTGTCGGAAATTATGAATGGTTGATGCCACCTTAAGATACAAAGGAAGAAGCCGGTAGCCCGTGTCAGGGTTTTCGGCTTTTTGTATGGCAAGGCTTACTTTCTGCACTGCAAGAAACAATTTATTGCACTGCGGTATCAGTGACGGTACCGGCCGGTCCAGTTGAATTTGTCAGGCACGGAAAGCTGTGCTAGAAGCACCGCACGATCGCTGATCCGCAATCGCCGGATCGGCTTCCGGGGGTGCCTGAGTACGCCAACGCATCTGCGCCGCCCCTTCTGCATCAATGACCAAGTCAGGGAATGAGCATGCCGAACGACATGCCCCAGGTTGTGACACGTTTTGCCCCGTCGCCGACGGGATTTCTGCACATAGGCGGCGCACGCACGGCATTGTTCAACTGGCTGTATGCGCGGCGGCACGGCGGAACCTTTTTGTTGCGAATCGAGGATACCGACCGTGAACGGTCCACGGATGTCGCCGTTGCCGCCATTCTGGCAGGACTGAAATGGCTTGGTCTCGACTGGGACGGCGAGGCTGTCAGCCAGTATGAACGGTCCGAGCGGCACCGCCAGGTCGCCGAACGCCTGCTGGCCGAGGGCAAGGCCTACCCTTGTTATGCCACGCCGGAGGAATTACAGGCCGCGCGCGAGGCGGCCCGGGCAGCGGGACAGACATTCCGCGGCGACCTGTGGCGCGACCGCGAACCCCCGGCAGACCCGGACAGGCCGCATGCCGTACGCCTGAAAATGCCGCGTGAAGGCAGCACCATTATCGAGGACCGTGTCCAGGGACGGGTGGAAGTTTCCAATGATACGCTGGACGACATGATCCTTCTGCGGTCCGATGGAACGCCGACCTATATGCTGGCCGTGGTGGTGGACGACCACGATATGGGTGTGACCCATGTTGTTCGTGGTGACGATCATCTGAACAATGCTTTCCGGCAGCATCAGCTTTATAACGCCCTGGGCTGGACGACACCGGCGATGGCACATATTCCGCTTATCCACGGACCTGACGGCAAAAAGCTGTCCAAACGCCACGGCGCCCTCGGGGTCGAGGCCTACCGCGACATGGGCTACCTGCCGGAGGCCATGCGCAATTATCTGCTGCGTCTCGGATGGAGCCGGGGCGATGCCGAGATCATATCGACCGCAGAGGCGAAAGAGTGGTTTGATCTGGAGGGCATTGGCCGCGGCGCATCCCGTTTCGATTTCGACAAGCTGGGTCATCTGAACCATCACTATATGCAGGGCCTGTCTTCCGGCGATCTTCTGCACATTCTGGACCCGTATCTTGTGAAACATCTGGAGCGTCGCCCGATTGAGGCTGAGCGCGCCCGCGTCATCGCGGCCCTGCCCGATCTGGTGGAACGCGCACAGACCCTTGACGCCCTTGCCGGCATTGCGACCCCGTTCTGTAACAGTCGCCCGTTAGTTCTGGACGACAAGACAGCCGGCCTGCTGGCCAAGTCGCGCGAGGCGCTGACCGTGGCGCACAGCGCGCTCGCCGCCACGGATATATGGTCGGAAGACGCCATACGCGATGCCCTGAAGGCGGCAGCGTCGAGCAAGGGATTGAAAATGGGGCAGATCATGCAGCCGGTGCGTGCCGCGATGACGGGCGGCAAACCGGCAGGCGATCTGGCCGGAATTCTTGTCATTCTGGGCCGGGATGAGGTTCTTGCCCGGCTGAGTGACCAATTGGCCTGAGACGGCACCCCGCCGTCAATGGCATGCCATGGAAGGAGTGAGACCATGACAAAAGAGTCCCTCACATTGGCGGGCGGCAGCCTGTCCGTCGATTTGCCCATTCTTGAAGGGTCGGTCGGACCGAAAGTGATCGATGTGCGCAAACTGTATGCGCAGTCCGACATGTTCACCTTCGATCCCGGCTTCACATCGACCGCAAGCTGTGAATCCAAAATCACCTATATCGATGGGGATAAAGGAGAGCTGCTGTATCGTGGGTATCCCATCGAACAGCTGGCTGAACACAGTGATTACATGGAAGTCTGTTATCTGCTGCTGTTCGGTGAACTGCCGACACCGGACGAAAAGGCGAAATTCGTCCATGACATCACCTATCACACCATGCTGCATGAACAGCTGCGCAACTTTTTCGGTGGTTTCCGCCGTGATGCGCACCCGATGGCGATCATGGTGGGCGTGGTTGGCGCCATGGCAGCCTTCTACCATGACAGCACGGATATCGCCGATCCGCACCAGCGCATGGTGGCATCCTATCGCCTGATCGCAAAAATGCCGACGATCGCTGCCATGGCCTACAAATATTCCGTCGGTCAGCCGTTTGTCTATCCGCGCAATGACCTGAGCTACAGCGGCAACTTCCTCAACATGATGTTCTCGGTGCCTGCCGAGGAGTATAAGCTGAGCCCGACACTGGAGCGGGCCATGGACCTGATCTTCATCCTGCATGCCGATCATGAACAGAATGCTTCCACATCCACGGTGCGGCTGGCCGGCTCGTCCGGAGCCAATCCGTTTGCCTGTATTGCCGCCGGCATTGCCTGCCTGTGGGGTCCCGCCCATGGCGGCGCCAATGAGGCCTGCCTGAACATGTTGCAGGAAATCGGCACGGTCGACCGTATCCCGGAATTCATCGCCCGCGCCAAGGACAAGGATGACCCGTTCCGCCTGATGGGCTTTGGCCACCGTGTTTATAAGAATTTCGACCCCCGCGCGACGGTCATGCGCAAAACCGCCCATGAGGTTCTGGGCGAACTCGGCGTGGAAGACCCGCTGTTCGATGTGGCGATGGAGTTGGAGAAGATTGCCCTCGAAGATGAGTATTTCATCTCGAAAAAGCTGTACCCGAACGTGGATTTCTATTCCGGCATCATTCTGAAGGCGATGGGTTTCCCGACGGAAATGTTTACCGTGCTGTTCGCGCTTGCGCGGACCAGCGGCTGGATTGCCCAGTGGAAGGAAATGATCGAGGATCCGGCACAGAAAATCGGTCGTCCGCGCCAATTGTATACCGGTGCCGCCACGCGGGATTACGTTCCGCTGGAAAAACGCGGATAAGTCCTGCCGCAAGGCATACTGCAAAACAGGAAAGCCGGCCCTGTCCTGGGCCGGCTTTTTCATGACGGCTATTTATCCCCGATACGAGGACAAACCGGTTCTGCCCGGCCGGTCGCGATGGTATGAAGGCGGTATCATGCGGTATCAGTGCCCGAAATGTCATGCCGGTCGCTTAAGTCCCGATAACGGCAAAAGACAGTTGTCCTGCCGCAATCCTGCCTGCCGGCAGACATATCCCATGGTGCGGGACACCCCGATCCTGATCTGTGAAGACCGCAGTCTTTTTTCCTTTGACGATTATCTGGATCAGGACGACGCGACCAAGATGCACCTGCGCGCCAACCGCAAGGGTTTTCCCATGGGTATCCGTAACTTGCTTAAAAATATGGCGCCCGGCTTGTCCTCGCACGCGAGCGACTATACGAGCGACCATCTGATCGAGGATATCTGTCGTGTCGTTCAGAGACCGAACGTTCTGGTGATCGGTGCCGGTGAAGCCGTGTTCCTGATGCCGAAAACGGTCGAAGTGACATATACGGACGTTGCCCTTTGGCCGCTGACCGACGTCGTTGCCGACGCGCATGATCTGCCGTTTGGCGACGGGGCCTTCGACATTGTCATCGCCGCCGCCGTTCTTGAGCATGTCGTCAATCCGACACGGGTTGTCGAAGAGATCACCCGGGTTCTGAAAACCGGTGGCGCGGTCTATGCCAACACGCCCTTCATGCAGCAGGTTCATATGGGGCGCTATGATTTCACCCGGTTTACCCATTTGGGGCACCGGCTGCTGTGGCGGCAGTATGACGAAATCAGATCGGGCGTATCGAACGGACCGGGTATGGCTGTGGCCTGGGCGGTTGAATATTTTTTCAGCACCCTGTTTACCACACCCTGGTTGGCGTCGGTTGTTCGTCATGTGGCACGCTTCGCCACTTATCCTTTTCGCCTGACAGATCGCTTCACCCGTGACAGGGCCGGTGCCTTTGACGCGGCCTCGGCATATTATTTTGCCGGCATCAAACGCGAGACGCCTTTGAGTGACAAAGAGTTGCTGAAATCCTACAAGGGAAAGCAGTAGTGAAGTGATCACCGTCCAGTGAAAAGCCCCCGGAAAGACTTTCCGAGGGCTTGAATTGGAGTATAAACTGGCTCCAAAAACCAGTATACTCAATCACACTTGGAATTTCTTATCTATGTCAAAGATAATTTACCATGACTAGACAGATTTTCGATATTATTTGCACACTCTATTTTTAGACATTCTACATAGTGGTTTTCAGAGAAAAATAGGGGAACCAAAATTTACATTAGCATCAAGAATAGAGTTAGCAAGATCTACACTTGAATATGTAGGGTTAAACTCTAGAATTCTTACTCCATCTCCGCCACCAGCTTCTATGAGAAAACCTGTTGGAATGTTGAACTGCACAACCTCTCTTATTGTTACACTGTTATTGTCAGGAAAACTAAGGACGTCTTGATCTGGATTATAGTCTGATATTGTGTCGCTATCATCGCCATCGAAGAAAACAAACGTGTCAAAGCCATCGCCACCGATTAGATCATCATTTCTATTACCCCCAGTGATCCTATCGTTGCCAGTTCCTCCCACAATCGTGTCATCACCACGCCCACCAAAAAGGCGATCATTACCAGCACCACCTTCAATAGTATCTTCTTCATCATTCCCGAAAATTGTATCGTTGCCTGTACCTCCTATCAGTAGGTCGCGGCCATCGGCCCCGCCGATTTCATCATTGCCGCCAGCACCGTCAACGGTATCACGACCGTTTCTCGCAAAAATAGCATCAGCGCCATCTGTTCCCAGTAGGCTATCATCGCCATCTGTTCCCGTAATGAAATTGAAAGACATATAGACCTCCTAATGATGCACGTTAAAAATGTACTTGACCTCAACGGTCAACTTAAAATTAACGCTTAAGATGCATTAAAACTATCTCAGTATAAAAATTTCATAAAAAAGCCTCCAAAACTCTCGCTGGAGGCCTAATTAATTTAATACCACTGATTGAGTGACTGAGTGGCGTCAACCGTCGCTGAGCATGGCCATCAGTTGTGCTTCACAGACTTTTGCATCATCGACGAACGCTTCCGCGCTGAAGCGCCAGACGGTACCGCGGCTGCGTTCCTTGGTCAGATGCATGTGCAACGTATCGCCCGGCACCACGGGCTTGCGGAACTTGGCGCCGTCAATCCCCATGAAATAGACGACCTTTCCATGACTGCCCTCGCCCAGATAATCCAGTGCCAGAACGGCAGCCGTCTGGGCCATGGCTTCCAGAATCAGCACGCCGGGCATAACCGGTTCCTGCGGGAAGTGCCCCTGGAAGAAGGGCTCGTTCATTGTGACATTCTTGATGCCCGTGGCCCGTTCGCCGGGGTCCACATCCACCACCTTGTCCACCAGCAGGAAGGGGTAGCGGTGCGGAATGAGCCGCATGATGTCCTTGATGTTGAACGCCGTCATTGTTGAAACGTCCCGTTGTCCGTCACCCAAGGCTGGCTGCGGTCAATTGCCGCCACTGTTACCAGTGCCTTCACCACCGCCGCCAGCCGCGCGTTCCGGCAGGTTCAGTGTCACGGACGGCAGTTCACTGTCGAGGCGCTCGATAAATTCGGTGGTGACGTCCATTCCGGAGGCATGGCCGAGGACAAGGCGCTTCAGCATGATGACCTGACCCTGGCGTTCGTCGAGAAGAGCGCGGATGACCGGCTGGCGGGCGCGTTCCACCTGCACCATGGCTTCCTGGCGCAGCTTGTCGAACTGATATTCGAGAACGGCGAGGGATTGCTGGGCCTGTGCCATCTGGTTGGCCAGATTGTTCCGCTCTTCCTCGTACTTGTCCGCGCCGATGATGGATTTACGCTTTTCCAGATCGGCCAGCTGCTGTTCCAGCACACCGCCGCGCGAGATATACTGGCGCAGTTGCAGGATATTCTGCCGAAACTCGACTGTTTGCAGATTGAAATCCTTGTATGCGGCCGCTTCTTTCTCCACCCGGTCATCATCGACGATCAGGATCTGGGCATGGGCCACCGCCCCGAGACCAAGGCTGAGGAAAAGGCCTGCCACACTTATACGCAGGATACGGGTCAGTTTCGTCATCATGTTCTGCCTTACGTTTCGTTTTATCCGGCCGCTTCACGGCGCCTTAGAATGCGGTCCCCACATTGAACTGTAGCGACTGCGTATCATCCCCGACCTGTCGGCGCAATGCGCGTGTCAGGTCAATCCGGAACGGACCGAAGGGCGATTGCCAGGAAAACCCGATACCGACGGCCACGCGCGGCGCCTGCGAGTCCCCTGCAAGACAATTGAAATTGGCCCCGCCGGTTTCGCCTGTCTGAACCCAGAGGTCAAACTGGTCAAGCGACAGATCACACTGTGGTATCTCGTCTTGACCGATTTGCGAACGCCAGAGAGACCCGACATCGGCAAAGATAGAGGCGTTGATCCCGAGTTCGAGCGCCGCTTCGCCCAACGGGAAGAACAGTTCCGTCCGGCCGATATAAAAGGCCGTCCCGCCAAGGGCGCCGCCCTGACGGCCCTGGGAAAGGTCGCGCGGACCGATGCCGGCATTGTCGAAACCGCGTATGCGCGGCCCACCGATAAAAAATTTATCATTTGTCAGAACATTCTGTCCGATGCCTTCGATAAAGCCGGCCTCACCGCCCAGACGCAATGTCCAGCCGGCAAACGGTGTCCAGTAATGGTCGAAATTGACCCGGTTGCGCAAATAGGTGACATCGCCGCCCAGGCCTGCAAAATCCTGGCTGAAGAAGAAGGACGTACCGCGTGTCGGGCGGAACAGATTGTTTCTGGTGTCAAAGCCAACCGTATAGCCCAGAATGGACTGAAGGCGGTTCCCGATGGTCTCTGCGGTGATCCGGTTTATGAACGGGGAAATTTCATCAAAATCGACCGCCCCGCTGTCATTGGTGTCAAGATCGCCCCTGTCCACATCGCCGTCACCGTCCACATCCACACCAGCGATGCGTTCCAGAAAATCCTCATCACTTTCGCCCTGAAACTGTTGGAAGCGGGCCAATGTATTAACGATGAAGCTTTCCAGTCCGCGATTGGTCAACTGTATATCATCCTGGCGCACTGTGTAGCGCGTCGACAGGGTCCAGTATTCGCTGATGGCCATGCCCGCCCTGAGGGAAAAACCGATCCGGTCCTGACTGAAACCAGTATTGAACAGGCTGTCATCAAGTCGCGTACGGAATACATCAATACCACCAGCCACCGCGCGGCCGCCCAGATAGGGTTCGGTAAAGCCCAAGGTGATATCCTGCCGCGCGCCGGACAGGCGTAGACCCAGGTTCAGGCGCTGCCCCTTGCCGAGCAGGTTCTGTTCCTGAATGTTCACATCGAAGATGAAATTCTCAAGGCTTGAGAAGCCGGCGCCGACATTCAACTGACCGGTGGCCTGTTCCTCGACGCGCACATCCAGAACCATTCGGTCGGGCAGCGAGCCGCGCTGCTGCTCCACCTGAACCTCACGGAAAAAGTTCAGGCGATTGAGACGGTTTTCCGAGCGTGTCACCAGGGCCGAATTGAACGCGTCCCCTTCCTGAAGCCGGAATTCGCGGCGGATCACCCGGTCCAGTGTACGCACATTGCCGTGGATGTTGATGCGTTCCACATAGACGCGCGGGGCGTCGAGAATATTGAAAGTGATATCAATGGTGCGGGTTTCACGGTCGCGGTTGAGCCGTGGACGCACATCGACGAAGGCATACCCCAGAAGGCCCGCAGCATTGGTCAGGGCTTCGATGGTTCTCTCAATGGCCTCTGCATTGTAGGTCATGCCTTCACGCATCAGCAGAAAAGCGCGGAACAGGTCCTCATTGACATCGCGGATTTCGGATTCCACGTCGACCTTGCCGAAAGAATAGATTTCCCCCTCTTCCACGGTGAAGGTGATGAAAAAATCCTCGCGGTCCGGTGTCAGTTCCGATACGGCGGAGACGACGCGGAAGTCCGCATAGCCTTCGTTCAGATAATACTGGCGCAGGACCTGCTGGTCGTAGGCCAGGCGGTCAGGATCGAACGTGTCGTTGGAGGTAAACAGTTTCCACCAGCGCGATTCCTTTGTCGCGAGAACATCGCGCAGATCGCCGTCGCTGTATCGCTTGTTGCCGATGAAATTGATACGGCTGACCTTCGTCTTGGGGCCTTCCTGCACTTCGAAAACCAGATCGACACGGTTCTGTGCCTGTTCCACCACTTTCGGTTCGATGATGGCGGCGAAACGGCCGGACCGGCGATACAGTTCCAGCATGCGCTGGACATCGGCGCGCACCTTGGCACGGGTAAAGACCATGCGTGGACGCAGGCGGACCTCTTCCAGCAGTTCGTCCCGGTCAAGGCGTTTGTTCCCCTCGAAGACGATGCGGTTGATGATGGGGTTTTCCACCACCCGAATGATCAGGACACCACCCCGCTCGGACAATTCCACATCGGAAAACAGGCCAGTCGCGAACAGGTTCTTCAGGCTGCGGTCAAGCAGGGCCGGATCAAACGGATCGCCTGCCCGCACGGCCAGATAAGAGGCGATGGTCTCCGGTTCGACCCGTTCATTGCCGACAACGGTAATCTGCCGGATCGGCGGATAAACGGGTGCCGCGGGCTGTTCAGCCTGCGTGTCCTGAGCGGCGGCACGGCCAAAACCGGCCGACAGCCACGCCGCATCCGCCACCAGTGCCCCGCCCCAAATTATAAAATTGACAAGGAAAAGACGCTTGAACCAACCCATGCTCACTACATGCACCCGCTCTGCCCGGTTTGTTTTTTATCGGCACATTCGGCCGCGACACTGGCCTAGAGAGCCATTGATTGCAAGTCATTCAGGGTGACGACGACCATGAAAAGCAGCATAAGCGCCAAGCCGGCCATATATCCCAGTTCCTGTGCCCTTTGGCTAAGAGGCGACCCCTTGAGCGCCTCGATGGCGTAGAACATTAAATGACCGCCGTCTAGTACAGGAATGGGCAGCAGATTGACAACACCAAGATTGATGGAAATGAGCGCAAGGAACCAAATCCAGTTTTCAAGGCCCTGAGCGGCGGCATCGCCCGTCATGGTGACAATGCGCAAGGGGCCGCCCACTTCCTCGATCGAGCGGATTCCCATCACCATTTGCCCCAGAGTGATGAAAATGGACTGTATCATGGAGACGGTCTGACGCCCGCCTTCGGCCAGCGCCTCTATGGGGCCCAGAGTGACACGCGTGGCGGGGCCGGAGGCAACCCCGAGAATGCCGTAAGGGTACCGGTTCCCGAAACGGTCCTCCAGATAGCGTGTGCCAAAAGTGACCGTCAGGGCAATCGGGGTCCTGTCACGTTCAACCAGCACAGTGGTTTCACGGCCCGGATAAAGACGGACCAAAGAGCCGATATCCGTGAAACGTTCCACCGTTTCACCGCTGACGGCGAGAATTCTGTCGCCCGGCAGCATGCCGGCCTGTTCAGCGGCCGAGTCCGGCTGAACGGTTGCGACCACGGGTTCGGCCACAGTGATCCCGTATGTCAGGTAGAAACCGGCGAACACCACAGCGGCCGCGATCAGATTGATGGCGGGGCCGGCAAAAACGATCAGCGCCCTTTGCCACAAAGGTTTAAAATGGAAACAGTCCTTGCGCTCTTCCTCGCTCAGCCCTTCGACGGCGCCGGGGTTTGAGGCGGCACTCTGATCACCGTGGAATTTTACATAGCCGCCCAGCGGCAGCATGCAGAATTTCCAGCGTACGCCGCGTTTGTCCGTCCAGCCGAAAAGCTCGCGTCCGAAACCGATGGCAAAAGAGTCTATGCGTACGCCGAACAGTCTGGCGACGCTGTAATGGCCCCATTCATGAATGAAAACCAGCAGGCTGAACCCCACAACGAAAGACAGTAAGGTGAGCATCAGCCCGGCCCCTTCAGTATCCATTCTTTTCTCCGCTTATCTGCCCCACTGGCGGTTTCGGTATTTTCGTTTCTGTCTGTTTGCCGCGAATGCGGTTCCGCTTTTATGCGGAGCGTGCTGCCCGGCGCAAGGCCGCCGCCTCGGCCAATCGGCGGGCGGCGGAATCGGCCTCCATGACACTTGCCAGACATTGTGGCGCTTTCATGTCTGCCGTCTCCAAGGTTTCGCTTACGATCGCGGAAATGTCCAGAAAACCGATGTCGCCACCGAGAAAGGCGGCAACGGCCACTTCATTGGCGGCATTCAGGACAAGACTGGCAGCACCGCCGGCCTCAAGCGCGGCGCGGGCCAGAAACAGACACGGAAAGCGCGCTGCCTCGGGGGCCTGAAACGTCATTTCACCCAATCCGGCCAGATCAAGCCGCTTACAGGGGGTTTCCAACCGTTCAGGCCAGCCCAGGCAGTAGGCAATGGGTATACGCATGTCCGCCGTACCCAGCTGCGCCAGTACGCTGCCGTCCACATAATGCACCAGCGAGTGTATGACCGACTGCGGATGGATGACCACATCGATTGTCTTACTGGGCATATTGAAAAGATGATGGGCCTCGATCACTTCGAGGCCCTTGTTCATCATTGTCGCACTGTCCACCGAAATCTTGCGACCCATGTCCCAATTGGGGTGGGCGACCGCCTCGTCCGGGGACACGGTCGCAAAACGGTCCATCGGCAACATACGGAACGGCCCACCGGATGCCGTCAGGGTCAGTCGTTCGACACTGTCCGGGGCCGTGCGGTCCAGAACCTGGAAAATGGCATTATGTTCCGAGTCCGCGGGCAACAGGGTCGTACCGGCCTCCCGCGCCTGTGCGATCATCAGATCGCCGGCGCAAACCAGACATTCCTTATTGGCAAGAATGAGGACAGTGCCGCGGGCAACCGCATGCATGGTGGGTTTGAGCCCCGCCGCGCCGACAATGGCGGCCATGACCATGTCGCTAGGCATATCGGCTGCCTCCGCAAGGGCGTCCAACCCGGCGCCAACCTTCACATCCGGACAATCGGCCAGGGCGTCTTTCAGGTCATGATACCGGGACGGGTCCGCCACCACGGCCAGTTGCGGGCGGAACTCCCGCGCCAGTGCGGCCAGTTCGTTCACACGGCGATTGGCCGTCAGGGCGACAATACGGAAACGGCCCCGATTGCGGCGGACAAGATCAAGTGTGCTGGCCCCGACAGACCCCGTCGCCCCCAAAACCGTCAAGGATCGCTGTTGGTCATTCATCCTGCAAACCCCCCGCGCATATTCATATTTGGGCCCAAGACTGCATACCAATGGCAATAGCCGTTGCCGGAGCGGCGAAAACCAGCCCGTCCACCCGGTCCAATACGCCGCCATGGCCGGGGATCAGATCCCCGGAGTCCTTGGCACCAAAACGGCGTTTTATCAGGCTTTCAAACAAATCGCCGATCTGTGCCATAACGGAAACACAAACCCCTGCGCCGGACAGAAACAGCAGGGAGCGATCCCAGCCGAAAAGAGTGGAAAACAGCAGGGCCGCGACCACGGCCAGAAAAACCCCGCCGAAAAATCCCGCCCAGGTTTTCTTGGGGCTGATCGTAGGGGCCAGTTTCGGTCCGCCGATCCCCTTGCCGAAGAAATATCCCCCGACATCGGTTGCCCAAACGCAGAAGAACAGCCAGACAATCAATTCGCCGTTGCTGTCAAGTGTGCGCAGCCAGGCAATGGCGAGAACGGCCATCCCCACGTATAGACCGCCCGCCACAAGCCAGCGCAGGGACGGCCTGCTGACAGGATTGCCATTTTCCCGGGGGCCAGGCGGCACCAGCCAGACAAGCATACAAAGCCCCGCCATGGCCATCGCCAGGAAAAGGGCGACCGCATCAGGGCGTCCGGCCGCACCGCCCGCTCCGATCCACCAGCTTCCTGCCGTCAACAGAAAGACAAACAGAATGGCTGCCACCGTCCCCGTCCGGCCGGCCTGCTCCGTGACCCTGTTCCATTCCGTCAACATGAAAAAGGCGGCAACGGCCAAGAGACCGGTAAACACTATACCACCAGCATAGATCAGTGCGAGAACCGGCGGCAGCAGCAGAAGCGCTGCCGCTATCCTCTGGCTTAAATTTCGGGATATCATCACATATCACGTCCCTGCCGGCTCCACCGGCAGTCCGGGCACGGCGGTGCCGGCATCACGGACGTGTCCCGAAGCGGCGTTCGCGTCCTGCAAACCATTGCAGAGCGTGGGTAAAATGGTCCTCACCAAAATCAGGCCACAAGACGTCCAGAAACAGCAGTTCGGCATAGGCGGTCTGCCACAGCAGGAAGTTGGAAATGCGCTGCTCGCCGCTGGTGCGTATGATCAGATCCGGGTCCGGAATATCGTGTGTTGACAGGAAGGAGGCAAAACGCTCCTCGGTAATATTTTCCAGGGACTCCCTGCCCTCGACCACGGCGGTAGCAATGGCGCGGGCGGCATCGACAATCTCGCCCCGCCCGCCATAGCTGAGCGCGATGACAAGTGTCATGCGCGTGTTGTCATGGGTGAGTGCTTCGGCCTCGTCAATCATGCGATTGATATCGTCCGCGAGATTGTCACGCCGTCCGATTACACGCAGCCGGATATCCTCCTTGTCCAGGGCCTTGATTTCGGATTTGAGATACATCCGCAGGAGGCCCATCAGGTCCCGCACTTCCGACGGATGGCGGTTCCAGTTTTCGGAGGAGAACGCGAACAGTGTCAAATAGCCGATGCCGTTTTCAGCCGCTGCTTCCACCGCTTCGCGGACCGCATCGACGCCTTTGCGATGCCCCATGGAGCGCGGCAGCCCCCTGGCTGCCGCCCAACGGCCATTGCCATCCATGATGATGGCGACATGGCCGGGTATGGCGCCTGAAGCGCCGCCGGCCATATCAGCGGAAGGACCGGCATTTATGGCGGATGATGTCATGAGGCGGTCGGTTTGCCGGTCATTCAGACCTGCATGATCTCTTTGTCTTTTGTCTCAAGCGCTTTGTCGATCTCGCTGACATGGCGATCGGTCAGCGATTGCACTTCGTCAGCATAGATCTTATGATCGTCTTCGCTGATTGCCTTGTCCTTTTCCATCTTTTTAAGCTGGTCAAGGCCATCGCGGCGCACATTGCGAACGGCGATCCTTGCCTGTTCGGCATATTTGGCGGCGACTTTCGCCAGTTCGCGGCGGCGTTCCTCGTTCAGTTCCGGGATGGGGATGCGGACAAGCTGGCCGTCCAGCATCGGGTTGAGCCCGAGACCGGCGTTGCGAATGGCCTTTTCAACCGCGGATACATTTGCCTTGTCCCAAACCTGCACGGAGAGCATGCGCGGTTCCGGAACCCCCACGGTTCCGACCTGATTGATCGGCATGTTGGCCCCATAGACATCCACGGTCACAGGGTCCAGCAGGCTGGTTGAGGCACGTCCGGTACGCAAACCGGCAAACTCTGATTTCAATGCCTCGAGAGCGCCCTTCATTCGGCGCTCGATATCGTCAAGATCAAGTTCTTCGTCACTCATTGACCGTCCTCCCCACCGACAATAGTGCATGTGCCCCGGCCTTGCAGGACGTGCACAAGTTCATTTTGCGTGTGAATGGAAAATACCACAATCGGGATATTGTTTTCCCTCGACAGTGAAATGGCCGATGCATCCATGACCTTCAGGTCTTTTTGCAGAACGTCCATATAACTCAGTGTTTCAAAGCGCGTGGCCTCGGGGTCCAGTTTCGGATCGGCGCTGTAGACACCGTCCACCTGTGTGCCCTTGAGGAGAGCGTCGCAGTTCATTTCCGCCGCGCGCAGGGCTGCCGCCGTATCGGTGGTGAAATAGGGATTGCCGGTTCCGGCGGCAAAAATCACGACACGCCCCTTTTCCAGGTGGCGTATGGCACGGCGACGGATATAGGGCTCGCTGACACTGGCCATGGGAATGGCGCTGAGTACACGCGTGTAGACGCCGGCATATTCCAGCGCATTTTGAAGGGCCAGCGCATTCATGACCGTTGCCAGCATGCCCATATAGTCGGCGGTGGAACGATCAATGCCCTGTGCGGCCCCTTTCAGGCCGCGAAAGATGTTGCCCCCGCCCACAACCACACAGATATCGGTGCCGATATCGCGGGCCTCCTTGATCTCGAGGGCGACCCGTTTCAGCATGTCGGGATTGATGCCGTATGGGTCATCCCCCATCAGGGCTTCACCGGACAATTTCAACAGTATTCGCTTAAATCGGGGGCCGGTTGACATGGCTCGGTCAGCTCCATTGATTCTGGATTATTCTTTATTGGGGACGGCCCCTGGTTGCGCGGCAGCTTATCGGCATGCGCCCGTATATGCCACCAGCATTTTCACAGGTGCAAGCCTGAAACCAAAAAAGCCGCCGACATCTTCACAAGTTCTCAAAAAACCCCGGAGAATGATGTCTCCGGGGTTTGCATTTTTTTCAAAGTCCGTGAAAAGAAGATCTAGACACCGGCCGCCGCGGCTACTTCAGCAGCGAAATCGTCTTCTTTCTTTTCGAGACCTTCGCCCATTTCCATACGGACAAAATCGGTCAGGGTGATGTCCGTACCCGCCTCTTTCGCGGCATTTTCAATCACCTTGGCGATCCGGGTCTCGTTATCGATGACGAAGGTCTGTTCCAAAAGGACCACTTCCTGATAGAATTTGCGCATGCGGCCTTCGATCATCTTTTCGATGATGTTGTCGGGCTTGCCGGATTCCCGTGCCTTTTCGATCTGAACCTGTTTTTCGCGGTCGATCAGTTCGGGGTCGAGCTGTTCGACATTCAGCGAGGCCGGGTTGGCGGCAGCCACATGCATGGCGATCTGTTTGCCGAGGGGCTCGAGAACACTGGCGTCCGCCTTTGATGTCAGGCCGACCAGAACGGCGATTTTGCCCATCCCGTCGGCAACGGTGCCGTGGATATATGTGGAGACAAGCCCCTCATCCACAGCCACGCCGGCGGCGCGGCGGATGTTCATGTTTTCGCCGATGGTGGCGATATTGTCGGTCAGAACCTCGGACACGATTTTGCTGCTGCCCGGATAGGGTGCAGCCTTGATGGCCTCGACATCATTGCCCGCAGCCTGGGCAACATCGGCCAGGGTGCGTACAAATTCCTGAAACTGTTCATTGCGGGCAACGAAATCGGTTTCGGAATTGATTTCAATCGCGGTTGCCCTGGTGCCTTCGGCCTTAACGCCGACGAGGCCTTCCGCAGCCACACGGCCGGATTTCTTGGCCGCAGCCGCAAGACCTTTGGTGCGCAGCCAGTCAACAGCGGCTTCGAGATCACCGTCGTTTTCAGCCAGTGCCTTTTTACAGTCCATCATGCCAGCGCCGGATTTCTCGCGCAGTTCCTTGACGAGTGCGGCGGTAATCTGTGCCATGGGAATTTCCTTTGTCCTTGGGTCAAAAGAGTGGGGGTCAAAAGAGGGACAGCGGGCCCAGGGGTGCATATGCGACCTCCCCCTTGCCCGGTGCCCCGATTTTCAGCCTGCCTTCCGCATAGCGGAGAATTGTTACTCCGCTTTTGCAGTTTCAGCCGGCGCCTCCTGAGTGCCGGCGTCAGCCGCAACAACGTCAGCGGCGACAACCTCGGCAGGGGCCGTGTCGGCAGAGACGGCTTCTTCCGCAGATGCCGTTTCAGGGGCCGATGTTTCCTCAACCGTTTCCGCCGGCGTATCGGTCAGAGCGGTTTCGGCATCCGGTGTTTCGGCTGCACCAAGGTCGACGCCGCGCGACGCCAGTTCGGCCTGGATGCCGGACAGAACCGCCTCGGCGATCAGGTCGCAGTAAAGACGGATGGCGCGCGTGGCATCGTCATTGCCGGGAATGGGATAGGCGATACCTTCCGGGTCGGAATTGGTGTCGAGAACACCGATGACCGGAATGTTCAGCCGGTTGGCTTCCTTGATCGCGATTTCGTCGCGGTTCACGTCGCTGACGAAAATCATGTCCGGCAGGCCACCCATATCCTGAATACCGCCAAGCGACAGCTCAAGTTTGTCGCGCTGACGGGTCAGTTCCAGAAGTTCCTTCTTGGTCAGTCCGGTCTCTTCCTGGGAGAGCTGTTCGGTCAGGGCTTTCAGACGCTTGATGGACTGCGAAATGGTCTGCCAGTTGGTCATCATGCCGCCAAGCCAGCGGTGATTGACATAATACTGACCGCATCGTTTGGCCGCATCGGCGATATGGCTGGATGCCTGGCGCTTGGTCCCGACGAACAGAACCCGGCCGCCGCCCGAGACGACATCGATAATCGCCTTGAGTGCGCGGGTCATGGCCGGGACCGTCTTGGACAGATCGATAATATGGACCCCGTTGCGGTCACCATATATGAAGGGTGCCATTTTGGGGTTCCAACGGTGGGTCTGGTGTCCGAAATGCACGCCTGCTTCCAGCAGAGCGCGCATGTCAACCTTTGGCAGGGACATGCCTTTTCTCCTTTACCGGTTCATCCTCCGCGGGCGTGGTTTCCCCATACCGGTTCTGGCAAGGTGAAACACCGGATGGCAAACCGGTTATTTGGCCGGATCTGCCGCGCCCGCGTGCGAAGTTGGTGCGTCCTTATTGCGCCTGGAAAGAAATTACAAGAAAAATCTTTGTCTCGGACACCCAAGCCTGCGCTACGATCAGATGGTACGGCGTCAGCGGTCGATCATCCGTTCAACCGCCGGCGCCATTATTCCGGAAAGGAAAGGCCCGGATATGAGGCTTCTTTTTTGCGTACTGATACTGATCTGTATTCCCGGCCCCTTTACGAAAGCCGATGACTCCGTGTCACTGATCCGCAGTTTCATGGGGACGTGGCACTCGGACGGCGATGCCTTCGGCGGTCCCGCCACCAGCACAATGACGTGGGCGCAGGCCCTTGACGGTCTGTTCGCCCGCCTTGACTACCGTATCGATATGCAGCGGGACGGCGATGTATCGGTTTTCCGGGGCACTGCCTATTACCGTCTTGGACCGGCGACATCCTTTCCCGCTTTCTGGGCGGATACATCCGGCGATCTCCACCCCATAACCATGGTCAGGGATGGTACGGCGCTTGTGTCGACATGGGGCCTGGACAGCGGCAAACAGGGGCGCACGCGCTACGACCTGATCGCACCGGACACGATCGAGGTGACGGACTGGATCAAAACCCGGTCCGATGGCACGGAGGGCTGGAAACAGTTCAACCGCAACATATTTGTGCGCGAACATCCCAAGGGGTGACGGCACAGACGATCATGGTCGACGATTTTCACGGGCGCGGCGAGTTTTCACGCGCGCCGTGGGGGAACATGCACGCGTTCAACCGCAAGATCGCGCGGATCGGCGGCTGTGACACCATAACCCGCATCTTCCGGAATTGTGACCTCAACACGGTCCCTGCCCCGGTTGATCACGGGTTCCGTACGGACCACGGGGTCCTGCCGTGCCATTGACAGGGCCTGGTTAACGTCATGCGCCCGCGCCAGTTTCATCAGGGTCAGGCGGGTCGGAAACATCAGGCGCGCCCGGTCCAGTTCCCAATCCGCCAGCAACGCGGCGGGGGACGACCAGTCCGCACTGACGGCTTCACCCAACAGGTGCGACGGACGCACCTGCATGTAACGCGTTGCCGGCGCCAGATAGAAATGCGTATCGAACCGCCGGGGCACACCTTTCGGCGTGACCCAATGGGCAAAGGGTATCAATGCCCGCGTGTGCAAGCGGTCCATACCGGCATGGGGCGGCCAGCCACTGCCATGGCTCCTGCCTTGCACAGCCGCCTGCATGCGGGCGGCGGCCCTGCCCCTTTGCCGGCTTTCCAGATAGGCGATGCCCGTTTCTTCCCACAATTCGCGCAGCGCCGCGATGCGCAGATGCATGTCAGCGCGCCACACAGTATCGGTGATGCGGCTGCGCCAGTGGCTTTTCCGTGCATCGGCCACGTCAACCTTACCGCCGGGAAAGACCAGCGCGCCCGGTGCGAAGCGCAGATGTTCAGCCCGTCGGATCATCAGCACTTCGAGACCGGCGGCACCATCGCGGACCAACAGGATGGAGGCCGCAGGCAGCGGAACCGGAGCCTGTGTCTCCTCTACCGCGTCGATATCATTCCGCTCGCGACCGGATACCATGGGTTTTTTCATCGCCTACACCTCTTCCACCATCAGAACCCCGCGTTCCGCCCCGATCGCCTGCCGCAGTTCCGGTGTCACACGATAGCGACCGGGCAGCCGGAATTCAGCAATCCGGCGGGGTACGGTGTCCGAGACCGGCAGGCGCAGCGTGACCAGACCCTTACCCCCCGTCCGGCGGTCAAGGGCGGCATGGACAGGGCCAAGGCAGTCACCGGTTTCCAGGGTCACCAGCAATCCGGTGCCGGATGTGGAGGCCACATCCTCGAGCGAACGCAGTCCCCGGTTGGACAGGCGGACGGTATCATCGTCATCGCGTTTGCGAATCTGGGCCAGCACCACCACCGGGGCGCCGTCATCCACCAATGCCCTTGCCTGATCAAGGTCATCCTCGAAGATCATCACCTCAAACTCGCCGGCGGTATCGGACAGGACCAGAGCACCGAACTTACGGTCGGTTCGCTTGGATTTGCTTTCCCGATAGCTTGAAATGGCACCGGCCATGTAGACCGTCTGGCCGATAAGACCGCCATCGGTCATGACCTCACTGGAGGGAACGATCCTTTCCCGTTCCAGAATCTGGATATAGGCGTCCAGCGGATGGGCGGATATGTAAAAGCCCACCGCCTTGCGTTCGGCATCCAGTTTCTCGGCATCGGTCCATGGCCTGGGGGCCGGTAACACCGGACGGTTCATGACTTCCGCCTCACCGCCGAAAAGATTGGTTTGCTGACTGTCCCTTTCCTCGGCCATCATTTGCGCTGTGCGCAGGACAATATCGGCCGATGCATGGGCCTGTGCCCGGTCCGGCAGAAGGCTGTCAAGCGCGCCGGCGGCGGCAAGGTTCTCCATCTGCCTTTTGTTCATGAGTTTTGGGTCGATCCGGGCGGCAAAATCATGAATGTCGCTGTAGGGGCCGTTTTCATCCCGTTCTTCCACAATGGCTTCAATCGCCTTTTCCCCAACCCCCTTGATGGCAGCCAGGGCATAGCGCACACCCAGATTGGCGCGTGGATCGCCGTCATCCTCGCAATAGTCCTCGGACACGCGTTCGACCGTGAAATAGACACCGGACCGATTGACATCCGGCAACAGAAGCGGGATGTCCATACGGTTCAATTCCTGTTTAAAACCAGACAGTTTGTCGGTGTTGCTCATATCAAGCGTCATGATGGCGGCCATGAATTCCGCCGGGTGGTTCGCCTTCATATACGCCGTGTGGTAGGCAACGAGCGCATAGGCCGCAGCATGGCTTTTGTTGAAACCGTATGATGCGAACTTGGCCACAAGGTCGAAAATTTCGCTGGCCTTGGCCGCGTCGATCCCGCGTTCGACAGCACCGTCGCAGAAGCGGCCGCGCTGCTTGTCCATTTCCTCCTTGATCTTTTTGCCCATGGCGCGGCGCAAAAGATCGGCCTCGCCCAGGCTGTAGCCGCTCAATACCTGAGCGATCTGCATGACCTGTTCCTGGTAAATGATGACCCCATAGGTCTCTTCCAGAATGTCCTGCAACAGCGGGTGAGGATAGTGGACCTTTTCCCGGCCGTGCTTGCGGTCCACATATACGGGGATATTGTCCATGGGCCCGGGACGGTACAGGGCGACGATGGCGATGATATCCTCGAACGTATCGGGTTTCAGCCCTTTCAGGGCGCTGCGCATGCCGGTACTCTCAAGCTGGAAGACACCGGCTGCATCGCCGCGGGCAAGCAGTTCATAACTGGGCCCGTCATCCAGAGGCAACGCTGCCAGATCCAGATCAATGCCCCGGTCCTTGAGAAGGCTGACGGCACGGTCCAGAACCGTCAGCGTTTTCAGTCCCAGAAAATCGAATTTGACCAGACCGGCCTGCTCCACCCATTTCATGTTGAACTGGGTGACGGGCATGTCCGACTTCGGGTCCCGGTACAGCGGCACCAACTGGTCAAGGGGACGGTCGCCGATGACCACACCGGCGGCGTGCGTTGACGAATGGGCATAAAGCCCTTCCAGTTTCAGCGCCCTATCCATGACCGTGGCGGTCAATTCGTCGGTGTTGATTTCCTGTTGAAGGCGCGGCTCGCCGTCAATCGCTTCCTTAAGCGTCATCGGGTTGCCGGGATCGTTGGGGATCAGTTTGGACAGCCGGTCGCTGACGGGATAAGGCTGCTGCAAAACGCGTCCGCAGGCCTTGACCACGGCGCGGGCCTGCAATTTACCGAATGTGATGATCTGCGCGACCCTGTCGGTGCCGTATTTGTCCTGAACGTAGCGTATGACCCGCTCGCGCTTGTCCTGGCAGAAATCGATATCGAAATCCGGCATCGAAACCCGTTCGGGGTTCAGAAAGCGTTCAAACAGCAGGGAAAAGCGCAAAGGGTCCAGATCGGTGATTTTCAGGGCCCAGGCCACCACGCTACCGGCGCCGGACCCCCTGCCCGGACCCACCGGAATGTTCTCGTCCTTTGCCCACTGGATGAAATCGGCAACAATCAGGAAATACCCGGGAAAGCCCATCTGATTGATGATCTTCAATTCATAGGCAAGCCGGTCGCGGTACGGGACGACCCACTCGGCGTCCATATCAAGCGGTGTGTCCGATTCCCTCAACCCCTCGGCATCGGCCTTGAAGACCAGTCTCTCGATCAGACCCTCTTCGGCCTGCTGCGCCAGAAGGTCACTTTCACTGACATCAAGCCCTTTGGTGAAATTGGGCAGTAGGGGCGGAATCCGCTCCACCTTGAAAACACAACGACGTGCAATATTGATTGTATTTTCAATAGCTTCCGGAAGGTCTTTGAACAATTCCACCATTTCATCGGCGCTGCGGAAGCGGAATGTGTCATTCAGCTGCCGCCGTTCAGTCTCGCTGACATAGGTGCCATCGGCAATGCACAGCAATGTGTCATGGGCCTCGAACATGTCCCGGCTGACGAAATAAGGGCGATTGGTGGCGACAAGCGGCAGATCGTGTTTATAGGCCAGTTCAATGAAAGGGGTTTCGCAAATATCCTCGTCGCGCTCACCGTGGCGCATCAGTTCCACATAAAGACGGTCCGCAAATATGGTTTTCAGGCGGAGCAATACCTCCTCCGCCAAAGGCATGCGGCCGTCCAGAATATGATGGCCGACCGGTCCGTCGGGTCCACCCGTGAGACAGATGATACCGTCCGCCTGTCGTTCCAGATCGTCCAGCGACACGCTGGGCCCCGCACCGGGGCCCGCATGGGGGTCGCTTTCCAGATGCGCTTTGGAGACAAGGCGCATGAGATTGCGGTACCCGCTTTCCGTCTGGGCCAGCAGCACCAGATCGCCCATTCCGGCAGGTGTCGCGGGTTGGGTGGCGGCGGACGGGCCCGCATCGGACTTTTCCGCCGCAATGCCCAGTGTCACGCCGACGATGGGCTGGACACCGGCGGCAGAGGCACTGACGGAAAACTCCAGCGCCGCGAACATGTTGTTGGTATCGGTTACGGCAACGGCGGGCATGCCGTGACCGACGGCCTGATTGATCAGGTCTTTCAGACGGATGGCCCCTTCCGCCAGGGAATAGGCGGTATGTACGCGCAGGTGAACAAAATCGGCATGGGCCATCGTGCGTTTCCGTTTCCCGGTCTTGAGATTTCATACCGGCTGTTGGGTTTTTACCGGATGTCAGGTGTCTTGCGGCCGAATGTCACCGCCATTCGGCGATCAGGGCCCCGATCGCCATCATGGAGACCGTCAGATTGCCACTGTGGATCAGGAAATGACGGACCGTGCGGCTTTCATAAACATAATTCGGGACGGTACCGGCCCCGGCGATGAAAACCGACAGGAAAGCCCCCAGAATCAACCCGTCCTGCCAACCGGCCAGTTGCAGGGACCCGATATTCAGGGTCAGTGCCAGACCGGCACTCAACACAATGGCCGCCAAAAAAGACTTCAGCATCAATGGCTTCGGGTCGGTGCCTTCCAGGTCCTCGGGCGTCAGATTCATTTCCGCCATCCATGCCTTGCCGGCAATCAGCGGCGAATACCACAGAGCCCCGACAAAGAAATAGATGAAGCCTCCGGCCAGGACGGCCAACCAGTTGATCCCCTCCAAAGTCAGCATGAAAACCCCCTCTTGTCTTTTGCGGACTGCGGACAGTTCAGTTCTATCCGCCTGCCGGCATCTGGTGCAGCCGGCCTTCCCTCAAGCTGACGATGCGGTCCGTTTTCCGGGCGAGCGCCTGATCATGGGTGGCAATGATGACCGCCACATCCTGCGCCCGCACCAAGTCAAGAAAGGCATCGAGAACACGGGCCGCCGTCGCCTCGTCCAGATTGCCCGTCGGTTCATCGGCAAGCAAGACTTTTGGATGGCGCACAAGGGCACGGGCAATGGCGACACGCTGTTGTTCGCCACCGGAGAGCGCCGCCGGGCGGTGGTGCAGACGTTCCGACAGACCAAGGGCTGTCAGGATGTCTTCAGCCGCTTTGCGGCTGGCCGGCACGTCCCCGCCCGCGATCATGGGCGCCAGTGCGACATTTTCCAGGGCGGTGAAATCCGGCAACAGATGATGAAACTGATAGACAAATCCCAGATGGCGGCGTCTGGCAACCGTCCGGGCCGCTTCGCTGGCCGTATCGATGCGATGCCCGTCCAGAAGAATTTCCCCGGCACTCGGATGGTCCAGCAGCCCGGCGATTTGCAGCAGGGTCGATTTTCCCGCACCGGAGACGCCTGTCAGGGCGACAATCTCGCCGCCGGTCAGGGTCAGGTCGATATGGCGCAGGACCTCGACGGTTCTGGACCCTTGCGTGAAGCGGCGTTCAACCCCTTTCAACTGCATCGCCGGCACTTTCGTGGTCTCACCCGCCATCATTCGTACCTCAGCACTTCGACGGGATCCAGGCGCGCCGCGCGCCGGGCCGGGATCAAGGTGGCGAAGAAAGACAGAATGACGGCGACCGCGACCGTGAGGCCGGCCTCCCACCAATTGACGAGCGCCCGCATTTCCGTGATGAAGCGGACGCTGGGGTCCCAAAGGTTCAATCCCAACAGTCCTTCAATCGCCGATTTTATGGCATCGATGTTGGCAATGAACACCCAGGCCAGAAAACAGCCGAAAAGAATGCCCAGCAAACCGACACACAGGCCCAGCGTGACAAAGATACGCTCAATCGCACCGCGGCTGGCGCCCATGGTCCTGAGGATGGCGATATCCGCCGCCTTGTCCTTGACCAGCATGAACAGGCTTGAGGCGATGTTGAAGACAGCAACAAGAATAATCAGGGTCAGAACAATGAACATGGCGACCCGTTCCGTCTGCAACGCGCCAACCAGTGCCTGATTGAAGCTTTTCCAGCTGCGGACGAAAGCTCTGCGGCCAACGATTGACGTCAAGTCCGGCAAAGCGGCGTCGACACGTGCCGGATCGTCCAGAAACACTTCAATATTGCTGACACTGTCACCCAGACGGAAGAAACGCTGTGCCTCGGTGAGCGGCATACCGATGAAACTTTCGTCAAACTGATAGACGCCGATTTCAACCACGGCGGCAATCGGATAGGCGACAAAACGCAGTGTCGAGCCGAACGGCGTACTGACGGTTTTCGGGCTGACGATGGTGATTTCGTCCCCCGCCGTCACCCCCAGGCGCCGGGCGATCTGATACCCAAGGACAATGCCGCCCATCTCCGGCGCGGCTTCGAGGGAGCCGTCCAGCACGCGTTTGACCGCGACGCCGCCCTGTTTGAACATGTCTTCGGGAAAACCGCGGACGATGGCGCCCCAGGCCTCGCCATTGTGGGTGACCATGACCTGGGATTCGCTGAAGGGCGTGACCCTGGCCACACCGGGCATTTGGCGCAGGTCGTCCGCCACCTCGCGGTAAGTGTCCAGCTTGCCGCCATAGCCCTGAACCAGAACATGACCGTGATAACCGAGAATCTTGTCGAACAGTTCGGCCCGGAAACCGTTCATCACCGACATGACGACGATCAGGGCAGCAACACCCAGGGCAATGGCAACAACCGACAAAATCGCCGTCAGGGAAATGAAGCCGTCGCGGCGGCGGCTGGTCAGATAGCGCCGGACCACCAGTGTTTCAAAGCCCTGCCCGCCGAGCGCCACGACCGTTATCCTTTCAGCCGGGCGACCAAGCCGTCACGGGGGATCTCCTCGCGCGTGCCGCTGCGGCGATTTTTCAGTTCAACCACGCCCTTTTCCAGACCTCTCGGTCCGATCGCCATCTGCCACGGCAGACCGATCAGGTCCATATCGGCGAATTTTGTTCCCGCACGTTCATCCCGGTCATCATAGAGCACATCGAAACCGGCCTGCCGCAAATCCGCGTACAGGTCCTCGGCCGCCCCAGTACAGGCGGCGTCGCCCGCGCGCAGATTGATCAGGCCCACATCAAAGGGAGCCACGGCCACCGGCCAGATAATGCCGTTGTCGTCGTGGTTCGCCTCGATAATGGCGCCGGCGAGGCGTGACACTCCAACACCGTAGGACCCCATCTGCATCGGGATCTGACTGCCGTCCGGCCCCTGCACCACCGCGCCCATGGGCGCGGAATATTTGGTACCGAAGAAGAAAATATGACCGACCTCGATCCCGCGGCCGGTGATCAGGTCATCGCCCGCCACCGGACAGGCGGCGGCATCATGGATTTCATCCGTGGCCGCGTACAGGCCGGTCCAGCAGTCAACAACGGGCTGGAGGTCACCGTCATAGTCGGGCATGGCCGCCAGGGGATCGAAAGCATCGAACCCTTTTTCATAAAAGACCTCACTCTCGCCGGTTTCCGCCAGAATGATGAATTCATGACTGAGGTCGCCGCCAATGGGGCCGGTATCGGCACGCATGGGGATCGCTTTCAGGCCCATGCGGGCGAAGGTCCGCAGATAGGCGACGAACATGGCGTTATAGGAATGCCGCGCGCTCTCTTCCGTCAGGTCGAAACTGTAGGCGTCCTTCATCAGAAACTCGCGGCCGCGCATGACACCGAACCGGGGGCGCCGCTCATCGCGGAACTTCCACTGGATGTGGTAGAGGTTTTTCGGCAGATCCTTGTAGGATCGCAATTCCCGGCGGACAATGTCGGTGATCAGTTCCTCATTGGTGGGACCATACAGCATGTCCCGACCGTGGCGGTCCGTCAGGCGCAACATTTCATCGCCATAATCGTCATAGCGCCCGCTTTCCCGCCACAGATCCGCCGACTGGATCGTCGGCATCAGCACTTCATGGGCACCCGCCAGATCCTGCTCTTCGCGGACAATCCGTTCAATCTTGCGCAGGACTTTCAGGCCCAGGGGCAGCCAGCTGTATATGCCGGCGGCGCTTTGGCGGATCATGCCGGCGCGCAGCATCAGCCGGTGCGAGGCAATGGCGGCCTCGCCGGGGGTGTCTTTCATGGTGGGCAGAAAATAGCGGCTCAGTCGCATCGGTCACACATAACCTGTTCTGGAAAGCGGGGATCGGATTATGATCGTTCGATCCTTTTGCAGGGGACGGACCGGAATGGCAACGGATTTGTGACGACAACCTTTTTCAGGCTTTGAATCATGCCGGATAAACCGGTCTCCGCGCAGGTATGTTTCAAGAATGTTGCGTGCCGGCAACAGATTGATGAAAGCGTACCGGCGGATACGGTCCTACAGGGCCGGAAGCGGATGACAGGCCGGCACGGAAAGCATAGGGTCCACCCACGTAAGCGATGCGACCCATCTGTGGCCCTCGCTTAGGGAGGAACGAAAAAAACGGCGCTGTTTCAAAATCGCCGGGTTAGAGCCGTCAGGGCATAATATACAAGGGGTATACCCCCGCCATATTATAAAATTCTCAGGGCCGGCCCCACGCCATCAGCGGGGCCGGCTTTTTCATTGATGGCTGTTCAAGGTACCCTGACAGGCCCCTATTGATTGACGCAGGGGTTCGGCAAACCGGCATTGTTGCCGCATTCATACAAGTCGGTGCCGGCGTAGCGGAGATTGATCAGTGCAAGATAATCGGTACCGTATTTGGTGATGGTCTGATTGAGAAAATTCTGAAGATTGGCCGCAGGGTCGGTCATGACCTCATCAATGCAGTAATTTTTGAACGTCTTCGCCGATCCGGGGAAAAGATCGGTGGTCCAGCCGGTCACGAGAGCGGCGACCGCGGCATCAAATCCGGCGGCTTTGCTGGCGCCGGTCTTGTAAGTGGCGTCCTCTATCTTGGTGATGTCAGGATCGCCGGCGGCAGCCTTTCCGGTCAGCGAGCAATTGAGCCCCCCGGCCGCCAGGCGGCCAACCGCCGTTTCGCCCGCGCTCGCACCCGGATATTTCAAGGACAGCGCTTTTTGCACGCTGTTGCCACCGCCCGCAGCGCCCTGCGCCGCCTTGCAGGCATAAAATTCGACCGTATCGGGCGTACTGGCGTGAAGGTTCTGGAAAATATCGGCAAACGTATCCGCTGCGATCCCGGCGATCACACCCGCATTGCCGTGGGCGGAGACTTTGACGTCATCGAACCCGTCGAAGGCATCGGCATGTCCAATGGGTGTGATCACCGCGTCGGCAACGGACGTGCCGCTCAGATAAAACAGCTTCAGATCCGCAGTGTTTTTCATATTCCAGTCATAGGTGAAGGTGTTTTCCTGATTGTCGCAGACCGTCTTGGTCATCAGGATGGCGTTATCGGCGTGTGACGGCAGAGTGACAAGGCCGACGACCAGCCCAAACAGTGCCCCGATCCATGGTTTCATCATTCTATTCCCTTGTGTTGCATGACCCCTGAAAACACCCCTTCACGCCCAAATCCGAACGCCCAGGCCTTGAGACAGCCGGCAAAATTCCGGCGCCCGATCGGGCGAGGCAACATATGCATGATGCATACATATGATGGTCCCTACGACACATGTGCGCCGGTGCCGGAACGGGCGGGCGATGCAGCGTTACTCAGAGCGGTGGTGAAACGGTTTCCATGGTCACTGTGGGGACCACGGGCAAACCATGGGGGCGTTACCTGGATGCCAAGGCCGGAACGCAAAGGGTGTTTTCAGGTGCCGTGTTCATTAAGACGCACGGCACCGTCATTTGTGACGAAATTTCTATAATTTTTTGCGCGAGGAATTTCGGAGTGCACTCAGCGGGACGGGACGGTGATACGGATCAGTTCGAAATCGACAATCAGATAATAGCCGGTGGTCAGAACAAGCGCGATCACACTGGTGATCAGGGCCTTCTTCTTCAGATTGGGATTGACCGGGGCGCTGGGCACGGTGCCCTGCACCACGCCGTCCTCGCTTTCATGCTGGGCCTTCACGCCGACGGGCAGCATGGCGAAAAACACCATCCACCAGCAGATGACATAGACAAGAATGATGGTGGCGATATTCACGATGCCGCCTGTTCCAGCTCGATCAGGGTCCCGGAAAAATCCTTGGGATGCAGGAACAGAACCGGCAGACCGTGGGCACCGGTTTTCGGCTCGCCGTCGCCGAGAACGCGGGCGCCTTCGGTGACCAGCCGGTCACGGGCGGCGATGATGTCGTCCACCTCATAACAGACATGATGCATGCCGCCGGACGGATTTTTCGCCAGAAATCCGGCGATGGGCGAATCTTCACCAAAAGGGTGAAGAAGCTCGATTTTCGTATTGGGAAGATTGACAAAAATCGTTGTCACACCATGGTCGGGCAAATCCTGTGGATCAGAAACGTCAGCCCCGAGAGCGCCGCGATACTGAGAGGCGGCAACCGCCAGGTCCGGTACGACGATCGCCACATGGTTCAGGCGTCCGATCATCTGTCACTTCCTTTCGTCATACGTCTTTGTGCGGATGCGGCCACGCGTGAGCCCGCACCCCTTTTCCGTCTAGAATTCTATGTCTTCCTGCCGGCAGATCAAGACATCCACCACCGGATTTTTCCCCAGGTCGCGCCGACAGAAGCGGCGGATGGCGATCCGCGCGGCTTCTTCCACACGACCATCGGACAGACGCCCGCTCGGGTCCATACGGTCCAGGGCCTGTTCGGTTTCGTCGATCAGGCTGTCAATCAGGGGGGCCGCGCCGTGCGGCGTCGGCAGACCGTGCAGGGACAGGCCGGGCTCCGCCGCCAGGGCGCCGTCATCGCCAATCACAAGGGAGACAATGACAAGGCCCTGCACCATCAGGCGTCGGCGTTCCACCAGGCTGTCATGATCCAGGGGCACGATCCGCCGTCCATCCAGCGCCAGACGGCCATGCGGGGCTTCGTCGACCACCTCCAGCCCGTCCGGCCGGATATCGATGATCTGACCGTTGCGCGGCGCGAGCGCATGCGCCACGCCCAGCTCTGATGCGAACTGGGCATGACGACGCAGATGCCGTGCCTCGCCGTGAACGGGAATGGCGGTTTTCGGACGGATCCAGGCAAACATGCGTTCCAGATCCTCGCGGCCCGGATGGCCGGAGACATGGATCGGTGCGTCCTTTTCCGTGATGACATCGATCTCGCGCAGGGCCAGCATGTTGAACAGACTGCCGAGCGTCGTCTCGTTGCCGGGAATGATTTTGGAGGAAAAGATCACCGTATCGCCGGGGGACAGATGGACGTGGCGGTGTTCGTCGCGGGCGATGCGGGCAAGGGCCGCACGCGGCTCGCCCTGACAGCCCGTGCAGGCAATCAACAATTTTTCCGGCGGCAGACTGGCCGCGTCCTCCTCGTCCACCAGCGGCGGAAAATCGGCGAGATAGCCGGTTTCGCGGGCGGCTTTCAGAACACGGTGCATGGACCGGCCCATCAGGACCAGATGGCGGTCATGGGCCTTCGCCACGGCACCGATAGTCGCCAGCCGGGCGACATTGGAGGCAAAAGTGGTGATGACCACACGCCCGGTCAGCCCGCCGACAAGCCTGTCGAGAGCGTCTCGGACACCGGCCTCAGAGCCCGATGTCTTGGCATTGAAGACATTGGTGGAATCAATGACAAGGCTGAGCACGCCCTTGTCCCCGAGCGCCTTCAAGGGCACGGACGGACAGGCCGGGCCGATCAGCGGGGTTTCGTCAAGTTTCCAGTCCCCGGTGTGGAACAGCGTGCCCTGCCCGGTTTCGATGGCCAGGCCGTGCCCTTCGGCGATGGAATGGGCCAGCGGGATATAAGTGACGCCGAACGGGCCGATATCCAGCCGCTGGCCGGGCGTGACCTCGTGCAATGTCACCTGGTCAGCCAGTCCGGCCTCGGCCAGTTTTTCCCGCACGAGCGCGGCGGTGAACGGCGTGGCATAAACGGGACAGCGCAGGCGGGGCCACAAATGGGCCACGGCCCCGATATGGTCCTCATGACCGTGTGTCAGCACCATGGCCGCCAGAGTGTCCCGTTCCTCATCGATAAAACCGACATCGGGGAAAATCAGATCGATACCGGGGGTACCGGGGTCCGCAAAGCTCATACCGCAATCAACCATCAACCAACGGCCCCTGTGGCCGTAGAGGTTGAGGTTCATGCCAATTTCACCCGATCCGCCAAGCGGCAAAAACAGAAGGCGATTGTCGTCCGGTTTCAAATAACTCATCACATTTCCAATCGGACGGCCCTGAAGTGTCCGCCATCGGGGCCGGTTTCACGGTGCGGGCCGCACAGGGCGCGGCGACCGCTTGCGGCGAACCGGTCCTATTGTTCTACGACGTCAATGGCCATTGCGTTCATAGAGAAGGCGCAGGCCCTGTAATGTCAAGTCAGGCACGACGGCATCGATGGCCTCGGTCCGTGCCTTGAAAATCGGGGCAAGACCACCTGTGGCCAGGACGCGCATGGCATTGCCGTGTTCCCGGCGCAGGCGTCCGGCCAGCCCTTCGATCATACCGACATAGCCCCAGAAAACGCCTGACTGCATGGCCTCCAGCGTCGACTTGCCGGTGACCCGGTCATGCGCCGGTGGTTCGACGGCGATGCGCGGCAGCTTGGCGGCCGCCTGATGCAGGGCGGTCAGGGACAGATTGATCCCAGGACAGATGACCCCGCCAAGATACGCCTTGTCCTTGACGATATCGAAGGTGGTGGCGGTACCGAAATCGACAACGGCGAGCGGACCGTCATAGAGGGTATCGGCGGCCACGGCATTGACCAGCCGATCCGCGCCGACTTCGGCCGGGTTGGGAATGCGGATGTCCACGCCAAGGTCCATGGCCTTGTCCACGATCAGGGGGCGGCAATTGAAAAAGTCCTCGCACAGACGGGTCAGCGGCCACACGATCTGCGGCACCACGCTGGCGATGATGGCGCCAGAAACGTCGCGCGGACTGCGGCCGTGCAGGTTCATCAGATGGCTGATCCACACCGTGTATTCATCCACGGTACGGTTATCCATGGTGGACAGGCGCCATTCCTCGATAATTTCACGTCCCTCGAACAGGGCGAAGACCGTATTGGTGTTTCCGGCGTCGATGGTCAACAGCATGGCCCCAGGCTCCACAATGATACCGTTTTTCCGGGTTTTCGCCGGCAACCGTTACGGTGCGGCGGCCGCGAAAACATCCCCCGCGTATAGGCGTTTTTCACGCCCATCGTCCAGCATGACGACAAGGGCGCCGTCCTCGGCCAAGTCTTTCAGCCGGGCTTCGAAACTGCCCGCATTGTTCCCCGCACCGCTGCCCATGGTGATACGCTGGCGTCGCCCCAAGCCCCAGGCACGTGCCAGCCAGGCCTGACGCACCGGCTCGAACGGGGCGGACTGCCAGCTTTCCAGATGGACCGCAAGGGTACGGGCCAGGTCTTGCAACAGGGCCTCGGGCGCGATGGACACACCTGTCGCATCGGTGACGCTGGTGGCGGGAAAACGGGCGTCATCAGGCGCATGGGCCAGATTGATGCCGATACCGATGACGATATGGTCGATATCCTGGCCGGCCTGCATGGCGCTTTCAATCAGGATGCCGGCGACCTTGCGGTCATGGATCAATATGTCATTGGGCCATTTGCAGGTGACCGATTCCGGGTTCACGCCTTCTGCGACAAGGGCCTCGACGATGGCCAGCGCCACGCTGAAGGGCAAGCGGCGCAAAGCGTCGCGCGGAGCCGTTGGGTAGAACAGATGGGACGCATAAAGATTACCGGGCCTGGATACCCAGGGCCGGCCGCGACGGCCCCGGCCCGCGCTCTGGCTGACGGCCTGAACCCATGCGGACGAGCGGACGGCATTCTGCCCGGCCTCGCCTGCCAGGAGCTGAGCGCGGATATTGGTGCTGTCGCAGATGCTGTACCGTAAGCCTCTGACCCCGGATGGCATCAGATGGCTTATATCCTCGGCAGCATCGGTTTCTCCGCTCAAGCCCGATCCCTTAATAGAGCAGGCCACCGGCCGCCCAGGCCGCCCAGGCGGTCAAGGCGCCGATAAGACCGAAATAGCTGACGGGTGAGTTGATGACAGCCGTAAGACCGACAACCCAGCCGATGGCACGGCCGTGCCCGCCTTCGAAAGCCGGGGCCGGATCGTCGAAAAACATGACCTTGACGATCCGCAGATAATAGAAGGCCCCAACCACACTGGTCAGCACACCGATGACGGCAAGCGGAATGAGACCGGCCTCCACCGCCGCGGCAAAAATCACCCATTTGCCCCAGAAACCGAGCAGCAGCGGGATTCCGGCGAGCGAGAACATGAAAATGGCCAGCGCCGAGGCCAGCGGCAGATTGGTGCGTGCCAGGCCGGCCAGATCGGCGACCTCCTCCACCATGCCCTCGCGGCGGCGCATGGTGAGAATGACGCTGAAAGCGCCGAGCGTCATGGTCACATAAATCGCCATATAGACCAGAACCGCCTCAATCCCATCCTGGGTCCCGGCAGCCACACCAACGAGGGCATAGCCGATATGACCGATGGAGGAATACGCCATCAGACGTTTCAGGTTGGTCTGCACCAGGGCGATGAACGCCCCGACCAGCATGGAGGCGATGGACAGGAAGATGATGATCTGCTGCCACTGATCCGTCAGATCGGGGAAAGCGCCGACGAGAACACGGATCAGCAGGGCCATGGCCGCCACTTTCGGCGCGGCGGCGAAAAAGGCGGTCACCGGGGTGGGAGAGCCCTCATACACGTCCGGCGTCCACATATGGAAGGGCACGGCGGAAATCTTGAAGGCCAGACCCGCCAGCAGAAAAACCAGACCGATGATCACGCCAATGGCCGGGGTGGCACCACCGCGGAAACTGTCGGCCAGCAGGTCGAAGTCCATGGTGCCGGCAAAGCCGTAAATCAGGGACACCCCGTACAGCAGCATGCCGGAACTGAGCGCGCCGAGGACGAAATATTTCAGGCCGGCCTCGGTCGAACGTGCCTTGTCACGGTTGATGGCGGCCAGCACATAAAGTGACAGGCTTTGCAATTCGAGCCCGACATAAAGGCTGATCAGATTGTTGGCCGAAACCATGATCATCATGCCCAGTGTCGCCAGCAGGACGAGGACGGGATATTCGAACCGATCGATCCCGTGATCCTTGAGAAACTGCGGGGCCAGAAGCAGCGCAACGGCGGACCCGCCGAGGATGAGGGTCTTGGCGAAAACGGCGAAGGAATCGCTGACAAACATGGCGCCGAAGGTCAATTGACGTTCGCCACCGACCGACAGCACCGCCAGCAGGCCCGCAGCCACCAGCAGCAAAACGGACAGGGTGTTGACAAGGGTAAAGCCGCGCTCGCCGCGGAACACACCGATCATCAGTAGCGCCATGGCGCCGAGGGCCATCACCAGTTCAGGCAGAACGGGGGACAGATTGGGCAACTCGGATGTCATCAAACTCTCCTTGGTCCGGCCCGTCTCAGCCGGCTTTGTCCGGTGAGACCACGGCTGCAACGGACGGCCCGTCCGTGAAGCGGCTTTCGATCAAATGCTGAACGGATGTGCGGATCGGATCGATGAAGCTGTTGGGATAAATCCCCATCCACAGCACGACCGCGACAAGTGGGGCGAAAATGATCTTTTCCCGCCAGTTCAGGTCCGGCATCGCCTTGACGTCATTGTGGACCAGTGCGCCGAAGATCAGACGCATGACCAGATACAGCATATAGGCGGCACCAAGCACCACACCGGTGGCGGCGAAAAAGGCGATCCAGCTGTCGTATTGGAAGGCCCCGTTCAGAACCAGGAATTCGCCGACAAAACCGCTGGTTCCCGGCAGCCCCACGGAGGCCATTGAAAACAGGACGAAGATGGTGGCGTAAATCTTCATATTGTTGGCAAGGCCGCCATAGCGCGAGATTTCGCGGGTGTGCAGACGGTCATAAATGACGCCGACACACAGGAACAGCGCACCCGAGACGATGCCGTGGCTCAACATCTGGAATATGGCGCCCTCGATACCGTTGGCATTGAGAACGAAGATACCGATGGTGACAAAGCCCATATGCGCCACCGATGAATAGGCGATCAGTTTCTTGATATCCTCCTGCACCAGCGCCACCAGCGAGGTGTAGATGACCGCGACGATGGACAGGCCGAAGACCAGCCAGGCGAAATGTTCGGTTGCTTCCGGGAACATGGGCAGGCTGAACCGCAGGAAGCCGTATCCGCCCATTTTCAGCAGAACACCGGCCAGAATGACGGACCCGGCGGTCGGCGCCTGCACGTGGGCGTCCGGCAGCCAGGTGTGGACGGGCCACATCGGCATCTTGACGGCAAAGGAGGCAAAGAAAGCGAGCCACAGCCAGCGCTGTACCTCGAACGCGAAGTCCTGCGTCATCAGTGTCGGGATATCGGTCGTGCCGGTGACGAAATACATATACAGGATGGCCACCAGCATCAGCACCGAGCCAAGCAGTGTATAGAGGAAGAATTTAAAGCTGGCATAGATCCGGTTCTTGCCGCCCCAGACACCGATGATGAGATACATCGGGATCAGGCCGCCCTCGAAGAAGACGTAGAACAGGAAAATGTCCAGTGCGGTGAAAACACCGATCATCAGGGTTTCCAGCACCATGAAGGCAATCATGTATTCCTTCACCCGGGTCTGGATGCTGTCCCAGCTGGACAGGATGACGAAGGGCATCAAAAAGCCCGTCAGCACCACGAACAGGACGGAAATGCCATCCACGCCCACATGGTAGGTGATGGTGTCACCGATCCATTTTTCCTTCTCGACGAACTGGAAGTCGGCGGTCGCGGGATCGAAGCCCCCCCACAGCACCAGCGTCAGCACAAAGGTGACAAGCGTGGTCAGAAGCGCCACGGAGCGGATATTGCGCTTTTCAATCTCGGCATCCGGGTGACGGATCAGCAGAATGAACAGCGCACCGATCAACGGCACGGCCATGGTCAGCGACAATAAATAATCGTCAATAATCGTCATATTTGCTTATCCCAAGCGCAGCCGGGCGATCAGGCATCCCTGCCCCTGCCCGCCGCTGTCCGCCTTTAGCCGCCTGCCCGCACCATGAACCAAGTCACCACAAGGGCGAGCCCGACAATCATGGCAAAGGCATAATGATAGAGATATCCGCTTTGCAGTTTGCGGGCCCGCGCGGCAATGGCCGCAACCGCCCCGGAAACGCCGTTCGGCCCCAGTCCGTCGATGGTCTGCTGGTCGCCGCGCTTCCAGAACTGCCGTCCGATCCAGAAGGCCGGACGCACGAAGATCAGATTATACAGTTCGTCCACATACCATTTGTTGAGGAGGAAGGCGTAAAGACCGTCCCAGGTCTTGGCCAGCCTGCCCGGTATATCGGTCGAGCGGATGTACATGATCCACGCCATCAGGAAGCCCAGTGCCATGGCCACCATCGGGGCCAGTTTCACGCCGAAGGGCACATGATGCGCCTCGTCGATCACATCGCCCGCGGCTGTCACCAGCGACCCGTTCCAGAAGGCGATGCGGTCATGACCGATGAACATTTCGTGGAAACCGAAACCGGCGAACAGCGCCCCGAGAGACAGCAGGACCAGCGGGATCAGCATGATCCAGGGGCTTTCATGGGCATGAAGGCGGGTGTGTTCGTCCGCGCGGCATTCGCCCGTGAACGTCATGAAAATCAGCCGCCAGCTGTAAAAACTGGTCATCAGTGCGGCGGCGACCCCCATGACGAAGGCAAACTGCGCACCAGCCGAATGGCTGGCATAGGCGGCCTCGATGATCATGTCCTTGGAATAATAGCCGGCGGTGAACGGGAACCCGGTCAAAGCCAGGGTGCCGATAATCATCATGCCGTAGGTCAGCGGTGCATACTGCCGGACACCACCCATTTTGCGCATATCCTGTTCATGGTGCATGGCATGGAT
The DNA here is from genome assembly GCF_003688555.1 of Eilatimonas milleporae. Taxonomy (GTDB): domain Bacteria; phylum Pseudomonadota; class Alphaproteobacteria; order Sphingomonadales; family Kordiimonadaceae; genus Eilatimonas; species Eilatimonas milleporae. The sequence goes on from NZ_REFR01000010.1 coordinate 546,937, forward strand.
GACCGAGCCGGCGCCGAGGAACAAAAGCGCTTTGAAAAAGGCGTGGGTGAACAGGTGGAAAATGGCCGCGCCATAGGCCGATACGCCGAGCGCGAAGAACATGTAGCCCAGCTGCGAACAGGTGGAATAGGCGATGACCCGTTTGATGTCGTTCTGCACCAAGCCGATGGTGGCGGCGAAAAAGGCGGTGGCCGCACCGATAACGGTGACAACCGCCAGGGCGTCAGGAGCAAGATCGAACACCGGGCTGAACCGTGCGACGAGGAAAACACCGGCGGTCACCATGGTGGCCGCATGGATCAGCGCGGAGACGGGCGTCGGCCCTTCCATGGCGTCCGGCAGCCAGGTGTGCAGGCCCAACTGGGCCGACTTGCCCATGGCGCCCACGAACAGCAACAGCGAGATCACCGTCAGGGCGTGATATTCCTGCCCCAGGAAGACCATGGTGGCGTCCTTATAGGTTTCGACTTGCGTGAAAATACCGTCGAACTGGACCGTATTGAACAGGACGAACACCGCGAAGATGCCGAGCGAAAAGCCGAAGTCGCCGATCCGGTTGACCACGAAAGCCTTGATGGCGGCGGCATTGGCGCTGGGCTTGGTGTACCAGAAACCGATGAGAAGATAGGAGGCGAGACCGACCCCTTCCCAGCCGAAGAACATCTGTACCAGATTGTCCGCGGTCACCAACATCAGCATGGCAAAGGTAAACAGGGACAGATAGGCGAAGAAGCGCGGCTTGTCCGGATCTTCGTGCATGTATCCCATGGAATACCAGTGGACGAGCGCGGACACCGAATTGACCACCACCAGCATCACCGCCGTCAGCGTGTCGATCTTGAAGGCCCAGTTGAATTCAAGAGACCCGGATGTGACCCAGTCCAGCACGTGGATGCTGTATTTGTTGTGCAGCAGGGCCACATCGACAAAAGCCGTCCAGGACAGAATGGCCGATATGGTGACCAGACCCGAGGTCAGCAGCTGGCTGCCCCGGTCACCGATGCGGCGTCCGAAAAGACCCGCGACGAGAAACCCAATCAGCGGCAGAAAGACGATCAGTTTGTAAAGCATACGGCCTCAGCCCTTCATCTGATTGATGTCTTCGACCGCGATGGAACCGCGGGTCCGGAAATAGATCACCAGGATTGCCAGCCCGATCGCGGCCTCGGCGGCGGCGACGGTCAGAACGAACATGGCCAGCACCTGGCCGACCATGTCGCCGAGATGGGTGGAAAACGCAATCAGGTTGATATTGACGGACAACAGGATCAGTTCCACCGACATGAGAATGATGATCACATTCTTACGGTTGATGAAAATCCCGAAAATGCCCAGCACGAACAGAAGTGCCGCCACCGTCAGATAGTGTCCAAGCCCGATGGCCATGGCTTATGTCCTCCCCCGCTTGCTGCCCGGCGTCTTCATCAGCGTGGCGGCCGGATCGACGCCCTCGCCCACACCGGCCTCGACCATGGTGTAAGCCTCGGTCGACCGCCGGGCCACCTGAGCCGCGATCGATTGCCGTTTCACGCCGGGACGGTGACGCAGGGTCAGCACAATGGCCCCGACCATGGCGACAAGAAGGGTCAAACCCGCCGTCTGGAAGATGAAGATGTAATCCGTATAAAGAAGCTGTCCGAGGGCCACGGTGTTCTCCACATCGGACACATCCGGCGTCGGCGCCGCCGCATTCTGTGTGACCAGATCGCCGAACTGCCAGGCCGCGCCCAATGTCAGCAGTTCTCCCAGCAAGATCAGGCCGATCAGCGCACCGACGGGCAGATATTGCAGAAAGCCCTGACGGAGCTCGACGAAATTGATGTCCAGCATCATCACCACGAAGAGGAACAGCACGGCGACCGCGCCGACATAGACAATGACCAGCAGCATGGCGAGGAATTCGGCCCCCATCAGGACGAACAGGCCGGCGGCGGAGAAAAAGGCGAGGATCAGCCACAACACGCTATGCACCGGGTTTCGGGCCGAAATGACCAGAAAACCGGACGCCACGGTGAAAAAGGCAAACAGATAAAAGGCAAAACCTGTCAGTGACATATGGTCGTCCTTGTCAGACAGCGCCGGACGCGAAGGCAAGCCTTACGCCCGGACGCGGGATAGTACCGGCGGGAGTGGATCAGCGGTAGGGCGCGTCCGCAGCCAGATTGGCGGCGATTTCACGTTCCCAGCGTTCCCCGTTGGCCAGCAGTTTTTCTTTGTCGTACATCAGTTCTTCGCGTGTTTCGGTGGCGAATTCGAAATTCGGTCCCTCAACGATGGCATCCACCGGACAGGCCTCTTCGCAGAAACCGCAATAGATGCATTTTGTCATGTCGATATCATAGCGGGTGGTGCGGCGCGAGCCGTCCTCGCGCGGTTCCGCCTCGATGGTGATGGCCTGCGCCGGGCAGATGGCTTCGCACAGTTTGCAGGCGATACAGCGTTCCTCGCCGTTGGGATAGCGGCGCAGAGCGTGTTCGCCCCGGAAGCGCGGGCTTAGCCTGCCCTTTTCATAAGGATAGTTGACGGTCGCCTTGGGCCGGAAGAAATACTTCATCGACAGTTTAAAGGCGGACCAGAACTCCAGCAGCAGCAGGCCTTTGGCAGCTTGGGCAAGGGTGCTCATCGGTCTTTCCTCCGTTTATGCCGGCAACCAGCCGAAGGCGATCATGATGCCTGAATAGGCGACCACCAGAAACAGCGAGATCGGCAGAAACACTTTCCATCCCAGCCGCATGAGCTGGTCATAGCGGTAACGCGGCACGAATGCCTTGACCATGGCGAAGATGAAGAAGCCGAAACAGATTTTCAGGATCAGCCACAGCCACCCGGGCAGAATGTCCAGCCCCGGAAGCGGCGCATACCAGCCGCCGAAGAACAGGATGGCCATAACGGCGGACATCATCAGGATGTTGGCATATTCCCCGAGGAAGAACAGAGCGAACGCCATGGAGCTGTATTCCACCTGGTAACCGGCGACCAGTTCCGCCTCGGCCTCCGGCAGGTCAAAGGGCGGACGGTTGGTTTCCGCCAGCGCGGAAATCAGAAAGATCACGAAAACCGGGAAGAACGGCAGGAAATGCCAGTTCCAGATATAGCCGGACTGTGCCTCGACGATGTCGGTCATGTTGAGCGAGCCGACCTTGACCAGCACGGTCACCAGAACAAAGCCGATCGACACCTCGTAGGAGACCATCTGCGCGGCGGAGCGCAAACCGCCCAGAAAAGCATAGCGGCTGTTCGAGGCCCAGCCGGACATGATGATGCCGTACACACCCAGCGACGAAATAGCCAAAAGGTAAAGAATACCAACATTCAGATCCGCGATGGCCATATGCGGACCGAACGGCACAATGGCCCACGCGATCAGCGCCAACACGAAAGTCACGATCGGAGCCAACAGGAAAATACCCTTGTTGGCGCCGGCGGGAATGATGGTTTCCTTCAGAAAAAGCTTCAGGCCATCGGCAAAGGATTGCAGCAGGCCGAAAGGTCCGACCACGTTGGGGCCGCGCCGCATCTGAACGGCGGCCCAGATTTTCCGGTCAAAATAGACGGAAAACGCGACCGCGATCAGCAGGGGCAGAACCACCGCAAGGATCGCCAGCATGATGGCGGCGAAATAGAGAGCAGCGCCCTCCCCGCCCAGCAATTGATACAGCGCCTCAACCATGGGTGCCCGTGGCCTCCTCAATGTCGCCCTCGCCGCCGCGCTCGGCGACGATGTCCGCCATGATCTGGCTTGCGCGGGCAATCGGGTTGGTGAAATAGAAGTTTTCGACCGCGGGCGCAATGCCTCCCGGCAGAATTTCGCCGGATGTGCCGAAATCACCCCAGCTTTCATCAGGCAGTGTGTCCAGAGTGACGGTGTGAGGCGCCAGTTTGACAAGGCGTTTGCGCAGGTCGGCGACAGTGTCATAGGGCAGACGATGCCCCAGAACATCGGACAGGGCCCGCAGGATCGTCCAGTCCTCGCGGGCCTCGCCTGGGGCAAAGTGTGCCTTGGCCGTGCGCTGAACGCGGCCTTCCGTATTGATGTATGTACCGGGTTTTTCCGTATAGGCGGCCGCGGGCAGAATGACATCGGCGTTGCGCACGCCTTCATCGCCGTGGGTGCCGATATAGACGGTGAAGGTGTTTTCCAGCGCGGCAGAATCAAATTCATCCGCCCCCAGATTGAAGACGGCCTTGAGTTTTCCGGCCTCGGCGTCGTCCAGAAGGGCATCGATCCCGCCCTTGGCGGTCAGCCCCAGGTCGAGGGCACCGACACGGGCGGCCGCCGTATGCAGCACGCCGAAACCGGTCCAGCCGTCCTTGACGGCGTGGGTGTCGGCAAGATCGCGCGCAGCCTTCAGGATGGCGGCGCCGTCATCGCGGGCCAAAGCCCCCTGGCCTACCAGAATCAGCGGCCGTTCCGCCTTTTTCAGGTCCTCGGCGGCGGGATGGGTGCCGTTTGCAAGGGCCGACAGAATGGAGGCGTCATCGCCCAGTTCACCGACGCTGTATGTCAGGTCCTCGGCATTGCCGATATTGGCCACCTTCAGGCCCAGATGGATCACGGCCTTGCGGATACGCACGTTCAGGATCGGTGCTTCCGCGCGCGGATTGCAGCCGATCATCAAAAGAAAATCTGCGTCCTCGACACCGGCAAGACCGGGGTTCAGAAGATAGCCGCTGCGCGCACCGGCTTCCAGCTTCGACCCGTCCTGACGGCCTTCGATCCGCTTGGAGCCGAGAGCGCCGAGCAGATCTTTCAGCGCAACCATGGCTTCCATGTCGGTAAGGTCGCCGACAAGGCCGGCAATCTGATTGCCTTTCAGGTCTTTCAGCTGTTTCCTGATGACATCGAAGGCTTCCGGCCAGCTGGCTTCTTCAAGCTTGCCGCGCTTGCGCACATAGGGACGGTCCAGCCGGCGTTTGCGCAGCCCGTCATAGACAAAGCGCGTCTTGTCGGAAATCCATTCCTCGTTCACATCCTCGTTCAAACGGGGAAGAATCCGCATGACCGCCGCGCCGCGCGCATCCACACGGATATTGGAGCCAACCGCGTCCATGACATCGATGGATTCGGTCTTGCGCAGTTCCCAACTGCGCGCGGTATAGGCGTACGGCTTGCTGGTCAGCGCACCAACCGGGCACAGATCGACCACATTTCCGGACATTTCACTGTCCAGCATCTTGTCCAGATAGGTGGTGATCTCGGTGTTTTCCCCGCGACCGAGCGAGCCCATATCGTCAACGCCGGCGACTTCCTCGGCGAAACGGACACACCGCATGCAGTGGATACACCGGGTCATGATGGTGCCGATCAGCGGCCCCATGTGTTTTTCGGCGACGGCGCGCTTGTTTTCCTCATAGCGGTTCCCGGCACGGCCAAAGGCCATGGCCTGATCCTGCAGGTCGCATTCACCGCCCTGGTCGCAGATCGGGCAGTCCAGGGGGTGATTGATGAGGAGAAATTCCATCACGCCCTCGCGGGCCTTTTTCACCTTTTCCGTATTGGTGTGGATCACCATGCCATCCCCTGCCGGCATGGCACAGCTGGCGATCGGCTTGGGAGACCGTTCCATCTCAACCAGGCACATACGGCAGTTGCCGGCAATCGACAGGCGTTCGTGATAGCAGAAGCGCGGAATTTCAACGCCGATTTCTTCGCAGGCCTGAAGAACCGTCGTTCCCGGATCGACCGTTACTTCCTTACCGTCAATGGTCAGTGTGGGCATGTGTTACTCCCTTGCCGTGTCGGCCGTTCTATTCGGCAGCCTGGGCATGATAGTGATCGATACGGCGCTCAATCTCATGGCGGAAATGACGGATCAGCCCCTGGATCGGCCAGGCCGCGGCATCACCCAGTGCACAGATGGTATGCCCCTCGATCTGATAGGAGACGTCAAGCAGCATATCGATTTCGGCACGCTCGGCCTCGCCCTTCACCAACCGTTCCATGACACGCCACATCCAGCCGGTGCCTTCACGGCAGGGTGTGCACTGGCCGCAGCTTTCGTGTTTGTAAAACTCGCTGAGGCGGGCGATGGCTTTCACGATATCGGTGGATTTGTCCATGACGATGACCGCTGCCGTTCCCAGACCGGACTGAACGTCCTTGAGACTGTCAAAATCCATCAGTACGTCGTCACAGATGGATTTGGGGATGAGCGGAACGGACGACCCGCCCGGAATAACGGCAAGCAGGTTGTCCCAGCCGCCACGCACACCGCCCGCATGTTTTTCAATGAGTTCCTTGAGCGGGATGCCCATTTCCTCTTCCACATTGCAGGGCGTGTTCACATGGCCGGAAATGCAGAAGACCTTGGTGCCCGTGTTGTTGGGCCGCCCCAGACCGGCAAACCAGTCGGCGCCACGGCGCAGGATGGTGGGGGCAACGGCAATGGATTCCACGTTGTTTACGGTTGTCGGACAGCCCCATACGCCCACATTCGCGGGAAATGGCGGCTTCAGACGCGGTTGGCCCTTTTTGCCCTCAAGGCTTTCGATCAGGGCGGTTTCCTCGCCGCAGATATAGGCACCGGCGCCCCGGTGTACATAAACGTCAAAATCGAAACCGGAGCCACAGGCATTGTTGCCGATCAGGCCTGCCTCATATGCTTCATCAATCGCGGCTTCCAAAACATTGCCTTCGTTGTGGAATTCGCCGCGGATGTAGATGTAAGCCGCACGCGCGCGCATGGCGAAGCCGGCGATCAGGCAGCCTTCAATCAGCTTGTGCGGATCATGCCGCATCATGTCCCGGTCCTTACAGGTGCCGGGCTCGCCCTCGTCCGCGTTGACAACCAGATAGGATGGCCGCCCATCCGGACTTTCCTTGGGCATGAAGGACCATTTCAGCCCGGTGGGAAAGCCCGCGCCGCCGCGGCCGCGCAGACCGGATTCCTTCATCTGGTCGATGATCCAGTCCTGCCCCTTGGCCAGAAGGTCACGGGTGCCGTCCCAGTCGCCGCGCTTGCGCGCCGCGTCCAGACCCCAGTGCTGTGTGCCATAGAGGTTGGTAAAGATGCGGTCCTTATCCTGTAACATAGGCCTTTCTCCTTACTGACCCCCATCGGCGCCGGTGTCCGCGGCGACATCTTTCAAAGTCGTCGGGCCACCCAATGGCGCGCTGGTCTGCCGACCGTTCTGCGGACCCGGTGTCACCGTCTCGCCCCTGGCCAACCTGTCCAGAATATCCGTCAGGCTTTCCGGTGTCAGGTCTTCGAAATAATCGTCATTGATGGCAACCGCCGGCGCGTTGACACAGGCGCCCGCGCATTCCACCTCGGACAGGGTGAACAGGCCGTCGTCGGTGGTTTCACCGAAACCGATGCCCAACCTGTCCCGGCAGGCTTTGATCAGATCGTCGCTGCCGCGCAGCCAGCAGGGCGTGGTGCCGCACACCTGAACATGGAATTTGCCCACAGGTTTATGATTGTACATCGTGTAGAACGTGGCGACTTCATGCGCCTTGATGGGCGGCATGTCGAGATAATCGGCCACATATTCGATGATGTCCTGAGTCAGATGCCCGCCATTTTGACGCTGAGCCAGATCCAGAAGCGGCATGACCGCGCTTTTCTGGCGGCCTTCCGGGTATTTGGCGATGTGTTTCTGGGCCAGCGCCTCGTTTTCCGGGGTCCAGGCAAACGCGGCCACCGTGCTCTTTTCCGCCTCGCTCATCGGTCCACTTCTCCAAACACTATGTCCATGGCGCCCAGTACGGCAGGCGCATCCGCCAGCATGTGCCCCTTGCACAGATGGTCCATGGCCGCCAGATGGGCAAATCCGGGCGCCCTGATCTTACAACGGTACGGCCGATTGGACCCATCGGACACGAGATAGACACCGAATTCCCCTTTCGGGGCCTCGACCGCGGCATAGACTTCGCCCTCGGGCACCTTGAAGCCCTCGGTATAAAGTTTGAAGTGATGGATAAGGGCTTCCATCGAACGCTTCATTTCGCCGCGGCGCGGCGGCGCCACCTTTGACTTGACGCTCAGCACGGGCCCACCGGGCATCTCGGCAATGCACTGCTTGACGATTTTCAGGGATTCGCGGATTTCGGCAAGACGCAGCATAAAGCGGTCGTAACAGTCACCATGCTTGCCGACAGCCACCTGGAAATCCATACGGTCATAGACATCATAGGGCTGGGATTTGCGCAGATCCCATGGAATGCCGCTGCCACGCAGCATGGGGCCGGAAAAACCCCAGCTCATCGCATCCTCGACACTGACGAGGCCGATATCAACATTGCGCTGTTTAAAGATGCGATTCTCGATCAGAAGCGCTTCCATGTCTTCGAGAACCTTGGGGAACGTATCGGTCCAGGCGGCGATTTCATCAATCAGTTTGGGAGTCAGGTCCTGATGGACGCCACCGGGGCGGAAATACGCCGCATGGAGACGCGCGCCCGAGGCCGCCTCGTAGAATTCCATCAGTTTTTCCCGTTCCTCAAAACCCCAGAGGATCGGCGTCAGCGCACCGACGTCCAACGCATGCGTCGTCAGATTGAGCAGATGGTTGAGAATACGGCCGATTTCACAGAACAGAACACGGATATACTGACCGCGCTCGGGCACTTCCAGATCCAGCAGCTTTTCAATCGCCAGAACGAAAGCATGCTCCTGGTTCATCGGCGCCACATAGTCGAGCCGGTCAAAATACGGCATGGCCTGAAGATACTGCTTGTGCTCGATCAGTTTCTCGGTCCCCCGGTGCAGAAGGCCGATATGCGGATCGACACGCTCGATCATCTCGCCGTCCAGCTCCATCACCATGCGCAGAACGCCGTGAGCCGCCGGGTGCTGCGGACCGAAATTCAGGCAGTAATTTTTGATATCGACGTCGGCCATCAGTTGCCCTCCGGCTTGCCTGCCGCACCGTTGGCGGATTTTTCATCACCAGGCAGAATGTATTCGGCACTTTCCCACGGGCTCATGAAATCGAAGTCACGAAATTCCTGGGTCAGTTTCACAGGTTCATAGACCACCCGCTTCTCTTCCTCGGAATAACGGACCTCGACAAAACCGGTGAGCGGGAAATCCTTGCGCAGGGGATGCCCCTGGAAACCATAATCGGTGAGAATACGCCGCAGATCGGGATGGCCGGCGAAGAATATACCGTACAGGTCCCAGGCTTCGCGCTCGAACCAGTTCGCGGACTGGAAAATCTCGGTCGCGCTGGGCACCGGTGTGTCGGCGTCCGTTTCAACCTTGACACGGACACGGCGATTTAATTGCAGGCTGAGCAGATGATACACCACGTCAAACCGGCGCGGACGGTCCGGATAGTCGGCGCCGCAGACATCAACAAGCTGCTTGAACAGACATTCCGGGTCGTCGCGCAGAAATGTCAGCACCTTTATAATCTGGTCGGCACGGGCCTTGACGGTCAGCTCTCCAAAAGCGACATCAAAAGCTTGGACCTCGTTTTCCAGGCTGTTGGCGATATGCGTACCGAGTTCGGTCAAGGCGTCGTCCGCCATGGGAGCACCCTCTTCCTCGTTGTTGAAGACGGCGGCCCCTTTATATTCAAAGGGTGTCCGCCAGCGGTTCGGTTATCAGACCCGACCGGGTCCCGGCATTGCCGCCCTTAAACTTCAGGGTCATGCATGCCACAAGCGATTACCGGTTTATCGTCCCGGTACGACGGATTTTACGCTGAAGCTGCAAGATGCCGTACAGCAGGGCTTCCGCAGTGGGCGGGCAGCCGGGCACGTAAATATCCACCGGTACAATCCGGTCACAGCCGCGCACGACGGAATAGGAATAGTGGTAATATCCACCGCCATTGGCGCAACTGCCCATGGATATGACATAGCGGGGTTCCGCCATCTGGTCATAGACCTTGCGCAGGGCCGGTGCCATCTTGTTGGTCAGGGTGCCGGCAACGATCATGACATCGCTTTGACGGGGGCTGGCACGCGGCGCAACGCCGAACCGTTCCAGATCATAGCGCGGCATACTGGTGTGCATCATTTCGACAGCACAACAGGCCAGCCCGAAGGTCATCCACCAGAGCGAGCCCGTGCGCGCCCAATTGATCAGGTCTTCGGCCGTGGTAACGACAAATCCCTTATCCGTCAGTTCTTCATTGATACCACGGAAAAAAGCGTCTTCGGAGGGCGGCACAACGGCTGTTGCGTCCGTACCGGGCACCTTTGGATCCGTTACTCCCATTCCAGCGCTCCCTTTTTCCACTCGTAAACAAAGCCAACAGTCAGAACACCGAGAAAGATCACCATCGACCAGAAACCATATAGCCCGATTTCACCGAGCGTCACGGCCCAGGGAAAGAGAAAAGCAATTTCCAGATCGAAAATGATGAACAGGATCGCGACCAGATAAAAACGAACGTCAAACTGATTGCGGGCGTCTTCGAACGCTTCGAAACCGCATTCATATGCCGACAGTTTTTCCGTATCCGGACGCTGACGGGCCACCAGCATCGCCGCACCGACGAAAACCATGGCAAAGACCAGTGCCACGCCTATGAAAATCAGGATCGGCAGGTATTCGATCAGGAGATCATCCATGACAAAGCCTTATCCTTATGTATCTGTACATCGTGGCGTCGAAGTGTCATGGCCAACCTGAAAGCGAGCCAAACAGACGCCTGAACGTGCAGGTGTTTTATCGGGCACACCCGCCCCCGTAAAGAGCCAATTTCGCCGCACTCGTGGCAAAATGTCCTTAAAAACCGACATGTTAAGAACCGGTCGCAACAAGGAGGAAGGCGATACCGGAAACAACCTGCTTGCACGGGGAGCAGAGCCGTCGACACCTCCGCATCACGTCAGACACGGAAGAATTTGCATTATGGAAAAAGGAAGAAAGAAAGGTTCAGCGAAACGCGAAGCTGGCGCGAGTGACGGGGCTCGAACCCGCGACCTCCGGCGTGACAGGCCGGCGCTCTAACCAACTGAGCTACACCCGCCCGCGTTCCGTGGGAGGCTGTTTAGGCTTCCCCGACAGGCTTGTCAATCATCCGTTTGAACTTTTTTTGAAAATCCCGCAAAGGCACAGAAACGTCAGGGAAATTACGTGCTTATCCCTCGCCGGGACAGCGACCGGGAGCCGAAAGGGCAATGGGAAAAAGGTGAACACCGTACCGGGTCAAGGCGCTACCGACACGTGGAGCCCAGCCTAGCGATCATATCTATCCGAGGAAGAATGGTGGGCAGTGACGGGTTCGAACCGCCGACCCCCGCGATGTGAACACGGTGCTCTACCAACTGAGCTAACTGCCCCTGCCCGGCCCTGAGCCGGCAGACATAGCGTACAAACAGACAAGGCCGTCTGTGCGGACATGATGAGACGCAAATGGTGGGCGGTGACGGGCTCGAACCGCCGGCCCTCTCGGTGTAAACGAGATGCTCTACCAACTGAGCTAACCGCCCGGCTTTTGCGTGGAGGCGCTTTTACCGCTCCAGCCCCGTATCTGTCCAGAGACTTTTGACGATTTTTTTACGCCCAGCCCCAGTCGTAGGTGAAAAGACGGAATCCCCGACCACGGCGGTTCGCTTTCCAGAAAATTTTATGCAAATGCCTTCCATCAGAATCAGTATAGGATCCCTTGCGCGGGCAAGGAACCGGGGAAGAACGCGCTGGGGAAGAACGGACTGAAGGACCGCATAGAAAAACCGGCCGTGAGATCAGATGCCTCACGACCGGTTCAATTATTGTACCGTTCTAGTCCGTAACCGAATTATCAGCTGTTCACAGCGTCTTTCAGACCCTTGCCGGCCTTGAACTTCGGTTGCTTGGAAGCCGGAATGTCGATTTCGGCGCCGGTGCGAGGATTACGGCCCTTGCTGGCGGCACGCTCGGCCACCAGGAAAGTACCGAAACCAACGAGACGCACATCATCACCACCGGACAGGGCCGAAGTGATGGCATCAAAAACAGCATCAACAGCTTTGACGGCGTCCGCTTTCGACAGATCGGCAGATTCAGAAACTTTTGCAACCAGATCGTTTTTATTCAAGGTATCCCCCTCTGAGTTAACCACCGCACAAATAATCGCGGTTTGCTCCGTATTGCGGGTCGCAGTTTAGAACCGGTTTTTTCCTTGTGTCAAAGCAAAAAACCGCAGAAAACTGCGGTTTTTCCGATTTTTTTATCGAATAGCACCCAGAAAGCGACCAATACGACTAATGTGGCCGTACTTCTGTGCCGTCTCCGTCGCCCTCCTTGGGCACATCGGGCAGTGCTTCATCGTCCGGCCAGTCGATCGGCTCGAGCTCTGCCACAAGGGCGTGGGAGAGAACTTCATCAACACGGCTGACCGGTACAATCTCCAGTCCCTTTTTGACATTGGCCGGGATTTCCGCCAGATCCTTCTCATTTTCCTTTGGAATCAGGACCTTTTTGATCCCACCACGCAGCGCGGCCAGCAGTTTTTCCTTCAGGCCGCCAATGGGCAGAACACGCCCGCGCAATGTCACCTCGCCCGTCATGGCGATATCCCGGCGCACCGCAATCCCTGTCAGGGCGGAAACGATGGATGTGCTCATGGCAACGCCGGCGGACGGACCGTCTTTCGGCGTCGCCCCTTCGGGTACGTGGATATGAATGTCGCGTTTTTCGAAATATTTCGGGCTGATACCGAAATCGACACAGCGCGAATGCACGAAGGACCGCGCGGCCTGGATCGATTCTTTCATGACATCGCCCAGTTTGCCGGTTTCCTTGATCAATCCCTTGCCGGGCACGGTGACCGCCTCGACCGCGAGCAATTCGCCGCCAACCTCGGTCCATGCCAGACCGGTGGTTACACCGACATTGTCCTCTTCTTCCGCCTCGCCGTACCGGAAACGGCGCACTCCGGCATATTTGCCCACATTGCGGGTGCTGACATGCACTTCCTTTTTGGAGCCTTCGACGATTTCCTTGACCGCCTTGCGGATCAGTTTGGCAAGGGCCCGTTCCAGATTCCGCACCCCGGCTTCGCGGGTGTAATAGCGGATCACATCCAGAATGGCGCCATCGGAAATGGTCCATTCCTTTTTCTTGAGGCCGTGATCCTTCATCAGTTTCGGAATCAGGTGACGCTTGGCGATTTCCAGCTTTTCCTCTTCCGTGTACCCGGAGAGCTGGATGATTTCCATCCGGTCCAGAAGCGGCTGCGGCATGCGCAGGGAATTGGCCGTGGTCACGAACATGACATCGGACAGATCGTAATCGATCTCCAGATAGTGGTCGTTGAACTTGTTGTTCTGCTCCGGATCCAGCACTTCCAGAAGGGCGGAAGCGGGATCACCGCGGAAGTCCTGACCCATTTTGTCAATTTCATCGAGCAGGAAAAGCGGATTGGTGGTGCCGGCCTTCTTCATGGACTGCATCACCTTGCCCGGCATGGACCCGATATAGGTCCGCCGGTGGCCACGGATTTCCGCCTCATCCCGGACGCCGCCAAGTGAAAAGCGGACAAATTCACGGCCAGTCGACTTGGCGATCGATTTGCCAAGCGAGGTTTTCCCGACACCCGGAGGGCCGACCAGACACAGGATCGGGCCTTTCAGTTTGCCGGCACGCTGCTGGACCGCGAGATATTCGACGATCCGTTCCTTGACCTTCTCCAGACCGTAGTGATCCGTATCGAGAATAGCCTCGGCCTTGACGATATCCTTCTTCACGCGGCTGCGCTTGCCCCAGGGAACGCTCAACATCCAGTCCAGAAAATTGCGCACCACCGTGGCCTCGGCCGACATGGGGCTCATGGCCTTCAGCTTTTTCAGCTCGGCCATGCACTTTTCACGCGCTTCCTTCGACAGTTTGGTTTGCTGGATTTTTTCTTCCAGCTCCTGGGTTTCCTCGCGGCCCTCGTCGCCCTCGCCCAGTTCCTTCTGGATCGCCTTGAGCTGTTCGTTGAGGTAATATTCGCGCTGGGTCTTCTCCATCTGGCGTTTGACACGGCCGCGGATTTTTTTCTCGACCTGGAGAACGCCGATTTCGCCCTCCATGAAACTGTAAATCTGTTCCAGACGCTGCGCCACGGAGACCGTTGCCAACAGGTCCTGTTTGTCGCCAATCTTCAGTGCCAGATGCGAGGCGACGGTATCGGCCAGTTTGCCGGGGTCCTCGATTTCGGCGACGGTGGCGGTGACCTCGCTCGGAATTTTCTTGTTCAGCTTGACATATTGCTCGAACTGGGCGGCGACGGAGCGGCGCAGTGCGTCCACATCCGGATTGTCGTGATCCGTTTCAGGCAGAGGGGTGGCGTGCGCCTCGAAAAACGGGTCCGTCTTTTCAAATTTGTCGATCTGGGCGCGCTCGACGCCTTCGACAAGAACCTTGACCGTTCCATCCGGCAGTTTCAAAAGCTGCAACACCGAAGCCATGGTACCGATTTCAAAAACATCGCCGGCACCGGGGTCATCCTCGGAGGCGTCCTTTTGCGCGACCAGCAGGATCTGCTTGTCATTGGCCATGACTTCTTCAAGTGCCCTGACCGATTTTTCACGGCCGACAAAGAGCGGCACGATCATATGCGGAAATACCACAATGTCTCTGAGCGGCAGAACCGGCAGCGACAGAAGGTCTTGGTTTTCGGTTGTTTCAGTCATGGCTTACTCCAGCGAAGCGCTGTTTTCTTTTGGATAAACGCCTTGATCGGTAAAGGTGGAAGAGTACACCGGACAGGGTATCCTGATCTTACTTCTACCCGCCAATTGGGAGCAGAAAAAGGCGATTTCAAGACTTGACACGGATCACCGGCACATCTTCGTACATGGTGATCCGGGCACGGGATAGTTTGACCCAGAACATATCAGGGAAACCCTGGCGGCACACTTCGGCGTCAAACGTCGGGGGCGGTCGGGGGTATCAGATCCCGGCGTCAGGCCGGTTGCTGGCCCACACCGTCCCGCCTGTCCGCGTAAATCTGCAACGGCTTGGAATCGCCCACGACAACATCATCATTGATGACGATTTCCTCCACCCCTTCCATGCTGGGCAGATCGAACATGGTATCCAGCAGCGTGTCTTCCATGATGGAGCGCAGACCCCGCGCACCGGTTTTACGCTCGATCGCCTTTTTGGCAACGGCGTAAAGGGCGTCCTCGGTGAAGGTGAGCTGGGCATCTTCCATCTCGAACAGGGTCTGATACTGTTTGAGCAGAGCGTTCTTCGGTTCGGTCAGGATTTTGACCAGCGCATCCTCGTCCAAGTCTTCCAAGGTGGCGATCACGGGCAGGCGCCCGACAAATTCGGGAATCAGTCCGAATTTCAGCAAATCCTCAGGCTCGGTTTCCTTGAAGATTTCGCCGGTACTGCGGTCGTCCGGTGCGGACACCTTGGCGCCGAAACCAATGGATTTACCCTGCAGCCGGTTCCCGATGACCTTGTCCAGACCGGCAAAAGCGCCGCCGCAGATGAACAGGATATTGGTGGTGTCCACCTGCAGGAATTCCTGCTGCGGATGCTTGCGGCCGCCTTGCGGAGGGACGCTGGCCACCGTGCCCTCCATGATTTTCAGCAGGGCCTGCTGAACCCCCTCGCCCGAGACATCACGGGTGATGGACGGGTTGTCGGCCTTGCGGCTGATCTTGTCCACCTCGTCGATATAGACGATCCCGCGCTGGGCCCGCTCAACATTATAGTCGGCTGCCTGCAGGAGCTTGAGGATAATGTTTTCCACATCCTCGCCCACATAGCCGGCCTCGGTCAGGGTGGTGGCATCGGCCATGGTGAAGGGCACGTCGAGAATGCGCGCGAGCGTCTGCGCAAGCAGCGTCTTGCCGCAGCCTGTCGGTCCGACGAGGAGAATGTTGGATTTTGCCAGCTCCACCTCCGAGCCGCTGCTGGAGTGATTCAATCTTTTGTAGTGGTTGTGAACGGCAACGGACAGGACCTTCTTGGCATCGCCCTGACCGATGACATAGTCGTCCAGCACCTCGAGAATCTGTTTGGGCGACGGCACGCCGTCACCGCTTTTGGACAGGGCGCTCTTGCTTTCTTCCTTGATGATGTCGTTGCACAACTCAACGCATTCGTCGCAAATGAAGACCGTCGGACCCGCGATCAGCTTGCGGACCTCATGCTGGCTCTTGCCACAGAATGAGCAATAGAGCGTGTTTTTCGAATCACCGTTACTCAAAGTCGTCACCAATCCTGTCTTAGTGCCTGAAGGCTTGTCCCGGTTCGGAACCGTAGATTTATCGTAGCTTGGTTAAAAAAGCCCATACAACAAAAAACGCATCGCGGCAGGGTGGAAATCTCATCCGGCGAAACAGGGCTTGCGAGACCGCTGCGACGCCCGCCACGACCGGACCTTACATCCGTTGATTGTTTCTAGGCGTCATCCTCGCTTTCATGGCGTTTGACATAAACTTCGTCAATCAGACCGAAATCCTTTGCCTCTTCCGGAGACATGAAATAGTCGCGGTCCATGGCTTTTTCAATCTCAGACAGTTTTTTGCCGGTGTGTTGCGCATAGATCTTGTTCAGCCGCTCGCGCATTTTGAGGATTTCACGGGCATGGATTTCAATATCCGCTGCCTGTCCCTGGGCGCCACCGGACGGCTGATGGATCATGATGCGGGAGTTGGCCAGGGCAAAGCGCTGACCCGGCTCGCCGGCCGCCAGCAGGAACGAGCCCATGGAGCAGGCCTGTCCGATACAGATGGTGGAGACCTTGGGGCGGATATATTGCATGGTGTCGTAGATCGACAGGCCGCTTGTCACCACACCGCCGGGTGAATTGATATAGAAATTGATGTCCTTTTTCGGATTGTCCGCCTCCATGTAGAGGAGCTGCGCGACAATCAGGCTGGCCACATGGTCGTTCACCTGGCCGGTCAGAAAGACGATGCGTTCCCTGAGAAGACGGGAATAAATATCGAAAGACCGTTCACCGCGGTTGGTTTGCTCCACGACCATGGGAACAAGTGTGTTGGCGTAAATATCGAGCGGATCAGACATCAAATTATATCCCTTTGGATAGCCGGAAACAGGCCGGACATATGCGACACCCGCCCGACTCAGGGCCATGCAAGGTGTCTGATGGATAACAACGGCGACTGCCGAAAGACGGATACATGGTAATATACGAAGGTTCGTACAATCCGGACGCTTGCGGGCCCTGACGAAGCCCGCGTGACTTCATTTCACAGGTAGCAATCCCTGTTACCGACGACAAGGGGTTTCGCTGCGTTCTTCGATCGACATATCCGCCGGCATACCCACCCGGCCAAAAACAGACCAGCCCCGCCCTGACGGGCGAGGCTGGGGACACTGCGTATGACTATGTCACCGGTCCCTGCCCAGGGATTGATGCCGGGCACGGGGGCTGCAGTCAAAAGCTCAGGCGTCAAACGTTCAGGCGTCGCCGTCCGTATCGGTCTTGGCGGTTTTTGCTTTTGAGGCTGCCGTCTTTTTCGCGGCCGGCTTCTTGGCAGCAGCGGTTTTTGCCGGAGCTTTCCTGGCCGGCGCCTTTTTCGCGGCCGGTTTCTTGTCGTCCGTATCGTCAGCCTTCCTGGCGGCCGGCTTTTTGGCCGCGGCCTTTTTCGCCGGTGCGGACTTTTCGCTTTTGCCCGGATTGGCTTCTTCCTCGTCCAGGGCGCGGACGGCGGCTTCAAGGTCTTCGCGGGTGACCGTCTTGTCGGTCAGGTCGGCCATTTCAAGAATGAAGTCGACGACCTTTTCCTCGAAGATGGGTGCGCGCAACTGGGCGCGGGCGTCTTCATTTTCCTGAAAATACTGGAAAATCTGCGCCTCCTGCCCAGGGAAGCGGCGGGCTTCTTCGACCATGCGCCGGTTGATTTCATCCTGGCTGACCTGAACGTCATTGGCCACGCCGATTTCCGACAACAGCAGGCCCAGGCGAACCCGGCGTTCCGCAATGGCGCGGAATTCGGCGGCCTCATCAGCGTCGTCGGGGGCATCCTTGCCTTCGAAATCCTCGGCTTTGGCGTCTCCCGACATGATGGCGTCACGCTTGATCTGCTCCCAGATCTGAGCGAATTCCAGGTCGACCATTTTTCCGGGCACGCCAAAATCATAGGCCTCGGCCAGGCTGTCGAGCAGACGGCGTTTCAGAAGGCCGCGTGTCAGCGACTGGTTATCGTTTGCCAGTTGTTCCTTCAGGGCCTCCTTCAGGGCCGCCAGATCATCGAAGCCAAGCCCCTTGGCCAGATCGTCGTCCAAAGCAGCTTCGGCCTGACGGCGCACTTCCTTGACCTTGACGGCAAACTCGGCCTCTTTTCCGGCGAGGGCTTCGGCATGATACTGCTCGGGGAAGGTGACCGTTACCGTGCGGTCCTCGTCCGCCTTGGCGCCGGTCAGCTGGTCTTCAAATCCGGGGATGAAGGTGCCGCTGCCGAGTTCAAGCTGATAATCCTCAGCCGAACCGCCTTCAAAGGCTTCCCCGTCCACGGTGCCGACATAATCGATCAGAAGGGCGTCGCCCTCTTTTGCCTTGGCGGTCTTGGCGGCTTTCTTGAACGTCTTCTGCTGGCTGGCGACACGCTCGGCGGCTGTGTCGATGTCGGCGTCGGCCACATCGGCGACCCAGCGTTCCAGGGCGGGCGCCTTGAAATCGCTGATGTCGATATCCGGCAGAACTTCCAGCCGGATGGTATACGCCAGATCCTGGCCGTCTTCATAATTGTCCACGTCCACTTCGGGACGGACGGCCGGCTTCAGGCCCTTGTCTTCCATCAGCCGGCTGCTGGTTTCCTGCATGGTCTCCGACAGGACCTGGCTCATCGCCCGTTCGCCGTGCATGCGTTTCAGCAACGACAGCGGCGCCTTGCCGGGGCGAAACCCCTTGATTTGCGCGGTTGCGCGAAACTCACTCAGGATCGTGTCCAGTTTCGCGTCCAGTTCCCCTGCCTCGACCACGACCTTGAATTCGCGCTTGAGACCTTCATTCACCAGTTCTTCGACCTGCATCGTCCTGCCTGTCCTGCTTACAAAATCCATCCAAAAGGCTTTTCCGGGACACGGCCCGCATGCGGCGCATGGTGCGGGCGGAGGGACTTGAACCCCCACGTCCGAAGACACCAGAACCTAAATCTGGCGCGTCTACCAGTTCCGCCACGCCCGCGCATGCCATGGCTCCGTCTTCCGGAAAGCCCGGAAGCGGCGCCCAGTCATGCCCAAACAACAGCCGCTATCATTACCACGGCCCAGCCCCGTCGCCGAACCGCGCCAATCAGTCGGCTCACGGTACGGCCCTGCCATAAGGACCGCGCTTATAACAGGCGTGCGCCCAAGCACAAGCCTTTTTGCGGTTACGCCCGGCGGCCGTTGCCGCGTCACATGACCGGACAAATGGGCCATATCCCACAAAAAACGGGGTACCGACGGGTACAGCGTCCATTAGCGCACGACCGGCAAGACCACTGCCGGCCTCTGACCGCCATACCCGTCAGCCGTGACACCCCCGGCACCAGACCGAGACAAGGATGACAGAACACATCCCTGAAAACAGGCTCCCTATATGAGCGGAATGACTGACTGATCAGTCAACTTCCTTTTATATCAATAGTTTATCTGTTTTGCTTTGCCATACTGCAGGCTCTGGACGCGGCCCTGACATAACGTCAGGCCGCAGCATTCACCATCCAGACGACCGAATATCTGCCACCATGTGGCCAAACCTGGATATGCCCATCAGGAAAACATGCCCCTTTCCCCTTCGTGACATGCAATATCCGGTATAATAAGGCGGCAAAAAGCCCCATTCCCCTAAAATCCAGGGATCACGGCAGCACTTTCGGCAGTATGTCCAAAAGATCGGAGGCGATCATGCCACGCCCGGCCTTGACTGCCGCCTGTCCGTGCAGCCACACGGCAGCCGATGCCGCTTCGAACGCGGGCATGCCCTGTGCCAGCAAACCGGCGATGATACCGGACAGCACATCGCCGGTGCCGCCGACCGACAACCAGGCCGGCGCGTTGTGGGCCACGCTTGCCCGCCCGTCCGGCGCGGCGACGATGGTGGACACCCCTTTCAGGACCAGATAGGCGCCGGTCTGCGCCGCTGCTTCGCGGGCCGCCGCCAAACGGTCCCGGTCAAGCGGCAGGCCGGGAAACAGACGCCTGAATTCGCCGTCATGGGGCGTCATGACGATCAGACCCTTGTTCGTTGTCCGCACCCGGTCCAGCCGGTCGACCAGACTGGTCAGCGCGTCGGCGTCGACAACGGCCTTGCGGCCCTTGGAAATCACACCTTCGACCAGCTTGGCGGTCCGCTCGCCGACACCGGCGCCGGGCCCCAGGACCACCGTGCTCAAACGGGGGTCCGACAGCATGCCCAGGAAGCCGAAAGCGGCCTCGAACTTGCGGACCATGACATCGATGAGGGCCGTTGCCTGCACGGCATAGGTCTCGGCCGGCGCGGCCAGGGTGACAAGTCCGGCACCGCTGCGCAGGGCCGCGAGGCTGGACAAGCGGCTGGCGCCAAGCGCGGGCTCACGCCCGCCTAGGACCAGAACATGGCCCCGGTCATATTTATGGCTGAACGGTCCGGCATGGGGGAAAAGCCCGCTCCATAAGGCCGGTTCATTGGCGAATGCGACTGGCTTGATCGCCTCGAGCGCGCTGGCGGGGGTGCCGATGTCCGCCACATGAATATTGGATGTACCACCACACAAAAATCGGCCGGGTGCAATAAGATGCCCAGGTTTTTTAAGAAAAAAGGTGACGGTGGCATCGGCGTGAAAACATGGTCCCGTCGGCTGGCCGGTGGCGCCGTCCAGCCCGCTTGGCAGGTCAATGGCCAGACGGAAAGCATCGGACTGGTTGGCGGCCTGCACGATATCCGCCGCCTGCCCTTCCAACGGACGGGACAGCCCGGCACCGAACAGGCCGTCAATGATCATTCCGGCCGCACTCAGAACGGCCAGATCGGCGGGCAGAACCGGCCCGTCCCACTGACGGGCCATGGCGGCGGCATCGCCCTGCAAAGAGGACACATCCACCAGGGACATGATCCGGACCGGATACCCCCAGGTGGCCAGATAGCGGGCCGCGACATAGCCGTCGCCGCCATTGTTGCCTGGGCCGGTCAGGATCACCACATCGTCCAGATCGGATGACGGGTCCCCCAGATAGTCGGACGCGATCCGTGCGACGCCGCGCCCGGCGCGCTCCATCAGCTCCAGACCGCCCACACCGTGTTCAATGGCATAAGCATCGGCCGCCGCCATTTCAGAGGGCGACAGCAGAATATGGTCTATCCGTGCGGTGGCGACAGCCATCTGTTCTCCCCAATGACCCCCTGCACTTATTGTGTGTGCAGTGTAGCAAAAGATCACCGCCCCGCCAGACCGCAATTGCGAAAGTATGACAAATGCAAAGTGCCGGCAGGGTCAAGGGCCATGGATATCGGCACGGATTGTCCATATCCGACACTGCGAAAAGAGGATAGGCAGCCTGATCAATATCCCGCCATTGCCCGGAGAGATGCGGAAAGCCTATCCGGGAAACCGGTCAAAGACACTTAAGAGATAAAGGTTTTTGAAGAAATGGGGCGAGTGACCGGAATTGAACCGGCGACCTCCAGAGCCACAATCTGGCGCTCTAACCGACTGAGCTACACCCGCCGCACTGTGCCGCGTCGCAGAGGCAGCGCCCTGCGAAGGTGCGCCTGTTTACGTCGAACGCCGGGCGGGCGTCAAGGGCTTCCTGCATACGGACACGGTGAAGCGCGAAAAAGGTTCTGTCAAAGCTTTGCCGGCACCCCGTTCCCGGCTTGGAAAAGCGCTTTTGCCGGACGCAGGCCCTGCCCAAAAAAGAGGCAGCTGCCCCACAAATCATCAACCAATCGTCTGACAGCGTTCAGCCGCCATACAGCCCCCGCGCTGGCAAACAGGCGCATGGCCTGTGTTTGTGCCCTTCCCGCCCAAGGGTATGGACCGCTTGGCACAGGCCCTGCTTAAGACCCGGTCGATTGATGACAAACACTCGGGGTTGAGACACGCACGGCAAAAACCGGGCCCGTCAGGACAGCGACCGGCCTGTGTCTATTGCCGGCCCGGTCCCACCCCGCCCACGCGGATCGGTATTTCATGAAAAAAATCGAAGCCATCATCAAACCGTTCAAACTGGATGAAGTGAAGGACGCCCTGCACGAACTGGGCATTTCCGGCATTACGGTGACCGAGGCCAAAGGTTTCGGACGGCAGAAGGGCCATACGGAACTGTACCGCGGGGCCGAATATGTGGTCGATTTCGTGCCCAAGGTGAAGCTGGAAGTGGTGCTGGAAGCCGCCCAGGCTGAGCGCGCGGTCGAAGCGATCCGGCAGGCCGCGCATACGGGGCGCATCGGTGACGGCAAGATCTTCGTCTACAGTGTTGAAGAGGCCGTCCGCATCCGCACCGGCGAGACCGGCCAGGATGCAATATAAAATATGCCCTACAGGGCAGGAACGCAGGGGTGACAGGGAGATATCAGACACACAGGACACGCGGTGCCTTGCAACAGGCAGGAAACAGGCCCGACACCGAAGGCCAGAGACATAAAAGAGACAAGGTTTTTCAAGGATCAAGGATAGTAGACAATGCCCAAGTATGAAAATCTCAGCAATGACGACTTTCTCAAACTGATCGAGGAAGTCGAGGCCGACTGGGTCGACCTGCGCTTTACCGATCCGCGCGGCAAATGGCAGCATCTGACCATGGCGGCGGATGTGATCGACGACGATATGCTGAATGACGGCATCATGTTCGACGGGTCGTCCATCGCCGGCTGGAAGGCCATCAACGAATCCGATATGATCCTGATGCCCGATTTGACGAGTGTGACCATCGACCCATTCACCGCCGACGTCACGCTGATCGTTTTCTGCGATATTCTCGAGCCCTCAACGGGCCAGGCATACAGCCGCGACCCCCGCAGCACGGCCAAACGGGCGGAGGAATATCTGCGCTATACGGGCATTGGAGACACCGCCTTTTTCGGGCCAGAACCGGAATTCTTCGTCTTTGACGATGTGCGCTTTTCCGTCGGCTATCACGGTGCCTCCTATCGCATCGACGATGTGGAAGGCCCCTACAACAGCGACCGCCCCTATGATGAGGGCAACTATGCCCACCGTCCCCGCGCCAAGGGCGGCTATTTTCCGGTGGCCCCGGTTGACAGCGCCATGGATCTGCGCGGCGAAATGGTCAAGGTAATGAAGGAAATGGGCCTGTCGATGGACAAGCACCACCACGAGGTGGCCGCATCGCAGCACGAGCTGGGCATCACCTTTTCCACCCTGCTCGGAACGGCGGACAATGTGCAGGTTTACAAATACGCCGTCCATCAGGTTGCCCATACCTATGGGAAAACCGCGACCTTCATGCCCAAACCGGTGGCCGAGGACAACGGGTCCGGCATGCACACGCACCAGTCCATCTGGAAGGACGGCAAGCCCGCCTTTGCCGGCAGCGGGTATGCCGATCTGTCGGAAACGGCCCTGTATTATATCGGCGGTATCATCAAGCATGCGAAAGCGCTGAATGCCTTCACCAACCCGTCGACCAACAGCTACAAGCGCCTGACGCCCGGCTTCGAGGCGCCCGTGCTGCTGGCCTATTCGAGCCGCAACCGCTCGGCGTCATGCCGGATTCCCTACACCTCCAGCCCGAAAGCAAAGCGGGTCGAGGTCCGTTTCCCGGATGCAACGGCCAATCCCTATTATGCCTTTGCCGCCATGCTGATGGCCGGCCTTGACGGGATTGAGAACAAAATCCATCCGGGCGACGCCATGGACAAGGACCTGTACAATCTGCCGCCGGAGGAATTGAAGGATATCCCCACCGTCGCACCGTCCCTGCGCGACGCGCTGGAGGCGCTGGACAATGACCGGGCCTTCCTGAAAAAGGGCGACGTGTTCACCGACGACCAGATCAACGGCTATCTGGAGTTGAAATGGGAGGAAGTGACCCGGCTTGAACTTGCCCCCCACCCCGTTGAATTCGACATGTATTACAGCGCCTAAGTGAAAAGCCGTAAAAAGACCGGCAAACATACTTTGCGATAAGGGGCGGACGCCCCTGTCCGGAAGGTAAAAGAGAGAGGGGCCCGCACGGGCCCCTTTTTCCATCTTGGGAGGAGAAACGTCACATGGAAGATTTATCTTTTACAAGCTCTTCCACCTGTCCTATGTCGAAGAGATGCACGCGGTAAAACAAGATACAATCGGATCGCTTTCTACGATGCACATTGACTACACAGCAGAGCAGACAGCGATGAAACCGCGACTTGAGGCGGCCAATATCAATCCGACCAGTTTTCTCGCGACGGATTATCTCAATCATTTCAATGAAATCGTCATGTTGCTGGAAATGGTTCCCGATATGCCGGAAATGATCGAGGAAACCTATGAGTGGGCGCCCAAGCCCTACAGCCAACATTTTCTCGACAGTGGATTTCAGGCCAAGGAACTGGCGGTCGAGGCTTATGAGAAAGCCCCGGCGCCGATCAGAAGCACTTTTGAGTCCGTTTGCGGCAAGCTGGACGGACTTGTCACCGGGACGATCGAATCCCTGAAAAAGGTCAATGCCGCCGAACGCGGCCTCAGCGAACCGGCGCGTCTTTTCATCGGCAAGCGGATTGAAGAGATTCAGGGTCTGCTGATGAAGCTAAATCAGGTCATCCACGGACATCTGGACGAGCAGCTGGCGGATATGGTGCCGGATACGCCCGACAGCGTCGCCACGGACGACGAAAGCGCCCATACACAGGCCGAAATCGACGCCCTGTTCGACGAATAACAACCAATGCGATAGATTAAACCGCCTTGCGGAAGCGTCCTGGTTTGCAGAAGCGTCTTGAGGTGGTGCCCCCGCCGTTACAGTGTGCGCCGGAAATGGGTACCCTTGCCCAGTTCGGCAAGGGAAATGGTTTTCTTGAGGTCCGGCCGTCCCTCCCGGTGCATGATCACCAGCGGATACCGGCTCCATGACAAAGTTGCGATCCGTTCAACCATCCAGATCGCCGGCTGCTTTTCGATAGACTGAAAGCGGTCGCCGACGGCGACTTCGCCCATCTCTTCCGAAGTCGCATCGGTATCTACCAGCCGCCTGACGGCTTTGAACGGGTTAAGGCTTTGCATATTCTGCTCCGCGAGGGGAAACCGCATATCTTCTAGGATATGTGGTGTTGATGACGCTTTCATGCCAGATTGCGCGCCACCGGTCCATAGGGATTTAATACACCATATATAGCGCTTTGCGCCAAGGTACAGCACGATATCCAAGCCGGCTTGACGCAAACCGGCAGCTTCTGTAGCGCTTGGGATACAGTTTCCGGAGATCCCGTTCATGAGCGACCTGTTCGACACGGCCAAAACAAAAAGCGACTATTCGGCAAAGGATATCGAGGTCCTTGAAGGCCTTGAACCGGTCCGGCAAAGGCCCGGCATGTATATCGGCGGCACGGATGAACGCGCCCTGCACCATCTTGTGGCCGAGGTTCTCGACAATGCGATGGATGAAGCCGTCGCGGGTCATGCCACGCGAATCAGTCTTGAACTGCTTGCCGACGGGTCCGTCGCCATTACGGACAACGGCCGCGGCATCCCGACGGACCCCCATCCCAAATTTCCCGATAAATCCGCCCTTGAGGTCATTTTCACCACCCTGCATTCGGGAGGGAAATTCAACTCTGACGCGTATTCAACATCGGGCGGACTGCACGGGGTCGGCATTTCCGTTGTCAACGCGCTGAGCGACTGGCTCAGCGTCGACGTGGCACGCGACCGGGCGGCCTGGCGTCAGCGGTTTGAGCGCGGCGTCCCGAAGACCGAGCTTGAGAATCAAGGCGCGGTACAGAACAGGCGCGGCACACGGGTTCATTTTCTGCCGGACAAGACGATTTTCGGTGCCAAGGCGGCCTTCAAGCCGGCACGCCTGTATCGCATGGCGCGCTCGAAAGCCTATCTGTTCCGGGGTGTCGAAATCCGCTTTCAGTGCGACCCGTCCCTGATCGGCAAGGGAGACGAGACACCGTCGGAAGCGACCCTGCACTTTCCGGGCGGTCTGGCCGATTTCCTCGGCGAGTCCCTGGACAAGCGTACATGCGTCAGTGACGATTCCTTCAATGGCGTGGCAGGGTTTCCCGACAGTCAGGGGCGTGTGGAATGGGCGGTGCAATGGCCGGAATTCGGAGATGGTTTTTGCAACAGTTACTGCAACACCATCCCGACACCGGACGGCGGCACCCATGAGAACGGCCTGAAAAGCGCGCTTCTCAAGGGTCTGAAAACATATGGCGAACTGGTCGGCAACAAAAAGGCCGCGCAGCTGATCACCGACGACGTCAGCGGCAGTGCGGCCATGATGCTGTCGGTTTTCATCCGCGATCCCCAGTTTCAGGGACAGACCAAGGATAAACTGTCCACGCTGGACGCCTTCCGGCTGACGGAAAATGCCGTCCGCGATGCGTTTGATCACTGGCTTGCCGACCACCCCGACAGGGCGACCGCCCTTTTGACCTGGGCGCTGGAACGTCAGGAGGAGCGGTTGCGGCGGCGCCAGGAACGGGAAATCCAGCGCAAGACGGCCGTGGGCAAACGCAAGCTGCGCCTGCCGGGCAAATTGACCGATTGCGCCAGCGAGGCGTCAGAGGGTACGGAACTCTACATCGTGGAGGGGGATTCGGCCGGCGGTTCGGCCAAACAGGCGCGTGACCGGAAAACCCAGGCCATCCTTCCCATTCGCGGCAAGATCCTCAATGTCGCGGCCGCCAGTCGTGATAAAATTGCCGCCAATCAGGAAATCAGGGATCTTATACAGGCGCTTGGCTGCGGTACCTGTGATTCATACGACGGGGATGCGTTGCGCTATGAAAAGATCATTATCATGACCGACGCCGATGTGGATGGTGCCCATATCGCCACCCTGCTGATGACCTTTTTCTTCCGCGAAATGCCCGGCCTGATCCGCGAGGGACGGCTTTATCTGGCACAGCCCCCTCTCTACCGGCTAGCCAAGGGTGGCAAAGTGGCCTATGCCCGGGACGATGCCCACAAGGACGAACTGATGGACACCGAATTCGCCGGCAGGGGCAAGGTGGATGTCAGCCGGTTTAAGGGGCTTGGGGAAATGCCGCCGGCCCAATTGAAAGAAACCACCATGGCACGGGATAAACGGTCCCTGTTGCGGGTGGTGGTTGCCGGCGCGAATGGGTCCGCCGGCCCGACGGACGGAACCGGCCCCGGCGCCCCGGATGCCCGGACCTATACCATACGTCTGGTCGAGGACCTGATGGGCAAGAAACCTGAAAAACGCTTCGCCTTCATACGGGACCATGCCGGCGATATTTCCGAGCTGGACATCTGACCCTGAGTGCTGTCGCCTCCCCGCCCCCTTGCTGAACCGGTCATACCGACCGCCGGTCCCGGACGTGGATATGGGTCTGCAATGGAGGCAATCCGGTCCTGAATATCATGAAATGGCGCGCATGAATTGACATGAGGCGCTATTTTCATATGCTGCGCGCACTGTCGGTCCCCTGTTACCGGGCCGGAAACATGTATTGGTACGGGCCGATCCGGCCGGTTACGCCGCATGCAGGATGGTTCCCGCGGCGACAGGAAGGGTATTCATGGGGTTTGAACGTCTTGGTCTGAGTGAAGGCACTCTCGCTGCCGTATCGGAGTCGGGGTATGATGAACCGACCCCCATTCAGGCACAGGCGATCCCGCAGGTTCTGATGGGCCGCGACGTTCTCGGCATTGCCCAGACGGGCACGGGCAAGACCGCATCCTTCACCCTGCCCATGATCGATATTCTGGCCGAGGGGCGCGCCCGGGCGCGCATGCCACGGTCGCTCATCCTGGAACCGACACGGGAACTGGCCGCCCAGGTCGCCGATGCCTTCGAGAAATACGGCAAGAACCACAAGCTGACCATGGCTCTGCTCATCGGCGGTGTGAATTTCGGCGAACAGGAAAAGCTTCTGGACCGGGGCGTGGACGTTCTGATCGCGACACCGGGCCGCCTGCTGGACCATTTCGAGCGCGGCAAGCTGCTGCTGACCGGTATCGACATTCTGGTGGTGGACGAAGCCGACCGGATGCTGGACATGGGTTTTATCCCGGATGTGGAAAAAATCTGCGAGCGCATTCCCAGGAAGCATCAGACGCTGTTCTTCTCCGCCACCATGCCGCCACCGATCGAACGACTGACCAAACAGTTTCTGAACGACCCGAAACAGATCGAGGTGGCGCGCCCAGCCTCCACAGCGCAAACCATCGATCAGGCGGTGGTGACGGTTGGACCGCGCGACAAACGCCGGGCCCTGCGCGCCCTTCTGACCCGCGAGAACATCAAGAACGGCATTATCTTCTGTAACCGCAAACGCGATGTGAAAGAGGTGTATGCCTCGCTGTCGCGACATGATTTCAATGTGGGCCAGTTGCACGGCGACATGGCCCAGCCGGAACGGCTGAGCGTCCTGCAATCCTTCAAGGACAACAAGATTCAGCTTCTGGTCGCCTCGGATGTGGCGGCGCGCGGGCTGGATATTGCCGATGTCAGTCATGTTTTCAATTTCGACGTACCGTCCCACGCCGATGATTATGTCCACCGCATCGGACGGACGGGCCGCGCCGGACGTGAGGGCAATGCCTACACCATCGTGACCAAGGGCAAGGATGACCAGCGCTATCTGAAAGCCATCGAAACGCT
The DNA here is from genome assembly GCF_003688555.1 of Eilatimonas milleporae. Lineage (GTDB taxonomy): Bacteria > Pseudomonadota > Alphaproteobacteria > Sphingomonadales > Kordiimonadaceae > Eilatimonas > Eilatimonas milleporae. The sequence continues at coordinate 575,553 of NZ_REFR01000010.1, forward strand.
GATCGGGCAGGAAATCCGCCGCGATGAAACGCTCGGCCTGGGGGACGACCAGGGCGACAGCGCCACACGACCGGCCGGCAAAACCGCTGCAAAGGCTGACAAGGCCCAGAAATCGGGCACCTCCCGCAAGCCCCGCCGTAGAAAAGCCGATGATGAGGCCGATGCCTGGCCAGAAGAGCCTGTCGTCGGGCTGGGGCCGAACATACCGGCCTTTCTGGCACGCCCGGTGAAACTGAAAAACCGGTAGGGACGTGTGCCATCCGGCCTTACAGCATGGCTTGCCGTCTTTCACCACACATTCTAAAGTCCCCGCGCCGGGTTGTGCATTGTGCTTATACTGCGCACGGGTCTCGGGAACTGACAGTCTTCTTTGACACGCAGGCAGGGAGGGGAATGCCATGAGCCGGTTCGAAACACTCATCTTCACCGTTGAAGACGGTCTGGCCACCATAACGCTGAACCAGCCGGACAAGCTGAATGCCATCAGCACGAAAATGAAGGCCGAGATGCTGACCGCCGTACGCGAGGCGGGCGCTCCCGGCAGTGGCGTCCGCGCCCTTATGATCACCGGAGCCGGGCGCGGTTTCTGCGCCGGCGCGGATCTGAGCGAGGGCGGTGTCGGCGGCACGACGGGCGATCCAGGCGCCAATCTGGTGGACAGCTATCATCCGGTTTTCCTGGAACTGGCGCATCTGGACATGCCTGTCATCACGGCCGTCAATGGCGTTGCCGCCGGTGCCGGCATGAGCCTCGCACTGACGGCGGATATCGTGATTGCCGCGCGGTCGGCCTTTTTCCTTCAGGCCTTTGTCAATATCGGTCTGGTGCCGGATGCAGGCAGCACATATCTGCTGCCCCGTCTTGTGGGAGAGGCCCGCGCCAAGGCCATGATGATGCTGGGCGAGCGTATTCCGGCGGAACAGGCCGCGGACTGGGGGCTGATCTATCAGGTGGTGGACGATGCCGCACTGACGGAAACAGCCACCACCATGGCCCAACGCCTTGCCAAGGGGCCGACACGGGCCCTCAGCCATATCCGCCATCTGGTCGCGGCGTCTGCGGGCAACGGCTATGAAAGCCAGCTTCAGGCCGAAGCCCTGGCACAGCGCGCGGCGGGACGGACAGATGACAGCCGCGAAGGGGTGCAGGCCTTTCTGGAAAAACGTCCGGCAGCCTTTACCGGCACATAAAACAGGCGGTCATTCGCCACCACCCGGCACGGGCCACACCTTTCAATACGGACAACACACGTGTCAACATCCCCTCCTTCGTCTGGAAAAACGGCTTCCGGCATTTTGCCGCCTGACAATCCCCTTGCCGCGATCGGTCGCGTGATTTTGGCCGGTCTGGCCGAGTTGGGGGCCATCGCCGCGTTTTTCGCCACAACGGTCACACACATGGTCCGCCCGCCCTTTTATGGACGCGCCGTGCTGCGACAGATGTGGCTGATCGGATACAACAGCCTGCCGGTCGTCGGCATGACCGCCCTGTTCACCGGGGCGGCCCTGGCACAGCAGATCTATGTGGGCGGCGGCCGCTTCAACGCTGAAAGCGTGGTGCCCGGTATTGTGGTCATCGGCATTGTCCGAGAGCTGGGGCCGGTGCTCGGCGGTCTCATGGTGGCGGGCCGGGTCTCCAGCGCCATGGCCGCCGAACTCGGTACCATGCGCGTGACGGAACAGATCGACGCTCTGGTCACACTGTCCACCGACCCGTACAAATATCTGATTGCGCCCCGTCTGCTGGCCTCTTTTTTGACCCTGCCCCTGCTGGTCATGGTGGCGAATGCCATCGGTGTGCTGGGCGGCTATATCATCGGTACGGAAAAACTGGGTCTGAATGCCGCTACCTATCTGCAGGTCACGGTGGATTTCCTGGAGCGTTCGGACATTGTTTCGTCACTGGTGAAAGCGGCGGTCTTCGGCCTGATTGTCGCGCTGATGGGATCATACCATGGATACCGCAGCCGCGGCGGTGCGCAGGGCGTGGGACGGGCCACGACAAATGCTGTGGTCTCCGCGTTTATCTCCATCCTGCTGGCCAATCTGATCATTACCGTGATTGTTTTCGGTGGCCCAGAAGGATGAGCGGCATGACGGAAGAGATACCGAAAATCCGCATGCGCGACGTTCATAAAGCGTTCGGGAAGAAGAAGGTTCTCAACGGCTTTTCCCTGGATGTGCCGAAGGGCGATTCCGTCGTGATTATCGGCGGATCGGGGTCGGGAAAGTCGGTGTCCATAAAATGTATTCTCGGCCTCCTGGAAGCCGACAGCGGTTCCATCCAGATCGATGGCCAGGAAGTCGCCCATCTGCACGGGTCCAAGCGGCAGAAAATGCTGTCCCGCGTGGGCATGCTGTTTCAGGGCGCCGCCCTGTTCGACAGCCTTCCAGTCTGGCACAATGTCAGTTTCGCCCTGATCGAGGGTCAGGGGATGTCCCGGCGTCCGGCACGCCTTAAGGCCATAGAAATGCTGGAGCGGGTCGGACTTGGAGAGGATGTCGCCGACCTGTCACCGGCCGAACTGTCGGGCGGCATGCAGAAACGGGTGGGACTTGCCCGTGCCATCGCCAATCAGCCGGAGATTATCTTCTTCGATGAGCCCACCACCGGGCTGGACCCGATCATGGCGGACGTTATCAACGACCTGATTGTCGAATGCGTGCGCGACCTGGGCGCTACAACCGTCACCATAACCCATGACATGGCCAGCGTACGCAAAATCGCCGATCAGGTCGCCATGCTGTATAAGGGTGGGATCATCTGGCAGGGACCAAGGGACGCCCTGGACCACTGCGGCAATCCTTATGTCGAGCAATTCGTCCATGGCCGGGCCCAGGGGCCGATCCGGATGGAGGTCAAACGGCGCTAGTCATGGCCAAAAGCAGTGCCACCTTTGTCTGCGCGGATTGCGGCGCCGTTTATCGCCGTTGGCAGGGCAAGTGCGAACAGTGCGGCGCATGGAACAGCATACATGAGGAAACACCGGCGGCGTCCGGTGCCCCCAAGGGATTAAGCGGCAAGAAGGGACGCACAGTTCCCCTTGTATCGCTGGACACACCCACACAGGCCCTGCCCCGGCTGAAAACCGGTATCGCGGAACTGGACCGCACCCTTGGCGGCGGCCTGGTGCCCGGCAGTGCCATTCTGATTGGCGGCGACCCCGGTATCGGCAAATCAACGCTGTTGCTGCAAGCCCTGGCCAAGCTGAGCCTGAACGGTACGTCAGCCGTCTATATATCGGGCGAAGAGGCCACGGCACAGGTACAGATGCGGGCAAAACGTCTGGATCTTGCCCAAGCGCCGCTGGAACTCGGCGCCGAGACCAATCTGCGCGATATCCTGACAACACTGGATACCGGCAAGCCGCCGGCCGCGATCGTTATAGACTCTATCCAAACCCTGTTCGCGGACCATATCGAATCAGCACCCGGAACCGTATCGCAGGTACGGACCTGTACGCAGGAACTGATCAGTTTCGCGAAGAAACGCGGCAGCGTGATGCTGATTGTCGGCCATGTGACAAAGGATGGGCAAATCGCCGGTCCGCGCGTGATGGAACATATGGTTGACACCGTCCTGTATTTCGAAGGGGACAGGGGACATCAGTACCGCATCCTGCGCGCGGTCAAGAACCGCTTCGGCGGCACGGATGAAATCGGTGTGTTCGAGATGACGGGCACCGGTCTGAGCGAGGTCTCCAACCCGTCCTCACTGTTTCTGACGGACCGCAACGCGCGTGCGTCCGGCTCGGTCGTCTTTGCCGGTGTTGAGGGAACGCGTCCGCTTCTGGTGGAAATTCAGGCCCTTGTCGCACGCACCAGCGCCGCCAACCCACGGCGTGCCGTGGTTGGTTGGGATGCCGGTCGCCTGTCGATGATTCTGGCTGTGCTGGACGCGCGTGCAGGCCTCGGCCTTGCCGGGTGCGATGTCTATCTGAATGTGGCCGGCGGTCTGAAAATAACCGAACCCGCCGCCGATCTGGCGGTTGCGGCCGCTCTGGTCTCAAGTCTGGGAGATGCCCCCCTGCCCCCCGGCACCGTCTGTTTCGGTGAAATGAGTCTGTCCGGTGACATACGCCCCGTCGCCCAGGATCAGGCCCGCCTGAAGGAAGCCGCCAAACTGGGCTTCGAAGCGGCCCTGGCGCCACGCCTTAAAACCGCCCCACCGAAAGCGATACTGGTCAAGACCATTGCCACTGTCGCCGATCTGGCGGCAACCATCATGGGCACGGATACGCCATGATGAAAGCTTGGTAACAGGCGGCGCAGGGAGTATAAGAACACCATGCAGGCAAGTGATTTTACAGCCTTCGACATCGGCATCCTGGTCATTGTAGGCCTGTCCACCATTTTCGCCTTCGCTCGCGGGTTTGCCACCGTGGCCCTCAGTTTCGCGGCATGGGCCGGAGCCCTTCTGGCAACCGTTTTCGGGTTTTCCCTGGCACAGCCTTATGGCCGTGACCTGATCAGCCCGCCGGAACTGGCCGATATTGCCACGCTGGCCATCATCTTTTTCGTATCGCTTTTCGTTCTGAAAGCGTTTGCCGACTGGTTCGGCACAAAGATCAAGGAAAGTCCCGTCGGCCTGTTGGACCGGTCGCTCGGGGCGTTGTTCGGTCTGTTGCGGGGAATGGTAATCGTCGGTGTTCTCTATTTGGGATTCATCAAGATATTCCCTGGCGAGGACGGACCGGATTGGGTACAGAATGCGCGCCTGAAACCCCTGGTCGCCTGGGGCGCCGAAATGCTGGAAGGTTTTGCCGCCAGTGCTCTTGGCCAGGATCCGACCGATGTGGGAACCGAATATTTACAGCGTGCGGCCGACAGTATTCCCAGCCAGTTTTCCGTAGAAGAACTGGAGAAGCTGGCCCCCGAATACGACCCGGCCATGCGCAGTGAACTGGAAGCCCTGATCAAGAAAAAAACGGATGAAGACGATGGCAATTGAGACGACGCTGACTCCCGCCCCTTTGGGCACCAATCCGTTTGATGACGATCATCTGCGCGAGGAATGCGGAGTATTCGGTATTTACGGCAGTCCGGACGCCACGGCGCATACCGCCCTTGGCCTGCACGCCCTGCAACACCGGGGGCAGGAAGCCGCCGGCATCACCGCCTTTGACGGCGAAGAATTTCACACCAAACGCGTCCTTGGCCAGGTTGCCGACAATTTCACCAGCCAGGGTGTGATCGACAGCCTGCCGGGGCACACGGCCATAGGCCATGTACGATATTCCACCACGGGTGAGACGGTCCTGCGCAACTGTCAGCCGCTGTTTGCCGAGTTTGCCTCGGGAGGGTTCGCGGTCGCGCACAATGGTAATCTGACAAATGCCATGCATCTGCGTCGTTCGCTGGTGTCAAGAGGGTCCATTTTCCAGTCCACATCGGATACGGAAGTCATCATCCACCTTATCGCCACCAGCCATTTTCGCACGCTTCTGGACCGTGTCGTCGATGCCCTGAGACAGGTGGAGGGTGCTTATTCCCTGGTCAGCCTGACACGCGAAGGCCTGATCGGCGTACGGGACCCCTTGGGTGTGCGCCCCCTTGTACTGGGCAAGCTGGACGGCGCGTATATCCTGTGTTCCGAGACCTGTGCACTGGACATCATCGGTGCGGACTATGTGCGCGATGTTGAGCCCGGCGAGGTGATCGTGATCACCGAAAACGGCATCGAAAGCCAGAACCCCTTTCCCGAACAGTCCCCCCGCCCTTGTGTGTTCGAACATGTTTATTTCGCCCGCCCCGACAGTTTTCTGGATGGTCAAAGCGTTTATGAGGTGCGCAAACGCATCGGCGCCGAACTGGCAAAGGAAAACCCCGTGGAAGCGGATGTTGTGGTCCCTGTTCCCGACAGCGGCACGCCGGCGGCCATCGGCTATGCACAGGCATCCGGGCTGCCCTTCGAACTGGGTATCATCCGCAATCATTATGTGGGCCGTACATTCATTGAGCCCAGTGACCAGATCCGCCATTTCGGGGTGAAACTGAAACACAATGCCAACCGATGGCATCTGGACGGCCGGCGCGTGATCCTTGTGGACGATTCCATCGTGCGCGGCACGACGTCGATGAAAATCGTCACCATGATGCGCGAAGCCGGCGCACGGGAAGTACACATGCGCATTGCCTCACCCCCGACGGCCCACAGCTGCTTTTACGGGGTGGATACACCCGAACGGGCCAAACTTCTGGCTGCCAAAATGGATGTTGAGAGCATGTGCCAGCATATCGGCGCAGACAGTCTTGCCTTTCTCAGCATCAACGGTCTTTACCGTGCCGCCGGACAGGGAGATGGCCGCAAGACCGCAAAACCTGCATTTTGCGACGCCTGCTTCACCGGGGATTATCCCACCTTTCTGACCGATCTTCAGGAACAGGAAGAAAAACAATCGCAGTTAAGCCTGATTGCCAACACAGGCGGATAATACACTTAATTTCAAAGGATTTTTCGACTTGGGCAAATTGCTTGAAGATCGCATCGCGCTTGTCACGGGTGCGTCGCGCGGGATTGGTCGGGCCGCAGCCCTGGCCCTGTCCGCAGAAGGGGCGCATATCGTGGCCCTCGCCCGTCCGCGCAGTCAGGGTGCACTGGAAGAACTCGACGATGAAATCCGGGCGGCCGGCGGTGCCGCCACGCTGGTGCCAGTGGACCTGACCGATGGGGCGGCCATCGATCAATTGGGGGCTGCCCTGTATGAACGATGGGGCCGAATTGACATTCTTCTCGGCAACGCCGGGATGCTGGGGCCCTTGAGCCCTGTCGGCCATGTGTCGCCAAAAGACTGGGACAAAGTGTTTCAGACCAATGTGACGGCAAATTACCGTCTGATCCGGTCCATGGACCCGCTTTTGCGCCAGTCCGGCAGCGGTCGGGCCATTTTCGTGACATCGGGGGCGGCACACAAGGCCAAACCTTACTGGGCGCCATACGCCGCCAGTAAAGCGGCACTGGAAGAACTTGTCCGGACATATGCGGCCGAAATGCAGGCAACACCGGTCAAAACCGCTTTGGTCGACCCCGGCCCCATGCGGACAGCCATGCGCAAAAAAGCAGTACCGGGTGAGAACGCGGATACATTGCCACCACCGGAAAGCATCGGTCCGTTGTTCGTGGAACTGGCCGGCGATGCGGTGTGGAGCGACACTCTCGAAACCGGTACGATCATCCGGTTCGCCGACTGGCAGCCCTTGAAAGCGGACTGAAGATTAAGGGCCGCCCGTCTCCTTGTCCGGCCGGGTCCATGCCGATAACAGGCTGTCCACAGCCGCTGACACGGTCCTGCGGCCAGCAAGGACGTCTTCCTCCAGATCTGACCGTATGGCTTTGACGGATGCATCCGCGTCGAAGTGTTCGACCAGACGGTCACGCAATTGGGTGTTCAGCCATGTCAGGCGCTGGGTGCGCCGCCTGTTGTCCCGTTCGCCACTGTCCGTGGTGATGCGGCGGTGCTTTTCCACAGTGCGCCAGAGTTCGGCCACCCCCTCGCCCGTCAGGCCTGAGCAGGCAACGACGGGCGGGTGCCAGTTGGGGCTGGCGTCAGTCAGAATGTGCAGGGCCGCCTTGTAGTCCCGCATGGACTGTTTCAGCTTGTCGGCGAAGACGTCCGCCTTGTTCAGGGCGATGATATCCGCGAGTTCCAGGATACCCTTTTTGATGCCCTGAAGGTCATCTCCCGCCCCCGGCAACATCAGCACAAGAAACAGGTCCACCATATCGGACACCATGGTTTCGCTTTGCCCGGTTCCCACCGTTTCAATGAGAACGACATCGAAACCGGCGGCTTCCAGTATAATCATGGCTTCCCGTGTGGCACGGGCCACACCGCCGAGTACACCGGCACTGGGCGATGGACGGATGAAGGCATTGGTATCGGTGGCCAATTTTTCCATCCGTGTCTTGTCTCCCAATATGGAGCCGCCCGTGCGTCCGCTGGATGGATCCACCGCCAGAACGGCAACCCTGTGCTCAACCCCTGTCAGATAGGTTCCAAGCGTTTCGATAAATGTGGATTTCCCGACGCCGGGCACACCGGAAATCCCGACACGCTGCGCTTTCCCACTGTATGGCAAAAGATGGTTGAGCAGACTTTGGGCCGCCGTCCAGTCATCGGCACGCCTGCTTTCAATGAGTGTCAGGGCACGGCCAATGGCAGACCTGTCCCCTTTCAGGACACCGGCGGCAAGCGCCTGCCAGTCACGCCGTCGGGGCGCCGGATCCGTGCGCACGCTCACAGGCGGGCTCAGGCCGCGAGAGGCGGATGACCGAGACTGGCGGCCAGACGGTCCACCAGATCCCCGGCCGCATCGGCAATCACCGTCCCCGGCGGGAATATGGCGGCAGCCCCGCTTGCGCGCAGTGCATCGTAATCCTGCGGTGGGATGACACCGCCGGCGACGATCATGATGTCACCGCGCCCTTCCCCGGCCAGGGCATCCCGCAGCGAGGGCACCAGCGTCAGATGACCGGCCGCCAGCGACGAGACACCGACGATATGTACGTCGTTTTCCACCGCCTGACGGGCGGCTTCGGCCGGTGTCTGAAACAGCGGCCCGATATCCACGTCAAAGCCAAGATCGGCAAAGGCCGACGCAATCACCTTCTGCCCACGGTCATGGCCGTCCTGTCCCATTTTGGCCACCAGAATACGGGGACGGCGCCCTTCGGCTTCAGCGAAAGCGTCGACCTTGGACCGCACGGCATCAATCTTTTTCTGATCCTTTGACATGCCGCGTGCATACACCCCTGTTACAGCACGAATATCGGCCTTGTGGCGGCCGTAGACCTTTTCCATAGCGGTTGTGATTTCACCCACTGTGGCCTTTGCACGCGCCGCAGCCACGGCAAGTGCCAGCAGATTACCCTCACCGCTGGAGGCGGCCGACGTCAAGGCATCGAGCGCCGCACGGGTCCCGTTTTCGTCCCGCATACCGCGGAGCTTTTCCAGTTTGGCAAGCTGGGCGGCGCGGACCGTGTCATTGTCCACCTTGAGAACGTCAACCTCCTCGGTTTCATCCAGGCGGAATTTGTTGACACCGACGACGGTTTGGGCACCGCTGTCAATCCGCGCCTGTGTGCGGGCCGCGGCTTCCTCAATCCGGAGTTTGGGCAGGCCGGCTTCGATCGCCTTGGCCATACCGCCCTCCCGTTCCACTTCATCAATGTGTTCCATCGCGCGGCCGGCCAATTCAGCCGTCAGACGTTCCACATAATAGCTGCCGCCCCACGGGTCGATCAGTCGATTGGTCCGCGTTTCCTCCTGAATGAAAATCTGGGTGTTACGGGCAATCCTGGCGGAGAAGTCCGTGGGCAGAGCCAAGGCTTCGTCGAAAGAATTGGTATGCAGGCTTTGCGTATGGCCCTGGGTCGCGGCAAATGCCTCTACCGCTGTCCGCGTCACATTGTTCATCACATCCTGGGCCGTCAGGGACCATCCCGATGTCTGGCAATGGGTTCGCAGAGCAAGGGATTTGGGATTTTTCGGATTGAATTGCCTGAGAAGGCGCGCCCACAATGCACGGGCGGCGCGCATCTTCGCCACCTCCATGAAAACATTCATCCCGATGGCCCAGAAAAAACTGAGACGCGGGGCAAAAGCATCCACATCCAGTCCGGCATCAATGCCCGCACGCACATAATCCAGCCCGTCGGCCAGCGTGTAGGCAAGCTCAAGATCGGCTGTCGCGCCCGCTTCCTGCATGTGATAGCCGGAAATGGAAATGCTGTTGAACTTCGGCATATTGTCCGCCGTATAGGCGAAAATATCGGAAATGATCCGCATGGAGGGCTGTGGAGGAAAGATGTATGTATTGCGGACCATGAATTCCTTGAGGATATCGTTCTGTATGGTCCCGCTCAGTTTTTCCGCCGCCACGCCCTGTTCTTCGGCTGCAACGATATACAGCGCCATGACAGGCAGAACAGCGCCATTCATGGTCATGGAGACTGACATTTGATCCAGCGGGATACCGTCAAACAGGGTTCTCATATCGAGAATGCTGTCAATCGCCACGCCAGCCATACCCACATCGCCGACAACACGGGGGTGGTCACTGTCATAGCCACGGTGGGTGGCCAAATCGAAGGCGATCGACAGACCCTTCTGACCCGCCGCCAGATTACGGCGATAAAAGGCGTTCGATTCCTCGGCTGTTGAAAATCCCGCATATTGCCGAATTGTCCACGGCCGGGTGGCATACATTGTGGGATATGGTCCACGGATATAGGGCGGCAGCCCCGGCCAGGTCTTCAGATGATCCAGATCCGTTACATCCCGAGGGCCATACTGCTCTTTCAGAGCAATCCCTTCAGGCGTCATGAACGACTGGCCGGTGCCCTGTGTAAGGGGTCCGATAGCGTCCGTCTCAAAACTGATCGTGCCAAAGTCAGGTATCCGGCTCATTGCGCTGTCTCCCCTTTTGATGCGGGAATGCCGGCACGGTCCAGTGCATCGCCAAGAACGGCGATGAAATCCATGCCTTCGTACAGACAGGCCGTCAGACCGAGACTTTTCAAATGTTCCTCGTCCTTCCTGCGGCCAGCGATATAAACGCCTTTTGCACCGGCACCCGCCAGAGCCGATATGACAGGACCGCCATCTTCGTCATAAAGGGTGTCCGGTCCGCTCAAAACAGCAATTGGCGCACCGGACGCTTTGAAAGCCCGGGCGATAGCGGCGGTGTTCATGCCGTCGCCGCTCTCCACCGTATGAAATCCGGCGGTGGCAAAGGCATTGGCCGTCCAGCGCGTGCGCGGTAAATGCCCGGTTTTGGGGCCCAGGGCCGCAAGGAAAACGGATGGTGCCGTCTCTTCCGCACGATGGCGCAAGCGTTCAAAGTCCTCCGCATCGCGGTGAAAGGGCAAAGGCTGCAACGTTTCCACCGCCGCAGGCAAATCATCCCGGCGAGGAGGTAATGGCGCAGGACCAAAACCCCGGGTTTTTTTCTCATCCAGCAGGGGAAAACTGGACACCCCTGTTACCGGGAGTGTCCGGCGGGCGACATCGCGGGCCCGGCTGGTCCAGCCTGCGATACAGTCGCGCGCAATCCTGCCGGACCGCAAAGCTGTCAAAGCCCCTCCTTCTTTCTCAATATTCTGAAAATATTCCCATGCTTTATGAGTTATTTTTGAAGTGATATCTTCAATTACGGACGCGCCGGCTGCCGGGTCGCGTACACGGTGCAAATGGCTTTCTTCCATCAGAATGACGGAAATATTGCGTGACAGCCGCCGCGCGGCAGCCCCCGGCAGGCCATGAAGCGTATCATGCGGTAACAGTGTCACACTGTCGGCACCACTCAAACCGGCACCGAAGGCGGCACTGGCCGAGCGCAGGATATTCACCCATGGATCGTATACCGTCATCATTCGCAGCGACTGGGTGGCGAACACACGCGCCGGGCCTGTATCCACACCGCACGCCTGAAGGACCCGCGTCCAAAGGCGCCGCAAAGACCGCCCCTTGGCCAGAGTTAAAACCCAATCCGCTTCAGCGACAAATCCCAGTTCGATCTGCGCCGATGCAGCGTCCAGGGACAGTCCTTCCGCCTCCATAGCCCGCAGATATTGAACCGCGGTGGCTATGGTCAGGCCGAGTTCCATCACCTCATCCGCGCCGGCGGTGTGATATACGGCAGGATCGACGGCAAATGCACGATAGCCCGGAACCTCATCCAGAAACCGTCGGGCAAAACCAGCTGCGGACGACAGGGCCTCTTCAGCCGATGTCAACAACCGTCCATTGCGGGCCAGCGCCGCCAACGGATCCGCGCCCAGGGCCCCTTTCGCCGCGCCCGTCAAGCCGCGCGCCTGTAAAATGGCCATCACCGCTTCGCCCGCAGATACGATTTCCTCGCCCGGCATCAAACGGAGATGGATCAGATCAAGCAAGACGTTCTCAAGGGCGCGATCCAGATCAACTGAAGCAATACCCGGAACCATCCCTGCCCTCAGGCGCAATTCCAGTGCTGTCGCACCGCCCTCAAGGTCGCTGAGGATTGCCGTATTGGCCTGTGCCGCGTCAGGGTCCCAGTGGCGTGCAACAATATCCCAGGCCCCTTGCCTGCCCGCCGGCTGCATTTCCGGGACAATCCGGCCCGGCACGCCGAGCGCATCAAAGGCTATGCCGCCGGGCGTCTCTGAGCGAAGCGCGCTTTCCACGCCGCGGCCTCTCAGCGCCTTTTCGGCAAGCGTGATCCAGTCCGGTTCGGCTTTTGTCTCAAAACCGGCTGACAGGTGCATGGTCCTGCCTGTCTTTTCGTCCGGGTCAGATATGGCCTCTGTCACGACAGCCTCCTCCAAACAAAGGGGTGATCTGCCGACCAGCCCCACAATTCCGCGCCCGCGACCCTATCCAATCACGGCAAAAATCGCAAATCCAATAGGGTCGGCGCTTTAGAGAACGGAGGACAGAAGCCGTGCCGTCGCGGCAACGAGGAAAAACCCGAAAACCAGGCTGAGCGCCCGTTGCGGCAGGCGGTGCGCGGCGGCAGCCCCATATGGCGCCGTCAATGCGGCAGCCGGTGCCACAATCAGTACGGACGGCACATGGATAAATCCCAAACTGCCCCAAGGTCTGCCCGCTACATCGCCGCCAATGAGATAACCGGCGCCACCGCTTAAACTGATGACAAACCCGATGAGCGACGCGGTACCCACTGCCCGCGTGATGGCCGTGCCATACAGGGTCATGTAAGGCACCGAAAAACTGCCGCCGCCGATACCAAGCACAGCCGAGAAAAACCCTATCAATCCCGGGGGAAGCATGCCGGAGAAACCACCGGGCAGTCTGGCCCCCAGGCGCCAGTGATCGATGGGCAGCAACATTTTTATACTTAAAAACGCCGCAAGACCGGCAAACAGAAACACCAGTTCGCGCGATTTCAACGAAGCGGCAAAAGCAGCACCGCACAGGCTGCCAAGTATGACCGCCGGCCCCCAGCGGCGGATCAGCGCCCAATCCACCGCACCACGGCGGTGATGCGCCCTGATGCTGGACAGGTTGGTCACGACAATAATGGCAAGCGAGGTGGCGATTGCCATATGCATGCGCCAGATATCCGGCGCGTCCGCGAGCGCACTGAACAGAACCGGCACGGTGATAATGCCGCCACCGATACCCAGAAGCCCGGCCAGAAATCCCGCCAGCAAACCGGCTACAAGCAGTGCGGCGATCACCGGGCCGTAAGACATAAGACTATCGATCATATAATGGTATCGCTATGAGCGTTCAGAACACTGCACTGCATTCGGCCCGCCGGGAACCCTCTGATGAGGAGGCGGAGCCGCAGGGTTCGACAGGCCGCAGCCCTCGGCGGTTGCCCCGTCACAGCAAGGGGCGACATTCATCTTGCAGTGGGCGCACTGGCCGTGACCATGGACCCAGATTATAGGAGCGACATGTCCGCAATTGAAGCACTGTGCCGGCTTTGCCATGATGGTTCCATCCTTTCCGGTCCGTTGAAAATGTCTCAAAATACCGTGTGGGTGTGGACAGGCCACATATCCGTCCAATGCAATACAGACCATGCTGACGGCTCATACGCCATCTGACAATATGAGACTTTTCAACTTCGACTGACAAGCTCGGCATCCTCAACTATAGTTACTCGCGCTCGCGCATGTGGTTTGAAACATGACGCAGCCCCGGAGGATCAAGTGGGAGGACACAATGAGGCTTTTGAGAATGATCGGCAGCGGCCTTGCTGCCGTCACTATGCTGACAGGCGGCATCCTTGCCGAAACCTTACAGCCTGAACACTGGCTGGACTGGGAGCGCGCCGGCGCTGCCCAGATTTCACCGGATGGAAACACCATCGTCTATACCCGATCCCGCGTCGATCAGATGAACGACCGCTGGGCATCGGAAATCTGGATGATGAATGCGGACGGCAGCAAACAGCGTTTTCTGACAAAAGGACGCGGTGTGCGTTGGTCACCCGATGGAACGCGTATCGCCTACATCGCAGATGGACATTGCAAAACCGATGGGCATTGCAAAAAGGAGGGTGCGCAGATTTTCGTACGCTGGATGGATGCCGAAGGCGCCACCAGCCAGGTCACTCATGTAAGACACGCACCGCGCATGCTGCGCTGGTCACCCGACGGGACCCGTATCGCTTTCCGCGCCCGGGTGCCGGCACAATCCGAATGGACCGTGAAAATCGCCACACCGCCCAAAGGCGCCGAATGGAACCGGAATGCCACGGTAATCGATACCCTGCACTACCGGCAGGACCGCGTCGGCATGATCAAGGGGTTCGATCATCTTTTCGTCGTCACGGCGGACGGCGGCACGGCCCGGGCCCTGACAGAAGGCCGCTGGCACACAAGCGCACGGTTTTCAGGCACGGTTCAAAGCTCTCCGTTCGCATGGACACCGGATGGCAGTCATATCGTTTTTGACGGCAACGGCCCGGACGGCGCTACGGACGAAGCCGCGCTGAGCAGTCATATCCATAAAATCAATGTCAACAGCGGCGACATCACGCAGTTGACATCAACGCCGGGCTTCTGGGCATCACCCGCCCTGTCTCCCGACGGGGAAACCGTTGTTTACGGCGGCAAGGTGGAGACGATTTCCACATATGGCCCGGATCAGATACGGCGTATTTCCGTCAATGGCGGCACGGAAACCGTCATCACCGCCGATTTACCGGCAGGCGCCGCCAACTTCCTGTTCACACGCCGTAACGACCGGGTTTATTTCAGTCTGAATGCCGAAGGAACGACGCAGATCATGCGGCTGAACATGAACGGCCGCATGGAGGCCGTGACCAGCGGCAACCACCGTCTAAGCCTGGACAGCATCACGTCGGACGGCGCCTTTGCCGGACGCGGCACCAATCCGTCACATGATTTCGATATCGTCACAGGGACGGTGACCCGTGGCAGACTGAGCCGCCTGACCGATCTGAACGCAGACATCCTGGAGGATGTCACCCTTGGCAATGTTGAGGAGTTCTGGACGGACAGCAGCGACAATACACGCGTTCAGGGTTGGGTCGTGACCCCGCCCGGTTTCGACCCCGACAAAAAATACCCCATGCTTCTGTATATCCACGGCGGACCGCATGCCATGTATGGGGTGAATTTCAATTTCGTGTTTCAAGCCATGGCCGCCAAGGGATATGTGGTGGTTTTCACCAATCCGCGCGGCTCTACCGGATACGGGGCGGCGTTCGCCAATGCCATCGACAATGCCTATCCGGGACGACGTGATTTCGACGACCTGATGGCCGGCGTCGATGCCGTGGTCAGCCGGGGCTATGTGGATGAAGACCACATGTATGTGACCGGCTGTTCCGGGGGCGGCGTCCTGACCACATGGGTAGTCGGCAACACCGACCGTTTCGCGGCAGGGGCAGCGCTGTGCCCAGTGATCAACTGGGTCAGTTTCTCGGGCACGGCGGACATTGTCGCCTGGTCCTACAAACGTTTTCACAAACCCTGGTGGGAGGATATGGAAACCTGGCTGAAACACTCCCCGCTGATGCGGGCGCCGCATATCACCACGCCGACCCTGTTCATGACCGGCGATAAAGACCTGCGGACACCGCTGGCCCAGGCTGAAGAGATGTATTCCGCCCTGAAAATGCTGGATGTGCCGACAAAGCTTGTCGTCATGCATGGCGAGTACCACGGCACCACGCGTATTCCGTCCAATATGCTCAGAACCATCGCGATACTGGATAAATGGTTCAAGGAATGGCCGGAAGCAGGTGGTGCGGAGCGCGAATAGATACATCCGACCCCACTAAAACGCATGACCCGCCAGTGCCATACTGGCGGGTTTTTTGTGACATAACCGGCGTTCGCGTAGCGCTGCCGCCGCTTTGTCGTATCGGTTTCCACAGGCACAAAAAAATTCGCAGGATTTTTCGTCAAACATCCGTATGATGGGAAAAGGGGCAGTATTTCAGTCAGGGCTTGTCAAAAAGCGAAACAAGGGTCAATTCAGGGAGAGATTTGTGACTCTGACATTTACCGGCGCGCCCACAGGACCAAGCCAGTGCGCGGCCTTTGACGTGACCCACGCGTTCAATACAGGCAGGCGGGGGACTTTTTGATGATTGTCCAGCGCCATTCCCATACAATCTGTCGCGTTCCACCGGGTGTCGGTTGCATTTTTTCCCCTGCTGCCCCAGAGGTTTCAGGACATATGTAGCTGCCCATCCCGGTGCCCTGCTCCATTCCCGCCGGAGGCACGACTGTTACGGACCGCTCATTCGGCGCGCCGCTTATCCACATCATTTTCCAATTATGAGACGATCGTTATCCGCATGATTCATTTATCCTATCGAACCGGCATCGCTGCCACCCTTGTCATGTCCCTGTTGCCGCAAAGCCATGCCCAGGATGCCACCATCGACGAAGAAGAAACGGCGTCCGTCTCGACCACGCAAAGGCTCGGCCAGGGTCCCGCCACCCTGACGATCACCAGTGAGGGCAGCATCAACGTGACCCAGGGAACGGCGCTGCGTATTGACGGACCGCATACACTGGACCTTAGCGGTGCACTGATCAGCAGCGCCGAGCGGGATGCAACCGGCCTTTTGATTGACGCGTCCGGTCAGGCCATAAACGCCGACCTGACCCTGTCAGGGTCCATGACTGTTGGAAATTCTGATTCAGACACGCGGGATTTGAGCATTTCGTCCCTGAATGTCGGGATCGACATTGCCGGAGGCGAAGGGTTTTTTGGCGACATAACGGCCAGCGGCAGTAACCGCGTGACAGTCTATGGCTCGGATGCGACGGGCATGCGCATAGGGACCGGTTTCAACGGTGATATCGTCATTGACGGCGCCCTCAGCGTTATCGGCAACCGCGGCATCGGTCTGGATATCCAGGCACCGGTGACCGGCGATATAAGATTGGATGGCACTGTTTCGGCCAATGACCTGGACAGTATCGGTGTACGGGTTGGCGGGCCGGTGACGGGAGCGGTGACCGTTGCCGGCACCGTTTCAATCGGTACCGCACCGCAGGTCGATGGAGATGGAAACAATGTCGATGGCATCTCCGGCCTCGCCGGGCTTCTGGTTGAACAGGACATCACCGGCGGGCTTCTGCTGGAAGGGGTGGGACGAAACAATACGGGCGTCGACGAAGACGGCGAGCGGTTCGGCCCCACGACCGACAGCGTTATCAACAGCAGGGGAAGCGGAACGGCGTTTCTGCTGGAAAATCGCAAAGCGGACACCAGCGATCTTGTCATCGGCCTCGTCAACGAAACCGACTATGGCCTGATCATGCGCGGCACCGTCTCGGCCACCCCGAGCGATCCCGGCGTGGACACCCTTGCCGCCCGTCTCACCGGGGGCGATGACGGCCGCCTGACGCGGGTCGAAGGGGGAATCTGGCTGGATACCGGGATTATCGACGCTGAATCCCTGGATGCAAACGCAACCGGGCTGATCCTCGGCAACGGATTTTCAACGCCCATATTGTTCAATGACGGCCGCATCCAGGGGGAGACGCTCCGCAGTGCCCAGCTGAATGACGACGGCGAAACCGTTTTCGGACCGGGCGGCAGTGCCTTCGGGCTGCTGATTGAGGAAACAGCAAGTCTGCCGGAGCTGGACAACAGAGGGTCGATTATTGCCATAGCGGCGGGGGACGACAGTTCCGCTGTCGCGCTGCGCGATCAGTCGGGAACACTGACGGAAATCATCAACAGAGGCACCATCGCCGCCATTATCCAGGAAGACGGCACGGGGAGCGCGATAGCGATTGACCTGGGTGCGAGCGATGCGGACTTACGGCTGGTCAACAACGGCGCCATCATCGGCGATATTTTCCTGGGGAGCGGCGACGACAGGGTCCGGTTCGCCAATGGTTCGCACGAAGGACGGCTGGATTTCGGGACGGGCAACGATACGCTAGTCCTGCGCGGCGAAACCGAACTGGAAGCGGTCGTCAGCTCCTCCGGCACGCTTCATCTGGATGCGGCGGAAACGTCCCTGACATTGCCGGCCTCGCAGCGGCTGACGGCGACCACCGGTTTCTTCGGCACGGACACGACGATAGAATTCCAACTGAACCCGCGCAGCGGCGAAAGCAGCCAGCTGGTTTTCACCGACACCCTGACACTGACCGATACCGTTGTGATCCGCCCCACTCTGAACAGCCTGTCACTGGACCAGCAATCTTTTGTGCTGATCGACGCCGGCACTATCGCGGGGGCCGGCGATATCACGGAATTTGTTGAAATCGATGCCCTGCCCTTCCTGTTCAATGTCGACTTTTCCCAGGAAACGGTCGACAGAACGCAACTGGTACTGGATGTGGAACTGAAAACAGCCGAAGAGCTTGGCCTGGACGCAAATTTCACCACGCTCTACAACGCGCTGACGACCGAGGGTATTCTTGAGGAAAGGCTGGATGAGGCTTTTGCCACGGTTGCGGATGAGGCGGCCACCAACATTGCGCTGACGAGTCTGCTACCGGATCTGACGAATGCCTCATTCGATCTGGAGGTCGAGCGGTTGCGGATCCATGAACAGAATATCAGCAACCGGCTGCGGACCTTTGTCACCGACCAGGCCTATGAAAGCGGGTTCTGGGCCCGGGAAACCATCAGCCTGTCCGACGTGAGCGACGCCAACAGCCTTCTGGACGGCGATATTCTGAATATCGATCTGTCGCTTGGCTATGACAGATCCATCAGTGACAGCCTTGCCGTTGGCCTGAGCGGTACGTTCACGCTTGCAGGGTTTTCACGCGACGAGGAGCTCGGCTCGGAGCTGAGCCGCATCGGCGGGGCCGTATCCGCCTATGGAATGTGGCGGAACGGCGGGCTGTATGCGGGTGTGGATGTAGGCGCCGCCTTCGCGACAACGGAGCGGGAGCGTCAGACCGTTGTCCAGTCGCAGGAAAGGCTATCCGAGGCGGACAATACCCTGTTCTCGGCACATGCCACAGCGGAAGTGGGCTACGATCTCAAGGTCGGCGGGCTGCATCTGGCCCCCTTCGGTCGGCTGACCACGATGATTGCAAACGAAGGCAGCTATACCGAGGAAGGCACCAACGCTCTCAACTATTCCGTTGAAAGCCGCGATATGACTTATATAGCGGCCACATACGGTGCCTATGCCGGCTATGATATCAAGTGGGATGCCAACAATATTCTGCGTCCGATGGTCTTTGCCCAGCGGACGGATCAGTTGAACAGCGATACGCTGGACCCGATCATCGCCACTGTTGTCGATACGGATGAAACCCTGACTTTCAATGCCGAGTTACTGGATGGAGGGTCCGAGAGCTTCGGCGGCGGCTTCTTCCTGTTTGGGGGCGCCTATTCAAGCTATATCGGGTATCGTCAGGACAAATTCGACACTCGCACGGTCCACAGCGGTACGATCAATTTCCGTCTGGAATTTTAGCCTGGACGACTGGTGGAGGCCTATAGGTTTTTCCATCAGTCGCCGCCTTGCGGCATCGCCGAAAAGGGGCAGACAAAAACGGCTTGTCGGGTTACAGACCGGCCCTGCTTTATAAAACATAAAACCGCTCGGTGACACTTGGCGGTTTTATGCTGGCGCCTCGTCACCATATCAGGAATAGCATGCCTTGTTGTCTCCGGCCCGGATGCGGATGCCGTTTCTTTATGGCTTTTCCTACCTTGCACTAAACATGACAGCGACAAAAACGGATCATGATCACGGGCGTCCTCTCCACGCGTCATGGTATGTAACTTACACCTAACTCATTGATTTAATGATATTAATTTAAAATAAGATCGCTTGACAGACGACCCGATATCTGTGCATGCCCTCGGTTTGACCACGCTAGTGTGGTCAATTCCGTATGGTTTTCAAAGGAATTCATTATGAAACACGCTCTTTTGGGTACTGTGTTGTCGGCACTGGTCGGTACAACCGCCATGGCCCAGGATACGCCAAAATATTTTGACGGATTTTTCGTCGGCGGCGACGCCGGCATCACCGATGATGGCGATTTTTATTACGGTGCTCATGGTGGCTACCGTGTCCAAACGGACAATGATTTCGTTTATGGCATTGAAGGAACGTTCGGCAGCATCGATGCCTCGGACTCGTTCGGACGGGTGAGCGCCGAAATCGACAATGTCTGGTCTGCCAGTGCTTTCGTCGGGCTGCCTTTCGGCAAGGACCGCAAGAATCTCTGGACCGTCGGCGGCGGATTTACCCAGATCAATGCAAGCGCCACCGCAGCCGGCATCGAGGTTTCGGAAGGGTTCAGCGGTTTTCGGGCCTCAACCGGGTATGAGCGCGTTCTGAGCGACACTGTACGTCTGCGTTTTCAGGGGAATTACGCCAATTACGAGCAAGGTGTCGATGGCCTGACCTTTACAGGCGGTTTTACCTTCGCCTTCTAGGGCGGATCGGGAAATTGTGGATGACCAATGGACTGAATGGCCGGGCACTGTGCCCGGCCATAACGTTTTTTGGAGGCTCGACCTTACATTTCGAAGCGGTCCAGTGTCATGACTTTGGTCCAGGCTTTGACAAAGTCCTTGACGAAGGTCTCCTGGCTATTGGCATAAGCGTAGTATTCCGCGACAGCCCGCAACTCTGAATTCGAACCGAAGACGAGATCCACTTCTGTCGCGGTCCACTTGAGTGCGCCGGACTGACGGTCAACGCCTTCAAAGACACCTTCGGCGGTCTCGGATTTCTTCCATGCCGTGGACATATCCAACAGGTTGACGAAGAAATCGTTTGAAAGCGCACCCGGCCGGTCGGTCAATACACCGTGCCTGGCGCCGCCGGCATTGGCATCGAGAGCGCGCATACCGGCAATCAATACAGACATCTCCGGAACGGTAAGCGTCAGCGTGTCGGCTTTGTCAATCAGCATTTCCGAGGGGGACCTGCGGGCAAGGTCACTCATATAGTTGCGGAAACCATCGGCAGCCGGTTGCAGATAGTTGAACGATTTGGCGTCTGTGTGCTGTTGGCCCGCATCGGCTCTGCCGGGAACGAAGGGTACGGTAATATCAACACCGGCCTTTTCAGCGGCGTCCTCGATAGCAACAGCCCCACCAAGTACGATCAGATCCGCCAGGGAGACCTTGCGGCGTCCCTTGTTGAAGTCCGCCTGAATTTCTTCAAGCGCCGCGAGAACACGCTCGAGAGAGGCGGGATCGTTCACTTCCCAGTCCTTTTGCGGCGCCAGCCGGATGCGGCCACCATTTGCCCCCCCGCGATAATCGGTATCGCGGAAGGTGGATGCGGACCCCCACGCGGCACGCACCAGATCGGCAGAGGCGATACCGCTTTTGCGGATGGCATCCTTGAGTTTTCTCGTATCACGGCTCCCGATGGTCTCGCCGTCAACTTCGGGAAGCGGGTCTTGCCACACGAATTCGTCGGCCGGCACTTCAAGGCCGACATAACGCGATTTGGGTCCCATATCCCTGTGCGTCAGCTTGAACCAGGCCCTGGCGAAAGCATCATCCATAGCCCCTTCCACTTCAAGAAAACGCTTGGTGATTTTGCCATATTCGGGGTCGTACCTCATCGCCAGATCGGTTGTGAACATGATGGGCTGATGCAATTTATCGGGATCAAAGGCGTCTGGAACGAACCGGGCGTCCTCGTCCTCGGGCACCCACTGTTTCGCCCCGGCCGGACTTGTCGTCAGTGTCCACTCAAAGGCGTACAGGTTTTCGACATAGTTATTGCTCCAAACCTGCGGGCTCGCGGTCCAGGCGCCTTCCAGACCACTGGTGACGGCATCAGGGCCGGATCCGGTACCACATTTGTTTTTCCAGCCAAGACCCTGCTCCTCGACACCGGCCGCTGCCGGCTCGGCACCGATACATTCGGATGCCTTGTGGGCACCATGCGCCTTGCCCAGGGTGTGACCGCCGACAATGAGAGCGGCGGTTTCTTCATCATTCATGCCCATGCGGCCGAATGTTGTGCGGATCGCCTCTGCCGCTGCCAGAATGTCCGGATTACCGTGCGGTCCCTCGGGGTTGACGTAGATCAGACCCATTTCGGAAGCAGCAAGGGGATTGTTCAGTGAGCCGTCCGCGTGGCGCTCTGATTCAAGAAATTTGGATTCCGGCCCCCAGTAGACGAGCTCCGGTTCCCAGTCATCGAGACGCCCTCCTGAAAAGCCGTACGTCTTAAAACCGGCACTTTCCAATGCGACATTCCCTGCGAGCACGATCAAGTCAGCCCACGAGAGACTGTGACCATATTTCTGTTTTACGGGCCACAGCAGCCGTCTCGCCTTGTCGAGGGAGGCATTGTCGGGCCAGCTGTTGAGAGGTTCGAAACGTTGTTGTCCCCCGTCAGCGCCACCGCGGCCGTCACCTGAGCGGTAGGTGCCGGCGGCATGCCAGGTCATACGAATGAAGAAACCCGCATACGTGCCGTAGTCCGCAGGCCACCAGTCCTGAGAGTCGCTCAGAACCGCCGTGATGTCCGCCTTTACGGCCTCCAGATCAAGCTGTGAGAATGCCTTGGCATAATCAAAGCCGTTGCCGATCGGATCACCGCTGTAGGCGTTTTTGCGAAGCTCGGAGAGGTCCACACGATCAGGCCACCAGTAATTCACAGACTTTGGTTTTTCGTCCCCGTGGGCACGCATCGGCACTTGTCCCATCGACGGCTCGTTAAACCCAGGAGGCGTCGCATTGGCGCCTCCGATGAATGCCAGTGACGATGTCACCAGCAACATAGTTTTCAGCGTTTTCTTCATTTCCTGCTCTCCTATATCTCTGACAGAAATATACCCGCTTTATCTGGCGCGATAACCGATATCGGGAACGATCCCGGCGCCAGTGACTTTCCCATTTATCCAGCGACTCTCACGGTCGGTGCGATATCGGTCCACCTGACCTGCCAAAACGGTGAATGCTTTGGCGCCATGAGGGAAATTGAATGACTCAATGTAAAAAATCGGGAAAACCAATCAGACGGAATTTCCCTGTTTCAGGCGGTCCGCCGCCCCGGGAAAACCCACAGGCCCTGAATCAGAAAGGCCCCGGCAGTGAAGCTGCCGGGGCCTTCATTTCATTGGTCGGGGAGACAGGATTCGAACCTGCGACCCCTGCGCCCCCAGCACAGTGCTCTACCAGGCTGAGCTACTCCCCGATGTTCGATAGATCGCTTTGGCCAAGGCCAATGGGGCGTCAGGCGGGCGCGACTATAGCCACAGCATACCGTGCACGCAAGCGGGCATTTCGCCTTTCTCCGCCCGTTTTCCCGTCGGTTGGGTCTGCCTGACGTACGGGAACCCTGATATGAGGCATGTGGCCGCCGACCAAGGCGGATGCTGCGGAAAGCAGTGGGGAAGATTGCAGGCGAGATGGGGCACGTCCGGCGGTAAAACCCAATGATGTCGCACCAATGCCGCAGTGGTGAAACAGACCCCGGCCTTAATCCAAACTGGCCCTGAGGGCCCTCAATTCGGCGAGCAGACGGATAAGAACGGATTTCTCATGACCATCAAGGAGCGGGATCCCATCCGCCTCTGCTTGAACGTCATGGTCGTTATCGGGACCGGCAGGGAGTGCGGTTTGCGTATCGGGACCGATAGAGGCCCCTTCCGGACCGGTGGCAGGGGCCGGTACCCGTCCGGCGTCAGCCGGAACGGCAGGAGCATGACCGCCGCCGCGCAACATGACGCCTTCATCCGCCTGGGCAAGCGTGGCCTTCAGGCCCTGTTCCTTGAACAGCTTCTGCACCCCACGGATCGTATAGCCGTCACCGTGCAACAACTGCTTGATAGATTTCAGGACCCGGATATCGGCCGGGCGGTAGTAACGGCGGTTACCGCCACGCTTCAAAGGCTTCACCTGAGGAAACTTGCTTTCCCAGAACCGCAGGACATGTTGTGGCAAATCGAGGGATTCCGCCACTTCCGAAATGGTACGGAACGCTTCCTGCGCTTTTGCCGCGCGTACCGGTTCGTCTTGCGTATCGTCCATAATTGCCCCGAAACTGCAAACCCGTGCCGGTGTCCCGCCCGCCATTCCTGAATGCGTTATCGTACCATATCCGATTGAAAAAGGCGGCCATGTCAGCCGGGACCGAGTTTCCCGTGAGAGTCCGGCCAGATTATGGCCAAACCGTAAAGCAGGACCAAAAACAGACCCCCGCCACAATGATGAAGGCGAAATACCGGTCAGGCGTTGATACGGTCTTTCATCACCTGGCTTGGGCGAAACACCAGAACACGCCGGGGCTCAATCGGCACTTCCTCACCCGTTTTCGGATTACGGCCCATACGACCGTTTTTATGGCGGACGAGAAAACTGCCGAAGGAAGAAATCTTCACATTCTCCCCGGAGACCAAGCAGTCGGAAATTTCATCCAACACGGATTCCACCAATGTCGCGGACTCATTGCGCGACAAGCCGACCTCGGCATAAACAGCCTCTGTCAGGTCCGCCCGGGTGAGCGTTTTATCAGTCATGCCCCTTGTCCTTTCCGGAACATTATGTCCATCAGCCCAAGAAAACATACTATGGGCATTACCGACCCATGTCAACGATGAGGGGCATTTTCAGTCTTATATTTAAAGGCTTATGACAATTTCTTGAAGCCGGAAACGCCGCCGTCCCCTGCCCTGTCAGGATGCCTGCGCGCTGCTTTGCACGGGCTCAGCCCCATCAAGGGTTTCATCAAGATGGGGAATGTTTTCCAGATCCTCGCGGATCAGGCGGATCAGGTCATTGCCCGCCATGTCTATGGCGGTGGAAATGGCCGTGGCAAAACCATTGGCATTGGCACCGCCATGGCTTTTCACCACAAGCCCGTTCAATCCCAGAAAAACGCCGCCATTGTGATTGTTCGGGTCCAGATGGTCCCGCAGTGACTGGAAACCCTGCCGTGACAGCAGATACCCCAGTTTGGATGAACGCGACGACCGGAAGGCCCGCTCGATCAACTGGCCGAGAAGTTTGGCCGTGCCTTCCAGCGTTTTCAGGGCCACATTGCCGGTAAAGCCGTCAGTGACGATCACATCGGCCTCACCCGCCATGATCCCGTCCCCTTCGACAAAACCGGTAAACTCGATGGGCAGGTGATCCGCCTGACGCAACAATTCCGCCGCTTCGCGAATGCTGTCCTTGCCTTTCAGTTCCTCGACCCCGACGTTCAGCAGGGCCACGCTCGGACGGCTTTGCCCGAGGACAGTGCGCACATAGGCAGACCCCATGACAGCGAATTGCGCCAGATTGCCGGCATCGCATTCCACATTGGCGCCAAGGTCCAGGACCACACTCTCCCCCTTCAGCGTCGGAACCGGAGAGATCAACGCCGGACGGTCAATGCCGGGCATGGTGCGCAGAATAAATTTGGCCAGGGCCATCAGCGCCCCTGTATTGCCGGCGGAGATTGCAACATCCGCTTCACCGTCCTTGACGGCCTGAATGGCAAGTCCCATGGACGAATCACGGCCCCGTCTCAACGCCTGGGAGGGTTTGTCGTCGCCGGCTATGCTCTTGTCGGTATGGCGCAGGTCAACGGCAGGCTTCAGGGCGTCATGCTCGTCCAAAAGGCCGTTCAGACAGGCTTCGTCGCCAAACAGCAGAAACCGCGTTTCAGGATATAAAATCCGTGCCTGGGCCATGCCAGCCACCACCATGTCCGGCGCTTTATCGCCGCCCATGGCATCAATGGCGATGGTAATCTTGCTCACAAACTAGTCCATTTTCCTAAAAATACGCGGTACCGCCATAGCAAAATGGCGTTTTGAACCCGCCGAAACCATAACGTTTTTTACCTGCCGCGCAAGGGACGCATCATGGTGCAGTGCACAGAGACCCTACGTTTTGCAAACCCTTGCCGGACCGACTAGTCCGCTTTTCCGGATCGTTTGCCATCCGGTGATTTCAGTCCCTCCAGAACGCTGAAAGGGTTTTTCTTTTGTAACGGCGGGGCATTAATCGCCACACCATGGGTTGAAACATCCAGTATGCCATTCTTGCGGGGATAGGGGTCCATTAAAAGCGCCACGGTCTGGGCCGCAATTTCCCCAACCGGCACAATGCCCTCATCATCGATCACATCATAATCGGCAACAGCGGGATCGGCATAAGCCTCTTCGGCGTCCAGCGTGTCCGCGACATCCGCCGTGACCAGATCCAAAGTAAAGGGCGCATCGATCTCTTCCGGCATTTCCTCCATGCTGGCAACGCAGACACGGGTCAGGGACGCCTTAACCTCCCCTGTGATGTGCACACTGCCAGGACTTTTCCCTGCCGTCAGGGCCACCGTAACGGTCAAGGCATTAACGGACGGTATATCAAGACGCCCGGCCAGAGCTTGCAGATCGGCCGGGTCGCATGCGAGCGTCATGGACAGGCCGCCAGCCGGGATATCGTCACGTGCGATCCGCGTTTCAAGTGCGAACTGTCTGCTGTTCATGTTCGTATCTTCCTCTCTGCCGGACGGGGCGGCGCAGGCAGCGCGATGCGCCAGGCCCGGATGTCCTGTGTCGCGGCACCGTCAATCGCCTGTTTCACATCCCGCACATATCCGGCCAGAAGCGCGATGACATCAGCCGGCACAGCGGTCCTGCCGTCCGTGTCGTCAACACCGGCGCCTTCCTCCTGGCGGTACAGGTTACGTGCAAGCACATCTTCCAGTGCCTGAGGCGCCGCGCCCCTCTCCAAGGCGGTTGAATAAGCGTCCAGACGTCCCAGCCAAGCAGCCCCCATCTTCTTGATCTGTTTGCCGACACTGAGATCCCCGACCCCCATTTCCCGAAGGGACCGGTCCATATCCTCGATCATCACTTCCTGCAGGCGCCGGGCGAACAAAAGATCATCATCGCCAACGTCCACCCCCTTGCGCAGGCGGTCCACCACCAGCGCCATGTGCAGAAGGATCAGGTCAAAACGGCCATCAAGCGTATCCGGCACAGCGAAACCGCTGTGAAATACCTCCTGCCGGGCCGCCCGGACAATAGAAGTATAGACCATATGAACAGCCGGCAACATGCGGCGTTCTCTTAGCCAACGCAGAATCATGAGATGATGCCTTATCTTCCATTCGTCCGGCCGCCCGCTTCATACCCGGCCAATCCGGTTGACGCCTGGCGGTCCGGACCATCGACAATCACAATTGAGCGGTGCCGTAACATGGAGGCTTGCCTGACGCAATGGCATGACGATACACTGCCGCGCCATATGGCACAGTTTTGCTTCATTTAAGGACGATCCGCCATGAGTGCGAAATCCGGACAGGTTTCCTGCAAACACCTGTTTCGCCTGGCCATCCTCGGGCTGGGCGTGGCCGCTGTCAGTGCCTGTGCCACAGGCAGAAGCGTGCGCGGCTATGTATTTGACCCCCAGCTTGCCGATGCCATTCAACCCGGTGTCGACAACCGGCGATCCGTCAACTCGACCCTGGGCACACCGACACTGAGCGCGACATTTTCCGATGATGTCTGGTATTATGTGTCGACCACGGTACAGATCCGCCCCGTTTTCTGGCCGGAGCCGCAAGAACACCGCGTTCTGGCGATTTCCTTCAATGAACGTGGCGTTGTCTCGAATGTCGAGAATTACGACCTGGCGGATATGCGCACGATCAACCCGGTGGGCGACAAAACGCCGACCCGCGGTCGTGAACTGGGCTTTTTCCAGCAGATTTTCCAGAATGTCGGCCGTTTTGCCGGTGCACAGCCCGGTGGCGGTCCCGGACCGACCGGCGGTGGCCCCGGCCCGAACGGCAGTTGACGCGCGGTCATCTTGTCCCATTGATACATCAGCAGATGAAAAAACCCCGGCCGGCAGCCGGGGTTTTCTTTTTCAGACTGTGAACCTGTATCCTGACGCAGAGCGCGCAGACAACAGTCAGTGGGCCAGCATGGCAAGAAGCAGCAGGGCGACAATATTGGTGATTTTGATCATCGGATTGACCGCAGGCCCGGCCGTATCCTTGTAAGGGTCCCCGACCGTATCGCCGGTCACGGCTGCCTTGTGGGCCTCCGAGCCTTTGCCGCCATGGTTGCCGTCTTCGATATATTTCTTGGCGTTATCCCAGGCACCGCCGCCCGCAGTCATCGAAAGCGCAACGAACAAGCCACCGACGATCACACCCAGCAGCAGAGCCCCCAAGGCCGCAAAAGCCGCTGCCTGCCCCGCAATCGCCTCAATCACAAAATAGATGACCACGGGGGCGGCAACAGGCAGCAGGCTCGGCACGACCATTTCACGGATCGCCGTTTTCGTCAGCAGATCGACGGACCGGGCATAATCCGGTTTGGCCGTTCCTTCCATGATGCCGGGATTCTCACGGAACTGGGCACGCACTTCTTCAACCACCTCGCCACCGGCACGACCGACGGCCGTCATCCCCATGGCCCCGAAAAGGTACGGCAGTAGCGCCCCGACAAACAATCCGACCACCACATAAGGATTGGACAAGTCGAAGTCGACACGGACGCCGGTGAAATATTCGCGCAAATCGGCGGTGTAGGCCCCGAACAGAACCAAGGCAGCAAGGCCGGCTGATCCGATAGCATACCCTTTTGTGACCGCCTTGGTGGTGTTGCCGACAGCGTCGAGGGCATCGGTACGGCTGCGCACATCATCGTCAAGACCGGCCATTTCGGCGATACCACCGGCATTGTCCGTCACAGGTCCGTACGCATCCAGTGCCACAACCATACCTGCCAGGGCCAGCATCGCGGTCGCGGCAAAGCCTAGGCCGAGGATGCCTGCAATCTCGTAAGATGCGATGATACCAATGCAGATGACCAGCGCCGGCAAGGCCGTTGCCTCCAGCGAGATGGCAAGGCCCTGAATCACATTGGTGCCATGACCGGTTTCGGATGCCTTGGCGATGGAACGCACAGGGCGATAATCCGTTCCCGTATAATATTCCGTGATCCAGATGATAACACCGGTCACGACAAGGCCGATGAGACCGCAATAGTAAAGATCCTGCCCTGTCACCATCATATCACCGGCGGCAAAACCGCGGTTCATGTCACCCCCGAGGGCAAAACTCATGGCGAACCACATGGCAATCGCCGACAGAACAGCGGTGACGATAAACCCCTTGTAAAGGGCGCCCATGATCGACTGGCTTTTGCCGAGACGGACGAAATAGGTCCCGATGATAGAGGTGATGACACAGGTCCCGCCGATGATCAGGGGCAATTGCATGATGTCCCCGGCACCTGAGGTGATAAACAGCGCCGACAGCACCATGGTGGCACCGACCGTGACCACATAGGTTTCGAACAGGTCTGCGGCCATACCCGCACAATCGCCGACATTGTCGCCCACATTATCGGCAATCACCGCCGGGTTTCTCGGATCATCCTCCGGGATGCCGGCTTCCACCTTGCCGAC
Organism: Eilatimonas milleporae; assembly: GCF_003688555.1. Classification (GTDB taxonomy): domain Bacteria; phylum Pseudomonadota; class Alphaproteobacteria; order Sphingomonadales; family Kordiimonadaceae; genus Eilatimonas; species Eilatimonas milleporae. Next base: position 604,867 of record NZ_REFR01000010.1, read on the forward strand.
CAGATCGGCCCCCACATCAGCGCCCTTGGTAAAAATACCGCCGCCAAGACGGGCAAAAATGGAAATGAGTGATGCCCCAAACCCGAGGGCGACAAGGGCATTGATCACCTCGCGGCTCGTAGGATCAAACCCCAGGCCGGCGACAAGAATGGCAAAATAACCGGCCACCGCCAGAAGGGCGAGACCGGCCACAAGCATACCGGTGACAGCACCGGCCCGGAACGCAATGGTCAGCCCCTGCTGAAGGCCGCTGCGTGCGGCCTCGGTCGTGCGTACATTGGCCTTGACGGAAATCAGCATGCCGATATAGCCGGCGGCGCCGGACAGAACGGCACCGATGACAAACCCGAGAGCCGCCAGATAATCAATCGCCACAAACAGAGCAATGGCGACGATCAGACCGACAACGGCAATCGTCCTGTATTGGCGGTTCAAATAGGCTTTTGCGCCGGTCTGTATGGCATCGGCGATGCTTTGCATCGTCTCGGTTCCCGCAGCGGCGCTCAGTACGGATTGCCGGGTAAAAATACCATACAGAACGGCCAGAAAACCGCATGCTATGGCGATGAGTGTGACTGTCATTTACGTCCCCCCTGAAGGTGATTCCTTATGACCGGGGGCAAGTTCTCCCCAAAACACACTCCTGACACGGGCGTCCCCCGGCAACCGGCGGCCATTCCCGAATAAGCTGAACGGCACACCCGTGTCGATCACTCTAGGAAGCTCGCCATGACTTTACAAGCGTGAGGGTCAAGCGGCTTCAACGGAGCGTCAGGACCGAGAAACAGCCGGGAGACGGCTTTGAGGCGAGATTCAGTTGGGAACCCGGAGCGCACTGGAGACCAGAACACTGTAGACCGTGCCCTCGCCCAAGGTTTCGTTCGCAGCCTGTTTCAGGATGTCGGCGGCCTTGTCCAGATCCAGCTCCAGCGGCTGATCCTCACGCATCAGGTCGGTCTGACTGATGGCCCGGATAAAAGCATGACGCAGTCGTGGCAGGGACGCCTGAACGCGGCTCTGATTTTCCGAGCCGCTGACTTCGACCGTCAGATTGAGAAAATAGTTCCCGATATAAACGGAGCGTTCCTTGCGCCGTGCGTAAATCGGCACGGCAACCCTTTCAAGAGTTACCGTCGACAGGTTCGTCGGCATCGGCTCCGGGGCGGCTTCTTCCTCCATGGCGCTATCGGGTTTGCCGCCGCCGAAGCTGAGATAGCCGGCTCCGATCCCGAGACCGAGACCGACAAGCAGTCCCATCAACAGCAGTGCCTTGCCCGCCGAACCGCCTGTATCGTGCAAATCGTCATCCGTCATCGCTGCCCCCTTTGCCCGCGACCATGCCGGACGCAAAATGATCGTAGCCCATGCCTTCAGTTTGCACAGGCCGACCGGCCCGATCAACCAGGGTAACGCCGCTGCCTTGCACAATGCGACCGATCCGGTGAAACGGCACACACAGCCTGTCCGACAAACGCATGACGGCATCAAGCGCGGCAGGCGGTACGGTGAACACAAGTTCATAGTCATCACCGCCGAACCATATGCACGCCCGGCCTTCCGGCCAACGGTCAATCAGCGCGCGTGCGGCATCGCACACCGGCAAGCTCCCGTCATCGATCACGGCCCCGACACCGGACGCCGCGCAGATATGGCCAAGATCGGCGAGTAACCCATCAGAAATATCCGCGGCCGCCGATGCCAGACCGGCCAAGCCCTGCCCGACGGATATCCGGGGTTCGGGATACCGATACCGCTGCACCAGTATGGGATCGCCCTCGACCGCGCCGCGCCGGATGGCAAGCCCAAGAGCCGCAGCGCCCAAATCGCCCGTCACCATGACAATATCGTCTTCCCGCGCGCCGGAACGGCGTATCATACCGGCCCCGGGCGCATAGCCTATCGCCGTCACGCTGATCATGTACGGCCCCGGGCTGGCCGTGGTATCCCCGCCTGCAAGCCGGATGGAAAAACGCTGCTGAAAGGTGAATAAAGCATCCGTGAACCCGTCCAGCCACACTGGATCGATCGGTTTCGGCAACCCGAGTCCGAGAAAATAGCAAAAGGGTCGAGCACCTTTGGCGGCCAGGTCGGATAAATTGACCGCGAGCGCCCGGTGACCGACGCTGTCAGCCGGATCATCGGGGAAAAAATGCACATCCTCGATCAGCAGATCCTTGGTGACCACCAGATCGCCGCGGGCGGTGAGCAAGGCGGCGTCATCGATCAGGCCAAGTCCCTCCGGGCCGCTCAGAGGCGCGAAATAACGTGCGATCAGATCAAACTCACCAACGGGTTTTCCGGCTACTGCCCGAGGCATGGCGACACGCCTTCCGATCAGATATTAAAATTTCATTTCAATGATTTAACGAACGTCTTTCGCAATTTTGTCAAGAATGCCATTCGCAAAGGAAACTTCCGAGCGATCAAAAAACGCGTGCCCGACATCCATATATTCATTGATCACAACCGCCGTGGGCACATCTGGACGCGCGGCCAGTTCATAGGTACCGGCTCTTAGAATAGCCAGCAACACGGGCTCCAGGCGCTCCAGTGACCATTTCTCGCTGAGACGGGCGCTGATGTATCCGTCCAGTTCCTCACGGCGCCGCCAGGCGCCGCTGGCAATATCCGCAAACAGCGCCTTGTCGGCGGCCACATACTGGTCGCCTTCAATTTCGGCACCAAGACGGTGCTGCTGATATTCTTCAATAACCATGGGCAAAACCGCGTCCGCATCCATGGCAAGCTGGTACAATGCCTGTACGGCCGCCAGGCGCGCCGCGCTGCGGGGGCTGCCATCAGGCCTTGGTTTTGTCTTGGCCGCAGTCCTGTTCGGGTGCGTCATCGGGCAGCACTCCCGGCACGGGCAAAACCGTGTTTCAGCGCCACCATGGCAAGGGCCGCTTCCGCTGCACCGCCCCCTTTGTTTTTCTCTGACATGAGGGCACGGGCCATGGCCTGATCACGATTTTCCACCGTCAGGATACCGTTACCGATGCACAGCCCCTTGTGAACACTGAGGTCCATCAGACCGCGCGCGGATTCACCGCAGACATAGTCATAATGCGTGGTCTCACCCCGGATTACGCAGCCCAGGGCAACATATCCGTCGTACAAACCGTTGGCCTTACTATCCGCCAGGGCGATGGCGCCGGGAATCTCAAGCGCGCCGGGGACCGCAATCCGGTCCGCCGTGGCACCGGCAGTCTCAACCGCCGACAGAGCGCCGTCGGCCAATTCATCGGCGATATCGGTATAGAAACGGGCCTCGACTATCAGCAGGTGCGGAGCGGACATTGCGTAATCCTTTGGCTAGCGCCGCTGCAATCGGGCGCACATCGGGGATCGTAAGATTTGCCGTCAGCCCTAAAGGCTGTCCGGAATGGCGCGGTGTTCTACAATATTGAGGCCATATCCATCAAGGCCGACGACATGGCTCGGTGTTTTCGACATGAGAATCATATCCGCAACACCGATATCGCGCAGAATCTGGGCACCAATACCATATTCACGCAGGGTGCCCTGCTCCTTCTCACCCGAATGACGGTTGAGAAGATAGGATGGCCGCATTGCAACCAGTCCAGGAAACAAAACGACGACGCCGCGCCCTTCCTGCTCGATATGGCGCATGGCCCGTTCAAGCTGACCGGTGCGGGGGTGATCCATACCCAGAATATCCTCAAACGGATTAAGGGAGTGCATACGCACCGGCACGGGGGCGTCAGGGCCGATCTGCCCCAGCACAAGCGCTGTCGTCTCCCTACGGTCGGCTGGCGACGTGTAGACGATGGCTCTCCATTTGCAGCCGGTTTTCCGGGTGAATTCCTTTTCCGCCTCGCGGCTGACAAGAATGTCATGTTTCAGCCGGTAAGCGATAAGATCGCGAATCGTGGCGACTTTCAATCCGTGTTCACGGGCGAAAGCAACAAGGTCCGGCAGACGCGCCATGGTGCCGTCGTCATTCATGATCTCGCAAATCACAGCGGACGGATTGAGACCGGCCAGCCGTGCGATATCGACCGATGCCTCGGTATGCCCCGCCCGAACCAGCACACCGCCGTCCTGGGCGATCAATGGAAAGACATGCCCCGGCGTCGCAAGATCTTCGCGCGTTTTGGTGGGATCAATGGCAACGGCAACAGTACGCGCCCGGTCAGCCGCCGAAATCCCCGTGGTAATACCGGTCTTCGCTTCGATGGAAACGGTGAAGGCGGTCTGATTGCGCGCCTCGTTATTGTCCGTCATCGGGGCGAGGTTCAGGTCTTCCGCCCGGTCACGGGTCAATGGCAGACAAATCAGGCCGCGACCGTATCTGGCCATGAAGTTGATGGCATCCGGGGTTGCCATCTGCGCCGGAATGACCAGATCACCCTCGTTCTCGCGGTCTTCGTCATCGACCAGAATGAACATGCGTCCGTTGCGGGCTTCCTCGATCACATCTTCGATGGGGGACAGGGCGATTTCCGACATGGCTCAGCTCCGCTGCGCGAGACGGGCCACATAGCGGGCCATGACATCGAACTCAATATTGACACGGGCACCGGCGGCACTCTCGGCAAAACCGGTTACGGCACGTGTGTGTGGTATCAGATTGACCGTGAAAACCGTCCCATCGGTATTGTCACGTACCGAATTGACAGTCAGCGACACACCGTCGACGGCGACGCTGCCCTTCTGTGCCAGTAAACGGCCATGGCTGGGCGGCACGCGCACGGACATGGTAACGGAATCACCGACATCGTCCCAACCGACGATGTCACCCACGCAATCCACATGACCGGTCACGATATGGCCACCCAATTCGTCACCGACCTTCAATGACCGTTCCAGATTGACGGGCGCTCCCTCTCGCCAGTCTCCAAGGGTGGTGACGCGCTCGGTTTCAGCCGATGCGTCTGCTGCAAACCAGCCGCGCCCTTTATCCGCGGGCGCTTTGTCCACGACCGTAAGGCAGATGCCGTTGCAGGCGATGGATGCCCCGGTTTCAACCGTGTTCAGATCATACACCGTTTCAATGACGAGGCGCAGATCGCCGCGTCGTTCAAGGGACCGGAGACGGCCCACATCTGTGACAATGCCTGTAAACATGATGCTCTGTTACCCCTCCGACACATAGCATGCAAGCCTGTCGGTCCCGATGCGGCGCTCTGTCGCCAGTCGAAAACGCGGAGCCCGTTCCAGAGCGCCCAATTCAAGAGCTCCAAAAGCCGGTCGTGCATCCCCACCCAGCAGGCAAGGCGCGTGAATTTGTACCAAACGATCGGCCAGCCCCGCCTTTAAGAATCCGGCCATAACCGTTCCTCCCCCTTCCACCAGAACGCGGGTCAAACCACGAGTGGCCAGACTGTTGGCCACACCGGCCAAATCGTGCGGGTCCGTGACCGGCACCAGGGTGACGCCAGCCTCCGCCAATGCAGGATCGATCTCTTCACCGGCCGCATGAACAAGCCATACCGGAACGGTACGCGCACTCTGTACCAGACGGCTACCGGCCGGCAAACGGGCATGGGTATCCAGCACAACCCGAATGGGCGAACGGTTTTCCAAACCGGGGATACGGCAGTCCAAAAGAGGATCGTCGGCAAGGGCTGTCCCGATACCAACCAGGATGGCATCATGGCTGGCGCGCAGCCAGTGCCCGTAGATACGGGCATGGCTGTTCGTAATCCACCTGCTGGTCCCATTGGCAAGGGCAATGCGGCCATCCAGACTGGCGGCCGATTTCAGGGTAAAAAGAGGACGCTGCATGGTCACCCGGCTCAGGAAACCGGCTGTGACACAACGGGCGTCTTCTTCCATGACACCGGTCACAGTTTCAATGTCCGCCTGCCGCAATATTGCCAAGCCCTTTCCAGCAGTGCGCGGGTCTGGATCGTCAAGAGCAATGACGGCCCGCGCAATGCCCGCTTCGGCCAGCAAACGGGCGCATGACGGCGTCTCGCCTTCATGGGCGCAGGGCTCCAGCGTTACGTAGGCCGTTGCACCCTGGGCGTCCCTCCCCGCCTGTGACAGGGCGACAGCCTCAGCATGGGGACGGCCACCAGGCCGGGTATAGCCGCGAGCGATAACGCGCCTCTGCCTGACCAAAACGCACCCCACCGCAGGATTGGGAGCAACACGCCCCAAGGTCCGCCGGGCAAGAGACAGCGCGTGCCGCATATGGAGACGGTCTTCCGAAAGGCGTGCCCCGGCGCCCCACACCGCGCTTTTACCGGCGTCGGACATGAGGATCAGGCCTGGCCGGCAAGATCGCTTTCCTCGCCGCTCATCTTGCCGAGGAAACGCTCAAAATCCGATACTTCACGGAAATTGCGGTATACCGAGGCATAGCGCACATAAGCCACCTGATCGAGACTGGCCAGCCCTTCCATGACGAGCTGACCGATCTGTTCCGATGTCACATCGCCGTCACCCATGGATTCGAGACGACGCACGATCCCGTTGATCATCCGTTCGACCCGTTCCGGTTCCACCGGGCGCTTTCGCAGGGCGATATCCAGGGACCGCTCCAGTTTGTGACGGTCGAATGGCACACGACGGTTGTTTTTCTTGACCACCATGAGTTCACGCAGCTGGACCCGTTCAAACGTAGTGAAACGGGCACCACAGGCAGGACAGAAACGCCTGCGCCGGATCGCCGACTTGTCCTCGGTTGGCCGCGAATCCTTTACCTGGGTATCTTCATTCTGACAGAAGGGACAACGCATCTTTTCATCCGCCCTTCGACATCAAAACCCGTCCGGATAAATCGGAAAATCAGTGCATAATGCGGCGACCCGTTTGCGCACCCCGTCCTCAACCAAGTCATTGTTTTCCGAGCCATTCTCTTTCAATCCATCGAGAACCTCGGTGATGAGATCGGCGATCAACTCAAACTCGGTGACACCAAAACCACGTGTCGTGCCAGCAGGCGTCCCCAGACGGATACCGGACGTCACAAAGGGTTTTTCAGGGTCAAACGGCACACCATTCTTGTTGCAGGTGATGTGGGCCCGTTCGAGCGCTTCATCGGCCGCCTTACCGGTCAGCCCCTTGGGTCTGAGGTCGACAAGAACAACATGTGTATCCGTGCCGCCCGAGACGATGTCGAACCCCTGCCCCTTCAGACGGTCGGCCAAGGCCCGGGCGTTTTCCACAACACGGGCGGCATAGCCGGCAAAATCTTCCTGCAGGGCTTCGCCGAAGGCAACAGCCTTCGCTGCGATGACATGCATGAGAGGCCCGCCTTGCAGACCAGGGAAAACAGCGGAATTCAGCTTTTTGCCGATGTCCGTGTCGTTGGATAGAATCATACCCCCCCGGGGGCCACGCAGGGTCTTGTGCGTCGTCGTGGTGACGACATGGGCATGCGGCAACGGCGAAGGATGCACCCCACCGGCAACCAGACCGGCAAAATGAGCCATATCCACAAGGAGATAGGCCCCAACGTTGTCGGCGATTTCCCGGAAACGACGAAAATCGATCACACGGGGATATGCGGATCCGCCGGCTATGATCAGGCTGGGTTTATGCTGAGCGGCCAGAGCGGCGACCTCATCAAAATCGATCAGGGCGTCGTCTCGGCGCACACCATATTGAACCGCGTGAAACCATTTGCCGGACTGGGCCGGCGGGGCGCCATGGGTCAGATGGCCGCCGGCATCAAGCGACATGCCAAGAATGGTATCTCCGGGCTTGGTCAGGGCCAGCATCACGGCACCATTGGCCTGTGCGCCGGAATGCGGTTGCACATTGGCGTAAGCGCAATCGAACAGCGCCTTCGCCCTGTCGATCGCCAACTGTTCCGCCACGTCCACATGGGCGCACCCCTGATAGTAGCGGCGTCCCGGATAGCCTTCGGCGTATTTGTTGGTCAGAACCGACCCCTGTGCCTCCAGTACCGCGCGGCTGACGATATTTTCAGAAGCAATCAGCTCAATCTGGTTCCGTTGCCGGTCCAGTTCGCCGGCAATCGACGCATACAGCGCCGGGTCCTTGTCGCTCAAAGACTGAGAAAAGAAGGTTTCGGGATGCCCATCCAACATAATTGCTCCTCAAACGCCGCGCGCATACTTATGCGGTCATGATCCGCATCTGAAATCATGAATGAAAGTGCCGGCTCACCCTCATCCGGCACAACAGATTGTGTCACCCTATCGTGCCGCGCCCAATTTATCGACCCGTTTTTGATGCCGGCCGCCTTCAAAATCCGTTGCGAGAAAGGCATGCAGACAATCGAGCGCTGTTTCTTCGCCGATGAGACGCGCGCCCAACACAAGGACGTTCGCGTCATTATGCTGGCGGGCAAGTCTTGCAGAGAGATTATCATGACACAGGGCCGCACGAACAGCCGGGTTGCGATTTGCAGCAATGGAAATACCGATACCCGATCCGCAAACCAAAACACCCTTATCCGCACGCCGGTCGGCAATCATCTCGGCGACGGCGCGGCCATAATCGGGATAGTCGACAGACTGCGGCCCGTTCGTGCCAGCGTCAATCACCGACCAGCCACGGCGCTCCAATTCCTGACTGAGCTTTTCCTTCAACACGAATCCGGCATGATCACTGCCTATGGCGATCGTCTTTTCCGACACGGTCCCTTTTCCTTTTCCTTCCGGCCGCCTCGCACCGTCAGGGAGGCCAGCTTTCAAAATGTTCTTGCACATCTATATCTGGATTATGCCTGTTCTGCGAGGGGCCTTGGCAAGCGAACAGATAGCATATTGTTGTTTTAGCGGGATTTTACCCCAAAAACCGTAACGGGGGGAGACAATAGCGGGTTTGCAATATCTTAATTTTTTGGAAATACCTTAAGGTGAATACTTTAAAACCTAGCGTTCTAATCACATTGAATATGTTTAATAGAAAATTGACGGCCTTTTAATGTTGAAATTCCAACTCAATGCTGCAATAACCCTCTTAAAGTGTACAAGAAATCGGAGCGACAATTAAATGTCGGAAAATAGCGGAAATTTGCAGAACTCAGAAAACGTTCTAGGTTTGGCAGCTGACATCATCACGGCTTATGTCAGCAATAATACCGTTTCAGCGAATGAACTGCCGGATGTGATTAAAACTGTCTACACGACACTTAACACTATAAACGGCACTGAAGAGGTTGTCGAAGAACGGCAAAAACCTGCCGTACCCATCAAGAAGTCTTACACCAAGGACTATATTATTTGTCTGGAAGATGGCAAAAAGCTGAAAATGCTGAAACGCTATCTTCGGTCCCGTTACAATATGTCGCCCGATGAATATCGCGCCAAATGGGGACTGCCGGCCGATTACCCGATGGTGGCACCCAATTATGCCGCCAAAAGATCAGAGTTCGCCAAGAAAATCGGGCTTGGAAAGCGCGGCCGGGGCTAAGGCGTCCAACGTCGCGTTATTTAATACGGCTGATCCGGCAGATTTTTCGATACCCTCTGCTGTCTCCGGTTTTGTCAATGAGTTCAAAAAGGGGGTATTGCGACACCCCCGCACTTTTGCGGCATGGATTGCACATCCCTGCCGTTCCTCCGATAGCGGCGGGAACAAGAGCGATCAGGCGAGGATACCGCCGGAACCGTCACTTCCCTTATCCGTATCGGCTTTCTTTTGCCGGACATAATTGAGTTTACGCAGGGCGAGAGCTTTCAGAGCCGCATCACCCACGCGGGGGTCACCCACAATACTGACTTCAAGGCCCGTCCGCACGCAAATGGCCGACACCTTGGCGACAGTGCCGTGGGACACGACTTCAAAAATAACCTGATCACGCTCAGGCATCGGGAAAAGGCTCCGCCCGGTCAGGCAACCCTGCGCGCAAGGTCAAGCCGGGACCAAACATCGGTCAAGGCTTCAATCAGCGCATCCATCAGGCTGTCATCATGCATCGGTCCGGGAGTAAAGCGAAGGCGCTCGGTCCCCCGCGGTACAGTGGGATAATTGATGGGCTGGACATAGATGCCATATTCATTCAACAGCAAATCCGATGCCGCCTTGCACTTCACAGGATCGCCAACGAAAACAGGTACGATGTGACTGACGGAGGGCATGACCGGCAGACCTGCACTTGCCATACGCTCTTTCAAGATCGCGGCACGTTCCTGATGCCGCGTGCGTTCGGTGTTGCTGGATCTCAAATGGCGGATACTGGCCAAAGCGCCCGCCGCCAGAACCGGGCTGAGGGCCGTGGTGAAAATAAAGCTGGGGGCGCAAGACCGTACCACATCGACCAATGTCTTCGATGCGGCGATATAACCGCCCATGACACCGAATGCCTTACCCAGCGTCCCTTCAATAATGGTCAGCCGATCGGCAACACCGTCCCGTTCCGCGACACCGCCGCCCTGATGACCATAGAGACCGACGGCATGGACCTCATCCAGATAGGTCATCGCGTTATACCGGTCGGCGAGATCACAGATTTTGCCGATAGGGGCAATGTCGCCATCCATGGAATAGACGGATTCAAAAGCGATCAGCTTCGGCGCCGCAGGATCGGCCGCAGCCAGTAATTCCTCAAGATGTTCGAGATCATTGTGGCGGAAAATATGTTTTTTCGCACCACTTTGACGGATGCCCTGGATCATTGACGCGTGATTGAGCGCATCAGAAAAAATTTCACACCCCGGTAAGAGCCTGGCAAGCGTGGACAATGTTGCCTCATTGGAGACATAGCCGCTGGTGAACAAAAGCGCCGCATCCTTGCGATGCAAATCGGCCAGCTCACGTTCCAGCAGTACGTGATAGTGGTTGGTGCCGGCTATGTTACGGGTACCACCCGCCCCTGCCCCGGTTTCATCCAGTGCGCGGTGCATGGCATCCACGACCTTGGGGTGCTGCCCCATGCCGAGGTAATCGTTTGAACACCAGACGGTAATCGTCCGCGCATTGTCACCGGCGTCAAAGCGGGTCGCTCGCGGGAAAGCCCCGCGTTGGCGAGCGATATCGGCGAAGACGCGGTATCTGCCCTCCTGGCGGATGGTGTCTATCGCATCGGCAAATATTTTCTCATAATCCATCGGTGGCAACCAGTTTCCTGACGGAATCCCCATTATTACCTGACGACGATGCACATCATGTGACCTGGATGGCGTGAACGCCAAACACCCCTGTTTATTACGCAAATGCATGCGCGGCGTCCAGAGCACATATGTCGCAGTATTGATGGAATATTCAAATTGCCATGATCGATTTTGCCTTGATATCGATCAATGGTGGCCATTTTAGCGCATATAAATTCGCGGTACCCGCCACGAAACAGAAAGCCGAAGGCCCTGTTTCGCCCGTACCTCCGGAGATTGGAAGAGCAGTACGATCATTCCCGAGCTTACATGCCAAAATGCAGCTTGTCCGACCAGAAACGCTCCAGGTTGCGCAAATTCCGGCGCAAAACCTTCAAATCATCGTCTGACATCAGCTCATCGGCCAGAAGCTCATCCAGATGTTTTTCATACAAGCCGTCAATCATATTGCGGACTTCGTGACCCTTGTCGGTCAAACCGATCCGGACCGCCCGTCGGTCGTAATCGGACCGCTCGTGGCTCAGATAGTCCATTTCAACCAGTTTTTTCAGATTATAGGACACATTGGAGCCCTGGTAATAACCGCGGCTTTTCAGTTCGCCGGCCGTCATCTCATGTTCACCGATGTTGTAGATCAGCAAAGCCTGAACAGGGTTGAGGTCCTCGCTGCCGATACGTTCAAGATGATTCTTGATCACGTCCAGAAGACGACGGTGCAGACGTTCCACCAGCGACAGAATATCCAGAAACAGCACCTTGGGATGATTGAAATCGTAAGTCATGTTTTTTCACCCGCCAAGCATAGCCTGATGGCTAGTTTTTGTTGAAATTTTGCGAAAATCTTCTACAGGGCAACACCCTAACGAGGAGTTAAAGTTAAAATTTTTTATAAAAAGTGATCGTAACAGCAGATAATCTGTAAAACTCAGAGAACATGACGGAGAAAACAGGACCAGACACACCCTCTCTAAAGCCGATTTCATTGAGAAATATCGAAAGGGGACCGGTTGTTTTATCAGTATGACTGTGCTTCCCTACGAAGCAGGATACCATGATTGGTATAAACCGTAACACCATATAGAGACTGCCGTTATTATGACCGCACGTTTTCCGAATACCCGCCTGCGGCGCCCACGCGCCACCAACTGGTCCCGCCGTATGATACGCGAAACCCGTGCCACCCCGGATGACCTGATCTGGCCCATATTCATCTGTGAAGGCAGGGACACACGCGAACCCGTTGCCTCCATGCCGGGGGTGGACAGAATCAGTATCGACCTTGCCGTCAAAGCCGCCGATGAGGCCAAAGCCCTTGGTATTCCATGCCTTGCCCTGTTTCCGTCAACACCGCGTGACAGGCGTAACGAGCGTGGTGACGAGGCCCTGAACAAGGATAATCTGATAAACCGGGCCTTGACAGCCATCAAGGCAGCCTGCCCGGAGATCGGTCTTCTGGCGGATGTAGCGCTTGATCCTTACACCAGCCACGGGCAGGACGGCCTTCTTGAAGACGGCGAGATCCTGAATGACGAAACCGTCGGCATTCTCGTGCAGCAGGCGGTTCTGCAGGCTGAAGCCGGTGCGGACATCATTGCCCCGTCGGACATGATGGACGGGCGGATCGGCGCCATAAGAGACGAACTGGACAAAGCGGGCTACGCCTCTGTTCAGATCATGGCCTACAGTGCAAAATATGCGTCCAGCTTTTACGGTCCCTTCCGCGATGCCGTCGGCAGCAGCGGCGTGCTTCAGGGCGACAAAAAAACCTATCAGATGGACCCCGCCAACCGGCTTGAAGCCTTACGGGAAGTGGAGCAGGATATCGAGGAAGGCGCGGACAGCGTTATGATCAAGCCGGGTCTGCCTTATCTGGACATTATCCACGCCGTCAAGGGCCGTTTTGGTCTGCCGACCTATGCCTATCAGGTGTCCGGTGAATACGCCATGCTCATGGCTGCGGCCGAAAAGGGCTGGCTGGACGGCGATGCCGCCATTTGGGAAGCCTTTCTCAGTTTCAAGCGTGCCGGGTGCGACGGGGTTCTGACCTATTTCGCCCCGCGCCTGGCGCGGATGATGGGAGCATAGCCTAGTCCACAGACTGTTCGCTCTGCCCGTCAGGCGCCGGAAACTCCACCATCATATATTTCAGATTACCGCCGGGTGCCATGGCTTGCCAACGCACGCCAAACTCGCTCGGCTCATAAAAAACCGGCACGGGGCGACCGCTGGAACGATGTGTGCGACACAATCCGCGAATTGTACCCGGTGCCGTGTCAATCCAGGCCCGAAAGGGTTGGGCATCCAGAGCCGGACCTTCAACCCAATGCGTGGTGATACGCTCGCCGCAATCCACATAAAGGCCGATCCACATACGTTGCTGATTCATCAACTGAAAATGGCTGAGAAGGAAAAAGTGGGTTTCCAAATCCGGGACATGCGCCAAACGTCCGTCACGTCCTTCGACCCTGTATCCACGCACCATCCTGTTGGCATGTGCCCATGTATGCGGAGGTTTGCCAAAAAACTCGAAAACCTGGAAATAACTGTCACTGGCCGAAAAAAATTCCGCCTTGCCCAGCGGGCGGGCAATCGCCGTTCCGGTGGCATCGGGCGTTGCCTGCATCAATCCGGCCAAGATGGACATAACGGCACCGATAAACGCTCCGGACAGCATGGCATTCCCCTTTTTCCCGTCAGTGCACGATCAGCCGTATCCCGGTCAGATTAACGCCGGCCCCGCAGTTTGCAAACACCCGCATCTCTCAACACCATGAGACATCGTATTCCTTGCCGCCGGCTTCAGAACCTGTCATTTTCACTGCCCCGTTCAGGGCGTGTCAGTGCTTTGACAATGCCACGGAACGTACGCACCTCCTGCGCGGAAAAAGACCCGCTTTGCAACAGATTGCGCAACATGCGACGCTGTGCACCATATCTGTCTTCACTGCGGAAAAATCCACGGGCGGCCAATTCGTCTTCCAGGTGCTGCATAAGGCCTATAAGATCCTCTTTAGGAGCGAGGCCGTCTTCATGCGCGGGCCGAACAGACGGTGTCGCGTCATAGGACTGGGCATATTCATACGCCGTGACAACCACTGTCTGCGCCAGGTTCAAGCTGCCGAAATCCGGATTGACCGGCACCGAAAGCACACTGTCCACCAGGGTGACATCGTCATTGGTGAGCCCGGAACGCTCCGGCCCGAACAGGATTGCCGGTTTTTGACCGTCTGTCAGTGCACTACGCATGCGCCGCGCCGCCTCGCGCGGGGTCATGACGGGTTTTGGCATATCACGGCCACGCATCGTCGTGGCAAAGACAAGATGGCAGTCGGCAATGGCATCCTCGACGCGGTCGAAGACCGCTGCCTTGTCCAACACCACATCCGCGCCGGAGGCCGCGGGACCGGCCGATGGATTGGGCCAGCCGTCACGCGGGCTTACCAGTCTCATATCCGTCAGGCCGAAATTCAGCATGGCGCGCGCCGCCATGCCGATATTTTCGCCAAGCTGCGGGCGTACCAGCACAATGGCCGGTTGGCTGTCACATACCTGCGCCACGGCCCTACCCTTCCCGGCGCCACGTTGTGCCGTCGGGGCCGTCCTCAAGAATAATATTGCTGTCGGCAAGCACGCCGCGTATCCGGTCGGCTTCCTGATAATCGCGGGCATCGCGCGCGGCCTTGCGCGCTGCGATCAGTGCCTCAATCTCATCGCCCGTGGGGCCTTCTGCCCCACGCCCGGAGGATGCCTGAAACCAGTCGGTCGCCGGTTGCAGCAGAAGGCCGACAAAACGTCCTGCCGCCAGCAGGTCGTCCGCCCCATCCGGTGTGGCCAATGCATCCATTGCGGCCAGCGCTTTCGGTGTATTCAGGTCATCGCATAATGCCTGTAAAACAGCCGGGGGCACCATTTCCGACGGCTTTACACCGTCCGTCAGACGGTACCAACGGTCGAGCCGGCGCTTTTGCTCGGCCACGTGGTCGAGGGAGAAATCAATCGGCTGGCGGTAATGAGCCGTCATCAGTGACAGGCGCAACGCCTCACCGGGAAACTGCCGGCACAGATCGCGTACCGTGTGAAAATTGCCCAAAGATTTGGACATTTTCTCGCCATCCACGGTCAGATAGCCATTGTGCATCCATGTGCGGACAAAGGGCTTCCCATGACAACATTCGCTTTGCGCGATTTCATTTTCATGATGGGGAAAAATCAAATCCAGTCCGCCACCGTGAATGTCGATCGTATCGCCCAGATGCTCTTCAATCATGGCGCTGCATTCCAGGTGCCAGCCGGGCCGTCCACGTCCCCAGGGGCTGTCCCAGCCGGGCTGCCCGGCGTCGGACGGCTTCCATAATATGAAATCCGCCGCATCGCGCTTATAGGGTGCCACTTCGACCCGCGCCCCGGCGACAAGTTCATCACGGCCGTGCCGGGATAATGCGCCATAGGACTCCATTGCCGGAACATGGAAGAGTACGTGACCGTCAGCGGCATATGCCACGCCCTTGGCGATCAGGCCTTCGACCATACGGATCATCTGCGGCAGGTGATCGGTCGCCTTGGGCGTCAGGCTCGGCGGCAATGCACCCAGTTCACCCATGTCTTGTGAATATGCCTTGGTAAAATGCGCCGTCACATCGGAGATGGACGTACCGTCACGCTTGGCCCGGTCCATGATCTTGTCGTCGATGTCGGTAATATTGCGGACATAGGTCACATGATCCGCGCCATAAAGGCGGCGCAGCAGCCGGAACAGAATGTCAAATACCACGACAGGGCGGGCATTGCCGATATGGGCAAAATCATAAACCGTCGGGCCGCACACATACATTCGCACATTTGCCGGGTCCAACGGGGTGAAACGCTCTTTTTCGCGGGTCAGCGTATTGTGCACCCAAAGTACGAGACGGTCCGCCGGCTGACCGGTCATGCCTTGCGCCCTTCAAGGCGGGCAGCCGCCTTATCCCGTCCGATCAGCGGAAGCAGAACAGACATGTCCGGCCCATGGCTCTGCCCTGTCAGCGCCTGTCTGAGAGGCAGAAAAAGAGCCCGACCCTTGGCACCGGTTTCCGCCTTTATGGCATCGGTCCATATTTTCCACGTCTCGGTGGTCAGATCCCCGTCCGGCAGAAGAGCGCGCACTTTTACCATATGATCGGCATTTTCAATGACGGGCACAACCGGGCCGTCAACAATGCGCCACCAATCAGTAACATCGCTCAATTTGGTCAGATTTGGCCTGACCGCGTTCCAGAATGTTTCGTCAACACCATGAAGATCAATGCGATTGCTTACGGCTCCAAATGGCATTTCATGAAGAATTTTGGCATTCAGCTGATCAAGTTCGGCAGGGTCCAAACGCGCAGCCGCGCGTGAAAACTTACCGAAATCGAATTGGCTGACCAGTGGGTCAAGCGTGGTGAAAGCCTCAATCGGGTCACTGGAGCCAAGCCGGGCCAGAAGTGACAGGATGGACATAGGCTCCAGGCCGGCTTCGTCGCGCAGATCGGCAATGGCCATTGCGCCGGATCGCTTGGACAAACCCTCCCCGCCTTTGCCGGTCAACAAAGCAAAATGGGCCATAACAGGGGGCGTTCCGCCCACTGCCTTGAAAATCTGTGTCTGCACGGCTGAATTGGTTACATGATCCTCGCCGCGTACGATATGGGTGATGCCATAATCCACATCGTCCACGACGCTGGGCAGAGTATAAAGATAGCTGCCATCTTCACGGATGAGGATCGGGTCCGAGACGGAGCCGAGGTCGATGGACACATCGCCACGGATCAGGTCGGTCCAGTCGACGCGGGCCGGCACATCAAGCTTAAAACGCCAGTGGGGCCGACGGCCCTCCGCCTCAAGTTTTTGCCGCTCGTCATCACTGAGCGTCAGGGCCGCACGGTCATAGACGGGCGGCAACCCCCGCGAAAGCTGGATTTTGCGCTTGATCTCCAGCTCTTCCGCCGTCTCATAGCAGGGATAGAGCAGCCCCTGCTCTTTCAACGTCTCAACGACACTGTTGTAGCGGTCAAAACGTTCGCTCTGACGGAAATGCGCATCCCATTCCAGGCCAAGCCATGTCAGATCGTCACGTATGCCCTGCTCATATTCCGCCGTTGAACGTTGCCGGTCGGTGTCGTCAATGCGGAGTATGAAATCCCCGCCCTGCTGCCGTGCGAAAAGCCAATTAATCAACGCGGCACGGATGTTGCCCAAATGCAGGCGGCCTGTCGGCGATGGAGCAAAGCGAACCTTGATGGTCATCGATATATTCTTTCAACCAAATATGAATGCACAACCCACTGCGAAACCGGCGGTTCCGCAGGCATGCCCTGCCAGGCTGTCACTCAGGACGGCGAGCGCTGCGGAAGCCGTTCGTAATCGGATACCGGCGGTCCCGGCCAAAATGCTTCGACGTAATCTTGACCCCCGGCGGAGCCTGACGCCGTTTGTATTCGGCGATGTACAGCAGATGCTCCACCCGCGCAACCTCCGCCCCGTCATGGCCATCGGCCACAAGGTCGTGGACGGCACGGTCTTCATCCACCAGCCCCTGCAATATCGCATCCAGCCGATCATAAGGCGGCAGGCTGTCTTCGTCGCGCTGATCGGGTTTCAGTTCCGCCGTGGGGGGTTTGGAGATGATGGTCTGCGGAATGACCGACCCCGCCGGGCCGAGAGCCCCTTGCGGGACAGCCGCATTGCGCCAGTGCGACAATGCGAAAACATCGGTCTTGTAGATATCCTTCAGCGCATTGTAGCCGCCACACATGTCGCCATACAATGTGGCATACCCAACCGATACCTCCGACTTGTTGCCCGTTGTCAGCACCATGCCGCCAAACTTGTTGGACAGAGCCATCAGCAGAACACCCCGCAAACGGGACTGGATATTTTCCTCGGTCGTATCCGGCTCGCGGTCACCGAACAGGGGCGTCAACATATGGTGAAACGCGGCAACGCCCTCTTCGATACCGATGATATCATAGCGGACGCCGAGGGCGTCGGCGCATGCCCTGGCATCCGTCAGACTGTCGTCCGAGGTATAGCGCGACGGCATCATAACGCAGTGCACCCGGTCGGCGCCCAGCGCATCGACGGCAATGGCCGTGGACAGCGCACTGTCGATACCGCCGGACAGTCCGATGATGACACCGGGAAACCCATTTTTGCCGATATAGTCGCGCACCCCCAACACAGCAGCCTGATAAATGCACTCCAACCTGTCTTCCGGCAGATAGACATCATGCATATCGCCGGTTTTAAGGGTGCCGGTCGCGGGATCAAAACAGATCAGCCTGCCATCCGCCTGCCAGGCATGCAGACGCATCGACAGACTGCCATCACTTTGCAGGGCAAAGCTGCCGCCATCGAAGATCAGCTCATCCTGCCCGCCCCACTGATTACAGAAGACAAGCGGTCGTCCACATTCCCGCACGCGGTCTTTTGCCTGTTCCAAGCGCGACGAGGACTTGCCGACCTCAAAAGGGCTGCATGTGGGAACAAGCAGCAAATCCGCCCCTGCTTCGCTTAAAGCGCGGGCGGTCTCGGGCAGCCACATATCCTCGCAGATCATCAGACCAAGGCTGACACCGCGGAACTGAACCGGGCGCGGATGTGGGCCTGCCTGAAAAATCCTTTTTTCATCGAAGACGCCGTAATTGGGCAGTTGCTGCTTGTAGCGAACGGCTTCGACGCTGCCGCCGGCACACAGGATGACGGCATTGTACAGAACGCCGTCTTCCATCCAGGGTGCGCCAATCACCAGTCCGGGCATATCTTCGCCGGCCGTTAGACGGGCCAGACCCTCCACGGCCCGGCGCGCTTCCCTTTGAAAAAAGGGCTGGAGAACAAGGTCTTCCGGCGGATACCCAATAACGGACAGCTCCGGTGTGACCACCAAATCGGCGCCTGCATCCACACCGTCGCCGTAAACCTGGCTGATCAGCTCGCCATTGGCGGCTATGGCGCCAACCGTGGGATTGATCTGCGCCACGTAGATATTCAGAAGCTCGGACATTTCCGCCCACCCCGGTCGCGTTTGTTTCAGAATTCACGGTCAAGATGTCCACGCACTGGCGGACCGATTCCCGACCGCACCAACCGTGTCCGATCAGGCCGCCGCGCCGGCCGCAATGGTCAGACGTTCCTCCTTCAGCAGTTCAGCAATGAGGAATGCCAGCTCAATTGCCTGATCGGCATTCAGACGCGGGTCGCAATGAGTATGGTAGCGGCTGGAAAGATTGTCTTCCGTGACAGCAATGGCACCGCCCGTACATTCCGTGACATTCTGCCCCGTCAGTTCCAGGTGAATGCCGCCAAGATAGGTCCCTTCCGCCCTGTGAACGGCAAAAACCTGCCGCACCTCCTGCAAGATACGATCAAAGGGCCGGGTCTTCAGACCCGAGGCGGCCTTGATCGTATTGCCGTGCATGGGATCGCACGACCAGATGACCGACCGGCCCTCTTCCTTCACGCGGCGCAAAAGACGCGGAAGGTATTTGTCGACACTCTCAGCGCCGAAGCGGGAAATCAGGGTCAGGCGGCCCGGTTCATTCGCCGGATTGAGAAGGTCCATCAGGCGGATCAGATCGTCCGGGTCGGTGGTCGGCCCGACCTTGGAGGCAATCGGGTTGGCGATACCGCGCAGAAATTCCACATGGGCGCCGTTCGTCTGCCGGGTACGGTCGCCGCACCACAAAAGATGGGCGGACGTATCATACCACTGACCGGATGTGGAATCGACGCGGGTCAATGCCTGTTCATAGCCCAGCAGAAGCGCTTCATGCGATGTGTAAAAATCAGTGCCCTGCAACTGGCTGACATTGGCCGGATTGACGCCGCAGGCCTCCATGAAAGCAAGTGCTTCACTGATGCGGTCCGCCAGTTCACTGTATTTTTCGCCAGCACCGCTCTGACTGACGAAATCCAATGTCCACCGATGTACGGACATAAGGTTGGCATAGCCCCCCTGGGCAAAGGCCCGGATGAGATTCAGCGTGGCCGCCGCCTGACTGTAGGCACGCAGCATGCGTCTCGGGTCAGGCACACGGGCATCGGCCTCAAAGACGATATCATTGATGATATCCCCACGGTAGCTAGGCAGTTCCACACCGTCCCGCGTTTCCACGCCACTGGACCGTGGCTTGGCGAACTGGCCGGCCAAACGACCGACCTTGACCACGGGGCAACTGGCGGCAAAGGTCAGAACCACGGCCATTTGCAGAATCACGCGAAAGGTATCGCGAATATTATCGGGATGAAATTCCGCAAAACTTTCGGCACAGTCGCCGCCCTGCAACAGAAAAGCGCGGCCCTCGGCGACATCGGCCAATTGCGCTTTCAGCTGTCGTGCCTCGCCGGCGAACACCAATGGCGGATAGCCGGACAATTCCTTCTCGACATCTGCAAGAGTTGTTTCATCCGGATAGTCCGGGACCTGGATGATGGGCATATCGCGCCAGCTATCCGGTTTCCACGCCGTCATGGGCCGTCCTTTCCTCGTCTTCCCGTCAGACACACAAACATATAATACACAAACCACCTGACCATAGACCACTACGCCCGTCATATGGCAAGCAGTTAACGCTGCACCGCAACACTGGCGACGGTGTTCAATACCATATGGCGTATGACCATCCGTCAGCCCGGTGTTTACCGGTCGGACAGGACATCTCCAATATTTTGACTCCAAGCATAAGCATGACCTATGTGCGGGACATTGTCGCGGCGGCAGAAAGGCACACCCATGACAGCGTTGACAGTTCAGCCCCCCTTTCGCGTCGGAAAGATCATCTTCGATCTGGACGGCACACTCATCGATTCCGCACCGGACCTGCACGCCGCGACCAATCATGTGCTGGAAACCATCGGCCGGCCACACATCACCCTCGGACAAGTGCGCCACATGGTCGGCCAGGGCGCCCGCAGGCTTATTGAAAAGGGACTGACGGCAACAGGCGGCCGGCAGAACCACAGCATAGACGATCTGTTGCCGGTTTTTCTGGAATATTACGGAAACAACCTGACACGCCATGGAACCAGCCTGTTTGCCGGCGGGGCGGATCTCCTGGATACGCTGAGTGCGACCGGGTTCGGTCTCGGGCTGTGCACCAACAAGCCCGTCGCGCTGACAAAACCATTGCTGTCGGCGCTGAAGATCGATCATCATTTCGGCGCGGTTCTGGGCGGCGACAGTCTGTCCGTCCGCAAACCGGACCCCCGCCACCTGATCGAGACAGCCGACCGCCTGTCCGGTAGTACCGGTGCCGCCCTGATGGTGGGAGACAGCAGCAGCGATATCGATGCCGCCAAAGCAGCCGGCTGGCCGTCCATCGCCGTCACATTCGGATACAGCGCCCGTCCGGTGCAGGAGTTGGGCGCCAGTCATCAGGTCGACAGCCTGCGGGAGATTGCCGGTCTCGTCCTTTTAAAAACGCAGCCGGTTTGAGGCGCTGGGCCCGTCCTTTAAGGCGCAGAGACGTCGCGCTGCCTTTTCCTGGTCAGGAAAGCGGAAAGCGACACCCAGCCCTTTGCCAAAGCATGCCGGATCAGAAGCGGCAGCGGCATGCGCAGCCAATGCCCCCTCGCCCACAGGAAAAACCGGGCCAAACGGTAAAAGGGGGCTTCCGTCAGCACCACCATCATCGCCCAGCGGGTCAGCAACAACGCCGGGTGCATATCCTGTTTGCGCAGTGTTTCATAGAGCTCCCGCGCATGCTGGCGTCCCGGCCTGCGCGCCAGGATCCACATGGCTGTCGTCACCGCCATGGCACCACCGACCTGTTTCAGGCGGCCCGGCACCGCACCGCGTCCGGACGGGCCAAGGGCCGTGAACAGGGCATCCAGTTCCAGAAGGCTCCTCAGCGGCGTGGCAAACTCGCCATCGGCAAGCGCGTGCGTGGCGGAATGAATGAAAAGGTCCACCATGTTCAACGCTCTGAGCCCACTGCCCGGAATGGGGACGCTGCCGGCAATCATGCCGGCCGTATCCAACTGGTGTCGTGCAGTCGGGGGGATCAGAGCATGATGGACATCCATCAGGGTTTTGCGGTTCCGATGACGCAGTGGCGGCAGCTCATGCATCCAGTTGCGGTAATAGGCCCTGTCATAAGCGTTATCGGTCTTTTCATCCGGCCGCCATCCTGCGGCGTGCAGGGCTTTCTCAAAATCCGGCAAGCAGCTTTTTTCGATCAGGATGTCCAGATCGCTGACACGCCGGCCCCTGGCAACCGCCAGGTCCAATGCCACGTAGGCCCCTCCCTTTAAAAGGACGGGCCGTATATCAAGACCGTAAAGTGCCCGTTCCAGCCTGTTGATTTCAAATTTCAACATTCTGCGGTCCGCCTCTGCCGGTACCGTCGCATTGGCGAGGATATCAGCCCGCTTACCATCCCTCCTGTCCTGAACGGCAAGTGCCAGCGCGGCCAAAACATGATGGCGGTCCGCCATACAAAACAGCCGGTCACAGGCAGCCTCGTCATCCGGCAGGACAGCGCGGCCCAGCAGACAATCCAACAAAGTCCCGACGCCATCAGCCATGCGTTTCATCCATGGCGACAGGGACCGTTGCGGTCAAGTCCTCTTCAATATGGCGGGCCGCGGCAAGGGCATCGGAGAAAGACAGTTCATATGCGCGCGCAAAACCGGTCAGTCGTTTCAGTGCCTCAAATCCCGTCCGCCCCAGAAGGTGATAATTCGTCGAACTGGCAACCAAACGCAGGAAGGCGTCGCTGCGGGGCACGGGAACAGCCGCCAAATCGCTACCCTGTTCATACTGCGGAAAAACAATAGCCGCAGCCGTCACGGCCTGGCCCGCCCCGGTCACATCCTCGGGCCTGACCCGGCGATAGGCAATGCTGCCCTTTGGTGTGTCATGATATGTATTGCTGAGCGCGCTCTCCCCCAGCCAGGCATGGGCCAGCGCCACGGACTCGTTCTTCAGTGAGACCGGGCGGGGATATCCGAGAAGCAGTCCGTCCGGCAGACGGAAAAGCGCGAATTCATCCGACAACAACCGCCAGCCCTGCGTCATCAAGGCCAATGTCAGAGTGCTTTTCCCGCCACCGGAAGGGGCACTGATCACCACGGCGCGGCCATTCTTTTCCACGACACCGGCATGCAGGATACCCAATCGCCAGCATTTCAGGGCCACGGCGGCATTCATCGCCATTTCCATAACAAGCGGCGCCATCGATACGGGCAAAGGCAGGGACGGCAGCGCAAAACCGGGGTCTGCGACAAGCTGATCGCGGAGCCAAAATCCGCGCATACTGCGCGGCCGGCGTATCGCCACATGAAAATCCGACAGACCGGGCACCAGCGATACCGGTACGGGCGCATACTGGTGAAACAGAAAATCGACAACAGGTTCCGGCGGCGCTTTCAACGCCATGACGAAAGGCCCCAGGTTCATCCTGAGGTGCCCTTTACGAAGCGCCCGGCACACCGAAACACGCGAACATTCGCCAAGAGGGGTGTCAATGGTCATTCAGCGGTTCCGGCCGCAATCGATTGCGGCGGTAACATGGGCTGAACGAGGCCCGCATGGTCCAGATCGTCAAGCGTCGCATCGACAAGGCGGGCGGGACATTCCCGAATAGACAATCCAAGACGTCCGGGTACTGCCGTGCGCAATTCACCCCTAGAGGCCGGAGCGTCGCGGAGACAATCCAGAACGGCGGCGGCAAGGATATGCAAAATATGCGTTGTGCCGGACAAATCCGCATAGGCCATGACCGCTTCGTCTTCCGGCAGGTCTTCAAGAATGAGAGGACCGGGCGACAGATGCCAAGAGACATCGTCACCCACTTGCGGCCCTGCTGAATACGGATGTGTCACCCAGGCAGCCTTAACACGTCCAGGAAATCAGGGCAGCGGATTATCCGCCCTGCTGATCAAAATAATTCAAGACGGAAACGATACAGGAAATACCGGGGAAATTCCCGGAATTGCCATACACCTCGGCATAACGGGTTGCCAGCAGAATGTAGAAACCGCGCTTGCCGTTCAGTTTCCAGTTCCCCTGTGCATCGACGCGCCTGGAGATCGGAAACTCAATGTCTCTCTTGTTGACAATGATTTTGTAGTTGCAGCTGACATCCTTGTTGCCATTGCCACCATCATCGTCGTCATCGTCGTCATCATCGTCATCATCGCCGCCGTCATCATCGTCATCCCACCACCAGTAATGGCGGCTGTTCTGGTCCTGAAAGGCATTCATGACGGGACGCAGATCATCCTCGTCATCGTCCCACCAACCATCATCGTCGTCGTCATCGCCCCAACCACCATCATCATCGTCATCGTCCCCCCAATCGTCATCGTCGTCGTCACAGCCTTTCGGGCGGCGATTTTGCGGTGCGGTTCCGGCGGGAAAGATGAAACTGGCGCTCGACTTGATCTCGTCGACATGGCTCTGCTTCACCTTGTTCGGGGCACTGCTCCAGCCCAGGTCGGCCATCCAGACCGCACCGGCCGCATCCACCAGAAAAACATAGCCCGCCGGCATACGAAACAGGCATGTCAATTGCGAAACCAGCGCCTGACTGGCGGAAGCACGCAGTGTCAAAACCGTAGGCACGGCCGCGGTGCCGAGAGCCAGAACCTGACGGCGCGCGGCATCAACGTCCACACGCCCCTTTTTTTCCGGTGCCTGACCTGTCCGGTCTGTCTTTCCTGTCTTCAAGATCGCCTCACCTGCCTGACGTCAATTTTGCCGTATCCATGGATTTTTACGACTTTTTAAATCATCTTTTACCGAACGGATAACCGACAACATGATTAATTTATTATTTACGGTATTTTAAAGTGGCAGGTCCAGTGCCGACACGCGTCATATCCGTCAATGTGGATCACTTTCGCAAACTGCCATGACCGGAATTGACCGGGGACGTTCAAACGCGAGTTTATACACATATGAAAAACAACCTAATTGTGCAGGGTTTCAAAAAATTGAAACATATATGCCATTAAGTCGCCCCCTCTATGGATCAACACGGGATGATACCCAGAGTCACACGGCCCTATGTCGCCGTGAAGCTGTGGTATATCTTCACGATGGCCAAAACCCATATTTGCCAACGGAAATACAATGAGCGGTCCGTTTCGTCGATATCGCAGTCTCTTGAATGAACGTACCGCCGTACTGGCCGTCGGCCTGCTTCTTCTGTTTCTGCAACTGCTCGGTCAGGTCACCTTTCTCGGGCTCGTGCTGGTGCTTGGTCTGGTTTTCACCCTTCTGATTCAGCTGGAAATAAAGCGCCGGATGGAAAACCTGTCCAACAGGCGCAGCGAGGTTCAGCAGCACAAAAGTGAGCGCACGCGCGGACTGCAACTTTTGCGGGCACATGCCCTGAACAGCCTGCCCTCCCCCATTCTGCTGATCGGCCAGGATCACAAGATCGTGTTCGCCAACGAAGCCGCGCGTGGTCTGCTGGGTACCGGCATTGTCGGCGAGGATGTTTTTCTGTACCTGCGTCAGCCGCATGCGGTTCAGGCGATTGACCAGGCACTGGCGGGACAAGGCGGGTCAACCGACTCGATCCGTTACACCACCAGCAAGGACCGTTCCTTCGACATGACCATCGCGCCCATTTCGGCGGATTTGCCGGAAGAGGAAACCCAGGCCATGGTCTTTTTCTATGAAGTGACAAGCCTGCTGCGGACCGAGCGGATGCGGGTCGATTTCGTGGCCAATGCCAGCCATGAGCTGAGAACCCCGTTATCCTCGCTGATGGGCTCCATTGAAACATTGCTGGGGCCGGCGCAGGACGACCCCGAAGCCCAGCAACGTTTTCTGCAGATCATGCAGAAAGAAGCCGAACGGATGGCGCGCCTGATCGACGATCTTCTGTCACTGTCACGGATTGAAATGTCACGGCACGTGCCGCCGAGCACCACTGTCGATGTCTCTCTGATCGTGGGCAACGCCATCAGTACGGTGCTGCCCATTGCCCGGCGGCGGGATATGCAGTTCAGCGCCGAATTGCTCTCCGCCCTGCCGAAGGTGCGCGCCGATGAGGACCAGATCACCCAGGTGATGCTGAACCTGCTGGTCAATGCTTCCAAATATGCCGACCAGGGCACGATCGTTCACATCAGCGGAGCCCTCAGCAACACCGGAAAACATGTCATTCTGAGCATTCGTGACGAAGGCCCCGGGATCGCAGCGGAGCATCTGGCCCGTTTGACCGAAAGATTTTACCGCGTCGATACCGCCCGGTCGCGCAAAATGGGCGGCACCGGACTGGGGCTGGCAATCGTCAAACACATATTGCTCCGCCATGAAAGCCAGCTGGACATCCGCAGCCAGCTCGGCAAGGGGACAACGTTCAGTTTCCGTCTGCCCATTGCCGCCGAAAAAACGCCGTCCGCAGCCTGACGGCAGGCCACGGACGTGTCATCACCCTGTCATAATGGCAAAGTAACGCTGGCGGCAGTGGTGGGCGGCACATTATCCTGCAGTGTGATACCTTGCAGTTTCCGGGCGCTGTCTTCGCCGATGGAGTTTCGTTTCATGGTGCGCTTGTTGGCAATGGCTGCCCTGGCAGGTTTTGCCCTGCTGACTGACGGCGGGCCCCTGTCCACAGGCGGCCCTGCGTTGGCCCAGCCACGCGATCAGATCCGGGTGACCGGCTCTTCCTCCATTTATCCCTTTGCAACGGTCGTGGCCGAGGAGTTCGGACGCAGTAGCGATTTTCGCTCCCCCATAGTCGAGGGCATCGGTACCGGCGGCGGTTTTGAGCTTTTTTGCGCCGGACTGGGAACCAAACACCCCGACATCGTCAACGCATCCCGCCGGATAAAACAGTCTGAAATCGAACGGTGCGCGAGCAATGGGGTCAGCGGTATCATTGAAATCAAATTCGGCAAGGATGGCATCGTGCTCGCCAATACAAAGGCAAGCACCCAGTTCACACTAAGCCTGAGGGAAGTTTTCCTGGCATTGGCCAAACAGGTTCCGGCCGACGGCACAACAGGCGGCCCAGGCAACATGATGCCAAACCCCTATACCCGCTGGAATGAGATCAACCCGTCCCTGCCGGATGAGCCGATCACGGTCATGGGACCGCCACCGACGTCCGGCACCCGCGATGCCTTTAATGAAACCGCGATGGAAAACGGATGCGACAGCTTTGCCGGCATTGCCACCCTCAAGGAGACCAACCCGCGGCAGCATTTGCAATTGTGCCACGCCATTCGTGAGGATGGCCATTATGTGGAAGCCGGGGAAAACGATAATCTTATCGTTCAAAAGCTTCAGTCAAACCCTCGTTCTTTAGGCATTTTTGCGTTTAGCTTTCTGGACCAGAACAACGATGTTCTACAGCCGGCGCAAATTCTGGGAGAAGACGGCAGGCCGGTCGAACCCAGCTTCGATGAAATTCTCAACGAGCATTACCCGGTTTACAGAAATCTTTATTTCTATGTCAAAAAAGCCCATATGCGCATTGTACCGGGACTGCAGGATTATCTTCGCGCTTTCATGAGCGAGGAAGCGGTCGGTGAATTCGGCTACCTGACAGACCGGGGGCTGATCCCGTTAAGATCCGAAGAACGCAGCCGCTACCGCAGTGCCGCCGAAAACATGCTGGATATGAAAAGCATGCGCACCGGGGCCCCGGCAGATCGGGGCGACGGCTCTCCAGACACGCCGCGCCCCCCGGAAAACACCCCCCACCGTTCGGCGACGCCTGCCGGGAATGCCACAGCGGGTGACATGACAGGCGGAAAACGGAATGTCTGACATGAATGCCCCGATACATCCCGCTTGCCGCGCACAGGCCGTGTTGTCATGACAATCAGCACCATATTTACCGTGATCGCAGTTCTGGCGCTGATCGGTTTCAGCGCCGCAAGACAGCGTTCCGTTGCCCTTGTCGGGGGGGACACCGCCAAGCTCCATTCCCTTCCCCGGCACTATGGATATTTCGGTACCGCCTGTGTGCTTCTGCCCTCCATTACGGTCTTCGTTCTCTGGCTGGTGTTCGGTCAGACCGTGGTCGAGAGTCTCATGCTTTCCGGCCTGCCCGACAAGGTTGTCGCGGCTTATGACGGTGAAATCCATATTTTGCTCAACCGTATCCGGATCGCTGTCGAACAGGGCAGCAGGATTGAGAACGATCCCGATATTCTGAACGCGGCTGAACACTATTTCAGGCTGTACAAAACGGGCTTGTGGGCCACCTTCGGACTTTCACTGGCAACCGGCCTGATGGGAATGGCTTTCGCAGTCAACAAGGCACACCCCTCTTTTCGAGCGCGCAACCGCTTTGAAAGTATCCTGATGGTCTGTCTGATGGTCAGTTCGGGAATTGCGATCGTCACCACCCTTGGCATTGTCGCGTCGCTTCTGTTCGAAAGCCTGCGTTTTTTTGCGGAAGTACCCGTCGGTGAGTTCCTGTTCGGTCTTCATTGGAGCCCACAGACAGCCCTTCGTGCCGACCAGGTGGGGTCGTCCGGAGCCTTCGGAGCCGTCCCACTTTTCGCCGGCACCCTTTTGATCAGTTTTCTCGCCCTTCTGGTGGCTGGACCGATCGGTCTTCTCTCGGCGATATATCTTACACAATACGCCAATACGACTGTGCGCAGTATTGTAAAACCGGTGCTGGAAATCCTCGCAGGCGTGCCCACGGTCGTCTACGGGTTCTTCGCGGCCATTACGGTCGCCCCGTGGCTACGGCGGACCGGCGAGGGATTTGGCATTCCCATCGCCGCGGAAAGCGCACTGGCGGCGGGGCTGGTCATGGGCATCATGATCATTCCTTTTGTATCGTCTCTGTCGGATGATGCGATCACCGCCGTTCCCAAAGAACTGGAGGAAGGCTCGCTGGCTCTTGGGGCAACCCGCTCGGAAACCATTACCAAAGTCATTCTGCCCGCCGCCCTGCCCGGTATTGTCGGCGCCTTTCTGCTGGCGATCAGCCGTGCCGTCGGGGAAACAATGATCGTGGTCATGGCAGCGGGCATGCGCCCGAACCTCACCGCCAATCCGTTCGAGGCCGTGACAACCGTTACCGTTCAGATCGTCGCGCTTCTGACGGGAGACCAGGCATTTGACAGTGCGAAAACGCTGTCGGCCTTCGCCCTTGGCCTGATACTGTTCATCATCACGCTGGGGCTGAATGTCGCCGCCCTCCGCCTTGTGCGGAAATACCGCGAGATTTACGAGTAAAGGGCCGTGCAGTGACGAATACAGAAACCGGCCATACCCTTTCAAAACCGACGGACTGGCAATCGACGGCCATGTCTAGGCGTGTACAGGCGCGTTATGTGCGCGAACGCATATTCAAAGTTTTCGGGCTGTTGGCAATTCTGACGGGAGCCACGTTTCTGTTTGTCCTGCTTTTCAATATCGTTTCCGACGGGATGGGCGGCTTTTATCAGGCGCGGATAAAACTTGAAGTCTCCTTCGACCCCGATGTTCTGGGGGACCCGTCGGTTCTGAACGAAGAGGATTTTGAAAGGTCGGTATACCAGGCCAACATGACGCAGCTCATCCTTGGTGCCTTGCAAAGGCAATTTCCGGATGTAAGGACATCCTCCGATCTCAGGCGGCTTGTCAGACTTGTGAGCCGGGGCGCCCGCTGGCAGTTGCGGCATATGGCGCTGAAAAATCCCGATCTTGTCGGAACCACCCGAGCCGTCGACCTGCTGGCTTCGGACGATATTGATCAGGTGATCAAAGGAAACATCAATATCGACGTGCCCGAAAGCGACCGTCGGGTCAAGGACAAGGAACTCGGCTGGCTGACCAGACTGCAGGACGCCGGACTGGTATCGAAGAAGTTTCACCACCTGTTCCTGACCAGCGGGGATTCGCGGGAACCGGAACTGGCCGGTATCTGGGGTGCGGTCATGGGGTCGGCACTGACGCTGCTGGTGACGCTGGTCATCGCTTTCCCCATCGGTGTCATGTCGGCCATTTATCTTGAGGAATTCGCCCCCCAGAACCGACTGACGGACCTTATCGAGATCAATATCAACAACCTTGCGGCCGTACCGTCCATCGTCTTTGGACTGTTGGGTCTGGCGGTTTTCCTGAATGTTGTCGGCCTGCCCAGATCAGCCCCGATTGTCGGCGGGGTGACGCTGGCCCTGATGACCCTGCCAACGATCATCATCGCGTCCCGTGCCGCCATCAAGGCGGTACCGCCATCAATCCGGGATGCCGCCCGCGGCCTGGGGGCGTCGCCGATGCAGGTCGTCTTTCATCATGTATTGCCCGTGGCCATGCCCGGCATACTGACAGGAACCATCATCGGCATGGCACAGGCCCTGGGAGAAACGGCCCCCCTGCTGATGATCGGCATGGTCGCCTTTATCGTCGACATCCCGAACAGCATAAACGACGCCGCAACGGTTCTGCCCGTGCAAATCTATCTTTGGGCTGAAAGTCCCGAGCGGGCCTTTGTCGAAAAGACATCGGCGGCCATCATGGTTCTGATGTTTTTCCTCATTTGCATGAATGGCGTCGCCATCTGGCTGCGCCAGCGCTTTGAGAAGAACTGGTAACCCGTTCGGCCGGTAGCATCGAGGACAAGGATCAAGCGGAACGCTCATGAGCACATCCCAACCCCACACACCAAAGATGACCGCCCGTAACGTGCATGTGCATTATGGAACCACGCATGCCATCGACGACGTCGACCTGGACTTGCATAGCGATGAGGTCACGGCCCTTATCGGTCCGTCCGGATGCGGCAAATCCACCTTTCTGCGCTGTCTGAACCGGATGAATGATTCTGTCGCCGGCTGCCGCGTTACGGGGAAGATCACGCTGGACGGTGTGGATGTATATGAGCCGAAAATCGATGTTGTACAGCTGCGCGCCCGTGTC
Organism: Eilatimonas milleporae; assembly: GCF_003688555.1. Lineage (GTDB taxonomy): Bacteria > Pseudomonadota > Alphaproteobacteria > Sphingomonadales > Kordiimonadaceae > Eilatimonas > Eilatimonas milleporae. Next base: position 635,701 of record NZ_REFR01000010.1, read on the forward strand.
GGCATGGTCTTTCAGAAGCCCAATCCGTTTCCGAAATCGATCTATGACAATGTCGCCTATGGACCGCGCATTCACGGGCTTGCCGACAGCCGCACAGACCTGGACGAAATTGTCGCCACATCGCTGGATAAAGCCGGGTTGTGGGATGAGGTCAAGGACCGCCTGGAACAACCCGGCACGGCCCTGTCCGGCGGACAGCAGCAGCGCCTTTGCATCGCGCGGGCAATTGCCGTCAATCCCGAAGTCATTCTGATGGATGAACCCTGTTCAGCCCTCGACCCCATCGCCACGGCCCGCGTCGAAGCCCTCATCGAGGAACTCAAGGGCCGTTATGCCATCGCCATCGTCACCCACAGTATGCAGCAAGCGGCGCGTATTTCGCAGAAAACCGCTTTTTTCCATCTTGGCGTGCTCGTCGAGCATGGCGATACAACACAGATATTCACATCACCGCAGGATGATCGCACGCGGGATTACATTACAGGCCGCTTCGGCTAATAATGTGCGAAGAGGCACGGAATTCATGACTGAGCATATTGTACGATCCTACGACACCGAACTGAAAGAGCTGCGCAGCATTGTCAGCCGCATGGGCGGCATGGCGGAAGAGCAGTTGGCAGACGCCATGAAGGCTCTGAACGAACTTGACATCAACCTGGCGAACACGATCCGCAAACAGGATCATCATATTGACGATCTGGAACTGAAAGCCGAACAGGCATCAATGTCCATGTTTGCACGCCGTGCGCCCGTGGCCGATGATCTGCGCGAAGTGGTGTCCGTCCTGAAAATGACAACGATGATTGAACGGATGGGCGACTACGCCAAAAACATTGCCCGCCGTACCATCGCCATCGCAGAAGATGGTGCGGTCGAACTGCCCGAGACCATGCAGCGCATGGCGCAGGATGCCCGTCACATGATCCAGGATGTCATCGACGCGTATGTACACCGCGACCCGGATGCCGCTGTAGAGGTATGGGAGCATGACGAAACGCTGGACAATATGCACAATGCCGCCTATCGGCAGATCATCGCTGCAATGATGGAAAATCCAAGTCAGATCAATGCATTGACGCATCTCTTGATGATTGCGAAAAATCTGGAGCGGATCGGCGATCAGGCCACGAACGTGGCCGAGCATGTCTATTATGCCATCACCGGTTTGCAGCTTGAAGACACGCGCCCCAAGGGGGATGCCACAAGCGATGGCGGGGCGGATGTCTGAGCTGAGGAAGTCCCCATAACACATGACCGGATAGCCGGCACCGAACAGTAAAACGATGACTAGTTGAAGGCTTGGGAGAAAACGTCGTGAAAACCCGGATCTTACTGATTGAGGACGACGAGAACATCACCGAACTTGTCCGCTACAATCTGGAACGCGCCGATTATGAGGTTGACTCAACCGCCGACGGCGAGGACGGGCTGATGCGCGCCAGCGAAAAAACGCCGGACATTATCCTTCTGGACTGGATGCTGCCCAACCTGTCCGGCCTGGAAATCTGTCGCCGCCTGCGCCGGGACAGTGATACAGCCAATGTTCCGATCATCATGCTGACAGCGCGGGCCGATGAACCGGATCGTATCCGCGGCCTGGAAACGGGGGCGGACGACTATGTCACCAAACCTTTTTCGCCAAAAGAACTGATCGCCCGCATTCAGGCTGTTCTGCGCCGTGTGCGCCCGGCACTGGCGGGAGCGCAACTGAGTTTTGAGGATATCACGCTGGACAATGTGTCACACCGTGTGACCCGTGGCGATAAACAGATCCATCTTGGGCCGACGGAATACCGGCTTTTGAGGCATTTCATGGAAAATCCGGGCCGCGTTTTCTCGCGCGAACAACTGCTTGATTCCGTATGGGGGCACGATGTGTATGTGGAGCCCCGAACGGTCGACGTACATATCCGCCGGCTGCGCAAAGCGATGAATGTGGATGGACTGCCCGATTACATCCGTACCGTACGGTCGGCGGGATACGCATTGGACAGCAGGCGTTAGATCCGCGCATCCAAATGCCTTAGGCTGGTATCCAACATCATCAGTGACCATAAGGTGCCGCCGTGATCACGGCGGCCTGACATATGGTCCTGCGTCAGTCGGGACAATGCCTGCGGTGCAAAAAGCTTTGTATCAAGCAACGCCTCGGACCGGGCAAGCTGTTGGCATCTGTCGCCAAGCTCGGTGCGGAACCAGTCACTGAGCGGCACGGAAAATCCTTTCTTGGCCCCTGACAGGACGGATGGCGGCAGCAAGTCTTTCAACGCCTCGCGGAACACAGCCTTACCCTGCCCGTTTTTCAACCGCCCGGACGCCGGAACGGCAAGAGCCTTTCCCACGAAAACATGGTCAAGAAGCGGGACACGCACCTCAAGGCCGACAGCCATGGATGTCCGATCCACCTTGGTCAGAATATCCCCCGGGATATAGGTCAGCAGGTCGATATACTGCACCTGCGTCAACGGATCCGCATCAGGCACCTCGCCGGCCAGTCTTTCAAACAGGTGCGCGGGATGGTACCCGTCAAGTTCGTCCCGGAAACGGCCAGTATAAAGAGTGTAACGGTCCCGGTCCGGAATACGCGATACCGCATTGAAATACGCAGCCGGCGCGGACCTGGCAATTCCCTCAAGCGTGGCCTTGGCACGCAGTGGTCGGGGCGCCCAATCCATTTTCGGCCACATACGCGACAAAGGGCCAAAGACATGGCGGCGGATGGGGCACGGTATTGCACGGCGTATCCGTTCTTCCGCCATATGGAAACGATACCGCCGATACCCGGCAAACAATTCATCGCCACCATCACCGGACAGGGCAACCGTCACCCGCTCACGCGCCAGGGCACTGACCCGATAAGTCGGCAAGGCGGAAGGATCGGCAAAAGGTTCGTCAAACATGAACGGCAACCGGTTGAGCGTATCTTCATCGCGTGGACTGGCAACGGCGCTGCGGTGCCGGGTGCCAAAGGTATCGGCCACCAAGGCCGCCATATCCCTTTCATCAAAGGCAGCCGTATCGCTGCCTATGGTACAGGTTTCCACCGGACCGGCTGACAGAGAACTCATCAGTGCGACAACGGCGCCGGAATCCATGCCGCCGGACAGAAAAGCACCCAGCGGTACATCGGCAATCATTCTGTGCTCAATGGCATCCCGCAAAGCCGGTATCAGATTGTCACCAGCCATATCCGCACCGACCATCCCCTCACCGGTGCCAATGGGGGGACGCCAGTATCTGTGCGGTGTCAACCGGGCTTCCCCCTGCCCGATCAGGGCAGTGTGCGCGGGCGGCAGTTTATAGATCCCTTCAAGAAGGCATTTGGGATCGGGGACATAGCCAAGAGCCAGATAATCGTCCAAGGCTGTCAGATCAATATGGCGCCGGACCTGCGGGTGCGTCAGGAGGGCCTTGAGTTCCGAACCGAACAGAAAGGTCCCATCCTGCAAACACGTATAATAAAACGGTTTGATCCCCAATCGGTCCCGCGCCAGGAAAAGAGTGCATTTGGCAGGGTCCCAGATGGCAAAGGCAAACATCCCGCGCAAATGTCTGACGCAGTCCACCCCCCAAGCTTCGTAGGATGCCAGCAGAACTTCCGTATCGGAACGTGTTTTGAATACATGGCCGAGAGACCCAAGTTCACGTGCCAATTGCCGAAAATTATAAATTTCTCCGTTGAACGTGACGACGGGCCCGCCGTCCCCACGCATCATGGGCTGGGCACCGCCTTCAATATCAATGATGGAAAGCCGACGGTGTCCCAGCGCGACACCGTCGCCCCAGTAAAATCCCTCGCCGTCAGGTCCGCGATGCGCGAGACTGCGCGTCATCGCTTTGACCATATCCCTGTCCGGCGGCCTGTCAGGTGATGATGTCAGGAGACCCGCGATACCGCACATGGCCGGCCCCTTTCTTCGCTGAAACGGATGAGTTCCGCGCCATATGCCGCATGCAACCCGCTTGCAAAATCGGCAAGCGCCTGTCTGGCAGCATCGGGACGTCGTCCCAAATGGATATCGCCTTCGACGAACAGCGTCACGACGGCCGCACGGCCGCCCTGCCCGTTAAAACGTGACAGAACAGTCCCCAGACGCGCGCCTGTGCCACTTTGCCATTGCCGTCCGCCGACAATAACGGACTGCCAATACAGACGCTGCTTATTGCCTCTCCAAGCCAGAAACTCCCTGAAATCATGGGTGTCAGCATCCTTTGCGGGGTTCAGAACAGCGGGCAGTCCCCGCCAACCACGCGTGAAGACGCCACTACCGGGACTGTCATATCGTTTGATCCCACCCTGAAAGGCAAAAACATCAATCTGCAGAAAAACCACCATGTCATCGCGGCGAAAAGCCATGCGAAATGTGTGATCGGCCATGCCTTCATGCGGCCAGGTCACGCCGGTGCCCTCAGGCAATGGGCGCCACCACGCATGATCCAGGCGATCCGGCGGCGGTAAACTGACAGGACAATCCATGGTCACACTGTCCCCCGACACACCATGGACAGGCGGCAGGATGAAAGCGGCAAACAGGGCCGTCACCAATGGCGTGAACAGCCAGATCCTCGCCAGCATGGCAGGCGACCGGCTGTCCTTTACCGCATCGGGCTGTGTGTCCGGCCGCTGCGGCGCCTGCCGCATACGTCCATCCGCCATACGATAGGCAATCAAGATCAGCAGCAGTAACATCAGGTAAAAGGCAACCATGCCGTAGATATAGTGCTTTACCCCCTGGGCAAGCGAGGCATCCAGCCATTCCGCCAACATCAGGGTTGTATAGACCCGTCCCGCATTGCCGATCACCGGCAACAGAACACCAAGGCTGAAAATCACCACCCGTTTCCACCACCGACGGCTGACCAGATGTGCAAGAAGAAGACCGGCGACAGCCCCGGCGAAAAGGAATTTCACCCCGGCACAGGCCTGCGCCACCTCATATGTACCGGTCGATGTGGTGATGAGCACCCCTTCCGACCGGATCAACACACCGCTGGCGTCCAGGGCGGCAACAACGGAACGGGCCGTAACGGTCTGGAGGACCGGCACCAGGCTTTCCCCGAAGGGAACGGCAAGCAGCAGGAAAGCCACAGGAAATGCGAGGACCCGCACTATTCCCAAGCCCAGAACGCTGGCCGCCACACCCTGGAACCCCATGAATAGGGCAATATGCTGGATCAATCGCACTTCCGCGACCGTACCGGCAAACCATAAAAGACTGGCAATCAGTAAATACAGACCACCCAACGCGGAAGGGCGTGGCGTATGCAGGGCCAATACGTCTTTTTGCCGCCACACCAGCCAGATGGCGATCAACGGCACCAGAAGCGCATGGGAATATGTGACATTGGCGGATACAAGCGCCAGCCAGTGAAAAAATGTATCATGCCATGCAACCAGCAAAACAAACCAGCCTGCGGCCACACCCAACAATGCATGCCGCCAGACAGGTGAAAGCGATTGCCATGCTGTCGGCATTACAGCCACCCCGCCAGAAGCATTTCGACCTTGGCCAGAGAGGTGGACCAGCTGTGTGCACGCATGACCTGCCGCCGTGCAGCCTGCCCCAATTGACGGCGACGGACAGGATCATCCCCCAAGGTCAGCACAGCCGAGACAAAAGCATCCGAACCGTCCGCCACCAGAAGGTGCCTGTCGGGAACCGCATCGATCCCCTCAAAAGCCTGCGGGCTGGCAATGACAGGTTTTGCCATTGCCATGCCTTCCAGAACCTTGTTCTGGATGCCACGTGCCGTGCGCAAGGGGGCAACAACGCATTCGGCGCGCGCCAGTTCCAATTCCATATCCGCCACATACCCCAAAACGGTGATCCCGGAGTCATCTGCTGCCAGAGCGGCAACCTTCGCATCGACCGGACCGCCGGCGATCACGAAGCGCGCTTCGGGTCTCTGCGCCCTGACATGTGGCCAGACATGCGCGGCAAACCACAGGACGGCTTCCACATTGGGGGGATATGTCATGGCACCGGTGAATAGAATGCGACCGGCTTCGGGAAGCTGACGCAGTCTCTCAGGGTCAAAGCGGTTGGTATCAACGCCGTTTGTGACAGCATGAACGCGAACCGCCAGCAAGGACGGCAAACGGTCGCGGTAGAGGGCGGCTTCGGCTTCACTGACCAGCAGGGTCGCCCGCGCGTAAGAGGTGAAAGCGATTTCCGCCCGCGCCAGCAGACGCGCTTCACGCCTGTACAGCCAGGCCATGATTCCGCCGGCCGATTGCGCATACGCAGCCCATTTGGCCGAGTCCACATCCACCAGATCCAGCAGAACCGGAATCCGCAGCCAGTCGTCTCGTTCCAGCAGGGCCGCGCCGGCCCCCGAATAGGCAATGATGAGATCGTATCCCTTGCGCCGTTCGGCCCGGATAAAACGCCGTATCGCATGGACAGGATATGCCGACAGGCTCAACGCCCTGCCCCGCAACAGGCCGAGCGCCGCCCCGATCGCCTGCCGCCAGCGCGGCAGAGAAACCGCTTTGACGGTGTCCAGCCTGGATTCCAGATAAGGAATATGCTCCCAGTCCCTCGGATCATCGATAAAACAGCCAAGGGATATGGAATGCCCGGCCTTGAGAAGATGTTCGATCATAGCCCAGGCGCGTATTTTATCGCCTTTGTTGGGCGGATAGGGAATGCGATGCGACAGGAAGAGGATACGGGCCATAACCGGCGCTTTCCCTAACCTAGATGACGGGCAAATACAGGGCCCAGGCGATTTGTCAGCAGCAAAGGCAAGCGGCGCCAGACGGCACTGGCAAAACCATACCCGCCGGCGCCCGGTGTTACATTGGGGGCCTTACGGCCTGGCGCGGTTCGTATCTCATAACCGAGAGGTGTCGGGGCGAAACCCCAGTTTCGCTTGAATCTATATGGCCCGCTATCGACCCGGCTGCGGCCGAAATCAAATAATACGCACCCGCGATCCGCCGCCCGTTCCATCAATGAAAAATACATGCCGTCATGCGCCGCGACCATGCGGGCAGACGGCGTGCCCCCTGCATAATACGGTCTGACCGTATCACCGTCGTAGAAACTGACCAGACTGGCAACCGCTTCACCGGCTTGTGTCTCAATAACGGCGAATTCCGCCTCATCGGGAAAAAGGTCGGCGATACCGGCAAAAAGGGCCTTCGGAAAAACCGGTGTTCCCAAATTACGAACACTGATGGCATAAAGCGCGTATGCTTGGCGCCAATTGGCATGCCCCAAACGGGTTTTCAGATTATTTTTCAAGGCTTTGCGAACGACTGCCCTCTGCTTTCGCGGGATTGCCTGAAGACGTGCGTCGGCGGTCGGGGCGATGGGGGCCTGAAAAACAGCGGACTGCCCCTCCAGAAGGGTCCAGTCCGGGTCATGTGCGTGGCTTGCCATGAGGCTGCGATATTCAAGAGCGGAAGCCCCCAAATCTTCGGCCAGGCGCCATGCGGCGTCATCCAGCATTGAAGCCGCCGCCGCATCATCAACGAGTGGTCCTCCATATACGGCAAAACTTGTCGAAATGAGGCTGCGGCCGAATAATAGGCTTTTGCGCAAGGACAATGGCAGGACCCCTGCAACCTGCCCTTTTTTTTCAGCGATCAAATAGGGACAGACCTGCCGGGCCGTTCGCTCCACCAGTGTTTTCCACCGAAACCCGTGCAACAATGTCCCATCCGGATGCGCGGTTACATAAGCATCCCAGCGTTCCGCATCATGGGGTTCAGCCAATCGCACGCAATAACTCATGCTGCCTCCGCCAGGGACAGCAACGCCTCGTCACGTAGGGATGACATGGTCTGCCATTGATGCTGACGCAACAGGTCGGCTACCTGCCCCGCCATACGTGACAAGCCGACCCGGTGTCGAAAACGCGATAGCATGGGTGCATCCGCTACATCCGGCTGTTCCGGGTCCAGCTCCCAAGGATGCATATAGAAGATACCGGCACCCGATTGGCGTATCCCCGCACCGAATGCCCAGCGCCCGAAAGGTTTTGGCAGCAACCGGAAATAACCACCGCCCGCCACAGGCCACCGACGACCGAAAAGCTCCAGAGCCGTCAACGGCAACTCAACAAGATCATGGTCTTTGACCGGGCGATAAGGCCGGCGGGAAGCGGTATCCTGTCCATAATGATCCGTCTTTACGGGATAGATGCTCGAAGAATACAAAAAACCGGTTTCCGCTAAAATACGATGCGCCCAGGCTGTTTCATCCGTCAGAGAGAAACTGGGAGCACGATACCCGGTGACGGCATACCCGGAAACATCCTCGAGGCTTTTCTTTGACCGGGTGATGTCTTCGGCAAACTGACCTGGTGTCAAGGTGTGAACGCGGGCATGGTCCAGCCCGTGACAGGCGATTTCATGGCCGGAATCCGCAATCGTCCTGATCACGTGCGGCGTATGCCCGGCCACCCAGCCAAGGCAGAAAAAAGTGGCTTTCACCCGTGCATCGGAGAGGAGGGAGAGAACCCGATCCACCTGCAAGGCGACACGGCTTTCAAGACGGTCCCAGCCATGACGGTTCAGGACGGTCTCGTAGGCACCGACCTGAAACCATTCCTCCACATCAACGGTGAAGGCGGGACGAAACATGGCCGGTTTCAGTCCTTATCCTTTGAGACCGCCCCGGTCTCCTTGTCATCTTCGTCAGGCGGTTCCTGCCCCTTGACCAACTGTCCCATCAGACTGGTCAACTGTTTCAGGGTTTGATCCTGCGACTGCATCATCCCCTCAAGCTGGTTCAGTCGGGTCTCCATACTTGATACCTTGTCATTACGCGCAGCCGCTTCCATTGGAACGGTGGGATCGTTAAGCGGACTAACAGGCGCGGTGGATACCGGTCTGGGCTTTTCCGCAGGCTTGATCGCGGAAGCGCTGCCCATCACATCGGCCTCCACGTCGGCGATCACTTCCGCAACGATTTTTTCGTCAATGGTGTGCGCCATTTCCAGGGCACCATACAGCAGAATACGGGAACACAGTGTGTTCAAACGCCTGGGGATACCCCGGGAATAATTGTAAATGGCCTGATAGGCACCCTTGGTGAAAACCGGATCTTCATTCCAACCGACCAGGGACAGTCGGTGCGTGATGTAAGGTTCGACCTCTTCCTCGTCCATCGGATCCAGATGGTGCGTGGCGATGACGCGCTGGCGCAACTGTTCCAGTTCCGGTGCCGTGAAAACCCGTTCGCGGAATTCATTCTGGCCGACCAGAAAGCTTTGCAGCAAGGCTGCGTCGCCGTCCTGAAAGTTGGACAGCATACGCATTTCCTCAAGCGCCGCATTGGACAGGTTTTGCGCTTCATCGACCACGAGGAGTGCACGCCGACCCGCGTTGTATTGTTCCCGCAGATACCGTTCCAGTCTGGCAAGAAGCTCGCCCTTGTCATCCGCCTGGGGGTCCAGACCGAAGGCCGCGACAACGCTTTTCAACAGGTCTTCGGCACTGAGCTGGGTACTGACGATCATAGCCGCGACATAGGCATTGTGATCCAGAGTATCAAACAGGTGGCGCACCAATATGGTTTTACCCGTTCCCGGATGGCCGGTGACGATAATGAACCCCTCGCCCTGATGCATGCCATATACGAGATATGCCATCGCCTTTTTATGCGTGCGGGAACTGAAATAGAAACGCGGATCGGGGGTCAACTGAAACGGACGACCGGTCAGATTGTAAAAGGTTTCGTACATAACGTCTTAAAAACGTGCCCTGAGAAACAGCGTCACCGCATTTTCCCGAAGGTCACCCCCTTCTGCATTCGAAAACCGTTGACTATAATTATATGTAATATCACCGAAAACATTCTGGGAAAATGTTTTACGGTAGGAAAGCGATGCGAGAATTGTCTGATCACGCCGGTCTCCTCCTTCGAAGTCGTTACTTCTGTAGCTGGCTTCGGCACGAAAATCGGAATTCCGGGTGATACGATGGGAATATCCGGTCCCTCCGCTCCATGAGACCGAGACACCACTATCATCATCAAATGTACGACGCTCGTAACTCGAATTCAAAAATACTTGATTGCGTTTGTCGCGCCAGTTGAGTGTCACATTGCCGGCCTGACGTCGGAAATCAATATCGGACAGGGTGAAGGGCTGGTCCACCTGGGTGATGGGTTGGCCACTGGGATCGACAATCCCAAGATTGTCGTCCCTGCTGAACCCTTCCAGCCCCAGATTGCCGACAATCGTATTGGCCGAGATACGATCAACATAGGTGGCCCTTATATCGACGCGCCGCGTCAACTGGTGGTTCAAGCTGACATCCCATAAGGGGCGATTGCCAACCCGCCCATGGCGCGCCTCAAACGCCGTACGCCGGCTCGGCACCCAACGGAACCCGCTTTCCCAGAAAAACCCCTCTTCCGCCAGGTCACTGTTCTGAAGATTGTTGTCCGTATAGCCCGCTGATCCGATCAGCCAGAAGCTCCGGGCCAGCCGGAACCAAACTTCACCAGACCAGCGGTCATTCCGGAAGCTCGGCACATCAAGCGATCGTTCAACCCTGCGCACACGACCGTCAGCCCTGAAACGGAGCCAGCCAAACCGCTCACCCGTATCCACCGTGATGTCGCCTTCATGGGACGTCGTATCGGAAAACCGGGTTGTGAAACTGTCGTCATCCAAATCATCAGCGCCACTCAGCGATACGCCGAAGCGGTATCTCAGGGTGTAATCCGCCACATTGCGTATCCGGCTGGTGAATTCGGCGCTGGCTGTATAGGTCTGTATAAGCTGCCTGTTGTCGCTGCGGTTGCCGATATTTCCAGACAGGCTTTGCTGACGGTCGATAAAACTTTGCTGTAAACTGCCACGGCCCGACAGGCGAAGGCGGTCGTCCAACCCGATATAGTCGATCACGGCCACACCGTTGGGACGGCTTTCCGTTGTGCCGTCATTAAGGAAGACAAGGTAATCGACCCAATAATCGACGGCGGCATCAAGATGGGCGCCTCTGGCCTGATAATTCAATCCAGGCGACAGGATCAGTGCTGTATCCGTGATTGTGTCCGTTTCGGTGAGAAGCACATTGTCTGTGACCGTAAAGCGCGTTTCCACACGCGGCTGAAGATCGAAAGTGCCGGCCTGGGCCTCATTGCCACCACCCGACAGCAGGCAAGACAACAGACAGGGAAATGCCGCCCACCGGCCCGCACGCAGTTGGCGAGCGTTTGCGCCCCCCTTATCCCTGAGTTTTTTCTTCATAGACCGGCTTTTTATGGGCCAGGCTCTTAATCGGCTTGGCGCTTTATCATTATTGGCCGGTACCACCGACCGTTTCTTAAGAAAGCCGGCATCACCCGACCATCGTCCTAACCCCCGTATCCGTAGTAGGTCGCGAATTTCTTGTTGCTGCCGCTAAAGCGGGTTTTGTTCAGCAAAAGATTGATGTTGGGACAGGCATTGATCATCGTCAGGCTTTCTTTCACCTGAGGTTCCGTGGTTTTTTCAGCCTCGATCACAAAAACCGTCTGGCCGGCGTACAGCGCCAGAACCGATGCCGCAGAACTGGCGAGAACAGGCGGCGAGTCCAAGAGAACCATACGGTCCGGATAACGGTTGGCTATTTCACTGACAATCGCATCCATCCGGTCGCTGGCCAGAAGCTCGGTCGTCAGATTGGACGGCCGGCCAGCCGGCAACAGAACCAGATTGGGGATATTGGTCCGCACCAGGCAATCCCCGATATCCAGGGACTTATCCGCCACGACATCCATCAGTCCCTTACCGCCGGCGACCCCCAAGCGGTCCAGAACTTCCGGCTTTGAAAAATCGGCATCCACCAGAAGAACGGTCGTATCCTGCTCGGTGGCGATGGATAGCGCCAGATTGATGGTACAGAAGGACTTGCCTTCTCCCGGGTTGGAACTGGTAACCAGCACCATGTTGCCATTTTCAACACGCCCGTCCCCCTTGGAAAAAGCATTCAGCAGCAGAGCACGCTTGATGATGCGGAATTCCTCCGACATGAGATTGGGCGGCATGTCAGGCGTCAGATATCCTGCCTCGCGCAATGCGACGAGGTCGATTTCCTCTTTGCGGACTTTATAAGCCTTCTTAGGGCCTGAGGCATTTTCAGCAGGCGTTCCGCCGCCCTGAGGGTTTAATGTGCTCGGATCAATCCGGCGTGCGGACCTTTCAGCACCGTAGGCCTCGCTTGACCCCGGTGTTCCGATGATGGACGGCTTACGCTGAACGGGTTTCAACGTATTTTCAACGGCAGCCTCAAGAAGCGACGGCGTCTTGTCCGCACGCTTTTCCGATTGCTCTGGCGGTGCGTCTGAGACATCCGGCGTTTCAGCGTTTTCGACAGCACGCTCGACAAGGCTGGCGTCTTTCTTGCGTTTTTCCGCAAGCTGTTTCGCAGCCCTTTCAATCAGATCCATACCAGATGATCCCTTACACGCGTTTCGTCAGCCGAACTGCGGCGAACCGAAAATGTCGAGTGCCACGAATAGGCCATAAACCATCAAAAGAGCGACGGACATGAAGGCAAAAGCCAGTAAATCCATATTGCGACGGCGGATATCCTCTTCCGATAGAGCCCGGGTCACATTGCCGAGAACCGGCATATCGAAATGGGAGCGCAACTGCTCGACCGTGACAACGACAGGGCGTAATTGCGACACGATCAGCGCTACGGCAACACCCGCCAGAAGCGCCCCGACAAGAACGGCTGTCAGATACAGAAGGCGCGGCGGACCGCTTGGAAACTGGGGTGTAACCGGTTGCTCGACAACCCTGAGGGAAACCGCCTGATCCGTGCCCTCCACATCAGTGCGCAGATCCAGGTCCTGCTTTTCCTGAACCAGTTCCGTATATTGACGACGGATCGTCTGATAGTCGCGCTTCAACTGCTTTTCCTGCGCTTCGATTTCAGGGACCCGTTTTGCTTTCTGCTCCATATCGGCGACGAGACGCGTCTGTTCCTGAGACCGTTTTTCCAATGTCGCCATTTCCGTTTTTTTATTGATCAGTTCAAGCATCAGTTGCTCATAAAGACGGTTGGGAGTCTCGGTGGTCGCCGTCGACGTGGCACCGCTGTTGGCCGAATCCGCCAATTCCTGCTGAATTTGTTGGCGTTTCTGTTCCAACTCTTCTTCAAGGGCGGCAATCTGGCGGCGTACATTCTGCACGTCGGGGTGCTGTTCCTTCATGCCGAGAGATTTCAGATTGTCGTACTTTTTCTGAAGGTCCTCGATACGAACCTCCAGCGGGTCCTTGGCACCACCCCGCCGTCCGCCAAGGCTTGTTGTCGGCTCGCGAATGGTGGGGGGAACATTCTCCAACTGCTTTTGCAGCGTTTCGACCGTCACGCTCAGTTCGGAAATCTGATTGCGGGTCCTGCGCAAATTGGTCTGGGCTGTTTCCAGTTTGGACAGAAAACTGCCCTGCCCGCCCAAATACTCCAGATTATCCTGCTTGAACTGAGCATGAGCGCGCTCGGCGTCTTCCAGCTGCCGGGAATAATTCCCAATCTGCTGGTCCAGAAAGTCCACGGCGCCTTCCGCCTTCAGCTGTCCTTCCTCGGTATTCCGCTCAAAGAAGAACGCCAGGAGATTGGTCACAACGACCTTGGACACTTCGGCGCGCTGGCGATCGCTCAATCTTCCATCGTCGATCGCAAATTCAATACGGAACATGCCTCCGTCCAGTGACAGGACACGGATATTGCGCTGCATGTAGGCAACCAGTTCATCCATATCCTTGTCAGTGCGGGCAAGGCGGTCCAGATAGTCCGATCTGCGGATGATCTTTTCCAGATTGGGCCGTGTCACCAATGTACGGCGCACCAGATCAACCTGGCGCGTCACATTCACGTTGATCCCCAGGTTTTTGGCGATTACCGGCAACAGGGTTTCCGTATCCACGAAAACCTGAGCGGTGGCCGTATATTTGTAAGGCATGGTGGACACCAGCGCCCACCCCATAAGACCCACGACCCACGCACTGACAAGCATATACCAGCGCTTGCGCCATATGCCGTAAGCAAGCGTCAGAAACTGCTGGTATAATTCCGGCAAACCCAAAGTCTGTGCCATCGCTGTCTCCTCTCGGGAACGGCTGCCGTTCACCGCGAAACCTTTATTTCCCTGCCCCCTGTAGTGCCGATACCCTCAGTTTTCTTTATTGTGGCGCACCGGCAAATCACGGTTTTTTTAGAGAATACTCTCCGGAATAATCAGCACATCGCCTGGCAATATCCGGACGTTTTTACTGACATCCCCATCCTTGATCAGAGCATCGACCTTAACAGAATACTCTTTTTGTTCTCCATCGACAAATCGTACCAGCGTTGCCCTGTCACCGTCGGCAAATTCCGTCAATCCGCCAACGTCAATCATGACATCGAGAAGGGTCATGTTTGCCCGATACGGAATGGATTGAGGATTGGCGGCTTCCCCCACCACGCGCACCTGCTGCGAAAAAGGACCGGTAAAACCCTGAACGATAACGGTCACAATGGGCTGCTGAAGATAAACGCCAAGGCGTTCTTCAATATCGCGTGCCAGCTGACTTGGCGTTTTACCGGTTGCCGGCAAGTCATCGATAAGCGGCATCGACAGCCGGCCGTCGGGTCGGATGGTAACCCCCACCGACAATTCCGGATTGCGCCACACAAAAACCGTCAGATCGTCCAAAGGGCCCACCAGATAATCCGGACCGGGTCCTTCATCCGGCGGCACAAAAGGCGCAGGCGGCAACTCAGGACGGTGATTTCCACAGGCGGAAAGTGTGAAAAGCACTGTCAAGAGAATGGCAATTCTGAGAAGCACATTCCGTCCCTTCGTTACAAGCATGATTGCAGAAGCCAACCACGAATATGGCCGCCCCTCATCTTCTGGATCAATGAAATTTGCCAAAAACACAACATTTCTCTTGGCAAAGCGCGGAGAAAAAAGAAGAAATTACAAAAATGCAACTTTTGGCTATGAGTATCGCGCACCAGTGAACACCGTGCCGATTTTCCTCCCGGTATTCAGTCCGGGGCCTTATTCCCGATCCGGACCACGGTTTGGTGCGCTCGCGTCAGGCGCCTCAGATCTTTGCGGTTTTTGCACGCGGCTTTTCCTGCTTTTTTCCGCCGTGTCACTGCCGATACCGGCCAACTCATCAAAAGGACCCTGGTCATCCTGCCAGAGCGCCCACCCGATAACCCCTGCGATCACCACACAGAAAAAGACGTAATAGAGCGTTTCTATCATGACATGATATATAGCACGGCACCGGCCGAGCCGTTAAGCGCAACGATCATGGCAATCAACAAGGCCCTGGAAAATATTCCATTGCCCGGCGGAGGTTTCCTCCCAGCCGAAACCTTCGGCAAAACGTCTGGTGTCTTCCCGCCTGGGCGGATCCCGAAGAATTTTTCCGACGGCATCGGCAACGGCATCGGCCGTACCCGCTGCGGCAATCCTACCGGCGGTATCTGACGTCACCAGATCAGCCCCGGCTCCCACATCACGGGTCACAACGGGCGTGCCACAAGCCATGGCCTCAAGCAAAACATTGGCCCACCCTTCACGATCGGAGGGCAACAACAAAACATCCGCCGCACTGTACAGAGGGGCAAGCTCTGCCGGTTTTTTGGCACCCAAAAAATACACTCTGTCGGCAATATTCAGTGCCTGGGTCTGTTTCTCGAGACGACCTGCGTCGGGGCCAGTGCCAACAATCAGTGTTGTCACCTGCGTATGCGCGGCCGTCGCTGCCAGAACAAGATCCAGGCGCTTGCGCGGAATCAACCAGCCCACATACAGCAAAACAGGCCCCCGCAAACCCAATGCGGCGCGCGTCTCAGCTCTTCGGGTCGGAGAAAAGCGCTGCAAGTCCACGCCGTTTCTCAGAACCGTGACCGTGGCAGGATCAACCCCTTTCGTCACCAAAGCCCGTTTCAGCGAACGCGATACGGTTATCACCCTGCCCGCAGCCTTGATCGCCTGCCGCATCTGCTTCCAGGCAAACGGATAATCAGCAATCTCAGTCACATCACTGCCACGGGCCGTCAGAACGAAGGGCTTCCCGAAATGACGGGCCACCCGTGCCGCGGCTACCCCGTCAGGATAAAGATAATGCGCATCGATAAGATCGGCGTCGAACCCTTGTTGTCTCAACCGTTCCATGGCACGTATCCCGGCCTGCGCGAGTGTCAGGGGGGTCAGACGCATACCCACTTTCGGCACCGCCAGAAAACGGGGATGATCTATTGTCAGGCCGGCTCTTTCCTCTTGCAGCGCTATGGCAGCCATGCGGCCATAGCGCCCGAAAATCTCTCCTTTCAAGGGGAAAAAGGGGACCGGGGCAATCACCCTGCAGTCGACCGGAAAGTGTTGGATCAAATGCCGCAGCCGGTTTTCAACAAAAATGCCAAGCGACGGCTCCTGCTCATTTGGAAAAAGGCTAGAAAACAGTATTGTTTTTAAAGAACTGCTCACCACACTTACAGCTTTACATCAACTGCTCAAGCTGGGAGCGGGCCGCATCGGCACCGTCAAAATCCGGGTCCAGACTTAGGGCTTTCTCCAACTGACGACGCGCCCCTTCCCGATCTCCACGCGCCACCAGAGCCATGGCATAATGATATTTATACCGCGCTTGCGCCGGGGCCCTGCGTGCGGCCGCGGCAAGAGCGGCGACAGCTTCGCCAACATCGCGTTCTGCCTGCAACTTCACCCAGCCGTACACATTCAGTACATAGGGGTCATCCGGCATCAATGTACGCGCGCGTTCCGCATATATGACACTTTCCTTCCTTCCGAGGTCGAGATAAACCTCGGCAAGGCGCGCGGAGACATTGGCATCGGCCAATCCCGCCGCCAGTATCTCTTCCAGTTGGCGTGCCGCCGACTGGGGATCACCCTGACGGCGATATATCTCGCTGAGCGCCAGACGCAGACGGCGAACGCCAGGCATATCATCCAGTGCATCGCGCAGAACCCGGACCGCAGTCTGATGGTCACCCGTGGCTTCCAACGCCCGTGAGAGGCCGAGAGCAAGCTCTGGATTCCGTTCTCCCGCCTCTTCCGCCCGGCGATATGCCGCAACCGCGTCTGTAGGGCGGCCGCTGGTCAGAAACGCATCGCCGAGCACCGCCTGCGACACGTCGTCCGGCCGGGCCGCGATCCGCAAATCAGGATAGCGTCTCAACGCTTCATCCAAGCGCCCGCCGCGCGCATCCGCCGCGAAAAGATACCAATTGAGACGCTGGCGGTCTTCCTGACCGGCACGCTCATAGGCACGGGTGAAGGAAAATCGTGCACCCGTTGTCAGCCCGGCCGCCAGCAAAGCCCGCCCGTGCAACTCATTGGCCGCGGGGTCGTCAGGGCGATAGGCCACATAACGGGACAGAATACGGGCCCCACGCGCCGGATCGCCGACATCCATCATAATCGCGCCAAGGCGTGCCAACAGTTCCGGCCTGTCAGATGCCATGGATACGGCACGGCTTGCCTGATCCCGGGCAACCAGGGTCCTGCCAGCCCGTGACAGTGCATCGGCATAATCAACCCTGACCTCGGCATCGGCGGGACGGGCCCGAACCACTTCGCGGAAATATTCGACCGCCTCTTCGGCACGATCGAGTGCGAAAAGACTCCGCCCCAACAACGCCTTGGCGCGAATATCGCCAGGCACGGCATCCAGCAGGGTTTCAAGATCCCGTACAGCACCATCCAGATCACCAAGCGCGAAACGGGCCAGAGCCCTGTTGCGTCTGGCGGTGTGATAGTCATCACGCCTGGAAAGAGCCGTATCAAAACTTTCCAGCGATGCCTGGAAATCCCCCTGAACATACCGGACCGTACCGAGCAGATTGTGGCCGAGAGCCCTTTCAGGCGCCACGGCCAGCAAACGTCGCGCGGTTTCCGCGGCCGCGTCCAAGGCACCGCTTCTGATCTGCATGCTTGCCAGAAGACTAAGGCCACGCACATCCCCTTCAGATGAGCGCATGCTGTTTGCCAATGTGGAAAGACCGGCATCCGCCCCATCAGCGACAAAACGCACCAAAGCCAGCTTACGGGTCAGTCCTTCCAAAAGGACACTGCCATTGACGGCATCAGCGGCAATATCGGTATCGGCAATATCAGCCAGCAGTTCTTCTCCCTCGGCCACATCGCCAACGGCAATTGCGGCAGTAGCCGAGAGTGCGGCGGCGAGCGGGTCGCGCCGATCTTCAACTGTCAGAAGCGGTGCCAGAATCTGGCGGGCCTGTCCGGGCCGACCCTGGCGGATCAGACTTGCCGCCAGCGTCAGTCTGGCTTCCCGGTTATCCGGACGCGCCGCCAGAACGCGTGACAATGCCCTTTCGGCGGCCGTATCCTTGCCTGTGGCGTAAGATACAAAGCCAAACACGTAAAGGGCGGGTAAATACCGGTCTACCAGGGTCCGGGTGCGCAGCAAAAGGGCTTCCGCACCGGTATAATCCCCTCTTCGTGCCAGAAGAACCGCATTCAGATACTGTGCGATCGGGTGGCCCGGCGCCGAGGCATAGACAATGTCCAAGTGATTTTCCGCCGCATCGTCCTGACCAGCGGCAATTTTCAGCGCGGCCAGCTCCAACTGCGCCAAAATATTGCCCGGGAAAAGGGCAGCGGCCCGCTCAAAGGCCACTCTGGCATCGTCAGGCCGCCCCTGGTAACGGGATATCAGCCCCTGAGTATACACCACCATGCTGCTATCCGGCGAAAGCCTAGCAGCCTCCTGCGCCAACGTGGCGGCCTTGTCATAGTCTCGCGCCTGCAACGCAAGACGGGCAAGGCCCAGATAGGCACGGTGATCTTCCGGCGCCGCGTCCCGGGCCAGGGCATAATAACGCTGGGCGTCCTGCAACTGCCGGCCTGCGAAATGCGCGTCCCCTTGCACGACAAGGGCCTCGGTGCGCTGACTTTCAGGGATCGACACACCGCGCAGAGCCCCCAGCGCTTCCAGTGCACGGCCCTGCATCAGATATGCCTTGGCCAGCATCACGGACGTGGCCGCGTAATCGGCCCCCAAATCGCGGGCCCGTCCGATCGCGGCCTCGGCGGTCACGCCCGCGCCGCTTTCCAGATAAGCCCGCGCCATCAGCAAATAAAGCGGTACGGATGCCTCGTCCCGGTCCACCATCGCGCTGAGAATGTCCAGCGCATCCGCCGGGCGACGGTCCTGCAGGGCGGCCTCCGCCAATTCCAGTGTAGGCAGGCCCGCTTGCGAAGGGTTCCCGGCGGTCTCCTGCCCCAGCGCCAAAGGTGCAGTGCCCAAGGTACCGATCAGGATTAGAAAGCCGGCGGACAGAACACGCACCCTGGACCCTGACGATGGCCGGGGTGATGTGGCATCCACCATGCTACGTGTCTTGAAACCAGACTGCTGAAGATCAGGAACCGTCATCGAACCCCCTGCGGAAAGATCACCACCCGGATCGTTTGTAAAACAATCAGAAAATCCAGAAACAGAGAGTAATTTTTGATGTAATAGAGGTCATATTCAAGCTTGCGGCGCGCGTCTTCGGCGGAGGCACCGTAAGAATAGCGCAGTTGCGCCCACCCGGTAATACCCGGCTTGACAAGGTGACGTTCAGGATACAATGGCAGCGCGCGTGCCAGTTCCTCGACGAAAAAAGGCCTTTCGGGACGCGGGCCCACGATGCTCATATCCCCTTTCAGCACATTGATGATCTGGGGAATTTCATCAAGCCGGGTCCGCCGGATGAAACGCCCCACCGGCGTGATGCGGGGATCGTTTTTCTGAGCCCATTGCGGCCCGCCGGATGCCTCGGCATCCTCACGCATGCTGCGGAATTTCAGCAATTCGAAGTCCTGCCCATCCAGGCCGACACGCGTCTGTTTGTACAGAACCGGTCCAGGGCTGGTGATCCGCACAGCGAACGCCGTTACAAGTGCAAAAGGGGCCGTCACCAACAATAAAGTCAGGGCCGTGGCAATATCGAATACCCGTTTGCCGGTCTTTTCCAATGGCGAGGGCGCGCTGAACCCCGAAACCGCGAGCCAAAAGGGGGCCACCGCCTTGAGGTCGAGACACCCCTGTGTCCGCTCGATAAAACTGGCCATATCGACCAGCTTCAAGCCCTGCATTTTAACCCGCAGGAACTGTGAGATCGGCAAACTGTCGAAAATCGTATTGTCGGCGATCAGAATCATTTCCGCATCACGCGCGCGGGCGAAGCTGAGCAAATCGGGCATCAGGGGCGGACCGGCGGCATCAGCCCCGCCGGTTTCCTTCAAACGTCCGGGGTCAACCGCCCCAACCGGCTCCAGGCCGGCGTCTCCGGCCTTTGCGATCACATCCCTGGCAAGAGAGACAGACGCCGGATCACCGACGATAACCAGACGTGTGGCCAACTGCGTGGGCCAGATCAGGAAAATCAGAAATGCATGCCAAAACGATACGGCGATCCCGCTCAGCACAATGGCAATCACCAACACCGACCGCCAAAGCGCGATGGTCGGAATGAAATACAATACCGCGGAAACCAACATCATACCGGCGCACAAAGCAACCGCGACACGCAGTAGCAAAACACGAAAATCACGAATGGCATCAATTTGATAGGCACCAAAAGCCAGCATGCACATGCTGATCAGCACGGCAAAGACAATCGATGTCGCAAGGCTGGCGCTCATGGGATCGACAGCCAGTCCAAGCCCGCGATAGCGCAACCATCCAGCAGCCCATGAGGCAAGCAGCAACAGCAGAAAATCACCGGTGATCAACACCAGTTTAATCGGCGAGATATGGTGTCTAAAAATCCGCATATCTCATTCAATTTTTCAGATTTCGGCTATACATTTCCGCCATCAAATGCGTTGTTTGCAGATCAACTTATTCGATGGGGACGCTAACGCCGTTATGGGGACTTTACAATCCTGTTGGAGGCATCGAGCACCTGTCTTACCCGGTTTTGCAAAACCGGGATTACCTCGTCCTCGAACCACGGATTTCGTTTGAGCCAGATGTTATTACGCGGTGAAGGATGCGGCAGCACAAAGATTTGCGGTGCATAGTCACGCCACGCCTTGACCGTTTCCGTCAGGCTGGCCTGACGCCGGTTTCCCAAATGGTATGACTGGGCATATTGTCCGATGACGAGAGTCAGCTCCGGCGGGGGCAAGACACCAAACAACTTGTCATGCCATGCCTTACGGCAGGCGGGATCGGGCGGTTTGTCGCCACCTTTGGGAGCCCGGCCAGGATAGCAAAATCCCATGGGAACAATGTTGATGCAGTCCGCATTGTAAAACAGGCTCCGGTCAATTCCCATCCAGGTTCGCAATCGGTCCCCGGAGGGGTCATTGAAAGGAATTCCCGTGGCATGAACCTTTGTCCCCGGTGCCTGAGCCGCCACCAGAATACGTGCGGTCCCGGAGACCTGCAAAACCGGTCTGGGCCCAAGAGGCAAACGGCTCTCACATATGCGGCAGGACCGGATATCGCGAACCATGGTATTCAGAAGATGCATATGAGCGGCCACCCTGCGTGAGGATTCAATGCAAGACTTTTTTGTCCGGTTGGACAAATAAATGCATATCGCAGTATTATAATGATAATCTGTCTGAAATTTATGGATTTTCTGGCGGCAAGAGCCAAGCTCCGTTAAAATTGATCGGAATTTGGTTTAAGACATCGGTGGCGACGGATGTCCTAAGTATAAATATTGGGCGTAAAATATGATCGGCAGTTCCCGCGCATCCATCATTGCCATGTTACTTACCGGCACCGCGACAGCGGCCAGTGTCATGGTTTATGGCGCGCTGACGAAACAAACGGACCTTGATGTTCAGGGTGACGCGCTGCCGCCTTTAAGCGGTCGCACACTGTTGCCGCCGCCTGTGTCATTGATGATGCAGGAAGCGCCGCCGTCAGGCATACCGGGTATAAGACGATTGCGCATCGCCCGCCCGGCCCTGACCAGCAATCCGGCCCTGACCTCGTCCAACAACACGGCGGGCACTTCCGGTACTGTGACGTCGCAGCAAAACACCTCCTCCACAAGCGGCAACACGCCCTCTCCGTCAACTGCCGACTTTTACCTGACCGGAACACGCAGCGCCGAGTTGATCCGTACGCCGGTTGAAGCCCGCATCGAAACTTTTCCGACGGTATCGCTGGAACAGGCCATTGAAGGCGCACTGGCCGTGGATGAATGGGGATTTCAGGTCGTCCAAAACTACATCAATCAGGCGGTCGGAAATTCAGATCAGGTCAAACTGCGTATGGAAGCCCTTCTGCAAGGGCTTGAGGAAATCGCCGGGGATTATGACCTGACCACGCTGGCGGATGCCGCCAATCTCGTCATCGAGGCCGGCGCGCGCACCTATTGGAGTGCCTTCATGGCCCCCTTCGTCCTTGATGAGACCTTCACACTCACGGAAGGAGCGATCGGATGGGACCTGGGGCCGAGTTCGTCCGAACCCTACACCGAATTCGTCCGTGTGGGCGCCGAAAGCGAAATGCTGGTCGGCGACAACATGCAAAACCTGGAAGACATTGCGCAAGCCGATACACCGACCCTGCTCAGTGACGGGGTTCAGAATGTTGAACAATTCGTCGTCAACAATCTGCCGGACGGAAAATATCGCGTCGTCATACTGACCGCCCGCAAACCGGACGGGACTGAGCCTCTGTACCCGTTTGGCGTCGATGTCAAACGTAATGGCGCCAATGTCAATCTTGTAGACACACGTGCGACGGACGATCTGGTTCCGGTTATGAAACTGTCCACCGAGGGGCCGGGACGCCTCAGCGAAAGTGGCGGCTCGGCCTTTGACCCGAGCGGAGAACCGCCGGCCACCGGACATATGCTGGTCACCCGTGCCGACATCTCGGATGCAACCCTGCGGCTGAATTTTCGCCAGCTTGGCGGACAGGAAACCTATGTCACGGCTGTCATTGTCTACCCCGAGCCGGACGATGAGATCGAGGAGGAGCTGTCTGAAACCGTTGCCGATTTTCTGCAGCGTATCGCACCTGCCGCAGGTGCGAACTTCTCACCGCAGACCCAGGGCCCCACTCTGGCCAGTCTGGTTCCCATCGTGGATCCGGTTATTGTTTTCGACGACAATTCCGCAGGCCTGCCCACACAGGAAGCCGCCGCCGCGACACCGGATGCCGGACCGAATGTGGCACAGGGCGGTGACAACACCCCCGTCGACAGCGAGCCTGTGCCCGGTGTGAATGCCGGCGGCCCAAGTTCCGTACCGGAACCCGAACCGGAACCGCCCGTCCAGCCGCCCGAGCCGGAGCCGGAACCCCCGGTGCAGCCGCCGGAACCCGAACCGGAGCCCGAACCTCCCGTCCAGCCGCCCGAGCCGGAACCGGAACCCCCGGTGCAACCGCCGGAACCCGAACCGGAACCGCCCGTTCAACCGCCCGAGCCGGAGCCGGAACCCCCGGTGCAGCCGCCGGAACCCGAACCGGAGCCCGAACCACCGATCCAACCGCCGGAGCCGGAGCCGCCCATACAACCCCCGGCACCGGAGCCTGAACCAGAACCCGAACCGGTTCCGGAACTTGTTCCCGAGGCCGGCGTTTACGACCCGGTTCCTCTTGGCGAGGATTTTACACTGGACGGATGTGCCTCCACATTCGCCGACGAGGTTTTATGTGACCTGACCGATACATCGGGTTTTGTCCTGGAATGGCTTCTGGACGGCGAACTTCTAGGTACGGGAGAGTTGCTGCTGGTTCAAGGTACCGGCGACGGGACCGCATTCCCCGCCATGGGCCAGTATGAGGTCACGCTCCGTGTCCGGTATGACGGCAGTCTTTTCGGCGAAGATGGTGAATTTGTCGATCTTCTGTCTGGAGGCCGGGTCTTTCTGCCGGGCGATCTGGTCATCAGCAGCCTGGAAGACACCGCCATCATCAATGTGGTTGCGGCCATTCCCGAACCGGCCGGCGCGCTTATCCTGGCACCGGGAGTGGCGTATATGGCATTCCGCGAACGCCGGCGGAAATCGCGCAAAAAAGACAAAACAGGCAAAGACGAATAGGCCCTGCCCGACCTGTCCGTCATTATTTGTCCAAACGGTGGACGGCCCTGCCCCAGAACGCCCTGTTTTGGGACGTCATGATCGTGCCGTGCCTGTTCACGATATTGATATATGTCATGATCAGATCTTTTTTGATCTGCCATTTAACCCGAATATCGCCATGGCATTATACAGGTCTGTAAAAGGGCCTGCGGGTGCATAAATATCGTTTAAAAGCATATCGCCCGAAACCCGGCGTCAAAAAATCAGGCAACGTTTCAGGCATCGGACGGTTTTTACAGAACCGCAACCGGAACCCAAGCGCTGTAACGGGAACCAATCCTGGAAACGGTTCCGTCTATATTGGTATCAAATTGGAGAAACATTATGCGCTTTTTGGTATTGGCCATATGTTTATTTAGCCTGACTGCCTGGGCAGAGGCGCCTTCTGACGATGCATGGATTCTGAACACGGCAGAGTCACGGATAGTCTTCACATCCGTAAAAGCGGACGACATAGGCGAAACTCATTATTTCAAGGATTTCAAGGGCCATATCCAGCCAACGGGGGATGTTCATCTGGAAATTGCCCTGGAAAGCGTTGAAACGGGTATCGACATCCGCAACGAACGCATGCAGAAATTTCTGTTCGAAACGAACCTCTACCCACGGGCAACAGTCGCTGCCAAGGTGGATTTGGCCACCTTTGAAACCATGGCCATCGGCGAACGCCGCACCGCGCCGGTCATGCTGGAGCTCGATATCCACGGCATAGACGACAAATTCAGGCATGAAGTATTCGTGACACGTATCGCGGAAAATCGTGTTCTGATCGAAACACTGAAACCGATGATCCTGCACGCGGATGATTTCGATCTGGGCGCCGGCGTCATCAAATTGCGCGAACTGGTTGGACTGCCGTCGATCACCCCGGTCTTTCCCATCACGGTCTCTCTGGTTTTCGAGCATTGAGACAGGAACGCCCTGTGCCGATAAACCTGAACCAAACTGTATAAACCAAGAACGCGGCAGCCAAACCTGACTGCCGCGCCTGATCGTCGCGCCTTCTCTGCCCTTACCGGACAGTCCGCTGTTGACGTTTATCCCGAAACAGAATGTTAAAGGGAATATTCGTCCACACCGTTGGCAAGAAGCCGGGCGAGGCCCAGCACTTTCTTGCGAATACGCGGATCTGCAATACGGTAGTAGGCTTCAACCAATTCCTGCGTTTCTTCTTTTTCGAAGGTTTCGCCATCCACACCCTGCGGTGTGGGATTGTAGCCGGGCAGCTTTGTTTCCGCGCCTTCGAAGAAATAGGCAACCGGCACGTCCAAGGCCGTCGACATACGGAACAGCCTGCTTGAACCGATACGGTTGGTGCCGCGCTCGTATTTCTGTACCTGCTGGAAAGTGACGCCTAACTCGTTCCCCAACTGGGTCTGAGACAGACCCAGCATCTTGCGACGGGCGCGGACACGGTGGCCCACATGCACGTCAATTGGATCTGGTGTTTTATTCATCTGCTCTCTCATCTATTTAATCACCACGCTTAGAGTATAGGAGGAGTTTGCCTCTATCTCTAGTGCAAATTTTTCAACTTGCCCCGACTATCGCAAAACGGGAAGGCTTCTAGGTAGTGTTTCCTACCTGAGATGCGGCCTATCAAGTCGAAAACGAATACCGGCAGATTATTCCAAGCAGGCCATTGGCGACTTCTACACTTGCAAACTTTCTACCTCTCCCGGCGAAATTAAGATGATACAAGGCACTCAGGCCTGCAAGGACTTTTGCACCAGTTCCTTCACATCGCTGCTGATACTTTTGCAAGATAGAATTCGCTCCAGCGCCGCGCGCATCAGCTTCTGGCGGGTCGGCTCCAAACGGCGCCAGCGCCCAAGCGGAGCCACAAGACGTGCCGCCACCTGAGGGTTTATGGGATCAACCTCCATGATTGTTTCCGCCAGCAACTCGTAACCGGAGCCGTCGCCTGTATGGAAACAAGCCGGATTTGCCATTGAAAAAGTGGTGAAAACCGCGCGCACGCGGTTCGGGTTGTGCAATGTAAAGGCAGGATGCTCCTTCAGCTTGCATATACGCTGCAATGTATCACCGCGCCTGCTCTGTGCCTGAACGGCGAACCATTTGTCAATCACCAGCGGATACTCCTCATATCGCCGATAAAAATCATCCAGTAAATCCGTTGTCCCCCCGCCCCCGCCGTCGGCGGCATGATCCGGTATGTGAGCCGCTTCAACCAGTGCGGCCATACGTTCGGTCATGGTAAAGGCGCGTCTATAGTGCTCCCCGACATAACCGGCCCCGCCTTCAAGCCGAGCTACATAGGACAGAAGCAGGCCGCTCAGACGCCGTATGGCTTTGGCCTCACTGCTCAGGTCCGGCGTCTGTCTGTCCCTGTATTCCGTGTAAGAGGCCTGCAAGAGTTCCGCATCATTTGCAGCCAGTGTGTTTAATACGGCCTCCCGCGCCCGGTGCAGCCTTACCGGGTCCAACGCATCAACGGCATCGCCGATTTCCGTCTCTCCCGGCAGGGACAGTAGCTCGGCCGTCAGGGCCGCATCCTCTAGGGGACCGGAAAGCAGATGCGTGAAAAACGCCAAAAGAGCCTGCCCCGCTTCACCACTGCCGACCGGAACATCGTGCATGCGATCCAGCACCGTTTTCCGGCCCAATGTCTGTGCCGCCTCAAAACGAACAAAAGCATCGTCATCGTGCCGGGCCAGGAAAGACAGATCGTCCAGGCTTACATCCGTCTTCAAAATCACGGGGGCGGAAAAGCCGCGCAACAGGCTGGGAACCGCATCAACGGGTACATCGGCAAACACAAAACGCTCCACAGGTTTGCGGAGCTCCAGCAGAAACCCCTGCTCCAGCCTCTGGCCGGTGCCGTCCACGAGGCGTGGTGCGGAACGATCGCTTGCGTTTCGCGGCAGCCAATCCATGAGCAACGGCATATGAAACGGTTCTTTCACCGGCTGGCCGGGTGTGGGCGGGCAGGACTGGACGACCTCCAGCACCGTCATGCCGGTTTCATCCCGGGAACGGCGTATGTCCAAATGCGGCGTACCGGACTGGGCATACCAAAGACGAAACTGCGTCAGGTCCCTGCCGCCGGCATCCTCCATCGTCCGCACGAAATCCTCGCAGGTAACCGCCTGGCCGTCGTGCCGTTCGATATAAAGGGCCATGCCGGCCTGAAAAGCCTCCGTGCCGATCAGGTGGCGCATCATGCGGATCACCTCGGCTCCCTTATTGTAGACGGTCGCGGTGTAGAAATTATTGATTTCAACATAGCTGTCCGGTCTGACGGGATGCGCTAAGGGACCACTGTCCTCGGGAAACTGTATGGTCCTCAGCAGACGGACATCATCCAGACGCTTTAAAGCGCGCGAGCCCATATCGCTTGAAAATTCCTGATCCCGGAAAACAGTCAACCCCTCCTTCAGGCTCAATTGGAACCAATCCCGGCAGGTAATGCGGTTGCCTGTCCAATTGTGGAAATATTCGTGGCCAATGACCCCTTCAACATTGTCGAAGTCCCTGTCCGTGGCGGTCTCTGCCGCGGCCAGTACGAATTTGGTGTTGAAGATATTGAGGCTCTTGTTTTCCATGGCCCCCATATTGAAATCGGACACGGCCACGATGTTGTAGACATCCAGATCATACTCGAGACCAAAGACATCCTCATCCCAGCGCATGGCTCGTTTCAGAGAGGCCAGCGCGTGGCCGCACTGCCCGATATCATGGGGTTTGGCATACAGATGCAAATCCACGGGCCGGCCGCTGCGGGTCACGAAGCGCTCGCTCAGGCACTCCAGATCGCCGGCCACCAGGGCAAACAGATAACAGGGTTTGGGAAATGGATCGCGCCATACCGCGTAATGACGCCCGCCCGGCAGCATACCGCTCTCCACACGATTGCCATTGGACAGCAAAACGGGACAGTGTTCCCTGGAGGCCTCGATCCGTACATCATACAGGCTGAGGATATCGGGACGGTCCGGAAAAAACGTAATATGACGAAAGCCCTCGGCTTCGCATTGTGTGCAGAAACACCCCTCAGAAAGATACAGACCCTCCAGACGCGTATTCGCCGCCGGATCAAGAACCGTGTCTATGGTCAGCGTAAAGTGGTCGGGAACGTTTTTGAGAGACAGACCATCCACATCAAGGTCATAGAGGCTTTCGGCGACAGGCCTGCCATCAACAGCGAGCCCGGCAAGCCGCATGTGGGCAGATCCATCCAGCCTGATGGATGCTGCCGTTACATCCTGACGCACACAGTCAAGCGTGGCTTTCACACGGGTCTCATGCCGGTCCAGGCTGATGACGAGGGAAATACGGGGAATGGAAAAGCCTGGCGGTTTATAATCTGCAAGACGGATGGTCTTGTTTGCCGTGGAAACCGTCGGGCTTCGCTCCATATCCTATCCCCGTTTGCGTTTGGTGCGACCGCGCTGCTCGGCATATTCGAGCGGCAGTGCAGTGGTATATTTGATCCGTTCCATGGCGAAGGATGAACTGACATCCGTCAGCCGCACGTCACTGATCAGTTTCTTGTAAAACGCGTCATAAGCCGCCATGTCCGGCACAACGACCCGCATAAGATAGTCGATATCACCACTCATACGGTATAATTCGACCACTTCGCCAAAATCGCAGACAATCCCGGCAAAACGGTCCAGCCAGTCGATATTGTGTTCATCGGTACGCACCGCCACAAACACATCCAGTGGGACATTCACCTTGTTGCGGTCAACCAAGGCCACACGGGCGGTGATATAACCTTCCTGTTCCAGAATCTGGATACGTCGCCAGCACGGCGTGGTGGAAAGACCGACAGATTCAGCGATTTCCGCCGTGCTGAGCGTTGCATCCCTTTGCAGCAGGTCCAGAATCTTACGGTCGATTTCGTCCATGAGCGCTCCCTGCCTTCTTCGCACGCTTTATCCCGGTATAACCGGCGTTAGAATATCCGGCAGGGCCGGGACGGAAACGGCGTCTCCATTCCATAACGCAATTCAGAGCAGCCGCGATAGAGGTTAGGCGTATTTATGACGAATAATATGGTCGATTGACAGCTTGCCCGGGCCAAGCAGAAAGATGGGCAGCAGGGCCGCGAACCATGTAAGATGCTCGGCATAGGACGCCGGATACACGAAAAACTGGATCACGAAGGTCACACCGATCAAACCGGCGGCCCCGAAACGCGCGCCCAGGCCCAAGACCAGAAGAACCGGAAAGACCACTTCGGCATACATGGCCAGTCGCGCCATCACTTCGGCCCACGCCTCGGCGAAGCCATACTCATATTCGAAGAGCAACACGGCTGAGTCATCAAGGACAAACAGACCGTCACCCATCTTGGTCAGGCCGGATGTGAAAAAAATCTTGGCAATCCAGATACGTATGAAAAACAGAAACATATCCGTAGCCGCGAATGGCTTTTCCAATACACCAAGAACAGCCTTGGACAGACTGAGAAATCGTTCCATCGATCGTCTCCTAAAGAGGGGAGCGGTCATTCCGGCATGTGAAAACGCCGCGATCCGCTAAACCGGTAATTATATCAAGTGTCGCAGCAAAGTCGGTTCCATCCGTCGACAGTGCCGAGAGAAGAGTGAATTCCGCGTCATCAAGCGGGAACAGCCTGACAGCTCCCTGCTGTTTGATCGCAAGAGCCGTCTGGCCGCCCATATCCAGATGTACGGCTTCGGCCCGCATTTGGCCGGTGCCTGCCATCCACAGACTGATGATGGGATACCGGCTTTCCACCAGACACACATGCGGTGCCAGAGCGAGCCTTCCCTCTGCCAGAGCCGTATGCGCGGCGGCACCGTCCAGTGTGGTTGTTTCATCGATATTCTGCAAAATGTGGATGGCCCACTCCAGGCGGGCAAGGTCGGCAATATAAGGCACGCTCCGTGCCGGTTCGAAGGCTTCAAGAAAATCGGCAAAATCACCGCCATACGCGCCAAGGCGGGCTTCCCTGGGGGGATTATCATCTATGAAACGTAAAGCAGCACCCTTGACAAAAGGCCGTCCCACAAAAGCCGTGATAATGGGGAAAACGCCCAAAAGAGCATTGCTCAGAGATTCTCTGTAATTATTGCGGTGGATCTGCAGCCGTTGCTCAGGCTGCAATCCGTTCGGCGCCACCAGCGCGGTCAGCATACCGTCGGGCTTTTCCGCACCGAGAATAACGGCACGCATGCTGCGCTGTATCTCCGACAGACTGGCAGGTTTAACCGCTGTGTCAGACTTTTCAGACATTGGCCGGCTCTTTCCGAGCGGTGTCATGTGAGACGGCCATTTCGTCCATATGGTGCCGGAGAACTGCACGGGCCTTCATCGCCTCACCGACAAGCGTGTCAAGCGGTGGAATATTGGTATCCCACTCGACCAAAGTCGGCACAGGTCCGGTATGGGCAAGTGCGGCGGTAAAAAGCGCCCAGACATCATCCGTGACCGCGCTGCCATGATCATCGATATGCAGGTGAACGTCATCGACCTGACGGATCAGATGCCCCGCCAAATGAATTTCCCGAACCGCCTCAACCGGAAAATATCCAAGATACTCCAGTGCATCCCAACCCAGATTGGCCGCCGAAACATAAACATTGTTCACATCCAGGATCAGGCCGCAGCCGGTCCGGGATGACAAGGCGGCCAGAAAATCGGGCTCGGCAATGGTGGAATGGGTGTATGCGAGATAGCTGGACGGATTTTCCACAAGGATCTGCCGCCCCACCGCCTGCTGCAGGCGGTCCACATTGACCGACACCACCGCCAGGCTTTCTTCCGTCAATGGCAGTGGCAGAAGATCATTCAAATAGGTCCCGGCCACGCCGGTCCATGCCAGATGCTCCGATACCAGGGCAGGACGGTAACGCTCCACCAGTGCCTTGAAACGGGTGATATGACCGCTGTCCAGACCATCCGCACTGCCAAGCGACATACCGACGCCATGCAAAGAAAGAGGATAATGCCTGGAAATCGCGGACAGGAACGCATGATGCGCGCCCCCATCGACCATATAGTTTTCAGCATGGACCTCGAAAAAGTCGACGGCCGGCAACAGATCCAAAACATTTTGATAATGCTGGCTCTTCAAGCCAACGCCCACCGCCGGAAGGCCAGC
Organism: Eilatimonas milleporae; assembly: GCF_003688555.1. Taxonomy (GTDB): domain Bacteria; phylum Pseudomonadota; class Alphaproteobacteria; order Sphingomonadales; family Kordiimonadaceae; genus Eilatimonas; species Eilatimonas milleporae. The sequence goes on from NZ_REFR01000010.1 coordinate 666,835, forward strand.
AGGAAGCGCCTGCATATCATTGCTGGACATATCATCCTGTGGGGACATGAGTTGCTACCGGCCGTTACAGTCAATCGCCTGTTTTATACTTTTGGTTTTTGCGTGCTGCCGCCGGCGATTTTTTCGCACAGGCCTGCCGGCACGTAGATCCATTCTTCCTTGTGGTTATCAACGCTCGCCTGTCCGGCGCATGAATGGGTCGAGGTGCCGCAGTCATTCTGGCCCTTGGCGACGATACCATAGCATTTTTCCATTTTCTTCTTGTCGGCTGCGGCAGCTTCGCCGGCAACCATCGTCATGGCAAAAGCAACGGCACCGCTGGTGGCGATGGCGGTTTTGGTGAAGCGGTCGAATTTCATCTCTCTTACCTCTCTTGTCAGTGATCGTGCACCCAGGTTTTTCAAAGTGTCAGCCTGATTGGGCGCGGGTTCATAGTCTACCAACGCAAGAGGAATAAAAAATCATATAGCTGTCACGACTTGGTGAAAATCGGAAAACGTTGAGAAACCCTAGCCCAAAATGGGAAACGGCTGGTCCATGACAGCGGACAAACCCGCCTCGGCACCGATCGCGGCACATGAGGTCACGCAGTCCGTGAACATATGTGAAATCCGATACCTTATGGATATCGGTTGTTCTTTATGCCGAGCGCCCCGCCCGCCGGAGCAGAGGGACAATCATCCGGCAATCATCTGCCCGTGAAGTCGCTGCGATAATCCCGCATGAAAGACTGGAGTTTTTCCACACTGGCAATCTGACTTGCAATCGCGCCTATTTCCCGGCCGCTGAGTTCCTGATTGTTCGTCAGCAGATCAAAGGCATTGGCAAAATTACCGTCCCGCATGGCATTGCCATACAAACTCCGCACATCGATCAAACCCTGGCGATCCTCGAGAAAAGTCATGGCAATCGCCATACGGATCAGATGCAGACGCTGCCGGTCGGATAGAGGGGAACCGTTGCGCCAGGCATCCCCAAGAAGACGGCGGTTCGTACGCACAAGACGCTGCCAGTCCTGCGCACCCCAGTAAATATCCGAGCGCAGCAATTCAGCCTCACCGCTGTCATCCTGTTCCAGAAGAACTTCCGCCTCCTCGAAGCGGTCAAGCTCGATCAGGGCACGGCTTTCGACCCATCGCCGACTGGCGGAAATATCCGCAGGCAATTGAGGTTCACGGGTTGCCCTCAGAATTTCTATCGCCTTGTCGGGATGCTGATCCAGAATATAAACCTTTGCCAGATTGGAAGCGATCAATGCACGGGCGGCGCCCTCCGTGCGTACACGCACCTGATAATCCAGCAGCTCGGCGGCACGGTCCAATAGATCGACAGACACCAGCCTGTCCGCCAGGCGCCGGATCATCAGGTCCCCGTCCGCGCCAAGCGGCGTGAGTTCACGGAACTGGTAAAAGAGCCCAATCGCCTGCAACGGCGACAATGAATCCGCTTCGCCTTCAAGATACAAATCGCGGAAAGTTTGCCCCATGCGCGCGGTAAACCGTTTTTCCCGGGCAGCATCCGGATAATAGGCAACACCCTGGCGCAGACTTTCCAAGCCGCTGGCGTATTGTCTCTGCATGAAATACAGATCCGCCAGAATATCGATCACCTGCACTTCAAATGCATTGCCCCGCCATGCGTACCGAAGGCGTTCCAGTTCCTCGATCGCGCTGTCCGGCGTCATGCTGCCGTCGGACAGCGCACGCTGAACGGCGGCATAGCGCGCCCGGGCGGCCACACCCCGCTGCGGAGACATGGCGAGATCGGCGTATTGCACTGCCGCCTGTTCGGTCAGGCCTTCGCGTTCCGCCAGTCTGGCACGCTGAAAGACGGCTTCGGTGACCTGCTTCGGCGTCAGGTCCAATCCAGCGAGAAGAGACAGTTCCTCACTGGCAAGGACATAGTCCTCTTCGGCAATTGCTGCACGTACCATGGCCAACTGCATGTCCGCACGCGTTACGGCATCATAGGTCCCCATGACATCGCGGCCGCGCCGATAATGATCCAGCGCATCGCCGTAGCGACCATCGCTCTCGGCCACCATGGCAAGCCACAACTCAGCGTCCTGGTCGGATAAAAGGCTGCGGTGGGTCAGGTCTTCATACGCCGCGGGCAACTGTCCCATTCCAAAGCTGGCTATACCGCGCGCAATACGGAAATCGGCGCGTGATTCACGGGACGGGTCTTCCTCAAGAAGAATTTCCAAAAGGCCCATCGCCTCGGCATCACGTCCGTGCGCCACAAAAAAGCGGGCCAACCGCCAACGGGCTTCATTACGCTCTCCGGGCTGCGCGACAGACAATTCATACTGCAAAAGGGATTTGCTCTCCCGATACCGCCAGGCTTCTCCGGCGCGCCACGCATCAAAATCAACAAGGCGCCCAGCCCCGGCCGCAACACCGCGCCGGGCAATCTGTGAAACGCCGGCTGACGCTGAAAACAGCGGAATGCCGTCGGCCTGAATGGCGACACCGTCCGGAAAGCGTGAAACCTGAACACGGTCCGAAAAGGGTACAACAGCAATTCCCTGCGCAGTTTCCGGCAGTTCAGCAGCCGCGAATGAAAAACGATTGGCAAGACCGCGGCCCTGCGAATTTGTGGGAAAAATGACAACTTCATCGCCGACCAGAGGGTCCTCGACAGCGACCTTACGGCCCAAATCCGCCGCCGGAATGAATATCTGTTGTCGCTGGGCTTCATCCAGGCGACGTTCGGGCACGAGAGGAAAACGCGGCTTGGCAAGAGACTGCTTCATTCTGACGACCCAGTCGAGACCGACCTTCTCCAGCACCACGCTGATTTGCCGCCGTAACACCAGACGCATGACCAAGGCATCCGGGTGCGGCAGGACATCGACCTCCCTCATCCAACGGGTAACGGCTTGTTCATTGGCCCCAAGGTCGCCTGCATCCAGATCATAGGCCCGGTCAAAAACAAGCCAGGCCACCCCACCGCGTACGAAAGCAGCCCCTGCGACCGTATCCCGCCACGGAAATGTCAGCGTCAGTTCCTGATCAAAAGCTTCCACCACGGGCCGGATCAGGGACCGGCCTCCATCCTCACCGGATACGGGCATGACAGGCAGAATAAGATCGCCGATCACTTCACGCCTGGCTACAAGCTCAATATCGGTGCGTCCTCCTCTCTCACTGTCCGGACGGCCCGCACCGTCGACACCGCGCTCCGGCAGCGGCCCCTCGTCCGGCTCTTCTCCAGGGTTGACAATGGGCTCCACCTCGCCCGTGTCGGCGGCGACAAGACCGGCGGAAGAAGGGGGCTGAGGCTCATCCTCCTGGGATTGCGGTATGGTTTCGGCCGTGTCCGATGACGAAACAGGCGGCGATGAAACCGCTGGCGGTACAGTCGCCGGTGCACGCGATGGATCGGAAAAGACATCCAGGACCACGGATTGGCCCGACAGGAAATCCCGTGTCCTCGCATTCTCGGCGACCGTGAAAGCCATGATGGTACGGCCATCATTTTCAATCAGGCGCGGAGATTGGATATCCCGTAGAGAAGCGGCATCCAGGGTCCCGAAATCCGCTGACAGGCCGCGCTCAAAAACAATGCGTAATTCGGTACCGGTTCTCTCAAGGCGGTAGTCGGGGGCGACAGTGAAATCAAAAACCACCCTGGAATAGTCCGGATGCAGGCCGGTACGAATGCGTACCTGGTCCCGCGCCGATACAGTTCCGCTGTCCTGCGCATACGTCACCTTGACGGTCGCAAGCACGGCACCAAGAGCCAGACCGGCAACCATGACCGACCGTAGAGCAGAAGCGGTCAGGTGTTTGCGCTCAGAACAAATCATAGAAATCACTCTCCCTGCCTTCTGCAATTATGGAGATTTCTATCCGTTCCGCCAGTCTGTAGCGCTCCGCCGGCAAAAGTGAGGGGGCAAAACTTCCGAACCGGCTGTCGCCATACCCGATCGCGCTGAGCGGTGCCGCATAACCGTTTTCCGCCAGAAGGCCGGACACCAGACGCGCCCGCGCCAGTGACAGCTCCCAGTTCGAGCGATACCGGCCCCTGACAACCGGTGTAGGATTGGTATGGCCCGCCACCACGATCCGATTGCGCAAATAGACAAGCGTGGTCGAGATACGCGCAATGGCCGATGCGGCGGCGGGTTTCAGCTCAGCGGTTTTATCTTCGAAAAACCGATCGGCCGGCAAAACGAGACTGACACGCGCCCCGACGCGGGTGACATACGCATCCGCCAGCAAAGGCTCGGACGCAACATCGTCAGCAAGCAAGGACTGAAGATAATTGAGATTCATTCCCGCGGGACGCCGGACCATGATATGCGGCGTTTCCGGATGTGGTTCAGGTTGTACTTCGGCCCTTTCAGGATTGAACTGATGCGCCATGGTTTCCACGACCGAGGACCAGTGACGGAATTCAATCGTATTCATGGAATATAACAGAACAAAAAAGGTCAGCATCAGCGACAGCAGATCTGCAAATGTGATCATCCAAGGAGTATGGACCTCCTTTTCAACCGGAAGACGGTCATAACCGGTGTCCCTGTCGCCAGAACCGGTCATGGGGTTTGCACCGCAGAACCGGGACTGGCGGAAGCCGGATCACTTTTGAAAATCGCTATAATCTGCGCGGGGTCGCCCGGGATCATCCCGGTCGTATACCGGCCTGTCGGCAGGCCGAACTCGCCCAAAAGGCGTGCCAACGCCCCCGCACGGCGTAATGCCGTATCCTGGCTTTCCGTGATCTCGGCCGTGATCGGCTCCATACCGGTGCCAAACAGAAACGTAATATCGTTCTGGCGTCCCCTTGTCTCGGTGCGGGCCATGGCCGCAAGCTGCGACAGGAGGGTATGCCGATTACGGCGCACTTCCAGACTATCGGCTTCAAAGAAATATTCCAGTGGAAAAGCAATCTCGAGAACGTGGCCACGTTCTCCGGCAAAGCGGCCTTCTATACCCAGTTCCGCCAGAAACAGGTCCTGGACCCCATCAAGATAATTATCAGCGCCTATTTCTTCCGGCTGCTCCCGGTCTCTTGCCGGGGCCGTACCCTCAACACCGGTTTCCGGAGCATCAAAGGCGGTCTGTACACCTTCCACTGCTTCAAGGGTCCGGATCGATTGCGGGGATGAAATCGATGCCAAAACGATAAAAAAGGCCAGAAGGATAAGGTAAAGGCCGATAAACATACCGCTCGTGCGGTCATCCCCATGGCAGGTGCGGATATGAAAATCTGATTCATGGCGCATGGCTGGCGCCGCTCACGGCCTCCCTGTTACCGGCTTTTCAGTCAAAAGAGGCGAGCAAGGCATCGATCTCGTCCTGGGAATTGCCCTCACCTTCCAATTGTGGTCCATGGAGCAATTCCTCATCATTCATGACGATACCCTCGCTATCTTTTTCGGGGTCATCCTCGGGTTCGATATAATCATCGCCGATAGCATCCGCCAGGGCATTCAAACGGCCTTCCAGATGCGCCAACGTCCGGGTTACCTTTGTAATACGCTGTCCCGTCAGGTCCTGAAAACTTGATGCTTCGAAAAGTTGCGTGGAAACCTCTGTCAGGCGCTCTCCCTGATCTCCGCCGATTTGCGTCCCCACCTCGGATGCCGTTTCCGCGGCATTCATAATGATACCGGCGGCATCTTCGGTCGCCTTGACAATGGCATCAAGATGATCTGTCGCATGAGGAATATCCCGATTTGAAAGGGACTTCGGCTGCATTCCAACCAATTCATCCTTTGCCGAGCCGATAAATTGCAGCAGTTCCCGCAACTCAACAGCCACTTGATGCAGATCGGCAGAGGGTGTCGTCCCTTCGACAAGACTGCCCACAACCTGGCGAATATCATCTATGGCGACGGTATCACCACGATCCTGGCGAAGTGCTTCCGCCCGGTCTTCCAAACTTACAGCAGCCATCTGATTGCCCATTTCAGCATGTCTCCTTCATCTTGGACAGCAGGGGCCGGCGAACCCTCCACAGAATGACCAAGAACCTGATGCATATTTCTTGCCGTTATTTTTTTCGCCGTTTTCAAAGTCCATTCAGCGGACAGTTTATCTTTTTATAGCGGTCAGTGCCTGACGGGGTGCCTGTTGCCGTCAAACGCCTTTGATCACGACCATGGCGCTTAATATTTATACTTATCAGCGTCCACCGCCCTGCACTTCTTCAAGGCTGGGTGGCTGCGCCAGGGTCGCAAGTTCCGTTGTCAATCGCGAAGCCGCCGCAGGGGTCATCTGGGACATCAAATCGGCGACCTTGCTCGGCTTCATCCGCGTGACCAGATCAAGCTGAACCTGCAGGTTCAGGGCCTCAAAACGGGGGGCCGCTTCTTTCGCCTTCATCTTCTCATATACCTGCACAATGCTTTGCAATTGTGCGGCCTCCCGCTCTTCAAACAGGCGAAGATGGTCCTTAATCCGCGCCTCCAGAACCTCAAGCTGGACGATTTTGTCGTTGATCCGCTTTTCCGTACTGGCAAGCAGCTGTGTTTGCAGATCAAGGCTTTGTTCCCGGCGGTCAAGCATTTCACGCCGTTCACGCAACTGGGTGATCAGTTCCAGTTCTTCATTACTGGGCAAACCGATGACGATCGGTTCCTGTCGCGCCGGATCGGCAGCCTCGACCGGTTCGGCACCGGCCGCCTCGCCCTCCTGACGGCTTTCCTGATCGTCCTGGGCTTCAACAGGCTGTGTCAGAACCGAGAGACCCGCATAGATATCGACAGCACGCAGTGCAAAGGATGCCGCCGCCACAAGAATCAATAGCGGCAGCAGCTTCACCCTGGGTTCCATAGCCTGTTCCATATGGGCCATCCCATCACCCCTGTTATCCAGCGCCGAAATCGTCACATCCTACCGGCATCAAGGTTTCGGCGTATCAAACCTGTTCCGCACATCAGCAAAAGCCCGTAAGCTTTTTCTCATCCCAGCCCCACCGCGGCAATGTTTCGATGTGAGAAACCGTCCATCCGTGAAGCAATTTCCCCACTTCGCACAATTGTACGCGTTCACGGCCACTCCCATACAAACACCACGACGCCGGCGGCCAGGGATTATGATCTCAACGCGCCTCCCTGAGGGCGGCGAGCAGAGACTTCTGGTCTTTACCGCCATCCGCCGAAGTCCGACCGCCCGCCTTTGAGCCATCATCCTGAACGGCGTCGGACGATACTGTATTAGGCGCCGATGCCGGCCTGTTTGTCAGACCCTTTTCGATCCGGTCGGCAAGATTATTGCCGGCTTCGGTAATCAGCGTCAGTTCATCGGAAAGGGCTTGTGCCTTTCGTACAGAAATACCAAGCGTACTCTCCGCTTCCTTGGCAGCCTGACGCAGTTGCGTTACACTTTGCTGCGCCTGTACGACCGACTGGTTCAATTCAGACACCAGTTTCTGCATCTCGGCCTGACCGTTGCGGATAATGTCCAAACGCCGATAGACCATCCAGCTTACCACCATGGCCCCCACCAGCAGAACGGCCAAAACAGTATCCACCACGATCGGTACGAGGGTCGATGTCATCCCTGCCCCTCCTGCTGTCGCGCGGCATCCTGCACGACCTGAAGGCGCTCGGCGGTACGACGTACCTGAACGGCCACATGCTGGCCAGCGCGCCCCATGGCACCACTGACCATGGGGACGCCACCGCATTTCAGGACAATTTCGTCTCCAGGCGTTTTGTTAAACAATATGGTCTGCCCGACCTGGAGATTCATCACATCGCGCAGAGACATGCTGGTTTCATCGATTATCGCCTGAAGATCGACGTCCGCCTGCCACAATTCCGTCGCCAGATGGGTTTCCCAGATGGTATCGCGCCCGAATTTCTCCCCCATGAAACGCTGTAGCAGCAGTTCGCGAATTGGCTCAAGCGTGGCATAGGGAAACAGGATTTCCAGCCGTCCGCCCCGGTCTTCCATATCGACACGCAGCTTGATCAGAACCGACGCGTTGGGCGGACGGGCAATGGTGGCAAAACGCGGATTGGTCTCCAGCCGATCAAAGGTGAAATTGACAGGCGACAGCGGTTCAAAGGCGCCACACATGTCCTTCAGGACAACGGAAATCATCCGTTCCACCAGCGTCTGCTCGATGGTTGTGTAGGGACGTCCCTCGATCCGCATCGCAGCCGTCCCCCGCCGCCCGCCAAGAAGGACATCAACGATGGAATAAATCAGGCTGGAGTCAACGGTAATCAGACCGTAATTGTCCCATTCTTCCGCACGGAAAACGGCCAGCATGGCCGGCAAGGGTATGGAATTGAGATAGTCGCCAAAACGCACCGATGTAATATTGTCGAGAGAAACCTCGATGTTGTCGGAGGTAAAATTACGCAACGAGGTGGACATCATCCGCACCATGCGGTCAAAAATGATGTCCATCATCGGAAGCCGCTCGTAAGAGACGAGCGCGCTGTTGATCAGGGCATGGATACCCGTTGTCTCACCGGTGTCGGAATCCCCGTCAAAACCAAGCAGACTGTCAATCTCATCCTGATCCAGCACACGTCCGGGTGACGGCGAATCCATGTCCTCATCGCCATCTTCGGCAGCACCTTCACTGGCCATGGCCTCCCACTCGGCGGCCATGGCGTCCTGATCATCCGGATCGGCGGAACCCTCATCGCCGTCATCGCCGTCTCCAGCCATTGCGGCCCATTCCGCTGCCAGGGCGTCGTCGTCTACCGGTTCGTCGTCGTCTTCAGCCATTGATCATTCACCCATGGGCATGGACTGCCGGTCCGTGTGACGCAGTCCCATCGCTATGCGACAGGCCTCATCGGCTTCCTGTTGCCAAATTGTCCTTGCCACTTGCCGCCACACATTAACCGCCCTGAATCAGAAATTCCTGAAAAAGGATATCCTTGACCCGCGTCGGAGCAACCGCTTGATTGATGCGCATAAGCAGTTCCTCCTTGAGACGGAATATGCCCGCGGCACCGTCCAGGTCTTCGGGCCGCAATTCACGCATATAGGCATTGAATTCATCCAGTATGCGGGGCAGCTTTGTCTCAAGGTCGGCAAGATAGCTTTGCCTGTCCACTTCAAGGGTAATTCTGGCCTTGAGAAAGCTGGCACCCTGTCCACCGGTATTCAGGTTATAAAGCTGGTCGGGCAAGGGGTAGAAAAGAAGCTGCAATTCCTCAAGCGGGACGTCTTCTTCCAACTGCGCGCGGCGTTGGGCCGCTTCATCCGCCAGGCGCTCCAGTTCCTGCTCAACCGAGCCGGAGGCATCTTCGGGGACCTCTTCCTCGCTTCCGCCCGAGAACAACGAAATCAGACCGACAATACCAAGCAGCACAACAAATACAGCGCCGCCAATCATGGCGATCTGTTTGCCGCCAAGCCGCTTGCGCTCGAGACCTTCAACGAGGTCCGCTTCATCAAGTACCGGCGCTTCGGTATCCGTCATAGCCTGCCTATTCGTATTCTTCTTTTACGCCGCTTTCCACCGTGCACAGCGAAACCAGGCAGAGCCGACGCCTGCCTGACTGCATTGGAACATCGTTGTGTCACACTGCGCGAAGCTAAAGATATCTTTAAACTCGTATAGTTAACAAGCCATGAAGGCCTTGTGAGAAGCAAACATGTGCCAAAATGCATTTTGTGGTGAAGAAAAGCTTGCCGCACCGGCAGGCTCTACCCGGCAAACGATAGCTCTCCCCTGTAGCCACACCGCGATATATCAATTTAATATATTGATTTAAAAAGAAAAAATTTTTGGCACACTTTCTGCTTCGGTGTCGATGGCAATATGCCGGACCAACCGGCAGCACACCGGCATCAGATCAGAATACATGCCGGACCCGGTTGACCGATGAGCTGGAGAAAACACATGGACACAACACTTTTTCTGGGCATGTCAAATCAAGCCGCGCTTCGGCGCAGGATGGATATCATCGCCCACAATGTTGCCAACATGTCGACGACAGCCTTTAAAAAGGAACGTGTTGTTTTCCAGCAGCATCTGATGGACGCCGCAGGGGCCCAGGCCACCCAAGGGGGCCGCATCTCATATGTTCTCGACCATGGCATCATCCGCAATCTGGATCAGGGCACCATGATCGCAACGAACAATCCCCTGGACGTTTTCATTGACGGACAGGCATATCTGAGTGTCCTCAATCAGGCCGGCGAAACATTCTACACCCGCAACGGCCGCATGACACTGGACAATGAAGGCTTTCTCTCCCTGCTCTCGGGAGAGAGGGTGCTCGGCGTAAATGGTGATACCATACAGACCACCGCCGCCGATGGCACGCCGACCATTTCAGAAAATGGCGGGGTCATCGGAGATCTGGGTGCAATAGGCCAGCTACGCCTTGTCACATTCGACAATGAACAATTGATGTCGCGCGAAGGCGGCAGCCTTTACAGCACCACGCAGGCACCACAGGAAGTGGATGACCTGACCATCGCCCGGGTTGTCTCCAACGGATATGAAAGCTCGAATGTCAATGCCGTCGAAATGATGGCCGAGATGATCAAGGTCCAGCGCAGCTACCAGTCCGCACAGCGTAACAGCAATACCATCAATGACCTGCGCGAAGACAGCCTTGACCGGCTGGCGCGCGTTCAGTGACCGGCGATGGCCTTGAAAGGGATGACCCCATGACACACGGCTCTCGCAAAACCCGGTTTCTTACAAATCCTGATGACCGCACAGGGAAGGACGTGACATGAAAGCCCTTGCAACCGCAGCCACGGGGATGCTGGCCCAACAGCTCAATGTTGAGGTTATTTCCAATAATATCGCCAATATGAACACGACCGCTTTCAAACGGCAACGGGCGGAATTTCAGGACCTGCTTTACCAGAATATCGAGCGGGTCGGTACAAACTCCTCGGATGCGGGCACGGTCCTGCCAAGCGGGATTCAGGTTGGCGTGGGCGTACGCACAGCAGGCATTTACCGTATTACCGATCAGGGCAGCCTGCAAAACACCGGAAATGTTTTTGACCTGGCCATCAACGGCCGCGGTTATTTCCGTATGTTGCTGCCCGACGGTCAGGAAGCCTATACCCGCGCAGGTGCGTTTCAGATCGATCAGAACGGTCAGCTCGTCAATCCGGACGGTTTCATCATCCAGCCGGCTGTCAATATTCCCAATGATGCTGTTGGTGTGACCATCAACGAGCAAGGTCAGGTTCAGGCCACTATTGACGGTCAGGTCCAGCCCCAGATCGTCGGCCAGCTGGATATCGCCACTTTTGCCAACGAGGTTGGCCTGGAAGCCATAGGCGGCAACCTTTTCCTGGAAAGTCAGGCAAGCGGCCCGGCCGTCATCAGCACCCCCGGTCAGCCGGGTTTCGGAAATATTCTGCAAGGCTTTCTGGAGCAATCCAATGTGAACGCGGTGCAGGAGATCACATCGATGATCACGGCCCAGCGGGCCTATGACCTGAACTCACGCGTGATTTCCACGGCGGATGAAATGCTGAACTCGGCCAATAATCTCCGCTAACACCGGTTACGGCCCGATGAGGATATCGACATGACCCGCGCCTCTCACACGACGAAACGGATGCACCGGAAACCGGTACGCCACGGCATAACAGCCCTGGTGTTGACAAGCATGGCGGCCATGTTTGCCGCGACGCCGGCCTATGCCGTCACAATCCGGCAAAACATCGTGGTGTCAGGGTCCACCATACGTCTTGGCGATCTTTTCACCGATATCGGCGACAAAGCCGAAGATACCGTTCTGGATGCTCCCGTACCGGGCCGCACAATCAACCTGACCCAATTCGACCTGATACGGATCATCAAGGACAACGATATTGACTGGACGCTGCCGGGCCATATCCGCCGTGTGACCATCCGGCGTGATGGTATTCCCGTTGAAGAACGGGATCTTGAAATGCTGATTGCAGACCTCGCCATATCGGAAGGCGCGGCCCCGTCCCTGAATGTTCGGCTATTCGGACGGTTCGATAATTTATATCTGCCCCATGGCGCAACCTTGTCGGATATTGAAATTGACCGCTTCAGCCTTTCGAGCCGGCGGGACCGCTTCAGTGCCGTTTTGCGGTTTCCAACGGGAAAAAGCACCCAGGACATATCGATCACGGGCCGGCTCGAGGAAATGCACAGCGTTCCTGTTCTGGCTCGCCAGATCAGGCCAGGAGATGTCGTGCGGCAAGGTGACATTACGTGGATGGATATCCCTGTTCAGCGTGTAAACGCCCGTGTGATCCAGACCACCGACCAGATCATCGGCATGACCCTGCGTCGCCCCTTGAGGACAGGGTACCCCCTGATGACAACTGACCTGACACGTCCCCTGGCCGTGGAAAAAGGGCATGCCGTCAGCATCACATACAGCGCCGGAGCCCTGAAACTGGCCGCAGCCGGCCGGGCCATGCAGGACGGTGCGAAGGGTGACACGATCAGAGTCATGAACAGCGCATCAAACCAGGCACTTGATGCGCGTGTCATCAGCACCAATCAGGTGGAAGTCATCAGTATCCGGTCTCTCCTGACGGCAAACAGATAAGACCAACAGGGCAGTCCATTTTGGAGACAGACAATGCGGAAGCACGTTCAACAACTTGTTACCATATCGGTTCTCGCCGCCAGCCTCGGGGCGTGCTCCAACCTGAACAGACTTGGCTCTATCGGTCAGGAACCGCCCATGAGTGCCATCAAGGATGTGGTCGCCCCCGTAAGGGAAAGCACGATCAGCGTGCCCCAACCCGACCCCAATCGTAAACATGAGGCGAATTCCCTGTGGCGAACAGGTGCCCGGGCCTTTTTTGAAGACCAGCGCGCCAGTCAGGTGGGCGATATTCTTACGGTACAGATCGCCATTGCCGACCAGGCCCAGATCGGCAATCAGACATCGCGCAGCAGGTCGTCAAGCGAGGAAGTGGGGCTGGATAATTTCGGCGGCGTGGAAACAGCCATTCCGTTTCTGTATACGAACAATGACGCCCCGGACGGCAGCATTCACGATGGCATTCGGGATGCGTTCGATCCCGGTTCTCTTGTCGATGCGGACTCGGCATCGAACTATACCGGCAACGGGGCTGTAAACCGCAGCGAAACCATCAATCTGACAGTCGCCGCAATCGTCACAGACGTTCTGCCCAACGGCAATCTGGTCATTCAGGGCCGGCAGGAAGTCCGCGTGAACTTCGAAAAGCGTGAGCTGCTGATTGCCGGGATCGTACGGCCTGAAGATATCTCCAGCGCCAATATCGTCCAGCATACACAGGTTGCCGAAGCCCGCATTGCCTATGGCGGCAAGGGCCAACTGACAGACGTACAGCAGCCGCGCTACGGCACCCAGCTGTACGACATCGTCTTTCCCTTTTAACAGCATTCGGAAGAAAGGAGGTGCACTGAGGAAATTTGTTGGAACGCTTATCGAAAAAGCCAACTTCAATCTGCTGAGATCTTCATGCAGTGGCCGGACGTCCGCAAAGTGGCGCCCGGCCCTTTTCTTTTGACCGGCATTTCTATGCAGCGGTCTCAGTCCAAAGCGGTTGATAATCCGGCATTGGAGCATTTCGAAAGCACCAGTGCACCCAAACCATGATCGGCTGCTATACCGTCAACCTGGCTACAGACACAGTGTAAAACAAATGGAAAACTACAGTCGGTCAGTCGTCGCGGTGGACTTTTTCGGCGCGCTCATGCGCTTCCTGAGCCTCGATCGTCATTGTGGCAATAGGCCGGGCATCGAGGCGTTTCAAGCTGATGGGTTCCCCGGTGACTTCACAATATCCATATTCACCGGTTTCAATCCGGCGAAGAGCGGAGTCAATCTTGGCCACAAGCTTGCGCTGGCGGTCACGCGTGCGCAGTTCCACAGACCAATCCGTCTCGGATGAAGCCCTGTCGGCAATATCCGGCTCCCTCAGGTTATCTTCCTGAAGGTTTTGTAGGGTCTCGGCAGACTCCCGCAGAATTTCCTGCTTCCAGTTGAGAAGTTTCCGGCGAAAATATTCAAGCTGGAGAGGATTCATAAAGTCCTCGTCCGCACCGGGATAATAGTCTTCAGGCAATTCGATAGCTGACGAAGTTTGCGACATTGTCACTCTCTACCCCACTGTCTTTTTCCGACTGTCTTTATTTCTGCACCCGGCCTTGTACCATGCGGAGCCAGCATCATGGGCAAGGTGCGGATCAAATCCGTATATGACAGGTTTTACGGCTGATCGAGTTCCGTTCCCTCCAAACACGGATTTCAGCAGCCGTTATATAGAGATTTATAGAGACTGGCACAAGCGCTAATAATATGGGATTTCCATCTTGAGGAAAACATTATAAAGACTTGTATTAAAACCCATATTTGGCAAGTTCGACTTCCGCTCTAAGCTCGATTTCACCCAATATGTCATCAAGACGGGTATCATCGGCACGGGTGCGATGGTCGCGTGCCAGCCCGGCGAGGGACCGCAACTGCACCGCCGGAATTGCGCCCAACAAAATGGCCCGCCGGATACCTTCCAGAACATCCAGCATATCCTCGGCCCGGCGCAAGCCTTTTGACCGCCCGGCCGCTGCGTCGGGCACTTCCTGAAGACTTAGCAAAGCGTCAAGCTGCGCGAGAGGCGCTGCCCCGCTGACAGGGGCGCTACCACCCTTCTGTTCAGCTTCGCCAAGCGCTTCGCTGAATGCCGTTCCACTGCCCGCAGTGCGCCTGCGGCCAGCTTTCTGAACAGATTTCGGACTGATACGATCTGGGCCGGTGATCTTCATAAGGACAATTTAGGCCGCCGAATAAAAACGGGCAAGTCCCGCCAGCCGTCACGGCAATATTTTCCCGCATTACGGCAAGCGCTTAATGCGATCTGTCCTCTTCAAACCATCCGAAGCCATTCGGGCAAGGCCGTCGGCGATTTCAAGCACCTCCAGGAAAACTGGCATGCATATCGCATTAGAGGTCAATGACGATACTGCCTTTGCCATCCTTTAAAGGACGGCGGCAGAAAAGCGGCTTTTGAGACAAGGATGAATTCCGTGCATAAATCTGGCCATACATATACAGCCCGAGTGTGTTTTTTCCTTTTGATGGCCGTATCCGTTTTGCTGCCGGTGTCAACCGCCATGGCGGTGCCCACACGCCTGAAAGACATCATATCAATAGAAGGGGTGAGGGATAACCAATTGGTCGGGTACGGCCTTGTCGTCGGATTGGACCGGTCCGGGGATATCATCCTCAATACACCTTACACCGAGCAAAGTATCAACGCCATGCTGGAACGGCTTGGTATCAATACAAAAGGCCGCATCCAACGTGGGCAGAATGTTGCCGCCGTGATGGTCACGGCCACCCTGCCCGCCTTTGCCCGCCAGGGGACGCGCATTGATGTCTCAATCGGGTCCATCGGCGATGCACAGGATCTCAAGGGCGGAATTTTGCTTGCCACGCCGCTCCTGGGCGCGGACGGCGAGGTTTATGCCGTCGCGCAAGGCGGGGTTGCCGTCGCCGGTTTCTCGGCACAGGGCGATGCCGGCAGTATCACGCAAGGCGTTCCCACCTCGGGCCGGATTGCAAATGGTGCCATTGTGGAACGCGAGGTCGAATTCGAGCTGAGCGATTTAAACACCATCAAGCTTTCATTGCACAATCCGGACCTGACCACCGCGCAACGCATCGCGGATAAGATCAACGATCACCTCGGCATGTTTTTGTCGCTGCCTCTTGATCCCGCCACGGTCCAACTGAACCGGCCTGTCGGGTACGAGAAATCCCTTGTCCAGATGCTGATCGATATGGAGCGGCTGGAAATCGAGCCGGACCAAAGGGCCCGGGTGGTCATCGACGAACGGACAGGCATTATCGTCATGGGCTCGGAAGTCCGCATTAACTCGGTCGCCATCGCCCAGGGCAATCTGACAATTACCATTTCCGAAACACCGCTGGTTTCTCAGCCGGCACCATTCTCGGAACAGGGCCAGACGGCGATTGTCCCACGCACAAATATTGCGATCGACGATGGCAGCGACCGCCAGCTTGGCATTCTACCGCCCACGGTCACCCTTCAGGAACTGGTTGACGGACTGAACGCCCTTGGTGTCGGACCGCGCGATATGATCTCGATTTTACAGGCCATAAAAGCCGCCGGCGCGATGCAGGCCGAACTGGAAGTGATGTAATGTCCGAGGCGTTGTTACATTCTGCCCCATATGCCGCTGTGGACACGCGGCTTTCTCAGGCACGAGCGGCTCTGGACAAGGCAGCGCAAGGTACGCCCCGAAATGGCGAAAAAGATCCGCAAGCCTGGGATGCCGCCGTTCAGTTCGAAGCCGTTTTCCTGTCACAGATGCTGGGCCCGATGATGGAAACGGTTCCGACCAACGATCTTATGGGGGGCGGCCATGCAGAAGGTATCTATCGCGGCATGATGGTGGATGAGATCGGCAAGGTGATGGCGCGCACCGGCAGCATCGGCATAGCCGATAAAGTCTATCAGGAACTTATCAAACTTCAGGAGCATTGAGATGACGGACGCACAAACAAAGCTCCCCCAAACGGATGCTGAAAATGCCCCCCTGCTGACAGGCGATGCCGCCCGTTTGGTCAAGCTGACGCATGCATTGAACGATTTGCTTACACAAGAGACCGAGCTGCTGCGTTCGCAGCGGCCGCGCGAAGCCGGGCAGTTTCATGGCGAAAAAAACCGCCTGATGTCAGAGTATCGCGAAACCCTGAACAGGCTTCAGATCAACCGCGAACAACTGGGCGGCGATAATTCAGAGGTCCGCAACCATATCAAATCGGTCACCGGTACTTTCCGCGAAACATTGCGCGACCATGCGCGGATCGTTCTGCGCCTTAAATCCGTGGCGGAAGGTCTGATCAAAACGGTCAGCGAAGAAGCCACCCGGCAGACCCAGCCGGTGATCGGCTACGGCAGCAGTGCAGCCCCCAATGTTCCCAAGACACTGCGCCCGACCTCTCTCAGCCTGAATCGCACCATTTAAGGCGTGTGAAACACGTCGCACGCTGGATATTCCGGCGATTTGCAAATGATTTCGCGCTGTACCAGTATCCATAAGCGACGCTTTCACACATGGTCGCGGCCAGGATTTACGACACAGCGTTCATAGTGCAGCCCGTAACAAACACATGAGGCAAAAGGACAGCGGCAAATGCGCTGTCCTTTTGCGTTCGGGTTCCGGCAGAACATGGTTCAGAAAAAGCTGTCAAAGACACCGGTATCTCTCCTGAAAGCCTCTATAATGTGGATCACATAGCCTCTGCCCGCGTCCGGTGAGGGAATTGTGGACACCCTGGCACAAAAGCCGTTTCCCACATTGGATGGTGGGCATCACTGTTATTCATTTGAGCCGCACGGCTATCACAGCCGCGCCCGGAATCCGCTCAGCTTCGAAGGCGATAACGGCATGTCCGCCTCCATCCGTACAACGACAAAGCATGAAACACCGCCATTATGCCGTCTGGCCCTGGGCAGCAAGTGCCTCACCCCCGCCGCCCATGGGAAAAATATTTCCTGAATCCGGCACGGCATAATTTGCCAAAATTTTTCAAAATTTCTCACGCCATAATTTTTCTTATTATTTTTCAATGAGTTATGGCGTAAAATTTCTGGCACACCCTTTGCTTTAACACATTCCGGCTGGGCTATCCGGCCATCAAGGAACGTCATTGAAGGAGAGGGTCTATGGCCTTTTCAATTAACGTCAACGCCGGCGCTCTGAGTGCCCTGCGAAATCTGACACAGACTAATGCCGACCTGGAGGCAAACCAGAACCGGATCAATACCGGTCTGGCGATTTCGTCCGCCAGGGATAACGCGGCTGTCTTTGCAATCGCACAGAATCTGCGCGGTGATCTGCGGGGCCTGAACGCTGTCAAGCAATCGCTCGACAGAGGCATTTCCTCCATCGATGTCGCGTTGGCCGCGGCAAATGCCATCGGTGATCTTCTTCTGGAGATGAAAGAGCGTGCCGTGTCCGCCGCCGACGAAGGGCTGGATGACGAAAGCCGGACAGCGCTGAACCTGGATTTCGAGACTCTGCGTGACCAGATCACCACGATTATCAACAATGCGGAATTCAACGGTACCAATCTGATTGACGGCGGTACCGATAGAATCGTCGCCATCACCAATGCCGATGCCACACAGACCTTCAGTGTGGCCCATGAAGACCTGACACTCGGCGGTACCGTCATCACCCTCGGTGCGTCAGACGGAATTTCGACGCAGGCCGACGCAGCCACAGCCGTGACCAGCATCAATACATCCATAGAAAATTTGAACGCCGCCCTGACACGGCTAGGAACCGGTGCGACCGGTCTAGAACAAAACCGGCTGTTCGCCGACCAATTGTCCGATGTGATCGAAGTCGGTATCGGCAACCTTGTCGATGCCGACATGGCGGAAGAAAGTGCGCGCTTGCAGGCCTTGCAGGTTCAGCAGCAGCTTGGCATCCAGGCCCTGTCGATTGCCAACCAGGCACCGCAATCAATTCTGTCACTGTTCCAGAACTAACGGCGGCTGCCTGAAAAGGGCATCTGCATCACGGATATCCAATGACGTTCCACGAAAACGCCCCGGATGCCACATCCGGGGCGTTTTGATACATTCCATCGCAAGCAAAACCGGCCGGAATTGCCAGCGGAACTCATGGCGCCAATTTGGCAAATTCATCGACAACCCGTGTTACATCGCTGTCCGTCATGGCCGGAAACAACGGCAGGCTAAGAACGCGGTTATAATAGCGTTCCGCTCCGGGCAAATCGGACTGACCATACAGGTCGGTATAGTAAGGCTGTCGGTTTACAGGAATATAATGCACCTGTGTGCCAATACCCCGGCCCGCCAAAAAGCGCATCACATCGGCACGACCAACCCCCAAAGCGGCAAAGTCGATCAAGACCGGATACAAATGATAAGCGTGATCGGCAAATCCTGCCGCATTATGGTGCGCAAGCGGTACCGGCCGTACCCAATCGGCATCCAGTTGATCGAAAGCGGTATCATAAGCCGCCGCCAGTTTTCGCCTGCGGGCAATGAAGCTATCCAGTTTATCAAGCTGACTGAGGCCGAGTGCACAGTGAAGACTGGACGCCCTGTAATTCCAGCCCAGTTCATGCATTTCATAATACCAGGGATTTGTGCGGCCATGACCGTCATCCGCCATGCCGGGTTGCAGCCAGTGTTCGGTGTCACGGACAAGACCATGGGCCCGCATACGGCACAAACGGTCCGCCATATCCTTTTCCCGTACCGTGATCACCCCGCCCTCCCCCATGGCGATGGCCTTGACCGGGTGGAGGGAAAAGGTACCCATACTCTCAAATGTACCGTCCCCCGGACCTCCGCCGCCAGGATAATGGCAACCAAGGGCATGGCAGCAATCCGTAATGATGTTCATGCCATGGGAACCGGCGAGAGGCCGGATCGCCGCCATGTCGGCACACTGCCCGCTCAGATGCACGGGAAAAACCGCACGCACGGGACCGGACGCAGACCGGATCGCCCGTTCCAGCGTTTCAGCCGTCATCAGGCCCGTATCCGCATCCACATCGGCAAAGATGACATCGGCACCGGCCATGCGTACGGCATTGGCCGTGGCAGCAAATGTAATGGCAGGAACAATCGCAAAGGACCCGGGCCGCAATCCGCCAGCCACCGCCGCCAGATGCAAAGCCGCCGTACCGCTTGACACCGCCACCGCATATTCTGCCCCAACGGCACGGGCAAAAGCCGCCTCAAACGCCCCTACGGCCTTGCCGCCGCTTAAAGGCTGGTGGCGGAGCGTACTGACAACGGCAGCGATATCCGCTTCATCAACACTGTGCCGGCCATAGGGCAGGAAGGACGGATCATCGGCCCCATTGTTCATTGGACATCCTGTCCGTCCATGTCATCGGAGCCCCTTGTCAGAATAGACCGCAAATCCTCGGACGTCAGCCAGTGGCTATTGTTATCGCTGCTGTATGCAAACCCTTCCGGAGTGACATCCCAACCTTCTTTGGCGAAAGCGCGTCGTCCCCAAAATTCCCATTCGGGTTCAATGACGTAACGGTCGTTCATGTCCACTGTATGACGGGCGGAATGTTCGGTGATCATGACCTCATGCAACTTTTCTCCCGGGCGAATGCCGATCACCTCGGTCTGCATACCGGGGGACAGAGCCTCGACCAGGTCGGTAATACGCATGGACGGGATTTTCGGTACGAAGATCTCGCCACCGCGCATCAGGGGCAAGCAGGACATCGTAAAGGCGACAGCCTCTTCCAGTGTGATCCAGAAACGGGTCATACGCGGATCGGTAACCGGCAGTGTCTTCGCGCCCTTCGCGATGAGTTGGCGGAAATAAGGAATAACACTGCCGCGTGAACCCAAAACATTTCCATAGCGCACAACGGAAAAACGGGTATCCGTACCGGCTCCGAGAGCATTGGCCGCAACGAAAATCTTATCGGATGCCAACTTGCTCGCCCCATAAAGATTTATGGGATTTACCGCCTTGTCCGTGGACAGTGCGACAACCTTGGAAACACCGCTGCGGATGGCGGCCTGAACCACGTTCTCGGCGCCGATCACATTGGTATGGATACATTCAAAAGGGTTGTATTCCGCCAAAGGCACCTGCTTCTGCGCTGCCGCGTGCACAACCACGTCAACCCCGCGAAAAGCCATTAACAAACGGTCTATATCGCGGACATCGCCGATGAAGAAACGGACACGTTCCAGTTCTTCGGCGGTGAGGGCGTTTTGAATTTCAAAGTGGCTGAATTCACCCCTGGCAAAAAGAATGATGCGCGAATATTCGCGTCTATCCAGACAATAACGCATCAACTGCCGGCCAAATGAGCCTGTGCCCCCCGTGATCAGGATCGAGCGGTTCTGCATTCCCTATCCCTGCTGCCCCCGTTTTCCGCCGGGGCCTATATTGTGGAACCCGCTTGCACGGTAAAATAAATATACCTGTTCGCCAAATACCTTAGAACCCGATGACAATTTTATATCCCAATTTAGGGGCGCGGGCGTGCATGCAAGACACGCCTTTGCAAGCCCCCTGCCGTTACACCATCATCCATATTCGGCACGGTCGGGAACCGGCCTGAGCGGCAGCAGAGTGAAGCGGGCGTCGTCTCCATCCCCCTCACCATGACTGTCAAGATTGTACCTGGCATCACCATAATCAGGGTTTTCCAGTAAAGCGCGGGCAAAACAGATTTCCGCATCCGTTCTGTTGCCGATTTTCCGGTAAGCGACCCCCAGATTATTCTCCACCTCGGCCCAGGAACAGTCAGCGGCGAGAGGCCGTAAAAGAGATACAGCGTCGTCCGCACGCCCCACCAGAAGACGCGCACTGGCCCTGAGAAATATGGCGAGATCACGGGCCGGCCGACCATATGGCGGAATTGCGGCCGCCTCCGTCATACTCGCAGTATGACGCTCAACAGCATCCCGGTCACGCCGCCAAAGCGCTGTCGCGGCCAGTGTATAATGCGCCTCGGCCCTCGGCAGCCGGGAAGACAGTATTTTTCTTTCAAGTGCGGATATGGCGGTCTTGGCAAGTACGCGCCGTGTATTGGCGAGGGACATTTTCAGATTGCGCGACAGACTGTTATTTCTGTGATGATAGCGGTATCCGGCCTCATCACAGAAACGTACGGTCGCACCGTCCAGAAGGGCCCGCAGCAAAAAGTCATAATCCTCACCGGTTTTCAGGGTGGTGTCGTATCCTATACGCTTGGCAAATTCTGTCCGGAACCCCCCTGCGATCATGGGAATCCAGTTACGCTCAAAGCAACGCAACACCCCGTCCGGGCGCCTCAAAAAGTCGGGCACGGGCAGCAGCCGGTCCCGCGATACCGTTTCGTCATCCACCAGAATGACAGGATCGAAGACCAGATCCGCCCCCGCCTCCAACTGCGCAAGCATACTATCTGCGCGACCTGGCAACATTTCGTCATCCGCATCCAGCCATAACGCATATGGGGTTTCAACAAGGTCAAGGGCGACCTGTCTTGCATCGCCGATGCCCCGGCTGAACGACCGTTTGGAAAGTTTGACAGGCCCTCGCCCGCACGCCACGGCGACCCCTGCCGTGTTATCCACACTGGCATCGTCAACCAGAACCACCGGCAGCCCCTCCGGCACTGACTCCATCGCGCGTCGTATGGTATGCGCCGCGTCCCTGGCACAAATGGCAACGGATATGGCAGCCTTATAGGACATATGCGGGTTTAAGAATTGACTTTGCCATACGGCAATGCGGACAGCCTTCGGCCATTGCAACGACATGAGGGATAGCCGTGCCATAGCGCATATGGCGCAAACTCAGTCGGTAAATCCGCAGCCGTTTCCCCATTGAAACGTTACCGGCCATCCCGGTAAACACCGCCTACAGGTCCATCTTGGCGATCAGATCCAAAAGACGCTTTTTCCCTTCCGGATGCATATCCGTCCAGAAGCAGGTATGATAAGGCCGTTCCACCTCTTCATATGCAAAGCGTTTTGTCTCATCAATCGACCGCACCAGGGTTTTGTTGACGCTGCGCCAATGATCCGATTGCGCTCTGTTCATGTCCATCAGGTCCGGATTCACACGCATGAGATTGAGAAGCGACAACCAGTCCACCGTGCCCATATCCGTGCCGAGAGCTGCGGCCATCGCTTTCAGAAGCGTCAAATCCTCAGGATAGTCCAGCACCCAGCGAAACGGATTTCTCAAATCGATGTAGGGGTGCGGCTGTAAATAGACTTTGTTCAGATCACGGCATTCACGGATCCAGGGGGTCACATGTTCCCGGTGATACGTCTGATCGGCACGGGCTTCCGCGAGAAGAAGCAGTTTTCCGCTCGTAACTTCACAGTCCATGCCATGCGGCCACGCCCCCAATACTGCGAAGTCAGCCATATGCTGACGATAAACGGTCAAAAGGTCGGAACACAAAAAAGGATCCAGAAGCGGGCAGTCAGCGGTAACGCGCAATATCGTCTGCGCACCGGTTTGTCGCACGACCCTGGCGAACCGGGACAAAACATTGTCCGCGTCCCCTGCGATAACCGTCGCGCCGGCGGCCCGGGCTTCGTCATGCAACGGTCGTTCATACGGGTCGTCGACAAGGGCCGCCACCACTTCGTCGACGCCTTTGATCCGTGCACATCGTTCAACCACATGGGAAATTGTCGTCTTGCCCGCGATCGGCTCCAGAACCTTGTCCGGTAAACGCGTTGAACGCCGGCGCGCCTGAATAATACAAACCGTTTTACCGCTTGTTCCGCTGGTCCCAGGCGTCATAAGGCTGTCCTCAACACAATATCCGCCACCCGTTCGGCACCGGCAAGCAGCTCGGGGCGTGCACGTCTTGTCCGGGTTTTCACATCTCCGACAATGGCAGGAAGGTCGTCAAGCTTTTCAAAAGGCAAAACGGCGTACCCGTTATTCTCCAACCAGGTTCCGGCCAGATGCTGATCCGCCGAGACCGGGATCGCGACAAAAGGCGTTCCACCTGCCATCGCCTCAAGACAGGTGACACCGGCACCGCAGATCAGAACGGCGGCCTTTGACATCAAAACCGCCAAATCCTTACCCGCGCATATGTCGACGTTTTCAGGGAGAACCGGTGCAGACGGAAACGATCTCGGCACCGCCCAAACAATCCGCTCAGCCTGCCCCACTCGTCCGGCAAGACGATCAATAACCGCGCCGGCGAAGCGGCCGTCGTCGGCCCCGCCAAAGCTGACAACAATGGGACCGGCGTCGGGTTTAAAAGCCGCAGCCGTATCATCGGCCATAGCTGAAACGGCCGTAGCCGGATTGGTGATCAGGCAGTAGTCAGCCCCGGCAAAATAATGCGCTTCCTGCCCGTTCACGCCATCGATTTGCGGTGTTGCCGCACCGACCTGAAACGGATTGGGATTGATGGTGATGTGCGCGCCCGGAACCGCATGACCGGTGTCCGATAAACAGATCACTTTCTCATAGGAAGAGGCAAGCCGCGACAGGGTATCCTGTGTCCTGTGCTTCATATCCAGAACAAGGATGGATCTGCCTCCTGCCTCCTCAGATGCGTTCAGCGTTCCGGAATGCTGCGGCAGATGATCCAGGGGTTGAAAAGCACGCCGGACAATCGGCATCCCCGGCAAGGTGGATATATCGCTGGAAAAATAGCCGACATCGACACCGCGTTTTTCCAGCGTTTGGCCCAGGCACAACAAACGGCGAACATGGCCCAGGCCATCCTGCGAACCCGAGATGCAAGCCAGATCAACACGCATTACATACTTCCATACATATTCCGAAACGTCAGGCGCGGGCCGAAACCATTTGGATCAGACGCCTGGGGGAATCCAACCCCGCCTCCACGCTGACATGCGACACGCCGCCAAAGCGGGCATTGACCTCGAACAGAAAAGGACCCACTCCGTCGTGGCTCCAAAACCCTTGGTAAACGCTATGCCCGGGGATTTTCAAGTAGCGTGCCAAGGTCATGACCGCATTATCCAATATGGGAACTTTTTCAACGCATGTTTCCACGCTTTCCCCATTCACCACGCGCACTCTCCGACGCACGACCGCATCAAGAGGATCGCCAACCAGATCGCTCAAGACATCAATGGAATATTCTGGCGCCCGGCATAAAGGCTGAACGATGAAATCACCGCTGTTTTTACGCAGGGATAACCAGTCTTCTTCACATGAAAGGGTGCAAGCCCCCTGCCCGCCACTGCCATGAACAGGCCTTGCGAAAGCCGGCAGGTTGGGAGGACCCTCAATGTCGAGAACAGGTAAGACGGGTACGCCGGCCACACCGGCCGCATCCACGAAGGCGCGTTTGTCAAGGCAAGGGGCAAGCCTGCCGGCGTCAGGCACCAGTATAACAATGCCTGCGTCCGCAAATACCGGCTTCAAGGCCGACAGGCGCGCCAGTTCGCCATCGCGTGTGGGCACGACCAGACGGACATCATGGGTGCTGCAAACGGCCAACAGCGCTTCGGCAAAGGTCTCATCATGATCGTATGGCAGGGACACAAAAATATCCGCGGTATTTCTGGCAGGAACATCCTGCCTGACATCGGCCGCGATCACCTGCCCGCCGAGCGAATGAACGGCCTGTTGGAAAAGGCGGATCAACCGACATTTGGCATTTGCACTGGTGATCAGAACATTCACACCAAGTGTTCCCAGGTCACAGGGGTCCCCGCCCTGACGGGGCGGCGGATCTGACGGCCCATGATCTCAGCCAAATGGCGGGGATGAAGACCGCCGGACGGACGCACGCTCCGCACGGAAGCGGAATCGACCGCAGCCCCTTCCGTCAGATCCCGGACAAAATATAGCGAGCGGCGGAACCGCAGGCTGTCCGCCTCCGTTTCCGTCGGGCCATAGACGGCATCACCGAGGGCCTGCCAGACTTCGCGGCTTTGACGCACCAGTGCCATCAATTCGTCAGGTTCAAGCGAAAACGGGCCATCCACCGCGCCATCATCGTCCCGGGACAAGCACACATGTTTTTCGATGAGAACCGCCCCCAGAGCCACGGCCGCCAGCGGCACTGCCAGTCCCGGAGAATGATCGGACAGTCCGACAGGCACATTGAAACGGGTCGCCATGTCAATCATGCGCCGCAGATTGGCATTGTGAACGGGCGTCGGGTAACCGCTGATACAGTGCAGGAGAGATATATCTTCCAGACCGCCCCGAAGGGCTTTTATCACATCCAGAGCCTCGGAAATCTCTTCCCGGCTCGCCATACCGGTGGACAGAATAACAGGTTTGCCGGTTCTTGCCACATGCCGGATCAGCCCCGTATCGACCAACTCGCAAGACGCAATCTTGTAGGCCGGTGTGCGGAGGGTTTCCAGAAGATCAACAGCTGTTGGATCAAAAGGCGCCGAGAAAACGGCTATCCCCCTTTCCCGTGCATGCTCGAAGAGCCGGGTGTGCCATTCAAACGGTGTCTGCGCCCGTGCATAAAGATCATACAGTCTTTCCCCATGCCACAACCCGCCGACACGAAAGGCCGGACCGTCATGGTCAAGAGTGATCGTTTGCGGTTCATAGGTCTGAAATTTGACAGCATCCGCACCGGCGGCTGCGGCGGCATCAATCAGGGCAAGCGCCTTGTCAAGGGATCCGCCATGGTTGCCTGACACTTCAGCCACCACCACAGGGGGCATCGACGGGTCACTCAGAAAACGGCTGGAAAAAATCCGCTCCCTCATGCGGGTGTCTTTTGCAGTGCGGCTACTTCCCGTGCCACGGCGTCGATCCCGGCTTGCCAGCCATAGTCGGCCACGTTGACGAAACGCATATTGGGTATGAAACTCGGTCCATCACCTCCCGCTGCCGTGCCAAGGGCCCACCAGGGATCCACGTGCATCAACAACCGGACCTGTGTGCCCACCGAGGTGGCCATCATTTGCGGCGCGATCTGCGGCCCAACGACGAAATCCAGAACACTCATCAAAGCCAGATTATTCTCTATATCCTGCCTGACGTCAAAATCGTCCCATCTGTGAATGCAGGCACCGGACTTTTCCTCAAAACTGGCAATATCCTCCCCGACATCGCCATACTGCAGATTGACCAGATGTACATCCTCACACACGGCCAGGGGCAGGAAATCGGGCAAGCTGGTATAGTAGAAACGACGCGCGCCCATCGTCATGCCGCTTTTCCAGGATATTCCGATCTTACGCCCGTCTCCGATGGCGGACAACCGCGCGCGCCATTTTTCAACCAGTTCAGGATCGGGCGTCAAATATCCGGACGGACAAATGGGAACACAGTCTATATCAGACCAGACATGATACGGCAGGGACCCGCATGGAATATAAGCCTCAGCCTTGACCCCCTTGCCGGCCAGACCCTCCAGGTCCGGAAAATGACGGCGAATATCCCCCAGGACATCCTCATCCCTGTATGAGATCACATGAGCCTGGGGGAAAGAGCGGGCAAAAATCCCGACAAGACGGGGGTCACAGGCAATAATGACCGTCCTGACCCGCTCGATGAGCTGCGGAATCGCACGGGCAAACATGATTTCGTCGCCCAGGCCCTGCTCGGCCGCCACCAGTACGCAGTCCACCTTGTCTCCGGCACCCTGCCATTCCGGGATATCCAACTGGTATAATGGCCGCTGTCCTTTGGCGCGTGTCAGGCGTTTTCGCCATTCATAATGACGCCACCCTTCAGCCAGCCGTCCCTCGGACAGATGATGATAACCAATGGCGATGTGTGCTTCGGGCAGATCCGAATTGAGGGAAAGGGCCTTGCGGAACAGATCAATCCGGTCCCGCTCTCTGTCAGGCGGCATCACCATGGCCAGATTGCAGACAATCCGGGCATTGTCAGGCGCCAGGCGCACGGCCTCTTCATAGAATTCGAGCGCCTGCTGCGGTCCGTCACGCATTCGGACGGCACTGCCCAGTTCGTTCCATAACATGGCATGTGCGGGAAAAAGCGGCAGGACCGCCTGTGCCGTGTCGATCACCTCGTCATAGCGTTCCAGATTGACAAGGGCATAAAACATCAATGCATAGAACTCAGGCTTGTCCGGCCAGAGTTCGACGGCCTGCCGGCAGACCTTGGCGGCGATATCATAGAGGTGCATTTCCGCACACATATGCCCCATGACTTCATAGACGCGCGGTTCGCCGCCATGGATCGTAATGGCCTTTTCCAGAATGTCCAATGCCTGCCGGCGGGCCCCCAGCTTGCCCAGGCAGTGGGCCAGCATCGTCAGCACCTCCAGGTCTTCAGGCAGATGATCCCAGGCGTCGAAATAACATTTGGCGGCCTTGGCCCATTCCTCCCGCATCACATGGCGGTGTCCGGCCTGAAGCATCGAGCGCACTTTCTTCGGGGCCTGCCGGGCCAGTCTGGCAGCCTGCGACACCGTGCCCAATGCATCGCCGATCCCTCTCCCCGCACCGGGTAGGGTTTTGTTCAGCTTTGCGTGTTTTACTGGATTGTGCCCTCGGGCCATTGCCGCAATTCCTTCGGTCGCCTCGAATACAGTCGGATATAAATATTGCGTAATCGTAAGCAAACCTCGAACCAACCTGAATTTTTAATAGAATGTCGCACAGGCGGTATCAATTATGTACACTCGCCGGCACGAAAATATCCTGTTAGCTCAAGAGCTAAACATAAAGAGGTTCGGGGATGGCACTCAAACTGTCGCTCAAGCCGGGCGAAAAGCTGGTCATAAATGGCGCGGTTATTGCTAATGGTGACCGTAGAAGCACACTTGTGGTGCGCAACAAGGTCTCCATCCTTCGCGAGAAGGATATAATGCAAGAGGAAGACGTTACAACGCCGGCACGGCGAATCTATTTTCCGATCATGCTGATGTATATGGATCCGGACAATCAGGGAAAATATTATGAGGAGTTCGTGCTGCGCATGAGCGAATTCATGAATGCCATAAGTACACCCGATGCCGTTCAGACCTGCGTCAAAATCAGCAAAAGCGTAATGGCAAAAAGCTATTATCAGGCCTTGATGGGCTGCAAGAAACTTATCGCATTTGAAGAAGAACGTCTGTCGTACAGTCCATCGGAGTAAAACCCCTATGTCCTACCAGTCCTATCAGAAGGTCCAGCAACAATCGGAAGATCCGCGCCAGACGGAATACCGGCTGTTTGCCGACGTGACCCGGTCGCTGCTGGAGGTCAAGGACAGGAAACCGACGGATCCGGACCTGATCAAGGCGCTCGACTGGAACAGGCGCATGTGGTCAACCTTTGCCAGCGATTGCGGCACGAAAGGCAACCAACTTCCCGACCAGTTAAGGGCTTCCATTATTTCCCTGTCGCTCTGGGTGTCGCGGCATTCATCGCAGGTCATGCGTGGTACGGCAAAAGTGGACCCCTTGGTTAAGATCAACAGGACGGTCATGGACGGACTGGCACAACAGGCAAAGCTGGCGGGAGAAGAAAACCGCACCGGCACCCCCATGCAGCCTCAACAATCCATCAACAGCCACATTTAAATCCTGCTAAATTCTGGGGCTTTTTCGCCGCGGATTTCTATGCCGGCACCCGCTCCGGATACGGACTGAAACCGGCTCCCGAATTTCTGATCCCACTTTTCTCAATCAACGCCTTTCATAATTCTGAATACGGCTTTCGCTTCGCAGCGCTTCCATCAGATGCGCATAACCGGCAGATTTTGCCCAGCCCGGCAACTCTTGCAGCCCCTTGCCCGGCATTTTTTGCTCCACGGGAAATATTTTCCGCACGCCGTCAACCGCCTGACCTTCTTGTCCAGCCTGTGATCTGAGCCAGAAACCCCGGAAAAACCAACAAAACCCAGGAAAAATCGACCGACAGGAAAAATTGGCACGCCCCCTGCTTATAGGGGTGGCGGAAGCAAAAGGCTTCCATGAGCAAAAGGCTCAATTGACTCTCAGAATGGAGAAACAACATGGCGTTTTCCGTCAACACCAATGGTGCTGCGCTCGCGGCACTGCGCAACCTCAACGTCACCAATGCAAGCCTTGAAATCACGCAGAGCCAGATCAATACGGGTCTGGAAATTGCGGGGGCTCGCGATGGTGCTGCCGTTTTCGCAATCGCCCAGCAGCTAAGGTCGGATCTGGCCGGCCTGAATTCTGTTCAGGACTCCCTGAACCGGGCCTCTTCCTCGCTGGATGTGGCCATTGCCGGCGGCGAGGCGATTTCCGACCTTCTGATCGAAATGCGCGAACTGGCTGTGGCAGCAGCCGACGAAGGTCTGGATTCTGACTCACGGACTGCTTTGAATGACGAATTCATAGAACTGCGCGATCAGATCGATTCCATTGCAACGTCGGCTGACTTTAACGGCACCAATGCCATCAACACCGGTGGCTCCAGCATCAGCGCCATCACCAATGACACCGGCACGACCAGCATTTCGGTCGCGGCCGTCGATCTGAGCCTGTCGGGCCTCAGCCTCGCGTCCACGGTGATCGGTACCGATGCCTCCACCGCTGCAACCGCCGTGACCACCCTGGATACGGCACTGACCACCGTGAACAACGCTCTGTCCGACTTCGGTGCCTTCGGCACACGTCTGGACGTTCAGCAGTCGTTCACCACCAGATTGTCTGACTCGATCGAAGTGGGTATCGGCAATATCGTCGATGCGGACTTGGCCCAGGCCAGCGCCGACCTGCAGGCCTTGCAGGTGCAGCAGCAGCTTGGCCTTCAGGCCTTGTCCATTGCCAATCAGGCACCACAGTCGATCCTCAGCCTCTTTGGCGGCTAACAAGCGTCCTCGATAAGCGTTCCAACACTCCTCAGAGAACCGGTAGAACCAGTAGAATAACCGACCGGATCAAAACAAAGACGCACCTGCCGCCGGGGGAGCTGACAGCTCCCCCCTTCCTTTTAACGTCCTTCCTTATTCATACCACTCACCCGTCCGGGACATTGCCGACACAGAGCGGCAGTTTTTGCCGGTTAGATACGGGTCATGTGGGCACATTGTGCCAAATGGGCAAAATATGCCTACTTTATTTATCTATATCGTATCGATCGAAAATACACTTTCTTATTTTAAATCATATACTTAACGATTTTTATAAACTTTTATCAAATTGGCCCCATTCTTGCAAAATTTCCCTCGGGACAAAAAGTCCCATGGGCAAAAAGCCCACATACATAACTCCAAAAAGGAGAAGCAAAATGGCTTTTTCGGTAAACACCAATGCAGGTGCGCTTGCCGCCCTGCGCAACCTCAACACCACCAATGCTGGTCTTCAAACAACTCAGAACCGGATCAATACCGGTCTTGCAGTTGCCGGTGCCCGTGACGGGGCCGCCACTTTCAACATTGCGCAAACTCTGCGGGCGGACGTTGCCGGCTTGAACTCGGTACAGGCATCACTGAACCGGGCTTCATCGGCTTTGGATGTTGCCATCGCCGGTGGCGAGGCAATTTCCGATCTGCTTATTGAAGCGCGCGAACTGGCTGTGGCAGCAGCCGACGAAGGTCTCGACTCAACATCTCGTACTGCGTTGAACGATGAATTCGTCGAACTGCGGGATCAGATTGATGCCATTGCAGCGTCAGCTGACTTTAATGGCACCAATGCTATCAATACCGGTGGCTCGAGCATCAGCGCCATCACCAACGACACCGGCACGACCAATATTTCGGTCGCGGCCGTCGACCTGAGCCTGTCGGGCCTCAGCCTCGCGTCCACGGTGATCGGCACCGACGCTTCCACAGCGGCAACCGCCGTTACGACCATCGATGCAGCACTGACCACCGTGAACAACGCTCTGTCCGACTTCGGTGCCTTCGGTACACGTCTGGATGTTCAGCAGTCGTTCACGACACAGCTGTCTGACTCGATCGAAGTGGGTATCGGTAACCTGGTCGATGCAGATCTGGCTCAGGAAGCTGCAAACCTGCAGGCTTTGCAGGTGCAGCAGCAGCTTGGTCTTCAGGCTCTCTCCATTGCCAATCAGGCGCCGCAGGCAATTCTGGGTCTCTTCGGTTAAGAGACTTAAATTAAAGGAATTCGGGAGGGCCATCCGTGGCTCTCCCCACTCCGCAAAAAGATTGTCAGGCACCGAACAAGATGGACAAGGAGAGAAGGAGTATCTCGCAAAGGTCAGACCCATGAACGAGATTACAAATGCTGCCCCGGCTGCCCAGGTTGTAAACCTGCGCTCGGATTTGGCAAGAAGCGAGGCAAACGGCCCCGCGGACGCGCCAAGTGCAGCGCCCAGCGAAACACCAGGCCAGACGGTCCTGCCCGTAAGCAGGCCCGAAAACCAAGGTCAGGACACCGCGTCTCAGGCTCCGGCGGATACACCGCAGAACGACCAGTCTTCGCAGCAAGAAGACCGGGACCCGTTTGAACGTGCCGCCGAAACCCTTGAAGCGTTCCTGCCGCAGGCCGACCAGATCCCGAATACGCGTCTGCGTATCGATCTGGATGACGATACCGGTCAGTTCATCTATCAGTCCATTGACCGGGACTCCGGCGAAGTCGTCCGCCAGTTTCCTCCAGAGGAACTGTTGAACGTATTGTCGGCATTCAGGGATGTGGAAGGCCTGGCCGTGGACGATGAAGCCTGATCCGGCTTAAAGACGCCCGGCTGTTTTGCGCCGAAACAGATTAATTTTCATCACCCCATGGCCTTTGCTGCGTCATGTGGTTTTCTGCGTTTTGTGAGCGACTGTCGCTATAGTGAACGATGTGGCACAAAGCGGACACCGCCTTGCCCTTGATCCTGACGGTCCATGGCCCTAGTCTCCTCGTCTGTAAGAGTTATTTGTCGTGCCCGTGCCAGGGCTGCTCTGTTCCAGTCATGAGGGGTTTGAATGCGTTTTTCCGGTACCGATACCTATGTCGCCACGGATGACCTGTCCGTCGCCGTCAATGCCGCCGCCACACTGCGCCGTCCGCTGCTGATCAAAGGGGAACCCGGCACCGGGAAAACCGTTCTGGCACACGAGGTCGCTGCTGCATTCGAAGCCCCCCTGATCGAATGGCATATCAAATCAACGACAAAAGCCCAGCAGGGCCTTTACGAATATGATGCGGTCAGCCGCCTGCGTGACAGCCAGCTCGGTGATGAGCGTGTCAAGGACATCGCCAATTATATCAAGCGTGGCAAATTGTGGGATGCCTTCAGCAATGACGTTACCCCGGTCCTTCTGATTGATGAGATCGATAAGGCGGATATAGAATTCCCGAACGACCTTCTCTTGGAACTCGACCGCATGGAATTCCATGTTTATGAAACCGGCGAGACGGTTAAGGCGAAAAATCGCCCTGTTGTCATCATCACATCGAACAATGAAAAAGAACTGCCGGATGCTTTTCTGCGCCGTTGCTTCTTCCATTTCATCAAGTTTCCCGACAAGGAAACAATGCAGCGAATCATCGCGGTTCACTACCCGGATATCAAAGCGGACCTGACACGCGAGGCCCTGAATATATTCTTCGATATCCGTGAGGTGCCCGGTCTGAAGAAAAAGCCTTCCACGAGTGAACTTCTGGATTGGCTGAAACTGCTGATGGCAGAGGATCTGCCTGTGGAAACCTTGCGGTCCAAGGATCCGAACAAGCTGATTCCGCCCCTGCATGGCGCCCTGCTGAAAAACGAACAGGATGTCCATTTGTTTGAGCGGCTCGCCTTCATGAACCGTGCCCGCCAGGGCTAGGCCCCATGGCTGACGCCATCGAAGGAATGTGCTGACCAGGAAAGCCAGGATTTATGTTCACCGACTTTTTCTATGCCTGCAAAAAAGGGGGGCTGCCGGTCAGCATCACGGAGTATCTGAGCCTGATAGATGCGGTAAAAGCCGGTTGCGCGAATTACAGCGTCGATGATTTTTACGTCCTGGCCCGAACCGCCCTCGTCAAGGACGAAAAAAACCTGGACAAATTCGACCGCGTCTTTGCCGCCAGCTTCAACGGCATCGAATGGGTGGGCGAGGAAACCGTCACACTGCCGGAAGACTGGCTGCGCAAGCTGGCCGAACTGCATCTTTCGCAGGAAGAAATGGAAAAAATCAAATCCCTCGGTGACTGGGATGAAATCATGGAGACGCTGAAAAAGCGGCTGGAGGAACAGGAAAAACGTCACCAGGGCGGCAACCGCATGATCGGAACGGCCGGAACCAGCCCATTCGGTGCCTATGGATACAATCCCGAAGGGGTGCGTATCGGCCAGAAAGAAGGCCGTCATGGCCGGGCCATCAAGGTATGGCACAAGCGGGAATACAAAAATCTTGATGACAGTGTGGAACTGGGCACCCGCAACATAAAGATCGCGCTGAGAAAATTACGGCAGTTCGCCCGTGAAGGCGAGGCAAGCGAGTTGGACCTGGACAGCACCATCCATGCGACCGCACACAAAGGGTATCTGGATATCAAAATGGTGCCGGAAAGGCACAATGCCGTCAAAATCCTGCTGTTTCTGGATGTCGGCGGATCGATGGATCCGCATATCCGGCTGTGCGAAGAGCTTTTTTCCGCTGCCCGCAGTGAATTCAAGCATCTGGAATTCTTTTATTTTCATAACTGCCTTTATGAAAAAGTCTGGAAGGACAACAGCCGCCGTCACAGCGATACCATTGCCACCATGGATGTGCTGCACACATACCCCCATGACTATAAGGTCATCATTGTCGGCGATGCATCGATGAGCCCCTATGAAATCGTCTATCCTGGAGGGTCGGTCGAACACTGGAATGAAGAATCAGGCGAGATCTGGATGAAACGCCTGTTGGATGTCTATGCCAAGGCTGTCTGGCTCAACCCTATTCCGAGCGACCACTGGGACTATGCACAGTCGGTTCAGATTATGAAAACCCTGATGGCGGATCGTATGTATCCGCTGAGCCTGTCCGGGCTTGATGACGCCATGCGGGAATTACGGCGTTAACCTCCTGCCGAAAGGTAGCATTAGAAGCCCTGCCAACAAAAAAGCCCCCTGTGCCGACAAGGCACAGAGGGCTTGTTCCTATCTTGACTCTGGATTTGGCGGATCAGTCGCCGTCTTCCAGCAATTCTATGCTTGCCGTCAGGGGGCCTGAACGCGAAACGATTTCCCGACCGGTGACGCGGCCTTCACGTTCCAGATTGCGTTTCAGACTGCGGGCCTGAAGTGCCGAGGAGGCAATGGCGTAGTTCAGCTTCAGGGCAAAGGTCAGGGTTTCGCCGTCATAATCCGCCGGCAGGGCCGGAAATTCCGCCTTGCGCAGAACATTTTTGGCGGCCCCGTTGATCAGCCCGTTCCGCGGGCGCTCCAACTGTTCGCTTTCAACCACATCGCCGCTGCGGTCAATGGTTACGCGGAAACTGGCAAATCCTTCCTTGTTCCGGCGCAATGCCATCGCGGGATAATGCATAACGGTGTCGATGGATTGACTGGCCTTTTTCTGCCAGGAATGCAGGGCGTTGTCTTCGCCGGCCAGCACCGGCGCCGCCATACCGCTGATAAGAAGTGCCACAATGGCCGCAGCTTTGGTGACTGTATGTCTCATAATTTATCTCCTCGCATGTCACGGTCGTTTGGATGTTTTCTTTTTGGCCGTACCGCTTGATCCCTTTAACCGTTTCGGGAAAGCGCATACCGTCCCTCCCCCGCATGGTCACAAGCTGTCGACGCGTTCTTTTATGCGTGTTTTTCAGAATATTTATGTGAAGAAAGCGACAGATTGCGGAATAAGTGCGATCTGTCGCTAAACCATTTAACCGAAGTTGTAGGCTGATATTTCCTTCGTTCAGCAAAACATGACAGTCTTGTGACAAACAATAGAGAATACAGAGGCTTGCGGTGCGACTCACACACTTGTAAAAATCTGCTGTACTCTTTTTCAGGGGGAAATCACCAGTGCCGCATATCCCGCAAGAAGATGATTGGACACAGCCCTTTTCATGCCAGCTGACCAGATTTAAAGACCGGGTGGTAACAGCGATGGTATTGGCGTTCGCAATGCCGGCCCTGTTCGCTTTACCTGTCGCGGCCCAGGATGCTCAGCCTTCGGTCGGCAGCATTGACAGCTGGATGCGCGAGGGTCAGGCCGCGGTCGCAGACCGTCTGGCAACACCCCGCATTGAGCATAGGGCTAAAAATGTCATCCTCTTCGTCGGGGACGGCATGGGAATTTCCACCCTGACAGCCGGACGCATTTATGACGGTCAGATGCGTGGGAACAGCGGCGAGGAAAATCTGCTTAGCTTTGAACATTTCCCCTACACGGCACTGGTTAAGACTTACAATGTGGATGCACAGGTGGCGGACTCCGCCGGAACGGCTTCCGCCCTGAACACCGGCGTCAAGACACGTATCGGCGTCATCAACACCGCACCTGAAGCCGTTCAGAATGTTTGTCCGAAGGACGAATACCGACTGATGCCGCTAGCGCACTATGCCGAACGGATCGGTATGGCAACGGGGATTGTTTCGACGGCGCGGCTGACCCACGCCACACCGGCGGCCGTCTATGCCGTCAGTCCCAGCCGTGGCTGGGAAAACGATACCCACATTCCCGACGCCGCCAAGGAGGCCGGCTGCCGGGATATCGCGCAGCAGATTGTCGACAATATGGGCGGCAACGGGCTTGAGGTCGCGCTTGGCGGTGGCCGGGATCAGTTCCTGCCCACTGACGGCAGTCAGCACGGCACCGGCAAACGGCAGGATGGGCGCAATATTGTTGCCGAATGGCTGGCCCGTGACCCGGCGGCCCGGTTTGTGGCGGACAGGCAAGCCCTGACCAGTATCGATCCGGCCGTCACCGGCCCCCTTCTGGGCCTGTTCACCTCATCGCATATGTCTTATGAGCTGGACAGGCAGGCGGTCGCGAAAACTGACGGCACGCCTTCGGACGAACCTGATCTGGCCACCATGACAGAGACCGCCATTCGTCATCTTTCACGGAATCCAGACGGTTTTTATCTGATGGTGGAAGGCGGGCGGATCGATCACGCCCACCATGGCGGGAATGCCCAGCGTGCGCTCGCCGATACTGTCGCCCTGTCACGCGCCGTCACCAAAGCCCTGGAGATGGTTGACATTAATGAAACGCTGATCCTGGTCACGGCGGATCACAGCCATGTCTTCACCATGGCGGGTTACCCGCGACGGGGAAATCCCATTCTGGGGTTGGTGCGACCAGCCGGTCCCAAGGGAGCGTCAAAGCGGCTGGAAATGGCCGGCGACGGCAAACCCTATACCACTCTTGGTTATCATAATGGACCGGGCGCGGTGAGGGGGGAACGCCCGCGCCTGAGCGAAGAAGAGGTACTGGCGCCTGATTTTCGTCAGCAGGCCCTGATACCGACCCATTCAGAAACCCATGGGGGGGAGGATGTCGCCCTGTTCGGCATTGGCCCCTGGGCACATCTGGTGCGCGGAACCATGGAACAGAATGTGATTTTCCATATTATGGATCATGCCCTCGGCCTGCGCGAGCGCGCCGGAATGCAATAGCCTGCGGGTTAGTGCGGAAAAGCCGGCCCAAGCTGCGTATTGATAACCAGTGAACGCAGCAATATGACTGCCTTTTCACTGTGCATCTTACGGTTTGCGGAAACGCATGACGGTACGGTGTGTCTTGCCGCGTATGGCAGGGTCGAACATCGGAATGTCAAGCGGATCGTCAGGATTGACGAGAACATCACTTGTGCCATCCAAGTCGAATCCGATAGTCCGCATGCCGCCCTCGATCAAGGCAGGATCAATGCGGTGCAGTCTTTGGGCCGCTTCGTACCCGGTCCCCGCAGGGGCAACATGATCAATAATTCCCACAATACCGCCGGGGCGAAGGCTCTCATACACTTCTCTCAGCAAACGCTCGGCATCAATGGCAGGCCAGTTATCGCCAACGAAATAAAGGTCATGATAGGTCAGTGCCATCATGACAAAGTCAAAATAATCATTCGGCAGGACCAGGTCGTCACCCTCTGAAACCTGGCGCCGGACATTACCCAAACGGCCCTTGGCATATCGGGTCTGCAACGTTGCCCGCGAAAATGCCAGATAAGCATCATTATTGTGGGCCACGACCCAGCCTGTCTCACCGACCGCGCGCGCCATGAGCTCGGTATAATATCCACCGCCGGAAAACAGGTCGAGAACGCGCATGCCGGGCTTCACCCCGAAAAATGCCAACACTTCCGCCGGTCGGCGACTGGCATCGCGCGCTTTGTCTCCCGCCAACCTGTCCGCCGTATTCAGGGCATCTTCAATCGGGTTTACAGCTGCGGCGAGAGAAGCGACGCCCATCAAAAGGAAAACGCCTAACGCACCGACGATCCGGCGACAATGCGCGGTGTTCCCAAGGATACGCTTCAGAACGGCTGTCCTTTCGTTTGACGTTGTGCGTCTCATGCCTTTCTTCCCATAGGTGGTCGCCCGTGCAGAGAATCTGCTGATACACGGAGACCCGGCATTTTTGGGCAAAATACAGCCCAGCCGCAAACAGCCTCGACCGTCATGCCGCCATACACACTGTCAATAACATGGAACAAGGAAACAGACTGGCGGCGTCCGCCTTACTCGGAATATTTATCAATAGCTTCATTCAGGGTCTGAGTGAGCTTTTTGCCGATTTCACCGCCATCGCCACTGACGCGTCCCCGGATGACCGCACGCATGGCGTCGACATGGGATTTTACAAGTTCAACGAGATTGTCGGATACTTCTTTCCGCCCCTGTGTCAGACTGTATAGAGAATCCGCGAAATCCGTAATAAGCGGATAACCGAATGTTCCGCCCTGCCCCTTCATGTCATGGGCAATCCGACTGATCTCTTCCATGAACTCGCGGCGTTTTTCAGGGGTATCGACGGAACGTCCATGCTGTTCCTGCAATTTCACAATCAGTCCCTGAACCCAGTCGGGGTAGTCTTCGGACATCTTGGAAAGCGCCTGCTCCGCTTCGGCAAGGGCGTCTGCGGAGATGGTCGCAGCGCCGGGCGCCAGCCCCGCCGTCTTTTCCTTGAGACGGTTCTTGAACCGGTAAAACCGGACGATGACACCCTTTTTATCAACCACGGATAATCTCCACCCCCTCGCTCTTGTCAGTGAGTTTGCGGCGTTCGGGACCGTCATGCGGCACCTTACGGCGGCGACGATCAGGCCCGAAATAGTCCTTGGTATGAACGAATTGACGTGGACGCTCGATGATTGAAATAAGCTTTTCAGCAATATTGTTCACCGTAAACGGCTTTGCCAAAATTTCTGTCACGCCCAGCTCACGGGCCTCAAGCACACGCTCCGGCTCGGTATAGCTGGTAATCAGGACAAACGGCACAAAGCGGTCTACACTGTCTTTATGACGCCTGACCCAGCGCAGCAGCATCATTCCGTCCACCGGATGCATATCCCAATTGGACATGATGATGTCGATGCTCTGCACCCCCACCCGCATGGGTTCATTTTTCACTCGGTTCATGAAATGGATGGCATCGCCGCCATCCTCGACAGCATAAACGTTGCCGACCCCAAGAACTTTCAATGAATTGACGAGAAGAGACCGGATAAAGGGACTGTCCTCGGCGAGCAGTACGCTTACACGCTCAAAATCATAATTGCTCATACCAAGCTCACAAAATTGCCGAACCCCACGGCATACCGAAGCCAGTAATTCTCTTTTCTATCCCTGCCTGCCGATACCGGTCAACGGATTACTTGGAAATGATTGCAGAAAAAGCAATGACTTAGGATGACACTGTGTCAATACAGCCATATCGGCGCAAAGATATCCCGCAGCCGGGCCGATGACGGTTTCTCAGCTATATTGTGCACCGATTTTGGTCAGCACCACACGCAGGTGGTCTTCCAGATCACGCAAGCACCGATTACGCCGTTCTTGATTTGAAAGATCGCCATAGGCAGCCTCAGGATTTTCAAACAGGCTCTCGGCCATCTCTGCGGCCTGGGCCAGAGCAAAGGCACCGATACCACGGGCGGCACCCTTCAATTTGTGGACCGCCGGCTGCCATTCCGCTTCGGATACTGTTTCCAGCACGCTCAGATATCCGGGCGCGTACTCCGCAAATGTTTGGAGGATATCCCGGGCCAGTCCCGCATCGCCCCCGGTAAAGGCCTCCAGGTGGTCACTATCCAAAACCAACCCTGTTTTTTCTGTCGACTCGCGGGTCATGAATACGGGTCCCCTTGCCTGGCCTGCCCCTGAAACTGTCTTATGGTCGTCATAAGGCTCACGAACTTGCGACATCGCTTTCAATAGAGGCACGCCCTGTATCGGTCAGACGGCACACCAACCAGTCAGGCTTAAGCGGGTTTCGGTACCAGGGTTCACACCACCCCTGTTTCAGGCAAGCCTGCACGGTACTGTTTTTAACGCGTGAACCATCAATATCGAATAGCGGCAATTTTCCGCCCGGTTCGCTTAATCCCCTTACGAGATAACGGCGCTGTGCCGGCGTGGGTACAGCCATGCCGGGACGTGGACGGTCCGTTTTGCGTCCGTCGGTTTGTACCGTATCGATCACGGATTGGCCTCCTTCCCATGACGGTCCCGCAATACACATTCAGGCCGAAAGTACAAGCGGTCCTATTATTGACGTATGGAACAGAATGGGGAAGGCTGTTTTCAAGGGATTTATGACGCTTTTATCAAGGCTAAGGGCATGACAACGGCAAATTTCGACTTTCCCGATGCAGCAGAGGGGAAAACAGGCGCTCCGAACACACCGGAACCGGAGCCGGAAGTCGCGGCAAAAAGAACTGGCGGCTCCCGCAGATTGTGGCCGGTCACAGCAGCAGGTGCCGTTTCTGGACTGTGGCTTATTCTGACCGGCTGGCTTTTGTACCGAACCGGACTGAACTCAGTCATCGGCCTGCCTGTTACCGATCTTGCCGCACTCGTCGCCGGCGTGGCGACACCGATAGCCATAGCCTGGCTGATTGCCCTGGCCTTTCAGCGTACCGACCCGCTTATTGAGCGACGCGTGGCACTGGCGCAGCATCTGCACCGCGCCATGTCACCTGTCGAGGCCGCAGAAGTACGTCTGGCACAACTGCACAAAGGTATCATCAAGGAACTGGACCATATCGATGCGGTCGCAGATCTGGCTTCGGACCGGGTTAAACATCTTGAAAACCGGTTTCAGGAACAGATTTCCAATCTTTTTACGGCAACGGCCGACGCCGAAGCGCGCACATCCAGCATCCGGGATACCCTTGCACGCGAGCGGGACGCCGTAAGCGCGCTTGTCACCAATGTTGAGGACCGGATCAATGGCCTGGAAGCGCAAATGGGCGAAATCCGTGCCCGCATGGCGGAAGCCGGCGAAAAAGCGGCGGAAACCGCGCGCGATGCCCGCAGCCACCTGGATGAAAGCCTCGGCACTCTGAATGATTCCAGCGAGGATGTCGCCAAACGCCTTGCCGATACGGGCGACCTGATGGACGGCAAAGCCAAATCCCTTCAACAGCTTGCCGTGGATGTGGAATTGCGCCTTCAGTCCGTTGGAGACTTCCTGCACGGCGGCGTGGAGAAATTGCGCAAGGATGTCATAGGCCTGGAAGGCCGCTCCGCCGAATTGTCGGACCATATGAAAACCCAGGCGCATGTCCTGCACGAGCTTGCCGAACTGGCTGCCGGCGAATCCGCCAAGATAGAAAACAGTCTGAAAGCGCATGTGGAGACAGTGAAAAGTGCGGCGGAAGAGGCTCTCAGCAAAACATCCGATGTCAACACCCAGGTCTCGAAACAGGCGGGCAGCATGACGGATCTCGTTGTCGGGACCGTGGAACGGGCGCAAAGCCTTCTGTCCGAGGCCGGCAGCGCCTTTGCCGAACATTGTGAGCGTGCTCTGGAGACCAGCCGTACCATCCATGAACGGGCTCTGGCACAGGCGGACAGTGCTGAAACCCAGCTCGCCGCCAATTCCGAACGCCTTGCCGAGCTGTTTGACCAGAACCTCGCCCGCATGACCGCCCATCTCAACAATGCCGCCAATGAAATAGAGCGGCAGATGAGTGCCCTTGACAATGCAGGCCGCACAACCGGCGACAGTCTGGAAACGCAGGCAAACCGCCTCGCGGAAAACAGTGCTTCCCTCGCCGGGGCAGCCAGTGACGCCGCCGGCACCATGGAAGGGGTGCGGAGCCGCATGGACGAGCATCAAATGGCCCTGTCCGAGGGCCTGCAAGAAACACGTCGAAAACTGTCCCACCTTGAAGAAGACCTGCGTAATGAGCGCGATGCGCTGATCGCCACCAGCGATGATGCCGGCAATCGGCTTTTGGAGGCGACAGAGCGTTTCGCCGAGCGTGCAAGGGCATTGAGCGACGCCGCCGAAACCAGCGAGGACAGGCTTGACGGCGCAAGAGCCAAGGTGGGCAATCTGATGCGGTCTCTCGCTGATGAAGCGGAAGCGGCCCATGAACGCATGGTTGCCGTTGCCGGCAAATTCGGCAATGACAGCGAAGGCCTTCGCGAGGAACTGAGCGCGGCCGGCCGTTCGCTTGGCGCGGCAGCCGATGCCTTTGCCGGCGAACGGGGTAAAATCAGACAGGAAGCGGAAAAAGTCGTCACACGACTGAATACGGCCGCCGATGGTTTGTCGCGGGAAGTGGACCGGTTCGCGGAAGGATCCATGGAGGCCGCGACCAGGCTGGATTCCGCCAGTCAGACCCTGATGGATGAAACCTCTCGCGCCCGCGAGGCCATGCGCCATGCCGTCAGCGACACCAAGACGGAGTTGAGCGCCGGGCTGGACGAACTTTCCACACAAGCGACAGAGCGTGTCACCTTCTTGAAAGAAGAAATGCAGGCAACCCTTTCCAGAATGCTGGCGGACTATCAGGAAACCGCCGATACCGCGGAAAAAGAAGGAGCGTTCCTGGCCGTCCGTCTGGGGCGCGAAGCTGAAAAGATCGCGGAAAAAGCGGCACAGTTCATCGCCCAGAGCGCAGAACTTGAAAAGCGCGCGGCCAAAAGCGGTAAAAGTGACTTCACCCGGACATCGAAA
The DNA here is from genome assembly GCF_003688555.1 of Eilatimonas milleporae. Lineage (GTDB taxonomy): Bacteria > Pseudomonadota > Alphaproteobacteria > Sphingomonadales > Kordiimonadaceae > Eilatimonas > Eilatimonas milleporae. Next base: position 709,231 of record NZ_REFR01000010.1, read on the forward strand.
TTGCTGATGGAAAGCCTGCACTCCCTGTCCATCGACATTGACAAAGCGCTGAGCCAGGACATCCCGGATAGCGCGTGGCAGGCTTATCTGAACGGCGACCGGTCAATTTTCATACGCAGGACGCTGGGCAGAGCCGACCGAAGGGTGAAGAAACTGATCGGAGAGAAATTTCGCGGCGATACGGAGTTCAAGGAAGCCGCCACGCGTTACATGCGCGACTTTGAAACCATGATGGAACGGGCCATGGTCGGAGAACGGGACAACACCCTTTCGGTGACGCTGATCTCCTCCGACATGGGCAAACTGTACGTTCTGCTGGCACAAGCCCTGAAAAAAATGTCTTAAAGACAGAGCCCTCGAGACCGACATGCGTTTCAGCGGCAGCCGGCTATCATCGTCGGCGGTCTACTGCCGGTCAAAACCTTGCGATTGAGTTTCATGAAAGCAACAGCGTTTTCGATTTTTCTCAAAAGGCTGGTCCTGATTATACCAGCCCTGACGGTCGCTTGCGGCCAACAGCCTGAAACGGACAGTGTCCCTAAGCAGCCGGAAGAAGCCGATACCCCTGTCACCTGGCGTCTTTCCAGCACATATCCATCGACCCTGCTGATTATCGGCACCATGGGCAAACGCGTTACCGAAAAAATCCACAGCCTGTCCGGAGAGCGTATCGACCTTGCCTTTTACGAACCCGGCGTTCTGGCGCCGCCTTTTGAAACTTTCGATGCTGTCAGCTATGGCGCGATCGAAGCCGGTTGGTCCACATCCGGATATTGGGCCGGCAAAGAACCGGCCCTTCAGCTTTTTTCATCCGTTCCATTCGGCCCGGCAGCACCGGAATATCTGGCCTGGTATGACCATGGAGGCGGCAGAGCCCTTTTTGAACGCATTTATCACCGCCATAACATCCATGGGATTATCTGCGGTCTGAGCCCGCCTGAAGCCTCCGGCTGGTTCAAACGCGAGATTACCGGTATCGAAGATTTTCAGGGTCTGAAAATTCGTTTTTTCGGCCTGGGCGGAAAAGTGCTGGAAAAAGTCGGCGCGGCCCCGCAACTGATCGCGGGCGGAGAGATTTATCAGGCCCTGGAACTGGGAACCATCGACGCCAGCGAATATGCCATGCCCGCCGTCGATTACCGGATGGGCCTGCATGAAGTCGCAAAACATTACTATCTGCCTGGCTGGCATCAGCAATCGACCTTTTTTGAATTAATCATCAATCTGGATGCATGGAACGGATTGAGTCCCCACCAGCAATCCCTGATCGAAGCTGCCTGTTCAGCCAATATTCGCGAAGGATTATCCGAGGGCGAGGCGCTTCAGACCGAAGCCATGAGCAAAATCGCTGCCGCCGGCGTAACCATTCATACATGGTCTCCCGAAATTCTGCAGTCCTTGGAAACAGCCTGGATGCAGGTCGCGGATGAACTGGCCGAAGATGATGCCACCTTCGCAGAAGTCTGGGCGTCCTTGCAGGCTTTCCGCGAAACCTATCGCGGCTGGTTCGACCGTGGTTATCTTCGCCGCAGCGTCCGGGACTAGTTGTGGCTATTCTTTTGAATATTGCACGAATTCTGGAAACGCCGGTTATCTGGATCGGAAGCCGGGCCGCCTGGCTCAGTGTCATTCTGATGGCGGTCATCGTCTTCGATGTCACTCTGCGGCACTGGTTTGTTGTCGGTTCGACCCAATTGCAGGAACTGGAATGGCACCTGCACGGAGCCCTGTTCCTGCTGTGCCTTGGGTGGGCCTATATTCGCGGCGCTCACGTGCGGATCGAACTTCTAAGCGACCGTTGGTCGGCGCGGCGCCGCGCGTGGGTGGAACTCGCCGGCTGTACGCTTTTCCTGCTGCCTTATGTAACGATGTTGCTGATCTATGGCGGCGACTATGTTGCCATCAGTTTTGCTTATGAAGAAGCATCCGCATCTCCCACGGGTCTGACCAACCGCTGGATCATAAAGGGCGTTATGATCCTCGGGGTGGCGTTGCTCGGCCTGGCCGGGACAGCACGCTTTCTGGAAGCCATCGTCTATCTGACCGGTACGGCTGAAACGGCGGGTAAAACCCGTTTCGCAGCAGCACAACGCACCATAAGCAGCCGCACCTGAGGGGAAAGAATTCCATGCCCGATGTCACCTTTGGTGAGCTGATGCCTTTCCTGATGTTTGCCGTATTGACACCGCTTTTGTTCAGCGGGTTGCCCGTGGCCTTCATACTGGGCGGCGTCGCGCTTCTGTTCTGGGCGGTGGCGGTTCTGTTCGCCGGTGAAAATCCCGCCAGCTTTTTTCTGGTGGTCAGCCGCATCTTCGGCGGGGTGGTCTCCAAAACAGTCCTGGTGGCCATCCCGATGTTTGTTTTCATGGGAACAATGCTGGAAAAAAGCGGTATTGCCCGCGACCTGCTGGCCACGTTGCAGAAAATGACACACAGGGTGCCCGGCGGTCTGGCACTGTCCGTCACGCTTCTTGGCGTCATCCTTGCCGCGACCACGGGTATAATCGGTGCCAGCGTCGTCATGATGACGCTTATGGCATTGCCCGTCATGCTGGAACACCGATACGACGGCACACTGGCGACCGGAACCATTGCCGCATCCGGCACTCTTGGCATCCTGTTGCCGCCATCCATCATGCTGGTTGTCATGGCGGACCTGTTGGGCATATCCACCGGGGCCCTGTTCATGGCTGCCATTGTACCCGGATTGATGCTGGCGGGGCTTTATATGGCCTATATCGCCATGCGTGTCAGTATGGCACCCCATCTCGCACCGCAAATGTCAAAAAGCGCGGCAGATGACCAGTCGCTTGGGACAGGCGATATCTTCAAAAGCCTGGCACCGCCGACCATACTCATCCTTGTGGTTCTGGGCTCTATTTTCGGCGGCATTGCAACACCGACAGAAGCCAGCGGTGTCGGCGCTGCCGGCGCACTGATACTTGCGGCAATCAGGGGCAAGCTGACGCGGGCGACGATGCAGGATGTGGTGGAAACCACGGCCCTGACAAGCGCGATGCTGTTCGGCCTGTTCGTTGGCGCGACCGCGTTTTCCTATGTCTTTGCGCTGCTGGGAGGGCATGACAGCCTGATCGCCATGATCGAGGCGAGCGGGGTCGGATCCTGGGGCATTCTGGCGGCGTTGATGTTAACGACCTTTCTGCTTGGCTTTTTTTTCGACTGGATCGAGATCACGCTGATTATCCTGCCGGTCTTCGCACCTGTGATAGCCGGTCTGGACTTTGCCGGTCATGTTCCGGCAGGCGCTCCGACACTGGTCTGGTTTGCCGTCCTGATGGCGGTCAACCTGCAAACCAGTTTTCTGACGCCGCCCTTCGGCTTCGCCCTGTTTTACATGAAAGGAGCCGCCCCGGACGGGCTGAGCCTTAGCACCATATATAAAGGGATTTTCCCTTTTGTATTGTTGCAGCTCGCGGGTCTTGTCACCCTTTTGATCTGGCCGGACCTCGCCTTGTGGCTGACACGGGATGCAGGATAACCGGTCAGCGGCACTCAACCATTCTGAAGTGCCAGATCCTCATCATGCCGTTCGACGCGCTGCAATTTGCCGATCAGATAATCAAGGTTTTCGGTGTCGACCTCGTCTTCAACCGCCGTCAGCACCCGTTCGATCATCAACTGCCTGAACATTTCACGGTCATCGCCGCCGGTGGCTATCATCTCAGCAGATACTTCCAGCGCGGCGCGTGCCACCTTCAGGAACTGGGGCGGAATGCCCGCAGCCTCAAAAAGCCTTTTCATGCCAAGAGAACCACGGTCGTGTACCAGCGTATAGGCATTTGCCGTGGGAATGTCGGCAAGGGCAGCCAGGGCCGCCTCAAAAAATGTGGTGTCGCCCATACACAGTGCCCGAACGATCAGCGTTGGCGTCAGCCTGCCATTTCGTTGCAGCTGATCCACAAGCTCGGCAACCGTGGTTTCCGTCTCGCTGCCGTCCAGCAGAGAGACCGTTGCCCTTTCCCGGCTGGCCAGCAGCAGGTCGGCGGCCATACCCGAAGAAATCTCGTGATGGGTCATGATATGTTCGCGCAAACGCTCGGACACCATCGTCACCAGCCGCTCCGCCACGGAAATCGGCAATTCGCCCCGCTGGACAAGCGGGGTTTTGACAATGTCGCTGTCCTTGAAGGCGTCGAGCACTTTGTCATAAGTGCCGCCGGCAATATCGGCTCCCTCGTTGGCGACAAGAGTGGCAACGACATTTTCGTCCCTTGTATCGACAAGGGCATCGGCAACGTCCTCGGAAACCGCTTCACGGCCCGCAACGGCCTGCTGGAGGGCAGCCCCCCGCGTTCTAACGATTTCAATCAGATCTTCGTCAGTCAGAACACTGGACTTTTCGATAACGGGCAGAGCAACGTCTTCGACATCTTTTGCAAGGCTCCGCGCCACATCATGCGGCACGTCGGGATTCTCTTTCAGGCTTTCCGACAACGCCTGACGCACCCGGACCGCGGCATCGCGGACCATGGCACGAAAAATATCCTTTGCGATGGCACGCTCGGTGTCGCTTAGATCCGCACTGGCGAATGTATCGGCAACTTTGACAGCCGCATCGGCACGGTTTTCCTCATTAGGATCCTGCAGAAGACGCGCGACATCGGCGCTGGTCAGTTTTTTGTCGGACACAAACAGCCCTTCCTTACCTTGACGCTACAAAACCTGCCAATGACAGGTGCGGCTTACCCACCGCAATAACACCATGCACTTCGCATGACGGTTCAAGCCGGGGTCGGGTGCTGGTGCAATGACGGCTCCCCTTCCCATAACCGAGATGGCTCAATCGCTTAAACATCAAAGCCAATTCTCAAAGGCGAATACCGTAAAACAGTTAATAATATGTCAGCTTTGTGACGATCTTTGAGTTGTGCCACAGGCATCAAGCCGCTAGCATGCGCGCGATTTTAGCTGCTCGTTTTGTTCGCCCCAAGCTTTATCTCGATATTTAAGCTAAATTGGCGCGGTAGGACGGTGTGGTGTTCCCGCTTAAAAGGCGGAAACCATACGACTTCCGCCCGGCGTGCACTGCATAAGCGGCTTTGCGAAAAAGCAAAGATAACAGCCGAAGGGTGTTGGTATGAACCGTATTTTGGCCGGACTGGCCGCACTGATCGCCGGAACAACAGCCGCAGTAGCGGCAGAAGACGGGGCGACAGCGGGCAGCAGAAGCTTCTCCGATTTGGTCAATGACACGATTTCACCAGTTACCGATTTTATTTCAGGCATCATTTTCTTCGAGATTCCACTCGACTTCATCATCGACGGTGCACCCGGATTTCCCTTTATCGTCATATGGCTGCTTGGCGGGGCGGTTTTTTTCACTTTTTACATGGGCTTCGTCAATTTACGCGGCTTTCGGCAATCTCTCAGAATTGTTTCGGGCAAATATGATGATCCGGACGACCCTGGCGAGGTCACGCATTTTCAGGCATTGACAGCGGCCCTGTCCGGTACGGTCGGCCTTGGCAATATCGCCGGCGTGGCCATCGCCCTGACAATCGGCGGGCCGGGCGCCACCTTCTGGATGATCCTGGCCGGTCTGTTCGGCATGACCAGTAAATTCACCGAATGTACGCTGGGTTTGAAATACCGCGAGATCGACGCGGACGGCGTCGTCTCAGGCGGCCCCATGCATTATCTGTCCAAAGGGTTGGCCCGGCTTGGCCGACCCGGCCTTGGCAAAGTTCTCGCCGTCATGGCCGCTTTGATCTGCATCGGCGGCGCTTTCGGTGCCGGTAACATGTTCCAGGTCAATCAGTCTTCAACACAATTCACCAATGTGATGGCGGAATTGACCGGCGGAACGGACAGTCTTTTTTACGGCCGCCCGTGGATCTTCGGCATCCTGTTCTCGATTGCCGTCGGCATGGTGATCATTGGCGGCATCCGGCAAATCACCCATGTGACAGAATTTCTGGTGCCGGTTATGGCGGGGATTTATGTCACCGCGGCGCTGGTCATTCTGGGCACCCATATCACGGAAATTCCGGGCGCTTTCGGACAGATTTTCGCCGGGGCCTTTACCGGCGAGGGTATCACGGGCGGTATCATAGGCGTGATGATCCAGGGTCTGCGGCGGGCGACCTTCTCAAACGAAGCGGGCATAGGCTCCGCCTCAATCGCGCATGCCGCAGCCAAAACGCGTGAACCGGTGGCGGAAGGTCTTGTCGCTCTCCTGGAACCTTTTGTCGATACCGTCATCATCTGCACCATGACAGCCCTTGTCATCATCGTAACGGGCAGCCTGGAAACCGAAATGGCCCAAGAAGCCGCACGGATCGGTGGCACCGCGATCGGTATCAGTCTGACCTCGCAGGCCTTTGACAGCGTGATCGTCGGCTTCAAATACGTGCTTTCCGTAGCCGTTGTGCTGTTTGCTTTTTCAACGTCGATCACCTGGTTCTATTATGGCCAGCGTTCTTTTCTATATCTGGTCGGCAACAAACCGAATGCAGAGCTGGCCTTCAAATCCAGCTACCTTGTGGTGCTGGTGATCGGTTCGGCCATGCAGCTGACCGCAGTCATGGACTTTGCCGATGCGATGCTGCTTGGCATGGGCTTTCCCAATATCGTCGGCCTGTATCTGCTGCGGCATGAAGTGCGCGATTTGATGCAGAGTTATTTCGCGCGTCTGCGCAGCGGGGAAATCCGGCCCACGGAAGAGACCGTCAAGGTCACGGGTTAAGGAGAGGCAAACCCGGTTCCCCGTCCCATCCGACAAAGATCCGATGCCACAATGCCGCAGGGGGTTGCGCTGCCAGATTAAGACCATATCGTCAAAATACTGACGCAAACCGTCCGTAAACGGAATTAAGCGGAACGGTATTGACCGAAACACAGCGACTGATTTGTCACAGCTTAGGAGATCCAAAGCCATGCAAAGGTTCATCCGCGTAAGCGCGCCATTGATTGCCGCCCTGATGGTTGCAGCCACCTCTTCCGTTCCCGTGGTCGCACAGGACGATGATCCGGCCTCGGTCGCGCTTTCGTCAGAAGGCAACGCCGAAAAGGGGCGCCGTCTCTTCAACCGGTGCAAGGCCTGCCACAATCTGACGGCTGCCAAACGACCGAAAATGGGACCTAATCTGGACAATGTTTTCGGGCGGACCGCCGGCACGTCTGAAAGTTTCCCGCGCTACTCGAAAGCCCTTCAGGATGCGGGCTTTGTCTGGACGGAAGAAAAACTTGACCAGTGGCTTGCACAGCCCAAGACTTTTCTGCCCGGTAACAAGATGGCCTTTGCCGGATTGCGCAAGCCCCAGGACCGCAAGGATCTGATGGCGTATCTGCGCGAAGCCGCCATGACCGCGGAATAAGACCTGCGTTGCCGCAAGAAGGCACAAACAGCCAGCCGGCAGGTCTCCTGACCAGGAGGAGAGAAATGCGCCATACTGTTTTTTTGTACCGTCTTGCGGTTTTTTGCCTTGTCCTTGTTTTACAGGTGGCATCATCCGTTGCACAGGACCGGGCTGCGGATGATGTTGATGGGGCAGTTGCCTTTATCGAAAAGCTGGCCGAGGATACGAAAACCGTCTGGTCGGATGCCACTTTGACCGAGACGGAACGGCAACAGGGGTTTCGGGACCTGTTCAACACGGCCACGGATGTCAATTATCTGGCACGGGCCATGATTGGCCGTCATTACCGCACGGCATCGACAGCGCAGCGTCAGGCCTATCTGGCAGCGATGGAAGACTTTATCATCGGGGAGTTCGATACCCGGATGACACAGATCGGTTTTCGCGACCTGATCGTCACCGGTACGGTACCGGCCCCCGGCAAACGGGGCCATCTGTTTGTCCGCACCAAGGTGGAATCAGACACGGGCGACCCTCTTCTTGCAGACTGGCGCGTCCGAAAGAAGGACGGCACCTTCCAGATCGTCAATCTGGAAGTGGAAGGCATCAATCTGGTCATCACCAATCGTGAAGTTTTCTCCGCGCGTATCAGCGAAGTGGGCATGGACGGCCTGATCACGGAATTGCGGGAGAAATATCCTCCCACACAAAGCGCTGACTGACAGCAGGGAGGACAACGCAACGCCGTCGGTCTGATATGATGACACCAGGCCGACGGATCATTGCGTGTTTCAGCTATGCCGGGCCGGTTTTATGGCCGGGCGACATTCATCTCGCAGGCAAGGCCGAGACTGCCCGCCGTATTGAAAAGCGCATTTTCCAGCACCTCCACCTCAGCCGCGGCGACATTGACGGCAAATCGCGTGCGATAATCATCCGTCCCGCCGCGCTCGGTGCGCCGGCTTGTCATCCGTACAATATTGGCATTGTGGTTTTGCAGGACCTCACTCATCCTGGCGACAAGGCCAGGACGGTCACCGCCGCTGAATTCAACAATATGCGTGACCGCTCCACGCTCCAGCCGCTCGCTGGCATAGGGCGCCGGCTCGACACTGATGCGGGCATCTTCAAGGCAGGCAAGAGCGCTCAACGCGGCATGAATATCGCCGGCACCGACAGAGGCTTCCACCTCGCCCAGGGCGGAAAACTCGAACCCCTCACCAAGTACGGCAAAGCTGGCGTCCGCCAGATTGACGCCGGCATCATAGAGTGTGCCGCTCACGGATGAGATAACCCCGACACGATCCGCACCGCTTATGGATATCAAAAAAGTCTGCATGAAAAATCCCCTGGCTCTTCCAGCCTGTTTTACAAATCCGTCCGGCTTTGCCTCTTAGCATCCGGTCAATCGGCAATTGATCGATCTGGAAATGAGATCTCCCGGCTATACAACAAGTCGTGCCTTTCTCCATCGAATTTGATAAAGAAGCAGCAAAATAACAACCGGCGACGGGGACGGTCAGCCTTGACCTCACCCGCGAGACAAGAAACCAAATATGCCTGAAAGGGGTTGAAAACAATCATGTCCGACAAACAACTGCTGCACCTGGTGTTCGGCGGCACCGTCACCGACCCTCAAACCCTGGAATTCGCCGATCTTGCCAAGGTCGATATTGTCGGCATTTTTCCGAGCTATGCGGAAGCTGAAAAAGCCTGGCGCAGGGTCAGCCAAGCCAATGTCGACGACGCATTGAAGAAATATGTGGTCGTCCATCTGCACCGGTTGCTGGAACCGGATGCATGACCCATCCGCTTTCGTAAAGCAGGCACGCAGGCACGGTCTGGGTGGTGCGCCATAGCCGCAGATGGCCGCAGGGCACTGGCTATCGCGTCCCGCATCTCGCCCCGATCGGGGCCGCTGCATCAGCTTAGAGGGCGACGCGCAGTAAAATAGGCGGCAATGCCGTCTTCCATAGCACTGGGGTCAGCACCATAGGCACCGAGCCGGGCTGCCAGAAGGCGCCGGGCTTCTTCCCAATTCGCGGGGTGATTTTGGGTCAACACCACGTGGGCGACACGGCGCAGCCCTTCATTGTTGATCACTTGAACCATTTTACGTCTTACCTGCTATCGCTTTCCGATACTCGAAAGCTAGCTGATCACAGGTTTCTGTCAAATCTGTGACGAATCCGTAAAAGCTCAGCGACAGTCCGGCTTTGCGGTCTCCATGGGGAATTTCAGGACTGCTCGGCAATCCAGGCGTTTACATTTTCCTCCAAGACCGACAGCGGGACGAAACCGCTGCCGAGGACGGCTCTGTGAAATCCCCGGAAATCGAAACGCCCCCCCAGCCTGTTCATGGCTCTGTTACGCAATTCCATAATCTTCAGCTTGCCAACCATATAGGCGGTTGCCTGGCCGGGCAGGACGATATAGCGCTCTATAGCCGCAATGGCATCCCCTTCCGGATTGGGCGTATTGTCCACAAGATATTGAATGGCCTGCTCACGAGTCCATTTCCTGGCATGGATGCCGGTATCCACCACCAGGCGGCACGCCCGCCAGAGTTCCATCGCCAAACGGCCGAAATCACTGTAAGGGTCCTGATAGAAGCCCATATCCTTGCCAAGCTCTTCCGTGTACAGCCCCCATCCTTCGCTGAAAGCGGTAAACCGGGCGGTACGCTGGAAAAGAGGCACCCCTTCCAATTCCTGGGCCAGTGCGATTTGGAAATGATGACCGGGTATGCCTTCGTGATAGGCCAGCGCCTCAAGCTGATAGAGGGGCATATCGGCCATGTTGCGTAAATTGGCGTAGAAAATCCCCGGGCGGGAGCCATCGGGCGCCGCGCGCTGGTAAAAAGCCTTGCCCGCGGATTGCTCGCGGAAGGCTTCAACCGCGCGGACTTCCATCGGCGCCTTCGGAATCAGATCAAAATAATCCGGCACCCGGGCCTGCATGGCCTCAATAATGTTACGGGCCCGTTCCAGATAGCGCGCCTTGCCCTCCTCCGTATTTTCAAAGAAAAACTGCTCGTCCGTGCGGGTAAAATCAAAAAACTCCGCCAAGGTGCCTTCAAAGCCGACCTTATCCATAATGGCCTGCATTTCACCGTGGATACGCTCCACATTGGAGAGACCCAGAACGTGAATCTCGTCGGCCGTCAGGTCGGTTGTGGTGTGATAGGCCAGAGCCCCGGCATAGAAGTTTTCTCCGTCGGGGAATTTCCAAACCCCATCATCGGTGGTCGCAAGGGCCTCCTGCCGCTCAAGTTCAGCGATCAGGGCCTCATATCCCGGCTTTACACCGGTCAGAAGCGCCGCTTGCGCCCTCAATTGCAGGCGTACCGTTTCCTGTTCGGACAGGTTAAGAGAGGCAATCTTACGCTTGAAATCCGCGAACAGCAGCGTGTCTTCAGCCTCGCGCGCACCAGCGCCATTTTCTGTGTCCAGGCTTTCCGCGTCATTTCCCGCGCCGTCCTCGCCGGCGGCATCGTCTCCACCGGGGGTGGTCCCGGCGCCATCAAACGGGGCCCCGCTGATGACATTGCGGGCCGCAGAGATCACTTTTGGAAACACGAACCTGGGCGGCAGGATCCCTTTCGCCTGCCGGGCCGACATCTGAGCAACCACCTGCGCCATCAGGGCACCGACCTTTTCCAGTCGTACGATATAGGCCTCGGCGTCGGCAACCGTATCGATACGGTGTACCGTCATCAGATGCGTCGGAACCAGTGTATGCCATCCATACATCTGATTGACCGGATACCCGTAATCGCGCCAGTCATCGAGGGTGATGGCGCGCTCGGTATCGATTGCAAACAGGCGCTGACTTAAGCGATTGGCCTCGTTCAATGTCTCGGGCTCGAACGCTCTTGCCTGCGCCAGTTGCGCCTGCATCAACACGCGCACCTCGTCGGCGGTGTCGTCACTCAGGTCCGGCCAGGAATCATTGCGGCGGCGGTCCCCAAGACGTTCCGCCAGAAGCGGATTATAGGCCAGACGCGCCTGCATCGCCTTTTCGAAAAAAGTCTGAATGAGGAGATTCTGGTCCTGTACAAGGCTTTCAGCACCGGCAATTTCCGCTGCCTGCCGGGTTTCGGGTGCCTCACCACAGGCCGTCAGTGCCAGAACCAGAGCTGTGATTGAAACGGACTGTCGCAGCATATTTGCCCCTCACTCCAAAAATATCGATCTGATCCGCATAACGGATCATGGAACAAGACGCAAATAAAGGCGGGAAAATCCGCCGGGATATCTCTCTATTCCGGCAGCCGGCGGCAGGGCCGCCAACTGACGGACGGTAAAAGCATATTTACCGTATGGAAACGAACAGGACGGCTGTGTCCCTGTTGTCATTCGCAGAGATAATGCCTCCGTGACCGACGGCGCCCATTGACAGATCAAAATCCTGCCCTTTATTGACGGTATGAAAGATGTACAGGAGTGATGTCTACACATGAACGAACATAACGATCCGAAACGGCAGGCACGTTTTAATATCGGGCAAGTGGTCAAACACCGCATGTTTCCGTTTCGCGGCGTGATTTACGATGTGGACCCTGAATTTGCCAATACCGAAGAATGGTATGAAGCAATCCCGGCGGAAATCCGCCCGTCCAAGGATCAGCCCTTTTATCATCTTCTGGCAGAGAATGAAGAAGCGGCCTATGAAGCCTATGTCAGCCAGCAAAATCTGATAGCGGACCGTTCGGGCGAACCGGTCGATCATCCCGATGTGGAAGAACTGTTCGGAGAATTTCGCGGCGATCACTATCTGCCACGGGGATTGGCCCAACATTAGGACCGCCGTGCGGAAGCCGGGCGGTGGCGCTGTTTCCGCCACCTGCGCCAAACATAAAGGGCGGCACCATGACCGCCCTTTTTCAGTTCCCGAACAATCGGGGCAGGCCCTGGCCGCCCAGCTTTACGCCACGAACAGGGCAAGCAGTACGAGAACAATGATAATAGCGATGAGGCTCCGCTTCGTCCATGCCATGAAGCCGGTATATGTCTGTTCCTGTTCCTGAATTTCCATCGCCTCAACACCCTTTATTGGTACCTTGATCCGCCATGCTGCAGATGGCGGCCCATAAAGACACGGTTTGCCTTCACGCTCTATACCGCAAGGCAGAACCCGCGCCAAGCCCCCGTGTTTGAACGGCGCTCCTGCCCCGACACGCGCGGCTCAAGGCCCATCCGGCCATGCCGGTTGCCGTTTCACGCAGCCCGCCAAAAGATCGGGGTCAATATTGCCGCCGCTGATGACGGCAACCGTCACCTTGCCCTGCAAGTCCACCTGTCCTGACAAGGCGGCCGCCAACGCCACGGCGCCACCCGGTTCCGCCACCAGATGAAAATATGCGGCGGCGGTGGCCACGGCATCCAGCGCCTGATCGTCCGACACGCATAAACCGCGCACGCCCAGCGCCGACAATACGGCAAAGGGCAATCGTCCCGGACTGGGTGACAACAGGGCATCGCAGACGGAGCGGGCACCCGGTTCCACCGTGTGCCGTCTGCCGGTTTGCAGGGATTTTCTGGTATCGTCGAAACCGGCGGGTTCAACAGTGTAGGCATCCATGTCCGGGAAAACCGCCTTCAGGGCGGTAAAACTGCCGGAACTGAGACCCCCGCCCCCGCAACATATCAACGCCTGGTCGGGTGTCAGCGCCCGGGACCCGAGATCGCGGGCGATCTCCAGCCCGACCGTCCCCTGCCCGGCCATGATATGCACATCGTCGAAAGACGGGACAACCGTGGCACCGCGCGCATCCGCCAGGCGTGCCGCGATGTCCTCGCGATTTTCCCGGTAGCGGTCATACAGCACCAGTTCGGCCCCATATGCCGCCGTATTGGCTTTTTTGACCGTGGGCGCATCTTCCGGCATGACGATCGCGGCATGAATACCAAGCTTTCGCGCGGCAAGCGCCACGCCCTGAGCGTGGTTCCCGCTCGAAAACGCCACCACGCCGCGGGCCCTTTCCGCGTCGCCTAACTGGACAAGCCGATTGTAGGCACCGCGAAACTTGAAACTGCCCGTCAGTTGCAGACACTCGGGCTTGATGAGAAGGCGTCCCCCTATGGCCGCATTCACCAGATCGCTTTCCAGCAAGGGCGTGTGTACAGCCTGCTGCGCCAGGCGTCCGGCGGCGGCTTCGATATCCTCAGGCGAAATGGGCGGGTTACCTGTTTTTTCCGTCACGGTGTTTTTGTCTCCTCCTCGTTCTTTCCCCTCTCAGGCGGTTGCGCAGCCGGTACCAGGCCCGACCGAAGAAAAGGTCGAGCCTGCGGCGAAACCGTCTGACCGGCCGTGAATCCATGCTGAGCACATACAGGCCCAGGGGCAGCATCCAGAAACCCAGAACCGGTAAAAAGCCCAAGATGCCCCCGATGATCAGCAACAACCCGACGGCCCAGCGCGCCAGCTTCGACGATGGCAGATTTTGCCTGATCCAACGCTGTAGTTTCCGTGCCGTCATATACTGTCCGTCTGAATCGCCGGTCCGAAGGCAGCTGAGCGAAGAGAGGTGCACAGGAGTGTGCATATCCGCATCGTTCAACACTGAAAATCATGGCACCATAAAACGAATCGAATCGTGAATCATAGTGTTCGAAATAAAAAACAAGGCCCCGATGAAGCGAAACAGCCGATTGCGGTCACGACCATCAGTGAGACTGCACAACAGAGATATTTCTTTTCAAGAAAATCGTCCAGACCATAACGCAGCCGTTTTCCCCTCCTGACAGTCCTGTGTGGGGCCACCCAATGACACTTCCCTGTCGCCCAAGTCCTGTCGCCCAAGTCCTGTCACCCAGGCCCTGTCACCCAGGCCCTGTCGTCCGGGGGAACGCTTGACCGGTCAAAACACATATGGTCCTGTTGATGACAGTGATGATACCATCCGTCGCACACTGTCAAAAGCAGACAGCACGATTGGCCCCGTCCCCATGACAGCATCTTCATCCCGGAAAACCGACAGCCGCTTTCCCGCCCGGTTTACCGTTTTCAAATATGTCCTGTACGGTCTGCTGCTGGTCAACACGCTGTATTTCCTGGCGGAAGACTATACCGCAGCAGGCTATACCTTCCGTAACGGCATCACCCTGGGCGACATGGCCGAGATTTTCGCGACCTTCATCGATTCCATATCCTGGTTTGTTCTGCTGATCGTCTTTGAACTGGAAACCTCCATCCTGTCCGACGCGCGCCTGAAAGGGACACTGAAATGGGGGCTCAGCGGCATTGTCGCCGTTGCCTATGCCTTCACCCTGCTGGCGTGGACGGGGTATGCGGGCAATTACCGGATGATGCAGGGCTTCCAACCGGTGCAAACAACATCCTTGCCGCAAAACCCGTGCAAATATACAGACGGCGCCCCCGACGGGCAGAACTGGGCACTGGCGAACGATCTGGACAGATATGAGCCGCTTGATCCGGTCAATTGCCGGCGTCTCGCGCCCGGTGATTTTTCAGTTCATCCGGACATCCATATCCTGGCCGACACCGGTCTCGCCGCCAGAATGCGGAGGCTGAGCCTGACGGACGTCGTCAATGCCGGTGCCTGGTTACTGATCGTGCTGATATTGCAGGCGGATGTATTGCTGCACTTGTCGGGCGCGCTGACACAGCCGCTGATATGGATCAGTATCGGCCTGAAGGCCCGTTCTTTACGCCGTTATCGTTCTGGCCTGTTTTTATTGGGCCCTGCTGGCCGCATGGGTTGATTTCTGGGACGCCTTTTTGTGGCTGCTGGCCTTTTTCTGTATCGAGCTTAACCTTTTCAGCTGGAACCGGGCGACCGCCCGGGCGGCACCTTGAGACTGCCAGCACAGTCAGACCCCGTTTACGGCGACATGGACGCCGTCGGTGACGCCTGACGGCGGCGTATATTCAAAATCTCGCCGGCAATCCGTTTGGAACGCTGATTGTCAACATCGATGGGGGCTTCGGCGAAAGGCATGTCGACAGGCTTGACCACCGTCCCGAACCGCCGGGACATGCGGTCAAAGGCCCGATCGCGTTCAAACCAGGCGTAACGATAAGCCAGCGCATTCACAAAACCGAAAGCCTGCAAAACCCGCATCGGCGACTTGGCGAACTGCCCGCCGGTCTTGAATGCCCGCGCGGCGGCCATGGCCTGTGTATTCATCACCGCGTAAAGATTGCAGTTGGACCATTCCCCGTCAGCGAAACGATGAAAGCGCCGCTGACCATCCGGATATTCGGCCAGCAGCACATCCTTTGCCGTCATGGCAATACCGGCGTCCGCATCGTTGTCCAGCATGCCGCCGCAGAAATGGCCGATCATGTCAGGGGTCAACAGGACGTTGTCGGCAGTGGTGATCAGACATGGATAAGGGGTCTCGGTATCATCTTCTTTTTGCGCCTGATCGGACAGGACCGCGTCCAGGCTGTCGAACAGCGTTTTTTCCGCGGGAACGACGGTCAGCCGGCCGCACTCTTCATACTGCTGTACGGCCTCGACGGCGCGTACCGTCTCAGGGGCATCCACGGAAACCGTGATCCGGCCGATATGAGGAGACGCGGCCAGGGCATCCAGCACATGGGCGATCAGGGGCTTGCCTTCCAGCTCAATCAGGCATTTGTGGCTGACCCCGGCGGCAACGGCCAACGGGTTGACGATGCCCGCTCTCTGCGCGGCCAGAACAACGGCGTGAAAAGACGGATGCGGCATCAGTGAGCGTCCATGACATGTTCGGGTTCAACCACACCCTGCCTTAGAAGACTGTGGCATAAAATCGTCTCGATCAGGTCTTCATGGGTCATGGACAGACTGCGGGCCGAGAAACTGGTGGCCTTCGTCGACCACAGGTTACAGCTCAGATTGATTTCGATGAAATTGAGCGTGTCGGTCCCCGCGTCATACTTGAATTCCAGACGCCCGTAATCGAACGGCCATAATTCGGGCATCAAGGCGTTCGCCACATCGGCCAGCCGACTCTCCATCGCGGGGTCTTTCAGGATATTCAGCATCACCGTGTCGCTGGGTTCCAGATGACGCTTTTGCCTGTATGACCGAATGGCGTCGGGATTGTTGGCATCGAAACGGACCACCGGCAGCATCCACGGCCCCCGCGCACCGATCACCGGCAAGGCCAGCTCCACCCCGGACACATAAGCCTCGACAATCACATCATGGCCCTGGGCGTGCAGGTCTTCCATATGGGCACGGGCATCGTCCCATGTGGCAAAAAGCCCGATCCCCCACGACGCCGAACTGGCATTGGGTTTGACGACCAGCTTGGTCCAGTCAAAGGACGGCGGTGCGATTTCCAGTGCATCGCGCCGGTATATTTCCCAATCCGCCGTGGCGATACCCCGTGACCGCGCCACCAGCTTCATCAGATGCTTGTCGTCGCCCAGGCCCCGCAGAATGGGGCTTGCCCCCAGAAAAGGAACGCTGTGGAACATAGACAGCAGCGGGACCAGCATTTCGCTGTTCTGAAAACCGGCCCGGTTGAACAAGGTGACGACGAAATCGCAGTCCGGTTTTTCAAACATCCGTTCGATCCGGCCCGATGCCTCCACTGTCAATCCGATGGCTTTCAGCGTGTCCCTGAGTTCACTATGGTAGGTTGCGTGACTGCCATCGACCGGGTCCGGTCTGCCATCCGATTCCGCCCATTTGGCCAGAAAAAGAAACCTGAGTTTTTCTTTCTGATCCGGCGCCAACTTCAAACAGTGATTGGGCTGCATGTACAAGATCCCCAACGCCGTGAACATCAGGCCTGACGGCCATCTTACAAGTCTACAGTGTCGCTAAAATGCCCGTGTGATCAGGTCAAGCTCTATTTAACCCAAAGTTATATTAAAACATCCGGGCGGAACCGGGGCATTCGCGATGTTGACCCGGATCAAGGTAGTGCAATTCAATGGCATGGCATCCCTGAACAGGGAATTAAGGGGAAGCATCCATGCTGAAACTGAAACGCATCGGGCTCGATACACACAGGCAAAATGTCGCCTTTATCGCGAGGACATGCCGCCCGTACCGGCCCGAGGACTTTCAGGCGCTGAAAAAAATAGAAATCCATCATACCGGCGACAGCATGCTCGCGACCCTGATCATATCGGATGACGGCAGCATTGTTGCCGACGACGAGCTTGGCCTGTCGGGGCCCGCCTTTGACCGTCTTGGCGCAGGGGAAGGGACGAGCGTCACCATAGCCCCGGCCGCGCCGCCCAAAAGCATGGAAGCGGTGCGGGCGAAAATGCGCGGCCATACCCTGAGCGACGGTGAAATCGACGTCGTCATCCGCGATATCTCGGGCCTGCGATACTCGGAAATGGAGATCGCCGCTTTTCTCATTGCCTCCGCCAGCTATACGACGTCCCGGGAGATGCTGGCACTGACACAGTCGATGGCGCGGGTCGGCAACCGCCTGGACTGGTCATCCGATGTCATCGTGGACAAGCACTGCATTGGCGGCATTCCCGGCAACCGGACCTCCATGGTGGTGGTGCCGATTGTTGCCGCGCACGGTCTGATGATCCCGAAAACCTCATCGCGGGCGATCACATCGCCGGCCGGAACGGCGGATACGATGGAAGTGCTCGCCCGTGTCGATCTGTCCATCGCGGAGATGACCGAGGTGGTGCGGACACACAAAGGCTGTCTGGTCTGGGGCGGCCATGTCAATCTGTCACCGGCTGACGACATTCTGATTTCCGTTGAACGCCCGCTCAGGATCGACACGCGGGAACAGATGGTGGCTTCCATCCTGTCGAAGAAGCTGGCGGCCGGCTCCACGCATCTGCTGATCGACATTCCCGTCGGGCCGACGGCAAAAGTCCGCGATGCCGGGGAAGCCATGCGTGTGCGCAAGCTGTTTGAATATGTCGGTGATCGTATCGGGATCGATCTGCGTATTGTCGTCACCGATGCCCGGGAACCCGTCGGGCGCGGGATCGGCCCGGTTCTGGAAGCCCGGGACGTGATGGCCGTCCTGAACGGCCATGAGGATGCACCGACCGACCTGCGGGAGAAGTCGTTGCAGCTTGCCGGCAGGCTGCTTGATTTCGACCCGGCCCTGCGCGGCGGCACGGGATATGACCGGGCCCGCGATCTTCTCGACAGCGGGCGGGCACTGGCCACGATGGAGGCCATCATCGATGCCCAGGGCCGCCGCACGCCGCCGCCTCTCGGCACCCTGACCCGCGATATCCTCGCCCCCGTATCCGGCACGATCAGCGGCATCGATTGCTACAGGCTGGGCCGGATTGCCCGTCTGGCCGGCGCGCCGATGGATAAGGGCGCCGGGATCGACCTGTTGCGGAAAAACGGCGACCGGGTCGAAAAAGGCGAACCGCTTTATCGTATTCATGCCTGTGTCAAATCCGATTTTTCCTTTGCCCACGGGCTGGCGGATGAGGACAACGGCTATCGTCTGGACGTCGGCGCGGGGGCCCCGCCATGCTGACAAAGGCTATCTATGCCCCGCCGTATGCGGCGGAAAAGGGCGCCGTCCTTGCGGGCGCCGTGGATTTGCCCTTCATCCCGCTGGAACATCACCGTTTCCCGGACGGCGAAATCCGGGTCAGGGCGTATCCTCCGGCAGCAGCCGCGGTTCTCTTCGCGCCGCTGCACCGACCGGATGACAAACTGGCCGCCCTGCTCTTCGCGGCGGCGGCGTTACGGGATCAGGGATCGCGGCATATAACGCTGATCGCGCCCTATCTGTGCTATATGCGCCAGGATACGGCCTTTCGCGAGGGCGAAGCTGTCAGCCAGCGGGTAATCGGCAAGATACTGGCGGAGAGCTTCGATCACATCATCGCGGTGGAGCCGCATTTGCACCGCACCGCCAGTCTGGGCGCGGTGTTTCCCGGCATCCATGCGACCGCTGTCGCGGGGGCTCCGGCACTGATCGACCTGCTGCGCCGTGAGACCGTCGCGGACAGCACGCTGCTGGTCGGACCGGACTCCGAAGCCCGCCCCTGGGTCGAGGCCGTTGCCGGCCCCCTTGGGCTGGACTGCCTGACAGCGGACAAAACCAGACACGGTGACCTCAGCGTACAGATCACATTGCCGCAAAACGCCGTCATCAGGGGGCGCCGTGTCATTCTCGTCGACGATATGGTCTCGACCGGGGGGACCCTGGCCCGTACCGCGACCCTGCTGCGCAGTGCCGGCGCGTCTGGTGTGGAGGCGGTGGTTGTTCACGCCCTGTGCTCTGACAGCGATATGGCGCGCCTGCGCGACGCCGGCATCGACCGGCTGCGATCCTGCGATACGGTCCCGCACAGCAGCAATGCCGCCTCCATCATTCCGGTCCTGGCCGACGTTCTGTGCAAAACGGGTGCAAACGATCAGACCGGCGGCGAAGACGATAGGGACCGGTAAACGCATCCCTCCGGAAGCAATGACATGACGATTGAACTGACATTTTGCGGTGCCGCCCAGACAGTGACAGGGTCCTGTTTCTGGATCCGGACGGCAAAAACCCAGTTTCTGGTGGACTGCGGCATGTTTCAGGGCCCGAAATCCTTGAAAGCCCTGAACTATGGTGCCTTCCCCTTCGATCCGGCGGCACTGGATTTCGTCCTGCTGACGCATGCGCACACCGACCACGCCGGCCTGATCCCGCGCCTGATCCGCATGGGCTTTGACGGCCCGGTCTATGCCACCCGGGGCACACGCGACCTCTTGAGTTACATGTTGCCGGACAGCGGGCACATTCAGGAAATGGAGGTCACCTTTCTGAACCGTCGCCGCGCCCGGCGCGGCCTGCCGGAGGTCGCGACGATCTACACCCGTGAACAGGGGGACGCCGCGATCAACTGTTTCCGTCCCGTCCCATACGAGACCTGGCTGGAACCGGCCGCCGGTGTCCGTGTGCGGTTCTGGAATGCCGGACATATCCTGGGATCGGCCTCGATCGAGTTGGAAATGGCGACGGAGCGTCCCCCGGACAGACAGTTGCGCCTGCTGTTTTCAGGGGATATCGGCCCCGAACACAAGCTGTTTCATCCCGACCCGAAAGCGCCGGAAAACTGGGATTATGTTATCTGCGAGGCGACATATGGCGGGCGCGGACGGGCCGATCTGTCCGCCGGTGAACGCCGAAACCGTCTGGGGGATATCGTCCGCCGTGCCCTCGGCAGGAACGGTGTGCTGGTCATTCCCGCGTTCGCCATTGAAAGAACACAGGAACTGCTGGCGGATCTCGCCATTCTCCTGTCGGAGCGGGGCATTCCACAGGTCCCGGTTTTTCTGGACTCTCCCCTGGCGATCCGGGCAACCGGCATTTTCGACGATCATGCCGACGGCTTCGAAGATGTCGGCATGACAGCCTCGGCCTTCCGTCATCCCAGCTTTCACTTCACGGAAAGCGTGGCCCAGAGCCGTGCCATAGAACGCTACACAAGCGGCGTGATCATCATCGCCGCCAGTGGCATGTGTGACGCCGGACGTATCCGGCACCATCTGAAAAATCATCTGTGGCGGGACAATGCGACCATTCTGCTCACCGGATATCAGGCGCCCGGCACTTTGGGCCGCTTTCTGCAGGACGGCGCACGAACGGTCCGCATTCAGGGGGAAGATATCCGCGTCAAAGCGGACATCCGGTCGATCGACTTCTATTCAGGCCATGCCGACGGTGACAGTCTGGTGCGCTGGATTCAGGGCCGGCAACCGATCAAACGGGGACTGTTTCTCGTCCACGGTGAAGAAAACGGCCTGAACGCCCTGAAAACGGCCATTGCGGAGGGCGGTTTTCCCGAAGACCGCATTGTGCTGCCACGGCTGGACGACAGCTTCCAGCTGCTGGGGGAAGCCGTCCGGCCGGAACTGAAGAAAGCCCCGCGCCGTCTGGCGCCCGACGTCGTCGGCCGGCCGGACTGGCACAATCACCTGACACGGCTTTCAATCACGTTGCGCGACATGCTGGAAGACGCACCGGACGAAAAGACACGTACCCGTATCCTGAAACGGCTGGACCGGGCGGTTGAGGATGCCTGGGCCCATATGCCGCCGTCTGAAAAGCACTGACACCGCTCCGGATGCGACCCCGAATGCAGGCACCCCGCGGGAAAAGCCCGCAGGGTGCCGAATGTTCGATGCGATTTAAGGAATTCGGTCGAAACCGCTTCTAGTCATCGTCATCATTGTCATCATCATCGTCGTCATCCCGGCCACGGCCTTTGCCGAGCTTTTTGTTACACATGTAGAACAAAAGCTCATAGTCACCGAAACGCAGGTCACCGTTCCCCGTTTCATCCAATGGGAACGGGTCGAGTATGCCGTCGCCATTCGTATCGAGGAAAACGAAATTGGGTGCCTCCACCTGGAGGATATAGTCCCCTCTGGACGGCAGATGCGCATCGAAGATAAGCGGATCGAATGGCTCGAACGTCTGGATGTTGGAGGCGATTTCCGTCAGGGAGCCATCGGCCTCTTCAAAGAAAAGGGTCATGGCACCGATCACCGGGTTCACGAAACGATCATCGGAAAAGGACACCATTTCGATATTCATGAACTCGCCCGGTTTCCCTTTGATGCGGTAGCTGTCGACCTCCCCGGTCTGGGCGATATCGGCCAGAATGACACTGGCGGAGACTTTCAGCCTTTTGTCGGCATTGACGCCTTCGATGATGGTGTTCGGAACTCGCAGTCTTTTCAGTTTGACCCTGCGGCTGTCGTCATCGTCATCATCGTCGTCGTCATCCCCTTCACCGCCGCCCGTGACCTGATCTTCGCGGAATAGCCGCCCGCGTTCCGCCACGGACACCTTGATCGCCGACCGCTCGGAGAAGAAACGGTCGGTGATGGTGCTGCCTGTCAGGGTCAGGCCGACACTCGCACCGGATGCCATGGTATGCAGAACCGTTTCGGTGGCATCCTGGGGCCCCTCGAAAACGGGAATGAAATCCCCCGGTGCCGGCACCCCGGTTGACGGCAGGCCCGCGCCCGGCGCACCGAAGGAATCATGGTGCCGCAATCCCTGAATATGGCCGATTTCATGGGCGCCGGTATTGGAAGACTGGTTGACGACGGCCTCGGACACCTTGTCGAACAGGTTTGTCGCATCCGCCGGAATGCCGGAGAGATTTGAGAACAGTCCCCCCGATGGGTCCAACTGGGCCAGAAATTCCCACAGGCTGGCGTCGGCAAAGGCACCGTCAGCCCGGTTCTGGTTGCGGAAATCGATATTATCCGCCCGCCCGAACAGAATGCTTATACCGCCGGTCGGAAAAACGGTGATGTTGCCGGCATCATTATCCCCGAAGCGCAATGTGGTGAACGCGCCGCTTGTGGGCTGTTGCTGCGTGAACTCGTAATTGAATTCGGCATAATCCGCCTCGATACGCGCCTGGATGGTATCCCGCTCGGCCGGTGTATACAGATGGTCGGTAAAAATACCGAAAATCGTTCCATCCGAATTCAATACCGGAAAGGTCGGCGCCCCGCCGGCATCGAAATCAAGAAAGACGACCTGGGGCGCATCCTTGCCACCGTCATCGTCGTCGTCGTCATCATCATCGTCGTCGTCATCGTCATCATCGTCACTGCTGCCACGGCCATCGCCACCGGAACCGCCGGCGCCATCCTGCAATGCGGCACGGCGCGCGCGTTCCTGCGCCAGAAAATCGGCCAGCTCGGCCTCAGACGTGAAGTTCAACATGCCACAGGCACTTCTTGGACAATCATCCGACTGGATGCGGTATCCTGTGATTTGAATATCCGACTCTGTCTCGGCCGTCAGCAGGCCGGGCCAGAAAACGGCAAGCGCAAGTCCGCTCCCCGATAGCAGCAGTTTTTTCATGGAACCCTCTTCTTGCTATAGGTGTAAATCAGCCCACTAAAAACAATAAATAGATGTAAAAATAAACTTATGATATAAATTATAGATGGTAAAGGTTTTCTCTACACATCAGAAAATTGTGCTATAAGCCAATATTGCCAAGGAGCCGACCATGCACTTTTTCGCTCGGACTTTTGCTGTGGGAATGGCTGTGATGATGGCGCTTTCCCTGCCGTCAAAAGCGGATACGCCGTCCCCCTGCCCCGAGCCGCCGGCAAGCGCCATTGCCGATGTGGATACCCTGATCGCACGCTCCAGCCGGATCGCTCTGGTCACGCTGGATGCCTGGACCGGCGCCAAGCCCGATTTTGACGCCTATAAACGGCGGGCCCGCGAAAAGGAGGACCACCGGGAAAAGACCCCTCAGGGACTGGACAGGACAACGGCGCAATTGCCCCATTACCGCCTGACGGTTGTGGAAATGCTGAAAGGTCCGTCGGATGTCGGCAGCATTTTGCAGGCCGGCGCCGCCCCTGCCCCCAAAGGGGCCGTTGCCAGAATTGCCGCGGGACGAAAACCCTGGGATGAAAGCGGCGACTACCGCAAACGGATCGATATGGATTTTGATGCGCATGAAGACGACCGCTTCTGGAGCGATGCCCGCACCGGCCGGGTCCGGTTCGGCACCGGGTGTTCCCTGCAACCGCAGTTTCTTGCCGGCACACGGTATCTGCTGTTCGTCGGCCCGCCGCATGTCAAGGCCTATGAGGCTGTGCCCGCCGACGATGACCGCTGGCTGGCTTATGTCCGCGAACGTCTCAGGGATGGGAGAGCGTCGTAAAGCGCGCGAACCGCGCCACCCGCGACAGAGCGACATGATGGCAAGGCCGACCCCTTCCCTGAAAAAACAATGCGTTCACGGACAAGACTATGAAAAAGCCCTGGTTGAGCGGACATTCACGGGGCAACAGATTATGCCTGATATCGTCCCGGTGCCCCTGCGGGGCGAAAAATATTTCTTGACCCGCGACCGGATTGACCGCATTTTTGATGTATAGACAGCGATCATGGACAGGTGCACCCGCGGGGACAGGATGGTTCCGGCGGTTTTTTTATTGCCGCTCCGTCAAAAGCCGTATGGGACATGCCTGCGGAACCAGACAACGGCATGTATTGTCCATCCCGGAGGATCAAAAGAGACGCCGGACATGGAATAGCCCTGTCATGCAAACATGTCGTCATGGCCCGGACCATCGCATTCATGGACGTTCGGCATGAGAGGCGCGTCCTCCCGATCACATCCGGAATAGAGCCCAATCTCCGGCACCAAA
Organism: Eilatimonas milleporae; assembly: GCF_003688555.1. Lineage (GTDB taxonomy): Bacteria > Pseudomonadota > Alphaproteobacteria > Sphingomonadales > Kordiimonadaceae > Eilatimonas > Eilatimonas milleporae. Next base: position 733,651 of record NZ_REFR01000010.1, read on the forward strand.
GGGGGTGGTCGACCTTGTGCACCTTTGCCTGTTTTTGTAGATGGCGGATATTTCCACGGTACACATAAGCAAATGACAAACACCCTGCACACCAAGTCGATACCCGACCTGCTGGCCCTTCATGCCGACGTGATGGAGGAATTGCGGACACGTGGCGTCGTGCGCTCGTCAAACAACCCAACCGGCGACCTTGCCGAATACATATTCTGTAAAACTTTCGGATGGACGCAAGAAGGCAATTCCGCCAAGGCCTTTGATGCAACGGGCAGCGACGGAACACGGTATCAGATCAAGGGACGGCGTATTCATCGCCGTAACACATCACGGCAATTGTCCGCTATCCGCGACTTCGATGGGTTTGACATCCTCGCCGCCGTTCTGTTCGACGACAGATTCTGCATCACGCAGGCGGCATTGATACCCGTGCCTCTCGTCCGGGATCGCTCGACTTATGTCAAGCACACAAACAGCCACAGATTCATGCTGTGCGACGAGGTATGGGACGTTCCTGGCGTCATCGACGTGACCGAGCGCCTGCGCGCCATCAGTTGGGACTAAGCCCGTTCCTGCTGCTCCTGAAATGTCTCGACAAGAAAGGTGGCAATCGCGCCGGCCGTGTTGACAGCAAGGCTGGCATGGCGCGGCGAGGGTCTTACGGGCGACTTGCCGCCGCGTCCATGCGAGTCAGACAGCCGATTGCGTAAAGTCCCAATGCCGTTGACAAGGTTCGCGGCACTTCCGAGGATCTCCTTGATCGGCCTTTCTGTGTGCTGATTTGGCGCGAGGCTCAACGCTTTCGCGACACTCGCATACAGCTTGGGTAAATCTTCTCTTTCGCTGTAAGTCAGGCTCATCTCATCCAGAATGCGCTTGGTGACTGTCTCAAGCAGGGTCCGTGCGGCCGTGATCGCACCTTCTGGATCAGTATTGCGCCGGGAAAGAGCCTTCTGCCAAACGGCATGAACACTGTCCACATCGAACGTTTCCAATGTATCGGAAGCAATCTTGTCAACCGGTGCAGTGTTCCGCCCCTCCAGATGATCCATCAGGGGCGTGAAAGCATCGTTGATAATTTGCCGCCGTTGCTCATAGGTGTCCGCCTCCTGCTTGATATAGGGCCAAAAAGCATTGAGGCTGTGATGGGTGCGCACGAATGGCGGAAGAAGATTAGATATGATAGGATCGGCCATAAACTCACGGCGTAAGTGTTCATAAATATGGCCAGCATTTGAGCCGCCCGTAGCCGCCTCAATCAGGATACTCTCCATCATCGAAGCCTACTCGATAATGGCGTTTGGTATGTCATCAATGTCGATCATCTCAGTCCAGACTGGTTTCTTTGCCTTCTATAGCTGAACTTCTGTCCGTCCGCACCCCATCCTCCATAAAGCCAGTAAATGAAAGGCGCCTATACACGCCCCTTCAAAGCCAGTATCGGATCGAGCAGCCATTCGACAAGCGAGCGCTTTTCCAGTGTCACATCCGCTTTCAGGATCATACCGGCTTTCAACAGCACGTGTTGCCCCCCTGCCGGTACCGTTTGGCTATCAAGTGCCACATTCGCCACATAGAAGCTTTCCTGCATCGCGACCGGTGTCTGCAATTCGGCGGGGGTCAATATGCTGGCGGAAATCTCCGTGACCTCACCGGTAAACACACCAAACCGCTGGTAGGGAAACGCATCATACTGGATGCGGGCCTTTTGCCCGGTTGCGATCAGGCCGGCGGCACGGCTGGGCACCAGCAGGCGCGCTTGCAGGCGCGACCCCGCCGGTCTGACCGCCGCAGCGGGCACCCCCGGCTTTATGACCGCCCCGACCGAGATAAAAACCCCGCTTACCGTGCCGTCAACCGCACTGGTCAACACATAGCCGCTGTTTTGCGCCAGTGTGGATTTCCGCTGCCGCAACCCTTCCAGCCGCTCAGCCAGGCGGGCCCGCTCATCGTCAAAACGATATCCGATCAGGCCAAGGTCACTGTCCGTCTGCTTCAGGGCCGCTTGCGCCGACAGGGTTTCACGCTCAAGCGAGACCAGCGACTGTCTCAGGCTCAGCATCGTCTCCCGCCGCTCGCGCGCGAGACGGGCCGGCATATGTCCTTTTTCAGCAAGATCCTCAGCCGTTTCAAGCGTGGTCCGCGCCAGCGAAAGACGTTCCTCCAGCAAACCCTTTTCTTCCCAAAGGGCGGTCAGTGCGGCGCTTTGGCTCCGCCTTTTTTCCTCCAATGCGGCCTTTTCGCGCTTTTGACGATCCGGCAGGGTTTCTATCCGGCGTGTAACGTCATCAAGCTCACGCTCTACCGAGTCCAGCAGTTCAGCTTGCGCACTCACACCGGACGGCAACATGTTTTCCAGCCGGATGCGGGCGATCGGCGCCCCCTTGTCCAGCCGGTCACCGGGACTGGCATAGATGGCCTCCACGATACCGCCGCGCTGGCTCATGATCTGCGAAAGGCCCCCTTCGGGCACCAGATAGCCGGACACCGTTTCCTTGCGGGCATAGGATTGGCTGGCCAAAAACAGGCCCGCCGCCAAGATTACAATAAACAGCAGCCCCGTGACGATGTGGTAGCTTAACGGCTGCATCAGGATCACCTCGCCCCACAGCCGGGTCCTTTGATGTTCCAAAGCTTCCTGGCGAAAAAGCGGCAACGTCATTCGGCGGCCTCAAGCATCGGCATGGAAACCGGCACCTCATGCAGTCCTTCCGGTGTCAACGCCAGAATCCGGTCAGCTGCCGTGATCAAGGCTGGGCGGTGTGCAATCACGACACGGGTAATCGGTAAATTCCGGACCACCTTGGCGACATGCCGTTCCGTATGCCCGTCCAGGTTTGCCGTTCCCTCATCCAGAAAAAGCAGGCGCGGTTTCCGATACAGAGCACGGGCCAGCAGCAGCCGTTGACGCTGACCGCCGGACAGCGTTGTCCCCATATCTCCGACAAGGCTGTTATAGCCCATCGGCATGGCGGCAATATCCCGGTCCAGAGCCGCCAGCCGGGCACAGGTTTCTAACCGCTCCATATCGATAAGGGGATCGAAAAAGCTGATATTGTCCGCAACCGACCCGGACAGAAGTTGATCATCCTGCATTACCACCCCGAGATTGGCGCGGTACGCCTGCGGCCCCAAAGTTTTCAACTGTACGCCGTCGATACGTACTTCCCCTTCCTGCGGGCTTAGCAACCCCAAGAGAATTTTCAGCAATGTCGTTTTGCCTGCACCGGATGGTCCGACAAGGGCGACCATCTCACCAGCAGTAATATGCAAAGCTACATTCTTTAAGGTCCAAGGTTCATGCTCACCATAACGGTAGGACACATTGTTCAGTTCAATATCGCCGCGTAGTCTTCGGCGCCGGATCATCGCCGGTGCGGGATCATCCGGCGTTATCTCGGGGGCTGTATGAACAATGTCCGCAAGGCGGCTGAGATGCAGCTTCAGCATCCGCAATTTGATCACTTCATCGATGACGGCATTGATCCGGCTGGAAAACTGCCCGGAATAGGACTGGTACGCGAACAACATACCCAGGGTCATTGCCCCACCGATCACCTGATGCGCCCCCATATACAGCACCAGAATGCTCTGCCCCAGGCCGACAATACCGGTTGCGGACCCCAGATTGATGTTGAAGCGCGCCAGAGACAATTGCGCGTTCAGGGTTTCGGCCTTGCGGTTCTGCCACTGGCTTTCCCGCGCCGTTTCCTGTCCGAATATCTTGATGGCACGCGCCGCGCGGATCGTCTCAAGAAAGGTGCTGTCCTCCTTGGCGGACAGGTTGAGGATATCCTCATTCTTGCGTTTGACGATGGGAAAGGTCAGCCAATCCACCAGGAATCCGAAGGCCAGAAACCCCAACACCATCAACGTCAGTTCCACACTGTAGAGAAACGCCATGATCAATGTGCCCACGGCCATGAGGCCGTCCAGCACCACCGAGACGATGCCGTTTGTGAACAGTTCCTTCACCGGTGCGAGAGAGCCGAAACGGGAGGTGATGTCCCCCACATGCCGCTTCTCGAAAAACTCCAGTGGCAGGCGCAGCAGGTGCCGGAACAGATTGACCGTCATCTGAAATCCCAGCGCATTGGAAAAATACAGCATCGCATGGGCGCGTAGATGCGTAACCGCCAGGTTCATCAGTCCCATGAGGCCGAACCCCAATGCCAGCACCAACAGAAAGTCGCTGTCCTGCTTGGTGATGGCATCGTCAACGACCATTTGCTGGTACAGCGGCGTCACCAATGCGAACACCTGAAGAAAGGCCGACAGGATAAAAGCCTGTACCATGCTGCCCTTCAGTCCCCTGATCCGGGACCAGAAATCGTTCAGATGAACCGGCTGTACCTCTTCCCTTTTCTTGAAATCTGGAGCCGGACGCAGCTCAAGCGCAACCCCCGTGAAATGCCTGGAGACCGTCTCAAGCGGCAGTTTCACACGCCCGCGTGCCGGGTCATGAAGAACAGCATGGGTCTTTGTCGCTTTCACCAGAACGAGAAAATGGCTCATGTCCCAATGCAGGATGGCAGGCCCCTGAAGTGTGGGCAGGTCCTCAAGCTCGATCCGCACAGCCCGCGCGACAAGAGAAAGCTCCGACGCCATGTCGGTCAACGCCGTCAGGCTGGCCCCTTTGAGAGAAACAGGGAATCGCCTGCGCAACACCGACAGATCCACCCGGTATCCGTGGTAGGCCGCGATCATGGCCAGACAGGCAAGACCACACTCAGCGGCCTCCGCTTGATGGATGACAGGAACCTTGGACCCAAGACCCGGCATGGCAAACGGCGCGGCGGTCATACGATCCTCCGGATCAGCCGCTAAAGAGCGACCCGCCTTCGAGTATCAGATAGACAGCATTGTTCAGCCCATGTAGCCCGATGCATGGCCAGACAGACCCGGTTTTTTCGCGCACCGCTCCTAGCGCCAGCCCCAGGAAAAACAACGGCAGCCAATTAGCTACACTCAGATGGGCACTTGCAAACAGGGCAGCGGTAACGATAACGGCCAGTATCGGCGACATGCGTTGTTGCAAGCCACTTTGCAGATAGCCGCGCAACACCACTTCCTCCATGACGGGAGCGATCACCAGAAAGACCGCGCAAGTCCAAACCGCGTGCGGCAGCCAGAGCCCCTCTATAAATGGCGCATTGCCGGGAAAAGGCATGCCCGAGTACTGAGTTAACCAGATGAAATACGGCGCCTGCACCACACGCAAGATGACATAAGTCACCGCGACCAGCCCAAGCGTGTTCAGAAGTGTACCAGAAGCAGGCTGCCAGCCAATTAAGGATGCCCTTTCAGGGCCATGCCGGTGCATGTCATTCCTGATCCATATGCCGACAGCTAGGATGGCCGCCATGCCTTGCCCAATCGTCAGGACGGCGGTCGGATTCCAAGGGCCGGTGGCTTGAAAATCCGCGCCCAGAAATCCGAGACTGAAGCCCAAAACCAGCCCCAATGCCAGCTCCACACCCAGCCACAGGCAAAGGGGCTTGAAGCCGAGCCAAGGCAAAGAGGAACGGCTATCAAGGTTAATGGCGTCCACCGACAGAGCCATGGTATCGTCGAAGGAACCGGATGGCATGACGGGCCTTTCTGCTAGGCTCTAAAATCTTTGAGCTTCAGTGTTTTCTTGATCAATTCGATAAATTAAAACGTTGATGACACAGCTAATTTTCATCAGCCTTAGTAATTTTTCTATTTTTTGATATTATATCCAAAGTAGAATGCAGAATTACCATCAGAATGATGGCATAATAACTTAATCCTGTATTCAGAAAATATACCAAACCCAAATATATCAAAGAATATATAACCAAATAGGTAATCAATATTCTCAAACATGTTTTAATGGATAAATTCATCTTGTTTCTCCGACAAAATGGCGGGCTTCAATAGCCCGCCATTCCCCCGCTAAGGGCATTTAGTCAGGATCAATTGCTGATCTCTTCCACGGTAACGGTGCCATCGCGCTGGCTCCGATCAACACCACCGCCCCAATAAGACGACCATTGATTTGCCACAGCCGCTGTAAACCCGACGAGAGCACCTGCGACACCTCCGCGCACGCTTGGTGCTCTGCCGTTGGTAGCATCAGTTGCCGCCCCACCGGCAGCGCCGGCGCTAACGCCATCACGAATATCGTTCACCATACTGTTGTGAGACCGGTTCAACCGGTCTACGCCGGCCCAATCCGGACCATCAAATCCACGTGCCCGATACCATTGCGTGATTTCATTGCGGTCATTGCGCCCCCCGGAAACCTGAGACATCTCCGCAGCGCTCAGTTCCCTTCTGGTAGTCCTTCTGCTATTCTTCATCGGTCAAATCTCCTTTTAGACTCGGTTTGACATCGGTGGTCCGGGCTGTTGCCTCAGCCTGGGCCACTCACCACACGGGAAAGACGTTTTTGAACAAGGCTTCCCCGCCTTCACCACCATTCTCATGCATGAACATGGTCAGTAGCGAACTCTACTTGTTCTTTATTTAATAGATTGGATTATTCGGATTTTACTGTAAGCGTTTTAAGCGTGACTTATCACCAACTCCTGTTTCACAAAAAACGCCTGAGATTATCTTTTCTGAACGTGTTGTCCTTATGGTTAAAACCCTTTATCAAACGGCATTTCCCGTCAAGGATGTTTTTCTTTCACCCATACAAGAGAGCCACATAACCAAGTATAATATGTTGATTTTATTAAATGTTTTACGTTTGGATTTTTTTAACTCAATGCATTTGCATGACTATCGACCCGAATATCTAATTTTAGTGATTAATATATTTTTACTTTAAAAATTTGATTTTTATTTTTAATTTTTGGGCTTATAAATCCAGCTCAAAATAATGAAAATATTAAACCGTCAACTTCAATAAAAAAGATGGCCGATACTATATTCATCACTATGCCGTAATCGATATAAATCATAATCATTAAATCAGAGACTAAACTATAATTATACTGGTAATATGTAATAAAAACACCGATTGACCGAATACACAGCTTACTACCTTAGAAAAACTATGGCGCTGATTCTTACAACCATCGCCTGTGAACTTTATGAAACCGTGAGTTTGCTCTTACCAAAGTGCCTTCAATCATCATCAACACTCATAGCCCGTCGTCTAAGATGGCATGCCAGATCATTGACCCAACAACCCAATGATTTGGCCAAACGGTCATTACTATCTAAGCAAGCCCCCACGAAATGATGCTGACGGCGCTGGCGAATGGGCGTGATACGCGCTTGACGCTTCTTGCACCGACTGCACCGTGTTTTGCTTTGTATAAAATGTGATTAATTTCAGATGGGTAATATTGATCGATTGTGGTGCCATAATCGGCTGAAACTGATAAAAACCTGGTAGTATTTTACACGGCCTGCCGCAAGTGCGAGAGAATCGCTTCGCTCACACGCTTGCCTTCACCGGACAGATCATCATCGAATTTTTGCCCGTCCATCGTGAACAACGGTCCAAGGAGTTCCATGCGCGGATGAGTGATTTCTTTGCCGGCAAGGTATGATGGACGGTCAAAATCCATGACCTCCACAATAAAACGGTGGTTGGCTTTTCCACCTTGGTAACCGATGATTTCAAAGTCAGGCAGGCATGGACCGAGCTTGGTTATTGTCTCGAAAACCGGTTTATGCAGCAACCATGTGAATTGAGGATATTGGCGCATCAGACGGCCCACCGTGATCTTCAGCGATCCGAAGGCCCGCCTTTCGTAATGGCTGTCCACAGGTACAAGACGATCCCAACCAACAACAGGCTGTGCATAGGCTTTCAGCAGTTCGTACCCGCGCTTTTTCTGTGACAGGCCCACGACACCGAAAAAAAGATACGGCCCTGGCACCGCATTGCGCCCGATGGACGGCCACGTTACCGTGCCCGCACAATCGGCCCTAAGCGGCGGCACAGCCTCTTTATCCTCAGTCGCATCCCGGCCATGTCGGAGATACGTGCCATCACTGTCCACATTGCTGGTACAAAAACAGATAAAGCCTTGCGGGCGGTGGCCCTTGGGAAAACCTGCGGTGGCCGCGCGCACCTTTGCGTGGACCGCAAACTTTTCCCACGCACTGACCTTTGTAAACAGAAGCGGCGCCAATGACACTGCCTGCGCCACCTCATAGCCTTCTGCCGCTTCTTCAAGACGGTGAAACTGGTCATAACGGCTTTCAGTTTCACCATCCGGCCACCAGACGTTCAGCTTGGCGGCCTCGATTAGCACAGCCAACTGCCGCGCCAAGGCGGGCAGTCTTGTTCTTTCACCGGTGACACGGCTGCCGCCGCTATCACGGTGTGGCTTCGCCCCTTTTGACTGTGATTTGAGAACGGCGAAGAACCCTTCAGGACGTGTCTTACGGGCCTTTGACCACGCTTCTTTGGCAAGCTGTTGCCGGACATGACGGCGATGGAAGGCACAGGTTTGCGCATGCGCCAAGCGATTACCCTTGGTCCAGATTTTCCAGGAGAGGAAGTTCCCGGGATTTTTCACCACGGTCACGAGGGGCCGCCTCATACCCTCCTTTCGGCAATCACATTGCAGCCAGAGTCCGCCGTCATGCACGTCGCGCATGATTCCCTTAGTCATGGCCGTCTGCTGGGGTGTGGCTTTTTCGTTTTCAAAGGCCAGGATGGCCGTGCGTTGAGTGTCAGACAATGATCTCCGTACTGTCTGACGTGTTTTGGTCACAAGTCTCATGGATATATAATATGGTTGATCTTATACAAAACAACCAGTCAGTGTGGTCGGATCGGTTCGTCTCACCAGATTGCCCGCGTACTTTGGCAAGAACAAAGGTTGCGGGCCAAAACTTGCCTTCCGTTAGGGAGCCAATGTCAAGAAGGATGAAGCGTGTACTATAACCATGTCCAGAACTGAATTATAATTATTAGATCATGTCACTCCGTGCGATCATCGTGGAAGAAACTGGCAAGCAGAGTGTCTTGGCTCATCGCGCCACAGACGATGAATGGCGTGGATTTGTTGAGGCTTATGAAGCCAGCAAGCGTAATGGTGTTACCCTCTTGAGACTCCCTTGTTGTGGCGGCTTGGCAGTCCCAAGATCGGGTGATCAACGTGCCCGCCATTTCGCACATACCAAAGGCGGCTTGGACACCTGTGACCAAGCCAATCGCAAAGGCAGTGAAGAACGGCATGCCTTGATGACAAGGCTTGAAACCATCCTCGTCGAGGAAAGTTGGGCAGTCACACTGGAAGCTCAAATAGGGCGCTCAAATGTCGATCTTTTGTGTGAACTCCCCGGTTATAAGTTTCGGATGGGACTGGAGTTTGAAACCGGTGGCAGAACCAATGCGGACCTTGAAAAACTGGCGGGTAGTCTTAACCAAGCCGGATTGGAATACATCTACTTTTTCCTCAAGAAAGGCCGCCACGGCGCAGATCCGGACCTCCCGCGATTTCACAAGATATCATTCAGGAATACAGAGGCGGCAGCCGAGCGTATCCGAAGGCTGATGTGCCGGATCAAGGCACGGTTTGATGAGCATGCCAAGCTGATCGAGGAAATTGATGCAGCAGGGTTTTCAGCGCAAACATTGGTAGACGCTGGCATACCGAAAGCCGTTTCCATCGAAGCGAACGACCAAGAGTTTTCTGTAATCTTTAATGATAAAGGGGCGACGGTCAAAGGACCAGGAGCTGAGAAATTCACGCCGTCAGACGAAGAACGGCAAGACCGTGCTGCCAAGGACCAAGAAAACATTATCCATGCAGTCCGGCGGGCTCTGAAAGAAGGCCGTTCGGTATATTGGGACGGTCACCCCAATCTCTATAAGGACAGTTTTGCAAGGCTGCGAAGAGATTATCGACTGCGAACGGAAACGGCTTCACAGCATGCCGACGATCACCAACCTAATGCGGCAAGCTCGGTAAAGAAAAAGGCATCCAAGCCTACACTCGAAACACAGGCAGCCAAGCCCAACCCCAACGTTGATAGATTTTTCGAGAAGTATTGGAAGCAGTCGGATCGCTGCTAATTGACCAGATCAGCTTTCCTATCCTCTATCACTTGCGGGGTCGGAGATGTTTTAAAAGTCTTCAGGATGTTATGCGTTACCGTAGGAGTTCTCTCCATTTCACGAATGGAGCACACTTGGCCAATGCGCGAGAGCCGGACTATATCTGCTTCGATGCGTCCAAGGCTTCTGTTTCAAGGTGAGTCAGGTGCTCCCGGCACGACTGGTTGACAAGATCGATCAGGACTTCCACATGCTCCGCCTGCCAATGCAAAATTTCCATAGTGGTTTCATAATGCGGCGAATAGCGCGCTTCGATATAAGCCCGTCTCAACAGATCGAAATACCGGTCGAAAGGCTTCCGCCCGCGCGGCCAAGCATCACGCAGGCGGGAATCATGTTCCTCGGCATAATCGCGCAGTTTCTTTATATTGTGCTGTTTGGGCCGGTACAGAGCGAAGACAAGCAAAATCTTGGCATAGGCACTCTCCGTGGCTTGATGCAGAAGAAAAGCACTTTCTTGATGCCACCCGCTTTCAAGAGCGGTATGGGCCAGTTTTAAAAATCGTTCGGCAGCATCTCTACATTCCCGATGATACTGGCTTGCCATATCAAAAGCATGTTGAGGAGTAAGTTTTTTGGACTTGGTAAATGTGTATTTGCGTTTGCCGTTAGGGGACCGCTCGACCAATTCGTAGAGCATGATCCCGTCTCTGATGATGTCACACCAGAAATAATGACCATCCAGAAGATGGCTGTTCACCTCATCCAGGGTATGGAACATCAAGGAGGCCGTGGTCTTGACTTGCGGGTCATGCAGGATGCGATCCTCAGCAGCGCGCCAAAAAACACCCATCTCCGTCAGTTCATCATTATTGACGATTACCAGTAGATCATAATCTGAAAAGTAGCGCCCTTCCGGATCGTCCACCCAATTGCCGCGTGCATACGACCCAAAGAGAATAATCTTCAGTATGCGGCCACGCTTACGTTTTTTCGATGTGGAGATCGCGAGTTTGTCATCAAGCTCCTCGAAAAGAATACTTGTGATCCGATCCAGCTCACGTCGTTTTCGTTCCGGCAGATGGTCCACATTATCCTTCAAAGCCGGTCCCTCCAACCTCATCATTGCAGCGTTCAAAGGCCGTGGGCCACGACGCGCGCAATGTGGTTTATAGAAAGATGGGCTGGCCTAAGCAAATGAACCTCCGATCCATGAGACTGAATAGCCTTCGTCAGTCAGATATACTGCAAAACATCTTTGATGCAGAAAAAGGTTCCCTCCGCCGCCGAGCAGGCGGCGCAAACGAGTTTCCCTGCCCTTCGGCCGCAGCTTGGGGCAACCACCCAGCCTAAAGAAAAGCAGGGCTTTCCGGGGGTGCTAACGCACCCAGAAAGGAAAGTCCCATGAACCTTGCACAATCCACCAGCGCTCTCGCCCTGCTTCTGGCGGTGGGGCATCCCGTCTTTCTTTCCGGTCCTCCCGGAGTCGGTAAATCCACCATCGTCAAAGACTATGCCGCTCAAAACCGCCTCGATTTGATCGACCTGCGCGCAGTTTTGCTCGATCCCACCGACCTGCGCGGCCTGCCCTTTCCCGTCGGTGACGGGGACGACAAACATGTCAAATGGCTGATACCGGAGTTTCTGCCAAAGGAAGGCAAAGGCATCCTTTTTCTTGATGAACTCAATGCGGCACCACGGCTGGTCCAATCCGCATGTCTGCAACTGGTCCTGGACCGCCGTCTCGGCGAATATGCACTGCCCGACGGATGGCAGATCGTTGCGGCCGGCAACCGCGTGACGGACGGCGCAGGCATCAGCACCATGATCACGCCACTGGCAAACCGGTTTACGCATATTGACGTGAATGCCGATCTGAATGACTGGTGCGGGTGGGCCATCGTCAACGATATGCCGCCCGAACTCATCGCCTTCATACGGTTCCGCCCGGAACTCCTGAGCCAAGACCCTAAAAATGGTCAGGATGATGCTTTTGCCAGCCCACGGTCATGGCACGCCGTGGGGCAGATCATGGCCGCCAACCCTCCCCGGTCCATCGAACGGGATCTTTATATGGGACGTATCGGCGAAGGGGCGGTCACGGAACTAATAAGCTTTCTTGAAATGTTCCGGTCCCTGCCGAAGCTCGACGACATCCTGATGGACCCGACCGGCAGTCCGGTCCCGAGAAACGAACCCGGTGTTCTATACGCTATTGTCACCGGTTTGGCGTCAAAAGCCACGCCGGCAAACATGGATGCCATCGTCCGATATGCGGACCGGTTGTCTGATGAATATGCGGTATGCCTCATCCGCGATTGCAGAGCCCAAAATCCGGACACGGCCAATACCGAAGCCTTCATCGCTTGGGCATCGCGTAACAGCAATATACTGATTTGAGAACGGCCCATGACCGTTCCCAAAGAAACGGCGGACGGGATACCTTTGCATTTGCAGGCCCGTCTTCACCCCCATCTGGTCGGCAAGACCGTCAGCGTCAGACTTGGCAACACGCATTACACACTGTCTGTCGGCAATATCGACGGACGCCTGACGCCTTTGCTGAACTTCACCAGACCGCGCGCCAAACCCAGGACCGTCAATATGGGCGATCCGGAAAAGCGCGGGCTTCTGCCCGGCCTGATCAGCGCCTTTGCCGCCTGCTGGTTCGAGAAAACCATCACAGCACCGAACCGCGCCCCCCTGATTTTCAGCATCACAGACCGGCCCTGCGACACCTCGGATGCCCATCGCATCCGCCGCAATGCCGCCTGACAAGGAGACCTCCCATGACTGTTCTGTCAAACAAGACCATGCTTGTAGGTTTGCACATCCATCAATGGAGTGCGCGCAAGCATGACCCCCACGTCTCGGATCAAATCACCCATGAACATGACGCCACACGCGATGCCGGACGTTTTAACAAATTACTGATTTCCCATCAGGCACTCGGCCCCCTCAAAAGCATCATCAGCGGAGCCCGCAATGCCCATACACGGCAAACGCTACCCTGGTACGACAATGGCATGAGGATACTGCCGGCCCAAAACTATCTGCATTACATGGAGATCATGAGCGGTTCACGTATGCGTTTTCAGGACGCCGTCAATACTTTCATCAGCGATTACGCGAAGAATAAGGTTGAAGCCAAAAAGTCGCTTGGAACCCTCTACCAGGAAACGGATTACCCACAAGAAGCATCTCTCAGAAGACGGTTCGGTTTTGAGGTAACGGTCATGCCCATCCCGAAGGGGGACGACTTCCGTGTGAACCTTCAAGAAGAAGAAGTCAGTCGCATCCAGAGCAAGATCGAGATCCGCATCGCGGAAGCGCAGCACAAGGCCATGGCTGATTTGTGGAACCGTATCCATGAATCCGTATCCCACATGCACGAAAGGCTGACCGCCTATGGCGAAGATCCCGACAGCGGCCGCAAGACCGGCATGTTCCGGGATACCCTCGTCACCAATCTGAGAGACCTTACCGATCTTCTGCCACGGCTCAATTTCATGAACGATCCACAACTGGAGGACATGTGCCAGCAACTGAAATCCACATTGTGCGCCCATGACGCGAATGACTTGCGTGAGGATGGCGCCCTGAGACGCCAGACCGCCGATAAGGCCCAGGACATTCTCGATGAAATGTCGGGCTATGTCACTCAGGAGGCCGCATGATGGAACGCGTCACCAAAGCCAGGACAAGGCTGCTCATGAGCCAACCCTTTTTCGGGGTGCTCGCCCTGCGTCTTCAAATACAGGAGGCGTGCGACATGGACACCATGTCCACAGACGGCTCCTCCATTTTCGTCAACCCGGATTTTGTGCAGCAATTGAGCGACGACGAGCTTATCGCCGTGATGGCACATGAGGTCATGCACTGCGCCCATCTACATCCCTACCGCCGGGAGGGCCGGGACCTTCTGCTATGGAACATGGCCTGCGACTACGCCATCAATAGCATCCTGAAGGAGAGCGGGTTCATCCTGCCGGACGGGGCCTTGCTCAACCAAGCTTATAGCGGCATGTCGGCGGAATGGATATATGCCGATTTGCTGGACAAGCGCGACGGACAATCTCCGCAGTCCAATAGCCTGGACCCCGGCGGATGCGGCGCAGTGACAGACCCGCAGGAAAGCACCGGTCATGAGCAAACCGCCTCGGACCGCAAGCAGAAGGAAACGGCATGGAAACATGCCGTCATCCAGGCGCACCAGACGGCCAAGGCATCAGGACGCGCGCCCGGCGGCATGGACAGATTGATCAGGGACATCAAGAAGCCCAAGCTGGACTGGCGTATTTTGCTGGCGCGTTTCATCAATGCACGGGACCACTCTGACTACAGCTTTTCACGCCCCAACCCACGTTTCCTGCATCAGGATATATTCCTGCCAAGCTTGGAAAACCAGAAACTGGAAGAACTGGTCATTGCCTGCGATACCTCCGGCAGTGTCTCACAGGAGGAAATCGATCAGGTGAATGGTGAATTGAACGCCATTCTCCAGACCGTCAGGCCGGCATCCGTGACTGTTCTGCATTGTGATTTCGAGATCAAGAAGGTGGAGAGGTTCACACCCGATAGCGGCACGGTGACACTTGAACCTGTCGGCTTTGGCGGCACGGATCTGCGGCCGCCTTTTGACTGGTGCCGCGAGAACGGCGTCATGCCGGACGCGATCCTGTATTTCAGCGATCTGCTTTCGCATCAATGGCCGGACGTCTCGCCTGCACCGGTCCTGTGGATCACTCCGAACCAACGCAAAGCCCCGATTGGCGAGACCATCAGCCTGCAATACGGCTGACGCGTCCAGCCCCACCCGTCACATCCCCACTCAGAGAACCGCCCACAACCATCGTGGGCGGAAGGAGCTTCTTATGCTTTATACCGTCCAATGTTCGCGCGCCATTTATTGGCATACAACAGCCCTGGTGATTGCAGAGACCCATGATAAAGCCTTTGAAAACGCCCTCTTAGCAGCAAATGCCAGCCGTGATTGGAAAGAAGGGGAGGTGTCCGGCCCCGTCTTCATCGAAGCGGCCTATACCGGAATCATCGAAGATCCTTGGATCGGCCACCCCAAATCCCTACACCTGCCGGACGCTGTCACGGAAGAGGGAGAACCGCCTCTGGTGACAATCCACCTTAAGAACGGCGTCTATCAAACAGCGTATGTTTCAAGCGGCAAGGTCAATCTGGCTGTCATCGATGATGCGAAGGGTCTGTGCAACAACATCCAGTCCCTGAGCAGCAACAATAACGATCTGGGCAGGGAGGGCGGCAATGAAGATCGCGATTGAGATCGACGCCACCCCCAACGGCTACGAGAAGACTCTGACCATCAATGGCACCTTCAAAGCGGCAGCCCGATATGTCCGCGGAGCCTTTGGCCTCGAAATGGTTGGCCCGCATTCCATTGAGGACCAACTCGGCGAAAACGGCTGGCTCCTTCTGGTCAGCCCTATTGAAGGTCTGGACGATATCGGTCTCGCCGCCGTGCACCTGGCTGAGGATATCGCCATCAGCACCGGCCATGCGTCCAAACAGGGCAATTACGGAGAGGTATCATGAACAGCAGGTTCCGTATGCGTGACCGCCGGCCCGGACAGGAAATGATGACCGTCCGCGCAAGCGATATCAGACGGATTGCGGAGTATGATCAACATCCCGACCTGTCCTATCTGGAACCGGACGCCGATCCCGTCCACGCCGCTGCCAATGCCGAACGCCTGCAAGCCTATGGTAGAGGCGAGTGGCATTTCATTGCGATTAGGGCACAGGCCAAATTTATGATTCCCATAGGTGAACAGGCCGCCGTCATCCAATCCGTTGAGAGCCCCGGTCTTCATGGGATTGAAAGCGACAGCAGTCCCGAGCATCGCGACGAAATCTTCAAGGCGGAAAAGGCCAATCTATGCACCATGCTCAGACAAATGAACGTGACTGTCGTGGATGACTAGATCGTCCCACTGGGCAATCCAAATTTCCACAAATCCCCAAAAAATTCCCACAATTTCACACAAAAGCCCGGCAGGCCCGCTTGTCGGGTATTTTCGCGGGAGATTTCCCATGCCTATACCCCGACATCATCCCGATACCGCACTCTATGCGCGGGACCGGGCACATGCCCTGCTGACCATCAGCGCAGTGTTCGCCGAACGTCTGGCCCAGGACCAATCCCTGACCCGGTCCTATCTGCGCCGGCAGATGGAAAAACACGTCGGCGGCAGCGACCATGACGGCTGCTGGTCCTGGCGGGACTGCGCCGACGCCGTGGAAGCAGCTCAGACACTTCTTTATCGCGCAGTCCATGGTGCATTGCCGGTCCAAAAGCGCTTGCCGGCTCTCGCGGCTCTCCTGAACCGCCTGCCCACGGCTACCCACCGCAGCGAAGACAGCGTCACCGAACAGCATTTCGGGACACCGCTGGTCCTGGCGGAAGTAGCTGCCCTGCTGCTGCGCGTCCCACCGGGCGCCACGGTGCTGGAGCCCAGCGCCGGTTTCGGCCTGCTGGCCAGCGTCTTGTTGCCGCGCACCAGGGCTTTGGTTCTGTCAGAACTGGTCACGCACAAGCAGACGGTCCTGAAGGGCCTGTTTCCCGAAGCTCAAGTGTTCGGTCATGACTGCGGCAGTCTGCATGACCGGCTCGACCCCGCCATCCGACCCACCCATATCCTGATGAATCCGCCTTTCTCGTCCGCACCAGGTCAGATCGGCATGCGCGACATCGGGGTACGTCATCTCCTGGCAGCATTGGACCGGCTATCGCCGGGCGGTCGCCTCGTGGCCATCATGCCCGGTGGGTTCCGGCCTGATAACCCCCGCCATGCCACCACCTTCGCCAAGCTCCGGCGCAAGGGCCGCATCGACCGTTTCATAACGCTTTATGAAGGCTTGTTTGCCAAGGCCGGTACGGGCACAAGCACCACGCTGGTCGCCATCGACAAAACCAACACGACCGATACCGGCCAGCTCTATCCAGAAACCGAGCACATCGATACGCTGGATGCCCTCGTGGCATTTGGCCTCGGGTTGGTCCATGATCAGCCGGACCCGCCCCATGCTCCGGAGACCTGTCTGAAAGTTCTACCGGTCGTCGATCCGAATGTCTTGGACCCGTCGGCGGGCACGCTACAGCCCCGGCGCAAACGCATCCTCCTGCCCAGCCGGGGCCTCCCCGACCACCGCCCCCTAGAATACCGCGCGAAGGTGCAGGTGGCGCAAAAATCGGACATGTCCGACAGCCTCTACGAACCTTACGAATTGCAGGCCATCGATATTGAGGGTGCGCCGGAACACCCCACCCCGCTTGTTCAGTCCGGTGCCTTGGCCTCGGTCAAACCGCCGCGTCCCTCTTACGTCCCCAACATCCCCGTAAATACCATCGAGGACAAACTCCTGTCCGGGCCGCAATTGGAAGCGGTGATCTATGCGGGCGAAGCCCACAGAGAGCATATGCCCGGTCTTTTCAACTTGAATACCGACAAGACCGACATTGTCCGCGCTAATGGCGAAAAGCCGTTTCGCGTCCGGCGCGGATTTGCCATCGGTGACGGCACCGGAACAGGAAAGGGCCGGGAGATCGCCGGCATCATATTCGACAATTGGACGCGGGGACGTAAGAAAGCCGTCTGGGTTACAAAGTCCGACAGGCTGGTCCATGCCGCCCGCCGCGACTGGGTCGCCCTGGGCGGCGATCCGGCCACCATCGTCAATCTGTCCAAATATCAAAATGGCGAAAAGATCGGGCTGACCGAAGGTATCCTCTTCACCACCTACGCCCGGCTCCGCTCGGCCAGCGGCACGTCCAAAACCGCGCGCCTCGACCAGATCACCGACTGGTTGGGGACGGACTTTGACGGCGTGATCGCCTTCGATGAATCCCACGAAATGGGCAATGCAGCGCCGGGCAAATCCGACTTCATGGATACCGCACAGCAAGGCTCGCAACAGGGATTGAGCGGTCTTGCCCTTCAGGCACGATGTCCGGATGCCCGCGTGGTCTATGCTTCAGCCACCATTGCCACCAAAGTCGTCAACATGGCTTTTGCCGTGCGGCTCGGTCTCTGGGGCACGGATGATATTCCCTTCCATTCCCGCGAGGATTTCATGTCCGCGATGCAGGAAGGCGGGCTTGCCGCGCTGGAACTGGTGTGCCGGGATCTCAAAGCCTCCGGCCTCTATATGGCGCGCACACTGTCCTTTGCCGGCGTCACCTATGAGATTGTCGAGTGCGCTCTGACCCCCGATCAGGCCGCCATCTATAACGCCTTCGCGGACGCCTATGAGATCATCCACCATAATCTGCAAGACGCCCTGCGGGAAACCAATGTCATGAGTGACGGCAAGGCCCTCAACGCCCAAGCCAAGGGTGCGGCACTGTCAACCTTCGAGAGCGTCAAACAACGTCTCTTCAACCATCTCCTGATCAGTATGGCCACACCCATGGTTATCAAGCGGATCGAGAAGGATATCACCAACGGCCATGCCGTCGTGATCCAGATCGTCAGCACCGGCGAAGCGCTCATGGACCGCCGCCTGGCCCACATCGCGCCCGAGGACCGATATGACATTCAGGTTGATGTGACGCCGCGGGAATACATGATCGACTATCTCAAACACAGCTTCCCCATCCATCTCTATGACATCGCCGTGGACGGTGAGGGCAACGAACGCTCCACACCGGCCCGTGACCCCGAAGGCAATCTCATCGTCAGCCGGGCCGCCATGGAACGCCGGGACCGCATGATCGAGCGTCTGTGCAGCCTGCCGCCCGTGCCCACAGCCCTCGACCAGCTCATCCATCATTTTGGGACCGGTAACATCGCCGAGATCACGGGCCGGTCCCGGCGGATCATCAAAAAGACCGTCAATGGTGTGCCTCGGCGCATACTGCAATCCCGGACGCCACAGGCGGTCATGGCGGATGAAGACGCCTTCATGGCCGACCTCAAACACATCCTGATCTTCAGCGACGCGGGCGGCACCGGCGCCAGCTATCACGCGGATCTGAACTGTAAAAACCAGCGGCCCCGCAGACATTATCTGCTGGAAGCGGGCTGGCGCGCGGCCAACGCCATCCAGGGCCTCGGGCGCTCGCATAGATCCAATCAAGCCTGTCCGCCCCACCTCCTGCCGGTCACCACCAATGTTCAGGGCCAGAAACGCTTCACCTCCACCATCGTCAGCCGTTTGGGTACGCTGGGTGCCCTGACGCGCGGGCAGCGCCAGACCGGCGGCCAGGGCCTGTTCAGGCAGGAGGACAATCTGGAATCGGAATATGCCAACGCAGCCCTAAAGCAATTCTATCTGGCGCTGTCCATGGACAAGATCAAAGGGATCAGCCTAGACCGCTTCACTGCCATGACAGGGCTCAAAATCGTCACGGAAAGCGGTACCCTGCTCAGCACTTTGCCTAACATCCGCCGCTTTCTAAACCGTCTTCTGGCGCTGCGCATCGAAACCCAGAATATTCTCTTCGAGCAGTTTACCAACTTCATCGCGCGGGAGGTGGCAGCGGCCGAAGCCAAGGGCATCGTGGATAATGGTTTGACCACTTTGAATGCGGACAAGCTGGACCTGCTGGACAAAACCATCGTCTATACCCATCCGTCAACCGGCGCCGAGACCATGGCCGTGCGGATCAGGCGGTCCAAAAGGACACATCCCATGTCCCTGTCCAAGATCCATGAGATCCTGGCCACAACACCCAAAGCCCGCATGATGGTCAATGGCCGCAGCGGCAAGGCCGCCTTGTGTATCCCCGACAATCCGATCATGGATGAGAATTTTGACTGGATCGAACGATACCGCCTTCAGGGGGTCAACACCCACCACTATAAGATCAAGCCGGAGCTGGACGACTCTCACTGGCGCATCGTGGACCGGACGGACTTCGACGCAGCCTGGCAGGACGAGGTGGCCGCCACTCCAGAGTTTTTCACGGACGAACTGTATGTCCTGACCGGCCTTCTGTTGCCGATCTGGCACAAACTGCCCGAGGACCAACCCCGCGTGGTCCGCATTCAGACCGATGACGGCACCCGCCTGCTGGGACGTATCCTGTCCTCCGTTGCGTTTCAGCAATTGCGGGCCTCATGCGGCGAAGCGGTGGATGCCGTCAGCCTGCACCGGATGCTACTAGACGGGACCGGCGATCTGGCCCTGCAGAACGGCCTTGGATTGCGCCGCGTCAAGCATATGGACCGTCATCACCTGGAGATCACGGGCACCGACTTCCGCACCAATCAGGCGCTGAAAAGCCTTGGCTGTTTCACATCCATCATCGACTACCGGACCCGTTGCTTTTTACCTACGGATGAAAGCGGCATTGAAATCCTGAAAGCGGTACTGGAACGCCATGGGCTGAAGGCCGTGCAAACCCTAGCGGCCTGAACGCCCGCGACGGGTCGAAAACCGGTGCGTCCGGCAAGCCAAGGACGCGCCCTTCAGGGCACGGGCTTCTGGATGCGCACGGCCCATCCCTGTCTCCCTTGGCACGGTCCCGGGCCGCTTTTGTGTGCCACTTTAGCAGACCCCGCGCACTGTCAACCCCCGTGAAGGGGGTATGCGAGCCGAAGGGCTCGCTGACAGAGGCGCCAAAGGGGGCCTGCTGACGTGGCCACAGCGGCGCCGGGCCGCGCAAAAGGAGACAGATCATGGACGACCACGCAAGCATCCCTTACGACCATCGCCTGACAGAACTGGCGGCCTATGGCATCCATCCCACCGACGATCCCGACCTGCGCGGCCTGCCCGGCCAGACCCAGGTGGAGCAGGCTTCTCAAACCCTCATCCAGGCCGCCATAACGCTCTTTGAGGACAGCCGTCTCGATCGCGAAACCGAACACGTCCTCTGGCAGATCGTCAATATCATGCACCGGCGCGTCGAAAAGCTGGACCGGGATCTGGACGCCAATGAGCTGGTGCAGCGCCGGCTTTGTCTGGAACAGGACGGCTCCGAGGTCGCCAGCACCAATCTGGAGGATGCCATTACCAAGGGCCAGAACATCACCGAGGCCCGCAATTTCTTCGAACTGATACGAGATCTGCTGGCAGAACATTTCCAGGCGGAGACCGGCAGCGACTGGCGTCCGTCGGCAGGCCGCTTGGTCAATCATGGCACCATGACGGCGGCCATGCTGGAAAGCAGTGACTTCCTGCAAGCACGCCGGGATGCCGAAATGACCCTGAACAATCCTTCCGGCAGCTATATCGGCTTCACGGGCCCTACCGACTTCTGCGATGTGGACGGCATTCATCGCCTGCTGGACAAGGTCCATGCCAGTCATCGTGATATGGTGCTGATTCACACGGGGCAGTCCAAGGGCGCGGATCTGATCGCAACTCAATGGGCCGCCAAAAACAAGATCACGGCCATTGCCTTCGCACCAGATTGGGACCGCCATGGTAGGGCCGCCCCCTTCAAGCGCAATGATGTCCTGCTGCAACAGAGGCTGAAAGGTCTGATCGCCATCGATGTCAAAGGCAATGGCATCATCAAGAACCTGGTTCAGAAAGCCGAAAAGCTGGCCGTGAAAACCATGGTGATCAAGGCACCTGAGTAGGTGCCTTTTTCCGTTTTGTTCTGTCCCATACGGTCAGGTAATGGAGTTAAGTGTTCTTTTGATTGCCGCTCAGTGATATGGCTGACAACACTTGGCTGTAGATTGTTGCCAAGCCAATCTTCTCAACGTCGTAGGTCGGTGTCGGGTCTATAAGACGAAGCTCTACATTGCCTCGCATCCCTCGTGTAAGGCATGGGGCCTTACATGGAAGCTCGCTGATGCACATTTTTATAGATACGAATATCTTCCTCAACTTCTTTCATTTCACAAAAGATGATCTTGATGCACTGAATGATGTTTTCGCATCACAGGAGCATGACGCGGCAACCGTTTACCTAACAGAACAGGTTCGCGATGAAATCCGCCGCGCCCGAGGGGATTCGAACCTCTGGCCTCTGCCTTCGGAGGATCTAATAGCACCTATCCGAAACATGCGATAGAGCACGTCTTTATGCGATAAAGCGTTGAAACACATTGTTTTTCTAAAGCGCTCCACCGAAGTCTCTATCCGAACACAGGTCGCGATTTCCGCCCTACTGCTTACGCGGAACCGGCCGGAAAGGTGCGACTTCTCATGCCAAAACTCACCAAGCGCGTCGTGGACGCGGCCGAGGTCCGAGAAAAAGATTACGTCATCTGGGACGACGAACTGCCCGGCTTCGGCCTTCGTGTCTATCCCTCAGGAAAGCGCAGTTATCTCGTTCAATACCGGGCTGCCGGTCGATCACGCCGTTACAGTATCGGTCTTCATGGCATCTGGACGCCGGACACGGCACGGAAGGAAGCCAAGGTCCAGCTTGGTAAGATCGCACAAGGGAGAATCCGGCCGAAGCCAGGCAGGCGGACCGCAACGCGATGACGGTCGGTGAGCTTGCGGAGCGCTATATCGAAGCGATGGACGCTGGCCTTGTTCTTGGAAAAGGTGGATGCCCCAAGCGACCATCGACGATCTACGTGAACAAAGGCCAGCTGCGTGGCCACATCATACCCCTCATAGGACAACGCCGTGTCCAGGACCTGACCAAGGCCGATGTGACGAAAATGATGAACGACATTATCGCCGGGAAGACGAAGGCGGTAAAGAAAACGAAGAAGCGCGGCAAATCCATCCTGCGCGGCGGCCGAGGCACCGCCAGCAAATGTGTAGGTCTCACCGGCTCGATGCTCACTTATGCCATCAGCATGGGGATCATCGAACACAATGTCGCTCACGGGATAAGGAAGCCCAAGGATCAAGTGCGAGATCGCAGGCTGAGCGAGGACGAATTTCGCGAACTTGGGCGCATGCTGAGCAAAGCGGAAGAAGACGCCGATCTCGCGTGGACCATCGGCATCACCCGCCTCTTGGCTCTAACAGGCTGCCGACGTGGCGAGGTCATCTTGCTGAAATGGAGCGAAGTGGATTTTGAGAACAGCTGCCTGCGTTTGGAAGACTCCAAAGAGAGCGCTTCGGTCCGACCGATTGGGCTACCAGCCATCGAATTGCTGGAAACGCTCCGCGAGACCAGCGACGAGCGATTTCGTCTTTCCCGGCACGCGCAGCGCGGACACCTGCGGCGGACTTCCAAGGCAATGGCGGAAGGTGTTCGGTGACTCCGAGCTTTCGGATCTCACCGCGCACGTTTTGAGACACAGCTCCACCAGCATCGCGAACGATCTCGGATTTACCGAGAGCATGATCGCAACGTTGCTCGGCCATGCCCCCCACTCGATCACGAGCAAGTATATCCACTCCCTCGATAGCGTACTCGTCATGGCAGCCGACACAGTCGCCGGTTACATACATGGATTGCTCGAAGGAAACGAGTTCAAGCAAACCGCCTATGCGTTGGATCGAACATCTAGAACACAGGCCTTGGATCGTTTCTTGGCGCAAGCAGAGAGGCGTGAACCCAACGACGAGGCAGTGGCGATTTAAGACGTGGCCTTAATTCGCGCACGGTGTTGCGCCAGTCTCGATCGGTGGTCATCTGTAAGCGGAATTTGCGAATGCCATCGCAGTTCATCACGTCCACGCTCACTAAGGTTGGGAGAAAACTCCGGCGTTCCATCGTCTCCAAACGTTACAAGCCCTCGGTCAAATGCGGCATCCCAGAGGGCCGACAGCAACAGGCCGTTGTGGACGTCAAGTCGATCTGCATCGCTTTCGCATTCGCTCCAGGGAACGATGTGTGAAGCGCGAAGCAGTGCGGGGTCCGTTATTCCCGTCAAGGGACAACGGCCTTGCCAGTAGTCCATTAGGCTCTCTCGAAAGATGTTCTGTCCGATGCGCTGAACAACCAGGCGCTCCGCCTCTGTCGAGCGTGGAAGGCCCCTGACTTTTGTCTGAAAGGTGCGCAGCGGCCTATCCGGCAAACTCGCCGCCAGCCCGTAAACCTGCGGAAGAACCTCGTATAGCTCGCGAAGATCCTCAAATTGGAAACGAGCGAGGCCCGGACCGTCGACCGACACGAGATTCAGGCGGATCTCCTCGATCACACCGCCATGGTCAAGCGCCAGGAACCAAGGACCTGACGCCCCTCCTGAGGCTAGCCAAATTGTTCCCTGCGCTGTCGTTGACTGAAACGCCGCCCATCCGTTGTCCTCTTCAAGCCGACGCCGAAAGCCGTGCCGCTCGGCCGCCTTCTGGCATTCGGTTGAGACGATGAAGGATTGTGGGCTTTCGATCATTTTCTCACAATGTCACAGGTCGCGCCGCAGAAGGCGCTCCGAGCCGGGCGCGCCCCGCAGCACCACCCGACGCCAGGGTTCACGATTGAGTTCTTGCGGCGGTTTCGTCGTGGTCGTTACGACGTACTGAAAAACAGCACCCGCAAGCTCTTCCTCTAGCTGTTTCAGAAGCTGGAAATACTCATAGTAGATCGTTTGACCCAAGTCTGCTTCACGCGGACTGTCGTGGATCAGAAACGCAGGAATGCGCGTCCGCCCCTCAATGCTTAGGCATAGGCAAGAGAGATCGAAGGCGAGCACTTTCAATGACTCAATTGCTGCCGTCCGCCGGTCTCCACCGGCTTCAACACTGATTTCAAGACCCTTGCCGGTTAAACGGATTGCGCCTTTGGCATCACCACCAAGAAAACGGCGAACAATTGCTGAGAACTTCTGCGAAATCGCACCAATGGTCTGCGCCTGCTTGTCCTCAAAGCCGCGCAGCTGCTCCCGCACACGCTGCAGCTTACCATCGGCGGAGCTAATCGTCGTCTTCGCGGTAGCAAGTTCATCGACAAGTTCTGCGCAACGTTGTGCGTCTTCGACACTGCGGGTCGCGGCTCGCCAAGTCGTATTGCGGGCGTCTGCCGCCTCTTCTAGCCGGCGCACGCGTTCTTCTGCTTGCTGAACATTTTGGATGGCGAGCGCTATCTCAGGTTTTGTACTTTCCATCTCGGTTCGCACGCCGGAGACAACTTGCTCTTGAGCCTCAACCTCTTGCCGCTTGGCATCCCACCGCGCCCGACATTGCGCAGCGTCGGGAAGCCGATGGGACAGCTTGCAACCTTCAGCCAAGGCTGCGTCGAGCGGGACTTCGCAGATCGGACAGATTGGACTTGCGGCTGTTTGTACGGCTGCAGACAGCCCTGGAATTTCGCTGCTCAGTTGACTGAGGATCTTTTCTTCCAGCGGCAGTTTCACCTCAAGACCTGTTACTTTGAGTTCCGCTTCGCGCAGCGTCGCTCTTGCCGCCTGAAGTGAGCTCCGTGCCTCGGATAGTTCGGAAGGATTGCCGGCAGGCAACTTGGCGGCGGCCGCGAGCTTCTGCTCCGCCGAAGACTTCAAAGAGTCGAGAAGAAGAGGCATCTCCGGCAGTGATGTATCGCTCAGGCCAAGATCGCGTACGAGCCCATCAACGCGGCGGGTCTGATCCCACTCAAGAAATGAGCGCTGCCGTCTCGCCTCGTCCAATTGGCCTGAGATCTCCTGTTCCTGGCGCCGAGCGGCCTGCTCCTCCTCGGTGATCGCCATGAGAAAGGCGCGCATCGCAAGAAGGCGCGGCCCTTTCGCATCCCCGCTTGCCGGCTGCGGCGCGTCGGACCCCGATGCGGGCGCGCGCCAATCCAGCACGTCATCGAAGCGGCATTCCTGATCGCGAGACGCCCAGGCGAGCGCAATAGGCCAGGCGTGTTGGTCTGGTGACAATCTCGCCAACTGTGCCGTGCCTTCACCAAGTATTGCGGCGTCTATGGCGTCGATGAGCGGCTCAATGCCGGTTGCCGCACCTTCCATCGTCGCGACGGCATCGAGATCGCCGCCCTTGATTGCGAAATGCTTGCGTTGGGCGCCAAGAGGCCGCACGACCGCCCAACAAGCTCCGTCCAGGATCACTTCGGCGCCGACGAATCCGTTCAACAAGGTCGTCGAGATCGCATCCCGCTGCACCTCGTCAGCAAAACGGGCCTCGCCGAGGCAATATCTCAGTAGGCGGCAGAACAGCGTCTTGCCGCTGCCGTGGCCGATCGCGCGCACGTCGCTGTTTGGATCATCGTCTCCGTCCGGAGACCAAACGACGTTAAGGCCCGGCCGAAGCTCTATGTCGCGGATAACCTCACCACCCGGTGCCTCCCATATCTTCAGCCGACGCACCCAGAGTCGAGGCTCTTTGAGGCCTTGCGGTACCTCTACGCTCAAAGGCGGAACCGGGAAGAGGTCATCCTGTTGCGACATTGCCGATCCAGTCCCGAATTTCTTCGGGTGCTGCCTCTATGGTCGTATCGATGTCGAGATTTCGTAATACGGTGAGCGCGAATCTAGCCCGTCCCTCTGGCCAGCCCGCTGTGTCGAAAGCGTCAAGGCCTGTTCCAGGAGCCCAGGTTCCTTGAGCCAGATCTTCGATCAGTCGGCCATTCCCGCGATGGTTCGTGATCGCTGCATTCCATCCTGGCGTCGTGCGCACGGCAAAGCCTACGACATTGCCAGTATGAGGTTCAGCCTCCTGGCCTACCAGCCGCCGCCAGTCTTGCTGATCCTGACCGGCAAGTAGCGACGTTAGTAAATGCGGCTCAAGCATCATCACGGCGGCGAGACGGATAGTGCGGATCTCTGTTGGCTCATCAAGCGATTTCAAAATAGCCGCAAGCGCAGCGGTCGGATCATGCTGCGGTGACGGCGCTGCCCGAGCCCAGATCGCATCGGACAGTTGTTCGAGCGGCGGGAGTTGGATGGGTTGGGCGGCCGAAGGCTTTCGGGATTCATCCGCGTCATGACAAAGGCTGATATCGGCAGGCGGCGGTGATAGCGGCGTCTGGTAGACTACACCTTCGGCTTTGGCATTTGCCATTGCATCGTAGGCTTCAAGCACGAGACGTTTTGTACGGAATTCACCGTGATCACGCTCCTCGTATTTTCGGAGAACGGTGAAGGAATCTAAAACCCAATCTGCTTGATCTCTATTGAGCCCATATATGTGCAGCATCACTGCATCGACTTCGGCTTGGATGGCTGCTCTGCGGTCTTCATTCCATACGAATGGTGGGTGATCGCGACCAAGCTCACCACACAATGCTAAAAGCTCATAGTTCGTGTAGAATAGTTCGAAGGCGCGAGGCAAAATCCAATTGCTCACTGAATCACCCAGCCACGAGATGGATTCCGAAAGCGTAGCTCGGTCCAAAACCGCTGCCTGCTCCATCACGAAGAAGGTCATTGCATTCGTTTTCTGGCGCACTCCATAGTCAGTGACGAGGCTGCTGAGTACCGACGCGAGAACAATGCGTTCCTCGACCGGATGATCGCAGATCATTAAGGGGGCCTTATGCCCAGCTGCCGTCTTGGGAATAATTGTTCCCACCAAACTTCTCTCAGACGGTCCGAGATCTCGCCAAGTGAAAAACCAATTGTGCGCCGCATCACCCGAAAGGGCCGTCTCAGTGAGGGTAGCGTCCACCCAGTATCTCGGCTGAATCTGGTAGAGCGGATCCGCATGCTGTTCTGTGGTCACTCTTGGAAGCACGCCCTTATTTGCCTGCTTCTGAGTTTGGTTTTCATAGGTCCCGTAGCGGTGATCGAAATGCCAGAACATTTTCCCCTCATAGAGAGGATAGACTTGCCTTCCATCGGTAAGCACTGCGAGCGCGCCATGGCGATCTTCAATCAGTGGCGCGATGTCCTCATGGTCTCTGAACAGCCCGGAATCCCCCGCCATGTGGAACATGGTCCGGAATGTGAGACGCCAATCATTTCGAACAACAGTATTCCCATCCTTCTCGATGAGGATCGGTGCTGCGGTATGAATCGCGGCAGTGACTTTGGCGTCTGTGGTCCAGCGAAAGGCGGGCAGATTGAGCGTGTTCGGATTGATTGCTCGAATTTCATCGACGGTCAAGGCATAGCGCTTCTCAGGATCGGCGATTTCTGCGGGCTGGCGGATGTGCGCTGTAAACCACGGCTGCTCGATCCTTACGTCCTTTCCCCCAATGGTCAGTAGGCCGAACTTCGTTTCATTATGTACGTCCTTGAAAATCCTGTCTTCGTTCTCGAAGCCGTAGAAAGAGACAAGTGCCTTCTGCGAAAGCAACTGTCGTAAAAACTCTCTGTAAGTGAAACCTACAACAAGCCCGTTCGGAATAATCAAACCTGCGCGCCCAGACGCGTGTAGTGCTTGCCATGCCAAATCAGTGAACACCGCGTAGGTGTTCACATCTCCCACGCCTCCGCGAGGAAAGCGACCAGATTCTCGCATGAAGTGGCTTTCGACTGCGGCGCTTCGCAATGCCTCCTGCCATTCTCTGGCGAGCAGAGGATTCGTTTCATCCAGCTGTCCAATCAATCTCTTTCGCGCAGCAGCATTCCTCGCCGTGGCGATGTCCTGATCCTTCAGAGCAAAGAATTCCTGCTCCTGTAGTTTCACACGCTCCCATGGCGGATTGCCAA
The DNA here is from genome assembly GCF_003688555.1 of Eilatimonas milleporae. GTDB lineage: Bacteria > Pseudomonadota > Alphaproteobacteria > Sphingomonadales > Kordiimonadaceae > Eilatimonas > Eilatimonas milleporae. Next base: position 762,067 of record NZ_REFR01000010.1, read on the forward strand.
GCACCACATCGAACCCGCCGCGCTGCATAATGCCCGGGAACTCCAGCGGCCAGTGGAAGGCGCGGGCCTTACGGGCGGCGTCGATGGCGTCGCCGAACAGCGGGCCGAAAAGTTGCACACCCCGCAGCCATTCCCAGACCGCACCAGAAGTGGGCACCGTCTCCGCACCCCGGCGCGGCAGGCCGTCCGGCCCGGCATGAGAGTCGTCTTTCGTCTTTGGCAGGAGGAAAGCCGAGATATAGAGATCACAGGCCGTCTCCAGCGTCCAAGCGGCCGCCCCCTCCGCCGTCAGGGCACGTAGCTTTTCTGCTTTCGCTTCGATCTGCCGGACGGTGTTCTCCGGCATGGCGCGAAGGCGCACGAACTCGCGCATGAAATCCTGCTGGCGGTTGAAGCCAAAGCCGCTGGCGATTTTCTCCCGCTCTTTCACCTCGCGCTTGTTCTTCTCGCGGTAGTATTTGGCGACGTCCTTTTCATCACCGGTCAACGGCTTGTAAGCCGCATCGGGAATACCCTCTTCGAGAACGGCAAGATCAAAAACGCCGAGCAGTGCGTCCCCGCAGCGGATCTGCGCATCGAAGAAGCCAAGCGGCAGGCCGGGATCGACAGTCTCGATCCAGAGCGCGACCTTCGTCAGCTCCACCGCCATCGGATTGCGGTCGACGCCGTGAATGCAGGATCGCGCCACATCGCGCAGGGCATGACGAAAATCTTCCTGCGCCGGCGTGCCATCCGCTCGGATGCGGGCGACGCGCGTTGCAATCCGGCGAGCGGCCGCGAGGAGGAAGTGTCCAGACCCACAGGCTGGGTCGATGACGGCGAGGTTCAGCAGCGCAGCTTCTGGATCGTCCGCCTCGGCTTCGGTCTTGTCGAGGACAGGATCGAGCGCCGTGTCGAGCAGCGCCTGAACGAGACTGTCGGGCGTGTAGTAGGAACCCGTGGTCTTGCGCTGATTGCCCTTCTGCTCGGCGGCATCGGACGCGAAGACCAGCGACTTACCGTCATCACCCAGTTGGGGCTGGAGTTCGAGCAGGGATTCATAGACCGACCCCAATTCCTCGGTCTCCATGGCGCGCCAGTTGACTGGCGACATACCGGTTTTCCCCTTAAGCCATGAGAGGCGGTAAAGCGCTTCCATGAAGGCGCGGTTGCGCAGCCTCGCTGTTTCGAGGTTCGGCAACATGTTCGGCGCAAAGAGCCCGCCAAGCGCGGGCAGCGCCAGTGCTTCCTGTCCGCCAGCCAGAGAACGGAAGACGATCTTTATTCCCTCATAGCGGTCATGGTGGCGGTCCCAGGTCGCCCCGCGAAAACACTGGGCGCGAAGATGGGCGAGGCTGTAACCGTCCGCGTAGAGCTTGCGCGCCTCCGCACGGGAACCCTTGGAGTGCAGAAGGTTTCTGTCCTCAGCGACCATCAGGAAGATCAGCCGGTAGACGAGACGCAGCAGTTCGTTGAACCATTCCGTAAGATTCCGCTCGCCGGCGCTGAGTTCCTTCGCGAGGTTGGGATTGGCCTCGAGGAAGCCCGATCCAAGAACGTTGAGTGCGAGTTTGACCTGCGCCGCGAGCCGGTCACGGGCGACTTCGCCTTCCTTCGTCCCGGTCTCCCGCCAGCGTTCCAGCGCGCAGTCTGTGGCGGGGGCACCTGCATTGCCAAAGCGGCTGCGGTGAATCAGCAACCAGAGCAAACCGAAGGAAGCGGCGTCCTCATTCGAGAACATTTGGGCAAGGTCGGCCTCGATGAACGCCAGGCGCGTGAGAGAGGCATTGTCCCGCATGAGGCGAATGACCATGCCATTGGTCGCGAGGCCCCAGAGCGCGTCATCCCCTTCGTTGAGGTAATCCTGCAGCGCAAAGGCAGGCGAGCGCGAGCGCTCAACGGAGAGTGTCGGGCTGCGCCGGTCGAGGCGCTCTTCATCCGGCGGCACGACAATGACGGGAATGCGTTTGCCGCCTGCAAATAGAGCGATCAGACCTTCGCCTTCTTCGACATCATCAAATGCGAACGTTTCCTTCAGGAAGGCCTTGATGAAGCGGCGCGTGGCGTCGGCAGAGGGATTGCTCAGCTTGCTGAACGCATCAAAATGCGATTGGCCGACCCGGAAGGCGCTGGAGATGTCTTCGCGAAGCGTCAGTCCCTTGCGGACGCCATAATCCTCCGGGTTCTGTTCGGGCGCAGTACGTTCATCGATCCGCGCCAGCATTGCGGGCGCGATCAGATTTCCTTCGAGAGTGATCGACGGCCAGGCGGAGAGGTCTGTGACAGGACGGCGGGCCATCCTCAGGCTCCGTCCGGTATCAGAACGAAGAGCCCGATGACATCCGGCGGCAGCACCGGTTCGACGCTGACCCTGGAGGCGGACCCTGCAGCGGCGCGCAGGCGGGCATGGTCTTCGGCTAGTTCGTCCGCACGCTGCCTGATAAAGTCGGCCAGTGGACCCGCAAGCATCATCGGCAAATCGGCTTTGGCCGCATCGGATAGCCTCTTGCGTGCAATGTCAGCTAGGTCCGCTGTTGCCGGTGTGCCGAGCCACTCCCGAACTGCGTTTCCGGATGCAACGATCTCATCGCCCTGTAGGGCAACAAGCGCAGCTTCTTCAGCGAGGAGCAGTCTTTCTTTTCTGGCATGAATGGTCAGCTTGTATCGCAGACGAAGCAAGGCAATGCGCGTCAGCACGGAGACTGCTGGCGTTGGCCAGGCGCCGACACGGCCAATCCCAAGATCGGGCAGTGACTCTGGCTCAAGGGAGGCTTCAAGGAGGCTTTCCGCCAGCGAGGACGTCAGGGGATGGGTTCGCGTCAGAAGACTTGTTCCTGAAGGCGCAGGTTCGGCGGTGGCAAGCCTCACCGAGTCCCTTAGCCCCCGCTGATCCAGTTTTTCTTTCAGACTTGGCTCCAGGGCATGCACATGCGCGAGATGGACAGTGCCCTTTTTCTCGAGCGGTACACCGAATTTCGACATGGCCCGGTCAACAAACATCCGCGCGTCATCCGGTGAACCAAGCAAGTCTTTCACCTTGTTCCATTCTGGAGCGACTTCACCGGGCTTCATGGCATTCTGGGCAAATCGCGCGCGCGATTTCTTTTCATTCTCGCTGGCATCGCGCCATCGCGCTTCGATGGCGCGCATGCCGTCTTCCAGACGTAGGTCGAGCGCAAGCTGTTGCTGGCCACCTCGGCGCAGCATCATCGACGCCATCAATGCATCTGTAACGGCTCCACGCTCTTCAGGGAGGGGAACCGTGACTCCGGTCGCTTTTCGGATTTCTTCCGCTTTTCGCAGGATGACGTCCAGAACAGCGCCGTCAATGGCGCTGTCCGGCGAGAACATCATGATCGAGCGGACGAGTTCAGTGGGCTGACCAAAGCGGTCAACGCGGCCCTCTCGCTGCTGATGGCGTGTTGGGTTCCACGAAAGATCGTAGTGAACCACTGTGTCAAAGAGTTGCTGGAGATTGATACCCTCGGAGAGGCAATCAGTAGCCACAAGAATCCGCTGAGCGTCCTTCTGCGAATCTTCAGACGCCATTTCGGCGACACGGTCACGCCGCTCATCCGGTGTCAGCTCACCAGTCACGGCCTCCACGGTGAGTTTGCCAAACGCTTTGCGAAGCCGATCCTTCACATATTCTGCGGTGGCCAGGTAACGGCAGAATACGACTGGATTCGTACCGCTTTTGATCAGAGGCTTCAACGCGCTCACGAGTGCATCGATCTTGGGGTCCGGTTCCGAAGCAAGGCTTGACGCGCGATCCATCAACGCGAGCAACTCAGGATCAGCGTAAAAAACAGTTCCAGGCTCCAGATCGACAGCGTCTTCCTCATCGCCGTCCTCATCAAAAATCTGAGGCTCCAGACGTTCACTCTCATTGCTGGCGCGGTTTCTCAGTGCACTGAGCGCTGCGGCCGGTGAGGACCCAACGCAGCGCATCAGCGCAAGTGTTCCCCAGAACGCTAATCTTTGATCCCGTCTTTGGTTGCCGGCGCGCGAGACGACTCCCAGACAATAGTCGATGACCGCCTCTTGGAAATCGAGATGCGGTCCCGTCAGCCGATAGGAAAATTCCGTCGTCTGATGTTTTGGAAAGGACCGCGTCTCGTCCCAATCCCCTTCAATCAAGTCCACACGTCTGCGCTGAACAAAATGCCGTGCGAGACGCTCCCGATAGCGAGTATTGTCGAAGTTTGCGCTCGCGAACTCCTCATCAATCAGTGACAGGAGCCGCGCGAAAGCCTCTTCATCGCCCGAATGCGGCGTGGCGGTCAGCATGATCAGGCGACGATTGGCGTCCTTTGCTAGCCCCCGAAGGAGATCAAAGCGCTGCTGCTTACCCTTATGGGTTCCTACGCAGGCGTGAGCTTCATCGACGATGACAAAGTCAGGACAGGCCCTTGCAAACCCGTCCCGCCGCTTCTCCGCCTTGATGTAGTCGAGACTGACGACCGTAAAGGGAAAGGCGTCAAAGAGTGTTTGCGCCAGAGGCAGATTGCGTTCGAGCCGTGTCGCTGTTCCCGAGGTCACCGGAACCGCATCGATCCCGAACCGATCCTTGAGTTCAATGAGCCACTGATCCACCAGATGCGGTGGACAGAGCACGGAGAACGAATCCACCTCGCCCCGATCCATAAACTCCCGGAGGATCAATCCAGCTTCGATGGTTTTTCCTATCCCCACATCATCAGCGATCAGCAGCCGCGGAACCTGCAGCCTCAGGGCCATAAGCAAAGGGACGAGCTGATAGGTGCGAGGCTCGAAAGACAGATGAGCAGCCGATCTGAACGGGCCTGCTCCGCGACGTAAGCTAAGCCTCAATGCATCGCTCAAAAGGGCGGCCTTGGCTTGCACAGTGGGCGTAGCGTCTACAGGCAAGTCAAAGCGGGCCGGTTCAACCGTCGTTAGCTCGAGGTCAGGGTTCAGCAGCACCACGTCGTTTTCGTTGCCGGACAAAGGGCGAAGCGCCAACACATCTCCGTCTGGTGGCGGCAGTGCGACCCACTCCCGTCCTCGCGCACGCACGAGATCGCCTGGCGAGACATTGACCCTCATGCGCCGCCTCCCAGCAATTCAACCAGCTCTGACGGAAGTCCCTCACTCGGACTTGAGGGCAGAGATACCAGCTCCCACCCCTGGGCTTGAGCCTGTTCGGCCAGCGCATCGGTGAGAGGCTTCAAGGTCGCCGCGACGCGATGTGTTTTCCAGCCATATTCGATCGACGCTTCTCCGATTTCAAAATGCAGCGCATCTGGTTCCGGCAAGTTGGCGGCCGCGAAAGCGCTCATCCAGAGATACGTCGCCGCATCTGGTTTTGTCTTTTCCTGGATAACTGTCTCGCCGCGAGCGAGATCCACAAGCAACTGTTTCACTTCATCGCTCGCCCGGTCGATCTGTTCATGATCGGGCTGATTAAAATATGAGAGCAGGCACCGATAACAGCCTCTGACGCACGCTTCATCGTCAGCGACCGTGAGCAATGTCGCATCGCCATCGCTAATCGCCTTCTCAATGTTCTCGAAGTGCATCAGCTCCAACGCTGTCCTCGCCACCTCAGCAATCGCTTTGGGGTCATCGATCAGACGGGTCAGGACGCCTGCGCCGCCCTCGGTAGCCTCATACGCCAAAATCGCCCGGCGATTATCGCGAGCCGGTAGAGGCTCGCCCAGCACTTCACCTTCCTCCAGCTGGTAGACGACTTCGATACCCCTGAGCAGGGCATGCTGTAGTGTAGTGATCGTTTCAGGTGCATAGGCTTGTGGCTCTTTGATCCGGACGAGAAGTGCATTCTTGTGATCACGGACAATCGGCACAATGCGGACTGGCTTTACAACGTCTGGTGCTGCGTCTGTTTCCGCGTCTTCATCTTCGGACTTGGCCCAGTATCCGGTTCGGGGATCAATGTAGAAGCCAAAGACGGTTTGGTCGCGACGACGTTTCAGGCCTTTGTTCAACCGACTGATTTCAGCGCTGTTAGCATACTGAAGCGCCAGCAGACTTGCGTCTCCACACCGATAGTCGGCCTCGGTGACCTGAATTTGTCCCTCCTTGCGCGGCCATGAGAAGACCGTTTGAATGTCAAAGCCCTGCCGCACACGCTCTTCGTCATTTGCCGAAATGCGCTCGGTCGGCATCGCCTCTACATTATCGATCCGAAGAGTCCGTTTGATCGGCACTTCGCTCGCCATATGCGCATTGCAGCCATGGCAACGCTCGACCTCACCTTCATGGCAAGCGCCGCACTCCTGACAGATGAAGATATCCTTTGTCGCGAGTTCTGTACCGTCCCCGCCCCGCGCCTCAGGAGGGAGCTTCGCTTTCATCACGCGGTAGGCGCGGCCCTCATGATAAATTAGACTCCGTGGGCCAAACTCGGAAATGGCGAGAAACCGGGCGCGCGACAAAAATGACCCGGTTTTGTCTTCACCCGGAATAAAGGCGTAGAGTGGCAGACGCGGAAAATTATACCCCGGCAAAAAGCCCTCGGTTGCCAGATACCGATAGGAGTAGAAATCCGAACCATTCGATGCTTTGCCTTGCTCGAGGATGGTAATCTGATCACTGGCCTGAATTTGCGCAGACTTGATCTTCCGCCGGTCAGCTCCAGAGAGTCCCGTAATCTCTGATCGCGCATTGGCCTCGGAAAGTTGACTGCGTGCCGACTTATAGAGTTCCCGCCATCGGCCAAACGCCTGATCAAACGACTTCGGTGCCTCCATGGCCACCCTGAGGACGAAATCATCGGCATTGTCCATCCAAGTTGGCAGCACGCCGCCATCAGCTGCAAGAATCGCCTTTAGGACCCGTTTCATTGGCCCCATGGCCGTCGAGACGAGTGATGGTTTGCTTATCTCATTCAGTATGTCCTCTTTGAGCGGGAAATTCTCCGTCTGAAGATCAAGTGTTTCTGGAATGTCCGGGGACAGGGCGAGCTTCGATTCTGCGAGCCAGACAGCATGAAGATGAGAGCGAACGAGCTCTTCATTTGTAATGTCGAGCGCAGGTGGCCTCACAACGCCCGCGACCATATCGTTGCGGCGCTCGAAGAAATACTGATCGTGTGGTGACCCTGAGGCGCAATAGGCGACCACCACGGCAGCCTGACCCGAGCGCCCGGCACGTCCCGCGCGCTGCGCATAGTTGGCTGGGGTTGGCGGCACGTTGCGGAGGTAAACGGCGTTCAGTGCTGAGATATCAACACCAAGCTCCATTGTCGGAGAACAAAAGAGCGCCGGCAGGAACTGGTCTGACTCACCTGTGGCCTTTATCTCAGTCCTGTAGTCAGAACCCTGCAGGTTGGTCTGGTCGTCGTTCTCGAACCGGAAGCGCCATTCGCGCCATTCGCGTTGCTTTTGAGATACTTGCGCGGTGTGTTCCCGGCCTTCCAGCCCCCAATAGGCGCTCCTCCCCAAGGCGAGATCGCTCGCAATGGTGAGATACAGGTTATGGAAATACTCGTTTCCCCGCGCAGCCGCGTCCTGGAGTGCGGCACCGGGCACAAGTCGGACAGCCGACGGTGTGAGCCGCCAGCCCATGACATTGGTGTCGATCTCGACGGGAACAACGAGGCCTTCATCGGACAGAAGTTCGAGAAGACGTCCGAGGAAATCCAGATAGTCGTTCTTGCCAAGTTTTGTTCCGATAACGCTCTTCTTGTTGATCAGTCTGGCGATACGAGAATTGTGTCCTGCACGGAGGAGCGTTTGCTCCTCGCGTAGGCTGACAACGCCCTTGCCGGGAGCGCGCTGTACCAGCGAGGACCGCCCACGCGGCTTCTCCTTGCTGTCGATTGCCCAGGGTGAGCGAAGCAGTGATCGGGATTTCTGGGCCACACCGTCGAGGACGGCGAGGTCGAGAGACTCTGTGTTCACGGCGAGACCAGCGAGCATTGCGTTGAGCAGTTCTTTCAGGAGCTTCTGTCGTTGGTCGGCTGACACATCTCCCAACTCCGGAAGCACCGTCATCATCCGTTCGCGGTCGTTGGCGATTTCCTCCAGACCGGCAAACCGCACGTCGATCAGGTTAAGGACTGAGAGGCTGGGGTTGGTGTAACGCCAACCGCGGCGAAGATCTGTCCAGACCCGATGAGCAAGCACTTTGGCTAGCGCGCGCTGCGCATCCTCGCGAATAACCGCGCCTGCGGACGGGTCCAGCATCCAATGAACCCGAGCGCCCGAATTGGAAGAGACAAAGCCAAGCGCTTTGACGACCCTCAGACCAAATTCATCCTCGCTGAGGCCATCATCACCATCATCAAGTATCGCCCGCAATATCGCGCCGCGCAGAAGACTGACAAAAAGAAAGTCGTTGAAATGACCAGACTGCAGCGCAGCGTCCTGACGGTTGTCCGTAAAGCCAAGAAGCTTTCTTTTTGTCTCCGGAACGCCACTCTTGGCCGAATTCATCCATTCAAGGGCGCTTGAGACCAACAGTGTCGTCGCCGAACTTCGGCCTTCACCGGACAAGCCTGCAAGTTTGCTTCGCTCCCGCATGCCTTGATTGGGTTCGTCCTGACAGCACAGGCAGAACGCGAATTTCCCGGGTACAAAAAAGAACTCCCGGCCACCTGAACCGTGACGCCCGTCTGACTCCACAAGAAATGACACTGGAGCGCGCGGCCTTCGATAAGATCGCAGTCGCTCCACGCCATTGTGTTCTTCAAGCCAGCTTTCTGGATATGTGGTCAGATCGCCATCGAATATAAAATCGGCGTCGCTATCCGGCACGGGGCAGAGATAGCCCGCAACTTCTGATCCGTCTTCTGACTCAAGTGGCGTATCGTCGATTCCCCGCGGAAGAAATCTTGTATGTCCGTCCTCATCCGATTTCGTCACGACATGATACTCGTGACCGCAATTCCTGCAGAAACGTGTTGGGTAAAGGCGATTGCCTGGTGCACTGGGGTCTTCGAGCTGCCCCTCAAACAGAACCGTTCGGGGCTGTTTCGTCAGGGTGGTGAAAACTTCACCTGCGCCCGAGATGAAGCGGTGAAGTTTGAACGCGAGAAAGGCTCGGTCACCGCTTCCGCCCCTCTCGAATTCCGGCAGGCTAACCCTGGTCAGAAACTCCTGCAGCACAGTCCTGCACTTTTCAGAATCCACTCCACTGTCTGCCACGAGGCGTTCAACGGCGTCCATAAAGGGAATTGGCTTTTGCCTTTTGAGCTCAAGGCCATCATCCAGTCCGAGCGCAAGTTCGGCCCAAACCGCAAGCGGATGCGTTCTTAGCGTGGCGTCATCTAGTGTTTCGGGAAGGCCGTCCCCCAGCACCGTTGACAGCGAAGCGACAGCATCCGCTAGGGTGATTTTGTCGTCGGTTGCGCGCTGAAGGGACTCATCGATGACTGCATCCGGACCAATCTCAGCGCCAAACAACCGAGAGGCGACCCTTGCAACAGCAACGGCCCGACTTTCTTCTGACCCTTCAGACGCCATAGTCGCGGAAGTGCCGATGCAAACAGGGGGCTTGTCTGGAGCGCACCGGTCGCGAAGACGCCGCACGAGAACAGCAACGTCTGCACCTTGGCGTCCTCTGTAGGTGTGAAGCTCATCTAGGATTATGAATTCCAGACCGCTTGCGTTCTCGACCACTTGGGCGTCCAGCTGGTCCTGCCGTGTCAGCAGCAGTTCTGCCATCATGTAGTTGGTAAGCAGAATATCTGGAGGACTGGCGGCGATCTTCTGGCGCTCCTCCTGACTTTCCTGTCCGGTATATCGCTTGATCACCGGACGGATGTCGTCCGGAATGCCCGACTGGCTGATGAACTTCTCGATCTCCTTTAATTGGCTATTTGCCAGAGCGTTCATCGGATAAACGATGATCGCTCTCGTGTTTCTTGGCTTTCCTGATCGCAAAGCCCGAATAATCGCGTCCACCACCGGCACAAAGAAGCACATGGATTTGCCAGATCCTGTGCCGGTTGTAACAACGAAACTTTTGCCTGCTTTCGCCTTGGCGATGGCTTCGGCCTGATGCCGATAGAAGGTCATCGGAACGTCGCCGAACCTGAACACTCGCCCTGTGCCTTCATCAAGGTCCCCGGAGGCAACAAGCTCATCGACGTTCCGGTCGGAGCGATAGCTCGGGTTAAGAGACAGCAGCGCATCAGGCCAAAACCGTCCAGCATCATACTGCGCATCGATTTCGTTTCTTAGATCATCCGCGCGTATCACTGTAAAAGAACGTGAAAACCGCTCATACGCGCTGATGAGATGGCCATCGAAATCAAATGCCTTCATCTTGATTTCATCCCCTAAATATCTGACTTCGCATCAAAAGCCATTTCTTGCCACCGTCTATTTTTTCATAGCAGGAGTGATCGATGTGTATACTTTTGATTGAGAGTTGCGGAACCCATAGTTATTTGGCACCACCACTTCATTGTAGGATTTTTCTATTGAGTTCACCTCCATAGAGTGGAAATCGGCGCGGCCACCAGCCCATCACCGAAGGGCACAACGTCTTGACCGTCATAGAGAACGGCACCGCATGCAAACCGGTCGCCGCACGCCTTAGCGAGCGCCCGTAGGCCTCTGAAATCCCCCGATTTAACTGTGGCGCTCGCCTTGACCTTGATCGCAGCGATCTTACCATCGTCGCGTTCCAGGACGACATCCACCTCACGCGCATCACGATCTCTAAAATGATACGGCGTCATCTTCAGGTCCGATGCCGCCATGAGCTTCAAGACTTCCGAGAACACAAAGCTCTCGAGAAGCGCACCGAACGTTCCTCTATCGGCCTCTATTCTCTCGGCGGTAAGGCCCCGAACGCTGGCCAGCAAACCAGAGTCGATGAAATGCAGCTTTGGCGTCTTGACGATGCGCTTCAGCGCATTGGTGAACCAGGGATGCAGGGTTGCGATCAGAAATACCTGCTCGAGCAGCCCGACATAGCGCTGCCCCGTCTTGTGACTAACATTGATGCCGGCACCTAGCTGAGAGCAGTTGACCAGTTGCCCAGAATGTTCGGCCAAGAGACGCACGAATTTCGGAAGCTCTGTAAGCTTTTCCACATCCGCGATGTCGCGAAGATCGCGCGTCAGGATCGACGTCAGATAGGAGCGCGCCCAGTCCTGTCGGCGTCGTTCGCTCGGCCGGGCGATAGTCTCAGGAAAACCGCCGAACAGGACGACATCGACCAGATCGTCGCCGACGATGGCGTCCGGCTGGGCTTGAAGCTTTCTTTCGTAAAGACGTTCAAGAAAGCTTGGTTGACAGCCTTCGATTTCTGCCCGCGCCAGGGGCAGCATCTGCAGCGTCTCCATCCTGCCCGCAAGGCTGTCAGCTATTTTGGGAAGGGTCAGGACGTTCGCCGAGCCCGTGAGAAGAAACCGGCCAGGACGATAATCGTCATCGACGGTCTTTTTGATGGCGAGCAGCAGATCGGGCGCACGCTGGATCTCGTCGATGATGGCTCGGTCCAGGCCTCGAATGAAACCGGCAGGATCAGACTGGGCTGCTTCTAGGACGGTCTGATCGTCGAGTGTAATATAGTCCCGACCTTCCTCCTGCATCTTTCTCACCAAGGTGGTTTTGCCGACCCGATGCGGTCCGACAATCAAGACCACAGGTGTGTCGGAAAGCGCTTCTTCGGCCTGTCGTTCTAAAAAGCGTTGAAACATGCGATCTCCGAATCCTCGGCAATTTGGAACTATTGTATCCGGCCAATTGGAAGTCAATAGGCCGATATTTGGGAATGAATGGACCGCAGCCTGGGAGCGTGGCCAGAGACGACAAGCGCCGGAAGGCCGAACAGGCAAGCCCAAGAGTGAGAGGCCTGCGGCCGTCGCCGTGACGGGTTTGGAGGTCGAGAGAAAGGCTCTCGGGACGCCCGTCATGGAGATCAGCCATGACTGCAATCGAGATCATGAACGGCCGCCCCGAGAGCGGCGGCTACAAGGTGGATATGTCCCGCAGCGGCCATGAAGGCCGCGTGTCGTCCGAATGGTTTTCGCGGCCTGACGACGAGAAGTACCTCTCATTGTCGGACCTCTACGCCTCTGTGAAAGGCCGCGCCGAACGGAGCAAGACGCGTACGGTCGAGAGCGCGGCGATCCGCGTCGAAGCCCATTGCGACGATCCAGAGCGGCTCGCGCTCGTCCTGCCAGACACCGAAGAGCCGGTCGCGCCGACCCATTGGAGCTTCGGCCAACTTGCGAGTCTCGTGGGCGCACCGGCGGCCTATCTGCGCCGGCTTCCGGCCCCACTCGCTGGCATCAACCTGCAATACGGCCTCACCAACCACCGCGCCGAGCAGGTGAAGACAATGGAGGTCGGCAACGGCCGCACGCTCAGCCATCCGTTGCTGCTCGGTTACAGCCGCCACAGATCGGGGCTTTCCGCCCATTAAGCTCTCATTGCGTCTCCTTCTGAACGCCAGCCCTCAGGCCGCATATCCCTTCATTCCCCGCCGCCGCACATCCCCGTCCAGCCGCTCCGTGTCTCCTGTCATGACCTGGCCTCCATTCCCATCTTCGCCGCGAGCGTGCCACGGCCTGTCCTCCCGCAGCCAACAGCCAAGATGTGTTTTTTTCTATGACGCCCCGCCAAGCGGGTTCCCGCGCCACCGGCGGGACAGCGCGCTTGCGCGCCTGATCCCTGCCGCCACCGCGACCCGTCTAGGCGTCCCGCCCGAAATAAACACATCTTGGCTGCTCTCCTCACGCCTTTGCGGTGCGCCGGCCAAAAGGCCGGCGCCCGTCTTGCCAGGGCGCTCGGTGACTGCCGGACAGGCCGCAGCCCGACTGTTCGCGTCGAGGGAATAGGTCCCCGGCATAACGAGGAGACGAAAAATGGCGAGTGAAGTCGGATATGTAGAGCAAACCGGTGAGAAGAATTTCCGAGGCGTTCTGAAGCTGCTGACCTATCAGGGCGAAATCGAGTTCGTACCCTGCATCAGCGAACGTGAAAACGCCCCTGAGATGCTGGTTTACAGCCGTGGTGTGGAAATCGGATCGGCCAGCCGCCGCATCGGCAAAAGCTCCGGCAAAGAGCATGTGTCCATCGCGCTGAAGCATCCGCAGATCACCAATGGTAGGCCCGTCCTGTTCGCCAATTTGGGCAAAAAGCCCGATCAGGACGATGACAGGGTCTTTTCCATCATCATGAACTGAGCCCCCGCCGGGCACCGCCAAGGCGGTGCCCGTCCAAAGGCCCGGCGCCCTCCCCCGCGCCGGGCCTTCTTTCATGCTCGCCTTTGGGCCCAAACCGATGGATAGAGCCGTGGCAGTCTTTTTTTCCGGGCCGCCACTCCCTATCTCTGTCCCATGGTAAGCTTTTTCCGTCCCTCCATCACCACGGCGCTCAAATCAGGCGGTTTCGTTACCACAGCCCTGTACCTGCCCCTCGTCATGCACGCCCTGGCGGACCTGATCATCCCCACCCTCTTCACCTGTCTGGCCACGCTGACCCTGCTCAGCAGCAGCCCCCTCACCAAGGCCGGACTGGACATCATGCGGGTACGCCTCACACAGTTTTCCCGTACAGTCCAATTCGGCCTTGTCAGTCTGTCCGTTATCCTCAATCTCGGCCTATTCGCCACCATCAGCCTGTTGGGTATCCTTCAGAATCTGCACCCCGATGGTGTCCGCCTGGCCGCCGCCATCCCGGCCATGGCCTTCCTGCCCGCAACCGTGCTCCTGGTATCCAGACCCTTCCTCAAAAACCCCCGCTGGTGATATTGAAAAGGCCCTGCGAGGCCCTGACGGGCACGTCCCTAAAGGGACCGGCTCTATTGCGCTAGGCGGTCCTGCCGCCAAGCTCCACGGAGCCCCGGAACGGGTCTCCGCCCATACGGGTGACGATCCTCGTGCCGCACGCGGCCAGGACAATGTCCAGTTGGCCTTCTCCCTCAATCCCCCAGCCTAACAGACGCCGATGGAAGACCGTCAAGGATCGCCGCCGGTCCTGATTTTCCTAACAGGAAAATTGGCCCGCCGCCGCCCGCTGGCGCGGCGCTCGCGCGTCCCGGACAGTCTGATCGACGCCCGTCAGGCAGGGGGCCTTGAGGTTTCAAACCAGAGGAGGTTCTCATGGACTTTATCGTGCACATCCCGCGCAACACTTTCGAGCAGATGTTTCCCGAAAATCTGTTTGACGACGAAGACCAGGAAATCGACACCCTGTCCCGCGACGAGATTGCGCCGGAAGACGACCCACTTGCACAGGATCACTAAGGGGCTTCGGCCCCTTTTTTGGTCGCAGCATCTCAGTCAATCAGGACGGTGGCCTTCGGCCTCTCGGGATAATGGGGCTACCAGGAACGCGAGACGTCCCTGTCCGCTCTTTATTTGCTTCATGACGGGAAGGCACAGCCTTCCCCGCGTTGCCCCTCACCAACCAGCTTACTTCATTTGGCGTGCTTTCCGTCAAGCGTAATGACGGTCTCCACGCTGACGCGCGGACCCTCCGAAATTCCGTTTGACGCGCACGCAAAATGAACGAACGGCCCGGCAAGGTGCGGCCTGTCGGCCGCGCTCCTCTGTTTGGTTTTAGGGCCGCTCGGCGCTGGCCAGAGGGTCAAGCCGGAAAGGAAGAAAGTATGACACCGGCTGAAACATGAGGAGCTAGACAATGCTGATTTATACGATCACCGTTTCCGCCATGACGATCAGGGCCGACAGCACTTATCCCCTCGGCGAGTCTTTCAGCGTCAACTACAGCATATGCGCACCCAGAGCTTACGACGCCTGTCGTGAAGCACTCACGCAAGCAAAACTGGTCTGCAATTGGGGACCCAATCAACTTATGGGACCGGTCTATCTGGAAAGGTTCATGACCGTGAGATGTCCCTCATGCGCAGATTACAAGCGGATTGTAGCCGTCCCGGAAGACTTCACCAAAGAACGCATCATGAAAGACTTTTTCGGCACCTTAATCGATTTCATTCAGCGCGCCTGCATCCAGAGCCCGGAACCCGATGAAGTGCCCTGAACCGCCACGAGGAAGGGGCATCAGCCCCTTCCGACTTTCCCTGCTGGCTAGATAAGGACCCCAAAGGATGCAAACCTACACCCTCATTGTGGCAGCAATGACCGTCAGATATGACGGCTTTTGTCCCCTCGGCGAACAATTCGCCACCGTCAGAATTGTCACTGCACCAGACCTCGATAATGCCTGCGTCAAAGCTCTTCAGGATGCAAGCGGCTGCGTTGATGCGGGACCGTTTCACCTGTTCGGTCCCTATTTTGTGTGCGCCGTCATCCCCGGCAGATGCCCGGATGTGACCGCCGCAAAAGACTTTCTGGAAGTCCCCAAACCTTATTGCAAATCCGAGCGGATGCGCACCTTTCACACGCATCTGACAAGAGTGTTGGAGTGGGAAAACATTCTTGCCACGGGACCGGACATTCCCTTTTGAGCCATCACACAGAAGAGGCAACGGCCCCTTCTTTTCAGTTCTGAAACGGTACGCCAAAACGGAGACAAAGACTGTCTTTCTGACCTCCAAGCCTAAGCCACCGCACCGCACCGCGTCGAGGATGCCGGGTCCCCCCCAATTTTTTTGAAGAAAAAAATCGGCTCCCCCCGGCCCCGGCAAGCCGGCCACCTAAAGGTGGTCCCCGACCCAATCCGGCACGGCATCTTAGGCAAAAACGGTATCAAGACAAAGGAGACGGATCATGCAGAGCATTGCACGCGAAATCGACGATCTTCAAGCCGAACTGACAGGAGCCATTCTGAGCAAAACAGAGCGTAAAAAAGCACAGACCAGACTGGCGGATCTGCGTAAACAACAGACGGAACAGACCGCCGACTTCCTGCAAATGATCGAACAACATGATGATGAAATGGTTCATCCTTGAGATCAATAACGGAGGGGTTGCGGCCCCTCCCGCCACCGCCTATTGCGCCGCGATCCGTACAGGCTCGACACCGCCTAGAAAATGGGTCCGGCACATGGACAAAAATCTTTCCGTACGGCCCATCTCCATGGCATCAATCAGATAGGCGTGTTCACAAACGTAACGGAACACTTCCTCCTGACTGCTGAAACGTGTCCGGTTTTTCAAAAGCTGCTGCGTGCCGAGACAACAAATCTGACGCGCCAACGGCCCGGTATCCACCGCATGAATGATGCAGGCATGGAAGGCCGCGTCCAAATCCGCCGCCTCGTCAAACCGCTCATGGCGTCCGGCTCCGCACATGCTCAAATTGATCTGCTTGAGGCGGCTCAACAGTCTTTTGGTCAGCACAGGCGTCAGCTTTTCCAGTGCATACACCTCCAAGATCACACGCAATTCCATGGCCTGATCCAGCGTCGCTTGAGACGTGGACGCCACCACATAGCCGCCTCTCATGCCGTCCGGTACGCGGTCAATCCAGCCCTCACACGCCAGCGTCTCCAAGATAGTTTTCGCCATCGACCGGCCCACATCATACAGCTTGCAAATCTTGCGCAGCGACAATGTTTCATCCTCGGCCAAAACGCCGCTCTGAATGTCGCTGATCACGTTGCAGACATGTTGCTCTGTGTCCGTCATGGCGGTATGATGACGGCTTCGGCTCAGCCTTGACCCGGCTTGTGTGGCGGCTTCTGTGTGGGCCGGGGCGTTAGACGGGTCAGGGCTTGTCCCAGTCCGATTGCGCCCACCGCGCTGGCCAGCTTGGCAAGGTCCCGCACGTCAAGATCGTCCCCCATCGCACGCACGAACGGCATACCGTAACTGACCGCCAGTTCCTGTTCCTTGGCTTCTATCGCCTCGGTCAAAGCCTGTTTCTGGGCCTGCAAATCCGACAATGATACGCTCTTGCGCCGTGCCATGTGGCGTCTCCTTCATATGATTGAAAAAAGACCCCCCAATTCAATCCCCGGCAAAGAGGACCCCTCCAGTGTGTTGAGCGGATACGCTAAAAGCAAGCTTTACGCGCAAAATCGTGAACACACCTGATGCACAAACTGCGTTCCAAATTCTTCAATGTTTACAATATGTTTACCGTTTACAGAAAAAAATGTCCCGTTTACGCGGCTGTGTTTACAGAGCGGAAAAAAAGGAAAGCCGTTGTTTACCATGGCGCTATCCGTTTACACGCAAAGGAAAAAAACTTGCTCAATTAGCTTTTTTATGGTTGAGTAAAGGTGCCTGAAATGTCTTTGCGGCTCTATGGGAGCTGCACATGCTTGTCCCTCTCGGCACGAGACTCGAAAAGGCGACTTACGACAAATTCATTAACCTGGCAGAGACCAACGGTCTCTCTCGCTCCGAACTATTGCGCGTCCTTGTGGAGGAAGCCGTCAAGGGTGACAAATTCCGTCCGGTCACCGAAGACAAAGTTCTCTTTACCATGCTCGGGATTGTCACCAAGAGCTTTTTCCTGAACCAGTTTCTCGCGGAAGCCCTCGACAAAAAAAGCGCCAAGGCGGTTCTGGAAAACGCGGAAGTCTATCTACTGGACAAGGGCATCATCCAACCTTGCGACCCGGAGGCGGACGATGTCTAGGTTCTTTGACTCCGCGACCACCACCTTTGTCCGGGGCGCACAAACCACGATCCATGAGATCAAGATGATGGCGCAGTCACTCAGGATGACCCTTTTCATCGCGGTCATTTTGATCAGCGTCATGGCGGGTATTCAGGCGTGGAATGTGACCTCACCACGGGACCGCTACATCGTAACCACCTTCTTCACAGCCACCTTCAAAACCATCGTTTATGGGAACAAAGGGACGGTTCATTACCAGACTTTGAGCGGCAAACATCTCCGAGTGTCAGCCATCAGATTCGTCAAATCAAATACGGCCAAGACGGTCTGGCTCAAGATCGGCAGTGGGGCCGTGCAAGGGGCACTCTATGGATTGTCCATCGCTTCCATTCTCATTCTGATCATCTTGATCTTCTTCTATTATAATGGCCGCCGGGTGGCGAAGGATTTCCATGTCCGGGGCTCACGCATCGGCACCACCGGCGAGTTGGCCACCCATTTCAAGGCACTGGGCGACCCCGGTACGCTGTCCATAGGTGGCGTGCGCCTGCCCCACTTTTTTGAGACCATGAATCTCGCCATGGTGGGCGCATCCCGCACGGGAAAGTCCCGTCAGATTATCGACGCGCTGATCGCGATCCGACAAGGACGCCAGAAGGCCGTCATTTATGACTTCGGCGGGTTGTTCATCAAGCATTTCTATAGGCCGGGAAAGGACTATATCCTCAATCCCATGGACGAACGGTCCGTGGAATGGCGTCCCTGGTATGATCTGACCGAAGCCCCGCATTATGCCCAGCAAGCGCATTCCCTGTTTCCAGATGAACGCGGACAGGAGCCCTTCTGGACGTTGTCTGCGCGTGCGGTCTATGCCGCTCTGACACGCAAGCTGGCCACCTTCAAAGACAGGAAACCAAGCATAGAAGATCTACTTTACTGGACACTGCAATCCAAGGCGGAGGATGTGGTCGATTTTCTCGAAGGCACGGAAGCCACCAGTGCTTTTGGTAAAGATAAAACCGCCTCCTCGGTCATGGCCCATGTGGCAGCCTATCTCCAATCCTTCAACTATCTCAAGACGGAAGGACAGCCTTTTTCGCTGCGCCAGTGGGTCCAGAATGAAGAGGATGAAGGCTGGCTATTCATCGCGACACGCGACGATCATGTGGACGCGGTCCGCCCGCTCATAAGCCTGTGGATGGATATCGTGGTCTCCGCCATCATGACCCTGCCAGAGAATATGAACCGGCGGATCTTCTATATCATTGATGAATTGACGACATTGAATGCCCTGCCCTCTTTGCCCAAGGCGCTCGCACACGCCGCCAAATATGGCGGCAGCGGCATCATCGGCTATCAGTCCAAACCGCTTCTGGAAGGTAAATATGGCAATGCGGCCGCGGCCATCTCAGGAGGCTGCCATACGAAATGCATTTACCGATGCAATGACAATGAAACCTGCAAATGGGCGGAGGACGCCATCGGTTCCGCGGAACAGGCCGAGAGCAATGACGGCATTTCTTTCGGCATCAATGATATCCGCGACGGCAGAAGCGTGAATATCGTAAGACGCAGCCAGCCCATCGTCATGGCCAGCGAAATCAACAATCTGAAAAACCTGCAATTCTATTTTCGCGCCGGGTCCAACACGCCCGTCGTACCCATCGAACTGATTTATCAGGAACTGCCGCAAGTCGCCCACGACTTCATACCGCGCGAGAATGAGAAAATCATCACAGAATGGAATACCGAAAAGATGGCCCGCCTGCCTGCGCCGTCCGCATCCGCCAAAACAGAGACTGACAGACATCCGCCGAAACCCGCGTCGAACGACCCCAAAGCCCCCGAAACGCTGCCAGCCGAACCTGAAAGAGGGCCTGCCGCCACAGACACGGCACCGAACAGCCCTGATACACAAGTTGCCGAACAAGGGGTAGAACCGGACGGGCCTGAAACCCAATCGCATAAAACACCTCCTGGCAAGACAGACGGCACGGCTTCTCCACCCACCCCGAACGTGGCGCAAACGCCGTCCGATACCGAACCCTATATGCACCCGGTCATCAAGGACGCCCCCATCCAGGAAAAGCCAAAATCCCCGGTCAAAAAACGTGCCCAGAGAAAACAAAAACCAGCCGAGACACAACATGAACTGGCGAACCTGATCCCGGATTCCATCCGCAAAAACACGTCTCACGGAAAGCGGTAGGCAATGCTGTCCATAGGAAAAATAGACGCCAGTCCGGGCGTAGCAGCCCGCTACTACAAGCAGGGCGATTATTACACCAAATCGACACAGGAGGTATCCGCCTGGGCCGGCAAGGGGTCACAGCTTTTGGGTCTAAATGGTCCCGTCAAAGCCCGTGATCTGGAAAAAGTCCTCAGCGGAATCCTGCCAAAAGGACACACCGCCGGTTGGGCCAATAACCATAAAGGGCATGCGAAAGGCTGGGATTTAACCTTCTCGGCCCCGAAAGGCGTGAGCGTCATGGCCACCGTTGGCACCGATAACCGCCTTGTTCAGGCCCATAGAGAGTCCGTCAAAGAGGCGCTGTCATGGATGGAAACCTATGCCTATGTCCGTGTCCGTTCCGAAGATAAGAGTATCGTCTTCAAACAGACCGGCAATCTCGTGGCCGGCATGTTCACGGAGTTTTTTTCCCGCGCCCTGGATCCCCAGCTCCATACCCATTGCCCCGTCGCCAACATGACCTATGACACCGAGCGGACCGGCTGGTATGCGCTACACAGCGACGCTTTGTACAAAATGAAAATGGCCGCCGGCCAGATCTACCGCAATGCGTTGGCCTTCCGTGCACGGGAATTGGGGTATGCGATCACGGCGAATGCCAGGACCGGCCTCTTCGATATTACCGGCGTTCCCGAGAGCCTGCTCGACATCTATTCCCAAAGACGCAAAGAGATCAAAGAGCATGCCGATAAGGAAGGGTGGAAGTCAGCCGAGGATCTGGCCCGCGCCACGCTGCTGACCCGGCCAAACAAAAAACATGCTGACCATGAAAGCATCATGGGCGATCTCAGGCTCCGGGCAAAAGACAATCTTCTGTCTCTTGCCAAGCTGAAATTGCACGCCGAGCAACGGGAAGCCCCGGTCCAGCGCGACACCAAGCATGCAAGACGAGCCGTCAAATTGGGGTTGTCCCATCTTTCCTCTCGCGAAGCGGTTTTCGAGCATGGGCATGCTGTTCAGGAATCCCTCAAGACCAATATCGGACAGGTCACGCTTGAAGATATAGAAGCCGAGTTGCCTGAACAGAGTGGTCGTTACCGCTACCAGTCTACGCAACAGCAAACCGGAGGGAAACGCATTTATCAGGGTCATACCTTAGAAAACTCGGTCGTCTGGGAAACCCGCCTCTGGAAACTTCTGGAACGCGGCAGACGTGTTGTCAGACCCCTCGCCAATGAAAAAAGAACGCACACAGCCCTTGCCGTGTCGAGCCTTACACAGGAGCAAAAAGGGGCGGCCCGCTATGTACTCAGAAGCCGCAACCGCTTTTTATCCATCGAAGGCGTGGCCGGCGCTGGCAAATCCCACCTGATCAGAACACTTGTGGAAGCCGTGCCCAGCCGGATCTTCTATGCGCTCGCCCCCACGGCATCGGCTGCCCTCGACCTGGGTGAAAGTGCCGGGATACAGGGCGGCACCTTGGCGGGTTTTCTCCAGAAAGGAGGCCGAGATACCAACCACAAAACCATCCTGGTTGTGGACGAAGCCTCCATGTCCAGCACACGCCAGGCAGTTCGCCTAATGCAAATCGCTGAGAAAAAGTTCGCCCGGATACTCTTCACTGGCCAACGCAAACAGTTCGACAGTATTGAACAGGGTAAGCCATACAGCTTGATGCTGGATGCCGGCTTGGAAGGCCCTTATCTGAAAAAAAGCTACCGTCAGAAAAACGGAGCCATGAAGTATCTGGTCGCCGCGGCCAAGGACGGAAAGGTATCATCCGTTTTCAATCTTCTCGGTGACCGCGTGGAAGAAATCGACAACGAATGTCTGGCCAAAGAGGTGGCTGACAAATGGATCGGGCACGCCAAGCGGGACCATATCCAGATCGCCTCACTTGACAATAAAGGGCGCATTGCCATCAACGGCTACATCCGCGATCACCTTCAGTCCGACGGGATCATCAGCAGCCGTGATCATCAGTTCCATGTGCTGTCATCAAAAGCTCTGACGCCCGCTCAACTCACCCTGGCCGACTATTATGACAAAGGCGACCGGGTGGTCTTTCACATGGGCCACAATTCAATGGACGTCGAAAAGGACGAACAATATGAGGTGCTTCAGGTCAAGAGCGGTATGGTCCACCTGAAGCCTAGAAAATCCGGCAAACCTCTGATCTTTGATCCCCTGACATCCACAACAAAAGGCATGTCACTCTACCGCTATCTCTCGCGCGAGCTGTCCGTGGGGGACAAGATCCAATGGAGACAGAATCTCTCAAACGGTCATAACATCCAGAACGGCCATACCGGGAAAGTCGTGGCCATCAATGGAGATAAGGCTACAATTACGTTCGATCATGGCGTCCAAAGCACGATTGATCTGAAGGAGCATCCTTATTGGGACCACGGCTATGCCATCACGACATACAAACAACAGGGCAAGACGACACCCATAAACTGGATCGTGGCCAATACTCAAAACTCCCCGGAAATCAACCAAAAGACTCTCTATGTCTCTGTGAGCCGGGCTCAATACAGCGTCCAAATCTTTACCGACAATGTGAAACGGTTCCGCAGCACCATTGAAAAGAATCCAGGTGGAAAAACATCCTCGCTAGAAGGTCTCGGGGTCGATATCAAACTGCCGGAAGCTGAGGACCGCCGAATTCCGGAAACCCGGCATCTCGAAAAAATATTCGACCGTTTTCCGGAAAATATACGCACTTCGGCCATGAATGTGCTGGATATCTTCGAGCAACGGCGACGCACACATGAACAGCACGCCGACCGTCATCCCACCATCTCTAAAGCCACGAAATCTCTTGGAAAAGACCTCAAAACCAGCGCGGCCGAACAAACCCGGTCACGCGAAAACGAAGCAGGCCATGACGCGCGTACGGCCGAACCGTCCCACTCCCGCGCATATGAAGGAATCGAGAGATAACGTCCGCGCCGAAACCATTCACCAAAAACAACAAAGCCACCCGCGTGCCGACCTGACAGACCTGGCCATCTGCGAGCAACAGATCTTGTTCGACCGGTAATACGGCGTCCGACGCACACGGGCGCTTAAAATGAAACAACGTGTGGGCGAAGAGGAACACGCCCGGTATCACGCGCAACTCAAGCAGTCGGGTATCGACAGACGCTGTTTCATTGCAACAGCGGTGTTCGGACTGGAGACCCCCGAGATCCATGTCTTGAGGCGGTTCCGATCCGTCATAGAATCTCCTTTCAAAGCTCAGGAAACGCTCTCCACTTTTGCGAACCAAGTCCACTATCGGGTTGCACGAGATTTTGTGCTTGGTCGTTTCCTGCTGAAGAAGGGAATTCAGCAGGCGGGCAATCGAAACATATATGGCCCTGGTGCAGGCGAGATCATCCTTCACCGCCGCTGAGCCGGTTTCCACACCTATTATTTGTCTATGAATAGATTTACATTGAGATTTTTTTGTATATTTATATATTGACAAAAATTTATTAAATGTCAATAAATATATCAACCATAATGGCAAAATGTAAATATATAGGTATACAATGTCAATCAGGAATATCGTTGTAAAGCAGTATCGGGAGAAGGTAAACCGAACAGCGAAGGCTGTAAGCCAGATCGGCATGCCTGCCGAGGGCTGGCTATGTACGGCACGCAAAGCGCTGCATATGTCCGCCGCCGAGCTTGCACGACGCTTGGGCAAAAGCCGGGCGCTTGTATCCAATACTGAAAAGGCCGAGCTTGATGGCGGTGTCACGCTCAAAACTATGCAGAACATGGCCGAGGCCATGAACTGCAAATTTGTTTATGCAATTGTCCCCCAGGAGAGTGTGAAGACAATTCTGGAAGAGCAGGCGCACAAAAAAGCAAAACAGATCGTTGAGGCTACGGGCACCCATATGGCGCTGGAAGACCAGGCATTGTCGCAGTATGAGATGGAACTAGAAATCGAGCGTGTCGCAAGGGACCTTTTGCACGATATGCCGTCTGATTTCTGGAGGGACACGCCATGAAAATGGACTATCCGGAAGGCGCAACACCGCTTGACCCAGACGAAATGGAAGGGCTCAAATTCAGGCATATCACGACAAGGGGCGAGCTTGACCATCTGGAGCAGGCCAATATCCAGGATGGCATTGCCTGGCTGTCCCGAAGCCGAGAAAAAGACATTCTGACAGAAGTCTTTGTCTGCAAGCTTCATGAGCGCCTGTTTGGTGAGGTCTGGAATTGGGCAGGTTCATTTAGGCGCACTGGCAAGAATATCGGTGTAGACCCCATAACCATCAGCGTTGAACTGCGTATATTGTTGGATGATATGCGCTATTGGGTGGAGCATGGCACGTACCCGGAACTGGAGGCGGCTATTCGTTTTCACCACCGGCTGGTGTTTATCCATCCGTTTCCAAATGGCAACGGCCGCCATGCACGGATCATGGCCGATGCGGTTTTGCAGAAAATTTATGGCAAGGCTCTCATTGACTGGGCTGGTGGTCATGACCTCCAGGCCATGAATGAACGCCGTAAAGACTATATCGCTGCTTTAAGAGCTGCGGATCGGAGTGACTATGATCCGCTTTTCAAGTTTGCCGGGTTGTGATCAGGTTATGGGATCGCCCGGATTCTCTTTATGCTGATGCAGACAGTGTTATGATCCACTCTTAGTGGAGATATCTGATCGTGCCTGCATCAGGTAGCACTAGATAAAGACATTACAGCTATTAGCTTAGGCTTTTCAATAAATTGAAAATCCCTCCGGACAGTGCAAAATAGCTCACAGCAATCAAAACGGTAACACTGGCATATCCTGCCAGGCTATTGCTTAGGGTAAAATTTTTCAGAGATGTTAAGACAAGCAACGCCATAGCTAGAAGCGCCGTCAATAGCCCCGCTATCTGCAAAAGCACATAGAAGGAAAACTGTTGTTCTTCTTCCCAAAGCGTCCAGGGACCATTTGCCTTCATATAGTTTTGGGCGTTCTCGGTCATTATTGCACTGGCCATGTCGATTGCCTCAAGAGAGTAGATATATAGGGCAAGAGCGAATATGATACCGACGACTAGGGAGTTGAGAGTTTCGGGATTATTTTTATAGTGCCACGCTTTGATGCCAACAACGGACGTTCCACTAAATGTAGCGATCATTTCGATTGAGATCGTAATGTATGGGAACTTCGTAAAGTAGAACCACAGTAGGCCCATTAATCCTGCGATGCCAACACCCAGTATCACCGGGCCCTCATTGATGTCAGATTGTGAGTTCTTAGTACCATAGTAGTTCTTATTGATTGTGGGCGAATTAATCTGAATTTCGCCACCATGTCCAATATTGGTGATATCTCCATGGTTTTCATAGTGATTTGTCGGCGGTGGTTTTCGTGTCATCAAAACAGCCGTTAGCACCAAGCCGAGTACAACTGGGATACCAAAAGTGATGAGTGGGGAGTCGGAGAGTAGTGTTTCCATTTCAAATCCTTTGTTTGCGCCCCATCTAAAACGATAAAGATGTAAAGCTTTCGTTTGACACTAGGCTGTAGACTCATAAGCTCTCAAGCGCAGGCGTATTGCGGCTGCGGCTAGCTTCACCATTGCCAGAAAGGTTGAGCCCAGTTTGTCATATCGGGTTGCAATACGTCTGAAGTATTTGAGCTTATTGAAGAACCGCTCAACGGCATTACGGTCTTTGTACAGGAATGGACTGAAGCAGATTGGATCTTTGCGGTTGGAACGGGGCGGTATGTTGGCCCAGGCCCCTTGCTCCATAACCATGGATCGCAGCCAATCAGCATCATAGGCTTTGTCTG
>NZ_REFR01000011.1 GCF_003688555.1 Eilatimonas milleporae
GCAGCCCGGTAGCTCGTCAGGCTCATAACCTGAAGGCCGCAGGTTCAAATCCTGCCCCCGCAACCATTCAAAACCCCCGCCAAAACAGCGGGGGTCTTTCTTTGAGACCGCGACCCAGAAGGCGATGCCGCCTAAAACACCCCAACAGAACAAAACAACTGACTGACCAGTCAGTCAACGTTTCCTAAAGTTCCCACATACCACCAATCAACAGGGTACTTCGCACGGAGACACACTAATCTATGAAAAGGTCCGATGAGGCCCCGTTCTCTCAGTCGGCCAATCCAATTCAAGGGAAGGCTTCGTGGAGCGCTTCCATCTATATCGTTTTCATGCTTGTAAACGCATCGTCATTGCCTAAAGTGCGAGTCACTCGCAATGGTGGGCCGCGCGCGTCACCGAGACGATGTTGAAACGGGCCCATGCATCAGACACGGCAGTCAATAATCAGGCAGATACAATGCCCATCGTCTTCGGCCGGAATTGAGCCGGCAGGGACTTGCCGTGCCTAGAAGTCCAGCTAGGCTGAAGATGAAAACCACGCCGGCGAAACCGGCACGGGTCAGCGCCCAAGCTTCGCATTGTTCGGCTTTATCGAAACAAGACCAGCGTAATCAGGACATTGCCGCGCTTTATGGCCAGCACGCACCTCAGCTCATCGCCACGCTGCGCACAATGTTCGGCAGCGGTCCTCCAGATCCGGAGGATGTCGCCCAGCAGGCGTTTGAGAAGATTTTGGCGCGCGACCATTTGAATGACATCAGGAACCTGAACGCATTTCTATGGCGGACCGCGCGCAATATCTGCCTGAAAGGCCGACGCCATGAAGATGTAAGATCGAAATTTGATTTCGAAATCGAGCACCTTTTTTTCCCGCGCCGAGGGGACGATTCCACGGCGGAAGGGGTCTTAAGGTCGAAACAGGAGTTGCAGGCAATCAACGACGCCTTGAGGCAGATGCCGGATAAACGCCGTCGCGCCTTTCTTTTGAACAAGGTGGAGGGCCTGAGCGTGACTGAGGTAGCGGAGCGCCTGAATATCGGCCGCAGTCCGGCGACCCGTCATATTTCCCGCGCCTATCGCGACATCGAATTGCATCTCGCGCGGCAGAACGCAGAGACGGATGACAATGACCGCTAACTCCGAGTTCGAACGGCTTTGCCATCTCGCCCATGATTGGCGCGAGCGGATCGAGGACGACAAGGCTTCCGATGCCGATCGCGCCGCGTTCGAGCGCTGGCTCGACGAAGATATCCGGCACGTGGAGGCGTGGGAGAAAAGCAAGACGCTGATCGCCGCCTATGACCATCTCCAGCCGGACGATATCGACGTTGATCTGCTGCGTCCCTTGCCGGAAGAAGGCCGGAGCGCAGGTATTCGATTTGCCGACGGTTTCCGTCATCAGTCCAAACCTGAAGTCTGGGCGGCAGCGGCGGCGGTGCTTGCCTGTATTGTCATCGTCCCGGTTTACCAGTCGATTTTCAATTCTGAAGATCCGGCGCAGTCCAGCGCCGCCGTGGTCGACGTCCGTTATACGACGGGCATCGCAGAGGCCGACGCTTTAGTTCTATCCGATGGTACCGAAATCACCATCGGGGCGGCAACGGATGTGCGGATTTCGTTTTCAGGCAGCGCGCGATCCGTCGAACTGGCCGCCGGCGCAGCGATTTTCGACGTGGCAAGCGATCCGGCACGTCCGTTTTCCGTTACAGCGGGCGACCTGACCGCCACTGCGCTTGGCACTGAATTTGAGGTGCGCGGAAATGGCGGCGTTTACCGGGTCGCCGTGTCCGAGGGTCGTGTCGACGTCGCCTACCCCCTCCTCCT
This sequence comes from Eilatimonas milleporae, assembly GCF_003688555.1. Classification (GTDB taxonomy): domain Bacteria; phylum Pseudomonadota; class Alphaproteobacteria; order Sphingomonadales; family Kordiimonadaceae; genus Eilatimonas; species Eilatimonas milleporae. Next base: position 1,828 of record NZ_REFR01000011.1, read on the forward strand.
GAATGGTGCGCCAAGCGGCCTGACAATGCGCCGTAAGCTGGCTGCGGGAGAACAGATCGCCGCCACACGGGCCAAAGGCCTGCGCGCCGTAACGCCCGTTCAGGTCTCAAGAATCGGGGCCTGGCGCAATCACAAGCTTGTTTATGACGGCGCGACCATCGAAGAACTCGTCGCCGACGCCAACCGCTATTTCGATGGCGAGATTGTTCTCGATGAAACCATCAACACTCTCGGTCAAAAGACGATCACGGCGTCGTTCGACGTGCGCGACCGCGATGCCATGCTGGAAACGCTCGCCTACGCCTTTCCCATCCGGATCGACGCTTCCGACCGCGATCGCATTATCCTTAAAAGTGACGACGACGCGCCATAAACTTTTCGGCTCCGCAAGCGAAAAAATTTGTTCTCCTAGGGGGTCACGCCGCTGTCTTCAAGGGTCATCATTTTGTAAATGCGAATGATCGGCGTTCGCATGATGTGGCCTGAGGGGGATCAGACCCGTGCCTTTTATCACGTTAAATCAAAAAACGAGGATTGCTTTTGCGGCTGGGACGGCGTTACTGGCGCTGAGTATCGCGGGGGTGCCGGCCTTCGCACAGGCGAGCGATCCTGAGGCTATGGAACGCTGGATCGACATCCCCGCCGGCCCGCTCGGTCAGTCGGTCCTTGCCCTGTCGGAGGCCTACGGTATTCAGGTTCTGGTGCCTAACGATCTTATCGCGGGCAAGCGCGCGGCGCCGCTCTCGGGCACGTTCAGCGCTTCAGTGGCGCTTGTGAGGCTGTTTGAAGATGCGAACCTGAAAGCCGAACGGCTTCCCAACGGGAATTACGTCGTCAGCGTACGAGCGGCGCAAAAACGATCCGCGCGCGAAGAGGCGCCGGCGGCGGACGTCATCCTGGTCGATACAATCACTGTCACCGGTGAGAAAATCGACCGCACCCTTCAGGAAACGGTCAGCTCTGTCGCTGTTTTCGATGAAGAGACGATCGACACGCAGAATTTTGTCGATCTGTTCGACCTGATCAACCAGACTGCCAACGTCGCGGGTATTGGCGACGATACCGGCTTCAGCATTCGAGGGCTTCGTAATGTGGGTGCGGGGTTTGGCGCGATCACCAGCGATGTGGCGACCGTCTATCTCGATGGTGTTTTTCTGCCGAGCGGTCTGTTCGCGAGCAGTCCGCTGAACCTTTGGGACATTGAGAGCGTCGAGATATTTCGCGGACCGCAATCGACCATTCAGGGGCGCAATGCACTGATCGGCGCAGTTGTGGCGCGCACCGTTGATCCGGGATCGGAGTATTCAGGTAAGGCCCAGTTTCGCTATGGCGAATTCAATTCATTAAGGGGTTCGGCTGCCCTGACCGCGCCGATCCTGCGCGACCAGGTCTCGCTGCGTCTCGCCAGCGATTACACCGAAACGGAAGGGTTCGTGGAAAACCTGAACCTGGATGAAGATGATGCAGCCGGCCGGAAGGCGCTGACGGCGCGCGCCAAGCTGCTCATTACGCCAGACGCCGTGCCTCGCCTCACGGCGCGGCTGAACTTCACCTATTCCGATGTCGATGAGCAGACCGCGTTTATCGCGGAAGGACTTTTTCCCGAGCAGCGCGTGACCTTCCAGGACGAGCGCAATATCGATCAGTCGGAGACTTTCCTCACATCGGCGGAGATCGATTATGCGTTGACGGACAGGTTAAGCGTGACCAGCGTCAGCGCTTTTATCGACACGGACCGCGCGGGGGCTTCTGATCTCGACCGGGGGCCGTCCGTATCTCCATCTAATGCAACATCTATCGGACGTGACAGGATATTCAGCCAGGAGCTTCGCTTTTTCTATGACGGCGACCGGTTGGATTTCATTTTGGGTGGTTATTATTTCAACAGCGACAATACTACCCGGCAGGGGAGCAGCGTGTTCCGCCCGTCCGGCGTACTGGTTCCTGCTCCTGAGATTCTGGCGAGACTGCTTTTGATGACGCCAACGCCAAATCCTGCTCAAGTCGCCCAGGCCAACGCGTTGCGAAACAGGCTTATTGCGGCGGTACCGACGACCGGGGTCGACACGCGCTTTCTCCAGAACAATGACATCGAAAACGTCGCCGTTTTCGGTGAAGCGACTTACGCCGTGACCGACAGATTGACGTTTACCTTTGGCGGACGGTTCGACAGCGAAAACATCGATCAGTCCCCTGCCTTTGCAGTGCAGATCATTCCAACGCCGCCCACGGGCGACCCTGCTGTGGATACGTTAATCGGTCTTCTGGCGACGGGTTTCAGCAGCGAAACCGACCTTCAGGCGACAAACGATTTCAACGCTTTTCTACCTAAAGGCGTTATCACCTATGACTGGACTGACGACCTGTCGACAAGCATCAGCGTACAACGCGCCTATCGGGCGGGCGGACTGTCGTTCAATCAGTTGCGTATCAATGTGGCCGGCGCGCTGCAGGGCGTCGAAACGCAGGAAGAACTGGAAAGGCTCGGTGTCGTTAACAGGTTCGATCCCGAATTCACAATGAACTACGAGTTTTCCCTGCGTTCGCAATGGTTCGACCGCAGGCTGACCGTCAACGCCAATGCGTACTACATCGATTACAATGATCAGCAGGTCGGCGTCGTTCTGAGCTCCAATCCAAGTGATCTGCTCACCGCGAATGTCGGCAATTCGCGATTGTTCGGTTTTGAGCTTGAAACTTTCGCCAGACCTTTCGACGGACTTGACATCTTCGCTAATGTCGGTTTCGCTGACACGAAGTTCCTTGATAACGCTAATATTCTGGACGTTATCGGCCGTGATATCGTCGACACCGGCGATGTTGATCTGAGCAATGATCTTGTAGGCGCCAGATTCGCCAACTCGCCGCGCTGGACCGGAGGTCTCGGCGGGCGCTACACGCATTCCACGGGGCTTTTTGCGAACATGCGTCTTCGTTATACGGGTAGGTCATTCTCGTCGGTCTTTAATGAACCAAGCTCCGTCAATGACCGTTTCGTTATCGCCGATATGATAATCGGCTACACGCAGGACCGTTACGCGATTGAGCTGTTCGGAGATAATCTGTTCAACAATGATTACCTGACGTTCAATCCTCGCGGCGAACTTGAAGATGGTTCGGTCGCCTTCGCCATCGCCGGGCCGCCGCGCGTCCTCGGCGTGCGCGTAACGGCGAACTTCTGACAGCGCCCTGTCCTCGCGCGTCGCAGTCACGGCGCATACTGATGACAGACAGCGCAAAGAGTGCTTCGGTGCGGGCTCTTAGCGGACGGAATGACCGCGTGCGGGACAAACCGGACTTTCGCCCGCAATTGCACCACTGTCGGCTTTGGGGACGGCATTCAACATACGGTCGTTTTCAGTGTGCTTCTGCCAAAGTATGAATGATGACATCAGGTCCCTGGCCGCAATATGTCTAAATGGTCGATCATGCGGCGTTTCTTGTTGCGGTTATTGAACCGAATTGTGTGTTGTCCTGCCAACACACGGTAAACTCGTTTCAGTGTCCAAACTGCCGAAAAAGAACACGCAGCATAATTGCCTATGTCACCGTCGGTGACGATGACATCGCTCGCGCGAAACAGTTTTACTCTGCGTTTCTGCCGTCCCTTGATTGCGAGCTGAAGAGGGTCCTGCGGGTTTCATCTACGCGCTGCCCGAACAACCGGGTCAGTCAGTCGCTCTGCCGGAATTCTACCTTAAATCAACCTTCAATGGACGACACGGACGACGAAAGTACATTATCCGCATGCCAGACTTGGGGACCGCGCAGCAAAGGCTCGTTTGCGGAGTGTGGCGTAACTGCTTTTTTACGCCACCATAATCCTTGTTCAAAACCAAAGCGGTTATCGAAGGTTTTTTCTCTCGCGCGATAGAAGCCATTCGCCGCGTTGCAGAAGATCGGTGAAACGGTCTCTTTCCGGTCATTGCTAAGTCCGCTGCCAATGATCGCCTCAGGCCGAACCCCACACCCGGGCGCTCTCATAGATTGGATTGACCTTTTATGTGGCTGCTTGGAAAAGACCATGCGGCTGTCGACGGTTGCGCTCGCCCGCAATCAGTTAAAGGGCTATCCTCCCTCATCAGCGGCGGGCCCTTTAACTCTGGCACCGGGGATCAAAACGAGGTGCTTTTGTGCGATGAACACAGCACCATGCTCCCCGGTCAGACCACATAAAAACAAACTGACCAGTCAGTCACCGCCCCCCTATAGCCCCCAACACGTTACCAATGGCCATGACACTCTGCATTTGAAGGCATCCTCATCAGGTGACCATTTCAAATTGTGTTTCGAATGCTATTTTTGCAATGTCTCCATTGAGCAGTGTGTGACATAGCCACGCGAAAATTGAGGAAAACAGGATGCGTATCGTCAGGAAAGGGGCACCCGGCTACGATGCCGCCCGGGAAATGAACAATGCGCGCTTCGACCTGAAACCGGATGCCATCTATTACTGCGACAACCAGCACGATGCTGCCGATGTGGTTCGGCGTCTGGGGATGTGTTCTCGGAAAACAGGCATCCGGGTACGCGCCGGTGGCCACCAGCATGAGGGTATGAGTTCCGGCGACGGCGTATCGGTTATCGATATTTCCGAGATCAGCCGCATCAATTTCGAACGTCGAAGCGGCCGGGTCTGGATCGGTGCCGGCGCCGAATTGCAGATCCTGTACGGCGCGACCGATGCCAAGAGGCGGTTGTTCCCCGGCGGCGGCTGTGACGATGTGCATATCGGCGGCCTGGTTCTGGGCGGTGGCTGGGGGTTTTACACGCGTCATCTGGGCCTGTGCTGTGACCGGCTGAAGGCCGTCCGGCTTGTGACGGCCGACGGCCAATCCATAGAGGTTTCAGACAAGATCGACGGTGACCTGATGTGGGCCCTCCGGGGTGGCGGCGGTGGTAATTTCGGCGTCGTCACCGATTTTTTCTACGAGTTGGACCCCTGGCCGGACGGGCTGGAACGGCCGAGCAACTTCACCATCCAATGGAACAGGCGCAGCCTGATTGCCGAGGTCATGGCTGAATGGGCGACGAATTTCCCGGTCAGCGCCGATAACAGGCTGACCAGCCTGTTGCAGATAACCCTGGTGGAGAAAGAGCTGGACGCACCCGAAGAGAGCGATGACGTGCCTCTTCTCCTGGAAGGCACCTATATCGGAACCGCCGAACAGACCGAAGCGGCGCTGGCCGAATTGCTGCCGACCACTTTCGACAAAAGATATCGGCCCAAGACAGCCAGTGGTGCCGGAAGCATCGTGCACACCGGATTTCGCCACAGTCATGCGCGCCGCCAGTACGGCCCGCCCCGGCGCGAGGTCGTTCGCATGGCCGGCCAGCTGGATCGTAACGGTTTGGCGGCGGCGCCGGCGGACGTCCAGTCGACCTGCGCAGGCAATCCTTACCCGCATAAGGTATCGGGTTTCATGCCCAAGACGAACATCGAGAAAAGCCAGTCCGGTTCCGGACAGCCGGTCCACACCCCGGATCCCGCCCTGATCGAAACCGTACACGGGATTTTCAACGAACCGGCGGCCCCCGCTTCGAAGGTGCGGCGCTATCTGTCGCTGCACTCTCTGGGTGGTGAGGTCTTCACCAATGAAACCTATCGCCGGCGCAGCGCGTTTCCCTATCGCGACAAGCCCTTCATCCTCCAACCCGAAGCCTGGTGGGCCGATCCTGACGACACGGCGGCGACCAGGGAGGGGCTTGATTTCATCGCCCGTCTCCGCGAGCGGCTGGCCCCCTACAGCGAGGGAGGCTTCATCAACTTCCCCGACCGCGACCTGACCGGTCCTGATCAGCGGGACCGGAACGCGCTGTTGCGGCCCTACTACGGCGAAGAGAATCTTGAAAAGCTGAAACAAATCAAAGCGCGGATGGACCCCAACAATCTGTTTGACTTTCCGATGGGCATCCCGCCGACCGATTGAATCTGTGTGATCCGCTATGGGCGGACCGCTCCATGTCGGGTGGTCCACCGGATTTTACACTGCCTGATCAAAAGAAAAACTGTCCAATAGGATGTCGGGCATGATGTAAAAAGTTGATTTCAGACACTTTATCTTATTTCCAATTAATAAAAATGATTATATGGTAATTTATAAGAATGGGTTTTGTAAAAATTACTTAAATTGATTTTTTATACCGATCGACTATTCTTTCGATGCAATGTTACGAGTGTGTCACCACGTTCCCATCAAAATCGGGGATCTGCGATGCGCGTTATCAGGAAAGGCGATCCGGACTACGAGCTTGCGCGCGAAATTTCCAATGCGCGTTTCGATCTGAACCCTGACACGATCTATTTCTGCGACAATCACCGAGACATTGCCGACCTGATCTGTAAACTGAGGGCCTCCCCGCCGCGAAGCGGCATCCGAGTGCGTGCCGGCGGCCATCAGCATGTGGGTATGAGCTCCGGCGACGGTGTGGCGGTCATCGATGTTTCGGAAATCAGCCGGATCAATTTCAGGCGCCGCAGCAGTGAGGTTTGGATAGGCGCCGGCACCGAATTGCAGACTCTATATGGCGCGGTGGACGCCAGAAGGCTGCTGTTCCCAGGCGGCGGTTGCAACGATGTCCATCTGGGCGGCCTGATACTGGGTGGCGGCTGGGGGCCCTATACCCGGTATCTGGGCCTTGGCTGTGATCAGCTGAAGGCCGTTCGGATCGTCAAGGCCGACGGCACTTTCGCAGAGGACGTCTCGGACCGGAACGACCCCGACCTGATGTGGGCGATTAGAGGGGGTGGTGGGGGTAATTTCGGTATCGTAACGGACTTCTTCTATGATTTGAAACCATGGCCGGAAGGTTTGCAGAAGCCGAGCATCTTCTCCTTGCGCTGGACCAAAAGAAGCCTGATCGCCGATGTCTTGCAGGAGTGGGCGGCGAATTTTCCGGTCAGCGACGACACGCGCCTGACCAGCTTTTGCCGGCTGACCCTGGTCGCGAAAGAATTGGACACGCCCCGAGACACCGATGATGTGCCGATTTCCATTGGCGGCACCTATATCGGCACGCCCGAAGAGGCCGAAGCGTTGCTGGCCAAACTGCTGCCGACCACCTATGCGAGACGGTATCGGCCGAAAACAGCCGACAGCGACGCGTTTGTAACCATTTTTTACGCCGATTTCAGCCATATCCATCCTGACTACCAGCCGGGCCCGCCCCATAAGGAAGCCGAGCGCGTGGCGAGAGAGCTTGGTTACGACGACCTGCTGGGGGCGCCGCCGGTGGAAGTTCAGTCGACCTGCTCCGGCATGCCCTTTCCGCACAAGGTTTCGGGCTTCGTGCCCAAAACAAGGATCGAGAAAAGCCAATCCGGATCCGGGCAACCGGTCCACCGCCCGGACCCGCACATGATAGAGACCTTGCGGCAGATCTTCACCAAGCAGGCACGCGCCGCCTCAAAGGTGCGGTGCTACCTGTCTCTGCACTCTCTGGGGGGCGAGGTCTTCACCAACGAAACCTACCGCGAGCGCAGTGCCTTCCCTTATCGTGACAGGCCCTTTCTGTTTCAGCCTCAAGCCTGGTGGGCCGATCCCAACGATCCGGAGGCGACGAAAGAAGGGCTCGGTTTCATTGCCCGGCTCCGCAAACACCTCGTGCCCTACACTGAGGGCGGGTTCATCAATTTCCCCGATCTCGATCTGGCCGGGCCCGCGCCCGCGTCTCGAGACGAATTGCTGCTGCCTTATTATGGCGAAACCAACCTGGCGCGCCTAAGGAAGATCAAGGCACGTGTCGATCCTGATAATCTGTTTGATTTTCCCATGGGTATCCTGCCCGCTGATTAGGCATTCGAACACCGGTTTGAGCCGTCCCGGGTGTGCTGTGCCGCCACCGTTCCCGGGGCAAGTCCGCGAAAGCCTGGACCAGCTGCCGCTGATCCTGGAGCAGGCATGGAGTGTCCCCTGCAAGCCATGTTTTCCCGTCATCGACAGAGGCCGTCGTGTCCAGAATGGACAAAGGCTCAGCGCTACCCATCTTGATACGGGCGGTCATCACCACAGCGTCCAAGGCGATGCGAAGGTCGAAGACGTAAGTCGGATGGGTCCCCCCGGCGGGGGATAAGACCTCTGTCAGCGGGGCAGGCCGAAAGTGCCGAGGCACGGGCCGGGACTGCGTGCAGAGCCATTGTACACTCTCTTCAGGTAAACGTTTTTTGGGGGGATCAGGAGAGGGCGGGGTTTTTTCTGCTTACCCGCACCAGGACAAGCCAGATGACAATGGCCACCAGGGGAAAGAAGACAGGGATGTCCTGAAGCAGGGTTCCGCGCACCCAATCGGGCAGCAATTGTTCCTGGCCGAAGAAAAAGGACCCCGAGGCAATGAAAAGGGACATGCACATCCGCCACAAATGCCGCGAGAGTCTGGCGATCTCCGTGATGGAGCGCCGCAGGATCAGGTGGAGGTCTTCCAGTGCCGCGATGACGCCCACAAAGACAAAGATAACAAAGGCATCGGGTGGAGAGCCGTCAACCGTGCCGGACGGATGGTTGGCGCCCTGATACATGAAAAGCGCGCCGGACGCTCCGACCAAGACCGCCACGGCAAGGCCGGCATAGTCCAACGGGCCAATGGAAAGTACCCTCCGGGTCGCTGCCCGCCAACTGGTCAGCAGGAGATACAGGGCGAGTACCCCGGCAACAAAGTTCGGGCGCTGACCCTCTGCGAGAAAGGGGGCGACGGCGGCGCCAACCGTGTAACAGGTCAACATCGACACGAAGAACACCTTGCCCGCCGCGCGGTGGAGCCTGTGCCCCTTCCGCGACAGGATCGCGATCGGTCCCGACATCATCCCGACGGCACCGCCGCCAATATGGAGATAAAGGAGGATATCCGCGCCCAGTCGCACCCAAAGCGCTGCGTCGGGATCCACCTCAAGCGTTGTCGCCGAAGCCGCGCCAAGCCCGGAGAGCAGACAAAATGCGAGTATGACCACGGCAAAACGGCGAAACATCATCAAAATCTCTTTTCTGGACGCCAGGGATCGAGAGAGGTCCGAAAAACAGCAGCGGCATATCGCCATGGCATGATGAAGAAGAAGGGAAGAACGAGGGATACGGCGAACATCATCTCGACGATGTCTGCATCGGCGGTACCCGCCAGCCAGTGGGGCAGCGCCACTGACAGTGTCCATATGAGTTTCCATGCCATTTCGAAAAGCAACAGCGGCAGCATGCGCAGTGGGGCCAACAGGCCGAGCACGGAAAGCCCCGCCAGCGCGCTGAGCATTGAGACCGCGGCACCGTCCATCGGCCGCATTCCCGCCACCGGGCCAAACAGGTCGGGGACCACCTCGATCGACAGGCCCGCGAAGAGCAACAGGTAACAGGCACGCAATAAATAAAGCCGCGTGAGCGAAACTCCGTTCAAGGCTCATACCTCATTTTTATCGAACTTTCGAAAGGTTCACCCCTTGCGATACACCACGCTTTTATTGACCATCCGTCAGATGTCCATGATCCTGGGTCCCTTAAAATCTGACCCGATGTAACAGGAGTGTCTTCGTTGACCCATCCCACGGTGTCCGCCGGCCTTTTGGCGGGGCTGATTGACTATGCGATATCCCGCGGGGCCGAAGCGGATACACTGATCGTCGGTCTCAATATCGCCCCCGACGATCTGCAAGACCCCGACAACCGATTGCCATTCATCCGCTATGTCGACCTGATGCGGCGCGCCCAAAGGTTAACAGGGGACCCTGCGCTCGCACTGCGTTGGGGCGAACATGTCTGCATGTCGGAAGTTTCCATCGTCGGCCTGATCATGAACGCCTCGGCAACGATGGGAGAGGCCTTTCAGCAGCTTCAGCGGTTCGGACGTCTTGCCATTGAGGTTGACGACGGCGCCGATGGCCCGAGTTTCGAACTGTCCCACCAGGATGGGAGGCTGTTCATGGTGCATCACCGTGCACATGCCCATGCCTTTCAGGAGTTGACGGAAAATGCCTTTGCACGATTGGTATGCGGCCCGAGACGTTTTCTGCCGGAACCTCATGTGCTCTCCGTTCATCTCGCCTATCCCGCGCCGTCCTACCAGGATGAATATGAGAGGGTGTTCCAGTGCCCGGTCCATTTTGACATGGCGCAGACCGCGATGGAGCTGCACCCCCAGATTGCCACATGGCGCGTGGCGCAAAACCCGCGCTACGTTTTCGATCTTCTGACAGTCCGGGCGGAAGAACTGATCGAGGAGCTCGATGCCAAGAAAACGGTTCGAGGCCTGCTTGAGAAGGAGCTGCTGCGCGTGATCCACCAGGGTAATGTGGGCGCGGACGCAATGGCCGGCAGACTGACCATGAGCCGGCAAACTCTGTTCCGCAAACTCAAGGAAGAAGGGACCAGCTTTGCCGTGGTGCTTGAGGATTTGCGGCACCGCTTAGCGATCCAGTATCTTAAAGGCAAGAATGCCTCGGTGAACGAAACCGCCTATCTGATCGGATTTTCCGAGCCGGCCGCTTTCTCCCGTGCTTTCAAACGGTGGACAGGCGAAACGCCGAGCGAATTCCGGAAAAATCGCATGGCGGAGTAAGTGTCGAACCCAAGAGCCCGACAAGTGGTTCAAAACCTCCTTCAGGACGAGCGTCCGGCGACGGCGCTTTGGCGGATGTTGAATGCTGTTGGGCTGCGATCGCGGCCTAACCCCATGGAAGGAGTGCGTCGAAGCGGGGGAGCTTGTGCTCAAGTTTCGATTGCGGCCCGTCTGCGCCCGGTTAACATGAGATCCAGTCAGTTTTTTTAAGGGAAGTTTTTATGTCGGAAAAGGACGCGCCTGAACATAACGGTGAGTATGTCGCCCCTTGGGAGCGCGCCTTTGACTGGGTTTTGACCCCGCTTGAAGAATTTATTCACCGGCAGTCGTCCAGCAGCATTCTGCTTGTTTTTGCCACGCTTCTGGCGCTTGTGTGCGCGAATACGGGGCTGGCGGACTATTACCAGCATTTTATCCATACATCCGTCGGTGCGGTTTTTGGCACTTTCAGTATTGAAAAAAGCCTGCATCATTGGGTGAATGACGGTCTGATGGCGGTTTTCTTTTTTGTCGTCGGGCTTGAACTGAAACGTGAATTCCTGATCGGCGAACTTGCCAATCCCAAGGCCGCAGCCCTTCCGATCATTGCGGCGATTGGCGGCATGGTGGTGCCGGCTTTTCTGTATTTGTTTTTGAACGGTGATGGCGACGCGGCCAGAGGCTGGGGTATCCCCATGGCAACCGATATCGCATTTGCCATGGGGGCCTTGGCCCTGCTGGGGCGCCGTATCCCAAGGTCATTGGTCACCTTCCTGCTGGCTTTGGCCATTATTGACGATCTGGGCGCTGTCCTGGTGATCGCCGTTTTTTACACGGACCAGATATCGCTCTCTTCGCTTGGCGTCGCGGCGGTGTTTTTCAGTGTGATGATCGCTTTCAAATATGGCGGCATTCGCGGCCCGTGGCCTTATCTGATCATGGCGGTGCTGCTGTGGTTTGCTCTGTTGAAATCCGGTGTTCATGCGACGCTTGCCGGTATATTGGGGGCGCTTACGGTTCCCGTCAGGCCCAAATACGATGCGCGCCGGTTTTCCGTGTTGGTGCGTGACCTGATGACACGCTTTGAAAGCTCCACACGCAATACCGCCGATCTGCTGCGCAATGTGGAGGCACGGGCAATATTGCAGACCCTGGAGAACGGCGTTCACCGTGTTCAGGCGCCGCTTCAGCGGTTGGAACACGCCTGGCATTTCCCCGTCGCCTATCTGATTTTACCGGTCTTTGCCTTCGTCAATGCCGGTATATCGATCCAGCCGGAAGCCCTGAGCGCGGCGTTTTCTCAAGGGGAAACCCGGGGCGTGGTGATTGGCCTCGTCGCCGGGAAAGTCCTGGGTGTTGCCGGTTTGAGCTTTTTCGTCGTCAGGATGGGCTGGATGCGTTGGCCGCCGGGGGTCACTCTGATGCATGTCATCGGTGTCGGGTTTTTAAGCGGTATCGGTTTTACCATGTCGATCTTTGTGTCCGAGCTTGCCTTCGCCGACACACCGCAGATGCTTGTGAATGCAAAGACGGGTGTATTGGCGGCCTCTATTCTATCCGGAGCCCTGGGTCTGGCTGTGTTGCGACTGTCCACCAGGCCGGTCGAGTAGCTGTAAGGCACGATCGGCACCGTCTCGGACGCGTGCCAACCGGAAAAACGGCGGCGCCTGCCGCCGGCCGGGACAGTCCAGATTCAGGGGTAAGGGGTCAGGGGTCCAGATAGCCTTCAACCGTACGGTTGAAGGTCCCGAGGGCCCCTTCAAACCGGCCGAACAGAACATGACGGTTGGCGCCTGAGGGCGCGCCGGCCTGAATGCCCTCGCCAATGACGAAATCTTCCGCAAGCGTGGTTGATGTAATCACATGGTTCCGGTGCCAGTGCGCCGTTTCATCCGCCTGCGCTCGCGGCGCCAATGTTGCAAGCGTGACACGTGTGGCATCCGCGCTGACAGGCTCCGTCTTGATCCAGACGATATGGTCCTGCATCACCAGAAGCTGGCTGGAGGGAAACAGGGTATACAGAATGTTGGCATGATCCCGAAGGCACCAGTCCTCGCGGTTGGTCTCTGACAGCTTTGACATGCTGGTGCGCGGCAGGACGGACCGCAGATGAGGACCAAAGGACCGGTAGCTTGACAGATTGTCCTCGAAATGCGGGCCGATCGTATGCCGGTGGGCGACCCTGAAATGATACGCCTCGATCCCGCCTTCGATGAGGATTTTCCAGTTTGCCTGACGGACGTTTGTCTCTTGTGCCGCAATCACCATGTCATCAAGCTTCAGGGCCTCCAGGTCCGGCGTCAGCCCGTCCAGAAGAACATCAAGGTCCAAACCGGCGTCCTGCCGGGGCGATACCCAGACAAAGCCAAACCGTTCCGCGCAGGGCAGGCGCGCCAAACCGATGTCCGACTTGTCCAGGCCGGGAAAGCCCTGCGCGAAATGAGGGGCCGCCAGCAGTTCTCCCGAATTGGCATAGGTCCAGGCATGATAGGGGCAGGTGAAGCGATGCTTGCAGCCCTTTTCATCCTGCACCAGCCGGGCGCCGCGATGGCGGCAGACATTGAAAAGGGCATGGGGTTGTCCGTTTTTGTCACGTGTGATGATCGCCGGGGAACCGGCAATATCGCGGCGCACAAAATCGCCCGGCCCGCTGATCTCACTGCTATGGGCGGCTGCCACCGGCAGCGTTCGGAATATCCTCTCCCGCTCGTGTTCAAACCGGACAGGGCTGGTGTAGTGATCCATCGGATTGTGCCGGACATCCTCGTCCAGGAACGCGGTCTTGGCGCTTTTCAGCGCCAGCAGTTCGTCAATCAGATCCAGTTCGGTTTTCCGGTCCATGAGCTTTCCTGTCCTGGCAAGGTGCTTACCGATCGGTAAGGAGGTTGACTTACCAATCGGTAAGTGTCAAGAGCGAACAGGGAGAACCGCACAATCATGGCCATATCGACCCGGGATCAGTTGCTGCTCACCGCCCGGACTCTCTTTGCCGAGCGGGGATTTGAAGGGGTCAGCCTCTCGCAAATCGCCAGTGCGCTTGGCTTTACGAAACAGGCGCTGCTCCACCATTTTTCGACAAAGGAAAAACTGTATGGCGAGGTTCTCGGCCAGATCTCGGATGAATTCGCCGAGCAGCTTCGCTCAGCGCGCGATGCCACGGCTGACCCCAGGGCGCGTTTCAGGCATTCTGTCCACAGCCTTCTGGGGCACACACCCGCCGAGGTCACGCGCACGCGCCTCCTGATGCGGGAACTGCTGGACAATCACCGCCGCGCCGAGACAGCGGAAAAATGGTACCTGAAACCTTTTCTTGAGGATCTCGCCGCGATGCTCAAGGCTGTCCCGGCGTGGAGCGACGCGCCGGATGCATCGGTGCGGGCGCATGTGTATCTCATCCTTGGCGCCTTGAACTATTACGCCATATCCGGCCCGACGCTCAAAAACATCTATGGCGATCAGGGTTTCCGGGCACTGGAACAGGCCTTTCCCGAAAGCCTGTGGACACTTGTCGATGACCTTCTGGAACGCTCTCACCCGCCGAACGGTGAGTTATGACGCTTTCAGGACCGGAACGCCGTGTGTCGATCTGTCGGTTCGGTTCGACGGGCCGGGGTAGTGTTCCCGCCGCACCCGACAAAAGGCATCTCAAACAGTCAGTCCGGAGGGCAGTCGCAAATCCCGACTGACCAGTCAGTCACGGCGCCCCATTTTAGGCGTGCGAATGGGGGCAAGCGGATCGGTTACGGAAACCGTCCCGGGTGTTGACAGTGCAAGTGCAGGGACCGACCTTCTCCAAGGTCACTGCAGATTACGACATTTTCTGAATTATTTCGCCATCTTTGCGCAATATTTGTTCCGACTTCTTTAAACAACCTTCTTGATGTGGTAACTGCGGAAGAAAGAATACAGTCTCTTAGAAAATGAAACTCATGGAAAAGCGGTTGATCGGGCGCAACGAGTCCATAGTTTTTTATTTCTCGGTACCCGCTTTGGCCGGCTTCATGCTCGGCTGGCATCAGGCCGGACTTGGCCAGTTCATGTCTGTGTGGGCCAGCATTGTAAGCTGGATAATACATTTCGAAATATTCTGGTTTGTCGGTTTGTTCGCGCTGGTCATTGCAAGGGTCCTTATCGGCGGCATCACCGGAAATCTGGCCGTTCATTTGATGTTCTCATCCGTTTTGACCGTCTTGATCGTGCGCCCGATTTTCTGGGTAACCTATGAACTGCGACTGAGCTATGTCCTCAACGCGGGCGCCGATCCGGTGGAAACGGTTCGCCCATTCATCTTTTTTGAACCGACACTCGATTTTCTGGCCGCTTTGTCCGACCTTTATCTTCAGGACGTTTTGTTGTGGCCGCTGACAACATATTTTGTCGCGCGGTATGGCTGGTTGCCTTTTTCACTGTTGCGGACCGGCAAGGCCGCGACACCGGAAATGAAACAGGGCCGGCATTCCGATGGCGAGACGTCTTTCGGCAAAGCCAGCCCCCCGGACATTGCCCGGCTTCCTTTCATACTGCGGCTGAAACCGCAACTTGGCACGGACATTATCACGCTGAAGGCCGAAGGGCACTATGTGCGCGTCGTTACGGAAAAAGGCGAAGAGCTGATCTACTACCGGTTTGGGGACGCAATTCTGCAAATGGCCCCATACGGCATCCAGGTTCATCGGTCCTATTGGATTTCCAACAGCCAGCTCAATCACGAAGATACGGTTCTTGCCGGCAGTGAATTGCGCCTGAAAAACGAAATGGTCGTACCGGTGGGGTCCACTTTCATAAGAGGCCTGAAAGAAGCACTTGAAAAAAACACCCGCTAGTCAGGCGCATCTCCTTCCCGGCACCGTTTTCAATATACCCCGTATTCGTCTTTTGAGTCCGATGACAGACACTTTCACGGTTGCACGTGATCATACGGAAAGACAGCGCGCCCGCTTCAAGCCGGGATGCGTGCGTCTTGTGCGGCACGTACCTTTTTCATGAAGCATGAACCTCTTTAGGGAAAAAACGCTGTGAAAGCCGAACGGGATTCCAAATCATCCCCTGGCACCTGACAAAAATTCAAAACAGCTGCCGCCAAGACAGGCATGCCCAAATTTTCCAGGGGGAGGGGAAATGAAACACCGGCCAACAAAGGGGTCCATATCACTCATAGCGGTCACGATCGCATTGTCCGCCACGGCATCTTCGGTCGCCGGCGCACAGTCCTTGGACACGGATGATGACATCAAGTTTGAAGAAATTATCGTGACGGCGAAAAACCGCGAGCAGAACCTGCAGGAAGTCCCGCTTGCCATTACAGTATTCAATAATGAAGCGCTCAAAGCGCGGGGCATTCTTGACGCCCGGGATGTCGCGCAATTTACACCCTCATTCAATTTCTACAGCGGGACGGGTCGGTCCGACCCGACCGCCCTGGCGGTCCGGGGGCTTGCGCCAAATACATCGGATGAGAGATTCCAGGGTCTGACCACATTTGTGGACGGCATTGCCATGTCGGGACAAACCATCGGGATTGACCTGACCCAATTAGAGCGTGTCGAGGTGATAAAAGGCCCGCAAAGCGCAACCTTTGGCCGGGCGACATATAGCGGCGCCATCAACTACATCACACGTGACCCGGAAGTGGATCAGCTTACAGGATACGTCCGGGGCCGGGGGGCCGTTATCGACAGCGATAACTCGGATGCCAGCTACTATATCGGCGGTCGGCTGGATTTCCCGATTGCGCCCGATCTTGCCTGGGGCTCTCTCAACGCGGTTTATCGCAAAGACGGCGCGGTATCCGTCGATCCGGGAGACGGCAGCAAAATCGGCGAGGAAAAAACATTCTCCATCGCCGGGACCCTGCTGATCAAGCCGACGCCGGACTGGAAATTGAAACTGCGCGGCAGCTATTCCGAAGAAGATGACACGCCATCGCTCGTTGACAATCAGCACCCCAGATATTGGTTGGCGGAAGGTGTCGACACCGTCGCCCTGCCGAGAGGCGGTTTCGCTCTTTGGCCGACGGAAGTGCCGGATGCCCGCATCGGGCTGACAGGAGGCAGCCAGGTGGCCGGTGGAACGCCGGCCGAAGCGGGCCGGACCCGCGAGCGGTATTTTGCAAGCCTGATCTCGGAACATGATTTCAACGGTTATAACCTGTCTTATAAGGGCGCCTACTTCAGTCAGAAAAACGCTATAAACACTGACTTCATGTTTCGCTCCACCGTGCCGGGCGCCGACCCGGTTTTCGCGGACGCGGTTGCTGGCGGTGACGTGATTGTCTCTCCGTTTGCGCCATTTTTTACCTCTGCAAGCCAGGAGGAATTTGAAAACACAAGTCATCAGATTCTTCTGCTTTCTCCGGAGGACGGGAGACTGCGCTGGGAAGGTGGGCTGTATTACTTCAAGGAATGGAACAGGAATTTTGACCGCCCGCTGCGCATCACCGACACCAATCCGGAAGCCCAGCTGCGCGGTGACGAAACCATTGAGAATTATGCCGTCTTTGGCGGCGCGTCATTTGATGTAAGCGATGTCTTCACGTTGAGTTTCGAGGGCCGGTATCAATGGGAAACCATCGGTATCGAAGGCTGTTCATTCTGCCGCTTCATAACGCCGAGCGACCTCGAAAACAGCGAATCCGCCTTTCTTCCAAGAATGACTGCCGAATATAAAATTTCGGAGAACCAGCTTCTTTACGCCCTTTATGCCCGTGGGGAGAAAAGCGCCAGGGTCACTGCCAATGCGGTCGATGTGAACGGCGACGGAACGATCCTGGACAATGAAGTCGCTTTCATTGTCGCGCGGCCTGAAGTGCTGGACAACTTCGAGGTCGGCCTGAAAAGTACGTTCCTTGATGGACGGGCGGTCCTGAATATTGCCGGTTACATTGCTAATGTGGATGACCAGCAACTGATTTCACAGGAACCCGTGACCAGACCGGATGGAACGGTGTCCATCATCAACGCGGCCCGCAATGTCGGCGGCTCGGATATCTGGGGGTTTGAGGTCGAAGGCCAGCTCAATGTAACCGACGCGCTTTCGTTCTCGGGCGGGCTTGGCTACGCCAGGCAGGAGTTCACCGGAACCGAACCCATTACCGTCGGGTCGGGCAGTGCGGTATTTTTCGAGGACACGCGCGACGACGGCACCATTGTCCTTGATGGCAGGTCACAGGCAAACGTACCGCGATGGACCGGTAATTTTGCCGCCGTCTATTCGCGGCCCCTTGGAAACACCGGATATGATCTGACAATTCGCGGCGATGCCGTATATCGCGGGTCATTCTACGCCGATTTGGGCAACATTGCGGAGGTGGATGACGCCTGGAGGTTCAACCTGCGGATTGCCGCCGGACGTGAAACCGTCGAGTTTGCATTGTTTGCCCGAAACCTGACCAACGATGCCACGCCAACGGGGGCTTTTCTTGGCGGCGGTGCGTATTTCTGCGCCTTCCGGGAAAACGATACCGACACATTCGGCGCGGGCGCGGCGCAGCGCTGCCTTTTTACGGCGGCCCCGCGCCCGAGGGAAGTGGGCCTGGAAGCCACCCTGAACTTTTAGCAGCGTCACCCGGGCGGCCCGCTCCCGCCGTCCGGGTGACCGCACTTTCCAAAAGGCCGTCGACATAACCCGGCGATCCGGACCGGGCCATTGATAAGGACAGGTGTTGGCAAATCGAACCAGGCATAAGTCTGACATGGCAGCGGGTACCGAGGCAGCGCCTCTGTCCCGGCGCGGCTTCATCGCCGGTGGCTTCGCGGGTCTGACGGTGCTCGCCGCGCCGGGTTTTCGGGGTGCCGCCACGGCGAATGTGTCGGATGTGATGATACTGGGCGCCGGTCTCGCGGGTCTAACTGCCGCCCTGATGCTTGAAGAGGCTGGCTTAAAGGTCGTCGTTCTGGAAGGCGACAACAGGGTCGGGGGCAGGGTCTTCACCTCAAACGAGGACGAGATACCGGGGCACCCCGAGTACGGCGCCAGCGGAATTGGCGGCCATTATGCAGGCGTGCGCCACATGGCCGACCGCTTCGGTGTGCCCTTGGTGCGCGAACGGCCGAGAACGGACCCTCGCAAAGGCGAGTTGATGTACCACGTCAAAGGTACCGGCGTCAGACCGGAAGACTGGGGCGCAAGTCCGGTCAATCCGTTTTCAGACGAAAGGCGCCGTACGATACCGCTGCATTCCTTCCAGTTTCTGGCGGCCGCCGAGGTGGAGAACCCGTTGCCGATCGGTGATCTGGAAGCCTGGCAAAACGGCACTTACGGTGACTATGACATTTCCTGTTATGATTTTCTGAAACGACGAGGGGTTGCCGATCCGGCCATAGAACTCGGGGCCGGCACAAATATGAGCTACGGCACCGTGGCGAGGGATCTCTCCGTGCTGATGGCGATGCAGAGCCGCAATCTGATCCGCAGTCTCTATGACGGTGACGGAACATTTGACCGGATACCGCGTGCGGGGGACGGTGGAAACCAGTGCATCCCCGAAGCAATGGCCGGCGGTCTCAAATCCGATATTTTATTGGGCCGGCATGTGACCGGCATCCGTTCGACACGCGAGGGCGTCGAGGCCCACACCCGGAATGGCCGAGTGTATCGGGCACGGTACTGCATATGCACACTGCCGTTTTCCGCGTTGCGTTTGGTGCGTATCGACCCCTGTCTGGAAGGGCTGCAAGCCGAGGCGGTTCAAAGTCTCGGGTACACGCCGGTCTTTCAGGCGCATTTTGCGCCAATTCGAAAATACTGGGCAATGGATGGATTGCCGCCCAGCATGTGGACCGACAGGTCCCCCGGCCGGTTTATGGCGTTGAAAAACGACCCGTCAAATCCCGATGCGGTAACGAGTTGCATGGCCTTTGTGAACGGTGCCATGGCGCTCTATCTCGACAGGTTGGACCCTGACGACGCTGCGGCACTTATTCTGATCGATCTGGGGCAAATGCGGCCGTCTACGGTCGGCGCTCTCAAGCTTCTCAAAACATTGTCCTGGAACCGCAATCCTTTTGCCGGTGGCGCTTATGCCTACTGGAAACCGGGGCAGATCACCCGCTTTTCAAAACGGATGAGAGCGCCTTGGCACCGTATCCATTTTGCCGGCGAACATACCGCCGTTCTCAATCGCGGCATGGAAGGCGCCATGGAATCCGGAGAGCGCGCCGCCTTCGAGGTGATGGACCGTCTTTGAGCATAGGCCAACAGGAGTGAAGAATCGTGAAGATATGGAAACTGAAACTTGTCTGTCTTGCCTGTATGTTGGTTTCTGCGGGGGCGCAAGGATTTGATCCCGACAATCCCAGGGACAACATCGAAGCTTGGGTCAAATTGCGCGGCGATGCGTCCGGTAAACCCACCTACCGCGTTTCATATATGTCCGCTTTTGGCGTGCCGCGGGGCGATTTCAGTGTCGAGATGTTCACTCTCGCGTCCGTTACCAAGCAGGTCATCAGGAAAATGCCGAACGGTGATTATGAAGCGCGTTGGCGCGGATGCGGCCTGTACACCGATCCGAGGACGGGCGAGTTTATCAGTTCTTTCAAAAACCCCTTCACAGGCGAAACCATCGCACTGAAACCCCTGTGCAGCATGGTCACCGGTGCCCGTTACAGTGTCAAGGACGGCATGTCCATGCTGTCGGACTTCCCAATGGAAAGCACGATTTTCAACAAACCCTATATCCTGAACTGGAAGATCGTCGGCGATACGGCGTTTGTGGAACGGGTGGCGCACACCGAATGGGAAGAGCCGGGTTCCGGCCGCCTCAAGCATGAAATGACAATCGACAGCTATGTTGCGCCCCTGTCTGAAATCATGGACCCCAATGTCACAAGTATAAATGTGCCCTACAGCTACACGCTCGTGACCGAATGGATGACAATGCTGAACATGCAGGATCGCGCCGGCGGCATGCTATGGAAATCCATCGGAACCAAGCATCACGATGTCAATGAGGTACCCGCCGAGTTGCTGGAAGAGATTGACAGGATCAAACCCGGGGAATTCGACAAGCCGATCACATTTGACTGAAGCGGGCCGGTCACCCGGACAGCCTTTAAAAGACGGGGGAATGATATGGAAAATGTCCGCCTGGAACGACTGAAAAGTCACCACAGATTGGGGGGACTTCTGCGTACCGAGAAATATTCCCTGGATGACAAAGCCCGGATACTCGACGCGATAAAGGAATTTCGCAATCAGGGGGCCAGCCTTGGCATTGCCTGCTGTCACGTCGGTATTTGCGAAGAAACCTATCGCCGTTGGAACCTGATCCTGCGGCGTGCCGTGAGACGGCGAGAACAATATTGATTGGGGCAGGAGGGAAAACTGTCCCCAAAAGCGCAGTCGTCCCTCGGACGAGACGCCGGCGCTTTTCCCATCAAATGCACAAGGGCGGTAACGGAGCGGCCGTCAAAACCGATAAACCTTAAGGAAACACGTATGCTTCAGGAGAGGAAAATGACCAAGCTGACGAGATTGTTTGCGGTTTTTCTAACCCTATCCGTACCGTTTCAGATTGCCGCTGCACAGAGCGATTCCAGAAGCAACACAAGTATTGTACGGCAGTCCCGGGGAACCCTTGAATACCGCAAGCTTTCGGATGGGGCGCTGGTTGGCTCGGAAGAGTGGACGCTGACGGTCCACCCCGATGGGTCGCGCACACTGGCCGCGCGCAACCGCTACGACGCTTATGACGTGCAACGCCACGTTACGCATCGCGTTGCAAAGGATTTTCGCCCGCTTGAAACGCTGGCTGTCTATTGGGCCAGAGGGGAATGGCGCGGGTCCGGGCTATTTATGACGCGCGGCAATCAATTTGAGGCCGTGGTCACAACGCCGGACGGTGTTTTGCGCCAGGAAATGCCAGTCCCCGAAAACTTTTCCCTGGTGCCGCACCCGCTTCAGTCCAATGCCTGGCATGGGTGGTACTACGATAAAGCGAAAGGCGGACCGCAACCGGTGAGGTGGATTGACATCATTGTTGCCCGTCCTGAAGCGACCTTCATGCTGGGGAAACTGTCTAAGACCACACTTGAGTTCATCGGTGAGGAAGAGATGACAACACCGGCGGGCACGTTCACGGTCGACCACTTTCGCGTTGGTGGTGTGGACTATTATGTAACGGGAGAAGACTCGATCATGGTCAGATTTGTCTGGGAACTGCTGGATACCGAGTTCGTCCTGACCAGCTACACCCGTGACCGCTAGTCCTGCTGGATGCCATGAGACATTGAGCAGAACACCCAAGCCATCCTGCCTAAACCATCCGGTCAGGTGCGTTTTGCTTTTGAGACGCGGCCCGGGGTCAGTCGCAAATCCCGACTGACCAGTCAGTCACGGCGCCCCATTTTAGGCGTGGGAATCGGGATGCCGACGCAAGGGCCGTCAGATATCGCGGCCCGATACCGGCTCAGCCGTCACTGGGCCGGCCGTTTGGACCGTTCCTTCGCGTTCAGCCGTGATTTTCCCGGCTCCGGCTTTCCGGCGGCCGCAGGC
This sequence comes from Eilatimonas milleporae, assembly GCF_003688555.1. GTDB lineage: Bacteria > Pseudomonadota > Alphaproteobacteria > Sphingomonadales > Kordiimonadaceae > Eilatimonas > Eilatimonas milleporae. The sequence goes on from NZ_REFR01000011.1 coordinate 23,833, forward strand.
GTGTCAAAACAGACGGATCATGGACCGCTATATCGTCGATCCGGCCTCCATGCCCGCGAAGGCCGATCGTCTCGGGTCCGAGATAGTGCGCGACCAGATCCTCCCTCAGGGCGAGAGCAGGGGCAAGGTCGCGCGTGTTGATCACGATAAGGCGCATCCCGCCGTCCGGCATGCCAAGTGTCTTGAAACTGCCGTCCGGGGCGTATGAGGGCAGCTGCATATAGGTCACGCCCGCGGTCGCGGTCCACTGCCTCCAGAGCTTCGGCGGCGGTGGTGGATAATAGGCCGGCGGCGCAAATGCCACCACGCTGTAGCCGCCTGTATCCTCGATATCATGGTCCTCGGGGGCATATGCCCAGCGCCCCGTCTCGTACAGATGATGCAGCGCCCGCACGAAGCCGTCGCCATACAGATCGATCCACTGCACCGCGACCCGGGGGTGCGCTTCGATGATCGCGGTGCCGATACATTCGAAATTCAGCGCGCCGGTATAATCGCTAAGCTGTCGCGCGACGAAGTCCCGCAGACGGGCTTCGAGCGCTGCCGGGACAGGGATCTTGACGTGCCAGTAATCCCAGGTGCCCTTGTCCAGCGGGTACCCTTTGGCAACGCAGATCCACGGCATCTCACCCTGAACGGCGATGCAATCGACACTGTAGTGCGGGCCTTCCAGCAGCTCGCACCACATCATGCCGGGGCGCAGCGTGCTTTCAAACGCGTCGATCGTATCAAACCTGCGTGCGCCCACCGACATGCCGGAAAGGTTGTAGATCGGCTTGGCAAAAAGCGGCTCCACCGTCGGCGGCACGCCGAAGGGGCCGGCCCGCAAGCCTTGCAGTTCGGCCACATACAGTTTGTTGAACAGCCAGTGATGACGCGGGTTCAGACGGTAAGCATCCGCGTCATCGGTTGGCACGGCAGCGGTGTCGGGAAAGGCGAATGAGTCAAAATACGCCTTGCGCCAGCTGTTGCAGCACAGGATCGCCATGGACGTATCACGGGCTCGGATACACGGCCGTGGCGCCGACCTGCAGGACCCAGTCCTTGATCTCCGGTGTCTTGTCGCTGACCAGGTTTTCCACCAGATACATCAGCCGCTCCGTATCCGTGCCATGGCCTGTGCAGAAGCGGTCCTGCAGATAGAAGGGCGGCGTTGCCTGATACAACAGCCTTGCCGTGACCCTGGCAACAGGTTTGCTGTCGGACGGCAGATCAAAGGCATAGGTCAGACTGTCGGCCCCGGTGATCGGGCTGTCCCCACCGGGCGGCGGCGGGGCCTCGGTATCATAGTCGGGGTCGATGACGCCCGACGCATTGGTCACACCGACCGCTGTCGTGTCTTCAGCCAGGTTGGGCTGCGCGCCCAGGGCCTTGGCGATCCTGACGCGATGCGCCAGCGGCAAAAAGCCGGACGGGTAAAGCCGGTTGTCTTTGACCTCCGCACAGATCGACAGGAAACTGGTTGTCAACGTGCCTTCGGGTTTCGCGGCATGGCCGCAGCTTTTCGTCGTTGCGCCGGCCGGCGGCGTGCTGACCAGTTCCTGATAGATTTGCGCCTGATCCTGCGCCGTGATCAGCTCATAATGCGGCTGATGCGGCCTGTCCGTCCAGTCGGCCGGCCGCCTGCACTGTTTGGTCCACCAGACCTCGCCCGTGATCGTTTCCTGTTCTTGCGTGCCCTTGACGATTTGCCCGGCCGGGTTCACGGCCCCCGATTGCCACAGCACGGTGTCGTTGGCATCATACGCGGTGAACTCGATAAAGGCGCGGCGGAACCCGACGCCGGACGGGAACTTATGCCCGGTCAGGTTCGTCACCGTCACGTCATAGGCATGGCCGTAGGCTTTTTGGGTCTTCGGATTGGTTGGCGCGGATGTGCTTTTCGTCACCGCCACGCTCGCCGTTGCATCGTCTGCATTGTCGAGCATGGCAAGCTTTGTCAGATCGGCCGGGTTCAAGCCGTTGCTGACAAGCATCGGGCTCTGGGACGGAATGCCGAGCACGCTCGGGAATTGGTCCGCCATTTCCACAAGGAACATGTTCAGACCGACCAGCGTATGCTTGGCAAAGCCTTCGCGGTAGGGCAGATCGATAGCGTCCGCCGATTCCGCATAATCGGTGACCGGATAATTCGTACGCTCCTGAATGCCAGCGATCTTGCTGACGAAATCATCGCCCTTGGGCGTCTTGCTGGGCATGTGACAGTCCTGGCATTCGCCCGCCTTGCTGCCGGGATCGGGTTTGCCCAGCAGATACTGGTCCAGAAGTTTGCCAGAACGGAAATCGCTGAAGGCCCATTCCGGATAGGTCGTCTGTTCATAGACATAGCCAAGAATATTCGGCTCTGGGCTGTTTTTGTCCGTCTCGCCCAGCACCGGCAAATGCACCGTATGGCAGGATCCGCAAACGGCGGAGTCCGTAAAGCCCTCGTGATATTGCGGCGTGATGCCGAGGGCGTTCTGCATCGGCACGGGTCTGATCGCGCCGGCCTTGTCGTCCGGGCCGCCAAACGGGCCGTTGATATCCGTGGCCGGACCAACCTTGAAGCTGCCGGTGAACGTGGCGGCAAAGTTGGTGTTGGGCGGTTTGCCCGCGCCGTTCTGGCTGAAGATGTCCTGACGTTGCTCAACACATACGTTACGCGGCGCGACAGGGGCCGTTGCATGACCGCTGCCAGTGTTGCCGGTGGCAACGGTGGCATCGGCAAAGTCCATGCGGTGACAGGCGGTGCAATTGATGCCATCCCGGGCGAGCGCCGCGTGACGCGCTGCCAGGTCATCGAATGTTTTTGGAACGGTGTTCACAGCGCTGCGCGTGAAATCTTCGCAGGTGTTTGTTTTCGCATCATAGGTGTCGATTTGAAACTGGCGCTGGCCTGAAATGCCGTGGCAGCCCAGACAGGTGTTGTCGATGAAATCCGGCAGGGTCTTGTCCTCACCGGTGCCCGGGTGGAAGGTCTGGGTCTCCGAGGCCAGTTGCGCGAAAAAGATCGGATCCCGTCCGGCCAGTCCCATCGGAGAGGTCCGCCAGGTGGCGTAAGGCGAATAATTGTAAAGATACGGTACGGGTACGCCGCTGCCGGCATTCTCCACCAGCCGCGCATGTTCCGCCACCGTCAGCGGCTGGGTCATGTCAAACTGCATCCCCGTACCGCCCGCGTCATGGCAGCCGGCACATTGGTCCGATGTCAGATACTGGCTGGTATCTTTCAGCGGACCCGCGAAGGCGGTTGCCGTGTCATAGGTCGCGCTGATCATGCTGATACCGTCCGCGTCCGTGGGAACCGGGGTTTTGTCGTACAGATAGGTCTCGACCAGGCCCGCGACCGCCGCCAGGGCCCCGTCCATCGTCTTGTCCACCGTCTTGTCCATCGTTTCGTCCCGGGCCTGTGCCGCATCGATCGCGGCCTGCAGGGCGCGTTCCTTGTGCCCGTCCGGGGGGGAGAGCGGCGGCCTGACGGCCGCGGTCGACGGTGTCAAGGCGACCGGATCGCTGAACACCTGTTTTTCAAACCATGCATTGGTCAAATAGCTGTGGGGCTCGCCCGTGCCGAGCTGCATGTTGTTCATGCTGGAAAAGGTCGAGTTGTCGATCGCGGACGCGTGACAGTTCAGGCAATACTGCCCAAAGCCCATCGCCGGCGCGCCCTGATACTGCGCGGGCCAGTCATTGGCCGAGACGTTCTTGGTGGTCGGGTGTGGCTTGTATTTCGTGTTTTGCGTCGCGAAATTCTTTTGCGCCTTGGTCTTGGTCTCGCCAAGCGCCAGACCGTAATATCCCCAATACCAGCCGTCTTGCGTTGCCGCCGCGTCACGCACCATGAAAGCGATGCCGTTTTCGGGATAGAGGGTCATCGGATCGCGGTCCTGGCACACGGTGGCGGGCGCGGGAAACATTTCCTTCACGATGATCGCGCCATCGGGCATCGGGGTTTCCGGGGGGGTATACCGCGAGTCATCCCCTTTTCGGTACTGGGATATCCACTCATAGGCGGTCTGATTGTACCAGATCACGGCGGGGTCATGAAAACCCTTGCTCCTGGTTTGCCATTTGCCGGAACCGGAAGCGCCAAATGTCACGCCGGTGGCCATGTCCGGGCCCAGCTGGCGCACGAATTTGTCGCGGTACCAGCCCTCACCCGTGGGAACGCCGTTGCTGATGGGAGCCAGACGGCGATGGCACATATTGATGAAGAACTGGCTGACCAGATTTTCATACACTTCAGGCGCCGATTTATCGCCGACGGGTTGGGTCGCGCTGGGTGTTTCGAGCTGTGCCTCAAGCTGCGCGCACGTCGTGCCCTCGAATGTCCCTTTGGTCGGTTGAAGGTCCGCCGCGGTACTGTAGGGTTTTGGCGGTGTTGCCTCGCACCAGATCCCGGCCTGCGCGGAAAACGAGAAGACAACCATCGAAACGGCAGAAACAAAGGCTTTCATGAACGGTTTCCCCCAAACGTCTTTTTTAAGCAACTTGGAGACGCCGGCACACTGACGCCTTGACAGACAGGGCAGCGGGTACGGTGACGACAAGGGTCTTTTCCCCAAGTCGAAGACCCGGTTGGCAGGCAGGAAATCACCGCCTAAACACAATTAATGATTGTGTATTAATTTCATCCGGGTGTCAATTGCAAAGCCGTTTGGTCTGGTGCGGCAATCCGTTCGGGGACGAAACTGCGGCAAGACACTGAAAAAGACCGATGGGTTCGATGGAATAGGTCAGCCGGTCCGCCAAAATGCCTTGGGTGGCGGTTGGCTTCCGGCCGGTTACGGTTTGATCGTCACCAGCATAATCCGATTGGTGCCGCTTTGGTGGATCAGAAGATTGCCGTCGGCGGTGGCGCGCATGTGCCGGACGATGCCGGCATGGACGCCCCCCGACGGGATGGCCCAACTTTCGAAGGACTCCGTTTCGGGGTCGAAACGGATCAGCGTGTCTGGTCGCATGCCGGATTCATTGTACCAGACGATACCGTCGATTACCGCGATGGCGTATGGGTGGGCGGCAGCACCGCTGGGTGACGGCCATTCGCGGATTTTGTCGCTGTCGGGGTCATAATGGCCAAGGCGCCCCTGTCCCGAATTCACATACCAGATGGTGCCGTCATCGGCGATGTCCAGGCGGCGGACGGTGGTGCCCGGTGTGGGCAGGGCTACTTCCCGTACATCCATGGTGTCCCTGTCGACGCGCAGCAGGCAGGGGCGGCCGTTGCAGGCCACCCAGGGCACCCCGTCGGCGTCGATCTTGATACCGTAGGGTTTGGATTTGGCGCTCGGCGCGGTTGTCAGGGACACGGCGCCCGTCACCGGGTCCAGGCGACCGATCATATTGCTGTGCTGCAGGGTGAACCACAGGATGCCCTCGGCATCGAAGATGGCCGAATGCGGATCGCGGGCCGCCGGGTCGGGCATGGGATATTCGGTGATATCCCCGGTGGACGGGTCGAGGACACCGACCGTGCCGTTCCTGTTGCCGGTGTACCAGACCCGGTCGGCGGTATCCACGGTCACGGTGTGGGGGTGGGCGCCCGCTGGCATGGGATATTCGGTCATCTCGCCGCTTGCGGGATCAATGCGGCCGATCAGATTGCCCCACTGCCCGGCCCACCACACAGCGCCGTCCTGCGCCTGAACCGGGTCCCTGGGTCGTTGTCCCAGGGTCGGCACCACCCATTCGGTAAAGGTGATGTCTCTTTTGGCCGGGATGATCACGGGTGTGCGCCTGTCGTTCGGCGGAAAGTGGGTCGCCAGATAGTCGGCAATCACGGCCCGGTCTTCCGGCACGGCGGACAGGTCGATCATCGTGGCGGTCAGATCGCGCCATCCTCTTCTGTCATAGCCGGAACTGCGCGGGATCAGGTTGGTGCCGTGGCAGCCCGTGCAATAGGTTTGCACCTGTTCCCGACCCGCCCCGGCCGGCAGACCGTCAGCCCCGGCGGGCGGGATGAAGCCGCCACCACCCAAGGCAACGGCGAGCGCGGCCATCGCATGGCACGCCCAGGATGTGTTACGCCCTTTGTTCCAAAGCTTGTTTCGGTTGGCCGTCGGATTGTCACACATGGTCGGGCTCCATTGCCACGGGAACCGCTTCACAATATTCGCTCCGGCAGCGGAAGGCACACGAAAACCCCCGAAAGACGGCGGGGCCGGACCGGTTCGGCACCATCAGATACTTCGTTTCAGGGAGGGGGGATATCCTAACCTGCCGCCTTGAGGTCGCCCAGCAGGGCGACAACATCCTGCGAGGCCTTCTCCATCTCGTCGAATTGCGCCAGGGCCCCCACCCGGTCGCCTGTGGCGAACAGTTCGGCGGCTTTTTTCCCGTGGTTGTGAACGGCGGCATGCGGGGCTTCAATCTTCTTGAAGGCGGGATGCCGGATAATCGCCTCATCCTTGATCTGGTAATACCATTTCCCCAGCCGGCACTCATGGTGGCTCGCCAGTTCCGAGCTTTTGAGTTCGGCGGCCCCGACCAGCATGGCCGCCAGTTTCTTCTTCCACAGAAAATGGTCGGACATTGCATAATCAATCACGGCGTTGGGGATCTCCATCGCCTGAAACTCACCGAGAATCGTGTCGATCAGTTTCGAGGAGCGATTGACCGCCGCGACGGCTTTCTCCGCATTGGCGGCCGAGTGGTCGGTCTTCTCGCGGATCACATTGACACTGCGCGCCACTTCCTGAACCACGGCCGATTGTTCCGTGACGCTGGAGGCCGTCGCAGACATCTGGGCGGTGACATTGCGGACCGCGTCGACAATGCCCCTGATCTGTTCGCCTGTTTCATGGATTTCGCCGCGCTGTGTATCGACCGTGGTGGCGGTTTCGCTCATCGCCGTCGACATATGGCTCATCTCATCGCCGATCGTGCCGATCTTGTGGCGGATATCGTCCGTCGCCTTGGCGGTCTGACTGGCCAGTTGCTTGACCTCGCCGGCAACCACGGCAAAGCCCTTGCCGCTTTCGCCGGCACGCACCGCTTCGATCGTTGCGTTCAGGGCCAAAAGGTTGGTTTGCTTGGCAATCTCGTCGATGCTTGTCAGGACGGCTGCGATATCCTGAAAGGCGGTGGTCAGGCGCTCCATACGCTCGCCGGCGGTCGTGACGGTGCGCGAGATCATATCGATGCCCTCGATCGCGCGGGTGACGGAGGCCAGCCCGGCATCGACCGAGTTTTCGGTTGCCTGGGCGTCCTCGACCACGGCGTTGCTGGCCTCTGAGATCTGGTTGACCGTCGCGTCAAGCTCTTCCATCGCCGCTGCGATTGTCTGTGTGTTATTGGCGACATCCCGCACGTCACCGGTGACAAAGGACACTGCGGCGGTGGTTTCGCTGGCCTGCATGGAGAAAGAAACGGTGCGTACCAGATCCCGCCGCCGCTGTTGGTTGAGGGCATCCATTAAACGGCCCACAGCCTCCGCCAGTGGGCCTTTTGTCTTTGGTGTCTGTGAATAATCGCCGTCCGCCATTGCCTCCAGGCAGGCGATGATTTCCTGTTCCTGGGCACCGCCGGCTACGGCTTCACAGCCGTTTGTGACGGTGGTGTTGTGGTGCTGATCCATGTGCGTCCTGCCCGTTGAAAACACTTTAGTGAACACCATTCCATCGGTGTAATCCCCCCGACCTGAGGCGCCTCCCCGCGCGGGTCGCGGCCGTGGTGCTCCGAATATGCCGGTGACAGCATGGGCCGAGCGTGCAGGAAATTAAGTTAATCCATTATTAGCGGCCGCTTTTCGTCATGCGCTTGGGGTGCGATATGCGAATGCGCGGCCGGGGCGATGGATAAACTACCTTTATCCAGGGGGCGTGTCCGTCAGGGACACTGGCGCGCCCCCTGAAATCGTGTGCCTCCATCCCCGGCGCCGGCCTGACTGACCAGTCAGTCACGATGGCTTGCCCGTGGGGCCGGTCAGCACCGCCGGGCGCAACCCTGACGCCTTTGCCATGCCGGAAAATACGCGCAGGCTGCATTTGCCGCATGCTATCCGGGCAAATACTGGATACTGATACGGGATATAGGCTCTTGCTTTCGGGCCCACTGTTGATGTGCCGGTGAATTTTTTGAGGGAATGGGATGGACCGCGCGGATATTGTTCATGAGAATTTTCTGAACCGGGTCAGGGCCGGGAGCTTGCCGCCGCCTGCCGGCAACACGGGCCTGGTCGAGGCGGGGCTGACGCCGGAAGCCCTGGTGGAGATTTTTCACGCCCAGCTCACCAGCCGTCAGCTCGACCGGACCTCGCGCAAATTGCAGGCCCGGGGCGAGGGGTTTTATACCATCGGCTCCTCGGGCCATGAAGGCAACGCGGCCATTGCCACGGCCTGCCGGCCCACCGATATGGCGTTTCTGCATTACCGCGATGCCGCCTTTCAGATCGCGCGGTCGCGGCAGGTGCCCGGCACGACGGTGATCTGGGACATGCTGCTCAGCTTCACCGCCTCCAGCGAGGACCCCATCTCAGGCGGGCGGCACAAGGTGCTGGGCTCAAAGTCGCTGACCATCCCGCCGCAAACCTCGACAATTGCCTCCCATCTGCCGAAGGCCGTCGGCGCCGCCTACAGCGTCGGTCTCGCCAGGCGGCTGCGGCCGGACCATCGCGCCATGGCCGACGACGCCATTGTGCTGTGCAGTTTCGGCGATGCCTCGCTCAACCATTCGACGGCGCAGGGCGCCTTGAACACCGCCGGCTGGACTGCCTATCAGCATGTGCCGCTGCCGCTTCTGTTCGTGTGTGAGGACAATGGCATCGGCATTTCGGTGAAAACGCCGAAGGACTGGGTGGCCGCGTCCGTGTCCGGCCGCCCCGGTCTGACCTATCTGCGCTGCAACGGGCTGGACGTGGTCGAAACCCATGCCGTCGCCCGTGACGCGGTCGCCCATGTTCGCCGCCATAAAGCACCGGTGTTCCTGCATATGACCTGCGTGCGGCTATACGGTCATGCCGGTGCCGATGCCCAGACGGCCTATCTCAGCCGCCAGGAAATCGAGGCGGACGAGGCCAATGACCCGCTGTTGCACACCGCCCGGCGGCTGATGGACCTCGGCATCATGACAGCGGACGAGGTGGTGGAAACCTACACCGCAGTCGGCGCACGGGTGGAGCGCGCGGCGCGGCAGGTGGTCACCCGGCCGAAACTGAAAACCGCAGCGGATGTCAAGGCCAGTCTGATCCCCCCGACACGGCTGTGCAGGCCGGTTGCCCCGGTCGCGCAGGCGGCGCGCGAGACGACATTCGGCAGCAGCGACATGCGGCAGATGGGCGAACCGCTTCACATGGCCAAACTGATCAACATGACGCTCACCGACCTGATGCTGCAACATGGCGAGATCGTTCTCGCCGGCGAGGATGTTGGCCCAAAGGGCGGCGTTTACGGTGTGACCCAGCGTCTCAGCCAGCGCTTCGGGCGTCACCGGGTGATCGACACGCTGCTCGATGAACAGTCCATTCTCGGCCTGGCGATCGGTCTGGCGCACAACGGCCTGCTGCCCATACCGGAAATCCAGTTTCTCGCCTATCTGCACAATGCCGAGGACCAGTTGCGCGGCGAGGCCGCGACCCTGCCCTTTTTCTCAAACGGTCAATACAGCAACCCCATGGTGGTACGGATCGCCGGTCTTGGCTACCAGCGGGGCTTCGGCGGCCATTTCCACAATGACAACTCGCTCGCCGTGCTGCGCGACATTCCCGGTATCATTCTCGCCTGTCCGTCCAACGGGCGCGACGCGGTATTGATGCTGCGCGAAAGCGTGCGCCTTGCCCGTGAGGACCAGCGTGTCGTCGTTGTTGTCGAGCCCATCGCGCTTTATATGACGCGGGATCTGCACACCGCCGGTGACGGCGGCTGGGCCCACATGTATCCGGATGTGGAGGACCGCGCCGCCCTGGGCACGGTGGATGTGCGCGGACAGGGCACCGATCTCGCCGTGGTCACCTATGGCAACGGGGTCTATCTGTCCTGTCAGGCGGAAAAAATTCTCGCCGAACAGCACGGTCTGTCCGTGCGCATCGTCGACATGCGCTGGCTGTCCCCCATGCCGGCCGACGCCATTTTGGAGGCCGTCGCCCCGTGTCGGAAAGTCCTGATCGTCGATGAATGCCGCGCCACCGGCTCGCAGAGCGAGGCTTTGGTGACACTGTTTGCCGAACACGCCGGCAAGGTGGTCTCCCGCCTGGCCGCCGAGGACTGTTTCATCGCCACCGGCCCGGCCTACGGTGCGCCGTTGCCGTCCCGCGACGCTATTGTCGCGGCCGCCCTTGAACTGACGGCGGAGGTGTGACCATGGCACGGAAAACCGCCCTTGTCGTCTGTCCCGGACGCGGTGTCTACAATGCCGGGGAACTGGGCTATCTGGCCCGGTATCACGGGGACAGATCGCATATCATCGCCGGTTTTGACGAACAGCGCCGGGCCCTCGATCAGGACCCGGTCGCCGCGCTGGATGCCGCGCAGCGTTTCTCGGTGGCCAAATTTACGCGCGGGGACAATGCCTCCGCCCTCATTTATGCCTGTTCCTACGCCGATTTTCTCAGCATCGACCGGCAGGCGGTCGACATTGTTGCTGTCACCGGCAATTCCATGGGGTGGTACACCGCGCTGGCATGCGCCGGGGCGCTCAGCGCCGGCAACGGTTTCCGGGTCGTCAACACCATGGGCACCCTGATGCAGGACGCGCTCATCGGCGGACAGATGATTTATCCCTTTGTCGATGGTGACTGGCGCGCCGTTCCGGGCCAGTGTCAGGCGCTGATGGATTTGGTGCGGGACATTCCCGATCTGTATGTGTCCATCCATCTTGGCGGTATGATCGTTTTCGCCGGGTCCGAGGCGGCGCTGGCAGAGGCCGAGGCCCGTCTGGACCCTGTCGATGGCCGGTTCCCCATGCGGCTTGGCAATCACGCGGCATTTCACACGCCCCTGCAGGCGCCTGTGTCCGCCAAGGGCAGGGCGGTGCTTGGCGTGGACCTGTTTCAGCAGCCTGACCTGCCGTTGGTCGACGGGCGCGGCCACGTCTGGCTGCCGAAGGCCACGGCGCTCAATGCCCTGTGGGACTATACGTTCCGGCATCAGGTGCTGAAGCCCTATGATTTCACGCAGGCCATCGTCAGCGGTATGCGGGAGTTCGCGCCTGATATTCTGATCGTTCTGGGACCGGGCACAACCCTTGGCGGGGCGACGGCACAGGCCCTGATCGGGGCCGGTTGGCAGGGGTTGGAGTCCAAGGCTGATTTTCAAACCGTGCAGGACCGCGCGCCCATCCTGTTTGCGATGGGCATGGACGACCAGCGTGCGTCTGTCGTCACCACCGTATGACGGAAGCCCGCGGTCCTGAACCGGGCCTTCCCTAAGACATGCGTGGTGGCGATAAAAACAACCGATAATTGCTTTTATGGACTCCGTGTGAAATACTTGACCCATAAAATCGGGTGCCTTGTGCGATACTCTCCTCCCATCCGCCTTACAGGCTTGCAGCGATGCGTGAAGGAGCCGCGCCATGAGCAACGGCAAAACCACCCCGGACAAAAAGGCAAAGGTGAAAACCAAAAAATCCGCCAGGTCCCACGAGGATATTCTCGACTATTGGACGAAGGGGCGCATGGAAACGGCCAAACCGCGTCCCCTGGACATCGAAGGGGCAGCACCGGTCAAAAAGGATTTGAACGACGATGGCTGATCCGCTCAATCGGGTTGTTTCAAGCGATGACCTGCAATCCCTGACGGCGCGCGGCATGTCCGATGTGGAAACCTTCTGGACCGACGCGGAAATGGCCAGGGCCGAGCCGGTCGAAATGCGGTTTCCCGAACCTTCGATCCAACCTCTGAAAAAGGCACTGTGGCAACAGCCCGGTCCGCTGACCATGATGGAAAGCCAGGCCCCGGATGACGGCGTTCTGGACAATTTTCTGGAAAGCCTGCCGCTTGGCGATGGGTTTTCAACCTCCCCCGTGCAAGACCGGACCGTCCTGCCCTATAAGACCGTCGGCAAGATGTTCATGCAGTTTGACGGCGCCAATTTTGTCGGCACCGGCTGGGTCATCTCTGAGCGCGCCGTTTTTACCGCCGGTCACTGCGTATATGACAAAAATTCACAAGGGGGCTGGGCGGACCGCATTCTCTTTGTCCCGCAATACCATAATGGACAGGCGCCTGTCGGCCGCTGGACCGCCGAGCGTATCTGGACGCTGGACGGGTGGAGCAGCCAACACGATTACAAATACGATCTCGCCGTTTTTCTGGTCGACCGTCCGATCCGCCCCCGCACCGGCGCCCTCGGCTGGATCGCGAACGCGCCGCCCAATCAGGGTCCCTATACCGCCATTGGCTACCCCGCCGCACCGGTGCCCGGGTATAATTTCAACGGTGCCGAGATGTGGCAGTCACGCGGCAAATATATCGACGGCAACAATCCGGTCCAGATGCACAACAATATGACCGGCGGCTGCTCGGGCGGGCCCTGGGTCATTCAAAGAAGCAATGCTGTTTATGCCAACGGCATAAACAGCTTCCGCTATACCAGCAGTCCCGACACCATGTATTCACCCTATTTCGGTGAAGGGTTTCTCAGCCTGTATGACAAGGTCAAGGACGCTTAGGACGCATCGTCTGTTGTGTCGTCCATGCGCACCCGTTCGGCGATGCCGCCGCACCGGTAAACCCCTACTCTATAATGGAATTTAGGCTCGCCACAGGGTTCCAGCGGACAGCCCGCGTATGGACACCGCCTGACTGATTAGTCAGTCAGGCGGCCTTTCTTAAGGGCACTATATCTGCCCGCAAACCTGCCGTCACTCTGCCCCGGCTTGCCGGATGGTCAGCGTGTCGCCTGTCCGCTCCGTCGTCACGGTTCCGGTCAGTTCCAGAAAGGCGATGAAGGATGCCGGATCGTCGGAATTGAACACGCCGGAATATCGTTTTTTGCCCAGCGCGTCGCCGACGATCACCAGTTTAACGCGGTTATAACGATTGAATTCCGCGGCGATGGTGGTCAGGTCGTCCCCTTCGAACACCAGTTGACGGGCCCGCCAGGCGGCGATGGTATCCGGATTGGCCGTGCTGATGACGGGGCTTGTGTCCTGCGCGGTGAAGTGGGCGGTTTCCCCCACTGACAGCAGAATGCGTGTGTCCGTGCCCGCATCCTGTCCGGGGCTGGCGACATCCGGTGCCGCCGCGTTGCCCACAGCCACCGTGCCTTCGCTGACCGCGATGGTGGCCTCCCCGTCGATGAAACGCACATTGAAGGCCGTCCCGACAGCCTCGATCACCGTTTCACCGGCAATAACCCGGAACGGACGGTCCGGGTCCGGTGCCACGTTGAAAAATGCCTCCCCGCCGATCAGGGTGACCAGACGCGCATCCTTCTGAAGATCCGCGACCACCTGCGAGCGGGTGTTGACATGCACGGTGGACCCGTCCGTCAGAACGAGCCGGCGCTGCTCGCCCAGGTCGGTTTCCGCTTTGACGGTGGGTGCCCTGTCCGTCGCCCAATCTGACCCATTGTGCAACATGGTCAGGGACGCTCCGGTGAACAGGGCCAGGATCATGGCGGCCGCCATGGCCGATACCCTGTACCACAGGGGTCGCCCATGTCTGACGGTCCCCATATCGTTTCCGAGGGCGTCTTCAGGGCCCTGTCCGGGCCGTGTCCCCGCCAATCGGCCAGCATCTTCACCGGTATCCCGGTCCAGTCCCGTCAGCGTCACCACATTGCCTGCCCTGTCTTCCGCCCTGTCTTCCGCAATGTCTGGACAGGCGGTGCCGGTTCCCTGTTCAACACCCGCCAGGATGGACGACGCGATCAGCAGTTCCTCCACATGAACCGGTGACCTCTTCAGCCACTCAGCCAGCTTGCGGCGGTCCGCCGCGTTCAGGGCATTGTCATGGATGCGCAGCGCCCATTCGGCGGCCTCCTCGGCGATCTGTGTGTTGACGGCGGATTTGTTTTTCATCTTATGTCTCCGGCCATTCTGAACGGCATTTGGCCAGCGCTTTCTTCAGGCAGCGGTGCACCCTGTGGGTCGAGATTTTCAGACGCTCCGCGATCTCCCGGTGTGAATATCCGTCCCGCTTCCGCATCAGCAGAACCGTCCTGTACAGGGGCGGCAGGGTGTCCAGAATACTGTCCAGCCGGCGCACCGACGACCGAACCTCGATCTGTTGTTCAAACTGGGCCTCGTCACTGATGCCGCCGGTATCTTCCAGCCCGTCGAAATCCACCGTGTCGCCCGATTTGGCGCGTTTCAGCAGAAACTCATTGGCCAGGTTCGCGGAAATCCGGAAAAGATAGGCTTCGGGCTTTTCTATGATCTCCAGATCGGGAACCCGTAACAGCCGCAGATAGGCCTCCTGCGCCAGGTCGTGCGCTTCCGCCTCGCTGCCCAGACGCGAGGACAGATAGCGCAGCAGAAAGGGCGAATACTGCCGGAACACGCTGGCGATATCCGTCGGTTTCGACATGCTGTCCGTCTGCTGGTCCTGCATCCCTGTGCCGCCTCTGAATGCCTGTGCCGGCCATGTAGCTCCATGATCTCTCATGTAAAGAGCGGTCCGGCGCCCTGTTTTGGGCGCGTCCTTCAGTAAAAAAGCTGAAACCGTGCAGCCTGTCTTCCCGCCTCGCCGCTTCCGACTGTGAATTTTTTATGATGGGTCACCCAATTTTGCCGCCGCAGCCACTCTTAAGGGCGTGAGACACGCCGGCCGTTTGCCAGATAGCAAAGCCAGGCAGCAAAGCCGGATAGCAGAGCCAGAAATCAGAGACAGTCATCCATGATCCAGGGAAGAAACAGCATGCAACAGCCCTCTTGCCGGTTAAAACCGTTGGCTTATGGCGCGGCGCTCGGATGCGCGGCCATGATGACGGCCCTGCCGGCGGCAAGCGTCCAGGCACAGCCGGTGCGCCAGAAGGACATCGACCGGGACATCGACATCGCCGCCAAGCCCCTTGACGCGGCGCTCAACGATCTGGCCCAGCAGGTCGGCACCCAGATCGTTATTGACAGCGACGACGCCAGGGGGCACCGCTCGCGCCCTCTGAAAGGGGTCTATACGGTCGGGGAGGCACTCGACATGCTGCTGACGCCCGCCGGCCTGTCTTACCGCTATCTCAACGACCGCACCATTGCCGTTGTCCCGAACAGCCAGGTGCCCGAGGCCGGCGGTAAATCCCCTGCCCGCCGCAAACCGGCCCCCGAGGCACTGGAAACGGACAGCGATATCCCCGACAGATCCTTCCGGCGCGAGCGTTTCTCCACCATTGCCGCCGCCGACAGGTTGCCGGAAGAAATCATCGTCTCGGCTTCTGTACCGACCCGCAACCGCACGCGGTCCATCGCGCCCGAACTTGTCTATGACAACACCTTCTTCCAGCGGTTCGAGCCGCTATCGGTCGGCGATGCGCTGAAACGCGTACCGGGCATATCCTTCTCGACCGATGTCGGTGAGTTCGACGATCCGGGCTTTCGCGGGTTGGCGAACGGCTTTACGCAAATTCTGATCAACGGTAAGCCGGTCACCAGCGCAGGCGGCCCCGATGGTACGTCGCGCTCGGTCTTCGTCGACCGTATTCCCGCCGAACTGATCGAGCGGATCGAAGTCATCCGCAGCCCCAGCGCCAATATCGACAGCCAGGGCATTGCCGGGACCATCAATATCGTCCTGAAGGAAGGCGCCTCGCTGCCCGAAGGCGGCTACGTGCGCGGCACCGGTATCCTCTATACGCCTAGTGTTTCCGGAAACGACAGCCGGTTCCGGGGCGGCGGTGCCGTCGGCTATGCCGGCAAGGCACTGGATGATCGGCTGATCTATTCCCTCAACGCCAATGTCCAGCAGCGCTTCAACAACAAATTCACCGTTCAGGAGGTCTTCGATCCGGACAATTTCGCCAATGTCGATGCTGCGATCGACGCGCTCGGCATCCGCGACGGGACATCCATTATCAGCGACGGCGAGGAACGCACCATCCAGAACGATGTGCGCGACAACACCGATATCGCCTTGAGCGGCGATATGACCTACCGCTCCGAAGCCGGCCACGTTTTCGAAGTGTCCGCCTTTTTCATCAACACGGACCGCGAGGAACGCGAAGACGAACTGGTGTTCGAGGACGCGCCCGACAATCTTGTCGCCGTCACAGCTCAGGAGGCCGATTTCGATCAGGAAAACTACGGCCTGTCGGCAGCGGCGTCTTTCGAGCTCTCCGCCACCACGCGGCTGAATGTCCGCGCGGCCCTCAACCGGTTCGACAACCGGATCGAGGAAACCGATTTTGAACTGGACGCCGAGGATATCGACGGCCCCCTGCCGACCGAGACCGCCTTTCGCGACAGTTTCACTGTCGCACCCTTTAATCCCGACCCGGATGAGCTGGAGATTTTCGACATCGATGACCAGGAATGGCAATTGTCCGCCGGTATCGAAAGTGAACTGTCCGGCTTGGCCAAGGCGTTCGGTGTCGATGCCGTGACGCTGGAAACCGGTGTTCAGGTCAGATTGCGGGATCGTGACAGCGCCCTGCAGGTGTTCGGCTTTGATGATGGTGTGCCCGACATCGACAATCCGGAACCCAGCGATCTGGGCGGTGTCTTTTCCCTCCAGGAAAATCGCTATGACGGTTATGTTCTGGTCGACTGGCAGGTCTCCGACCGGATGTCGCTGGAAACCGGCGCCCGTTTTGAATACACCGAAACCGATCAGGACGGGTTTGCCGACGGTGCAGCCGTCTCGGCCACATCCGATGATTTTGATTTCAATCCCTCGGCGCATCTGCGCTACAGGCTGGCCAATGCCGTCACCCTTCGCGCGTCTTATGCCCGCACCGTCAGGCGCCCCGACTTTAACGAACGCATCCCTTTTCTGCTGGATGACCAGCCCGACGATCTCGACACCATCACCGGCAATCCGGATCTGGAATTTGAAACGTCCAACGGCTTCGATCTGGGGTTTGAATTTGATTTGCCGGGGGGTGGTGTGTTCGGTGTGAACGGGTTCTACCGCGATATTTCCAACCTGATCCAATTGATCAATCTGGGGGCCAACGGCGAAATCGAGGATGACGACGGCGACCTGATCGTCGGCGATGCCTTCACATTTGAAAATGTCGGCGACGCCGAAGTCTACGGCATCGAATTTGATGTCTCGACACCGCTCACCTTTCTCAACCTGCCGGACACCGGTCTGTTCGGTAACTTTACCCTTCTGCGGTCTAGCGCTGACAATGCCTTTGCCGGGACTGACGGTGTCCGTCTCAACGATCAGCCGCGATATGTCTATAATGTCGGTATGACCCACAGCTTCCGGCCGCAGGGTGTCACCCTTGGCTTTTCCTATCAGAAACAGGGCCGCTCCCGTGCGACCTTCTTTGATGAATTTGAAGAAACCCGCTTTTCCGCCAATCTGGAAGCCTTTGTCGAAAAACGCCTTGGGGACAGCATGGTCGTCCGCCTGTCGGGCAACAATCTCCTCGACGCCAACACCATCCAGGCCGAACAGGGGTTCGACGGGCCGATCACCGGCGGCGATCTCGACAATTTTGAGATTGAGCGCGAAACCGCGCAGCCCCGTGTTCAGTTGACCTTTCGCGCGGTCTTCTAGAAACCGGATACCGGAATAGGGAAAACATCCATGATGATTGCTACTATAACCCTGCTCGTCCTTTTGGCACCGGTGATCGATGTCCTGCCCATCCGTGAGACTGTGCCTGTGCAAAGCGCCGACGACGCCGCTGATGACCCCGCTCTCTGGTACAATACCGCCGCGCCGGAAAACAGCCTGATCCTCGGCACTGACAAAAAGGCGGGTTTGGCCGTCTACACACTCGACGGTCGCCAGCATGACTTCCTTGCCGTTGGCCGCGTGAACAATGTGGACGTCCTGCAGGGGGTGACATTGGCGGATTGGTCGGGCGATCTGGCCGCCGCGTCCAACCGCACCGACGATTCCATCACATTGTTTTCCGTGTCTTTTGCGGCCACGCGGCGTATCGGTACTTTCTCGGTTGCGCCGGAACCCTATGGTTTCTGCATGGGGCGGGACGGGGATGCAGTCGTTCTTTTCGTCGCGCACAAACAGGGCTATGTCCAGCCCTACAGGCTTCTATCACTTTCCGAGCCGCCGGTCGCCTTGCCACCCCTGTATCTGCGCAGCCAGATCGAGGGCTGCGTTTATGACCGTTTTCACAAAACCCTCCACGTGGGCGAGGAGGAAAAGGGTATCTGGGCCGTACCTTTTGCCGGCGGGGTATTTGACCGCGCCGGCATGACGCTGGTGGATATGGTGGGCGGTGCCACCGGCCTTGCGGCCGATGTCGAAGGCGTCACCCTGTATGAAAAACCGGACGGGCAGGGGTATCTGGTCGCCTCCTCGCAAGGGGACGATACCTATCATCTGTATGACCGCAGCCCGCCCTATGCCTTTGCCGGTATAATTCGCATCGCCGCCAATCGCGACGCCGCTGTCGACGGTGCCCAGGAAACCGACGGAATCGCCGCCATATCCGTGTCCCTGGGCGTGGATTTTCCCTTGGGTCTTCTGATCGTACAGGACGGTTTCAATGTAGGGCAGGGCGATTTGGCCCATGACGGCCGCACGGCGGACGATACCCCCCGGGCTGCGCAGAATTTCAAAATCGTCGACTGGCGCGCCGTCGAGGCCGGGCTTGCGGCCCCGCGGGAGTAAAACAGGATAAGATCGAAGGCCGGGTATAAGGCGAATAATGGCTATTTTACTCCTGCGCGGGCACAGCTTGACTGACCAGTCAGTCAGCAGCTCTTCGCGATGGGGCGTATATACAGGCCCTGCGGTGGCACGGCCGCGTGTGTTTTTCTTCCGGTACAAAATGAACCGACGCTTGTGTCCGCTGACATGGGGGTGGCAGTTGGCACCGCTTATGGTGATGTCCTCATTCATAAAAAGGCATTTCATCATGACCGCTCATATCATCGAAACAGTCACTTTCCGCTTGGAGGATGGTGTTTCGAAACAACGGTTTCTCGAAACCGTTGCCGCCTCGACCGAATTTATCAAGAATCGCCCCGGCTTCATCGCCCGCCGGCTGTCCTGTGGTGAGGACGGGACCTGGGTTGAGCATATCGAATGGGCAACGCTGGAAGCCGCGCAGTCAGCGGCTGCGGCCCTGCCGAAAACGGAGTCCGTGAGACCGTTTTTGGACTGCATAAACGGGCCGAGCGCCGTTCTGCGCCACAGTGTGCTTGCGGTGTCCGCCTGACAAAACATGCCGTATTTTCGCAGGGATCGTTGGTGGCAGCCATTCCACGCCGGAGTCGCCGTGCGACTGCTGCGGCTTCGGCGTGGCTGCAATGACGCGGTGTGAACCGCCTGGTGCCGACGGACCCGTTGGATGCAGGCCAACCCTCTATTACTTACTCGTACCGCAGGGCCTCTACCGGGTGGGTCCGCGCGGCCTTCAGGGCATGGCCCGCCATGGTCGCCAGCGCCACGGTCAATGCCGCAAGACCCGCCAGGATGAACCACAACGGATTGATCGCGACGCGGTAGGCAAAGGTTTCAAGCCACAGGCGCGTTGCGACAAACGCTACCGGCCAGGCAACCAGCATGGCCGCGAACACCGGTTTTGAAAATTGCCAGATGAAAAGCGCGACAATATCCCCGACCCTGGCGCCCAGCACCTTGCGGATGCTGATTTCACGCCGCCGCGACTGCGCGCTATAAGCCGCCAGTCCATATTGGCCGAATGTGGCGATCACAATGCCAAGGATTGCCAGAACCGTCACCGTCCGCAATTCCTGTGCCTCGGCCTCATACCCTTCGATCAGGGCGGTCGACAGAAAATCGCTGGATATGGCCTGGCCCGCCAGTACCTCGGCCCAGCCGTTGCGGATGGACTGCATGGCCTCCTCGCGCATTGTGGGATCGATGCGGACCATCATCAGGTTGAAGCTGGCCGGATCCGGGAAATAGACCATCGGTTGGATGATTTTTTTGAAGGATTCAAAATGCACATCGGGCACCACCCCGACGATTTCGGCCGCGCGGTCATAATTGCTGGATACCGTGAACTGCAGCATCTCGCCGACCGCCGCTGCGCTATTCTGGAAACCAAGGGCGCGTGCCGCCCGCTCATTGATCACCACCGGCAGGTTCAGGGTGTCCCGCGTCTCCAGATCCCACTGTCCCCTGTCGGCACCATATGCCTCGGAAAAGACACGGCCTGCCACCGGTTCAATGCCGAGCGTGTCGAAGAAATCCAGGTCCACGGACACCTGACCGATGGTAAAGCGGTCTTCCGGGGCCTCGGTGGCCCGGCGTATATCGGCCTCAGCCACATAATCCCACGACGGCGACGAATGTGTGCCTGACACGGATACGATACCCGGTCGTCCACTGATTGCCCTGTCGATTCGGCTGGTCAGTTCGATGGTGAAGGCGGGTGACCGGCGCACACCGTACAGCAGGATAACATTGTCCGCCTCGAAACCCAGATCGGCTCCGCGCGCATAGATCAGCTGGTTCCAGATCACGGCCGCCCCTGTCGCCAGCACGATGGAAACGGAAAACTGGAACACCACCAGCACTGTGCGCATCCGGCTGTGCCGGCTGCGTCCCTGCCCGTGCACCGACAGGATACGTCCCGGTCGGTACGCACTGGCAAGCCAGGCGGGATAGGCCCCGGCGGCAAGGACCACCGCCGTCATCAATGCGGACGTCCAGGCGATGAAGCCGGGTTCCGCCATGACTGACAGGTCAAGGTCCGTCAGCAACAGGGTGCCGGCCCGGTCCGCCAGCACTTCAACGGCCACCAGCGCCAGCAGAAAGGCGCCGCCGGCCAGAAGGGCCGCTTCCAGCAGAAACTGCAGCACCAGATGCCGGCGCTCCGCGCCCATCAGCTTGCGCACCGCGACTTCGCGGGCCCGTTCGATCGAGCGGGCCGTCGACATATTGATATGGTTGATACAGGCAATGGCGACAATCAGCACGGATATGGCTGTGAACACCGCAAGTTTCAGCGTATCCGCCGGCGGATTGAGCCAGGGGTAGTTTTTTCCGTTCAGATGCAGGTCCGCCACCGCCTGCAGGCTGATGTCGACCACATCATCCAATGGCTTGCCGCCCGGCACGGGTTCCCGTGTCTGGTAGCGGGCCAGAAAAATCTCCTCGACACGGCGGGCGAGCATGGTGGCGTCGGCACCCTCGCGCAGCAACAGATAGGTAAAAGTAGGCCTGGTGGACGTCCAATCGCTGTCGACCGTTTCACGTCCGCGCACCAATGCGGCCTGACCGTTCATCAATACGTCGAAACTGATATGGCTTGTCGTCGGCCATGGTTTGAAAATGCCGGCGACGGTCATGTCCTGCTCGTCGATGCGCACTGTTTGTCCGACAGCGTCCCTGTGTCCGAACACCCGCTCGGCCATGGTCGTGGACAGCAGTACCTGTGACGGGTCGCGGATCAGGCTGCGGTCGCCCGACATCATCTGCAAATCCACCAGATCCGCAAAGGCCGGATCGGCAGCAGCGATGATGTCGCTGAAATCCTCGGCATCCGGCAGATTGATCGTCGAATATTGCCGCCATACCCTCACTGCTGCCTCGATATCGGGGTTGGCGGCCTTGACGGCGGATGCCAGCGCCCCTGGTGTGGTTGCCAGCACCCTGACGGCCCTGTCCGGCCAGGCAATGCGCACATCCACAAGATGCAGGCGCTCGGCATTCGGAATATGGCTGTCATAGTGGGTTTCCTGCCAGGCATAGATCATGGCGAACAGCGCGACCGTCAGGCCGACGGTCAGACCAAGGATTGCCATCAGACCGTATAGACCCTGCCGGTAGAGCAGCCTGGCCGTGATCATAAGCTGGGACATGGATGTCTCCCGTATGGCGGTCGCGAGGGTTGTTGCCTTCGATCCGTATGCTTTACTCGTAGCGCAGGGCTTTGACAGGCTTGGCCCCGGCCACACGCGCGGCATTTCCACCCACCGTTGCCCAGGCGATGGCCAGGGCGACCAGGCCCGCGCCAAGGCATAGCGGTGCCATGACCCAGGCATTCAGGCGGTAGGGGAATGTTTCCAGCCAGATCATCATCGCCCACACGGCCACCGGCCAGGCGATCAGGTTGGCGATCAGCACCGGCTTGGCCGACTGCCACAGCAACAGGCGCACAATGTCGCGCACCCGTGCGCCCAGCACCTTGCGGATGCCGATTTCCTTTGTGCGGCGCTGTGCGGTGAAGGACGCCAGACCGAACAGGCCAAGGCATGCGATCAGGACCGCCAGCAGGGAAAACAGGGCCAGCATGGTCGCCGTGGCTTCTTCTGTTTCAAACTCCGACGCCATCATTTCATCAACGAAATGATATTCGAAGGGCACAAGCGGGGCGAGCGTGCGCCACAGATCGCCGATGCGCTCCACCAGCGGGCGGGGGTCTCCCTCGAAGCGGACGGCCATGTTGCGGATATCCGCCGGGTCGAGAAGATACATTTCCGGCCGGATTACGCGTTTGAGTGACTGGTAATGCATGTCGGGCACAATGCCGACAATGGTCAGTTGTGCCTTGCCGCCCCGGCCCCGTCCGATGGTAAACGTCTTGCCGATGGCCTCTGCGGTGTCGGGATACCCCATCTTGCGCAGGGCTGTGCGGTTGACCAGAACATTGCCATTGACGACGTCGCCCTCGGCAACCGAGCCGACCGGTGCCAGCACATCGCCCGCCACATTGCGGTCGTATGCGCGTCCGGCCACCAGCTCGATCTGAAAGGTCTCCAGAAAATCATAGTCGATGATCTGGATGCCGATCAGTGTGGTGTCATCGGGACTGCGTCCCGGCAGTTCGACATTGGTGTTATTGTCATTTGAATTGGCGGGGGTTTCCGCGACAAGGCTCGCCGTCAGCACACCGGGCAGGGCGGCCACCTGTTCGCGCAGGGTTTCCCGCGCCGTCTCCGCGCCCCTGCGGCGTATATTTTCCACAATCAGCACATTGTCCTTGTTGAAGCCGGGGTTCAGGCTGGTGGCGAAAACCTTCTGCCCGTACACCACTCCCGTCGCGATGATCAGCGCGATCGAAATCGCGAACTGCATCACCACAAGGACACCGCGCAGCGTGGCCGACCCGCCCGCGTCCGATGACCGGTTGGCCTTCAGCACCCGTGCCGGACGGAAACCGGACAGGATCAGCGCCGGGTAGAAACCGGCGACAAGGCCCACTGTCAGGATCAGACCCAAAAGCAGGCCCAGCACCTGACCGCTCGCCAGGTCAAGTGACAGGTCCTTTCCGACAAAGCCGGAAAATGCGGGCAGGGACGCTTCCACCAGGGCGATGGCGATCAGCAGCGCAATGACGGCCACCAGCGCGCTTTCCCCCAGAAACTGAAGGACAAGATTGCTGCGATGCGCGCCGAGAACCTTGCGCAGCGCGACCTCTCTGGCGCGCTGTGTTGATTTGGCGGTGGCCAGGTTCATGAAATTGATGCAGGCAATCATCAGGATCAGGCCGGCAATGGCTGAAAAGACAACAACCGTCTCGATGCTGCCGCCGGGAACATATTCCCCGTCCCCCGAAGCGTGCAGTCGCAGGTCGGTGATTTTCATCAGGGTGTAGCGGGCCACGTCCGACGGGTTGACGCCTTCGGGAAAACCTTCGCGCGGAACCGTCGCGTCGGTCCAGCTTTTCAGCCGGCGGTTGACACCGTCGAGGGAGGCCCCTTCTTTCAATTCCATGAAAATATGCGTGTTGATCGAAAACCAGCGGTCGAACAGCCATGGGCTGTCGGTGAAGTCGGCTTCGTCGATTTTGGTCAGAGCCGGCATATAGGTGACGGTATGGTCCGGTGCCTCGTAGATGGCGGCGATGCGGTAATCCCTGTTGATGTTGAAGGCGGTCATGGTCATCACCTCGCCGATGACATCGATATGCCCGAAAAGACGACGCGCCAGATCGCTCGACAGCGCGATGCTGGATGTATCGCGCAGCGCGTCCGCCATACTGCCCGCCATGACGGTGAAATCGAACATGTCTATGGTTTCGGGGTCGGTCCAGACCACGTTTTCCGCAACCGTTCTGTCACCGATTTCGATGACGGGCTGCAGTCTGGAAAAGCGTGTCACCGCCGCGATATCCTCGGCGAAATAGGCGGCCAGCGATTGTTTCGCGATGCCCGGGCCTGCGACCAGGTCAAACGGCTCGCGCCCCGGCGGTGTCAGCACCGCATGAAGGCGCGCTAGGCGGTCCGCTTTCGACCAATGGCTGTCATAGGACAGCTCGTCCCGGACAAAAAGCAGGATCAGGACGCAGGCGGCAAGCCCGATGCTGAGGCCCGCGACATTGATGACGCTGTACAGCCTGTTCTTGGCAAGCTGCCTGAGCGCGACGGTGAAAAAATTGCTGAACATGGTTTTCCTCGCTGTAGTCCCGGTTTCCGGCGGTTGGTTTGTTTTCGGTTCCTGCCGGATGTCTGGCCGTGGTCGTGCACTCTTACGCCGCGCGCAGGCTTTCGTTGACAATGCGCCCGTCGAACAGGTTGATCGTACGCTTGGCATAATCCGCATGGCTGGCGCTGTGGGTGACCATGACGATGGTGGTGCCTTCGTCGTTCAGTTGTTGCAGCATTTCCATCACTTCCTGTCCGTGGGCGCTGTCCAGATTGCCGGTCGGCTCGTCCGCCAGGATCAGGCTCTGATTGCCGACCACGGCACGGGCGACCGCCACACGCTGCTGCTGGCCGCCCGACAGCTGTCCCGGCATGTGTTTCGCCCGGTGGGCAATACCCACCTTGTCCATCACGGCAGTAACGCGCTCACGGCGTTCGCGGGCCGGAATATCGTGATACAGCAGGGCCAGTTCGATATTCTCGAACACGGTCAGTTCGTCGATCAGGTTGAAGCTCTGGAAGATGAAGCCGATATGTTTTTTCCGGATATTGGCCAGTTTTGCTTCCGGATAGCCGGCGACATTTTCGCCCAGGAAAAGATACTCCCCGCTGCTCGGGTTATCGAGCATGCCGATAATGTTCAGCAGGGTGGATTTGCCGCATCCGGACGGCCCCATGATGGCGGCGAATTCGCCGCGCTCAATGCCGAGCGTAACGTGATCAAGCGCCACGGTTTCCACTTCGTCCGTTCTGTAGGCTTTTGTCAGGTCGTTGAGCTGGATCATCGTGCGTTTCCTCTTTTATCGTTCATTCGCCTATATTGTTACGATCTCAGAATGACTGTGCCATGGTTTAGTCCAGTTTCAGCCGGTCCATGTCGCGGTAACTGGTGTAAGGGCTGGTTACGACCTGTTCGCCGGCCTCCAGCCCTTCGATGACCTCGATGTACCGGCTGTTGCGGCGGCCAAGGCGGACCGGGCGCCGCACCGCTTCTGTTCCGTCATTGTTGACGACGAAAAGCCACGCACCGCCGGTATCCTGATAGAAGGCCCCGTTGGGGATCAGCAGCGCCGGTTCGGCGTCGCCCAGCGTCAGCTTGGTCTGGATCGTCTGACCGCGCCTTATGTCGTCGGGCTGCCCACCCTTGAATTCCATATCCACCTGAAACTGGCCCGCCGTGACCTGGGGGTAGATTTTCGCCACGGTCAGCCGGTAGTCGGTCCCGCCGCGCTCAAAGACCGCGGTCTGGCCAAGGTCGACCCTGCCCAGATAAAATTCATCGATATCGGCGCTCAGCTTGTAATTGCTGGGATCGTCGATCTGTCCCAGCCGGCCACCCCGTGTGATCGACTGTCCCACCTCCACACTGAAGCCGGACAGCTTGCCGTCCACCGGGGCCCTCACATTCAGATTTTCAAGATTGGCCCGTGCGATCGTCAGATTGGCCTGCAGCTGTTCGCTGGACTCGCGCAGGTAAACCAGTTGCTGTTCCTGCAGGCGCGCGTCCGTCGCCTGGCTTTCCAGTGTCAGGTCCCGGCGTGCGATATTGTACGCCAGTTCGTCCTCCGTATCCTCGAACAGGGACACCGCAACCGCCCCCTTGGTCACCAGTTCGCGCTGGCGTGCGGCCAACCGGGTCAGACGCCGGATGTTATAGTTGAAATCGTTCAGGTTCCGTTTGTGGTCCAATCGGTTCTGTTCAAGTTGCAGTTCGATGGTGCGCATATTGTTCAGCTGTTCGGTGACAAGCGCCTCGTTGCGCGTCACATCCAGTTGAAGATTGGTGTTGGACAGAACGACAATGGGGTCGCCGGCCTTGACGATGGTCCCGTCCTCCACCAGCACCCTGTCGACACGGCCGCCTTCGATCGCATCCAGGAAGACGGTTTTCAGCGGGGTCACCCGTCCGCGCACCGGGATGAAATCCTCGAACGTGCCGGTGATCACGGTCGAAACGGCGATACGATCGCTTTGCACTTTCAGCGCCCGTCCGCCACCGGCTTCCAGGATCTGCCAGGCCGCCAGCGTGAAAATCAGCAGGCCGGCGGCGGCATACATCACCGTTTTCAAGGGGCGGCGGGGCTTTTCGATGGTGCGGTCCATGGCGATGCCGCTCTTGCTTGTCGTGCTGTACCCGGCCCCTTCGCCGGCAGGCGTGGACGCCTTGCCGTCTGCGGGGGTGTTGGGGGTGGGTCGGTCCATATTGGTCACACTTCCCATTTGTCCAATCCGTTGTCTCGATGTGTGCGGTGTTTCCGTCACATATTTGTTGCTGTCGTGCCCCGGGCATTGCCGTTGCACACCTAAATCAGCAAACTGCATGCCATATATTAAGCTATTGATATGAAATGATTTTCACTCTTGCGGTATTGTTCTTTACGGAAAAAGTGTACGAAAACGAACAGAAAACTGTACGGTTACGGACACCGCCCAACACATGGCGCGGACGGTATGGGACGCGGAGACAGCACAGCATGGCAGCCGGCAACATCCTGATCGTCGATGATGACGAAGACATTCTGACCGCAGGCAAACTTCTGCTGAAACGGCATTTCGACCGTGTTGTCACCTGCAACAGGCCAGAGCATATCCCCGACCTTCTGGCCGATCGGACCTTTGACGCCATTTTGCTGGATATGAATTTCGGTCCCGGTGAAAGCACCGGCCGTCAGGGTCTGGCCTGGCTGGACCGTATCATGACCATCGACCCCCGCGCCGTGGTGGTGCTGATCACCGCGCACGGCGGTGTCGATATGGCGGTTGAGGCGATGAAACGCGGCGCCACCGATTTCATCACCAAGCCGTGGCAGAATGAAAAAGTGGTGGCCACACTGTCGGCCGGCGTCAAGCTGGGGCAAAGCCGCTCCGAGGCCGACACCCTGAAAAAGGCCAACAAGGTTCTGGCGCGGACTCCCGAACAACCGATCATTTTCGACAATCCGGCCATGGCAGGCGTGATGGACATGGTAGAGCGTGCCGCGCCGACGGACGCCGGCGTTCTCCTCCTCGGTGAAAACGGGACGGGCAAGGAACTGGTTGCCCGCGCCATTCATGCCCGCAGCCTGCGTGCCGGTTCGGTGTTCATGAATGTCGATCTTGGCGCCCTCAGTGAAAGCCTGTTCGAAAGCGAACTGTTCGGCCATAAAAAGGGCGCCTTTACCGACGCCAGGGAAGATCGTACCGGCCTGATCGAGGCCGCATCGGGCGGTACCCTGTTTCTGGACGA
Organism: Eilatimonas milleporae; assembly: GCF_003688555.1. Classification (GTDB taxonomy): domain Bacteria; phylum Pseudomonadota; class Alphaproteobacteria; order Sphingomonadales; family Kordiimonadaceae; genus Eilatimonas; species Eilatimonas milleporae. Next base: position 51,393 of record NZ_REFR01000011.1, read on the forward strand.
GGTCGGTAATCTGGCACCGCATCTTCAGGCCAAACTGCTGACCGTTCTCGAACAGCGGCAGATCACACCAGTGGGGGCCACCCGCGCCGTTCGGGTTGATGTGCGCGTCATCGCCGCGACGAACCTGCCGCGCGAGCGACTGGCGGACGAAACCGTGTTCCGCCAGGATTTGCTGTTCCGGCTCAACACGGTTGAGATCGATTTGCCTCCCTTGCGGGACCGTGCCGGTGATATCCCGTTGCTGTCCCGCCATTATGCCGGTTTCTTCGCACGCAAATATCAACGCCCGGCGGTCACTGTGTCGGCAGCGGCACTGGACGTACTGTCGGCCTATGCGTGGCCGGGCAATGTGCGCGAACTCAGGCATGCGATTGAGCGGGCGGTGATCCTGTCCTCCGGCGATGTCCTGCGGCCTCAGGATTTCGCACTATCCTCCCCTTCTGTAACGCCCAAGCTGACGCCCGCCGGCGCACCTGCGGCACCTGGCGGCGATATGGACAGCGCGGCGGACGGGACCGGGCAAGATGGGGCCGGCCTGCCGGCGGACCTGAATCTGGGACGCCTCGAGAAAACGGCGATTGCAACGGCCCTCAGAAAACATCGCTACAATATTTCCCATGCGGCGAAAGATCTGGGAGTGACCCGCGCGGCTCTGTACCGCAGGATGGAAAAATATGGACTTTAAGCAGTTCTTCTGGATGGTCATGGCACGTCTGTGTCTTGTGCTTGCGGCGTTGGCGGCATTCCTGTGGCTGCTGATCCATCCGGGATATCACGCGGCTACGTTTCTCCTGCTGTCGGTTGCGGTCATCGCCTTTGTCAGTCTTTACCGTCTTGTCGCCAGGACGAATGCGGAACTGGCCCGTTTCCTGGATGCCATGCGCTACGGCGATTTCGGCCAGCGTTTCGATATGGGGGGACTGGGCGCGGGATTTGGCGGCCTCGGGGAAACCTTTACCTCCATTCTCGCTGAATACCGCGACGAGCGGTCCGCGCAGGAAGCCAGACAGCGGCATCTGAAGGTCATGGTCGAACATGTGCCCGTGCCCCTGATTTCCCTGCATGGCGATGGCATGGTGACAAGCTGGAACAATGCGGCGCGCCGTTTGTTCGGCAATGTCACGGTTACGCGTGCTGCCGATCTGCGGCAGTTCGGAGCCGCCTTTCTCGATACGCTGGAAAAGGCACGTCCGGGCGAGCGGGCCCTCGCCGTTTTTCACGTCGATGGCATGGAGCGGCAATTGACCGTTGCCACCACACAGGTGACCGTTGCCGGAAAAACGGAAAAACTGGTCAGTCTTCAGGATATTCAGAGCGAACTGGACGGCGCCCAGCTTGCCGCATGGCAGGATCTGGTGCGGGTTCTCACCCATGAAATCATGAACAGTATAACCCCTGTGGCCAGCCTTGCCCGTACAGCCGTCGACCTTGTGGACGAAGCGCGCGACAAGGCGGCGGACGATCCTGCCATTCATGATGACCTGACGGACGTGCGCGACGCGGTCGCCACGGTGGCGCGCCGCTCCGACGGACTGATGCAGTTTGTCTCAGGCTATCGACGGTTGACCCGCTTGCCGCCTCCCGACAGGGTGCGGATACGGCTGGATGACCTGTTCGCTGCGGTCGAGCGGTTGGCGCGGGATGACCTGCGGGACCGACGGATCTCCTTTGTAACGGTGGTGCAGCCGCCCGGATTGGAGTTGATGGCGGATCGCGGCATGATGGAACAGGTTCTGCTCAATCTGGTGCAGAATGCCGCCCAGGCCATGGTGCCGACCCCGGCCCGGCCTCCAACAGACGCGTTACAGGCGGAGGACACGCGGACGGATCTGTCACAGGCGCAGCGGGCGGCCGGTGACCGTTCGGCAGTGAATGCGGCGGAAACAAAGGATCAGGGCGAAATCCACCTTGCCGGCTGCCTGAACAGGCGTGGTCATGTGGTCATTACCGTGGCCGATACCGGTCCCGGGGTTCCTGAGGATATCGCCGCCAAGATCTTTGTCCCATTCTTCACGACCCGGCGCGACGGGTCCGGGGTCGGGCTGGCACTGACCCGCCAGGTGATGATCGCCCACGGCGGAAGCGTTCGTCTGTCGCGGCGCGGTGATATGGACCCGACGGAGCTGATCCCCGCAGGTCATACCGGTGCCGTTTTCACGCTGACATTCTGATCTCGACTGACGGATGGCGCCGCCGGGCAAGCGTCCCTTCAAACCGATCAGTGGTCGCTATTGATGGACACTGCTTGCAGGCGGCCTCGTTCCCTTGTTCCGCTTTTCTACAGTCTCAGCATGGTGTCGACGCATTTGCGTGACCAGTCTGCGGGGTCTTCAAAAGGGATTTCCGTCAGGTTCAGTTGTGCGCGGGTAAATCGCAGCCCCTCCCACATGCCGATCAGTTGTTCGGCCAGTTCCTCCGCTGTCAGTGCCGAACGGAAAAAGCCGCCTTTCAGTCCCAGTCCGAACATACCGGTGATGACATTGTGCGAGCGCTGGTATGAGACGGAATAGAAGTCATGCGCAATATCCGGGTGAGCGCGGGCTTCTTCCATCATCACTTGCGCGAATTGGATGATTTCTGGGTCATTCAGGAATGTCAGCAGATTGGTGCCGTAATGGGTCAGGCAGGTTCTCAGTTCTTTAAGCGAGGTTGGATTGGTCGGCACCCCTTTGGCGAAGGTGATTGATTCTGTCTCGACCACGGCGCGCAGGACGCCGGCCATATCGCCGAAATATTTATACAGCGTCGCCTTTGAAACGGCCGCTTCCCGCGCCAGCCGATCCGTCGAGACTTTTTCGAACCCGTCCCTGAAGAAAAGCCGCCGGCCTGCCGCGATGATCCTTTCAGGTGGCGGCGCCTTGTCAGAACTGTCTGTTTTTAATGGCATTTTCTGCCTCGTTTCATTTGCGCGCTCCTGAATTCAACATTTTTTGATCCGGAATGTCCAACAGGATCGTATGCTATGCCATACAGTACGGTACAGTACCGTTCTTTACGGGAGGTGAATGTGATAGCCATGAACTGGTCTGAAAACACCGGGCGCGTGATTGTGACGGCCTCGGTGCGCTGGCGGTGGGCTGTGGTGCCGATGCTGGCACTCGTCTGTGTCATGATTTCCTATGGCGCGGCCAATCTGAAATTTGCCGGCAACTACCGCGTTTTCTTCGGGCCCGACAATCCGGATTATATCGCGAACGAAAATTCCCAGGCCACGTTCGGTAAACCTGACAATGTCGCCTTTGTCGTCATTCCGAAGTCCGGTTCTGTCTATACCCGCGATACGCTGACCGCCGTGCACGCATTGACCGACGCGGCGTGGCGCCAACTGCCCTATGTCTCCCGCGTGGACAGCCTGACCAATTTTCAGAATACGCGTGGTGTCGGGGATGACCTGATGGTCGAAGATCTGGTGCTCGACCCGTCCGCGCTGGCAGGCGGCGATCTGACCGCGATCCGCCGCGCTGCCGAAAATGAACCCCTCGTCAACGGCTTTGTCGTCTCCCGTGACGGCGAGGCCACCATCGTCAACGCCGTTGTCCAATTGCCGGACGATATTCCCAATGTGACCTCACAGGCGGCCCAGGCCGCACGGGACATTCGCGCGCAAATTCTGGACCGTCATCCCGATCTGGATATCCATATCACCGGTGTCGCCAGTCTCAGCGCCGCGTTCGAGGAGGCTGGTGTCCGCGACTCCTCGACGCTCATCCCGGCGGTCTATGCATTTATTCTGATCGTCATGCTTGTGGCGCTGCGCTCGATCAGTGCGGTGACGGGCAGTCTGCTGGTGATTATGCTGTCAACACTTGTCGGTGTTGGCATCGGCGGATTGACAGGCGTTGAACTGACCCCCATATCGCTCGCCGCGCCGACGATCATTCTGACCATTGCCGTCGCGGATGCCATCCACATCATCGCCGGTATCCGGACGAGGATGCAGTCCGGTCTGTCCAAACGGGACGCGATTGTCGAGGCAACGGCCCTGAATTTCACGCCGATTGCCATCACATCCATCACCACGGTTATCGGCTTTCTGGCCCTTAACTTTTCCGACAGTCCGCCTTTCCATCATCTCGGCAATATGAGCGCCGCCGGCATTGGCGCGGCATGGTTCCTGTCCATCACCTTTTTGCCTGCGATCCTGGCCATCCTGCCGATGAAATTCGGTGCGGCCTCGTCCCGGGAAATCGGTACGGGCATTGTCGGGCGGGTGGCGGAAACCGTCATCGCCTACCCCAAAGCCATTCTGGCCGGGACATTGGGGGCATGTCTGATCATGATCGCCTTCATTCCCACAATGACAGTCAATGACCAGTGGTCCGGCTATTTCGACAAAAGCCTCGAATTTCGCCAGGCCATCGACGCCAGCGACCCTTATTTCGGATCCGATACGATTGAATTCATTCTGGACCCTGGTGCCCCCGGTGCTGTCACCGATCCCGATTTTCTGCGTATGGTCGATGGTTTTACCGCATGGCTGCGCACGCGGGAGGATGCGGTCGCCCATGCCTTTTCCCTGTCCGACATCATGAAACGCCTGAACAGGAATTTGAACCGCGACGACCCGGCCTATTACCGCATCCCAGCCGACCGGACCATGGCCAGCCAGTATCTTCTGGTCTATGAGCTGAGCCTGCCTTACGGGCTCGACCTCAACAACCGGGTGGATATCGACCGTCAGTCGACCCGTGTGACCGCAACCATGAAAGATATCTCCACACAGGAAACACGCTCCTTTATCGCCGATGCCCGTGCATGGTTCGACAAAAACGGCGGTCCTTACACGCTGGATATCACTGGCAGCAAGGTGTTGTTTGCCTTTGTCGCCCAGCGCAATATCGAGGCTGTTTTTGACGGCGCGCTTTATCTGATCCTGGCGATTTTCGTCATCCTGGCAGTGTGTTTTCGGTCGCTCGGCGTCGGCCTGGTCAGCGTGATCCCGAATGCCTTGCCGATCCTGACCGCATTTGGTGTCTGGGCTCTGTTGGTTGGGGTCGTGGGCTTTTCCGTTGCCGCTGTCGGTGCCGTCGCCGTCGGACTGGTCGTCGATTTTACTGTCCATTTTCTGTCGAAATATTTCCGGGCCCGGCGTCAGGACGGCGCCGGGATCGAGGATGCCGTACGCTATGCCTTCAGGACGGCCGGCGCCGCCATCTTTCTGACCACGGTGATCCTGGCGGCCGGTTTTGCCGTGCTGGTGACATCCACCTTCAAACTGAATGCCGACCTCGGTCTCTTGACGGCCATCGCCGTCATCCTGGCCATGCTGATCAATTTCCTCCTCCTGCCGGCGTTGTTTCTGGTCGCCGGTGCGAAAAACCGGTCCGGAGCCACGCTTCAGACCGCAGCCATCCAATAAGGAGACACATCATGACCCTTTTGCAACAGACCCTTGCCGCCGCCGGATTGCTGGCACTGATAACCCCCGGCACCGCACTGCCGGCCGCGGCCATGCAGGCCGGTGCAGCACAGCCGTCCGGGGACAGCCAAGCGGCGCGGGAAAAAGGCTACGCCATCGCGGAACGCTCCGACAAAACCGATGAAGGCTTTGGCACCAGCACCGTCGATCTCACCATGACCCTCATGGATCCGCGCGGCCGCGAGACGGTGCGCAAACTCCGGATCGACACATTCGAAAAAGAGGGCAGGGGCAGTGGCGACAAATCCCTGACCCGTTTTTTCTCGCCGCCCGATGTGGAAGGGACGGCGCTTCTCTCCCATGCGAAAATCCTCGATCCCGATAATCAGTGGCTGTATCTGCCGGCCCTTCGCCGGGTCAAGCGCATCTCGTCGTCCAACAAGTCCGGACCTTTCGTCGGGTCCGAGTTCGCGTTCGAGGATCTGACCTCGAACGAACTTGGAAAATACGAATACACCTATCTGGAAACGGTCGAGATGAACGGTCTGCAACTGGACAAGCTTGAATGCCGGCCGCTTTATGAACGCTCGGGCTATTCCAAGCTGCACTGCTATTTCGATACGGATGTTTTTCAGTCGCGCCGCGTTGAATTCTTCGACCGCGGCGGCCGCCTGCTCAAGACGCTGGAACTGGACGACTACCGCCAGTATCCGGGCGGCTACTGGCGGGCACATCGGCAGACCATGACCAACCATCTGACCGGTAAGAAAACGGTTCTGGTATCCAGCGATTACACATTTGGCATCAATCTGGACAATCGTGACTTCGAGCCGTCCGCCCTGGACCGGCTTTAGGGCGGGGTGCTGACAATGCGATCCGGTCTGCCCCTTTTGACCGCCCTTTCTGTCCTTGGCGGGGTCCTGACCGGCCCCGCCTTCGGCCAGTCCCTGCGCATCACGCCGGAGGTTGCCGCCGAAAGCAGGATTTTTGTTGACGACCCCCGTTTCGATGGCCAGTTCGGCACCTTTCAGGGCGGGCTGGTGCTCTCGGGCGATCTGCGTTGGACAAGCGCAGACAGAAACACGCGTATCCTGTTCGAGCCCTATCTGCGGCTGGACAGCCAGGACGGGGAAAGGTCCTACGGCGATATCCGCGAGGCCAGCCTGTCTCTCAGGCGCGGTGACTGGGATATTCTGCTTGGCGTCAGCCAAGTCTTCTGGGGTGTGGCGGAATCGCGCAACGTTGTCGATGTCATCAATCAATTTGACGCGATTGAGGATTTCGACGAGGGCGAAAAGCTCGGCCAGCCCATGGTGCGTGTGTCCCGGTCATTCCGTTTCGGCACGATACAGGCATTTTACCTGCCCTTTTTCCGTGAACGGCGTTTTCCGGGTGAAGACGGCCGGTTACGGTTCGACCCTGTGGTCGTCAATGACGCCGCCGTCTACGAGCGGGGCGGTGATGAATGGGCCGGCGATATCGCCCTGCGCTACACCAACCGTTTCGGCGGGTTCGATCTTGGACTGCATGCTTTTCATGGCACTAGCCGCAACCCGTTTCTTGCGCCCGGTGCACAGTCGCAGACGCTGCAGCCTCTTTATCAGGAACTCACCCAGGGCGGGATTGACCTGCAATATACCGGCGGGCCATGGCTGCTGAAGTTGGAGGCCGCCGCCATCGATGTGGGCGGCGATACCTTTGCGGCAACCGTCAGCGGTTTTGAATATACGTTTTTCGGCATCGGCGGCGGGGATATCGATATCGGTATTATCAGTGAATATCTGTATGACGGTCGCGACATGGCGCGCGCACCGATTACCATTTTCGAAAATGATATATTCGCCGGCACGCGCATCACCTTCAACGACACCCAGGACGCGGAAATTCTGGCGGGGGCCTTTGTCGATACCGAGACCGGTGCCCTTATCGCCTCTGTCGAATTTCAGCGCCGCATAGGCTCCAGGCTGCTGCTGGAAGTGGAGGGCCGCGCCTTTACCGGGTCGGGCAACCCCTTTACATCGGCCTTTCAGAATGACAGCCACATCACCCTGCGCCTGACACGGTATTTCTGAACGTCCGCCGGGCCGCTCCGGGCGCTTCCTTACAACAGCCGTTCGACAGACCCGTTCAGTCGGGCCCGTGCACCCCACAACAGAAACGCTGACAGCAGGACAAGAAATCCGACCGGTGCGCTTAGACGTCTGGCCAAGTCTGGTGTCGGCGTTTCTTCGAACGCATAGGGCCGGTAGCGGTCAAAATCGGCAAGCGTAATACGCTGGCGTGCGACCACGGCCGGGCCGACCAGGGCTGACAGGTCGCGCAAGGCGCCGCGGGCCTCTTTCTGAAAACGGTAATAGCGGTCCGCGTCCGCGCCCGCCGCCGCGCTCAAGGCATTCTGAGCGACGATCGCCGGCGACAAATACTGCAGCCAGCCGATGAACTGCCGCCGGCCCTCAAGAGCGCGTTCATATTGCTCCAAAATGGTCGACGTGCGTGTTTCCACTTCACTGTTGGCCAGATAGGCGGCGCGGTAATAGGCTGGCACGCTTTCATCGCCGACCGTCAGCTCCGGATGGTCCAGCAGAAAGCCTGCCGTCAGGCGGTCCACCTCCCGGTTGGCATCGGCCTGTGCACTGCGCATCGCCGACAGATAGGCCAGCCGTGACGGCGTCGGAAAGGCCGCTTCGCCCACCGTGCCCGCCACCGCCGGTATGGCGAGCGTCAGCAGCCCCCACACCGTGACCAGTGTGGCCGCCACCGTTTCAGCCCGCCGGACGCGCGTGGCGACAAACGCGATCACAGCCAGCCAGAAAACGGCGTAGACGCCGGCTGCGATCAACCAGATAGCAAAGCGGGCCAGCCTGTCAGTGGAGGGCGGAAAGCCGCCGCCCGCGAGAGCCACCGCTAACACGGGAAGAAGCACGGCGACGAGGACCACACCATTGCGGAAAACCAGACGTGTCCACATCACCTGTCCCGGACCGATGGATTGTGACAGGATGCTTTGCAGTCTTTTCGTCGACCGGTCCGCCGCCAGGATGTCGAAGGACACCGCGATCATCACAAGCGGCAGCAGAATGACGATGACGAAACTCATATCGATGGTGCCGTAACGCAGCAGTGTCGGATTCGCGAACTGATAATTGGTGAACAGATTGGCCGTGTTTTTCCACGGTGTGATGGCGGCGGAATGTGGCAACAGCATCCCGGCGCCAACGGCGAACTCCGCGAGCGGCGCCGGCGGCAATGTGGCCGGAAAACGCAGGTTCATCGGCCTTGCTGCATAAGCACCGCGGGTGTCTTCTCTGGTTTCAATGGCGGTAAGCTCATCATGCCATGCTTGCAGGCGTGTTTCGATCGATCGTGTGAAATCGGTATGGGTCTCCTGATTTCGTCCATGATAAGTGCCTGCCGCCGTCAGGGCGTAAACACTGACGACAAATGTAATGACCGCCGCCAGGGCACACAGCGGGGACCGGAAGAACTGCTTGTATTCAAGAAGGAGCAGGGCTCTGTTCATCGGGCGGCTCCCGAAACAGCGATGGTTTTCCGGGCACGGGCGATACTCCCGTATGCAAAGGCGAACCCGCCTGCAAGATACAGCGCGATGATGAGCAGACTGGGAATATACCGCGATGCCACATCTGTGAAGCGCGGTGGTATATGCGCGAAATCCTCCACTGCGGTCCAAAGGGCCCTGTCGGCCGTGTACCGGTAGCCGGCCTCGCCCGCATTGTTAAACATGTCTTCATTCAGTTGCTTGACCATATCGCGCCTGTGCCCTTCGGCTGCTGCTGCATATGCCACATGATGGATGCGGTCTGTCCCGGCAAGCCCGGATGACAGAAACGCCACCGCCACCGTCGGGGACATCAGTGCCGTCGCTGACATCAGCGTTTCCTGCCGTGCATGCACGGTGTCGAGCTCGCCATATATGGCATCGAACAGGGGATTGGCGTCCTCCTCGCTTTTTTGCAGCTGATAGGCCTCCCAGTTGACCGGCATATCCTTGACGTCGCTGACGCCGTAGCGTGCCATCAGCTCCGCTTTGTCGGCATCCTGTTTATCACTATCCTCCCAATAGGCGCTGGAGGCTGCCGACAGTTGCCGTTGTATGTCTTCGGTCCCCTGCTGTTTGAATATGGTTCCGGCCATGCCTGCTGACAGAACCGGCATGACAATCACCATGGCAGCCCATATCGCGATCAGCGTCAAAAAGGCATCGCGCCGTGTCTTCACAAGCGCCGAGACACCGACGGCGATCAGTCCCATGATGATGAAATAAACCGTGTAAAGGGCCACAAGGCCGATCAGGCGGACACTGAAATCCGACACGGATGTCTCGTGACCCGCACCGGCCGTGATCAGGACACCGACGCCGAGAGCCGGTGCCAGCACCAGCAGCATCGCCGCCATGCCGCCCAGAAGCTTGCCGGATATGATGGCCGGGGCGGCAACGCCACTGGCGACCAGTTGCCGCAGTGTGCCGTCCTCCCTTTCCCCCGCGATGGTGGAAAACAATAGCAGAATGATCACAAGCGGACCGACGCTTTGCAGAACCCAGGCCGGTGTCAGGGCTGCCAGTCCAAGTCCCTGCGCTGTGTCTTCGGCCCGGCGGAACAGGGCCGGATCCCGGTAATGCGCTTCCATCCAGATGGCGATCCCCGCATGGTCGACGATGCCGGGATCAAATGCCGACAGGCTTGGCACCGGTTTGAAGGCATAGCGCGCGAAATGTGCCGCTGAATGCGGGTTTCGGGCGCCTTGGCCATCCCATACGGTCCGGTCCATTTTTTCCGCTGCCATATGCTCTGCCTCGAACGCGGTTGTGCGTTGCACACTGGCAAGGGCGGCGGCAACCATCAGGCCGGTCAGCAGAACGGCCAGGGCCAAGGCGGGCCCGTTACGGGTCAAAAGCCTGATTTCATTGAGGGCGATGGCGGAAGTCATGCGGCCTGTCCCGTCTCGCCGTGCATATGGGCAAGATAGACACGCTCAATCTCGCCTGCGTCCAATGTGTCGGCGTCCAATATATCCACCAGTTGTCCCGATTTCATGATCCCGATCCGGCTGCCCACCTCCTTGGCGCGGAAAACGTCATGGGTTGCCATCAGAACCGCGCACCCGTCTGCCTGCAGCTTTTTCAGCAGCGCGCAAAACCCGTTCGCTGCGGCAGGGTCAAGTCCCGACAGGGGTTCGTCCAGAAGCAGCACCCGCGCCTTCTTTGCCAGCGCAATGGCAATGCCGACTTTCTGCCGCATGCCCTTGGAATAGGCGCCTGCCTTGCGTTCGGCGGCGTCCCGGTCGAGGCCGGCCTCCGCCAGAATGTCCAGCAGGGCCTCGCGAGGGGTCCGCTCTCCCGCCAGGCTGTCGAAAAACTCAAGATTCTCGATCCCGCTCAGGGTTGGGTAGAGGGCCACATTCTCCGGGATATAGGCCAGACGTTTTCTGGCGTCTTCCGGTGCATCGGCCACATTGCAGCCATCCACGAACGCGGTTCCGCCCGATGGCGTCAAAAACCCCAGAAAAAGATTGATCGTCGTGGTCTTGCCCGCACCGTTCGCCCCCAGAAGGCAGAAAATCTCACCTTCCGCGATGCTCAGATTCAGACCGGACAGTGCGGTCAATCCATTGAAATTTTTCGATAAATCCTCGGCCTTTAGCAATGCGTGCATTCTTGCCGTCCTTCATCTGTTTGAAAGCCGGGGCCATCCTTGGGCAAAACAGGAGAAAACCGGATATCATGCCATCAGACCCGACCCCGATACCTACTTTAGGTTCTCAATTGTTATACCATAACATTACGCATCTTATATCAAGGACTATCGGCACTGCGTACGCCCGGATTGGATGCGCGTGCGGCAGGCGGCCCTGGCGGTATAATGATGTTTGCGCCCGGTTGCATTCCACCTGAAACCGAATAGTGTTTGGCATGGCGGCGGCCGTGCCGGCCCCGGAAATCATATGACCCGGAATACGACCCCGATCTCATGAAAGGTGATCCATGAAAACCCGTATTACAGAGCTTTTCGGTATTGAACATCCCATCATACAGGGCGGCATGCATTATGTCGGATTTGCCGAAATGGCGGCCGCCGTCTCGAATGCCGGTGGCCTGGGCATCATTACGGGACTGACCCAGAAAACCGCCGGCGATCTCGCTAATGAAATCGCCCGGTGCCGCGACATGACCGACAAGCCCTTCGGTGTCAATCTGACCTTTCTGCCGACGCTGAACCCGCCCGATTACCCGGCCTATGTAAAAGCGATTATTGAAGGCGGGATCAAGGTGGTGGAAACCGCCGGGAGGAATCCGGAACCCGTGCTGCCGGCGCTGAAAGATGCCGGTATCAGGGTCATCCATAAATGCACCTCCGTCCGCCATTCGCTGAAAGCGCAAAGCATCGGCTGTGATGCGGTATCGGTTGACGGGTTTGAATGCGGCGGCCATCCGGGCGAGGATGACGTGCCCAACATGATCCTCCTCCCCCGTGCGGCGGACGAGCTGGAAATCCCCTTCGTGTCCTCGGGCGGTATGGCCGACGGCCGGTCGCTTGTCGCTTCCCTTGCCATGGGGGCGGACGGTATGAATATGGGCACCCGCTTCATCGCCACGAAGGAGGCGCCGGTTCATGACAATGTCAAAGCCGCCATCGTCGCCGCATCCGAGCTGGACACCCGCCTGGTCATGCGGCCCCTGCGCAACACCGAACGGGTTCTCAGCAATGCGGCGGTCGAACGCCTTCTGGAAAAGGAGAAGGAACTGGGCGCCAGCCTCAAATTCGAAGACATCATCGAGGAAGTTGCCGGCGTCTATCCCCGTATCATGACGGAAGGCGACATGGATGCGGGCGCCTGGTCCTGCGGCATGGTGGTCGGTCTGATCAACGACATTCCCACCTGCAAGGAACTGATTGACCGCATCATGTCCGAGGCCGAGCAGATCATCCGGCAGCGGCTGGAAGGCGCTCTCGCCGAAACGGTTGCCGCCGCCTGACCCGGCGCACATGCCCATCCTGCCACGCGGGTGCCTGCCGGCTGCCCGCGTGGTGACGGCCCCGAACCGGTGCCCCCAGATCCCTTGCTCTCAGATTCCTTGCCCCCAGATTCCTGCCATCAGACCCTTAGCGGTCGTGCCTGTTGCGATCAGGCCGCGTCCCTGAACCGGGCTGCCAGGTCCTGCATGGCGTCGATATAGGGGCCGGGCCCGTAACTGACACGGGCCACTCCGAGCGCCGCCAGGTCCTGCACGGACGGCGCCCCGTCCAGCATCATGACATTGACCGGCAGGCTCACGCCGTCGCAAACCTTGCCGATCAGGTCCCCATCGACAAGGCCGGGCACAAAGAAACCGCTGGCACCCGCTTCCGTATAGGCTGCGGCCCGGTCCAGTGCATCCGCCAGCAGACCGGCATGTTTGCTGCGGTCGGGTTCCTTCAGGAAAACATCCGTTCTGGCGTTGATAAACAAGGGCAGGCCGGTGCTGTCCGCCGCCTGACGGATTGCTCTGATCCTGTCCGCCTGCGTCTGCGTATCGTACAGCCCTTCGCCGTTAACAACCCGGTCTTCGTAATTGATGCCGGTGGCCCCTGTCTCCATAAGCCGGGCGGCATTGGCGGCGGTGTCTTCCGCCGTCTCGGCGTAACCGCCTTCGAAGTCGACAGTGACCGGCACGTCCACCGTTGCCGCGATGCGCCCGGCGATCCGCAGGAGTAGGTCCAGCGGGATTTCCTCGCCGTCGCCGTATCCTTGTGCCGCCGCCACCGACCAGCTGCCGGTGGCAACCGCCTTTGCGCCGGCCTCGGCAATGGCCCTGGCGCTGCCAGCATCCCAGATATTGTACAGGATCACAGGATCCCCAGGCACGTGAAGGTCAGCAAACAGGCGGGCTTTTTCGGTTTGGGTCATGATCTTCTCCCTGAAGATGAAAATGGTGAATGGGGTGCGATAAAAGCGTCTGCCCGCTGTCGGTCGGCCTCGTCTGCGGAGTTCCGGCGGTGAAGAGAAAATCGGTCTCAACGGTCGGCATGCCCGTTACCTTTGAGTATCCCGACCGCCAGGTCATGGGGCGGTATTGATTGGTCGGGGACATGCTTTCTGTCTGCCGTTTCTTATGTCGGCGGTGCCTGCGGCGTGTCTGCCACGGCCGCGCAGGGATGACGGCGGCCGTCCGTACAGCTTTCGGAAGGCGGCGTTCATGCGCCGGACGCTGCCGAAGCCGGCCTGGGCGGCAACATCCGCCATCGCAAGCCGGGTGTCGCTGATCAGCCGTTTGGCCCTTTGCAGGCGCAGCGTCTGCGCCACCTGAATGGGGGATGCGCCCAGATGTTCCGCAAACAGGCGCGACATGTGGCGCGGCCCGATGCCCAGCCGGTCTGACAGGGCCGCGACGCTGCCCTCGTCCAGGGCGCCGGCCTCGATCAGTTTCAGGGCCCGTTCCACCGTGCTCCGCGTGCCGTTCCAGGCCGGGCAGAAGGGCGCGGTTTCCGGCCGGCAACGCAGACAGGGCCGGTAGCCGGCCTGTTCGGCCCCCGCCGCACTGGGGTAAAAGCGGATATTTCTGGTCAGCGGTTGCCGCACCCGGCAGACCGGGCGGCAATATACCCCCGTGGTATCGACCGCGACAAAGAACACCCCGTCAAAGGCGGGGTCGCGGCGCAGCCGGGCCTGATTGCATGTCTCGAAATCCAGCATGTCTCCGGACTATCATATCTGCCCCCGCCGGCGCGAGGGCGCCTGAAAGGATGATGTCCGAAAGCGGCCGGTCTTTCCGCATACCCGGTCAAGCGGATCCTGATCCGCCCGTTATGCGGATTCTTCGTTCAGTCCCAGCCGTTAGGGCAGGTCTTCAGGCCCAGAGCTCGTCAGTCCAGAGTCATCAGGACCCGCTCTCTGTGCCGTCCTGCTGTTGCTCATGCCACTGCGGCATGCGGCGGCACCATTCGCGCCATGCGCCTTCGGCCAGTAGGCCGGCAGGCGCCGGCAGGAACAGGGGCAGGTCCAGCGCGGCGCGGGCCGCATGCACGGCCTCATCGCTCAGTCGGCTGCCGTCCGCCGGGTTCCAGCCCTGGGCAATGGCGGTTTCAACCAGATCCAGTTCCTGGCCCCAGTAATAAAGCTCCTCAGCCTGGACATTGGCCTGCATCTTTCGTGTCTCGGCCAGGTTTTCCGCCTGTCCCATGACCGGCCACGTGTCGGCAAACATGAAATCGACCGGCGTGTCCGGTTTCCATTCCCGGGCGTCGGCCATGATGACGCGCACCTTTTCCCATTCCGCCGGGCGGTGTTCGGGCGGCAGTGTCTGCTCGAACAGGGCCGGCACCTGAGGGTTGATCTCGATGACCGTGACCCGGTCCACATCTTCGCGGCAGGCGGCGGCCACAGCGGTCCAGCCCATGCCGAACCCCATGATCACCGTGTGTCCGCGGGCAGGGCGCACCCCCCATTCGCTGCTTTCGATTTCCAAAGGCGTGGTCGACATCCATGTCTTGGGGGCGTCGCCCCTGTGCGACAGGATGGCGGCGTTCTGGATGAAATATCCCTTGTCCGAACGCCAGTAGCCGATGCCCGAGGCAAAAGGCATGACCTGCAATTCCCAGTCGCCATATGTGCCGGGTTGATAGGCCGGCATGTAAAGATCGGTTGAAAACAGGGCAGGTGTCTCTGACATGGCGGTCTCCGCGACGGGATGTGGGCATTGGTGGGGCGTTCGTGGCCGAAAAGGATATCATCTTGTGCTCAGATCGACTTTTAATTGAGTTTTACCCACTGTGAAAGACGGTTTTTCCGCTTGCGAAACGGACAATTGAAAATCAACGTTCCCTGCGGCACCTTCCGGGACGAAGCCTGTGCGGTCCGCGTATGGCAGCACCGGTGTCGGTTTCCGACAGCCGGCCCGGTCATCCCGGAGCGCGCAATCGATGCCAGGCAGTTCAGGACAAGACCATGACCGATCCGGTGACAGTTGCACGCCCCGGCCTTGTCGTCCGCGCAGCGGCAGGACAGGACTTTCCCGCCATACACGCCATTTATGAACGGGAAGTGCTGCACGGCGTCGCCACGTTTGAGGAAGACCCGCCCACGGTGGACACCCTGCTGTCGCGCTGCGACACGGTCCGGGCTCTCGGTCTGCCCTATCTGGTGGCCGAACTGGATGGCCGGGTTGCCGGCTATGCCTATGCGGCCGAATACCGTTCGCGCCCGGCCTACCGCTGGACGGTTGAGGATTCCGTCTATGTCGCAGAAGGGATGCACGGGCGCGGGGTTGGCACCGCCCTGCTCCAGGCCCTGATTCACCGCATGCGAGGCCGGGCCCTGGCGCCAGATGATCGCCGTCATCGGCAACAGCGGCAATGCCGGCTCAATCGCCCTGCATGCGCGTCTCGGCTTTCGCACCGTCGGCACGTTCCAGGCCGCCGGTTTCAAATTCGGCCGCTGGGTGGACACCGTCCTCATGCAGCGCCCGCTCGGCCCCGGCGCGGACAGCCCGCCCACCTGATTACCGAGCCGTCCGGTGCCGAACGGTCCGGGACGGCGCCCGCCGGGTACGGTGCCCATCCCATGGCCGGGGTGGGGTGGAGCTTGCGGCCTTGCCCGTATCTTATGTCCGGGTTGCCCGCTTTACTGGTCGGGCTCGATTTCCAGGGCCGTTCGTCTGCGTCTTGGCGTCGGCGCCCAGATGTCGTCCGCCATCAGGGCCTCGGCCCTGGCCTCCGCCCGGTTCGGCAGACGTGTCAGGAAATCCAGCTGTGTGGCCCGCTCGATCGCGTCGATGCTGGTGATGTGGCGCTGCGACAGTTGTTCGCGCCCGGCGGACTGTGGAATGGTCAGGGCCAGGACCTCCACATTCGACATGCGGCCGTAAGGATAGCGTATGGGGTCGAAAAGGATGCAGTAATAGGATTCTGGCACGGGGATTTGCACACCGCTGCCGCTGCGGGTCACCACCGGCGGATTGTCGCCGAAAATCGGTCCCACCAACACCCACACATGGTCCATGGCCGGTGCATAGTCATTCAGGATGCGGGCTTCCAGATTGGCCCAGATGCCCTGATTCATACGGGCGTATTGCGGGCTCATATTCGACATGAAAAAGGTTTCCATCTGGGCCAGCCGCCCGAATTGCTGGTTGATGGCCTCGTTCGGCACCAGATGGCCCCGGTTTAGCGGAACCTGGCGGCCACCGGCATTCGGGTCGGGGTCCGGGATCTTGCCGAAGGGGCGCGGGTCGATCCGGTCGCCCGCGGACAATCTTTCATCGTCATAGAACAGCTGCGGCCGGTCATAGTCCACATGATGGTCGGCGTCCGCCACCCGGTACGCCGCCCACAGCGGCTGCTTGCGGAAGGATGAAAAGCCGACCACATATCCGTGATTGATCAGCACCGTGACCTTGTGGTCCGGATCCTTGTTGAACGGACGGCCGTTGAAACAGAACAGGTCGATCAGATATTCGGACGGTTTGCAGTCCGGATGGATTTCGGAATTGTCGTATGTGTCGTCTGTCTCAGGCATTGTTGGTCCCCCAGGCATGCCGGCTGTTGCTGTCGGCCCGCGAAGCGGCGGCCCCTTCCCACGGGTGGCCGCCGGCCAGACCGGTGCGTGGACAAGGAAAATCCGCCCAGTGATCTTCCGGGATCTTCCGGTGACCTTTTGGGATCTTAAGGGCAAATCATATTCCCTTTAAGCGGGAAGATGTGACACTTTTTCAGGTGATGCGCGACAGGGCCGCCCTGCGGGGCGGTGCCCGTTTCCCACCGTCAGACCTGCGGCGCCCATACCGGCCGCGTCAAAGCCACGGGTCCAAATGCTTGGGCCATGGCTCCCGCTGTCAAGGACGGGTGCAAGGCGGCGGCTTACCCGTCCTTTGATGCGGGGAAAGCGCCGTGCCGCCCGGCGCCGCCGGCAAACCGTCCGGCGCCGGCGGCGGTCTCGCCGCTGCCGATGGTGTCGAGGCCGCGCCGCAGTTCAAAGCGCGTGGCCTCCTCCAGGCTCAGGTCCCACTGCGCCAGCACCGAGGCCCGGTCGTTGCGCATACAGTTTTGCGGAAAGGCGGCGATCTGCCCGGCCAGTTCCAGCGCGCCTTCAAGGGCCTTGCCCGGTGGGGTCACCCGGTTGGCCAGACCGATCCGCAGGGCCTCGTCCGCCGCCACCGGGCGGCCTGTCAGGATCAGGTCCAGCGCGTGCGACTGGCCGATCAGACGCGGCAGCCTGACCGTGCCAAGGTCGATCAGGGGCACGCCGAAGCGCCGGCAGAAAATCCCGAATGTGGCGTCTTCCGCCATCACCCGCAGGTCGCACCAAAGGGCCAGTTCCATCCCGCCGGCCACCGCATAGCCCTCCACCGCCGCGATCACCGGCTTTGACAGGGTCATGCGGGTCGGTCCCATGGGGCCGTCGCCGTCCTCGGCCACCCGGTTGCCCCGGCCGTCCGCCAGCGCTTTCAGGTCCGCGCCGGCGCAGAAATGGCCGCCGTCGCCTTGCAGCACCGCCACCGATGCCCCGGCATCTTCCTCAAACTGCTGGAATGCCGCCGCCAGGGCCGCGGCGGTGGCGCCGTCGACGGCATTGCGGCGTTCGGCCCGTCTGATGGTGACGACGGCAACGGACCCGTCACGCGCATAGCTCACAGTCATTGCATTCCTCCAAGTAAAAGACGGCGGATCAACCGCATTGACGCACAGAAAAGACGCCACCGCCACCCCATGACTGTCCATGCCCGTCCATGCCCATACGAGGTGGCGCTGCGCCCTGTATCGACTGGGGCCATGGGCGGGCATAGGCGGCGTCAGGCAGGGTCCTCAGGGGGGCGGCGGGTGGCCGGGACCCGTGGTTTGCAGGCTGCCGCCGGCGGACGGTCCGTCATCCGCGTGTATTTTTTACAGTGGTCTCGTGGGGCTCCGCAGTCTGGGCATATCTGGGCGGGGCGCCGTTTGGTCGGGGTCGGAACCGGTTTCCGTGTCCTCCAGACAAGCCGTGGGTCGTGCTCCGTCATTACATTGCTTCCGTACCTTGGGGTGTCGCGCCAAGCTACGGACAATGGGCTGCGCGACGCACTCTGTTGCTCCCACATGCCCAGTCTTCCCAATCCCAGTCTCCTGGTCCCGGTGTTCCCGGTGATTTTATGGGGTCCCCAGCGGTTCCATGGCTAAACCAATATGGCGATCAGTCAATTTTTGCGTGGGTTTTTATGACTATAACACCCGTTTTTTAGTCATTTCCTCACGAAAAAAAGCAATCTTAAAGCGATGTAGTCAGAAGGGAACAGGGCTGTGCCGGAGGGAAAGGCTATGGCGCCGGTTCTGAATTGTAGATGAAGAGGAATTGCAGACAAAACCGGGGGTTGGGTTTTTTCCGCCAAGGGCCTCTCGGTGAACCGCTGTTTTCCTTGGATTCCGGGCTTTGTCTCCTATGCGGATGGGGTGGCATCACAAGGCTATCAACCCTTTGTGATACAGATATCTGTTTCCGCAGGTGAGGGGATTAGGAGGTGTTGTTTTGTCATAGGCGCGAGGGTCCCTCTTAAAATTCAAGGGCTATCATGGCTGAAAGGCTGAAGCGCGGAAATGAAGTATACGGCAGAGCAAGCCGGATGCGGCCGCGCGCACCGGCCGAGACGTGTGGTGCGAAACCTGTCTTGACGTGGTCTTCCCTGTCCGTCATCAGAAACCCAAGGGTTTGGCACCGTGAACGCGCAGCGGATTGATCCGTGGTCGGGTCCGAACACACTTGGGCGTCTGGCCGGGCTTTGCCGTCCGGCAGGCACTTTACGGCTGTCATACTGTCCGACGATTGGGAAAGGCTCCAGGTACTTTGCGACTTTTCCGATCCGGCATGAAGGGAAACAAGGTTCATGAAAACACGCGCGGCCATTGCGGTGGCACCCAACCAGCCCTTGGTGATCGACGAGGTGGACTTGAGCGGCCCCAGACAGGGCGAAGTGCTGGTGGAAATCATGGCGACCGGCATTTGCCATACCGACGCCTACACGCTGGAGGGCAAGGATTCCGAGGGCATATTCCCCTCCATCCTCGGCCATGAGGGCGCCGGCATCGTCCGCGACGTCGGACCCGGCGTCACCAGTGTCCAGCCGGGTGACCATGTGATCCCGCTCTACACGCCCGAATGCCGCACATGCAAAACCTGTCTCAGTCAAAAATCCAATCTGTGCACGTCCATCCGGGCGACGCAGGGGCAGGGGGTGATGCCGGACGGCACCAGCCGCTTCAGCCTCGGCGGCGAGACGCTGTATCATTATATGGGCTGTTCGACCTTTTCCAATTTCACCGTCATGCCCGAAATCGCGGTGGCCAAGGTGCGCAAGGACGCGCCCTTTGACAAAATCTGCTATATCGGCTGCGGCGTCACCACGGGCATCGGGGCGGTCATCTACACCGCCCGGGTCGAGGCCGGCGCCACCGTGGCGGTGTTCGGTCTGGGCGGCATCGGCCTCAATGTGATCCAGGCGGCCCGCATGGTCGGCGCCGACAGGATCATCGGCGTCGATGTCAACCCGGCCAAGCGGGCCATGGCGGAAAAATTCGGCATGACCCATTTCATCAACCCGCTTGAGGTTGGCGCGGACAAGGTTGTCGACGCTATCGTCGATGCCACCGACGGCGGCGCCGATTACAGTTTCGACTGCACCGGCAAGGTGGACGTGATGCGCCAGGCGCTGGAATGCTGTCACCGTGGCTGGGGCCAGTCCATCATCATCGGCGTGGCCGAGGCGGGCGAGGAAATCGCCACCCGGCCGTTTCAGCTTGTCACCGGGCGGGTGTGGAAGGGTTCGGCCTTCGGCGGGGCGCGCGGCCGCACCGACGTGCCCAAAATCGTCGACTGGTATATGGAAGGCAAGATCAACATCGACGACCTGATCACCCACACCATGCCGCTGGACAACATCAATAACGCTTTCGATCTGATGCATCAGGGCAAAAGCATCCGCTCCGTGGTGCAATACGCATGACCGCCCCGGATAATATTCTGGAAAACGGCCAGGAAAACGGTTCCGGGACCGGAACAGTCGCCGCCCTTGAGACGGTCGCCACCGCGACATGTTTCGGCGGCACGCAGGGCACCTATGCCCATCACAGCGTCGTCACCGGCACGGCCATGCGTTTTGCCGTGTTCACGCCGCCGGGCGACGGGCCGTTTCCGGTCCTGTTCTGGCTGTCGGGTCTGACCTGCACCGAGGACAATTTCACCCAGAAGGCCGGGGCGCAGCGTGTGGCGGCCGAACTGGGCCTGATACTGGTCATGCCGGACACCAGCCCGCGCGGCGATGATGTGCCGGACGATCCGGACGGGGCGTATGATTTCGGCCTCGGCGCCGGCTTTTATGTGGATGCGACGGTGGCGCCGTGGGCGCGGCACTACCGCATGTACAGCTATATCCGCGATGAACTGCCGCCCCTGGTGGCGGCTCATTTCCCGGCCGACATGGACCGCCGTGCCATATCCGGCCACTCCATGGGTGGCCACGGCGCCATCACCATCGCGCTGAAAAATCCGCACATGTTCCGCTCCGTGTCCGCCTTCGCCCCCATCGCGTCACCGTCCCGCTGCCCGTGGGGGCAAAAGGCGCTCAGCGGCTATCTGGGGCCGGACCGGGCGGCTTGGCGCGGCCATGACGCCTGCGCCCTGATCGGGGATGGGGCCCGCCTGCCCGATTTGCTGGTCGACCAGGGTGCGGCCGACCCCTTTCTGGACGAGCAACTGCAGCCCCATCTGCTGCGGGAGGCCTGTGCGGATGCCGGCCAGCCACTGACCCTCAACCTGCGTCCCGGCTACGATCACAGCTATTTCTTCGTCGCCAGCTTTATCGAGGACCATCTGCGCTGGCACGCCGCCCACCTTTAGAAAACGGCCTGCCAGCACTGTTTATCTGTGAACGGCCTGCCATATGCGGGAGACAGCCCCGTCTCTCTTCCCCTGGCGCGTGTCCGGGGCGCAGTCTTCCGCAGCTGCACCCCTGAAAGTCAGCCCCCCTGTCCGGTTTCCATGGTCTGAAGTCCGTCGGCAGGCGGCCAGTTTCATGCCGGATTTCCGGCTTTGGCATTCCCCTGCCGAAGCCCGTGATTTTCCCGGTGAGACCTGTGTCAGTTTCAGGACTATTGAATCCTATAATCGCCTTTTCATAGTTTATTCACACGTGAAGGGAGAGTGTTCCATAATATTGCCAGAATGCTGTTATTGAGCCTGACTGTAATACCAATGAGTATTATTTGTACAACTGTCATAAATAAAGACATCATAAGCACATTTTCAGGTTGTATATTGTAGAAAACGCACCTCAGAAGAGAAAAATGCGAGAATTGCGGGCAGAATTAAAGTATAGGTAACGCGGGGGTGTGAAGGATACTTGCGAGGCCAATGTGAAAGGCAGGTATCCGGGCTTCAGAGGGGTTGTGTACGTGAGAGGGTTACAGCTTGATCCTGCATTGGACCTGAGCGGTTTTGACGATGACAGCGATATTGCACCCGGTCTTTCCGGGTTGAACGGGTCGGCCGCCCCGTCGGCCAATGGCGGCCCATCTTCTGGTCCCTCTTCTGGTAATGGCGCGGCCAATGGTCATGCGGGCGATGCCGGTGACGGCAAGGGCTATTCCCTGTCCCAGTTGTACGACAAATATGCAAAATACCTGTACGCCTATATCCGGGCGGCCTTTCGCGAAAGCGAACCGGACGACATTGTCCAGCAGGTGTTCGTCAATATCGCGAAATCCCACAACACCGAGGATATTGCCAACCCCAAGGCGTTTTTGCGCCGGTCCGCCCACAATGTTATCATTTCCCGGCAGCGCCGGGAAAACACCTTCAATGCCTATCGCCAGGCCGAGGCCGTGCGCCAGCATGACGGTCCGCAAGGGCACCAGATCACGCCGGAACAGATCGCCAGCGACAGGGAAGACTTGCAACGCATCATACAGGTCTTGAAAAGGATGCCGTACAAGCGGCGGCAGATTTTTATCATGCACCGTATCGACGGCGTGCCGTGTGCGCAAATCGCCCGGCGTCTGGGTATATCGCCCTCCGCCGCCAAAAAGCATGTTGCCAAAGCGGTCCGTGATCTGGATGAATTTATGAATATGTCGGGAACCAGCCTTTCAGATGACCATGCCGATACATGACGACGACAGGATCCGGGCGGAAGCGTATGACTGGGTTGCCGAACTGACAGATGCCGATGTAAGCCCGCAAACCCGCGACGCATTTGAACAGTGGCGCCGCCGTGACCCCCGCCATGACCAGATTTATGCGCGGGTGGCGCGCACCGCCGCGCTGGCCGGGGAAATTCCCGCGCATGATCTCGCCGTCCTGAGGGGGCCGGCCACCTGGCGCGAAAGATTGGCCGGGGTGATCACAGGCCTTCTGGACGCGGTTCGGCCCCATGGGCGCTGGTCTGTGCCACGCGTCGCCGTGGCAGGCCTGGCCGCCATGTGCCTGGCCGTTGTGCTTGCCGGCCTTGTCACCCTGCGACCGCCGGCGCCGCAGGTTCATACCACGGCGGTGGCTGAAATCCGTGATGTCCTTCTGGCCGATGGCAGCACCGTTACGCTCGGTGCCCGCTCCCGCATCGATGTGCGCTTCACGGACGGGGGCCGCCATGTCCGCCTCCTGGAGGGGGAGGCCTTCTTTTCTGTTGCCAGCGATGCGGCCCGCCCGTTTTTCGTCGAGGCTGACGAGACCCTGGTCCGGGTCGTCGGCACCAAATTCGGCATGCGCCGCGGGCCGTCGGGCCTGCGTGTCGCGGTCGAGGAAGGTGTGGTCGAGGTCAGCCGCCCGGCGAACCGCCGGCAATCGGGTGCCCCGACCCGCCCGGTTGACAGCGATGTTGCGGACCGACCGGCTCCCGCCGCCGTCCTGACCGCGGGCAAGCAGATCGTCTCCACCACCGATACCGCCATCAGCGCTGATCAGGTCAAAGACATCGCCGCCCCGCCCAGCGCCTGGCGGGATGGCCGCCTGATTTACGAAAACGCCAGCTTTTCCGACATCATTGCCGACATCAATCGCTATTATCACGGCCAACTGGTCATCATATCCGACGATCTGGCGGATTTGCGCTTCAGCTCGGTGTTCCGCACCGATGAAATCGACAGCGTGGTGGACTCCCTGCCGGCCTATCTGCCGGTGGAACTGATCCGCCAGGGCAACAGCCGCATCCTGATCCGCAGTCTTCCGGCCCACCGCCAAAATCCCGATGCCGTGCCCGCTAGCACCCCGAGCGCCGCCACGGCTCTGGAAACCACCATCGGTTAACGCGCACGCCCTGACTGACGCGTGGAACCCCGGCGCTCGGGGGCCTGCGTGGGCTGCTGGCCGGTCCGGTATTTCATGCCTTCGCCGTCTGACACGGTGCACGGTGGCCCGGCCCGATCTGTCCCGGTTCCGATCTGTCCCGGCCCGATCTGACTTGGATTGACCCGGCGCATCTGGGCGTTTCCGGCACGGCATGTGCCCCGAGTGCCCGCACCGCCCTACACACCCGGTTCTCCAACGCGGTGTCTCTCGGCGTGCGGGTGTGGAGCATACGCTTTTCGGTCTTGTGATTAATCGTTTTGATTGTTTTCTGATGGTACCCGCCCGGCGTGTGCAAAACAGACCGGCCGTGGCCCCGGCCATGTGGCGTCCCCGCCGCTATGGACGGCACGAAAACTCTTTATATACGGCCTGTCAGGGGGTTGCGGTGGTAACGACGGTGCTGCCGCCTGTTCAGATCATACAACTCTGGGGGTCTTTTGGCCGCAGTAACAGAAATGTATTATTGATGACCTGACCGGTCTAATTATACCTTTGCGAGAAAATAGACAGGTTTTCAGTAAAACTGGGGTAGACATGAACGCATTGACCAAATGTTTTCCAAAAGGTGTCAGCGACCTCACCTCACCGGAAGAGGTTGCGGCGGTGTTACGGCGGATTTATCCGGACAATCCCGGCGCCGATGTGGCGCGCCGGCAGGAGCGCGCCTTGGCCCGAAACAAAATGGAAGACTATTTTTTCTGGGAAAAGGTCAAGCTGCTGCTCGGTACCGGCGACGGCTTGCCCGCCCCGCAGGAAAGCGCCGTCGCTGACGACTGGGCCTGCGCCGTCGGTCTCGGCACCGGCGCCAGTCACTGATCAGCCACTGATCGGTGGACCTGACCGGGCGTTGGTCGTCTGCGTATCGGTCTTTGACCGGCAGGTGTTTTAGTTTGACCGGGCCGCCCTGCGGTATCAGGCGCGTTGAAACAGGTTTACTGGCTGGCATGTTTGATCATGCCGGCCCTTTTTTAATGCCCCCAAGCCTTTTTGGACCTCCAATACACCCTGCGGCCCAATATACTCTTTGACAACGCCCCTTGTGCGGCCGCGCGTCCGGGGTCCCGGAAGTCCCGCGTCTGCGCTGGTGGTCGCCCGCCGTACCATCTGCCGTGTCCATGCCATTTGCGATGCGTGTGGCTGCCGCCATCGGTCACAGGTAGGTCTGCCGCCCGCCGAGGCTAAAATCCCACAACCCGTGTGGATCAGCCCGTGGTTAGGGCCCTCCTACACTGTGCCCGTCCGCCGCGCGGGCGGGCCATGTGCCGCCCGGCCCGTCCGGCCACAGTCCGCTCACAGTTTTGTTTTGTCGATCAGACCCCATTTCATCGCCTGATAGATCGCGCCGCAGGTTGTGCTGGTGCCCAGTGCCGCCTTCGCGTCCGCGATATGGCGCCGCGCCGTTTCCGCGCTCATGTCCAGAACCGATGCGGCCGCGTCCAGTTCCAGGTCACGGCTCGCCATGATGGTCAGCAGCATCAGCGCGCGTGGGTGCAGATCCATGGGTTCGCTTTCGATCCGGCCGGCCTTGCGGCAGGGGGCCGACACGCCGCTTGTGGCCATAACGTCTCCCCCATGGGATGGACTGGAAGGTTTCTGTCTCACACTGCGGCCGTTTCCCCGTGATGCCATGGCGGCCTGTATCGGGCTGCCACACCATTATGTATTGCCAATATCAACTCTACAGTAGCTGAGTTGTAATTCGCCGTCTAGGCGAAAGGATTGGTAAAATGCAGACTGTATAGATGACGTATCGGCCCCCCTTATCGACACCGGATACAAGAAAAAACTTTTTATTTGTCAAAAGGTGTCGCTCTCCGATTTGCGTGCGTCTGTGTAAGCAGTTGTTATCGATAACAAAATCGTAACGTTATCAAACAACCTAAAATTTTATATGTGCGAGTAAAACTTAATACTCGCGGGCTCAGGGGGCAGACCATGACGGATCGGGGCAATATATTTCAGGGCACCATGATAAAGGCGGTTGCTCCAAAAAAGACCGCTCAACAGAAAATGACGACGGCAAGCCCAAGAGGCCTGAGATCGGTGCCCCTGAGATCGACGTGTCTGAGATCGGTTTTCGGTTCTGTGTCCGTTATGGCGCTGGCCATCGGCCTGTCCGCGGCGCAAGGGTCGGCGGCCCTTGCGGATGCGGCGGCGGACGCTGCGGGGCAGCAGGGTGCGCGCACCGGTGCCGTCCCCTTGCAGGAAACCGCCCGCTTTGACCTCAGCCGTCGCCCCCTGGACAAGGCCCTGATCGATTTCTCTCTGCAGGCGGACGCTCGCATCTTTGTCTCGCAGGATCTGCTGACCGGCAAACAGGCCACCCCCGTCACCGGCACCATGCCGCGCGGCGAGGCCCTGCGCCGCTTGCTGCAGGGCACAGGTCTGGAATACCGCGAGGATGACAGCGGCCGCATCCACATCGTCCCCATCGGTGCCAGTGACCTGGGTGCCAGCACGGACACCGGCGCCCGCGTGCAGTATGCCTCCGTCGCCTCGATGAACCGCCAGACGGACGCCGCCTACGGTGCCCAGGTGTCGCAGCAGGGGCCCGTCAATGCGGATGACGATGGCGGCCCCAGAAGCTTCTTCGATGACCTGGACGAGGAAGAGGTCGAGGAGATTCGCGTCACCGGCTCCAACATTCGCGGGGTCGGTGTGTCGGCCGGCTCCAACGTTATCGTCATTGGCCGTCAGGAAATCGACCAAAGCGGTTTCGCCACCACACAGGAAATCCTTCAGGCCCTGCCGCAGAATTTTGGTGGTGGCGTGAATGAGGGGGGGGTTACACAGATAAATCAGAGCGGAGCTTCGACTATTAATCTGCGAGGTTTAGGGGCCAGTGCCACTTTAGTGCTTGTTAATGGACGACGTGTGCCGGCAGCAGGTTCAGATGGAAGTTTTGTCGATATTTCCACCATTCCTGCTACGGCGATAAAACGGGTTGAAGTCTTGGCTGATGGAGCATCCGCTGTCTATGGCTCCGATGCTATTGCCGGAGTAACGAATATCATTTTACGCGATGATTTTGAGGGCGCTGAAACCCGTCTGCGTTTCGGAACCGTGACGGATGGTGATACTCAGGAATACCAATTAGGACAGACTTTCGGCACAACATGGAATAATGGACACGCTCTTCTGTCCTATGAGTATTATAAGCGGGATCCATTGGCGCGGGCTGATCGGGACTTTACAGCCACTACCGATTTGACTGCCTTTGGTGGTGATGATTTCAGAACCAGCCGTAGCAATCCGGGAAACATCCTGGATCCTGTGACGCGTCAACCTGTGTTTGCTATTCCTGAAGGACAAGATGGTACTAATTTGCAGATTACCGATTTATTACCAAATGTTGTAAATTTGAGTAACCAAAATGAAGGTCAAGACC
The DNA here is from genome assembly GCF_003688555.1 of Eilatimonas milleporae. Lineage (GTDB taxonomy): Bacteria > Pseudomonadota > Alphaproteobacteria > Sphingomonadales > Kordiimonadaceae > Eilatimonas > Eilatimonas milleporae. The sequence continues at coordinate 78,446 of NZ_REFR01000011.1, forward strand.
AACTGCCAAGGCAAGAAAGGCATACCTTCTTTCTCTCTGGTTCACAATCAATTGATGAAGAAATTGAGTTCTTTTTTGAAGGAAATTACGGACTGAGAGAATTTGCGACAAATAGAGGGCGTCAAGCTTCAACACTTAGTGTTCCATCATCAAATCCATTTTTTGTAAACCCATTTGATAATGATTTACCAGTTCTAATTGATTATGATTTTTTAGAAGACTTGGGGCCCATATCTGAACTTGGGGAAATAGAAAATTATTCTGGCCTTCTGGGTATGACGATCGCTCTCAGTGATACTTGGTATGTTGATGCTTACGGTTTTTATGGTGAAAGAAAGAGAGATTTTACGAGTAGTGGGTTTATAAATTTTTCTGCTCTTTCTGCAGCACTTGCAGACTCTGATCCAAGAAGTGCATTTAATCCTTTTGGTGATGGTAGCAATACTGATCCGGCTACATTAGATCAGATTAATCTTGTGACGGATATTAATTCGCAGACATCTACCTTTATAGCGAATGCTATGGCGAGTGGCAGTTTATTCGATATTCCTGGTGGTGAAGTGAAGGCTGTATTTGGTGTGGAGTACCGTGAAGAAACTTTTGAAACCCAGCTTATTAGGAGTGACAATTTTTCTTCTAACTCTGATTTTAAACGAGATGTAGCTGCAATATTTAGTGAAGTTAATATACCATTATTTTCAGAAGAAAATGGAATTCCTGGATTTAAGAAACTATTGTTATCTGCCTCTCTAAGGCATGAGAATTACGGAGGAATAGTAGATGCAAGTACTACAAATCCAAAATTAGGATTGTTATGGTCTCCAATAAAGGGAATCAGTTTTCGTAGTAGTTTTGGCACTTCTTTCAGAGTGCCAGATTTCTTAGAACTTGACGTAAATCCAAGTTCAGTTGGCGCTATAGCGCGTATACTTCCAGATCATTTATCTCAAAATGGAACATCTACACAATTACTCTATCTTGGCTCAAATGCTGATCTTGAAAATGAAACAGCAACAACTTGGACAATAGGAGCTGATTTCGTGCCAGTGTCCTTGCCACGTTTAGCCTTAAACGTGACATATTTTGATATTGATTTTGAAGACCGCATTATAGGACGGGGTGGTGACGTTTTTGGTGCATTATCTAGCCCTGATAATGAAGAGCTTTTTGGTGAACTAATTACGCGCAATCCTAGTCAATTAGATTTAGATGCTATTTGTAACAATCAAAATATTACAGTATTTGCGGATTGTACCGAAGGTGTAATAAATTCTATTATTGACGGTCGTTTTAATAATACAGCAGAAACAAAAGTTTCTGGTCTTGATTTTTCAGGTCAATATAGCTTTGATACTAATAGTTTAGGAAATTTTATGTTTCGAGTTAATGGGAGTTATATTTTTGATTTTGAAGAGTCAATTAATCCTGCTGCTGAATCTATAGATAGAGTTGATACTCTCAATAGTCCTGTTGATCTTCGAATGCGCAACAGTGTCAGCTGGAATAATGGAAATGGTATAACTGCAACGAGCTTTTTCAATTATACAGATAGCTATGTAGATAGAATTAGTTCTCCAGAAAGAAAAATTAAATCACATTCAACAGTAGACTTTAACATAAGCTATGAATTAGGGGGTGATAATTCGAATGTTTTTTTAAAAAATACAACGTTTTCTGTAAATATAATAAATTTATTTGATAATGACCCTCCATTTGTAAATAATAACGCAGGTAGCCTGATTCTAGATTCGGCTATCGGTTTTGATCCTGCAAATGCCAATCCCTTAGGTCGTTTCGTAGCATTCAATATCATCAAAACTTGGTAGTATAAATATTCTATGTAAAGTATTTGATATCGTAAATAGGTAATATTTTGATGAAAAATTTTTTTTATATTATATTTTTAAATTTATTATTGGGTGTATGCAATTCAGGTTTGCATGCATTAAATAATGAAAAGCACTCATTTCGTATTGATGATCTCTTACAGATAGAAGATATTAGAACTGTTATATTTAGCCCAAATGGGCAACGAGTTATTTTTCAAAAAATGCCGCCTTATCATTCTATTAGCGATTTTAGCGCTCATGCTCTAACGGTTTCACATCAAACAAAACTGTATAGTTTTGATTGGAAAGGCGAGGAAGGCCTTAAACCTTTATTTCCACAAGAAGATGCAGCAGGTTACTTTTTAAATGCTGGATCAAGTGATTGGTCGACTATACCTAATAACGGGTTCAATGATGATGGTTCTCGTATTATCGTTTATAGAATTTTCAACGGGAAAATTGATTTAGGTGTATTTGATTTTAATTTGAATCAAATATTTTGGCTGCCAATAGAGCCAAATCTCGATTCTCGGATTTCGACATATCCCATATGGATTTCTCCAGACGAGTTTATAGTTTCAGCCTTCCTGGAAGGACAGCAAGTTTCACCTCCCTTAAAAGCTAAGACGGCCAAAAAGCAATTGTTTGCTGATTGGCAGAATGCATGGCGTGGCGACACTGTAACTGCTCAAGTCTTGACTAGTAGTCCAATCGGTAAAGATGTAAATACTGATTTTGCTAATAATTTCAGAGATGGATCACTTTTATTAGTAAATGCTAGTACTGGTAAAATCATAAAAATTGCTGATGGCCTCTACAGTAGTTTGCGATTATCACCGGATGGTCGTTATTTAGCGGCACATAGGCATGGCGGTGAATTGCTATTAGATCCAGATTATCCTGTTATGGCTGTACCATTAACGAAATATCGTTTGCAACCAGTGGTGTTCGATATTGAAATGGGATACAAAAAAAATGTAGTTTGTGAGAAATGTGATGCTTTTTCTACGAGAGTAGAATGGTCAACGGATAGTCAGAATTTATTGTTTTTTGTGAAATCTTTTGATGATTTTTGGCACAAAGGGCGTTTTTTACGTTACAATGTTAATGAAAAAATAGCATATTATATAAATCACAATGGCCTTGACTTGGCTCCGGTATCATCAAATCGTATGTTGGCGGGGCCTGACCGTCCTTCTTGGATTGGTGACAGACTGGCAGTCTTTGCGCGACCCATAATAAGTAACGTTATAAAGAAAGAATATAGACCAAGTACTTATCATATAGCGGGAGAGCTTTCTGAGCAAGGACCAATAGAAGTGGGTAGGCCAGATTGGTATCTTTTGGCGGAAAATGGTGAACACATAAACTTAACATCGAATTTTGAAAAGATTTCTTTTGAAATTTTAGGTGAGGATAATAATAGTATTGTTATCTTTGCAGATAAAGATTTATGGCAGATTAAATCTGACGGCAGTAAGCAAAATTTAACAAGAGATATTTTTACCTCTCTTTCGGCGCCTAATATTAATACGACAAGGGCTAGGTTGGCTGCATCTCAAAATTTGAACCCCGATATAATACTAGAATCAGAAGAAAAAGGCGATGTGTGGATTGTATCTTTTAACTATATTACTGGTCTGTATAGTAGATTATTTAAAAAAACATACGATGATACAGATGTAAAGTCTATTTCTTTTGATTCTAAAGTGGCGATTGTATCAGAGAAAAAAGAATATTCTACAGAATACTATATTTTAAATATAGAAAATAAAAAGAAAAGTAAAATTGTAGAAATTAATGGACACTTAAAAAATGTCAAAAAAATGCATAAGAAAATTATTGAATACACATATAAAAACGGGAAAAATCAAAGAAAATTAAATAGTTGTATGATTTTGCCTCCAGATTGGAATCCAGATAATACTTATCCGATGATTGTTTGGGATTACCCGCAATTAAAAGGGAGTTGCCCTTCGTTAACATCGTCAGACTGGCTTGTTTTGAATATGGCTCCTATCGCAGCGAGTGGATATATAGTTATGTATACCGATCATGCGGTCGATTTACTTTCTACTGAAGATCGGGCTTTTCCTTTTGGAAACCTAACCGATATGGTTTTGTCAGCTGTCGATGCAGCAGTGGCACAAGGCTATGCTGATCCAGATAGGATTGGGCTTTATGGCGTTAGTTTAGGGGGGATTGGCAGTCTGTGGATGCTAACCCAAACAGATCGCTTTAAAGCTACGGTATCTTCATATGGTGCCGCCAATTTTGCTCGTATGTATGGTACCGTGTCTCTTATAGATTCTGTAACAGGTCCTACAGCTGCTTATGGCCAAATGGGTTTTTTTGAAATTCCTGCAAATGAATTATATCTCGGAGGCGCGAGGCCTTGGGAAGACCCACAAAGATATACTGCTGCGAGCGCTTTTTTTTCCGTTGATAAGATCACAACGCCAGTTATGCTTATACATTCTGATTTAGATGTCAAAGATGCTGGTGAATATCGTCAGATGTTTTCTGCGCTTAGGCGTTTAAGAAAAGATGCAATTTATATAGAGTATAGAGGAGAGGGGCATATACCAACAAGCCCGGCTAATATCCGACATAAAATTGAATCTGTAATCAATTGGTACGACAAATACTTGAAATAAATTTTACCATTTTGATTTAAATGCAGGGTATATGAATTTAACCACCATATACCCTGCTTTTTTTAGCTGAGGCTCAGGGTGTTATCAGCTTCACCCGGTACTCCAACGATGAATTTGGTAACTTCAGAGGCTTTTCCAAGGTCAATCATCTTACTCTCCTTTGTTTGATGATAATATCGAATTAAATTCGACACTTAAATATTAATTGATAGAGCAATATTTTTGTGGGAAAATAAAAGTAATATATTTTTATAATAATGAATAATTTATATTGCACACTATCTAGTTTCTTTGAGTATGCTGTCCATCAGCCTCTATATATTGATGAGGTATACTCCACTTTGTTATACCAGAAACATTTCCTAGTGTTTTCATTTTAGATGCTATGTTGCAATTTTGAATTTGATTGAGTCCAAGATTCAATGTTTATTAATGCAGATATTATTGGTACTTCAGAGATTGCCTTATCATCAGATAAATATTTATCAATTAATTCATGGTTAATTAATTTATTTTTTGACAGAAAACCTTCCATTAAATAGTTTCTTAAGAAAACTCTTTCTTTAGAAATTAGATTTTTATAATAAGATACAGCGCTTGATTTAGATTCGCGACAAATAATTTCTCTGGGTAAATGCTCGGCAAATGCATAGCGCGCTAAACCTCTTTGCATTCCGTTTTTTGCTAACAACCAGGTTGGAATTCGAAAGCATAATTCTAATAATGGTTGAGACATTATTGGATCAACAGGTGTCACGTGGTGTGGTGGTAGGAACAAACCTCTATAATCTAGAGATAAACTACAAAAATAAAGATGATGTTTTTTACCATTTGGTATTTTTTGATTATCAGAATCAAACCAATGTTCTATGTTTTTAATAGGTTCAGCTATATTTTGACTTATTAATGGTGAGTTAGTTAATTTATTGTTTATATGAGCATCGAATTTTTTTTCTGAAAAAAAATCAAATAAAGTATTTTTTAAACTTTTCCAAATAGAAATATTTTGAATTTGCGCTGATTCTATTATATATTTAAATGTGTTAATATTTATTCCTTTTGTTTTTATGTGATCGCTGGGGCCATGATTCTGAACTGGAGCCATATAGACTTGATCCCCACCAATTCCAGTAAAAGATGCTTGGGCTCTAGTTTTTTTTGCTAGATCGCACTCAAAGTCACTTAACTCAACGGCATGAAAATAATTTTCAGGTATGGGACTATGGTAAACGTTTTTAAAACGAGCCATGTTTATTTTCGATATAGACCGTTCTTGTTCGAATAAAGAAACACCCATATGTTCTGTTGCCATACGAACATAAATTCTTTCATCCCCGTCTAGTGCCCCGGTTGTGTAATAGGTGAAGCAAGTAATATCTGGCGGATTATCCATTTGTGTCAGGCAGGCCAATACGATGGAGGAATCCAAACCACCGATACGGTGTAAGATCCGCTCATAATTGCCGGCCCAGGCGGCGACGCAATTCATCGTCATAGTGCGCAGCAAGCGGGCAGCTTCTTCCACATCCTCGATCATATTCGTTTGGGATATGGTGGCCGGGTCCCATAATTGCTCGATTATGCGCTTGTCGCCCATAATGGATAGCCGTTCGCCGGGCATTAATTGAGTGACTTTTTTATAACAAGTACTGCTGCGTATTAAGAATAAATATTTCAAATAAAGTCCGATATTCTCCCAATCTAAAGACAGATCCAAAAATTCGAAATTGGCGATGGTTTCCATATCGGAAAAGAAAATATCCACCCCTTGATGGGGAATATAGTGGCAGGAAAACTGACCGATCGGATCGCGTACCACCCAGCGTTCATTCTGCTGTTCATCATGGACAAAGGCCACATACCGACCCCAGTGATGATCGACCAAAGCCTGGCCCCGGCTGTCCAGAATGCGCTGGGACTGTGCCATGTCCAGATGGGCATTGGGGGCCATGGGCTGGTCATCCGCCGTGGGCCGGTCGAACAGTTTGCCGGTAACGACGCCGCGTTGCCGGCCGTCCTTGCCGATAATGGGATAGGCCTGCATGCACCCTTCCTTCGGGTCGGTGTGCAGCACCAGCAGGCCGGGGCTGTCAAACGCGGTGTCCCATGTCAGCGGCCCGGCGTTAATGCGCGCGGCGATCATCCCGGCCGCTGATGCAGCGGCGGGAATGGTGTGGTCCCAGGACAGGGCGATATACCGGTACATGATCGTTTCCCCCGTCACACGGCCATGATCGGCGTCATCAGATCGATGTCGCTGATACAGCCATTATAGATATAGGTATCGTCCTGCACCCAGGCATGGGCCTGAAACGGGCCCATTTTCACGCCCAGAATCAGGTCGGGATATATGCCGTACGGCGCCAGGAAATCGACCAGAACCAGCGAGTCATACAGGCAGAAATCCTTTGACGTGAACAGGAACAGCCGCACCAGACGGAAAATTTCAACCAGTTCCCGTACCCGTTCCCGGTCCGGCGTTGCCGGGGCCTGGCCGGCCCGCACCTTTGCCGCATGGGTCTGTTTGCGCCGGCGCACGCGGGCGATCACCTTTTCCAGCGATGTAAAGCGCATGCCCAGGCTGACGCCGATGGCAGCTTTCACCAGGGTGACCACATGACCGGGCCGCACCCGGCGTTTTTTCGTCACGTCATATCCGGTCAGATCCAGCGGCGGGCAGGAAACCGTGACGGTTTCGGCCTGTTTTCCGTGGGCCGCGTCCTGCGTCAGCACCCCCTTGGCCACCATGTCCCGGCAAAAACGATCCAGGTCCAGTGTGCCGCCGTCCTTCCGGCCTGGCGTGGCCGTGTCGTGCCCGGATACATGGCGCAGGCCCAGAACCGTTTGCAGGGCCCGTGCCTCATCATCGTCCAGGCCCACATATTGGTCATGCCGCAGGTCCAGCAGGATCACCCCGCCGTCGACAAAACAGGGGAACATATGTTCAGCCAGAAAATAACGGGGCGGGGCAACCGTGTCCGTGGCCATCATGTTCATGTGCGGTCCTTTCACGTGCAAAGGGGCAGGGCCTGCCGGTGCGGGGGCCGCCATGTGCCGGGCCCGGTATGTCGTCCATTCTCAGGGCGGGTGCCGCCGATGGTGACCAGATATAGTCACGGTGTTACACCACATCCTGAAAAATGGTTTCTAATAATACCGGGGTGTGGTAACTGGTTTGTTCGATATATCGGAAAAATATTCTTTTATATTTTGGTCATGACAAAATATTCAGCCGAAATGCTGATATGAAAACTTGAGTTTCATTTGATATAATTTACGCGATTTCCTTTTCGCTCAGACTGTTCGTATTCCCTTGATGCTGTGTGTGCCACATGGCGGCATACAGGCCGCCCTGTTGGAGAAGGGCGCTGTGGCTGCCGCGTTCAACAATGCGGCCCTGGTCCAGCACGATGATGGTATCGGCATGGACAACCGTTGACAGGCGGTGGGCGATGACCAGCGTGGTCATGCCCCTGGAAACCGCGATCAGATTGTCCAGAATGTCCCGTTCCGTCCGGCTGTCCAGCGATGATGTGGCCTCGTCAAAGACGAAGATCTGCGGGTTTTTCAATGCCGCGCGGGCGATGGACACGCGCTGTTTTTCCCCGCCGGACAGTTTCAGCCCCCGCTCGCCGACAATGGTGTCATAGCCGTCCGGCATCGCCATCACCCTGTCGTGGATATGGGCCAGTTTGGCGGCACGCTCAATCTCGCCGCGCGCGCAGCCGGGCCGGCCAAAGGCGATGTTGTAGGCGATGCTGTCATTGAACAGCACGGTGTCCTGCGGCACGATCGCAATCGCCTGACGCAGAGCGTCGAGCGGCAGGGCCCGTGTGGACACGCCGTTCAGGCGGATGTCGCCCCCCTTTTCGCCGGATCCCCCATCCGCCCCTGACGGGCCGTCCGGATCGTAAAGCCGCATCAGCAGGCGGATGATCGAGGATTTGCCCGCCCCGCTGCCGCCGACAATGGCCACCGTCTTGCCCCGGCCCACGGTAAAGCTGATGCCCTTTAGCACCGGTTTGCCGGGCAGGTAGGAAAAGCGCACCGTGTCAAACACCAGCTCGCCGGCGCCGGCCGCGGCGCCCATATCGCCCCGTAGTGTCTGCGTGGCCTGTGATTCTTGCGCGGCCTGGGCCGCCGCGCTGATATTCCTGGTGGGCGGCCGGTGTGTGTCGGCCTCCGGCAGGCTGCCGGGCTCCCGCTCCCGCGCCATCAGGTCGGCCATCTTCTCGATAAAGGCGGCGCCATATGCAATGTCGCGGAAGGCCGCGCCCAGGGTTTCCATCGGCTTGACGATCTGCAGCATGTAGGCATTGACCAGAACGAAATCGCCCACGGTCATGACGCCCGCCGTCACCTGCGACACGCCCAGAAAAATGGCGGCCCCCAGCGACAGGGCGAACACACAGGCCACCAGCACGCCGTTCAGCGATTTGCGCAGGTAAAAGCGCCGCCATTCGGCTTCCGACTTTTTCAGGGCGGTGTCATAGCGCGCCTTCACTTCCCGCTCGGCGGTGAAATATTTCACCGTCTCAGTGTTGAGAATACTGTCCGTCATATTGGCAAAGGCATCGACCTGCGCGGTGGATACCGCGCGGCTCGGCCTGATAATCTGCCGCACGCCGAGGGTAAAGGCGGCGCCGTACGCCGCGATGGACCCGATCAGGATCAGGACGAACCCGCTGTCGAGAAAGGCGGCGATGACCGCGCCGATGATCGCCAGTTCCACCAGCACCGGCAGCAGGGTGAAAATGGCATGGTTCAACAGGATGCTGTACCCCGCCAGGCCCTGCACCAGTGTCTGGTTCAGCGCGCCGGTCTTGCGGTCCAGATGGAAACTCATCGGCAGTTTGATCACATGGTCCAGCAGCCGCCGGCTTAAATTGCGGTGCAGCCGCCGGTCCGCCGTGCCGTACAGATACCAGCGCATTTCGCCAAAGGTGCGCGATGCCCACAATCCGCCCAGATACAGGGCGATCAGCAGGCCGGGGCCCAGCGCCACGGCCTGCCCGCCTGTCAGCGCCACCGTCCTTGCCTGCCCGGTGCCCAGACCGTCCACGGCATATTTCAGCGCCACCGGCGCCAACCCGGCCAGGACTGCGGTCACCAAAACCAGAAACACGGCCGCTCCCAGCCGCGCGCGGATAAATCCGTCGGTTTCCGCAAGCGCCAGCGCGACGGCGCCGGCCAGCGGTCCTTTGCCCTCATTGGCCCCGTCAGCGGGTCTCGCGGCGCGCGCCCCGGCAGGTGCCCGCCCTTCGGCTGATGTGCGTGCGGGGGGTGTGCGGGTGTGCGGGGTGGATGCGGGTTCAGTGGATACGGGCCGGGCGTGGGGCATGGGGGGGTGTCCTTTGGCCGGTAAGGGCGCAGGGGTGCCGGTTTCACGGCCGCTGCTTTTGCAGGGCGCGGATATGGCGCTCAGTGCGGGCCTGGCGCACCGCGCGGATGACATCCGGCAGCAGGGCCAGGCGTTTTTCATGAAAATCGTTCAGCGCCGGGCGCAGTGCTTTCAGCTCTCGCGCATAATACAGGGCGCACAGGGCCGCCACATCAGTGGCCATGTCTTCCACAAGGGTGCATTCCTGCAGGCGGATATAATGGGTGCGGTCATTGATGTTGCCGGTCATATGCACAATGTCCGCATTGCCGGACTGGCGGGCGATGTGATTGAACAGGTCGTCCATCATCTCCACAATCGAGCCGGCGGGCAGGTCGGCCAGCCGGTCGCCAATGTCGAACAGTTTCGGCGGTTTCAACAGGCCCGGAATCTGCCGGTTGCGGGTGGCCGCCGCCAGCGACCAGTCCAGCAGATGCTGGCCCAGCCGGTACAGGTCGCGGGTTTCCGCCTCCGAGATGTCCTTGGTGAAAAAGCCGGCCTTGGGCATGTCGCTGATCACGCGTTCGGCGGCCAGCTGGATCAGCGCCTCGCGCACCGGGGTGTTGCTGACACGCAGCCGGTCGGCCAGCGGTTCCAGGCGAATACGTGCGCCGGGGCCCAGCTCGTGGGTGATGACCATGGCCTTGATCGCGTCATAGACGCCGGTATGGCCCTTGGCGTCCGGCACATCATCATGGTGTTGTGTTCCGTCCCGGTGCGGCGGCTGCGGCTGTGTCGTCTTCGGGCGTGTTTTGTTCGGGTCTGTCAGTGTCTGCATGGTTCCTGTCCCAATCGCGTTCAGATATCAAGGGGCTCCTTCGGCTCACAGCAGGGTCATCAGCCTGGGTAAAAGCTGAAACCGCCGCCCGTGATAGGTTTTGATCGCGCGCCGCAGCGCGCCGATCCGCCTGCCCCCATACAGGCTGTGCAGGGTGCTCAACTCCCCGTCCCCGTCAGTCATCAGCACGCCTTCGCACAGGCGGGCGTAAAACAGTTTTCTGTTGCCGGCATGGATCGCTTTGGCCGCCCCTGCATCCGCGTGCAGGCTGGCGATGTGGCTGAAAAAACGGCCCGTTCTGCCGGCCAGAGATACAGCTCCCTGTCTGTCTGCGTCACAGGGGCCGCCTGTATCGCTGTCTGGGACGCGGTCGGTATTGTTTCCGCCGGTTTGCCCTTCGCTTATGTGGGTGGTCTGGCTGCATACGGCATCGGCATCCCCGCCGGCGCGCCCCGTCAGCGGGGTGAACAGACCCGGCCGTTTCATCAGCCTGTCGAGCGCCTGGTCCAGGATGGTTTCCGTGTGGTCGTACAGGTGCGTCAGTTCGTGGTGTGACAGCGGTTTGACGCAGTCCCAGGCCGGACTGTTCCCCTCCAGAACCCGCCGGATCAGGTCGTCCAGGGCCTCGCGCACCTCTCTGCCGGTCACGGTGTCGGTGGCCGCGTACATCTGGGCGACCAGTGCCCGCGTGGCGGGGGAAATATGGCGTGCCAGAATGTCCAGCGCCCCTGCCGTGCCATAGGCCGGGACGGTGTGCATGGCCTGTCCGGTGACGGTGGAACGGACAGGTCTGGTCATAGGGCCGTCTCGCGGGCCGTCATCGTGCGAAACGCGGCCAGCCGGCCGCTGGCCCCCTGGGGGGTCTGGCCGGGTTTTATCCGGTTGGGGCCTCCCGCGGCGGTCGTGGTCCGGTCCGTTGGTGTGTGTTGCTGCGGCGTCCGGGTTTTGCCCGCATCCCCGCCATGGGACGGGTATCCCAACCCGGTGGCCGGCGCCGATGTACCGGAAGATTGGCCAGGTGGTATATAGGCGGCCTGGTCGGGCGGGCTGTCGTCAAACGCGGCCTCTCCGCCCTGCGTGCTGCGGCTTGGGGAACAGGGGACGGCGTTTGCGCTCCTGTACGGGGCCGGTGCTGACATCCAGGTGGTCCCCTGAAGGGTGGTGATGGTACCATTTCGGATGTGGAACGGCATCTGTATATCCTTAACATCGATAGTCGCTGGCGGTCAGGCCCGCCTCGTCAGCCGCATCAGACGGCTTTGTCAGGCGGCTTTGTCAGGCGGCCGGGTCAGCGGGGCCTCTTCCGGCCGGACGGCGGTGTCCGATCGTATCGTGCTGCCGGTTCGGCCCATATTTTTCGACGTGACCGGGGCGGCGATCTCCTCGCGGCCATGCCCGTCCGGTTGCGGACTGCCGGCGCTACGGCTTGCGGCGTTGTCCATGCCGGGGCAGAGGGCCATGGCGACCGTTCGGCGGAAACTGTGCGACGATGGCGGAACATCCGGTCCGGTTGCTTACCGTATCGCTGGCGGCGGATGTGGGTGACGACGTGAATCATCGGCTTCTCTGAACAGTTGCATTTACCGGAGAAGTGTGCGGATAAACGCGGTCTTCAGAAACCCGTAGAAATACCTGAAAAAGAAATAATATATAAAAATCAAATATTTATGATGTTATAAGCCTCTCAGCAATCTTTCGGGAATACCACTGGAATTGTCCAATAGGTTGTAAGGCGGCCAGCCGGATTCGCGCCGTCGGGGCCCTGTGCGGGGGCCTGTTTCACAAGGGGGCTGGGTTCAGGGTATGACCAGGCCGCCCGATACCGCCAGGGCGACGGCCTGGGTGCGTGTGCTGACATTGAATTTCTTGCGAATATTTTCCATATAGCCGTTCACCGTGCGGGCCGAAATTGACAGGATGCGGCCGATTTCATAATCGCTTTTGCCCTTTGCCATCCACACCAGGCATTCCCGTTCCCGCGGTGTCAGCGACGGTGGATCGAACAGCTGTGTCTGCCGCCCCGTCAATTCAACGATTTTCAGGACATAGTATTCGGCCAGAAGGTGCAGGATGTGGAATGTGGCCGGGTCCACATCCGTGTGGGCGCCGGCCATATTGACACAGCATGGATAATGGCCGGGCAGGGTGACGGGCACCGTCATGCCTTCGCGGATGCCATACTGTTCCGCCTCGGCAAAAATCCGGCGGTTGCGTTTGTCGGACCGGTCCAGGCTGCTCCATCTGTAAGGGCCGATATTGCTGAAAGCGGTCTTCAGCACAACATCGTCACGGAAATAACCCTCGCGTTTATATCGTTCAATCCATGCCGGCGGATAATCGAAAATCTGAATGGCGTTTGGCGGCGGGTTGTTCATATCCACCAGTGAAATGCAGATATGCTTGCCAAAGCCAAGCTGGGCGATCTCGCTGGCAAAAGCCCGCCGCAGGTCATCCACCGTGTCGACCGTCTTGATCTTGGTGATGAAGTTTTCGACCAGTTCAAGACCTGGCATCATCATTTCCATCATGGCGGCTGGCGGATGACGGTATGCGCGCGATATCCGTATGAAACATCTTTGATGTATGCCGGCGTCGGCTGTTTCCAAGCCCCCGCACAATCAGCGTCGGCACAGCCAGTCCGGTCAGTTCGGAAACGGAAGACCCCCACACAGTGCAAGGTTTGAAGGACAGATCATATATGGGCCGGGCATTGATGCGCCGGCCCTGTCCTGCCTTGAAAGACTCAAACCGTTTGGTCGTCTTTTATTTCGCCGCTTGCGGGTCTCTGTCTCCGCCATGATCAAGACCAGAGTCCGCTTCCTTGACTTAATACTCTGGATAGCAAAAAACGCCAATAGCCTATCTTATTACGCGTAAATTTTTACTATCAATCTATCTATAGTCGCACATTGTGGTGTGATTGTGGTCCTAATATGGCAAGCCCTGCCCCACGCACCTAGGGCGCGCGGGCGCAGGGCCGGTCAAGTGTGGGGGCGATTGCGGCAGTGTCGTGTAAACGGCGGGATAGTGCTGCCTAGTCGGTTTGGAGCCCTTGCTCCAGGGTGGTGCAGACATCCGCCCAGAAATCAGCGTCGGCCAGCCGGCCTTCCCGGTGTGCGGCCTGCCGCCGCCGCTGTGCTTCTGCGGTCGGGGCGTCATAACACTGGCGCAGCACATCCGCCGCTTCCGCCGGCGATGTGACCGTGTGCAGGCAATGCGATGGTTCTTCCGGCTGTTCGGGCCGGCCTTCACGCTTTTCGTGCGCAATTTTCATTTTTGGCTCTCATGATGATCCCATCTCTCACTCCTCCAAAAGAGCCATTGTTTGCAATTACAATCTTGTAGCTTGTTGCATATTGAAAAGACTGTGGCCTGCCTGCCGCAGGATGCATCAACCCATGGTTTTTGGTATATAATTTTGCCTCTTCAGGTTGCTTCGAGCAACCTCTGTACAGCTGGACATATGCGCGTGTCATTCTGGTGGCCGTGGTTGAGACTGCCGCGAGTCTGCCCAAGAACTATCCAGAAACTAACCGGTACCGGTGTGGAAACTGTTCCCGCGCCGTCCAGCCTGCACCGGCAGCATGAAAAGCGCACATTTCCTTGAAAGACGGGCCCGGCCCTTACTTTAAGGCCGGTGCCGGGCTGTTGGCCATATCTACCGGACCCGATGCGGGTACCGGAGTAATCCCGAAAAACAGGCTGTACAGGATGGGCACCACACCAAGCGTCAGGACCGTTCCCACCAGCAGGCCGAAGGCGATGACACAGGCCATGCCGTAAAACAGCGCGTCCTGGAACAGGATCAGAGGCAACAGGCCCAGAATGGTCGTCACCGTTGTCATGATGATCGGCCGCAGCCGCCTTACCGATGCGATGATGATGGCCGTGTGTGCGTCCTTACCGCCTTCGCGCCGTTCAATGTCGATACGGTCGATCAGGACAATGGCGTTGTTGATGATGATGCCGGCCAGCGAATACAGGCCCAGAATAACCATGAAACCGAAATTCGCCTGCATGGTGAACAGGCCAAGCACCGCGCCGATCAAAAGCAGGGGGATCGTCATGACGATGATGGCAGGCCGTTTGAACGAATTGAACTGGGTGACCAGCAGAATAAGGACCGCTCCGATACACAAGGGGATGTTGGCGGCAAGCGCCTGGCGTGCCTCCGCGGACTGTGTCACCACGCCGTCGAATTCGATGCTGTGGCCAGGGGGCAGGGTGGCCCGCAGCCGGTTCAAATCGTCCTGGACCAGGGGCACCATGTCTTCCGCCGTCATATGGGTGTTGCGGGCCTCTATTGTGATGGTGCGGACCATGTTTTCCCGTTGGATATGGGAGAACCCGTTTTCCAGGTCAAAGTCCGCCACCTGCACCAGCGGGACGGACACCCCCGTATCCCGGGTGAAGATATTCAGGGTTTTGACCCGGTCCAGATCGGTGCGTTCCTGGCCCTCGGCCCTTGCGATGATGGGAAAGATATCGTCGCCTTCGCGGAACTCGGATATCTGCTGTCCGGAAAAATAGCTGGCCATGGAGTCCGCGATGTCCGCCGATGTGATCCCCGCCCGGCGTGCCCGTGCCTGGTCCACCCGGACGGCGATCTTGGCAATACGGTTTTCCCAGTCATGACGGATATCGATGGCGCCCGGCAGGCGGGCGAATATCGCTTCGATCTCCTCGGCTGTGCGGTACAGGAAATCGGCGTCGGGACCGCGCACCTGTATGTCGACCTTGGTCGAATCGCTGGGCCCCAGGAACATGCCGGTCACGCGGGCGTCCAGACCGGGAAAGCTTTCGTGGAACATCTGGCGCAGCGCCGTCACGGTGGTCTCCATCGCGGTGAAGTCATCGATATTCAGCACCATGAACCCCCTGTGCGGAGCGGAATCCACCGGTGTCAGTGACAGCACGAACCGTGGCCCGCCAAAACCCACATAGCCCACATGGCTGACAATGTGCGGAAACCGTATCGGGTTTTCCAGCGCCGCGAAAACCTCCTGCATGCGCAGGTCCATGGCATTGGCCGATACCCCCGCCGGCATGTCCAGATAAACCAGCACCTGCGCCCGGTCGGAATCAGGGAAAAATTTCTGCGGTACCACCGACATGGCGGCGATAGAGGCCGCCAGCAGGGCCGCCATGCCCCCCATGAACAGCCAGCGTCGCCGCAGGATGCGGATGAGAACACGTTCATACCCCGCATTCATGGCTGTGAACAGGCGCTGGGATATGCCCTGGTCGCCCCGGCGATCCGGTGCGCTGTGTGCGGACGGCCTGTTGCCTGTGTTTTCGGGGTCGATTTTGATGAAACGGTGGCACAGGCTGGGCGTCAGCATCATGGCCAGCAGCCACGATGTCAGCAATGTGATGAGAATGACGATCGATATGGAGCGGGTATATTCCCCGGCCACATGCTCAGCCAGCATCAGCGGCAGAAAGACCAGAATGGTCGTCAGTGTCGAGGACAGCAGAGGGATCGCCAGCTCCCCGCCGGTTTCCCGTAAGGCCGCGTCCCTGTCCGCGCCGCCTTCCAGGCGGCGCTTGAAATCCTCGGCGATGACAATGCCGTTGTCCACCAGCAGGCCGAGGGCGATGACCAGTGTCGCCAGGCTCATCCGTTGCAGGGTCATGTCGAAAAAGCCCATGACCGCAAGTGTGACCAGCATGACCGCCGGTACGATGGAGCCGACGATCAGCCCCGTGCGCAGGCCCAGGAACAGGATGACGACGCCCAGCACGATGCCGAGGGTTTGCAACACATTCGCCGTCACCCCGTAAACGGCGCCGGCCACCTGTGTCGCCTGATAGGTGACGATATCCAGCTGATAGCCGACAGGCAGCCCCTCGCCAAGCGTGCCAAGGGCCGCTTTCAACCGGGCCCCGTAATCCAGCACGCTGTAATCGGGTAGCATGGCGATGGCCAACAGAATGGCGGGTTTGCCGTTATAATAAGCCTTTTGGCGCGGCGGATCGATATAGCCGCGCCGGATGGTGGCCAGGTCGCGCAAGGGCACCACGCCGCCCGTATCCGGCAGGCGGATCAGGGTTTCGCCGATTTCCTCGACCGTGCGGTAATTGCCGCTTGGTTCGATGATGAAGGCGCGCACGCCGGTGTCTATTTCCCCGCCGGGGTGGATGACATTTTGCTGCGCCAATGTGTCCTGCAGTATTTTCTGCGAAATGCCCAACTCCGTGCGTCGGGCATTCTGCACCTCGACATAGATCCGTTCCTGCTGGGCCCCCAGAATATCGACCCGCTTTGTACCATCCACCGTGTACAGCGTATCGCGGACATGCTGCGCCATGTCGAACATCTCGGCCATGGTGAAATCCGCTGACGTGAGCGCGGCGGTGACGACCGCCACATCGCCGAAATCGTCATTGACCACCGGGGTGGATGCGCCCTCCGGCAGGCCTGCCTGTGCTTCCGAGACCCGGGTGCGCAGGTCATCCCAGATTTGGTCCAGATCGAAATAGCGGTCGTGCGCCTCCACATGGATGATGGACACGCCAGCCATGGACGTGGACCGGATTTCCTCCACTTCCGGCATCTGGCGGATCGCTTCTTCCAGGGTTTTGGTGACCAGAAGTTCCATACGCTCCGCCGACAGTCCGGGATAGCGCGTGGTGACCACGGCCTCACGAATGGTGACGTCCGGATCTTCCCGTGTCGGCAGGGAGAAATAGCTGAAAATGCCATATATCATCAGCACCACGGTCATCGTATAGACCACAGGCCGATAAAGATAAGCGATCTGACTGAGGTTCATGGGTGCTCACGTCTGTCTGTGTCTGGTTTGAACGGGATCATGGGGCAAAGAGGTCAAGGGTTGTAGCGGGCGATGCCGGTATCCAACCGGGCGACCTTCTGGCCGTCCTGCAGGAAGGGCAGCCCTTTCATGGCGATGATCTCGCCGACGTTCAGCCCCTGCGAAATCAGTGCCCGGTCGCCCGAAATATCCGCAACGGTGATATCTCTTCTGGAGACGGTGCCTTCCGCCTTGTCGTAGACAAAGGCCACGCTGCTTTGCCCGCTTGCGGCCAGAAATCCCGTCACCGGGATGGATACAAGTCGGTCTGTCGGTGTCTGAGAGCCGTCCATGTTGAAGCTGAGCATCACTTCGGCTGTTACACCTGACCGCAGGGTGTCCGGCGCGTCATCCAGTCTGAGGGTCACGGGAAAGGCATTTCTGACCGATGCATTTGTGGCGACCTCGGTAATGGTGGCCGACAGCATCATGCCGCGATGAGCGGGCAGGAAAACGGTGTGCCGGCTGCCGGGCGCCAGTTGATCGATCATGGTCTCGGGCGCCGTGACCACCACCTCCAGGCCGCTGCCGTCGCCCTGGATTTCGAACACCGTTTCTCCGGGGCTGACCTGCTGCGAGGGTTCGGCCAGCCGTTCGGCGACCGAGCCGGCATAAGGGGCGGTCAGAACCGTGTCCTCCAGGTCTTCGGCCGCGATGGCCGCGCGGGTCCGGGCGATTTCCACACGGCTCTGCGCGGTTTCAAGGCCGGCAAGGGCGGTGTCGTAACCGGCGCGGGCAACCCAGCCCTTGGCGTGCAGTTCCTTCTGCCGTTCATATTCGTTCCGGGCTTCTACCAGGCGGGCGCGGGCCTCGGCCAGCTCGCTTTCACGTTCTTCCATGGCCAACCGGTAGGTCCGTCGGTCCAAGGTCGCCAGCGTGTCGCCCGCCTCGAAATGATCACCGATATCAACGGTCACGCTTGCCACTCTGCCGCCGACTTCGAAACTGATCGGTGCACGCTGGATGGCGCGCACGACCCCCGACAGGGTGCGGGTGATTTCATGGTCCACCGGCTCGACAACGGTCCAGGCGATGGGACGCGGCAGTGCGGGTGTCCGGTCCGTGCCGTCCGAACAGGCGCCAAGGCCCGCCCATAACAGGATGCAGACCGGCAGCAGGCTGGGCCGTGCCTGTCCGCGCGGCCCGGTGCGGGGTGCGGCCATTTTACTGCGTCCCCTTCTTGGTCGGGAAACTGTCGCGCAGCAGGCTCAGTGCTTTGATCTGGACGGTGGTGCTCATTTCGCCCAGTTCGTGAATGCCGAGGGTCGCCTGCTCGAACCACCGGGACGAATCCCGATGGGGCACGGGCTCGCAGGCCGCGCCCGTTTGTGCCAGTGACATGTTGATCCTGCCGACAAGGCTGTTCAGCCCAAGCACGATCTGCTGTTCGCGTCGCAGAATTCGCTCGGTACCCTGCCGGATGCAGTGATTGGCGCGGGCGAGTGCTTCGGCATCGTAATGCAGGGGGATGGAACTGCGGCTGATCTCCAAGAACGGCCAGAAATGATAGGTCTCGGATGCCATTTTGGGTGACTCCATGATCAGAAAAAAAGCCGGCCCCGCCTGGGCGTTTGGGCAAGGGGTAAGGGGCGGGGCCGGCTCAGGGGACGATGCCGCCAGGGAGGAATGGTCGGCACCGCCAGGGGATCGTGAACGGTGCATCCGGAAGCCTGTCCGCCGGGGGCGGACACCAAGACGTGCGCGGTGAGATGAGAAAGCAACATGGTCCTGATCCACTTCCAAAATGACTGAACCGTTCGGTCATCGATACTGTGCTTATCCCATAAAATCGGATGAGTCAACAATGACTGAACGGTTCAGTCATTTTTATTGTGTATCTCTATAAAAACCAATATACTCACCGCTGACCGAACGGTTCAGTATGGAGAAGAACATGGCATTGCCGCAAAAAGCCGGCCTGGACAGTCCAAAGGCACGCCAGATTCTGGAGGGGGCCAAGGACGCCTTTCTGGAACTGGGATATGAAGGCACCAGCGTTGACGAAATTGTCCGCCGTGCCCGCGTATCAAAGGGGACGCTGTATAATTATTTCCCAGACAAGGTCAGCGTGTTTGTCGCTGTGGTCGACGAGGAATGCCAGAAGCATGCGGACAGGGTTTTCACGGTCGATATCGCGGACGAGAATATCGAAGACGCCCTGCGCTCCATGGCCCATGATTTTACCGCTTTCGTGTTGTCGCCTTTCGCGCAGGGGATTTACCGCGTGGCCGTGGCCGAATCCCAGCGTTTTCCCGAAGTGGGGCGCGCATTTTATGAGGCAGGCCCGGATCTCGGCGTACGCCGCCTTACCCAGTTTCTCGCCGTGGCGGTGGCGCGCGGTGACCTTGCCATCGACGACCTTGAACTGGCGGCCCATCAGTTTGTCGAATTGTGCAAGGCCGATCTGTTCATTGAATGCAGCCTCGGTATCCGGGATACATTCTCGGATGCCGACATTCACCGGGTTGCCGAAGCGGCGGTCAGGGCCTTCATGCGGGCATATGCGCCGTAAGGTTTTGCCCTGGCTTTTAGCCTGTCGGTTGACCTGCCGAAGGTATCGTGTCCGCTTTGGCTCTATGTTACGGTTTTCCGCACGCCGTAGTGTGGCGCGCGCCACAGGCCGCTGTCCATGACGGTGCGGATTCGCTCGACCGCTTGGTGCACATCGCTGTAACCCAGATACAGCGGTGCGAATCCGAAGCGCATATAATCCGGTGCCCGGAAATCGCCGATCACGCCGTGATCGATCAGTGCCTGCACGATCTGATAGCCATGAGGGTGCCGGATCGTGACATGTCCGCCGCGCCGCGCACCCTCACGCGGGCTGGCCAGGGTGAAACCGTATTCCGACAGGTCACTGTCCAGGGCATCGATAAACAGGCTGCTCAGGGCTAGGGATTTCTCTCGCGCCAGCGCCATGTCCACGCGGTCGAAGACGTCCAGCGCCGCGTCCAGTGCCGCGGCGCCGAGAATGCCGGTGGTTCCCGTCAACAGTTTTGTCATGCCGGCTGCCGGCTCATACCGGGCGTTAAAGGCAAAGGGCCGGGCGTGACCGAACCAGCCTGTCAGCGGCTGGCGGACTGTTTCATGATGCCGCTCTGCGGCATAGACAAAGGCGGGCGCGCCGGGTCCCCCATTCAGATATTTGTATCCGCAGCCGACGGCGAAATCGGCCCCGGCTGCCGTAAGGTCGACCGGCACTGCCCCGGCTGAATGGCTCAGGTCCCACAGGATCAGCGCGCCTTTCTGTTGGGCTGCCCGCGTCACGGCAGCCATGTCGGCAATATCGGCGCTGACATAATGCACGTGGCTGACCAAGACAAGCGCGGTATCCCCGTCCACGGCCTTGGCAAGTCCGGTGCGCGGCACGGTGACAAGCCGCTTGTCCCCTGCCATGAAATCCGTCAGGCCCTGCATCATGTACAGGTCGGTCGGAAAATCGTCCTCCGCCGCCAGGATTATGTGCCGCTCGGGGCGCAGCCGGCAGGCGGCGGCGGCCAGCTTGAACAGATTGGCCGACACCGTATCCGCCATGATCACTTCATGCGGATGCGCGCCGATCAGCGGTGCGATCCGGCCGCCGACGCGGGCCGGCAGGCCGAACCAGCCGGCCGCGTTCCAGCTTTTGGTCAGGCCGATTGACCAGTCAGTCAGCACGGTCTTTTCCAGGCGGGGGGGAACCGCCTTTGGCAACGGTCCGAGGGAATTGCCGTTCAGATAGATGACACCGTCCGGCAGGCGAAAGGCGTCGCGCCAGGGCCTTAACGGGTCACGGTTGTCCAGGGTCCTGCATGTATCGGCATCGGGAAAAGACATGTCCGATGTCTATCCTGCCGTGCCTGCCTTGGAAAGCGGGTATCTCTAGCCGTGTGGTTTGTAGGGTGCGTATCGCCCGACCTCAATTCCGTTGGGCGCGGTCGGTGTGTCTTAGTTCCAGCATGCGCAAAAGGGCGTCCAGGGCCGCATCGGCATCCTGTTTTGCGTTGCCGCGCGGCACAGCGGAGGGCGTGCTGCGGTCCGCATCGGCCATGGAGGCCGGCGCGGGTTTCACGCAGCTGTAGGGAATCTTGCCGGTAAGAGCCCGTTCGATGGCGGTCTGAAGGACAGCGGGGTCGATCGGTTTCGGTACGAAGTCCGTCATGCCGGCGTCCAGATAGCTGTCGCGCTGGTCGTCAAAGCTGTTGGCGGTCAACGCAATGATCGGAATCCCGGCAAGCCGTCCGCCGCGCGCCCGGATATGGCGGGTGGCGGTGACGCCGTCCATAACGGGCATCTGTACGTCCATCAGGATCAGGTCAAACCCTTCCGCCTCGTCGGACAGGATATCCAAGGCCTGTTGTCCGTTATGGGCCGTTTCATGATCATATCCCAATTTGTCGAGCAGATGCTTGGCAAGCGTCCGGTTGACCGGATTGTCTTCGACCACAAGAATGCGCGCGCCGGCGGTCTCTGCGGCCGCCTTTTTCTCGGTGACGGGGGGCTCTGCGTCCGGAATGCCGGGATGGATGGGGATGATGAAATGAAAGCGGCTGCCCTTACCGGGGCGGCTCGTATATCCGATTTGTCCGCCCATCAGTCCGATCAGCTGTTTGCTGATGGACAGGCCAAGCCCCGTTCCCTCAAACCTGCGGGCGGATGAGGTATCTGCCTGTGTGAAACGTTCGAAAAGATCGACGCCGATACTGTCCGGGATGCCGATACCCGTGTCTTCAACCTCGATCCGCAACATATCCCGCCCGTCGCTGTGCCCGGCCATCCGGGCCCGCACGTCGATACCGCCCGTCTCGGTGAACTTGACCGCATTGCCGATCAGATTGAACAGAATCTGGCGCAGCCGTGCGGCGTCCACCCGAATCCACTCGGGAACGTCCGGCGCGATATCGATGGAGAGCCTCAGGTCTTTTTCTCTGGCGCGGGGGGTGAACAGGGTGGTAATCCGCTTCAGGGCCATGTGCAGGTTGGTGTTTGTTTCCTTCAGGGTCAGCTTGCCGGCCTCCAGTTGGGAAAAATCCAGCACATCGTTGATGACGGTCAGGAGCGCCGTGGCGGATTCCTGTGCCGTCTCGGCGAAATCCCGCTGCTCACCGGTCAGTTTTGTATCCAGTAGCAGGCCCATCATGCCGATGACGCCGTTCATGGGGGTGCGGATTTCATGGCTCATGGTGGCCAGAAAATCCGACTTTGCCCGGCTGGCGATTTCCGCTTTGTCCCGGGTCAGCACAAGATCGGCAAAACGCTGATAACCTGTCCGGGCAAGAAACATCAGGGACACCGCAAAGGTGACCAGCAGCAGGACGGTCACGAGATACAGGATATCGCCTTGACGGATGAAGACGATCCCGATGGGAATCAGGCTGGGCATGATGTAGCCGTTGGCGACGGCCGGGATGGCTGAAAAACTGCTGCACGCACCGGCCATCATGCCGCAAATGATCAGGACGATGAAAAACTGGTGCGCGATGGACGTGGGGTCGTACAGTAAAACGGCCGACAGGCCCCATGCCATGCCGATGAACATGGCGGACCACCCTGCCATCCTGAGGCCGCGCCCGCTGACGGTTTCGGGTCTGGGCAGCCGGCGAATGCGCCACCAGCCAAAGAGCTGGAAAAGCGCCAGTCCGGTCAGGGGGAAATACCACAGAGCCACCTGCCATGCCGGCATGCGGTTCCAGAAAATGATGGCGACAAGGGTCGCGTTCAGCAGCATGACCCCGAAGACGACAGGCACCTGGCGCACCAGTTCGACCTGCTGCTCCACCATCAATTTCTGTCTTAAGGTCGGATCTTCAGGGCGCTCGCCGAACCACAGGGTTTGAAGCGCATGTGCTGATCGCAGCGCCCAGTACCGCACTTTCGTGCCTATCGCCATGTCATACCCCTTCAACCCATAATCAATACTTTGCGCGCCACGCAAGAGGAAGCCCGGAATGCGCAGGGAGGGTGCGTTCTGCAAAGATTCGGTGCCAAAACGCAAAAAAGACGGCAGGTTGGGAAAACCTGCCGTCAGGTTTGACAAGCGGGGAGTGGAAATCGGTAACGGGTTTACTGCGTCACGATATAGGCAACGGATGCAACGAAGAACGCCAGGTTGAAAACGGTTACAAACGCGCCAAGACCGGTGCTTCTGGGATGGTCCAGAACGCGGCTGCGGCGGGGGCTCATGTCGGGTCTCCTTCAAATCTCACTGTGATCATTTCGGCGGGGGATACCCCCCTCTTGGCAATCAATATAGCGCACCCCGGGACCTGGATAATGGGGCTTGCCGTCCTTTTACTGTCCACCCTGTGTCATCAATGACATCCCGCTGCCCTCGGATGTCGCCTGATGTCGTCAGGGTTTTTTCCATGACTGTATTATAAGCAAGTCGCATGCCGTTTGCGGTGGCCCGGCTGGATCGCGACGCTCGATATTGGTCCAGGTTCCCGCTGTACCTCCAATATCTCTGTGCTTGCAAACTCCATAAAAAGACCCCCGGGCACGAGGACACCCGGGGGCAAGGTCGGCCGTTTCCGGCCGGGGCTTGCAGGGAGTTGGCTCAGACCCCGCCCGGGGCCGGGGAGGAAACGCCGTTGGGATTTTTGCTGTTCCCGCTCGCGGTGCGATTTTTCAGCCAGGTTTCCGGGCCGCGTGTCAGCACATAGAAAACCGGCGTGAACAACAATCCCATCACCGTTACGCCCAGCATGCCGGAAAACACCACCGTGCCGAGGGCCGCCCGCATCTCGGCGGCTGCGCCGCTGGCCAGCATCAGGGGCACCACGCCCAGAATGAAGGCCATGGACGTCATCAGAATGGGACGCAGGCGCAGCCGGGCGGCTTCAATCGCCGCTTCGAAGCGGTCTTTGCCGTCTTCTTCCTCGGCCTGGCGGGCAAACTCCACGATCAGGATGGCGTTTTTGGCGGCCAGTCCGACCAGGACGACAAAGCCGATCTGGACGAGGATGTTATTGTCCATCCCCCGCAGATCGACGCCGATGATACCGAACAGAAGCGCCATCGGCACAATCAGGATCACCGCCAGCGGCAGGGCCCAGCTTTCATACTGAGCCGCCAGCACCAGAAAGACGAAGACAACCGCGAGGATAAAGGCCAGCGCCGCCGTATCGCCGGTGTTTTTCTCCTGATAGGACAGTTCCGTCCACTCATAGCCGATGCCGTCGGGCAGGATGTCTGCGGCCAGACGCTCCATGGCCTCGATTGCCTCACCGGAAGAAACACCCGGAAGGGTCGCTCCCTGTATGGCTGCGGCGGGGAAGAGATTGTAGCGCGGTACCCGTGCCGGGCCGGTGATATCCCGGAAGGTGGCGACCGAGCCCAAGGGTACCATGCGGCCGTCGTCGCTGCGGGTGCGCAGGGCTGCCACATCGCGCGCGGTTTTGCGGAAGTCGGTATCGGCCTGTGCCGTTACCCGGTAGGTCCGGCCCAGAAAGTTGAACTCATTCACAAAGTTGGAACCGACATAGACTTCCATGGCCTCGAACACCCGGGTCACGGGCACGCGCAGCATTTCCGCCTTGGCCCGATCGATATCCGCATAAAGCTGCGGTGTCGACGTGTTGAACAGGGTGAACACGCCCACCAGTCCCGATTCCTGATTGGCGGCGATGGCAAGATCCCCCGCCGCTTTTTCCATGGCCTGTGGGCCCAGACCGGCACGATCCTGCAACATCATTTTGAAACCGCCGGAATTACCGATCCCGCGCACCGGCGGCGGTGCAATGACCAGGATCTGCGCGTCCTGATATTGCCCCATACGGGCCCAGGCCTCCTGATGAATGGCATTGGCGGTAATGCCTTTTTCAAGGCGGCTTTCGAAACCTTCAAACGTGAAGAAGATTGCCGCCGTGTTGGTTTCATTGGTGAAGGTGGCCCCGTTGAAGCCGGCAAAGGCAGCCGCATGGGCAACGCCGTCAATGTCCAGAAGGTCGGCGGTGGTGGCCTGTACCAGCGCATCCGTCCGGTCGAGGGATGCCCCCGGTGGCAGTTGGATGACGGTGATCAGGTATCCCTGATCCTGTTCCGGGATAAACCCGCCGGGGACGGACTTGAACTGCTCGTTCGTCAGCAGCACCAGGCCACCGTAGACCGCCAGTATGATGGCCGACATCCGGACCAGGCGCCGCGTCAGGCCGGTATAGCCAAGCGTCAGTTTGTCCAGCCCGCCGTTGAACCGGCCGATGATGGCGTTTACGGGTCGCAGCAGTGGGGACGGTCTGGTCGTGCTTTTCGGACGCAGCAACAGGGCGGCAAGCGCCGGGCTCAGTGTCAGGGATACCAGGGTCGACAGGACCGTCGCGGTCGCGATGGTCAGCGCGAACTGACGGTAAAACTGGCCCGACAGGCCGTCGAGAAAGGCGGTGGGCACAAACACGGCGGTCAGCACCAGCGAGGTTGCGACGAGCGCGCCGCTGACCTCCGTCATGGTTTGCCGCGTCGCCTCTTTCGGACTGAGGCCCCGTTCGATATTGCGGGTGACATTCTCCACCACGATGATGGCGTCATCGACCACGATGCCGATGGCCAGTACAAGGCCGAACAGCGACAGTGTGTTGATGGAAAAGCCGAATGCCGCCATCACCGCGAATGTCCCGATCAGCGAGACCGGGATGGCGATGATCGGTGTGATTGCCGCCCGCCAGCTTTGCAGGAACAGCAGCACCACCAGCACGACCAGAACCAGGGCTTCGAACAGGGTTTCTTCCACTGCGTCGATGGACGCGCTGATATATTCCGTTGGATTGTAGATGATGTCATAGGCCAGCCCTGCCGGAAAATCGGCGGACATGCGCTGCATGGTTTCCTGAACCTGGTCGGCGGCTTCCAGCGCATTGGTGCCCGGCCGCTGGAAAATCGGCATGGCGACCGCGCTTTTGTCATCCAGATAGGCACGTGTGCCATAATCGCGGGCGCCCAGCTCAATCCGTGCCACATCGCGCAGGCGTGTCACGCGGCCGTCTGGCGTGCGTTTGACGACGATGCTCTCGAATTGGCCGGGCTCGACAAGGCGGCCGAGGGTTTGCAGATTCACCTCGAAAGCACCGGGCGTGCCCGAGGGTTGCTGGCCGAGAATACCACTGGCCACCTGTATGTTCTGGCTGCGGATGGCGGCGACCACTTCGCCCGCCGTCATGTTCAGGCTGGCGATTCGGTCCGGGTCCAGCCAGACGCGCATGGCGTATTCCCGGGCCCCGAACATCTGAACCGCGCCCACGCCCTCGATCCGGGACAGCTGGTCGCGCACGCGCTGGGCATGGTTGGTAATATACAGGCCGTCCCGCGAGCCGTCGGGCGAATACAAATGCACGACAATCATCAGATTGGGTGAGTTTTTGCGCACCGAGACGCCAATGCGCCGTACTTCTTCGGGCAGGCGCGGTTCGGCGATGGCCACCCGGTTCTGGACCAGCACCTGCGCCGTGTCCAGATCGGTGCCGAGCTTGAAACTGACCGTGACGGTGAGCTGTCCGTCGGCGGTTGATTGCGACGACATGTAGATCATGTCTTCCACGCCGTTGATTTCCTGTTCCAGCGGCGTGGCGACGGTGTCAGCCAGAACCTCGGCGCTGGCACCGGGATAGCTGGCGGTCACCTGAATGGTCGGCGGGGCCACATCCGGATACTGCGCGACAGGTAGGGTGACATAGGCAAGTGCGCCCAAAATGATGGCGAAGACCGAGATCACGATGGCGAAAATCGGCCGGTCGATAAAGAAATGACTGAAACGCATGGGTCTATCCTTCCCTTGGTAAAGGGGTTTGAGACATTAGCGGGCGGCCAGAATCCGTGCCGGTTCGCCGTCCTCGCCCTTTTGGGGCTGATGTGCCACGAGAACACCGTCGCGCACGCGCTGAAGACCGAGTACGACCACATCATCCTCTGCCGTAAGGCCGCTGCGCACCACGCGCAGACCGTCGACAATGGGGCCGAGCGTGACGGTGCGGCGCTCGGTCCGGCTGGTGCCGTCAACCACCCAGACATATTTGCTGCCCTGATCCGTCAGGATTGCGGCATCCTGCAACAGCACCGCCGGATGGGCGTTGCTGGCTACAAGCTGAAGGCGGCCGAACAGACCGGGGGTCAGCAGATGGTCGGGGTTGTCAAAAATAGCCCGGCCTAGAATAGTGCCTGATGCTCTGTCCACATGGTTGTCGACAAAGTCCATGCGACCGGCATGGTCATAGGTGTCTTCATCCACCAGACGCACTTTCACAGGGTTCGCCGCATCGCGCGAACTGGGCCGTGTGCCTTGCTGTGACAGGCGTTGATATTTCAGATATTCGGCTTCGCTGGCCTCGAAAACAAAGTGGATGGGATCAAGAGAGACGATATTCGTCAGCAGCGTGGCTCCCGGAGAACCGCCGCTGACCAGATTGCCGACACTGACGAAATCCCGGCTGATCCGGCCGGTGACCGGTGCCCGCACAATGGTGAAGTCAAGGTCCAGCCGCGCCCGCTCTAGGGCTGCACCGGCGGCGGCAAGATCCGCCCTGGCG
Organism: Eilatimonas milleporae; assembly: GCF_003688555.1. Classification (GTDB taxonomy): domain Bacteria; phylum Pseudomonadota; class Alphaproteobacteria; order Sphingomonadales; family Kordiimonadaceae; genus Eilatimonas; species Eilatimonas milleporae. The sequence goes on from NZ_REFR01000011.1 coordinate 106,398, forward strand.
GCTTCCAGCGTTTGCAGGCGCTGGTCATAAACACTTTGGGAGACATGACCGCGATCCCGCAGGTATGCGGCGCGCTCCAGCTCGGTCTCGGCCAGTTTGACGCGTGACCCGGCCTGGGCGCTTTGGGCGGTGCGTTCGGCGACCACCGCCTGGAGCGGACGCGGATCGATGCGGAAGAGCACATCGCCCTGCTGTACGATCTGCCCGTCTTCAAACAGGATCTCTTCCAGATAGCCCGACACGCGGGCACGCACTTCCACTTCCTCGATGGCTTCGAAACGGCCGAGATACTCGTCCCATTCGACAATGTCCCGCACATGCGGTCTGGCAATCGTCACGCCGACGGGTGCCGGCGCGGCGGTGGCAGGGGCTGTGGTTGCCTGTGCGCCGCCGTTGTCTTCGGGCGCTGTGAAGAAGGCCGCGCCCGCGATCAGGGCGGCTGTACTGATACCGGCAATCCATCTGGCACCTGCACTCAGTTTGGTGGTCGATGTCATGATTTTTCCTCGCAGTTGGCGGCGGGCGCATGAGCCGTGGCCGCGCGTTCAAATTCCTGCGAAGAAATAATCCATGGGGCTTTGCCCGATAATCGGGCTTGGGGTGGTTTTATAATCCACCAACAGTCATGAATCAAAAGCCGGCCGGTTTCAGCAGCCGGTCAGGCGGATTGTTTCATCCGTTCCATGGCCTTGAGTTCCATGGCTTTCAGCATGCATTGCGGTCTGTGTTCGATCAGATAATCGATAAACACGCGGATACGCGGTGACACCAGCCGCCGGTCCAGATAGAGAATGCTGTATGGATAGGGGTCAGGCCGGAAATCGGGCAGCACTTCCTCCAGCCGTCCGTCCAGCAGCGCGCTGCGCACCGTATAGCTCGGCAACTGGCAGATTCCCGCGCCGCCCATGACGGCGGTGGCCAGCGCTTCGGCATCATTGATGACAAGCGGGCTGTTGAAGCTTCCGTTGACGGTTTCTCCGTCTACCGACAGCCGCCACGGGAAAATCCGCCCTTGGCTGGCGTTACGGAACATCAGGCAGGCATGGTCTTTCAGGTCCGCGATCGTCCGGGGACGTCCGTGCGTGTCCAGATAGTCCGGTGTGGCACACATATAAAGCTGGTCGTCGAAGAAACGGCGGGCCACCAGATTGACATTGTCGGCGAGGGCGCCGGTGCGAATGACCACATCGAAGCCGTCCGCCGCCAGATCGACCTCCCGGTCGTCCAGGGACAGTTCGACGGTGATTTCGGGGTAGCGTTTCTGGAAGTCGCAGATTTTCGATGTCAGCCAGACCCGGCCGAACACGGCGGGGGCGCTGACCGCCAAACGCCCGCGCGGGGTGCCCATACTGTCGCTGATTTCATTCGTCAGTGCCTCCATCTCACCGATCAGGCGGGAGGCTCCTTCGAGAAACCGCTCCCCCTCCGGGGTCAGTCCGACACTGCGGGTCGTGCGGTGCAGCAGTTTCACACCCAGCTCTTCCTCCAGCCGGGCGACTGCCTTGCTGGTGGCTGATGTGGACAGGCCCAGCCGGGTTGATGCCTCGGCAAAGCTGCGGGTCGAGGCTACCTGGATAAAGGTCGCGATGTTGGCGAGACTGCGCATGTCCCATTAATGACAGAAGGTGGATATAGAAGCCAGCTTATTCCGCTTCAATCTGTGGAGTCCCGCCTGCATCTTCAATGGCAAGACTGATTGGCTTACCCGTTTTCAACACCCGTGTGCGGAGGGACAGGAATCATGAAGATCGGTATCATCGGCGCCGGACGGCTGGCCCAGACCATCGCCCATCTCTGGATAAAAGCCGGACACCGGGTTTGTTTAAGCTCCCGTCATCCGGAACGCCTGGTATCGCTTCTCGCCGAACTGGGTCCCGGCGCCACCGCCGGCACCATAGATCAGGCGGCGGATTTCGGCGATGTGGTCATGCTGGCCATGCCTTACACCTGTCTGGACGGTGTTTTGTCGGACATCGCCGCGACGGTTGCAGGCAAAACCGTGATCGATGCCACCAACCCCTTGAAACTGGTCGAAGGCGGTGCCTCGGCAAAGCTGATCGCCGAGACGGACACCTCCGCTCTCATCCTTCAGCGCCGTCTGCCGTCTTCTCATGTAGTCAAGGCCTTCAACACCATGTGGACCGGTTATCTGGAACAATATGCCGATTGCCCCCATTGCCGGGCCTGTGTGCCTTTTTCCGCCAATGACGGTCCGTCGTCGGAAATTGTCGTCGGTCTTATCCAGGATGCCGGATTCGATCCCTTTTTTGTCGGACGGTTGGCCGCATCCCGCCCGTTGGACCCGCCCAGCGCTATCTGGAACAAGGTCCTGACCTGCAGCGAGGTCAACGCCTTGCTGACCAGTCAGGCGGCCTGAAGGTCGCCGCTTGCAGGCCGGGCCGGCATTGAAAAGGCTATCCGGGGATTGGAAAAAAGGCCCCCGCCATGGCGGGGGCCCTTGTGCGTGTTTTCACCTAGTGGTCGTCTTCAAAACCGCGCGAGAGCCGACAGCCCCCATTCGCGCGGACGACTGTAATAGGCCTCGACATAGCCCAGTCCCAGCACCTCGACCCCGTTCGTGATGTAGACCTCATCTGTCAGATTGGTGACGAAAAAGGCGATTTCGTAATTGCCCGACGGGTCCTGATAGGCGATCCGGCTGTTCACATTCCAGTAGGCATCGGCCAGAAGCTGTGGCGTGTTGACGGCATCGCGGAACTGTTCGGTCTTGTAGGTCGCATCGCCGCGCAGCAGAATATTGCCGCCATTTTTCAGGTCGATCGTGTATTCGCCGCCCAGCAGCAGGATCCATTCCGGCGCATTGATGAATTCGTTGTTCTCGGTGATGCCGGCATTTTCCGCGTCCGGGTCGATATCCGTATATTCGGTGTCGAGATAACTCAGTCCCGCATTCAGCAGCAGATTGGGCGTCGGCCGCGCGGTGATTTCAAGCTCGCCGCCGATGATCCGGCCCTCGCCTGCGTTTTCGATCACCGTCTCCACATTGCCGCCGCCCAGATTCAGGACCGCCAGCAACTGGATATCGGTGTAATCATTGTAGAAACCGGCACCATTGATGGTGACCCGCCCGTCCGCCAGACTGGCCTTGAAACCTGCTTCATAGGCCCAGATGAATTCCGGATCATAGGGCTGCGGCGCGATGCCGGACAGGGCGCGGGCATTGAAACCGCCGGCCTTGTATCCCTTGGACGCGGACGCATACAGCAGCAGGTCGTCGCTGGGTGTATATTCAACCGCCGCCTTGGGCAGGAATTCCGTCCAGTCGGCGACCAGATCTTCCGGCGGCAGCGGCACCTGGCCGGATTCCGGGCGGCTCAGGCCGTAATTGTAAGTCTTGTCGTCATAGGCCAGGCGTCCGCCCAGCGTCAGCCCGAAATCGGGCGTGAAATAATAGGTACCCTCACCAAAGACAGCCAGCGAATAGGCCTCGATCTCCGATGTGATAAAGGCGGTGTTGTCGGCCAGCCCGCCTGTTGCCTCGAACAGGCCGGACAGAAGCGGTGCGAACAGCTCGCCGGTGCCCCAGTCATGAATACCGAAGGCTCCGACGACCCAGTTCAGTTTTTCGTCGAAGGACAGGCCCGATACGCGCACTTCCTGACTGAACTGGCGGGTGTTTTCCGGATTGTCCACACGCACGATGTCGAACGGTGTGTGCTCGCTGTCCCGGCGGATGTCGATATCGTAGCGCCTGTGCGACGTGACGGAGGTGACGGTCACATTGTCCCCTGTCCACACCGCGTTCAGGGACACGCCGAAAATGTCGGCCCAGTCGCGCGTTTCCACCGTACCGAAGCTGTTGTAAACATCCTTGCCATCTTCCTCCAGCGTCTTGACGAAAGCGTCGCCATACTGGTCGAACGGCGGCTCCAGCCCGAATCGGGCAATTTCATCCTGCACCAGAAGGGAATTGATCAGGTCGATCCCGCCGGCGTTGGCGTCGTTGCGTTCGAAGTGAACCATGGAGCCCGCCGGGCCGTTCTGACGTTGCCGCAGGTAATCGGATGTCAGCGACACATCCCAGGAGGCATTGGGTACCCAGCGCACGACACCGCGGATGGTAGCCTCGTCCTCGTTGCCCAGGTCCTGCTCGATCAGGTTGGTGCCCAGTCCGTCGCGCGTGCGCTGCGCACCGGAAATCTTGGCGAAAACGGTATCGCTTAAGGGAAACTCCACATTGCCGTAAAAATCCAGCCGTTCAAACCGGCCGACAGTAACGCCGAATTCGCCCCGTGTGTCGCCCTCGGGCTGGCGGGTGATGACCTTAACGGCCCCGCCGATGGTGTTCTTGCCGTAAAGCGTTGCCTGAGGTCCGCGCAGCACCTCGATCCGCTCGATATCCATGAAGCCGAAATCGCCGCCGGCCGTCCGGCTGATATAGACGTCATCTATGTACAGGCCCACGCCCGGTTCATTGGGAAAGGCATAATCATTCTGCCCGACACCGCGCAGGAAAATCTGGGTCGCGCTGCCGCCGCCGTTCGGGATGCCGCCATTGATATCCAGACTGGGGGCGGCATTGGCCAGCTCGTTGAAGCTGTCGATCGACCGCACCACCAGATCCTCGCCCCCGATTGCGGTGACGGACACCGGTGTGCGCTGAAGGCTTTCGGCGCGACGGCGGGCGGTTACCGTGATTTCATCGATGCGGAAGACCTCACTCGTGCCGCTGGTGGTATCCTGTGCGCTGTCCGCCTGCTGTGCTGTCGCGGGCATAAGCCCGACCCCCAGGGGTCCGCAAAGTGCGGTCGCCACCAGACATGCCCTGATCCGTTGCCGCATATATGAGGCTGTTATTGGCTGTATCATGTGTCTCCTCCCAAACTTCCCAAAAGTCACATGGCGTCCCCCTCCCAGAAGAGGCCCTGTGGATCGAAACACTCGGAACCATCATACCGTTTTCCGGCCTTGGCCGCCCGCATCCGGATTGTGCACGGGCATGGACCGGGCCCCGCGCATCACCAGCGTGTCCATATAGGTCACCGGACCGCCGGTCTGTTGCAGTCTTGGAAACCGCTTGACCGCTTCGCCGATGGCGATTTCCCCCTCCAGACGCGCCAGCGGCGCGCCCAGACAGAAATGGATGCCATGGTTGAAGGTCAGATGCGGATTGGGACTGCGCCGGATATCCAGTATCTCCGGCCGTTCGAACACGGATGCATCGTGATTGGCGGCGTTGACCATGGCATAGACCCGCTCGCCCTTGTGCATGGTCTTGCCGTGCCAGTCATGCGTGACCTTGACGACTCGCACGACACCGCCGGTGGGTCCGTCAAACCGCAGAAACTCCTCCACCGCCGATTTGATCAGGCCCGGGTCCCGCTGCAACAGCGCCAGTTGACCCGGGTTCTGCAACAGGGCGCGCATGCCGTTGCCGATCAGGTTGGTGGTCGTCTCGTGGCCACCGAACAGAAACAGCATGCAGGTGCCGATGACCTCGTCCTCGGTCAGCTTGTCGTCCTCGTCGCGAAGGGCGCGCAATAGGCTGATCAGATCGTCGCCGGGATTCTTGGCCCGATCCGCCACCAGGCCGCGGAAATAATCCGCCATGGCAACGGCCCCCCGGCCGGCCCGCTCGTACTTGTCGGGCGAGGCCGAGGCGTTGCCGATAAAAGGCTGCATCATGTCCGACCAGTGTTTCAGGTCCGCCATGTCGGCAAAGGGGATGCCCATCATGCTCATGATTACCTGCGCCGGCAGCGGAAAGGCGAATTCGGAAATGAAGTCGAAGTCCGCCCGGTCCTCAAGGCCGTCCAGAAGGTGGCGCACCAATTCCTCGATCCGGGGCCGCAAATGTTTCACCCGGCTGGGTGTGAAGGTCTTGATCAGCAATTGGCGCAGGCGCGTATGGTCCGGCGGGTCCTTGAAGGCGATCCAGGTGTTCAGATAGCGAATCAGATCGGCAATGACGGTGCGGCGCTCATCCGGCAGACGTTCGAAAAAGGGTGTCAGCCTGTCCGCCGATATGTCCTTGTTGGACTGGATACGCTTGACATCGTCATAGCGTGTGATGATCCAGCTGCGCATATGCCCCGACCAGTGAACGGGGTCCACATCCTGCAGATGCCGCAGAAACGGCACGGGATTCTCGATCATCGCCGGGTCCGCCGGGTTGAAGGACAGGTCCGCCGGCCTGCTCATGATCGGTACCTTCTCATAGCCATAAACAAACGTCCGTTAGTTTTTGGTTTTAAAACACTGCGTCCCTCGCTGTCCGGCAAGGTCCGTATCTGCTTGTCTGCTGATATGCCATGGATGCTTTTCCGGCCGTATACCGAACCCATGGCTTTCAGTCCCCATTCCCTGTAGATCAGTATAGGATGATTTTTCTTACCAAGCAATCGTTCGGTTGTTATTGTATCCGAACCATGTGGGACTGAACGCGGACGCGCAAGGGGGGAGACCGATATGCCGCTGGACGACGCGCAGCTTTTTCTGCCCGACATATGGGCCAGCCACGCCCGCTATTTCAGCGGCAGGACCGCTGTGGCATGCGGCGATACACGCCTGACCTGGGAACAGTTCGGTGCCGCCGTCAACCGTGTCGCCAACCGTCTGGGCGATATGGGGATCGGTCGGGGGAACTGCGTGGCCGTACTGATGACCAACAGTGCCGACATGCTCGTTATCCTGTGCGGCATTGTCAGGGCGGGCGCCTGTGTGGTGCCCGTCAGCGCCCTTCTCACCGGCGAACAGGTATGCCGCCTCATATCCGACAGCGGTGCGGTGGCCGTGTTTGCGTCCGCCTCCCTTGTGACCCTGATCGAGGACGGGCGCGGTGCCCTGCCGGCCCTGCGCGGTGAGGGCCTGATCCTGCATGGCGGCAACCGGGCCGGGTGGCAGCCCTATGATGACTGGATCGCGGGCAGCAGCGCGGCACCACCCGGCGTCACCTATGCCATGGAGGACCGGTTCAACATCATCTATTCATCCGGAACCACCGGCCTGCCCAAGGGGATTGTCCAGACCCACCGCGCGCGTCAGCACTGGTCATATTCCAATGCGATCGAAATGGGGTTCGCCCGGTCCTCGGTCGCGCTGACAACCACATCGCTTTATTCCAACGGGACATGGCTGATGGTTCTGCCGACACTGTTCGTCGGCGGGACGCTTGTCATCATGGACACCTTCACCCCGTCAGGATTTCTCGACGCGGTCGCGCGCGAAGGCGTCACCCACAGTTTCATGGTGCCGACGCAATATATCATGACCATGGCCGATCCCGCCTTTGACGGTGCCGATCTTTCCAGTCTCAGGGTCATGCTGTCGGCGGGCTCGACCCTCCGTCCCGATACCAAGCGTGATATCCTCGCCCGTATGACGCCCAATCTTTACGAGCTTTACGGAACGTCCGAGGGCTTGGCGACCATGATAAAGCCGGAGGACAGCGCCAGGGCCGGGTCCGTCGGTACCCCTGTCCTCGGGTTTGAAATCGACATCATCGACGATGCGGGCACTCCCGTCTCGCCCGGACAGGCGGGGGAGATTGTCGGCTACGGTGCTGGACTGATGGCCGCGTACCACAATCGCCCGGATGAGACCGAGGCCATTATCTGGCGCGATGGACGCGGACGCAGCTTTATCCGGACCGGTGATATCGGCCGCGTGGACGCGGATGGCTTTCTTTATATTCTCGACCGCAAGAAAGACATGATCGTCAGCGGTGGGTTCAATGTTTTTCCCGGCGATATCGAGGCCGTTGTCGCCGGACATCCGGGCGTACGCGATGTGGCGGTGATCGCCGTCCCCCATGACAAATGGGGCGAGACCCCGCTGGCTCTGGTGATCCCCGACCCGGATACGGGTGCGGACGTCGAGGCCATTCTGGCCTGGGCCAACGATCGGTTGGCGAAGACCCAGCGCCTCGCCGGTGTCGAATTCCGCGATGATTTTCCGCGCAATGCCCTCGGCAAGGTGTTGAAGCGCGTGCTGCGCGATCCTTACTGGCAGCAGGCATGATCTCTATTCGACCCACGCTTGCCAGCAATGCAGCTGACCGACTTGTGGAATTGTAAAGGATTCTGATCCATGACCGATGCCTATATTATCGCCGCCGCCGCCACCCGGTTCGGCCGGCAGTCCGATGTCAGCGAAAAACAGCTGGCGCGCCAGGTCTATCTGGATGTGCTCGCTGACGCCGGGTGGGTGACGGGCGACGACATCGACATCGCCTATTTCGGCAATTGCGGCATGTGGGTGGTGGGCCAGGGCAGTGTGCGCGGCCAGGTCTGTTTCACCGCGCTGGTGGCGGACGGCCTGTTTCCTGAACGCGTACCCATGGTCAATGTGGAAGGGGCCTGTGCCACCGCGTCCATGGCCCTGCACATGGCCGCGAGGGACGTGCTGTCGGGGCAGAGCCGCGTGGCACTGGCGGTGGGGGTCGAAAAGACCTTCTACCCCGACCGGCCCGAGCTGACCGCCCGGCTTTATGACGGCGGCATCGACCGTTTCGATCCCCATGAATGGCAGGATTATTACAAGGCGGCGGGCACGGCTGCGGGCAAGCCGTTCGAGCCCGGACCGGGACGCACCATTTTCATGGACACCTATGCCATGCAGGCCTGCTATCATATGAAACGCTATGGGACGACGCAGGCACAGATCGCCGCGGCGGCGGCCAAGAATCACGCCCATTCCGTCCACAATGCCAAGGCCCAGTACCGCAAGGCGATGAGCGTCGAGGAGGTGCTGGCCGACAAGCCGATCAGCTATCCGCTGACCCGGTCCATGTGCTCGCCCATCGGCGACGGCGCGGCGGCGGCCATTGTCTGCACAAAGGATGTGTTGGACGGTCTGCCGGCGGAGGTTCGCGACCGGGCCGTGCGGATCGCCGCCTTCCAATTGTCCGGCGGTAAATACCGGACCTTGGACGAAGACGGTCTCAGCCGCATTGCCGGCGACCGCGCCTATGCCCGCGCCGGCATCACCCCCGGTCATATCGATGTTGCCGAGGTCCATGACGCCACCGCTTTCTGCGAACTCTATCAGGCGGAAATGCTGCGATTCTGCGGTGAGGGGGAGGGTGGCCCCTTTGTCGAAAGCGGTGCCGCCAGTGTCGGCGGAACGTTGCCGATCAACACGTCCGGCGGCTTGGTGTCCAAGGGGCATCCTGTCGGTGCCACTGGCCTGTCCATGATCTATGAACTGGTCAGCCAGCTTCGCGGCGAGACGGAAGAAGGCCGCCGTGTCCCCGGCGCCGAATGGGCGCTTGCCGAAAACGGCGGCGGTGTCATGGGCTTCGATGAAGCCGCCTGCGCCGTCACCATCCTGCACCGGGATCGATAGCCGCGATTCCCCGGCTGTGGGCTCTGAGTGTTGTGTCAGCGGATGCCGGTACAGGCATCGCCTGGCTTCATGCCCGCGTTATTCATGATCGCTTAGGCGGCCTGCCTCTTAAGGGACGCGCAGCCTGACCAATTTCGGGGTCACCGCCGGCAGAGAGGAATAAGCCGTCCATACATCCCCGTTTCCGGGATCGATTGCGATATGGCGGGTATAGGCGGGCTCCGTGGGAAAGGGATAGTCCACCGCCTGCCCGGTATCGGAGTCGACCGCGATCAGGCTGGATGAAAGCGATCCGGTGACCCACACGCGCCCGGTGCGCTGGTCGATTTCTATGTCGTACGGTCCGCTGGTTGCCAGTCCCAGATCGAAACGCGTGATCTCCAGTGTCTCGGGGTCGGTGCGGGCAATGAAGCCGGTGTTGAATTCCGGCGTCCACAGTGCGCCATCGGGTGCGATGGCCGGGCGGCGGGGGCCGCTGTTGGCCACCGGCAGGGTGATCAGGCGGCTTTCGCCACTGGCGATATCGTGGGCCACCAGTGTGTTGGCGGCCAGTTGCGTGCTCCAGACCCGCCCCTGCGGATCGATTTGCAGACCGTATGGCAGGGGCAGCCCTTCTTCCACGGGCAGATTGGCGCTGGCCACATTGAAAATATCCACCTTACCCGTTGTGGTCCGTAATCGGCCGATCCGTTCCGGCTTTGAGAAATAGTCGTTGACCCATATGTCGCCGTGCGCGTCGATATCCAGACTGTGCGGGTACATGCCGACTGGATAGGTTTCCGTCGTGCCGGTCGCGGGATCCAGCTTGACAAGGCTCTGCGTTCCGCCAAGGACGATCCACAGCATGCCGGCGGTATCGAATTCAAGGGCGCGGACCTGTCCCCATGTCTCGCTGCTGTCATTGACATCGAAACTGTCATACGCACCGGTTTCCGGATCGAACGCCCAGATTTTGTCATAGAAGAATGCGGTGATCCAGATTCGCCCATCCGGGCCGACGACAAGGTCGTGCGGCAGGGAGCCCTCCATCGGCAGGTCGTATTCGGTGATGACGGCGCCGGTCACTGCCGCCGCGTCCACGGGGCGCTCCTGCGGCAGTGTGGCGATGGTCTCCGCCGTCAGATGGCCGGCCAGCCAGCCGGCATAATCCTCATCGATAAAATCGGGCGGGATCAGGGAATATTCGTCGATCCCCCGCATCAGTGCCAGCGCGTCCATCCACCGTGCCTTGTCACGCACAACACCGTCCTGGATGACTCGCGCGGCGGAGATTTCATGGCAGGATGCGCAGTTGACGATGAATTCCTTGCGGCGGTCGCTGTCCGGTAACAGGGCCAGCCACCAGGCACTTGGCAGGTGTGCCAGAGGATCCTGCTTCGGCTGCACGGTCAGCCTGTACGGTCCGCCTTCTTTCACCGGCGCGGCGGTGCTTGTTCGGCCTGTTGTATGCGCCAACAGCGTGACCGCACCGTCCGCCGATATGGGCAGTGTGAAAGCGCCCGCACCGTCTGAAAAGACCGTGTGGCGAACGCCGGAACTTTCCGTCGCCGTGACCCAGGCGCCGGCGACACCGGCGCCATCGGTATCCGTCACCTGACCTGTGATAATGCTCGTTCCGCTATCGTCGGTATCCGGCCGTTGGCCCTGATCCCTTTCCTGGCTGCACGCGGCCAGCAGCAGAATGGCGGTAAACCCGAATAAGAAGGCACGGTTCATGCGGTTTGCTTCCTCATTCCTGATGCCATGCCGGCCGGGCGATCCGGACCATGACGCCGAAATCCCGTTTCGCGTGCGGCGTCGGGTAGCTTGACAGCGCTGTCCATACGGCGCCGCGTCCATGGTCCACCGATATCATCCGGGCATAGGACAGGGGTGACGGCAGGCGTATGATATCAAACCGCTCCGTTTCGGGATCGAAAAGATACAGGGAATTGGCGCCGTTTCCTGCGACCCATACCTTGTCATGGCCGGCATCATACCGCACGGCATAGGGAAAGGTATCACTGTCCGGCAGGGTATAATCCTTGGTATCTCCCGTCCGTGTATCATAGCGCATCAGGGTGCCGGTGCCCGACAGGGGAATCCACAGCCGGTCGTCATCGTCTATATGCATGCGGTGAGGGCCGCTGTCGGAAACGGGCAGCGCCCATTCCTTGAAGTCTCCGGTGTCCGGCTGCAGATAGCCCATCAGGTTTTCGGAATATTTCGTGAACCAGATACGCCCCGTGCTGTCCAGTGCGATACCGTATGGCCGACCTTCGGCGCCGCCCAGCTTGTATTCCTGGACCGCGCCTGTGACGGGGTTCAGGCTGGCCACCGTGTTGTTGCCGAACTGGCTGAGCCACAGCCGCCCGGCCGCATCGGTTTTGATCAGGCCCCGGCTGTCATAGGCGAAGGAATGCGTTAATGCCCCTTCGGCGAAGCCGCCGAAGACCTGGAATTCACCTGTGCGCGGGTCGAAGCGCGCCACTTCCGCCGTCAGTTGAAAGGTCAGCCACAAATAGCCGTCCGTGTCGAAATGCAGTGTGTGCGTGCCCGCGCCCGTGCGCGGGATATCCCAGGTGGTCAGATCGCCGCTTTCCGGATCGACGCGGATCAGCTGGTCATTGATATAATCGCCCACCCATGCGGCGCCGGTTGCCGGTTCGACCGCCATGTCATGGGCCCAGCTTGCACTGTCGCCGACGGCATATTCCGTTATGACCACATCGCTCAGCAGACCGTCCCGCGCGGCCAGCAGGTCGGTATCCTCCGCCGTGCGGCCAAAGCCGTGATCGGCCAGCCAGTCGGCCATCTCGGCATCGTCGAAGTCAACGATGACGCTGTATATATCGTTCTGCTCGCGCATCTGCGCCATGATCGCCCGCCAGTCCTCTGCCGTTTCGGGGCTGCGTGCCCGTTCTGAACCCATATCGTGGCAGATTGTGCACCCGCTGATGAATTGGCGCTTCAGCCGTCCGTCCGGCAACCGGCCCAGCCATGCCGTGCCGGCGATGCGGATCGGGTCTGTCGCCCCCGGGGTCATCAGCAGTGAGCCGAGCGACACCGCACCGGATACATCGACAATTTGGCTTATTGTCGCGGCGCCGTACCGCCAAGCGTGCAATTCGTACCGGCCATCGGCCAGTGTGGGGACACGAAACCGTCCGGCGGTATCGCTGATGACCGTTTTACTGAGGTTTCTGTCCAGGGATTTGAGTGTGACGAAACTGTGGCCGACGGGCCGCCCGTCTGCAAAGGCCAATTGCCCCTGCAAGGCAGGTTGGTCGTCCGCCTCTGTTTGTGAGACGCCGCCAGTCTTGTCTTGAATGCTCTCAGGGTCGGGTGCTGTCTCCGTCCGGTCGCCGCAGGCTGCCATAAGCCCAGCGGCCACGATGACGGACAGCCATGACGCTGTCTGTCGCATGGTTCGGTCCCCTGCTTGCCCGGCTGGCGGTGGTCGGTACGTTCGATAACTGTACCATGGCCGCTGGCTTGCCTTTCGGCGCACAGTGCCAGCCTTGTTCCCATCTCCTCGGACATGCTATCGGCGTCATGTTAAAAAAACAAGTGTTTGTTATTTATGTCTGCGATGCACCCTGATATGTATCGGATAAACCTTTTCGCGCAAAAGAGACCGCGATCCGGGCACCGGTCGTATGGTTCCATTTGGCCGGAATATGCTCTAGACAGGAATGACAGTACAGAGACACGAAATGGTTAAAGATAACGCCCACAATGACAAAAAGCGGCAAAAGGACAGCCGCATGGACGCCGCCGGCGACGGGACACGCGTGCAGGCCCCGTCGGGAACCGGGCGGGGTGGCCCCAGCCGTCGTCAGGATTTGCTGTTGGCGGCGGCCAAGCTTTTTACCCGCAAGGGATATGCGGGAACGTCTGTGCGTGATATCGCGCGCGCTGCCGGCATGCTTCCAGGGTCCATTTATTATCATTTCCCGTCCAAGGAGGCGCTGCTGGTCGCCGTCCACCATCAGGGAGTGGAGCTCTTTCGCTCGGCGGTGGAAGAGGCCCTGGCCAAAGCCCCGGCGGACCCGTGGCTCCGCTTCGAGGGTGCATGCGAAGCCCATATGCAGGCGCTCCTTGAAGGCAGCGAATATACCCAGGTCGTCACACCGGAATTTTCCAATAAGCTGAGCGCGAAGGTCCGCACCAAAATGATTGCCGACCGGGATGAGTATGAGGCGATCTTCATCGAGTTGATCGGGGCGCTGCCGGTGACGGGAACGGTTGACCGGACACTTTTCCGCCTGATGTTGTTCGGCAGTCTGAACTGGTCGATACACTGGTACCGACCCGGTGGTCACAGTCCCCGCCAGATCGCCCGCTATTTCGTGCATTTCCTGCGCAAGGGGATTGACGGGTAAGGGCGGTGATGCCGCTTTCGGCGATGCCCTAATCCTTTGATCTGTTGGCTCTCTCGCGCCCATTCGCTAGTCTGGTACCAGTGCCAACCCGGTGGGAGACGCCGCAATGTCGCTCCTGAAACCGTCCACGCGACGCAGGGTGCTGGCGGGCCTTGCCGCCGGTGCCGGCCTGTTTTTGCCCGGCATGGCGTTCCGCATCGCTGCCGATGACGTCGCCCCGGTTTCCAAACGCATTCCTGCGTCGGGCGAGGGGCTGCCCCCTGTCGGGCTCGGCAGCTGGACACCTTCAATGTCGGCAATGACGCTGCCGCGCTTCGGGCCAGCAGTGATGTGATGCGTGCATTTTTTGTGGCCGGCGGGCGCCTCATCGATTCTTCGCCCATGTATGGATCGTCCCAGAAAACCATCGGCCATGGTCTGGCGGCTCTGAACGGGTCAGTGGATATCTTTTCCGCCGACAAGGTCTGGACCTCGTCCGGGCGCGGCGGCCCCGAACAGATTGACCGGTCGCGCGTCAATTGGGGCGTGCCGCAGTTCGATCTCCTGCAGGTCCATAATCTTCTGTCATGGCAGGCGCATCTGCCGGCCCTGTTCGCCATGAAGGCCGAAGGACGCCTGCGTTATGTCGGGATCAACACGTCACATGGACGCCGGCATGATGAGGTGGCGCGCATTCTGGAAAGTCAGCCGGTCGATTTCCTGCAACTGACATACAATGCCGTTGGCCGGTCAGCCGAACGGCGGCTTTTGCCCCTGGCCGGTGAACGCGGTGTGGCGGTGATCGTCAACCGTCCCTATCGGGGCGGGTCGCTTATCCGCAGGGCAAAGCGGGCGGCCCTGCCGCCTTTCGCCGCTGAGGCCGAGTGCGCGACCTGGGCCGATTTTTTGCTGAAATTCATCATATCCCATCCGGCGGTCACCTGTGCCATTCCGGCAACGACCAGCGTCGCCCATGTGCGGGAAAACATGGGCGCCTGCCGTGGGTCTTTACCGGATGCGGCCACACGCCGCCGTATGGCAGCATATATCGAGGCACTTTGATGTCGGACTGGTGGACGTACAGCCTGTCTGATTTTTTACTGTTTTCTCCGTCCACATATTTCAGGCTTTTCGCATTGTACAATGCCGCCATATGGCCGGCCCATCTGCTGGCCGTGGCCCTGGGCGCGGGGATGCTGGCCGTTCTGGCCCGGCCTGCGGCACGTTGGCAGGTCCGGTTGGTCTGCGTCCTGCTGGCGCTGGTGTGGCTTTGGGTTGCCTGGGGGTATTTGCTGACGCGCTATGCCACGATCAATTGGGCCGCATCCTACTTGGCCGTGACCTTCGTCGTGCAGGCCGGGCTTTTTCTGGTCATGGGCATGATGGTGCGCCAGGGCGGTTTTGTACACTCCGCCACAGGACGCCGGCGTCTTGGCCTGGGGCTCGTCGGCTTCGCGCTGTTTGTGTACCCCTTCATCCCTCTTATGACGGGACGGTCGATTTCCCAGGCAGAGGTCTTCGCCATCGCCCCCGACCCCACTGTTTTGGCGACACTCGGAATGGTGTTGATGGAGCCGCGCACGCATTGAGGGCTTTTCGTCATTCCCTGCCTGTGGTGCGGTCTCAGCGGTTTGACCCTGTGGGTCATGGCGGCACCCGGTTTCTGGATCATGCCGGTGGCCGCCTGTCTGGCTTGTGGTGCCGCCACTCTGTATACGCGGCAGCGTCCCGCCGGCAATACGCTGGCGGGCGGGCAACGGTCTTGAAACCGGTTTTGTTCAGGCCCCGGGGCCGCAATCGATGCAGCGCGGTATCGGCACCGGTCCGATCTTGAGCTGCCGGTTCAGGATGCGCAGCGCGGTCCGCAGTCCCTCCTCTATCACGGGATGATAATAGGGCATCTCCAGCATGTCGGGCACCCGCAGGTCCTGTTGCACTGACCAGGCCAGCAGATGCGCCAGATGTTCGGCCCGTGGCGCGATCATTTCCGCGCCGAGAAAACGGCCCGTTCCATGCTCGCCGTAAACCTTCAAAAGTCCTTTGTGCTTGTTGATGACCCGGCTGCGTCCCTGATCCTCAAAGCAAACCTCTCCGACCGCGAAATCAATGCCCGATTTCTCAATATCCCTGTAGGACTGCCCGACCGTGGCGATTTGTGGATCCGAGAACATCACACCGATGGGCGCCCGACGCCTTTCGCAGCGGACATCGGGGTGGCGCCCGGCATTCTCACCGGCGATGCGCCCTTCATCCGCCGCTTCATGCAGCAGGGGGATATGGTTCGAGGCGTCGCCGGCCAGGAAGATATGGCTGTCGCCGCACTGTGCCGAATAGGGATCGTGCAGCGGAATGCCCCGCGCATCCAGGCTCAGACCGGATTTTTCAATGTCCAGCCTGTCCACATTGGGGCGGCGTCCGGTCGCGGCCAGCAGATAGTCGAACTCTTCGCTCACTGTTTTGCCGCCGGCATCCTCATAGTGGACCGTGACGGTGTCACCGGTGTTGGCAATATCCGTCACCGTTGCATCGGGTAGGAAATCCAGCTCGTCCATGAAGGTCTTCGCCGCATAGTCGCGGACTTCCGGGTCCGTCAGCGGGCCGATGGACCCGCTTCTTCCGAACAGCCGAACCCTGACGCCCAGTCGGTGCAGGGCCTGGCCCAGTTCCAGGCCGATGATGCCGCCGCCGAACACGGCCACCGATCCCGGTAAATCCTCCCAGTCGAAGACGTCGTCATTGATGATCAGCCGATCACCGGCCTTTTCGAAAATGGCGGGATATGCCGGCCGCGACCCAGCCGCGATGACGATACGCTCCGCATGGACAATCAAATCATCCCCCACCTGCAGACGGTGGCTGTCCAGGAAACGGGCCTGTCCGCGCAGGCGATGACGGGCATCGAAACCGTCCACCGTTTCAATGACGAAGCCGACGAACCGGTCCTGTTCCGAGCGGACGCGCGCCATCACCTGTCGACCGTCCACATGCACTGGGCCTCCGGCGTGAACACCGAAGGCAGGGGCATCGCCGACAGCGTGCGCGGCTTCGGCCGCCGCAATCAGCAGTTTGGACGGCATGCAGCCGACGCGGGCGCAGGTGGTGCCGTATGCACCGCCTTCGATCAGGGCGATGCTGTCCGTATACTCGCGTGCTCTGCGGTATGCAGCCATACCGGCAGTCCCGGTGCCGATGATGGCGATGTCGACGTGGCGGGTGTCCATGATTGTGTGTCCTTTTGCTGTGCCCGGAACATGACGGGATTTATGACGCCGGGTGGATGGGCAGGCGCCGGCTGTCCTTGATCACACCGAAGGCGAAACTGGTCTCGATTGCACCGATGCCGGGAATGGCATGCAGTTTGTCCCGCATGAAGCGCTCGTAGCTTTGCAGGTTTTCAGTGACGATATTGAGAAGATAGTCGCTGTCCCCCGTCATCAGGTGGCAGCTTAGCACCTCGTCCATGCCGAGAATACGGTCCTCGAACGCCCGCACCGTATCGCCGTCATGACGCGCCAGCCTGATCTGGACGAACACGGTCAGCGGCAGGCCGACCTTTTCCGGCGATACGATCGCCGTATAGCGTGCGATCACGCCGTCTTTCTCCAGGGCGCGCACCCGGCGCAGACATGGTGACGGGCTGAGCCCCACCCGATCTGCCAGGTCCTGATTGCTCAGACGGCCATCTTCTTGCAGTGCTGATAGAATACGCAGGTCAATGCTATCCATTAATGCCTCTTGATTGGCAGATTCTGCTAATTTTATGTCCGTATCAGGTGGTAATGGCAAGCACCTTGCGGCTGTTCCGGCGTATAATGAAGGCCGCAGACCATCCGTATGTTTCCCAAAAATGTTTTACGGAGTTGACAGGATATGCCCCATAAACACAGCCGCACCCACGGGACCCAGGATATGGGCTTTGCCACCAATGCCATTCATTTCGGCTATAACCCGGCCGAAGAACACGGCGCGCTGACGCCTCCGGTGCATATGACGTCAACCTTCGCCTTTGAAACGGCGGAACAGGGCGGAGCACTGTTTGCCGGCGAGGGTGAAGGCCACGTCTATACGCGGATTTCAAACCCCACGCTGGACCTTCTGGAACGGCGTGTCGCGGCACTGGAAGGCGCCGGGGCCGCCGTTGCCACCGCGTCCGGCATGGGGGCGATCACCAGTGTATTGTGGACATTTCTCTCCGCGGGCGACGAGATCATCGTCGATAAGACGCTCTATGGGTGTACCTTTGCCTTTATGCGTCACGGGCTTAGCCGTTTCGATGTCACCGTGCGCCATGTGGACCTCAGCGACCCGGCCAATCTGTCAGCGGCCATGACCGATAGAACTCGTATTGTCTATTTTGAAACGCCCGCAAATCCGAATATGCGGCTTGTCGATATTGCCGCAGTGGCCCGGATCGCCCATGAGGGCGGGGCCAAAGTCGTCATCGACAACACATATGCCACACCCTATGCCACCCGGCCGGTCACGCTTGGGGCCGACATTGTCGTGCACTCGGCCACGAAATATCTGGGCGGTCACGGCGACCTGGTGGCGGGTCTTGCCGTCGGCAGCGCCGAGGATATGCAGGCCGTGCGTCTGGTCGGTCTGAAGGATATGACGGGTGCGGTCATGGCGCCGTTGACGGCGATGCTGATCCTGCGCGGCCTGAAAACACTGGGTCTGAGGATGCAGCGTCATTCCGACAGCGCCGCGACGGTGGCCAGGGCGCTGGAGGCGCACCCTGGCGTGACCCATGTCCATTACCCGGGTTTGAAAAGCAGCCCCCAGCATATCTTGGCCTGCCGGCAGATGCGCGTATTCGGGGGAATGGTCGCCTTTGAAGTGACCGGCGGCATGGATGCCGGCATTGCTCTGATGAACCGTCTGCGCCTGATAAAGCGGGCCGTCAGCCTTGGCGATGCCGAAACGCTGGTTCAACATCCCGCCAGTATGACGCACTCCACCTATACGGCCGAGGAACGTCATGCCCACGGCATCCAAGACGGCCTCATCCGTCTGTCCGTTGGTCTGGAGGAGCCCGAAGATATTCGGGCCGATCTGCTTTCCGCTCTTGACGCAGGCGCCAGCACCGTTACCAAAGCGGCTTGAGGGTCTGGTGCCGGACCTCGCGGCGGCTGTCTTTCTGCCCTAGGATAGGCGATTGTTCCCGCATTGGGAGGCAGTTGCCTAGCCGCCGCGCCGGTGCGGTACGCCGTGTGGTACGTCTGCCGGGACGGGAGTGGAAAACGCATGCCTATGACGAATGAGGACATTCTGCGCGATATTGAGCGGAAGATTTTGTGGCTCAGTTGCTGGACGGTTCACAATGCCAACCATCTGCGCGACAATCCGGACGGATTGAAGGTCGGCGGGCACCAGGCGTCCTGTGCCTCCATGGTTTCTCTTATGACGGCGCTTTATTTTTCCGTGTTGAAACCGGAAGATCGCATTGCCGTCAAACCGCATGCCTCGCCCGTTTTCCACGCCATACAATATCTCTTCGGTCATCAGATCCGCGAAAAGCTTGAAGCGTTTCGCGGTTTCGGCGGCGCCCAGTCCTATCCCAGTCGTACCAAGGATGTGGACGATGTGGATTTTTCCACAGGCTCCGTCGGACTTGGTGTCGCGATCACGGCGTTTTCCAGCCTCATCCAGGATTATATCCGGGCCAAACCTTGGGCCGATAGTACGCGGCGCGAAGGGCGTATGATCGCTCTCGTGGGCGATGCCGAACTTGACGAAGGCAATGTGTTCGAATGCCTTCAAGAAGGGTGGAAGCAGGGTCTGCGTAACACATGGTGGATAATCGACTATAACCGGCAAAGTCTTGACGGTGTGGTGCGCGAAGGTCTCTATGATCGGCTGGAAGGGGTGTTCAAGGCGTTCGGCTGGGATGTGGTGACCCTGAAATATGGCGCCCTGCAACGGGCCGCATTCGCCGAGCCGGGTGGCGACCGTCTGAAAAACTGGATCGATACCTGTCCCAATTCCCTCTATTCCGCGCTCACCTATCAGGGCGGTGCGGCATGGCGTAAAAGGCTGATGGACGATATCGGCGATCAGGGTGCGGTCAGCGCCTTGATCGACAGCCGTTCGGACAGTCAGTTGGCCGAGCTGATGGTCAATCTGGGCGGCCACTGTCTGGAAACCCTTTCCGATGCTTTCAGCGGGATTGACCATGACCGCCCGGTCGCGTTTATCGCCTATACCATCAAGGGGTGGGGCACGCCGCTTGCGGGACACAAGGACAATCATTCCGGCCTGATGACGGTGAAGCAGATGGCAGCTTTCCGGTCCGATATGGGTGTGCGCGAGGGGCATGAATGGGACCGGTTTGAAGGACTGGCGGCCGACAGGAACAGAGTTGAGGATTTTCTTGCCCGTGTGCCCTTCAATGCCCGTGGCCGCCGGCGTCTGTCGGCGGATGCTTTGCCGGTGCCCGAATTGACACCCCTATCCGACAAATCGATCTCCACACAGGCCGCGTTCGGCAAATATCTCGACCAACTGGCCAAGGGCACAAGCCCGCTGGCCGAACGGGTCGTGACAACCTCCCCGGATGTGACCGTGTCCACCAATCTGGGACCATGGGTCAACCGCCGCCACCTCTTCTCGCGGGAAGAGATTGCGGATACATTCCGTGAGGAAAGGGTGCCGTCCGCCCAGAAATGGCAGTTCCGGCCCGATGGTCAGCATATCGAACTGGGCATCGCGGAAATGAATCTCTTTCTGCTGTTGGGGGCTGCCGGCCTGTCCCACCAGATATTCGGCGAACGGCTGTTGCCTGTCGGCACGCTCTATGACCCGTTCATATCGCGTGGTCTGGATGCCCTGAATTATGCCTGCTATCAGGACGCCCGGTTTCTTCTGGCGGCCACGCCGGCCGGTGTGACGCTGGCGCCCGAGGGTGGCGCCCACCAGTCGGTCGCCACGCCGCTGATCGGGATGAGCCAGGACGGCCTCGCCTCCTTCGAGCCCGCTTTTACCGATGAACTGGCAGCTATCATGGAGTGGTCCTTCGATTTCATGCAGCGGGACGGCGCCGCCGACCCGCATCCGCGTACCTGGTTGCCGGACGGCAAGGGCGGGGCGGTTTATCTGCGGCTGACGACCCGCGCGCTGGAGCAGCCCGCCCGGGTCATGACCTCGGCGCTGCGGCAGGATATTCTCGACGGGGCCTATTGGATGCGGCCTCCGGGTGCCAATGCGGATCTGGTCATCGTTTATCAGGGGACCGTTGCGACCGAGGCCATTGAAGCGGCCGGACGGATCGGCGGCGACCGCCGCGATATCGGCGTTCTCGCCGTGACCTCCGCCGACAGGCTGGCGGCCGGATTTCAGGCCGTGCGCCGGGCACGGATGACGGGGGTGGACGGCGGCGCCTGTCATATTGACCGCCTGTTGCAGCGCGTGCCGCCGCACGCCACGCTGATCACCGTCATCGACGGCCATCCCGCCAGCCTGTCCTGGCTCGGCGGTGTGCGCGGTCACCGCGTGGTGCCGCTCGGCGTTGAACATTTCGGCCAGACCGGTCGCATCGACGACCTTTACCGGCATCACGGGATTGACGCGGACGCCATCGTCCGTGCGGCGGAAATGCTGACCCCCGGACGCCCGATCCGTCTCGCGGCCGTATAAGATCATGGCCTGTGTAAAGCGTTTTGCCGCGTTTTGCGGCCTTCATGCTGTCGTGTGGACCTTGCTGTTGCCCATGGCTATGGCGGCGACGGATGGTGCACAGGACGATGACATCGTGACCGTTGCCGTCCGTGGAACACCGGCTGAGGGACTGTCGCCCCTCGGCACCCGTGCTCCCATTGACAGCGCAGCGGTCGAGGCCCGCGCGCCCGTCAGCGTGGCCGATCTTGCCATACTGGCGCCGTCCGCTCATGTCCGGACCAATTCGCGCGGCGAAACCCTGCTTTTCCTGCGCGGGTCGGGGGAGCGGGAAACCGCTGTTTTTCTCGACGGCGCTCCACTCAACGTCCCTTGGGACAATCGTGTCGATCTGTCGGCGCTGCCGGCGTCCATTGTGGCCGGTGGGGCCGTTGTCGGCGGTCCGGTCTCCACGCGGTTCGGGGCGCGGGCAACCGGTGGGGCACTGGTTCTGTCCACCGGCGCCAGTGCCGAGCGTACCGGCGGACAGGCCAGCCTGATCGGCGGCAGCGAGGATCTGGTGCAGCTTGACGGTCTGGCTGGTTTCAATATCGGTCGCGGTCATCTGCTGCTGGCGGCCGGCTATGTGGACCATGACGGTCAGCCGCTGGCTGATGATATGCGTCTGCCGTTTTCCCAAAGTGCCGACGGTCCACGCACCAATACGGACCTGTCCATGATGCATGGATTTATCCGGTATGAAATGGATATGGGTGCCATGACCGTGCGCGCCAGCCTCCTGCATGTGGATAGCGAGCAGGGCGTTGCCCCTGAAAGCGACCGCGATCCGGAAATCGCCAATGTCCGTTTCTGGCGCTACCCGGACAACCGGTACACCATGGGCATCGTCCTCGTGGAAGGGCCCGTGGTCGACAGTGTCCGGTTCAGCGCCACGGCCTGGCATCAGGTTTTCGATCAGACCATAGACAGTTTTGAAAGTGCGGATTTCCTGACGGTTGAGGACAGACAGGAAGACGACAACAGCACCTGGGGCCTGCGTTCCATGCTGGATGTGGACATCGGGCGCAGCATCCTGCGCATGACCGTGACCGGCCATGTCTCGACCCATCGCCAGCGCGAAGGAACCCTGGATGAGATCGCGTCCTTGGACCGGGAGGTGTTCCGCGAGCGCCTTGTCAGCGGTGCCGTGGACTGGCAGCGGCCGCTCAGTGAAAAGCTGGATGTCTCATTGTCGGCCGGGTTTGACTGGTTTGCCGCCCTTGAGACCGCGGGCCGGACGGACACGGGTGATTTTTTTGACTATTCGCTCGGCGCCGGGTTGAATTACGACCTGGGCGATGGCTGGACGTTGGGACTGGCCGCCGGCCGCAAGGCCCGTCAGCCGACGCTGAGGGAACTGTTCGGCACCGCGCTCAACCGGTTTCTGGAAAACCCCATGCTGACCCCCGAGCGGACCTGGTTGGCCGAAACGACCCTCGAATGGACGGATGGCCCCTCTGCGGTCAGGGTGACGCCCTATGCCAGGATAACGGACAACGCGCTTGACCAGCGCACTGTGCGGCAGTTGGACGGGCCGTCCCTGCGTCAACGCATCAACACGCCGGGGTTCCGTCTCTACGGTCTGGAAATGGAAGGCCGCAGCCGTGTCGCCCCCGGTCTGGACCTCAGCGTGCGTCTGACGGTTCAACATGCCCGGCCGCGGGGCGAAACGCCGGTAAATCGCATTGCCGAACGGCCCTCTGTGATCGGTGCCTTCAATGCCGATTACCGGCACCCGAGCGGCTTCGGCGCCCGGGCTGAGGTAGAACATATCGGCCGGGCCTGGTCGGAAGATGCCGACGGTTTGCTTCAGCCTCTCGGACGGCTCACACGTGTCAATCTGACGGTGGATTATCGCTTTGCGTTGACCCCGGGCACTCAGGGGGAATTGTATCTGCGTGCCGACAATCTGGGCGATGCCTTTTTCGAGCCCCAGCGCGGACTGCCGGCGCCGGGACGCTGGTTGCGGGCCGGTGCCAGAATACGATTTTAAGAAGTGCGACGGCGGTTCTGAGAAAACGTCAAGTTTATATTTCGCATGTTGCGACACTTCTGAATTGATATTCAGTAACGGACTCCAGGGTCTGTATTTCCACAAGTTAATGCATGGTATTATTTCCTCGGGAAGTTATAAAACGGGGAAAATAATGTTTGAAAGACTTCAGTCCCGCACAGACAGGGCAAAGATGTCCGTGAAAGAAGATGGGGGCTCAATGGACCGGCTTGTCGAAGCACTGGCCGGCCCGGCTTTTCTGTGTCGCCCTGAAACCGGAATGATCATTCATCTCAACGGGGCGTGCCGCGCCCTCCTTATGGACAAGGCATCCCTGTCCTTTGGCGGAGACGGCAGCCTTTCCATCGATATTTTCGACAATGGCAAGGGCAATGCCGCCACCCTGGTCGAAAAGGCGGCTGGCGGCACTCCGGGCAGTGCGACCATGGAAGGGGCGCTGGGCGTGGTCCAGCTGACCGCACGGCAGGTCAGGGATACAGGCACCCGTGACAGCATGGTCCTTCTTGAATGTTGGCCAGCCAGCCTGTCCAGGCGCGCCGGAGAACGCCCGCGCAGCGGCATCAGCGCCGGCGCATTGCAGACCATGGTCGATAAAATGCCCATCAACGCCATGATGTGCGATCCGAAATCGCTCGAACTGATCTACATGAACGAGATGAGCAAAAAGACACTGAAGGAGTTGGAGGCGCATCTGCCGGTCTCGGCCGATAATCTCATCGGCCAGTGCATTGACGTGTTTCACAAAAATCCGTCCCATCAGCGCCGTATCCTGGGGGACCCTTCAAACCTGCCTTTTACCGCCAAGATCAAGCTGGGTCCGGAAATTCTGAAATTGGACATCACCGCGATTTTGGATGATGAAGACGCATATGTCGGGGCCTTGGCCACATGGGCGGTTGTGACCAAGACCGAGCAGGCTGCAGCGATGGTGACTGAAAAATCCCAATTGCTTGAGGGGGAGGCATCGTCCGCGGCAGCCGCGGCCGAGCAGATGTCGTCGGCGGCCGATGAAACCCTGCATCTGGCCAGCATGGTGGCCGCGGCGGCGGAAGAGGCCATGGCCAATGTACAGACGGTCGCGGCAGCGACCGAGGAACTGTCGGTCACCGGCAGTGATATTGCCAGTCAGGCTACCCAGGCCTCCGACGTGGCGTCCTCGGCGGCTGACCGGGCCGACCGGGCGGCTGAGGAAGTCTCGGCCCTGCAAAGCGCGTCCGACCGGATCGGCCGGGTTCTGTCCCTGATTTCGGAAATCTCTCACCGGACTCGCCTTTTGGCCCTGAACGCCACCATCGAGGCAACGCGTGCCGGTGAATCCGGAAAAGGCTTTGCCGTCGTCGCCCATGAGATCAAGGCATTGGCCAATCAGACAGGATCTGCGGTTGACGATATCAGTCACGAAATCGAAACCGTGCAGGGTGAAGTCGGCAACACGGTCACTGCCATCGGCGATATTCGTCAGCGGATTGCCGAGGTTGACACGATTGCCTCCGCCATCGCATCACATGTGGGCGACCAAACCACGGCCACGTCCGAAATCGCCGCTAACAGTCAGGAAGCTGCGACCGGCACCATGGAGGTTTCTAAACATATCCAGTCGGTCCGCACCTCAGTGGAACGGGCCAATGAAAGCGTATCATCCTTGAAAGGAACGACGGAAACGCTGAACGATCTATCTTCCATATTGCGCAGTGAAATCGCCGTTTTATTGAACTAGGGCGCAAGTCTATTCCGCCGCGGATGGTCACGGTGCCGGCGGGCCGTCCATCCGCGGGGCGATGACAGGATACCCCTCCGGCCCGCGCAGGATGACCGCGTCAAGACCCCAGACGGCCTGCAAGGCATCAGGTGTCAGAACCTGTACCGGTGTCCCCCGACTGAAGATGCGGCCCCCGCGCATCAGCACGATTTCATCGGCCATGGCCGCCGCCAGGTTCAGGTCATGCAGAATGACCAGCACGCCTGTGCCGTTTGCGGCAAGCCTGTGCAGGATTGCCCGTAGGGCAATCTGATACGCGGGATCAAGCGCGCTTGTCGGTTCATCGAGAAGAAGGCAGCGTGTCTCGCTTGCCGTGCCGTTTTCCGCGTCGTTCCCCGCATCGAAGCGGGGGGCGCCCTGGTCTGTGTCGGCCCAGATTTGTGCCAGCACCCGTGCCAGATGAACCCGCTGCCTTTCACCCCCCGACAGCCGGGAGATGCTTGCGCTTGCCAGATGCAGCGTGCCCGTGCGGTGTAGCGCTTGGGCGGCGATGTCGCGGGCTTTCGGTGCCGTCGGGCTTTCCCCGTGGGGCAAGCGACCCAGCAGAACGATATCCATCGCTGAAAAGTCGAACGGTATATGGGTTTCCTGCATCAGAACGGCGCGCCGGCGCGCCAGGCTTTCGCGATGCCATTCCGACAGGGACCGGCCATGGAAGGCCACGGTGCCGCTATCGGGCCGGATATCGCCGCTCAGGACTTTCATCAGGGTCGACTTTCCCGCGCCATTGGGGCCGAGCAGTGCGGTGACGCGTCCCGGCGTGACCGTCAGCGAGGCCGTGTCGACCAAGTGTCGCCGGCCGCGGGTGATGCAGATATCCGTTGCCGTCAGGGTCATCGGGAGCCCCCGCCATTTGTCGACCTGCGGCGCAGGATCAGCCACAGGAAGAAGGGGCCGCCCAGCGCGCTGGTGACCAGACCGATGGGCAGTTCAGCGGGCGCCACCGACAGGCGCGCGGCCAGGTCGGCGCCCAGAACCAGGGCCGATCCGAGCAGGGCCGAGGCCGGCAGCACAAAGCGGTGATCGGCGCTGCCGATCTGCCGCACAAGATGCGGCACCATAAGGCCGACAAAGCTGATAATCCCGGTCACCGCGACCGATGCGCCGACGGCCAGTGCCGACGCGATCACCCCGAACGCCGTCAGCCGTCCGGTGTCGATCCCGATGTGGGCAGCGCCGTCCCGCCCCAATTGGTAGGCATTCAGGCCCGGAGCCAGCCGGACAAGCCACAGCACGCTGGGGACGACCAGAAAAATGGCGGGAAGCGCACGTTCCCATGTAATGCTGCCCAGCCCGCCCATCATCCAGAATGTCAGCAGTCTCAGTTCCGCCTCGTCGCTGACATACTGCATCGCCCCTATGGCAGCCACGGTAATGGCATTCAGGGCGATGCCGACCAGAAGCATGGTGGCAACGGGGTCTCCGTTTGAAAAACGGCTGACGGTGAAGAGGAAAAGCGTCGCCGCGAGACCGCCGCTGAAGGCGGCGACCGGCAGGGCATAGGATGTGATATTGATATCGCCCAGCAGGATCGTGCTGCCGCCAAAAACGATGACACTGACGGCCGCCAGGGCCGCCCCACCCGATACGCCTACAAGGCCTGGTTCTGCAAGCGGATTGCGGAACAGGCCTTGTAGAACCGCGCCGGCTACGCCCAGGCCAGCCCCGACCACCAGCCCGATGGCCACGCGCGGCAGGCGGATTTGAGACAGAATCATGATGTCCGCATCCGTCACGGAACCGCCCGCGTTAACACCCACCATCCGGGCCACGGCGCCCAGTATCTGCCACAGGCTCAGCGCATAGGCCCCCGCCGCGATATTGGCCAGCGCCATGACGGCGGTAAGAGCGCCCAGTGTCCACAGAATGGCCGTTCCGGATGGTTGTTTGGGCAGGGCGATGCGCACATCCCGTTGATCGGGGCGGCCTTGTGCCGTCACACCGTGCGCCGCGACCGGAGATGTCAGGGGGGCGGTCATGCGATCAGCGGCCCTTTTTACCGCTGCCGTGAATGTCCCGGGCCAGTTGCTTCAGGGCCGCCGGTGTGCGCGGGCCGAAGCCAAGGGTGGATAGGCCGTCGATGGCCACAAGACGCCCGTTCGCCCCTGCCGGTGTCAGGGCGATCTGCGGCAGCGCAAGCACGGCCTGCGGTCCACCGGCTTGCGGTATGACATGATCCATCATCAGGATCACGTCAGGCCTTGCCGCAATGGCGGCCTCGGTCGAAAGGGGTTTGTAGCCGGTGACATTCTCAATGGCGTTTTTACCCCCGATCAGATCGATCACGGCGGCGGCATCGGTATCATCGCCGGCGGCAACCGGCGTACCGCCCGAAACGCTCAACAGGAACAGGATTTTGGGCCGGTCCGTCTCTGGCGGAATCATCTGTGACAGGGCCGTCATATCCGCTTTGATCCCGGCGGCCAGTCCTGCGCCGCTGTCACCGAGACCAAGCGCGGAGGCCACAGCCAGCAGACGCTGTGCGATGGCATCCGCCGAACCGCCTCGCGGCATGCGTATCACGCACACGCCGGCAGCCGATACCTGTTCCAGCACCACATCGGGCCCGGCATCGGGTTCCGCCAGAATAAGGTCGGGCTTGAGAGACAAAACCCCCTCGCTCGCCAGACGTCTGTAATAGCCGACATCGGGCAGGCCGGCGGCATCCGGATGGGTCGATGTGGTATCGCGACCGACCATCCGGTTGCCCGCACCCAGCGCCAGTATGCTTTCCGTCACTGCGCCGCCGAGGGCGACGACCCGTCTGCCGGCGGATTGACAGTTGACCGTATCGTCGGCAAGGGCAGGCAAAAAGGCTGTCTGGGTATAAGCCCAGACAGCCAGCAGTATCGCACTCAAACGGATCATGCGCCGTTTTCCTTTCAGCCGTCCAGCCTGTCCAGGCCGGCAACCAGGTCGCGCCATCCCTCCAGTTCCGGCACACCGGGCTTGCGTTCGCCGAACATGTAGAGGATCTCGCGGCCCTGCGTGTCGAACAGTTCGATCGAGGTCACGATGCCGTCCCGCGTCGGTTTGCGGACAACCCAGGCCTCTACCGCTGCGCTATCTTCCAGGTGCAGGTTGAAGCCGCGGTCGAGAATATTCAGCCAGCCGTTGGCGCGCACCACCCGCTCTATCGGGTCCGTATGGATCTGAATGCAGCCCCGGTTGCCGACAAAGATCATGATCGGCAGTTTTGCGGTCGCCGCTTCCGTCAATGCGGTTTCAAACGCTGCCACCGGGATACGGTATGCCATGTCCTCGCCCACCAGGCGGAAGGCCTGCTGGCGCCCGACTTCGAAATCCCGAAGCAGTTCGATAAAGTCATGGGTGTCCTTCAGGGCTGCCCAGTGCGCGTGCAGGCCCTCCCGGTCGATGTCGCCGTCTGGACGATCGGCCTTTTTCGGGGGATGCGGAATAGCCGAAAAGTCGGGTGACTGATCGGAACTTGTGAAACGGTCTACAAGGGCGTCATATGCTTCCACATCGCTGCCGTCGCGCATATAGACCTTGTGAACCGCGGTTCCGTCGATATCGAAAAACTGGATGCTGCGGCGGGCGCCCTGTTTCGTCTCTTCGCTTACCGCGAAACAATGGTGCCAGTGGCTTAGAAAAAGCCGCAGGTCGATATCGCGGTTGACCACAAGACCATGTCCCGGACCGATGGAGATATTGGCGAATTTACCGACTTTTTCGTGCACGGCATGATCGCCGCGCGTGATACACAGAATTTCACCCAGTTTCGGGAACTGCTTTATGATATCGCCCCAGTCCGCATCCAGACGAGTCGCGGTGTGTCCGATGCCTGTCGCGACAAGAGCCGCTTCGCTGACGCCCATATCGGCGGCCGCGTTTCGGATCCGCACGGTCGGGTTGTCCGCCCTGTACGTATCATAGCGTGCCTTCAGCTTTGCGGCATCGCCGGTTTTAATGTTTTCTTGCACACCCATCTCTCTCTCCTTATCCGGTTGCGCGTGATTATTTGGTCAGGATCAGTTTGCCCTGGCTGGTCAGGCGCAGGCGGTACTCACCGCCCGCGTGCTCAATGATGATTTCACGGTTGCCCTTTAGCAGGTCGCTGCTTGTCAAACGCCGCATCGGGGTCACGGCGTGCCGGGTGCCCCCGCTTGGGGACAATGTCTGTGTGGTCATGGCGCCATCCTTTTTCGTCATCTCTTGGCCGTGTGAATTCGTGTTTCGTCTCTGTCTCGCTACAGTCCGGCCCCCTACAATCCGAAACGGTGACTGAGCATTACGCGCAGGCTACGTCCGGGCTGGCGAATGACTGTCGGGTGAAAGGAAAAAGTCTCATCGAACAGATTGTCGATTCCGAGACTGATGTTCAGTCCCTTTAAGGCCCCTTCAAGCGGACTCCAGTTCGCGAAAATGTCCACTGTCTCGAAACCGGCGGTCGTCGTGCTGCCTTCAGGCACATCATTCTGGTCGGCGGCAACCGTCAGCCTGCCGCCCGCCTGCAGGCCGAGTTCCGGCCATTTGCCGATCAACTGGGTCGTGAGGCTGTCCTGCGGCATGGACCCCAGCCCTTCGCCGGTGTCCCGGTTTTCACCGTCGACGGTAAAGCCCGCCACCGAGAAGAAAACATAGTCGCTTTCGTAACGCAGTTCGGCCTCGATCCCTTCGATGCGGGCCATTGCACTGTCATTCCGGGTCGTGCCGAAGAATGTGGTCGGCCCGAACGGCGGGGTGAAGACGGGCGGGATCGCCGGATCGACAAAGGTGACGACCTGATCGACGAAATCATCCACGTCGGAGCGGAAAACGGTTGCGCTGAAATCAAAGGCATCGCCTGCGATAATCAAATCCGATTGCCGGAAACGGGCCCCCAGTTCCCAGCTTTCCGCCCGTTCAGGCGCCAGATTTGGCGAGGGTACGAAATTATTCACCACCAGTGTGCCCGGCCCGAGACCGTTCGGCACGGCGAAATGGGTGCCGTCATTGAACAGTTCGGTCAGCGATGGCGTACGGAAGGCTTCCGAATAGCTGCCCCACAGATAAATCCATTCGGCAGGCGCAAATCCGACAGCGACGCGCGGCGTGATTTCATCCTCGTCGCGGGATTGGCTGTCGTCGCCGGCCTGTACGTCGAAACTGTCCCAGCGCAGTCCGGGGATGATGGACAGCATGTCGCCGATTTCGATCTCCGCCTGCGCATAACCGGCCAGAAAATCCAGCTCGGCATCGGGGAATGTGGTCCGCACGCCCCCGTTTCGCGTTCCGCTTTGGCTGTCGCGGAAATATTCCACCCCGTATGTCAGGGCGACCGAGGCCTTTTCACCGGCATTGAAACGGGATGTGTTGTGAACATCGAACCCGTAGCTTTCAAAATCGGATTCGTCGTTGCGACCATCGATAAAACGGTCTTCGCTCACGTCGATCGATGTGTAAAAGGCCACCGCCTCCAGATTGACGGCGCGGTTGTTCGGGTCCGAATATGTGTATTTGCCCCGCAGATTCCGCTCACTGGTTTCGCGGTCCACCACGGTTGTCGGTGTGGAAACGGCGTTGGCGTTGGTCGGGTTTTCCCCTTCATTGTCGAAGAGGCTGGCGATGAGCTCGAACCGGTGATGCTCGCCCGGCTCGAAACCCAGCTTGACCAGACCGTTCAACAGCTGGTCTTCCGTGTCGAGAATGGTCTCACCCGACCCGTCTTCCAGATCATTGAACACTTCGCGGTAGATCAGGGTGCCGGCGGCGTCGAAAGCACCGCTTCGACCGAACAGGCTGGCGGATGTCAGCAGTTCGTCTCCGTTGGACTGATAGGCCGTTTTTACGCGGCCGCCCAGGGTTTCCCCATCCTGCAAAAGATCTTTCGCACCCTTTGTCTCCAGCGAAATGACACCGCCCAAGGCCCCGCTGCCATACAGCGCCGATGCGCTGCCGCGCACGACTTCGATGCGTTTCACCAGATCCTGATCGACGAAAAAGCGGCCTCTGTGCGCCAGGTCGAAATTCTGTCTGGCGCCGTCCAGGCGGATCACCACCTGTGTGTCGGAAAAGCCCCGGATGTTCGGCTCTTCGGCAATCCGGCGTGCACCGCCCTGGATGGCCACGCCGGGCAGCCCTTCGAAAACGTCCGCGTAGGTCAGGGGCTGAAAGCGGGTCACACTTGCCGTATCGATCACTGAAACGGCGGATGGCGTCGTAAACACCGGGCGTTCCGTCCGTGTGGCGGAAATCGTGACTTCCTCGACGATGTCGCCGTCATACCCGCCATCGGCGGCTTCTTCAAAGGCATGGACCTGCGATCCGGCGGCAACGGGTGAAAGAAGTGTCGTTCCAAGCGTCATGGCCCGGATCGCGGAAATTGGTAACAGTTTGATCGGTATCGTCACAAGTCACTCCAACAAAACGCACGCATCCCCACGCGGGAGAAGGAATACTGCGCCTGGCTGGCAGCACCTGGAGGCACAAGCGGCTGGCTGGGCACGGCCCCTGGGGAGAGAGTTTGAGAACCAGGGGGTTATGCTCTGATAATGATAACGACTCTTAAAAGCAAGATAAAAAGACACCCCGACCGGATTGGCACCCTGACAAAGCCGATTGTCATAGCTTGATCCGTATCAACATCCCGGTGCTTTGAACGTGTTCCTCTAGGACCGGACAGCATGGCGGCCCAGGGCGACAGGGGGAAGCGACGGGAAGGAACGGTATGTGTCTGCCATTATAATTCTTTTGGGCTTGGCGGGATTGCTTTCTGCGGCGCTCGCGGTGCCCCTGCGTTTAAAGGCGACCGGTCATCTGGGACAGGACAGCGAGTTCCATGTGCACTGGCTGGGGCTCCGGCGGACGTTTAAAAGGCAGTTTGATCTTCGCGATGATTCTGGACCGTCCTGCGAATCCTGCCGGATGCGGCGCCAGATCAGACGTGAACAGATCATGACGCGCATCGCCCGTATTGCTCAGACGAAGGGGTTTGTCCGGCGGACCAGCGCCTGGGTGCGCGATTTGCTGTCCAATTGCGATGCTGCCAGCGCCGAGGGTCGCCTTATCGTCGGGTTCTCCGATCCGGCCCTGACCAGCATTCTGGTGGCTGTCGTCGCGACCCTGCCGTCTTTTACCCGCCATAAAATGGACCTTGAGATCGAACCGGACTTTTCCGGGGCGCGTTTCACCGGTTGGTACGATGTGGCGGTCACCGTGCGTCCCATCAACGCTATGATGCCGACATTTCGATATGTTTTTTCCGAACCGACGCGCAAGGCGATCCGGCGCGGTTTTGTAAAGCGTGCCAGTCCGGCCGAATAAAGGCCGGTTTTTGTCAGGGCGCGGATGCCGGCATGGCCGGTTTGACCAGTTTGTGGCCCGGCACGCTGACAAGGCGGTCCCGGGTGACGATATGGGCCCGCCATTCCCCTTGCATCAAGATTTCTATTGCGGGATCCCGCACATCGAGACCGCCTGTATATGTGCCGAAAGCCGGCAGAATCAGGCGATTGCCATCCTCGACAAAGCATTTGCGTCTGACCGTTGTGCCCCGGTGGGTCAGTCTGGCGACCGGATGGTGGTGCCCGGCGATCTGTTCATGTCCTTC
Source organism: Eilatimonas milleporae (assembly GCF_003688555.1). Taxonomy (GTDB): domain Bacteria; phylum Pseudomonadota; class Alphaproteobacteria; order Sphingomonadales; family Kordiimonadaceae; genus Eilatimonas; species Eilatimonas milleporae. The sequence continues at coordinate 139,025 of NZ_REFR01000011.1, forward strand.
AGGGTCCAGTTCGTGCAGAAATGTCAGGCCGTTTTTTTGCCATTGGTGGCATGCGGTGACACTGGGCAGTGTGGTGGGACCGTCATGGTTGCCGCGCACCCATATGATCTCGGCCAGATCCGTCAACTGTTCCCACAGGGCAGTTGCCGCCGTGCTCAGCCTGGATGGTCCCCGGCTGTCATGCAGTGTGTCGCCCAAAAGCAGAATACGCCGGTATCCAAGTGCACCGGCAAGGGTGACGAGGCGTTCCAGTGTATCCTCACTGTCATATGGGGGCAGCAATTGTCCTGTCGGGGCAAAGCTCGAGCCTTTTTCCAGGTGCAGGTCGGCAACGGCCAGAAGGCTTTCTTCAGGCCACAGAAGGGCGCCTGCGGGATGCAGCTCCAGGTCAGTGCCGGCAAACGGCAGACACAGGGTTTCAGCCGACGGTGTCAAGCGCGGCCTCCTCCAGCAGGGATCGCTCGAAATCTGCCAGCACGGTTTCGCCCATCTCGTCACGCGGTATGGTCTCGCGGTTGATTTCCAGCAGAAGCGGTACGGCAAGCGGTGATACCCTGTCCAGACGACGATGGTCGATCCGGCCCTGAATGCGTACCAGCATGTCCTGCAAGCGTTCAAGGTCGATCAACCCGCCGCCGGCATCGGCCCGCGCGGCCTTGAGCAGAATGTGGTCGGGTTCATAACGGCGCAGAACGTCGTAAATCAGGTCCGCGTTGAAGGTGACCTGCTTGCCGGTTTTGCGCGCCCCCGGCATCTGGCGGTCGATCAGTCCGGCAATCACGGCCACCTCCCGGAACAGGCGTTTGAGCAGCGGGGTCTCCTCCAGCCAGTCCTGAAGGTCGTCAACCATAAGATCTGCGGCAAACAGCTGGTCGGCATCGTCCACCGGTTCCAGCGACCAGACGGCAACGGCGTAATCCGTGGCGACGAAGCCGAGCGGTTTCAGGGCGAAACGCTGCATGCGCCGCAACAGCAGAAATCCCAGTGTGTGGTGGGCGTTGCGCCCTTCAAAACCATATGCCACCAGATGATGACGACCTGCGCGCGGAAAGGTTTCCACCAGCAGGCCGTCACGGCTGGGCAGGGCGGACCGTTCCCCCTGCAGGTGCAGCCACTCGGCCACCGGGGCCGGAAAACGCCGCCAGTCCCCGGGGCGGTTCAGCATGTGTCTGACCAGGGTGGACAAATGCGTGGTCAGCGGCAGTTTGCCGCCGGCATAGGAGGGAATCTTTGCCTCCCCGTCGGTGCTGCGCCTGGCCTGTACGGCCCCGTCCCGCAGTCCCTCAAAGCGCAGCACCTGTCCGCCGAACAGAAATGTGTCGCCCGCCGACAGGCCCTGGATGAAATAGTCCTCAATCTGTCCAAGGGTGCGTTTGCCGATTTTCACCTTCAGCATCGGCGCTTCGACAATGGTGCCGATATTCATGGCGTAGCGCTGCCGGTGACGGTTGTCGCGCACCCGGTAGCGTCCATCGTCCAGCGTCTCCAATCGCCCATATCGGTCATAGGTTTTCAGGGCATACCCGCCATTCACCATGAAATGCAGTGCCCCGTCGAAATCTTCGCGTCTCAGGTCCCGATAAGGCCAGGCCCGCCGGACTTCATCAAACAGGTCGTCCGCCTCGAACGGCCCCATGCAGCCACGTCCGAGAATGTGTTGTGCCAGAACATCGAGCCCGCCGGCCCTGGGTGCGGGGCCGTCCAGTGTTTGCCCGTCGATGGCCTGGCAGGCGGCCATGCATTCCAGATACTCAAAGCGGTTGGCGGGCACCAGGATGGCCCGGCTGGGTGTGTCCAGCCTGTGATTGGAGCGCCCGATACGTTGCAGCAGGCGGCTTGCCCCTTTGGGAGCGCCGATTTGTACCACCAGATCCACGGCTGCCCAGTCCAGTCCCAGATCCAGCGATGATGTGGCAATCACGCAGTCCAGTCCGCCTGAAGCCATGGCCTCTTCGACCCGACGGCGCTGGTCCCGTTCCAGCGACCCGTGATGCAGCGCGATGCGCAGGCGGTCGTCATTGAGGTCCCACAATTCCCGGAAAACCAGTTCAGCCTGCGCCCGTGTATTGACGAAAACGATGGCAAGACGGGCTTCCTTCAGTTCCGCATACACATCGCCCAGGGCATAACGGGCCATGTGACCCGACCAGGGCATGCGGTCCCGGCCGATCAGGATACGGACCTTGGGGCGCAGTGCCGCAGGCGCGGTGACGATGGTTGCATCCTCCCGGCAGGCATAGGCCGCGGCGGTTTCCGGGCCGTCCAGTGTGGCTGATAGGGCAATCCGTCGCGCCTGTGGTGCCAGACGTGTCAGCCGCGCCAGTCCCAGTGACAGAAGGTCGCCGCGTTTGCTGTGCATCACCGCATGAAGCTCGTCAATCACCACATGGCGCAGGCCTGCGAAGGTGCGCGGTGCTTCCTCATGCGACAGCAATAGGGCCAGGGACTCCGGCGTGGTCAGCAATATATGCGGCGGTTTTCGCTTCTGTCTTTGTTTTTTGGACTGAGGCGTGTCGCCCGTACGGGTCTCATGGGTGATCGGCAGGCCCATGGCGTCAACCGGTCGCGACAGGTTCCGGTGCACATCCACCGCCAGTGCCTTCAGAGGGGACACATACAGCGTGTGCAGTGTGCTGCCGTCAGTGGGCGGCATTTCGTACATGTCCACCAGGCTAGGCAGAAATCCGGCCAGCGTCTTGCCGGCCCCTGTGGGTGCGGTCAGAAGAACGTCCCGTCCGGCGCGGGCTGCCACCAATGTGTCGATCTGATGTATATGCCAGGCCCAGCCGTTTCCGGCCATCCATGCGGTCAGGGGGTGGTCGGCCAGACAGCCGGGGAGAGACGACGGGGACGGGACTGGAAGCGGCGGTGTTTTTGCCCTATTTGCCGATCTATGCCGATTGTTGACCATACGCTTTTTCTTGCCTCCGTCGGAGTTTATATCGACCCCGACCGGCCTGTCGGCAAGGCGATAATCACACATGGCCATGCCGACCATGCCAGGGCCGGACATGGAAGTGTACTGGCAACCCCCGAAACCATTGCCATTATGCAGGCGCGCTACGGTGCCGATTGCGCGCGCAGTTTCCAGCCGCTGCCTTACGGGGAGTATCTGGCCCTTGGAGACATGACCCTCAGTCTTCATCCCGCCGGTCATATTCTGGGCAGCGCACAGGTGCTCCTGGAGCATAAAGGCCGGCGAATTGTTGTCACCGGGGATTACAAAACCGTACCGGATGCGACTTGCGCGGCTTTTGAATGCGTGCCGTGCGACCTGTTGATCACCGAGGCCACGTTTGCCCTGCCGGTCTTCCGGCATCCGCCGCCCGCCCGTGAAATAGATCGCCTGATTGATTCCCTGAAAACCGAGGCGGGGCGGACGCATCTTGTCGGCGCCTACGCCCTCGGTAAGGCGCAGCGCGTCATCGCCCTGCTGCGGGCGCAAGGGTATGACAGGCCGATCTATTTGCACGGCGCTATGGACCGTCTGTGCGGTCTCTATCAGGCGCACGGGGTCGCCCTTGGCAGTCTGCGGCCTGTCGCGGACACGCCAGCGCGCGATCTTGCAGGTGAAATCGTCATCGCCCCGCCGTCGTCTTTGGCTGATCGCTGGTCACGCCGCTTTGGCGATCCGCTCAGGGTCATGGCATCCGGCTGGATGCAGGTGAAACAGCGTGCCAAACAGCGCGGCGTGGAATTGCCGCTTGTTCTGTCGGACCATGCGGACTGGGATGAACTGACCGCGACGATTGAGGCAACCGGTGCGAACGAGGTCTGGGTGACGCATGGGCGTGAGGACGCGCTCATTCATTACTGTGGCACCAGGGGCTTGAAGGCAGCCGCGCTGGCTCTGGCCGGCCGGGACGAGGACGGTGGTGACGGCCACTCGCCGACAGGAGCGGCCGCAGGGACATGATGGCCTTTGCATCATTGCTGGAACGGCTGTTGCTGACACCGTCGCGCAACCGCAAGATTGTGCTTATGATGCGTTATTTCCGCCATACGCCGGACCCGGATCGCGGCATTGCCTTGGCGGCGCTGACCGGTGCCCTGCGGCTGCGTCACGTCAAACCCGCTTTCATCCGTGACGTGGTCATGGACCGCATTGATCCGGTTTTGTGGGCGCCGTCCTATGATTATGTGGGCGATATGGCGGAAACGGTGTCTTTGATCTGGCCCGGCAGCGGCGGTGAGGACTTACCAGGGCTGGCGGATCTGGTTGAGACCCTGGATGCCATGCCGAAAGACCGTCTGGCCGGCTATCTGTCCGGCCTTCTGGACAGGGCTGAGCCGAAGGCGCGCTGGGCTCTGATCAAGCTGGCGACGGGGGGCTTGCGTGTCGGGGTGTCCGCACGGTTGGCGAAAACCGCGCTCGCGGAGGCCGGCGGCCTCAACCTTCAGGATGTCGAGGAAGTCTGGCACGGGGTGGACCCGCCCTATACGAACCTCTTCGCATGGATGGATGGGCGCGCACCAAGGCCGCGGGTGGCATTTTCACGGATATTTCACCCCATGATGCTTGCCAACCCGCTGGATGACGATAGGGACTTCTCGTCCCTGGACCCGGATGATTATGTGGCGGAATGGAAATGGGACGGTGTGCGGGTGCAGATTGTCGGTGATGGGGCCGAGACCCGCCTGTTTTCACGCACCGGTGAGGATATCTCCCATACCTTTCCCGATCTTGTCTCGGCCGTCAGTGGGGTTGGTGTTCTCGACGGCGAATTGTTGGTGGGGGTGCCTGGCGATCCGTTGCCGTTCAACCGCTTGCAGCAAAGGTTGAACCGTAAGACCGTCATCCGCAAGCACCTGACCACGCTTCCGGCTTTTGTCATGCTGTACGACATGCTGTTCGACGGCGACCTGGATATACGGGACCGCCCGCTGGACATCCGCCGGAAGATGCTGGAACACTGGCTGGACCGTCATGGCGACGACAGGCTCTGCCTGTCGGTCCGTATTCCCTTTACCTCATGGACGGAACTGGAAGATATACGTCGGCACGGTGCTGATGAACGCGGCCATGAGGGGGTGATGATCAAACATCGGTCCTCCCTTTATGTGCCGGGCCGCCCCAGAGGGCCCTGGTTCAAATGGAAGCGCGACCCCAAACTGGTGGATGCGGTGCTGATGTATGCCCAGCGCGGGCACGGGAAACGGTCTTCCTTTTATTCCGATTTCACCTTTGGTTTGTGGCGTGAGGGGTCGGTCGTCCCCATTGGTAAAGCGTATTTCGGCTTCACCGACGCCGAGCTGCGCCAGCTGGATGCCTGGGTACGCAAACATACGATCAACCGGTTCGGCCCCGTGCGCGAGGTGGCAAAGGGTCTGGTGCTGGAAGTGGCATTTGACAGTGTGCATACCAGTCCGCGCCATAAATCCGGGGTTGCCCTGCGGTTTCCGCGCATCAGCCGCATCCGCTGGGACAAGCCCGTCGCCGAGGCCGACAGCCTGAACGCGCTGGACCCCTTTCTTGACGACGCGGGCTCGCCGCGTACCGTGCCGGCAAAATCGGGGCTTGCATAAACATCCTCCCCCTTGCCAGTTTTACGGACTGTATCGCTATGGGGAGGCGTGATCATGGACACCGGTTATCTGCTGTCACTGGACCAGGGCACCACCAGCACACGGGCGCTCGCGGTTTCACCGGATCAGACGGTTCTCGCCAGTGCACAGAAACCCCTGGAACAGCATTATCCACACAGCGGTTGGGTTGAGCACGACGCGGAAGACATCTGGCAAGCGGTCGTTCATGTCCTGTCCGATGTGGTCTCCTGCATGGCGGACAGGGGCTTGAAGCCGTTGGCCCTGGGCATTACCAATCAGCGCGAGACCACCATATTGTGGGAACGCGGGACGGGGACGCCGCTGGCCCGCGCCATTGTCTGGCAAGACCGGCGCACCGCACCCATATGTGTACGGCTGGGCCGTGACAAAGGGGTGGAAGCCACCGTTACCCGTAAAACCGGATTGGTGTTGGATCCTTATTTCAGCGCGACGAAACTGGCCTGGCTGCTCGATGATGAAGCCGGTCCGGGCCTGCGCGCCTCGGCAGAGCGGGGCGATCTTTGCTTCGGCACGGTGGAAAGCTATCTCGCCTATCGTCTGACCGGTGGCGGGGCTCATGTCTCCGATGCGGCCAATGCATCCCGGACCATGTTGCTCGACATTCGCGATGTCGACTGGTCGGATGATTTGCTGCGTCTGTTCGGGATCCCGTGTTCCATTCTGCCGGATGTGGTCGATAACACGGAAACGGTGGGCGTCATCGCGGACGGCCTGCCGGCTGCCGGTACGCCGATTGCCGGGCTTATCGGGGATCAGCAGGCAGCCGCCATCGGGCAGGGCTGCATTCATCCCGGTATGATCAAAAGTACATACGGCACCGGCTGTTTTGTCCTGCAGAATACGGGCGATGATCTGCTGTACAGCCAGCATAAACTGCTGTCGACCATTGCCTATAAAACGCCCGGTGGCGTTGCCTATGCCATGGAAGGCAGTATCTTCAATGCCGGCACGGTGGTGCAGTGGTTCCGCGATCAGATAGGTCTGATCGCGAGCGCGCAGGACAGCGAGGACATGGTCGCAGCCCTTGACGGGACCGGTGGTGTTTATATGGTGCCGGCCTTCACAGGGCTGGGCGCACCACACTGGGATCCGGATGCACGCGGTCTGATCACCGGTCTCAGCCGTGCGACCACGGCAGCGGAAATCGTGCGTGCCGGCCTTGAATCCGTTGTATATCAGACCGCTGACTTGTTCGACCTTCTACAGCGCGACGGCACACCCAGGCCCGAAACCGTGCGCATTGACGGTGGCATGGCCGCCAACGGCTGGTTCGCCCGGTTTCTGGCGGATATATGCGATGTCCCGGTTGAACGCCCGGCCTCGATCGAGACCACGGCGCTGGGGGCTGCACTGGCCGCCGGTGTCGGTATCGGCCTGTGGCCCGATCTGGCGGCGGCGACGGCCGGCTGGCGCCAGGAGGCCGCCTTCAGCCCGGCCATGTCGTCCGAAAAACGCGGCCATCTTCTGGCGGGGTGGCAGGCGGCACTGAGGCAATGCCTTGCCAGATAGAACTGTGGGGCGGTCAGATACCTATATGCCTGTTATTCAGTCCCTGCCCCGCCGTTTTGCGAGCCTGGCTTCCAGATCCGCGATACGAGCGTCTCGTTCTGCCAGGGCATGAACCACGTCTTCGGCCTCGAAGCGTTGCGGGATGTGCTGTGGGCAGTTGGCATCCCAGGCGGCGATATGAAACAGCATCGCCTGCTCCGGCCGTGCCCTGTAGTTTTCCGGCATCAGCCGGCCAACAAGCGCCGGGTCGTTTTCCACCACGCGCGCTTCCCCCCAGATCTTAACCCGCTTCCGCTTGGTATAATCGATCAGAAACAGATGTGCTTTCGGATTGTCCGACAGATTGCCCTGTGAAATGAACTGGCGGTTGCCGGTGAAATCGGCGAAGGCCAGCGTCCGTGGGTCGAGAACCTTAAGGAACCCCGGCGGGCCGCCGCGATGCTGGATATAGGGGGACCCGCTGCTTGAGACCGTTGCCATGAAGATGCTGCGCTGTTCGTTGATAAACGCGGCAAGATCCGGTGTGATCTCCGTCCGCCAGCCGCCTTTGTCCTCCATGCGCTGGTAGGCATCGCGTGACCCTTTGCGTGTCTGGATGGCTTTGACCGTGAGGGTAAAAGCGATATCCGATGATATATCAGCCATAACGGTACGCCCCTTATAGACCAAGCTTGCTCAGACCGGGGTGATCGTCAGGGCGGCGGCCCTGCGGCCAGTGGAACAAACGCTCATCATCGCGGATTGGCAGATCGTTGATGCTGGCGATCCGCCGCCGCATCAGGCCGCTGCGGTCAAACTCCCAGTTCTCGTTGCCATAGGCCCGGAACCAGTCCCCGGCATCGTTGCGGAATTCATAGGCAAACCGGACGGCGATACGGTTGTCCGTATGGGCCCACAGTTCCTTGATCAGGCGGTATTCATGCTCGCGTGTCCATTTGCGTGTGAGAAAGGCTTCGATTGCGGTCCGTCCCTTGAAAAACTCCGATCGGTTTCGCCAGATACTGTCCTCGGTATAGGCCAGCGCCACCCGGGCGGGATCGCGGCTGTTCCAGCCATCCTCTGCGGCGCGGACCTTCTGGCTGGCGGTCTCGGTCGTGAACGGGGGCAGGGGCGGACGCATGGGGCTTTCCTTCATCTGGTGTGTGACGAATTCTGATAGGGTTCCGCAGGCCCCGGCAGGGAGTGACCGGGGCCTGCACCCAGGGGTCAGGCGGCCAGTGTTGCCGCTGCCGGGAAGTCGATGTCGGTGTCCAGAATCTCATTCACGTAATTGGTCAGCGTATTGAGGGCCACATGGACGATGATTTCGACAATTTCGGCATCGCTGTAACCGGCTGTCCGGACCCGGTCCACGGCATGATTGTCAAGCCGACCCCGCTTACGGGCAATCTCGGCTGCAAAACGGACGGCCGCATCGGCTTTGGCATCGGTCGATCCGCCCTTGCGGTTGGCGGCGATCTCCGCGCTTGTCAGTTTGGCGACGTTTGTGCCCAGATAGGTATGCGCGGCAAGGCAGTATTCGCAGCCGTTGATCTCGGCAACCGCCAGCGCGATCCGCTCGCGTGTTGCAGGGGCCAGCCGGCCTTTGCCGAGGGCTCCGTTCAGGCCAAGATAACCTTCAAGCGCCGATGGGCTGTTGGCAATAATGCGAAACAGGTTCGGCACGCTGCCAAGGGATTTCTGAACGCCGTCCAGCAGGGCTTGGGATGCCGCCGGTGCGTCGCTGGTCGTGGCAGGGGTAGGGATGCGTGACATATCGATCTTCCTTTCCAGATATGGCCGGCAGGGGTGCCGGCTGTGTTGATGAGGAAGATAAAGCGTTCCTTAAAAAGAAAGAATGTCTTATGTATAAAATATATAATTCCATTATATAGAATAGCAATTTTATGTCGGGCATGCCGGTAGCGGCCAATATAAAAGGCCGCCCCGGTTAAGAGGCGGCCTTGACGTTAGATATGCGGAAATGTTGCCGGGTCATCAGGCCAAACTTATCAGGCCAGCGTCCAGTTGATTTCAGCGATAAAGGTGAAGTGGGACATGTCGAAACCGGACGGCATGGCCGGCAGGTTTTGCAGTTTTTTCTCATAGGCCTGGATAGCCCGGTCCAGGGCCTTGTGCGCAGGCGCGTCCAGGACCGCCACATGGACGACCCTGCCACCTTTTTCCATGGTCACCTGGATCCGCCCTGTGCCTTCCACATTCTCCATCTTGGCGCTGCGGGGATAGACATGCAGCTTGGTGAGGGCGGCGCGGGCCTTCTGTTGCCATGCGCTTAGCGCAGCCTGATCGATTCCGGAAACCTCGGCGGCAGCCATCAATTCGCCGACGGTATCGGCTTTGACGGCAGCGGGGGCCGCGATCAGCAAAACGGCCGTAAATAGAAAAACGAAAATTTTGTTCATGACAGTCTCTCCTGCGCGGTTCCGGATATCGGTAACCCTGTCAGAATTCCTCGAATACACATGTCCGCCCACAGGTATTTCAGGCAGGCTTGCAGGCAGGACGCGCGAACGCATATCCGTGGATTGTTAAGGAAATTTGAAAATCTGCCATGCATTTGCTGCGGCGCAGTATTGCCTGAAATGCAGGAATTGCCGGGCATTGCCGCGCCGCACATGACACGGGCCGCAGAAAGTTGACTTTTCGGTCAGAAATCAGATGGTTAAGAAGTATCTCAAAGGTTTGCGTACTCGTCTGCGCCGGAGCCTGCCTCTTCGAACAGGCCCCGGAATTTATTTTTTCGTACCTGTATGTGAGCTTACCACTGGACGCTCCGCGACCATGAAAGAGGGGGGTGCAGGTTCTGTCCGTGGGGTGATTCCCGCTCCTGCCGAACCGATCTATTCAGCCTCGAACAATTGCACGGAAAACAGCTTTCCATCGTCCATCCACATACCTGTCCGCCGCCAACCGGCACGCCCGGCCAGCGTGGCAAATCCTTCAGGGGTGTATTTGTGGCTGTCCTCGGTGTGAACCATCTCACCCGCGGCGAACTGGATGAGGGTGCCGCCGATGCGCACTGTCTGGTTGGTTTGGCTGACCAGGTACATCTCGATACAGGCACGGTCTTCATTATAAACGGCGCGGTGACGGAAGGCTTCCGGTTTGAAGTCCCCGCACAGTTCACGGTTGATCCGCACCAGCAGGTTCAGGTTGAAAGCCGCGGTCACCCCTTTGGCATCATCATAGGCGGCTTCCAGTATATGTGTGTCCTTGACCAGGTCGACGCCAATCAGCAGTCGGGCATTCGGTCCCAGATTGCTGCGGATATGCCGCAGGAAAGTCTCGGCCTCCGGCTTGTCGAAATTGCCGATGGTCGATCCGGGGAAAAAGCACAAAACCGGTGGCAGGCACTGTGGCGGCAGCGTCCACACATCGTTGAAATCGGCATGAAGGGGCACAACCGGCAGGTGGGGAAAGGCCTGCCGCAGGCGTCCGGCGGCGTCTTCCAGGGTGGCTTCGTCAATATCCAGGGGGACGTAGCAGCGTGGGTCTTCCAATGCTGCCAGCAGGGCTCCCGTTTTTTCACTGGTGCCGCTACCAAGCTCCAGCACGCTTGCGCCCGGGCCAATCCGGACCGCCATATCAGGCAACGCAGTCTTGAGGATGCTGCGTTCCGTGCGTGTGGGGTAATACTCATCCAGGCGGGTTATGTCATCGAAATAACCCGACCCGGTCTCATCATACAGGAAGCGGCATGGAATGGCTTTGCGGCTTTGGCCTAGGCCGTCAAGCACGGCTTGGCGAAAATCATCTGTCAGGGTCATAAATCCGGATTTTTCTGGGGATTTGGAGCAGGCGGGGTTCAAAGATCTTTTGCCAGACGCAGGCCCGAAAATTGCCAGCGCTGGTGGGGGTAGAAAAAATTGCGGTAGGACGCGCGGATATGGCTGCGGGGTGTTGCGCATGACCCGCCTTTCAGGACGAACTGGCCGCACATGAATTTGCCATTATATTCTTCCGCCGCACCCTGCAGCGGTTTGAAACCGGGATAGGCGCAATAAGAACTTTGCGTCCATTCCCAGACATCGCCGAACATCTGACGCGGCCCCTGATGCTGCCTGTCCGCTGCCGCCCGTAGGGCGTCGGGGCGCATGGTTCCGCTTTCCAGAAAATTGGCCGTCTTCACGGCATTGCCGGACAGACGCATGGCTGCCATTTCCCATTCCGCCTCGCGGGGTAGGCGGGCGCCGGCCCATTGGGCATAGGCTGCGGCCTCGAAATAACTGATGTGGCTGACAGGGGCGGACCGGTCGACAGGCAGCAGACCGCCAAGCGTCATGGCCTTCCACACACCCTCGCATTGCCGCCAATAGATAGGATGACGCCAGTTTTCCTGCTGGACCAGGGCCCAGCCATCGGCCAGCCACAGAAGCGGATTGTCATAGCCGCCATCCTCGATGAACCGTATCCAGTCGCCGCCAGTGACGGGACGGTCCGCCAGCGAAAAGGGGGCCAGATGCACACTGTGGCGCGGGCGTTCATTGTCATAGGTAAAGCCGTCGGACGCGGCTCCGATCTCGCACAAACCGCCTTCATACTCATGCCAAACGACGGCAGACTGGTCTGTCCGGGCCGGTTCGTGACTGTGCCCAGGCTTAATCATGCGATAGACCGGGGACAGCGGATTTTGCGCAAACAGATGCAAAAGATCGGTCAGCAGCAATTCCTGATGCTGTTGTTCGTGATGCATCCCCAACTCGATCAGGTCGACAGTCTCACTGTTTGGGAGTCGGGTCGAAAACAGCTTGCCGAGCGCGGCGTCCACATGCGCGCGGTAGGCACGAATTTCGTCTAGGCTGGGCCGCGTCAGCATGCCGCGCCTGTCGCGTGGGTGGCGATCGCCGATCCGCTCATAATAGGAATTGAACAGATATCCGTATGTATCGTCGAACGGCCGGTACCCCTTTAAAAAAGGAACCAGGATCAGCGTTTCGAAAAACCATGTCGTATGTGCCAGATGCCATTTTGCCGGGCTGGCATCCGTCATGGACTGCACCGTGGCGTCGGCGTCGGACAGTCCTTTTACCAGCGACAATGTGCGGTCGCGCACCGCGAACAGACTTTCTTCCAGGTAATACGGGTCATCCTGCGGCAGAATGTCGGGGGGAACCTGACGTGCCGTCTGGGGGCTGGCGGTGGCGCGTGACAACGGGACCTCCCTTTTGTCCTTGCTATTCCTGTCCAGCGTCGATCCTGCCTGGGAACATGGGTGTCGGATCGTACGTAAACCGGAGCGATACTGGGTTTTCGTTCCGGTTTACTCGCATCGGTCGGCGGTTTGGTTTCACAAACCTGCAATTGCTTTGGTCAAAGCCTAGGCGGTGCCTCCGTGAATATAAACAGTGCAAAAATGTATTAGCCTGGTGCAGAATTGCACCAACACTGCTGACATATACTGGCGCTGATCCATGGCAGGGAGCGTTTGCATGAACTGGAACGATATCCGCATTTTTCTCGCACTCGCCCGCACGGGGGCCGTGCGGGCGGCAGGGCACCGCCTGGGCATCAGCCATTCCACCGTGCTCCGGCGCCTCGAAGCGCTCGAAGCGGATTTGGGCGTGCGCCTGTTTGACCGGACACCGGAAGGGTATGTTCTGACCGCGGCCGGCCGCGATGTTTTAAGTGAGGCAAAGACGGTTGCCGATCATATGGGTGCGATCGAGCGCCAACTCGTCGGCCGGGATGACCGTCTGGAAGGGGATATCAAGGTCACCATGCCGGACGGTTTGGCGCTTCATCTGCTGATGGAACCACTGACCCGCTTCATGGAAGACCATCCGGCCATCAACATTGAAATCGATCTGACGTATGATGCGCTGGATCTGTCACGGCGTGAGGCGGATGTGGCCCTTAGATTCCTGCGTGCGGGCAAATTGCCTCCGCCGCATCTCGTTGGCCGCAAGGCGGCGGAGGTCCACAGCTGTATATATGCCTGTTCCGGCTACCAAGATCGTGCAGGGCGGGACGGCATGCGCTGGATCGGCTGGCAGGATGATGAGCCCTATCCCCCATGGGTACAGGAAAGCGCCTTTCCCGATATACCGGTGCGCGGGCGGCTGAACAATCTCATGCTTCAGCGGGCGGCGGCCGAAGCTGGCCTTGGCCTTGCCTATTTGCCCTGCTTTGTCGGCGATCCCTCGCCTTTGCTGTGCAGGATGGTTCCTGACAGTACGCACAGTTTCGATTTGTGGGTCTTGTGTCACCCGGATTTGCGCGAAGCCCGTCGCCATCGTCTGTTTCGGGGTCATATTCACAAAAGTCTGCGCCCCCATATCGACCTTTTGGAAGGCCGCCTGCCATATGGATCGAAACCGGAGGCGGACGGTGTGCAGGGGCCCGGGCCTGTGTCAGCCGTCCGTGCTTAAAGCGAGAATGCGCGACAGTTCGGTCAGAGAACGGCCCGTTTCCGTCATCCAGATGTTGAAGGCATTCTGGACGGCAGCCATCGCCTTTTGCGACGATGGCGCCTTGTCCACAATGCCGGCCGCCACCAGCGCGGCGATGACATCGCGGAACAGGATATATCCGTCAACGCCGACGCGGCGTAGAAAATACTGTCCGCTTGTGCCGCCGAGGCGGCTGGCCTGTTTTTTCAGCAGTAAAAGCAGATTTGCGTAGTCTTCAGGCGGGCAGGCGGCAAAGAAGGCACCGGCGCTGCCATGTTTTTCAGCCAGACCTTCCAGGAAAATCGCGTTATCCCGCACACTGATGATCTTGGCGGCGTTTCTGACGATGCGCGTATCGCGCAAAAGTCCGTCCATATCCTCGTCCGACATAAAGGCCCAGCGTGTGGGGTTGAATTCTTCAAACGCCGCCTCAAAACCGTCCCATTTTCGCTCAATCACTTTCCAACTGAAACCGGCTTGAAAAACACTGCGCGTCATATCCGCCAGCCAGCGGTCGTCAGGAATGGCCGCTAGGCTTTTCGGCGATTTCGGTCTGGCAAGCAGGGTTTCCACTTCTTGCGGGCCACCCTTGCGCTTGCAAGCTGCGTCATAAATCGGTGCGAATGATGCGACCATACCGCTCTCCTTTCGATGCGGGCCTATAATATGCTTCATCGCCGGATCGCGCAGCCCCGCATATGGGTGAAAACTGCACACCGGTGGTGCGATTTTGTGCCGGGGTTCAGACGGCCAGGGATAGGGAAACGGACGGATGACAGGAAAATATTTACTGATGGGAAGTGCCTTGATTGCGGCTTTCGCTGGCTGGGCGGACAGTGTGGCACAGCAGGCGGATCCGCTTGCGGGGGCACCGGTTCTGGAACGGCCGATCGACTGTCTTGCCTCTCCCGGAGGGCGGTGCTGGATACAAACCTTCATGGATCACGATCTCGAAGACGGGGTTTCCGACAGTTATTGCGGCAGCCGTACCGACAATCGCTCCAACCGCTTCGGTCAGGCTCATCAGGGCCTTGATATCGGGCCGTTGGACTGGGCGGCGTGGGACACCGACATCCGGGTTCTGGCTGCTGCGGCCGGAACCGTGCGCGGGACCCGTGACGGACTGGCCGATGCCCAGGTGACGAAAGACGGCCGGGACGCGCTGGAGCCCCAGGCCTGCGGCAACGGCGTGCGTATTGATCATGGTGGCGGCTGGCAGACCATGTATTGCCACCTGAAACAGGGATCTGTCAGCGTCAGCCAGGGCCAGCGGGTCGAGGCGGGACAGCCGCTGGGTCTTGTGGGCTCCTCCGGACTGTCATCCTTCCCGCATCTGCATTTTCAGGTCATGCGGCAGGAAGGGACGGATGACCCCGCGACACGCCGGCTCATTCCCTACGACCCCTATACGGGGGCTGCCCTGACCGAGCCCTGTGTTGTGCGTCGCCGGCCTTTGTGGAGTGCGGCGGCACTGCGTGATCTGCCCTATACCCATTTGCATATCATAAAGTTCGGCTTTGCCGGTCAGGCCCCGAATTTTCAGAATCTGCTGAAGGACCTTCGGCCCATGGACAGCTTCACGCCTAAGGAGGGGCAGCCTCTTTATGCCTTTGCCTACACGGCGGGCACGGCACCGGGCGACACTATCAAACTACATGTCGAGGACGGGCGCGGCCGGACGCTTCTGTCTGGGACGCTGCCTCTCAAAAAACGCGCCGGGCGTCACTGGGCGGCGGCCGATGTGACACAGGGCCGGAGTTTCAAACGTCTGAAAACTGCTGAAGGAGCATGGCCGGACGGGCCCTACCGTTTGGTCGTGTCGGTCGTGGACAGCAGCCGTGACGGCGTTGAAGAAGCCTCAACACTGCTTGAACTGAACCCCGCGCCCTGATGGGGACGGTTTGGCAACAAACAAAAGGTCTCAGTCGGTAAAAGACCTTTGACTGCAAAGGCCGGGGCCTCAAGGCCCCGGCCGGGTAGTGCCGAGAAAATTTCCCGCGCTCAGTCGATGGGCGGGAAAAGATTCGGGAAAATGAAAAGCTGCGTCTCGCCGTTGGAATCGTCCACACCGTCATTGTCATTGACGACATAGGCGCTGCCGTCCGCCGATACAGCGAGACCTTCGATTTTTTCCAGGGGAACGCCGCCAATGGCCTCGAAATCCCCGGCATCGATCAAATCCCGCACGACGGTTTTCACCACCACATCGAAATCCGGTGTCTGCTCGGCAGTGAAGGTGTCGGCCTTGAATTCAATACCCGTGGTCGAGAAGCGCGTGATCAGCTTGATGCGTGCATCCTGATTGCCCTGATTGTCACGTTCCAGAACGGCAAAGTCGCCATTGCCCAGATACGCCAAACCGCTCAGGCCGACCCAGCCGCCATTTGGGCTTGTCGGTGTCTCGATCGGATAATAGGCAAAGGTCCAGCCTTCACCGTCGACCCAGCGGCCAATGCGGACATTGCCGTCCGGGTCGCCCGTCCATTCGCGCTGGAAAACGACATAAACGGCTTCAACCGTGCCCTGTCCCGGTATGGTTTCCTGGACGGCAGCAACGCCTTCAAATCCGTTGCCGATGGCCTTGGCACGCACGGCTTCCGGCAGTGTCACGCGCCGCATGATCTGACCCAGATTGTCGGCGAGGATAAGCTCGTTCTGGCGCGTATCGCCATTGCCCTCGGATGCGATCCAAAGTCCGGCGGAGCCGCCGATGAAGATTTCGCCGGTTTGAATGGCGATGCCCTCGGGGTCGATGCCAACCGGCTGACCGTTTTCCGTCAGCGGAATTTTCTGCTGAATGGCCATGCGGCCACCGATCATCCGCCATTTATAAATGCTGCTTTGGCTGAAAAAGCTGTCATCGACGCTGTAGCCGGTCACCAGATCGGTGCGCTCCGTATCGATGGTCAGCCCGGACAGTGCCGCCCAGGTAATGGGTACACCGCCTGCGCTTAAGGAAACGACGGCGGGGTACTGTTCCCGGGTCTGTGCCTGCAATTGATAGATGCTGAGGGTGGAGCGGAATTTGTCTTCCCGCACATCATCCTCACTGGCGGAGACAAACAGACCGCGCTCGGGAATGGCGATCATGCCTTCGGGTGCCAGACCCGTCGGCAGAACCTGACGATACCGGGCCTGACCCATGGCGGTGACGTCATAAACGCCGACCACGCTTGATCGCTCCGACCCAACGAACAGGATGGTCTCGCCATTGAAAACGCCAACATCGACATTTTCCGGCTCATTGCCCTTGTTTTCCGAGCGTCCTTCCGGATAGTGGCCGATCCGTGCGGTCAGGCGGTCCAGTCCGGCCTTGGATTCGCTGACAACGTTGCCCATGCGGTCAAAAATGGTGAAACCGCGGCTACCGCCGTCCAGATCACCCTCATCGGCCGTCACCATGAAATCGTTGCCGATCCAGGCGATGCCGTCGGGTTCGCGGGGGACATCATCCAGCGCGCCGGTCAGGGTGATCACATCCTCCTCGGCCACGTCGATGCGACGCAGGTTGGTCGTCCCGGCGCTGAAATCGCCGACAATGTTACCCGTCGCCAGGTCGACAAGAATGATGTGATTGTTTTCCTGCAGGGTGACAGCTGCCGTGTTGTCGGCTGAGATATCGACATATTCGGGCTCGGGGTCATCCGGAAACAGGTCGGCGATGCCGGCAAGGTCGATGGTGCGGATACTCCAGTCGGCCACGGCATCGGCGATGTCCACAATCACCAGACTGCCGCCCGGTGCCTGTGGCGGACGTCCGTCACCCAGATCCTCGTCGCGCTCGTTTTCAATGGCGATGGCGGCATACTGGCCGTCTGCCGATACCGCGACTGCGTCCGGCTGACCACCCAGGTCAATGGTGCGCACAACTGAACGGGCCGTGATATCGATGACTTCCAGGACACCGGACGGATTGACGAAATCCGGGCTGGTGTTAACGGCGGCCAGTGCGAAATTGCCGATCACGCCGACCGATGTGGGCTCTCCACTCAAGGCCACGATTCCGTCCGCCTGCGGCGAGGCGGGGTCGGTAATGTCGACAAAACCGATCGCTTCCTGTTCGCCATCCGTGTAAAGCAGCACGGTGCCGTTTTCGGCGGCGGTGACGATTTCTGAAACGGTTTCCTGATCGATGGATGCATTCAGATGCACCGGGAATGACGCAATCCGGTTGAAACTGAAACTGCCGCGGTCCGGGCTGACGGGCTGCGCGTAGGCCGCGGGCAGGGCCAGGCCCATTGTCAGCCCTAATGTCAACCCAAGGCCTGTGACGGCCGTGGCCGCGCGGGCTGCATGTCGCAGCCGCTGGAAAATAGTGTTCATGATGTCCCCCTCATCAACAATGAAGAATTTGTTAAAGTTGAAAGACCCTAGCGGCGGCATGTGGCAGCGAGATTGAACTATTGTTTCAGATTTTGGTCATCATGGTTGTATGCGGCTTGCCCCGACGGTTGGAGCGCCGCCCTGACCTGCGCCGACCGAATGCAGAGAGATTTCAGGCGCAGGCCGCTCAGTAGGCGGCCAACAGGGACACCAGCAGGCATAGGACAACGGCGGTTGTCAGGTGCAGGCGCATGGCGCCGAACCAGTCGGGCAGATGGCCGTCCCGTGTCAGGCTGCGGTCATGTACCAGGGCCATGACAAAACTGACCGCCAGGACGAGTGTGCCAACCGCCACAGGCAGCAGAACCGCGATCCAGCCCAGCAGGGACGGGATGATGCTGTAAAGATAAAGACTGTGTGCGCCTGCTTTCGGGCTGTCCGGCAGGCGCAAACCGATTCCCCATATGATCCCGCCGATAAAGGACAGGATCACGGCGCCATAGGCGATCAGTGCCGTCCTTAAGGGTGCCGTCGTCCCCTCCGGCATGGCGAAAAGGGCAAAGGTCAACGCGGCAAAGGGGATAATGCCGGCATATCCGAGAAGTCTGGCCGTTGCCGTCCCTTCCGGCTCGTCTTCGGGGTCAGTGTCCGCATCGCGGCCGGTCTGAGGGGGGGCAGTGTCTGGCGTGCCATTCGTCATCGGGGAAGATCTTCGTCAGTTGTTTGGTCCGGGACCGGTGTCGTCATCCCCATCATCACCTCTACCGTCCTGTGAGGCAAGATAGCCTGCCAGAAAATGACGGGTGCTGTCCCTGACCAGCCTGTCCGTGTCCGTATCGGGTGCCAGATGGTCGAAATTCTTGTCGATGACCAGACTGGCCGTGCCGTGCACGATGGTCCAAAGCGGCAGCGCAAGGGTCAGCGGGTCTTCTTCGGCGCGCCCGTTCACCTCCAGGAAATCGTCGACATTTTCAAGCAATATGCCGAAACAGGCCTCCCCCGCTTTTTGCGCCGGGCTTTTGTCATCCTCCGCGCCGGTGGTCTGTCGTGACGGGACGTGATGGCCTGTGGGACTGTCCTCGCGGTGGTCGAACATCAGGCGTGACAGGTTGGGGGTTCCGGCGACAAACTGCACATAGGCCTGACCCATGGCGACCCACGAAGCAACCGACCCTTTGGCATGGGACTGGCAGGCCGCGCGCAGTTTTTCCGACAGTGTCTGAAATCCTTTTTCCGCCACCGCATCCAAAAGGTCGGCCCGGTCCGTAAAATGGCGATAGGGCGCGGCAACACTGACCCCGGCAAGCTTGGATGCGTCTTTCAGGGTAAAGCCTTCGGGGCCGCGCTCCTCGATCAGACGTTCCGCCGCGGCGATAAGGGATTCCCGAAGGGCGCCATGATGATAGCCGGCTTTGCCGGTTCGTTTTTTTACTGTTGTGATCATGACTTATCACTAACACAAAACCGGATGATGATTCTATTGAAAAGTTAATCCGAATAACATATGTTATCGTAAATAACATAAGCCTGTGCGGTGAAACCGGGGACGGCCTGAAAGGGCAAAGGGCAGACAGGGTATGTTCGGGACAGATCAGACCAGACGATCCGGGCCAAAAAAGGCCGGCCTGGAAAGATGGACAACAATACGGACCAGAAGACCCACCCGGAAGGCGCAGGCGGACAGCCCGGGTCAAGGACAGCGAGACATCATATGACCGAGCCGACATTTCAGCAGACATCCGCTTCTGTTTCCCCGCCGCGTGCGGCGATACCGGGCGGCAAAGGTAGCCGGGGTGGCCAGGGTGGACAGAACGGCGGCTATCCGGGCGGACTGCGCGCCCGGATCCTGACCGTTCTGCCTATTCTCGCCATCGCCGGGGCTATTTTTCTGGCCAGTACGTTTTTGCACTGGCGGGCGGCGGCCACTGCGCCGTCGGGGGCCGAACCAATGCCCGTTCAGGCTGAAACAGTCGTCTGGCAGGATAGTTTCAGGGTGGCCGAACGCTTCGCCGGCCAGCTTGAGCCCCGTCAGCGCACCGCGCTCGCCTTCGAGCGGCCGGGCCTGATCACCCGTGTGACGGTGGAGGAAGGGGACCGCGTTGCCGCCGGTGATGTGATCGCCCGGCTGGACACCCAGCTTCTCGACGCCGCGCTGGAACGGACCGAGGCGCAAATCGCCCGCATCACGGCGGATCTTGAACTGGCGCGGCTGACAGCCGCGCGGCAGCGCGATCTGGCGGATCAGGGGCACAGTTCGCAGCAGCGCTATGACGAGGCCCGTCTGGCGGTCTCGTCCCTGCAGGCGCAATTGGCCGAACTGGAAGCCGCCGCTCGCTCTACCCGGATCGATCTGGACAAATCGGTTCTCACCGCCCCCTTTGACGGCATGGTCGCCGCGCGTTATCTTGACGACGGCGCGGTGCTGAATGCGGGAACGGCGGTGATCGACCTGCTGGAGACCGGGCTGGCCCATGTGCGGATCGGTTTGTCCAGCAGTGCGGCCCGCGCGCTTGCGGGCGGTGCCGAGCCGCGTCTCAGCGTCGGGGGCCGTCCGTTGGCGGCCAGGCTGATCAGCATCCGGCCCGACATCGATCCGGCGACCCGCACGCGCGACGCATTGTTCGAGGCGGTGTTGCCGTCCATGGAGACACCCGGAGAGGCATCGGGCACCGGTGGGTTTGATCGCGTTGCCTTTGGCGAGATCGCCGACCTGATCCTCATGCGTCGGGAAGAAAAGCGGGGAATCTGGCTGCCCGTTACCGCCCTGAAGGAAGGGGGCAAGGGGGTCTGGACGGTCTTCGTCGTGGATCCGCGCGCCGAGACGCCCGTCGTCGCGGTCGAGGCTGTCGAAATCCTCCACACCGATGGAAACCGCGTGTATGTGCGCGGCACCATTCCCGACAATATGGCGGTTATCCCTGAGGGCTTGCAGCGGGTGACGCCGGGCCAGCAGGTGCGCCTGTTGCCTGCGCAGCGGTCCGTGGCCACCCATACCGGCCAACCCGGCACCGACCGATAGGGAGACGGACATGACCACCCTGTTTTACCGTGAATGGCGGGTGTTCGCCCTGGCCGTCGGGATAATCGTCGTGACCGGCCTGACCGCCATCAGCACCATCGGGCGTCAGGAAGATCCGACCATCACCAATCTGTACGCCACCGTCCTCACACCCTATCCGGGGGCAAGCCCCGCCCGTGTCGAATCTCTCGTCACGGAAAAGATCGAGGAAGAGCTGAAAGAGATCAAGGAGATCGAGGAGATCACCTCCACCTCGCGCGAGGGGATTTCCGTCGTCGGGGTGGAACTGTCGAAATTCCTCACCGACAGCGAGATCGAGACCGCCTGGTCGGAAATCCGCGATGCCCTGTCCGACGCGGCCGTCCAGTTTCCCCCCGGTGTGCCGGAGCCGGAATTCGACAATGACCGCGCGGGTGCCTTCACGGTCATCAGTGCCCTGGTACCGGCCGAGGGCGCGCCATACAATCCGGCGATCCTGCGCCGGTACGGCGAGCAGTTGCAGGACCGCATGCGGCAATTGCCCGGCGCCGATCAGGTGCGCGACTTCGGCTTCCGCGAGGAAGAGGTCGGCGTGATCATCGACCCCCGCCGTCTGAGCCAGCTCGGCCTGATGCCGGAACAGGTATCCGCCGCCATTCTGGCCGCCGACGCCAAGGTCAGGGCCGGGCAACTGCGCGGCGGCGACACCAACCTCCTGATCGAGGTTGCTGGCGAGATTGAAACCGTCGGTCGGGTCGCTGAAATTCCCGTCGGCGCCGGGCCGGACGGCGCCATCGTGCGCGTCGGTGACGTGGCCTCGATCGAACGGGGTGTCCGCGAACCGGCGGAAAGTCTGGCATTCACCAATGGCGTACCCGCGGTGCTCATCGGCACCGAAATGAGCGAGGGCCGGCAGGTCGACAGTTGGATGACCATGGTCCGCGAGGAATTGGCCGATTTTGAGCGGATTTTGCCCTCCGGCATCGAACACCGGCTTCTGTTCGATCAAAGCGAATACACCATCGACCGGCTTAGCACCCTGATCAGCAATCTTCTGATCGGGTCGGGGCTGGTCATTCTGGTTCTGTTTTTCACCCTTGGCTGGCGCGGCGCGGTGATCGTCGCCTGCATCCTGCCGTTGACCACGCTTTTCTCGCTGACGGTGTTGCAATATCTCGGCTTGCCGATCCACCAGATGTCCGTTGCCGGCCTGATCGTGGCGCTGGGCCTGCTGGTCGATGCCGCCATCGTCATGACGGACGATATCCGCCGCCGCCTTCTGCACGGCGAGCCGCGTCTGAAATCGGTCGAGCACGGGGTCCGCCGCCTCGCCGCGCCCTTGCTCGCCTCGACCGTCACCACCATTCTGGCCTTTGTCCCGATGGCGGTCCTGCCGGGCCCGGCGGGCGACTTCGTCGGTTCCATCGCCCTTGCGGTGATTGTGATGCTGACTGCCTCTTTCCTGCTGGCGCTGACGGTGACGCCGGCGCTGGCCGGCTGGATGCTGCCCGGAACCGAAGCTCATGAAAGCGATATCTGGCTGAACCGCGGTGTGCGCGCCGGCCGGCTCGGCGATCTGTTCGCCAAAAGCCTGGACTGGGCGCTGACCCACCGCAAGACGGCGCTGTTCGCCGCCGTCGCCCTGCCGTTGACCGGTTTTCTGTCCTTCGGTAGCCTGACGGCGCAGTTTTTCCCCGGTATCGACCGCGACCAGTTTTACGTTCAGGTCCGCTTGGACGGCACCGCCAGCATCGAGCGCACGCGCGCCGCCGCCATGAAAGCCGGTGATATTATTGCCGGCGATCCCAATGTCACCGCCGTGCACTGGGTGATCGGCGAAAGCGCGCCGTCCTTCTACTACAACATGCAGATGAACCAGGACGGCGTTTCCGCTTTCGCCGAGGCGCTGGTGACCACCGACGACAAATGGATCACACGCGATGTCATCCCGCGCCTTCAGGCCCGTCTTGACGCCGCCCTGCCGGGTGCCCAGGTTCTGGTGCGCGGTCTGGTCCAGGGGCCGCCCGTCGACGCGCCGGTCGAAGTGCGGGTGTCCGGCCCCAACCTGGAACAGCTGCGTGTCATCGGCGACGAACTGCGCGCCCGGATGGCCAACACCGCCTTCATCACTCACACCAAGGCGGATCTGTCCGGCGGCGATCCCAAGGTGGTTTTTGATCTGGACGAGGACAAGGTGCGCCAGGCCGGGCTCAGCCTGACCGATGTGGCGGCGTTTCTCGAGGCTTCGCTCGAAGGGGCGACCGGCGGCAGCCTGATCGAGGCGACCGAGGAACTGCCCGTGCGCGTGCGTGTGGGCAGCGACTGGCGCGGTGCGCTCGACGCCATTCGCGCCCTCGACATGCCCGTGCCCTCAGGGGCCGGCACCGCCGCCACTGGGGTTGCCGTGCGCAGCGCCTACCGCTCCATCCCGCTTGCCGGCCTCGGCACCCTGCGGATGGAACCGTCGGAAAGCCCCATCAGCCGCCGCGACGGCGAGCGGGAAAATAACATCCAGGGCTATATCCCTTACGATGTCCTGCCTGAGGAGGCGCTGACCGTTTTCCAGGAAAATCTCACGGCCGCGCCCATCGCCCTGCCGGCTGGCTACCGCATTTCCTATGGCGGTGACAGCGATGCCCGCTCTGAAACCGTGGGCAATCTGGTGGCCTCCCTCGGTCTCATTGCCGTGCTGACGGTCGCCACCATCGTGCTGACCTTCAACAGCTTTTCGCTCTCGCTCATCACCGGGCTCGTCGCCATACTGTCCATGGGCATGAGCCTTCTGGCGCTGGAGATTTTCAATTATCCCTTCGGCATTCAGGCCCTGATCGGCGTTATCGGGTCGATCGGCGTGTCCATCAATGCCGCCATCATCATCATGACCGGTCTGCAGAAAAATGCCGGCGCCATGGCGGGCGACCCGGCCAGTGTGCGCGACGTCGTGGTGGAAAGCAGCCGCCACATTGTCTCCACCACCACCACCACATTCGGCGGGTTCCTGCCGTTGATCATCGAGGGCGGTGGTTTTTGGCCCCCCTTCGCCATGTCCATTGCCGGCGGGGTGCTGTTGTCGACCATCGTCTCCTTCTATTTCACGCCGCCCGCCTTTCTCGCCATGCTGGGCAGGAAAAAAGCCAGCCTTGCCATGGTCTCCGGCGGTATGGCCGGCGGTCACGGGTCCCGCGATATCATCCGACCGGCGGCCGCGGAATAGGCGGTGGCCGGCGCCGCCGGTCTCCGGCTTGTCTCCCCTGTCATGGTATATTCTCCGTCATGCCACGCTCTCTGTCATGCCACGCTTTCCGTCATGTCAGGGGAGGCACCTCTGCCACGACAGGGTACGTTATGTCAGGTGGATGTCACGGGACTGAAACTTGACTATCCGGTCAGCGGCCCCCAGCTTTTCCTTGTCATTCCTCACCGTGATCCGGGTATGATGAAAAGCGGGGCCGGTTATGAAGATATCGTTCGATCTGGTGATTTTCGGCGGCACGGGCGATTTGTCCCGCCGCAAGCTGCTGCCTGCCCTGTTCGCCGGGGTTCAGGCCGGCCATATCGCCCCTAATACCCGGTTTTTTCTGACATCGCGCCAGGCCAGGCCGCTGGCGGCGGATGACGATGCCGCCGGCTGGCTGGCCGGTGTTTTCCGCGACAACCCGCCGGCGTGCGACTATTCGCCCGCGTGTCTCGCCCGTTTCGCCGCCATGGTGCGCTTTGTCCCGCTGGAGCCGAGCGGCACGGGCGAGGACTGGGCCGCATTGGCCGGGACCCTGGACACGGACGGGGAGCGGACCCTTGTGCATTTTCTTGCCGTGCCCCCGGCGCTTTTCACCGATGTCTGCGCCGGACTTGGCCGTCACGGCCTGAACGGGAGCCGCGCCCGTCTGGTTCTGGAAAAGCCGCTCGGCCACGATCTTGCTTCGGCCCGTGCCATCAACGACGATGTGGCGCGTGTCTTCGACGAGGGACAGGTTTTCCGCATCGACCATTATCTCGGCAAGGAGGCGGTGCAGAACCTTCTTGCCCTGCGGTTTTCCAACCTTCTGTTCGAAGAGGTGTGGAACAATCACAGCATCGACCATATCCAGATCACCATCGCCGAGGATCACGGCGTCAGGGGCCGGGGCGGCTTTTACGAGGGCACCGGTGCCCTGCGCGACATGGTGCAGAACCATCTGTTGCAGCTGCTCTGCCTTGTCGCCATGGAACCGCCCGCCCAAATGGACGCCGCCGGCATCCGCGAGGAAAAGCTGAAGGTGCTGAAATCCCTTCAGCCGCTGGACGGGACCCTGATCGACACCCAGGTGGTGCGCGGCCAGTACGGCGCCGGCGCCAGCGGCGGCGAGGCCGTGCCCGCTTACGCCGCCGATCTGGGGCTGGACGGTGAAAGCCCGACGGAAACCTTCGTTGCCCTGAAAACCCATATTGAAAACTGGCGCTGGGCCGGCGTGCCTTTTTATCTGCGCACCGGCAAACGTCTGCCGGCCCGTTTCGCCGAAATCGCTATCCAGTTCAAATGCGTGCCCCATGCCGCACTGCCCAGCTGGAAGTGCAGGGTCAATCCCAACCGGTTCATCATCCGCCTGCAGCCCGAGGACCATCTGGCCCTGCGCATGATGATCAAGGATCATGCTTCCACCGATGAGGGCCTGCGCGAAGTTGAATTGAATTTGGACGTGGCCTCGCGCGATGATGTGCCGCGTCTGGGTCCCTATCTGCGCCTGATCATGGATGCGGCAAAAGGGGACCAGCGCCTGTTTGTTCACCGGGCCGAGGTTGAACATGCCTGGGCCTGGATCGATCGGATCATTGCCCACTGGCAGTCGGGCGGCAACGCACTGAAGCCTTATGCCGCCGGCACCTGGGGCCCGTATGAGGCGCATGATCTGTTGAAACGGGACGGCCGCGACTGGTTCGCGGATATCTAACCGGGGCCGCCGGCAAGGGTGGCCGACCGGCGACGGAGAGAGGGAAGCGGTATGGCAAAAGCGGTCTGGCACGGGTTTGACACCCGCGCGGACATGGTCCGGGCGCTGGCGGACAAAACCGGCACCGCGCTTGAGGCGGCTGTCGCCGCGCGCGGCGTGGCAAGCTGGGCGGTGTCCGGCGGGTCGACGCCGAAGCCGCTGTTCGCCGCCCTTGCCGCCGCGCCCCTGCCGTGGCCGCACATCCAGGTTGCCCTGGTGGATGAGCGCTGGGTACCGCGCAGCCACCCCAGCAGCAACGAGGCCCTCGTCTGGTCCGACCTGTTGCGCGGCGCGGCGTCCGGTGCGCCCTTCCAGGCGATGAAGACCGCGCACGGCGACCCCTTCACCGCCGCGCCCGCCGTCAACGCCCATTACAGCGCGCTGCCGCTGCCGTTCGACATGGTGCTTCTGGGGCTGGGGCCGGACGGGCACACCGCCTCGCTTTTCCCGGCCGCCGCCGGGCTGGAAGCCGCGCTCGACCCCGCGGGCGTGGCCCTGTGCGCGCCCATCCGTGCCGTCCAGAGCAACGTCACCGGCCAGGAAACCCTGCGGATGACACTGACACTGACGGCACTGAAAACCGCGCGTGCCGTCACACTGATGATCACCGGTCCGGACAAGAAGGCCGTGTTGCAACGGGCGCTGGACACCGACACACATCTGCCGGTCGCCCGCGTCGTCAGGGGGCTGGATACCGATGTACAGATTTACTGGGCGCCCTGAGCCGACCGGCCGGCGCCGCCCTGTTGAGAGCCAAGGAGCCCTGTCATGCCCCATCCCCGCTTGTTAGAGGTGACCGCCCGCATCGCCGGACGCTCGGCCGCCAGCCGCCGGGCCTATCTCGATAAAATCAACCGCATGCGGGACGCCGGCCCGTCCCGCCCGACTGTTTCCTGCGGCAATCTTGCCCACGCCGTCGCCGCCTGCCCCGACGATGAAAAGAAAAAACTGACCGAAGGCGCGGTTGCCAATATCGCCATTGTCAGCGCCTATAACGATATGCTCAGCGCGCATCAGCCCTATCACGCCATGCTCGACCATGTGAAAGGCGCTGTGGTCGACGCCGGCGGTGTCGCCCAGATGGCGGGCGGTGTGCCCGCCATGTGCGACGGCGTCACCCAGGGGCAGCCGGGGATGGAGCTGTCCCTGTTTTCCCGTGATGTCATCGCCATGGCGACCGCCGTCGCCCTCAGCCACAATGTTTTTGACGGCGGTCTTCTGTTCGGTGTGTGCGACAAGATTGTGCCCGGCCTTTTCATCGGGGCGCTCAGCTTCGGCCATCTGCCCTTTGTCTTCGTGCCCGCCGGTCCCATGCCCACCGGCATTTCCAACAGTGAAAAGCAGCGCGTGCGCCAGGACTTCGCCGCCGGCAGGGTCGGCCGCAAGGAACTGTTGGAAAGCGAGTCCCGCGCCTATCACAGCCCCGGCACCTGCACATTCTACGGCACCGCCAACTCCAACCAGATGATGCTGGAAATGATGGGGCTGCAAATGCCGGGCGGCAGCTTCGTCAATCCGGGCGACGGCCTGCGTCCGCCCCTCAACGTGGCGGCGGCTGAGGCCGTCGTCGCACTGTCGGCGAAACAGGGCCGGGACAAGATCGGCCTTGGCCACATGGTCGATGAGAAGGCCGTGGTCAACGGCATTGTCGGTCTTCTCGCCACCGGCGGGTCCACCAATCATACCATTCATATTGTTGCCATCGCGGCCGCCGCCGGTATCCGGGTAACATGGGACGATTTTGCCGACCTGTCCGATCTGGTTCCCTTGATCGCCCGCGTCTATCCCAATGGTGTCGCCGATGTGAACGCCTTCCACGCGGCCGGCGGCATTCCCTTTGTCATGCGGGAACTGCTGGCGGCCGGCTTTCTCCACGACGATGTCCGCACCGTCACCGGCCATGACCGGCTTGGCGCCTTCAACGCCATGCCCGCCGGCGGGGACGACGGTATGGTCTGGCAGGCCCCCCCGAAAGCGGCGTCGGATGACACCATTCTCCGTCCCGTATCCAACCCCTTCCAGCCCCTTGGCGGTCTGAAAATGCTCAAGGGCAATCTGGGCGAAGGCGTCATCAAGATTTCCGCCGTCAAACCTGATCACCGCGTCATCGAGGCCCCGGCCATCGTCTTTGAGGATCAGCAGGACATGCTCGATGCCTATAAGGCGGGGGATTTGGAAAAGGACTTTGTCGCCGTGATCCGCTTTCAGGGACCGAAGGCGAACGGGATGCCGGAACTGCACAAACTGACGCCGACACTGGGCGTGCTGTTGGACAAGGGGTTCCGGGTCGCGCTGGTCACCGACGGGCGCATGTCGGGCGCCAGCGGCAAGGTGCCCGCCGCCATTCACATGACGCCCGAGGCGGCCGAGGGCGGCCCGCTGGCGAAAGTCCGCACCGGCGACACCGTCCGTCTGGATGCGCTGACGGGCGACCTGACGCTGCTGGTGGATGACGCCGAACTGGCGGCCCGTACACCTGCTGCGCGTCCGGACGCGGATGTCACCATCGGACGCGATCTTTTCGCCACCTTCCGCACCATTGTCAGCGGGGCGTCCGCCGGCGGGACCGTTTTTTCCTTCCCACATATGGAAGACACACAGTAAAAAACCATGCGCGGACGGTCGTCAGCCGTGCGGTCCCCGGCTGGGGTTGCGGCCGGGTCCGTGGCCGGGCGTCCGGATCGCATTTCGCTTTCGGGTCGGATTTTTCAGGGGCTGGCAATGAAAATCGACGATATTCTGAAGGTGTCACCGGTCATTCCGGTGCTGTCCTTTCGTGCTGTGGACGAAGCGGTGTCGGTCTGCCGCTGCCTGTATGAGGAAGGGCTGAAAGTCCTTGAAATCACCCTCCGCCATCCGGCGGCGGTGGACTGCATTCGTGCCGTCAGGGCCGACCTGCCTGACGATACCATTGTCGGGGCCGGCACCATTCTTGACTCCGACCGCGCGTGGGAGGCTCACAATGCCGGCGCCACCTTCGGCGTCAGCCCGGGCTTGACCAAAACCCTCGGCGATACGGTCAAGGCCATGGACTGGCCCTTTCTGCCCGGTATCGCCACCCTGTCGGAAGCCATGATGGCCAAGGAACACGGCTTTACCGCGCTGAAATTTTTCCCGGCCGAAATCTCGGGCGGCATCGGCTTTCTCAAGGCCGTCGGCTCGGTCCTGCCGGAGTTGACCTTTTGCCCCACGGGCGGGGTTACGGGCGCCACCGCCGCCAGTTATCTGGCCTTGAAAAATGTCGCCGCCGTCGGCGGCTCCTGGCTGACCGAGCGCAACAAGGCCGGTGAGATTGACCCCGCCATCGTTCGCACCAAGGCCGCCGCCGCTGTCGCCCATTTCTGATGCTGTCCTGGCCCACCCCTGGCCCCACAGTCCCGGCGATTGAAAAAGGGCGAAGCCTGACACCTCGCCCTTTCCATTTCCCCGCAAGTTTCCGGGGAAGATGACATGTCCTGGGGACAGCCGCGTTTTAACCGATGGCTTTGATGGACTGTTGCACGTGCTGCCAGACGCCGTTGGGGTCGATATATTCATAGCGGGCCGTGCCTTCGGACCAATCGGTCTTCAGAACGATGATCGCGGTGAAATTATGAAACGGGATCTGCCCGTCTTCATCCTGCGGGTTGAGGATAATCGGATACCCGGTCAGGTCGATGCGGATCGCGGACTCTGAAGGCGGCATGACCGCCTCATAAAAACACCCCTGAAACATGCGACACGGCCACCACGGGGTCCTGCAGGGCCTGTGAAACCGTGGCACGCCCGGTCACCTCTCTGGTCGGGGTGTAAACCGTCAAATTCAGGTCGAGGGTCGATGCCCCCGGCATGTCCGGGTCAGTACGCAGATCAAGCGGGAAAAGGCCCGCGCGTGTTGCTGTGGCTGGAGCGCCCATTGGTTCATCCTTTCTCTTGCAGGTTTAATTGGAATCATAAAATATCTTATAGGATGTATTTTGAAATACGCTATAAGTCGCTATTGGGGCATTTATACCCATTTAAAAGCGTAATTTGATAATTATTAAACTTAATAATTGTATTTAGATTTATAAAAACACCATCCTCGCGGGTGCAGGATGCTGGAAACCGTGCTGACCTGTGCGACTGCTTGAAGAATCGCCGGGAGATTCGCTCAAGGAATTGCCGGGGAAATTGTGCGGGAAAGCGTCGGGGCGGCTCTGGACTGTCCGGTACGGTCCGGAGATTGCGCCTTGGTTGTGGCCAGTCGGTTGTGGCCAGGCGCTTGTGGTCAGGCGGGTATGATCTGGCGCCTGCGTCCTTGTCTGGCAAAACCGGTTCGGTTGCGCTATGTGCCGGGGGTATGCCCGTCCGGCGTGCGCGACTCGCGGCTCAAAGCGCCGATTTGCAAGAATAAGGACGTTCCATCATGTCAGTGGGGTCATCCGCCACGCCTTCCCGTTTCGGCGCCATTCTGGCCTGTGCCCTTGTCGGCGCGGGCACGGTGCTTGGCCTGTCGGGGATCGACCTTGTGCTGCCGGCCATTCCGCAATTGCCGGAAATTCTCGGCGGGGAGGCGGCGGCGGCACAGCTTGTCATCGCGGCCTTTGTCGCCGGAACGGCGGGCGGTCTGCTGCTGTTCGGTGCATTGGGTGGGCGTTATGGCCGCCGCTATGCCCTCGTGGCGGCGCTGGCGGCCTATGCCGCCCTGTCCTTTCTGGCCGCCCGGGCCGAGACGATGCCGTCCCTTATCATTCTGCGCTTTTTTCAGGGGGTGGCCGCCTCCGCGCCTGCGGTGTTCGCGCCTGGTATCATCCGCACCCTGTTCGACGAGATCGGCGCCACAAAGGCGCTCGGCGTCCTTGCCAGTGTGGAATCCCTGGTGCCCGCCGGCGCGCCCGTTGTCGGCGTGTGGCTGCTGACCCTTGGCGACTGGACACTGTCCTTCACCATCACGGCGGTTCTGGCCGCGTTGTTGGCTGTGTCCTTTATCTTCGCCGGTCGGGTTTTGCCGCCGGACACCGGCAGCGGTGCCGGCGGCAGCTATGCGCGATTACTCGGCTCGTCGGTCTATATGCGTTATGCTCTCACACAGGCGCTGGTGTTGGGCGGTCTTCTCGTGTTCGTCTTCGGGGCGCCCGCCGTCATTGTGCGCACCATGGGCGGCAGTCTGCAGGACTTCATCGTCATGCAGGTGTCCGGTGTCACCTGTTTCATTGTCGCTTCCAACGTGACCGGCTGGCTGGTGGGCCGTTTCGGCGCGGAGCGGCTGATCCTTACCGGAACGACGATGGCGCTGCTTTCGGCGCTGGCCCTCCTGTCTTATGCCGTCGCCGGCGGCAAGGATCCGGGCTGGCTGCCGTATTTATTCGTGCCGATGAATGTGGGGCTGGGCTTGCGCGGGCCCCCAGGCTTTCTGCGGGCCATCATTGCCGGTGGCGGCGATGACCACCGCGCCGCTTCCCTCATGATTCTGGCCATCACCGGGGTGTCGGCAGGAGGAACCGCCCTGTTCGCTCCCTTTATCGAAAGCGGGCTTCTCGCCCTCAGCCTTGCGGCGACGGCAATCCAGGGTCTGGCCGTTCTTTTGCTGCTGGTCCTGCCGCCTTTGCAGGCCGTGCCGAAGACAGGACCAGGAAATGGTCCAAAGGATGCTGTGGGCGATTAGCCCCAACCCGGCCCCGCACCGCGTCATGGGACAAGCAGTACGCCGCCCAAAGTGCCATGCGGGCAGGCAGGACGGCTCTTGCCTTGGCGCCGCAACCTGCCTATCGTAAAAATCAACACCTGTTGAATTTCGTCGTGCGCGAAGGGGAGGGGGAGCCCCATGTCCGAAACCGGTGCCGCGCGCCCTGGGTGGCGTGAGGATTTGCCCATATATGCCATTCTGTTGCTGTTGCTGGTCATCGCGGCCAGTGTGCTTTATGCCGTCAGCCTGTCGCGGCCGGACAATGCCGCCGGCATGCCCCACCCCGATTTGCCGGGCATGATGGTCGGCGGCGACGGCGCGGCGCGCTGGGCGCCCATCGCCGGGGCTGTTTATGTCTTTCACACCGCCTTCATGATCCTGGGCGGTCTGCTTTTTTATCTGGGGGTGCCGGTCCACCGGCGCGGCTGGCGCATCACACTTGTGCTCGCTGCCGTCACCGCCGTCATGTTGCTTGTCACCCACGCCCTGCATCAGAGTTATACGCTCTTTCTCGAAACCGGACTGACGGTTTTCATGGGCGGCTTTCCGGCCCCGGCCTTTCTGGCGCTGTTCGCCACATGGGGGGCCTATGTGTTGTACGACATTCTGTTCGTTGTCGCCTTCCGGCATGTTTTTTTGAACGCGGAGGATGAAGCCGCCTTCAACGCCCTGGCGGCGGAGATGAAAGCCCTGCGCGAAAATGGGGCGGCCGGCTGATGGAAGACTATCGCCAGGCCGTCATTCTCGGCTCCGTCGCCTTTTATATGATACTGTGTATCGGTGTCGGCCTGTGGGCCATGCGGCGCACGCATTCGGCCGGGGACTTTTTTGTCGCCGGGCGCGGTCTGGGTCCGCTGGTGGTCAGTCTGGCGGTGTTTTCCAGCACGCTGTCCGGCTTTGGTTTTGTCGGCGGGCCCGGTCTTGTCTATGCCGGCGGTCTGTCGTCCCTGTGGATGGCGGTGGTCTCGGCCCTCGGTTTCGGTCTTGGCTTTTACCTGATCTCAAAGCGCATCCGCATGATCGCCGAGGTGCGGGACACCTTTTCCCTGCCTGATGTGATCGCCGCGCGCTTCGGCGGCCGGGCGGCGCGCGGCCTGACGGCGCTGACCATCCTGCTCGGCGTGCTCGGCTACATGGCGACGCAGATCCTGGCCATGGCGACGGTGCTCAACATCATCCTGTCCGAGACCGAAACCCTCGCCTGGGTCGGCATCACCGGCAGCGTCGTCATTTCCACCGCCGTGCTGCTGTTTTACAGTGTCACGGGCGGCATCATCGCCAGCGTCTACACCGATCTGGTGCAGGGATTGATCATGTCCTTTGCCGGGGTGCTGGTCGTCATCACGGCGGCGGGTATTTTCGACAGCGGTTTTTCCGGGGTCAGCCATACCCTGCTTGTCACCGATGCCGAGGCGATCATGCCCTTCGGCACGCTGGGGGCGTTCGCCTCGCTCGGCTGGGCGTTTCTCTTCGGTCTCGGTCTCGCCGGTCAGCCCCACGTGGTGACCAAGATGATGATGAACCGGAACCTCGGTGATAACCGGCTGACCCTGCCGATGACCATTGTCGGCTATGCCTTTGCCGCCATGCTGTGGATTTCCATCGGCATGGTCATGCGTGCCCTTGTCATCGGCGACGTTGCCCTACCGCTGGCCTTCGCGGATGAGGCCGCGCCCCGTTTTCTCCAGGACTATGCCCACCCGCTTCTGGCCGGTGTGGTGTTTGCCGGGTTGTTCGCCGCCATCATGTCCACCGCCGACAGCTTCCTCAATATCGGCGCTGCGGCGATCACCCATGATCTGCCGCGCGCACTCAAGGGCCGTTCGCTGGACCGGGAGCTCTACTGGGCGCGGGTCACCACGGTGGTCTTGTGTGTGTTCTCCGCCGCGTTCGCGCTGTTTTCCCATTACGTCAACGACACGCTGATCGGTATTCTCGGCGCCTTCGGCTGGGGCACCTTTGCCGCCGCGCTGGCACCGGTTCTGATATTCGGCCTCAACTGGAAGGGGGCCAGCCCGCGCGCGGCTGTCTTCTCGATCCTGTTCAGCCTTGTCTTCAACCTGGTCTTTCAGGTCTTCCAGATCAAATTGCCCTATGCCATGAGCCCCGGTTTCATCGTCCTTCTGGCATCGATGATCCTGTTTATCGTCATTTCGCTTGCCGACGGGCGGCGCCCCCTGCCACGGGACATTGACCGCATTCTGGAACTGTAGCCGGTCATCCGCCATCGGCCCGTCTGCGTAGGCTAAAGGGACACGCACCGCCGAAATATGTATGCATCATACATATTTCGGCTCTCTCTATTATGCTCCCGTGAAAAGGCCCTTTATGTCCTCCTGCCTGTTACTGATCACCGATACCACGCTGCGTCTCGCCGACCATCCCGCCCTTGTCCGCGCCGGCGAAAGCGGCGCGCCGGTTATTCCGCTTTATGTTCACGACGATGACGGCGGCGATGATTGGACCCTGGGCGGCGCGGCGCGCTGGTGGCTGGGCCGGTCGCTGGCCGTCTTTCAGGATGCCCTTGAAGGGATCGGCAGCCGTCTGATCATCCGCAAAGGCGATGCGGCAGCCGAAGTGGCGGCCCTGGCGGCGGAAACGGGGGCGGAAACCCTGTTTCTCACCCGGTCCTACGACAGGCACGGCCGTGCCCGCGAGGCCGCGCTGAAACGGATGGCGGCGGCAGAGGGGCTGACGCTGAAACGCTATGGCGGTCATCTGCTGTTTGAACCGGACACCATTGCCACGCAAAAGGGCGATCCCTACACCGTCTTTTCCCCCTTCTGGCGCGCCTGCCTGAAGGAAAAGCCGCCGAAGCCGCCGCTCGACGCACCGAAAGCGCTTGCTGGCCCCGTGACGTGGCCCGACAGCCTCACGGTCGCGGACTTGGACCTCGCGCCGAAGCCGGTGGACTGGGCCGCCGGCCTGCGCGGGACATGGACGCCGGGCGAGGGCGGGGCGCTCGCCAGGGCCGATGCCTTCATCGTGGACAGTCTCGCCAGCTATAAAAAGCACCGCGATCGGCCCGATCTGGCGCACACTTCCGCCCTGTCACCCCATATCCGCTTTGGCGAGATCAGCACCCGCACCCTGTGGCACCGCGCCCAGGAAGCCATGCTGCGTAATGAAAGTCTGGAAGCCAGCGCCGAGCATTTCACCCGCGAGCTCGGCTGGCGCGAATTCAGCTATCATCTGCTGTATCATTTTCCCGATCTGGCGGACGCCCCGCTCAGGACGAATTTTACCGCCTTCCCGTGGCGGCAGGGCCAAAGTGCCGAACTGACGGCATGGCAGAAGGGCCGCACCGGTTTCCCCATTATCGACGCGGGCATGCGCCAGCTTTGGCGGACCGGCTGGATGCACAACCGCGTGCGTATGATCGTCGCGTCCTTTCTGGTCAAGGAACTGCTGTGGCACTGGCGCGACGGTGAGGCATGGTTCTGGGACACGCTGGTGGATGCGGACCCGGCCTCCAACGCCGCAAGCTGGCAGTGGGCGGCTGGCTGCGGCGCCGACGCCGCGCCCTATTTCCGCATCTTCAACCCCATTCTTCAGGGGGAAAAGTTTGACCCCGAAGGGGCATATGTCCGTACCTACGTACCGGAACTGGCGCACATGCCGCCTGAATTCATTCACAAACCGTGGGAGGCGCCGGCACTGGTGCTCAGTGCGGCAGGCGTTACACTGGGTGACACCTACCCCGCGCCCATGGTGGACAGGAAGCAGGCGCGCGACCGCGCCCTCAAGGCCTTTGAAGAGGTGAAAACCGCCCAGACGGCCTGAAAGATACGCGGATTAGACTCATAATATGTTTAGGCGACCGTGCCGCTTTCGCGCAGGGACGCGATCTCGGCCTCCGATCGGCCCAGGTCCGTCAATATGGCGTCGGTATCGCCGCCCGGCTTTACCGGACCGCGGGAAATAACCCCCGGCGTTTCGGAGAATTTCGGCGCCGGTGCCGGCTGGGTCACGCCGTCCACCTCCGTGAAACTGCCGCGTGCCGCATTGTGCGGATGGTCGGCGGCCTCCCAGAAGGGCAGCACGGGCGCGAAGCAGGCGTCCGTTCCCTCCAGCAGGGTGCACCAGTCGGCCTGTGTTTTCGTTTTGAACACGCCGGCAAGCTCCGTGCGCAGTTCCGGCCAGCGCGCTGTGTCCATATGGGCGGACAGCCAGTCGGGGTTCAGGCCCGCCTTGTCGATGAACAGCTGCATGAAGGGTGGCTCGATCGCACCAAGGCTGACATGATGTCCGTCCGCCGTCTCGAAGGTGCCGTAGAAATGCGCACCGCCGTCCAGCATGTTGACCCCACGTGCCTCCGCCCACAGGCCGCTGGCTTTCAGCGAATGGAACAGCGTCATCAGAAGGCTCGCCCCCTCTACCATGGACACGTCCACCACCTGGCCCTTGCCGGTGGTGCGGGCATTCAGGATACCGGCCATCAGGCCGAACGCCATCATCAGGCTGCCGCCCGCATAATCGCCGACAAGGTTCAGGGGCGGCACCGGCGGCGCGTCCTTCGGTCCCATGGCGTGCAGCGCACCGGACAGGGCGATATAGTTGATGTCGTGGCCTGCCGCCTGGGCCAGCGGGCCGTCCTGTCCCCAGCCGGTCAGACGTCCGTAGACCAGACGCGGGTTGATCGCCAGCAGATCGTCGGGACCGACGCCCAGCTTTTCCGTCACACCGGGCCGGTAGCCTTCGAAAAAGCCGTCACTGTTGCGGATCAGGTCCTGCACGATGGCCCGGCCTTGCGGCTGTTTCAGATCGACGGCGATGGCCCGCTTGCCCCGCCGCGCCAGATCCACCGGCAGGGTGGGCGAGGCACTGCCCCGCCCCATACGGTCCACCGCGATAACCTCCGCGCCCATATCGGCCAGCAGCATGCCGGCAAACGGGCCGGGCCCGATGCCGACAAGCTCAATGATTTTAACGCCCGCAAGCGGCCCGCTCATCAGGCCCAACCCTTATTTCGGCGCCATGCGCGCTGCGGCATCCATGCGGA
The DNA here is from genome assembly GCF_003688555.1 of Eilatimonas milleporae. Taxonomy (GTDB): domain Bacteria; phylum Pseudomonadota; class Alphaproteobacteria; order Sphingomonadales; family Kordiimonadaceae; genus Eilatimonas; species Eilatimonas milleporae. The sequence goes on from NZ_REFR01000011.1 coordinate 175,428, forward strand.
TGGTTTCCCCGTTGATATAGGCATTGTCGACGATATGGCCGACCAGCTTGGCATATTCCGCCGGCTTGCCCAGACGTTTGGGAAATTGCACCTGTGTTTTCAGGCTTTCGACGGCGGGCTCGGGCAGCCCGTCGAACAGCGGCGTGTGGATAAAGCCCGGCGCGATGGTGGCCACCCGGATGCCCTGACGCGCCAGCTCGCGCGCCGCCGGCAGAGTCAGCCCGACAATACCGCCCTTGGACGCGGAATAGGCGGCCTGTCCGATCTGCCCTTCATAGGCCGCGACCGAGGCGGTGTTGACGATGACGCCGCGCTCGCCGTCCTCGCCCACCGGATCGTTCTTCGCCATTGCTTCGGCGGCGTGCGCCAGCACGGTGAAACTGCCGATCAGGTTGATGGTGACGATTTTGTGAAAATGGTCGAGCGGCATGACATTGCTGTCCCGGTCGAGGATTTTCTGCGGCGGGCCGATGCCGGCGCAGTTCACCGCCACATCCAGGCCGCCATAATGGTCGACCGCCGTTTTCACCGCCGCCTTGACGGAGGCTTCGTCCGTCACGTCGGTTTTGATGTAAAGGGCGGTGTCGCCCAGTTCGCTGGCCAGCGCTTCACCCTTTTCGTCATTGAGATCGACGATGACGACCTTTCCGCCATGACCGGCGAAAAAGCGGATGGTGGCTTCGCCAAGACCGGAGGCTCCACCCGTCACAAGCACCCGGCGACCGTGAATATCCATCGAAAACTCTCCTGAAAAGACAAATGAAAATGTGGGATGACACTAGGAAAGCCTGCCGGGGCTGGCAAGACGGGAAACGGGACTTTCCGCCGCGCCGAACACAAAAAATCAAGCCAAAGTGATAGGGGCTTCCTGCCGCGCACCCTTGCGCACCGCCCGCACCGCCCCCTATATCCCCCTCATCTACCGGATGTGGCGCGGTGTCCGACGACACCGCCTGCATGGGCGCCTGGGGTATCCTTGGCGCTGTGTCACCGACCATTAAGGGCATGGAGTACAGAAAATGACGAATGCGACCGTAACGCCGTCCAACGCGGGAGATGAGACCGGTGCGGACTATGATTATGATCTGTTCGTCATCGGCGCGGGTTCCGGCGGTGTGCGCGCCAGCCGCATCGCCGCCGGTTTCGGTGCCCGCGTTGCCGTGGCCGAGGAATACCGCGTCGGCGGCACCTGCGTGATCCGTGGCTGCGTACCGAAAAAACTGTTCGTCTATGCCTCCCATTTTTCCGAGGATTTTGAAAGCGCCGCCGGCTTCGGCTGGACGGCGGACAAACCGCGCTTCGACTGGCCGACGCTGATCGCCAACAAGGACCGCGAGATTGATCGCCTGAACGGCCTGTTTATCCAGACCCTGCAAAATGCCGGGGTCGACATTATCGACGGGCGCGCCACCGTTGCCGGCCCGCACGCGGTCGAGGTCGCCGGGCGGCGCATCACCGCGCGCTACATCCTTCTGGCCACCGGCGGCTGGCCGTCCATGCCCGATATCCCCGGCATCGAACATGCCATCACCTCGAACGAGGCCTTTCATCTGGAAAACTTGCCGCAACGAATCGTCGTGGTTGGCGGCGGTTATATCGCGGTCGAGTTTGCCGGAATTTTCAACGGTCTCGGCGTCGAGGTCACGCAGCTGTATAGGGGCGAGCAGATTTTGCGCGGTTTCGACCGTGACCTGCGCGACCGTCTGGCCCATGAGATGCGCGGCAAGGGCATTGACCTGCGCACCGAAACATGTGTGACGACGATTGAGAAAACCGACACCGGCGTCCGCCTGCACCTGACGGACGACGGCACCCTGGATGCGGGCGCTGTCATGTATGCCACCGGGCGCACGCCCAAGATTGACGGCCTCGGTCTGGAGACGGCCGGCGTGGACCTGGATGCCAATGGCGGCGTCAAGGTGGATGCCTACGGCAAAACCAGCGCCGACAGCATCTATGCCGTTGGCGACATCACCAATCGCATGCACCTGACCCCCGTCGCCATCAAGGAAGGGCATGCCTTTGCGCTGACCGTCTTTGGCGGACGGCCCACATCGCCCGAATATGATGCCGTGCCTACAGCCGTGTTCAGCCAGCCCGCCATCGGCACCGTCGGCCTGACCGAGGAAGAGGCGCGTGCGCAGTATGGTGACATCGCCGTCTTTACCTCCGACTTCCGGCCGATGGTACACACGCTGGGCGGCCTGTCCGAGCGCAGCTTCATCAAACTGGTCGTGGACAGGGCAACCGACCGCGTGCTGGGTGCGCATATGGTGGGCATGGACGCCGCCGAGATCATTCAGGGCGTGGCCATTGCCGTCAAGGCGGGCCTGACAAAGGCCGATTTTGACGCCGCCGTGGCCGTGCATCCGTCGAGCGCTGAGGAATTTGTTCTTCTTAGATAGTTTTTGGTAGAATTATTTATCATTTTATACGTCTCTATCTTCTCTGATTAGAAAAAATATATCGTATGCTGACCATGTATACGGTAAGCATGGCACATCGTGGCCTCTCCACTATATTATGGGGCAGGGTTGAAAACGCATGGCCGGGCTGACCACGCGCAAGGATGCGGCGGTACGGTAAAATGAAGCAGCGGACTTTAGGGAACGTCGAGGAATGTCAGTAGTCATACAAGCTCCCGCTGACGGCGGAGGGGATGTTCAAATTCTGGAATCCGCGGTGGTCCGCTTCGCCGGGGACAGCGGCGACGGCATGCAGTTGACGGGCAGCCAGTTCACCACATCGACCGCGCTGGCGGGCAGCGATCTCGCGACCTTCCCCGACTTTCCGGCGGAAATCCGCGCCCCCGCCGGCACCACATTCGGCGTGTCGGCCTTTCAGATCAATTTCGGTGCGAAGAATATCCGGACGGTGGGCGACCGCCCCGATGTGCTGGTCGCCATGAACCCGGCGGCGCTCAAGGTCAATCTGGACACGCTGCGCCCCGGCGGTCTTCTCGTCGTGGACAGCGGCAGTTTCACCAAACGCAACCTGCAAAAAGCCGGGTATGAGGCAAACCCGCTTGAAGACGACAGTCTGCACGACTATCAGCTCATTGATCTGGATATTTCCAAGCTGACGCTCGAATCGGTCAAGCCGTTCGGTCTTGGCAACAAGGATGCCCTGCGCTGCAAGAACATGTGGACGCTTGGGCTGGTGCTGTGGATGTTCAGCCGCAAGCGTCAGCCGGTCGTTGACTGGCTCAACAAAAAGTTCGCCAAACTGCCCGATGTGGCCGGCGCCAATGTGGCCGCGCTCAACGCGGGCCATGCCTTCGGCGAGACGGCGGAACTGTCCGCCACCGTCAAACGCTATCAGATCGGCGCCGCCCATGCCGCGCCCGGTCTCTACCGCACGGTGACGGGCAGTCAGGCCCTGTCCTGGGGTATTGTCGCGGGCGGCGAGCTGGCGGGCCTGGACATCGTGCTTGGCTCCTACCCTATTACGCCGGCGTCGCCCATTCTGCATACGCTGTCGGGCCTCAAGGATCTCGGCGTTGTCACCTTTCAGGCCGAGGATGAAATCGCCGCCATCGGTGCTGCCATCGGCGCCTCTTACGGCGGCGCGCTCGGCGTCACCAGTTCCTCCGGCCCCGGTATCGCTTTGAAGACCGAGGCTCTCGGCCTTGCCATTTCCACCGAACTGCCGGTGGTGGTGATCAACAGTCAGCGCGGCGGCCCGTCCACCGGCCTGCCCACCAAGACCGAACAGTCCGATCTGTATCAGGCCGTCTATGGCCGCAATGGCGACGCGCCCATCCCGGTGATCGCCACCCGCAGTCCGGGCGACTGCTTCGACGTGGCGATCGAGGCCTGTCGCCTCGCCGTCAAATATATGACGCCGGTGATGCTGCTGACCGACGGTTTCATTGCCAATGCGGCCGAACCCTGGGCCATTCCGGACGTGGATGCGCTGGAACCCTTCAAGGTCGCCTTTGCCGAAGCCCCGGCGGACGGCGCGGATTTCAATCCTTTCCTGCGCGATGCCGACACGCTGGCCCGCAACTGGGCCGTACCCGGCACCCCCGGCACGGAACACCGCATCGGCGGTCTGGAGAAAAGCTTCGACACCGGGCATATTTCCTATGACCCGGAAAACCACCAGAAAATGACCGACACCCGCATGGACAAGATCGCCGGCATCGCCCGCGATATTCCGGCGCAGACGCTGGAGCAGGGCACGCAGGACGACACGCTGGTCGTTGTCGGCTGGGGCTCCACCTTCGGCCCGATCGCCGAGGCCGTGCGCATCGCCCGCGAGGACGGGTTGAAGGTGGCGCATCTGCATCTGCGTTATCTCAACCCTTTCCCGGCCAATCTCGGGGACCTGCTTCGGCGGTTCCCGAAGGTTCTGGTGCCGGAAATGAACGCCGGCCAGTTAAAGACGGTGTTGCGGGATACGTTCCTGATCGACGCGCGGCCCTTGAACAAGGTTTCGGGCCAGCCTTTCAGGATCGAAGAATTATTGACGGCCATCCGCGCCGAAGTCAGCGCCTAAGGGAAGGCACACACGATGAATGAAATGACAGCCCCGCCGACTGCCGCAGACGCCGTCAAACTGACGGCCAAGGATTTCGCCACCGACCAGGAGGTGCGCTGGTGCCCCGGTTGCGGCGACTATGCCATTCTGAAATGCATGCAGCGCACCCTGCCGGATCTGGGTGTGACCCGTGAAAACACCGTTTTCGTCTCCGGCATCGGCTGCTCCAGCCGCTTCCCCTATTATATGAATACATACGGCTTCCACACCATCCATGGCCGCGCCCCCGCCGTTGCCACGGGGCTGAAGCTGGCCAATCCGGACTTGGATGTGTGGGTGGTCACCGGCGACGGCGACGGCCTGTCCATTGGCGGCAACCATCTGCTGCACGCGCTGCGCCGCGATGTGGATTTGAATATCCTGTTGTTCAACAACAAGATTTACGGCCTGACCAAGGGGCAGTATTCACCCACCTCCGACATCGGCACCCGCTCGCCGTCGACCCCGCAGGGCTCCATCGACCCGACGGTCAACCCGATTTCTTTTGCGCTTGGCGCCAATGCGCGCTTTGCCGCCCGCACGGTGGACACGGCGCAAAAACACATGCCCGAGGTTTTCACCCGTGCCCACGGGTTCAAGGGGGCGTCTTTTGTCGAAATCCTGCAAAACTGCATCGTCTATAACGATGCCGCGTGGAAATCGGTGACGGAGAAAAACGTCGTCGCCGACCGGCAGCTTCTGCTGAAGCATGGCGAGAAAATGCTGTTCGGCGCCAATGGCGACAAGGGTATCCGCTTCAACACCGCCACCTTCGCGCTTGAGGTCGTCACCATCGGCACGGACGACATCACGGCCGACGATGTGCTGACCCATGACGAAACCAATCTGCAACTGGCGCGGATGCTGGCCGAACTGGGCTCAAACCCGGATGAGCCCATGGCCATGGGCGTGCTCTACGCCGCGCCTGCGGACACCACCTATGAAGCCGCCGTTCTGGCCGATGCCCGCGCCCAGCGCGGCAAGCGTACGCTGAAGGATGTTCTTTTCAGCGGCCAGACGTGGGAAGTCGCCTGATCTTTCCCAGCGGCTGCCCGGTTCGTGGACATGGTTCGTGGACACTCGAACTCGTTGACGGTTTGACATCGTTGATGCCCTGACACGTTGCGGCATCGGTGCCGGGCTGCTTGCCCGGCGCCATCCGCCCTTTGTGCCATAGACTGCCCATACAGACCCCGAACAAGGCTCGATACAGGCCTGTATACGGCCAATCAGTGTCATCAATCCTTCATCGCCCGGTATAAGGCGATGCGCTATACTCTCCCTGATTGTATCCGGAAGTCGCCATCATCACAAAAGGGGAGTCGCCATCATGTCCAGACCAGCCCGCGCCGTCTATGCCGAGGGGTGCATGTATCCGCACGCCGCCAACCCGCAACCGGTGCCCACCACCATATCCCAGGTGCAGCAATCCGGTTTTCAGTCACTGATCCTGGGCCTGTTTCACATTGGCCGCGATTACGACATCCAGCCCGCCCAGATCATGGGCGACCTTTATTACAATGACACGCTTGTCTTTTCCAAAGGGCAGTATGTGGGCGATGCGTCCTGGCCCGGTCAGATCGGCACCGTTATCGGTGGCACGGTCGACCGGGTGTGCGCGTCCATCGGCGGCGGCTATCCGGTCATGGATTTCCAGACCATCCGGAAAATCTACGCCGACAATAACAACTCCTTCGACGGCACCAATCTGATGGCCAATTTCAAAGCCTTGCGCCAGACACTGCCCGCCATCAGCGTCATCGATATGGACTGCGAGGACACCTATGACCGGCCGTCCTTCGTCGCTTTCTGCCGCATGCTGATTGGCATGGGTTTCGACATCACCTTCTGCCCCTATACCAACCAGTCCTTCTGGGTCGATTGCCTGGCGGACCTGAACACCGGCAATCCCGGCGCGGTGGCATGGTGGAACCTGCAATGCTATGACGGCGGCGCCCAGAACCGCGACCCGCAAACCTTTCAGGGCTGGGCCACCGCCATCACCCAGGCCATTCCCGGCTTCGATACCGATGCCTTCATCATGGCCGGCGACTGGACCAATGACAGCCCGGACGCGGTCAAGGCCCTGATGCAAAAGCTGGAAGGCGAACCCGCCTTTGGCGGCGGTTTCCTGTGGACGCTGGATGCCATGCTGTCCGGCGGCGAAACGCTGATCGCGGCTTACGCCCAAGCCATACCGGAAGGGGTCGCCCTCACCGTTTGACGGCGGCTGCCGTCAGGCTCAGCGTGCGGGCGTCGGCGTCCAGCCGCGCCCGTGCGCCGATGGGCAGGGTCAACTGGTCCGTCCTGTGCCCCGCCATCAGGCCCAGATATGCGGGTTTGCCGGCGCGGCGCACATGGTCGCGCAGGATGTCGCTCAGCGCGAAGGCACCAAAACCGTCCCCGTCCGGTCCCACATCCGTGAACCCGCCGAACACGATGCCCGCCACCCGGTCCAGCACACCGGCCTGACCCAGCGTGGTCAGCATCCGGTCCACCCGGTAGATCGCCTCGCCGATATCCTCCAGAAACAGGATCGCCCCGGCCATGTCCGGCATGTAGGGCGTGCCGACAAGCGCCGTCAGCACCGTCAGATTGCCGCCCGCCAGCCATCCCTCCGCCGTGCCGCCGGCGATGGTTTGCAGTCGGCCCCGGTGGCGGGCCAGCGTCCCGCCCGTGTGCGGCGGATGGGCAAACGGCCCGGACCCGCCGGCGAACAGTAGCCGCCGTGCCGCGTTGACGCTGAACGATGTCCACTCGGACGTGGCGTTCGGCCCGTGAAAGGTGACAAGCCCGGTTTTGCCCGTCACTGCATTCAACAGCGCGGTCACGTCCGAAAACCCCATTAGGATTTTCGGGTTCTGCCGGATGATGTCGAAATCCAGATGGGGCAGGGTGCGCGCCGCGCCCCACCCGCCCGACAGGGCCACCACCGCCTTGACCGCCGGGTCGGTGAAGGCCGCCATGATGTCGGCGGCGCGGGCCGCGTCCGTGCCCGCGAAATAGCCGTGCCGGTCCAGCACATGGTCGCCGACGGACACATCCAGTCCCAGGCCGGCCATGTTCTCCCGCGCGATCTCGATGCGCACATCCTCGTAAATGACGCCGGCCGGCGCGATCAGCCGCACCCGGTCGCCGGGTTTCAGGCTCTGCGGCAACAGGGCCGGTCTATCCTGCCCTTGTTGTACCCCTTGTCCCTGCTGTGCCCATACAGCTGTCGGCAGCAGGGTGGCGGCCGATGTGGCCCCGATCAGGCTCAGAAACTGGCGTCTGTCCATGGCGGTCATCCCCTAAACGGCTCTGTCTTGCCACAGGTGGCACGGACCTCTCAAGCCCGTGTCGCTCAGGCTCCTGAATAAAGGGCGTCAAACACTGGAGGCAATGGCCGCGCGGGTCCGTTATCCGGGCGATACCGTCATGGGATTGAAGACGATGCGCTTTGCCTTTGCCATGGTCCTGATGCTGTTTTTCATGGGGTGCGATGCTCCTGTCCGGGCCGGGGACAGGGTCTTCACGCTCAGGGTTTTGACATTGAATCTCAATGCGCTGCCGGCCCCTCTCGGGGCGGGAACGGCCCCCCTGATGGACCGCATCGCCGCCATCCTGCGGGAACGCAGGGGCCGCGATGACCATCCTCATATCGTCCTGCTGCAGGAAGCCTTCAATGAATCGGCACTCACTGTTGTGGAGAACAGTGGCTATCCCTTCCGCCTGCGCGGCCCCGGTGCCGGGGACCGTGACCCGGCACCGGGCGACATGGCCCCCCCGCTGCCGTCCCTGTTCGGTTTTGCCGCGCTCGGTATTCCCAAACTGGTGGGCAGCGGCCTCTATATTCTGTCCGATTTTCCCGTCGAACGGTCGGCGGCCGCGCTCTTTGGCAACGGCGCCTGCGCCGGGTTCGACTGTCTCGCCAACAAAGCGGCGCTGTGGGCACGGGTCAGGCTGCCGGATATGGCGGTGCCGGTGGATATCGTCACCACGCATATGAACTCGGACAGAAGCGCCGGCGTGTCGCTGGCCGCGCGCACCAATGTCCATTTTCAGCAGGCGCGCATTCTCGCGCGGTTCCTGCGGCGTATCTCCGGCGACGGCGCCCCGCTGATCATCGCGGGCGACGTCAACACGAAATTCGCCCCCCGCCGCGCCTTCTTCCGCCATTCGGTCATGGCCATCGACAGCAGCGAGGCCTGTCTGATGCGGTCCGGAGACTGTCACATCGGACAGCGGACAGCGATGCCGGACATTCTCGACCAGACCAATGACAAACACTATTTCCTGCCGGGTGTCGGCATACCCGTGCGCCCGGTTTTCGTGACCCGCAATTTTACCGAAACGGTGCGTGGCCGGCCGTTGAGCGACCATGCCGGTTTTGAAGTCCATTACCGTATCGGTGGGCGCCCCGAGAATGGACCCGAGAGCGCACTTGAGAACGAACCCGAGAGCCTTCCGGATGCGTCCTCCGACAGTCTCTCTGATGCTCTGGCCGCCCATGGTGCTCATGGGGCTGTGGACGCCGATGATGCGCAGGTAGCCGCTGCGCCAGCCCACGGCATGTCGCGCCGTTGTCACGGCGAGACCGGTCCCCAGGCGTTTTTCACCCTGCAGGGCCTGAAACGGCATGGCGGCCGGCTCAAGGTTTCACTCTATGGTGGCCGCAGGCAGGATTTCCTGTTGGAAGCCCCGGCGGCCACAATGATGCGGGATATGCCGTCCCCGCCGCTGGCCTGCATATCCCTGCCCGGATCAGGGCCGTTTGCCCTGTCCGTGCATCACGACCGCGATGCGGACGGGGATTTTGACACGCCTGGCGACGGCTTCGGGTTTGTCAACGTACCGGTGGCGCCGTGGCATCCGCGTGACCCGGTGCATGTCGCCTCGCATGTCCGGTCCGGTCCTCTTGGCGTGGCCGTGACCATGGCATATGGCGATTTTGGTGGCGCGGTACCCGGTGACGGCGCGCATTTTGATGATCCTTTCGGCGGTGCGACCCCCGCCGCCGGATATCGCTGACGCGAAGGACCTGTGTTGATCGTGACGGACGCTGTAAAAAAAGCCGCGCGCCTGACGGTCACACGCAAATGGGCTATCCTCGGCCTTGCCATGCTGCTTGTGGTCGCGGCGGTCCTGGCCGCCCGGGGCTTAAGCATCTCGACGAAACTGGAAGCCCTGATGCCCGAAGACGCCGTCAGCGTCCGGACCCTCGGCGCCGTGATGGAAAAGGCCGGCAGTTTCGCCTCCATCCAGGTGGTGATGGAAGGGGACGACACCCGCCGGATCGAAGAGGCCCTGTTCATACTGGAGGCGGTGACAAGGCGCCTGCCGTGGAGCGAAAGTGTCCAGTATTTCGAGGATATCGCGGTGCTGGAACGGCACAAGCTGTTGCAGCTCAGCGTGCCGCAACTGGAAAAACTGGAAACCCGGCTGGAACGTGAAATGCTGGCCGCAACCGCGCGCGAGTTTCAGCATAAGACCGGCATTCCCCTCAACATCCATCTCTCCGGCGCCGGTATCAGCGTATCCAGTGCCGCCTCCGGCGATGACAATACCGGCGATACTGGCGACACCGTCGATGCCAACTGGCGTGACAGCCTGTTGCAGCCCGTCCGGACGGAAAAACGTTTCACATCCGACGACGGCCGCTCCCACGCCCTCGTGATCTGGCCCAAACCCGGATATGAAGGCCTGGCCGAGGCGAAAAAAATGGTCGCCGACATCGCCGCCATCATCGCCGCCCTGGAACTGAACGACCCCGGCATCGGCCTGCGCGTCGGCATCGCCGGGCGTATCCGCAACAAGGTGGCCCAGTTTGACGCCGTCATCCGCGATGTGACGGTCGGACTGGGCAGCTCGGTGACATTGATCATTCTGCTGCTGATCGTCGGGTTCCGTAGCCTGATCGCCGTGCCGGTCATTCTGCTGCCGCTTGTCATCGGCATCACATGGACCATCGGCCTCACGGCGCTTGTCGTCGGCGGGCTGAACCTCGTGACGATTTTTCTGGCTCTGATCCTGTTCGGGTTGGGGGTCGATTTCGGGATTCACAATTTCAGCCGCTATGCCGAGGCCCGTGCAGCCGGCCTGCCGCACATGCGCGCCATTGAACTGATCGTCACCCAGACGGGCGCCGCCTCGCTGGTCGCGGGGATGACCACGGCCGCCGGTTTTTTCGCCCTGCTATTGACCGAGTTCCGCGCCTTCCGCGAATTCGGTTTCATTGCCGGCAGCGGCATCCTGTTGACTTTTCTGGCCATGTACACGGTTTTCCCGGCCCTGTTGTCGGTGGTGGAAAAACGGGTGACTTGGGCGCGCACCACCGGTCAGACTGTAGTGTCCAGCCCCGTTTCCAACCCCAGGCGTCCGCCGTTTTTCTTCCACCGTCCCTATGCCACCCTTGCCGCCTTCCTGCCCATGATACTGGTGGCCGTTTTCTCGGCGCCGCAGCTTTCCTTTGAAAAGGATTTCAAGAATATCCAGGCCCCGCGCTCGCCGGACCATCAATGGGCGACCGCGCGTTCCAAATCCATTTTCAAGGGCGGTCATGATCGGGCGGTGCTGGTTGTCGATACCCTGGACGAGGTCGAGGCGATCGAGGCCTATTTCGAGGCCTACGCCAAGCAGGACACGGCAAGCCCGACAATCGCCGGGGTGACAAGCATCCGCAACTTCGTCCCCGACAAGGCGGAACAGGCCGACCGTCTGGCGGTCATCAACAGGATGTGGGACACACTGGACAAGGGCACGCCCATCCCCGAAGCCCTGGCCGACAAAACCGACTATCTCAGGATCGGCATGCTGGAAACCGCTGACCTGCCCCAGGGCCTGCAACGCGTGTTCCTCGGCGGTGGCGACGATCCGGGCTATCTGATGTATATCTTCAATGCGGTCTCCATGGACGATGCCGATCTCGCCCGGCAGTTTTATGACGATGCCGCCGCCTTCACCGTTGGCGGCAGAACCTATTATCCCGCCTCCGAGGCCTTTGTCTTTGTTGAAATGCTGGCATTGATGAAGGCGGACGCGGCCCGGGCCGTCGGTCTGGTCGGCGGCGTGACCGCGCTGATCATCCTGTGTTTCGCGCGGTCCGTCGTCGCGGCGGCCGTCATCCTGCTGCCCACCGCTGCCGGGCTGCTGTTCACCCTGGCACTGATGGCGGCCACCGGCCTGCCGCTGTCCATCATCAATATGGTGATCCTGCCGTCGCTGGTCGGGATCGCCGTTGACAACGGCATCCATATTTTCAGGCGCTTTCAGGAAAGCGGCGGGGCCGTCATGGATGTGATGGCGACAACGGGCCGCGCCGCCACGGTCACCACATTGACGACCCTGATCGGTTTCGGCGGTCTGGTGACGGCCTCCATGGGCGGTCTGCGCTCCATGGGGGTGCTGGCGCTGATCGGGTTCAGCGTCTGCCTGCTGTTGACATGGACGCTTCTGCCTGCCCTGCTGCTGCTTTTCCGGCGGCGGCTGACGGGTGCGCCCCACCGGGAAGGCACGGTCCCGTCGTGAGCGCTTTGGCCCAAAATTGCAGACTTACAGAAACCATAGGCTGATGAAATTTAAGGGGATGATCCGGGAATGAAGGACATATTGATCGTGGCGGCCGGCATGGGGACCCGGTTGCGGGGGCAGGGCGCGCTGAAGCCGCTGGTGGATCTCTGCGGACGGCCGCTGATCGAACATGCGCTCAGTGCCGCCTTCGCCGCCGGGATTGACCGCGCGACGGTGGTTGTCGGCTACCGCGCCGACAGTCTGCGCGCCTATCTCCGCGACTTGTCGGCGCGGCGGGGCTGGGCCATCGCGACGGTCGACAATCCCGATTACCGTCAGCCCAACGGCCTGTCGGTGCTCAAGGCGAAAGGCCGGCTTGCCGGGCCGTTCTGCCTTGCCATGTGCGACCATCTGGTCGAGCCCCGGCTCTATACCCGCCTGATCGCCGCCGCACGCAAGGACGACGAAGTGGCGCTGGCGCTCGACCGCCGCCTCGACAATCCGTTTGTCGATCTGGACGATGTCACCCGCGTGTGCACGGGCGGCCGACACATTGTCGATATCGGCAAGGGCATCGCCACGTTCAACGCCTTCGACACCGGGGTGTTCGCCGCCGGCCCGGCACTGTTCGAGGCCCTGGAAAAAAGCGCCCGCGACACCGGCGATATGTCCATTTCCGGCGGGATGAAGGTTCTGGCGGCACAGCACAGGGCCATCGGCGTCGATGTGGGCGACAGTTTCTGGATCGATGTGGACAGCCCCGACATGCATGCCCGTGCCGCCGCGTGGCTGGCGGACCGGCCGGCGGCCATGGACGCGCACCCGGCCTGACCGCCGCCTGCCTTCCCCATTACCCCGGTCCGGTTACGGCCGCCCGGACGCGGGGGCTTTCAAACGCCGCAGGATGTGCCTGTCCTCAGGGGTCAGGGCCAGCAGCCGCGCCAGTCCCAGAAACAGGACGATGGCCAGCAGGATCACGGCGCCGGATACATCGCCCCGCTCCAGCACCGGCAGTTGCCGGCTCGCTACAAGGGCCAGGCCGACCGCCGCCGCCAGCGCGGCGGGGACCGCGAAGGCACCGTTGATAATGCGGATATTCAGACAGCGCCGGATCATGACCAGACGGCAGGCGGCCAGTCCCGCCATAGCGATCAGGAACCCGGCGGCCGCGCCGGCGGCCCCGGCGAGCGGCGCCAGCAGGGATATGGCGGCAAATTCGACCGCCAGCGTCAACAGGACCAGACGTAACGGAATGCCCGGCCGGGCGAAGACCAGCGGCGTTTCCGTCAGGGCGAAACTGCCGTCCAGCAGTTCGGCCGCCAGCAGCAGCGCCAGCACCGTCATACCGATGCTGAAATGGTCGCCGAACAGGCTCAGCAATGTGTCGCCGAACACAGCGAACGGTACCGTCAGCGCCAGTTGCAGGGTGAAGACCCAGCGGCAGATCCCGGCCAGCTGCGCCCCGATCGCGGCGCGCTTGCGCTGGTGGTGCAGTTTCGCCAGCACCGGCGCGGCCATGGGCTCGAAAAGCTGGTGGACCTTGTGCGGCACCGTGACGATCTGCTGTGCCATGTAATAGACGCCGGTCGCCTGATGGCCCGCGAACAGCGACAGCAGCAGGATATCCGCCCGCCGGAACATCATCACGCCGATATCGGTGATGCCGACCGGCAGGCTCTTGCGCAAACTGTTATAGAGTGCGGCCGGACGTACCCGTGCCGCCGCCAGCGACCGCACGCCGTAGGCCCGCGCGAGCCCGGCGGCGATGCCGGCGGCGGCGGCCAGCGCCGACAGGGCATAGGCCGTCAGAAGACCGGTTTCGCTGAACCCCGCGCCGTAAAGGACGGCGGCGGCGATCAGGAAGGTCCACGGCTCCATGACGCAGCGGGCGGCGACCTCCCATTTGATGATGCGGCGGAAGCGGATGGCGGTGCCGGCTACATCGGCGAACACGATACCGGGTACCGCCAGATACAGCAGCGGCGGCATGGCCTGCTCGGGAAACAGCAGCGGCCATATCAGGCCCAGCACCAGCGACAGCAGCGCCGACAGCATCAGCGATGCCGCCAGGGCCGCCTTCACCGTGCCGCGCACGGCCGCTGCCGTCTCCGCGTCCCGGTCCGTATGGTCGCGGCCGCCGGTCACCGCGCTCAACTGGTCCAGGAGGCTGCGTTTCAGGCCCAGCACCGCGATGGCGGCCAGAATTTCGGTCAGCGCCGCCACCTGGCCCAGAAGGCCCAGTGCAGTGGCGCCGTACAGCTGACCGGCGATCAGCATCAGGATCAGACGGGCCAGCATGCGCCCCCCGAATCCGCCGAGCGAGGCCAGCACCCCGCGGGCGATGTCGCGGATATCGCTCAATGTTCCCATGGCTCAGAACGGCTGGTACAGACGCAGGCTCTGCGTCACCAGCGCCTTTTCCTGACGCCGTTCCGCCAGCAGCAGACCGGCCATCACAAGGTTCAGGACAACCAGTTCAAAGACGAAATACAGCAGCGGCTGTCCGGCAAGCGCGGTCACAAAGATCATCAGGGTGCGGTTGTTGGCGTTCAGCAGGCTCCACACCCGGACCATGCCGGCGGTGCTGCGCAGGGCCAGCGCCCGCAACCGCTGTCCGCGCTCCGTCCCGTCCAGATCGGCCAGGCGTGCGTCCAGACCGTTGTCGCTGCCCGTCACCAGTTTCTGCGCCCCTTCATACAGCCGCACCGGCAGAACGCGGATGTCGAAGCCAGTGCCTGTATCGGTGACCGCACCGGTATCTGCCCGGCGTGCCGACATACCGGCGGCCCGGCGCTGGTATCTTTGCCGGCGTTCCTCGTATCCCGCCGCCTGCACGGCGTGGGACACCCCGGCGCCGACCACAAGCCACCATATGGCCGGGGACTGCCCGCTTTCCACAAGATGCAGGGCCAGCGCCACATAGACGGCGGTAAAGACCACATGGTCGCAAACGCCGTCGATGACACGCCCGAGCGCGCTGGTCTGTCCGGTGGCGCGCGCCACCCGGCCGTCCGCCCCGTCCAGAATGTGCCAGCATACCATGGCCGCGAACCCCCCGATGGCGGACCCCGCCTGCGGCAGGTGGTAATACAGCCAGCCCGCCAGCAGCCCGAAGCCAAGCCCCAGGATGGATATGGCATTGGGACTGATGCTAAGCGCGATGGCCGCTTTTGCCGCAAGCGCTGACAGCGGATGGATGAAATACCGGTTGGAGGCATCCTCGATCACCGCCGGCCGGCCATATTCATGCAGGGGCCTGTCCCCGCTGCCCTCCGGG
Organism: Eilatimonas milleporae; assembly: GCF_003688555.1. GTDB lineage: Bacteria > Pseudomonadota > Alphaproteobacteria > Sphingomonadales > Kordiimonadaceae > Eilatimonas > Eilatimonas milleporae. The sequence goes on from NZ_REFR01000011.1 coordinate 190,714, forward strand.
ATTGGTGTGCCCCCCGCATCGGTAACTGGTCGGGCCTGCTGCCTGCCAGCCTGCCCGTCAGTCTGGACATCAGCCTTGTCATCAGGCTGCAAGGACCCGTGCGGCGGGGGGGCGGTGTCCGGTGCCGGCATGTGCGTCAAAACCTGTTTGAGGCCCTGTGGCGCCGGACGCCGCGGATGCGGCGCCCGGCATGAGAGAGGGTTGCGGAACCGCCGGATCGGTCTGTTCTGCCTGGACGATCCCGGCGGCCTGTACGGTTCCGGCGGGCCGGTCAGCCGGCGACCGCGCGCACCGGCGCGGTCTTGCCGTCATCGCGGTCTTTGCCCTGGGGTTCAGTGCCTTGGATCCCGGCCGTGTCCTCGTCCGGTACGGCCCTGAGCGGCGCGCCGCTGATGAAGGTCTCGGTCATCAGCCGGGCCTCGTCATCCGTATGCTGGACCGGCGGATGCTTGCAGAAAAAGGCGGACGGCCCCTCGACCATGCCGGCATGGCCGCGGTCCAGCGCCAGTTTCGCGCAGCGGATGGTGTCGATCGCCACGCCTGCGGAATTGGGTGAATCCTCCACCGACAGCCGCATCTCCAGGTTCATCGGCACATCGCCGAACAGCCGGCCCTCCATACGCAGGAAGCAGACCTTGTTGTCATTCTGCCAGGCGATATAGTCGCTCGGCCCCACATGGATGTTTTCGTCCGCGATGCGCCGTGCCGCCACCGATTGCACCGCTTCCGTCTTCGACGCCTTTTTCGAGGCCAGCCGGTCCTGGTTCTTCATGTTGAGGAAATCGGTGTTGCCGCCGGTGTTGAGCTGATAGGTCCGGTCCATCGCCACGCCGCGCTTGGCGAACAGGTCGGTCAGCACCCGGTGGACGATGGTCGCGCCCAGTTGCGCCTTGATGTCGTCGCCGATGATCGGCAGGCCCGCTTTCTCGAACCGTTCGGCCCACACCGGATTGCTGGCGATAAAGACGGGGATGTTGTTGACGAAGGCGACGCCCGCCTCAAGCGCGCAGTCGGCGTAAAATTCCGTCGCTTTCTGGCTGCCCACCGGCAGATAGTTCATCAGGATGTCCACACCGGCCGTCCGCAGTTCGCGGACGATGTCGTCCTTGTTCGGTTCCGGTGCGTTCAGCGGCATGAAGGTGCGCTCGTCGGCGTAATCCTTCATATGGTCGGAATGGCCGTCGAGAATGCGGCCCATTTTCACCGTCACACCCGTCTGCGGTATGCTGTCGTGGAAAACCGTGGTGCAGTTGGGCTTGGCGAAAATCGCCTCGGCCACGTCCTTGCCCACCTTGCGCTGGTCGATGTCGAAGGCCGCGGCGATGCGGATGTCCGACGGACGGTATCCGCCGATCTCCTCGTGCAGCAGCCCGGCAGCGTCGGTTTGCGCCGCGCCCCCGTAATAGTGAATCCCCTGCACAAGCGAGCTGGCGCAGTTGCCCATGCCGACAATGGCCACATTGATGGGTCGGTCGGTCGATACGGTCATCCAAATTCCTCCGAAAGTGATCGTACGCTTTCACCGGCTAACGGAGCCCCCGCCGCACCGCCTCCACAAAACTGTAAAAAAACCTGCAAACCAGCGAAACCTTTCCTCCGATAGTGGTATCGGCTAGGCTCGCGCCATGTGTGACAGAGTAAAAACCGCGAGGCAGATCGTGGCCGACAAAAGCCAGGCCGGGCGCACCCTGGAGGACCTGTTCCGTCTGCAAAGGCGGCCGCTTTTGCGTTTTGTCACCGCCCGCGTCGGCAATGAGACCGAGGCGGAGGAAATCGTCCAGGAGGCCTTTATCCGCTTTCAGTCCAGATACGATCCGGCGGCCATGGCATCGCCGGCAGCCCTGCTCGCCCGCATCGCCGCCAATCTGGTGATCGACCGCGCGCGCGAGAAAAACGCCCGCGCCCAGCGCGAGGATGCCTGGGGCAAGGCGCACACCGCCGGCGCCGGCGACGGCCTCGCCCCGTTCGCCACGCTGGACCCGGCGCGCGAGCTGGACGCGAAACAGCAGGTCGCCGCCGCCATGGCCGTTCTCGACGCCCTGCCGGACAAAACCCGCACGGTCTTTTTGCTGCACCGGTTCGAGGGCCTGTCCCATGCCGAGGTGTCCGAGCGGACCGGCATTCCCAAAAGCACCATTGAAAAACACATGATCCGTGCCATCAGGGCGCTGGCGCATCTGCGCGGTACATAATGATCAGGGAGGTTTCCGGGATAAGGAATTTTCTGGAGGTCGTGCCGTCCCCGCGCCGTTATCAGGACAGCAAAACCAGGTTCACCATGTCCAGATTCACCATGTTATGACCGATGACACCGCCGATATCCCGCCGTCCGTCCTGGACGAGGCCGCGCGCTGGCACGCCCGTCTGACATCGGGCGCCGAGAGCGACGACGATATCGCGCGCCATATGGACTGGCTGCTCGCGGACCCGGCGCATCTGGCGGCCTATGAGCGTATCGCCGCCGCCGTCCACGCCGCCGGCGGGGCCGAGGCCGCCGTCCGTGCCGCCTATCCCGATGCCTTTGCTGCCCCCAGGTCTGCCCGACAGGCCGTCCCGCAATCTGGGGCTTCTGTCTCCGGTGTTCCCGTCTCTGGTGTCTCTGTGTCCGGTATTCCCGGCGCCGGTGCCGAAGCGGACTCCGATTCCGAAATCCGCTCTGAAGCCCCATCCGCGACCGGTCGGGCCCCTGGTCGAAACTCCGGTCACGTCACCCGGCACGGCTGGCGCGCCGCATGGCGCTGGCCGCGCGTTGTCGCCGTGGCGGTGGCGATCGCGGCCCTTCTGTTCGTCGCCGTGATGCCCATGACCGGACTGTTCGAGGGGGCGCCCGCGCCCACTGTCTACACCGCCGGGGACGACCGTGTCCGCACCGTGCGGCTGGCGGACGGCAGCGAGGTGTCACTGTTTCTCGGCAGTGCCGTGTCGGTTGCCGTGACGGACCGTGCGCGCACCGCCAGTCTTGTGCGCGGCCGCGCCGTCTTCACCGTCACCCCCGACCGGGACCGGCCCTTCCATGTCGACACCGATCGCGGCCGGGTCAGCGTGGTCGGCACCCGGTTCGAGGTGGTGCGCGGCGAGCGCTTCGACCGCGTCGCGGTCAGCGAGGGGCGCGTTGCCGTCGCCCCGATACGGCCGGACACCGCCCAGCCGCCGCCTGGGCGGTCGGATACGTCCGGATCCGGCACCGTTCTCCTCGATCCCGGTTTTGCCGTGCGCTATGACGGCCATGGCGGCACGCCCTTGCGCATGAAGGCTGACATCGCCGCCATCGGCGCCTGGTCCGCCGGCGTTCTGGTTTTCGAGGGCACACCCCTGCCCGAGGTCGTCGCCCGCATCAACGATCTTTTTTCCGACCGATCCCTCGTCCTCGGCGATCCCGCGCTGACGGCCGGTGTGTTTTCCGGCACCCTGGCCGTGTCCACCGCCGGCGAGATGGCGCGGCAGCTGGCGGCGTTCCTGTCCCTCGGCGTCAGCGACGACGTGACGGAGATTGTTCTTACACCCGGACGCTAATCCGTGCCATCAAGGGGTATGACGGCAAAGGGTATGGTGTATGGGGGCGCGCTGCTGGGCTGCCTGCTTTGGGGCAGTGCGCGCGCGTCCGCCGTTCTGGTCGAATTCTACGATGTCGCCGCCCAGCCCTTGCGCGCCGCCCTGATCGAGTTTGCCAGGGAGGCCGGCATGTCCATCGACTTTTCCGGTCTGGATTTCGGCGGTGTCCGCTCGCGCGGGACGCGTGGCAATATTTCCCGCACATCGTCCCTGCGCGCGCTTTTGGCCGGCACCGGTTTCGACTTCAGGGTCATTGACGCCAGAACCGTGCAGATCTTCAGGGTGCCGCCGCCCGCCGCCCCGGACCGGCAACCGACGCCCGCCCCCGCCCCGGACGGCAAGGACGCCGTCGTCATCGAGGATGTGGTGGTCACCGCGCTGAAGCGGCCGACCGCCGGCTTCCGCCTGCCGGTCAGCGTGTCGGCGGTCTCCTCGCTGGTGCTGGACGATCTCGGCACATTCGACATCCAGTCGCTGGCACCCCATCTGGCCGGCGTTTCCACCACCAATCTCGGGCCGGGCCGCAACAAGCTGTTCGTGCGCGGTCTGTCCGACGGGGCCTTTTCCGACCGGACCCAGGCCTTGGTCGGTGTCTATATCGACGAAACCCCGATCAATTTCAGCGACACCAATCCCGATATCCGCCTGTTTGACGTGGACCGCGTCGAACTGGTGCGCGGGCCCCAGGGCACCCTGTACGGCGCCGGCACCCTTGGCGGTCTGTACCGCATCGTCACCACCAAGCCGGTTCTGGACGAGGCCAGCGCCAAGACACGGCTGACCCTGTCCCACACCCGCCAGGGCGGCCCCAACGGCCTTCTGGATGTGGCTGTCAACGTGCCGCTGGTCGAGGACAAGCTGGCCTTCCGCCTGACCGGGTCGGTCGAGGGCCGCGCGGGCTATATCGATGACATCGCCCTCGGCCTCGACGGTGTCAACGACCTGTCGATTTACGGCGCCCGTCCCGCCCTGCGCTGGCAGGTGGACGACAACTGGACGCTGGATGCCTCGGTCAATGTCCAGGCCATCCACTATGACGATTCCCAGTATTTTTTCGAGGATCTCGGCCGCAACAGGCGGGAAAACGCCCTGCGTGAGCCCTATGACGACCGTTTCCTGCACGCCAGCCTGACCCTGACGGGACGCATCGGCGACGTGATCCTCACCAGCGCCAGCGCCTTTGTCGACCGCAATGTCAAGGAAACCGCCGACGCCACCGCCGGTCCCTTCGATGTCGACAGCCTGACCGGCGGCGACCTGGCCGGCACCGACCTGTCCCGCTTCAACGGCATTGACGAGGCCTACGCCCTGGCGACACCCGGCGCCATCGGCTTTTTCAGCCGCGACGACATCACCACCATCAGCCATGAAACCAGGCTGCGCTCCCGCCCCGATGACCGTTTCGAATGGCTGCTCGGCCTGTTTTATCTGGGGCATCGGCGGACCATGAACAGCGCCCTGGCCTTCGGGTTCGACGGGTCTGCCCAAAACGCCAACAGTCTGGGTGCCAACAGTCGGAACGCCAGCGTCGCCTTTACCGAGAACCGGCGCGAGACCAATGATGACCTCGCCGTGTTCGGCGAAATCATCTACCGCCCTTGGGACCGGCTCAGCATCACCGGGGGCCTGCGCTATTCCTACAGTTTTCTCGATCTGGACTATACCGCCGTCTCCGCCCTCGACGGCGAGGTCGAGCGTGTCGACGGTGCCCGTGAAGTCGACAATCTCATCCCCAAGCTGGCCCTGCGTTATGAATGGTCGGACAGTATCCAGACCCACATGCAGGTCGCCGTCGGCTACCGGGTCGGCGGCCTCAACATCAACACGCCGCTGGCCGCCTTCATCGCCTCCGATCCCGACAGTGAATTTCCCGACGGCATCGCCGACACCTTCCAGTCCGACACCCTGGTCAATTACGAGGTCGGGCTGAAATCCTACTGGTTCGACCGCCGCCTGTCTCTGGATGTGTCCGCCTTTTACGTCCGCTGGTTCGACATCCAGTCCGAACAGATCGGTGTCGCCGGTCTGCCTTTCGTGACCAATGTGGGCACCGCCAACAGCCACGGCTATGAGGTCGAGTTTTCCGCCAACCCTCTGCCCGGCCTTGAAATCATGGGCTCTTTCTTCTGGAATGATTCCGAACTGGCCGAGGACAACACCTTTCTCGGCGCCGAGGAGGGCGACCGCCTGCCCACCATCCCCGAATACACCGCCAGCGCCGCCCTGTTTTACCGCTTCGACATCACCCCCGGCTGGTCGGGCGCCCTGTCCGGCAGTTTCGTCTATACGGGCGCATCCTCTCTCACCTTCGACGAGGACGACTCTCCGCGCATGGGCGATCTCGGCCTGCTCAACGTTCAGGTCCAGGCCACCGGTCCTGTGTGGAAACTCGGTATCTTCGCTGAAAATCTGGCCGATACCAGGGCCAACACATTCGCCTTCGGCAACAGTTTCTCGGTGTTCGACCGCACCCAGATCACGCCGCCCCGTCCCCGCACCATCGGCCTGTTTATCCAACGTGCCTTCTGATCGGACCGCTCCTCATCGTCTTACGCGCCGCTTGCCCCGCCTGCCGGCGGCACGGCCGCTGCCGATGACGATATCCTCGGCCAGCGCCGTGCCGCCCACATGGATGTCAAGGCCGTCCGCCGCCAGCGTCAGGGAATAGGTCGCCTTGTGCCGGTGCCGCACAATGTCGGCCAGCGGTCCGGCCAGCGCCTTTTCCACCCCGTTCAGAAGGTCCTTCAGGATGAAATCCTCAAGCGTGCCGGTCAGGGTGATCGTGCCTTTCACCGTCATATCCCCGGCCCGTGCGGTGATATAGCGGCTGCCGCTGGTCTCATCCTCCAGCACCTCCACCGACCGGAAGGTCAGCGCCGGCCCGCGCGGCGGCAGCATCAGCAGCACGGTGTGGCGGTCGCCGTCCGGCGTGATGAAGTCGTGCAGAACCGGCCGGTGGTCCGCCGTCCGCGCCACCGATGTCACGCGCCGCCAGCGCCGCAGCGTGTGGTTCAGGCTGTGTTTCTGTACCACATGCAGTCCGTAGCCTGCGCCGCCGCCCAGGTCTTGCCACGCCCCGTCCGGTCCCGCCCCGCCGATTTCCGGGCCGGGCCGCCACCGCGCGGATGCGGCCGCCGTCGGGGCATACAGCGTCACCTCCGGCAGGTCGTGCCCGTCGCCGGGCCGCGTCACGGCAAGGCCCCGGCCGCCGGCGGTGTAGGACACATCCAGTTCCGCCGCCGTATTGTGCAGGCGCATCAGATAATCGGGATGGCGCCCGGATATGCGGTGCTGGAAAACCGTCAGGCCGGGCAGGCCGCCGTCAAACCGCCAGCCCGACCGCTGGCGTCCATTCTTGATCACGATGGCCGCGCCGCCGGGCGGTTTCAGCGTGGCGATCATCAGCCCGTGATGCTTGCTCAGCGGCAGGTTGGTGATGAGAAACTGCCCGGTGACAAGGCTGCCGCCGTCGAACAGGAATTGCTGCTCCCAGTATTCCGTGTAATCGCCGTCGTCCATCAGGCGGGGCCGCCAGCTGTCGCCCTGATGCGCGTTGCCTTGATCCCCGCCATCCGTATGGCCGCCCTGCACGTCGGCGCCGTCCGTCATCACGGCGGCATGGGCGCGGGCCGCTGCACCCGGACCCGCCGGGCTCAGGGCAAGCCCGGCAAGCAGACACAGGAAAACCGGCCGCCACCGGCTGTGTGTAAGGGTCATTGAACGGCGCTCCCCCCTGTCGTGGCGATGTCGTGGCAGCCCCTTGGGCTGCGGCAATCACGCCTTTAACGGAGCGCGTCGTCAGGCCCCTCCGAATTTTTGGACCCCGGTTTTTGGCTCTCAGCTTTTTGGGGGATCTTGCGGGGGCCGGGCGTTTTTGCCGTCGCGCGGTCCGGGGCAACTCGGAAGCCCCAGCGTATGCGGATGAAGGGCGGGCGCGGGTTATCGGCCGCACTGGAAAGGCAACACTGGAAAGATCGGTACGGAACATGGCGACACCGGCGGCAAAACGCGCCTACCAGTCCCAGCCGTCGTCTCCATCCCCGTTATCGCCTGCGTCCGTCTCTTCCGGCACGACGGTGCCCGTCAGGTCATAGGCGTCTGCATCCGTGATATGGGCCATCACCATGTCGCCGGGGTTGAGGAAATCGGCGCCCGGCAGATTCACCCTGCCGTCAATCTCCGGCGCGTCGGCATAGGTGCGGCCGACCGCGCCGCCGTCCGTCACCTCGTCCACCAGCACGGCCATCTCCAGGCCCACGCGCGCGCGCAGTTTTTCGGCGCTGATCTCCTGCGACACCGCCATGAACCGCTCCCACCGTTCCTGCTTGACCGCTTCCGGCACCGGGTCGGGCAGGGCGTTGGCGGCGGCCCCTGCGACCGCCTCATACTTGAAGCAGCCGACCCGGTCCAGCCGCGCTTCACGCAGCCAGTCCAGCAGATAGGTGAAATCCTCCTCCGTCTCGCCGGGAAAGCCGACGATAAAGGTCGAGCGCACCACCATTTCCGGCACGATCTCGCGCCATTTGGCCAGCCGTTCCAGCACCCTGGCTTCGTTCGCCGGCCGGCGCATCGCCTTCAGCACCCTCGGGCTTGCATGCTGGAAGGGAATGTCCAGATAGGGCAGCACCCGCCCTTCGGCCATCAGCGGGATCACCTCGTCCACATGGGGGTAGGGGTAGACATAATGCAGCCGTACCCACACATCCAGATCGCCCAGCGCATTGCACAGGTCGGTCATGTGGGCGCGCACCGGCCGGCCCTTCCAGTCTTCCGCCGCGAACTTCCGGTCCAGCCCGTAGGCCGACGTGTCCTGGCTGATGACCAGCAGTTCCCGCGTTCCCGCCTCGACCAGTTTTTCCGCCTCCCGCAGCACCGCGCGCACCGGCCGGCTCGCCAGTTTGCCTCGCATCGACGGGATGATGCAGAAACGGCAGCTGTGATTGCACCCTTCCGAAATTTTCAGGTAACTGTAATGGCGCGGCGTCAGCTTCAGCCCCGCCAGCGGCACCAGATGGGTGAAGGGGTCGTGCGGCTGAGGTGCGGCCTCGTGCACCGCGCCCACCACCGCCTCATACTGCTGCGGGCCGGTGATCGCCAGCACATCCGGCGCCACATCCAGGATTTCCCCTTCATTGGCGCCCAGACAGCCGGTCACGATCACCTTGCCGTTTTCCGTCATCGCCTCCTTGATCGCCGACAGGCTTTCCTCCTTGGCGCTGTCCAGAAATCCGCAGGTGTTGACAACAACCACATCGGCACCGTCATACTCGGCGGCGATTTCATACCCTTCTGAGCGCAACTGGGTCAGAATGCGCTCGCTGTCCACCAGGGCCTTCGGACAGCCGAGGGAGACAAAACCCACTTTTGGCGTGTAATGCGACATGGCCCCGGCTTATACAGTCAGCGCGCCGGAAACACCACCGACAAGATCGGACTGGTGACACGGCCAGGTATCACCGATCCTGATCCACCATCGGATGTCTGTTCCGCGGCACAGGGTTGCAATCGCGGGCGAAATATGGAACGTGAACCGCGCGTCGTAAACAGAGCCGTAAACAGGACCGGGACGTCATAACAGGGACGGATACACTGAGGGGCGTCATCGGGGATCGCCCAAACAGGCCAAACTCCAACAGGCCAGATTCCAGCACAGAATACCCCGACAGCAGACAAAGGGGGGCAAAGGGACACCATGCAAAGGCAAGATTTCGTCAGCGCCACCGAACACATCGCCGACTGGATCGCCGATTATTGGCACACCCTGCGTGACCGCCCCGTGCGCCCGTCCACCGTGCCCGGCAGCGTCAGCGCCGCGCTGCCCGATCTGCCGCCCGCCGATACCGACACCATCCGCGCCGTTCTGGACGATTTCGACCGTATCGTCGCGCCCAATCTGACCCATTGGCAACATCCACGCTTCTTCGCCTATTTCCCCGCCAATGTCTCGCCCGCCAGCGTCCTGGCCGACATGTTGATCGCCGCCACCGGCGTCAACGCCATGCTGTGGGAAACCAGCCCGGCCGCGACCGAGCTGGAAGAAACCATGATGGACTGGCTGAAAACCCTGATGGACCTGCCGCCCCTGTGGCACGGCGTCATCCAGGACACGGCCTCGTCCGCCACGCTGGCCGCCGTCCTCATGGCACGGGAAAAGGTCACGGACGGCCGCGCGGCCACAAAAGGGCTCGCCGGCCTGCCGCCGCTGTCCGTCTACACCACGGCCGAGGCCCATTCGTCCGTGGAAAAGGCCGTGCGTATCGCCGGCCTCGGGTCCGATGGCTTGCGGATCGTCCCCCACGACGATGATTTCGCCATGCGCGCCGACGCCCTCGCCGCCATGATCGCCGATGACCGCGCCGCCGGTCGTCTGCCCGCCCTGGTGGTCGCTACCGTCGGCACCACCGGCGTCGGCGCCTGCGACCCCGTGGCCGATATCGCCGATGTCGCCGGCACGGAAGGACTGCTGCTGCATGTGGACGCCGCCTGGGCGGGCACCGCCGCGCTCTGTCCGGAATTCCGCGCGCCCTTCGCCGGGCTGGACCGCGCCGACAGCTATGTTTTCAACCCGCACAAATGGATGGGCGTCGGCTTTGACTGTAGCGCCCATTTCGTCGCCGACCGTGCCCTGTTGACCCGCACCTTTTCCGTCAATCCGGCTTATCTGCAAACCACGGACGGCGTCACCAATTACCGCGACTGGGGCGTGCCGCTCGGCCGCCGCATGCGCGCCCTCAAACTGTGGTTCGTCCTGCGTCTTGAGGGCGCCGACCGTCTGCGCGCCATGATCCGCGACCATGTGGCCTGGGCCGACTGGCTCGCCCGCTTGGTGGCCGAGGCGCCCGATTTCGATCTGGTCACCGGGCCGGCCCTGTCCCTGCTGTCCTTCCGCTTTGCCCCAGGGGGCACCGATGCCGCCACCGCCGACCGCCTGACCGGCGCCCTGCTGGATGCCGTCAACCGTGACGGCTTCACCTATCTCACCCGCACGCTGGTGGCGGGCCGTCCGGTCATCCGGTTCCAGATCGGCCCGATGACCACGGACTGGTCCGATGTCGAGGCGGCGTGGACCCGCGTCCGCACCCTCGCCGCCGATCTGCACCCCGGCGTCGCCGCCGAATAACATGGTTGGAGGCCTGTCCCCCATGCAACCATTCGCCTGCACCGCCCCGTGCACGCCACCGGCATGGCCCGTATTGCAGGCGGTATCCTCCGCAACTGACTGACTGGTCAGTCAACCGGTTTCCTTTATGGGGGGGTGGAACACCGATCCGCAGGCTTGCGTTATGCCCGTGCCGGTCTGTGTGCCTCCCATATCCATACCCATGCGCCGGGCGGGCACCTGACTGATCAGTCAGTCAGTCGGGTTTTCTTTGGGCGCCGTGTTGCGGGGGCAGGGCGGCCGCATGCGGATTTTATGGTCCCCGCCCGACTGCACCGCTGCTCTCGGCAAACGTGCGGATATCCCGCCTTTTCCCGTCTGGGTACCCATCACTGCGACGGCCTGCCGCACGCAGGACCTGTCCGCCTTTGACCTATGTCAAGTCCCCGTCCGTGAAAAACTCCCACAAAAGGGGCAGCATATGCCCCGGCTATGCGGTGCCTGCATGGCTGTCCGGACCCTGTCCGGGTACCGGAATCGAGGCCGGCACGGGCACACGAGGGGCGAAATTGTCAAGGGGTTTGACTATGGGATGCGACGCTGCGGTGGAGGAAACCACCAAAAACGGGATGGGGCCTGGCGGCCTTTTTGCCTTGCTGGTTTTTGTCGTAGGAGCGCTTGGCGGCATCGTGGTGTCCGCCAATGCCTATGACGGAATCATGGAATTTCACGCTCTGCTAATCTCGGCCTTCTGTATTGCCGCCATTCTGTGGATCGGCAATGACAGCATGGGCAAGCGCGAACAGGGCTATATGACGAAAATCGTGCGCTACGGCGTCGTGGCGTCGATGGCCTGGGGCATTGTCGGTTTTCTGGTCGGTCTGGTGATCGCCCTGCAACTGGCCTTCCCGGTGCTCAATTTCGATACGGCCTTCACCAATTTCGGCCGGCTCAGACCCCTGCACACCAGCGCCGTCATCTTCGCCTTCGGCGGCACCGTGCTGCTGACCACCAGTTTCTACGTGGTGCAGAAAACCTGTCAGGCGCGGCTGTGGGGCGGCAATCTCGCCTGGTTCGTCTTCTGGGGCTATCAGTTCTTCATCCTGCTGGCCGCCACCGGCTATCTCATGGGCGCGACCCAGTCGCGGGAATACGCCGAACCCGAATGGTATGTCGATTTGTGGCTGACCATTGTCTGGGTGGCCTACCTGCTGGTTTTCCTCGGCACGTTGACGAAACGGCGCGAACCGCACATCTATGTGGCCAACTGGTTCTATCTCGCCTTCATCGTCACCATCGCCATGCTGCATCTGGGCAACAATATGGCGATCCCGCTCAGCGTTTTCTCCAGCAAGTCGGTGCCGCTGTTCGCCGGGGTGCAGGACGCGCTGATCCAGTGGTGGTACGGCCACAATGCGGTGGGTTTTTTCCTCACCGCCGGCTTCCTTGCCATCATGTATTATTTCGTGCCGAAACAGGCGGACCGGCCGGTCTACAGCTACCGCCTGTCCATCGTGCACTTCTGGTCGCTGATCTTCCTCTATATCTGGGCCGGTCCGCACCACCTGCACTACACCGCGCTGCCCGACTGGTCGCAGACACTGGGCATGGTGTTTTCCGTCATGCTGTGGATGCCCTCCTGGGGCGGCATGATCAACGGCCTGATGACCCTGTCCGGCGCCTGGGACAAGCTGCGCACCGATCCGGTGCTGCGTATGATGGTGGTCTCGGTGGCCTTTTACGGCATGTCCACCTTTGAAGGGCCGCTGATGTCGATCAAGGCGGTCAATTCCCTCAGCCACTATACGGACTGGACCATCGGCCACGTGCATTCCGGTGCGCTCGGCTGGGTCGCCTTTGTGTCCTTCGGCGCGCTCTACTGCCTCGTCGTCTGGGCCTTCGGCCGCAAGCAGCTGTATTCCAACCGTCTGGTGGAATGGCACTTCTGGATCTCGACCATCGGCATCGTGCTGTACATCAGCGCCATGTGGGTGTCGGGCATCATGCAGGGCCTGATGTGGCGCGCCTATGACCAGTTCGGCTTCCTGACCTACAGCTTCGCCGAAACGGTCGAGCAGATGCACATCTATTATGTCATCCGCGCCGGCGGCGGGTTCCTGTTCACCCTCGGGGCGCTGATCATGGCCTTCAATATCTACAAAACCATCCGCGGTGACGTGCGCGAAGGCGAGGAGATCCCCGATCTTCAGACCGCCGGCGGCGCCACGCAACCGGCCGAGTAAAGGGGGAGACGCATCATGGCATTGAATCACGGGACCATTGAGCGCAACTCGATCCTGCTCCTGGTGTTGATCCTGGTGGTGGTCGCCATCGGCGGCATCATCGAAATCGTGCCCCTGTTCTTTATCAAGAGCACGATCGAAAAGGTCGAAGGCATGCGGCCCTACACGCCGCTGGAACTGTCCGGCCGCGACATCTACATCCGCGAGGGCTGCTATAACTGCCACAGCCAGATGGTCCGCCCGTTGCGGGCCGAGGTCGAGCGTTACGGCCATTACAGCCTGGCGGCCGAAAGTATGTACGACCACCCCTTCCAGTGGGGTTCCAAGCGCACCGGGCCCGACCTGGCGCGCGTCGGCGGCAAATATTCCGATGAATGGCACCGCCTGCATATGGCAAAGCCGACAAGCGTCGTGCCCGAAAGCGTGATGCCCGGCTATCCCTTCCTGGCGGAACGGCCGCTGGACCTGCGCCATATCGACAAGCTGTTGTGGGCGCATTCCGTCGCCGGGGTGCCCTACACCGATGAGATGATCGAAAACGCCGAGGCCGACGCCCGCGCGCAGCTCGATCCCTTCTCCGACGGATATGACGGCCTCGTCGCCCGCTACGGCGAAAAGGTCAATATCCGCGATTTCGACGGCAACACGGCCGAACTGACCGAACTCGACGCCCTGATTGCCTATCTTCAGATGATGGGCACCCTGGTCGATTTCTCGGTCTATGACGCCGCTGCCAACAGCCGCTAGGGGACAGGCCATGCTGCTTTATGAAGACGTTGCTTATTTTGCCCAGACCTGGGGGCTTGTTTTCCTGGTCGCCCTGTTCGCGGCGGCGCTGACATACGCCATGTGGCCGCGCAACGCCGACAAATTCGAGCGCGCCGCCCATGTGCCGCTCGACCGCGATGATGAAGACGAACTCGAACTGTGGGGAGAGCGGCAATGAGCGCAAACGCCCATGATAAAGAACGTGACGAAATCACCGGCACCGAGACCACCGGCCACGTCTGGGATGGCATCCGGGAGCTGAACACCCCCCTGCCGAAATGGTGGCTCTATACCTTCTATGTCACCGTCGCCTTTTCCGTCGTCTGGATGGTGCTCTATCCCGCCATTCCTTATTATGACGGCGAATGGAAGGCCTCCGAAGGTACCGCCGGTTACAGCCAGCGCACAGTGGTGGCAGGCGAAATCGCCGATGCCCGCGCTGCCCAGAAACAGTATCTGGACCGGATCGAGGCCGCCGATTTTCAGGACATCATGGCCGATGAGGCCCTGCTGAATTTCGCTTCGCAAGGGGGCCGCGCCGCTTTCGGTGACAATTGCGCGCCCTGTCACGGTGCCGGCGCCCAGGGGTTCACCGGCTTTCCCAACCTGAATGACGATGCCTGGATCTGGGGTGGCACGCTCAGCGACATCTACACCACCATCCAGCACGGCATCCGCTGGGAGGACGATCCCGAAACCCGCCTGTCGGACATGCCGGCCTTCCTTGATGACGAAATTCTCGACCGCGATCAGATTCACGCTGTTGTCGAATTTGTCCTCTCGCTCAGCGGCAATGCGGAAAACACCGCTTTGCTCGCCGACGGTGCGGCCGTCTTTGAACAGGAATGCGCGCTCTGCCACGGGGCGGCGGGCATGGGCGACAAGACGCTCGGCGCGCCCAACCTGACGGACGCCATCTGGCTCTATGGCGGCAGCCGCGACACCCTGTTCGCCACGGTGGCGCACAGCAGGCGCGGCGTTATGCCCTCTTGGGTCGGCCGGCTGGATGAGGCCACAATCAAACAGTTGACGCTTTACGTGCACGGCCTCGGTGGTGGAGAGACCACCGTCGCCGACCAGGCGGAGGACATGATCCAAAGCCGGTAGAGCCCCGCGCGACAAAGCCCGTTGCTGTATGGATGTAAAGGAGGCAGCCGATGGCGAACGCTCAAAATCAGTCCGTCACCCACAGTGAAACCGATGGAGGCCGGCAAACCGGCCTCCACGATCTTGAGCCGCCCGCCATCGGCGCTGCCGCCTTGGCTTCGAAAGAAGCGACCTCTGAAAAAGGTGCGTCCAAAAAAAGTGCCCGTATGAAAGCCGGCGCCGAGGTCCCGCTGGGCACCCCGGACGCCGAAGCCCACAACACCGAAGCCAAACGCGTCGAGCTCTACGCCAGCCGGAAAAAAGTCTACCCCCGGCGGGTCTACGGCACCTTCCGCATGGTCAAATGGGTGGTTATGGCGCTGTCTCTCGGCATTTACTATCTGACCCCCTGGCTGCGGATCGACCGGGGTGCCGGCGCGCCCGATCAGGCGGTGCTGATCGACATGCCGGCGCGCAAGGCCTATTTTTTCTGGATCGAAATCTGGGCGCAGGAAGTCTATTACGCCACCGGCCTTCTGGTACTCGCGGCGATGATCCTGTTCCTTGTTACCGCGCTGGCCGGACGGGTCTGGTGCGGCTATGCCTGCCCGCAGACCGTCTGGACCGATCTCTTCGTCCATATTGAACGCTGGATCCAGGGCGACCGCGCCGCCCGTATCCGTCTGGACAAGGCGCCGTGGGGCCCGGTGAAAATCTTCAAAAAGGTCTCGACCCATGCCGCCTGGCTCGCCGTCGCCATATTGACCGGCGGCGCCATGGTCTTCTATTTCGCCGATGCGCCGACTTTGGCGGTCCAGCTTGTCACCGGTCAGGCACCGGCCACATCCTATTTCTTTATCGGCCTGCTCACTTTCACCACCTATCTGCTCGGCGGTATCGCGCGCGAACAGGTGTGCATCTATATGTGCCCGTGGCCGCGTATCCAGTCGGCGCTGATCGACGATCACAGCCTGCTCGTCACCTACAACCGCGAGCGCGGCGAACAACGCGGCAAATACCGCAAGGGTGACAGCTGGGACGATCGCGGAGACTGTATCGACTGCAATCAGTGCGTGGCGGTCTGCCCCACCGGCATCGACATCCGCGACGGCTTCCAGCTGGAATGCATCCAGTGCGGCCTGTGCGCCGATGCCTGCAACGGCATAATGAAAAAGGTCGGCCGGCCGCGGAACCTGATCGGCTATGCCCCCACCCATGTGGACCGCGCCGGCGGCAAGGTGACGCAGGAAACCGGCCTGCTCAGCCAGCTGTTACGGCCGCGCGTCCTGATCTATATGGGGGTGATCCTCGTTGTCTCGGCCCTGATGCTGACCTCGCTCGTCACCCGGTCCGACACCACACTCAATGTCCTGAAAGACCGCAACCCGCTGTTCGTCACCCTGTCCGACGGCACCATCCGCGACGGCTACACCGTCAACATCGCCAACAAACAGCATGTTGTCCGCCCCGTCACCGTGACCGTCACCGGCCTGCCGGGCCTGCGCCTGAAAACCGCGACCGGTCTGCCGACCGAGGCGGTCACCATCGATCTGCCGCCCGACGCGCTGGCCAGCGTGCGCCTGTTCGCCCTGCTGCCGGGCGATGCGGTGCGCGGCGGCGCGCTGACAAGCGGGCAGGGCACCATCACGTTCGAGGTCCACGATGACACCGGCGCTCTCATCGCCACCAAGGACACCAGCTTCAGCGGTCCCAGACGGTGACGCGGCCGGATAAAGGGACCTTTCAGGGAAAGATGAAAACCATGTTTGCTGCATCCGCCCCCGGCCGCCGGCCCGACGGCACCCCGACCCGCCCCTTTACCGGACGCCACATGCTGATGGCCTTTCTGGGGTTTTTCGGGGTGATTGTCGCCGTCAACATGGTCATGGCCTGGCTGGCCGTCACCACCTTTTCCGGCACGGTGACGGACGACGCCTATATCAAGGGCCGCGCCTATAACCGCACGCTTGAGGCGGCGCGGGCGCAGAACGCCCTTGGCTGGACCGTCGCCCTCGATGCGCGCCCGGCCGGTGTCGAGGGCACAATGAACGCGGGTGCAATGGACTTGGCGGCGGACGGTGGGCGCCAAACCCTGCTCACCGCCCGCTTCGTCGACCGCTCCGGCCAGCCCGTCAATCTTCTCGACGTCACCGCCACGCTGAAACGTCCGGCCCGCAAGGATCTGGACCACAGCATTACCCTTAAGGCCATCGGCGGCGGCCTCTACCGTGCCGGGGTTGTTCTGCCGCTGGCCGGACGCTGGCAGGTGGATCTGACGGCAATGGGTGACGGCGACACCGTTTTTCTCGAACGCCATGAAATCTGGCGCGACGATCCCGCCGCGCCCGCAAGGACAACGCCCTGACCGGGCGTCCCTCGGGGCCCGGCCCTGTCCATGGCCGGCCGCCCCACATCATCCTTGGGGCCTGGCGGGCCAGCCTGTAGGATAGGCTGCGGGGCAACAGGATAGTCAGTAGGAACACCAGCCATGAGCGACGCCGTCCTGCCATCGCCGGATCATCAGCCCCAAACCGGCCATCACCCCTATCTCAAGCTCCGCAAGGGCGGCCTGGCCGAGGCCGAGCTGCTGGTGCCCACCATGCACTGTGCCGGCTGCATGGCCAAAATCGAACGCGGCCTTGCCGCCGACAGCGACATCGAGGGCGCGCGCGTCAACCTGTCCACCAAACGTGTCAGCATCGTCTTCGATCCGCGCCGGCTCAGCCTTGATGACCTGCTCGCCCGCATGAAGGGCATCGGCTTCGAGGCCTCGCCCTTCAACATCACCGTTGCCGACGCGGCGCGGGACCGCACCAGCCGCCGCCTTCTCATTGCCATGGCCGTGGCCGGTTTTGCCTCGGCCAACATCATGCTGTTTTCCGTTTCCGTCTGGGACGGCAGTGAAATGGACGCCGCCACGCGCGGCCTGTTCCACTGGATCAGCGCGGTCATCGCCGTCGCCGGTGTCGCCATTGCCGGCCAGCCCTTTTTCACCAGCGCGCTCGCCGCCCTGCGCGCGCGGGCGTTGAACATGGATGTGCCCATTTCGCTGGCCGTCCTCTTGTCGCTGGGCCTATCCCTGTATGAAACCGTGCGTGGCGGCGACCAGGTCTATTTCGAGGCCGGCGTCATGCTGCTGTTTTTCCTGCTTATCGGCCGGTTTCTCAGCGAACGCATGCGCGCCCGCGCCAGTGACGCGGCGCAGAACCTGCTGGCACTGAAGGCGGTGCCGGCGACCATCGTCGGCGACGGCGGCGACACCCGTACCGTGCCCGCCGAAAGTCTGGCCCCCGGCCAGCAGGTGCTGGTGGCCACCGGTATGCGTATTCCCGTCGACGGCACCGTTACCGACGGGACCAGCGAGGTCGACGCCTCCCTCGTCACCGGGGAAACCCTGCCGGAAGCCGTCGCCCCCGGCGCCCGTGTCTTTGCCGGCACCCTCAATGTGTCCGCGCCGCTGACCGTGCGTGTCACCGGGCGCGGTGACGACACCTTGCTCGCCGAAATCGTCCGCCTGATGGAGGCCGCCGAACAGGCACGCGGTTCCTTTGTCCGCCTGGCTGATCGGCTGGCGCGGGCCTATGCGCCGGGGGTGCATCTGCTGGCGCTGGCCACCTTTCTCGGCTGGTGGTGGGCGGCGGACCTGCATCTCGGTCTGGTGCGCGCCATTGCCGTGCTGATCATCACCTGTCCCTGTGCCCTCGGCCTTGCGGTGCCGGTGGTCCATGTGGTCGCCGCCGGACGCCTGATGAAAGCCGGCATTCTGATGAAATCCGACGACGGTCTGGAAAAACTGGCCGATGTGGACACGGTGGTCTTCGACAAGACCGGCACGCTCACCCTCGGCGAACTGACGCTGATGAACCGCGCCGCCTGTACGGATGATGACCTGCTGCTGGCTGCCGGTCTCGGCATGACCAGCCGCCACCCGCTGGCCCAGGCGGTCGCCCGGGCCGCCGGGGGCCGCCGCCTGCCCATGTTCGACACGGTCGAGGAAGTCACCGGCGCCGGCCTCATCGGCCGGCTGGACGGCAGCACCGTCCGCCTCGGCAGCCGCGTCCATGTCGGCCTTGACGCGGCTCCCGACACCGTCCCGTCTGAAAATACCGTCCCCCGGCCCGAATTGTGGCTGCGCATCGACGATGGCGATCCCGTGCGGTTCGACTTCGCCGACGAAATCCGCCCCGACGCCGCCGCCACCGTCGCTGCCCTCAAGGACGCCGGCAAGCGGGTCATGCTGCTCTCGGGCGACCGTGAAGCGGTCGTCCGCGATGTCGCCGCCGCCGTTGGCATTGACGACTGGCAGGCCGCCTGCCGACCCGGTGACAAGATCATCGCGCTTGATGCGCTCAAGGCCGCTGGTGCCCGCGTGCTGATGGTGGGCGACGGTCTCAATGACGCGCCGGCCCTGCGTGCTGCCCATGTCTCTCTGTCGCCGGCCAGTGCCTCCGACATCACCCAGACGGCGGCGGATTTCATCTTTCAGGGGCGCTCGCTGGCGGCGGTCACGGCGCTTCTCGCCATTGCCCGGCGCACCCGGGCCCGTGTGCTGGAAAACTTCGCCTTGGCGCTCGGCTACAATCTGCTCGCCGTGCCGCTGGCGGTGGCCGGGTATGTCACTCCGCTGGTGGCGGCTGTCGCCATGTCCTCCTCCTCGCTGCTCGTCACCGGCAACGCCCTGCGTCTGCGTCTCGCCGCCACGCCCGATACATCGGATAAAGGCACATCCGGCAAAGATACATTGGCCGGCGATCACGGGACGGCCGGGTCATGAGCGCCCTGCTTCTCCTCATCCCGGTTGCGCTGTTTCTCGGCCTTGCCGGGCTCGCCGCTTTTATCTGGTCGCTGAAATCCGGCCAGTTCGACGATCTCGACGGCGCCGCCGCCCGCATCCTCATCGACGACGACGCCCCCCCGGAAGAGATCGAGCGTATGGAGCGCGAGCGGACCGCCCGCGAAAAACAGCGCACCGCCTTCAAACAACCCCATCCCGGCACACAGACCAATCGCGATGAGTGACAGGGCGCTGCAGGGCGCGTCTCAACGGGGCACACCCCGCCCGGCCAGAAAGTGCGCCACCATATCACGGCCGTCCTCCACCGCGCGCCGGCGCAGCGTCCGCCCCGCCTGATCCCGTACCGCCAGGCCAAAACCGAAATCGTCCGCCAGAAGCCCGTACATCCTGATCAGCCCGGCATCGGGTGTTTCCAACGTTGCCGCATGCTCATAAAGCTGGACGATCAGCGGTGTGGCCGTGCGGTACGCATCCAGAACTCCGTCCTCCAGCAGATGGGCCGGTGTGCCGTCCACGCTGCGCAGAAACACGAAGGCCTCCGTCGGTGTGTCCTCGCTCACCCCATAGGTCCGCAGCATCAGCGCGAGCATGTCCAGCGCCAGCCCGCGGCTCCTGTCGGGCGACGCGTAGACCAGAGGGCCAGCCAGAGGGTCAGCCAGTGGGGCGGCCAGCGCGGCGGTCAGCGCGCTGCTGATCATGTTGCTCGGCGCCGACACATCGTCATTCCGCGTCCCATTCACCGCGAACCCGTCCGAGACCGCGATCAGCCGCTCCAGAATGGCGCGCAGCCGCTCGGGTGGCATGGCGTCATACATGATGCGGCCGCGCGACGCGGTTATGGACTGTAGAATGCCGAAGCAATCCTCATAGTCCCGCACATATGTCCTGTTGCCGCGCGGCGCGTCATCGAAAAGCGTTTGCGGCAGCGTCTCGGATTTGCACAGGGCGGACACCGCCGTCAGGCCGGTGACGCTGATATGGTGGTCCAGGATCGCGGGGTCCCGCGCCAGCGCCAGAAACAGCTCGATCGCCGCGCCGCGCTCAGGGCTGACAAACCCGCCCTCCAGAAGGTTCTGCCAGATCTGGCGCAGCACCCGCGGCCGCCGGTCGACGAGGTTCGCGCTCCACAAATCCTTGGCAATCGACAGCTGTCCGCCAAGCAGCGCGTCCCGAAACGTGGCCGTGTCATCGTCCAGAGCCACCCGGTCGTCAGGGCGGATATAGGTAATGGGAGAATAGACCGCCCCATGTCCGCTCTCAGCCTCTGTCCCGTCTGCGTTCCCGTCTCCACTCTCAGACCGTGACGCCGGCGCCTCACAGGCCGCGAGCACACTGCCCAGTGCCAGCGCCGCACAAACCCCGATCATCACCGGTCCGTTTCGCATATTCGCCATATCAGACCTTTCCGCCCGCCTGCTTTCAGGCATAAAGTCAATCAACGGACTATGCCCGCTAGCTGGCCCGACCGCCACTCATACAAAGGTTTGTGGTGAAGGCCGCGTCATGTCCTATGAGGGCGTCTGTTTTTCATTCAGGATATGCGGTGCAGTACATGCGGGCGCAGGGCATCGCGATCTCCTGCGCTGACATTTCGATAGTCGTCGGCGGTAGGCCGGGGCGCGGTATATCCTTTCTGCTTTTCAGAAAAGCGGACATTCATGGCCCGTCTCCCATATCGGTCGGCGGGCCGGCTGCTGCGACAGGCCAGGTGCATTTCGTTTCAATTTGCCACGGTCCCCACCGCCGGGCCGGGCGCGGCGTGGCGCCGGGATTGGCATCGCGCTATCCTGTTTCCATGGGCAGACAGCGCGGCGCGGAATTACGACATTTGCGGCAGCACGCCGTGGCGGTGGACATCACCTGCCGCGCCTGCGGGCACGGCAAAACCATCCCCTTGGAAGACCTGATCGCCGCCCACGGCGAAACCACCCACCTGCGTGAACTGCGCATCTATTGCTCACAGTGCGGCAGCCGCGAATACCGCGCCGTCAGCACCGCCGAAATGCCCCCTGCGGACTGATCTCCGTTTGATAATATCGTTGGTGTCGTCTCTGCCGCTGGAAACGTCCTGCTGTATACGGGACTGCAAGCATGAGGTGCATTGCCTCAGATCTGTTTGATTGCTTTTTTGCTGACGTAATAATAGGCGGCTTCCATGAAAGGCAGCGCTGCCATCACCGCGCATAAAATGAAAGCGATCCGTATGGGGTAAAACTCCATAAAGTGTGGAAGAGAGGCAAGAACCAAGGCAGGGCTGAGCATCAACAGGAGCCATTCGATATACACCCGTGCCGGTGCCAGGCCGATCAGCTTAGCCTCTTCCTCGGTATCGATAATTATTTTCTTGGGCACCAGGGTATTGATAATCGATATAACCATTACCAATGATGCAACAATGATATTGGATCCTTCCTGGATCACTCTGAATAAAATATTCAAAACAAGGAAAACTGCCATGAAAAGAGATAAAGGTATTGTAAATTTTTGAATCTTTATTCGAAAGGCGTCATCAATATCGAAATAATAAAAATCTCCGCCATCTTTTGTATTTGAAAATCGTGCAACCACACTTCTGTAGCCAATCTTATTTCCAATTTTATATAAGAGCATAATGTTTCTTTCTTTCAATAATATCTCTATTCCTCTTGCTGCGCATAGTTGCGCGTTTCTCTCAAAAGAGAAAAAAGTGGAAAGAAAGCACATATAAGAAGAAATATACCAATGATGAAGCCTAATGCATCTGGCAATATAGGAGATATTGAAAAACCTCGATAAAATATAAAAGAACCTAAGGTAAAATATAAAAAAACGAATATATTTAAAAAGGGTAATTTTTCTATTTTACATATTTTTTTAGAATTTATATTTTCTTTTTCTATATTTTTCAGATTATATAATAGTATGGCTGTATTTAAAATCATAAACCATGCGGGAATCATAGCATCGCTTACCTGTACAGGCGCACCGAATTTTCTTAAGACATAAACTAAAAAAAATGCTGCCAATATTGTAAAAGACATTATGATCAATAATGTGTTAAATCTACTTTTTTCATTTTTGTTAATTTTAAAATATTTAATATTTTCATTGGGAATAATGCCTAAAAGGTAGTGGGTGTATAAAAACTGTTCTTGCATCTTAGATATTTTTAATTATTAAAATAAGAAATAAGTACATGCCAACATATTTCATTTTATATCTGAATTAGGTGTTCTTATTTTTTATATAGAGAAATATCTCGAATATTGGAAATAAAGATATAAATAAAAGTATTAGTAATACGATTGTTCCTAGAGGTATTTCATTAAAAAATATTTTATTTAAGGAATTGTATAATATAATTCCCCCAGTGAGATACATAAGGAACCATTCTATTATGTATACCGGCGGTGCAATTCCAATAATTTTCTCATCCCCTATTTTTCCTAAGATGGTTTTTTTGGGTAAAATAAAATTTAATATTGTAGCCATAAAAAACAAAAAAGAAACGTATAATATTACGTCTTTATAAAAAACAATGGTCATGGAAAATAAAGCACAAAGAATGCAGTAAATATTTTGAAAAAAATTCCTTCTTTTGTCTTGATGCGAGAAATAAAATCTTGATTTTTTATCTTTTGTTGGGAAGAAGAAAATTGAGGAAGATATTCCTATTTCGTTCCCTATTCTATATTTTAGCACAATGACTCTCCTATAGAGCGGTTTGAAAGATAAGTCCTTCAAGCCGCAAGTGGTTATTATAGGCCCATCCAGCCAGTAACAAGCGCTGCACCGCCTAGTACGGCCGTGATCCCGCCTGCAATGGGGGTATGCGGTCCAGGAACAAGCATAAATGTGCCGGTTAGTACGGCGCCTGCACCTAAAACACCGGAAATTCCTACATTTACATTACCTAAACCGCCGCTGCGGCCGCCACCGCCGCCGCCATTTTCTTCCTCCTTGATGTCAGAGGCTCTCTGTGCACCGCGAACCCGTGACCCCCCTAACACATATTGCATTTCTTCACCTGTAAGGTCTCTTACATCATTGGGCATGTAATTCTCCAATCGGTTAAAGTTAAGAAATGGAACATTTTGTCCCGCTTCAATGCGCTTGGCGCATATCCATATGCGGCTTGGGTCGCATATGAATCTCTCAAATCCTTCACCCTGTTTTGGCGGTGAACTCTTCGTCATCCTTTTGTTCGATTATGGTGCCTTGTGCCATGACAAACAGTCTGTCCGCCGCCTCGATGACAGCATCTTTGTGGGCGACCGTGATGCGTGTGGCCGGTAATGATTTTATGTTGACGAGAATGGCGCGTTCATTGTCCGCATCCAGATTGGCGGTTCCTTCGTCCATCACCAGAAAGGTCGGCTGCCGGTAGAGGGCTCTTGCAAGCAACAGCCGCTGTTGTTGACCGCCTGAAAGCGATGATCCCATATGCCCGATGAGGGTGTCGTATTTCATGGGCATTCGGTCGATTTCCTCTTGAATGGAGGCTGCGCGGGCACAGGCGGCAATCCGGTCGATGTCGGCATTGTCATCAAAGAAACTGACGTTTTCCGCCACTGTGCCGGACATCAGGGCGTCCTGCTGCATCACGGTACCGAAGCACTGGCGATAAGCGCGGATATCAAACGATGATAATGGCATGTCATCGACGAGAATTTCCCCTTTGTTCGGGATATCCAGACCCAGGATCAGTTTAAGCAATGTCGTTTTCCCACCGCCCGATGGACCGGTTATGACCACCAGTTCCTTCGGGCGAACGGTGAAAGAGACCCCCTTTAGGATCCAGGGGTCTTCGTCGCCATACTTGAACCAGACATCCCTGAATTCGATTTTGCCGGTCAGTTGTTCCGGGGGCCGGGACCGACGGCCAAATCGGTTTCTGATGATGTTGTCGGCTTCGAGGGGGTCGTCCAAATCCACTTCCGGCCGCTCGAATGAGATATCCGCCACTCTCTCCAGATGAAGGGACAGCATTCTGAATTCAAACAGACGCTCGATGAGGGCAATGATGTTTTCACTGAACTGGCGTTTGTATGCCATAAAGGCAAATAGCATACCGATGCTCATGGAATTGGAAAGTATCAGTCCGGCGCCAAAATAAATGACCAATATGTTCTCGGCTCCAAATAAAACTCCCTGAAAAGATTGAAGAAATATTTGGATTCTGGCTACACTGATAGTGTTGTTTATTTTATTGATAAGGCTATTAACCCAGGCGTGTCTCACGCTCGCGTTCTCGACCGAAAATTTTAATTGTCTGGATCGCTGAGACACTTTCAATAAAAGCTGTTTCTTCCTTTGCTTCCGATATCAGCGCTGATTGCTCTCTGGCTTTGATCACTCCGTAAAGGGCAAATCTGATTGCGGAAAAAATCAGGATTGTGGCGATGACCAGAAACGCGAGCTTCGGACTGTACAGGAGCATGATCAGGCCGGTGGTAATCGCCATGGCGCCGTCGATCACACTGGCCGCAATGCCTTCCGAAAAAAGCTTGCCAATCGGTTTTGTCGATCCAAAGCGGCTGAGAATATCGCCCATATGGCGCTTCTCAAACCACTGCATGGGAAGGTACATCAGATGATGAAACAGATTTCGTGTCATCTGAATGCTTAGGGAACTCCCTACATACATCAGGAGCATCGACCGCATGAAACTGACAATAACGTTGATTAATACGAGAATGCCGAAACCGACAGCGACCACAAAAAGAAGGTCCTGATCATATTTCGGGACGACTTCATCTATGACGATCTGCATGTAAAAGGGCATCGCCAGAGCAAGCAGCTGAATGATCGCCGACAATAGAATGGTGTAGAAGACAGATTTCGACAGCCCGGATACGCTTGACCAAAGATCGGTCAGTTTCATTTTCCGGGGCGGTTTTTTTGTTTTAAAAAACTCGCTTGGATACAATTCAAGCGCTACGCCCGTGAAAAGCGGTGACGCCTGTTCCAGGGTCAGTTTTTGGACCCCCCTGTCAGGGTCGTGGATGATAATCCTGTTGTTTTTGACGGCTTTCAGAACCACGAAATGGTTCATCTCCCAGTGCAGGATGCACGGCTTCGCCAGTTTATGGAGTGCCGAGAGCTCGGCCCGAACCGGTCTGCTCAGCAGGTTCATTTTTTCTGCTGTGACTACCAGGCCTTTCAAGCTCGACCCGTTCAGCGAAACAGGGTACGCCTTCCGCAATTCGTTGATATCGGTTTCCCAGCCATGGTACCCGGCGATCATGGCAAGGCAGGCTAGGCCGCATTCCGATACCTCGGTCTGATAAATAAGGGGCAGCTTTCTCCCCATGCCAAATTTGACCCGTGCCATGAGTTCTTTTGCGTCTTCAAGGCTCATTTACGCGGCCCTTCTGAAGCGGGTAAATGGGTCGAGAAGCCACTCATATAAACGACGGGAAGCCAGCACGATGTCGGCTTTCAGGCGCATATTCGGTCTCAATGTTACCTGTTCGCCATAAGCATCGACGGTCTGACGTGCCAGCTTTATGGTGACACGATAGCATGGTTCCTTGATCGTTATCGAAGGTCCAACCTCCCTTGGTGTGAAAAGGGTGTCGGTAATGGAGGTCACAACGCCGTCATAGGCGCCAAATTTTCTATAATCATAAGCGTCAAACATCAGTTTGACGCGCTGGTCTCTTTTCACAAACCCGATGGAATTGGCGGGCACATAGAGATGTGCGTATAATTCTTGGTCGACTGGAACAATCGACAGCATGGGGATACTGCCGGTAACACTATTGCCTGCGATTGCCTGGAGCCCCGATACTTGGCCGCTTACCGGTGCGGGGATGTAGGTTAGCCGGTCATTTTCCAGTGAAAGCAACCGCTCGCGGAGGGATAATATCTCTCTTTCAAAATCAAGTTCTTTCTTCTGGAAATTTAATTCCAGATCGGATTTTTTGCTTTCATATCCGTCAATTTTATTCTCTAGGTCGATCTGCTGGCGCCTGAGCGCCGCCAATTCCTGAGTATGATTTAAAAATCGTTCTTTTCTCGAATTATATTCAATTTTCGCGATATGACCACTTTGCAGAAGTTGTTCTGTTTCCGACAGTATGGTTTGGAAGCTTTTAATGATCTGAAATTGCGTGTCTATCTGTTCCTGGATTTGAGCAAGCAGCTTCTCATTACGCTTGGTCTCGTCTGACAACTGCATCAGAGCATTGCGGTGACGACGCCTCTCATTTGTGGAAGCTTTCGAGAGTATATCAATTTTGTCTTTAATGGATTGTACCAGTCGATGGTCAACTTCTATGCCATCTTCGTTTTTCCGGTTGGATTTAATGGAAAATAGATTCTGTCCTTCTTTGACGTGGTCGCCGTCTTTTATAAAAACAGTGGATACAATGCCTTTCTTGTTTGAGTAAATTTTTGCAATTCCACTTTTGGGAATCAGTTCTCCTGTGCCATTTACTTTTAGAGAGTAGTGGCCGAAGTACAGATATAAGCCTATGGCGACGATAATCATGCAAATAATGGCGGCGACGAAGCCTGTGGAGTGTGGGCGGACGATCAGGATATCCCCCCACATTCGTTGCCTGACATGATCGACAGCTTCTTCCCGAAACAACTTCAAGGCATATCTCACTCACCGAAAAGAATTAAATCATTGGTTTATTGATGTAAGATAAATTTGCAAGCAAAAATTGCTAACAATTTTAAAGTGCAATTTTGTGGTTTAATCGCTTTTTGATATTTTCTGTTTAAGCGTAGCTGTCTGCTCCGCAAAGATGATGTATCTGTTCCCTTTGCGCAGTGTGGTTTCGGATTTGACATAAAAAACGCCGGGCAGGGGCCCGGCGCATCATTCTACCGTTTTTACGAATGGATGATATGCGGCCGTCCTATTCGCCCACCATCTGCCGGTAGGCATGCCAGCTGGCGTGACCGATCAATGGAAACACCACCACCAGGCCGACAAACAGCGTGGCGATGCCGAACGCCGTGAACAGCGCGATCAGCCAGCCCCACAGCATCATCGGCCAGAAATTTTCCCGGATCGTGCGGATCGAGGTGATCGTCGCCGTCAGGAAATCCACATCCCGGTCCATCAGCATGGGCACGGCAACGACACTGACGGCATAGGCACCGAAAGCGGTCACCCCGCCGATGATGCTGCCGATCACCAGCATCCAGGCCCCCTCGGCACTGAACAGCAGGGTCGGCAGGAAATTTTCCAGCGGCGGAAACGGCTCCAGCCCGAAAAACATGGCATAGACCAGCGTCGCCATGCGCACCCAGGCCAGATAGATCAGCATCAGCGTCAGCCCCATATAGGCCATCTGGATGGGTGCCGGCAGCTTGACCTTGAACATGGTGTCCAGCGTGGGTTTTTCCCCCGCCGCCAGGCGCCGGCTGGCGTCATACAGTCCGATGGCGAAAACCGGTCCCACCAGCATGAAGCCCGCGCTCAGCACCAGCACTGTCGCCGTCAGCTCCAACTGGAACAGCATCAGCAGCAGCACGAAGGAAATTCCGGTAAAGGCCGCGCCGTACACCAGACTGTTGGCGGCGTTCGCGGTCAGGTCCTTCCAGCCGGCGGACAGCCAGCGCCAAGGATCTTCCGCCGTGACGGGGTTGATGGTCGGCCCAGTCACATGTTTTTGGCCCGGCACATGTTTCTTAGGTCCGCTGGCGGGCTGCGGCGTGGCGGTCTCGGTGGTCTCTGCGGTGGTCATGGCTCTCTCCCCAATCCGTCAGGCGCGGTCAGGCCATAATACCCCGATCAAACCAAACCATACGCACGAAGGGGCCGGACCAATGCCGTGGAATATCCCATGGTCCACTATGACGGGCAAAAAGAAAAGCCTGTTTGATCTGTCGCAAAATCGCGCAAGACCAGTGCCGCCGCGAAACCGGGCGCCGGATACAGGGCCAGGGCAGGACCAGAAGCAGAGCCGGAAGCAACGGATAGGAAGCGTGGACAGGACGCGCGCAAGGCAGGGCGTATGCGGCATGCGTGGGCGTTCAGGCGGCGGGCCGGTCCCGCGTGTCCAGACCGACCAGGGCCTCGGCGAACTCATCCGGGTCGAACGCGGCCAGGTCCTCGACCGCCTCACCGACGCCGATGGCATGCACCGGCAGGCCGAATTTGTCGGCGATCGCCACCAGCACCCCGCCTTTCGCCGATCCGTCCAGCTTGGTCATCACCAGCCCGGAAATGCTGGCCATGTCCTGAAATACCTCCACCTGATGGACGGCGTTCTGGCCCGTGGTGGCGTCCAGCACCAGCAGTGTGTCGTGCGGCGCGCCCTCCACCTTCTTGCCGATCACCCGCACCACCTTGGCCAGTTCGGCCATCAGTTCGGCGCGGTTTTGCAGGCGCCCGGCGGTGTCGATCAGCAGCACGTCCACCCCTTGGGCAACGGCGCTGTCCACCGCCTCATACGCCAGTGCGGCGGCGTCCGATCCGGTCGGCTTGGCCACCACCGGCACACCGACGCGCTGCCCCCAGATCTGCAATTGCTCGATCGCGGCGGCGCGGAAGGTGTCGCCGGCGGCCAGCATGACCGATTTGCCCTCCTGCTTGAACCGTTTGGCCAGCTTGCCGATGGTGGTGGTCTTGCCCGCGCCGTTGACGCCCGCCATCAGGATCACATGCGGCTTGTGTCCGCTGTTCACGGTCAGGGGTTTGGCTACCGGGGACAGAATGGCGCCGACCTCACGCGCCAGAAACCGGCGCACTTCCTCATCCGTGATGTCCTTGTCATAACGGTCCTGGGCCAGCGCTTCTGTCAGCCGGGTGGCGGTCGTCACCCCCAGGTCGGCGCTGATCAGCAGCTCTTCCAGCGCTTCCAGCGTGTCGTCGTCCAGCTTCGACCGGGTGAAAATACCCGTGATCCCGTCCGAAATCTTGCCGGTGGACCGCCGCAGGCCGTCTTTCAGCCGGGTGAACCAGCCTTTTTTACCCGCGCCTTTTTTCCCGGTATCAGCTTTGCCCGTCTCCGTCATGCCGTGCCGTCTTTCGCCCCAGGCTCACACCCGTGCCCGTGCGCATATCCATGCCCGTACCCGTGTGTATGGCCGTTTGTGTATCCGGTGCCCTGCGCACGGTCCGGCCCATCCTCCAGCCCGCGCATGGTGCGTCCGTCATGATGCACCAGCGTCACGGGCACGCGCGCGCCCGGCCGGTGGTCGCCCGTCAGCGTCACGGGGATGAAATCTTCCGTATGACCGGTCGCCATGCCGCCGCCACCGCGTTCCACCAGCACCTCGGCGCGGGTGCCGGCACGCCGCGCGAACAGGGCCTTGACCCTGGCCTCGCCGTGGGCGCGCAGGCGGGCGGCGCGCTCTTTACGCACCGCTTTCGCCACCTTGTTGGGGATGCGCGCGGCCGGCGTGCCCTCACGCTCGCTGTAGGGAAACACATGCAGCCAGGTCAGGTCGCACTCCTCCACCAGACGCAGGCTGTTCGCGAACATCTCGTCCGTTTCCGTCGGGAAGCCGGCAATGATGTCGGCGCCGAAAACCACCTCGGGACGGCGCGCGCGCACCGCCGTACAGAAATGGATGGCATCCTCCCGCAGATGGCGGCGCTTCATCCGTTTCAGGATCATATTGTCGCCCGCCTGCAGCGACAGGTGCAAATGCGGCATCACCCGTGTCTCGCCGGTGATGGCGTCCATCAGCGGTCCGTCCACCTCGATACTGTCGATCGACGAAATGCGCAGGCGCGGCAGGTCCGGCACATGGGTCAGGATTTTCTGCACCAGCACGCCCAGCGACGGCGTGCCCGGCAGGTCCTCGCCGAAACTGGTGATGTCCACACCGGTCAGCACCACTTCGCCATATCCCGTGTCCACCAGCCGCTTGATCTGATCGACCACGCCGCCCATGGGCACCGACCGGCTGTTGCCGCGCCCGTACGGGATGATGCAGAAGGTACAGCGGTGGTTGCAGCCGTTCTGGATTTGCACGAAGGCCCGCGCCCGGTCGCCGAACCCGTCGATCAGATGGCCGGCGGTTTCCGTCACCGCGAAAATATCGTTGACCGCCACGCGCGGCGTCGCCGCGTCGAGAAATCCGCGTGGGTCCGCATCTTTTTCCGCTACGCCGGTGATGGGGGACTCTTTGGCCCCTGTATTCTTGATCCGGGCATCCTTGGCCAGCGTGTCCCACATGGCGCCGTCCAGCTTTTCGCCATTGCCGATGACGGCGTTCACCCCATCCAGGCGTGCGAAACTGTCCGGGTCCACCTGGGCGGCGCAGCCCGTCACCACCAGCCGTGCGTCCGGCCGTTCGCGGGCGATGCGGCGGATCGTCTGGCGTGCCTGCCGGGCGGCTTCCGCCGTCACCGCGCAGGTGTTGACGATGACCGCATCGTCAAGGCCCGCGCGCGCCGCGTGGGTGCGCATCACCTCGCTCTCATAGGCGTTCAACCGGCAGCCGAAGGTGATCACCTCGGTACTCCCGTGTTTGCTGTCACGCGTCTCGCTCACAGCCGCACCTCGCCGGTAAAGGCGTATGTGGCCGGGCCGGTCATCTCCACCGTGCCGTCGGCCAGCCAGTCAATCTCCAGCCGTCCGCCGTCCAGCAGTACGCCGCCTCTGCGCCCTGTCAGGCCCTTTCGGTGGGCGGCCACCAGCGCCGCGCAGGCCGCCGTGCCGCAGGCTTGCGTCAGCCCGACGCCGCGCTCCCACACCCGCAGGCGGATATTCTGTCCGTTTACCGTCGCCACCGACACATTGACCTTTTCCGGAAACAGCGGGTCTGTCTCGATTTCAGGGCCCAGGGTCGCCAGGTCCACCGCATCCGCATCGTCGACAAAGAACACCGCGTGCGGATTGCCCATATTGACCGCGCCGGGCGCCGACAGCGGCCCCCTGGCATAGTTCAGTGTCACCGTATCCATGGCCCGGACCAGCGGCACGGCCTGCCAGTCGGTTCGCGCCGGGCCCATATTGACGCAGACGGTATCATCGCCGCCCGCGCGCGCCGTCAGCAGGCCGGCGCGGGTGCGGATGCTGGCGCTGTCGCGGCCGCTTTCCGCCATCAGCATGCGGCCGATACAGCGCGTGGCATTGCCGCAGGCCGCCACTTCCGACCCGTTGGCATTGCGGATTTCCATCAAACCGTCGGCGTCCCCGCCGTCGCGCAGCACGATCAGTTGGTCGCATCCGATGCCGCGCCGCCGGTCGGCCAGTGCGCGTACGGCCTCATCGCTCAGGGAAGTCTTCGTCCCCCGCGCATCGATGATGACAAAATCATTGCCCAGCCCGTGCATCTTGGTAAAGGGCACCGGGCGGCCATATGCCGGCATGCTGTCCATGGCGCGCCTTATATGGTGCCGGACCCACAAGAGTCCAAAGATTTTCGCCGGCACCCGGCACCCCGTGTCAGCGGGGGTCGACCCATATCGACACGGGGCGGTCCACGCATAACGGCCCGTCGCGTCTCCCGCTCCGCCATCGGCCTGAAAAAGCTGCCTGAAAAGTCTATAGCCCGAAAATCACCGGCAGCAGGCTGTACAGCAGCGCGGCAACGGCGAAACTGCCGATCACGTTCAGCCACAGGCCGGCGCGCATCATGTCCGGCACCCGGATATGCCCGGTGGAAAACACCACTGCGTTCGGGCCCGTCGCCACCGGCAGCATGAAGGCGCACGACGCCGCCATCGCCACCGGCGCCGCCAGGATCACCGGGTCCAGATTGGCACTCGCCGCCAGTGCCGACAGCACCGGCACCAGCGCGGCGGTGGTGGCGGTGTTGCTGGTCAGCTCCGTCAGGAAAATCACCAGGGCGACAATGGCTAGGATCAGCAGGAACAGCGGCGCCGCCGCCAGCCCGACCAGCGCCGTACCCAGCCATGCCGCCAGCCCGGTGGACTGAATGGCGCCGGCCAGGCTCAACCCGCCGCCGAACAGCAGCAGCACACCCCAGGGCAGGCGCACAGCCTCCTCCCAGGTGATCAGGGCGCCGCCACTATTGTTCTGACTCCCACTATTGTTCTGGCCCTTAATACCGCTTTGGCTCCCGCCGCTGTTCTGACTGTCCGTGTCGTTTTCGGAGGACGTTCCTGCCTGTTCCGCCGCTTTCAGCCCTGTCTCACCGCCTGCCGCTACCGTCCGCCCCGCCGGGATCAAAAACATCGACAGCCCGCCGGCCACGGCGATGTGGGTGTCGCTCAGCCGCGCCATGAACGGCAGCAGCCCGGTCAGCCAGTCCCACTCCACCAGAAGCTGGCGCGTGCTCCACAGCAGCGCCATGGTCAGCAGCACCAGCGTCACCCGTTTTTCCGCCACCGTCATCGGACCCAGCTTCGCCAGTTCCCGCTGCACCACCGCGCCGCCGCCCGTCACCTCGCCGGGGCGAAAGCGGAAACACACCCGCGTCAGCACCACCCAGGCCAGCGGCACCATCACCGCCACCACCGGCACGGCAAAGGCCATCCATTCAA
Organism: Eilatimonas milleporae; assembly: GCF_003688555.1. Lineage (GTDB taxonomy): Bacteria > Pseudomonadota > Alphaproteobacteria > Sphingomonadales > Kordiimonadaceae > Eilatimonas > Eilatimonas milleporae. The sequence goes on from NZ_REFR01000011.1 coordinate 223,659, forward strand.
TGAATAATATGTCCCGCCCCGTGCTCTCCAGGATGAAGCCCTTGACGAACAGGTTGGGCGGCGTGCCGATATAGGTGCCGAGCCCGCCGATGGACGCCGACCACGCACAGCCGATCAGCAACGCCAGGGTAAAGCGGTGGCCGCGGGCCTGTTGCCCCAACACCGTTTCGGCCACCGTCAGGGCGATGGGCACGATCATCAGCGTCGTTGCCGTGTTGGAAATCCACATGGACAGAAAGGCCGCCGCCCCCATGAACCCGGCGATCAGCGCGCCGGGATGGTCGCCGACACGCGCCAGAATACTCAGGGCGATCCGCCGGTGCAGGTTCCACCGCTGCATCGCCAGCGCCGCGATGAACCCGCCCAGCAACAGGAAAATCACCGGCCGGCCATAGGGCAGCGAGGCTTCCGCCGTCGTGGTCACACCCAGAAGCGGCAGCATGATCAGCGGCAGCAGGCTGGTCGCCGGCACCGGAATGGCCTCGGTCGCCCACCATGCCGCCATCAGGCCGGCCAGCGCCACGGTGGCCCAGGCCGCCTCGCCGATCCCGGCCGGCGCCGGCAGGACGGTCAGGGTTGCGAACAGCACCAGTCCGCACCAGAAACCGATTTTTTGATACAGCGCCCGCTCCCGCCGCTCCGGCGTCCCGTCCGCGTCCATGATGGCCGTCGTCCTCCCCTTAAAAGTGTCGCGACCCTAAGGGCCCGGCGGGGTGTAGGCAAGGGCAAAGAGGGTTTTGCCAAAACGCACTAAACCATGGGTCGAGCGGTAAAAATCCTTGCCTTTGGCGCGTCGCCCGGCCAGTGAGAATATGGGGATCTTATTTTTTGGACTGACCGGTGCGGACATGAAGGCGGGTCAAGACACACGCGACATCAGCGGTGAATGGCAGGACGCAGGCAGTGCGACGGCGGTGCCGGCGCGCTGGGTCGCGGCCGCCGTGCGTCTGGTGCATTTCCGCCAGCTCCCCGTGATCCTCGGCGTTTTCGGCGCCTATTACGCCTTTATCACCCTGTCGCACGCCTTCGCGCTTGAGGGCGAACTGCGTCTCCTCATGATGGCGCTCAGCCTGACGGCGGCGGGCGCTGCGGCCGGGACCTATGCCCTCATGCGGGCGCGCATCCTCACCGCCCGGCACGCGCACGCCATTTTTCTGCCCGCCGGCGTGGTCGCCCTTGTCAATGTCTATCTGCACATCTGTCTCACCGCCGACCAGATCCAGATGACCAACGGCATTCTGGCGCTGCTGGCCTATGGCTTCGTCATGCTGTCGCCGCGCAGCTACTGGCTGCTCACCGGCCTCAGCATGGCCATGTATGTCTTCAGCCTGTTTCATGTGTCGGGGCCGTATGGCGGGCATTTCGCCTTCATGCTGGTGCCGGGCGTCATCATGGGCACGCTTGCCTTCTACATGCGCCTGCGCGCGACCGAGGCGCAGATCCGGTTGCTTCTGGTCAACCGGGCGCGGTCGCGCGCGCTCGCCGCCGCTCGCCACGCGCTTGAACACAAGGTGGTCGAGGCCGAGAGCGCCGCCGACGCGGCGGAAAAAGCCAATCGCGCCAAATCCGTCTTTCTCGCCAATGCCAGCCATGAGCTGCGCACGCCGCTCACCGGCATCATCGGCATGCTCGACCTGTTGCGCGAAACCGGGCTTGAACGCGATCAGGCCGATCTGGCCGACACCGCCCACGGCAGCGCACGCGGGCTGCTGGTCGCCATCAACGATCTGCTCGATCTCTCCCAGCTCGAAGCCGGGCGCGCCACCCTCACGACCGAACCCTTCATACCCTGCAACATGGCGCGCACCGTGATGCGGCTGTTGCAGCTCCGGGCCGAGGGCAAGGGGGTCGCGCTCGTGCGCGGTGCCATGCCGGACGAGGACGACCGCCTGTTCGGCGACCCGGTGCGCATCGGTCAGATCCTCTACAATCTCGTCGACAATGCCGTCAAATTCACCGACGCCGGCGAGGTCCGCGTCTCCCTCCACATCATGCCGGGCGGCGGCGATGAACGTCTCCTCGTGCTCGAGGTGGCCGATACCGGCATCGGTGTCACGCCCGAGGACATGGCGCGTCTGTTCCGCCATTTCGACCAGCTCAGTGAGGACGCGGCACAGCGCGGCGGTGCCGGCCTCGGCCTCGCCCTTTGCCAGGAACTGGTGCAGCTCATGAACGGGCGCATCCGCGTCGAAAGCCGGCCTGAAGGCGGCACCCGCTTCACCGTCGAGATTCCGCTTTGCCTCGCCGCTCCCCTTGATCCCGATGAGCCCGAGGCTGCCACCGCACCGGGCGATGCCCTGCGGTCGGATGCACCGGACACCGGCGCCTTACAGCGACACCGGGGCGCCGGGCCGGAAACATCCGGCCACGAAGCCCGCATGCAGGCCCGGCTGCAAATTTATTCGGAAGCCGGCCCACGAACCCCGGTGCAGGCCCAGATACAGTCCCAGGTGCAAACCCGCACCGGGATTTCGACGGACCTCCCGACCAATCCACCGGCCGACCGTCACGCCGACACGCGGACGGGCGATCAGGTGCGCTCTCAGATGGGCTCTCGGGCGGGTGCAAAGGGGCAAATTCCGGCTGATCCGGCTCCGGTGCCGCCCGCCATGATCGCCGGCGGGGTGTATGGTGTGTTCTCCGGGACCGCGGCCCATCTCTCCGGCGGCGGTCCGGTCCCGGGTCCGGCCGACATTCTGGATGGCGGTCCGCATGACCCAGCGGATGACAATGGTGACCGGCTGCGCATCCTCGTGGCCGAGGACAATCCCGTTAACAAGTCCGTCATTGAACGCCTGCTTGCCAGACGGGGCTGGCCCGCCGCCTTTGTCGTCAACGGCCGCGAGGCGGTCGACACCGCCCTGGCACCCGGTGCCGATTTCGATGCCATCCTCATGGACATCCGCATGCCGGTGATGGACGGCGTCTCGGCGGCGAAGTCGATCCTGGCCGCGCGGCCCGACGGCCCGCCGGTGATCGCACTCACCGCCAACACCCTGCCCGAGGAGGTTGCCGCCTACGCCGCCGCCGGCATGGTCGATGTGGTGCCAAAACCCATCGACCCGAAAAAACTCTACGCTGCCGTCCGCGCCGCTGTCGCCGCCCGCGCCACTCCCTCCTGATCCGACCTCGCAGGCCGCTCTTTAACCGTCCTGGTATCCGTTAAATGCCTGGGCAGCCTATATCACTCATTCCTTTAGCGCTTTGTCACCGCGCAGAAAAAACAGCGCCGTCAACGCCGCCAAGCCGCCCCAGACCGCCGTCACCCGCATCGCGGTGCCGTATGCCTCCAGGAATGCGGCTTCCAGCGCCGCTCTGCCAGCCGTGCCCGGCGGCGGCAGCTGCCCGAACCGTATCTGCGTCGTTGCCGTCGCGGCGTCTCCGGCCGTGACGGCGTCTGCGGCAGCGGTGGTGAAGACGGCGGCGGCGACCGCGCCGACAATGGCCACCGCGAACAATCCCGCCAGACGGCTGGCCGCGTTGTTGACGCCCGAGGCCGTGCCCGACTGCATGTCCGGGGCGGCGTTCATCACTGCCGTGGTCAGCGGGGCGACCACAAGCGCCATCCCTGCGGACAGCGCCACCAGCGGCGCCATCACCCCGATCCAGATATCACTGAGGCCGGCGGCGAGACCGGCGGCCGCGCCGGCGACCAGTAGGGACCCGGCGGTGAGCGGCAGACGCGGGCCTGTGCGGTCCGCGAGGCTGCCGGCCGCGCGCGACAGGGTGCCGATGATAAGGCCGACGGGCAGCAGGGCGAGGCCGACCTCGGACGCGCTCATCCCACGCCGGGCGATCAGGTCGAAGGGCAGCAGGAACAGCATGCCGCTGAGCGCGCCGTAGAGAAACAGCGTCATCAGGTTGGCGCCGGAAAAGGCGGCGCTGCGGAACAGGGACAGCGGCATCAGCGGATTGGCGGCGCGGGCCTCGGCGAGGACGAAAACCGCGGTGCCCGCCAGCCCGGCGCACACCAGAAGCGGCGCGGTCAGGGACGACCCGCCGGTCTCGGCCAGCCGCGTCAGTCCGACTGTCAGCACACCGAAGGCGAGAACGGCGAGGCCGGCGCCGGTCCAGTCCAGCCCGCCCGTATTGCCCGCAGCGCTGTCATCCCGGCTTTCCGGAATGTAGCGCAGTGCCAGCCAGATCGAGACCGCCGACAGCGGCAGGTTGATCCAGAACACCGACCGCCAGTCGAGCGCGTCGATAAGAAACCCGCCGAGCGGCGGCCCCAGGGCGGTGGTGAGGGCCGACGCCCCGGCCCAGATGCCGATGGCGTGCCCGCGCGCGTCGCGCGGAAAAGCGGCGGCGATGATCGCCAGGCTTTGCGGGACCAGGAGGGCGGCGCCGACCCCTTGCGCGCCGCGCGCCGCGATCAGCGCCGTGGTCGAAGGCGCCAGCGCACAGGCCAGCGAGGCGAGCGCGAAGACGGCGACGAAGACGCGTCGCCGGCCGAACCGGTCCCCCATGCCGCCGCCGACCAGAATGAGACTGCCGAGCAGCAGGGCATAGGCGTTGACCACCCACTGCATGTCGTCAAAGCCGGCCGCGAGATCGGTCTGCATGGCCGGCAGGGCGATGGTGACGATGGAGCCGTCGATAAAGGCCATGGCCGAGGCGAGAATGGTCGCCGCCAGCACGAAGGGACGCGCCCGTTCCGGGCAGGGCTGGGCGCATGGCGGCGTGAGCGCGGCATGCCCGTCCGGACACAAGGGACGGTGCAAGGCGGTCGCCGGACTGATACGGCCCCCGGGTGCCCCTGACGGTCCGGCGGCGCCTGATCCGGTCTGATTTGGCCCGGTCTGCTCTGAGGCGCTCTGATCCATGCGGGTCTGATCCTTTGGGGGCTGATTCGCCGGGTCCGGAAACTGTTCCCGTCTGACGGTGACTGTACGGTCCTGTCGGTCGAGACGGGTCGCGGACGGGTGCCGGCGAGGAGTTTACAGCCAAACGGCCACGGGCGAAACAGCGCCCGGCCGGCAGAGTGGCTTGACACAGTGGCGATATTTCCCTAAAAGCGCCGCTGCTTCCCAGAAGCCACATATGTGACCTGTGTCCAAGGCCGCGCGAGCAGAGCGCCGCGTGCCGGGATACCCACCCGTCAGCGAGTGTCGCCCACGGGTGTGTTTGTGCTGTGTACCGTCCCGGATGCCTGGGCCCTTGGCTTTGAGTTTTGGGAGCCCTTGGTTCCGGGGGGTGGCGGCACCATCTTATGAGGTGTCGGGGCCGTGTGCCGGAGGCGGGCCTGTCAGCCCGGTCCGGATGTGGGCGCGGGAATGGGATGCGCCGGTTTGAAGAAGGATGGATGGCACCATGTTCGACAGCTTGTCAGATCGCCTGAACGGCATTCTGGACGGCCTGAAACGGCGCGGCGCGCTGAAGGAGGCGGATGTTTCCGCCGCCATGCGCGAGGTGCGTGTGGCCCTTCTGGAGGCGGACGTTGCGCTGCCGGTGGTCAAGTCTTTCATTGCCAAGGTGAAGGAAAAGGCCGTTGGCCAGACGGTGCTGAAATCGGTGACGCCGGGCCAGCAGGTGATCAAGATCGTCCATGACGAACTGGTTGCCATGCTGGGGACGGAAAGCGCCCCGGTCAACACCGCCGGTCTGCCGCCAGTGGCGATCATGATGGTGGGCTTGCAGGGGTCTGGTAAGACGACGTCGACGGCCAAGATCGCCAAGCGGCTGACCGAGAAGGACAGTAAGAAGGTGCTGATGGCCTCGCTCGACACGCGGCGGCCTGCGGCGCAGGAGCAGTTGAAGGTTCTGGGCGAACAGATTGGCGTAAAGACGCTGCCGATCATCAAGGGCCAGTTGCCGGCGGACATCGCCCGCCGCGCCATGGAAGCCGGACGGCTTCAGGGTTTCGACGTGGTGATGCTGGACACCGCCGGGCGCCTGCATGTGGATGCCGCGCTGATGGCCGAGGTGCAGGCGGTACGGGACGGCGTGCAGCCGCTGGAAACCCTGCTGGTGGCCGACAGCCTGACCGGCCAGGACGCCGTCAATGTGGCGCAGGAATTCGACGGACAGGTCGGTATCACCGGTGTGGTACTGACGCGGATGGACGGCGACGGGCGCGGCGGTGCGGCCCTGTCCATGCGGGCGGTCACCGGTAAGCCGATCAAGCTGATCGGCACCGGCGAAAAAGCCGACGCGCTGGAGGATTTCCACCCCGAACGGGTGGCGAGCCGTATCCTCGGCATGGGGGATGTGGTCAGCCTGGTGGAAAAGGCTGCCGAGACGATCGAGAAGGAAGATGCCGAAAAAATGGCCGCCAAGATGGCCAAGGGCACCTTCGATCTGGACGATCTGCGTACCCAGTTGCGTCAGATGAAGAAGCTGGGCGGCATGAAAAGCGTCCTCGGCCTGTTGCCGGGGATGGGGCAGATGAAAAAGGCGCTGTCCGGCGCGACGCTGGACGACGGCATGTTCAAGCGGCAGGAAGCGATCATCGATTCCATGACGCCGAAGGAACGCGCCAAACCGCAACTCCTGAACGCCAGCCGCAAGAAGCGCATCGCCGCCGGTTCTGGCACCACCGTTCCGGAGGTGAACAAGCTGCTGAAGATGCACATGCAGATGGCGAAGATGATGAAGAAAATGTCGAAGATGGGCAAATCGGGCCGCATGCCGATGGTGCCCGGAGGGCCGGGCAGTGGTTTGGGTGGTCCCGGTGGTTTGGGCGGTCCGGGCGGACTGCCCGGCGGATTGCCCCCCGGTTTCGACAAGCTTTTGAGCTGAGTGCGGCGCGCACTGAGCGACTGTTACCCTGGGCGGGTTTTTCAAACGGGATCCTGTCCGGACCTTGAAAAACGTTTGAGATTGAAGACTGAAAGGAAACTGAACAATGGCAATTGCAATTCGTCTGGCCCGTGGCGGCGCCAAGAAACGCCCCTACTACCGCATCGTCGTGGCCGACAGCCGCGCCCCGCGTGACGGACGCTATATCGAAAAGATCGGCATCTATAACCCGATGCTGGCGAAAGACGACGAAAACCGCGTCAAGTTCGACGAGGAGCGCATCAAGCACTGGCTGGGCCAGGGCGCCAAGCCGTCCGACCGGATCGCCCGTTTTCTCGAGGCGGCGGGCCTGATCGAAAAGAAAACTCGCAGCAACCCCAACAAGGGCAAGCCGGGCCAGAAGGCGGTTGAGCGCGCCGAGGAAAAGCGCCAGAAGGCTGAGGAAGTTGCGAGCGCAGCCGCTGAGGCCGACGCGCCGGCGGAAGAAGCCACGGACTCAGCCGAGGCATAATCCGGGTTCCGGCCGGACCGGACCGGTCCGGCCTGTCCACCGGGCGCCAGTCATGAAACCGTACTCATGAACCCTTGGCGCAAGAGGGCGTCACTGATCGCTTGGGAGCGGGTGCCGATGGCCGGCATGCAGTCATGACCGCTGAAACGGATGAGCGCCGGCGCCGGGGGGTTCTGGCGGCGGATGACGGCGACTGGTTGCAGGTGGCCCGTTTCGCCGGCCCGCACGGTGTGCGCGGGGATGTGCGATTGGTGTCCTTCACCGAGGACCCGAAGGCGGTGTTTTCCTACGGCGATCTGCGTGACGGGCCGGGCGGCGCGCCGGTTGCCCTGCGGCGTCTGCGCGCGGTCAAGGACGGTTTTATCGTCCATATTGACGGCGTGGACAGCCGCGAAGCCGCCACGGCCCTGAAAGGCCGGGGCCTTTATGTGGCCCGCGCGGCTCTTGGAGCGGCGGCGGACGAGGATGAATTTTACCTGGCCGACCTGATCGGCCTCGCGGCGGTGGACCCCGAGGGCGCGCGCGTCGGCCATGTGCGCGCGGTCGACAATTTCGGCGCCGGGGACTTGATCGAACTGGTTCTGGACACGCCGGTCAAGGGTCTTGGCCGCTATGCCTTTATCCCCTTTACCAAGGTGCTGGTGCCCGATGTGGATATCGCCGGTGGCCGGATCACAGTGGACATGGCGGCCTGGCTTGCGGGTCTTCAGGGCACGGACACCCGGGAGCAAGGGTGAGCCCTGATGGTTAAGCATTGGAGGCAAGCCCCGACAGCAAAATGCTGAGTGCCGAGTTTGGGCGCCAAATATTGACTGCAAATACTTGGCCGATACTGGTCTGACTATTGGGCGCTGTGCCTAGGTATAATGGGAAGAAGCATGGCGGAAATGGCGGAGCAGCAGGTACAGACACCCTTTGCCGCGCAGGTGCTGACCCTGTTCCCGGAGATGTTTCCGGGCCCCCTTGGACAAAGCCTTGCAGGCCGGGGGTTGGAGCAGGGGCTCTGGGCCTTAAAAACGCTGGACATCCGCGATTTTTCGAGCGATAAGCACCGCTCCGTGGATGACACCCCCGCCGGTGGCGGCCCCGGCATGGTTATGCGGGCCGATATTGTCGCCGGGGCGATCGATGCGGCCCTTGCCCGGGCCGGGCAGGACTGGCCGCTGATTTATCTGAGCCCGCGGGGTCGGCGCTTTGACCAGGCGGAGGCGATACGGTGGCTGAACGCTGGCGGCGTTACCCTGTTGTGTGGCCGGTTTGAAGGGGTGGATGAACGGGTGCTGGAAGCGCGCGGGGTTGAGGAAATCAGCCTCGGCGATTTTGTATTGTCCGGTGGTGAGCCGGCTGCGCTGGCCATGCTGGATGCGGTTATCCGCATGATCCCCGGTGTGATGGGGGCGGCGGCAACACTGTGGGAAGAAAGTTTTACGGGCGGGCTCCTTGAGTATCCGCACTATACCCGGCCCCAGATGTGGGAGGGCCGGGAAATCCCCGAGGTGCTTGTGAGCGGGCACCACGGCCGGATCGCCGACTGGCGCCGGGAAAAAGCAGAAGAAATCACCCGCATACGCCGGCCGGATCTGTGGTCGACCTATGTGCGGGACAAGAAAGATGAAGGATGAAAGCCGTGAATATTATCGAGAAGCTTGAACAGGAGCAGATCGGCAAACTGACCGAGGGCAAGGAAATCCCAGATTTCCAGGCTGGCGACACGCTGCGGATCGACGTGAAGGTACGCGAGGGCGAACGCGAGCGGATTCAGGCGTTTGAAGGGGTGTGCATCGCCCGTGCCAACAAGGGGGTGAACTCCAATTTCACCGTCCGCAAGATTTCCTACGGCGAGGGCGTTGAGCGGGTGTTCCCGCTGTATGGTCCGAGCGTGGACAAGATTACCGTTATCCGCCGGGGCAAGGTGCGCCGCGCCAAGCTGTATTATCTGCGGGGCCGTACGGGTAAGGCCGCGCGGATCGCCGAGAAGAAGGACTTCCGCAAGGTCGGAAAATAACGCGACACAATCTTTCAAAATTCGGGCGTGTCGTTGGTTTTTATTGCGGCGTGCGTCCTGTTTGATCATAAAGCGGCGGGCGCACGGGCGTCCGCCGCTTTTGTCATAAGGCCCTGAGGTCTATTATAATGGGTGCGGCACAGCCCTGATGATGAGCCTGGGACCGCGATGATAGGTCTGGCCGGACGGTGTGCCGTGCGGATATGTGTGTGCGTGTCGGTGTGTTTGTAACTGCGATTGGGAGACAGGGTGTGGGCAAGACCCTTTATGACAAGATCTGGGATTTGCATACGGTTGAGGCACGTCAGGATGGCGTCGCCCTGATTTATATCGACCGCCATCTTGTCCATGAGGTGACGTCGCCGCAGGCTTTTGAGGGCCTGCGCATGGCGGATCGGCCCGTGCGCCGTCCGGAAGCGGTGCTGGCGGTACCCGACCACAATGTCCCCACCAAGGACCGGGACAAGCCGAACCCCGACGAGATGTCCGCCGCCCAACTGGCGGCGCTGGAGGAAAATGTCGCGGCCTTCGGACTGGATTACATCCCCATGTCGGACGTGCGGCAGGGCATCGTCCATGTGATTGGGCCCGAGCTTGGCTTTACCCAGCCGGGGCTGACCATTGTCTGCGGTGACAGCCACACATCGACCCACGGTGCCTTCGGTGCCTTTGCCATCGGTATCGGCACGAGCGAGGTTGAACATGTGCTGGCCACGCAGACGCTGGTTCTGAAAAAAGCGAAAAACTTGCGTGTGCACATTTCCGGGGAGCTGCATCCCGGCTGCACCGCCAAGGATGTGGCGCTGGCCGTGATCGGCAAGATCGGCGCGGCCGGCGGCACCGGCTATGTGATTGAATATTGCGGCCCGCTTGTCGAAGCCCTGTCGATGGAAGGGCGCATGACACTGTGCAATATGTCGATCGAGGCCGGTGCGCGCGCCGGTCTGATCGCTCCGGATGAAAAGACTGTCGCCTATCTGAAGGGGCGGCCCATGGTGCCGAAGGGCGCCGAATGGGAGCAGGCGGTTTCTTTCTGGCAGTCGCTGAAAACTGACGCGGACGCGGTATTCGACCGCACGGTGTCGATTGCCGGTGATGAAATCGCGCCGCTGGTCACGTGGGGCACCAGCCCGGAGGATGTGATCCCCGTGACGGCGCAGGTGCCGGCGCCCGACAGTTTCGCCGAGCCGACAAAGCGCGAAGCGGCGGCAAAGGCGCTCGACTATATGGGACTGACGCCGGGCACGCCCATGCAGGACGTGTCTATTGACCGGGTGTTCATCGGCAGCTGCACCAACAGCCGGATCGAGGATCTGCGCGCCGCCGCCAGCGTGGTGAGCGGACGGCATGTGGCGCCGCATGTGCTGGAGGCCATCGTTGTGCCGGGCTCGGGTCTTGTGAAGGAAATGGCGGAAGCCGAAGGCCTGGACCGCATTTTCACCGAGGCCGGGTTCGACTGGCGCGAGCCGGGCTGTTCCATGTGCCTCGGTATGAATGCGGACAAGGCCGGCGCGGGTGAACGCGTGGCTTCGACCAGCAACCGGAATTTTGTCGGACGGCAGGGGCCGGGGGCGCGCACGCACCTGATGAGTCCGGCCATGGCGGCGGCGGCGGCCGTCGCGGGCCGTTTTACCGATGTGCGGACCATGACGGATACAACGACAAACGGGGAGGGCTGAGACATGCAGGCATTCACCACACTGACATCCATTGCCACCCCCTTTCCCAATGTGAATGTGGATACGGACATCATCGTGCCCGCGCGGCATCTGAAGACCATCAAGCGCACCGGGCTGGGTCGCTTTGCCTTTGAAAGCCTGCGCTACGGTGCGGACGGCGCGCTGCACGGAGAGGCGGTGTTCGACCGGGCGCCTTACAACACGGCGGAAATTCTGCTGACCGGTGCCAATTTCGGCTGCGGGTCCAGCCGCGAACATGCGCCCTGGGCCATTCGCGACATGGGATATCGGGCCATCATCGGGCCGAGTTTTGCCGACATTTTTGCCGGAAACTGTGTGAAGAACGGGATTCTGACCGTTGTTCTGCCGCAGGACCAGGTGGATGCGCTGATGGCCGAGGGCGATGCCGCGCGGCCCGTCACCATTGACCTGCCGGCGCAGGAAGTGCGCACGCAAGGGGGGGTGGTGTATCCCTTCGACTATACGGCCGAGCACAAGCGCATGCTGGTGGAGGGCCTGGACGAGATTGGCCAGACGCTGACCCGTGAAGAGGCGATTTCGGCCTTTGAGGAAAAGCAGAAGCATATGCTGCCCTGGCTGTACCGCCATCACGGCACCAGCCGTCCGGCATCCGGTGGCACCGCCTAGGGACACCGGGGCCCAAATGCACCCTCCGGGCGCACCAGAATAAAGGCTTACTTTCATGACACAGCATCGCTTGCTGCTCCTGCCCGGGGATGGGATCGGAGTGGAAATCATGGCCGCCGTCCGCAAGGTCATCGCCGCCCTGGAAACCCATCACGGCCTGTCCTTCGATCTTGGCGAGGATCAGGTGGGCGGGGCCGCCATCGATGCATATGGCGTACCGTTGGCCGATGACACGCTGGCGCTGGCGCGGGCCAGCGATGCCGTCCTGCTCGGTGCTGTCGGCGGCCCCAAATGGGCGGACCAGCCTTACGGCAACCGTCCGGAGGCCGGATTGCTGCGTCTGCGCAAAGAGCTGGACCTGTTCGCCAATCTGCGGCCGGCGCTGTGTTTCGATGCCCTGGCGGATGCGTCCAGCCTGAAGCGCGACCTGGTGGCGGGACTGGACATTCTGTTCGTGCGCGAACTGGCGGGCGGCGTTTATTTCGGCGAGCCGCGCGGGATTGAAACCCAGGACGACGGCAGCCGCGTCGGCATCAACACGCAGCGCTACACGGACGCGGAAATCCGCCGTATCGCCGTTGTCGCCTTTGACATGGCGGCCAAACGGCGGGGCCGTGTGACCAGCGCGGAAAAATCCAATGTCATGGAATCCGGCCTGTTGTGGCGCGAGGAGGTCACCAGCCTGCACGCGGCCTCGTACAGTCATATCACCCTGGATCATATGCTGGCCGACAATTGCGCCATGCAGCTTGTCAAACAGCCGAAGCAGTTTGACGTGATCCTGACGGACAATCTGTTCGGCGATCTGTTGTCGGACGAGGCGGCGATGCTGACCGGATCGCTCGGCATGCTGCCGTCGGCCTCGCTGGGGTCGTCCGGACCGGGGCTGTATGAACCGGTGCACGGGTCCGCCCCCGATATCGCGGGGCAGGGCGTGGCCAACCCCATCGCCGCCATTTTAAGTCTGGCGATGGCGCTGCGCTATTCGCTGGATGAGGGCGCGGCGGCGGATGCGGTTGAGCGGGCGGTGGACCGTGTGCTGGCCGATGGATACCGTACCGCCGATCTCGCGGCGGGCGGCGCGGTGGATAGCGCAAAGGTGATTGGCACCGACGGCATGGCGGATGCGATTGTCGCACGGGTTTCAGCCTGAGGGCCAAAGACATATTTAACGTGATTTGAACAGGGAGTAGACCCATGGGGTTTCGGGTTGCCGTAGTGGGCGCGACCGGCAATGTCGGGCGCGAAATGCTGAACATACTGGCGGAGCGTGATTTCGGCGCCGATGAGGTGATCGCCATTGCCTCGCGCAAGTCCATCGGCCAGACGGTCGGTTACGGCGAGCGCGAACTGGACATCGTCGCGCTTGACAGTTTCGACTTCACGGGCGTGGACATCGCCTTTTTCTCGGCCGGGTCGGGTGTGTCGAAGGAGTATGCGCCGAAGGCCGCCGCCGCGGGCGCGGTGGTGATCGACAACAGTTCGCTGTACCGCATGGACCCGGACGTGCCCCTGGTGGTGCCCGAGGTCAATGCCCATGCCCTGAAGGATTTCAAAAAGAAAAACATCATCGCCAATCCAAACTGTTCGACCGCGCAGATGGTGGTGGCGCTGAAACCCCTGCATGACGAGGCGACGATCAAACGTGTGGTGGTGTCCACCTACCAGTCGGTCTCGGGCGCGGGCAATGCGGCCATGGACGAACTGTTCAGCCAGACGCGCGCGGTGTTCGTGAACGACCCGATCCAGCCGGAAAACTTCACCAAGCAGATCGCCTTCAACGTCATCCCCCATATCGACGTGTTCATGGATGACGGATCCACCAAGGAAGAATGGAAGATGGTGGCCGAGACGCAGAAGATGCTGGATCCGGACATCAAGCTGACGGCCACGGCCGTGCGGGTGCCGGTTTTCGTCGGCCACTCGGAGGCGATCAACATCGAGTTTGAAAAGCCGATCGCCAGCGGCGAGGCGCGCGCCCTTCTGCGGGAGGCCCCCGGTTGTCTGGTCGTCGACAAGCGCGAAGACGGCGGGTATGTGACGCCGGTGGAGTGCGTGGGCGATTTCGCCACCTATATCTCGCGTATCCGCAAGGACCCGACGGTGGAAAACGGCCTGAATATCTGGGTGGTGTCCGACAATCTGCGTAAGGGGGCGGCGCTGAACGCCGTACAGATCGCCGAATCCCTGGTCAATCAGGGCCTGCTGACGGCATCCTGAGCCCCGGGCTTCGTTCCTGTTCCTGCCTGCCCTTTGGCCGATCTTGGCCCGAATATCCGGATCGGGCGGGGATGGCGGATTGCCGGTGTGCCGGGCAGGGGTGTCAGGCAGGGGCCTCAGACAGGGGCCTCAGATAAAGGAATCATCCGGGCTGGTGCGACCGGTCGGTAAGGCCATGACCACCGTGGTGCCACCGCCGGGGGTGCTGCGGATATCCAGATGTCCCTGATGGCGTGCCATGATGATGCCCGCCAGCGGCAGGCCCAGCCCCTGCCCCGTGGTGTGAAGCCGCTGAAGCGCGGGGACATCGGCGGGGACCCGGCGAAGCCTGTCCAGTTTGTCGGCGGCAATGCCCGGACCGCTGTCTTCAATCCTGAGGGTGGCCCCGTCATCGCGGCCGTCGCCGCGCCCGACCGTGATGCAGATAGCCCCGCTGGTGCAGTATGCGACGGCATTGGCGAGGATGTTCAGGAGGGCGCGTTTGGCCAGCTGCGGGTCGCCCCTGACGCAGACGGCATCCTCGGCGGCAATGGGCGGCAGGCGCAGACCCTTGGCGCGGGCCTGACGCAGGATGTCGCGCCGGCAGTCCTGTCCCAGCTTGACGAGGCTGAAAGTCCTTTCATCCGCCGGGTCGGGTGCTTTGTCGATGATGGTCATGCACAGCAGTTCGTCGATTAGACGGTGCAGATCGCTGGCCATGCCGCCGATTTCGCGGGCGTAGCCGCGCAGCGTTTCCCGGTCCAGATCGGGCGCCTGGATCATGTCGGAATATCCGATGATGGCGTCCAGCGGGCTTCTGACCTCATCGGAGATATAGGACAGATAATCCGTCTGTGTTTCCGCTCGGGGTTCAGATGGCGTTCCAGACCGTGTTTCAGGCCGTGCTTCAGGCCGTGTTTCCGGTGCACCCGCAGATGGCGCCGTGTCCGTGGTGACGAGGGTGAAGGGAACGGCAGGCCGGGTGCCGCCGGCCGCGCGGGACCCACGGCCGGTTTTTCCGCGATCCGGCGGCGTGCCCGATATATCCTTTTTGGTATTCATGCCCTTAACATTCGTCCCGCACTGCCTTTAACGGCACCCCTCGTGTGCAGACACCGGCGTGTAGACACCGATGCGGACATGGACAGAGGCCACACCCCGTCCGATGTCGTGCTGATCCTGCCTTGCGAAAGCCCCTTGACCCTCCACCGTCATACGGGCACCTACAGGACGTGTCGCCGGGTGCCGGTATACCGGGTATTCCATTACAGAATAACATGCCTTGCCGTCGAAGGCGCCCGAAATCACGCAGGAGGAAACGATCATGCCTCGAAGTGCCGTTTTGCAGGCCCCCTTTTCCAATCCGTGCCGGCCCCGCCGCAGTGTTCTTTTCATGCCGGCTTCCAATGCGCGGGCCCTGGAAAAGGCGCGTACGCTGGCGGCCGATACGCTGGTGCTGGACCTGGAGGATGCGGTGGCACCCGATGCCAAGGATGTGGCCCGGCGGCAGGCGGCCGAAGCGATTGCCGCCGGGGCGTTCGGCCGCCGCGAAGTGGCGGTGCGCATCAACGGCACCGACACCGACTGGTGGGCCTATGACCTGCGGGCGGTGGTGAAGGCCGGCCCGGACGCCATTCTCATTCCCAAGGTTGAGGATGCCGGCAGTGTCTGTCTGGTCGCCGACCGCATGCTGCGCCGGGGCGCGCCCCGGTCCATGGCGCTGTGGGCGATGCTGGAGACGCCGCGTGCCTTTTTGAACGCGGACCCGATTGCCGCGTCACATCCCCGGCTGGCCTGTCTGGTGGTCGGCACCAACGACCTGTCGAAAGGGCTTCAGGCCCGGCAGACGGTGACACGTGAACCGGTGATCACGGCGCTGGGTCTGGCGATGCTGGCGGCGCGCGCCCACGGCCATGCCATACTGGACGGTGTGTACGGTGCCATTGGGGACACGGACGGCCTGCGGGTGCAGTGCGAGCAGGCGCGCGATATGGGCTTTGACGGCAAAACCCTGATCCATCCGAGCCAGATCGATACCGCCAATGCGGTGTTTGCCCCCAGCCGTGCCGATGTGGAGGATGCCGGCGCGCTGATCGCGGCCTATGAGGCCGCGGCGGAAGAAGGGGCCGGGGTCGCCACCTACCGGGGCCGGATGATCGAGGCCCTGCATGTGGACGATGCGCGCCGTCTGATCGCCCTGTCCGAGGCCATCGCCGCCCTTTGAGCGCCGATACCGTTTGAGGGAGGGCGGACCGGCTGTATGACGGCCCATCCGGCGTGCATTGCCGCCCCGGTGTGACAAATCACACCTTGCCGCAACCGGGTGTGCTCTGTACAAAGTGATCCGAACGAGCGGGCTATCCGTAATTTAGGACAACCCATTTGACGTATTTTGTTGGGGGAAACGCACTATGGCACAGGCAAAACCGGTACAGGTCAAACGCCCCCTATCGCCGCATCTCGATGTCTATCGCTGGCGGCCGCACATGCTGGTCTCCATCCTGCACCGGATGACCGGGGTCGCGCTGGCTGTCGGTGCCGTTTTGCTGACATGGTGGCTGACGGCGATGGCGACGGGCCATGACAGTTTCAACATGGTGCAGTCCCTGTTCGGCACATGGGCCGGGCGGGTGGTTCTGTTCGGCATCACCTTCAGCCTGATGCAGCACATGGCATCCGGTGTGCGCCACCTGATCACCGATGCGGGCAATATGTACGACCTGAAGATCAACCGGCTGTCCGCCCGGCTGACCCTGGTGTTTTCCAGTCTGGCCACGGTGGGCGTGTGGGTTGCCGCCTATATGGTGATGGGGGAGATTTAAGGCGATGGGCGATTTCAAAACACCCCTGTCGAAGGTGCGCGGCCTGGGCTCGGCCAAGGACGGTACGCATCACTGGTGGGTTCAGCGTGTCACGGCGGTTGCCAACATCCCCCTTGTGCTGTTCATGCTTGTGTCCGCCGTCGGCAATGCCGGCAAGGGCCATGCCGACTGGGTCGCCTGGATGGCGCAGCCGGTCGTCGCCGTGGTGGTGATCCTCTTTGTGGCCAATCTGATGTACCATCTGCGTCTTGGCCTTCAGGTGACGATTGAGGATTACGTCCATACCGCATCGACCAAGGTGGCGCTGATGCTGCTTTTGACCTTTGCCACCATTCTGATGGCGGCCCTGTCGATTTTTTCAGTTCTGCGTATTGCTTTCGGGGGATAAAGGCATGTCTGAGGCCCTGACCGAGACCTATCCTGTCACTGTTCATACATATGATGCCGTTGTTGTCGGCGCCGGCGGGTCGGGTCTGCGCGCGACCATGGGGTTGGCTGAAAGCGGCCTGAAGACGGCCTGTATCACCAAGGTGTTTCCCACCCGCAGCCATACGGTGGCGGCACAGGGCGGCATTGCCGCCAGCCTGGGCAATATGGGCGAGGACCATTGGACCTGGCATATGTACGATACCGTCAAGGGGTCGGACTGGCTGGGTGATCAGGATGCCATTGAATATCTGGTGCGCGAGGCGCCGGCGGCCGTGTATGAACTGGAACATTACGGCGTGCCGTTCAGCCGCACGGAAGAGGGCAGGATTTACCAGCGGGCCTTTGGCGGCATGACGACCCATTTCGGCGAAGGCGCCGCCGCGCAGCGTACATGCGCGGCCGCTGACCGCACCGGCCATGCCATGCTGCACGCGCTGTATCAGCAGTCGCTGAAGCATGACAGCGATTTCTTTATCGAATATTTCGCCATTGATCTGATCATGGAGGACGGCGAGTGCCGCGGTGTCATCGCCATGAATATGGAAGACGGCACCCTGCATGCCTTCCGCGCGCATGCCACCGTTCTGGCGACCGGCGGATATGGTCGGGCCTATTTCTCGGCCACATCGGCCCACACCTGCACCGGTGACGGCGGCGGCATGGTGCTGCGCGCGGGTCTGGCGGTTCAGGATATGGAATTTGTCCAGTTTCACCCCACGGGCATTTACGGTGCCGGGGTGCTGATCACCGAGGGTGCGCGCGGCGAAGGCGGGTATCTGGTGAACGGCGAGGGCGAGCGGTTCATGGAACGCTATGCCCCCTCGGCCAAGGACCTTGCCAGCCGCGATGTGGTGTCGCGCTCCATGTCCAATGAAATCCGCGAGGGGCGCGGCGTCGGCGCCAACAAGGATCACATCCATCTGCATCTGGATCATCTGGACCCGGCCATTCTGGCCGAACGCCTGCCGGGCATTTCGGAATCGGCGAAAATTTTCGCCGGCGTGGATGTGACCCGCGAGCCGATCCCTGTGCTGCCGACCGTGCATTACAATATGGGCGGCATTCCCACCAATTACTGGGGCGAGGTGATCAATCCGACGCCCGAGGATCAGGACAGGATCGTGCCCGGCCTGTTCGCCGTCGGCGAAGCGGCCTGTGTATCCGTCCACGGGGCCAACCGTCTGGGATCGAATTCGCTGATCGACCTTGTGGTGTTCGGCCGCGCCGTGGGCAAGCGGGTGCCCGAACTGGTGAAAACGGGCGCGACGCACAAACCCCTGCCCAAGGGGTATGAGGACATGGCACTGGGCCGTCTGGACGCGGCACGCTATGCCCACGGGTCCACATCGACGGCCGAGCTGCGTCTGAGCATGCAGCGCACCATGCAGAACAACTGCGCCGTTTTCCGCACCAACGAAGTGCTGGAAGAGGGCAAGACCCTGATCGACAAGGTGGTCGGCGGTCTTGACGACCTGAAGACAAGTGACCGCTCCCTTGTATGGAACAGTGACCTGATCGAGACGCTGGAATTGCAGAATATGGTGCCGCAGGCGGTGCTGACCATGTATTCCGCGGCCAACCGCAAGGAATCCCGTGGCGCGCACATGCATGAGGATTACCCGGACCGCGATGACGAAACCTGGATGAAGCACACGGCGGCCTGGTTTGACGGTACATCCGCCAGGATCGGCTACCGTGAGGTTCACAATTACACGCTGACGGATGAAGTCGAGTATATCAAGCCCAAGGCGCGGGTGTACTGAGGTGCCGGAAAGGGAGACACGCAATGGCTGAGTTCACGCTGCCGAAACATTCCAAGATCGGCAAGGGCAAGACGGTCAAGGCGGACGAGGCGGAGACGACCAAGTCCTTTTCGGTGTACCGCTGGAACCCGGATGATGGCGAAAATCCGCGCATGGACACCTTTGAGGTGGACATGGACAGTTGCGGGCCGATGGTTCTGGACGCCCTGATCAAGATCAAGAACGAGATGGACGCCACCCTGACCTTCCGCCGGTCCTGCCGCGAGGGGGTCTGCGGGTCCTGCGCCATGAATATCGACGGTGAAAACACCCTGGCCTGTACCAAGGCGATCGACGACATCAAGGGCGACGTCAAGATCACGCCGCTGCCGCACCAGGAGGTGATCAAGGATCTGGTGCCCGACCTGTCCAATTTTTACGCCCAGTATGCCTCCATCAAGCCGTGGATGCAGACCCAGTCCACCACGCCCGAGAAGGAGCGTCTGCAATCCCGCGAGGACAGGGAGCATCTGGACGGCCTGTATGAGTGCATCCTGTGCGCCTGCTGTTCGACGAGCTGCCCCAGCTACTGGTGGAATTCGGACAAATATCTGGGACCGGCGGTTCTGTTGCAGGCCTATCGCTGGCTGGTGGACAGCCGGGATGAGGCGACCGGCGAACGTCTGGACGATCTGGAAGATCCTTTCCGGCTGTATCGCTGCCATACCATTATGAACTGCGCCAATGCCTGCCCGAAGGGATTGAACCCGGCCAAGGCGATTGCGGAGATCAAGAAGATGATGCTGGAGCGCAAGGGCTGATACCCGCCTTCAGTATGAGCGAGGCCGAAGCCCGCCGGATGAGTGCCCGGCGGGTTTCGCGGTTTTTTGGGGAAAAGGGTCGTGTGCCGTATCCGCAGCCTGTTTGCGGTGACGTTTTGCCTTGCCGCCGCCGTACCGGCGGCGGTCACCGATACTCTTGCCCATAAGATTGATACCCATGAAATTGATGCCCGTGCGCTTGCCGACCGCGAGACGTTCACCCGGGTGGACCTGCCGATCCGGGTCAGCGGGTCGCCGACCGGGCCGCTTAATCTGGCCTTTCGGGCCATTCTGGCGGATGCGGACTTGTCGGTGACGATGGTTGACCTGCCTGGTGCGCGGCGCCGCCGCGACTTCATCGATGGCCGGATCGGAATTGACTGCTGCCTCAACCCGCGTTGGCTCAGACCGGGAGAAGACCCGGCGGACATGCATTTCAGCACGGCCTTTTACAGCCTTGTGGAGCACTATATCTTCACGCCGGTGCTGGCGGGGACTCCGGCGACGCGTGAGGTGCTTCTGGAAAAGCGCTATGCCACCATCGCCGGATATTATTTCGAGGGGGATGAAATCCTGACCAATCGCGTCACTGTGCGCGACTGGGGGGATGTGGTCCGTGTGCTGACCGCCGGGCGCGCGGATTTTGCGTTCATCAACGATCTCGAATACCACTGGCGACGCAGCCACGGCACGATCCCGAAGACGCTGAAACTGGGCCCCGTGCATGACCGCTACAGTGTGCATGTCCGCCTGCATGACCGGTACCGGGACCTGTTGCCGGCGGTGAACGCGGCCATCGACCGGCTAACCGAAAGCGGCCGTATCGCCGCCCTGATCGAGGAGGGCGTTCACCATGTGCCCGTGCCCGAGCACGCGGTAGGACATGGGCCGAGTCTTCTGAATTAAAGGCAATTTTAATCAAATTAATCTTAAATATAGATATATTGTAACTTTTACGCGCGGAATAGTTTCGTTAAGCGAGACAAGGTGTCTGAAAATGTGTCGGGGCCGTCCCGGACCGCACCGGCGGTCCCTGGCACCAGCGACGGAGTTGACCGTGAAGGTGGTACCCGCGCGCGTGTTCCGGTCCGGCGGTCTTATGGCGGCCTGGGTGGTATGCTGTGTGTTTTACAGTCTGTTCACCGCGCCCGCGGCGGTTGGTGTGCCGGAGGGTATCGCCACCGTGCCGGTGGTGACGGGCATGTCATCGTCCCACCCGTTTCAGATGATCTGGGAGGAGATTCTGCGCGAAGCGGACATTGCCGCCGTGATGATGCGTATCCCCGAGCGCCGCAAACGCCGGATGTTCACCGAAGGCCGGATTCTGCTGGACTGCTGCGCGGACCCGGCCTGGCATATGACGGCGGCTGAAAAAAGCGGTCAGATGTTCACTGACATCCTTATCGAGACCGGCGAGTATTACATCCTGGCGGCCGGCAGCGATCTTGTCGTCTCCGTGCCCGAGGACTTGAAGGCGCTGCGTATCGCGGCCATTCGCGGCTTTACCTATGAAGGCGAACCTTTTTTCGGCAGACGGGTCGATGTGACGGGATGGGGGGACATGATGCAGGTCATGGCCGTGGGCCGGGCCGACGTGGGCATTATCAATATCGAGGAATTCCGCTGGCAGATGCGGCGTCGGCCCTTGCCTGTGAAGCTGGGCGGCCTGTACCGGCAGTCCCGCCTGAGTGCCCGCGTGCATGGCAGCCGGCAGGATTTGCTGGTCCGGCTGAATACGGCGATTGCGCGGTTGCGGTCCCGTGGCCGGATCGTGGAGATCCTGGAGGCAGTGACGGGAACGGATGGGGCGGCGATGCCCCTAAGCGCTCCAAAGAGCATATCCTCGACCGTCCCGGAGACCTGAATACGGCCCGCCGCACCGGCCGGCCGTTCAGCCGGCCAGATATATGTCTTTCAGTCTGTCCCGCCGGTCCGGCGTCAACCCGAGGGCGGTTCGCATATAGGCCGACAGACTGCCGAAGCTGTCGGCGATGGCGGTGTCGGCGGCGCGCAGAAAGTCCGCCTCGACCCCGACCAGCGGGCGCACGGCTTCCGGCGTGACCTGTTTTCCCGCCCTGGCGCCGATGCGTTCGGCCAGGGCTGCGGACGCAGTGTCCAGGTCGACCACCTGATTGGTCATCAGAAAATCTTCCAGCACCTGTTCCTCGTCAATGTCCAGGGCCCGCAAAACGAGGGCGGCGGCTATGCCGGTGCGGTCCTTGCCCGCCGTGCAGTGAAACAGGGCGGCGTTTCCCTGGTGATCGTCCAGCAGGATGTCGAACAGGGTTTTCAGCCCCGGCGCATTTTGGATGGGGATGGTTTTGAACGCCGTCAGAAACTGGGCGCGAGCTTCATCCGCCGGGAAATCCGCCTCGGCGATGCTGGCGATCATGGCGCGGACCCATGCGGCGGCATTGCCGCCGATGGGAACGGCATGATAGCGGGGGCGCCATGTGCACGGCCACTGGACGGGGCGATGTTCCTTTTCGGCGTCCGAGCGGAAATCGATGACGGTTTCTATGTCGCGTGCCAGCATTTCGGTGCCGCAGGCTTCGCTCATATTGCCGAGGTGACCGGAGCGGAACAGCCGGCCCCAGCGCACGGTGCGGCCGTCCCGGGCCCTGTATCCGCCCATGTCGCGAAAATTGTCGACACTTTCAAGGGCGATGTGCCGGCCCTGCGCCGGTGTGGTTGTGTCTGTCATGGTGTCGTTTGCCGCCGGTATTCCGCGTTGAACATGGTTTGCCATGTTTTACCGTCATCAAGAGAAATTTCGATGACCTGACGCACGGTACCGTCCGGCACCGGGGTCAGGGTCGTCCGGTCCAGATAGTGGCTGCCGTCGGCCTTCTCGACCGTGGTCTGAAAGCGCACGCTGCCGTCGTCATGTGGGCCCTGATGGCGTTTCAGTTTGATGCTGCCGGGCCAACTGGTGTTGTCGGTGACCCAAAGCTGTGTCCAGACGCCCGTTGCCGCGCTGAAAGCGAACAGACTTTTGCCTTCAGCGCCGGCGGCATTGACCCAGTGTTCAAATACCGCGCAGCCGTCCAGGGCGGATTCGATATGATTGGCTCCGACGGGCTGGCCGTTGTCGTAAACGTCCCAGGTGCCGAGCCAGAAATCGAGGGCGTCGCCCCCCGGCGCCTCGCGGCAGGGTGCCCCGGCCCCTTGCGCGCCGGCGGGCAGTGTGCCCCCCGCGACCGCCATAAGAACGACCGACAGCAGAGCTGTCGCAACAAAAACCGGTTTGACAAACATACGCTTCTCCCTTGCGGCACGATAGCGATACGAAACGGCTTTTCCCAGAGTAATTGCTGTGTACTTACCGTGTAATGGCCGAGTGGTTACCGCTGTGGTGCCGTGGGTTATAAGCCGGAGACGAACCGCCCCTCGTCACGGGTGGGCGGGGCACTCCGGTTTCAGTCCGGCCCGGTTCCTGCCGAGGGCGTTCAGCGTTGTCCAAGATGCCGGCTTGAGTGTTGTTTGCGTGATGCTTTGCGCCCTGTATGTGTCCATGCTACCAAAACGCCCCGTTGTTCACAGTCGCTGCCGGAGGTCCCGGCGCGCGTTTGTACAGGAGACAGGGCATGTCCCGGCCGGATGATCAGAGCGATAGCGCCATTTCCGGTCGTGGATCCGGTCCGGAGACCGATTCCGACACCCGTCCCGATATGCATTCCGATAGCCGTTCCGGCAATCATTCGGGCAATCGTCTGGGGGGCGTGCCGGGCACAAATCCGAGAGAGACCTATGACAGGATGCGCGCGGACGGGGAATTGCGCGAAGACGCGGCCCAGGCCGGTCTTGTCGACCGGTTGCAGCGCCTGCACGATGACCTGGAGGGATATCCGGACATCGGCGGGCGGGCGCGCGGCCTGACCATCAAAAGCTGGCGCCTGTTCAACCGGTTCCGCTGGAGCGGCGGCGACAGGACGCCGCCGAGAAGCCTGTATATTCATGGCGGCGTCGGGCGCGGCAAATCCCTGTTGATGGACCTGTTTTTCGCCACCGCGCCGGTCGGGGCGAAACGCCGCGTGCATTTTCATGATTTCATGCTGGATGTTCATGCCCGGCTGAAGGAATGGCGTGCCCTCGGCCCGCGGGAACGGGTCGACAGGGGCGGCCGCGCCTCCAGCGACGATCCGGTGCCCCCGGTTGCCCGTCAGATCGCCTGCGAGGCGACGCTGCTGTGTTTTGACGAACTTCAGGTCACGGACATTGCCGATGCCATGGTGCTGGGGCGTCTGTTCCGGGAACTGATGGAACTGGGCGTCGTGGTGGTAGCCACATCAAACCGGCCGCCGGAGGATCTGTACAAGAACGGCCTGAACCGCCAGCTTTTCCTGCCGTTCATCCATATGATCAAGGCCCGCTTCGATGTGGTCGGTCTGAACGGGCCCACCGATTACCGGCTGGACCGGATGAAAGGGGTTAAAACCTATTACACCCCGGTCGACGCTGAGACCACGGCAGCCCTGCGCGAGGTCTTTTTCCGGCTGACGGACTGCCATGACGACGATCCTGCCCGTGTGCCGTCGGACACATTGACCGTGCAGGGGCGAACCCTGTTCGTGCCCAAGGCGGCCAAGGGCGTGGCCGTGTTTTCCTTCAAGCGTCTGTGCGCCCGGCCGCTGGGCGCGGCCGATTATCTGGCGGTGGCACGGCGGTTTCATACGGTGATCGTGGTGGCGATCCCGCAAATGGGCCCGGAAAAACGCAATGAGGCCAAGCGGTTCGTCACCCTGATCGATGCCCTGTATGAGCATGGGGTCAAGCTGCTGTGCTCGGCGGCGGTGCCGCCGGACGACCTGTATGTCTCCGGTGACGGGGTTTTTGAGTTTGAGCGCACGGCCAGTCGCCTGCACGAGATGCAGTCCGAAACTTATCTGGCCCGTCCGCACGGTGTGCCTGAATCTGCTCCCGCATGATATCTTGAGGCCGTTTGTCCGAATTTTGTTCGGCCAAATCGACCGCGCAATTTGACTATGCAATTTGCATAGTCAAATTGCCGGCCGGGCGGGGGGCGTCTATGACCAACGGCATTGGTAGTGGGCATGAGGTGCGTTGGGTAAAGGGTGTATCCGCCGCCTGTCCGAGAGCTTTGGCTGTACCGGAATCAGTGCCGGAATCGGCCGGGATGCCTGGCCTTTTGTTCCCTGTTGCAGGCTCCGAAGTCGTATTTCTTGAATTACGGAGTTCTTATTCAACGGGAAATCCTCTTTTTACGTGCATTGCCTCGACCTTTACTGCGGACGTTTTGCAAAGTTTTGGCAGATTGCGTATTTGACAAAAAAGTGTGGTCCCCCTTATTCACCGCGTGTGTTCATAATGCTTGCGGAATTAGGGGGCTTTCGGTGCGCCGGCGCCGGGGAAACGCGCGGATTTTTCAAATCCGCCTCCTGAACAGGACGACATGCTGCCGACGACAGGCGCCGCGTGACAGACATGGCGTCCATGAATGCCCCACTTGGCGTTGGGGTGGCATGGCGTCGGGCTGTGCATGAAAGGAAAAACAGTGTTCGATAAATTCCTTCGCAACATATCCGGGACGGTCCGGGACCAAGAGGCCATGTTGCAGGCGGTCCATGCATCGCAGGCGGTGATCGAGTTCGATCTGGACGGCACCATCCGCACGGCCAACGACAATTTCCTCAAGGCCATGGGCTATGGCCTGGCCGAGGTGCGGGGCCGTCCGCACAGCATTTTTGTCGAGCCCGAGTATAAGACGAGCAGCGAATATGCCGCCTTCTGGAAGGCGCTGCGGCGGGGGGAATTCCACAGCGGAGAATACAGGCGTTTGGGCAAGGGCGGGCGCGAGGTGTGGATCCAGGCCACCTACACGCCGATCCTGGATGCCGGCGGCAAACCGTTCAAGATCGTTAAATTCGCCGTCGACATCACCGCGCAGAAGCAACGCGACGCCGACTATCAGGGGCAGATCGAAGCGATCCACAAATCGCAGGCGGTGATCGAGTTCGATCTGGACGGCACCATCCGCACGGCCAACGACAATTTCCTCAAGGCCATGGGCTACACTTTGACGGAAGTGCAGGGCCGCCCGCACAGCATTTTTGTCGAGCCCGAGTATAAGACGAGCAGCGAATATGCCCGCTTCTGGGAGGCCCTGGGGCGGGGCGAGCACCAGGCCGGCGAGTACAGGCGGGTCGCCAAGGACGGCAGCGAAGTGTGGATCCAGGCCACCTACACGCCGATCCTGGATGCCGGCGGCAAACCGTTCAAGGTCGTCAAATTCGCCGTCGACATCACCGCGCAGAAGCAGCGCGACGCCGACTATCGCGGACAGATCGAAGCGATCCACAAAGCCCAGGCGGTGATCGAGTTCGATCTGGACGGCACCATCCGCACGGCCAACGCCAATTTTTTGCAGGCCATGGGGTATACCTTAGGCGAAGTGCAAGGCCGTCATCACAGTATTTTTGTCGAACCCGAGTATAAGGCGAGCAGCGAATATGCCGCCTTCTGGGAGGCCCTGCGGCGGGGCGAACATCAGGGCGGGGAGTGCAAGCGCATCGCCAAGGGCGGGCGCGCGGTCTGGATCCAGGCGACCTATAATCTGATTCTGGACCCCAGCGGCCGGCCGCTGAAAGTGGTCAAATTCGCCAGCGATGTGACCGAGCGGGTGACGGCCCGGATGGAACGCGAGCGGATCGGCGGTGAAGTGGCCGATAGTCTCAACAAAATTCTCAGCAGTGTGACGACGGTCACCGACAAGTCGGCATCGGCCACATCGGCGTCCTCGCAGACCGAGGCCACGGTTCAGGCGGTGGCATCGGCGGCGGAACAATCGGATGCGTCCCTTAGGGAAATCTCGGAAAGCATGATCGTGTCGCAGAAAGCCGTGGCCGAGATGATGACCCAGACGGAGGCGGCGGACCAGTCGACACAGGCCCTGAACAGCGCGGCAGAGGCAATGAACACCATTGTCGAGCTGATTCAGGACATTGCCGGACAGATCAATCTTCTGGCCCTGAACGCGACGATTGAATCCGCCCGTGCCGGCGAGGCCGGCAAGGGCTTTGCCGTGGTCGCCAACGAGGTGAAAAACCTGGCGAGCGAGGTGGCCAAGGCCACGGATCAGATCGCCGGTGAAATCAGCGGCATGCAATCGATTGCCGGTGATGTGGTCGACAAGCTGCAAACCATCAACACGGCGGTGGGTCAGGTGCAGTCCAGTGTGACCAGCGTGGCCGGTTCCATCGATGAGCAGAGCGCGGCGACCAAGGAAATCTCCTCCAACATGCAGACGGCGGCCATCGCGGTCAGCGAAATCAATCAGGGCCTGTCGGATATTTCCGCCTCGGTCGGGACGGTCAACGACTATGCCGCCGGCGGGGTCGAACTCTGCCGTGTCCTTCAGTCGGTGTGACGCCGGAGGCTATAACGCCAAGATATACCCCTGAGGAATGCTTCGATCCGTGTGACGGACCGATATGGTGCGAATAGCGCCAACTTTTCTTGCGGGGCGGTCGCAAACGCGCTAGGAAGCGGTCGGACTTTTCTGTCCCGGCAATCAGGGCATCGCACTCAGCGGTGCCCGTCGCTCTGTATAAGGGGTCCGGGTAAGGGTGTTCCGGCGGATATTCCGGCCGATGTTTTCCCGGCCGCGCCGCATCCATACCGGTCCCGGGCGTGATCCCTGCCGGGGCGTTTTGAAGAGTATTTTTAGAGTTCACTCGCGCGTTCCCTGGAGGAGTCTTTAATCATGTCACGAAAAAAGATTGCACTGATCGGCGGCGGCCAAATCGGCGGCACGCTGGCTCATCTCGCCGCCCTCAAGGAAATGGGCGATATCGTTCTCTTCGACATTGTCGAGGGGCTGCCCCAGGGCAAGGCGCTTGACCTGGCGCAAAGCGGCCCGGTCGACGGGTTTGACGCCGCGCTGAAGGGCGCGAATGCTTATAAGGACATCGAGGGTGCCGATGTGGTCATCGTGACCGCCGGTGTGCCGCGCAAGCCGGGCATGAGCCGGGACGACCTGCTCGGCATCAATCTGAAAGTGATGAAAGCCGTCGGCGAGGGCATCAGGCAGTATGCGCCGAACGCTTTTGTCATCTGCATCACCAACCCGCTGGACGCGATGGTGTGGGCGTTGCAGAAATTCTCCGGCCTGCCGACGGAAAAGGTCTGCGGCATGGCGGGCGTTCTGGACTCCGCGCGGTTCCGTCATTTTCTGGCGGAAGAATTCGACGTCTCGGTCGAGGATGTCACGGCCTTTGTCCTGGGCGGTCACGGCGACACCATGGTGCCGCTGACCCGCTATTCCGCTGTGGCCGGTATTCCGGTGCCGGATCTGGTGAAAATGGGCTGGTCCACGCAGGAAAAGATCGACGCCATTGTCCAGCGCACGCGCGACGGCGGCGCCGAGATTGTCGGCCTGCTGAAAACCGGGTCGGCCTTTTACGCGCCGGCCGCCTCCGCGATCCAGATGGCGGAAAGCTATCTGAAGGACAAAAAGCGTCTGCTGCCCTGTGCCGCCCATCTGAACGGTGAATACGGCCTGAGCGATATGTATGTGGGCGTGCCGGCGATCATCGGCGCGGGCGGTATTGAAAAAATTGTCGAGATCGACCTGATCGGCGAGGAGAAAAGCGGCTTCGATCATTCGGTCGGTGCCGTCAAAGGCCTTGTCGAGGCGTGCCTGACCATCGATTCGACCCTCGCCTAAGACGGGCTTGGTCGTCACTCTTCTTCATCGTGCACTGAAAGAGGCCAGCAGATGAATATCCATGAATATCAGGCCAAGGGCCTGTTGAAGACCTTCGGCGTCCCCGTACTGGACGGCGGCGTTGCCTATACCGCGGACGAGGCGGTCGAGGCGGCGGAAAAGCTGGGCGGTCCCGTCTGGGTCGTCAAGGCGCAGATCCATGCGGGCGGCCGCGGCAAGGCCGGCGGCGTGAAAGTGGTGAAATCCCTTGACGATGTGCGCGCCACCGCGACCGAGCTGATCGGCAAGACGCTGGTGACGCACCAGACCGGCCCCGAGGGCAAGGAAGTCAAGCGCGTCTATGTCGAAGACGGCTGCGCCATCAAGAAGGAATATTATCTGTCCCTGCTGGTGGATCGTGCCAGCGGCCGCATCGCCGTCATGGCGTCGACCGAAGGCGGCATGGACATTGAGGAAGTGGCCGAAAACACGCCGGAAAAGATCGTGACCATCACCATCGATCCGGCCACCGGCCTGCAACCCTTTCACTGCCGGGAAGTGGCGTTCGGCCTGAAGCTGGAAGGGGCGGCCAACAAGGCGTGCCAGAAGGTCGTCGCCAGCCTCTATAAGGCCTTTACCGAAC
This sequence comes from Eilatimonas milleporae, assembly GCF_003688555.1. Classification (GTDB taxonomy): domain Bacteria; phylum Pseudomonadota; class Alphaproteobacteria; order Sphingomonadales; family Kordiimonadaceae; genus Eilatimonas; species Eilatimonas milleporae. The sequence continues at coordinate 252,561 of NZ_REFR01000011.1, forward strand.
TGGATGCCTCGCTGCTGGAGATCAACCCGCTGGTGCTGACCGAAGCGGACGAGATGATCCTGCTGGATGCCAAGATGTCGTTCGACGGCAACGCGCTGTTCCGCCACGCGGATGTGCGCGAGCTGCGCGACGAATCGGAAGAGGACGCGAAGGAGATCGAGGCCAGCAAATACGATCTCAACTATATCAGCCTGGACGGCAATATCGGCTGCATGGTCAACGGCGCGGGCCTGGCCATGGCGACCATGGATATCATCAAGCTGAAGGGCGGCGCGCCCGCCAACTTCCTCGATGTGGGCGGCGGTGCCACCAAGGAGCGGGTGACCGAGGCCTTCAAGATCATTCTGTCCGACGACAATGTGGAAGGCATTCTGGTTAATATCTTCGGCGGCATCATGCGCTGTGACGTGATCGCCGACGGCGTCGTCGCGGCGGCCCGCGAGGTGGCGCTGAGCGTGCCGCTCGTCGTCCGTCTGGAAGGAACCAATGTGGAGTTGGGCAAGAAAATCATGGCCGACAGCGGCCTGCCGATCATCGCGGCCGACGATCTGAACGACGCCGCAGAAAAAGTGGTCAAGGCCGTGAAGGAGGCCGCGTAAATGTCGATCCTGATCAACAAAGACACCAAGGTCATCTGCCAGGGCTTCACCGGGGCGCAAGGGACCTTCCACTCCGAGCAGGCGATCGCCTACGGCACGCAAATGGTCGGCGGTGTGACGCCGGGCAAGGGCGGCGCCACGCATCTGGACCTGCCGGTGTTCGACACCGTGGCCGATGCCCGGGCGAAAACGGACGCCAATGCCTCGGTCATTTACGTGCCGCCCCCCTTTGCCGCCGACGCCATTCTGGAGGCCATCGACGCCGAGCTGGATCTGGTGGTGTGCATCACCGAGGGTATTCCGGTGCTCGACATGGTGCGGGTGAAGCGGGCTTTGCAAAAGTCCAAGACCCGTCTGGTCGGGCCCAACTGTCCTGGCGTCATCACGCCGGATGAATGCAAGATCGGCATCATGCCCGGTCACATCCACAAGAAGGGCCATGTGGGTATTGTTTCGCGCTCCGGCACGCTTACTTATGAAGCTGTTGCCCAGACGACGGCGGCGGGTCTCGGCCAGAGCACCTGCGTCGGCATCGGCGGCGACCCGGTCAACGGCACCAATTTCATCGATGTGCTGGACATGTTCCTTGCCGACGATGAGACGCACGCCATTATCATGATCGGTGAAATCGGCGGCTCGGCCGAAGAGGAGGCCGCCGAATTCCTGAAGGCGTCGCCGGTGAAGAAGCCGGTGGCCGGTTTCATCGCCGGACGCACGGCGCCTCCGGGCCGCACCATGGGCCATGCCGGTGCCATTGTTTCCGGCGGCAAGGGCGGTGCCGAAGACAAGATCGACGCCATGCGCTCCGCCGGTATCCGCGTGTCGGACAGTCCGGCGGCACTGGGCGAAACCTTGCTGGAGGCCATGAAGGGCTAACGCCCCGGCCTTCGGCTGAACGGCGGCGGTTTGCCCGCATACCCCGCCACGTATAAGGGAGGGCACGGGAGTAAGTCCCGTGCCTGAAGACTATGGGCGCAGATATGGACCGCATCGCGGCGCTTGAGGGCGTCAGCCCCGCTTTCGTCGAATCCCTCTATGACCGCTATCAGGCCGATCCGCTGTCGGTGGATCAGGGTTGGCGTGCGTATTTCGAGAGCTTGGAGGCCGGCATTGCGCGCACGGGCCCAAGCTGGCAGCGCAGCGACTGGCCGCTGCGCCCCGATGATGACCTGACCACCGCGCTCGACGCCACCGACATGATGATCGACGGCGGTGGCGCGAAGCCCGGTGCCGGTGCACAGGCGAGCCAGGCGGACATCCGCGCCGCCACCATCGACTCCATCCGGGCGCTGATGATGGTGCGCATCTACCGGGTGCGCGGTCACCTGCTTGCCAATCTCGACCCGCTGGGTCTGGAGGAACGCCCCCTTCATCCCGAGCTTGAGCCCGAGACGCACGGCTTCACAGACGCCGACATGGACCGCCCCATTTACATGGACAATGTGCTGGGGCTGGAGGTGGCGAGCCTGCGCGAGATCATCGCCATTCTGCGCCGGACCTATTGTTCCAACATCGGCGTTGAGTTCATGCACATCAACGACCCGGACGAAAAGGCGTGGATCCAGCAGAAGATCGAGGGCCGGGACAAGGAAATCCATTTCACCGACAAGGGCAAGCTGGCGATCCTGTCCAAGCTGATCGAGGCGGAATCCTTCGAAAAGTTTCTCGGCCGCAAATATACGGGCACCAAGCGGTTCGGTCTGGACGGTGGCGAGGCCATGGTGCCGGCGCTGGAAGCCGTGATGAAAACCGGCGGCCAGCACGGCCTCAAGGAAATCGTCCTCGGCATGCCGCACCGCGGGCGGCTCAACGTGCTTGCCAATGTCATGGCCAAACCGTACCGCGCGATTTTTCATGAGTTCCACGGCGGTTCGTTCAAGCCGGACGATGTACAGGGCTCGGGCGATGTGAAATACCATCTGGGCACCAGCGCCGACCGCGAGTTCGACGGCAATGCCATCCACCTGTCGCTGACGGCCAACCCGTCCCACCTGGAGGCGGTCAATCCGGTCGTTCTCGGCAAGGTGCGGGCCAAGCAGGAACAGCGCGACGATACGGCGCGCGACCAGGTGCTGTCGCTGCTGTTGCACGGGGATGCGGCCTTTGCCGGTCAGGGCGTGGTGGCGGAATGTTTCGCCATGTCGGGCCTGCGCGGCTACAACACCGGCGGCACCATCCACTTTATCGTCAACAACCAGATCGGTTTTACCACCAGCCCGCAGTTCGCCCGGTCGTCGCCCTATCCGAGCGATGTGGCGAAAATGGTTCAGGCGCCGATCTTCCATGTCAATGGCGACGATCCGGAATCGGTTGTCTTCGCCACGAAACTGGCCACCGAATTCCGCCAGACCTTCAAGCGCGACGTGGTCATCGACATGATCTGCTATCGCCGCTTCGGCCATAACGAATCGGACGAGCCCGCCTTTACCCAGCCGTTGATGTATGCGGCGATCAAATCGCATCCGTCCGTTCTCAAGGTCTATGCCGAACGGCTGAAGGCCGAGGGGCTGCTGACCGACGCCCAGCTCAAGACCATGGAAAGCACCTTCATCAACCAGCTTGAGGATGAGTTTTCCACGGCCGAGGATTTCCGCGTCAATGAGGCCGACTGGCTCGGCGGCGAATGGTCCGGCCTCGGCCTGTCGCCCGAGGATCAGGAACTGCGCCGGGCGGAAACCGGGGTGGCGGAAACCACCCTGCGCGAGGTCGGCGCGCAACTGACCGAGGTGCCGGAAAACTTCAACCTGCACCGGACGCTGCGCCGGGTTCTCGACAATAAGGAAAAAATGTTCGAGGGCGATGTGGGCTTCGACTGGGCGACGGCGGAGGCGCTGGCCTTCGGCACCCTCCTGCGCGAGGGCTTCGGCGTGCGCCTGTCGGGCCAGGACTGCGGGCGCGGCACCTTCAGCCAGCGTCACTCGATCTTTGTCGACCAGAAGACGGAAGCGCGCTACCGGCCGCTCGACCGGATGAACCCCGAGGCCCATTTCGAGGTACTGGACAGCCCGCTGTCCGAGTTCGGCGTGCTCGGCTTCGAATACGGTTATTCCATGGCCGAGCCGAACACGCTGACCCTGTGGGAGGCGCAGTTCGGCGATTTCGCCAATGGCGCGCAGATCATCATCGACCAGTTCATCTCGTCGGCCGAGGCCAAATGGCTGCGCATGTCCGGCCTTGTCCTGCTGCTGCCGCACGGCTATGAGGGCCAGGGGCCTGAGCATTCCTCCGCCCGGCTGGAGCGGTTCCTGCAAATGTCGGCGGAAGACAACTGGCAGGTGGCCAACTGCACCACGCCGGCCAACTATTTTCACGTGCTGCGCCGGCAGATGCACCGCAAATTCCGCAAGCCCCTTGTCATTATGACGCCGAAGTCCCTCCTCCGGCACAAGAAATGCACGTCGACGCTGGCCGATTTCGGCCCCGGCTCGCAGTTTCACCGCGTGCTGTGGGACGATGCCGAGACCGGCGGCGCCTCCGACATGACGCTGGCGGCGGACGGTAAGATCAGCCGTGTCGTTCTGTGCTCCGGCAAGGTCTATTTCGACCTTTTGGACGAGCGCGACAAGCGTGGCCTGGATGACACTTATCTGTTGCGGGTGGAGCAACTGTTCCCCTTCCCCCATCAGGCGATTTTGAAGGAGCTGAAGCGCTTCAAGAACGCCAAGGCCGTTGTCTGGTGTCAGGAAGAGCCGAAAAATATGGGCGCGTGGCACTATATCCGCGAGCCGCTGGAACATGTGCTGGCCGACGCCAAACTGGCCAAGGCGGCCTTGTCCTATGCCGGCCGTGCGCCCGGCGCGGCCACGGCGACCGGACAGGCTGAAATCCATCTGCGCCAGCAGGCGGCGCTGATCGACGCGGCGCTAAGCGCCTGAGGCGGGCGGCGGTCACAAACCGCCGCCCGCGCGTGGGTTAAGCAAAAAACCTGCGCGTATTGAGTGAAGACGAGTAAGGACAGGGTAGGAGCCCCCGCAATGGCAGTCGAAGATATCCGCATCCCGCAATTGGGTGAATCCGTCAGTGAAGGCACCATCGGCAACTGGCTGAAACAGGTGGGTGACGCGGTGGCCGCGGACGAACCGGTGGTCGAGATCGAGACCGACAAGGTCGCCGTGGAAGTGCCGAGCCCCGTGGCCGGCGTGATCGTCGAACATGTGGTGCCCGAAGGCGACACGGTGGAAATCGGCGCACTGATCGCCAAGGTGGATACCGACGGCAAGGCGACCGCCGCCCCGGCAACGCCCGCAGCCAGCCCGGCTTCAACGCCCGCCCCTGCCGCGCCGCAACAGGCCGCCGCCCCGGCCCCTCAGCCCGCGGCCGCCACCGCCTTCGGCGGCGCCCCGAGCCCAACTTCGACCCCGGTTTCGGCCCCGGTTTCTAACAGGCCGCTGTCCCCGGCCGTGCGCCGGCTGGTCGAAGACTATAATCTCGACCCCGCCTCCATCGCCGGTACCGGCAAGGATGGACGTCTGACCAAGGGCGATGTCCTGAAAGCGGTCGAGCAGGGCACGGCCCGCACGCTCGCCGCGCCCGTGGCCGCCCCGGTGCCTGCTGCGGATGCGGGACCGCGCGAGGAACGGGTCAAGATGACCCGTCTGCGCAAGCGCATCGCCGAACGCCTGAAGGAGGCGCAGAACACTGCCGCCATGCTGACCACCTATAACGAGGTGGACATGACCGCGGTGATGGATGCGCGTACCCGTTACAAGGACCTGTTCGCCAAAAAGCACAGCATCAAGCTGGGCTTCATGAGCTTCTTCACCAAGGCATGCTGCCTGGCGCTGAAGGAAGTGCCGACCGTCAACGCGCAGATCGACGGTGACGAAATCGTCTATCACAATTATGCCAATATCGGCGTGGCGGTGTCGGCGCCGAACGGTCTTGTCGTGCCGGTTCTGCGCGACGCGCAGGACATGTCCTTCGCCGAAACCGAACTGGCCATCGCCAATTTTGGCAAGAAGGCCCGTGACGGCAAGCTGGCGATCGAGGACATGCAGGGCGGTACCTTCACCATCTCGAACGGCGGCATTTTCGGCTCGCTGATGTCGAGCCCGATCCTCAACCCGCCGCAGTCCGGCATCCTCGGCATGCACAAGATTCAGGAACGCCCGATGGTGGTGGGCGGCCAGGTCGTCGTCCGGCCGATGATGTATCTGGCGCTGTCCTACGACCACCGCATCATCGACGGGCGCGAGGCGGTGACCTTCCTCGTCCGCGTGAAGGAAGCGCTTGAGGATCCGACCCGTCTTCTTCTCGATATGTAAGTGCTCCGTATCAATACGCAGTGATGTAAGGGAATGTCATCCATGTCCGACAGTTTCGACGTCGTCGTTATCGGTTCCGGTCCGGGCGGCTATGTGGCCGCCATCCGCGCCGCGCAACTGGGCCTCAAGACCGCCTGCATCGAGAAGCGTGACACGCTCGGCGGGACCTGCCTGAATATCGGCTGTATTCCGTCCAAGGCCCTGCTGCACGCCTCGCACCTGTATGAGGAGGCGGCGCATGACTTCGGCAAATACGGCATCAAGGTCAAGGGCGTCGAGGTGGATCTGAAGGCAATGATGACGTCCAAGGACGGCATCGTCGACGGTCTGACCGGCGGTGTCGAATTCCTGTTCAAGAAGAACAAGGTCGAATGGATCAAGGGCGCCGGGACCTTTACCGGCAAGGATACCATCGCGGTGGTGCTGAACGACGGCGGCACGCGCACCGTCACGGCGAAAAACACCATCATCGCCACCGGCAGCGACGTCGCCTCCCTGCCGGGGGTGGAGATCGACGAAAAGAAAATCCTGTCGTCCACCGGCGCACTGTCGCTGCCCAAGGTGCCCAAGCACATGGTGGTGATCGGCGGCGGTGTCATCGGGCTGGAAATGGGCTCGGTCTGGCGCCGTCTGGGTGCCGAGGTCACGGTTGTCGAGTTCATGGACCAGGTGCTGCCGGGCATGGACATGGAGGTCCGCAAGACCTTCGGTCGCATCCTGAAAAAACAGGGCATGACCCTGCATCTGTCGTCCAAGGTGACGAATGTGAAGAAAACCCGCGGCGGTGTCACCGTCACCTTCGAGCCGGTCAAGGGCGGCGAAGCGACGGAACTCAAGGCCGATGTGGTGCTGGTCTCGGTCGGCCGCCGTCCCTACACCGAAGGGCTGGGGCTTGAGGCCGCCGGCGTTGCGGTGGATGAGCGCGGCCGGATCGAAGTGGCCGACGATTTTTCCACCAATGTGCCGGGGGTCTGGGCGATCGGCGATGTGGTCAAGGGGCCGATGCTGGCCCACAAGGCCGAGGATGAAGGCGTCGCCTGCGCCGAGAATATCGCCGGGCTGAACGGCTACTGCAATCATGAGACCGTGCCCAACGTGGTCTATACATGGCCGGAAGTGGCCAGCGTCGGCAAATCGGAAGACGATCTGAAGACGGCCGGCGTTGCCTTTACCGCCGGCAAGTTCCCTTTCACCGCCAACAGCCGCGCCAAGGCCAATCTTGCAACCGACGGCTTTGTGAAAATCCTGGCGGACAAGGACAGCGACCGGATTCTCGGCGTCCATATCATAGGTACCAAGGCCGGTGACATGATCGCACAGGCCGCGACCGCCATGGAACTGGGTGCCAGCGCCGAGGATATCGCCCTGATCAGCCATGCCCACCCCACCGAAACCGAAGCGGTGAAGGAAGCGGCCCTGGCGGTTCACGGACGGCCCATCCATATGTAAATCCCGTCACCGGGGACAGGACCGTCCCCGAGCCTGATTCGCCTCCTGACCGGGTGCATAGCGCAACCGGTCAGGAGGCATTATTGTGCACGTTTTAGGTGTATCAATAAACCTTTTCTAGAAAATTTGATTTAATTTTAGACAATATTTGTGTCTTTTTCAAAATATGGTAGCTTAAATACATACAATTAAGCGTAAGCTACATAATAACAAATCCAAGTCAGGCGTGCTCTCGGGCGGAGACATTGGGAATGTCGGCCGAACTGATACCTTTTGGCAAATTGAATGTGCTGATCGCCATGCAGAACCGGCAGCTTGGGGAGTTTATCCGCAAGGTGCTGCGCGATGGCGGCGCAGAGAATATCCAGCGCGCGATCGAGGTCCCGCACGCCCTGAAGCTGATGCGGTCGAAAAACGTCAATCTGTTTTTCGTCGATTATGACTTTTCCGAGCATGGCGGCCCCGATTTCGTGAAATTCATCCGCCTGACCGATGGGGACATGTCGGAAGCACCGGTGGTGATGATCCTGCCGCAGCCCAGCAAGAAGACCGTGATGGAATGCCGCGATGCCGGCGTGAACGAGATTCTGGCTCTGCCGGTCACCGGCAATCTGGTCGAATCCCGCTTAAAGCATATCTATGCCCAGCCCAAGCCGTTTATCCGGTCGGCATCCTATATCGGTCCGTGCCGCCGGCGCGAACAGATGAAGGCCTATCACGGTGTGGAACGGCGCACCAATCAGGACAGCAAGATCCAATACGAGCCCGCTTTCGTCAAATTGATGACCTGACCCGCCGGCGGGTATCGCCCGCCTGCGCCGTAGCGGTGAGTTTGGCCTTCGCCTGCTTCCGAGCGTGTCTGATGCAGATCATATCTGATTCCGTCTATATCTGATGCTGGCGGCTCTGTCACGGGCCTCTGTAACGGGCGGTGTGCATGCAGGCTGCTCGGCCGCCGTCAACCTGTGTGGTGATGCACCGCTGCATCACCGGAAGCGGCTCGCTTGGGTCCAGTTTTCTGAACCCGATCACGTAATTGGCCGCAAGAGGGAAGAGGCCATGCGGGGACAGCCCGGAGGCGCCAATCAAGACGTCACAGGCTGTCCGGAGGCGACACGACTCGGCACAGTTTCGGCCAGCGGCTAAAGTCCCCTGAAAACCCAGCTGGCGATCAGCAGGGTGACGGCAATACTGGCAAAGGGGGCAAGCGGCACATGATGATCATGCAGATATTCGCGTCGTTTCAGGTGGGTATACAGCCGGTAGCTGCTCTGCCCCGCGATGAGGGTGGAGACAGCACCGCTGAGCGCGATGAGAGGAACCTTGAAGCCCTCGCCGATGGCCGGCCACAATCTGAAGGCGGCGAAGATCAACAGGATGGAAAACACGGACAGGGCCCCGTACAGCGCGATCAGCCCCATCATGCGCAAACGATCAAGGGCGTGGCCGCCCGGCCCGTCATCCATGGATTTCCCGTCCTTGTCTGTCAGTGAATGTGCCCAGTGGACCGTGTCGGACGATCCGGGGTGCTGTCAGGCGAGCGACGCCGCCCTTCGCGATACCGCCTTTTGGAAACGGAACCGTCCGCGCCGCCATACCCTCGTGTACCCGCGCTTACATTAGCGGCCCGTCAGGCCCGCCGGAAGGCTTTTTCATAAATGGATTTCAGATGGGCGGTGTTCACATCCGTGTAAATCTGCGTACTGGACAGATCGGCATGGCCCAGCAGTTCCTGAATGGTTCTGAGATCGCCGCCGCGCGCCAGCAGATGGGTCGCGAAACTGTGCCGCAGTGCGTGCGGTGTGGCGCTTTGCGGCAGGCCAAGGGCCGCCCGGACCTGTTGCACCGCCTTTTGCACCGGGCGGGGGCCGAGCGGCCCGCCGCGCACCCCGACAAAAAGCGGCCCGTCCTGCGGCAGCGCATGCGGACAGCTTTGCAGATAGGCGGCAATGGCCTCGCGCACTGCGGGCAGGACCGGTACGATACGTTCCTTGCCGCGTTTGCCGATGACCTTCATGGTGTCGCTACTGGGCACATCCCGCCGTTTGAGGCCAAGGGCCTCGCCGATTCGCAGGCCGCACCCGTACAGCAGGGTGACCACGGCGACATTCCGGTCCGCCACCCAGGGGACATCGGCCATACTGCCCACGGTGTCGAGAAGGGCGCCGGCCCCCTGCTCGTCCAGCGGGCGGGGGACACGATGCGGCAGCTTGGGGCCCTGCACGGCGGAAATCGCATCATTTTCAAGGCCGGCCGCCTTGTCGAGGAACCGGTAGAAGGCGCGCAGACTTGACAGAAGGCGGGCCGCGCTGCGCGGGCTCAGGCCCTTGGCCGATTGCGCCCGGCCTGTCCCCTTTTGCCGGCAGTGGGCCAGAAAGGCGCGGAAGGTGCGAATATCGGCCCCGACAAGAGCCTCGGGCGTGACCTCGGACCCTTCATAGTCCGCCAGGAAAGACAGAAAGCGGCCGACATCGCGGCCATAGGCCGTCACGGTGTGGGTCGAGGCGCGTTTTTCGCTGACAAGAAAACGGTGCCAGCGGGTGACAAGATCGCAGGTGGCCGGGCTGAGGGCCGGCAGGCCGGCGCCGAGAAACAGGTCTGCGCTCTTTTCAGAGGAGGGAGCATTGTGGACATGTTCCGGCCCCTGCTTTGGCCCCGGGTCCGGAGTGTCCGGTACGATGTGCGCGGGCGGTGTCTTCAAACGGCGGGTCCTTTTAGCGCTCCCTTCATCCGGCCTTACAGGCCGGGATACCGCAACCGTCCCAGAAAACGGCTTACGGAGGGCAGTCTGTCCTGTGTCTGGCGCAGGCGGAATTTTGCCTTTTCGATCTGCATCACGTTTTCGATACGCCGGTCGAGAAAGGCCCAGCTGTCGCTGAAGTCTTCGCTGTCGTCGTTCAGCCAGAACAGGAGCACGCTGCTGTAAACGGCGCTGAGCGTCATGCGCTTGGTGTACCAGTTGTGATCCGTGCTGGTGTCGCCGGCGGCGCGCCACATGGTGTCCGCCGTTGCCCACAAGGAGCGCATGGCAAGACCGGCATGTTGCGGCAGAGACAGGGTCGCCAGTCCCCGGCGCACGGATTCGCGGTGGTCAGCGTGCATCTCAAGACGGGTACGGATCGCTACCGTGATCCGTTCGCGAATCTTCATGGCCGGCAAATTCATCGCGGCCAGGGTGTCGGCCAGATCCGCGTCGGCTTTCTTGAGATGCATTTCAAGCACCTCGACCGCCCCGTCGGGAAATGCCAGATCCGCCATTTCGGCGGGCAGGCCCAAATCCGACGCGGCCGCGTGGAGCGCCCCTTTGCTCCAGCCGTCAAAGGGCACATGCGCCAGCATGGCGTCCAGAAGGGGTATGCGCCATTCTTCCGGTGTCGGATCCCCGGCGGGTAAAGAGGCGGTCTGGTATGCTGCGGTTTGGCTCATGGCGCACATCCTTGGTGTTTGGGCCACCGATCCATGACGGCAGGCAACAGCATGACGGAAACCGGCCGGTTAGAAAAGAGGGGGACTGCGCTGTGATATGAGGCTTTCTGTCGCGGCCCGGCAGATTACCGATACAGACCCGACACAGAGATGCGGTACCGTTCCCTGCCGGGGGCCCGGTTTGCACCCTATTGTACGCCCTGTTTTGCACCCTGGCGCTTTTTCTGGTATAAGAAATTCCAGAAAAACAGGCGATGCTCCCTGTTTTTCACAGTAACACTTGTGCGCTTTGTGGCCCTCTGCTATAGGCCGGGCCTAAGGCGGCTGGTTTGTTTGCGCTTTTTGAAAAGTGCGGACATACCGGCAAATCCAGCCATTAGAAGGGAGTGAGCAACCACATGCAGGTTGTCGTACGTGACAATAATGTTGATCAGGCGCTGCGTGCCCTGAAAAAGAAACTGCAGCGCGAAGGCGTTTATCGCGAGATGAAGCTGCGCCGCTTCTACGAAAAGCCGTCTGAAAAGAAGGCACGGGAGCAGGCTGCGGCGGTCCGCCGCGCTCGCAAGCTTGAGCGTAAGCGCCAGGAACGCGACGGTCTGAGCAGCAACCGTTAAGGTTCTGTTCCAACCGGATCGGACTTGAAACCCCCACGGGACCATACCGTGGGGGTTTTACTTTATGTATCCGGTTTTCCGTTTGTTTGTCAGGCGGCCTTTTGGGCCGTACAGGGACAAAGCCTCATGTCAGATGAAGCTTTGTCCTTGGGAGAACCGTCTCAGGACGGTTTGCGGAATTTCAGGGTCATCCGGTCCGACTCGCCGATGGCCTGATAGGCCGCACGGTCGGTTTCGCCTTTGGCAAGGCTGGGAGGCAGGCGCCAGACGAAATCGCCCTCGCCAGGCTGGTCTTTCGGATTGGCGTTGATGTCCGAACTGGCTTCCAGCACGAAGCCGGCGCCGGTGAAGGCCGCGACCACGCGGGACTGTTTCAGATACCCTTTGGAGCCGATGGCCCAGTCATCGCCGGCGCCTTCCGGGGCACGGTGCTGGACAATCCCGACAATGCCGCCGGGCTTCACCAGTTTGAACGCCTCGGCCGCCGCCGCGTCCATGTCGGCTGGCCCATATCTGTTCATATGGTGCAGGGCCCGTATGATCAGATAGGCATCGACGGTGCCGTGCATATCTTCCGGTGCGTTCCATGTGCGAAAGGTGGCGGTGGCCGGCGGGGTATCCGCGTAGCCGGCAACACTGTCCGGAAAGCGGGTTTCGAACGACTCGATCCGTTCACGGCGGCTTTCGTAGCGCTCTGCCCCGAAGATGCGCTTGTACCGTTCATTCGGATAGGCGGAGCCGATATAGGTCCCGTCCGCTCCCAGATAGGGGGCGAGAATGCGGCCATACCAGTCACCCGGCAGCACGTCGATGACGGTCATGCCCGGTGTAATGCCGAAAAAGGTCAGCGTTTCTTTGGGGTGGCGGTATTGATCCCGGGCTTTGTCCGCATCCGGGCGCGCGGCCAGAACGGTATCGAGCGTGTCAGCCATGGCTGCCGGTGCGGCGATCAGCACCAGAAGCGCGGTCACGGTTTTCAAAAGTCCTCGCATCATATGCCTCATATTAAGGGTGACGGGATAAAGACAGTGTTCGTCCCTTATGGCAGCGACCATCAGGGACTGTCATCCAACATTTCCGCGAGCACGGCTCTATGCCAGCGATACAGCTCTGAACGATTCGAGCCGGTCTTCGCGTATGTAGAGCGCGTCAAGCTCGCGTAGAATGCCGACCGAGTCATAAAGATGCCGCGACATCCCGACCAGCCGGTATTCATGAGGTAGCAAAGTCTGTTCAACCGTATGGAAGCTGGACCGGCGTTCGTAAAGATTGTCGAAAATAATTTCGGTTTCGATGGCGGTAATTCGTCCGGCAGCGAGCATATCGCGTGCACCTGCAAGGCATTCAGGTTCGAGCCCCTGTGTATCGATCTTAAGAAAATCGATATGCTTTACCCCATGGTCGCTGCAATAGTTATCGATTGTCGTCAGAGGAAGGTCCGCGTTTGTTTCCTCGAAAAAATCGTCTCCTTGCCAACGCCAGTCCCGACTGTTTTTGAGTTTCAGGAAGCTGTTAGTGTAGGATTTGTTGTTCCGGTGAAAAGCCGCAGTTCCTTTCCGATCCGACAGCCCAACGTTATTCAGATGAAGTCCGGGCGTGCCTTTGAACCTGTCTTCCAGTTCGGCAAAAGACCGGGGGTCGGGCTCAAAGCTATGGATTTCCGCGTTTGGGGAGAGAGTCCTGATTTCCTGAATGGTTTGGCCGATGTGTGCGCCGACATCGAAGACAAGTGGCTTGGCGTCCGGCATGCTTAGAAGGCGTTGCCGGCATACGTTCTTGTCCATCGGAGGCGGTTTCTGCATTGGTGTCTCATCCTGTTGCGGGCTTTGGTGCTGTCGCACCGGACTTCATGCACGGGAAGTCGGTGCCATCTTTCTTCAGCCCAGATCGAATTTGATTCCCTGCGCCAGCGGCAGGTCATGGCTGTAGTTCACCGTCGAGGTCTGGCGGCGCATATAGGCCCTCCACGAATCCGATCCTGATTCGCGGCCGCCGCCGGTTTCTTTCTCACCGCCGAAGGCCCCGCCGATCTCGGCGCCGGAGGTGCCGATATTGACATTGGCAATCCCGCAGTCAGACCCGGTGGCGGAGACAAAACGTTCCGCTTCCCGCATGTCGGTGGTGAAAATGGCCGATGACAACCCCTGCGGCACGCCATTGTGCAGGGCGATGGCCTCGTCCAGATCGGTATAGCCGATCACATAGAGAAGGGGGGCAAAGGTTTCCTCAAGCATGGAGGGGGTCTGTTCCGGCATTTCCGCGATGGCCGGTGTGACATAATAGGCGCCCGGATGGGTATCGGTGCGCACACGTTCGCCGCCGGTCACATGACCGCCTTCGCCGCGTGCGGCTTCAATGGCGCGGGCCATGCCTTCAAAGGCGGCGCCGTCGATCAGCGGGCCGACAAGCGTATCGCCGTCGAGCGGGTCACCGATGCGGATTTGTGCATATGCCTTTTTTAGCCGGGCGACCAGGGTTTCCTTCAGGCTTTCATGGACAATGATGCGCCGGGTCGATGTACAGCGCTGGCCCGCCGTGCCGACGGCCCCGAACACGATGGCCGGGACCGCCAGGTCCAGGTCGGCGCTGTCCGTGACGATAATGGCGTTGTTGCCGCCCAGTTCCAGAAGGCAGCGGCCGAACCGCTCGGCCACTTTCGGGCCGACCTGGCGGCCCATGCGGCAGGAGCCGGTCGCTGAAATCAGCGGCACGCGGGAATCGCCTGTCAGCTGTTCGCCGGTGTCACGCTCGCCGACAAGCACACAGGACAGGCCGGCGGGCGCGTCCGCGCCGAAATCGGCGATGGCCCGTTGCAACAGGGCATCGCAGACAAGGGCGGTGATGGGGGTTTTCTCACTGGGTTTCCAGATCACCGGGTCGCCGCAGACAAGGGCGATGGCGGTGTTCCACGCCCAGACCGCGACGGGAAAGTTGAAGGCGGAAATCACGCCGACAGGTCCCAGCGGCTGCCAGGTTTCGCGCATGTGATGACCGGGCCGCTCGGACTGAATGGTCAGTCCGTAAAGCTGGCGGGACAGGCCCACGGCGAAATCGCAGATGTCGATCATTTCCTGCACTTCACCCTTGCCCTCTTCGAGGATTTTTCCGCATTCAAGGGTGACAAGCGCGCCGAGTGGTTCCTTGTACCGCCGCAAAAGATCCCCGTACCGCCGCACAAGCTCGCCGCGTCTGGGGGCGGGGACCTGGCGCCAGTGCTCGAACGCCTTGACCGCCGCCGCGATTTTCGCGTCGGTGCCGGCGGCACTGTCACGTTGCACGGTACCGATGTCCGTGCCGTCAATCGGGCTGATCACGCTGAGATCGCCGCCGGTGACAAGGGCGGGGTCCAGCTCTAGTGTTTTGAAAATTTCAGCCAGGCGCGGTGATGTCATCGTGTTTCTCCAAATGATTCCGGGTCAAATAGCTCCGGGCCAAATGGCTCCGGGCGGGTCTTGCGGTTCCTTATGCGGCCTCAGGCGGGTACCCGCGCCCGGTGGTTATCGCTCTGTTGAGAAATGGGGTGTGTCCGCAGCTTTGCCATGGGCGGGATTCGCGGGGGCGGCACTGCCGTGGGTGCATGCAGTCACCCCGTTTGCCGCTGCGGTGCCTTCCGCCATGGAAACCCTTCCTGTGTGTCCCGTCCGTGCGGCTGTCCGCCGTGCGCATCCGATGGGGCACCACCGGTTGCCGTGCCGTCCGCCGCGACACCATAAGCGGCGCCGAAGCGGTTCTCCAGAAATGCTTTCAGTCCCGCGTCCTCCTGACGGACAAAGCCGCCGGCGGGCAATTGTCCCTCGTGCAGCATGTCCAGCATGGCGCAGATGCCGCTGGCGGTGGTGATCTGGATCGCGCTGTAACGGCGCCCGACCACTTCGCGGGCATAGACCTTGTGGGCGAAGGTTTCCTGCATGAAACGTCCCTCGCGGTATCCTGAAACAGTGACGAAAATCAGCACCACGTCCTGAAGCGTCATCGGCAGGGCGTGCTCGAAAATATCCTTCAGCACGTCGCGGCGTTCGGCAAGGCGCAAATCCTGCAAAAGCAGTTTGACGATGTCCCTATGCCCCGGATAGCGCACGGTCCTGTAATTCAGATTCTGCACCCGGCCGTCCAGTGTTTCACACAGTGTGCCGAGCCCGCCGGAGGTGTTGAAGGCTTCATATTCCATGCCGTCCAGGCTGAAATGCTCGATCTCTTCCAGGGGCGGCACCTCGCGCAGCGATCCGTCCACGATGGCCTCGCACGGGTTGCAGTATTCGTTGATCAGCCCGTCCGTCGACCATGTCAGATTATATTTCAGGGCGTTGGAGGGGTAGACCGGCAGGGCTCCGACCCGCATGTGTACATTGTGCAGGGTGTCGAAATGTTTGGTCAGATCATGGGCGACGATGGAAATGAAACCGGGGGCAAGGCCGCATTGCGGGATGAAGGCGGTGCCGCCGTCCGCGGCCAGGTCCTTGACCAGACGGGTGGAGCGGACATCTTCCGTCAGATCCAGATAATGCACGCCGGCTTTCTTCGCCGCCGGGGCGATCGACCGGTTCAGGTGGTACGGGGTGGCTGACAGGACGGCATACTGACCGCTCAGTGCGCCGGACAGGGCCGCGTCATTTTCCACATCCAGCGTGCGGGGCACCACGGGCATATCCGCCGGCAGATGATTCATCAAACGACCGAGCGCGTCTTCATCCCTGTCGGCGACCGTGACCTGATAGTCGCCGCTTTCGGCCAGCATCGTGGCGATCATCTCGCCGATCTTGCCGGCACCGATCAGCAGAACAGGTGTCATGTTTTCTTGTCCCTCCCCGGAAATGCTGTTGGCGACACTCCTGTCGGCCAACGGGCTATCCGTGAATTTTATGACCACGATCCGTTGAAATGAATGATATGTTTTGTCAATATGCTATAAATTATCGACCAATTTGACCAAGCAATAAGACATATTGCCTAACTCAGGCGGGAAGATACATGCTGGATGAAACGGATCGCCGTCTTCTGGACCTGCTGCGTGAGAATGCGCGGCTTGGCATCAGCGATCTGGCGCGGCGGACGGGCCTGGCCCGGTCCACCGTTCAGACGCGGCTGGACCGTCTGGAAAGGGGTGGGGCCATTCAGGGCTATACGGTTCGTCTGGGCCAGGCCGCGACCGGCGCGTTGGTGCGCGCGCAAGTGATGATGAAGGTTGCGCCGAAAGCCCAGGACGCTGTGGTCGCCCGATGCCGGGGGTTGAGTGCGGTCACCGTGCTGCACACCATTTCCGGCGGGTATGATCTTGTCGCCGAGGTGGCGGCCCCGGATACGGAAGCCCTGGACGCCGCACTGGACAGCATCGGCCGTATGGAGGGGGTGGAGCGGACCCAGTCCTCTGTCCTGCTGTCGACCAAGATCAACCGGGGATAGGGTTCTTGCCGGCTCGCGCTGATTTTATCATATGTGACGGGGCGCATATTGCATCCGGTGCGCAGACTGCGCACTATCACGGTCACAAGACAGCCCTTTTTCAGCCACGAAACAGATTTATCCGGTATTCATGACAGTATCCAGACCAAGTCCCAATCCCGTTCCAAGCCACATCGTCGCGCAATCGCTGAGAAAGGCGGCCTGCTATGGAAAGGCCGAGCGGATCGCGCCCGGTCTGGTGCGCGTTCTGGCCGAGAACGCCAAGGATTATACGGGACCCGGCACCAACACCTATCTGCTGGGCGAGGACCGGTTGTGGATTATCGACCCCGGCCCGGCGATGGACTGCCATGTGGCGGCGGTACTGGATGCCATCAATGGCCGGCCGGTGGACGGGATCTGCGTGACCCATACCCATATGGATCACAGTCCCGCGGCCGTGGCGCTTCAGGCGGCGACAGGGGCGGCCACATACGGGTTCGGGGGATTGCCCCCTGCGGCCGTGGCCGTGACGGAAGAGGATGTCGATGCCGATTTCCGGCCCGATGTCCGTCTTGGCGACGGCGAGCGTATCGGCAGCGGGCGCTGGACCGTCGAGGCGTTGCACACGCCCGGCCATTTCCCCAATCATCTGTGCTTTCATCTGGTGGAGCGGGGACTGCTTTTTTCCGGCGATCACGTGATGGGGTGGTCCACGACCGCCGTGGTGCCGCCGCTGGGCCATCTGGGGGCGTATATGGACAGCCTGGACAAGCTGGCGGCTGTCTCCGCCCGCCTGATGGCGCCAAGTCACGGCCCCCTGGTTGACAGACCGGCGGAGCGGATCGCTGAAATCCGCGCCCACCGCATGGCCCGTCACGACCAGATCCTGGACTGTGCCGGGCGCGGCATTGTCGCCGTGGCGGATATTGTCGCCGCAATCTATCCGGATTTGCCGGACCGGCTTGTGCAGGCGGCGCAGGGACAGGTCCGGGCGCATCTGGACTGGGCGGCGGAGACAGGCGACGATGCGCCCCTTCCCCTTGTGCCGACGCGCCCTGCCGGCGCACACCCCTGAGCCGTGCCATTCGCCTGATCAGAATATCGTATCCGTCCCTTGTGAACCGGCACACCGGCGTTGACCGCCGGGGCGTCAATATGGGGTCCTGTCCCCCGCGAAACGATGTTTTTCCCGCGCCAATTGCATGGGGACGATTTTGTGTAAATATGATTCAATTTTAATGATTATTTATGCGTCTATTGATTCAAAGACAGCCTTACCGCCATGTGACACGCGGGTAGACGACTGACTGCCCCAAAATAATGGACGGGAAAATGTTTTTGGGCGTGGACACCGTAAGGCTGGTAAACGCACAGCGGCTTGAAAAGGTCATTCTGGCGAAAAAGGTGGGGCAGTTTCTCAACGGTCGCCACCCAGACGATGACCGTGCCGTTGTGGCGGACGTTGCCCGCATGCTTGCCAAGGATGTAAGCGATCAGGTGCGCGAGGCCTTGGCCTTTGAACTGCGCAACTGCGACGATTTGCCGAAAGACATCGGCGAGAGTATCGCCCGCGATGTCGAATCCGTCTCCGGCCCGTTCCTGGCCACCTCGACCCTGTTCACCGACGAGGAGACGGCCGCCCTGATCCCCGAACTCGCCGAACATGCCCGCCTGGTCATCGCCCGGCGCAACGACCTGGGCGAGCAGACCGTCGAGGCGATTGTCGAGACGGCCGCCAAGCCCACCGTGGGCTATGTCGTGCGCAATCACCGGCTGAGCCTGAGCGAAAGGGCCTGTGACGGTGTGGTGCGGCGGTTCGGCGGCGACAGACCCATGATGGATGATCTGAGCATGCGCTCCGATCTGCCCATGTCCATCGTCAGACGGATTGTCGACAGGATATCGGCCCGGCACCGCGAGGCGCTGGTGGATCATTACGGGCTGGAGGTGCCAGTGGCCGACCGGATCGCCGCGTCCAGCCGTGCGCGGGCACTGAAGCGCAGTCTGGGCAAGGCGAGCCCCGCCCAGGTGCACGCATTTGTCGTCGATCTGCGCAAGAACGGTCAGCTCAATCCCGAATTGACGGCGGAAATGGCGGAAGCCGATTGCCCCGAGTTCATGGTCAGTGCCCTTGCACTGGAGTCAGGCCTGCCGCTTGGCGAGGTCCGGGCGCGCCTGCGGCTGCACTACCGCAAGGATTTTGTAAAGCTGCTGAAACGCGCCAGTGTGCCCCGCGATCTGGCGCCGCGCTACCTGGCTGCCGCGAAAAAACATTTCGCCGCACCGGACATGGACTGACCCGCGACTGTCGGCCCGCTGCTGGCCCAGTGCCTGGATGAGCCGGATGATACGCCCGGCTAGGATGATATTATGACGGCGTCACCCTATGGTTCCGCCGTTTTTGTTGATGACGGCCGGATGTTGCTCAGACTGTCCCGCCGTCGTCCCCGGCGCTGTCCTGTATGCCCGGGACAGGCAGCCGGTCGCGGTGGCTGTATGTCAGATAGGCTGCGGATAGGAACGCGATCACCGCCATGATGAACAGGTCCGGCAGGGCTTCCATCCGGCCGTCGCCCATGGGGACTTCGACCACGATGCCGAGCGGCGAAAAGAGATGGAAGAAAATGGCGCCGGCCATCAGTCCCATGGCCATGACCGCCCCGTAAGGACGCGTCACGGGGATCAGCAGCAGGATCACCGCGATCAGTTCGAGCACGCCGGTAATGACCGCGCCGTGTTCGGCATAAAAACCCAGCCCCAGATAGGTGCCGACCGTCATGAAGATATGCGGTGTGATCGGGTCTTCGATCAGGCCGAATTTGGCCGGGAATGTCATGCCCAGGATTGCCACGATCAGCAAAACCGGCAGATATTTCTTTATCGGATCAAGCATATGCCCCCTCGATGTGTTTGTTTTTTTCGCGCATACTTTATCCGGTGGCGGGTTTGCGTGCACATCAAAGCCCATGACGCCCGCGTGATAGCGCCGGATGTGTGTGGCGGGCATGCACGGCGAAGATATGTCCGCAGTCGAGTGAGGCAGGGATAGGGCGGTATGCCGGGGATCAGTGCGTGACCGGATAGTTCGCGGTCAGTTTGCGTTCTTTCGTCCAGGCCTTGAGGAAGTCTTTCAGCCGTGGCGGTGCGAAACCCCGCGCGCGGTTTTGCGCGCCGATTTCGTAAAGGTGACGGAACTGGGTCATCAACGTGGCGTAGGCTTCGTGCAGGCGGGTGCGCGAATCCCAGATATGCGTTGCCTCGCCGCCGGCGCCGTTGATCTCGATGATGCGATATCCCCGGCCGGCCTGCAGGGCGGAAAAGTCCCCGAAACGCACATCGAAACGACCGACGAAAAACTCCCCGATGGAATGGGCGATGCGGTCGAAACTGGCCGTCATCGCATCGGTGATATAATCGTTGCCGTTGCGGAAAATGGTGCCGCGACAGTGATTGCCGGCAAAGGCGAGGCGGACGCTTTGACCTTTTGGGATGACCGTGTCCAAACGGTTCCGGTGCCGGTCCAGATACAGGTGGGCGAGCTGACCGGCGCGGGGGTCGGTGTCTATCAACTGCCGCAGCGTCATCTTGCCGTTGCCGGTGACCCTTGGGAAATATTTCAGTGTCAGGCTGAGAATACGGCCCTTTTCCTCCCCCGGCTGGCGGACATAGAAAACGCCGGCCTCGCCTTCGGCATCGATCAGCTCTTGCAGCAGGAAATCCCCGCCGTGTGGGAAATCGCGGATATACGCCTGTAAGTCCTCTTGGTTTTTCAGCAGTTGCACGCCCGCACCGCGCATGCCCAGATCGGGTTTGGCAACAATGGGAAAGCCGAGATCGAGAGAGGTCATCGCCGTCCGCGCGGCGTCGAGCGTTGCCGCGTCCGTATCCATGCGGCGGATACGCCGGTAGGGGGCGATCAGTTGGCGCGCCGGTCCCTGGACCTGATTGAGAACCTCGAACTTGCTTTCCCCGACAAAGCCGGAATAGGGCAGGGCCGGATTGGCGTTGGTTGGCAGAATAGCCCCCCTGTGGCGCAGTGCCAGCCATGCGCAATAAGCCACCACCGGCAGATAGAACAGACGCGCGGGCGCGAATTCGAACCAGCTGATGTGGGCCGCGCTGTCGTCCAGTGCGGGCATGCCCGCATGGGGACTGCCGCTGTGTGGCAGGGCGGATGCCGCGCCGTGTCCGCCCTGTGGCCCGGATGGTGCGGCGGCGGAGGGCGGCACGGTCAGGCCGGCGGCATCATTCTGCACTGTTCAGCTCGTCTTCGATGGTCTGGCCCCAGCGTCTGCGGCTGAGACGGCGGGCGAAATGGGGCATGCCGACAATCAGGATCAGGGCCGTGGCCGCACCCCCGGCCATGCCCCAGGTGCCGCCGATCTCGGTCAGAAAGCGCTGTGTCTGGCTAACGAACAGCACCATGGCGCTGACCCACACAATCGCCGCCGACAGCATCACCAGGGAAAAATGGGTCAGGGAAAACCGCAGATAGCCAAAACCGACATAGGTTGGCATGCGGGTGCCGGGCAGAAACCGCGACAGGAACAGCACGGGGGTCTGCCGGCCGCGCAGCCACCGCTTCAGTTTCTGAATCCTGCGAAGCGGCAGGCGGCGGCGCAGGGCGCGGCTGGTCCGTGCCAGACTGCCGAGACCGTAAAGGCCGACATCGCCGCCTGCGATGCCGATCACAAGGGCCGTAACGGCGATAAAGGGGTCCAGGCTGCCATTGCCCACCAGAAGGCTGCCGGCAATGAGCGCACCGTCCTCGGTGATCAGTGTGGCCAGCGCCAGCGCCGCCGCCAGCAGAAGCGGGCGGTCCGTCAGGGCCGTTATATGGGCGATGATTTGGTCAGCCGTCACCGGTCTATCCTCACTTACACCAGACCTTGTTCCGTGTTCGGCGGCGGCCTGTCAAGGCACCATGCAGCCCGCTGTCGACGGCGGGCCCCATACAGCCGCACCGGGACCGCCGGTCGTCAGCGGCCTGCCCGTGTTTTTAAAATGTGTGTGTAAGGCGGTAGAATAAAGCCAAAAATGTTCACAAATCCGATGTATGGCCGTGAGGATATGCAGAAAATACCGGCCTGCCGGCGGATCCAAAGGGGCAATGATCATGGGCGATGTCATCAATATTCTTGTTCTGTGCACGGGTAATTCCGCGCGGTCCATCCTGGCAGAGGCGATCCTGAACCGTCTTGGCGCGGGGCGGGTACGGGCGTTCAGTGCCGGCAGCAGGCCGGCGGGCGCGGTCAATCCCCATGCCGCCGATCTGTTGCTGGCAAAGGGATACGATATGGCGGCATTCTCCTCGAAAAGCTGGGATGTGTTCGCCGGGGCGGATGCCCCGCAGATGGACATGGTCATCACCGTGTGCGACAGCGCCGCCGGCGAGACCTGCCCCCTATGGCCGGGTGCTCCCTTGCGGGTACATTGGGGGTTTCCCGACCCTGCTGGGGCGACGGGTACGCCAGACGAGATTGCCCGGACGTTTGAAGAGGTATATGGGGCCATCCATGCCCGCATGGAAAAGCTGATCCGAGCGCTGGACAGTACGATTGACCGGGTGGGGGCGGACGGTGACGGCGCGGCGGCCGATCTGATTTCTGCTGATCTGGCCTCTGCCGTCCGGGCGATTGGCTGAGCGAATCGTCCGACCCTGAAGGGGCTCGGTTTCTGGGCGCGGTTTCGGGGCCCGGGTCTGCGGTCGGTTCCTTACAGATCGTCCAGCAGCGGCAGCAGGCTTTCCAGACAGGCGCGGGCCAGATGGCGGCTGCGTTCGGGTGACCATCCGAATGTATCGTCGGGAAGGTCGGCATTGTCCTTGAAGGGCATTTCCAGCGTCATCGCCAGACAGCCGAAGGTCTCCGCCACGTAATCGGTGCATTTTTTCAGGTCCGACGAGCCGGCAGCGTCCACCGGATAGCCGTGCGTGCGCTGAAAATCCGGGCTGCGACCGCACAAGTCCGACACATACCGCTCAAACAGGGCCGTCTGTCCCGGTTTCAGGGAGGGAATACCCTCGAACCCGGCAATGAAACAATAGGGCAGGGCCTCGTCGCCGTGGACGTCCAGATGGAAGTCGACGCCGGTCTCCAGCATGGCGGCCCGGACCAGGGATACTTCCGGGCTGGTGTCCATGTCCGGTGCGTTCCAGACCCGGTTGAGATTGACGCCGGCCGCATTGGTGCGCAGATGGCCGCGGCGGCTGCCATCCGGGTTCATATTGGGGACGATGTAAAAATGCGCCTTTTCCAGCAGGGCTCGGGCAATCGGGTTGTCTGGATCAAGGAGGGTGTCAAAGGCGCCTTCCATCCACCATTCGGCCATGGTTTCGCCTGGGTGTTGCCGGGCGATCAGCCAGACTGCCTTGCGGCCGTCGCGTCCATGGCCCACCTCGACCAGGTCCATGTCCTGTCCGTCCAGCGTATGGCCCAGAACCCGCGTGACGGCAAGCGGCGAGCCGGCAACCTCGGCAATCAGATCGGCGTGGCGTTCCATGGAATAGGGGGCGAAATAGGCGATGTACAGACTGTCCTGTTCCGGTTCGACCTCGAAACGCAGGATGCCGTTTTCATAGACCGTGGGCAGACGGAACCAGGTTTCCCGGTCATAGGACGCGCATGTCCGGTATCCGGGCCAGCCGTCCGCATAGGCCGCGCCGTCCGCGTTGACAATGCTGATCCGGCAGGGCGTGTCCGTTACCCCTGACAGGCGGAAGGAAAACCACTGGTAAAAATCCGATCGGTGATCCTTGCGGATTGCGAGTCGGATGTCGGATGGGTCGTCCGCCGCGACGATATCGATGTTTCCGCCGTCAAATGCCTGGGAAATATGCATGTCCGATCCCTTTGCCAGAAACTGGGTCACCCATGGTGACATATCGGCGGCAAGTCTCTGACACAAGGTGTCAATTGGCGACCGCCCCCGGCTCCGTCGCCGTTCATGTCGTGCGCCATGGCTGTGAGAGAACGGATTTTACAGGGTATGGGTGCGGCTTTTCATGACAGAAAGGCGCGGATTTGCTAGGCTCTTTTCACTGACGCGAAAGCGTGAGCGGATACCCCCGCAAACCTACGGGGGACTGGGGCGTCTCCCGCGCCGTATAACCGGTCTTGCCGCCGGTTATGAACGGCCAACAGGAGGCGCCTCTATTTTTGCGGCCCCTTGTCTTTTTCGCTTTGCCGCCATTTCCCGCCGGCCGGAACCGCTGTTTGCGCGCCGGCGCGTATTCATAGGGATGTCCTTTTCCACAGTTCGCTTGCGGCTTAATTGGTTGACAGACGGTGGATGCAGCGATAGTGTCCGCCGCCGAAACGCACCCTTTGACCGGGTGCATATTTTTTTGGACCGCTGACGGCCTGACGCATGGCACGGTGTTTCCGTGAAACCCTGGTCAGACCATGACGGCACGCACAGCGGCCGGTTGACGAAAAGACAAGAGACGGACAATGAAAATACGCAACAGCCTGAAGTCGCTGAAAGGCCGCCACCGCGACAATCGTGTGATCCGTCGCAAGGGTCGAATCTACGTCATCAATAAAACGCAGCGCCGTTTCAAGGCACGCCAAGGGTAAGAAACCTGGGTAAAGCGCGTTTTTGGCACGGCGGGACGATAATGTCCCCTATGCCACCCAATCCCCTTGAATAATGCTGTTTATTATTTCTTGGCCGCCGGGAAGGAAATTTCCCGTCGGCTTTTTGCTATTGGTTAATGTCTATCGTGTACAATTGTAATTATTTCCCTCAAACGGTTGTTTTGTTTGTATGTTTTTCATACATTCAATCCGCAGAGACGTGAGGGCAGCATGATTGACCGTTTATCTGCGGTGGTGTTCGACATAGGAAATGTCCTGGTCGAATGGAATCCGCGCTTTCTATACGAACAGCTTATTCCGGACCCGGATGAGCTGACATATTTTCTTGAGAATGTGGTGACACTGTCCTGGCACACGGAGCACGACCGTGGCCGGCCCTTTGCCGAGGGGGTGCGCATCCTGACCGAGAAGTTCCCGCACTATGCCGATCTGATCGCGGCCTTCGACACCCGCTGGAACGAAACGATTCGCGGTCCTGTCCGCGACACCGTGCTGCTTCTGGAACGGTTGGCGGAGCATGGAACCCGGGTTTACGGGCTGACGAATTTTTCCACCGAGAAATGGCCGTCTTTCTGCCGTGCCTTTCTATTCACCGATATTTTCGACGGGGTGGTGGTTTCGGGTCAGGAAGGGCTGGTCAAGCCCGATCCGCGTATCTATCAGGTGGCGATCCAGCGTTTCGGACTGGACCCGGAGCGGACCTTTTATGTGGATGACCGCCAGGAAAATGTCGATGCGGCCAATGCGCTTGGTTTGCGCGGGCATCTTTTCACCGGTGCCGGGGCGCTGGAGCGGGACCTGAAGGCGGAAGGGTTCCTGTAAGGGACTGTTTCTATCTGTTCCCCCGCCTATCTGTTCCTCTCTCTATCTCTTCCTCTGGCCATCTCTTTCTATGGCTGGGGGTGCGGTCAGGACCCGACGGCCTCCAGTTCATTGCCCTGTACCCAGGCGATATGCAGGACATTCGTCGCCCCCGGCGTGCCGAAGGGAACGCCGGCGGTGACGACGATCCTGTCGCCGCCGCGTGCCATGGCATGCCGCAGCGCCATGCGCTTGGCCTTGCCGACCATATCCTCGAAACTGACCACATCGCGTGTTTTGACCGTGTGCAGGCCCCAGACGATGGACAGCCGCCGTGCCACCTTCAGCCGGGGCGTCAGGGTCAGGATGGGGGCCGCGGGCCGTTCCCGCGCGGCCCTGAGGGCCGTTGTGCCCGATGTGGTGAAGGTGACGATCGCCTGCGCGCCGACGGTGGCGGCCACCTGCCGCGCGGCGGCGGTGATGGCGTCTTCCGCCGTGGCGTTGGGGTTGATCCGCGTCTGGCCGGCGCCGAGATATCCGGGTTCCCGTTCGACCCGCTCGGCGACCCGGTCCATCACCCGCACAGCCTCGACAGGAAACTCGCCCACTGCTGATTCGGCCGACAGCATCACGGCGTCCGCCCCGTCCATCACCGCGGTCGCCACGTCCGAGACTTCCGCCCGGGTCGGGCTGGGCGCCTGGATCATGGATTCCAGCATCTGTGTCGCCACCACCACCGGCTTTCCGGCGGCGCGGGCGGCGCCGATGATATGTTTCTGGATGACGGGCACGTTTTCCAGCGGTTCTTCGACCCCCAGATCGCCGCGCGCGACCATCACCCCGTCCGCCAGTTCGAGAATGGCGTCCAGCTCCCCGACCGCCGCGGGCTTTTCGATCTTGGCCATGACGGCGGCCTTGCCGGCCACCAGTTTTCTGGCTTCGGCCACATCGTCCGGGCGTTGGACGAATGACAGGGCGATCCAGTCCGCTCCCGCCTTCAGGGCGAAGGCCAGATCGCGCTTGTCCTTCTCCGTCAGTGCGGCCAGCGGCAGCACGGCGTTCGGGACATTGACACCCTTGCGGTCGGAGAGGATGCCGCCGACCTCGACCCGGCATCCGGCGGCATCCGCGGACACGGTTTCGACGGCCAGACGGATTTTGCCGTCATCCAGAAGGATATGTGTGCCGGGTGTCAGCGCATCGAAGATTTCCCGGTGCGGCAGGCCGACCCGCGTGTCGTCGCCGGGGGCTTCGGACAGGTCCAGACGGAAGGCGGTGCCCTGGCGCAAGGATGCCCGGCCGCCGGCAAAGGTACCGACCCGCAGCTTCGGACCCTGAAGGTCCACCAGAATGGCGATGGGCCGCATTTCTTCGGCCTCCACCTTGCGGATGGCGGCGATCATGCTTTCCTTGTCGCTGTGTCCGCCGTGGCTCATATTCAGGCGGAAGACGTCCACGCCTGCGTGGAACAGGTCGCGGATCATGCGTTCGCTGGATGTGGCCGGCCCCAATGTGGCGACGATCCGTGTTTTTCTCTGCCGCCGTCTGCCCGTTGCCTGTGCTGCCATACCGTGCTCCAAAATATACCGCACCGGACAATGGAAGCATGTCCGCCGTTGCGGGGTGTCAGGCGAAACGGGACCGGATCGCCGTCGTCTCAAACAGCCGTGTTCCGAAAAGCCCGCCATGTAAGCCGCAAATGCAAAGCCGATTGACTTTGCGGGGGCAATAGTCAGGGTGTGTGACCGCATTGTCCAGTGCCCGCCCGGGGCGGACAGCGTGATTTTTTGCCCGCCGCCCCTCTGACTGGAAGATGCCATGCCGCCGCAAGACCCTACTTCTGTTCCATCCGCCCCCGCGGCCTCGGCCGGATCTCCTGCGCCGGCGGCTTCCGACGGTCACCGCTTAGACATTCCGCACCCCGATACTACGGACCCCGACATATTGTGCGCGGAAGGGCGCGGCGGCGTCATCATCCTGTGCGACCATGCCAGCAATGCCGTGCCTCGGGGCCTGAATGCCCTGGGGCTGGACGATGCGGCGCTTCAGGACCATATCGCCTGGGATATCGGCGCCGCCAGCGTGGCGGCCATGATCAGCGAGATGATGCAGGTGCCCGCCGTGCTGGCGCCGGTTTCGCGGCTGGTGATCGACTGCAACCGCGACGCGGATGACCCGACACTGGTGCCGGCTGTCAGTGACGGCGTCGTCATTCCCGGCAATCAGGGCCTGGACAAAGCGCGGATCGCGGCTCGCAAGACGGCCTATTATGACCCGTTCCACCGCACCGCCGGCGATCTGGTGGCCGCGCATCTGGCCGAGGGGCTGGTGCCGATGGTGATCGGCATGCACAGTTTTACCCCGGCCATGAACGGCACGCCGCGGCCGTGGCAGATCGGTTTCCTGTGGAATCGCGACCCGCGTCTGGCACAGGCACTGATCGGACTGGTGGAACGGGAAACCGACCTGACCGTCGGCAATAATCAGCCCTATTCGGGGCGGGACCTCTATACCAGCATGCAGCGCCACGGCGCCGACCACGGATTGCCGCAGACCACGGTGGAAATCCGCCAGGACCTGCTGGCGGACCGGCGCATGTGCGCCGAATGGGCCGAGTTGCTGGCCAACCTGCTTGACGAATGCCTGTCACGGCCCGATATCCTGTCCATCCGGCACTATTGAGGCCGGACCACGTGCCGACCGTGACACCGTAAACGCCGCATGCGCGCCACCCGAATACCCCCTGACTGCCATTGTGGCGCCGCAACAAAGGGGATTTGCCGCCGATGAGCAAGACCACCGATATCGAAGCCGCCGTTTTCCGCCGTCTGCTGAGCCATCTGCGGCAGCGCACCGACGTGCAGAATGTGGACCTGATGGGCTGGGGCGGCTTCTGCCGCAACTGTCTGGCCGACTGGTACCGTGAGGCCGCCGAGGAACAGGGTGAAAGCCTGGACAGGGACAGCGCCCGCGAAATCGTCTACGGCATGCCCTACGGTGATTACAAGGACAGATACCAGGGCCCCGCCAGCGAGGAACAACTGGCCCTGATGGAGGAAAGCGTCGCCATGAACCGCAAGGTGCGCGGCAAACCCGACTAAGGCCGCACACGAAAATCAGCCCGGACGGCAGGCGGGCGTTGCATCGCCCGCCCGCCGTCGATAGAGTGCGCGGCTCTTGAACCGATTGGCGGAAATCACTGCGGGAGACATCAGCATGGTCCAGGCGGGCGGCATTGCCGGCGAACAGTTGCGCGGCTTTATCGAGCGCATCGAGCGTTTGGAAGAAGAAAAGAAGGGCATCGCCGAGGATATCAAGGAAGTCTACGCCCAGGCCAAGGCCATAGGCTTCGACACCAAGGTCATGCGCAAGGTGATTTCCATCCGCAAGATGGACCGGGACGAACGTCAGGAGCAGGAAGCCTTGCTGGACGTTTACCTGCACGCCATCGAGGGCGGCCAGCAACCGGCGGAAGGCCCCGCCGGCACCCCGGACGGCACAGCCCCGGACGGCAGCGCCACGGCGGCCCAGTAACACTCCGCAGGACTGCCGCCTCTGTCCGGAGGCTGGTCTTTTCAGAGCGCGCTGCTGTTAAAAGATTGCCATGCCGGGCGCCGAAAGCGGCCGCTCTAGCCATGAGTGCCGCTTTATACGGCCTTAAGAAAGAGCCAACATATGTATGCATCATACATATGTTGGCTTCTTTATTTAAGTCCGGGTGGTTCACTCAGCGCTATTGTTGATACTTGGTCGCCTTTTGTGCTCAATGATTGAATTAAATTCAATCTCGAATTGCATTTTCGATTGCCGCATCCAGTCTTTGTGCGATCTTCTTCGTGATCCGATTATAGCCCAGCCGACGTCCCATGCCACGGCGTAGGGCATCTGTGTCGAACGGAAGATCTTCGTCTTTTACAGCGTGCACGAGATTGAGGAGTTCAATCATCGGAATGAATTCCGCTTTGCGCGGTTCGCGCGAGCTTGGGTTGACGATCCGAAACGCGGTATAGCCATTTGGGTCCTGATCGTGCCGCCACAAGACTTCAAGTCCGTCTTGTTCGCGTAAGATATTGCCAAGTCTGGAAGCTGTCATCTGAATATATCGGGCGATCTTGGCACCCGTGCGTGCAAATCCATACATACGGGCAATGCGTGTCGCCACCATTTCGATGGCGATTGGTGCCTCATTTTCAAGGATCAACGTGATCATTCGGGCGATCTTGGCCTTTTCGCTCGGTTCGAAAAAATCATCCGGCTTTAAGTCTAAACCGAGAGCGTTTAAGTCTGTTTCCACGAATATATTTTCGGGAAGATTCTCTTCGGTGGAAAATGTACTATCGTTGGAAACCATGGGCGTCTGCTCACGCTGATTTGCCACCGATGCATGATGCTGTTGGTTCGTGTCGTCCTCTTCCACAGTGGTTGCTGTGTGACATTCTTTTTCACGTCGGTCCGTATCAAGAAGCGCTTCAAGTTTGGCGTGGATTTTCTCAAGACTGTCGGCCGGATTGACCCACCAATCGGTTGACCAGACGCGCACAATCTTCCAGCCTAGGCCATTGAGAACCATTTCGCGCAACCGGTCGCGTTCGCGGGCGCTGGCGCTTGAATGATAGGTCGCGCCGTCGCATTCGACCCCGGCCAGATAGCGGCCCGGCGTATCCGGATGGATAATGCCGAGATCGATACGGTAGCTGGATACGCCGATCTGCGGGATGACATCCCACCCTTTCGCAGCCAGACGTTCGGCGACAGCCTTTTCGAACGGACTCTCATACTCGCCGCCTGAGGCATCGGCGGCAGACTCCAAGGCGCGGGGACCTTTCTCGGCAAATTCAAGAAAATGTTTGAAATCCCGGACGCCTTTGGTCTTGCTGCGATTCAGGTCAATGTCTTCGGCTTTCAGTGTCCCATAGACATGCAACATGTGACGTGCCCTTGTGATCGCCACATTCAACCGCCGCTCGCCGCCTTCCTTATTCATCGGACCGAAATTCATAGAAATCCGCCCTGTCGCACGTGGACCATAGGTCAGCGAAAACAGGATCACATCGCGTTCATCGCCCTGGACATTTTCGATATTTTTCACGAAGACCGGTTCAATGCGGTCGGTCGAGAAATGATGGTCTATATCCGGATCTTTGGCGCAGGCTTGGTCAAGCAGGTCCTGAATTAAGGTCTGCTGCTGACTATTGAAGGTGACGACACCAATTGACCAAGGGTCTTTTGCCCGGGTGAATTGCGGTTTTTTCAACCAAATGACGACCGCTTCGGCAACCTTTTGCGCTTCAGTGCGATTGATGCGGGTTCCCTGTTCATAGATGCCTTTGGGGACATGATGATAGGTGACCGCCACATCCGATGTAACCGGTGATGGAAAGGTCACCAGCTTGCTTCCATAATAACGGTGGTTCGAGAAAGCGATCAGACTCTCGTGCCGGCTGCGATAATGGCGGTCAAGATAGCGTACCGGCAGGTTAGCGCCGGTACATTCGTCCAAAATGCTTTCCAAGTCTTCGACTTGTAGATCTTCGTTTATAGCTTCATCGTCGTTACGTCCGAAGAAATTGGTGGGGGGCAATTGTTTCGGGTCTCCGACTACGATTGCCTGACGGCCGCGTGCCAGCGCTCCTATCGCATCCCATGTCGGAATTTGTGACGCTTCGTCAAATACCAC
Source organism: Eilatimonas milleporae (assembly GCF_003688555.1). GTDB lineage: Bacteria > Pseudomonadota > Alphaproteobacteria > Sphingomonadales > Kordiimonadaceae > Eilatimonas > Eilatimonas milleporae. The sequence goes on from NZ_REFR01000011.1 coordinate 283,371, forward strand.
CAAGTCGAAAAGTTTTGCCTCGGTGCTTAGATACTGAGAAATCGATAATGGACTCATCAACAGGCACGGGGTGAGCTTGGTAAGCGCACTAGGAAGTTCGCCGATCAGTTTCCGGAGCGGCATGTGACGCCGTTTTTTATTGATCTCCCGGTTTAGAAGGCCCCATTCCGTTTGACGGCTGTTTGACATGCTATTTCTGGACGGTGTCTTGCCCGCCAGTCTGGCTCTAACCTGCGCCGATGTAAGTTTCATGAGTTTCTGGTCGAGAGAACGGAATTCTTCGATCAGACGTTCGTGCTGGGCGCTTGCGAATGTACGTAACGTGTCGTCGTTGTCGATGGCTCTATTGCCCCATGCGCATCGGTAACTCACCTCGAAAATATGTGGAATATCCCGGGCCGTAATAGTCTTATCTTCAAGTTTCTCCACCACTGGCCGCAACCCTGCGTGCAAGGCCTTGGCCTTTTCATGCTGCCAGGCACACCATTCTTTAAGGCGCGGCAATCGAGTCAGCCATTGATTGAGTTGCGTGTCCAGCCCCTGAAAGGTGTCGACTGTCAATATGTCCGCCTTGATATGCGTCTGAAGGGCCGAAAGGGCGATATTGAATTTTTTCAGAGATGCTCTGTATGTGATCACTTTGCTGCCGACGGTACTTTCCGCACTCAGAAGGTCGTTACCCTCATTTAGCAAACGCTTCGTATCTGTCCGAAGACCCATAAGGTGATCAATGTCATCACCAGCGAGGCGAGTGAATGCAAGACGAAGGCTGTCAGCGAAGCTTACGGCAGCGTCCACCTCTGACCAGTCAGTGTCGGCACCGCGCCATATCCTGCCGAGGACTTGGCCCGACGCGGCAAGCTTTTCAATCTCAATATTGTGAGACCGCAAATCCTTAAGGGTCTCAAGATCTGTGAGAAGCGTCTCGCTGGCCGGTTTGGTCCGCGATTTGATGTGGCTGGCGATTTCCTTGCGTACTTTACCGCCGACGATGAGATTGCGTGGCCACCATGTAGCCTGCGCGTCCATCCAGCGTTCAAGCCAATCTTCAAGATCGGCATTGAGGACATTTCTCTCATAATGTGTTTTGAGGCCCGTTTCGACTTTAAGGAAAGTCCTGCCATTTTCAGCGGCTTTTCTTAAGTCTGAGGCGATTTCGGCAGCGAAAGCATATGGTTTACCATATGCGGAAGTCAGAAGTTCGCCGATGTTATCAAGCGCTTCAAGGGTTACGGTATTGTCTCTGACAAAGTTGAGAGAAAGAGTGCTCCGCAAGGCTTCAAATCTTGGTTTAAGATTTTCCAAGGCGGTGAGCAGGTCACGCGTCTTGGCTTCAAAGCTTTCTTGCCAGGCATTAGACCACTCGGTTTTGGCGATAGCTCCGAAAGGATGATCGCCTGGATCCCCAATCGTTTCGGCTGCGATACTGAGGCGTTTGACACATTCCCGAAGATTATCCAGGGCGTTCTCCGATAGGCACCTTTCTGCAAGTACTGCGAGATCGACTTTTGGAGTGTCCTCATAAGCCACTTTGAAGCTGATGGCGTCAAATACCGTAAGGCCATTGTCATGGCGTCTGTGAAGGGCACGTGGCAGAGCATTCATCTGTTGGCGCATACCCTCCAGGCGTGCGGCCTCGCGCTCCCATTCTTCCGGGCCATGCTGTGAAGCGGTGTCCCAGGCATTTTTGAGTTGTGCGAGAATGTCGAGCTTGCGTGCCTTGGAGGAATGAAGTTCCAGGCAGAAGTCTCCCATGCCGACATCGCGGAGACGGCGATAGACCACATCAAGCGCCGCCATCTTTTCAGAGACGAAAAGAACCGTTTTCCCCTCAGCCAGGCATTGGACGATGATATTGGTAATGGTCTGAGACTTGCCGGTTCCAGGTGGTCCGATCAGGACGAAATTCTTGCCGGATGCCGCAGCAACCACGGCGGCAAGTTGGGATGCGTCCGCAAGGATTGGGCAATAAGTATCCTTGGGGGCCAGATAATCGTCGATGTCCCGGCTCTCTACAAACGCTCCTTGCGGGGTGAAGGCTTCGCGCGGTGTATCGATCAAGTGTTTGACAACCGCACTTTCCTTTAGTTGTTCGGTACGGTCTTCAAGGTCACGCCACATCAGATATTTGGTGAAGGAAAAGGTGGCAATGATCACATTCTCGGTCAATTCCCAGCCCTTGATATCGCGGATTTTGTTTCTGACGATTTGCCAGATGCGGGATACGTCCAACCCGGCGTGGTCGGTTGGCAATTCGTCTTCAAATTCGGGAAAATAAAGCTCGAAATCAGTTTTAAGTTTTTGAAGAAGGGTCGGATTGATCTGTGGATCATCGTCCATCAGCGACAGCCGATATCCTGATGCAATACTCTTACGCTCTAAAGCAACGGGCAAAAGTAGAAGCGGAGCATGCAAGGTGCGTTCGGATGTTTCCGTTTCTTTCCATTTCAATGAACCGAGAGCGAGGAAAAGGGTGTTTGTACCGCCTTCTTCAAGGTCATTGCGGGCTTTGCGGTATAGTTCCGTCAAGCGTAACCTGACATCGTTTTCAGGAAGTGCGACGAGTATTTCGCCCCGGTTCAGATATTCCCTTGCGGGCGCTTCTTTGGCATCTGAAGAAAACCGTTCGTGGTGTAACCGGGCGCTTCTGGGGTCGTGTTCGTTCATCACAGTCGGCATGGCAACGAACTTGATCGATTGGCCGCTGGCCATCAGGTCTTCAAGCTTGGAAGGGTCCGTGCAGTATAAGGGGACAGACTTTTTTCCTGCCTTGAAATTCAAGAGATTGTTGCGGAGCGTCATGTCAAGCAGGCGCCGCTTCCAAAGGTCGATGCGGCCTTCGGGCGTTGTTGGTTTTTCTTCTCGTGTCGATATCACCTCGATATCGGGCAGATCGGGCGCCTCCTCGAAAGGGGGAACGGTCGGGGTGAGGTCGTCTTCCACATTTGTTTGAGGGGTGCTGTCACTCGTGTCTTCCAGCATGACGGGACGGATATTGCCCATCCGTGCGCGCCTAATATCGACCGCTAGATGAAACGCTTCTTCCTGCTCTAGATGGGCAAGAGCGGCCTTGGCCGACGTTTTCAGAGAAGGTGCGGGGCGTTTAGTGACCAGAGTGGTTTCGATCAGAACCATCTCGCCAAGCTGTACGCGTTTGCGGATGGCCTGAGGGTCATCCTGCACAGCGGATGAAAAGTCTTCGTCGACGAGCCAGCAGCCGGTAAAGGCATGGTTTCGCGTGATCAATACCAACGCATTAAGACCCATCTGCTCCAAGCATGCTGCAAACAGAAAGGCGAGATCAAGGCAGGTTCCGAGCTGTTCACTGGCAATGCGGCTTGGATAACGTACCTTTTGTCCCTGTGACTCGAAACTTGCCGGGGGGGGGGTGCATAGACGACGCCGCGCGCCGCGATTGCACCATAAAGCGCACTGATAAGATGCCAGACTCGCTTGCGGTCTTTGGATTGGTAGCCTTCAAGGCTGTTGTCATGACCGGCTTTGCCCAGAAGTGATGCTGCATCCCTCAGAATGGCTGTGACCGCAGGATCGTTGGGTAACACATAGGCTGCCATGATTTCTGGCAAATAACTGATGCCTCCCCATTCATTATGAGCGAGCACAGCAGTTTCAAGAATCGTTTCCCCAAGAACATCTTCTCCTTGGGTCACAGTGGCTTTCAATGAGCCCTTAATGGCTTCCTTCGTGCCTGCTAAAAAGGAGCGTGAAAGTGTGACATCCGGGTCGAATTGATTGAAAGTTCCGCCTGCACGGATACGGTCGACTTTCCAGATTTTGGGTTCAATGAAAGCCGGGTCGGATGTGAGATGGATTTCAATATTATTGAGGTCTTCTTCAAAAGGATTTTCAACTGTCAGTGCACTCACCAAAGGAATGGAGTTTTGTTGTTGCGCCAGATTGATTTTGGGGGTGGCCGTCAGAAAAATCTGAATCGTGGGCACCGATTTTTCATGATGTGCCTCAGCCTTTGTAATTTCTTGTGAGTCGTCGAAAGCGGTTTCATCCAGCCTGCCACAGTCTTCTTCGATTGCCATGGTCCCAGTCCCCCCAATTTACCAGTTAAACAACAGGGACAGGATAAAACGTGTTCAAGTGCAATCAATGATTTAGTTTTGGAAGGTCGCAGAGATGTGGAATTTCAATTCAAACAAGACAGTGGGAACTGTCCTCAAGCCTGCCGTTGAGTATATTCGTGTGACAATTTGCAGTGCTGCGAGGCGTTTGATCCTTAACAGGTATGGAAGCCCTCCGTCATAACGGCCAACATATGTATGCAACATACATATGTTGGTTATTTTATTCGGCGTGGCTGTTTACCCATATTCGTCCTATCCGTCTGGTATGAGGGCTTCCCATGTGTGGAAGTAGACGGCAGGGATCAGTTTTCCTCCGGCGGGGCGAAGGCGGTACAGGGGGCGGTTTTGTGGCAGCCGGCTTCGATATAGGGGGTGAAGCGGGTGAGGATGAAATGTTCCCACACACTGGCGAGCGCGGCGCGCCAGCCGTCTTCCTCCTGTCCGGCATAGGCCGCCGTGACCTTGAGAAGCGTGCCCTTTTCGCTGGGCGCCAGATCGTAGGTGATGGTCAGGCCGGCGCCGGTGCCGAGAAAGCCGAGCTGTCCCTGATAGACCAGTTTCTTATTTCTCCAGACGGCGGTGACGACACCGTGGCGCACGCCCTCGGTGCCGGCGTCGTCAAAATATTCCCAGAAGCCGCCGCCGGGTTTCGCCTCGATGAAGAAACGGGCGGGCCGGTCCATGAAGCTGTGGTCCCACCAGCCGGAAATATCGCCGGTGAGGGCATCGAACACCTCCGCCGGCGGGGCGGGCAGGTCGGTTTCGACCGCGACGGTGAAGGCGCCGTAAACCGCGTCCGTTACAGTGGCTTTCATACTGTCCTGCGCCGGGTCTTGGGCGCCGGCAAAAGGGGCCGTCATCACCGCCGTGAACACCGCCACGATCATCGCGGTCCCCGTCAGGCCGGACCTTGTGTTGCGTGTCATCGCCCTTGCCCCCTTCCTGTCCCCCACGGTGCTTTTCACGGGCAAGCCTAGCACGGGCCGCGCCGGCGGCAACAGGCAGCCTTGGTTTACCGGCTTTTACAGTGCGATCTTTTCAAAAGGCGGAAGGTCGGCCCTTAGGTGCAGGGCACCGACCGGCATGCGGCCGGTATCGCCCGTGCTCAACAGGCGGACGCCGGGAGCGCCCGTGCGTGCGGGGGCGGCGAAACGGGGATGGCGGGTCATATAGTCCGCCAGCGACCGGGCGACGATGTTGGGTTGGGACAGAATGGCGGTGCCGTCTGGCAGGGCCTCGGCGAACAGATGCCGCACCAGGGGAAAATGGGTACAGCCGAGAACGGCGGCATCCGGCGGTGTGGTCCCGGCATCCAGCAGGTCCTGTACATAGCCGTGGACAAGCCCGCGCAGGGGGCGTTCGCCGGCGCCGCCTTCAATCGCGTCGACAAGCCCCGGACAGGCCTGTTGAACCAGGCGGATGCCGGGACCGCGCTTGGCCACCTCGTCCCGGTAGGCGCCGCTGTCGATGGTCTTGCGCGTGGCGAACAGGGCGATATGCCGGCCGTTTTGCGGAGCGGCGGCCTTTGCCGGCGGGCCGCTGTGGTGCCAGGGGACACCGGTCATGGCCTCGACCATGGGCACCAGAACGCCGAGGATCCGCTTGCCGGGATGGGCGTCCTCCAACCAGGTCTGCTGCAGTGTGCGCAGGGCGACCGCCGCCGCCGTATTGCAGCCCAGAATGACAAGGCGGCAGCCCTGTTTCATCAGGAAGTCCACGCCGGCGCGCGTCATATCGACGATATGGGCATTGCCGCGATGGCCATACGGGGCATTGGCATGATCGCCCAGATACAGGAAATCCTGTTCCGGCAGCCGCTCCATCAGGCCGTCCAGGACGGTCAGGCCGCCCGTGCCGGAATCAAAAACCCCGATCATCGCCGTCCGTCCCGCACGTCCGTTTCCAGGCCGTAGTCGGCGACCTTGCGGTACAGGGTGGAGCGGCCGATTTTCAGCCGGCGCGCCACCTCGGCCAGACGGCCCTGATATTTCTCGATCGCCGCGGCCAGAATGCGCGCTTCCAGTTCCGCCAGGGGCAGGAAATCGCCGTTCGGGTCCACAAGACTGAGGTGGGCGTCCGCAGGCCGTGACGCCGGCGCGCCGTCCTGGCCTGCCCGTCCGGGCCATGTCCCCGCAAGGGGCCGGCTTGCCGGCGATAAGGCGCCGGGCGCCTGAGTCTGTGTGGTCCTGTCGCCCATATGGGGGAAATCATCCGGACCCAACCGGGTACCGTCCGACAGGATGACGGCCCGGAACAGGGCATTCTGAAGCTGGCGGATATTGCCCGGCCAGTCATAGTGCTGCAGTAGGGCGATGACATCGCGGCCGGCGCTTTTCAGGCCGACATCCTCCATGTCGGCGATGCGGGCCAGAAAATGACGCACCAGCGCGGGAATATCCTCGCGTCGCTCGCGCAGCGGCGGCAGGGTGATGGGAAAGACATTCAGGCGGTAATACAGATCCTCGCGGAAGGCGCCGGTGGCCACCAGATCGTAAAGATGCCGGTTGGTGGCCGAAATCACCCGGATGTCCACTTTCACGCTGTCGCGGCTGCCGACCGGGTCGATCTCCTGCTCCTGAAGGGCGCGCAGCAGTTTGACCTGAATTTCCAGCGGCAGCTCGCCGACCTCGTCCAGAAACAGGGTGCCGCCGGAGGCTTCGACGAATTTGCCGCGCCGTTTTTCGGTGGCGCCGGTAAAAGCCCCTTTTTCATGGCCGAACAGAATGCTTTCCACCAGATTTTCCGGGATGGCACCGCAATTGACGGCGACGAAGGGTCCGCCCGCCCGGTCGCCGGCTGCGTGGATGGCGCGGGCGAAGACTTCCTTGCCGACACCGGATTCCCCCTCGATCAGAACCGGAATGGCGGTGCCCGCCGCTTTTTCGGCCAGGGTCTTGGCGGCGGTCATGGCGGGGCTGTCGCCGATCAGTCCGGCTAGGCCCGGTCGGGTGCCGCCGTCTTCCATGGCGGCGATTTCGCCGACCAGGCTGGCGGTGTTCAGGGCGGCGGCCAGGCTGGCGCGGATTCGCTCGGCGCTGGCGGGCTTGACGAGAAAATCGGTCGCCCCGGTGCGCATGGCGTCGACCACGGTGGTGATCGAGGATTTCGCCGTCAGCATCACTACCGGCAGATCCGGGTGCGCGGGCCGCACGGTTTTCAGCACGTCGATACCGGTCATGTCGGGCAGCATTAGGTCCAGAAGCACCACATCGGGCGGGCTGTCCGCGTCGACCTTAGCCAGCGCGTCCGCGCCGCGCATGGCTGTGCATACCCGGTAGCCGGCGCGGGACACCACGCTTTCCAGAATCCGCAATTGCGTTGCCTCATCCTCGACGATAAGCACCAGGGGCGCTGTCATAGCCATGTCTTTCTCAATGACTGGTCCAAATATCTGGCCTTTTGGTTCACTCTCCGCACCGTAACAGCCTGTTTGCCGGTTTGTGCTTTGCACTGCCACCCGGTCCGTGTTCACCCGGTCCGCCTTTGCGGGGCATGGGCGACGGTCCAGGGCCGTTCTCGGTCATGCTGTATCATTTCAGGACAAAACAGGCCATATGGCAAGCCTGCCGATCACTGCAATCGAAAGAAGCGGGTTGCACGTCCGTCAGCCTCGGTTACTCTCAGGCCCGTCCGACATGACGGGCTTCGGGGCGGTATGTTCTTCGGGGGCCGGCCGGCGATCCGGCAACGCGCGGATTGGGGGATGTCCGACACGGCTGCGGGGCTGTTGCCCGCACCGTGGCTTCGGGCTGATGTGATCACGAGCTTAAGGGAATAGGCATGAAGCTTGTCATTGTGCGTGAGGGCAGGGAAGCGGAGCACCGCGTCGCCGCCGTGCCCGAAACGGTGAAGAAATACTGCGCCGCCGGCCTTGCCGTCGCGGTGGAAGCCGGCGCCGGCGCCGGCGCCGATCTGCCCGACAGCCTTTACAGTGACGCGGGCGCCGACATCGTTGCCGACCGCAAGGCGCTTCTGGGCGATGCGGACATTGTTCTGAGCGTGCAGGGGCTCGAGGCGGTGGATGCGCCGGCGGTCAAAAAAGGCGCTGCCGTTCTGGGCGTTTTCAACCCGTTTCAGGAAGGGGACCGCCTGAAGGCCCTGGCGGGCGCCGGGCTCAGCGTGTTCGCCATGGAGTTTATCCCGCGCATCACCCGCGCCCAGTCGATGGATGTGCTGTCCAGCCAGTCGAACCTGGCCGGTTACAAGGCGGTGATCGATGCCGCCGCCACCTTCGGCCGGGCCTTCCCGATGATGATGACGGCAGCCGGCACCGTGGCCCCCGCCAAGGTGATGGTGATGGGGGCGGGCGTCGCCGGTCTTCAGGCCATTGCCACGGCCAAGCGCCTGGGCGCCGTGGTCAGCGCGACGGACGTGCGGCCCGCCGCCAAGGAACAGGTGGAAAGCCTGGGCGGCAACTTTGTCATGGTCGAGGACGAGGAAACGCAGGCCGCCGAGACCAGCGGCGGCTATGCCCGCGAGATGAGCGATGAGTACAAGCGCAAGCAGGCGGCGCTGATCGCCGAAACGCTGGCCAAGCAGGACATCGCCATCACCACGGCGCTGATTCCGGGCCGCCCCGCGCCGCTTCTGATCACGCAGGAGATGGTCGCCTCGATGAAGCCGGGCAGCGTGATCGTCGATCTGGCGGTGGAGCAGGGCGGCAACTGCGCCCTGTCGAAGGCGGGCGAAATGGTGGTCACCGACAACGGGGTCACCATTGTCGGCCACCGCAATGTGCCGAGCCGGCTGGCGGCCGATGCCTCGGCGCTCTATGCCCGCAACCTGTTGAATTTCCTGTCGCCCCATCTGGCCGACGGCGCCTTCACCCCGGATTACGACGATGAGATCATCGCCGGGACGCTGGCCGCCAGGGATGGGGCCATTGTTCATGAGCGGCTGTTGCCGCAGCCGAAGGAGACCGACAATGCATGATATTCTGGTCAACCCCTTCGTCCAGCAGCTGACGGTGTTCGTGCTGGCGATTTTCGTCGGCTATTATGTGGTGTGGTCGGTGACACCGGCCCTGCACACCCCGCTGATGAGCGTCACCAACGCCATTTCCAGCGTCATTATCGTCGGCGCCCTGATCGCCGCCGGGCCCGCAGGCGCCAGCCTGTCGAAAATCCTCGGTGCCATTGCCGTTGGACTTGCCGCCGTGAATATTTTCGGCGGGTTCGCCGTCACGGCCCGCATGCTCGCCATGTACAAGAAAAAGAAATAGGGGGCGGACGATGAGCCAGTTTCAAACCGACGTGACGGCTGTGGCCTATCTGGTCGCCGCTGTCCTGTTCATCCTGTCCCTGCGTGGACTGTCCAGCCCCGAGACCAGCCGCCGCGGCAATGTTTTCGGCATTCTCGGCATGACGATCGCCATCGTCACCACGGTGCTGAACCCGGAAATCGTCTCCTATGACTGGATCATCGGGGCGCTTGTCGTTGGCGGGGCGGTCGGCTTTGTCATCGCACGGCGTATCGCCATGACGGCCATGCCGCAGCTGGTCGCGGCTTTCCACAGTCTTGTGGGGCTTGCCGCCGTGCTGGTGGCGGCCAGTGCGTTCCTCAACCCGGAAGCGTTCGGCATCGCCGACGCCGTGGGACGGATTTTCACCGCCAGCAAGGTGGAAATGAGCCTGGGTGCCGCCATCGGGGCGATCACCTTTTCCGGGTCCGTCATCGCCTTTGCCAAGCTGAACGGCAACATGTCGGGGGCACCGATCCTTCTGCCGGGGCGGCATCTGGTTAACGGGCTGATCGGTCTGGCGATTGTCGCCATGATCGTTCTGTTTTCCGGCGATGATGCCGGTGCCATCGCCGGTGTGTCGGTCTTCTGGTGGCTGATCGCTCTCAGCTTCGTCATCGGGTTCCTGCTGATCATCCCGATCGGCGGCGCGGACATGCCGGTGGTGGTGTCCATGCTGAACAGCTATTCCGGCTGGGCGGCGGCGGGGATCGGCTTCACGCTGGCCAATACGGCGCTGATCGTCACGGGCGCGCTTGTGGGCTCGTCCGGGGCCATCCTGTCCTACATCATGTGCAAGGGCATGAACCGCAGCTTTATCTCCGTCATCCTCGGCGGGTTCGGCGGCGACGATGCCGCCGCCGGCGGGGCCGAGCGGGAACAGCGGCCGGTCAAGCAGGGCTCGGCCGACGATGCGGCTTTCATCATGAAGAACGCCTCCAAGGTAATCATCGTGCCCGGATACGGCATGGCGGTGGCGCAGGCCCAGCACGCGCTGAAGGAAATGGCCGACATGCTGAAAAAGGAAGGGGTCAAGGTGTCCTACGCCATCCACCCGGTGGCGGGCCGCATGCCGGGTCATATGAATGTCCTGCTGGCCGAAGCCAATGTGCCCTATGACGAGGTGTTCGAGCTGGAGGATATCAACAGCGAGTTTGCCCAAGCCGATGTCGCTTTCGTCATCGGTGCCAATGACGTGACCAATCCGGCGGCCAAGACCGACCCGCAAAGCCCCATTTTCGGCATGCCGATCCTGGAGGTGGAAAAGGCGCAGACGGTCCTGTTCGTCAAACGCTCGCTCGGGTCCGGATATGCCGGCGTGGAAAACGAGCTGTTCTTCCGCGACAACACCATGATGCTGTTCGCCGACGCCAAGAAAATGGTCGAGGGCATTGTCAAGGCGCTTTAGGCGGGATGCCGACATTTGCAAAACACCCAAAGGGGCCGGCATGCCGGCCCTTTTCTTTTATACCGCTCTTTTCTTTATGTCACAAAACTGTCATATACTACTCCCCGTACCATATTTCAGGGAGACATGAATGTTGACGAAAGCCGATTTGCCCAAGCTGGTCCGACGGACGCTGAAAAGCCTGGGCGGTGAAGCCACACCGGTTGAAGTGGCGCGGGTCCTGTGGCGGGACCACCGCAGGGATCTGAAGAAATCCGGCGATATTTTCTACACATGGCAGGTGGACATCCGCCAGGCGGCAACCGCCCTGCGCCGTCAGGGCAAAATGGTGCCTGCGGCCGACAGCCCCGGCATCTGGCGCCTGATCCGCAAGAAGGACCGTATGGTGGCTGAAAAGCCGGCGATCAAGATCGTCGCCTGAAAAGTCGCAGCTTTTAAATGTACGAAACGTGCGGCGGAGAATTGTCAGAGCCTTCTCGCAAGGAGGTCAGGGCATCCGCCGCGCTGATTGCCGAGCCCCCAACCGCGCCACGCGCGGCTCCCGCGCTTCCAGCGCGGCGTGCAGGTCGGCGCGGTTGTCCCACACCTGGCGATACCATGCCAGCCGCTTGCCGATATGCTGCATCAGCATGCGCTCGCGCGCGACATAGGTTCTCGCCGCCATGCCCATGGTTCGGCGATAGGCGGGGGTGCTGATCAGTGCCTCCAGATGGCGGCACCAGTCCTCCGTCGTTCCGGCGATCAATCCGGTCCGGCCGTCCTTGACCGAGGCGTCATAGACGGTCGGGCTGGCGATCACCGCATTACCGGCCGCTGCCGCCTCAATGAATTTCAGGTCGCTTTTGCACCGGTTGCCGCGATTGTCGCTGAGCGGCAGCAGGGAAATGTCGCATGTCGCCAGCAGCGTCATATAGTCTTCATGGGTCATGGCCGGGTGGAATTGTTTGCCGGGACTGTCCAGTGCCTGGAAAAAGTCGCGGTCGTGAACCACGACAGGCACGACATGGCTGTGACGGCGCAGCGTGTCGTTGATCGTGTCGATCAGGGGCCGCCAGCAGGCCTCGCGGTTGATGGCGCCGAAAAAGAGACGCACATGATCGTCCGGGCGGGTTTCCAGTGGCGGCAGTTCGTAAACCTGATTTTCAAAAGCCGTCACATACGGGGTGTTGCGGCGGTGCCACGCCGCGAGCGCTTGCGTCGCCGTTTGCATGGCATGGGCGGTGCGCGCGCTGAAGGCCGTCACCACATGGGCATTTTTGCCGAGAGACCGCGCATACAGATCCGGGTGATCGTCGTCCTCGACAATCGTCACCCAGCCCTTGCGCCAGGCGCTGCACAGGGCGGCGATCCAGTTTCGCGGCTCGGGAACCAGCCGCTGCAGGATGAGGATGCGCGGCTCCGACGGGTCCGTCAGGCGCGGCAGAGGGCGGGTTTCCTCGGCATAAAAGACATTGGCGCCCATCTGGCGCATGGCCTTGACCGGCTGGATGGTCCGCACATCCAGCATGGTCTTCGCAAAGGCATGGAAACAGATATTCATCAGGAACGCGCCGGCCAGACTTTCAAGGGGTCTTGTCAACTGCTAGCCATACGGGCAGGGCCCTGTCCAGCGCTTTTCGGGCTTCACGGTCCGGCGTGCCCGTTCCCTCGGGCCGGTGGCCGGGGGAAGAAGCCGCTGGTCCGCTCGATATAGGCGGCATAGGCCGGCTTGCGCTTGCGCAGGCCCGCTTCCAGCATCGGCTTGCCCGACCATTTCATCAGCAGGAAGGTCATCAGTGCCGGGGCGAACACCGCCCACCACTGCCCGCTGGCCAGCCACAGCCCCCACCACAGGCAGGCATCGCCGAAATAATTGGGGTGGCGTGTCCAGGCCCAGAGCCCGGTGTTCAGAACCTTGCCCTCATTGTCCGGTACGGCGCGGAAACGCACCAGCTGCCAGTCGCCGATCCATTCGAAAAAGACCCCGACGCCCCAAAGCGCCGCACCCGCCAGACCGGCGGCGCCGATTTCTCGCGGCGCATCGCCCATGACACCGATCAGCGGTGCCGCGATGATCAGGATCAGCAGGCCCTGTAGGCCGAACACCATGGTCAGTGACCAGAGATGCCGGCGCAGTCCGGTGCGCTCGCCGGCCAGCCGCACATAACGCCTGTCCTCGCCCTCGCGCAGGAAACGCAGGAGCAAATAGCCGCCCAACCGCAGACCCCACAGGGTGACCAGAACCAGGACCAGCCGCGCGCTGTTGCCGATGGTGCTCCAGCCGCCTGCCGAATCTGCCGACGCCCAGGCGACAATCACAAAGCCGACCCCCCAGAAGGCGTCGATAAAACTGACCCTGCCGGTGGCGATACTGATCAGCCACAGCACAAAAAGCATCCCCGCCAGCGGCATCACCGCTGCCGGTATCAGATTCCAGATCATAGGACCCTCCGCGATATTTCCTTGTAGCTTACGCAGTTCAGCAAGTCGCGGTTCTGTTTGCCACTGTAATTTTCAGGTGCGACCCCTTGGGCATCATGTGCGCGGGCCGTACACGCGGACGGTTTTCGGGGATGCTTTCCGACCGGTCCGCTTTTCCCGTCTTTGCCGCATCCCGGTTTGCGGGTGTCCCCGGTTTATGGCGTCAGGGCCCAAGATATTTGCCTAGACGGGTCCGCAGGCGGTATATGAAAACTATGGTGAATGTCTTGACCACGGAGACGGGACACCGATGGATGAAATCGAGCTGACGGGCAGCCGCATTCCGGCGGCGGACACATTGGCGGATTTTCTGAGCGAAAGCCTGTCCCGCCACGATCCGCGTCAGAAATCCCTGGGGCCGGCCCAACAGGCGGTCGCCGACCGGTTGGCTGCAGCCCTGGACGGCGAGCTTGGCGACATGGTGCGCGAACTTGAACGCGTGGCCACATGCCGCCAGCCTGCGCCCGCCTTTGCCGTCAATGATCATCTGCCGCCGTTTGAGGCTTTCTGCGCCGGTCTCAGACAGATCGGCGAAACCCTGCTGCCGCACATGGCGCGGGAATACGCCGCTCTGTGCCGGGCCGAGGGTGTCGATACCGTGCCCCTACGCTGGATACTGGACGCCCGGTCGGAGGCGTTTATCGCCTATCTTCTGCAACTGGCGGAGGTGCACGGTCTGGCCTTTGACAACGGGCCCCGGCAGATGGGGGTGGCCGAACGGCTGACCCTGCACCGGCTGACGGCGGACCTGCACCGCGTCGCCTCTGAAAATGCCGGTGCGGACTAAGGCATGCCCCCGCACCCGCGCCGGATTTCATGGCAAAACAGCACAACCGCCCTGTTCCTGCAGGGGGTGTTCTGAATGGCGCCCCCGTCGCCGCCATGTTCCGGGTCTTTTCCGAAGAAGCCCTGGCATTTTCCGAAGAAAACCGTTCCGAACGGCTTGACAGAGACCGTGAGAGGTATTCACGCACTGTTCAGATGTATTGCATTAAATATGCTTATAGGATGCACGGAAAAGCAGCTTGTAAAAGAAGATCGAATATCCGGAAGATTTTGACATGAAGGGGCTTTTTTCATCAGCAAGCGTACGGACCATGATGGTGTCCGCGACCCTCGGCCTCGCCCTGGTCGCCGTCGCTGGCGTCCGTGCTGCTGCCCCGCTTCATGACACACCGGCATATGATGCGCCCCCCCGTACTGGTCTCACCGCTGCGATGCCGGACGGTGATACCGCTCGCAGTCATCAAGACGGTGACGACACAACCGGTCAGGATGAACAGGCGGAGCCGGACGATGGCGCCCCAGATGCAGAAAAGGGTGAAGACAAGGATGATAAGGAAAGCCGGGCCGAGCGTCTGACGCGCGAGCGGACCGCAGCCTTTCTGAAGCGGTATGAGCCGACGGGCAAGACCATGCGCTGTGTTCCCATGCGCCCCTTGCGCGGTTCACAGGCACTGGATGACCAGACCATTGTCTTTGAAACGCTGGGCCGCAGCAAAGCCTACCGCAACCGTCTGCTCAGCCCGTGCATCCGTCTGTTGCAGGAAGACCGCTTTATCTTCGATACCTTCGGTACCCAGCTGTGTCAGGGGGAAATCCTGACGGTGATCGACGTTTTCGGTATCCCGTGGGGCAGTTGCGCCCTTGGCCCCTTCGAGGTCTACAAGCGCCGCCCCAAAGAGAAGAAGAAAGACAAGGACGGCAAATAACGCTAACGCCGTCTCTGTTGTCCTCCCGTCTTTTTCCGCCTTTATCCGATCTTTTACCGTCTGTGGTCGGCCCCGACCGGGCCGTGCCGAGTCGGTCCGCCATCCGGCTCCGTTCCCGCAGACGACTGTCATGGCACCCATAAACCGCCACCGGATGGTTTCTCACGTCCGTCTGCATCTTGTCGCAGGGTCCCAACCGCTTATCGCATCCTGATTTATCGGACCCGAAATTGGGCGCATACCCCAGGGTGTCAAGATTACAAGGCCGCGGATACAGCAGGCCGGGGACATGCGAGGGACCCATGACACTGACCGAAAAAAGCCTGAAAAATCCGGCTGCCCTGATTGTTATCGTACTGATAACGCTGGTGCTTGGCGTGATGATGCTGACCCGCCTGCCCGTGCAGCTTTTTCCCGACATCGAACGGCCGCAGCTTGCGGTGCAGACCTTCTGGCGGGCGGCCAGCCCGAACGAGATTGAATCCGAAATCGTCGAACCGATCGAGGATGTCATGCGCGGTATTCCGGGTCTGAGCGAGACCAGAAGCTGGTCCAATCCTGCCTTTGCCTGGGTCAATATGGAATTCGACCTCGGTACCGACATGGACCGTACCCTGATCGAGGTGATCAGCCGCCTCAACCGTCTGCCGCCCCTGCCGGCCGATGCCGACCAGCCGCAGATCGTCATGAATGCGGGTGGCGGCTCCGGCGATACGCTGATCTATCTGTTTACCCAGTTCCGGGCCGACAGCATCCTGCCGCGTGCTGACTATGTATCCTTTATCGAGGAAAATGTCGTGCCCCGGCTGGAAGCGCTGAGCGGCGTCGCGGATGTGGAAATTCAGGCAGGCGCCGGGCTCGGCGATCAGCTTCAGATTGAATTCGACCCGGTGCGCGCTGCCGAACTGGGCATCGATCTGACCCATATCGCCCAGCGTGTCGGGCGCACCACCGACAGCTCCGGCGGGTATCTGGAGGTGGGCCGCCGGCGGTATCTTCTCAGTTTTCAGGGGCGTTACGATCCGCAGGAACTGGGCGAGTTGATTCTGGACTGGCGTGACGGCAGGCCGGTCAAGCTGGGCGATGTGGCCGACGTCCGCGTCGGGCCGCCGCCGGTCAATCAGGTGGTCTATCAGAACGGCAATCCGGCCATCGGCATGCGCGTGATGAAGTCGACCGGCGCCAATGTTCTGGCCACCATCGATCTGCTGACGGAAGAATTGAATCTGCTGAACGCCACCATCCTGGCCGAGCAAGGCATCACCATCGAAAAATCCTTCGATCCGTCCGTCTTCATCAAGCGGGCGATCCGGCTTCTGACCGGCAATCTGTTTATCGGCATGGTGCTGGCGGTGGCCGTTCTGTGGTGGTTCCTGCGCCAGATCCGGGCGACCCTTCTGATCGCCATGACCATCCCGATCTGCCTGTTGACGACCATCGTGGTGCTGGGTCTGTTCGGCCGAACGGTGAATGTGATTTCGCTGGCCGGTCTGGCCTTTGCCACCGGCATGGTGCTGGATGCTGCCATTGTGGTTCTGGAAAACATCGTGCGCCTGCGCGAACGCGGCGAGAAACCGGATATGGCCTCTCTGATCGGGGCGAAACAGGTGTGGGGGGCGCTGCTGGCCTCTACCGCGACAACGGTGGCTATTTTCGTCCCCATCCTGTTCCTGCGCGATGTGGAAGGCCAGCTGTTTGCCGATCTGGCCCTGACCATCGCCATCGGTGTGGCGATTTCCCTTGTCGTGGCGGTCACGGTTCTGCCGGTGGCGGCGCACGGCTGGCTGAAACGTCTGCCGGAAAGCGACGGTGCGGGTGAACGCGCGGCGCGTGCCGCTGCCCGGCTGATGCGCCTGTCGGCCACGCCCATGCGCCGTGCCGCGATCATTGTCGGCCTGGTTGGCGGGGCCGTGGGCCTGTCATGGGCGCTGTTGCCCAATCTCAACTATCTGCCGCCGGTCAAACGCGATGCGGTCGATGCCTTCATGATGTTCCCGTCCGGGGCCAATATGGAAACCGTCGACCGCGAGCTTGCCCAGGTCGTGGTCGAACGCTTGGCGCCCTACATGGCGGGTGAAAAGGAACCGGCGCTCAGGAACTATTACTTCATTTCCTTCCCCAACGGTCAGGGCGGCTCGGTCGGTGTGCGCGCCAAGGACCAGAACAAGGTCAAGGAACTGGAGCGTCTGGTGCGCGATGAAATCCTGGCCGGGTTTCCCGATGTCTTCGTCTTTGCCCAGCAGGGCAATCTGTTCGGCGGTTTCGGCGGGGACGGCTCCGTGCAGTTGAACCTGCATTCCCGTGATATGGAAAGCCTGCGTCAGGTCACTCAGCAGGCCATGGGTTTCATCCGCGAGGCCCTGCCGGGTGCCCAGGCCCGTCCCAACCCCGACCCCAACGTCATCGCACCCGAGTTGAAGATCGCTCCCAATGACCGCCGGCTGGCCGAGGTCGGCTATACGCGGGACGATGTGGCACGCATCATCCGCGCCCTCGGCGACGGCCTGTGGCTGGGCGAGCATTTTGATGGGGAACGCCGTGTCGACATCATTCTTCAGGCCGAGGAATGGTCCGATCCGGAGCTTCTGGCCTCCATTCCGCTGGCCACGCCGCTTGGCGGCACCGTTCCGCTTGGCGATCTGGTGACGATTGAACGCGGTGTGGGCCCGACGCAGATCCAGCGCGTCAATCGGCGGCGTACGGTGACCTTCGACATCAACCAGCCCGAAGGCATGGCGCTCGAAGACATGGTGACCATTCTGAAGACCGAGGTGGAGCCGAAGCTGCAGGCCCTGCTGCCGGCGGATGCCACCATTTCCTACGGCGGCAGCGCCGACGCGCTGGAGCGGGCCGTCGGCTCGCTGGCGATGAATTTCATCCTGGCGCTCGGCCTGTTGTTTCTTATTCTGGCCGCACTGTTCAAGTCGCCGTCGGATGCAGCCCTGGTGGTGCTGAGCATTCCGCTGGCCACTGTCGGCGGTGTGCTGGCGCTGAAGCTGCTCAATCAGATCAGTTTCACCCCGCTTGATCTTCTGACCATGATCGGTTTCATCATTCTGCTGGGGCTGGTGGTGAACAATGCCATCCTTCTCGTGGCGCAGACCCGTGCCGGCCAGGCGGATGGGCTGAGCCGCGATCAGGCGGTCGAGCGCGCCATTGCGCTCCGCCTGCGGCCCATTTTCATGAGCACGCTGACCTCCATCATGGGTATGTTGCCGCTGGTGCTGTTTCCGGGCGCCGGCAGTGCGATCTATCGCGGCATGGCAACCACCATTGTCGGCGGTATGAGCCTGTCCACACTGTTCACATTGCTGCTGTTGCCCTGTCTGTTGAGGCTGAGCGGCACGATCAATCCGGCTGCCATTCTGCGGCTTGTCCGCCCTGCGGCGAACAAGCCCATGCATCCGGCGGAATGACCGTTTGAAAGCGCCCCTATAACCATAAAACCGGCGCGGCGACCCTATAAAGCGAGGATAAAACATGACCAGCGATTTCACATTCAGAGGCACGGTCGTGCGTGCGGCGGCGGCTGCCATCGGTGGCCTGGTGGCCCTTGTCTGGCTGGGCTTTACCGCCCAGGCCGGGGCTCAGGATCAGGATCCGCAGGGGCCGCCCCCGGCCATTGTCGAAGTCGCGGAGGCGTCCGACGAAATGATGGCCCCGCAGGTTTTCATGCCCGGCACCGTTGTCAGCCGGAACGACAGCCGCATTGCCTCTGAAATCAGTGGCCGCGTCATCTGGGTGGCGGATGAAGGCGCGCGTGTTGCCGAGGGCGATGTCATCGCCGAAATCGACGATCGCAACCTGCGTCTCGCGGTGGCGCGCGGTGCTGCCCAGATCAAACGGCTGGAGGCCCGCATCACCTATCTGCGCTCGGACCTGAAGCGCGTGCAGGAACTGGCCGAGACCAATCACACCCCCATCAGCCGCGCGGAAGAGGCTGAAAGCACGCTGGCCATGACCGAACAGGAACTGGCAGAGGCCCGTATCTCGCTCGAGCAGGCCGAGATTGACATGAAGCGGACCAGGGTGCGCGCGCCTTTTCCCGGACGCGTGGTTGCCCGGCTGGCCCAGATTGGCGAGTATTCGACCCCTGGCCGTGAAATCGTGCGTCTTGTCGATACCGAGCATCTGGAAGTGCGCGCGCAGGCACCCGTCGCGCTGTCCGCGGTCCTGACCGACGGTCTGGGTGTGACCCTGCGGCGCGGCAACAACAGTGTCGACAGCCGTATCCGCGCGCTGATCCCGGTCGGCGATGAACAGTCCCGCAGTATGGAAATCCGTGTCGATGTGCCTGCTGCCGGTGATGCGATGCGCCCGGGCGGCATTTATGTGGTCGGGGCGGCCGTGCAGGTCGGGCTGCCGTCCAGTGTGCCGGAGAAGGTCGTGGCCGTTCCGCGCGATGCCCTTGTGCTGCGCTCCGAAGGCACTTACGTTTACCGCATTAATGAAGACAATATGGCGGAACGCCTGCTGGTGCGCCCGGGTGCCGCCAAGGGCGGGCGCGTTGCCGTCGCCGGGGGCGTGGAAAGCGGTGACCGTGTGGTCATTCGCGGTGGCGAGCGGCTGCGTCCCGGTCAGCCGGTAACGCTGAGGGAGATTGCCAATGGCCGTTAGGCAAATACCCGTCATGATAACCGGCTGTTGAGGAAACGCGAAAACAGGTCGTCAATGAGAACACGGCCCCGATTGTTCAAATATGCAGAAAGACCAATCCGATAACAGCCCCGGCGATGATGACGGCGCTGCCCGTGCCGATACGTCCGGCGGGGATGGCGGCGCCGTCAACAAGACCGGCAATACGGATGAGAGCGGTCAGGCGTTGTCCGCGTGGGACAGGCTGTCGCGGCTGTCCGCCAATCTGCCGGCTGAACCTTTGTCTGAGCCGCCTTTGGGTGCGCAACCCGTCGATAGCCCCCTGTCCGAGGACCCTTCGTCCGCCGACGTCCGGCGTAATACGCGCACAAGGCCGTTACCGCCGCCCGCGCGGCGCCGCCGTACCGTGCGTGCGTCCGCCGCCGGGGATGAAGCCGTGCAGATTGACAGGCGCAAGACGGGCCTGTCTTCCGGTATAATGGCGGGCGTTCTTTTCGCGGAACGGGACCGTATTTTCTGGACATTTCAAGCCGTTGGCTGGCTGGGATACGGTTTCGTCCGGGCGTTCCATGGTATGACCATCGGTATTCCCGTCAGCGAATATTACCCCATTATCATCGCGGCAACCTTTATCGGCGTCGTCATGTCCACCGGTATGCGTTATGTCTACCGTCTGGCGCGCGGCTTCCCGCCGCAACTGACCTTTGTCGTGGCCGTTCTGGTCTCCGGCGGGCTTGGACTGATGTTTTCTTCGATCGAGACGGCGCTGGCGCCCTATATATTGTCAAACACGCCGCGACCGGTCGGTCTGGCGCGGTTCGGCAATGCCATGTTCGAAGCGACGGTGCTGTTTGCCTGGACCGCGATTTATTTCGGATATCATTATTATCAGTCTTTCCGGGAACAACAGGAACAGGCACTTAAAGCCACGGCCATGGCGCATCAGGCACAGCTTAAAATGCTGCGCTATCAGCTCAATCCGCATTTTCTGTTCAATACGCTGAATGCCATTTCGACGCTGGTCCTGGAAAAGGCCGAGGACGAGGCCAACAAGATGCTGACGAAACTGTCCAGCTTTTTGCGGTATACCCTCGTCAACCAGCCAACGCAGAAAGTCACGCTTGAACAGGAACTCTACGCTCTTGGCCTGTATCTCGATATCGAGAAGGTCCGGTTCGCCGACCGGCTGCAAATTGTCTATGACGTGGACGAGGATGCAAGCGGTGCCATGATCCCCAGCCTGATTCTCCAGCCCCTGATCGAAAACGCCATCAAATATGCCATTGCCCCGTCGGTGGATGGCGGGACGCTGACGATCTGCGCGAAAATCAGCGAAGGCCGTCTATGCATGGCGCTTAAGGATGATGGTCCCGGTCTGGACGATCCCGAAAATATAAAAAGTAAATCCGGGTCGGGCGTGGGACTTGCCAACACCAAGGACCGGCTGGCACAAATTTACGGTGCCGACCATTCGCTCAGGCTGGAAAATCTGGAACCGAGCGGACTGGGCGTCTTTATGGAAATCCCGTGCGAGCGGGAGCGGCTGATCCGGCGGGCCACATCGTAAGGCTCAGATCCGGTGACGCGGGACGGGTTCGCGGCCCTGTAAAATGATCGACCTGTGAAATGATCGATCTGGCAAGCCCATTTGAAAGAGGCGGGGACAAAATGAACAACAGCCGGACAATCCGCACCCTTCTGGTGGATGATGAACCCTTGGCCATCCGGGGCCTGAAAATCCGGCTGGAGGCATTTGACGATATCGAGATCGTTGGAAGCAGTGCCAACGGACGCGACGCTGTCAAGGCGATCAAGGATCTGCGGCCCGATCTGGTTTTTCTCGATATTCAGATGCCCGGATTCGACGGTTTTGCCGTCATCCGGTCCCTGATCGGAGAAACTGACATTCCGCTTGTTATCTTTGTCACGGCCTATGACCAGTATGCGCTGGAAGCGTTCGAAGCGCACGCCCTTGATTATCTGCTGAAACCTGTGGAACCGGAACGCCTGGCCGAGGCCGTGCACCGTGTGCGCGAGCGTCTGGCGACACGTGTGGCCGTGGAACAGAATGCCAAACTGGTCCGGATGATCGAGGGCATGGAAGGCACAGAGAAAGACGTACTGACGGCCATTCTGGACCAGAAGTCAGCCCCGGCGGACGATACCCGGTTCGATCCGCAACTGCGGATCAAGGACCGCGGCCATATCACCATCGTCAATGTGGCCGATATAGATTATATCGATGCGGCGGGTGACTATATGTGCATCCATGTTGATGACAAGACCCACATCCTGCGCGAGACCATGAAAACGATGGAGCGCCGTCTGGACCCAAGGGTGTTCCAGCGCATCCACCGGTCCACCATTGTCAATCTGGACAAGGTGCAGGAGGTCCGCCCCCATGCCAATGGTGAATGTTTCCTGCGGCTCAGTTCTGGCAAGGAACTGAAAGTCAGCCGGTCGCACAAGGATGTGGTCGGGCGTTTCCTGTAAACCGGCGGCCCTTGCCGTCGCATGAGCCGTTCTGCCGGTTCAATCTCCTGAACCCGTTTAAGCCTGTGGCGGCGGTTCAAAGCGAGGGTATGTTTTCCTGTAACCGTCCGCCGATGCGCACGGGGGCGATCCGCTTCGCCAGGCCGGTTTTATCGTCCGTTTCGACAAAGACGCCGCAGACGGTGGCCGGTCCCATGGCCGGCGTGTAGCGTTCCTTGTTCATACGGGTCAGAAAACGGTTGATGGGTTCTTCCTTTTCCATGCCGATGACCGAATTATAATCCCCGCACATGCCGGCATCCGTCTGATAGGCCGTGCCGCCGGGCAGAATTTGTGCGTCCGCTGTCGGGACATGGCTGTGGGTGCCGACCACCATGCTGACCCGTCCGTCCAGATAATGCCCCATCGCCATTTTTTCCGATGTGGCCTCCCCGTGAAAATCCACCATGATGGCATCGACGGTGGCGGCCAGTTTCAGCCGGTCCAGAACGTTGTCAATGGCCCGGAACGGACATTCCAGCGGATTCATGAACACCCGGCCCATCGCGTTGATGACACCGATTTTTTTACCCCGCACCGTTGTAAAGACCGTAAAGCCGCGCCCCGGTGTGCCGTCCGGATAGTTCACGGGCCTGAGCAGGCGCTCGTCCCGGTCCATGGCCGCCATGACGTCCCGCTGATCGAAGCTGTGATTGCCGCCGGTAATCGCATCGGCGCCCGCCTGGATAAGCTGGCCGGCGATTTTATCTGTCATGCCGAAGCCGGCGGCGGAGTTTTCCGCATTCACGGCAATGAAATCCGGTTTCAGACGGTCTCTGAGGTCGGGCATATGTTCCGATATGGCCGTCCGGCCGCTGCGGCCCAGAACATCTCCGAGAAAAAGCAAGCGCATCGTCGCTCCTTACCTGTTTGCCGTCCGAAGCCTTAAATGTCCGGGTGCCGATGACCCGGCAACACCAGTCCCTCTTCCGTCAAGACGCCGTGCAGTGGAATGTCGTGCGGCTCCCGCGGCATGATATCCACCAACTGGGCGGAAAAGGCCAATCCAAAAGCCCGGACGCTGGTAAAACCGGCCAGTGTCCGGTCGTAATAGCCGCCGCCATAGCCCAGCCGGTAACAGCCCGCGTCGAACGCCAGCAGCGGTACAAACAGCATATCCGGTTCCACGGACGGTGCCTCGGCACCCGGTTGCCGGGTCCCGAAGGGACCGTCTTTCAGCGGATCGCCCAGCGCGAATACGCGAAAGATTAATGGCCCGTCCCTGTCCGTTACCACGGGCAGGGCCGCCGTCAGGCCGAGACGGTCAATCAGCGGCAGCAGAAAGCGGCTGTCCAGTTCCCCGTCAAGTGGCCAGTAGAGGCCGACGGTGCCGCCCTGTGTCAGGCTGTCCAGCAATGGGCGGGCATGACCCGAAAGCCGTTCGGCCGCATCCAGGCGGTAGCGTTCCGGCAGGGCGGCACGCAGCGCCTTTGCCTGCTTGCGCAGCGCGACCTTGGCGGTTTTCGGTGTGGCGGCCATGGTGTGCTGCGATTGTGTTGCCATGATATGCGGACGGGCCCTTTGGGCATTTGAGTGCAGTGGTTCTATCGTGCCGGACGGGTGCGGGACCGCCTCTGCCGTGACGCTGTTGTACCCTCCGGAACCTGACAAGTCAGGTGGGTGCCGTATATCCGGGACCACGATCCCGGTCAGGGACAGCTCCCTGGAGGTTGGTATAGCCCCGGGGGTTACAGATATGGACACGTACAGCGCAGTGCCCGCGAGCCTTATTTAGGACGCTTGCAGCCGTGCAGCAATCCCTTCCACGTCTGCAGCCACTTCGGTCATCAGATGGGCAAGGTCGGTTTCGCTGAAACCGCCCGGCAGACCGCCTTGTCCTTTGCCCTCCAGCGCTTCGCGCATTTCGTCGGCGATCAGGATCGCCACCATCAGCAAAAGGCGGCTTTCCGAGACTTGTCCCAGTTTGGTCGACAGCTTCGCCGCTTTGCCGTCCACATAGGCCGCAAGCTCCGACAAACGCTGTTCTTCGCCGTCCGCGCAAGCCAGGGTATAATTGCGCCCGCCCACGGTGACCGTGATCTGTGCCATGCCTAAAGCCTTTCTTCCACCAGCGGGCCGAGACGCGCGATCGCTTCATCCAGCCGGGCCTTGATTCTGTCACGCTCCGCCGTCAGGCCGGCAACGGCTGTCTCCAGTTGTTCATTTGCCGCTTTCAGGGCGGTGTTGTCATCGGCAAGGGCACTGTTGGCCGCCGACTCGGCCGCCGCCGCGCTGTCGCTATCGGCGGCATCGCGCGCTTCAAGTTCGGCTTCCAGCGCCTGATATTGCCGCCTTAACAGATCGTGGCTGTGGCTGAGTGCCTGTTTTTCCGCTTCCACGGCATCCAGCCGTTCTTTCAGACTGGCGCGTTCCTCTTTCAGCCGCGTCCGATCCTGTGCCAGTTTTTCAGCATTCTGGGCGGCCTGTTGCAGCGCGCTTCCCAGCCGGTGTCTCGCTGTTTCCAGATCGGGCGCTTCAGATGTTTGCGACATAGCCGTATCGATCCTGTTTCCGCCGGTTCTCCGTACCCGGCGTGTCCTCATGCGAACCATAGGGCCGGGGGGCGGACAGCGTCAATGCGGCTTCACGCTTTCCCGCCGCACCGGCCGTGGCGATGCCTTTCATGACACAGTTGTTGACTGTGGGGAGCAAGCTCGCCATTTTGTCCGCACTTTTTCTAGGGGGTGCGAGTCTCCCCGTACCATATCCGGGGTCCTGACCATAATGGATACAGGCCGGTTTTCCGGCCGGCGGCATATCTGCCGGTTCCGTATACGGATATGGGTCCATGTAGAGGATTGCCATGGCCGATATTGCTGAACCCGTCTCGCCTGCTCAACAGGATGACGAGCAACACGCCCGAATGGCCGGCGCGATCCGCGCCCTGTCGATGGATGCGGTGCAAAAGGCCAATTCCGGCCACCCCGGCATGCCCATGGGGATGGCCGATGTGGCGACGGTTCTGTTTCGTCGTTTTTTACGGTTCGATCCGAAAACGCCGGACTGGCCCAACCGGGACCGCTTCGTGCTGTCCGCCGGGCATGGTTCCATGCTGCTCTACAGCCTGTTGTATCTGACCGGCTATGAGCGGCCCACCCTGGACGACATCCGCAATTTCCGCCAGTTGCACAGCCCGACGGCGGGACACCCCGAGTTCGGGGAAGCGCCGGGTATCGAGACAACGACCGGGCCCCTGGGCCAGGGCTTGGCCATGGCCGTCGGCATGGCGATTGCCGAAAAGAAGGCACGCAGCGAGTTCGGCGCCGATGTGATCGACCATGACATTTATGTACTGGCGGGGGACGGTTGCCTGATGGAAGGCGTCAGCCACGAGGCGATCACGCTGGCCGGTCATCTGAAGCTGAACAAACTGATCGTGCTGTGGGACGACAACAGCATTTCCATTGACGGGGCGACCGACCTTGCCACGTCCGACGATGTGCGCGGCCGTTTCGAGGCCGCCGGATGGGATGTCATGGCCGTCGACGGCCATGACGGTGAGGCGGTCGAAGCCGCCATCGCCGAGGCGCGGGCAAGCGACCGTCCGGCCATGGTGGCCTGCCGCACGACCATCGGATACGGTGCGCCCAACAAGGGCGGTACGGCCGCCGCCCATGGGTCTCCGCTTGGTGACGATGAAATCGCACTGGCGCGCAAGGCAATCGACTGGCCGCACCCGCCTTTTGAGGTGCCGGACGGAATTATGGAGTTGTGGCATGCCACAGGTGCGAAAGGCGCGGCCTTAAGCGCTGAGTGGCGCACCCGCTTCGACGGGCTGAACGGTGCTGTGAAAGCGGACTTTTCACGCCGCCTGACCGGTGCATTGCCGGACACAATGGGCGCGGCCATGGCCGCGCACTGCGCCAAGCTGGCGGCCGAACCGCAAAAGGTCGCCACCCGCAAGGCCAGCCAACTGGCGCTGGAGGTCATCAACGCCCATGTGCCGGAGACCATCGGCGGTTCCGCCGACCTGACCGGCTCCAACAACACCAGGACTGGCGACATGGGTGTCATCACCCCGGACGACTTTGCGGGCCGCTATCTGCATTACGGTGTGCGCGAGTTTGGCATGGCGGCGGCCATGAACGGGATGGCGCTGAACGGTTTGTACATTCCGTACGGCGGCACTTTTCTGGTCTTTACCGATTATGCGCGGCCCGCCATCCGCCTGTCCGCGCTGATGAAACAGCGTGCCGTTTATGTCATGACCCATGACAGCATCGGACTGGGTGAGGACGGGCCGACCCACCAGCCGGTGGAGCATCTGGCCAGTCTGCGGGCCATGCCCAATGTCCTGGTCATGCGGCCGGCCGATCCGGTGGAAACCGCCGAGTGCTGGCAGATCGCGCTTGAGCGGACGGACGGCCCCAGCATTCTGGCGTTGAGCCGCCAGGCCGTTGCGCAGCAACGGCTTGTCGAGGCGGACGGCAACCTGAGCGCCAGGGGCGGCTACATTCTGGCCGAGGCAACCGGCGGCACGCCGAAGGCGGTGTTGGTCGCCACCGGTACCGAGGTTGAGATCGCGGCCGAGGCCCGCCGCACACTGGAAGAGGCGGGTGTGCCCACACGTGTTGTTTCCATGCCGTGCTGGGAACTGTTCGACGTGCAGGACGGCGCATACCGCGCCCATGTGTTGCCGGCGGGCGTTCTGAAAGCCTCGATTGAGGCGGCGACCACTTTCGGTTGGGAGCGCTATGTGGGTCCGGATGGTATCAGCCTTGGCGTTGACAGTTTCGGTGCCTCGGCTCCGGCGGCGGATCTGTATGACCATTTCGGCCTGACGGCGGAAGCGCTGAGCCTCGCGGTGCGCAGCGCCCTGAATGCGTGATGGCGAAGTGCCTGAATATGGCCTTGAACGTCTGATTTGAATTGACTGTCCGAACCGGGGCCGGCCCGTGCCGCCATCCGGTTCACAAGACCCAGGGAAGGAACGGCGGATGACTGTACGGGTAGCGATTAACGGATTTGGCCGCATCGGGCGCAATGTTTTGCGCGCCATTTATGAAAGTGGGCGCAGCGATGTCTCGGTCGCCGCGATCAACGATCTCGGTGATGCGGAGATGAATGCCTATCTCCTGAAGCGTGACAGCGTGCACGGTCCCTTCCCCGGCGAGGTCAGTGTTGAGGATGGTGCCATTGTGGTCAATGGCGACCGTATTCACGTAACGGCCGAGCGGGATCCCGCCGCGCTGCCGTGGGGCGAAAACGGTGTTGATGTGGCAATGGAGTGCACCGGCATTTTCACCGCCCGCGACAAGGCGTCCGCCCATCTGGAAGCTGGCGCGAAAAAAGTGCTGATTTCCGCACCCGGCGCGAATGCGGACAAAACCATCGTCTACGGCGTTAACCATGACACGTTGACGGCAGACGATACCGTCGTTTCCAATGCGTCCTGCACCACCAACTGCCTCGCCCCGGTGGCGAAGGTCCTGCATGACACGGTGGGTATTGAAAGCGGGTATATGACGACCGTTCATGCTTATACGGGCGATCAGCCGGTGCTCGACACGTTGCATAAGGACCCGCGTCGGGCCCGTGCGGCGGCACTGTCCATGATCCCGACATCGACCGGGGCGGCCAAGGCCGTCGGCCTCGTACTGCCGGATCTGGCCGGCAAGCTGGACGGTTCGGCCATCCGTGTGCCGACGCCGAATGTATCCATGGTGGATCTGAAATTCATCGCCGCACGCGAGACCACGGCGGATGAGATCAATGCCGCGATCCGGGCGGCGGCGGACGGCCCGATGAAGGGTGTCCTCGGTTACGAGGATATGCCGGCTGTTTCCATCGACTTTAATCACAACCCGAACAGCTCCACCTTCGACATGAGCCAGACCAAGGTGATCGACGGACGCCTTGTGCGGATTTTGAGTTGGTATGACAATGAATGGGGTTTCTCCAACCGCATGTCGGATACGGCGGTGGTGCTGGCAAACGCCGGATAGGAAAAACCGGACGATAGTGTGATGAGGCGGCCCCCGGCCGCCTCATTTGTACATTTGTACCTTACAGCGGTGGAAAGACTTCGATCATGGCCTTTCAGACACTTGCAGACCTTGGGGATTTGACCGGCAGGCGCGCGGTGATCCGCGTGGATTTGAACGTGCCGATGGCGGATGGCCGTGTGACGGACGATACCCGCCTGCGCGCCGTCAGGCCCACGGTGGATGCGGTCCTGGCCGCAGGCGGCCGGGCCGTGCTGCTCGCCCATTTCGGTCGCCCGAAGGGCAAGGTGGTGCCTGAGATGTCGCTTGCCCCCGTGGTGCCCGCGCTTGCTGCTGTTTTGGACCGCGATGTGGCCTTCGCCACCTTTGATGATGCCCTGCCGGATCTGGATGTGGTGGTGATGGAAAACACCCGCTTCTTTCCGGGCGAGGAGACGAATGACACCGATCTTGCCAAACGCTTCGCTGCGCTCGGCGATGTATATGTGAACGACGCTTTTTCCTGCGCCCACAGGGCGCATGCGTCCACCGAGGGCATCGCCCGGCTTCTGCCCGCGGCGGCCGGTGTGACAATGGCCGCCGAGCTTGCCGCGCTGGAAGCCGCCCTGGGCACACCGGAACGGCCCGTGGGCGCGGTGGTCGGCGGGGCGAAGGTATCCACCAAGCTGGCGGTGCTCGAACATCTGGTGGAAAAGGTTGATCACCTGATTATCGGCGGTGGTATGGCCAATACTTTCCTGTATGCCCAGGGCCGTGATGTGGGGGCGTCCCTGTGTGAAAAGGATATGGCGGATACGGCGCGCACCATTCTGACAAAGGCGCAGGCGACCGGGTGTACGGTACATTTGCCGCAGGATGTGGTGGCCGCCAGTGCCTTTGCCGAGGGCGCACCGCATCGTGTCACCGGTCTCGGGGATGTGGGGGCGGAGGAACTGATCCTCGATGCCGGGCCGGAGACGGCAGAACATCTGAAGCGGGTGATTGCCGCCTGCCGTACGCTGGTGTGGAACGGGCCGCTCGGCGCTTTTGAATTGAAGCCCTTTGATGCCGCCACGGTGGCACTGGCACGCGAGGCCGCCGCGCTGACCATATCAGGCGCGCTTGTCAGTGTGGCTGGCGGTGGCGATACGGTGGCGGCGCTGGCCGCCGCCGGTGTACGCGACGCCTTCAGCCATATTTCAACGGCGGGTGGGGCGTTTCTGGAATGGATGGAAGGCCGGACCCTGCCGGGTGTGGCGGCGCTGGAACACCAAGCGGATGAAAGCAGCGTGGCATAATATTGCGCAT
The DNA here is from genome assembly GCF_003688555.1 of Eilatimonas milleporae. Taxonomy (GTDB): domain Bacteria; phylum Pseudomonadota; class Alphaproteobacteria; order Sphingomonadales; family Kordiimonadaceae; genus Eilatimonas; species Eilatimonas milleporae. Next base: position 312,647 of record NZ_REFR01000011.1, read on the forward strand.
GTTGCCTGACGGATCAGATTGTGTATATGGGGCGCAGTGACCTTCACGGCGCGGAAGACAAGAACGGGGATATGCCATGCGTGTAACGAAAACGGTTAAGAAAATTCTGGATAATTACGGTGCCGACACGCCGGGCACGAAGGCCAATCTGGCGCGCATCCTGTGCACCGGTAAACTGGCGGGTACGGGCAAGATGGTCATCCTGCCGGTGGACCAGGGCTTTGAACATGGACCTGCGCGTTCCTTCGCGCCCAATCCGGATGCCTACGACCCGCACTATCACATCCAACTTGCCATAGACGCCGGTCTGAATGCCTATGCCACAACGCTCGGCATGCTGGAAGCGGTGGCCGATGACTATCCGGGCGAGATCCCGCTCATCCTGAAAATCAACAGTTCCAACAGCTGGGCGACGTCGAAAGATCAGTCGATCAATGCCAGTGTGGATGATGCCGTGCGTCTCGGCTGTGCCGCCGTGGGCTTCACCATTTACCCCTGTGCCGACCATGCGTTCGAGATGTATGAAGAATTTCAGATGATCGCCGAGGAAGCCAAGGCCAAGGGGCTGGCCGTGGTGCTGTGGTCCTACGCGCGTGGCGGCAAGCTGACGAAAGAGGGCGAGACCGCCATCGACGTCAGCGCCTATGCGGCGCATACGGCGGCCAGTCTCGGCGCGCACATCATCAAGGTAAAGCTGGCAAGTGACCATCTGGAGCAGCCGGAAGCCAAAAAGGTCTACGAGGCCGAGGGCATCGATATTTCCACGCAGGCCGCGCGGGTGCGCCATGTGATGCAGTCGTCTTATAACGGTCGTCGGCTGGTCGTTTTCTCCGGTGGGGCGAAGAAGGGGGCCGACAGTGTCTATGACGACGCCCGCGCCATCCGTGACGGTGGCGGCAACGGCTCGATCATCGGGCGCAATACCTTCCAGCGCCCGCGCGAAGACGCCATCGCCATGCTGAACCAGATTGTCGACATTTATAAAGGCAAGGCCTGAGGCCGATGGCGGCCGGCGGCGATATGGAGGATGGGAATGGTGGCACTGAACAGCGCTGCCGCCTGTATCTGATCACACCGGCCCGCATCGACGATCTGGATGCTTTTGCCCGCGACCTGGACAGTGCCCTTGCCGCGGGTGACGTGGCCTGTCTGCAATTGCGCCTGAAGGATGTGGGCGATGACGTTATCCGTACAGCGGCACGGCGGCTGATGCCTGTCGCCCATGCTCACGGCGTTGCGTTTCTGATCAATGACCGGGCCGACCTCGCTGTCGAGCTGGATGCGGACGGTGTACATCTGGGCCAGGGTGACGGCAGTGTGGCCGAAGCACGGTCCCTGCTTGGGCATGGCAAGGATATCGGCGTGACCTGTCATGACAGCCTGCACCTGGCCTATGAAGCGGGTGAGGGCGGTGCCGATTATGTCGCCTTTGGCGCGTTTTTCCCGACGCAGACGAAAGAAACGCAGCATACCCCGGATGCGGATATCCTGACCGTCTGGGATGAGGTGACGGAACTTCCCTCGGTCGCCATTGGGGGCATCACCCCTGAAAACTGCAAAACCCTTGCAGCGGCCGGGGCACATTTCGTTGCGGTGTCCGGCGCTGTCTGGTCCGATCCCCGAGGGCCGGCAATGGCGGTGAAAGCCTTTAACGCGGCGCTGGCGGCGGACTGAGGGTAATCCTGTCAGCCGGTTTTACTTTTCTCCGCCTTTTCCGTCTTTTCCCGGGCCAGCAGGACCTTCTTGCGCTGGCGGCCCCAGCGATAGCCGCTGATGCTGCCGTCCGACCGGACAATACGGTGGCACGGAATGGCGACGGCATGGGCATTGGCCGCGCAGGCACCGGCCACCGCGCGCACCGCTTTTGGCCTGCCCACCGCCTTGGCAAGCTGGCTGTAGGTTCGGGTTTCGCCTGCCGGTATGTCCTGCAGGGCCTGCCACACCCTGCGCTGAAAAACCGTACCCTGAATATCCAGGGGCAGGCTATGGCCGCGTTCGGGTGTTTCAATCAGGCCGGCGACATCATGCAGAAGGTCGCCGAAACCGGTGTCGTCGCCGACAATTTCGGCATGGGGGAAACGGTCATGCAGGGCTTTGACAACGGCCTCGGTGCTGTCGCCCAGTTCAATGGCCGCAACACCCTGCCGGGAGCGTGCTACAAGCACTACGCCAAGCGCACAGGGGGCCACCGCATATGCCAGGCGCACACCGGCACCGCCGCGCCTGACCGCCGAGGGTGCCATGCCGATACGGTTGACAACGCGGTCATAGGCGCGGCCCGTGGAGCCAAAACCGGCATCATAGACCGCATCCGTCACCCGCTCCGTCTGTTGCAGCGTTTCGGCAAAGCGACGGTCTCTGCGCGCCTGCAGATAGGTTTTCGGGGTGATGCCGGTCACGGCACGGAAGGTGCGCTGAAAATGGCCGATGCTCATGCCGGCCTGCTCCGCCAGATCGGCCACACTGGGAAGCGGATCGCTGCGGTCGATATGGGTACAGATGTCGGCGATCAGGTCGGACTGAAGCGCTTTCGGCGTCAGCGAGGCGGGGTGACAGCGTTTGCAAGGCCTGAAGCCTGCGGCTTCCGCCGCGTCAGCCGTCCTGAAATATACTACATTTTCACGTTTCGGTGTCCGTGCCGGGCAGCCGGGGCGACAATAGATGCCCGTACTGGTCACGGCGAAAACGAACTGGCCGTCGGCGCTGTGATCCCGGCGGGTGACGGCCTGCCAGCGTGCCTCGTCGGTTTTGAAAGTTTGCATCATGATGTCGTCCGCTGCTTGAAGTATAGCGGTGCGGAGGCTGGTCCGGCAACGCTTTGTGCCTGTAGAAAAGCGCATCAGACCGTATCGGACACTCCGTTTTATGATTTTGAATTTTAGTGACCGTCCCGCGTGCGCCAGCCAGCCAAATATTGTGCTTTGAGTGCCTGTTGGTTAGACAGTCGGTGTGCTGGTCTCAACGCAACATAAATTCGTTCTGCTGTCGAACACCAAATGTGGTTCGACCTCGCTGGTGCATTCACTGGCGGATCATGTACAGGGTGTTTTTCATACGGACCACCGGCTGCGCCACACCAATTTCCGGGTTTACCGGTCAAAGTTCCTGCCGTTCCTGAGAGAGCAGATCGGGGACGAGGCCGATGATCTGGAAGTCCTGTGCCTGATGCGCGAACCCCTGGATTGGCTGACAAGCTGGTACCGGTTCCGCGCGCGCGCGGAACTGGCCGATCCCGGGCACCCCCGGCACGGTGAATATACCGGCGGGATGCGCTGGGCCGATTTTCTTGAAGGCTATATCGGCATACCGTTTGAACAAAGGCCGCCCTGGGCCAAAGTCGGCACGCAGGCCGATTTCATCGTCGGTGAACATGACCGTGCCGAAGGGATCACCCTGTTCCGGTATGAGGATTTCGCGGCACTGGTCGACTATCTGCAACACAAGGTCGGTGCCAAACTGGATATCCTGGAATGGAATGTTTCACCCAAAATGGATGTGGAACCCACCGGCAAGGACCATTTGGACCTGCTGTCCATCATCTTCCACAAGGATTATGACATTTACCGCCGTATCAAGCCGGGCGGTACGCGGTTCTGAATATATGAGGTGCCGCGAGAACGGCGTTGCCCGCGTGCGGCAAATCCGTTATAGCACCGCTGCCGGTGGGCTGGGCCCGCCGCTTTGATCTTTGATCCGTGTATCCGCCCCGCAGAATGCTTGCAAAGAGAATGAGGTCGTTGCGATGAAGATTGATGGAAACGCTGTGCGTCCCGGCAATGTGATCGAGCATAAGGGCGGCCTGTGGCGCGCCGTGAAAATCCAGCACACCCAGCCCGGCAAGGGCGGCGCCTACCTGCAGGTGGAACTGAAAAACCTGAAGGACGGCACCAAGATGAACGAACGTTTCCGGTCATCGGAAAAGGTCGAGCGCGTGCGTCTGGAACAGAAGGATTATCAGTATCTTTTTGCCGATGGCGGCATGTTCACTTTCATGGACACGGCTACCTATGAACAGATCCTCATTTCCGAGGACGATATCGGTGATGATGCCGTTTTTCTGCAGGACGGCATGGATGTGGTGATTGAATTTCACGAGGAAACGCCTCTCGGCATTTCCCTGCCGGAAAAGGTAACGTTGACCGTTACCGGGACCGAGCCGGTGGTCAAAGGCCAGACAGCAGCCAGTTCCTACAAGCCCGCGCTGCTGGACAACGGCCTACGCATCATGGTGCCGCCTTTCGTCAATCAGGGCGACAAGGTGATTGTCGCCACTGCTGAACGGGAATATACCGGCCGCGCCGACTGAGACCCGTTTGCTCAATTGAAGCCGCTTGAGTGCCCTCATTGACGAGGGCGATCTTCGTCATAACCGTTCTGTTTCAGGAGAAGTCCGATGGCGCATCGCAGCGCTCTGATCAACGTCATGGTGTCGGCCGCCATGAAGGCCAGCCGGGGCCTGCGCCGGGACTTTGGCGAGGTGGAGCATTTGCAGGTCTCGAAAAAAGGACCGTCGGACTTTGTTTCGGTCGCGGACCGGCGGGCTGAAAAAGTCCTGTTTGAAGAGCTGCACCGCGCGCGTCCCGATTTCGGTTTCCTGATGGAAGAAAGCGGCGAGGTGAAAGGCAAGCGCGCGGATGTTCGTTTTCTGATCGACCCGCTCGACGGTACGACCAACTTCCTGCACTCCGTTCCTCATTTCGCGACCACGGTCGCGGTGGAGGAAAGGGGCGAGATTATCGCCGGCGTCATCTATGCGCCGCTGACGGATGAACTGTTCTGGGCCGAACGGGGTGTCGGCGCCTATCTGAACGATACCCGTCTGCGTGTCTCCGGGCGCGGCAAAATGGACGATGCGCTTCTGGCCACCGGCATTCCGTTCCGTGGCCGGGACGGGCATGATGCCTTCCGGGCGGAGCTGTCGGAAATGATGACCTCTGTCGCCGGTGTGCGGCGTTTCGGTGCGGCCACTCTGGATCTCGCCTATGTCGCGGCCGGCCGGTTTGACGGTTTTTGGGAAAGCGGGCTTCAGCCCTGGGACATGGCGGCCGGCATCCTTCTGGTGCGTGAGGCAGGCGGTTATGTGACGGATATGACCGGCGGCCAGAAAATGCTGGAACGGGGCGACATCATTGCCGCTAATGACCGCCTGCATGCCCCCATTGAGCGGGTGATCAAGCGCGCCCGCCGCAAGCTGGCGGATGCCTGAGCGGTTATACGCGCCGTCGGCAGGTGTTGTTCGGCGCTGAACGGGGCGGTATCGCGGTGCCTATCTCGGCACCGGGCTCCGTTTCCCGCGCATGAGCATACAGCCACTGGCAGGGTCGGTTATGAAAACGATCCATGCCACGCGCTTCCATGTCTGTCAGACCATTATGATCGCGCAGGGCCTGTCTCCGGGGTGGTCCGGCGTATTCGGTTCGCCGGAAGAAACCGATTTTTGCACCGGGATTGCCGGCTTTGTCTGTGGATATCCGGTGACTCCGCAAAAAGACGGTAAGCAACCCCCTTGTTTGCCTCACTTTTGCCCTTAAAGTGGGGTGGCTTAGGCGGCAGGAGGGCTGATTTGTGCAGAAACCGCGTACATTCCTGATCCGGATGACCCTGTTTGTCGGGGTTGTTGTCCTGCTGGCTGTCGCCCTGCGGCAGGCGCTGATGGGGGCATTTCTCGCGAATGTCGTGCTTAACGGTGTGATCCTCGGCGTGCTTGTCATCGGCATTGCGTATGCTTACCGCCGGGTTGTCGACCTGAACACGGAACTGGACTGGATCGCCGCCTTCAAGCGGATTGACGGGGCCGGCACATCGGTCACGCCGCGTCTGATGGCGCCTGCCGCCGCGTTGCTTGCCGCCTCGCAGGAAGGGGGCATGCGGCTGACGGCGCAGTCCATGCGGTCCGTACTGGACGGTATCGCCTCCCGGCTGGAGGAAAGCCGCGAGATCAGCAAATATCTGACCGGTCTTTTGGTCTTTCTTGGTCTTCTTGGGACCTTTTGGGGGCTGCTTGGCACCATTGGCGCCATCGGTGGCACCATCAAGGGGCTGACGGTGGACGGCAGTGACATGGCGCTGATGTTCGATGAGCTGAAAGCCGGTCTGGAAGCGCCGCTCGGCGGCATGGGGACGGCATTTTCCTCCTCGCTCTTCGGGCTGGCCGGGTCGCTTGTGCTTGGTTTCATGGACTTGCAGGCCAGTCAGGCGCAGACCCGTTTTTATAATGAGGTCGAGGACTGGCTGGCCGGCGCGACCAAGCTGTCCCGTGCCGATGAGGAAGAAGGCCCGAACGCCTATATGGCGGCGTTGATGGAACAGACGGCGGACGGTATCGACCGTCTGAACCGTACCCTGCAACGCTCGCAGGAGGGCAGCGGCGAGATGGAGGCAGGCTTGCGCGCTATCGCTGAGTCCGTTGCCGCCCTTGCCGACAGGCTCCAGGGGCAGGATGAGGCACTGGCCCGGGCAGAGGAAACCAATCGCAAGCTGCTGCTGGCCATGGAACGGATGACCCGTATAGAGGACCGCCCGCCACCGGCCCCTGTGCCCGCCCTGGACGCGGCCAGCAAGGAACATATCCGCAATCTGGATGTGGGCCTGAAACGCCTGACCGAGGCACAAGCGCGCCAGTCCGAGCGGATGCTGGAGGATTTGCGCGACGACATTAAACTGCTGGCGCGCACGCTGGCTGCCGGTATGGACAGCGCGCGGCTGACCGCCCGCCGCCCGGGGCCAAAAGACCAGCCGAAACCGGGGCCGCATCAGCCCGTCGTTGATGCAACCGCCGAGGCCGCCGCCCATCCGGGGTTAAGTGCCGTCGGCGGTACGCCCGCAACCGGGGACAGGATCGCGAGTAAACCCAAAAAGGGTGAAAGCGCATGATCACCGCCCGGCGGCGCGGCGGCCTAGGCGGGCAGGACACCAGTTGGCCCGGATTTGTCGACGCGCTGTCCACGTTGCTGATGGTGATCATTTTCCTGCTCAGCATTTTCGTGCTGGGGCAGTTTTTCCTGGGACAGGCCCTGACGGGACGCGAGCAACTTCTCGCGGAGTTGCGCGGACAGGTGTTGCAGCTCGGCAATCTTCTGCGCATGGAACAGCAGGCCAATATGGCCCTGCGGGACAGCATGGCGGAATTGTCCGCCTCTCTCACCGCCGCCAATACGGAGCGGGACCGCCTGACCGGCAGTCTCTCCGACGCGGAAGCCGCGCTTGCCGCCACACGGGCCCAGCTTGAGGAATTGACCCTCAGCCGCGACACGTTGACGGCCCTGTCGGACCGGTTGCAACGCGACTATGACGAAGCCAGCACCGCATTGGAAGAAGAACGCCGCCTGTCGCAAAGCGCCCGGTCGGAAGTGGCGCGCCTGCGCAACAGCCTGCAGGCCCTGCAGGAACAGCTTGCCCGGCTTGAAGCCGCGCTTGAGGCCAGTGAGGAGCGGGATCGCCGTAACCGCGCCGTCATCGTCGATATGGGCCGCCGTCTGAACCGTGCACTCGCCAGCAAGGTCGAGGAATTGGCGGGCTACCGGTCGGAATTTTTCGGGCGCCTGAAAGATGTGCTGTCCTCACGGCCTGAAATCCGCATCGAAGGGGATCGTTTCGTTTTTGCATCCGAACTACTGTTTGAAAGCGGTCGTGCGGAACTGGGTCCCGAAGGGCGGGCGGAGCTGCGCAAATTCGCCGAAACCCTGCTGACCATTGCGGCTGACATTCCGGTCGACCTTAACTGGGTCCTGCGGGTGGACGGCCATACCGACCGGCGGCCGATCGCGACGGCACGCTTTCGCAGCAACTGGGACCTGAGTGCGGCGCGCGCCATTTCGGTCGTGGAATTTCTGACGAGCGTCGGCGTACCGGCGGAGCGTCTGGCGGCGACCGGTTTTGGCGAGCATCAGCCCCTTGATGCCGGCGATAATGATGTGGCCTATGCCCGCAACCGGCGTATCGAAATGCGTCTGACCCAACGATAACGTCCAAGCATGATTGGAAGCCGTACCATGCGCGTGCGCCATCTTGTTCTGGCTGCTTTGTCTTTATGCGCCTGCCTGGCGGTCAATGCCGATGATGCCCCGTTGCAAACGCTGGCAGGGCAGATCGCTGACGGCGATCATAAAGGTGTCACCGGCATGATGGTCTCCATGCACGGCAGGGTCGCCGCCGAGGTGTACGCCCCCGGCAAGGGACCGGATACGCGTCATGACATCCGCTCCGCCACCAAAAGCATTACGGCGCTTCTGATCGGTATTCTCAGGGATGGGGGCAGGCTGAAGGGGATCAAGACACGTTTTGACGACATTTTACCGGACAGTTTTGCTCACATGTCGCCGGATGATGCACGGCGGGATCTCCACCTTGTCGACGCGCTCACCATGCGCACGGGCCTTGCCTGCGACGACTGGTCTCCGGCGTCTCTCGGTCATGAAGACAAGATGTACAAGACGAAGGATTGGGGCCGCTTTTTGCTGAGCCAGCCGCTTGCATATGAAATCGGCAGACATTTCAGTTATTGCACCGGCGGCGTCGTGCTATTGGGCCGGGTGATCGAAACGCTGTCCGGTGAACCGGTGCCCGAGTTTGCCGAGGCGCGGCTGTTTGCCCCCCTCGGCATCGACGGCGCACGGTGGGAAAAGACCCCGGCAGGTCACACCGATACCGGCGGGCACCTGCGCCTCAGTTTGGGGGCTCTTCACCGTATCGGGCAACTGGTGCTGGCGGAAGGGCGCTGGCAGGACCGCACCATCGTCTCCGCCGACTGGGTTGAGACCATGCTGAAAGAGCGGACCAGGGTACCGGGACGTGGCTCCACTTACGGCTATCTCTGGTGGCGCAATACCATCCCTCACAACGGCAGGACCTATGAGACGGTCTATGCCCACGGCAATGGCGGTACCTTCATTTTCGTTTTGCCGGAAGCCGGTATCGTTGCGGCTTTTACCGGTACGAATTTCAACAATGCCAAACGCCAGTTTCAGCCGGCTGAATGGCTGTATTCCACCATCGTGCCCGCCCTTGTGGGCAAACAGGATCAGCCCTAGACATCCCCGAACTGCAGGTCGGCAAGGCGTTTGTAAAGCCCGCCCTGTCTGACCAGCTCGTCGTGGCGGCCTTCGGCGACGATGCGTCCCTGATCCATCACGACGATCCTGTCGACGGATTTTACCGTCGCTAGCCGGTGCGCGATGACAAGCGTGGTGCGTCCCTTCATCAGACGGGTGAGGGCCTGTTGCACCTTTTGTTCGCTTTCGGCGTCAAGCGCGCTGGTGGCTTCGTCCAGCAGCAGGATGGGCGCGTCGCGCAGCAGTGCCCTGGCAATGGCGATGCGCTGCCGCTGCCCGCCGGACAGGCGTGTCCCCCGCTCGCCGAGGAATGTGTCGAAGCCATCCGGCGACGCCTCGATAAAGTCGTGGGCGGCGGCGGCCTTGGCTGCATCGACAACTTCGTCACGGGTTGCTTCCAGCCGTCCGTAGCGGATATTTTCCGCCACACTGTCGGCGAAAATAATGGTGTCCTGCGGTACGAAGCTGAGAGTCCGGCGGAACTGCGTCGGGTCGGTGTCGGCGATGTTCGTGCCGTCAATGGTCACGTGCCCGTTGTCCGGGTCGTAAAACCGCAGCAGAAGCTGCAGCACGGTTGATTTTCCCGCGCCCGATGGACCGACAAGGGCGACGGTCTCGCCTGGGCGAACATGCAGGGTGAAGTCCGTAAGGGCGGCCTGTCCCGGCTTGGACGGATAGGCAAAGGTGACATCGTCGAAACGGATGTTGCCCGTGACCGGCTGCGGCAGGGCTTTCGGCTTGGCAGGTGCCTTGATTCGGCTTTCCGCCGACAACAGCTCGGCCAGCCTTCCGGCAGCCCCGGCGGCACGCTGGAGATCGCTGTAAATTTCCGACAGGGCACCGAAGGCGCCGGCGACGAAAACGGCGCGCATGATGAAGGCCAGAATTTCGCCCGGTGTCATCTTCCCGGCGATCACATCCTGTGCCCCCTGATACATGACCAGTGCGATGGCGCCGAAAATCATGAAGATCAGCAGACCGGTCAGTGCCGCGCGCACCATAATGCGCAGGCGCGCCACGGAAAAGGCGGCGTCCACCTGTGCGCCGAAACGCTCGGCCTCGGCACTTTCCCGCGTGAAGGCCTGTACGATGGACAGGGCGGCAAGCGATTCGTTGGCCTTGGCGCCCACGTCGGCCACACGGTCCTGACTGCGCCGCGAAAGGGTGCGCACCCGCCGCCCGACGATGATGGCCGTGGCGATCACCAGTGGAATCACGATGGCGATCAGCCCCATCAATTTGGGGTTCATCACGAAAAGCCAGACGGTGCCGCCGATGGCGATCAGGAAATTGCGTGCCCAGACCGACATGGACGATCCCACGATGGTTTGTACCAGTGTTGTGTCCGCCGTGAGACGGGAGACGATTTCCCCCGGACTGTTGGTTTCGAAAAACTCCGGGCTGAGGCTGATCAGGCGTTCATAAACCGCCTTGCGGATATCCGCGACGACCCGCTCGCCCAGCCACGTCACAAAGAAAAAGCGCAGCGCGGTCGCGGCCGCCAGTACCGTGACGATGATTACGAACAGGAAGAAGTGATCCTCGATCGCCCCGGCCTCGGCACGGGTAAACCCTTTGTCGACAATGCTCTGGATGGCCGTCGGGACGATCAGGACCGTCACGGCGCTGATGATGAGGAAGAACCCGGCCAGCGAAAGTTCAAGCGGATAGCGGCGAATGTAGAGCCACAATGTCCTCAGGTTTGTAAGTCGCCCCTTTGGCGGCTCATGCTCCTGACGGATGGCCGTATCGCTCATACGAATCCCCTGTTATTATTGGCCGGCTATTATTGATCAGCCCGTTTTGACGCAGCGCCATATGTAGGCAGTCTGTCGCCATCCGGCAATGTCTTCGGTGACGGTGGAATATATTTGTTCCGCTGGGCGCAGGAGCGTGGTTCCCGCGATTGGAAAGCCGGACTGGGATCGCTGCGTGTACGCGACCGGCAAACCCGGCCCGTAAACTTCCGGATCAGCCTGTTTTGGTCTTGCAATCGGGGCCTGCCTCGCTTATATAGCCGCCTCGTTTCAAAACGAAGGACGAACCGATGAAACAGGATATTCATCCCGAGTACCACACCATCAAGGTTGTGATGACCGACGGGACGACTTTTGAGACCCGCTCGACCTGGGGCTCGGAAGGCGACACGCTGACGCTTGAGATCGATCCGAAATCCCATCCGGCTTGGACCGGTGGCGGTCGCACCGTTGTTGAGGGCGGTCAGGTCGCGCGCTTCAAGAAGCGCTTCGGCTCTTTCTCACTTAAAAAGTAATCTTTTAGCGATTGTTGTCCGGGGGCGCCGTGGTTTTGCCACGGCGCCCCCGGGCATTTACGGACGCTCCGTTCAGGCCTGTTTCGCCAGGGCTTGAAACCGCGTTTCGTCCTCCCCACATCTGTCATGTCCGGTTGCCGCAAAGCGGGATCGGAACGTTATTCGCCCGGCCGTATGGCGGGCTGTTTTTAAACGTTGCTCATGATTTAGGAGGACGACAATGACTCGTTTTGACCTTTCCCCCCTGATGCGCAGTTCGGTCGGCTTTGACCATTTGAACCGTCTGATCGATACGGCGTTAAGCGGCGATACGACGCCGTCCTATCCGCCCTACAATATCGAAAAGTTGGGCGAGGACGACTATCGTATCACCATGGCTGTTGCCGGCTTTAGCCCCGATGAGTTGACCGTCACCGTGCAGGAAAGCACGCTGATCGTTTCCGGTCGGGCCAAGGACGGCGATGACACCACGCGGTACCTGCACCGTGGTATTGCCAAGCGCGCGTTCGAGCGCCGGTTCGAATTGGCCGACACGGTTCAGGTTGGTGCCGCCAAGCTTGAAAACGGCCTGCTTGAAGTGGCCCTGCAACGCGTGATCCCCGACCATAAGAAGCCCCGCACGATCGAGATCCGCGCGGAGCGGCCGGCAGAGCCCAAAACCATTGAAGCCGACGCCGCCTAAGGCTGCCATTTGCTGATAGGGTGCATGTCCGCAGCATGACCGGTCGTTTAGGTGAAGATCGGAAAGCATGTGGCCCGGAGATGCCCCCTGTCAGACTGATGGACACTGTTTCCTCGCTGTGTGCGGCCAGAGGCGCTCGGGCCTCTGCCCCCTGTGGTCCGGATCAGGCCGCACAGTCCTGGACGGGTTCGCCTTTACGCGACCCGTCCCTTTTTGCATCTGCTGTCCACCGGTTCGGCTGTGTAAACGGATATCCCTAGGCTTTGCCTGAAAACAAGGCGTCCGCAGCCTTGCGGGTATCGGCCCTGGCGGCCAGAGCGGCCTCTGTCCGGACGATTTCGCTCTTCAGACGTCTGATACGGGTTTCCAGTTCCGCGACCCCCAAGGCGTCAAGCGCTTCGTTTTCCACCGTACTCAAACTGTCTCCGGCCGGGGTCGGCCGATCGTCTTCCAGGTCCATTCCGTATCTCCCGTCGTGTCATCATCGTGCATATCTCTGTGAAAGTTTGCCAAGGACCGGGGGACTTGTCACTGTGTCCGTTGGTGTTGATCTGCCCTTCCGCCGGCAGAAAGCAGGGAGACGGAATCATATGAAAGCCATTATTGCCAGCGAGCCCGGCGGCGCCGATATGCTCCAGCTCGTGGACAGGCCGAAGCCGGTGCCCGGCCCGGGTGAGGTGTTGATCCGTGTGGCCGCGGCCGGGGTTAACCGCCCTGACATCGTGCAGCGTCAGGGGCTTTACCCCCCGCCGCCCGGCGCATCCGATATTCTGGGACTGGAAGTGTCGGGCACGGTGGATGCCCTAGGCGAAGGGGTGGACGGCGTGGCCGTCGGGGCCGATGTTTGCGCGCTGGTGACAGGCGGCGGATACGCCGAATATTGCACGGCGCCGACCGAAACGGTCCTGCCCGTCCCGCATGGTATGGATATTGTGGATGCGGCCGGTCTGCCGGAGACGTATTTTACCGTTTGGTCCAATGTATTTGACCGCGGGCGTCTGCAATCCGGTGAGCGGCTTCTTGTTCATGGCGGTTCATCGGGGATCGGCACGGCGGCTGTTCAGTTGGCCAAGGCTTTCGGCGCCTGGGTGGCGACAACCGTGGGGTCGGAGGAAAAAGCCGATTTCGTCCGTGCGCTCGGCGCCGATCTGGTCATCAATTACAAAAGGGACGATTTTGTCAGCGTGCTGGCGGATGCGACGGGCGGTAAGGGGGTTGATGTGGTTCTGGATATGGTCGGCGGCGATTATGTGCCGCGCAATATCGCGGCCATGGCACCGGACGGTCGGCATGTGTCCATCGCCTTTCTGCGGGGACCGCAGGTGGCGTTCAACATGCTGCCGGTGATGCTGAAACGCCTGACCCTGACGGGCAGCACGCTGCGTCCGCGCGACAGTGCATTCAAGGGGGCGATCGCAGGGGCATTGCAGACGCATGTGTGGCCGTTGTTTGAAGGTGGCGGGTTGCGCAGCGTGACGGATACGGTTTTACCGCTTGCTGAAGCTAGTGCCGCCCACGGCCGCATGGAAGACGGCAGTCATATGGGTAAGATTCTTCTCAGCACGGCTTGAAACCGTGAGCCGGATCAGCTTGTCTTTTCCCAGAGCCGGCGGCCTCTGAAACGGACGTGCTTTGCCGGTGACAGTCCGGCAAGGACCTGTTACATAGAAATCTAGGGAATTGTTCTTCCCCCTTTTCCTGATGCTTTTGCCATGCGAGAAAAGGCAGACGGCGCTGCCGTCTGAATGGCATGCGTTTATCCTGCGTCTCGGGGTAAGGCAGGCTATGGGCATCCGGAACCGGTGGAAGACAGCCAACAGATTTTAAGTGGATACAGTTATGACCCAAATCCTGATGCCGATGGCAACAGCCGTGTGGCTGGTCGACAATACGGCCCTGACATTCCGGCAGATTGCCGAGTTCTGCGGTGTGCATGAACTGGAAATACAGGGTGTTGCCGATGGAACCATTGCCGCTCATATCGTGGGTCAGGACCCGACGGTGAACGGCCAGCTTACCCGGGCGGAGATCGACCGCTGCCAGGCGGATCCCAATGCCCGTTTGACGCTGACCCGACACGATGTGGAAACCAAACCCCGGACCAAGGGCCCCCGCTATACACCGGTGTCCAAGCGGCAGGACAAACCCGACGCGATTGCCTGGCTGATCCGTCACCACCCCGAATTGTCCGATCTGCAGATCAGCCGTCTTGTCGGTACGACCAAACCGACCATTCAGGCCATTCGTGACCGCAGCCACTGGAATATGTCCAATATTCGTCCGCAGGACCCCGTTGGCCTCGGCCTGTGCCGTCAGACGGAGCTGGACGAGGCTGTGCGCCATGCCGCCGCCCGGCGTGAAAAGATGGGCGGTGCGCCCGCCGGTTCCGATGATGTTTCCGATGACGATGCCGCCGGCACCACCATTCTGCCCGTAGCAGGTGATGAGACCGACGATGCCCCTTCAGCGGCGGACGGTCCGCAGGACACTTCAGCCGGCCCGGACGAGACGACGACGGTCTGATAGCAGCCCTGCGGTCTGTTTCGTTACATTGAAGACAACAATTGCCAGGCGTGACCTCTGTCGGTCACGCCTGCGGCGTTTCAGGGCAGGGGGACTGCATCCTGTTCAGTTTGAGGGGTGCGTGTGAAACAGGGCTCTGACTAATGCTGTGTTTCCAGCCGTGAGAGCTCTTCCTTTAATCGGAGTTTTCTGCGCTTTAGCTGTGTTATTCGCAATGTGTCCGGATGGGGACGCAGTTCTTCCCGGGCGATGGTGCTTTCAATCTCAGCATGTTTGGCATTCAGGCGTTCGACATGCGCATTCAGGCTCATGTTTTATACTCCTTTGCTTGATTGATGTTCCCGGACTCTCCATTCAGCACCATGGCTGCCCCGTTGTCACGAAAAACATTTGCCTTGCGGAAAACACCCCTTACCTTCCGGTACTTAAAGCCAGCCATCGGCATGGGTAAGACTTCATCCTGTAAAGGGAAAGCCATGCCTGAAGGAGACTCGTGTGGCCGATAACGGGAAACGGTTGATTATTGCCATAACAGGGGCCAGCGGCGCGGTTTACGGCCTGCGGGCTCTTGAGTTGCTGCGGGACCAGCCGGTGGAAACCCATCTGGTTTTATCCAGGGCGGGCGAGCGGACACTGGTTGAGGAAACCGGCCGGTCTGTCAGCAGTGTGCGGGATCTGGCGGACAGGCAGTATCCGGCGGCCGATATCGGCGCCGCGATTGCCAGCGGTTCCTACATAACCGCAGGCATGCTGGTGGCGCCCTGTTCGATACGAACCATGGGGGAAATTGCCACCGGTGTGACGGCCAGCCTGGTCAGCCGGGCTGCCGATGTCGTTCTCAAGGAACGCCGCAGGCTGGTACTGATGGTGCGGGAAACGCCCCTGCACACCGGTCATTTGCGCACAATGACGGCTTTGAGCGAAATGGGGGCCGTCATCGCCCCGCCGGTTCCGGCATTTTACACCCGGCCGAAGGATGTGGATGACCTTGTCACCCAGACGGTGGCGCGGATGCTTGATCTTTTCGACGTTGCGGTGCCGGATCTGCGGCGCTGGCGGGCGGAAGACTGAAACCGGGGTCGCCCGTGTGAGGGTCGGCAGGCGATGCCTTTCCCGCCCATTTTGTCACTGTGGCAGCAACAGTGCGATGGTCCTGTCCCACTGGGCGCGGCCACCGGGCAGTCCATCCGGGTCCAGATGGCGGCGATACGGGTCAAAGGGATCGGCGCTTAAAGGTACCGTCACGCCAAGTGCCGAGACCAGTGCGGCCTGGCAGGTCTTTTCCGTTTCCAGCTCTTTGTCCTTGATGGCCTCATATCCCGGGTGACCTTTCAGGGCGCGCCGTCTGGCTCTCAGCGGGCCAAGTATGTGCCGTTGCCAGCGGGATGATACGGCTATCAGTTGTGTCCATGACTGTGTGTCCGGCATTCGGCCCTGTGCGGCCAACCATGCGGTAAGCAGCAGCAGATTGACATCGGCGCCCAGCCTGTCCTGGGCGTCAAGGCAGGCATCTGCGACATCCGGACGAGCATAGAGGGCAAGGGAAAACGCCCAGAAATCGTCCGCCCTCGTGGGAGCGTCCCGCACGGTCTTTTTGATACCGGGCGGCTTTTCTTCTATGGGTCCTGTCTTCATGCTATAGTGGCAATATTATCAGGTCGGTGTTGACAGGGAAGGGTGTTGCTATGTTTGAGGGGGTTGTCGGCATGGACGAAACAGCGATCCGGGGGCGTTTGTCCGCCGTGATGCAGGAACACCGCGATCTGGATGATGCAATCACGGCCCTTGAGCGGGCCGGCACCTTCAACCAGTTGCAGGTGCAGCGCATGAAAAAGCGTAAATTGCTGCTGAAAGACCAGATCAACACCCTGCAGACCATGCTGGTCCCCGATATTATCGCCTGAAAGCCACACCGTCTGAAAGCCACACCGCCTGAGAGCCACGGTATCGGCCATTTTTACCATCTGCAATTTGTGACATCCGATACCCACCCTCATTCAGGGCGCTTGGACTTTTCCGACACCGGTATTTTAAAGAGGCCCGGCCTGCCGCGGGCGGCGCGGTTTTCCGTCAACGGACGGCATTTTCCCCTTTGATGGCTTTTTTGTTGGCATACATGGCTTCGTCCGCGCGTGCCAGCGCTGTTTCAGGCGCATCGTCGCTTCGGAAGGTGTAGGTGCCGTAAGCCAGATTGACCGCATGCTGTGTGCCATTGATGGTCAGCGGTGTTTGCCGGACAAGGGCCGCCAGGTCTTCCGCTTTGCGCCGGCCGGTTTCCTCGTCCGCCTGGGCCAGAATCACGCCAAATTCATCCCCGCCCAGACGCGCGACGGTATCCGTGCCGCGAATGTTGTCGGACAATGTGCGGGCGACATGGAGCAAAGCCTTGTCCCCGGCTTCATGACCATATGTGTCATTGATCACCTTCATGTCGTTCAGGTCTATGAACATCACCGTTGAGGGCGCTCCGTACCGTTCCGCGAAGGATATCATCCGGTTCAATTCGCGTACGAATGCACGTCTGTTGGGTACGGGCAACAGGGTGTCCATGTCGGCCAGGTCTTCCAGTTCGCGCAGGCGTCTGTTGGCCGCATCAAGATCCCTGCGCAATGTATCCACCTCGCCGATCAGTGTGACGATGGCCTTGTGGACACTTGGTGTCAGCTCGCCTGACGGGATGCCAAGGGTTTCAACCGTGTCGGTGATCGACCGCGGGGCTGAGGCCGCGCGCGCCTCGCCACGCGACAAGGGACGGCTTTCCGCCGTGCGCCTGATGCCGGCAGTTGCTGCGCCTTCTATCGGATTGGCGATTTTCATGCGTTCTTACAGGCCTTTGCCCTAAGCCCCGTGTCTGCGCACCAGTATGCCCGCTTTCCGATTCCCATGACAAGGCCGGGACATTACGGGGGCTATGATCCTGTGCAGTATCGGCAACTGTGCTTGCATCGCTGCAAGCGATTTCTATAATCGCGCTTCCGCTTATCACTTGGGATATGCCAGTCAAGCCCACGCTTATGCAAGAGTCAGCGCCCCTAGTTGGAATCATCATGGGCAGTCAGTCCGACTGGCCGACCATGAAACATGCCGCCGAAGTGCTGGATGCGCTGGGCGTTGCTTACGAAGCCCGGATCGTCTCGGCGCACCGCACGCCTGACAGATTGTATGATTATGCCGGCAGTGCCCGTTCGCGGGGGCTGAAATGCCTGATCGCCGGTGCAGGCGGTGCGGCGCATTTGCCGGGTATGGCGGCGGCCATGACACCGCTGCCTGTTTTCGGTGTGCCTGTGGAAAGCCACAGCCTTAAGGGACAGGACAGTCTTTTGTCCATCGTTCAAATGCCGGGCGGGGTCCCTGTCGGAACCCTTGCCATCGGCAAGGCCGGGGCCATCAATGCCGGCCTGCTTGCGGCCGGCGTTCTGGCTCTGATGGATGACGCGCTGGCCGGGCGTCTCGACGACTGGCGGGCCGCTCAAACGGCCGGTGTGGCCGAAATTCCCGTGACCGCAACCTCGGATGAAGGGTGAGGCGGTGCCCCGGACCGCAAGAAAATCGTCTGAATATGTTCCGCCGGGCAGCATGATCGGCATTCTCGGCGGCGGGCAGCTTGGGCGTATGATGGCCATGGCGGCCGCGCAGCTGGGATACCGCTGCCATGTTTTCACGGATAAGGACAACAGCCCGGCGGCGGATGTCAGCGCACAGACAACCGTTGCCCCCTTCGATGATATGGAGGCCCTGGACCGGTTCGCCCGGTCGGTCGCCGTGGCGACGTATGAATTTGAACACATTCCCCTGGCCAGTGTCGAGCGCGTTGCCGCCAGGGTGCCGGTGCGGCCCGGTATCAATGCCCTTGCCGTCGCCCAGGACCGCCTGTCCGAGAAGACATTTCTGCGGGATACCGGTATCGACATCGCCCCGTTTGAGCCCGTCGACGATGCGGACGCCCTGAAACGCGCGGTTGACCGGCTGGGCCTGCCGTGTGTCGCGAAAAGGCGCCTGTGGGGATATGACGGTAAAGGGCAAACCATGATCCGGCGTGCCTCCGATATCAAAAAAGCGGCGGCCATGCTGGAGGGTACGGCCGGTGTGGTGGAAGGCTTTGTCGATTTTGAACGTGAGGTCAGTGTTATCATTGCCCGGACAGGGGCGGGCGATATTTCCGCATATCCCCTGTGCCACAATATCCATGCCGAGCATGTTCTGCGCGAAACCCATGTGCCGTCAGGCCTGCCGGAGCCGCAAATGGCACAGGCGAAGGTCATGGCGACCCGCATCGCCAATGCGCTGGACTATGTTGGTCTGTTGACGGTGGAAATGTTTTCCCTGAGCAGTGGCGGACTGGTGGTCAATGAATTAGCGCCCAGGGTGCATAACAGTGGCCACTGGACCATAGAAGGCGCCGTCACAAGTCAGTTTGAACAGCATATCCGCGCTATCTGCGGCCTGCCGCTGGGCTGTGTGCGGGTGCGTGGGCCGGTGCGTATGCGTAATCTGCTTGGGACCGAGATTGACAGGGTGCCGACATTTCTGTCCGACCCGGGCGCCCATGTGCACGATTATGGCAAGGGCAAACCCGTGCCCGGCCGCAAGATGGGCCATGTGACATGGGTTGACGCTCAGGTGCCGGAGGTAACGGCCTGACACGTGTTTCCGATTTTGTCAGTTCTTGCGCACGGAATGCCTGCGAACGCCATGTTTTTCATTGCGGCGTCAGCCACCAGGTGCTGCCGTCCGCCTCTACACTGTACCCTTTCCGCGCGGCGAAACGTTCAACGGTTTTCCGCATCGGGTATCCTTTTGTACGGTTCCAGGTCCAATCGTCCCCGGTGATCCGGGCATTTGGCCATAGACGGTGCGCAATCATCAGATCGGCCGCTTTTTTATCCGCATCGATGTAGATCAGGTCGGGCATGATGTCCCAGCGTTTCAGAGCCGGCAGGATACCGGGTGAGGCGCCGACCACAGGCACGAACCTGTCCCTGAAATCCGATATATTGGCGAGGGCGCAAGCCAGCGGGCCATATGCCGCGACAGAGTCGGCAAAGGCTTTCTGGTCGGCGGGGTCCGGATATGCGGCGGTCAGGCGCGGGCGCCCCACATAGCGGCGGCATTGATCAATCAGGGCTTCGCCCCATGGGTCCACGCCGACAAGGCGCAGGTTTTGATCCGTTTCCAGCCAGCGGCGGCTGGACCCGCATAGGAAACAGCCGATCTCCAGCATGACGGCGGGACGGTGCTCGGTGATGATCGCCTCGATCCGTTCGCGTCCGCCGCCATCCAGTGTAAAGGGCCAGCGCGGCACACCGGCAATGGACGGCCACGGATACCGTTTGGCAAGTGCCCGAAAGGCGTCTTCCGTCCCCATCACATCCCGCCTGCCCGCTGCGTTATTCCCCGCCCTGTTCCATGCCTAGAGTATGGAGAAACCCGTTGCGGCCCAATCCTTCAGAAACGCGTCCAGACCTTTGTCGGTGAGCGGATGGTTGAACAGTTTCTTCATCACATCCCACGGCATGGTGGCGACATCGCCACCGATTCGTGCGGCTTCCAGCACATGGACCGGGTGGCGGATGGAGGCCACCAGAATTTCCGTGTCGAAACCGTAATTGTCGTAAATGGTGCGGATGTCCTCGATCAGCTCCATGCCGTTGAAGCCCACATCGTCATGCCGTCCGACAAAGGGCGAAATGAATGTGGCGCCGGCCTTGGCCGCCAGCAGGGCCTGATTGGCGGAAAAGCAAAGCGTGACATTGACCATGATGCCCTCGGCCCTGAGGGCCTTGCAGGTTTTGAGGCCATCCACCGTCAACGGCACTTTAACGGCGATATTGTCGGCGATTTTGGCGCATTTCAGACCTTCCTGAAGCATCGTCTCATGGTCTGTCGCGACCGTTTCCGCCGAAACCGGGCCGTCGACGACCGATGCGATTTCGCTGAGCGTCTCGAAGAAATCGCCACCGGCCTTTTTGACCAGTGACGGGTTTGTCGTCACCCCGTCCAGCAGACCGGTGTCATGGGCTTCCTTGATTTCGTCGATTTTTGCGGTGTCCAGAAAGAATTTCATCGCGTTTGGTCCCGTCTCATGGGTTGATGGCTGGTATGGAATCCGTCAGGGCCGGTCCCATATGGAGCATGCACTTTCCCGCCTGCCTACTGAAAGCGTGGACGTATTGCAAGAAAAGCCCCCGCCGCGCACCGCCAGGCGGCCTGAGTAAGATGCCTTTGGCAGCGTGGCTACGGACACATCGGCCTTGCACCTTTGGCTCTGGTCCGCAAGATGACGCGGATGGTTGCAGAACGATACAGTATAAGGGAAAGGCGCCATGGAAACGGCCATCATCGCATTTGCGGCCCTTGCCGCGTCCCTGCTGACGCTGTTTTCCGGTTTTGGCCTGGGGACGCTGCTGATGCCGGCCTTTGCCCTGTTCTTTCCCGTGCCGGTGGCCGTCGCGGCAACGGCGGTCGTACATTTGGCCAACAATCTGTTCAAATTTATCCTTCTGGGCCGCCTGGCGGATTGGCCTGTCGTGCTGCGCTTCGGTCTTCCCGCCGCGCTGAGCGCGGTGGCGGGTGCCCTGCTGTTGGCGGAGCTTGCCGCGCAGCCGCCGGTTCTGGATTACATCCTGTTCGGACAGGCAGTGAATGTCACGATGATCAATTTGGTTATCGGTCTGCTCATTCTGGCTTTCGCCATACTTGAACTGAGCCCCGCTTTCGCCGTCATACAGGTGCCGCGACGCTATCTGGCGGCGGGTGGGGTGTTATCCGGTTTTTTCGGCGGACTATCGGGTAATCAGGGGGCCTTGCGCTCGGCTTTCCTGATCAAGGCGGGTCTGGACAAACAGGGGTTTGTCGCCACAGGCGTTGTCTGTTCGGTCATTGTCGATACGGTGCGTATTGTCGTCTATGGCCTTGCTCTGCATTCGGGCGGTTTTGGCGGATTTGACAGTGCACTGACGGGAACGGTGGCGCTGGCCATGCTGATGGCTTTTGCCGGTGCCTATCTGGGTGTGCGTCTTCTTGGCAAGGTGACGCTGCGTTTCGTGCAGCTTGCTGTTGCTGTGATGATGATGATCGTCGGTCTTGGGCTTGTCAGTGGTTTGCTGTAAGGCCCATTCTTCTTGGCCGGGACAGGCAGTGTTACGGAAACAGCAGTGACGGACGCAGGCAAAAATCTGACGGCGGATAGCGTTGAGGGCATGGTGCGTCTGTCCGTTCTGCTGCCCATGCCGTTTGCCGGGCCGTTGGATTATCTTTATGCCGCGCCAGTGTCTGAGGGCAGCATTCTACGCGTGCCGCTTGGGCCGCGCGAAGTCACGGGTGTCGTCTGGCCCGCGGCCGATACTAAACGCCCCAGTGCCCCGGACAAGTCCGACAGGACGGTTTCCGTCGAAAAGTTGAAACCTGTTGCCGGACGTGTCGATATGCCGCCCCTGACGCCCGATTTGTGCCGCTTTGTCGATTGGGTCGCCGCTTATACGCTGACATCGCGCGGCCGCGTTTTGCGCATGATCCTGTCCGTGCCCGCGGCCCTGGAGCCGCCACCGGTCCAACGTATTTTCGCGCCTGGCCGTGAACGGCCTGCGCGTTTGACGCCCGCCCGCGCGCGCGTGCTGGATGCCATCGCCGCACAGGGCCCCTTGAGTGCCCGCGCGGCGGCAGAGGCTGCCGGTGTCAGCGAAAGCGTGGTGCGCGGTCTGGCCAAGGCCGGCGCGTTGACCATGCGGGAGGTCAGTGCCGATGCGCCCTACCCGCTACCCGACCCGACCCGGCCCGGCCCGGCCCTGTCCGATGAGCAGGCTGCCGCTGCCGCCGCCGTTTGTGGTGCCGTCACGGCCGGCGAATATGCCGTTTTTCTGTTGGACGGAGTTACGGGGTCCGGCAAGACCGAGGTGTATTTCGAAGCTGTCGCAGCGGCGCTTTCCCGTGATGACGAGACGCAGATCCTGGTTCTGGTGCCCGAAATCGCGTTGACCAGCCAGTGGCTGGACAGATTTGAGGCCCGTTTTGGCGCAAGGCCTGTCGTCTGGCATTCCGATGTGGGACAGGCCGCGCGCAGACGCGCCTGGGCGGCGACCGCCAGGGGAAGCGCCCGCGTGATTGTCGGCGCGCGCTCGGCCCTTTTCCTGCCGTTCCGGAAACTTGGTCTCATCGTGGTGGACGAGGAACACGATCCATCCTTCAAACAGGAAGACGGTGTTCTTTACCATGCCCGCGATATGGCCGTACTGCGGGCCTCGCTTGGTGGCTGCCCCATCGTACTGGCGTCCGCCACGCCCAGTTTGGAGACGGCCGTCAATGCCGATGCGGGCCGGTACCGGCGCCTGCGGCTGACCGCACGCCATGGCGGCGCGGCCTTGCCGGACATCCGCGCTGTCGACATGCGGCGGGACCCACCGCCGCCGGGCCGCTGGATTGCACCGCCGTTGGAGGCGGACATGCGGGACACGCTGGCGCGCGGCGAGCAGGTGATGCTGTTCCTCAACCGGCGCGGTTACGCCCCGCTGACACTGTGTCGGACATGCGGCCACCGGCTGGAATGTCCCCATTGCAGTGCCTGGATGGTGGAGCATCGTTTTCAGCGCCGGATGCAGTGCCATCATTGCGGTCACAGCGGTCCGGTGCCGCCGGCCTGTCCGTCCTGCGGCGCCGAGGACAGCCTGGTGGCGTGCGGTCCCGGTGTAGAACGCCTGTTCGAGGAGGTCGGCGCCCGTTTTCCGGAGGCCCGTATCGCGGTGATGACCAGCGACACGCTTGACCATCCGTCGGAGACCGCGCGTTTCGTTGCCGACATTGCCGCCGGGAATGTGGATATCGTCATCGGCACGCAGATCGTTACCAAAGGCTACCACTTCCCGCAGTTGACGCTGGTGGGTGTCATTGACGCCGACCTCGGCCTGCGCGGCGGGGATCTGCGCGCGGGTGAGCGGACCTATCAGCAGTTGACCCAGGTGGCGGGCCGGGCCGGCCGTGCGGCAAGACCGGGCCGGGTGTTTTTGCAAACCTACGATCCTGCGCACCCTGTGGTGGACGCTCTCGTCAAGGGGGACGGCGCGCGTTTCATGGCGCTGGAGGAAGACGGGCGCCGTCGTCATGCCATGCCGCCCTTTGGGCGGTTGGTGGCGCTCATCCTGTCCGGCCGGGACGAAAGTGCCGTAATCGAGACAGGTCGCCGCCTGGCCGCCACTGCACCGAGTGGACAAACCCCTGGCGGCGAGGCGGTGCAGGTGCTGGGCCCCGCGCCTGCGCCACTGGCCCGTCTGCGTGGGTATTACCGGGTGCGGCTGCTGTTGCATCAGCGCGGTCTTGGGCGTGTGCAGGCGTTGATGCGCGACTGGCTCAAGCGCAGCGAGCCGGTCAAGGGTGTGACTGTCAAAGTCGATATCGATCCATACAGTTTTCTCTAGTTCCGGTTCGCTTTCACGGCGTCTCGCGGGCCCTGTTTTCAGTGGCGCTATGGCGCGTCATCTCAGTGCTTGCCCCCCATAAAACCATGTGCTAGAGGGGTCCCGCATTCCAGCCGGTCTTTGCTCTTGGACGGGCGGGTTATGCCGGAAAAGGCAGTGGTTTTAAGATGCGCGGGCGTGTTCCCGCACAGTTGCCACCCGCAACCGGCATGGCCCATACGCCCCCGCAGGACAGACCGGCCCCGCCGATGCAGGCGAAGACGTCATTCTTTACGGTCAAAGGATGTTTTGCCTGCCGGTGCATGAAGGATCCGGCCCTGATAGGGGTCGCTAATAATTTAGGGGATTGCCGGTCGTGGCTTCGCTTACAGGGATTGTTTCAGGGATTGCCGGCCGTTATGCCGTGGCTCTCTTCGAGATGGCTGAGGCGGAAAAGGTGTTGGACACCGTCGCCGGCGATCTGGACGCGCTGGGCATGTTGCTAGGTGAAAGCGTTGAATTGCGCGAGCTTGTGTCATCGCCCCTGATCAGCCGGACCGAACAGTCTTCCGCGATTGTGAAAGTAGCCGCAGAGGCCGGCTTTCACACGCTGACCAAAAACACGCTGGGTGTCCTGGCGGCGAATCGTCGTCTTGGATATGTGAAGGCTGTGATCCGTGATTTCGGCAGACTGCTGGCGCATCATCGCGGCGAAATCGCCGCCGAGGTGACGACCGCGCGCCCACTGACCAAGACTCAGCTTGCGGATCTGACGAAAAAACTCAAACTCGCCATGGGTCGTGATGTGGCCGTCGAGGAGCAGGTGGACGAAAGCCTGATCGGCGGCATCGTGGTCCGGGTTGGTTCTCGCATGGTCGACGGCTCGCTCCGGACCAAGCTCGATAACCTCGCAATCGCCATGAAAGGGGTTCAGTAATGGAAATCCGTGCGGCGGAAATCTCCAAGGTCCTGAAGGACCAGATCGCATCCTTCGGTAATGAGGCCGAAGTCTCTGAAGTCGGCACCGTGCTGTCGGTGGGTGACGGGATTGCCCGCATCTATGGTCTTGACCAGGTGCAGGCCGGTGAAATGGTTGAATTTCCCGGCGGCATCAAGGGGATGGCGCTGAACCTTGAAACCGACAATGTCGGTGTCGTGATCTTCGGCGATGACCGCACCATCAAGGAAGGCGACACCGTCAAGCGGACGGGCGCCATTGTGGACGTGCCGGTGGGCAAGGGGCTGCTGGGCCGTGTTGTCGACGGGCTCGGCAATCCGATTGACGGCAAGGGACCGCTGACCGATGTGACCCGCCAGCGGGTTGAAGTGAAAGCTCCGGGCATCATTCCGCGTAAATCGGTGCATGAACCCATGCAGACCGGTTTGAAGGCGATTGACTCCCTGGTGCCGGTTGGGCGTGGCCAGCGGGAACTGATCATCGGTGACCGGCAGACCGGTAAGACGGCGGTTGCCATTGACGCCTTCATCAACCAGAAGACGGTGAACGACGCCGCCAAGGAAGACGGTGAGAAACTGTTCTGCGTGTATGTCGCCGTGGGGCAGAAACGGTCCACCGTCGCGCAGATCGTCAAGACGCTGGAGGAAAAGGGCGCGCTGGATTATTCCATCGTCGTTGCCGCCACCGCGTCTGAGCCCGCGCCGCTGCAGTTCCTCGCGCCTTACACCGGCTGCACCATGGGTGAATTTTTTCGCGACAACGGCATGCATGCCGTGATCGTGTATGATGACCTGTCCAAGCAGGCCGTGGCGTATCGTCAGATGTCCCTGCTGCTGCGCCGCCCGCCGGGCCGCGAAGCTTATCCGGGTGACGTCTTCTATCTGCACAGCCGTCTTCTTGAGCGTGCCGCCAAGCTGTCCGATGCCGAGGGGGCCGGATCGCTGACCGCGCTGCCGATTATCGAGACGCAGGCCGGTGACGTATCCGCCTATATTCCGACCAACGTGATCTCCATCACCGATGGTCAGATCTTCCTTGAGACGGATCTGTTCTATAAGGGTGTGCGTCCGGCCATTAACGTCGGCCTGTCGGTCAGCCGTGTCGGCTCCTCCGCGCAGGTGAAGGCGATGAAACAGGTGGCGGGCTCCATCAAGCTGGAGTTGGCGCAGTTCCGCGAAATGGAAGCGTTCGCCCAGTTCGGCTCCGATCTGGATGCCGCCACGCAGAAGCTTCTGAACCGGGGCGCCCGTCTTACGGAACTGCTGAAGCAGCCGCAATACTCGCCCCTGCCTGTGGAAGAACAGGTGGTGACCCTGTTTGCGGGTGTAAATGGTTATCTGGATGATGTGCCGACCGGCGATGTCACCCGTTTCGAGCAGCAGTTCCTTGGCGAAATGCGCGCCAAGCATGCGGATCTGCTTGCCGTGATCCGGTCCGAGAAGAAGCTGAGCGACGACACCAGCGACAAGCTGAAATCTATCCTGGGCACCTTTGCCAAGGCTTTCAGCTAAGTCTGGCGGCGTGCGGCACTGGCGCTTCGCTAAGTAAAGAAAGGTTTCTTTGATGCCAAGCCTCAAGGACCTGAAAGTCCGGATCAATTCGGTCAAGTCGACGCAGAAGATCACCAAAGCCATGAAAATGGTGGCGGCATCCAAACTGCGTCGCGCGCAGGAGGCGGCTGAGGCTGCCCGGCCGTATGCCGAACGTATGGAAAAGGTGCTGACCAGCCTGGGGACTGCCGTCCAGGACCAGCCGGGGGCGTCGCCGCTTCTTATCGGGACCGGACGGTCCGAGGTGGAGCTGGTGATCGTCGCAACATCCGAACGGGGCCTGTGCGGCGGTTTCAATGCCAACATCGTCAAGGCGGCGCGTGGACATATCCGCAGTCTGCTGACCGGCGGCAAAACGGTGAAGATTTTTTGTGTCGGCAAGAAGGGCCACGCCCTGCTGAGCCGGGAGTTCAAGGACCATATTGTCGGCCTGAAGGATATGGCGGGGATTAAAAAGCTCGGCTTTGCCGATGCGCAAGCCATTGCCTCCGATGTGCTGGCCGGTTTTGATCGCGGTGAGTTTGACGTTGCGACGCTGTTCTATTCCCGTTTTCAGTCGGCGCTCGCACAGATACCGACCCGTCAGCAGTTGATCCCGGCCCCCGTTGGCGCGGCCAATGATGACGAGCCTGCCGGTGAAGCTGGTACTGGCGATGCGGCCTATGAATATGAACCGGATGAGGAATCCATTCTGGACGATCTGCTGCCGCGCAATGTGGCCGTACAGATTTACCGGGGGCTTCTGGAAAATGCCGCATCCGAACAGGGCGCGCGCATGACCGCGATGGACAACGCCACCCGCAACGCCGGCGACATGATAGACGGTCTTACGCTGACCTATAACCGGACACGTCAGGCATATATCACCAAGGAACTGATCGAGATCATCTCGGGCGCGGAAGCGCTTTAAGATAGGAAGCAGGAGTAGCACATGGCTGCCACCAACATTACCGGTCGCATCACACAGGTTATCGGCGCTGTTGTCGATGTGCAGTTCGACGACCATTTGCCCGCCATTCTGAATGCGCTGGAAACCGACAACAACGGCCAGCGCCTGGTGCTGGAAGTTGCGCAGCATCTGGGCGAGAACACGGTACGGACCATCGCCATGGACAGCACCGAAGGTCTGGTGCGCGGCGGCGAAGTGTCGGACACGGGCGCGGCCATCTCTGTCCCCGTCGGGCCGGAAACGCTGGGCCGTATCATGAATGTGATCGGTGAGCCGATCGACGAGCGCGGTCCTGTCAACGCCAAACAGACCGCACCCATCCACGCCGACGCGCCCGCCTTTGAAGACCAGTCGACGGAACAGGAAATCCTCGTCACCGGTATCAAGGTCGTCGACCTTTTGGCCCCCTATGCCAAGGGCGGCAAGATCGGCCTGTTCGGCGGCGCGGGCGTGGGCAAGACCGTCCTTATCCAGGAACTGATCAACAATATCGCCAAGGGTCACGGCGGTTACTCCGTATTCGCGGGCGTGGGCGAGCGGACGCGTGAAGGCAATGACCTCTATCACGAGATGATCGATTCAGGCGTGATCGATCTCGAGGGTGAATCCAAAGCCGCGCTGGTTTACGGTCAGATGAACGAACCTCCTGGCGCCCGTGCCCGTGTGGCACTGACCGGTCTGACGCAGGCGGAATATTTCCGCGATCAGGAAGGCCAGGACGTTCTGTTCTTTGTCGACAATATCTTCCGCTTTACCCAGGCGGGCTCGGAAGTGTCGGCGCTGTTGGGTCGTATTCCCTCCGCCGTGGGCTATCAGCCGACGCTGGCCACAGACATGGGGGCGCTGCAGGAGCGCATCACCTCGACCAAAAAGGGCTCGATCACGTCCGTGCAGGCCGTTTACGTGCCTGCCGATGACCTGACCGACCCGGCGCCGGCCACATCCTTCGCCCACCTGGACGCAACCACGGTGTTGAACCGGGCGATTTCCGAGCTTGGCATTTATCCGGCCGTGGACCCACTTGACTCCACCAGCCGCATCCTTGACCCGCTGGTGGTCGGTGAAGAACATTATACCGTCGCCCGTCAGGTGCAGGAGGTGCTGCAGAAATACAAATCCCTGCAGGATATCATCGCCATTCTGGGCATGGACGAACTGTCCGAGGAAGACAAGCTGACCGTTGCCCGTGCACGGAAAATCCAGCGTTTCCTCAGCCAACCCTTCCATGTGGCTGAGGTGTTCACCGGCTTCCCCGGTGTCTTTGTGGCCCTAGAAGACACCATTGCCGGCTTCAAGGCGATCGTGGCGGGTGAATATGATCATCTGCCGGAAGCCGCCTTCTACATGGTCGGCTCTATCGATCAGGCGGTCGCCAAGGCCGAGAAAATGGCGAAAGAGGCAGCCTAAGCTGCCTTTGAAGAGTGAACGGCAAACGCAATAGGATTGTCCCGCATGGCTGACCAGTTTCGCCTTGAAATCGTTTCTCCCGAGCGGCTGCTGGCCGATCGGTCTGTCGCTTCGGTCGTAGTGCCGGGCACGGACGGTGATTTTGGTGTCCTGCCGGGGCACGCACCGATGCTGTCCACGCTGCGTCCTGGTATTGTCGAAATTTCCGAGCATGACGGCGCGGTGCCTGACCGTCTGTTCGTCAAGGGTGGGCTGGCCCAGGTGGACGATACGTCGCTGACCCTTCTGGCCGAGGAAACCATTGACCTGAACAATGTGGACGCCGCCATTCTGGAAAAACAGATGGCCGACACGCGCGAGGATATCGAGGACGCCAAGGACGATGTGGAGCGTGCCGCCCTGGAAAAGGAACTGGGATGGATGACAGCTCTCTCAGACGTGATTTTCTAGAAAACAGATCCTACGGGTATTGAAAAAGGCGGCCTTTCAGGGGCCGCCTTTTCCTTTTATGGCAGTTGCGGGTAAAGCCCGTCGATGCAGATGAAAAAACCCATCCCAGTATAGGGCTGCATGATGCTGAAGGGCACGCTTGCCCCCGCCGACGATACGGAGACCGACCCTGTTGCGCCGGTGACAGTGTTGAGGGCGGTGTCTAGTTGTGTGCCGCTGGGTGCGTAGGTCGATACCTGGACACCCTGCGGATGCACGCTTGTCGCCATGAAGCTGCCTTCGGCGGGGACTTGCAGGTCGGCATCTTCCGTCGTTGCGTTGACGGTCAGCGCGAATTGCGATGGCCGGCTGTGCGTGTGCTGGGGCAGGTTTGCCGCTACCAGCGTCACCTGTTCCTGCCCGGTGACCACGCCCACCTCCTGCTGGAAGGTGGTGCCTGTCAGGGGCAGGCCGGTCGGTGTAATCCCGCGGAAATCCGGCAGGGCGAAGTTGGTGGTTCCATTACCGCCATATTGGGTTCCGATCAGGGAAAACAGGGCGGTATTATCGTTAATGGGTAGGAGCTGCCCATTGCACGGGGCGAAATCCACCATAACGCGCGTCGATGGAAACAGGACGATGTCGCCATAATAATAATTGTTGGCAGTCATGATTGACCCTTTCTGTTCTGCGGTCAGCTGCGTTGTGGATATTCGCCGTCCCAGGCGATGTAAAAGGCCTGTGCCATATTGGGCTGACGGTTTTCCCGTGGGAGGGGCGCCGCCTGTCCCTGATCCTGAATGGTCAGGCTGGCATCGACGAACGCGCCGCCCACTTCCACAAGACTGGATGGACTGGGGTTGTTCTTGTAGCGCCTGACGGGCTTTCTTGGCTGCGGGCCGGATACGAATTCCGCACTGGCCTGATAGCCGTCCGACACCGGACCGGGGCTGGTTGCTGTGTCCGTCGCGGCCTTGACCGATACACCCTGAATGTCCTGGTGGACGATATTGTGGTGGTGTGACGGCATGTTAATGAATGATTGGGCGATCGATTGCACCCCGCCAAACTGACCGATGGAAAAGCTTGGCAGGCCGGGGCCGGTTCCCGGACCGAGAATGGCGCGTGCTTTCAGATTGGGAACGCCGAAGCTGGTGCGCCCATCGCCGCCATAGATATTGCCGATGATGGAGAACAGCGCTGTGTATTGTGCGATGGAATAAAGCGATCCGTCGCAAAGCAACCACTCATCGGGCATGGGCCGGGCATTGGCCCAAAAGCGGATTTCGCCGATCAGGGGAAATGCTGTCATGGTGAAATCTCCGGTTTTGTCAGTTGAAAGAGGGATACAGGCCGTTGGTGCAGATAATGGCGTGAATGGCGTAATAGGGCATCAGGTTGAACTGTTGGTCCCCCAACCCCGTGTCGCCGGTATTGTCCGACGTGCCCGACGGCGTTTCCACACCGCCCAGATTGACGGTGGTTGGCGTCGGTGTTGCGGTGGAGCTTATATATTGCGCCACGTCCACACCGTTGCTACCGATGCCCTTGGCAAGCACAGAGCCGGTGGCCGGGGTGCTTTGCGTGCCGTCCGCCGTGGTGGCGTACATATAGATATTCATATGGTTCAGTGTGGCACCATGGGTGTGCGCCGGCATGTTCGCTTCGCTTAGCGTGACATAGGTTTGCCCCGATTTTTCACCGAGCTGGTAGTTATGGACGGAGCCCGGCCGCTGGCCGGTGCCGACAGGCAGACGGCCGCGGAAATCCGGCAGGGCGAAGCTGGATCTGCCGTCACCGCCGAACTGGCTGCCGATAATGGAAAAAAGGGCCTGATACTGGGATACCGCCAACAACTGCCCGTCGCAAAAGGCCCAGTTGTGCGGTGCGAATGTTCCGCCGAAAAAGGTGATCTCACCCAGGATAGGGTCTCTGGAACTCGACATGTTTTTTCCCTCCAGTTTAATCCAAGTCCCTATAGACTACCGAAGGTCGAAAAAAATAAAAATGCAAATAATGCCATTAATATAATTTTCACAATTTTAAATGGCTAAAGGTCAGTATATATGACCTTTTGGGGGATGGATTCTATATTTAATAGAAAACTGACCGGACTAAAGGCTGTACAGTGGCCACGTCACAATACATCCCGTTTTATATATCATACTCTTTGAGGGAGAGGCCCAAGCTGGCGTTCCAGTGTGTTGGAGGGGCTCAGCCCTTCCGTGTGGGTCAGCAGATATGCGACACGGCCGCCGGATGCATGTGCCGTATCGGTATCATCGGCAGTGTCGACGTCTGAGCCGAAGGGCAGCAGAATTGTCTCAAATCGACCGCTGAGGCCCGTGATATCCGAGAAAGCCCCATGCACGATCACGGGCACGGCGATTTCCGTGACCAGGCAATAGATATAATACCAGCGCCGCAGTTCCTCATCCGTTCCATTTTTGACACTGGTCCTGTACCAGCTGCTGTTCTGCAACGCTTTTGAGATGTTCTGACCGGTCAGGCGGGTGCGAAAATCCTGCTCTGCGTGGATCACTTCCACGAGGACAATATTGTTCAGAACGGATTTCAGGTCGGCAGGGCGCATGCTTGTGCGCAGGGGCAGGCCACTGCCGTCGGGTCGGGGCAGCGCGGACCAGTAGTTCAGCAGAGCCTTCGATTTTTCCAGGGTTGGCTGTTCGACAAAGGTGACAGCGCGCAGGTGCCTTTCAGCATCCGGAGAGCGCAGGCTCTCCGTCCCCCAATAGTCTATGCACCCGATCATCCTCAACCCACATGATTTCCCTGCGCGCATGACTAAAAGAGCGGGATTAAGGAAGTGTAAAGTTTTAATTATTTTTTATCTTTTCACCACACAGTTCGTTCAGAACGCTTTCGTAAACAGCGCGTTTAAAGGGGACGATCGCCTTCAACAGGGCTTTTGGGCGCATCCATTGCCAGCGGGCGAATTCGGGGTGGGCCGTGTCAAGGCGGATATCGCTGTCCAGCCCCAGAAACCGCGCGCGGAACCACCGCTGTTTCTGGCCGCGATATCTGCCTTTCCACACCTTGCCCAGCAGGTCATCGGGCAGGTCATAGGTGACCCAGTCGGCGGTTGCCTCTTCCAGCCGGACAACAGTCGGTGGAACGCCGATTTCCTCTTCCAATTCGCGCAGAGCCGCATCTTCCGCGCTTTCCCCTGCATCAATGCCCCCTTGCGGCATTTGCCAGGCACCGGGGGTATCAATCCGTTCCCCGGCAAAGATATCCCCGCCGCCGCTGACCAGCATGATGCCGACACAGGGGCGGTAAGGCAGTTCGGCCCGCAGCCGCGCCGGGGCGCGGCGATGGTGGTGGTCCTGTGCGGAATCGTTGGATGGCATCGCGGTCACTGCAACGGTTGGCGGTTGGCAATGGCGGTCACGGGTACCAGAACAAATCCGCGTTCTGCCAGGCCGGCCGCCCACAGTTTGACGGCCTCCAGCGTCACCGGGTAGGGCCGTCCGATCCCCATGGCCGCACCTGCCGTGCGTGCCTGGTTTTCAAGCTGTTGCAGTTGTGCGGCGATGTCTTCGGACGAGATGGAATTGTCCACATAGCGATTGTTGACGGCAACCGCCATGGACAGGGCGTCGGCCATGCGCGCGGCCCGTGAATATTGCGATGCGCGGCTGTCGACGAACATCAGGCCGCGTTTTTTTATGTCTTCCAGTATGGGACGCAGACTGTCGCTGGCGGCGGTAAAACGCGAGCCCATATGGTTGACGACACCGGCATAGCCGGTCATCTGCGCCAGGCTTGACCGCAAAAGCGAGATATTCTGCTGCGCCGTCTGTTCCACCAGAAGCGCCAGCGGACCGGGGTCGTCCCGTGGATAGTTGACCGGTTCCATCGGCACCATGATGAAGATTTCATGGCCCATCTCCCGGGCGCGCCGGCCCCAGTCGTCCAGGTTGCTGCCATAGGGTGAAAAGGCAAGCGCAACCGGGGCCGGCAGGTCGGCAATGGCCCGCTGTGTGACGCGGCTGCGCAGTCCCAGTTCGCTGATCATTAGGGCAATGCGGGGGCGTCTATCCCCCACGGACGGTCCGCGCGCGGCGTAAACCTCCGCTGGCATGCGGCCATCGCGGGAAATACGCGGCAGAAGCCCTTCCGGCGCTTCTTCCAGGAGTTCCGGGTCGCTGCGATTCGGCGGCTGCGGATAGCGGCGCCGTGAGACGGGCGCGCTCTCGGGAGAGGGCGCCGTGCTTACAGCGCTATCCTGCGGTGCCGTGCCGGCAGCTGGTGCGGTGTCTTGAACGGACTGCAATGGTCTGTCGGACTCTGGCGCGCCATCCGGTGTCTTGACGGTCACGGTTTCAGCGGTGCCGTCAGGGACCGAGGTCTGGGGCGACATGGTTTCGGGGGCGGCGGTAAGCGGCGCATCCTGCGTGCGGGGCATGTCGTCCGTTGCCCTGTCGTCCACCCTGCTGTCACCCACCATGCCGTCATCTGCCATGGTGGTCGGCGCCGGGGATATATCGGCGTCTGTGTCCGGGTCCGCCATGGGGGCGTGCACCGGTGCCGCCTCATGGGTGACTTCCAGAAACAGGCCGCCACCGACAAGGATAACCAGGCTGAGTGCCCAGGCCGCCAGAAGTAGGTTCAGATTGCTCGACACGTGAAAAGACTTCCTTCAAAACCGAAGGCGGTTCTTCCATGCCCGTTTCCGGACCGGAAGACCCCCTGTCCGTTCCGCCAAACACCGCCGGTCCACTGCGGACCCGCGCACTCCGCAAGCCTTCCGGTGACTTGCCGGGGCCGGGTCATGCACAGCCGGGTCTGGCCGACCGCAGCGTCAACCTCTCCGAAACGGGCCTGTCAGGTCAAGCATCATTCAGGCCGGGCCTCGGCGATTTGCGGTATGGGAAGCATGCTGATATTTTTCAAAAGCTTGATCGCATACTGAAGCTGTATATCCGCCGGCGCGGTGTCGGAGTCGTTCTGGGCTTCGATCAGCGCTTCAATGTGGGCGATTTCCTCTTCGCTCATGGCGTCCACCTCGCCGGCGCGGTCCACATCCTGCGTGTCATTGTCGATGCTGTTTTGCAGGTCTTTTTCCCGGCGGGGCTTGCGGGCCTTGCGGGCCTTGTCGCGGGGGAACAGCACCTCGATGTCAGGCTCGATGCCGCGTTCCTGGATGGACCGGCCCGACGGCGTATAATAGCGCGCCGTCGTCAGACGGATCGCCTGGTCGCCGGCGCGGCCCAGGCGGATTTCACTTTGCACCGTGCCCTTGCCGAATGTCTGGTCGCCGATGACCAGCGCGCGCCGCTGGTCCTGCAGGGCGCCGGCCACGATTTCGGACGCTGACGCCGAATAGGCGTTGACCAGAACCACCATCGGCAGGCCGTCCAGCATGTCGCCTTCGGTGGCGAACCAGCGATTGTTGTTCTGGCGCCGGCGTCCGCGGGTCGAGACGATTTCACCCCTCTCGACAAAGGCGTCGGAAATACGCACAGCCTCATCCAGCAGGCCGCCGGGATTGTTGCGCAGATCCAGAATCACGCCGTCCATCCGGCCGCCCAGTTCCTCTTTGAGGGCGGTGACAGCCTGTTCCACGCCCTCGCCGGATTGCATATTGAAGGTGGTGACGCGGATATATCCGATGGTTTCCGCTTCCACGCGGTGACGGACCGACCGCACCAGAATGCGGTCGCGGACAATTTCCACATCGAACGGGTCGCTCTCTCCCTCGCGGATGACGGTGATGTTGATGGGAGAGCCGACGGGCCCGCGCATTTTCTTCACCGCTTCCGTCAGGGTCTGCCCCATGACCGCTTGGCCATCGATATGGCTGATCAGGTCGCCCCCCTCGATGCCGGCCTCGGCCGCCGGGGTGTCGTCGATGGGCGAGACCACCTTGACCAGCCCGTCTTCCATCTGCACCTCAATGCCAAGACCGCCGTATTCGCCTTCCATCTGGACGCGAACCTGTTGATAGACATCGGGGTTGAGATAGGTGGAGTGCGGATCGAGCGAGCGCAGCATGCCCTGAATGGCCGCTTCGATCACCTCGCGGTCATCCACTTCGTCCACATATTCGGATTGCACACGCTGGAAAACACGCATCAGAAGATTGAGATGCTCATAAAGATCATCTTCCGCCGCGGCGGCCGGCGGGCCCGACGGTATACTCAGGCCCGTTGTCAGGGCCAGAGTGACAGCCATGCCGAGCGCCGTCTGCCGTGCTGTTTTCCAAATCCGCATCCCAAATCCTTTCACCCGTTCTGACCGGCCGGTATCATGGCTCTTGCACATGTCGCGGGATTTTCATCACATGCCGAAACCGGCACGTTGAACATCATTTACTTTATCTAGGCCTATTATGGCCGAAAACAGGCATTAAATTCTTAACACACGTTGATTTGATGGTTTCGAACCGGATCATATTCCTGTCCCGGTTCGGATACGCCGCATTCTGCAAACCGTAAATCACGGCGCCGCGCTTGCGGATTGCCGTGACAGCCAGGGCAGGGGGTCAATGGCCTGGCCTGCGTGCCGCAATTCCATATACAGGCCGCCTTCATTCGCCGTGGCCGGCTGTTCGACCGCCATGGCGCCGACCGGTTCTCCGGTCAGAACCCACTCGCCGGTGCGTGCATACAGATCGCCAAGACCGGCCAGCAGACTATGGTATCCTCCACTGTGGGCGATGATCAAGAGCCTGCCGTATCCCCGATAGGGTCCCGCAAACAAGATCTGCCCTTCGTAAGGGGCGATAATCTGGGCGCCTGCGCGGCTGCGGATGCGGATGCCGCGTGACCGGACGGCCCCGTCCCGCTGGCCGAACGTCATGCTGACGGAACCTGCCGCCGGATAGGGCAGTCGCCCCCTGACCGCGCTGAGGGGCTGTCCGGTAATGGCATCGGGCCGTACAAGCGTCGGCGGTGCCGGTGTCGCCGGCCTGCTGCGCCGGGCGGCGGCCGCGGCCGCCTCACGGGCGGCCCGTTTGCGGGCGGCGTCGGCTTCGCGTTCCAGTTTCTCGATCAGGCTTTGGAGCGAATCGGCCTCTTCCGCCAGCCGTAAGATCCTCGCGGCTTCAAAGGCGGCTTCCGCTCTCGACTGGCGGGCCGCGCGTGTCTTCTCGGTCCTGAGGCGCGCCAGGGATGTCCGCCGTATGCTCAGGTCTTCCAGTGTGTCTTTCAGCGCGAATCGCTCGGCCGACAGGCTGCGTTGCAGGTCTTTCAGACGGGCCAGGTCCGTCCGCAGTCCTGCCGCCTGTGTCTGGATCTGCGGCATCAGTGTGGCCATGACCCGCGCGCTGCGGGCCGTGCGCACGGCTTCTCCCGGCCGGAGAAGCGCCAGCGTGGCCGGACGGCGGGACAGGCTTTCAAGGGCCGCCAGCAAATGTGTGGAGGTTTTTTGGCTGTCTTCCAGGCGGATACGCTGGGCCCGTTCTTCGGTGGACAGGTCGGCAATGCGCGTCTCCAGCCGTGTGGCCCGGCGTTCGGCATCCTGGATGTCGGCGGCAAGGGCGACGAGCCGCGACGCGAGGGTGCCGGCCTCGCTTTCAAGAACACCGGCGGTCTTTCGCAGATCGTCCTGGCGGGTCTGCCGGGCCTGGAGTTCCGTTTCAACCGCGTCGAGACGCTTGCGCGCATCCTCGGGTGTTTCCTGGGCAGTGGCTGTACCCGTCGTCGCAATCGGGACGGCGGGGACGGGCATGACGCCAAGAACCGACAGCAAAACCGCCGCGCCGGCCCGGCGCCGCCGGGTCTGGCGATAGGGGTGCCGCCGCCTGCTCTCAGGATGCGGCACGGTCCTCACGGGGGGCTGCATCCTGTCCATGGGCGTGGTCATCCTCTGCCGCCAGCAGGCTGTGTCCCGTCATCTCCGCCGGCCGGTCCAGTCCCATCAGGGCCAGCACCGTCGGGGCGACATCGGCAAGACAGCCGTCTTTTAAAGGCACCGTGCGGTTCACAAGCAGGACCGGAACATCGAAACTGGTATGGGCCGTGTGCGGTGCCCCGGTTTCTGGGTCCAGCATCTGTTCCACATTGCCGTGGTCGGCCGTGACCAGCATGGCGCCGCCGGTTTTAGCGACCGCCTGTTCCAGGCGCGACAGGCAGGTATCGATGGTTTCCACCGCCTTGATCGCGGCGGTGAGAACGCCCGTGTGGCCGACCATGTCCGGGTTGGCGAAATTGACGATGATGGCGCCGTACCGGCCGCTTTCGATTGCCTGCACCAGCTTGTCGGTGACCTCCGGTGCCGACATTTCCGGTTTCAGGTCATAGGTCGCCACATCGGGGGACGGGACCAGGACCCTATCTTCACCGGGAAAGACGGTTTCCACCCCGCCATTGAAGAAAAAAGTGACATGGGCGTATTTTTCCGTCTCGGCGATGCGCAGCTGCGGAATGCCCCTGTCGGCCAGCACCTCGCCCAGGCTGTTGGTGACGCTGACGGGCGGGAAGAGGGCGGGCAGAAAGGCATTCAAGGCGCTGGAATATTCCACCATGCCGGCGGTGGCGGCAAAGTGAACCGGCGTGCCCCGCTCGAAACCGTCAAAGGCCGGATCGGTCAGCGCCGTCAGAATCTGACGCGCACGGTCGGAGCGGAAATTGGCCATCAGCAGACCGTCACCGTCCGTCATGCCGGCATAGCCGCCGAGCGAGGTCGGTGTCACGAATTCGTCGGTTTCGCCGTGATCATAGGCGGCTTTCAGGCCGCTGGCGGCACAGTCCGCGCTGCGGGCGGCAGCGCCGTGTGCCACTGCGTGATAGGCGTTGGCGACACGGTTCCAGCGTTTGTCACGGTCCATGGCGAAATACCGCCCCGACAGGGTGGCGACGACCGCCTGCGTGTCCGCGATATCGGCCGTGAACCTGCCGAGAAAGGCGCCGGCGCTTTGCGGCGCGGTGTCGCGCCCATCCAGAAAGGCATGGACGGCGACGGGAATGCCCGCCCGGTCCAGCAGACGGACAAGGGCGGCCATGTGATCCTGATGGCTGTGGACGCCGCCGGGCGACAGCAGACCCATCACATGCGCGGTGCCGCCGCTGGCCTTGAGCGCGGCGATGAAATCCGCCATGGCGGCGCGGTCGCCCAGGCTGCCGTCGGCGATGGCGTCATTGATGCGCGGCAGATCCTGCTGGATAACCCGCCCGCTGCCCAGGTTCATGTGGCCGACTTCGGAATTGCCCATTTGTCCGTCCGGCAGGCCGACGGCGCGGCCGCTGGTTTTCAGCCAGGCCCGCGGCGCGGTGTCCCACAGACGGTCATAGGTCGGCGTCCGGGCCAGTTTGATCGCATTGTTGTCGACGGCGTCGCGGTGCCCCCAGCCATCCAGGATGCACAATATGACGGTTTCGCGGTGCATCGCTCTGCTCCCTCGCGTCCCTGTTCGGCATGTGGCCGCATGACCGGCGCCGGATCGTTTCGTTGCCAAAGGGCCGCTTCGTTGTCAAAAGGCCGTTACGTTGCCAGGTCAGTCCCTGTGATAGGGGTGACCGGCCGTGATCGACCATGCCCGGTAAAGCTGTTCGGCCAGCATGGCCCGCACCAGCATATGTGGCCATGTCAGCGCGCCGAGCGCAAGTGTCAGGTCGGCGCGGTCCCGCACGGCATCGCTGAGGCCGTCAGCCCCGCCGATGATGCAGGCAAGGCCGTTAAAGCCTGCCAGTGCCCAGCCGTCAATTTTTTTCGCAAAAGCCGGCGACGTCATCTGTTTGCCGCGTTCATCCAGGGCAAGCACCGCGGCGCCCGCCGGCACCGCGGCCAGAATACGCTCGCCCTCCAGCTTTTTACGCTGTCCGGCGTCAAGATGCGGTTTGCGGATGTCGATCTCCTGAACTGTCACCGGCCAGCGCAGCCGCTTCACATAGCTGTCCAGCAGGGTTTTTTCAGGTCCGGCGCCGAGCCGTCCGACGGCAATGATGGTGATGCGCATGATGTCAGCCAAACAGGCCGGCGCGGACCGGCCACCTTGTGCACGGGAGTGGCGGGAACAAACGCTCTGACCGCCGCCCTCCGGTGGGGCGGCACGGACCAGGGTCTTGCTCAGCGAGACAGCCCGAAGCGCCAGTCCGAAGCAATGGTCCCAAGGCCGTCCCATACCGCCACGGGACGGCATGGGGCTTGGGCTCGGAACTGCGGGCACGGCATCAGGGCCGTGCACCGTGTCGCAACCGGTCAGTTCAGGACGTCGGTCTCGTCAAGATCCGTCGCCCACATCTTGTCCAGATTGTAGAAGCTGCGGACCTCGGGACGGAAAATGTGGATGACCACATCGCCCGCATCGATCAGGACCCAATCCGCCTGCTCCAGCCCCTGGACGCTGATATTCTTCACACGGGCCTCTTTCAGGGTTTTCAGCACATGGTCGGCCAGGGCCGCCACCTGACGCTGCGAGCGTCCGCTTGCGATCACCATGAAATCGGCAATGCTGGATTTACCGGCAAGATCGATGGATACGATATCCTCTGCCTTGCGGGCATCCAGGGTTGAAACGACGGTATCGAGAAGGGTGCGGGGCTCAAGCCCCTGTTGAGGGTGTGTGACGCCGGGCGTCTCTGTATTCACCTGCAACTAGGTCTCCTGTTGTTCACCAGTCAGCGGAGCGGGGCTGTGCCATTCGCGCCCCAGCGCCTGACGGATCAATGTGGCCGAGGCGGGATGACGCGGTATCGTCAAAAACGCCCAGGCCGGTGCGCGGTCCGCCCGGATCATCCTTGCCGGCACGCGGTTCGCGGCGAAACGCTGTGCCAGATGACCCGACAAACCATGTTGAGAATACTGCGGACGGTCGAAAATCGCAATGGGAACGGTCATGGCGATGTCCTGCCAGTCGCGCCACAGGTGAAAAGTGGCCATATTGTCCGCGCCCATCATCCAGATGAAGGATGTTTTCGGCATGAACCGTCTGAGGGCGCGCACCGTTTCCGCCGTGTACCGCGTGCCCAGGCGGTTTTCCACATCGCTGGCAAACAGTCCGGGGTGCCGGTCCGCCAGTTCGCGCGCACTTTCCAGCCGGGCGTCGAAAGGGGCCATGTCCGTATCGTCCTTCAGCGGATTGCCGGGACTGACCATCAGCCACACCGCATCGACCGGCAGCCGTTTCAGGGCCTCCAGCGCCACATGCAGATGCCCCTCATGGCCGGGGTTGAAACTGCCGCCATACAGCCCCACGGTCCGCCCTTCCCACCGCGCCGCGTCACGCAGAAGGCCGCTGTGCACGGGGGGGCGCGGGCCGGCGGCGGATCGCTCAGGGACGGGTCTGGCCACGCCCGCGCACCTGATATTTGAAGCTGGTCAGCTGTTCGACCCCGACGGGGCCGCGGGCATGGATACGCCCGGTGGCGATGCCGATTTCAGCCCCCATGCCGAATTCGCCGCCATCGGCGAACTGGGTCGAGGCATTGTGCATCACGATCGCACTGTCCACGCGGGTCAGAAAGGCCTCGGCCGTGGCCGGGTCCTCGGTGACGATGCTTTCCGTATGCCCGGACGAATAGCGGGCGATGTGCGCCAGTGCGCCGTCCAGCCCCTCGACGAAACGCACGGACAGGACCGGTGCCAGATATTCGCTGGACCAGTCGTCCTCGCCCGCCGGAACGATGCCGTCGGCCAGCGCCTGAACCCCTTCATCGCCGCGGATTTCGCAGCCGGCCTCTTGCAGGGCGGCAAGAATGCCGCCGGCCATGTGCCGCGCCCGCCGGTCGATCAACAGGGTCTCCAGCGCGCCGCAGATGCCGGTGCGGCGCATCTTTGCATTTAGCACAAGGTCGCGGGCCATGCCGGCATCGGCCATGCCGTCCACATACATGTGGCACAGTCCTTCCAGGTGGGCGAAGACGGGCACGCGGCTCTCGGCCTCGACCCGGGCGACGAGGGACCGCCCGCCGCGCGGTACGATCACATCGATCAGGCCGCTGGCCGCCAGCATCGCGCCGACCGCCGCCCTGTCCGTCGTGGGCACCAGTTGCACCGCATCGCCCGGCAGGCCGGCCTGCGCTAGGCCGGCCTGAATGGCCCTGAAAATCGCCTGATTGGAATGGAAAGCCTCGCTGCCGCCGCGCAGAATGACGGCATTGCCCGCCTTCAGGCACAGGGCGGCGGCATCCGCCGTCACATTGGGGCGGCTTTCGTAAATCACACCGATCACGCCAAGCGGCGTGCGCACCCGGGCGATGGACAGCCCGTTGGGGCGTTGCCAGTCCGCAATCGTCTCGCCGACGGGGTCGCTCAGTCGCGCCACGTCTTCGAGGGCGCTGGCAATAGCGTCCAGACGATCCGGCGTCAGACGCAGGCGGTCGGTCATGGCCTCGGACAATCCCCTGGCGCCGGCGGCTTCCAGATCGCGCGCATTGGCCGCGATAATGCCGTCCCGGTCCGCGCGGACCGTCTGCGCCGCATGCCGGAGGGCCGCGTTTTTCTCATCCGTTTCCGCCAGGGCCAGCACCCGGGCCGCCGTGCGGGCGCGCTTGCCCATATCGGTTATGAGCGTGCCGGCGTCCGCATTTGCCGGTTTCGGGTCTGTCTGTGCCGGCTCGCGCTGGTTGGTGTGTGTCCGGGACATGTCGTTATCCATGACAGGTCATTCCATCATCTGGGCCATGTTTCAGGCGCCATACTCGATCCGCCGCACGCAAAGCGCGGCCTTCTGCGTCATCGTCAAAACAGGACCAGATCGTCCCTGTGTACCAGAGCTGACCGCCCTACATAGCCCAATATATCGGGAATGTCCGACAGCTGGTGCCCGCGGATCCGGCCTGCCTCGCCGGAACTGTAGGCGCTTAGACCCTGGCCGACAAGGCGTCCGTCGGCGCCGATAAAGGCCACCAGATCGCCGCGCGCGAACCCTCCCTCCACATCGGTCACGCCGGCCGGCAGCAGGCTGGCGCCTCGCTTCAGGGCGTCCAGCGCACCCGCATCCATATGCAGGAAGCCGGCAGGGGCCATCAGACCGCGAATCCATTGCTTGCGCACATTGAGCGGATCACCCGACGCCGGAAAAAAGGTCGCGCGCTCCCCCCGGTCCAGCCGGTTCAGCGGCCGTCCCGACCGGCCGTTCATGATCGCCAGCGTGCATCCGGCCGCCACCGCGATGCGGGCGGCCGCCACCTTCGTCACCATGCCGCCGGACCCGAGACCCGAGACCGCCGGCGGTCCGGCCATGGCCTCGATCTCGTCGGTGATGACCGGTACGATATCGAGAAAGTCGGCGCCCGGATCGTGGCGCGGGTCCGCCGTATACAGGCCGTCCACGTCCGACAGCAGCAGCAGGCCGTCGGCGCCCGCCATCTGGGCCACGCGCGCGGCCAGCCGGTCATTGTCGCCGAACCGCAGTTCGCTGGTGGCCACCGTGTCGTTTTCATTGACGATGGGCAGGATATCGCGCGCCAGAAGGGCCTCGATCGTCTGCCGTGCGTTCAGATAGCGAGGTCGGTCCTCCAGGTCGCCGATGGTCAGCAGCAGTTGCGCCGCGGTCACGTCATAGCGTTTCAGACTGTGCTGAAAGGCTTCCATCAGGGCCAGTTGTCCGATGGACGCGGCGGCCTGGGCATCTTCCAGCCGTTCGGGGCGGCCGGCAAAGCCAAGCGCCGACTGGCCAAGCGCGACGGCGCCCGATGACACGATAACGATTTGTGTGCCGTTCCGGCGCCAGCGATTGATGTCGGCCGCCAGTCCGCGCAGCCACAGACGGCGCGGCGCCGTGCCCTCGGCGATCAGGGCGGAGCCGACCTTGATCACCAGGCGCCTGGCGCCCAGCAGGCCCCGGCGCGCTTCTTCCGCCGTGATCGCGGCGGCGCTGGCGGCATCGGACGCGGCCGCGTCCGCTTCGTCGATACTGTCCGCCGCCACGGTCCGTGCCTCATGACGGGGGGGCGCATCCGTCTCCACATTCCCCCGCGCGCGTGGCAG
The DNA here is from genome assembly GCF_003688555.1 of Eilatimonas milleporae. Classification (GTDB taxonomy): domain Bacteria; phylum Pseudomonadota; class Alphaproteobacteria; order Sphingomonadales; family Kordiimonadaceae; genus Eilatimonas; species Eilatimonas milleporae. The sequence continues at coordinate 355,746 of NZ_REFR01000011.1, forward strand.
GGATGCGGGGCCTTTGCCGGTCTTGCCGAACCAGGACAGGATGCGTTGCAACGGCATGGGCCGTCTCCTCAGATCGGCGACCAGCCGCCGGCGGTTTCGCTGTCGTCCGCGCCGGCGCCGTCGGCCTCGGCGCGGGTGCGCTGGCGCCGGTCTTCCTTGATCACGTCCCACAGGGCGGACAGCGCGTCGCGCACACCGGCGCCGCTGACGCCCGACAGGGTCATCACCGGCCGGGCCGATGCGTCCGCCAGGGCCAGCCGCTTTTCCTCAAGCGTGTCCTCGGGGATGGCGTCGGCCTTGTTCAGGCCTATGATCATCGGCTTGCCCGTCAGGTCAGCCCCGTAATCCGCCAGTTCGGCCATGATGGTTTCATAAGCCCCCACCACATCGTCGGCCGTGCCGTCGATCAGATGCAGCAGCACGCCGCAGCGCTCGATATGGCCGAGAAAACGTGTGCCCAGGCCGACGCCCTCGCTCGCACCCTCGATCAGGCCGGGAATGTCGGCCAGAACGAATTCGTTGCCGTCAACGCCGACGACGCCCAGTTGCGGGCTCAGCGTGGTGAAGGGATAGTCGGCGATTTTCGGCTTCGCCCGGGTGACCGCCGCCAGAAATGTCGACTTGCCCGCATTGGGCAGGCCGACCAGCCCGGCATCCGCGATCAGTTTCAGCCGCAGCACGACCCACATTTCCGCGCCCTCGGCCCCCGGTGTCGATCGGCGCGGCGCCTGATTGGTCGAACTTTTGAAATGACTGTTGCCAAGGCCGCCGCTGCCGCCCTCGGCCAGCATGACCCTGTCGCCCGGCTGGGTCAGGTCGGCGATCAGAAAGTCCATGTCCTCGTCGAAAATCTGCGTGCCGACGGGCACTTGCAGGGTGATGTCCGCGCCGTTGGCGCCGGTGCGGTCCTTGCCCATGCCGTGCTGGCCGCGCGCGGCCTTGTAATGGCGCTTGTAGCGGAAATCGACCAGCGTGTTCAGGCCGTCGACAGCCTCCACATAGACATGGCCGCCGCGCCCGCCGTCCCCGCCGTTGGGGCCACCGAATTCGACGAATTTTTCCCGCCGGAACGACACGCAGCCATTGCCGCCGTCGCCGCTTTTGACAAAGATTCTGCTTTGGTCGACAAATTTCATGGGGCCCTGTCTATCAGACACCACCTCCGCTTGAAAGGCTTGGCGGCGGGTTATTTTCGGCTTTGTTCCCCAAGGGGCCGGCGGCGCTTTCCCGCTGGACTTATATCCGTGAAGGGCAGTGTCTGCGCGTGGAAAACCGTCCGCTTGCAGGACATGGAAAAGTGGGCTTTCCGCATTTGTCGGGCGGTGTGTCGGTTGCCGGGCACCATAGCCTGGCACACGGAGTACGTCGTGCGGCGTTTCCTTGCTGCCATGATCGTGTGCCGTCTGACGTATAAGGACGGCAACAGGGACGCCAGACGGCAAAAGGCCGGGCTGTTATGCCGGCCCGGCCTTTTGCTGATACTGTTCTCGAACGGATTTTTTGTGGCGTGTCACACCCGTGGCGCAGCATTGGTCGGCGATCATCAGGTCGCCGTGCCGCATCCATGCTTTATGTGGCCTTACGCCTCGCCGCCGTCGACGGAAACAAAGGCCTTGCCGCCCTTGCCCTTGGAAAATTTCACATGGCCGTCGGTCAGTGCGAACAGGGTGTGGTCCTTGCCGATACCCACATTCTGGCCGGGGTGCCATTTGGTGCCGCGCTGGCGGATGATGATGTTGCCGGCGATGACGCGCTCGCCGCCGAATTTCTTGACGCCGAGACGGCGGCCGATGGTATCGCGGCCGTTGCGGGAACTGCCGCCTGCTTTCTTGTGAGCCATCTGTTTACTCCTTCCGGTATCTGGGACTGCCTTTGGGGCCGGTGCGGCGCTTATTCAGCGGCCGACTCTGCCGGCGCGGCGGCTGCTTTTGTCTCGTCCGCCTTGGCCGCGGTCTTGCGCGGGGCGGTCTTGGCGATCTTGGTCACGCGCAGGACGGTCAGGTCCTGACGGTGGCCTTTCTTGCGGCGGTAATTGTGGCGCCGCTTTTTCTTGAAAACGATGATTTTCTTGTCTTTTTTCTGTTCCAGAATCTCAGCCGCGACCGAGGCACCCTTGACGGCGGGCTCACCCACCTTGACACCCTTGTCATCGCCCACCATCAGCACGGTGTCGAGCGTGACGGTCTTGCCGGCCTCGCCATCCAGTTTTTCAACCTTGATGACATCGCCTTCACTAACGCGGTATTGCTTACCGCCGGTCTTGACGACAGCGAACATGTCCTTGTTCCTTAATTTTTGCGCGCCGCGGACAATCGGACGGGGTACACCCATTTGGCCCTGTCATATGCAGGGCCGGTCCCGTACTTTGGGCGATTTCCGCTGGCTTTTTCACACCAGATGGCGCGGCCCGTCCATGGGACAGCCCGCCATCAATCGGCGCACCATACGGATTTCGCTCCCCAAGTCAATGTTTATCGCGGGTTTGTCACGGCCGTATTCCGCTTGCCGGCGGTTTCCCGCATGTAAATCGGCTGTCGGGCCCTGAAACCCTGTTTCGGGTCTTGACCGGACTGCCGGCGCGGCGGCACCTTGACCGGGTATTGCGGGAAAAGCCACCCGGCACCATGGCGGTCCACGCATAGGGCCGACACCGGTCGGGGCCCTCAACGGTATCTCAGGGTATCTCACGGTATGCCACGGATGGAAGGACAATGACGGACGGGCAATGACGGTGGGCGAAAAAATCATGGGTGCTTTGTTCCGCCCGGCGGACGGGCGGTCGCTGGCCGTTTTCCGAATCCTGTTCGGCCTGATCATCATGGTCGAGGTCTGGCGCTATGCCGATCATGGCTGGATCGCCAGTAAATACATCACACCGGGTTTCCATTTCGCCTATCTGGGGCTGACCTGGATCACCCCGTTCGAGGCCCCTTATATATACTGGGTTTTCTTCGCCCTCGCCGTGGCCGGGTTTCTGGTCATGATCGGCCTGTTCTACCGTTTTGCCGCCGTCGCCCTGCTGCTGTTGTTCAGCTATGTCTTTCTCCTCGACGAAACCCAGTATCTGAACCATTTCTATTTCACCATGCTGCTGGCCGCCATTCTGGCGGCGGTGCCGGCCGCGCGCGCGTGGTCGGTGGATGCCTGGCGGGCGCGGCGGCGCGAACGGGCGGGCTCCGTGCCGGAATCCGCAGAACCGGCGGCAGTTACATCAGCCCCTGTATCAGCCCCCTTATCAACGGCGCCATCAGCCACATCCGTACCCGGGTGGAGCTACATCCTGCTCAAGGGCCAGATCGAAATCATGCTGATCTGGGCCGGACTGGTGAAAATCGACGCCGACTGGCTGGCCGGCCGGCCGCTGGCCGACTGGCTGGCCGATCAGGCCTACAAATATCCCGTTTATATCGCCGACCTGCTGACGATGCCCGAATTCGGCGTCGCCGCCGCCTGGGGCTCGGTCATCCTGCATCTGGTGGGGGCGCCGCTGCTGCTGGTGCGCCGGACCCGTCTGCCGGTGTATCTGATCTATTGCGGGTTTCACCTGTCCAATCACAGCCTGTGGCAGATCGGTATTTTCCCGTGGCTGACCATTGCCGGCATGCTGATCTTTTTCCCCGCCGACTGGCCGGCGCGGCTTATGGACCGTTTGTGCCGGGGTCTCGTCTTGCTGCCGTTTCTCAGACCGGCGGAAGGCTGGCTTCGGAAAGCGGCCCGGATATTGGATCTGGAGCCCGCCCCGGCGGGCGATACCCGCGTGCCCCCGTCCGCTGCCCCCCAGTCTACTGCACCTCCGGCGGCTGCGGCCCCCGCCGGACGGCTGACCCTGGCGCGGAAGGCCGTGGCGGGCGGCGTTATTCTGTGGCTCGGCACGCAGGTGCTTCTGCCTGTGCGGCCTTATCTCTATGACGGGGCCGCGTCCTGGAATGAACAGGGGCACCGTTTTTCCTGGCGCATGAAGCTGCGCGACAAGTCGGGCCGCGTCCGCTTTCGTCTGGTCGATCCCGTGACCGGACAGGAAACCGCCATCGACCTCAACCGGCATCTGACCGCGCGCCAGCGCCGCAAAATGGCCGTGCGGCCCGACATGATCCTGCAATTCGCCCATCATCTGCGCGACGAATATCGCGCCCGCCACGGCCATGACCCGCATGTCTATGTGCGGTCGCGCGTGCGGGTGAACGACCATCCGCCGGCGACCATGATCGACCCGGACCGCGATCTGGCGACGGTCCCCTTTCGCCTGATCGCACAGGATGATTTCATCCTGCCCCATCCGCAGCTGGACGCCCGCCGGTGAAGGCGGCGCCCGCAGCGGCCATGCCCGCCGCCCTGGCCGGTGTGACGGCGGACGGGCCGATCCTGTTGTTCGACGGCGTGTGCAATCTGTGCAACGGCACGGTGCGTTTCGTCGCCCGGCGGGACGCGGGTCGCCGCTACCGTTTCTGCCCCCTGCAATCGGCTTTGGGTCGGGCGCTGGTGAACGCCCACGGCGGCACCGCGGAACTGGATACCATTTATCTTGTCGAGGACGGGCGGCTTTATGACCGCTCCACCGCCGCGCTGCGGGTGCTGCGCGGTTTGCGGATGCCGTGGCCGCTGCTGTCGGCGTTTCTGGTCGTGCCGCGTCCCGTGCGCGATGCCGTCTATAATTTTATCGGCCGCCGGCGGTACCGCTGGTTTGGCCGGCAGGACCGCTGCCCCCTGCCGGACGCCGGCCTGGCCGCGCGCTTTCTCGGCATGGACGACCCGGATTTGTGATCCACCCGTGCCGGGCCGGTAGGGTGACCCCGGCAAAAGGCTGATCCGTCTCGTTTCTTGATCGCCGTTTTTTTCGCTGCCGATACGCTTCGGGACGATGCGCTCCTGCGTCTTCCTTTAGGGGTCCGCTGTCGCTTTCAGGCCGGTGATGGTTCCTCCATTGACAGGTAGGATATAAATCCAGGGACGGTATATGGATTTTATTTTAGAAATTATTATTTAATATCAATGACTTGATTCAAAAAATTCAAGACCAAAAACCATATACTGTCCCTGAATTATTCTATGCGGCAAAATCCGTATACTGTCCCCATAATTTCACCCCGTATTGTCACATGCGTTGCCGCATCCTGGACAGGCCGGTCAAAGGCCAGCCCGCCACACTTGGGATGCCGGACCGCTCAGTCAGGGCCGGGCTTGTGCCATAAGTCCATCGCCGCGCAATTTCCGGCTTGAAGCCCGTCCCCCCTTTGAGTAGGGTGCGCCGGTTCCTGCGCCCCTTGGCCTCCCAGGCATGTGTCCCACACTGTGGGCCGCACAGGGCGCACCACACGCGGAGAGTTGCCGGAGCGGTCGAACGGGGCGGTCTCGAAAACCGTTGTGCGCGCAAGCGTACCGAGGGTTCGAATCCCTCACTCTCCGCCATTTTTCTTATATAAATAATTGATAAAAATAGATTATTTTCGTGGGTAGATGGGGTTTTCCCACATTTTACCCCACATTTTTATATGCTTGTAAACGGTGTGGGAATGGTGCGCCCAGTATGAGGCTCTTGGCCCGACACCGTGAGTCTTAATAAGGGAGTTTTGTCGCGCCTGTTGCCCAGCAATAACCCTGTAGCACCTTTGCCCGAGACTCAGTCGGTTGTCCAGGCGTGTGCGGACGGAGAGGGTTCTATGGTGCACCACCGCATTAGTCAGAGCGGTTCTGCCGGGCTTTCTCGATCCGCTTGGCTTTCCAGGCGACAATGTCCGCTTCCACCCACAGCGCTCGGGTGCCGACATGGATGGGGGACGGAAACGGGTCGTCCGCCTCCTTCATCAGCGCATAGAGTTTGGATTTCTTGAGACCGACGGTGGCTTCGACCTCCGGCAGGCGCAGGAACCGCCCATATGGGTCCATTATTGGTTTGTCTTCAACGCGCATGGCGCACTCCTCCCCTTAAGAAAAATCAAGAGGACGGGGGACAAAACCCACTTCTTTATGGGCAGTGAAAACGGCGTTCGCGCAAGCGGAATTTGATTAAGCAAAAAAAATCGCGTTTAAGGCCCAAAAGTGTTGCTTAAGCAAAGCGTCCGATTTCAGCGTCGTGGCTATAAAGTGCCTTCCCGTTGCTTAGGCAAATCTGCCCGGTCCTGCGGCGTTTGGGTCTTAGGTATTTGTGCCGGGATGTTTCAACCGCACACCATCGCCGCCGCCATTGGCCGGGATGAATTCAACACCGGCTGCCTCAAATGTTTGTCTAAGGACGACCAAGGTGCCCTTCTGCGGGGTGGTTTTCTCAATCTCAAAGTGGCGGATCGTCACATCGCTGATTTCAGACTCGCGGGCCAAGTCTTTTTGAGACCATTTCAGCAGGCCACGGGCGGCACGACATTGGGCAGGTGTAATCATGGGCGCAATCTAAAGCCCTTATGGAAAATCATAAAGACATTTGATTTTGCTTATTAAAAAGCACAATTACTTATGCTATAGGTAAGAATCTTAAGGCGTCCGTGTTTTTTGCGCGCGAGACGGCTTTTGAGGTTTTTATCGTAAGCGGCCCGACAGAGTGCGGACACACCCTGCCGAGCCTAACCACACCAACCTTTACAGGAGATTGGCATGGCTAATCATGGCTTTATCACAAACCGCAGACAGTTGTTAATTGGTCTTGGTACATCGACACTGACCGGCAGTGCTATGTCGCTGACGGCCTCAAACGCAGCAGATGACCCCGCCTATGCAGCCTTTCTGAACGCCCAAAGGGCAGCAGATCGTTTGAATCGTTACCACGGGCCAGAGGGCACTTATCTCGACACACTTTATGCAGCTTACATCACAGCGGAGAGAGAATTGGTTGCAACGCCCGCCATAAGCCTTCCCGGTCTTCGGGGCAAGCTTGAACGATTAATCGCGATGACCGGTTGGGAGACAGAACAAGACGATATCGACGCTATGATGGCTCGTTCCGCCTGTGCAGACCTGAATTGCATAGCAACGCACACAAGCGCTAAGCAAGATATCCTATAGAATACGTGAAGTTGAATGCTGAGGTCTCGTCGAGCAGCTAAGGCTTGATGACCGTTGAGGGCTGCAAACTGGACATGTCTATCAATAGCGCTTTTAGCCCGTTTCTGCCATTAATAGTTGCATCAAAATTGCCCAAAATATACTATTGAAGCGGACGTCGAATGCAGACTGCGTTGGTGGAACACGGCCAACGCTTTTATGATTATGAATCTGGATCGAAATTTGTTTCTAAAAAGAGCCTCCGCCAGCGAGCGGAGGCCTTGATATGAGAAACCTAAATATTAGTGCTTCAATTAAGGAATTTCCCCGAGGGATGATCCTTCACAGTGAAGCTCTGTTACCGTGGCTTCCCTTCCGATTTGCCGATTACTTCAATCGCAGATTGACGCTGTCCGGTCAAGTCGGTTGTTTGGCCGATGGAGAGATAAGGTGATGAATAGTCCAGCATCCAATGGCTTGGTCTTCGGAATAGACCTCGGGATTGCTTCTTGCGGTTGGGCTGTTCTGCGCCAGCCCACGCCGAACCATCCGACTGGTGCAATCGAAGCAATCGGCAGCTGGATGTTTGACGTCCCGGAAACCGATGAGAAGCGAACACCCACCAACCAAATCAGGCGTAGCAATCGGCTTCTCCGCCGTGTCGTGCGGCGGAGGGCACAGCGCATGGCTGAGATCCGCCGGGTGTTCAGCGAGCATAGCTTGCTTTCTTCAAATGATCGCGATGCGTTAAAGCGTACCGATATCGATCCATGGGAAATGCGGGCAAGAGGTCTCGACAAGCCTCTGGCGCCTGCCGAACTGGCTGTAGCGCTGGGCCACATTGCCAAACGACGTGGTTTCAAATCCGCTGCCAAGCGACAGGAAGCAAACACGGCCGGCGACGACCAAAAGACGCTCAAAGCGCTGGAAACGACAAAAGAGAGGCTCGGTCGTTATCGCACGATGGGGGAGATGTTCGCCCGTGATCCGGATTTTCAGGCACGTAAGCGCAATCGTGACGGAATCTTCGACCGAACGCAAAGCCGAGATGACCTACTCGACGAAGTTCGCAAGCTATTCGAGGCGCAGCGCCGACTAGGCAATAAACTTGCGAGTGAGCAACTGGAAGAGGCCTTCATCGCAATAGCTTTTCACCAGCGACCCCTGCCGGACAGTGAGCGGTTAGTCGGCAAATGCCTTTTCGAACCGACAGAAAAGCGGGCCGCAAAACACGCCCCCTCGTTCGAAAAATTTCGCCTGCTGACTCGCCTCGTCAATCTGCGCGTCACGACTGATGATGGCGAACGTCCGCTGACGCCGGATGAACTCGCGGCGGCCACCACCGATCTGGGGTCGAATGCCAAGCTCTCGGTAAAGACGATACGCAGACGGATCAACCTGCCCGACCACCAACGTTTTACGGCAATCAAACCCGAAGATGAAGGCCAGGATATTGTCGCCCGCACCGGCGAGGCCATGCACGGCACGAAAAAGCTTCGCGATGTCTTGGGTGAGGAATTGTGGGCTGACTTACGCGAACAGCCTGCAAAGTTGGACCATATCGCGCATGTCCTGACATTCTTCGAAACAGCCGAGACAATCGGCGACGAGTTGCAAAAGCTCGACCTGCCAGCGGGAGCGGTCGATAAGCTGCTAGAATCGTTGCAATCGTTTGGACGCTTCAAGGGGGCCGGCCACGTTTCAGCCAAGGCTGTCCGTGCGCTCATCCCGCATCTCGAAGCGGGCCTGCGCTACGATCAGGCGTGCGAGGCAGCAGGCTACGATCACGCCGCCTCGCGCTGGTCAAAGCGCGAACAGGTGACCGACAAGAAATCCTTCAACCGGCTCGTCAAAGATATGGGCGAGGAGATTGCCAATCCCGTCGCGCGCAAATCGTTGACCGAGGGGCTTAAGCAACTCTGGGCCATGCGCAATCGTTGGGGTCTGCCCGATGCGGTGCATATCGAAATGGCGCGCGATGTGGGCAACAGCCTAGAGGAAAGGGACAAGATCAAGAAGCGCCTTGATGAAACCACGGCGCAGCGCGAGAGGGAACGAAAAGAAGCCGCCGAACAGCTGGGCGTCGATCCTGGCGATGTCGGCGGCGACACGTTGCTGCGTTACCGCCTGTGGAAGGAACAAGGAGGACGCTGCCCCTATAACGATATTGCCATTCCGTCGACTGCGATCGCCGCGACCGATAACAGCTTTCAGATCGATCACATTCTGCCCTGGTCCCGTTTCGGTGACGACAGTTTCAACAACAAAGTTCTGTGCAGCGCGCAGGCCAATCAGGAAAAGCGTCGGGACACGCCATTTGAGTGGATCACACGCACGAAGGGCGATGAAGGCTGGGCAACCTTCGTTAAGGGGATTGAGACAAACAAACAATACCGGGGTTTCAAAAAGCGTAACTTCACACTGAAGAACGCGAGGGAGGCTGAAGAGCGTTTCCGAAGCCGAAATCTCAATGACACACGTTATGCTGCCCGTCTTCTCGCTGAGGCTGTGAAGCTGTTTTTCCCTGAAGGCGAGAGGCAGGATCGTGCGAGCAGTCGCCGGGTGTTCACGCGCCCCGGCGCGCTCACCGCAGCCCTGCGTCACGCGTGGGGGATCGAATCGCTCAAGAAGGTCGATGGCAGGCGGGTCGATGACGCGCGCCACAACGCTCTCGATGCGCTCGTCGTCGCCGCTGTCGGTGAAGGGGAAATCAACCGGCTAACCAGATCATTCCAGAACTGGGAGCAGCGTGGCCTTCCTCGCCCCCTTCGGCGCGTCGATCCGCCGTGGGGTGATTTCCACAGTTTCCGACGGGAGGTCGAAGAAGCCTTTGATGCCGTTTTCGTAGCCCGTCCGGAGCGTCGCCGCGCACGCGGCAAAGGGCACGAGGCAACAATAAGGCAGGTTAAGGAGCGAGAAGGCGAAACACGCGTTTACGAGCGAGTGCCAATTGCGAAACTGACCGAAAAGCGACTGGAAGAGATCAAGGACCCCGAGCGCAATTCAGGCATCGTTGCGTCCGTCAAACAGTGGATTGCAAATGGCCGACCTAAGGATTCACTGCCTAGGTCTCCCGCAGGTGATGAAATTCGAAAGGTGAGAGTGCTCGCCGACAGGAAATACAAGAACCCAGCAATTCCCGTCCGTGGCGGTACAGCAGCGCGAAGCAAAATGGTCCGGGTCGATGTGTTCTCGAAAACCGACAAGCGAGGAAGGAACAAGTACTATCTTATTCCAGTTTATCCGCACCAGATCATGGACAAGCGGCGATACCCAAAACCTCCAATGCGAGCGATTGTGGCGAATAAGCCGGAGGCAGATTGGGAGCAGATCGACGAGAGTTTTGATTTTCAGTTCAGTTTGTATCCACGCTGCTATCTGGAGGTTGTCAAATCAGACGGAACTGTGTTCGAAGGTTACTTCTCGGGTGCTCATAGTGGAACTGGCGCCCTTACTCTATTCAATCCAAACAACAAGAACTCGTATGTTGATAAATCGGGACGAAAAATGGAAGGAATAGGTGCGAGGACTCTGTTAACTATAAAAAAATATAGTGTGGACCGTTTCGGCAATCGATTCGAAGTGAAGTCGGAGGTCCGCACATGGCGTGGCGCGGTCTGCACATCTCCAACCCCGCGCGACTGACCCATCGCCGGCGTCAGATCGTCATTGCGCTTGAGAGCGAGGACGAAGAACTGTCCTTTCCGGTGGAGGATGTCGCCTGGATCATCCTCGACACGCCACAGGTCTCGCTGACCGGCGCGCTGCTAAGCGCCTTGGCCGAGAATGGTGTCGCCATGATCGTGCCGGACGCAAAACACCACCCCGCCGGCGTGCTCATCTCCTTCCATCAGCATCATGCTCAATCGGCAATCGCCCATGCGCAAATCGCCATGACAACACCGTTGCAAAAGCGACTGTGGCAGAGAATCGTCAAAGCTAAGATTGAGAATCAGGCCGCCGTCTTGCGTGGGATTGGCAATGATCATGCGCAGGCGCTGTCAGCCATGGCGTCCCACGTCGCTTCAGGCGACCGCGGCAATGTGGAGGCGCAGGCGGCCCGTATCTACTGGTCCCGGCTCTTCGAAGACTTCCGCAGGCATGATGAAACCCGGGAAAATGGCCTCCTCAATTACGGCTATGCCGTCGTTCGCGCCGCTCTTGCGCGGGCCTGCGCTGCGTCCGGACTGTTGCCCGCTTTTGGCCTTCACCATAAGTCACAGACAAATCCTTTCAATCTGGTCGACGACCTGATCGAGCCCTTTCGGCCCTCGGTCGATCGTATGGCGCAGCGGCGCGCGAATGACAGGGACGGCGAAGACCTGAATGTTGAGGACCGTCGCCACATGGCGGGCATTCTAGGCGAGACGGTTTTGATCGGGGACGAACGGCTGACCATCTTGGCGGCGACCGAAGCCGTTACGTCCAGCCTTGTTCGTGCCATCCAAAGCCGCGATGCCACTTTGCTCAACACGCCTGCTCTGCCACTGGCGCGACGAGGATGACCATGGAGGCTGGGGAGATTCGCTTCATGTGGTTGATGGTGTTCTTCGATTTGCCCACAAAAACCAAACCCCAAAGGCGGCGCGCCAATCGCTTTCGGGAATTCCTCAGAAAAGACGGCTTCATAATGCTGCAATTATCCGTTTACGCGCGCGTCTGCAGGGGGCAGGATGCGGTGGAAAAGCACGTCCGAAGGGTGCGTTCGAACCTCCCCAAGGAGGGCAGCGTAAGGACACTCCAGGTGACGGATAAGCAGTATGGCAGGATGCAACTAATGCTCGGGACCGCGCCAAAAACCGAGACTGCCGGAACGTCACAAATGGTCCTGCTGTGATTTCGGCGGCAAATAATCCGCGAAAATCACAGCAGTTCCAATATGTTGCCGTAGAGGCAGCCTACCATGGGCAAATCGGTAGGGAAACCACGGCGCGTCTTCCGGCTTTACGCTCGGGTCTCTGAGCCTACCATGGGCAAATCGGTAGGGAAACCACGGCTGCCCGGTCCATCTGGCTTTGCCATTCGGAAGCCTACCATGGGCAAATCGGTAGGGAAACCACGGCCAGTGAAGGTACAGTTATCAGCCACATCAAAGCCTACCATGGGCAAATCGGTAGGGAAACCACGGCGTAAAATGACGATGACAGCCACCGCGCCAAAGCCTACCATGGGCAAATCGGTAGGGAAACCACGGCTTTGTTACACTTGGTGATGATCCGGGCTTGAGCCTACCATGGGCAAATCGGTAGGGAAACCACGGCCTTGACCGGTCCGGAATGCTCATATGTCTCAGCCTACCATGGGCAAATCGGTAGGGAAACCACGGCGAAAAGTCGAGCAGGCCGAGCTGCCGACCCAGCCTACCATGGGCAAATCGGTAGGGAAACCACGGCTGATCATGTGGACAGGCATCTGGAAGATATAGCCTACCATGGGCAAATCGGTAGGGAAACCACGGCTTCACCATGGTATTGGGGGCGGGGAGCGCGAGCCTAAGCCTACCATGGGCAAATCGGTAGGGAAACCACGGCCGCACGATGCGCCGATGGCTGTCCGGTGAGAGCCTACCATGGGCAAATCGGTAGGGAAACCACGGCTGCATGGTCCGCCTCCCGCTCATCGACACCAGCCTACCATGGGCAAATCGGTAGGGAAACCACGGCGTGAAGCGCCACGGGCAGACATTTCATATTAGCCTACCATGGGCAAATCGGTAGGGAAACCACGGCAAACCTCACCGGCTGAACAGCGCGCCGATTAGCCTACCATGGGCAAATCGGTAGGGAAACCACGGCGTGCGGTTTGCGGCGGCGCCGATATTCATCAGCCTACCATGGGCAAATCGGTAGGGAAACCACGGCATCCTGGATGTGGAAGGCGTATAAAATCGCAGCCTACCATGGGCAAATCGGTAGGGAAACCACGGCAGAATTCACCAACGCTTGTGTTTTCATTAAAAGCCTACCATGGGCAAATCGGTAGGGAAACCACGGCCGCCTTCGCGCTCGGCGGGTCGTCATCGCCAGCCTACCATGGGCAAATCGGTAGGGAAACCACGGCACCAATGACCGCACGCCCATGAACACTTTCAGCCTACCATGGGCAAATTGGTAGGGAAACCACGGCTGCCGGTCTCGACCAGCACGCCGGCATTGCAGCCTACCATGGGCAAATCGGTAGGGAAACCACGGCTTTATGGCGGACTGGGGTCCAATTGTCATCAGCCTACCATGGGCAAATCGAAAAAAGGGCACACAAATGTCCGCTAACGATAGATCAATAGCTGAATTCTGCATCTGCAGCGAACTTCCGCTTCCCGCCCAAGGCGGTTCTTCGCTGCAGAACCGCTTGTGTCCGCAATGGGAATGTTTCGGACGACCACTCGCTCTGCAGCTGAGTATCGCTACCGGTTTTACTGAGGTTGCAGCTCACAATATCAACTCAGCCCGATTTCGCTAGTTTGCCGCTATTTGATGCCGATTGAACGCATTAAGGACAGACTGCGGCATGGATAATTGTACAAAGTCTTGCGAGCGGTGGCTGGAGCCGCTCGCGATGGAAACGCGAAATATTATTTTAGAATAGCCTATGATGCCGCAATACCGGAATTTTGATTTAGCGTTTTTCTTTTCAACATATATTGTGCTCCTATTATGCCGTCCACCAAAGGAAAGGCCTTAACTGTCACTAAAATATGTCTGACTTGTCTAATGGATGAGGACAGTTAGAGCGCGATACTGACTACAGTAGTAACGACTTTGACTTATCAGTTGCACGTGGCCTGAGATTGACAGCGTCCCTCTCCAAGCAAAAGAGCTCATTTATAAGGTTGAATTCACGCACCAATGCGCAGCTTGTACTTCTGTCTTCCCGATGTGCCCGGCGGTTGCGGTATGCCCCAAAGATCGAGATGAAGAGGTTGGTGCGGCCTGTGTGTTCTCCATCATCCACATCATCCCAACCAAGCCGCCGTTCTTTTGCAAGGAAAGCTTGTGAGAATAACTTCTGACCACTGGTGGTTAAGCCGGTTCGCTCGCGGACAATGTCCTCAAGCTTCCTGAATGCGCGGACGAGCGCCGCATCCGGATCTTTCCTGAAGTCGATTGCCAAGTCGCATAGGCGGGGGTCGACCACGCCAAGCGAGAGAACTGGTGAGAAAAAACCTCGAAACCCATCCTGATCGGACTTACGCAGGACTAATAGGTAATCCCAAAGGCGTTGAGGCCGAATAGGACGTCGCTCCGCGATCTCTTCAGCTTGTTCGTAAGTCAGCAAACAGGAGTTAATCTGCTCAAGTTCCTTGTCGGTGATGTCAACCTCATCAATCTCAACCTGAAACCTATCCAACGTGGTGATCACTTCTGCGAAGCCGGCAGGGCCTGTACCACCATACCCCGATGTGAAACCAGATTTGATCGCTATCGACCATGCAGAGTCGATGTAGAGCAAAAAGGCGTGTTCATTGCCTGCCGTTAGAATAAGCGCGCGCTTAATATCCGCGCCACTTACCAAAAGCCGCTCGATAGCCTCTCGGCAAGGTACGGTTGCGCCGGCGGCGCCGTGGAACTGCATTTGTGCTATCTCCAAATGGTTTTTCCGTTCGCATTTTGCTAGTACGAAGCATATTGGAATAATGCACATCTTATCGTCGCACAACCGTTCCGAGTTTTTGTCCGTTCCGCAGCTAATCCGGTTCGAATACGCTCATGGTCGCGATGGTTTTGAACCAACTCTTCTCATTAAGGGCAGTACATTACTATTGAAATACACAGTGCTTGGAGCGCGGATGCAGCTTGCTTTCACTGTGTGCGACGGTCGCCTACTGTGTGCACTCAAAGTGTGTGACGACGGCGAAGACGGCAGTATCCTTTGGTCTGTTGTGGAGCACGAAGAAGAGTTGAACGGCATTCGCAGTTTGGCGCGCCGGGAACCATTAGTGGCGTTTCTATTCAACGAACTTGCTGTAAACGTCTCTTGGAATGACCTATATACGATAGGCGCTTTAGATCGCCTATCGACGATGGCAGATAGTGCTGCGCTCGGCCAGGTTAATCACTCGGCTATCAAGGTTAAGGTATCCCCCTTACTCGACCGCTTTCATCGTCACGTTCAA
Source organism: Eilatimonas milleporae (assembly GCF_003688555.1). Lineage (GTDB taxonomy): Bacteria > Pseudomonadota > Alphaproteobacteria > Sphingomonadales > Kordiimonadaceae > Eilatimonas > Eilatimonas milleporae. The sequence goes on from NZ_REFR01000011.1 coordinate 370,831, forward strand.
GATGATGGCGGATGGTGGGTGTTGGAGATGGGCGGAAGGTCCGATTGGAAGACCGTCCACAATCACTTCATTACGTCAGGCGCTTCGTCCGGCCTGATTGACCTGTTCGACAGTGATGAAGGCAAACATCAAGAGCAACTGGGCGTTTGGCTGACTGGCAATCTTCAACCTTTGGGGGTTCAGCATAGCCCACAAGTTTCGAAGGGCACCGGGACGCGAGAACTAACCAACGAGTTTGGCTCGGTTTTGATTGAGTCCAAGACGCTTTCGGTTTTGGCGCGCAAACAACTGCCCGAGAGGGCGAAGCTAAAGCGCAACCTTTCCGCCCACATTAGCAAAGCGTTCGCTCAATTGCGTGGGGCCATACGGGCGCTTAAATCCGGCGCTCCAGTGACTAGTACCAAGGGTAATAAGCTACTGGTCGAACGGGAATATTCTGTCCACGCTATCGTCTTAATTCCTGATTTGGAACTTGTGAACGATCGTTCAGCTTATGGCATCAAATTCATTCAAGATTTTATGAGCGCGACCGGCGGATTCGCCCATTTGCTCGACGTTGCGGAGTTACTCCGCAGCGTGCAAGCCGCCGAAATAATAGCGATGCGAGGTAAGACGGCCACCCCGCGATGATGGCGTTTGACTATTACCTTTTGGAATGCGCTAAAAAGGTGACAGATGCTGGCACATTATGCATCGAAATGCTTTTCCGCTTTGCTGACGAAGCAAAGAGGCTGGACTGACATAAGGACCGCTGCAGGTTGGCTTGTAGCGTAAAGGCGGCTGTTCATTATGTCGTTTGATGCAGGTGGGGTGATTTGTAGCGATGGTGCGCGCACGGCCACACATGGTGAGCCGTGTGAGACAAAGATGCGAACTATTCCTTCGCCACCGCACTACAGCGACATGACTGCAAGATGCGCTGTAAGGAATAATTCTACGCCAGCATACTGAGACTGTAGGTCTTCCGAGCACTTGCTGCGAACGGACGGTCAGAGCCATTCGTGGACATTAGCTTGCAATTTTTTGCGGCGTGCTAGACTCCAATTTATGCCGTCTGTATCGCATTTTGAAAACGCTGTATTCAGATACCGTTCCATCGATGCTCTACTTGGGGAGCGCGAAGAGTTGGGGCGTCAAACGGTCTATTTTGCACCGCCTGAGCATCTCAACGACCCCATGGAAGGCCTGCGTCAAATCTACTGGCACGGCGATCGGATTACATGGCGCAATCTTCTGCGGCATTACGTGATATGTCTCCAAAATCGTCTCTTTCAGGCGCTTTCGACAGATGATTCTGAGCGTTTGGACCCGCAGACCATCTCAGTGTTCCAGACGCTTGATAATCTGCCAACGCCAGAGGCCAGATCGTTGTGCGAGGCGTGTATCGCGGCGGTTGAGGCTGGTGAGCTTCATACCGCTCTGCTCGACCTGCTGGCGTGTGCTGATCGGGATATCGGCTTTTCAGAGCTTCAACTGCTCTTAAGGACTGTCCATATTGACTGGCTTGGAACAGTTTACGGAGTATTCGTTGAACACGGATTAGCCCAGCAAGGCCAGCCTGTGAGCGCCGAATCATCCAGTCTGGTGGATGTGTTGCGTAAGTTTCAACATTTGATGCCGCAAGTGCGCGAACAGGTTTCAGATGATGGCGTCGAGATTATCCATAACATTCGACAAATCATGTCCGATCAAACGACCCTGTTGGCCGCATACCAGCACGCCGATGTTTTACAGCCGAAACGTGCAAGTCTGTTTTTCGAGTTTACGACTGAATATCTCACCAACCTGATGAAGCTGGTTTATCCGCCGTGGTATGTCGCCTGCTTTTCCGGTCGACACGATAATGCTGCGATGTGGAGCTATTATGCGGACAACCATCGGGGTTGCTGCCTCGTATTTCGAGCAGACGACACAGAAACCGGTCGAAGTTTGCTGCTTAACGGGCCAACTGGTTACGGTTCCGATGGCATTTCGAGGAGTGTTCAAAACCTCCCACTCGAACCCGTGCGTTATACTGCCGGCGAGCAGCGGATCGAATTCTTCACGAATATTGGGCGATTGCCCCTTGCTCCGCTGGCGCGGAATTGGTTTCAGGATAACCATGGCCGTACATCCCCGCTTGCCCAACATCTCAACGAGGACAGGCAGGAGGCATGGGGAAACGCTTATTGGGAAAACTTCACTCCGCCCCTTCTCAGAAAGCTCCCCGACTGGCAGCATGAGAAGGAGTTAAGGATTGTTCTCTCAGACATTTTGAATATACGCGGTACGGATGAAGGCCGTACCTTCACATACGATTATAATACACTTGATGGCATTATCTTCGGGATCAACACAAACCTCTCCGATAAGGTGCGGATCATGCATATCGTTAATGCGAAATTGGCAAGCCGGTCAGTTCCTGAGCCCTTCAAGTTTTATCAAGCCCGTTACAATGCTAGAACAGAACGTATAGAGGCTCATCACTTCATTTGATCGCGCACGTCAGTAATCCTTCACAGTCTTGAGTTCGGATATCTAACGTCCAGAACCTTAGTTAAAATGGCGTCTACAAAAATAATATCCGGCTGATTCAACAACCTCCGTTCCTGCAACGACATAGAGGTCCGCAAAGGGTTCGTCGAACCGGCGAGTAATACGTCGCATAATCGGCCGCGAATGGCGGAACAAACGAGGTTCGGATTTCTCGATTAGCGTCGGCCTGTGAGTCCAGTCCATGACAAGTATAGGTCCTGGCTTTGCGACGCTCAATTGAGCCATAGGTTTTGGTGTCGAGCTGCAATCGAAGATTAGGTCTTAATTGCCTGAGCGAGTATTGTCCAGAAACCCCGCCCATTTATCCATAAGCACAATGCGTTTGTCGAAATAATTGGTGCGCCGATAGGCTGCCTCCACCCGGTTGCGGATGGTGTGGGCGAGGGCGGCTTCCACCACGTCGCCGGGGAGGGTGGTCTGTTCTGCCGCCCAGTCGCGAAAGGATGAGCGGAAGCCGTGCACCGTGACATCGCCGTGGCCCAGATCGCGCAAAGCCTTGGTCAGCGTCATGTTGGACAACGGCTTGCCTTTGCGTATGCCCGGAAAGATCAGATTGTTCTCCGCTCTAAGCGGCCTCAGCGTGTCCAGCACAGCGATTGCAGCATCCGACAGGGGCACATGATGGTCCTTACCCGCCTTCATGCGCTCTCCGGGAATGCGCCAGGCTTTGCCATCTTCGTCGATCTCGTCCCATGTGGCGAGGCGCACTTCTCCTGACCGGGCAGCGGTCAGGATCAGGAAGCGCAGGGCCAGCCGCCCCACACTGTCCTTCTCGCTGAGCTGAGCCATGAAAGCCGGTAGGTCCGCATAGGGCATGGCGGCGAAATGGCTCTCGGTCCTGGGCTGTTTGGGCAGGCCCTTTCGGACGGAGCGCAAAGGCGCTTCCTGATCCCGGTAGCCTTTGGCATGCGCCCAGTCGAGTACGGTGCCGATGCGCTGCAGGACACGGCGAGCTGTCTCCGGCTTGGTGAGCCAGATGCTGATCACCGCATCCCGGATCATCGGTCCCGTCACCTCGTCTATGCGCACATAGCCGATATGGGGAAAGGCATACGTCTCCAGGGTGGTGATCCACTGTGCCCTGTGCTTGGCGTTCTTCCAGGTGTGCTTGTGTTCCTCAAAAACCGCCCGTGCCGCTGTCTCGAAGCTGGGTGTTTGCAGCATTTCAGCCAGCTTGCGCTTGCGCTCCAATACCGGATCGACGCCGCTGGCATACAGCGCCCGCGTCTCCCGCGCTTTCTCGCGGGCCTCCGACAGTGACACCTTGCTTAAAGACCCCAGGCCAAAATCCCGCCGCTTGCCGTTGACCTGTATGCGCAACAGCCAGGAGCGCGAGGTTGGAGACTTGACCACCAGCATCAGGCCGTCGCCGTCATGATAGCGCCCCGGCTCTTTCGCGGCCTTCACGGAAAGGGCGGTGAGCTTGCTCATTTCAATCGTCCGTCCAACTTATTTTCCCCACAGTCTTCCCCACACTCTATCGAGGCTTAAGGTGGAAATCAACGGATAGTCATGGAAGAGCATTTCAGTAAATGGCTGTTTTTAAGTAATTTTATGGAATAGCAAAAACGTATATGGAATATGGTTTAGCGGACTCACTCTCCGCCATTATCTCGCTCCCGGCAAATTACTGCGTGATCGTCCTGTCAGGGTGACCAGGCCCCAACCGCAGCCTGGGGGCTCGGGCTTTCGGGTTACCAAACAGTCTGTCCGCCATTTATGCGCGCGCAGGGTCGCTGTGCGAGCAATTCTGCCTGGGGTCTGAACAGCCGGGGCGCCTGACCCGGTTCGATGTGGGGCGTGGTCTTTTCCGGTGTGGTCCCGTCAGGGTGTCAGGCCTGCGATCTCCTTGACCAGCAGTTTTCCGAACAGGGTGAAATTGGGCTCCACGCGGCTGGTCGGTCCGGTGATGGAGATGATCAGGGGACGCATGTTCACGGCAAGGCCGACCGGCGCGGAAATGGCTGTGGCGTCAGGGAAAACCGCCCCCACGGCAATGGTGAACCCTTGCCGGCGTGCGGTATCGGCCGCCTGTAATATGGCCTCCAGCGGGTGGCGGCCGGTATCGATCTGCCGGCGGTTTTCCGCCCGTCGGTACAGGGCTCGGATCTGCTGCGCCTCCAGTGTTGACAAATAGGCCGTGCCGACGCCGGTGCCCCAGACGGAGAATTTCTGCCCTTTTTCGGCGGTGAAGGAAATGGCATTGTCGCTTTTTTCCACCTGGACCAGTTCAATCATCAGATCCTGGTAGGCGGCCAGCGTCACTGTCTCGCCGGTAAGGTCCTTCAATGTTTCGAGAAGGGTCATGAGCGCCTGCGGAAATATGGACCCATCGGAGATCCACGCCCCCAGCGCAGCAAAACGCGCAGTCGGGAAATAGCTGTTGGTGCGGCGGTCGACACCCAGCATCCCCTGATCGCACAGTGTTTTCAACAAAGCCGCACAGCTTGAACGCGGCGCCCCGATCGCGTGGGCGATATCCTGCGCGGTGAGCGCTTTGCGGTCCCGTTCAAAGGTTTCGAAAACGCGGATGGTGCGGACAACGGACTGGCTAACAGAAGACATTGTAAAATCCATATTTATAGAATTTATTCTAAATATATGGATTTTATTGACTCAACAAGGGGCTTGGTGAAAAATTTGTAACAATTCGGGAGGGATCTATGACGCAACTCAGCACGCTTGGCCGGGACCTGGCTCTGGATATTTACCGCACCATGGTGCGTATCGCCGCGTGCGATGAACGGATTCAGCAGGGCCTGGCCGCCGGGGATTTGCAGTTTCAGTATTATCCGGCGGGCGGACAGGAAGCGATTGCCGCCGCCATCGGGGCGCTTTTGACCCCCGAGGACTATTGTGTCACCACCTACCGTGTGATTCACGACATTGTCGCCAAGGGGACCCCTGTCAGGGAAATCATGGCCGAGATGTACGGTAAGGAAACCGGAACCTCCAGGGGTAAGGGCGGTCCGATGCACCTGTCCGACCCGAAGTCCGGTCTGATGGTCACGACCGGCATCGTCGGTGCCGGCGCGCCCATTGCAGGCGGCCTGGCACTGGCGGGGCAGATGAAGGGTACGGGCCGGGTCACAGTGTGCAGTTTCGGCGACGGCGCCGCCAATATCGGTGCCGTGCACGAGGCGTTGAACATGGCGGCGCTGTGGCGGCTGCCGGTCGTCTTTGTCTGCCAGAACAATCTGTATGCGGAATACACCTCGTTCGAGGGTTCGACCCGGTCGACCGATATTGCCGGGCGTGCGGCGGGGTACGGCATGGCGGGCGAGCGCTGTGACGGGCGCGACCCCGTCAGTGTCTATGAAGCGGCCGGACGTGCGATAGACCGCGCCCGTGCCGGTGACGGCCCGACACTTTTGGAATGTGTCGCACCGCGCCTGCAGGGTCATGCCTTCGGCTCTGACCAGGCTCATATGGACCAGGCCAGACTGGCCGAGGATATCGCCAATGCGCCGCTGAAAACCGTGCGCAACCGTCTTCTGGAAGAGGCGCTGGCCAGCGAAACCGAACTGACGGCCATTGAGGATGCCGCCAGGGTGGAAGTGGACGCGGCCCAGACTTTCGCCATGGAAAGTCAGAGCCCGGCCGCCGCCGAGCTTTACACGGAAATCTTTGCCGATAACACGCTGTTGCCGGAAGGACCGGGAGCCGGCGGTGTGGCGGCGGATGAGCCCACGCCGGCGGAGACGGTCAAGGCCTCCTTCGGGGAGGCGGTCAACAACGCGCTGGATGTGGCGCTGGAAACCGATCCCGATGTTTTTCTGCTGGGTGAGGACATCATGGACCCCGCCGGCGGTATCGTGAAGGCCACATACGGTCTGTCCACCAAATACGGTACCGAGCGCGTGCGCGGTACCCCTATCTCCGAACAGGCGATCGTGGGCGCGGCCATCGGGGCCTCGTTGACCGGAATGAAACCGGTGGCCGAGATCATGGTGTGCGATTTCGCCATGGTCTGCATGGACCAGATCGCCAACCATGCCGCCAAGCTGCGCTATATGTCCGGCGGTCGCACCAGCGTGCCGGTTACGCTCAGAATGCTTACGGCGGGCAATGTCGGCAGTTTTGGGGCCCAGCATTCGCAAAGTCTGGAAAGCTGGTTTGCTCATATTCCGGGCCTGAAAATCGTGGCGCCGTCCAACGCGTTTGACGCCAAGGGTCTGCTGCTGTCCTGCATTCACGATCCCGACCCGTGTATTTCGCTGGAAGCCATGCGCTGTTTCTTCGCGCCGGGCGAGATCGGCGTGGGTGACTACCGCGTGCCCATCGGCAAGGCCGCCGTGCGCCAGAAGGGCGATGATGTGACGCTTGTCTCCTACAGTTGGGGCATGCAGGAAGTGATGGGCGCGGCCGGCGCTCTGGCCGAGGCGGGCATCTCCGCCGAGATTATCGACCTGCGCTCCATCGTACCGCTGGACTTGAACACCGTCCTTGCATCCGTTGGCAAGACGGGACGTGCCGTCATTGTCCATCCGGCCGTGGAGTTCTGCGGGTTGGGTGCGGAACTGTCGGCAAAAATTCACGAAAACCTGTTCAGCGAGCTGAAAGCGCCGGTGGCCCGACTGGGCGCGCGTTACACGCCCATTCCATTCAATCAGCAACTGGAGGCTCTGCACTTCCCCACTGCCGAGGGCATTGCGACCACAGTGCTTGGCCTCTTCGGTAAGACGCCAGCGTAAAGGAGGCGGAACCGTGGCGAAAATGACGCTGAAGATTCCGAAGGGCGCTGTTTCCATGCAGCAGGGCACCATCGTGGAATGGAAAGTGGCTGACGGCGATACCGTGGCGGTGGGCGATCATCTCTATGACATCGAAACCGAGAAAAGCACCATCGAGGTGGAATCGCCCTTTGCTGGGACAATCAGGATCCTCGCACAGATAGGGGAGGCCCTGCCGGTCGGGCACCCGGTCGCGGAGATCCACACATAAGGCGCGGCGCACGCTCCAAGGGGCGGGATGTGTGATGCGCGATGGGAGGGGAAGCAAATGAATAGGATCATGAAAGCCAGTGCGGCCGTTTCTGGAAAGCAGCCCTCCCGATTTTCGGTACGGACCGGACTAATTCAACCTTGTTCCGCCGGGTTTCGTGGCCTGAGGAGTGCGCGTTCCCATGTCTGATCCTGCCTATCTGATCATTCGCACGGCCGCGCCGCATATCCGTTTCCAAAGGTTCTGCGCCGCCAACCGACAGCATGGCGGTATCCTTGTGGCGGCCCGTGCGATCCATGAGATCGAAACGCTGGAGCCCGGCTCTATCCCTTTGCACACATGGATTGCCCTCTTTCCGTCGATGGACTCCGCCAAGGCCGCCTGGACCCGTATGGACACATCCATGCTGGCGGCGCCCGCACCGCCGCTGGCGCTGGCCGCGCGGGCCGTGCCCGACGGTGGTTTTGAGGACGACGTCATTCCCACACGCACCAATGTGACGCCGGGGCCGGATCAGCCGCCGACCCTGATGCTGATCGAGGGGACGGCCACCGACGAAACCGCGATGGACCTCTATCGCGGGGTCATTCTGCCCATGCTGAAGGCGCGCGGAGCCTATTATGTCCTGTTTGAGTTGGGCGGTGATATAGCGGTGCTGAGCGGTGACTGGGATGATGCGGTCTTTCTCATTAGCCGCTGGCCCAGCGCCCATGCCGCGCGGGATTTCTGGCTTGCCGACCGGTATCAGGACACGGCGATTCCGCTACGTCTCGGAGTCAGCGCCTTTCAGGTTGTCACCCTTGAGGGGGAGCGCGACGATGGCTGAGCCGGAGCCGGACGCCAGAACGGTGGTCAAAGCGTTTCTTGAGGCCATGTGGAGCGGTGACAAGGCGGCGGCCAAGGCCGCGTTTTCGGAGGATGCCCAGTGGTGGTTTCTACCATCCTTGGGGTATCAGCGGCCCATGCCGGCCGGAGATGCGCTCGATATTGTCATGGACGACATGATCGGCCGGTTCGATACGGACAAACCCTTTACCGTCGATCTGCATCATTTGATTGCCGACGGCGGCGAAGCGGCTGCGGAATATACCGCTCGTGCCATCCTGAAAACCGGCAGGCCGTACGAAAACAGATATCTTCTGCGCGCCAGCGTCGCGGGAGATCGCATCGTCAGTGTGCGGCCCTACACAGATACCAAATTCTTCCTTGAAGAGCTGTACGGGGAGTAGGTCGGCTATGGTGAAGGCGATCGACATTGTCTGCAATCCGTTTACGGCGCAGGAGGTTGCGAAACAGCAGACCGGCTTTGACGAGAATTTCATGGAGCAGGTGCGCATGCCGGAAGACATGCGCGGCGGCGTTGCCATGGAACGCTATGCGGACATCATGGATGAGGCCGGGGTGGATCATTCCCTGCTGATCGCCGTCCGCGCCGGCGACCGCCGGATGAAAGGCTCCATCGCCATCCCGTACCAGCAGGTGGCGGCCTATTGCGCCGCCATGCCGGGCCGGTTTTCCGGTCTAGCCGGGGTGGATCCGTTCATGGGCATGGAACAGCTGCGTGATCTGGAATACGCCGTGCGGGAGCTTGGCTTCGTCGGCGCGCACAGCTACCCCCACTGGTTCCGCCTGCCGCCGGACGCGGCCCAGTGGTACCCCATCTACGCCAAATGCTGCGAACTGGACATCCCCATCATGATGCAGGTGGGCCAGAACCTGATCTATCAGAAGGATGTGCGCCTGCCGTCGGTGGCCCGGCCCATTCTGCTGGATCAGATCGCCATCGACTTTCCCGAGTTGACGCTGATCGGCATCCATATCGGCGTGCCGTGGACGGACGAGATGATCGCCATGGCGTGGAAGCATGAAAATGTCTTCATCGGCATCGACGCCTATGCGCCCAAACATTTGCCGAAGACGCTGGTGCATTACATGAACAGTTATGGCAGCCACAAGGTGCTGTTCGGCACCGACTGGCCGGTTATCGATCCGCGCCGGGGTGTCCGTGAAGTCCAGGGCCATGCTTTGCGGCCGGAGGCTTATGAACGGGTGATGCGCATCAATGCGCTTGCCGTCTTCCCCGCATTGGCCGACAGGCTGGGTACATAGCCCATGGCAGCACCGTTACCGGACGGGTTTACCCACCTGGATCTCAGCCGTGCCATCCGCACGGCTGCGGTACGGGTGCCGGAAAAGCCGGCCCTCGTCTGTGACCGGGGCACGCTGACCTATCGGCAGCTGACAACGCGGATGGACCGTGTCGGCAGCGCCGCTGTCCGGCAGTGGGGCTTGCGGGCGGGGGATGTCGTTGCCGTCATCGCACCGAACCGCCTGGAATATCTGGAAGTCGTGGCGGGACTGTCCGACAGGGGGGTCGTCGTTGCGACACTGAACCCCCGTATGGCGGCACCGGAACTGTCGGTCATTCTGGCGGACTGTCAGCCCAGGGCCGTCCTGATCGATCCCGCCCTTGATGACCTGGCCGAGACCGTGCGGGCGGCAGGGGTGCCGCTGATTGCCTTCGGGCCTGCATATGACGCCCTTCTGCGGGAAGCTGTCGTGCCTTCGGGCCTGCCTGTGGTGCCGGAATGGGCCAGTTTTTCCCTTTGCTATACCTCCGGGACGACTGGTGCGCCGAAAGGGGTGATGCTGTCCCACCGCAGCCGGGCGCTCATGGTTCTGGCCATGGGGGTTGAATATGGCTGTTTCGGCATGGACGACCGGTTTCTCGCTCTTGCACCCCTTTACCACGGGGCCGGTTTTGTGTTCGCGGTGGCTGCCCTGTCCTTCGGCGGGACCTGTCTGCTCTTCAATGCATCCGATCCGGAGGCCATCGTCCGCCGTATCGCCGAGGGGGACGTGACCGGTGTCTTTATGGTGCCGACCCATTTCAAGCGTATTTTCGATCTGCCCGAGCGTGCCTTTGCCGGTCTGGCGGATCGTCACCGTCTAAAAGCCGTCATTTCCAATGCGGCGGCTTTGCCGCAGCGCTTCAAGGAGGCAACCTGCGCCCATTTCGGGTCCGGCCTCTTGCATGAAACCTACGGCTCGACCGAAGGCGGCATCGTCACCAACATCCGGCCGGCCGATATTATGGACAAGCCCGGCAGCGTCGGCACGCCCTTCATCCATATGGAGGTGGCCGTCCGGCGCGAGGATGGCACCCTGTGCGCCCCCGGTGAGATCGGCGAGCTGTTTTGCCGTGGACCTTACAGTTTCAACGGCTATTTGAACCGGCCGTCGGAGACGGCGGAAACGCTGCGTGACGGCTGGGTTACCGTGCAGGATCTGGCGCATGTGGACGGAGACGGTTTCATCACCATCGACGGCCGCAAGAAGGACATGGTGGTCTCCGGCGGCGTCAATATTTATCCGGTGGAAATCGAGGCCGTCATCGCCCGCCAGCCTGGCGTGGCCGAGGTTGCCGTGGTCGGTCTGCCGGACCCGGAATGGGGCGAGCGTCTGCACGCCTTCATCGTGCCCGAGAGCGGGCGGCCTGTCTCCGAGGCGGGTGTTCTGAGTGCATGCCGCGAAAATCTTGCGGGCTACAAAGTGCCGCGCGGCATGACCTTCATGGACGCGCTGCCGCGCAATACCAGCGGCAAGCTGCTGAAACGCACGCTTCGGGAGGGCATAACCACACAACCATAGAGACTTTTTAGGGAGGGGTCGAATGCAATACGGAATCAGTTTATCAGCCATGGTCGCCGCACAGGCCGCCATACTGGTCACAGCGGCGGCACCTGCCGCCGCGCAGACAGCCGACAGTGACAGTCTTGTCCTGGAGGAAGTCGTCGTCACCGCGCAGCGCCGGGCCGAAAGCCTGCAGGAAGTACCGGTCGCCATCACAGCCCTGAGCGCGGAAGCCCTGGAAAATCGCCAGATCACCGAAGTAGTCGATATGATTTCCACGGTGCCGAACCTGCATATTTCCAACAATATCGGTCAGGGCAGTGCCACCACCGCCTTTATTCGCGGCGTCGGCGAGACGGATGCGATCATCACCATCGACGCGCCTGTCGGTTTTTATCTGGACGATGTCTATCTGGGCCGCACGGGGGTGAATAATCTTTTCCTGTTCGATACGGAACGGGTCGAGGTGCTGCGCGGCCCGCAGGGTACCCTTTATGGCCGCAACACCAGCGCCGGCGCCATCAAGCTGGTCAGCCGAAAGCCCGTTTTCGAGACGGAAGGCCGGTTTGAGGCAAGCTATGGCCGCTTTGACGAATGGCGCCTGCGCGGCATGCTCAACACCACGCTCAGCGACGATACGGCCGTTCGTGGGTCCTTCATCGTCGGCGATGGCGGCGGCGACACCTTCAACATCGCCAATGATACACGGGTCAACGATATGAGCGTGGGCGGCGCGAAGCTGGCGACCCTTACCAAGGTGTCGGACCGGGTCACGCTGGAGCTGGGCGGAGACTGGACACGCACCAACCAGAACGGCCGCTACGGCATCGATATTTCCGGCATTCTGCGCGAGCCCACCGGCAGCCTGTTTGTCGCCAACACCAACGAGGTGACGGAAAATATCGGTGAAACCTGGGGTGTCTCCGCCAATGTGACGTGGGAGGCGTCCGACACAGTGTCGGTCAAGTCCATCACCGCGTTCCGCAACACCAATCAGCGTTTCAACATCGAGCTGACGGACCAGCCCACCTCGCTCTATGTGGTGTTCAGTGACAATGACAGCGATCAGTTCAGCCAGGAATTCCAGATTACCGGCAGTGCCGTGGACGGCCGGCTGAATTATGTGGCCGGTCTGTTTTATTTCAACGAACGCAGCACGTCTTTCATTGGCGATTTCATTTTCCAGTCCCTGGTGTTCAACAAGGACCTCGGCGTGGATGTGGACTCCTATGCCGCCTTCGCCCAGTTCGACTATGATCTCAGCGACAGGCTGACCCTGATTGTCGGTGGCCGTTTCACACGGGATGAAAAATCCATCGATATCGTCCAGCGCTTGGGGGGCGAGCCTGGTTTTGAACCCGGCGGCGACGTGATTTTCGATACCGACACGGTAAACGGACAGGTGCTTGATGCCCGGCCGGACGATCCGGTACGGACCGATCTCGGGTTCAGTCGCTTCAATCCCAAAATCGGTCTGGAATATGCCGTCAGCGATGACCTGAATCTCTATGCGACCTATACGCAGGGGTTCAAATCCGGCGGTTGGTCGGCCCGCGTGACGGCGGCCAACGAGTTTTTCGATTTTGACCCCGAGGAGATTGACAGTTTTGAAGTCGGTGCCAAGGGGACACTGATCGACGGACGCGGACAATTCAGCCTGGCCGGTTTTTATTACGATTACCGGAACCTGTTCAATACCGGCACCACGGCTGACGGCAGCTTTGGCATCGCCACGTCGGATGCGGAGATTTACGGTGTGGAGCTTGAAACCAACTGGCAGATCGTAAGCGGCCTGTCCGCCTTTGCCAACGCCTCCTTTCAGGAGGGCGAGCGCAACGCCGTCTCCGCCGCGACCATCGCACTGGGCGATGAACTCCAGCGCTTTCCCCAGTGGCAGGCCGCTGTCGGCCTGGACGGTGTGCAGCCGCTGAGTGACAAATACGATCTCATCTATAATGCCAGTTACACATATATGGACGAGCATTTCGTCAACCCGCAGAATACGCCGTCCGCGCTGACGGGACCCGTGGATCTGGTGAATGCGCAAATCGGCATCGCAACGGCGGACGGTGCGGCGCGCCTGACGCTTGGCTGCCGTAACTGTTTCGGCGAGCTGTATATCGACCAGATTCTCGACTTTGCCCCGCTTGGCTTCATCACCGTCTATCCGGGCGAGCGCGCCCGCTGGACGGCGATGGTCTCTTTCACCTTCTGACCTGGAAAGGACAGCCCATGACCGCGCCCCACCACCCGCACGGCAGCGTCTATCAGATCGCTTTCGTGGTTGAGGACCTTGAGACCGCCGCCCGTCACTGGATGATGGCGGGGGCCGGCCCCTTCTATGCGTTTCCGGGGTTTGAATTCACCGATATCCGTGTGCCGGACAGCGGACCGTCCCCTAGGTTGAGCATTCTGCTCGGCTATTCCGGAGACACGCTGATCGAACTGATGCGGGTGGAGGCGGACCCCCAAGGACTGTTCGGCACTGCCGGGCGCCATGCGCCCCATCATGTGGCCCTGCTGGTCGATGATATCGCCGGATATCTGGCCGGGGACAGCGGCCTGAAGGCCGACCTGCTTTTTCACGGTCATTTTCCAACCGGCACGCCGGTCGCCTATCTGGACACGCGGGCCGAGACCGGACTGGTGACGGAGCTTGTCACACGGGATGATATGGTCGCCGCCATGCTGGCCCGAATGCATGCCGAGGCGTGCGCCTTCGACGGCAGCGACCCGATCCGGAGTTTCGGTTGAATGGATACCTCTCTCACCCGCCGGGCCCTGATCGGGCGGACGGCGGCCGCCCTGGCCGCCGCGCAGCTTGTCGCCTGCGGCCTGCGCGGGGACACCGCCCTGACCGAGGCGGACGTGGCCGCCGCGCTTTCCCGTCTGGCCCGCGACCTGTTTCCGCATGATAGGGTGACCGACCGCCATTATGCGGCGATCGCCCGTGGCTTTCTGGACCGGGATATTGCCGTTGCCCGCCTGCTGGTGCAGCGCCTGAGCGCACCGGACAGGCCCTATCACCATCAGGATCGGGCCGCCCGTCTGGCCGGGATCGAGGCCAATATCACCGATGCGGGCGTGCAGGCCTTTCGCTTTGCCGTGCTGCTTGGCCTGTACACCGATCTGAGTGTGACGCGGACATTCGGCTATCAGGGGCCGTCCTTTGAGGATTTCGGCTATCTGGAGCGCGGCTTCGACGATCTGGACTGGTTGCCGGACCCTGCGTGAACCGGACCCGTCATGAACACGGCACTTGCCGATACTGTTGGATACTGGGGGACACAGCGTCATGATTGATCCGGATGACCCGGCGATTGTCATTATCGGTTCCGGCGCGGGCGGCGGAACGCTCGCCCATGCGCTGACGGCAGCCGGCAAATCCGTCGTTCTGCTGGAAGCCGGGCCGCGCATCGGGGCGGCGGACTGGATACAGGATGACATGGCGGCATACGCCCAGTTGTCCTGGTTGGATCCCAGGGTGGCCACCGGCAGCTATGCCGCGGCCCGTCATGCCCCGACCATGCCCGCCTGGATCGTCAAGGCCGTCGGCGGCTCGACCCTGCACTGGAACGGCCTGTCCTATCGCGCTCAGCCGCACGAATTTGCGCCGCTCAGCCGATATGGCGTGGTGTCCGGAGCCAGCCTTATTGACTGGCCTGTCGCCTATGATGATCTCGCCCCTTATTACGACCGGGCCGAGGATCTGATGGGGGTGACGGGGACGCACGGTATTCCGCCGCACCCGGCCACCAATCATTATAAAGTGCTGTATGCGGCCGCCAAACGCCTTGGCTACAGCCATATCTCCAACGCCCATATCGCCATCAACAGCCGGGATCGGGACGGGCGACCCGGCTGTATCCAGATGGGGTTCTGCAATCAGGGCTGCAAGATCAATGCGAAATGGTCGACACTGGCCTCGGAAATCCCCAAGGCCGAGGCTACCGGACGGCTCGACCTGCGCGCGGGCATGATGGCCGTGCGCATAGACCACGATGCCGCTGGCAGGGCGAACGCGGTGGTCTATCGGGACGGTGCCGGGACCCT
Organism: Eilatimonas milleporae; assembly: GCF_003688555.1. Classification (GTDB taxonomy): domain Bacteria; phylum Pseudomonadota; class Alphaproteobacteria; order Sphingomonadales; family Kordiimonadaceae; genus Eilatimonas; species Eilatimonas milleporae. The sequence continues at coordinate 385,996 of NZ_REFR01000011.1, forward strand.
GCACCGCCAGCGCGCCGGTCTTGTTTGCGTTGCCGGCAATGCCATTGAAACGGCCCGCCTGCTCTTGCTGTCCGACAGCCCGGCTTTTCCGGACGGTCTGGCCAACACACATGGCCATGTGGGACGGCATTATATGCGTCATACGACCGCCATGGCCTTCGCCCGGCTGCCAAGGCCCGTCAATATGCATCGCGGCATTGTCACGCCGGGCACGATTTTCGATGAAGCCGGGCATGACGAAGCCCGTGGGTTCGCGGGCGGCTATCTGATGGAGGCCGCGGCCCTGGCGCCTGTCACGCTCGCCATGCTGATCGATCCGGGTGCCTGGGGGCGCGACTATGCCGATTTTATCGGCAATTACGATCATCTGGCAGGGGTTCTCCTCAACGGCGAGGAACTGCCGCGTGCCGATAACCGCGTAACGTTAAGTCCCGATGTCAAGGACGCGGCCGGCCACCCCGTGGCGCGGGTGCATGTGGACGAACATCCTCACTGCGACGCCATGCGCGGGCATTTCCATGCGCGGGCCCGGGCGCTTTTCGACACGCTCGGCTCCAGTGATGTTCGCACCGGCGTGCCGCCGTCCGCCACCCACAATATGGGCACCTGCCGTATGAGCGCGGACCCCCGGGACGGCGTGACCAATGCCTTCGGTCAATGCCATGACGTGCCCAACCTGTTTATCTCCGACGGCAGCGTTTTCTCCTCAAGCACCGCTGAAAATCCCACACTGACCATTGTCGCCCTTGCCCTCAGGCAGGCGGATTACATCCTCTCCGGCGCGGGCGGGATATAGGCCGCCTTTCACGCAAGGGGCTTGTGCCCCGCGCGCCCGTCCCCTGTCAGCGACAATTGCACGATCCGGCGGTTGGCCTCCGTCCGGTTGCGCACCACCAGCCCGCGTTTGACAAGGCGCTCGATGATGGCCGACGCCGTTGTCGGCACCACCCCCAGAAAACCGGCGATGTCGGTTCCCGTGCACAGGTCGTGCGTGCCAATGAACAGCAGGGTCTGAACGTCGGACGGGTTCAGCTTCGCGGCGGTGCCGGCGGCGATGTCGTCGCCGATTTTGAACATGCGCACAATCGCATCGATCGCCGTGCGCAATTCCGTGATCTGGGCGTCCTGGATCTTGCCGTCTTTGATCTGGCCGTCTTGGATCTGGCCACGCTCGATCTGATCGGGGGATGGGTCGGTCATCGCCGTACTGTACAATCTTCGCGCCGCGCCGCAAGGCCGCCTTTGCCGCTGGGTCAAACGCATGGGGCGGCCCGCGATACCGCCAGTCCGGCCTGCCGGACCGCACACATTGCGCATTGGCCGTGTTGTCCCTGCCGTTGAGAGGGAATACGGGGACGGTATATACAAAAATATATATCTAACCTTTTGATTTAAATGGGAAAATTTTCAAGAAAAACCATATACTGTCCCCGTATTTAACAGTGCCCTTCAAGGGGGCGGCCTGTCCCTCGCCATGGCTGGTCCGCTGTGGCGTCTCTCTACCCGCTGTCCGGGCCGTCGCCGGCGTGCTGTCCGGTCGCGGATGCGGAGACGGCCGCCTCGCACAGGGCGTCCGTCACGCGGCTGCTGCCCATCCACGCCAGCGAGAAGGGGGCGTAAAAACGCGGCGACAGCGGGCGGCGTACCAGTCCGGGGATTTGCAGCCCGGTATAGGCCGGTGCGAGCGCTACGGCCGCCCCGATCGCGGCGATGCACAGCATCTGCAGAATATCGTCGGCCACCACCGCCACGTCCGGTTCAATGCCCTTGTGCCGGAACAGGGCGCGAATGCGGTCGTGCAGCATCGGATGCGCGTCCGGGCTCGGCACCACCAATGGCACGTCGGCAAGATCGTCGAACGCGATGGCCGTCCGGTCGGACAAAAAATGTCCGTCGCCGACGAAGATCTCGATCTCGGCCTGGCCGATCTCAAGCCGGTTGAGGTGGCCGGGCAGGCAATCGTTCGAGGCGATCGCCGCATCCACATGGCGCTCCGTCAACGCTGTTGCCAGCGTTCGCTCCGTCAGGGTGACGAGCGAAACGGTCGCCAGCGGATGCGCCTTTTGAAACGTCGTGAGGAGAGAGCCGGAGAAGGGCTGGGCCGTGCCGATCAGCACACCCAGCCGAACGGAGTCGATATCGTTGCTGAAGCCGGACCGGGCCTCCCGTGTGCCGGCGGCGATGTTTTCCAGGGCGGTACGGGCACGCGCCAGAAACAGGCGCCCGGCCCGGGTCAGTGACACGCGGCGGGCCGACCGTTCCACAAGCGTTACGCCCACATCCCGTTCAAGCTCCTTCACCGTCCGGCTGACGACGGGCTGGGATGTGTTCAGGCGCAGCGCCGTGCGGCCAAAATGCAGTTCCTCGGCGAGCATCGCGAAAGTGCGCAGGTGTCTCACATCCATCAATGATATCCATTTTGCTATGTTTGAGTAGATATTCGATATTATTCACGCATGACACGCTTTGCTAGTCTTTTCAGAACCGTTGCAAGGGAGAGGGCGGCACGCTGGACATCGACAGGCGTCCATCGAACCGTTCCGGGCAAACCGGAGTTTGTCATGGCACACTACAAAGGCACGGTGGCGGCCCTCGCCACCCAGGTAGGTATTTGGGTGACATCCGCCCTGTCGGCCTCTGTGGCCCTGGCGCTGTCACACGGACCGGGGCGCGCCTTCCGCGTCTGGCACCGGGCGAAGCGCAGAGCCGGCCAGGCCATCTATGTCGAGGATCTGCCAAAGGGGCCGACGCTTACCTCCGGTCAGCGCCGCGCCGGGGGGCCGTCGGTTCCGCCGCGCCCCGCCGACAAGGCGCATCCCTTCAAGCCGCGCTTCATGCGCCATGGACGCTTTCCGGAGCCGCGCCGGACGCTTGTCTACCGCGATCCTCCGCTTTCGGGGCTGACCCTTGCCGGCGTCGGCGATGAAACGCCGCGGCGTTTCACCAAATTCTACCACGCGGGGCACGACCAGATTTACGGGGCGATAAATTTCGGGTTCCATATGCTCATGCAGCCCAGGGCGGTCGCGACGCTGATGCGGGTGCAGTGGGACAATCGGCGGGCGACCGGACCGATCGCCCGGGCCCGGCAGGATGTGGCCGATCCTGCCCTGATGGCCGAGACGATCAAGCGGCTCGCCAAAGCGTCCGGCGCAACCCATGTCGGCTGCACCCCGGTCGTGGAGGAGGCGGTTTACGCCCCTTACGACGACGTTCTGCCCCACGCCATTGTCATCGCCGCCCCGATGGACCGCGAGGCCCTCCTCGGCATCCCCGACCCCGACAGCCTCGTTTCAATTCTGGAAGGCTATTATGAGGTCGGTCATACGGCCCTCGACATCGCCGAACACATCCGGTCGCTGGGCTGGCGGGCGGAGGCCGACACCAATCTCGGCAATGCGCCCGAAAAGGTGATGCACATTCCATTGGCGGTGAATGCCGGCCTCGGCACCATGGGGCGTCACACCTCTCTCATCACCGAGAGCCACGGGGCCAATGTGCGCCTGGCCGTCGTCCTGACCGACCTGCCGCTGGCCTTTGATGCGCCGGTGGACTTCGGCGTCGAGGCCATGTGCGCCAATTGCCGGGTTTGCCGCGAAAGCTGCCCGTCCAACGCCATCTACGAAGACAAGCAGATGGTCCGTGGGGTGCGGAAATGGCACCTGGATTTCGACCGCTGCATGCCATACTTCAACGAGAATGACGGCTGCGGTGTCTGCATCACCGTTTGTCCCTGGTCGCAATCGGGACAGGGGCCGCTGACGGCCCTGATGCAGCAGCAGCGGGCCCGCGTGGCCGACAGCTGGCCGGAGCCCGTGCCCGATGAGGATCGCCTTGTGGCTCTGTCCCCCATGCCGGACGAACCGCCCCATGTGCCGGCGGTCGGCGGACCGGAGGACTGGTGGCAGCAGGTCGAGATCACCGATCTTCGCCCGTTTCCCGGCGGCATTGTCGAATTGAGCCTGGAGCGCCCCGGCGGAGCGCCGCTGCCCGACTGGTCCGCCGGCGCCCATGTCGAACTGCGCCTGCCGTCCGCCCGCGTGCGGCCGTATTCGCTCGCCAACCTGCCGGAGGAGGGACGGTACCGGCTGGCCGTCAAGGTGGAGCGGGACGGCACCGGCGGATCGCGGGAGGTGGGCACCTTCCGGCCCGGTCAGCATCTGACCGTGTCGCGCCCCGGCAACAACTTTCTCGTCGCCGAGGATCTGCCGCACATGATTTTGTGCGCCGGCGGGATCGGCATTACCGTCATCGCGGCGCTCGCCCGGCGCCTGACACAGCTTGGCGCCTCCTGGGAGATGCACTATTCCGTCAGAACCGTGGATCAGGCCATCTATGCCGACGAAATCCGCGCCTTGAACGGCGGGCCCCTCACCATCCATACCGATCGCGACTGGCTCAAGACGCCGCCAACGGACCGCCCCGTGGGCACGGGCGTCGCCACATGCGGTCCGCGGGCCTACATGGACGCCGTGCGCGCCTGGGCCCTTGCGGGCGGTATCGATCCGAAACGCTACTACTGCGAGGAGTTCGGCTCGCTGCGCAAGGACGCCCCTTTCGATGTGGTCCTTGGCTCCAGCGGTGAGCGTGTGCGGATCGAGCCCGGACAGACGATCGCACGCGAACTGTCCCGGCGCGGCATCCATATTCCCGTTTCCTGCGGCTACGGCATTTGCGGGGCCTGCACGGCGGGCCTGCTGGAGGGCGAGCAGGACGCCCGCGACCATATCTTTTCCGACGAGGAAAGGCGCACGAAGATCGCGCTGTGCTGCTCCCGCGCGGCGGGCAGCGAGATCGTCATAGATCTGTAGGGCCGGGATCTGTAGGCCGGTATGGCGTTTGCGCGCCTCCTGGTCCTGGGGTGTCCGGTATCGCGTCGGGGTCAGGCCACACGCCGGACGCGGCCCGCGATACCGCCAGTCCGGCCTGCCGGGCCGGACATAGTCCGCATTGGCCGGGTTGCCTCTGCCGTCAAGGGAGAATGCCTGCACAATATATAATATATAAATATTTGATTTGATTAAGAAAGTTTCCAAGAAAAACTATATACTGTCCCTGTATTTTACAGTGTCCTGCAAGGGGGCGTCATGTACCGCCCCAGGTGCCCCAGATGCCCCTGTGACCTTCGGCGCTTTGGCGTGGATGATCGTACCATGTGCCGTCGATGGGCGGGACGGTTCGCCGGTCTTTGGTTCTGTCTGCCAACGATGCGTCGGTAACGATCGTGCGTGAGTATGTACCAAAGGTTATAAATACACGTTAATTTTGTATTTTATTTTATAAAAAATACTCTTATAAGTATTGTTCCATATGGCCGGATATATCCTTTCAGTGGTCATGCGCCAGCAAATGCCTTTCCAGTAGGGGGACGGGGGAATGAGCCAGCATATCAGACACACGGCACTTGCCGTGGTTTTTTTCGCGTTTTCATTGTGTGGCGGCAGTACGGAGATTGCCGCGCAGGGGTATCCCGGCGGGGGCGGCGCTCCCTGCCCGGATGAGAATATCAACAGCTGGTTCCCGCACCAGGACACGCCGGAACCCGACAATGCGGGGTTTCAAAGCAAATCCATCTGCGAATTCCATGAATGGTCCTGGCAGATGTTTTTGTGGCTGACCCAGGATGTGGACGGACAGCCGCGGTTTCTGGGCTTCGAGACGCCCTATGACCTGCTCGGCATCAACAACCGCGAGGTGCTGATGCCGCGCATGGGCAAAAGCAACAGCGGCGAAAGCTTTGACGAATTTCTGCAAGCCGGCACGGACGGCATCCTCGTCGATCAAACCGGCGACGTTGTCTATTATTCGCAGTATCTGGACGACACCTTCGTCACGTTCATGCAGGACAATGACCTCACCGATCCGAACAAGGCGTTTGACTTTCCGGGCACCACCAGTTTTCCCATCGGCGCGGTCGAGCTGAAAGCGTCCTGGCGCATCGTCGATGAGGGCGAGGACACAAGCGACGTCTTCACCATGCCGTCGACGGTCTTCGCCCTGGCCAACCGGGGCGGGAAGATCGTTGTCGATACCGCCAGAACCCGCGATGTGACGCTGGCGCTTGTGGGCTTTCACATCGCCGGCGTGGTCAACGGCCATCCGGAGATGATCTGGGCCACGTTCGAGCATGTGAAGAACGCGCCCAAAGTGCCCGCCGATTTCACGCCCGATACGGTGATTTCGGACCATGATTACACTTTTTACAAGGCCGGTACGGTCTTTGCCGACTGTAACCTGAATTACGCCCTGTCGCCCGAATTGAAGCTGAATGAGAAAACACAGAAAATGTCGCCGGTCACCCAGGTGTGCCGCCAGTATGAATTCGGCAACGGCACGGACAACCTTCCGGTTCTTCAGGACAGCGTCAAGACCAACGACCGCAATGTCGCCGACCTGAACAAGGTGGTGCGGGCCCGTCTGAAGGCGGAAGGCGATGTTTTCGCCAATTACCGCGAAGTCGGCGCCATCTGGTTCAGGCCCACCGACGCGCTGAAGCCGGGTATGAGCCTTGCCAGCGATGTCGATGCCGCGGGCAATCAGTTTCTGATCGGTTCGCTCAGGCTGTCCAATTCCACCATCGAGACCTTCACCCAGCTTTCCAGCCGCATGAACAATTGTTTCCGCTGCCACAACACCATGCAGACGCTGGCCCCGGCAAGCGGCGACACCCGGCTGAAACCGCTGCCGGCCAAAAACATCAATATCAGCCACGCCTTCCAGAATATCTATTTCTGGTCGCAACAGATCGCCAACGGCGACACGCTGCTGGCCACACCCGAAAACTGAGCCCGGCCAGGACGCGCGCCCGACCCGCAAGGGTGGGGACGGGCGCGCGCATGGGAAGGCTCACGCACAGATTTTTAGGGGAACATGCATGTCCAACACCTATTTCCGGGTTCATCCCGCCATCAACATCGCCCGTGTCGGCAACAGCGACAGCTATTATATCGCGCCGGAAACCGCCGCCGGGGATCTCATCGACAAGGAAAGCGGCCTGTTCGGCGGCCTGCCCACCAATAAAGACACCGGAAAGCCGGTTGAGGCCGCCGATTTCCGCGACAGCGCGCAAAAGGTCGTGCGGCAGGCCGCGCGCTTCCGCATCTATGCCTATGACCGGCCGCAGGATGCCTATCCCGGCACCGATCCGGGGCGCGAGATCAAAATCGGCGACACCGTCGGCGGCAAGACGGTCAAGGACATCGTCTGGATGGTCCATCTCGCCAACAAGAAGAACAATTTCTTCCAAATCACCAGCGCCAACGGCGAGGAAGAGGGCATCAATGCCTACAAGCCCGGTCCGGACGGAAAATACAATTTCCCGCCGGTGCGGGACCCCAGCATCGGCCCGGCGGCAAAAGACGGCCTGGAAAAACTGGCCGAGCCCGAGCGCCTGAAAAAACTGGTGATCGATCCGGGGCCGCGCACCATCGCCTCCAGCGCGGCGCCGGACACCGTGGTTCCTTTCAACGCGGCCACGCCCTGCACCTTTGTCGACGACAAGGGGAATGTGGTCGACGCGCCCTATTATCCCGTCAGCTTTCCCGACGATCATTTCAAGATGTATCAGTATTTCGGCGCCATCGACACGCTCGGCGAGCTTCGGATCGAAAAGGATACCGGCCGGCTGGTGATTGCCGGCGGCTATGGCCGTGCCAGCGGTATCGAGCAGAAGGACGGCGGCCCGCCGCCCATGACCGATGCGATCGACAATAACTACTGGTTCGACGACATCGCCGACGGCCCGGTCAATGCGACCGTGCTGTTCGATGACGGCAGCACGGCCGAGGTCGTCGCCGGCTGGTTTGTCACCAGCGATCCCGGTTACGCCCCGCAGACCCGCAATATAGTCTCCACCTGGGACGATATCTTCAACACCTGGGTGGAAAATCTGGATCTCATGCCCGACCTGTATTCAGGCGGCACTTACCAGAGCGATTACAAGGCGGTGTTCAACCGGGACATTCTGCCGGTCTTTCACGGTGCTTTCCTCCAGCGTTGGAACACCAACCTGCCGAGCCAGGGCATCAACGGCCATGACCTGATGGCCAGCATCACCCCGCGGGACAAACCCAGCGACCGCATTCCCAGCTTCAAAAGCCTGATGCGCGACCCCAACATCCCGCAGGACGATGACGAGGGCGTGAAAATGCCCCTGTCGCTTGGCGATGCCACCAAAAGTTTCCTGTCGGTCAGCCCGACGCAGTATTTCCTGATGATGCAGTGGTATGACAACCGGTTCGTCGCCGATGCCCCGCCCATCGGTCCGGGCGAGCGGTTGGACCGGGATGTGTTGCTCAACTGCCTCGGCGGGCGTTATTCGCCGGGGATCGAGCTGACCTTCATCGTCCGCGACGTCAATCTGTACGATCAGGACTGGAAGGGGGCGACCGGCCCCTTCCGCATCAATCAGGACAGGCTGGATTATACCCCCTACACCGAGGAAAGCGGCCGCGACAAAATCCCCCTCGGCGTCGGTTATATCCCGCTTCAGACCGCCAGGGTGCAGCCCGGCGACCTCAGCAAATTCATGTCGCAGCCCTGGCACACCGACTATAACAGTTGCGCCGTTCACCTGCCCGACCCCAACCCGGACGCCAACAATACCCTCTACTGGTCCTGGCCGTCACAGCGGCCGGTTCAGGTTCATCCCGCCGACCTGTGCCATTATGACGCCGAGAAAGGGGTCTGGAATCTGGGCGGCCAGCTGTTCAGCGTGCGCGGCGACGGCTCGGGACCGGAAAACGGCACCCACACCAATCTGCCCCAGAAGGTCGGACGCTTTCAGGAGTATCCCGATTTCGTCGAAAACTGGCACAAGGTCGGCTTTATCATTCAGGGCACGCAGATCCCCGCCGACCACGGTGACAATTACGGCAGCGACAAGTTCCTGGAAATTGCCAGCCTGTTCACCGGGCCGGGCGATCTGGTGCAGCCGTGGCCCACGGCCGTCCTGCCCACCGGCGATGACTGAGCGGCCCCATCCCCCTGTGCCCGACAGTCTGTGCCCGGCAGCCTGATGTCCAACGGCCATCCTATGCCTGATGGTCTGATATCCGGCGGCCCCAGTGCTGCCAGTGCCGACAGTGGGGTCGCCACGGGGCCGCGGACCGCCCCATGGCACCCCCCGCGCCAAAGGACCGTCGCCGTGATCGGCGGCGGCCCCGCCGGCGCGGTGGCGGCCCGGGTGGCGGCGCGCACCCTGGCCGCGATGGCCGGGGACGGCTGGCGACAGCGCTTTGCCGTCCATATTTTCGACAGTGCCCCCTGTTCGTCCGAGCGTATCGGTGTGTCCGTGCGTATCGGCGAAAGCATCCCGCCCGCGGCCACCCCGCTCCTGCGCAGGCTGGGACTGCACCGCGAAGTGGAGGACGGCGGCACCCATCTTGTCTGTCCCGGCAGCATATCGCTGTGGAACGGGGACCGTCCGGGCCACAATGACTTCATGCTGGATGTGATCGGGCGCGGGTATCATCTGGACCGCGCGGCCTTCGACCGGCAGCTGCTGACGGCGTCTGAGCGCAGTGGTGCGGTTGTCCACCATGCCGCGCGCCTGACCCGCGTGCGCCCGCGCATCGGCATGGCGATCGCCGATCGCGGTGCCGTGACACCCGGCCGTGCCGACGGCCCGCCAGAAAATTCGCCAGAAAACCAGCCGGAAAACCAGCCGGAAAACCCGTCAGGGAACCGGCGGGACGGCTGCGGCTATCTCCTCGACCTGTCGCTATCGGGTCGGGGCCGGGCGGACAGCGTTTTTGCCGCGGATTTCGTCATCGATGCCACCGGCGGTCCGGCGGCCTTTGCCCGCCGTATCGGCGTCGCCCGCAATATTTTGGACGATGTCGTCTTCCACTGTGCCTTTTTCGATCTGCCGTCGGGTTGTGACCTTGTCTCCCACACACTGGTCGAGGCCGTCGCGGACGGCTGGTGGTATGCCGCCCGGCTTCCGGGTCACCGGCTGATCGTGACCTTCTGCACCGATATGGAAACCACCCGGCATCTGGCCTGTGCCGAGGCGGACATCTGGCACGGTCTGCTGCGGCGGACCCGCTGGCTGAAAACCGTTCTGCCGGACAGTGTGACCGGCGCCGGCACCCTGCCTGCCCGCATTGTCACACGGGCGGCGCCGTCGGCGCTTCTGTCGGCGGTGTGCGGCGATGACTGGCTGGCCGTGGGCGATGCCGCCAGCCAGTATGACCCCATCACCTCCGCCGGCATCACCAAGGCCCTGATGCACGGCGAGGTGGCCGGACAGGCAGCGGCGCGCCGGCTGGCCGGCGGCGACCGCGAGGGCCTGCGGGCCTATCAGCGCCGGGTGTTCGACGATTTCCTGAATTTCACCCGCGTGCGCCGGCACCTGTATGGCAGCGAAACCCGGTTTCCGGACGCCCCCTTCTGGCGGCGGCGTCTGGGCCGGGCCTGACCGGCGGCGGGGGTAGGGGGGCGGCACAGCCAAACAGGCGCACCCCGGCGGGGCGATATAGTTGTGCCCGCACCCATGCCCGCACCATGAATGCCGGCGCCCGGATGCCGCCGCGCCTTGGCCTGTGTGCCGTCTCGTATCGTATCGGGATCAGGCCGCACGCCGGACGCGGCCGGCGATACCGCCAGTCCGGCCTGCCGGACCGGACATATGTCGCATGGGTCGGGCGGCCTCTGCCGCCGGGAGAAAATACGGGGACGGTATACTAGAAAATAATAAGTTAAATATTTGACTTTATTAAGAAAATTTCTAAGAAAAACTATATACTGTCCCTATATTTTTACCCCGCTTTTCAAGCACGAGGTTTGTTCTCCACCGCCGTTTCGCCTCGCGGCCCGTTGCCGCCTGTGTCCGGTTCCATGCCTGTCCATGACGCCGTCACGAAAAGATTGTCACCGGTCCGTCTGCCCGCTCCCTGCGGGCCTCGGGCAGCCGCTGGGCCAATTGGATGGCTGGGCTGCCGCGCCGGCAATGAATATCTTGACAATACACGTAAAAATATAATTTATTATTTTAATAAATCTTTAAGGTTGCATGGGGGATATCATGGCTGCTTGGAATGCATTTATGTCCGTCGGATTGAACAGCCTTGGTGATCATTATGGCATTAGCGGACTGGGTGATCTGTTTGACGGACTTTTCTCCTCATCGGATGATGAGTTGAAGGATATCCTGAAAGAACTGGACCAGATTGCTTCGGATGTCAGTGAGATCAAACAGCGCCTTGACCGGCTTGCGCTATATGTCGAAAACATGAAGGTTGTTGAGTATTATACGAAGATCGAAAGTTCCTTTGAGGATGTGATCGCCTTATCCCAACAAAGATCAAAAAAAGGCACCGATCTAAAAAAATTAAGAGACAACATGGCACGGGTTGCCAAGGACATGGCCGACCCGACGAATGGTATCAAGAACGTGTGCGACGAAATGAGCGCCTTTTTGGTTGGCAATGATGTCAATGATGTCGCGTTCGTCAGCGAAATCGCCAAGAGCAATGTCGATAAGACGTTCGTGCCATACTATATGAGCGTCCGTACAGCCTGTGCCAAGTACGCTCTGGCGTATCACAAGGCAATCGCCTGCGTTCGCTGGATGGCGGCTCTCAGCAAGGTCAAGGATGTCGATTTCGGTTTCGTTACCGATGCCGAATGGATCAGGGATATTGAAGCCCACATTCATGCCCTGAGCCATGCATTCACCAAAGAAATCCCGATGAGCGCCGAAAGAATATTCAATCACCTGAATGACCTGCCGACGCACGGGACCACCGCGCATCCGACCTTCCGGGTCGATAACGCTTTTCCCGCATGGCCTAGTGGGGTCAGAGTGCGGATTTCTTCTGCAAAGTACAGAAGTAAAAAACTAAACATTAAGATGCTTAAATTTCGAAGAGAAGACCCAATTCTTGCTGTAAGGGCAGATGATGATGACCCTGGGGGAGTGACATTTTATTTGGCTCCTGTTACGCCATTTCATTATGCTTCAGTGAAGTATGACGGTAAACCCGAAGATAAAGACAAAGATATTCACTTTTGCCTGTTTTGGTTTCAGGACATATTGGGGAATGCGCATCATATGCTCGGTAATTCCAAAGGTATCCTCTGTGCGCAAAACTGGAACAGTGGAACGGCCGGTGGAGAAACGGTATATCCGCCAAGGTTTCAGCTTTACCTGAATCATGACGGCACATTTTCTCTTCAATGGTATAGTGACCGCAGCAGTGGGTATGGTGAAACTCACCATGCGGGCCACTTTCCAAAAATTGAACGCTTGGACAAATCCCCCTTGAGGGAAATTCCCTTCTTCTTTGAAGAAATAGAAGATGAGTTGAATGATATGGTGTACTCGGATGATGGTGATTCGAAGAAATTCGATCGCTCTTCCGAAGAACAGAAATTTATATTGCAAATATCGTGATGCGGAAAATCGGCTGATAAGAGTCATGCTCCGTTATGAGACCGGTGTGTTCTCCATGTTGTATCCCATTGGTGGGGATAGCCATGAATGACCATGGTTTGGCCGGGGCCGGATACCCCTTGTGTTGAGCCTGGCATGTCATGCGGTCCAGATGTGCGATGCCGCAGTGGTCGCGCGGTCCATGCTCTGCTGTCCGTCACTACCTTTTCGCCCGCCTCCCCCGGCGCCGTCTGTCTCCCGGTTGCATACCCAAAGGCAAAAGGCCCTGTGCTTGCCTCTGCCTTTTCCCTGTCCGTCCGACTTTTCCCGATGTCTCAGGGGGCCTTAAGGGCTCAGATATGCAGGGCGTGCCCCAGTGTTCTCAGCGCCGCTTCCTGAAGGGCTTCGCCCTGGGTCGGGTGGGCGTGGATGGTGCCGGCGATATCCTCGACCCGCGCGCCCATTTCAATCGCCAGTCCGAAGGTCGCGGCCAACTCGGCGCAGCCCTTGCCGACCGCCTGAAGGCCGAGGACCAGATGATTGTCCTTGCGCGCGGTGACGCGCACGAAACCGTCCGTGCGCTCCATGGACAGCGAGCGGCCGTTGGCGGCAAGCGGAAACTGCGCCGTCACGATGTCATGGCCGGCCGCCTCGGCCTCATCCGGGGACAGGCCGGCGCTGACGATTTCGGGGTCGGTGAAACAGATCGCCGGGATCGCCCGTTTGTCCCAGCGGCGGTTTTCGCCGGCGACGATTTCGGCCACCATTTCGCCCTGCGCCATGGCGCGGTGGGCCAGCATCGGCTCGCCCGTCACATCGCCGATGGCATACAGGCCGGTCATCGCCGTCTGGCAGCGGTCATCGATGCGGATAAAGGGGCCGTCCATGTCCAGGAACAGGTTGTCCCGGCCCCAGCCCTCGGTCACCGGGCGGCGGCCGACGGTGACCAGAACCTTCTCCGCCGCCAGGCTGTCCATTTTGCCGTCCTCGGTATCGATGTCCAGCCGTCCGTCCGTGTGGCCGGCCGCTTTCGCGTTCAGGCGGACATCGATGCCCAGCGCCTTCAGCCGTGCGGCCACCGGCTTGGTCAACTCCCGGTCATACAGCGGCAGGATGCGGTCCTGCGCCTCGACAATCGTCACTTTCGCGCCCAGCTTGGCATAGGCCATGCCCAGTTCCAGCCCGATATAGCCGGCGCCGATCACCGCCAGGCTGTCCGGTACCGTCTCCAGCGCCAGCGCCCCGGTCGACGACAGGATATCGCCGCCGAACGGCATGTGCGGCAGTTCCACCGGCACCGAGCCGGTGGCGATGCAGGTTGCCTCGGCATGGATGCGCGTGGTGCCGTCGGCGCCGGCCACATCCACGGTTTTGCCGTCGACAAAACTGGCCCGGCCGGACACCACCCGGACCTTGGCCTTTTTCAACAGGCCGCCGACGCCGCCGGTCAGCTGGCCGACGATGCCGTCTTTCCAGGCGACGGTCTGTTTCAGGTCGATGGCCGGTGTGCCGCCGCTGATGCCGAGGGCGTTCTTGCCCGCGAAATGCTGTGCCTTTTCATACTCGTCCGCCGCGTGGATCAGCGCCTTGGACGGGATGCAGCCCACATTCAGACAGGTGCCGCCCAGCGCGTCCGCGTCGACAATAACCGTATCAAGGCCGAGCTGGCCGGCGCGGATGGCGGCGACATAGCCGCCGGGGCCGGCGCCGATGACAAGGAATTTACAGGTGATGTCAGACATTCAGTCCTCGATGAAAATCGTTGCGGGGCTTTCCAGCAGGCCCTTGATGCGCTGGATGAACACGGCGGCGTCCCAGCCGTCGATCACCCTGTGGTCGAAGCTGGACGACAGGTTCATCATCTTGCGCGGCACGAACTCGCCGTCCTGCCAGACGGGCAGGGTGCGGATTTTGTTGACGCCGATGATGGCGACTTCCGGGTAATTGATCACCGGTGTCGTCACGATACCGCCCATCTTGCCCAGCGACGTGATCGTGATGGTCGAGCCCGTCAGCTCCTCGCGGGTGGCGGTGCCGGCGCGCGCCGCCTCGGCCAGGCGGGACAGCTCCGCCGCCGTGGCCCACAGGCCGAGCGCCTCGGCATGGCGCACCACGGGCACCACCAGGCCGCCGCCGGTCTGGGCCGCGACGCCCATATGCATGCCGCCATACCGGTGGATGACGCCCGCCTCGTCGTCGAAGCGGGCATTCATCTGCGGCTGTTCGCCGATCGCGCGCACCATGGCGCGCATCAGGAACGGCAGCAGCGTCAGTTTCGGCTGGCCCTCCTTGCGGTCGCTATTCAGGCGGGCGCGCAGGTCTTCAAGGGCCGTCACGTCAACCTCGTCCACATAGGTGATGTGGGGGATGCGCGACTTGGCGGTTGCCATCTGCTCGGCGATTTTGCGGCGCAGGCCGACGACCTTGATCTCCGTGACCGAGGTATCGGCCACATGGCCCGTCCGGGCCGGCGCCGCCGTTTCCCCGCCCGACGCGATAAAGGCGTCCAGGTCGCCGTGGGTGATGCGGCCGGCCCCGCCGGTGCCCGGCACATGGCGCAGGTCGACGCCGGCGTCCATCGCCCGCTTGCGCACCGAGGGCGCGGCCAGCGGCTTTTCGCCGGGGGCGCGGCGCGGCACCGCCGCCGGCATGATCGCGGCCGGTGCGGGCGCCGGTTTTGGTCTCGGCGTTGGGGCGGGCGCGGGTTTCGCCGCCCCGGAAGGTTTTTCCGAGGGTTTTTCCAACGACTTTTCGGGGGCTTTTTCCTCCGGCTTTTCCGGTGCGGGCATGTCCTCCAGCGCTTCGCCGGGTTTCACATTGCCTTCGCCCGCGACCTCCAGCCGGATGATCGGCGCGCCGACCGCCACCGTGTCGCCCACGTCCGCGCCGAACCACAAAATCTTGCCGTCGCGCGGCGAGGGGATTTCAACCGTCGCCTTGTCGGTCATGACACTGGCGAGCACCTCGTCCTCGCGCACTTGCGCCCCGATCGCCACATTCCATTCCACCAGTTCGGCTTCGGCAACGCCTTCACCGATATCCGGCATCTTGATGACGTGTTCACCCATCAGGCTGGCTCCATCACTTTCTTCATCGCCGCGCCGACCCGCTGCGGTCCGGGGAAATAGTCCCACTCCTGCGCGTGCGGGTAGGGCGTGTCATAACCGGTGACGCGTGTCGGCGGCGCCTCGAGACTGTAAAAGCAGTGCCGCGCCACCAGCGCCACCAGTTCGGCGCCGTAGCCGCACGTCCGTGTCGCTTCGTGGACGACGATGCAGCGGCCGGTTTTGCGCACGGATTCGGTGATCGTGTCCAGGTCCACGGGCACCAGCGAGCGGATATCGATGATTTCGGCGTCGATGCCGGTTTCCTCGGCCGCCGTCAGCGCCACATGCACCATGGTGCCGTAGGCCAGCACGGTCACATCGGCGCCCTCGCGCCGTATCGCCGCCTTGCCCATATCCACCCTGTAATGGCCGTCCGGCACATCGGCCAGCTCATGCTTGGACCAGGGGGTGACCGCGCGGTCGTGCCGGCCGTCGAAGGGGCCGTTATACAGGCGCTTCGGCTCCAGATAGATGACCGGGTCGTCATCCTCGATCGCGGCGATCAGCATGCCCTTGGCGTCATACGGGTTGGACGGGATCACCGTTTTCAGCCCGGCGACATGGGCGAACAGCGCCTCGGGGCTCTGCGAATGGGTCTGGCCGCCGTAAATACCGCCGCCCGTCGGCATGCGCACCGTCAGCGGCGCGGTGAAATCGGTGTTCGAGCGGTGGCGCAGGCGCGCCGCCTCGGACACCAGCTGGTCATAGGCCGGATACATATAGTCCGCGAACTGGATTTCCACGCATGGCCGCAAGCCATAGGCCCCCATGCCGATGGCGGTGCCGACGATGCCGCTTTCATTGATCGGCGTGTCGAAACAGCGGTGACGGCCGTATTTTTCCTGAAGGCCCTTGGTGCAGCGGAAGACGCCGCCGAAATAGCCCACATCCTGGCCGAAGACGATTACCTTTTCATCCTGCGCCATGCACACGTCCTGGGCATCGCGGATGGCTTCAATCATGGTCATGCGGGGCATCAGATACCGGCCTCCTTGCGCTGGCGGATCAGGTGGCTCGGCACCTCGGCATAGACATCCTCGAACATGTCTTTCGGGCTCGGGTGCGGGCCGTCATGCAGGGTGCCGTTGGCCTCGGCCTCTTTCTGGATGCGGATGATCTCGCTCTCGATTTCCGCCTGGGCCTGGTCGTGGCGTTTGTCGTCCCAGACGCCCCTGGCGATCAGGTGCGTCTTCAGCCGCTCGATCGGGTCGCCGAGCGGCCAGGACGCCTCCTCCTGCTTCGGCCGGTAGCCGGACGGATCGTCCGATGTGGAATGCGGCCCCGCCCGGTAGGAGACATATTCGATCAAGGTCGCGCCCAGGCCCAGATTGGCCCGCTCGACCGCCCATTTGGCGACCGCGTGCACGGCCAGATAATCGTTTCCGTCCACCCGCAGCGATGGGATGCCGAAGCCAAGGCCCCGCGCGGCGAAGGTCGCCGCCCGGCCGCGCGCGATCCCCTGAAAGGTCGAAATGGCCCACTGGTTGTTGACGATGTTCAGGATCACCGGCGCCCGGAAGGTCGAGGCGAACACCATCGCCGAATGAAAGTCCGATTCCGCCGTCGCCCCGTCGCCGATCCAGCCGGCGGCGATCTTGTCGTCACCGGCAATGGCCGAGGCCATGGCCCAGCCCACGGCCTGGACGAACTGGGTGCCCAGATTGCCCGAGATCGAGAAAAAGCCGTACTCCTTCGACGAATACATGATCGGCAGCTGGCGCCCGTGCAGCGGATCGGCCGAGTTGGAATAGATCTGGTTCATCATCTCCAGCAGCGGATAGTCGGTGCTGATCAGCAGGCCCTGCTGGCGATAGGTCGGGAAATTCATGTCGCCCTTGCGCAGCGCCGCCTGAAAGGCGCAGGCGATCGCCTCTTCGCCCAGCGCCTGCATGTAAAAACTGGTCTTGCCCTGGCGCTGCGCCATCAGCATGCGGGCGTCAAAGGCGCGCACCGTCATCATGTCCTTCAGGCCCTTCAGCGCCGCCTCGTCGTCCAGCGTGTCGGCCCATTCGCCTTTCGCCGTGCCGTCGTCGTCGGTGACGCGGATGATGTCGAAGGCAAGGTCGTGCATGTCCTCGGCATCGGCGTCCACCGGCGGGCGTTTGGTCGTGCCGGCCTTCGGCACATCGAAACTGCTGAAATCCGGGGTATCGCCCGGCCTGCACTCCGGTTCGGGAACATGCAGCTGGAACGTGCGTTTTTCTGCCATCAATACACCACCGAGTCTTGCGCAGGCGGCGGTGCCGCTGCGCGCCATCCTCTCCAAACCCGGCGTGTCCGTACCGGGTCCCCATGTCCGTCGCAGGCGACGGTGACCGTCCTATAGACATATGTTGACGTGCAAATAAAGGGAGAAAAATTTCTCCCCGGCCCGCGACGCGCGCCGGCCGCGAACGAACCGGGCCGGCCCGTCGCCCTTGCGGGCGTCGCGGGCCGGGGTGCGCCCAAGCACATCAGGACACATCGGGACATATCAGGGCACATCAGCGTGTACCAGGACGCGCGCCCTGCCAAGGGCGGGGGACTGCGGCGGCGGGACCCGGACCCCCTCCCACACCGGGCAACGTTCCATGCGATCAGGGCAGGGTCATGCCGGGCCGACGATCCGGCCGGTTTCCGGCATGTCCCGGCCCCATCCGGTGACCCGGAACAGCCTCGCAACCGTGGTGCCGCCATGAAGGCACAAGGTCAGTTAACCGCATGATAAATAAGGGTAACTTTTTGCAAAAAACTATATACTGTCCCCGTATTTTTCTGTGGCCGCTCCCGGTGCGGCCATCCCCCGGCATCCGTGCCGTGCCGGGGGATGGAGGCCGGCCTATTTGGCGGCGCTGGGCAGGAAGCTCAGATTGGACGGGTTGCCGGCCGCGTCCGTCGCCAGATTGTGGCAGGCCACGCAGGACGCCGGCCCCTTGAAGTGAAACCCGGTCGAACCCAGAACGCCGACCGGTATTTCATTGGTCTGGACATAGGTCTCCATGGTGGAATTGACCATATAGACGGGGGCGGAAAAGGGTTTCACGTCCAACAGGGGCGGGTTCGTGAATTCCGCTTGTGACGCCACCGCCCACTGGGTGCCGATCATTTCGTAATTCTCCCACACCAGATGGTCGACGCCGAGCGCTTTCGCCTTCTCGCGCCAGGCGTTTTTGAAGGTCCGCGTGATCTCGGCCGCGCTGTCATAGGGGCGCCAGCACCGCGCCACCTGCGTACCGTACCGGCCGTCCGTCAGATAGTCGGCGGCATAAGGGGGCGCGCTTGCCCAGAGATAGGCGGTCTGCTTCGGTCGCAGTCGTGGCGGGCCGTTGACCGTGCAGGACTGTCCCCCGTCCGTGCAGGACGGATTGAAAAAGGCATAGTCGGTTCCCGTGGTGTCTCCACCGGTTTGCACGGCATCGCATGTCGGCGTCGCCAGGGCGTCCGGGCTCGGGATGGGCACAGCGCCCGAGACCGGCGAGACCCGGGCATCCTGCGCGTATGGGGCGGTGTCCACATGTTCGAAACTGGCCCAGGACCAGAAGGGCGCGAATTTTTTGGGCCGGGAGAATTTCTGCATGATGTGCATGCCGACCAGCCCCACGGTGGCATCGATACAGGCCGGTGTATCCTTGCCGCGGTTTTTCCTGGCAATGGCGATCGTCACATCGGTGGTGTAGTAGCGCGACAGGTCGTCCTTGTCCGTCATGATGCGCCAGGCGGTCTTGATCTCCATCGCGCCGGGGCCGAGCGGGTTGGCCGCGTCACCGGGAAAATCATATGTCCCGCCCTGTGCCAGGAATTTTTCCTGCCCCGCCTTGGTCGTCAGGTTCAGACCGGTGAAATCGGGATTGAGCAGATAGGCGATTTCAAACGGACTGATGCGGATGTCATAGACGGCATAATTTCCGTGCCGGTCGATCAGCGGATAGGGCTCGAACGGTTCGTTGAATTCCGAAATGGTGAATTTCGAGCCTTCGAACAAAATCGGCCGGCCGCTGGCCTCGGAACACTGGCGGTTTAACAGGGCGCGCTCTTTCTCCTCGGCGCTGGCGGCCGCCGACAGGTTTTGGGCCGCGAAAATCTGTTGTTTGGAGCGGAACGCATTCCACCGTCTCGGACCGTGGTTGAATTGGTCCGCCGTCGGCGTCCCGATCGGAAAGAAGAGCCCGTCGACAGGCCAGTTGAGGGCGACAAAAGCCTGCCAGCCGAAATAGTCGAAATAGGTCTGCGGTTCCGGGTGGCCGGGCCTGCCGGCCGTGGTGGTCGGCTCATAGCCGATCTTGGGCTCCACGCTGGCCACATTGCCAAGACCGCGCGGAAAGCGCGGGCACAGATCCTGGCGGCCGTCCGCGCACAGCGTCACGGTCCCCTGATCGGGCTCCAGGGCCACATCATTGGCCATATCGTTGGCATGAATGCCCCCGGTCCAGGACCAGGACCAGAAAGCGAATCCCGCCAGCACTAAAACCCTGACAGGGGGTATCGGTGTCTTGAGCATCGCGGCCTCCTTTTTAAGGTGCCGGTCACGCGGTTCCCCCGGTCTCGGCCCTGCGTGCCGGTCGCTGTGTTCTCCATGCCGCCCGGCGATTTCGGCCGGACGCGCCCGGATCCGATGGGACCGGACCTGAAGCCTACAGGGCAGTATGGAGGAAAAACACACGCATAACAGTGCAATACGTGCCAAATATGTGACTTAAAGTATCAAAATCGCGGATGCCCGGCGATGCGGCCCCCCCCCCCTCGCCGCCGCCGCCGTGGCCGAGACGCCTGAAAACGGCCGCCGGACACGGACGTCGGACACGGACGTCGGACACGGACGTCGGACAGGGCCGTGAGGGCGGGCGGAACGCCCTAGAAATTGACGAAGGCGTTCAGCGAGACGGCGTGGATCAGGCTGTCGTCCACCCCTTCCGGACGGTTCAGATAGACATTCAGATAGCCCAGTTCCAGGCGCAGGTTGCCGCCCATCTGCCGGGCGCCGCCTATGAAGGTCCGCGTCTGGTCGAAGCCGGCGCGCGGGCCGAAATCGGCGTCGTTCAGATGGATGAAGGTCTCGTTGATCAGCACGCCGGAATAGGGCGTCTCGCCGATGGGCCGCATGAAGCGGAAAAACTGCCGGAAGCGCCAGCCGGTGTCGTCGCCGGTGTTGAGAAACCGCTGTTCCAGCCGCGACCGGCCCGACAGCGTGCCGCCGAACACGCTGCCGATGCGGTAGGTCGCCTGCTGCCAGATCCGGTCCTCCTTGCTGTCCCGGCCGTCTTTGTGCCCGGTGACGCGGGCATACCCCGCCCACAGCGACAGGCCGTCATTGACCTTCCAGCCCAGCGCCGGGCGCAGGATGGTGGTGCCCAGCCCGCCGATATCGTCGTCGAAACGCGCATGCCCGTCGAACCAGACCAGCAGGCGGCTGTTGTCCGACACCGGCCCGTTGACGAAGGTGGCCAGCCACGCCTGTGCCTCCGCCTCCACATCCGCCCGCGCCGTCCCCGCCGGCAGAAAGGCCGACAGGACCAGGGCGGCAAGCCCGACCGCCCCGACGCGCAAAGCCGCCCCGATGCGCAGAGCGGCGACGCGTAAAGCCGGGGTGGCCAAAGCCGAAATGGTCAGCGTTGCAACACGCGGCCCCGGACGGCCTGTCGTGCCCCCCCGTGAACCCGCATGGCGGCTCCGTCCGCTGATAAATCCGATGATCCCCGCGCGGCAGCGGCGGGCCGCAGCCCACCGTGCGGCGCGGGCGCGCGCCGGCTGTCCGTCCATACTCAAACCTCTTGTCCGTCGATATCCTGGCGTCTGTCTCAGACCGTATCGAAGAAATCGACGCGCCCGCTGTCAAGCTCATAATAGGCGCCGACCACTTTCAGCCGGCCGTCCCTTTGCGGAGTGAGCATGATGGGGTCGGAATCCTCGCGCAGCATACGCGTCACACGCCGGACATTCTGCTTGACCGCGTTTTCCAGCGGATCGCCCTGTTGGCCGCGCGATGCCAGCACCGCCGGGATGATCGGTTCGATCATCTTGCCGATGGCACCGGGGAAGCGGGCGTTTTTGGCCACCACCTGCATGGCGCCGTCCACCGCGCCGCAGCTTTCATGACCCATGACCACCACCAGCGGCACCTGCAAAACCGCGACCGCGTATTCGACCGAGCCCAGCGCCAGCAGGTCCAGCGTGTTGCCGGCGTTGCGGATGATGAACAATTCCCCCAGGCCCCGGCTGAACAGCAGTTCCGGCGGCACCCGGCTGTCCGAACAGGTGACATAGGCGCAAAAGGGCGTCTGCCCGTGCGCCAGCGCCATGCGCCGTTCATGGCCGGTTTCCGCCACCGGTTCCACATCGGCGAGAAAATCCTCATTGCCCTTTTTCAGCAGGGCCAGGGCCTCGTCCGGTGTCATGGCCGGGCCGGCCGGTGCCACGGCGGGCGACCGGGCGTCCTGTGCCTCGGTCCATGCCGCCGTCGCGGGTGCCAGCGCGGCGCCCCCTGCGGCGGTGCCACCAAGAATGAGAGTGCGGCGCGTTAACGAAGTGTCCATCGATTCAGTCCCCGATTTTCCAAATGGTCGAAACGCCCCTTCATGCCGGGTCTGTCATTCCGGCCTGTTCCCGAAAGTCCGTCGGAAAACGGCCCCCGCGAACAGGCTGGAAAACAGTCCGTAAAACGGCCCGGAAAACAGTCCGTAGAAACCCATTAAGGTATTTGTTTTAAAGTGATAAATCTCTACCAGATACACGGCCCGCCCACAACCGTCATGCGCCGTATCCGTCACAGGGCGGCGGTCCGTTCGCCGGTGCGCTGCGTATATGCTGCAACGGCCGGCCGGTGATGCCCGTGCCCCCATGGGCGGGCGTCCGGTGCCGGCGGCCGCACTCCGGGGATGGAACCGCCATGCGCATACTGGTGATCGAGGACGACGCGGGTGTCGCCGACTATCTGAAAAAGGGCCTGCGCGAACTGGGGCACCGGGTCGACGTGGCGGACGACGGCCGCCAGGGCCTGTTTCTCGCCACCACCGAGGACTATGACGCCCTGATCGTCGACCGCATGCTGCCGGGCGTCGAGGGGCTGGCCATTCTGGGCACGCTGCGGGCGTCCGGCATCCACACGCCGGCGCTGGTGCTCAGCGCCCGCAACACGGTCGAGGACAGGGTCAAGGGCCTGCGCTCGGGCGCCGACGACTATCTGGTCAAGCCCTTCGCCTTCGAGGAACTGGCCGCCCGCCTCGACGTGATGGTGCAGCGCCACACCCGCGTCGACGACCGCGCCAGCGTGCTCACCGCCTTTGACCTGGAAATGGACCTGCTGGCCCGCCGGGTGACGCGCGGCGGCGCGCCCATCGACCTTCAGGCGCGCGAATTCAGCCTGCTGGAATATCTGCTGCGCCACAAGGGACAGGTGGTGACCCGCACCATGCTGCTGGAAAAGGTCTGGGACTATCATTTCGACCCGCAGACCAATGTCATCGATGTCCATATCAGCCGCCTGCGCCAGAAGATCGACCGTGGCCACGACCGCGCCGTCATCGAGACCGTGCGCGGCGCCGGCTACCGGGTGCCGGCGGACGGCTGATGCGCGCCATCCGCCGCTATACCCGCAGTTCCAGCGTCGCGCTCGGCGGCCTGTTCTCGCTTGTGCTGCTGCTGGGGGTGTTCTTTGCCGCCTATTTCATCATCGTCGCCGGGGACGAGACCCTGACCCGCGACGCCGGTGCCGCCATCGACGCCGACATGCGCGGCTTCCGCGAGGTCGCGGCGACGGGCGGCCGCCCGGCGGTCGACCGTCTGCTGGCGGCGCGTCTCGGCGATCCGCGCGGCGGGTTTTATTACGCCCTGAAAGAGCCGGACGGCCGCATCGCCGCCGGCAATCTGGCCGCCTGGCCCGGCAATCCGGTCACCCGCCTGCGCGAGGGGGTGATCTCGTTCGAGCTGCCGCCCCCGCCCGAGGGCGCGGCCCGCCCCCCTGATGCCGCGCGGGACAGCGGCCCCTCCGGTGGCGGCGTCCTGTCGGCGGCGGCTGAAATCACCGGCGGGCACCGGGTGATCATGGCGAAAATCCTGACACTGGATGACGGCGCCCATCTGCTGATCGGTCGCGGCATCGACGATCTGCGCTATACCCAGTGGTTCGCCCGCACCTTCGGCTGGGTGATGATCGGGGTGTTTCTGCTGATCGCCGGCACCAGCCTGTCGGTCGGTCTCTATGTCGTGAACCGCATCAACCGCATCGCCGACACGGCGGACCGCATCATTTCCACCGGCAATCTGTCCGCGCGGCTGCCGGTGGACAGCAGCTGGGACGACCTCAGCAAGCTGTCCATGGCCCTCAACCGCATGCTGGACGAGCTTCAGGCCCTGGTCGACGGGGTCAAGTCGGTCTCGGACAGCATCGCCCACGATCTGCGCACGCCGCTGACCCGTCTGCGCGGCCACCTTGAATCCGTCGACGATGCCGACCGGCGCGACGCCCTCCTGCGCGAGACGGACAATATCCTTGCCATTTTCAACGGGCTTCTGCGCATCACCGAGATCGAGACGCGCAAGCAGACCTCCGCCTTCCGCCGCACCGATCTGGCGCCCATCCTGCGCGATGTCGCGGAAATGTATCAGCCCCTGGCCGAGGACAAGGGCCTCGCCCTCATGGTCGAGACCGTGCCCGCCCCCCTGTTCGGCGACCGCGACCTGCTGTTCCAGATGATCTCCAACCTTGTCGACAACGCGGTGAAATTCACCCCCGCCGGCGGCCGCATTCACCTGCGCCTTGACGGGGGCGCGGAGACCGTCGCGCTGGATATTTGCGACAGCGGCATCGGCGTGCCGCCGGGCCTGCGCCAGGATGTGCTGAAACGCTTTTTCCGCGTCGACAAAAGCCGCACGGCCGCCGGCAACGGCCTCGGCCTGGCGCTGGTGGCGGCGGTCGTCAGCCTCCACGGCGGCACGCTCGACCTGACCGATGGCGATCTGGCCGATGGCGACTTGGCCGGTGGCGACCTGATTGATGGCGATTTGGCCGATGGGCCGGATGAAACGGAAAGCGGCAGGGGCGCGACGGGAAAGGGCGGCGGCGGGCCCGGCCTGTGCTGCCGCATCCGCCTGCCCGCCCGGCGTGGTCTTTTTATGGATCAGGCCCCGGACCGCGCTACGGATCGCGCTACGGACCGCGCTACGGATCGGGCCTGATATATCTGGCTCATCCCTGTTTCTGCATGAACAGCGTCACCTCCGCCATCACCAGGCCGAATTTCTGGATATAGGACCGGTTGACGATGGTGCGGTCGTCAAACGCCCAGATCCAGTCCTTGAAGGCGACGCGGTATTCACTGTCGCCCACCGGCAGGTCCATCTCGTACCGCCAGTAGACCGCATTGCCGTAAGCCGTGCCGGTGGCCGGCCCGGCGATATCGTCCGCCATGCCCTCATAGGTACCCTCAGCCGTCTCGCGGATGGTCCAGATGCGCTTTTCCACCCCCTCGCCCAGGCTGTAGGCAAAGGTCTCGTCCAGTGTCAGCACGCCGTCCGCCACGCTGCCATCGATATCCACCTCGAACCGTTGCAACAGATCGCCGGACCGGTCCTGCACGATGCCCCAGGCCTTCACCTCGCCGTCGAAAAACGTGTACAGGTCAAAGGTCGGCGGATCGTCCAGATAGCGGCTGCCGTCGATGGACTTCGAACAGGCCGACAGCAGCAGCGCCGCCGCGATCAGAAGAATCGACGCTTTCATCCCCGCTCTCCCAGCAGTTTTTTGCGGAATTTCGGCTGGGACGACTTTTCATCCAGCCAGATGCCGAAAAACCGTTCGCTGAACTGGGGCTCCTCGATGGTGCCGATCAGCGTGCCGTTGCGGTAAAACAGGGTGTGGCCGCTTTCGTCCGCCACACCGGTGATGTTGGTGTTCTTGTCCACGTCGGGAATGATGCTGCGCATCTGCTCATACCAGCGCGCCAGGGTGATTTCGTCGTCGAAACCCTGTCCGCGGATTTCGGTGATGGTGCGCTTGGCGATCTGCTCGCCCTTCAGCTTGCGCAGATAGTTCAGCGTCAGGGCAAAGGGCGCATCGCCCGACCAGCTGCCCTCGGGCGCGTACAGCTCGGCGTCATACACCTTCCAGAACAGGACCTTCAGCCGGGCCTTGCCGACAAGGCCGGCGTCGGGCACATGCTGGCGGGCGGTTTGCAGGTCGGCGGTCGCGGGGTTTGCCATCAGCAGGCAAAGGCCGATCATCATCAGACATATCCTTGTCATGGTTTCAATCCTTGTCGTTGGGGGTTAAGGCTCTCGCTCACGGTGTGGGGGTCTTCAAAGTCATGGGATTTCTGCCCTCATGGGATTTCTGCCCTCATGGGATTTCTGCCCTCATGGGATTTCTGCCCTCATGGGATTTCTGTCCTTAGGGGATCTCTATGGTCACGGGGCGGAGGGGGCCGGCACGGCCGTCCCGGTCTCTGCTCCGGTCTTTGTGCCGGTCTCGTATCTGTCCGCTTTTCTGTCCGCTTTTCGGGCAACGGCCAGGAACACGGGCATCAGACAGGCCCAGGCGCCGCCGATGATCAGGCCGGCCAGCCAGTCCTCGACGCCGAAGGTCACCGCCCCCATGCGCATGCCGGCGAAATAGCTCAGCGGCGCGGAAATCCCCGCCGCCACGCTGGCCAGGCGCGGCCGGGTCAGCAGATAGCGCAGGCTGTTGCGCAGCGCCCCGGCAAAGCCCAGCCACAGGCCCGCCAGCCACAGCGGGATCGCCAGCACCTCCGGCGCCGGGTCGAAGACGAACACGCCGCTCACGCTCAGCACGCTGTCCAGGGTGATGCCCATGCCGGCGCACAGCATCATCACCGCCGCTTCGCCGCGCCGGTCGCGGCTCAGCGTCAGGTGCAGGGCCAAAAGCCCGGCCAGCAGCCATGTCCACGGCTCGCGGCCGAGAATGGCGGTGAACCAGATCCCTTGATAGACAAGGAAATTCAGAACCTTGGGATAGGACAGGCGTGTCATGGGGGTCTCCGCTGTCATGTCGGTTTTCCGTGTCGGGGGGAACGGGCCGGCCTCTGTGTCGGGGGCCGGGCCGGTCCCGGTCCTGTGTGTCCCGGTGTTTTGTGTCCCGCTGTTTTGGTCCGGTGCCGTCATGCCTTGGCGCTCTGCGTTTTCATCCGCCGGCACAGCGCCACCTGCCACGACACCGGCAGGCTGGACAGGGTGCGGATGATGGCGGCGAACAGGGTCGGGAAATAGCCGGTCGCCGTGCCGCGCTTGACCGCGTTCAGGATGGCGTCCGCCGCCTGTTCGGCGCTGATGCGCATGGGCATGTCGAAATCGTTTTTGTCCGTCAGCGGCGTCTTGACGAACCCGGGCGAGACCGTCTGCACGCGGATGCCGCGCGCCTTCAGGTCCACATCCATGGTTTTCGCCAGGTAAAACAGCGCCGCCTTGCTGGCACCGTAGGCCTGGCTGCGGGTAAAGGGCAGCAGCCGCGCCAGACTGTCGACAAAAACCAGCTGGTCGCCCCGCCGCAGGTTCGGCAGCAGGATCTGCAAACAGTTCACCGCGCCGAAGAAATTGGTGTCGAACACCCGCCGGAACATGTCGGCGTCCCAGCTGTCCACATCCACATATTCGCAGGTGCCCGCGTTCAGCAGCACGGCATCGAACCGCCGGTCCGCCAGCGCGAAGCCGCAGGCGTCCGCGTCCGTCACGTCGAAGGCCAGTGGCTCGATCGTCGCCAGCGCCCCGGCATGCTGCTCCGCCAGCGCGCGCAGGCGCTCCTCGTTGCGTCCGCAGGCGGTCACATGCCAGCCGCGATAGGCCGCCGCCAGGGCGGTCGCCCGGCCGATGCCCGAACTGGCGCCGGTGATCAGCATCCGTTTCATGCCGCCATCCTCCGGCGCAGGCCGCTGACGGCCCGGCCCAACAGGGGCACATGCTCGTAGATCATCGCGCCCATGTCATAATAATCGCGCTGGGCGCTCACCAGCCCGCCGTCCAGCGTCACCACGCTGAACCCGTCCACCGTGATCGCCGCGCCGCCGCGCAGCCGCCGGTGGCGGAACCGCATGGTCCAGGACACATAGCCGGTGTCGGCCCGCACCGACATGCTGGTGATGTCGAACCGGCAGGACACGCAGTTTTCCAGCAATCTGTCGAAATAGCGCGCCACCGCCGCCAGCCCGGTGTGCCGGGTGACGGGGTCGGTAAACACCACGCTGTCGCTGTAAACCTGTGGCAGGCGCGCCGCCGAACCGGGGCCGAGGCTGCGGTAAAACTCCGCGAATGTCGCAAGGGCTGTCATAAGGTCTCTCTCACCTTTCCAAAAGGCGCCGCCCACAAGCGGAACGGCCAGGATTGACCCCACCATGACAGCCGCCCCCTTACGCCGGCATGGCCGCCGCATTACATCGGTGTAATGTTCGGGATGTGGGGGAAAGGTGTAGGGACGGCCCGCGCGCCACAGCATGGCGGGCCGGGCCGGGACAGCGCCGCACACGACCACCGGGGGAAAGCCGGGGGACTGATCAGTCAGTCAGCCGGCATTTTCTTATGGCCGTTTCGCAGTTTCAGATCTGCTATAACCATGGAACAGCGGGACCGTCAGTTGATGGCGTTGCGGTCGGCCCGCAGTTTCAGATCTGCTATAACAAATCTATCAGTCTTTAGGAGCCAAATAATGTTGCGGTCGGCCCGCAGTTTCAGATCTGCTATAACGGTCCGGCGAAACCCGCCTTCCGGAAGTCTGTTGCGGTCGGCCCGCAGTTTCAGATCTGCTATAACTGTCGGCGGCGGCGCGCTCGACCTCGAGGCGTTGCGGTCGGCCCGCAGTTTCAGATCTGCTATAACGCGTTTTTCCGGCGGTGTGATGGATGCGCGGTTGCGGTCGGCCCGCAGTTTCAGATCTGCTATAACCAAAGGGCTTGAATTATAAGTTTCCGTAAAGTTGCGGTCGGCCCGCAGTTTCAGATCTGCTATAACCGCCACTGTTTTTGCAAATGTGCCCTTCAGTTGCGGTCGGCCCGCAGTTTCAGATCTGCTATAACCGATGTCGCCTCCGCCTCCGCCAGATTGCGCAGTTGCGGTCGGCCCGCAGTTTCAGATCTGCTATAACGCCTGCTCATGGGCATGGATCAGGACCGGAGTTGCGGTCGGCCCGCAGTTTCAGATCTGCTATAACCTCACCCGTCAAGGGGTCCGGCACGCTGTCGTTGCGGTCGGCCCGCAGTTTCAGATCTGCTATAACCACCGTTTTCGTGCGGGGGACGCGGTGGATAGTTGCGGTCGGCCCGCAGTTTCAGATCTGCTATAACGACCGCACAGGGCTTAAGCCTGTGGAAAAAGTTGCGGTCGGCCCGCAGTTTCAGATCTGCTATAACCGTGGCTTCGCGTCAAAATACATCACTGGTGTTGCGGTCGGCCCGCAGTTTCAGATCTGCTATAACAGAACCGTTCGTCCAAATTGCCGCGAAACTGTTGCGGTCGGCCCGCAGTTTCAGATCTGCTATAACCATCAGGCCCCTATCGTCCTGCCTGGCTCCGTTGCGGTCGGCCCGCAGTTTCAGATCTGCTATAACGCGGGATCGAGGCTTGAGCCCTGGAAAAGAGTTGCGGTCGGCCCGCAGTTTCAGATCTGCTATAACGGATGTCCGGATAATGCCATGAAATCCATCGGCTTTTTCCGGACATTTTTTGTCAAAAACGGGTCCATGGTCAAAAAAGGGTCAGTTGATCGGGCGGTTTTTCGGACGAATCCGGGGCCTTGCCGTAAAAGCTTTTGATGCTTTCATACTGCTTGTCGGTAAAGCTCAGGATTTTCACCTTGCCGGCTTCGGGCAGGGCGCGCTCGATCCGGCCGGCGATGGCGTCCACCTGTTCCTTGCCCTTGCAGTATCGCACATAGACCGAAAATTGCGACATCTCGAACCCCTCGTCCAGCAGGAAATGGCGGAAGCGCGCGGCCGCCTTGCGCTCCGGCTTTTCCGTGACCGGCAGGTCGAACATGACAAGCATCCACATGATCCGGTATCCGCTCAGATGCATGGCCGGGCCGCTCAGGCTGACACATCCGGGTTCAACAGCGCCGCCAGGTGCAGGTCGGTCGGCGCCTCCGGCAGGGCCAGCGTGCCGCCGTCGCCCTCATACACCCCGCCCAGCGACGCGGCCAGCCGGTGCAGCACCGTCATCAGCGGGCTGACCCCCTGCGGTGACGGCATGTCCCATGTGCTCAGCGCCGCCAGATGGCGCTTGGCCGTGGGCGACACATCCGTCTGCCCCTGTTTCATCAGCCCCTTGACGCTCAGGTCCACATAGGGCCGGAAGGGCTCCATCAGGTCGTCGGCCAGCGCCATGGCATTGGTGCGGTTGCCGTGGTGCAGGCCCAGCGTCGGGTGCAGGCCGGCGGCGGCGATGGCCCGCGCCGTCACCGCGCGCAGCACGGTGTAGCCGTAATTCAGCAGGGCGTTGGCCCCGTCCGCGCCCCGGTCGCGGCTGAAATCCGGCCCCATCATCAACGGCCAGTAGCGCCGCGCCGCCTGCGCCTCCACATTGTCCGGGTCGCCCGAACGCACCCTGGCCGCCAGCGCCGCCACCCCGGCATGCGGTGCGCCCGCCGCCCGCAGGGCCTGTGCCTGGGCGGCGATCTTGGCGCGGACGATCTGTTGCCACAGGCGTTTGTTGCGCGGCCGGCCGGCGCCGGCCTGGGCCGCCATGCGCCCGCCCTGTCCGTAATGCCCCGACAGTGGCCACAGCCAGCCGACCGGCCGGAACCGCTCGTCGCAGGGGATCAGCAGGGCGTTGCGGTCCGCCAGCGCACAGACCAGCCGGTTGGAATAGCGCGCCTGCCGTGCCGTGACGATCACGGCGGCGATATCGTCCAGCGGCACCCGCCCGGCCTCTCCGTCATCCGTTTCCACCACCAGGAAACCCCGCGCCACATGCAGATAGCGCTCCTCGCCGGCGATCTCGATGATGCGTCCCGGCATGGCGGCCCGCTCCCCTGTTCGCTTTTATCCGCTCTGCCCGGCCTGTTTCCCGGCCTGTTCCTTGGCCTGTCCCTCGGCCAGTTTCTCGGCCTGTTTCCGGCCCGCGCGGGCCGGAGCGAACGCGCCCGGATCGAACACCCGGCCGGTTTCGTCCACCCGCACCTGCCGGGCGCCCAGTTTCGCCAGCCCGCCCGCCGTGCGGCTGACATAGCGGAACGGGTCGTCCCGGTCGGCGTCGCGGGCCTTCAGCGCGCCGCCCTCGTGATGCGGCGCCAGCACCACGGTCTTGCCGGAAAATTTCACTACCCGCAGGATGGCGCGCCCGCCGTCCATGTCCACGGCGACCATGTCGTCCTTGTGCAGGCGCATCATCCGTTTGGCCGCCGGATGCGGCCGCCGGTCGGCATAACCCGGCTGGTTGACGGCGAATGTGGTCACGACCCGGCTGTCCCACCGCCCGTCCGGCAGGCGCCAGATGTCGATACAGTGGTTGGAATCCCCCTTGTACGCCTTGTAGGCGCGCCCATCTGCGTCCCGCACCGGCACCAGCGACGGGCCGGACAGGGTTTCCTCCACCCGCAGGCGGCGCACCCCGGCCGCGCGGCCCCAGGCGTCGCGCGCGGCGGCGAAGGCTTTTTTGTCCAGCCCCTCGGTCGCGGCTGTCAGCCCGGCGCGCAGGCGCGGGTCGCGGACGGCCGCCACATCGCCGGCGCCGGTAAAGGCATCCAGCGCTTTGCGCGTCACCACCGTCCACCGGTCCCCGGCCGCGTCATACCGCGCCAGACCGTAGGCCGTGTCATTGTGCAGCTTGTCGGTGGTGGCGCCTGTTCCCTTGCCAGAGCCCTTGCCAGAGCCTCGGCCCGCCCCTTTCGACAGGCCGTGGTCCGGTCGGTGGCTGACGGTCACGCGGTCCTTCAGCGCGTCCAGGTCCGCGCGAAAGGTCGGCCACGGTGTCGGCACCGTCTCCATCAGCGCGTCCAGCTGATGGGTTTCGGCCCGCGCGGCGGCGCGCGACATGCGCTGCAACAGCGACCGGTCCACCGCGCCGATCACCGCCGCGTCGATCAGATGGTGCCGGTGGTCCACGCGGGTTTTCAGATTGTGGTCGGACAGCAGGCTGTTCAGCCCCCATTTGCCGCGCAGCATCGCCACCAGGCTGCCCGGCGTCACCCACACCGCATCCGGGCCGCCGCCGCACACAACGCCCACATACTCCCGCGCGATGCGGGACAGATATTTGGTGTCGTTCAGATGCCGGGCCAGGAAACCGCCGCTTTCCTCGAATTTTTCCGCCGCGTCGGGCGCGAAACGGGCGCGTTTCGCCGGCGGCAGCGCCCGCGCCCGGCTGGCGATGTCCGGCCAATATTCTTTCTCACCAAAAGCGACGTGCGGTGTCATGTTGCCTTTCCGCCGGTTCCAGGTGCGCAGGCTGACGGTCTTGTTGGCCGGGCTGTCGTCCAGCGACCGGGAAAAGGGGATCAGATGCTCCACCTCCACCGCATCGGAAAACAGCCGGCTCAGGCCGATCACCTCGCCGGAAAAGACGCAGCGTCGGTCCAGCGGGTCTTTCGGGTTCAATTCCTCCCACAGGCGCATTTTCATGCGGTTGGCGCCGGTGTCGGCGATGCCGTGCTGCGCGAACGTCTCGCG
This sequence comes from Eilatimonas milleporae, assembly GCF_003688555.1. Classification (GTDB taxonomy): domain Bacteria; phylum Pseudomonadota; class Alphaproteobacteria; order Sphingomonadales; family Kordiimonadaceae; genus Eilatimonas; species Eilatimonas milleporae. Next base: position 418,059 of record NZ_REFR01000011.1, read on the forward strand.
GTAGCGGTCGTTGCGCGCCTGGCCCTCGCGCCGCTTGCGCTCCCAGTCGCGGCGCTGTTTTTCGTTCAGCTTCAACTCCCGCGCCACCTCGATGATGATTTCGGCCGGGCGGCCGTGGCGCCGGATCAGGCGGTTGACCAGCCGCCGCACCTGACCCAGCGCGATATGCACCGTCGGGTTGGCGATGCGGCCGAACCGTTTTTCCGGCGGGTCGTCCGCATCGCCGCTGCCGAAGGCCACGTGCCGGTCCAGCACCTCGCCGTAATAGGGCAGGGCGTCCCGGATCTCGCCGGTGCGGAAATCGCTGTGATGATAACCGGCCTGCGCCGCCGCCGTGGAATAGACATGCACGCCGGCTTCAAGCTCTGCTAGGATCCTGCGCGCCGCCGTCGGGCCCAGGCCGGCATGGCCGGCGGGCAGCAGGGTGCGCGCCACCGTGACGGCGCCGGCCGTCTCCAGCCCCCATGTGTCCGTCAGCCAGCGGATCAGCGCGGCCTCGTCCTGTTCGCGGTCCAGCCGCTCGACAATGGCGATCTGGTCGTCCAGCGGCAGGGCCGTCCACCCCTTGCCCCAGGCTTTCGCCGCTTTCAGCCTGGCCGCCGTTTCGTCCGGCTTCAGATAGTCGCGGTCGCCGCGCTCGAAATTCAGCGTGCTGCCCGGCGGCAGTTTCAGGCGCTTGCGGATCTGGTCGAAGGTCAGCTTGGTGCCGCCCAGCAGTTTGGCGGCGAAGATGTCGCGTTCCTCCAGGCTCAGCGCCCGTTCCGGCGCGTCCGGCGACTGAAGGCGCAGGGCGTTCAGCTCCTGGTAAATCCGCAGCCGCTGCGACAGCGGGTGGGCGCGCGGCAGGCGTTCCTCCTCGGTATGGAACGGGCAGCGCCCGCCCGACACCCGGCGCAAGGGCCGCTGGTAAAAAATCAGGTCGAACAGGGTCTCCTTCAACGCCGCACTCAGCAAGCCGGGGTGATGGGGGGCCTGCGCCGCCCACAGGGCGTTGAACTCGTCGATATACAGCGACCGGTCCGGATACATGTCATAACCGCTATCCCGTTTGCCGTCGCCCGCCGGCAGGTCCTGTGGGCGCGCGCGCACCCACTGCCCGCGTGCCTTGCGGGCGTGCAGATACGCGCCCAGCGTCCGCGCGCCGGTATCCGCCATGGCGTCGCGCAGGCGGCGCGTGCCGGCGCGGATCTTGCCGTCTTGCCCGTCGTCGCCGCCGTCGGTCTTGCGGTTGGATTTGAACCCCCGCCGCTGGTTGATGTGGAAAATCGCCCGCCCCAGTTCGTGCGGGTGCAATGGCCGGTCCAGCCCCTCGGCTCGCAGCCGGTAAGGGTCCAGGTCGGCCAGTTTTTTGCGTGTCCCCGTGTCCTCCGGCAGCAGACCGTGGTCGACGAGGGCCGCCAGCAGCCGGCCGCGCCGGTCCAGATAGCGGTCGCGCCGCCGCCGTGCCGACCGCGCCAGCCGCCGCGCCACCGCCAGCGAGGTTTTCGTCTTGGGGTCGCGCCCGGCCAGTTCCGACGTGGAAAACAGGCGCACGCCCCCGTCCACAAAGCCGGTGCCCCGGCCGTCGCCGTCCAGCGCGATCAGCGCCCAGCCGATGGAATTGGCCCCCAGGTCCAGGGCCAGGCGATAGTCCGGTTTTGTCTGCTGTATCTGCGGCATGTCCAAAAATCCCCCCTTGCGGCCGCGCCCCTCGCGCGAAAGCATACAGGGCGCGGCCTGGGGTTGCAATTCCCGGCCTTGGCAGATCTGAAACGCGGCTGGCCGCAACAGACACTTGTAACTCTTTGCAAGAGCTTAAATGTCAATTTGAATGATAGCAGCATGTATAAAAATATCTAGTGTCTAGGAAAAATTATTTGACATCGGAAGCGTGCAATCAGATGATGATGACGGCCTTCGGGCCACACCTTGGGCGGGAGAAAGGCCGGCCAGCCTCTTGCGCAGGGGCCGTCGGCGGGGTCCACACCCGCGTGCCGGTCTTTCTCTCCACCTCTTGACTTTATGGGGGAGCCACCTTGCCATTTCAATGGGGCTCGCTTATTATCATACCTGTCTAGCAGATCTGAAACTGCGGTCTGACCGTTAACAAGCTTTCAGAGCAACAGATAAGGGGTGGGCCACGGCCTGCCCTTTTTTACTGTCCCCTGTCTTTTTTTACTGTCCACGGCGCGCGGCCGGCCGGTCCGACGGTGGCGTCATATATGTGGCTGGTAAAGTGTCGCAGGATCGGCCAGCCTGCGACAATGAGGACCGGCGCGCGGTTTCGGATCTGCTATAACACCGGGACCAGAGGCCACGCTGCGGGGACCGGTTGCGGTCGGCCCGCAGTTTCAGATCTGCTATAACGAAGTCCACAAAGCGGTGCTTACGAAAGAAGTTGCAGTCGGCCCGCAGTTTCAGATCTGCTATAACAATTTCTGGCGTCGGTGTTGTCGCGTTCGCGTTGCGGTCGGCCCGCAGTTTCAGATCTGCTATAACCCAGCATCTGGTCGGCCCTCAACGCGTCGCGTTGCGGTCGGCCCGCAGTTTCAGATCTGCTATAACGCCCCATGGGCATATCCATCGGCGCGGCCTGTTGCGGTCGGCCCGCAGTTTCAGATCTGCTATAACCGGTGTCCTGCGCGGTGGTGTGCGACTGGAGTTGCGGTCGGCCCGCAGTTTCAGATCTGCTATAACATAACAGGGCGAATGAAGTCATAGAGGACAGTTGCGGTCGGCCCGCAGTTTCAGATCTGCTATAACTACCCTCTGAAATGCCAGCCGGACCCATGCGTTGCGGTCGGCCCGCAGTTTCAGATCTGCTATAACCACGCCTGAAAAAAATCCTTGAAGATCACAGTTGCGGTCGGCCCGCAGTTTCAGATCTGCTATAACCCATGGTCGCCATTCTCAATCGACAAAAAAGTTGCGGTCGGCCCGCAGTTTCAGATCTGCTATAACGCATACACCCAACTAAGCCCGACGGTGTGAGGTTGCGGTCGGCCCGCAGTTTCAGATCTGCTATAACGAAAGAGCTATCATCCGGTGACAGTCTCCAGTTGCGGTCGGCCCGCAGTTTCAGATCTGCTATAACAATGGAGAACCGACCGCGCGCCATACCAACGTTGCGGTCGGCCCGCAGTTTCAGATCTGCTATAACCCTTTCGCCCGCGTCTGCCACAGCCAGAAGTTGCGGTCGGCCCGCAGTTTCAGATCTGCTATAACTGGACACGCTGGCGCATGTGCGCCTGCAGGGTTGCGGTCGGCCCGCAGTTTCAGATCTGCTATAACTCGTCTCACCGCAACAAGCGCCGGCCTCCGGTTGCGGTCGGCCCGCAGTTTCAGATCTGCTATAACCTTGGTCTCGACAGATGCAACGGCTGGCTCGTTGCGGTCGGCCCGCAGTTTCAGATCTGCTATAACAGGTCAGGGTTGATTATGCCGATGCACTGTGTTGCGGTCGGCCCGCAGTTTCAGATCTGCTATAACGCCGGTCATGGTCAAGGCGCGGCTTTACGTCGTTGCGGTCGGCCCGCAGTTTCAGATCTGCTATAACTGATGTCCGGATAAGGCCATGAAATCCATCGGCTTTTTCCGGACATTTTTTGTCAAAAACGGGTCCATGGTGACAAAAGGGGCCTGTCGGTTGCTGGTTTTTTCCGCGAATCACGCGGATGCCCGGCCGGCTGTGGCATGCGCCGGCGGGGCAGGGGCATGATACCACATCCCCGTGCCGCGCGGGCCGGAAAACGGGCCGGCCGCCGTGCCCGTTCCCCTGTCCCGTCCCCATATCCGGTCTTCTGGGCTCAATACCCGGTCCGTCAGGCGCTGCGGATATCGGCGAGGAAACGCTCCGACCCGGTTTGCAGGGCGGTGACGGCGCGGGCCAGGTCCTGCGCCGCCGTGTCCAGGGCGTCGGCGCTGGCCATGGTGTGGGTGGCGGTTTCGTTGACGGCGGCGATCCGGTCGGCCACCTGCCGGGTCATGTCGGACGCTTTCTGGATCGTCCGGCTGATGTCGCCGGTGGCCGCCGACTGCTGCTCGGTCGCCGCCGCGATGGTGCCGGCAATCTCGCTCAACCCGCCGACGGTGCCGGAAATGTCCGAGACCACCGTCACCGTGGCGCCGGCATTGTCCTGGATGGACCGGACCTGCGATCCGATGTCGCCGGTGGCCTTCGCCGTCTGCTGGGCCAGCGATTTCACCTCCGACGCCACCACGGCGAAGCCCCTGCCGGCCTCGCCGGCGCGCGCGGCCTCGATCGTGGCGTTCAGGGCCAGAAGATTGGTCTGGTCGGCAATGTCGTGGATCAGGCCGACGACCTTGCCGATGGTCTCGGACGCGTCCCGCAGCGCCGTCATGGTGGCGGACGCATTGCCGGCCTGGGCCGAGGCGTCGGCGGTTTTCTCGGATGAGGTCCGGACCTGCCCGGCGATCTCCCGCACGGACGCCGACAGCTCTTCCGTCGCGGCCGCCACCGTCTGTACATTGTCGGTCGCCTGCGCGGCCGCGTCGGCGACCTCGGCCGCCAGGGACCGGTTGCGCCCGGCATGGGTTTTCAGCGTGCCGGCGGTCTCCGACACCCTGTCCAGGGCGGCGGTCAGGGCGGCGATCACCTCCATGACGCTGCCCTCGAAATTGGCGGCCATGTCGGCGCGCTGGCGCACACGGTCCTGTTTCATGGTCCGCATGCCCTCGACCGTGCGGTTGATCAGCGCGGCGCTGTCGCCGAAGCGGCCGGTCATGCCGTCGGTCAGGAACCGCCGGTAAAACCGCCCCTCGGATGCGGCGCCCAGCGCGGCGGTGGCCTCGCGCATATAGGCGTCCGTCAGGTCCAGCACGCGGTTTACCTCCGCCAGCACAGGCGACAGCGGCCCGTGCTTGTCCCAGTCGGTGATGCGGGCTTCCATATCGCCCACCTTGGCCCGGTTGGTCACATCCGCCAGCGCCTGAAAGGCGGCCTTGTAGCGGGCGTTTTCGGCCTTTGCCTCCGCCAGCTCGCGCTCCAGATCGGCGCGGGTGCCGGGGGCGTCCGCCCTGTTCAGGAATTTGTCGAACATGGCTCAGTCTCCCGTGTTCCAGATAAATGCGTCATAGTCCCGGCCCACGGCCGCCAGCTTTTCCCGGAGCAGGCCGTCGCTGGCCGTCAGGCCCGTCTTGGGATTGTCATGGCGCCTTTCCTCGGCCAGCAGGGCGTCGTACAGCGGCAGGATATCGGCAATGCCCCTGGCGCTGGGCACCCGGCGGTTGGAATGAAACCCGGTGATGGTGCCCGCCGCGTCCAGCGACGGGGTGACATGGGCGATCACCCAGTAATACCGGCCGGTCGCCGACATGTTCTTGACATAGGCGAAAATCTCCTTGCCCGCGCCGATGGTCTCCCACATCAGCTTGAAGACCGCGCGCGGCATGTCGGGATGACGGATGATGCTGTGCGGCTGGCCGATCACCGCGTCCGTCGACAGTTCCGACACCCGGCAGAACACATCGTTCACATACGTCACGCGGCCCCGCCTGTCGGTTTTCGAGACGATGATTTCATCGCGGGAAAAACGGATTTCCTCATCCCGTGGCGCGACGGTCTTGCGGATCGCCCGCATGACGGTCCCGGTGCGTTTGAAGGCGGGTGCCTGTGAAGCACGGGCGCCGGTCCGGGTGGCCGCGCCGTGTCCTGTTTCAGTCATATCTTTTGCCAGTCTTAATCTGTGGTGGCCAGTCTTGTCTTTGGCGGCCAGTCTTGTCTTTGATGATCGGTCTTGTCTTCAGCGGTTGTGTCGTTTATGCGGCCCTGTCGCCACACCGGCTTGCCGTGCACGGCCAGGGTCCGCGTCCTTCGGCGCGGTGGCTGCAATTTTCCGGATAGTGTTGGTTTTTACCGGGAAAAGGTTACCAAAAAAACAATTATTGGGCGTAATTGTATTGAGAAGTACGCAATATATGCGCACTTTGCAAACAGTCAGGTTGCGTTCTGATTTCGTTCTGGACAAATGGCCAAGTCACGACTGGGTTGTTTTCAGTCAACCGGTCTGCCTGTCGCGACTGCCCGCGCCGATGCCCGCCGCGAATACATGTCGGCCATCGGTTTCGTCTGCGGGTTGAAAATATTCTTTTCTTTAAGGGTGCTTGATTATTTTAAGTTGTGGCCCGGATGTGCGGTGCGGGTGCCGTCAGTGTTGCGCCCCGGCATGGGTGTTGCCAGGGGTGTTGCCAGGGGTGTTATCCGGTCCGGTGGTGCCGCTGCCGTCATGATCACCGGTCGCCTTGTGCCCGGTACCCCGTCATTTCCAGATAGCCGTCGCCGCTGTGGCTGCCCGTCAGTGTGACCGGGCCTTCCCAATAGGCGATGCGGGTGCCCATCCAGCTTTCCGGATTCAGGGCGCGGACGCGCACATCCAGTCCGCGCGCCGGCACGCTGACGGCCCACAGCGTCGGCACCCGCCGCCCGGCCACCATGGTGAAGGCCAGCGGGCGCAGGGCCGCCGTCTCGCGGTCCAGGGGGTGGGTGCCGCCGTCGGCGGCGATCCAGGTGCCCGATATGTAATCGCTGTCACGCCCGTCCTTGCCGCCGCTGTCTGCACCACCGGCGTCGTCACCCGCGTCGGCACCCCCGCCATCCTCGCCGTTTTCGTGGCGCAGGCGGAACAGCATCACCCGCGCCCCGTCCGCCAGCCGCAGGGAAAACCAATCCCATCCCGTCTGGTTGGCGGCCAGCGGCTGGCTGCTCCACTCCCGGTCCAGCCACGCCGTGCCCGTCACCGGTATGGTCCGGCCGTTCACATGCAGGCTGCCGCGCGCCGTCAGGAACGGCTGGCTGAAATAATAGGACGCCTGCCCGCCGTCCGATTTTTGGCTGTATCCCTGTTTTCCATGCAGGACGGGCGGCGCCGTGCTGTCCAGCGTCAGCCGGTAGCCGAACCCCGCCCCCCCGGCGCGCAGGGTATAGCGGTGTTTCCCGTCGCCCGCATATCCATCCGCATATCCGCCCGCATATCCATCCTCAGGCCCACCCTCAGGCCCGCCCTCAGGGCCGCCGGCACTGTCTTGCGCCCCGTCTGCCGTGTCCTTGCCGTGCCCGGCCAGCTGCCAGTCGTCGATCCAGGCGCCGAAGGGCCTTGCCGCCGCCCCGGCCTGGCCGATGCCGCCGCGCGCCAGCTTTTCGGCGAAAAACTGCCGCTCCGGCGTGGTCACGGCGGCATGGCCCATCCAGAAATGCGGACTGGCCCAGCCGCCCTCCGGCCCGTCCGTCCCCGCGCCTGCGCTGCCGGTTTTGTCGCCATGCCGTGGGGCGGGCGGGCGCGCCGCCTGGCGAAACAGGGTCCATTGCAGGCCGTACGGGTTGCCGTCCGGCCCGCTCAGATTGGCGGTCACATACCACCATTCAAGGCGAAAGGCCGGGTGCGGCCCGAAATCGCGCGGGAAGGCAAGGGCCCGGCCCGGCACCACGGGCGCGAAACCGTCCGCCCTGTCCCCCAGCCCGGCAAAGCCGCGCTCCTGCGCCGTGGCGGCCCCGCCCGCCGGCAGGTACCCTGTCGCCAGAGCCGCCATCATGGCCACAGCTGTCATCACGGCCCCGATCGGCAACGTTTTCAGGCCGGTCGAAACGACTTTTGACGCCATACGCGAAAGACGGTCAGCGTTCATCGGCAAACACCTTGGCCAGCCGGGCCGGCGGCATGCGCCGCAGGGCGGCGAGCGGCAGGGCGGCGGCCAGCCCCGCCGTCAGCGCGGCCACCGCCGCCATATCCAGCCATTTCATCGGGAACACATACAGCGGCAGCCGCCAGCCGAACGCCTCCACATTGACAAGGGCGACCAGACACCAGGCGACAAAGGTACCGAGCGGCACGGCCAGCCCGGCCGTCAGCAGGGCCAGCGCCAGGATTTTCGCCAGTTCCAGCCGCACCAGCGTCCGGCGCGGCACGCCCAGCGCCCATATGGGGGCGATCTGCGGCAGGCGCGCGCCCGTCAGCGTCATCAGCGCGGTCAGCAGGGCGATGCCGGCGACCCCCAGCGTCAGGGTTTTCAGCGCCACGGTGACGGTGAAGGTGCGCTCGAAAACGCCGTTTGAAAACCGTTTCAGGCGCGTCTGGTCGATCACCCGCCGGTCGTCCAGGGCGAAGCGGGTCTTCAGGGCGGCGATCACCCTGTCCGTTTGCTGCGTGCGCACGCCATACTGGGTGCGCCGGGCGTTTGGAAACCGCTGCGTCAGGGTGGCGGCGGCCACGCGGACCTGCCCGCGCGGGTTGCCGTAATCGGCGTAAATGCCGGCCACCGCCACCGTCCACGGCCCCGCCGGACTGTCCAGTGTGATATCGTCGCCGGCGCGGATGTCGAACCGCCGCGCCAGCTGTTCGCTGACCAGCGCGCCGGCCCCGTCGCGCACACGGTCCCAGGGGCCCTCCACCGCGTCCAGCAGGGTCCACAAATCGCGGTAGGTCGCATGGTCGCGGAACCCGTAAATATCGGCGGGCCAGCCCCGATAGGCCCCGGCGACGGACCAGTTGGGCAACACGGCGTCCACATCGGCGCGGGCCGCCAGCCAGGCGGCGATCCGGTCGCCTTCGCCGTTGTCGCGGGCGTCCACATAGACCTCCGTCACCAGCCGCTCGTCAAGAAAGACGGCAAAGGTCTTGCGGAAGCCGTCCACCATGGTGCCCACGCCGATATTGGTCGCCAGGGCCAGCAGCAGCGCCATCAGCGCCAGCGACAGCCCCGACAGCTGCTGGCGCATGTCGGCCCAGAACCACTGCGCCAGCGGCCGGCGCGCCAACGCCCCGCCCGCCGTCAGCATCAGCGACAACAGGCCGGGCAGGGCCAGCGCCGCGCCGAGCAGAACCCCGCCCATGACGGCGAAGCCGGCCACCAGTCCCGTGCCGTAGCGGTACACCGCCACCGCCGCCAGCAGCAGGGCGCCGGCGGCCAGCGTCTGAACCGTCAGGCGCCGCGCCTGCGCGTCGTGCCAGGCGCGCGGATGCGCCGCCGCCAGCAGGGGCAGCCGGTACACCCGCCACAGCGCGCCGGCCGATGCGGCCAGCGCGCCGGCCAGGCTCATCCCCAGGCCGGCCAGCCACCAGCTTGGGCGCACCCGCAGGCTGCCGTCCACCGCCGCGCCGTACAGGCCGCCGAGACTGCCGGCCACATCCGGCAGCAGCGCGGCCGCCAGCCCGTAGCCCAGCGCCACGCCGACGGCGCCGGCGGCCAGCGCAATGGTCAGCAGTTCGGTCAGCAGCAGGGCGGTCAGCCGCCGCGCCGACACCCCGCAGGCCCTCAGCGTACGGTATGTGGGCAGCCGCTGTTCGAACGCCAGGCCGATGGTGGCATGGACGATGAACAGCCCCACCAGAAAGGACAGCAGCCCGAACGCCGTCAGATTCAGGTGGAAACTGTCGGTCAGGCCGGAAATGTCCACCGTCACCGCCGGGTCCACACGCACCAGCGCCGCGCCCGGCAGCCCGGCCAGGATGCCCGCCAGACTGTCTTGCGCATTCAGATTATCTTGTGCATTCAGATCATCTTGCGCATTCAGACTGTCTTGCGCGGTATCCATCGCCGCGCCCCGCCGGTGCCCGCTGTCCGGGTCCAGTATCAGATAGGACAGGCGCCCCGGCTGCCCCAGCAGGGCCTGCGCCACGCCGATGTCGGCGATCAGCGTATCGCCGGCAATACCATCGCCGGCGGCAATCGGCGGCAGGGGGTGGTCTTTGGGCCCCACGGGCCGCCCGGTGCCGGCGGCCAGCGCCCGTGCCGTGGCCGGGGCGGCATACAGCAGGCCCGGCCGACTGACGAAGCGCAGAAAGTCGTCCCCATACGCGGCGACGGCGTCGAATCCCTGTCCTCCCGGAAGTCTTTGGCTGTCCGGCAGGCTCAGCGGGTCGATGCCGACAAGGGTGTAGGATCTGCCGTCCACCGTCAGCCGGCCTTCCAGCACCGGCGCGACAGCCCATCCCGCCCGGCGCAACCGGGCAAAGACCGCATCCGTGACCGTGCCGCCGTCCGGCGGTGCCAGCACGGGCACCCGGCTTCTGGAAAAACTGTCCTCGGCCGCGCGGTAACTGGCACGGGCGTGCGTGTTCAGCGCCTGCACGCCGCTCCACAGCGCCGTGGCGGCGGCCAGCCCGACAATCAGCGCCGCCAGCTGCACCTTGTGGCGGCGCCAGTGGCCGGCCAGCGCACCGGCAATGGCGGCGGTGCCGGTCACTGTGACCGCTCCCCATCCGGTCGTTCCCCATCCAGCCGCCCGCCGCTCAGCCGTCCCCCGCTCAGTCTCAGGGTCCGGTCCATGGCGCCAGCCAGGCGGTCGCTGTGGGTGACCACCAGCAGGGCGCAGCCGGTCTCGCGCACCAGCTCCAGCGACAGGGCCATGACGCTGTCGCTGGTGGCCTCGTCCAGGTTGCCGGTGGGCTCGTCCGCCAGCACCAGCGACGGCCGCGCCGCGAAGGTGCGGCCGATGGCCACCCGCTGCTGCTGGCCGCCCGACAGATGTTCGGGATAGCGGTCCATCAGTCCGCCCAGGTCCAGCCGCCCGGTCAGACGGTCCAGCCAGTCCCGGTCCAGCCGTCCGGCCAGCCGCGCCTGAAAGGACAGATTGTCCCGCACCGTCAGGCTGGGGATCAGGTTGAACTGCTGGAAAATCAGCCCCACCCTGTCCCGGCGCAGGGCGGCGCGGGCGCTGTCGTCCATGGCGCTCACATTGTCGCCGTCCACGCTGACGGTGCCGCCGTCGGCACTGTCCAGGCCCGCCACAACATGCAGGAAGGTGCTTTTGCCGCAGCCGGACTCGCCCATCAGCGCCAGGCTCTGCCCGGCGGGCAGATGCATCGACACCCCGTCCAGCACCCGCAGGGGGCCCTGCGGCGTGTCATAGCGTTTTCTCAGATCGTTTACATCCAGCATCGCATCGGGCCCGGTCCGGAAAGATGGTCGCACATTATCTGTGCGGCGCGGTCACGCATTTCAAGGATCATGATGTACGCCCGGATCGCGCTGCCGGATTGTTTTCTTTGCGAATAGCCAAATCATAATGATTAAAATATTAATGGAATTGAACCCTTTACCCCCTGCGTGTTTCAGTGCGCCCCGGCGCGGGCCGCCATATGGACGGGCCCGCATGATGTGCATGGTGTGCATGGCATTGGGGGGTGTGCAATGGGACGCGCGATGGGTCCGGGTGTCGCGGCGGCGCTGCTGACGGTTTGGGGTGTGACGGCGGGGTCACTGTTTTTCGCGGGCGCCATGCCGCCTTCCATGGCGGACACAAAGGGCGCAAGGCCCTCCGCCGTTTTGCCTGCGGCGTCCCTGTCACGGGCGGCGCCGGCCGCCACCCCCGGCGATACGGACCCCGACCGGCCGCCAGGCATGCCGTCGGCCCCCGATGCCGACACCGGGTCTGATACCGATACCGGCCCTGTTGATCCCGCGAGCCCTGCCCCTGATATCCCCGAAACTGACACCCCCGAAACTGACACCCCTGAAGCTGAAACTCCTGACACGGGCACTTCTGGCATCGCTGACGCGGCCGCCACCGTCTGGGAGGGGGACGCGGAACGCGGCGAACAGCTGGCGCGGCCGTGTTTCGTCTGTCACACGGCCTGGCCGGGCGCGGGCAATGCCATCGGCCCCAACCTGTACGGCGTCGTCGGGCGCCCGGTGGCGTCGTTGCGCTATTTCCATTACAGCGAACGCCTGATGCGCCGTGGCGGCCTGTGGACGCCCGCGCGGCTCGACGCCTTCATCGCCGAGCGTAAGGCCTTCGACCAGGGCAGCCACATGGCCTTTCTGCCGTTTCAGAGAAACGCGCGGGACAGGCGCGACCTGATCGCATGGCTGACCACGCTGCGCCGGCCGTCCGGTGGCCCCAGGCCGGTGCTGCGCGACAACCCGCCCCCGGAATAGGGCCGGAATAGGGCCCGTTCCCCGAACACCGGCGCCCCGCCATGCAGTTTGAGCCATCCGGACTCCTCCAGGATGCGCACCTGATACGGCCCCGATGTGTCCCGCATTGCTTTTTGCGCTCCATTGACTTTCGCCCCCTCCATTGACTTTCGCATTCAGGCATGACACAAGCTGGCCCGCATGGTGCTTTGGATACATCCATTTGCACTGCCCCTGGCGGCCTGGCCGCGTCGATTGAGAGCCCTTGTTACAGTCACGGCTCCCTCCGCCCTCCGCCAGGGACATTACTTGAGAGATTCACTGACAGGCCCGGGAACGCGGGGCTTTTCAAACATATGATACGGGATGGGTTTGTGCCGGCCTGACAAGGGGCCGGGGCGGACCGCGCGTCCCTTTGATGCGAAAGACACAATATTCGTGACACAGTTTAGTGACCTGGGCCTTGCGCCCGATCTTCTGACCGGCCTGGAGACGGCCGGCTACACCACGCCGTCGCCCATTCAGGCGCGCGTCATTCCCGCCGCCCTCGACGGGCGCGACATCATGGGCATCGCCCAGACCGGCACCGGCAAGACGGCGGCCTTCGCGCTGCCCATTCTGGACCGTCTGATGGGTCTGCCGCGCCGCGCCGGGCCGGCGGCCTGCCGCGCCCTGATCCTGGCGCCGACCCGCGAACTGGTAACCCAGATCGCCGAAAGCATCCGCAAATATGCCGGCAGCCGGCGCCTGTCCGTCACCGTCATCGTCGGCGGAGTCAAATACGGCCCGCAGATCCGCATGCTGTCGCGCGGCAGCGACATCATCGTCGCCACGCCCGGCCGCCTGCTGGACCACATGTCCTCCGGCACCTGCCGGCTGGACGAGACCGAGATGTTCGTTTTGGACGAGGCCGACCACATGCTCGACCTTGGCTTCGTCAAGCCGATCCGGCGGATCGTCGCCGCCCTGCCGTCGGCGCGTCAGTCCATGTTCTTTTCCGCCACCATGGCAGGGCCGATCAAGGGCCTGGCCGACAGCATGCTGGACCGTCCCCATTTCGCCGAGGTGACGCCCCAGGCCACCACGGTCGAGCGTATCGACCAGCAGGTGATCCTGATCGAGGGCACGCGCAAGCGCGACGCGCTGGAAAGCCTCCTCCGGGCCGAACCGGTGGACAGCGCGCTGGTCTTCGTCCGCACCAAGCGCGGCGCCGACCGTCTGGCCGAACGGCTGACCAGGGCCGGGTTCGAGGCCGTCGCCATCCACGGCGACAAGAAACAGTCGCACCGCGACCAGGCCCTGCGCCGGTTCAAGGCGGGCAAGGCGCTGTTGCTGGTGGCCACCGACATCGCCGCGCGCGGCATCGACATTTCCAGCGTGACCCATGTCTTCAACTATGACCTGCCGCAGGTGGCGGATGCCTATGTCCACCGCATCGGTCGCACGGCGCGGGCCGGGCGCGACGGCGTGGCCGTGACATTCTGCGACGACAGCGAACGCGACCTGTTGCGCGCGGTGGAAAAACTGATCCGCCGCAAGCTGCCGATGGAAGACATGCGCCTGGAGACGACCCGCAAGGCGGCGCGTTCGGGCAAAAGCCCCCGTGGCCAAGCCAACGGCGCGCGCGGCAACGGAGCGCGCGGCAACGGGCAAACCCGGTCGCAAACCCGGTCCCAACACCGCAAGGGCGGCCCCAGGACGGATGCCGACACCCGCCGCGACACCCGCCGCGACACCGGCCGCGATGGCGACCGCGTCGCCCGCAGCGATCAGAGCGGCCGGGCCGATCAGGCCGCCCGCTCCGGGCAGGACCGCGCCGCCACTCGGAACCGCCACACCGACAGGAATGGCCAGGCAAGTCACAATGGTCAGGCAAGTCACACTGGTCAGGCCAGGCGGACCCGTGCCGACGGCCGCGATCACGCGGACACGCAGCGGCGCGATGACGGACAGCGGCGCCCGGCCGGCCGCAAGGGCGGGCGTGGCGGCAAACCGGCCCGTCACGACCCCCGCCACGACCATGGCCCGCAGGCAACCGGGGGCGATGCCAAACCCCGGCGCGACCGGTCCGGCCACGGCAAGCCGCATCGCACCAAATCCAGTGAGGCCGCGCACCGGCCGTCGCGGCAGGACCGTGACCGGGGCGGCAAGGGCGCGGGCGGCGACCAGGCCGGCGGCGGCCGCGACCGCCGGGCGGCCTGAGTGCGGATCTGAGTGGGGGATTTGGGCGCGGACCCGAGTGCGTGGCCCGGACCCCGGACACTCCTATCGGCGTGGCCCGGATCAAAGCCGGCCCGACCAAACCAGATCCGGCCAAACCAGATCCGGCCAAACCGGACCCGATCAAACCTGAGCTGGCCAAACCTGAGCTGACCGGCATGGGCTAACCGGCATATGCCGCGCGATAGTTCCCACGCGGAGTCGCGCGGCCAAGCGCCTTGTCCGAATCTTTGCGGCCAGGCTCTTCTTGGCGGGCAGGGTCTCCTTTGCCGGCAGGCTCTGGCGCAGGGGCCTTCCGTCTCTCGCCTGACCCGGCCGGTCGGTCCATCCTGTCCCATCACCCGGCGATCCCGTATCATTTGGCGCGGTCCAGTGGGCGCGCCGCCGCCCTGTCCGGCGCCGCTGCTGGGACATTGTGCCGCGCTCTCAGGCCCGTGTGCGTCTTTTCGCTGGACGGGCGGGCGCGGGCGCCTAAACTCACGCCCTGAGGAGAGACAACCGAGTTCCAAGGGGAGAGTGAGCATGCATCTCGACTACAGTGCCGGGGACCACGCATTCCGCGATGAGGTCCGCGCCTTTCTCAAAGACAATCTGCCGTCCGCCATCGCCGCCAAGATGAAGGGCGGGCAAATGCTGTCCAAGCAGGATTTCCTGGACTGGCAGGCCAAGCTGCTGGCGCGCGGCTGGCTGGCCCACAGCTGGCCGGAGGAATATGGCGGCTCCGGCTTCACCCCGTTCCAGAAGCATATTTTCGAGGAGGAGTGCGTCAATGCCGGGGCGCCGGAACTGCCGCCCTTCGGCCTCAACATGCTCGGCCCGGTGCTGATCAAGTTCGGCAGCGACGAACAGAAGGCCCATTATCTGCCGCGCATCCTCGACGGCACCGACTGGTGGTGCCAGGGCTATTCCGAGCCCGGCGCCGGCTCGGACCTGGCCAGCCTGAAAACCCGTGCCGTGCGCGACGGCGACCATTATGTGGTCAACGGCCAGAAAACCTGGACCACCCTCGGTCAGTATGCCGACTGGATTTTCTGCCTCGTGCGCACCAGCACCGAGGGCAAACCGCAGGAGGGCATTTCCTTCCTGCTGATCGATCTGGACACGCCCGGCGTGACCATGCGGCCCATCATCACCATCGAAGGCGACCATGAGGTGAACGAGGTCTTCTTCGACGATGTGCGCGTGCCCGCCGCCAATCTGGTCGGCGTGGAGAACAAGGGCTGGACCTGCGCCAAATATCTGCTGACGCATGAGCGCACCGGCATCGCCGGCGTCGCCTATGCCAAGGCCGCACTGGCCAAGCTGAAGCGCGTCGCCGGCGAGACCGAGGACGAGGACGGCCCCCTCATCGACGATCCCCATTTCGCCGCCCGCATGGCGTCGGTGGAAATCGACCTGATGGCGATGGAACTGACCAATCTGCGCGTGGTCAGCCAGGCCCAGGACGGCGGCGTGCCGGGGCCGGAAAGCTCCATGCTGAAAATCAAGGGCACGCAGATCCGCCAGGAACTGAGCGACCTGCTGCGCCGCGCCGTCGGCCCCTACGCCCTGCCGTTCACGCCGGAAGTGCTGGAGGACGGCTCGAACGAGGCGCCCGTCGGCCCCGATTACGCCACGCCGCTGGCCGGTCAGTATTTCAACCGGCGCAAATATTCCATCTATGGCGGGTCGAACGAAATTCAGCGCAACATCATCTCGAAAATGGTGCTGGGCCTGTAGGCGGATTTGTCCCCGAAACCGTTATCCCGGGGCCGTGAATGCCGGGGGGTGAGGGTGGTGTGTCACCGTCCTTCCCCCGTCCCCGTCCGGCCCCGTCCCCGTTCACGCGCGGCACCGCATGCCTCCCCGGTCCGGCGCCGCGCCTATTTTAAGAGAGACCTGTCATGGACTTTACCCTGTCTGAGGATCATCGCCTGCTGAAGGACATGATCGCCCGCTTCGTGCGCGAAAAATACGACTTTGAAACCCGCGACAAAATCTACAAATCCGATCTCGGCTACAGCAGGGACCACTGGGCGCAGATGGCCGAGCTCGGCCTCATCGGCGCGGTGTTGCCGGAACGGGTCGGCGGTTTCGGCGGCACGCCCATCGACATCATGGTGGTGATGGAGGAACTGGGCCGCGGCATCGTCATCGAACCCTTTGTCGCCACCGCCATTCTCGGCGCCGGACTGCTGGCGGACGAGCGCGCCGGCGGCGCCGGTCCCGGCCTGCTGGACGACGTGATCGCCGGCGGCCGCCTGCTGGCCTTTGCCCATTATGAGCCGGGCGCCCGCTACAACGCCGCGCGCATCGCCGCCAGCCTGGCCGCCGACGGCGACGGCTACCGCCTGACCGGCGCGAAATCCGTCGTCATCAATGGCGGCGAGGCCGACACGCTGATCGTCTCGGCCCGCCTGCCGGACGGCGGTACCGCGCTGGTGCTGGTGCCCGGCGACGGTGACGGGGTCGCCCGCCGCGCCTATCCCACCGTCGACGGGTCGCGCGGGGCCGAAATCACCTTTGAAAATGTCGCCGTGCCCGCCGACCATGTGCTGATGACCGGCGGCGCGGCCGATGACGCCATCGGCGAGACGCTGGCGCGCGGCGCCTTCGCCCTGTCGGCCGAGGCCCTGGGCGCGATGGAAAACGCCCGTGACGCCACGCTGGACTATCTGCGCACCCGCACCCAGTTCGGCGTGCCCATCGGCAAGTTTCAGGCGTTGCAGCACCGCATGGTCGATGTCTGTACGGAAATCGAGCAGGCGCGCTCCATCGTGCTGACGGCCACCACCGCCTTCGGCAAACCGGCGGGCGAGCGTGACCGCCTGATCAGCGCCGCCAAGTCGCTTGTCGGCAGGGTCGGCCGCCTGGTCGCGGAAGAGGCGGTGCAGATGCATGGCGGCATCGGCGTCACCTGGGAATATTCCGTCGCCCATGTGGCCAAGCGGCTGGTGATGATCGACCATTATTTCGGTGACACCGACTATCACTTGAAACGCTTCACCAAACTGTCCCGCGCCGCCTGACGGGCCGGTTTGCCAGACGGGCCGGTTTGCCTGACGGGCCGGTTTGCCAGACGGGCCGGTTTGCCAGACGGGCCGGTTTGACAGACGGGCCGGTTTGACAGGCGGGCCGGTTTGACAGGCGGGCCTGTCAGGCTGCCTGAAACAAGGGCCTGATCAAACAATGACCTGAAGCACACTCACCGGATTGTCATCTGGAACGACTTTCCGGTGAGTGTGTATCCACTCAAATCGTCTGGCCCGACTTTTATTCCAGGTCTCGGATCTCTTTCTTTGAGGTCATTGTCTTGTGTTGGGTCTTGTGCGGGGTCTTGTGCGGGCGGTGGCTTCCCGCGCGCGTATTGGCGCGGCGTTGAAAAGGCCCGGGCCCCCGCGCGGTCCTCCGGCAGTGACGGGCTTTGCTGCCGGTTGCCGCCGGCTCTCCGGCCCTCAGAAGGAAAAGGTCACATCGGTGTAGAGATAGGTGGTGTCGCCGAACCCGGTCGCCCCCGGCGCCCGCCGGGCGAAGCCGCCGTCGACAAGATGGGCGAAGCCGGTCTCCACCATCAGGTTGCCGGGAAAGGGGCGCCAGCGCAGGCGGCCCTGTATCTGATGCCCGAGAAAGGTCCCCGACCGGCCTTGCCGGTCCTGAAGGTCCGCCGGGCCCCACTCATCGCGCCGTTCGTCCAGCCAGAAGGCGCGGTAGCCGACGAAACCGTCCAGCCGCCGGCTCGGCGCGATGCTCAGGCGGATGCCGGGGCCGGTGATGTTGCTGCGGTTGAAGGCGCCGTAGGTGCCGGTCGGGCCGAACTCCGGCCGGCGCGGGCCGAACAGGCTGTCGAACCGGTTGCTGTTGCCGTCTTCGGGGTCCCGGTCGCCGCTGGCATGGTCATATTGCAGCATCAGCCGCGTTTGCCAGCCGTCGCCGAAGCTGTAGCCGATTTCGCCGTGAACATAATGGGCGCTGTGATCCAGGTCGCGGCGGTCTTGCGGGTCGTCGCTCGCGCGTTGCTCGCCGAACTGGACGGCGCCGTGCAGTTCATAGTCCACATGGCGGCCCGCATGCGGACGCCACAGGCGCAGGCTGGCGGTGTACAGCTGGCGGTTCTCTGTCTGCCTGTGCGCCTTGTCGGGCGCGCCGTCGCGCTCATGCAGGCCGAAGACGGCCAGCTCATAGTGGGCGTGCCGGCTGACGGTCGGGTCGGTCAGCGCCAGGCCCCAGAATTGCAGGTCCAAGCTCTCGCGGTCGAAAACGATGTCATTGTCCAGCAGGCGCTCGGGCGCGTCCGGCCGGATGATGACGGGCAGGGTGTAAAAGCCGTGCACGCGGCGGCCGCCACGGCCCCGCCACAAGATGTCCAGGCCGGTGAAATTCTGGATGGTGTTGCGGAAAACCTGCCGTCCGACAAAACGCCGGCGGCCGATGCCGAGGGTCTGGCGCCCCAGCGTCAACCGCGTCCGCCCGCCCAGGCCGAACAGATCGTCCGCCGTATAGCGCAGATTGGCCTGCAACAGGGCCAGCGCATTGACATTGGTGGTCTCCAGCGGTGTGCTGCCGTCGGCCAGCGCCTGGCGCGCGTCCTCGATTTCGGCGGTCAGGCTGAAGCGTTTGCCCAGGCGCACATCCGCCCGCAGCAGGGTGACAAAGGCCATGGAATGGTCGCCGTCGCCGAAACCGGGCCGGAACTGGCCGTCCAGCATCTGGAAGCGCGTGCGGTGGCTGCCGCTCAGGCTCAGCCGCTCCGGCCCTTGCACGGTATCGTCCGGCCGTTGGGGCCGGCTTTCGTCAAACGGGGCCGTCTGCGCCCGGACGGGGCCTGTCCCTGCCCAGAGGATTGCCCAGAGGATTGCCCAGAGGACGCCCCAGAGAAACATCCGGAGGATTGTCCGGAAGGTCGCCAAAAGGAGTGTCGGCAGGACCGCGACCATGCCCCCTGAAAGGGCTGTCCGCACGCCGGGCCGTGTGCGCTGCCGGACCGCCTGCGCCCCAATCTGTCGAGCCCCAGTCTGTCGCGCCCCAGTCTGTCGCGCCCCAATCTGTCGCGCACCGGCCTGCCGCGCCCCAATCTGCCGCACACCAGTCTGTGGCACACCGGCCTGTCGCGTCCCGGCGGCGGTGGGCCGCCCCTTGTGCCCGCTACGGTGTCCTGATCTGAACGCCACGCCCTGTTCCTTATGGCCCCCTTTGTGCCGGTTCATCCCTGCGGTCCATATTTGTGGCCCATCCCCCTTTTAGCCCATCCCCCTTTTAGCTCATCCCCTTGTGGCCCATCCCCTGGCCGGCCGCCAACTTTTGCAGGCGGCGGACACCGGGCCGGGTGTGTCATGCCGGCGGGCGGGTCACGGTGGCCGCACCCCGCCATGCGGAGACGGATACAGGCCCCGACACAGGTACCGACACGGGCACCGACTTGTTGACCGACATGTTGACCGACATGGGCACAAAGACAGCCCCGGCAGCCGTTCAAGACTGCCGGGGCATTGGTAAGGGGAAGCTTAATGGTTTTTTACAGCGGGCGCGATATCGGGCATATGGCGGCCTTACTGTTGCAGATTGGCGACAAACTGCGTCACCTCGGTCTCCAGCAGCACCACATTGTTGCGCAGATGCTCGGACGCGCCCTTGACCTGGGTGGATGCCGTGCCCGTGTCTTCCGCCGCGCCGAGGATGGTGCGGGCCTGATCCGCGACCGACTGGGTGCCTTTGGCCGCTTCCTGCGTGCTGCGGCTGATTTCGGCCAGCGCGGTGTTCTGTTCCTCCACCGCCGAGGACACCGCCTGGCCGATATTGGCCAGATCCTGCACGATGGTGCCGATATCCCTGATTTCCTTCACCGTGCCTTCGGTCTCCGACTGGACCTCGTGGATTTGCCGGGTGATGTCCTCGGTCGCCTTTTGCGTCTGCACGGCCAGCGATTTCACTTCCGATGCGACCACGGCGAAGCCCCTGCCGGCCTCGCCGGCGCGCGCCGCCTCGATCGTGGCGTTCAGCGCCAGAAGATTGGTCTGCTCGGTGATGTCCTGGATCAGGGTCACCACCTCGCCGATCTTGCGCGCCGCCTCGCTCAGTCCGGTGACGCGCTCATTGGTGGCCTGTACCTGCGCATTGGCGTCTTCCGACACCTTGCTGGAATGCTGCATCTGCCGGGCGATTTCAGCGATGGAGGCGGCCAGTTCTTCCGTTGCCGCCGACACGGTGCCCACATTGGTTTCCGTCTGCTGCGACGCGGTGGCCATGTTTTGCGACTGCGACTGGGTCTGCTCCGCGGTCGAGGCCATGCTGTCCGCCGTGCCTTTAAGCTGGTCGGCGGCGGTCGACACTTCAGACACCACGCCGCCGATCACCAGCTTGAATTTTTTCGCCAGATCGTGGCGGGTGCGGGTCTGCTCCGCCTGCAAGCGGGCCTCGGCCTCCTGCTCGCGGGCGCGCCTCTCGGCGTCCGCGCGTGCCTTGTTCTCGGCGGCGCGGACCTGATCCTGTTTTTCCTGCTCCAGACGCCGGCGCTCCTGCTCCTGCAGGGTTTCCATCTCGACCCCCGTCTGGCGGAACACCGCCAGCGCCCTGGCCATGGCGCCGATCTCGTCGCGCCGGTCGGTGCCGCGCACGTCCGCCGACCAGTCCTTGTCCGCCAGCCGGGCCATGGTGCCGGTGATGGCGACGACGGGCCGCGCGATGGAACGGGCGATCAGCACGCACAACACGATCGTCAGCAGGATGCCGGCGGCCGTTCCGGTCATGATGCTGGCGGTGGTGGTCTCGATCATGGCCAGGGCGTCGCGGCCGATGGCCCGCTGCTGGCGCTGCAATCCGTTCTGGGCCTCGTCCAGCCGGGCCGACAGGTCGGGGCCGATCCTGTCCAGGTCCGCCCGGAAAACCCTCTCCGCGCCGGCATCGTCCAGGCGCGCCGCCTTGGCGAACAAGGCGTCATACTCCGCCGCGCTGTCCTGAAAGCCGCGGATCTGCCGCAGGATCTCCGGCCGGATTCCGGCCAGGGTCGCATCCGACAGCGCGGCGATTTCCGCCATATTGTCGCGGGCTTCCCGTTCAAAGGCCCGGTCGCGGTTTTCCAGGCGGTATTTCAGCGTGGCCAGCCGTGCCTGGTTCAGGTCTTCGGCGATATCGGCCAGCAGCGACTGTTCGCGGGCGATGCGCTGGTACATTTCAAAGGCGGCGGCGTCCGAGCGGGCGCCGGACAGGCCGGTCAGGCCCACCCCGGTCAGCGCCACCAGAACGACAAAAAGCAGCAGATACAGTTTATGCGTGATTTTCAAGTTGCGGAGCACGACAGTCCCTTCCCTATCCTGTGACGGACACTTGCTGACGAAATCCATGCAATTGAGAATGAGTTTATATCTGGAGATGTGTTAAAGACTTGTAAATAAATTTTTGCGCTAGTTGACATTGGTCTGATGTATTAACTTCAGGTGTTTTAAAAATAACCAAAAGTTCTGTCATTTTTACCTAAAATCGTAATAAATATCTTTTTTATGGACACTATCGACTGAATTTGCCCCGGTTTGGTCGAAGACCGGCCGTAGACCGGCCATGGACCGATCGGAGTCGGGGCCCGGCTGGCGTCCGCTGCCCGCATGTCGTATGATGCCGGTTCGGGCTTTGGACAACTGAGGGGGGAAACCCATGATGAAGGTACAGACATATGCCTGGCCGGTCGGTCGGGTCCTGATGGCGTTCATATTCGTGGCGGCGGGGGGACAGAAACTGTCGGACCCCAGCGGTACGGCAGCCTATATGACCACGATCGGCATTCCCGGCCTGCTGGTATGGCCGACCATCCTGTTTGAGATTTTGGCCGGTCTGTTCATCGCCGCCGGCTTTCTGACCCGATACACCGCCCTGGCGCTCGCCGGGTTTTGCGTGGCCACCGCCCTGATGGCGCACAGCAATTTCGCCGATGCCATACAGCCGGTCCTGTTCATGAAAAATCTCGCCATGGCGGGCGGTTTTCTCATTCTGGCGGTGGCCGGGGCCGGCCCGCTCAGCGTGGACGGTGCCCGCGCCGGCAAAACCGCGGCCGCGTAAGGCCGGATCCCACTGTGGTCCAGTGTGCCGCAGGGTGGTCCATGGGCGGCTGTCTTTGCTCGCCCGCATACCCGCTGTATCCCTTGCGACAGCGGGTCTGTAAAAAAGAAGGCTTGACGCCTGTCCGCATTGACCGCATTCTTGATGTATATCCAGTCATAGTTGGACATGTGCGCCCGCAAGACCCTGACGGTCCTGCGGGCGTTTTCGTCGGTCGCTTTTGCCGGTGTTGTCGCCGATGGCTATCGCGGGCGATGCGTGTCAGGCACCCAAAATCCGCTACCCCAGAATCCGTTCCACCGTCCAGTACAGGCCGGTGGCGCCGATCAGGGCGGCACCGGGCACGACCACCGCGCGCCCGTACCATGGCCGCGCGAAAAAGCGGTGCAGCAGCGCCCAGGCGATCAGCAGCACCGCGATCTGGCCCAGTTCCACCCCGATGTTGAAGGAGGCCAGCGCCGCCGCCAGCGCGCCCGTCGGCAGGCCCAGTTCCATCAGCACACCGGCAAAGCCCAGGCCGTGCAGCAGGCCGAAGGCGAACACGATCACCGGCCGCCAGCGCGACGGCGGCCGGCCCCGGCTGTGCTGCCACAGGGTTTCCGCCGCCACCGCCGCGATGGACAGGGCGATCAGCGGTTCGACAATATGGGCCGGCACGGTGACAAGGCCCAGCACCGCCAGCGCCAGCGTCAGTGAATGCGCCAGCGTAAAGGCGGTGACCTGCCAGATCAGGGGCATCAGCCGGGTGGTGGACAGGAACAGGCCCAGAATGAACAGGATATGGTCCAGCCCGCGCGGCAGGATATGCTCAAAACCCAGGATCAGATAATCGCCCACGGTGGGCCAGAAATCGGTCACGCGGTCCATACTCCTGTTGCCGCAAGGGTGGAAACGGGCCTTTCAGCCCGGCAGGTCGCTGCGCAGGCGGGCCGTGCGCACGGTGCCGTCGCGCAGGAACATCATGCTGTGCGTCTGTCCGTCCACGGTGACATTGACCTGATTGACCTGTCCGGGAAAGACATCGCGCAGTGTGTTGTCACGCACGGTGAGCGCGGCGGGCAGGGGCGCCGGCACGCTTTCCCGGTACAGGAACAGATAATCGCCGTCCACTTCCGCCCCGATCAGGGTCGTGGCCAAGGGGGTTTCCATGGGGGCGTCGTCCTGCACGGTCATGGAAAACTGTGCGTCCAAATGCAGGAGCAGGCGCGCCTGGCCTTCGACGTCGAGAATGCTGGCCGACGGGTCGCCCGTCACCCGGTTCAGCGCGAACTGGGCGTCATGGATATGCAGCCGGTGCGTGATCTCGAACCGCCCATGCCGGTCGGGACTGGCGTCGACCGCTGCACTGCCGGGTGCCGCGCCCGTATCCGGGCCGGCCTCGGCAACCGGGCCGGTGTCCGCCTGCCACACCATGGTGGTCAGCGCCGCCCGGATCCGGTGCGCGTCCGCCCGCGGCGGAGCCGCCACCCACAGGAAAAGGACCGCGGCGATGACCGCGGCCCCGTTCAAAAGCCGGTTTGGGCACTGTCTGTCCGGCATCGGCGGGCGCGGGCTCAGTTGCCCGCCGGGGCCAGCGGCACCTCTTTGTCCGCGTCGCCGGCCTCACCGTCCTTGGCGCCTTTCAGCTTTTCCAGCATGTCGGCCATCAGATTGCGGGCCTTGCCCGTGGACTTGTACAGCTCCAGCCGCGAGGACACGATCTGGCGCGGGAAGTGATTGTCGGCATAATCCGCGTCCGCCGTCTGATGTTCCGCGTCCAGCGCGATGGAGGTGATCTTCTTGTCGCGGATGATCAGCTTGCTGCCCTTGGCCGCCTGCCGGCGCCAGAACTCCGCCGGGATCATCAGCTTTTCCGTCGTCCCGTCGGCAAAGGTCAGCGTCAGCGGCAGCGGCATGACCAGACCGCCCTTGTTGTGGAAATCGACGAAATAGATAAACTCGCCGTCTTCCACCGCGCGGTCCAGCGCCGTGCGCTCCCAGTCGCTCAGCCCCTCGCGGAAGGACTGGTAGTCGTTGCGGTCCTTGTTGGTGACGGTGAACTTGTCGTTTTCATTGTAGAAATCGCCAAGCTCGGGGTAGCGCTGAAGCCGGGTTTGCAGCCCCGCCGCGCGGTTGCGGCTCTGTTGCAGCGGCTCGGGGTAAAGCGCGGCGTCCTCCGCCCGGTCCAGCGGGAACTCGCGGTCCGGGTCTTTGGACGAGATTTTGTATTCCCGCACCCCGGTGATCGCCATGTCCACATGGTCGGTGCTGTAGAACCAGCCGCGCCAGAACCAGTCCAGATCGATGCCGGAGGCATCTTCCATCGTGCGGAAGAAGTCCGCCGGGGTCGGGCGCTTGAACTTCCAGCGCCGGGCATATTCGCGGAAGGCGTGGTCGAACAGCTCGCGGCCCATCACCGTCTCGCGCAGCACGGTCAGGGCGGCCGCCGGCTTGGAATAGGCATTGGGCCCCAGGTTCAGCACCGAATCCGACTGCGTCATGATCGGCACCTGATTGCTGCTGGTCATGTAGGACGGGATATAGTCCAGCACATTGGTGCGTCCGCGAAAGGCGGGGAAATTTTCTTCCCACTCCACCTCGGCCAGATATTCGAGGAAGGTGTTCAGCCCCTCGTCCATCCAGGTCCAGCGCCGTTCGTCGGAATTGACCGTCATCGGGAAATAGATGTGCCCGACCTCATGGATGATGACGCCGATCAGGCCGTATTTGGCGCCGCGCGTATAGGTGCGCTCGTCCACCAGGTCTTCCTTCGTCGGGCGGTAGCCGTTGAAGGTGATCATGGGATATTCCATGCCGCCCCGCTCCCAGCTGTTGACGGACTGCGCCGTCGGATAGGGGTAGGGGAAGCTGTATTTGGAATAGACCTCCATGGTGTGGACCACGGAATGGGTCGAATATTTCGACCAGATCGGCTCGGCCTCGTTGGGATAGAAGGACATGGCCATCACCAGCGGATGGTCGTCCGACTGCTGGCGGTGGCCCATGGCGTCCCAGATGAATTTGCGGCTCGACGCCCAGGCGAAGTCGCGCACATTGTCGGCCTTGAACACCCAGGTTTTGGTGCCCGTGGATTTTTCCGCCTCGTTCGCGGCGGCTTCCTCCGGCGTGACGATGAAGACCGGGCTCTCGGCGTTTTCCGCGCGGGCAAGGCGCTGGCGCTGCTCGCGGGTCAGCACCCGGTCGGCGTTTTGCAGCACGCCTGTCGATGACACCACATGGTCCTCCGGCACGGTGATTTCCACCTCATAGTCGCCGAATTCCAGGGTGAACTCGCCGCGTCCCAGAAACGCCTTGTGCTGCCAGCCGGTATAGTCGGTAAAGGCCGCCATGCGCGGGAACCACTGCGCCAGGAAGAAGATATAGGTGTCGTTGTCGGGGAAATGCTCATAGCCCCCGCGCCCGCCGATGGCGGCTTCCTGGATGATGTAGAATTCCCAGTCGATGGAAAAACGCGTCGTCTCGCCGGGGTTGAGCGGCGCCGGCAGGTCGATGCGCATCATCGTATCGACGATGGTGTGGGGCAGGTCGCGTCCGCGCGCGTCCTCCACATCCGTGATGTCATAGCCGTGCGGCGTGTCCTTGAACGACTGGTGGCGGCGCAGCGCATTGAAGGAGAAACTGTCGCCCTTGCCGACGCTGGCGCGGCGCGTACCGGCTGTCCGCGCGGTTTCCGACCGGCGCGACAGGCTGTCATTCCTGAACTTGTTCTGGTCCAGCTGCACCCAGATATAGCGCAGCGCCAGCGGCGAATTGTTGGTGTAGGTGATGGTCGCGGAGCCGAAAATGCGGCGCCGCTCCTCATCCAGGCGGACCTTGATCTGATAATCCGCGCGCTGCTGCCAATAGTCCGGCCCCGGCGCGCCCGAGGCGTCGCGGTAGCGGTTGGGCGAGGGCAGGTCGGTTTCCAGCTGCGCGAACTTGTCGGCCCCGTCGCCGATATAGCCGACGCTCTTGGCCTGCCCGGCACCCGTATCCGCGGCGAAAACCGTGTCGCCCGGCCCCGTCAGCGCCGCCGCCATCAGGCCGGCGGCGATGATGCCCGTGAAAAACCCTTTACCCAACATGATACTGACGTCCTCCCCAAGTCGGCCCCGGCGTCTGTCCGGATATTCCGGGACCGGAAACGGCCCCATGATGAATAGTCCGGGTCGCTCCGGACCCCTGATCTCTGATATAAGGTCCCTTCCTGCCAAGAATACGCACGAAATTCAACGCCATTCGCGCGAACGGGTTGCCGGACCACCCGTGACGGGGGTGAAAACCGCGTCTGAACCGGGGGTGCGCCACGGCGCCGGGCCGAAAACAGGGCCTCGTGGTCTCCTGACGCTCAAAAGAGTGCCCAAAACGATTACAGGGACCAATATACGGTCCTCCGCATGGACGTATGGCGTGGGAACGGCGGCGTCTTATCCGGTGCCGTCGCGGCCGTAGGCCATCACCACGTCGATGGTGTGCTCGGTAAAGCGCGCCAGTTTTTCCGGCGGCTCGCCGTCCAGCTTCATGATGCACAGTGTCAGGCTGGCCGCCATCAGGATGCGGGCGTCGTCCCGGTTGTCCCGGCAGAATTTTTCGTCCCCCGCCCACAGGATATGGCTGATGCGCGACAGCAGCTCCTCCTCGAACAGGCGATAGCGGGCGCGCATGTCCGGGTCGAAGCGGGTGCTCCAGCCCAGCCACACCTGCACATGATAAGGGTGTGTATCCACAAGGGTCAGCGCCTTGCCGGCCAGGGCGCGCAATATGGCCGCCGCGCCCCCCTTGACCGGTTCCACCCCGTCGAACAGGGACAGCACAAAGGCGCTGACGGCGTCGATGACATCGGTGACCAGGGCATCCCGCGTCGGAAAATATTTGAACGTGGCCGCCGTGGTGATGCCGACGGCGCGGGCGATGTCGGCATGCTTGGCCTCGCCGATGCCCTGACGCGCGAACTGCTCGATCGCCGCTTCCAGAAGCTGCTCGCGCCGTTCTTCCGGATGCAGGCGTTTTCGCGGTGCTGTCTGTGCTGTGGATGATGCCATGAATAAAGACTTGGTCAACGGGCCCCTGTATGGATGTCATATTGTTCAAATAACGACCATATCGCCGGGACTATGCCTGGGAAAGACTAAAAAGCCACCGCCCAGAACCGGCCAGAACCGGCCAGAACCGGCCAGAACCACCCGGACAGGCGGCGGCAAGGCCGAAACCCGTAAATACAGTGCGGACTAAACTTTTCATAAGCCTTTGGTAAAGTCAGCTAAACCAAAGATAAGCCTGCATGAATATTCACCGAATCACACGCGGCGATACAGTGCCGCCGCCGGATGGCGGGGGACCGTCTTGGCCGAACCGGTGCCCGGTCAGGGCGCGCGTGCTTTTCACGCGGCCATTCATGCCGGTTTTGCCATGCCCCTGAAAACATGCCCCTGAAAAGAAGCCTGTTGAAAACCTTGTTTAATTGCAATGGAAATACATATATCATTTCAAATGGAATAAAAGCGCAGTCATATGGAACCATACGGCATTGAAGGCGAAAGGGTGGGATCATGACATCTCTCGGCACGGGCGCGGCCCGCCCGGCGAAGCGGGGCCGTGACAGAAAGCCCCGCTCGCGGGACGAGACACTGGTGACCAGGGCTCTCCTGCGCGCCGCCGAACAGTTGACAATCGCCGACGGCGATCTGGTCGATATTCTGGGCGTGTCGGCAACTTCGCTGTGGCGACTGAAACGGGGGGACACGGTGCTGAAAGAGACCTCGAAGGAATATGAGATCGCCCTGCATGTCATCCGCTTGTTCCGCGGTCTGGGAGCCATCTACGGCAACAATACCGCGGATATGGCGCGGTGGATGCACGCCGGGAACAGTGCGCTCGATGACAAACCGGTCGAAATTCTGAAATCGCTCAAGGGCCTGTTCAGTGTGATCGGTTATGTGGATGCGCACCGCGAGAAACTCTAGGGCGGCATTTGAATGCTCTGGTCCGGGCAGGATATCGCGGCGGCGGTCACGCCCTATGAAAACAGGCTTTATCGCGTTGTCGAGGATCAGGCTCGGGACGCGACAAGTCTTCTCGTTGATGACGGGCCTGAACTGGACCGCTTGGAAACCTTGCTGGAGGCCGCCAAGCCGTCCTTTCCCTCCGGTATTCCGGACAATCCGGCCCTGTATCTGCTGACCGCTCCTTTTCGCTATCGGCCGGAAAACCGGGGGTCGCGCTTTCGCGCACCCGGAACCGTGCCGGGGGTGCTGTACGCCTCGGAGGGCGAGCGGACGGCGCTCTATGAATTTATCGCATGGCGGCTGCGCTTTTATCTGGACAGCCGGAACGGCTTGCCGTCCGCGCCGTTGCCGGCGCTGGCATTCGCTTTCACCGGCCGGCATGACCGCGCGGTGGATGTGCGGTGCGATCCCTTTGCGTGTGACCCGGCCTTCGCGGACAGGGCCGACTATGCCCTGTGTCAACGTTTTGCCGACGAAGCCCGGAGTGTGGGCGTGGGGATCATCCTGTATCGGTCGGTGCGCGATCCGCACGATGCGGCCAATGCCGCCCTGTTGTCCTGGGACGCCATCGATCCGCATACCCGGACGACGGACACCCGGCCCGTCAAGGTCGCGTTCAAGGAAGACGTGGTTCTGATTTTGCGGGGGCCCCTCGCCACGACGGAAAGCGTGTCGCATGATGCGTTGCTCGGCATGACCGGTTGATCCTTGCTCTGTCCGGCTCTGTATCGGCACGTCCGGAAAATAATTGACAATTTTATCACTAAATGAAAATCTGGTTCACGGGAAAAAGGGAGACAACCATGTCCGACACCGTGATGCCGTGGAAGGACGGCAAACGCCATCTGTGGGCGCTGGCGCCGCTGACCGCGCTCATCCCCCTTGTCGCACTGGGGCTGTATGACAGCTTCGGCGCGGTGTGGATGCTGTGGATCCCCTTTCTCTTCTTCTACGGGCTGACCCCCATTGTCGAGACGCTGTACGGCGAGGACCCGACCAACCCCCCGCGCGAGGCCATCCCCTTTCTGCGCGATGACCGCTATTACCGCTGGACGGCCTTTGCCGTCGTGCCGCTGGTCTATCTGGTGTGGATTGTCAGTGCCTGGTATGTCGGCAGCCACACCCTGCATTGGAGCGCCTATCTGGCGATCACCATTTCCGCCGGCATGACCTGTGCCGGGGCGCTCAACACCGGCCATGAACTGGGCCACCGGCGCGATCCCGTCTCCCTGTTCATGACGCGTCTGCTGCTCGCCATGTCGGGCATGGGCCATTTCCGCATCGAACACAATTTCGGTCACCATGTGCGGGTGGCCACACCCGAGGACAGCGCCACCGCCGCCATGGGCGAAAACTTCTATGAATTCGTCCTCCATGAACTGCCCGGCGGGTTCCGCCGCGCCTGGGCGATCGAGACCGCGCGTCTGGCGCGCAAGGGCAAGTCCGCCTTCAGTTTCGAAAACGAGCTGGTGCAGAACACGGCGCTGACCCTCGGCCTCTACGGGCTGCTGGCGCTGGCTTTCGGGATCGGGGTGCTGCCCTACCTGTTCGGCACGGCGCTGTGGGCCAATCTGATGCTGTCCAGCGCCAATTATATCGAGCATTACGGCCTGATGCGGGCAAAGCGCGACGATGGCCGCTATGAACGGGTGCAGCCCCATCACAGCTGGAACAGCAACCATATCGTCTCCAACGTCATGCTGCTGCACCTTCAGCGCCATTCGGACCATCACGCCCATGCCGAACGGCCCTATCAGTGCCTGCGCCATTTCGACACGTCGCCGCAACTGCCCGCCGGCTATTTCACCATGTATCTGGCCGCGTGGCTGCCGCCTGTCTGGTTCCGTGTGATGGACAGGCGTCTCGCCGCCCAGGTCGGCCATGACATGACCCGTGCCTATATCAAGCCGTCTTTCCGCGACACGGCTTTCCGGCGCTGGCACCGCCCGGCGGGCGAGACCGGCGACGCCGGGGCGGTCGCTCCCGCCGGCTAGCCACCGGCCCGTCCGGACGGCAGGGCACCACATCTGAAACCGGCGACGCCTGGCCGGGCCGCTCCCCGATACGGTCGCCCCCGATACGGTCGCCCCTGATACGGTTTGCGACAGAAAGCCGGCAGTCCGCCCGCCGGGTCGGTCGGTCGGCATGCCAGCCGGCATGATCAGCCAGCACGCCAATCAGCCCGCGCGTGGCAGGCCCGCCGCCGCGAAGTCCGCCGGGCATGTCTTTGTCCTTCTTGATAGGCGCGTATTTGCTCATGACCCCGGTTGCGCCAGTGTCCGGGACCACACCGGCCTGGCCCCGCTTTTATAGCGGATTCCTGTATACAAAATATCGTGATTGACGATCTATTCGCCGCGATGTTGAAAGGCGGCGTTGTTTATGTATACAATATGTCGCAGATTGGGGTGTCCGTTCCGGTGCGGCCAGATGAAAGGGCCGCACCGGCAGCGCTCTGGCCATGCATTTCTGAAGTTATGTGTTTTTGGGGGAGGAAAAGCAGCGTGACAAAACGAATCAAGGTGATCGTGCCCATACCCATGGACGAGGCCGGCGTCGCCAACCGCGCCGCCCAGCTTCCGGCCGAGGTGATCGGCGCCGGGTTCGAACCGCATTTCGTCGCCGTTCCCTGGGGCGCGGCGCTGGGCGATTCCTATCATGATATGCTGCTGATGGACTGGACGGTGTTTCAGGCCGGCATCGACGCCGAGAACGAGGGCTATGATGCCGTGTGCATCGACACCGTCAGCGATTCAGGCCTGTATGCCCTGCGCTCGCGCCTGTCCATTCCCGTTTTCGCCCCCGGACAGGCGGCCTTCCACGCCGCCATGACACTGGGCAAATCCTTTTCCATCGTCACCATGTGGGACGAATGGTTCCCCCTGTATCAGAAAACCATCACCGAATACGGGCTGGAAAAACGCCTGGCCTCCCTGCGGTCCATCCGCACCCGCCCGGATGTCGAGGAACTGCTGGCCGGCAAGGAAGACATCATTTTCGGCAAGCTGCTGGAGGCCAGCACCAAAGCGATCGAGGAAGACGGCGCCGACGTGATCGTGCTGGGGTCCACCACCATGCACCAGTCGGCCGAATATCTGGCCGCCAACCTGCCGGTGCCGGTGATCAATCCGGGACTGGTCTGCTACAAGATGTGCGAGATGTTCCTCTCGCTCGGCCTTGGCCATTCCAAGAAAGCCTTCCCCACGCCCGAAGTGGGCCGGGACGAATTTATCCGCGCCGCCCTGCCGGACGCGGGATAAGGCGGCCCTAACCGCCGCGCCATCTGTACATAGTCGGAGGACACATTGCCCATGTCGGAACTGCCCTACGAATATTATGTCAATATCGTCACCAAACGCTATTTCGACGGTGTTGACACCAAGGACCTGGAAAAGACGCTGGATTGCTTCCACGACGATGCCACATTGCATGAAATGACGTCCGACACCCTGCATGAAGGGCGCGACGCCGGCATCCGCGAAATGTTCACCCGCCTGTTCGAGGACAATGGCCGCATCTGGCACGGCAACTTCGTCCACACCGTCGATGTGGACCAGCAGGCGATTTGCAGCCAGTTCTCGGTCGAGATCGAGCCCAAGGCCCTCGAGCTTGAGGAACAGCGCTATGAAAACTGCAACCGCTTTTACCTGCGCGACGGCAAGTTCGAGCGGGTCTATGTCTATATGTCCGGCAGCAATCTGCTGAAATGAGGGAGGGCTGATCCATGCAATATCCATCATCGCTCAGCGGCGCGGACCTGGTTGATCTGGCGACCCAGCGCTATTTCGCCAATGTGGACGCCAAAAACATGGACGCGGTGCTCGCCTGTTTCCACGACACCGCCCTGTTCACCATCCAGACGGATCACACCCGCCACCACGGCAAGGGGGAAATCCGCGAGATGTTCCAGACCTTTTTCGACAGCTACGAGACCATCATCCACAAGGATTTCGTCTGCACGGTTGACGAAAAGAACGGCCGCGTCAGCGCCGTCTTCAACGTCGTGCTGGTGGACGCCGACGGCAACGAGACGCGCATGCAGAACACCAATTTCTGGCGCATCCTCGATGACAGGTTTCAGGAGGTCTACGTGTATATGAGCGGCGCCAACGTCCTCGTCTGAGATCGTTTTCTGACCCGGTCCCTCCTCGCCCGAGGGGGTGCCGGACACGGTTTGTGTGGGCCGGGCCCGCTGTCGACGGTAACACCGTTGGCGGCGGGCCTGTTTTATGACAGCACGGCGCTATACCCGGTGATCAGGGCCACCGGCAGGAAAAAGACCCAGGACAGATGCGTGCCCCTGGACAGGATCAGCGCCGCCAGTCCGGCCAGGCCGAAGACCGCCGACACCATGGTCAGGAACGCCGCGTCCGTGCCGCCGGGCACCACCTGCATGTGCACAAGCACGCCGGCAAGGCCCCACCAGGTCAGCGATGCCGCATGCCAGCCCGCTTTCAGCGTCAGCCGTGTGCGCGATCGGCTGCCCAGAATGACCGGCAGGCCGTCCATTTTCAGGATCGGTGCGATCAGGTACCGCCCGCCCAGAACCGAATGCATCAGTCCGACGGCAACGGTCAGTATGGCTGCGACAATCAGCATGGGGCGTATCTCCCTATGGTCCCCTGTAATCGTGTTTCACCGTACTCGTCGTCTGCTGTATCTCTACCCCGCGTGTAACAGCGTGAAACCCTAACACACCGGCCACCATCGGGGCAGGGCCGGGCAAGGGACCTGTTGACGCAGGCGCCTGATGCCCGGCCTTCCGTCGGGTGTTCCCCGGTCCGCCGCTCTCCGCTATTCTGGCCGCTATTTTGGCCGCCCATTGATCCGGCGCGCGTGCCGTGCCCATCCCATACACACCCTTGAACCCCCGACACCCTTTAACACCCGAACCCTTTAAAAAATCCCGAGGTCCGCCTGCCATGACGTGGAATACCCTGTATCTGATCCTCAACGCCCTTGTCATGCCGGCCTGGGCGCTGCTGCTCCTGCTGCCCCGCGCGCGTCTGACCGCGCGCATCGTGCACTCGGCCCTCTACCCGGTGGTGATCGGGGCGATCTATGCCGTCAGCCTCGCGGCGGGCATGATGTTCGGCCAGTCCGCCGACGGTGTCGGCTTTTCCAGCCTGGCGCGGGTCGCCCTGCTGTTCGACCATCCCAACGGTGTCATCACCGGCTGGTCCCATTATCTGGTGTTCGACCTGTTCATCGGCGCCTGGATCGGCCGTGACGGCGTGCGGCGCGGCATCGCCCACATCGTGGCCGTGCCCTGCCTGCTCGGCACCTATCTGTTCGGGCCGGTGGGCCTGCTGCTCTATATGGCCGTGCGCGCGGTCAGGGGCGGCGGCCTGTCCCTGGCCGAGGATTGAGCCCCGCGCCGCGCTTGCCGCGTTTGCGGCGTTTCGGCGCGGCATGCGGGCCATTCTTTTGCGCCGTCCTTTTGGCGGCCCGCGTCGGCTCTTCCTTGCGCCAAGGTCGGTACCAGCGCCGGTGCCGAGGCCGGTGGACACCGGTTCGGCCTGTGCCGTATTTGCCGCTATCTTTGGCGCATTCTCGGACACGTTGTCATTTATTCGGTCATTTCCCTCGTGCGGAAAATGAATCGCGTTATAGTCTAGTGTTTTGCGCAAACGGTATGGGGAAAATGCGTGCCGAAAAAACATGGTCTGGACTGGCAGGACCCGGCGGCGGGCCGGACGGCGGAAATGGTGTTCGCCGTCAAGGGCTTTGCCTGGCACCGCCGGCACGGCCTCGGCGTGCAGCACGGCGCGCGGGTGGCCGCCAATATCGACGGGCTGACCATTCTGGGTGAAGACGCCCTTTTGACCTTTCTCGAAGAAAAGACACCGACGCCGACCCTGTTCCCCAACGGCAATCGCGGCATGCCCATGGCGCTGACCGCCTGGCGCGACCGCATGACCGAACGCCCCGCCGACACACCCGAAGGGATCATGCGCGCCCATGGCGGCCTGGTGGCGCGGCAGATGCGCGACGGCCGCGCCTTTCTCCAGGGTGATGAACTGGGCCTGGCCGACATCGTGTCCTTCAGCTGGATGGACCAGCCGGCCTGGCGCACCCTGTGGCTCCAGGAGCCCGTTCTGGGCCCGTGGTCCGCGCGCATGCGAGAAGCCACCGAATCACTGCGCCGCAGCCTCGCCCCGCCGCTCAGCTGGTCGCGCCCGGTGACGGACGAGGACCCCGCGCCCGTGCGCCTGACGGCGCTGAACGGCGCCACCGTCGACGGCCGCCTGATCAAGACCGACGACGCCTTTTTCTGGGTCGAAACCGACGCCTACGGCATGCTCATCGCCTCACCGCTGACCCACTATATCACGCCATTGGAAGACGGGGCTTAGGGCGCGAGGGGGACGAAAGCGAGCATGGCTTGGCGGGTTCGCCCGCGCGCCTGTGACTCCATATGGCTCTAACGGTTTTCAGTGTGCAAAGAGGGCTTGGCGCCGTTCTTCGCATGGTCAATCTGTATGTCGGTCGCATCGGTGCCGCGCGATAGAGGGCTGAAGCCCTTCGTCTTCCGGGTTTTGATGATTTCAAGGCTCACGGATCGGTACGGCTCTACGGTGGTTTGACTTTGGCGAGGACGTCATTGCCCGCCCGTCGGACGGTGGGAGGCTACACCTTCTTATGCACCGCCGGATCATGCCTGGGGAGATTGACGGAGAGGCACCAAGCGGTCCTAGCCTGATATCCAATATGTCCTCCATCACGAATGAATTGGACGCTGTACACAATATACGGTAAGAACAAAGCAAGCACTGGTACGATATATGGATACCCTCTCCAAGAGACAGCGCAGCGAGCGGATGGGCCGCATTAAGGCCAAGGATACCAAGCCCGAGATGACCGTACGGCGTCTCGTGCATGGCCTAGGTTATCGTTATCGCCTACATCGGCGCGACCTTCCGGGTAATCCGGATCTTGTTTTCACTTCTCGGCGCAAGGTCATTTTCGTTCATGGATGCTTTTGGCATAGACACCCTGATAAGGATTGTAAATTGGCGCGATTGCCAAAAACACGTCTGGACTTTTGGTTGCCGAAGCTAGAAGCAAATCGTGAGCGTGATATAAAGAAGCAAAAACAGTTACGAGATCTTGGTTGGCGATTTATGATTATATGGGAATGTCAATTAAATAACCTTGATGATCTCTTGATTAATATAAAAGGCTTTCTGGAGGCAAAATGAGATCAATAGAGTTATTTGCCGGGGCGGGTGGTCTTGGCTTGGGTATCAGCCAGGCAGGCTTTCATCCCAGCATGGTTCTCGAATGGGACCCCTATTGCTGTGATACGATTCGTGAAAATCAGCGGCGCGATATCGCTCCCGTGAAATCATGGCCCTTGAGGCAAGCGGATGTAAGACGCGCGACTTTTTCGCACTTGGAAGGTGAAATCGATCTGGTTTCCGGAGGACCGCCTTGTCAGCCGTTCTCTTTGGGAGGAAAGCACAAAGCGCAAGCGGACAAACGAGATATGTTTCCCGAGGCGGTGCGGGCGGTGCGAGAAGCGAAACCGAAGGCTTTCATGTTCGAAAACGTAAAAGGGCTTACTCGCGCCAGTTTCACGAGCTATTTCGAATATATTAAACTACAGCTTGTTTACCCCGAGTGCGTCGCCAAAAAGGATGAAACCTGGACGGAGCATTTAGGGCGATTGGAACGCCATCACACCAGTGGCACCGACAAGGGGTTGAGCTACAATGTCGTTGCTCGTGTCCTGAACGCGGCGAATTATGGTATTCCACAAAAACGAGAGCGTGTTTTCATTGTTGGCTTTCGAAATGACCTTGGTCTTGAATGGCGGTTCCCGGAAGGAACACATTCTTGGAACGCCTTGGCTTGGGATCAAGTGAAAGGCACTTACTGGGATCGCCATAAGGTCCCTAAAAAAGAGAGACTTATTTCGGAACGGGCCCTGAAAGTGGTCGAGCGGTTGGACCATGCGTCTCATGAAAAGGCTTGGCGTACCGTACGCGACGCTATTAACGATTTGCCCGATCCTGAAAAATTGAAAAGAGAGAATAAAATCCTGAACCATCGTTTCCAACCGGGTGCTCGTTCCTATCCCGGCCACACGGGTAGTCCCATGGACGAACCGGCCAAGACTTTAAAGGCTGGCGTTCACGGTGTTCCCGGTGGTGAGAACATGCTGAGGCGAGCCGATGGCTCGGTCAGATATTTCACCGTCAGGGAGAGCGCGCGTCTTCAATGTTTTCCAGACGATTATCTCTTCCATGGGTCGTGGACCGAAACCATGCGCCAGCTTGGTAACGCCGTACCCGTCAATCTTGCCGCGGCGCTTGCCCGCGATGTTCGGGAGCATCTCAAGTCGTTGGAGTTGGAGACGCGTGTCGCATGATTCCAGGCTATGTGGATTTCGAATTCGACCTTCCGAATGCCTTGCTAAGCCACCTTATAGGTGTTCTTGATGAAATGGATCCGGCTCTTCTGGACCCAGAGAACCTTACGTCCATTCCCGAAGCGCAGGGCGTCTATCAACTCTTCTTGGATGGAAACCTCGTTTACATTGGCAAGACCGACGCGGAAGCTGGCCTAAGAAAGCGGCTTGGGAGGCATGCCTTGAAGATCATGCATCGCGTTGGCCTCGATACAGCTCGGGTTTCCTTCAAGGCTGTCCGGATCTACGTTTTCACGGCGGTGGATTTAGAGTCCCAACTAATTCGCCACTATGGCGGTTTACGGCAAGTGAGTTGGAACGGAAGCGGATTCGGCTCCAACGATCCGGGCCGTGAGCGCGATACAACCAAGTTCAAGGAAGGGCATTTCGATCTGACCTTTCCTATAGATATTGATCACCCCATTAGGTTTGCCGGGCGCCGTAATGGACATGCGGCGGAGTTCTTGTCCGATCTAAAAACAGCTTTGCCTTACGTTTTTCGTTTCCAGACGGCTGCCGTTCGTTCCCGAAAACCGCATCCGGATTTCGACGCTACCTTGGTTGAAATCAATGAGCTGGGTCCAGTAACGGCACGAGGGATTATCGAGCAAATTGTGCGCGCTCTTCCAAGAGGTTGGCAGGCGACGAAATTGCCCAGCCACATTATACTTTACAAGGAAGCCCGCCATTATCCCGCTGGTGACGTTATCGCTACATCTTGAATAAGCCGCGCGCTGACCGAAGAGGTGATCGGGAATATCGAGGACACTCCGTGCCGCGCACTAAAAAAGCATGACCTGTAATCCAAAGCCCATGATGGGCTTTGCTCAGGCGTGCTCCTTGGCCGATATTGGGAAGACTATTTTCAGTCCTCGGCGGTATGCCATCGTCATCAGCCGTCTTTCGCACGATGCCCGCGACCTGCCCCGGTATGTGCCCGACGCGCACCGCCGGGCGGTGGACCGGGGCCGTGTGCCTGAGGACGACTGACCCGCCGCGCTCCTGCGCGCGCCTTGCGCTCAATCCTGCTTCCGCGCGATCAGGGCGAACGGCTGATCATCCCTGCGCCACGGTGTGCCGCGCACCGCGTCCAGGGCCGGCCCGCTGATCAGGCCGGCCTCGGCCAGGTCCGCCGACAGGCCGTCCGGGGTCATGTATTCCAGCCAGGTGTGGACCCGGCGGGTGCCCGACGGTTCGACGATAAGGTAGCGGTCCAGCACCGTGGTGTGCTCGGCGTAAAGGAACGTGGCCTTCAGCCCGACATAGTCCCCCGGCGCCCAGAAGCCGTCGTCAAGGCGCCGGGCGGCACGGCACCGGGCGGTTCCGGCCGCTGTCAGGGGACGGTCCGCCGATGGTCCACGCAAAACGCCACCCGGCCATGGCCGGGTGGCGCGCTGTTTTGTCTGACATTTCGTCCGAAACCGGGCCGGTGTTTTAGAAACGGTAGCCCAGTTCGATGCCCCAGCGGCGCAGCGCCCCGGGTTGCAGGAAGGACCCGCCGAATTCAGGCGCCGGGATCACTTCCTCGATGATGTCCTCATTGGTCAGGTTGCGGGCAAACGCCATCAGCGACCATGTCTCCGACTGGAAGCCGACGCGCATGTCCAGCGTGTGATAGCTGTCCCGCTGGGTCGAGGCGTAGTTGCCCGGCGCGCCGAATACGGTCGGACGGTCCTGATCCTGCACCGTGTGGAACCAGGTCGGCCCGATCAGCTGCCAGTCCGCGCGGATGATCGCATCCAGCCCGTCATTGACCGGCAGGTTGAACTGGGTGCCGATGTTCAGCGTGTAGTCCGGGGTGTAGGGCGCCTCGTTGCCCACCGTGTCCGGCCGCGCGCTGTTGGCGTTGATCTCGCTGTCCAGCACGTTGGCGTTGGCATAGGCCTGCCACCAGTCGTTCGGCCGCACATTGATCGACGCTTCAAGACCGCGGATTTCCACCTCGTCGATGTTGGAGACCACGCGCAGCAGCCCGAAGGACCCGACAAGGAACTCGAAGAACTGCATGTCGTCCACTTCGACATAATAGCCGGCGGCCTCGAAATTGACGACGCCGTCAGCCGCGCTGCCCTTCACGCCGACCTCGAAGGCGCTCGACGTTTCTTCCTCGAACACATCCGAAATGCCCAGATTGGCACCGAGCGGCTGGTTGAAGAAGGCCTCGATGATCGCCGCCGAGCCCTGATTGTTGAACCCGCCCGACTTGAAGCCGATGCCCCAGCTGGCAAAGGCCGTGATGTCGTCGCTGATGTCATAGGTCAGGCTGACTTTGGGCTGCAACTCGGAGAAGGTGCGCTCATTCTCGCGCGCGCCGCCGCCGAACGCGGGGTCGAGGCCGGGGTTCAGCGGCGCGCCGCCGTTAAACACCCCGTCGCCGTCGAAATCGACGAACTGGGACCGTGCGTCGGTCGGCACCAGGCTGCGCACTTCGCGCTTCTCATTGTCGTAGCGCAGGGCCAGCGCCAGCTCCATCCGGTCGCTGACGTCATAGGCGAACTGCCCGAAGAAGGCGAAGACCCGGCTGTCGAAATCGTCCCACACCAGCTGTTCGGTCGGGTTGCTGGTCTCCGGCCCGTTGAAGGGCTGCGGGATCACGCCCTGGCCGCGGTCGATGCCCAGATTGACGGCCACCTGCCGGTCGATGTCCAGATAATAGGCGCCGAGCAGCCAGCGGGCATTGTCAAGCTCACCGGCCAGACGGATCTCGAAGCTGATGTCGGTCTGGTCGCGCAGCTGGAACTGCGTGCCGTCACAGGTGGTCGGCGTATAGGGCCCGAAGACCGAGCCGAGCTGTGTCGGGTTGCCGTTGGCGTCCGTTGCCGGCCATGAGGCCGGGTTGAACAGGCTTTCCGGCACATTGCCCAGCACCTGCGGCGCCGGCAGGGTGAAATTGCCGAACAGGTCGGCGGTGGACTGCTCACAGGTCGGCTCGTCATTGAAGAAGCCGAAGGCCCCGGACGTGCCGTCCGAGAAGAAGAAGTTGTCGATGTCGCTGTACAGGCCCCAGGCCGTCAGCGTCGCCCACTCCATGTCATGCTCGACCTTGAGCGAGGTCTCGAAGGTGTCCTGCTCGTTCTGCGGGTTGATATTGGGCTGGAAGGAGAACTCGTGATCGTTCACATCCTGGTTCCAGGCCGGGTTGACCCCGGCAAAGGCGGGCAGGGCAAAGGCCGCGTCGAAGGAAATGGCGGCACCCTCCACCTCGCCGACACGGATTTTATAGTCGAACGTGGTATCGGGCGTCGGCGTGTAGACCAGACGGCCGTTGATGTTGTAGTTCTCGAAATCGTCGACCACCTTGTCGTTGAGGAAGTCGTTGCGGAAGAAGCCGTCGCTGGAACGCCAGTCGGCGGCGATGCTGCCGGCCAGCTTGCCCTCGACGATCGCGCCGCTCAGCGCCGCGTTGGCGTAGAAGGTGTTGTCATTGGCCGCGCTTGCCTCCACCTGGCCGGTGACCGGGCCGTTCGCGTCCGGCGTCTGGGTGTTGACGATGATGGCGCCGGCGGCCGCGTTCCGGCCGTAAATGGCGCCTTGCGGCCCTTTCAGGATTTCAATCTGCGACAGATTGGAAAATTCGCGGTTGAAGGCCGCCGGGTTGGTATACAGGATGCCGTCGACCATGAAGGCAAAGCTGTTTTCCGCGTCCCGCGCGCCGTTGATGCCGCGGATGTTGACCTGTGTGTCGCCCACTTCCGCCGCGTCGACAATGGTCACACCGGCGGTCAGGCCGATGAAATCCTCGGGCCGTTCGATGCCGGCGTCGCGGATGGTGCGGCCCGTCAGCACCGAGACGGTCGCGGGCACGTCCGTCAGGCGTTCCTCGATCCGCCGCGAGGTCACGACGATTTCCTCCAGCGTGAAGGAATCCGCCTCCCCTTGCGCATCCTGCGCGGCGGCCGACGGTGTCGCCGGCGTCATGCCGCCAAGCGCCAGGCCGATGACCAGCGCGCTTGCGGAATATCTCCAGTGTTGCGGGTTTTTGCATCCGGTGCCGGATACGAAGTGCGGCGCGGATTTTATATTTTTTGCCGCGCCCGGCAGTGTGTCTTGATTGGCCCTTGGCATGTCGGCCATGGCGATCCTCCCAGTATATGGTTGCCCCTATGCTTGTACCGAAGATCGTAATACTCGTAACATGCGATGGTCCGGCGGGATTTGCTCGTAAAACGCTTTTCAGGAATACGCATTTACTCTTAACAAATCCTTTCGTGTCCACACTATGACACACCCGGCCGCCGGCGGCATGACATCTGCCCATGAGACCGCGCGGCAATGGGTATTGTGACGGGGCAGTGTTGCACAATGGTCGCCATTGTATACAATGTGGCGGAAATTTGAAGGGCAAAGACGGATCTTATGGCAACGGCGACCGAAAAAGCCTACGACATCATCCGCCGCAACATTCTGGACGGTGTGTTCGAGGCGGGCACCCATCTGAAGGAAGAGGACCTCGTGCGCCTGTGCGGCGTCAGCCGGACACCGGTGCGCGACGCCCTGCGCCGGCTGGCCATCGACCATTATGTGGTGACCCGCCCCAATCAGGGCACTTTCGTCAATCAGTGGTCGCTGAAGGACATTCACGACATTTTCGAGCTGCGCGCCATGCTGGAAGGGGTCGTCGCCCGGCGTGCGGCGGCGGCCATCGGTCCCGGACACATGGCCGCCCTGAAGCAGGCGTTCGGCACCATTCAGGCCATGCTGGCCGACGATGCCGCCGACCTCGACGTCAATCTGTTTCTGGCGGAAAACAAGATATTCCACATGACCATGTTGCAGGCGGCCGACAGCGCCCCGCTCGCCACCATGCTGTCCAGCCTGGTGCAGCCGCCCATCGTCGCGCGGACCGCGCTCGGCTACAATGTCGAGGATCTGCGCCAGTCGAACGAACACCACCGCGAACTGATCGAGGCGCTCGGCGTCGGTGACGGCGCCTGGGCCGAGGCGATCATGCAGGCCCACATCCGCGCCGCGCACCGCAAATTCATGGCCAGCTACCGCCCCGGCGGCGGCTTTGCCGCCCCTTAAGCGGTTTTTTCGCCAGCCCTGTCCAGTTCAGTTCCGTCCAGCGCGGTTCCGCCCGGCTCAGTCCCGCCCGGTTCGGTCTTGTCAAGCTCGGCGATCACCGCGTCCGTGGTCGCCAGGTCGGCATATTTCGCCTGCAGGTCGAAAATATTGGCGTCGTGGACGGCCCGGTCGCGGTCGCCGCAGGCGTCCTCGACCACGATGGGCAGAAAACCGTTCTGCAACGCGTCCAGCGTCGAGGCCCGCACGCAGCCCGATGTGCTGACACCGGTGATCATCACCCCGTCTATGCCCATCGCCGTCAGCGTGCTGGCCAGCGATGTGCCGAAAAAGGCGCTGGCATATTGCTTGGTGACGATCACCTCGCCCACTTTCGGCGCCAGGTCGTCGGGCCAGCAGGCCAGCGGGTTGCCGCGCTCGAAACAGGCCAGCGCCGCGACTTTCCTGAAGAACAGGCCGCCGTCGGCGCCGCCCGGCATA
This sequence comes from Eilatimonas milleporae, assembly GCF_003688555.1. Classification (GTDB taxonomy): domain Bacteria; phylum Pseudomonadota; class Alphaproteobacteria; order Sphingomonadales; family Kordiimonadaceae; genus Eilatimonas; species Eilatimonas milleporae. The sequence goes on from NZ_REFR01000011.1 coordinate 460,053, forward strand.
TATTCGACCCGTGTGTGCACGACCGGCCTTCCGGCGGCGCGGAACGCCGCCAACAGGCGGCGGATATTGGCCCGCTCCGCCTCGATGCCGGCATAGAGCGGCGCGTCCTCCGCCAGATAGGCCAGGCACATGTCGATGACCAGCAGCGCCGGATTGCGCGGCATGCCCAGCGTCCCGCCGAAGCCGGCGGCGCGGTAGTCCGCCGCCAGGTCGCCGTCTTTCACGTCTTCCGGCGCTTTCGGCATCAGATCACCCCTTTGGCTTTCAGGGCGGCCAGATCGTCCGCCGTCTTGCCGAGCAGGCTGCCGTATACCTCGTCGTTATGGGCGCCCAGGCCCGGTCCGGCCCAGCGGATTTCGCCCGGCGTTTCCGACAGTTTGGGAAAGGTGTTCTGCATTTTCAGATTGGGGAAGTCCGGGTGCGCCACCGGCACGATGGCCTCGCGCGCCTGATAATGCGGGTCCGTCAGCATGTCCGGCGCCTTGTAGATCTTGCCCGCCGGCACGCCGGCCTTTTCCATCATCGTCAGCAGCTCGGCGGCGCTGAAGCCTTTCGTCCAGTCCGCGATCAGGTCGTCCAGTTCCTTCTGGTGCTTGCCGCGCGCCATATGGCTGTTGTAGCGCGCATCGTCCGCCAGCTCCGGCCGGCCCATGGCCTCGGTCAGGCGTTTGAACACGCTGTCCTGGTTGGCGGCGATCAGCACGTCGCCGTCGGTGGCGGGATAGACGTTGGAGGGCGCCACTTCCGGCAGGATGGAGCCGGTGCGCTCACGGATGAAGCCGGCCTCGGTATATTCGGGCACGGTGGATTCCATCATCGCCAGCACCGATTCGTAGATCGAACTGTCGATCACCTGTCCCTTGCCGGTGATTTCGCGCCGGTGCAGGGCCATCAGCGCGCCGACGGTGGCATAGGTGGCCGCCAGCGAATCGCCGATGGACAGGCCGACCCGGCTTGGCGGGGTCGACGGGTCGCCCGCCAGGTTGCGCATGCCGCCCATGGCCTCGCCGATGACGCCGTAACCGGCGCGCTTGGCATACGGCCCCGTCTGCCCGAAGCCGGTGACCCGGATCATGATGAGGCGCGGGTTGATCTTGGCCAGGTCCTCATAGCCCAGGCCCCATTTTTCCATGGTACCGGCGCGGAAATTTTCCAGCAGGAAATCGGCGTCCTTGATCAGGTCCTTCAGGATTTCCTGGCCTTCCTCCAGCCGCAGATTGAGGGTGATGGATTTCTTGTTACGCGCCACCACCGGCCACCAGACAGGTTTGTTGCGGCCCCAGTTGCGCATGGCATCGCCCACTTCCGGCGGCTCCACCTTGATGACCTCGGCGCCGTGATCGGCCATCAGCTGGCCGCAGAACGGACCGGCGATCAACTGGCCCAGTTCAATCATGCGCAAACCTTGCAGGGCGCCGAAAGGCGTGTTCTGCGGGGAGGGGACGTCAGCCACGGTATTCTCCTTGTTTAATCCGCTATGTAACCCGTTGCCCGCGGCCCTTGTGGACGGGCCCGGGCATTTCCTGTTTCTGTTTCGCCGCCGCCCCGGTATTTTACCGGTCGGATAGCGTGCCGGCCTGATGACCGGCGGTGCCGGGGGCGGCTCTGATTCCGCTGCCGCGCGCCGTCCCCTTGTCCGGTTCGGGCGGTCCCGGATCCGCCCCATGGGCACCGGGCCGGCCGGCGCCGTAAAATGGGGCTGGACCTGCGGCTGGCAAATTGTATACAAAATATGTATACAATATCCAGTCAATTTGGATAGGCTGCCGATCCGGCGGGTATGACGGCGGTCCGGGAGCGCTCCGGTGCGGCCCGGTATGGCCGCATTTGACAGGGGCATGAGATGGACGGGGGCATGAGGTGGCCGGGGATACGGCCGGATCGTGCCGCCTAGGCGGTGGCCGCGTATGATCACTGTTAAAGACAGACTGAAATACGGAAATATAGAGACGGAATTCGATGACCGATATGGCGCCAGTTGAAATTGTTGAGGTCGGCCCCCGCGACGGCCTGCAGAATGAAAAGGTCCTGTTCTCGACCGGGGACAAGCTGACCATGATCACCCGCGCCATCGACGCCGGGGTGCGGCGGCTGGAAGTGGCCAGCTTCGTCCATCCCAAGCGCGTGCCGCAAATGGCCGACGCCGAGGATGTGGTCGCGGGCCTGCCGGTGCGCGATGACGTCACCTATATCGGTCTGGTCTTGAACAAGCGCGGCGCGCTCAGGGGCTTGGCGACACGGGAAAACACGGCTGCCGGCAAGGCCGCCATCGACGAACTGGGCGCCGTCGCCATTGCCTCCGACACCTTCGCGGACAGGAACCAGGGTCAGACATCGGACGAATCCGTCGCCGTTTCGGCTGACATCGTGCGTCTGGCCAGGGCCGAGGGGATGAGCGCCCAGGTCACCCTGTCCGCCGCGTTCGGCTGCCCGTTCGAGGGCCGGGTCGACCCGGCCCGCGTGGTCGACATGGCCAAACGCATTGCCGAGTGCGACCCGCGCGAAATCGCGCTTGCCGACACCATCGGCGTCGGCTCGCCGCGGCGGGTCGGCGATCTGGTCGCCGCCGTGCGCGACGCGGTGCCGCACATTCCGCTCAGGGCGCATTTCCACAACACGCGCGGCACCGGCATCGCCAATGCCTGGGCGGCCTACCGTGCCGGCGCGGTGACGCTGGATGCGTCCGTCGGCGGACTGGGGGGGTGTCCTTTCGCACCCAAGGCCACCGGCAATATCGCGACGGAAGATCTTTTATACATGCTGGAGGAAAGCGGCGTCGAAAGCGGCGTGTCGCTGGACGCCATGCTCGACCTGGCGCACTGGGTGGAAGACCGGCTGGGCAGGCCGACACCGTCCGCCCTCAGTCAGGCCGGCGGCTTTCCGACCGGTGCGGGAGACCAATCGGCGGCCTGACCGGGCCGACCGCCATCAGACTATCAACTTGGAAACCGCGCCGGACCGGGTGCGGGTGGGAGGTACACAAAAATCATGTCTTATCGTCTGGGCGTCGATGTCGGCGGCACCTTTACCGATCTGCTGCTGATCGAGGAAACAACGGGCGAAACCTGGCGCGAGAAGGTGCCGTCCACCCCGAAGGACCCGTCCCTGGCCGTTGTCAGCGGGACGGAAATCATCTGCGGCAAGGCCGGGATCGCACCGGGCGATATCGTCCAGTTTCTGCACGGCACCACGGTGGCCACCAACGCCGTGCTCGAAGGCAAGGGCGCGCGCACCGGTCTGGTGGTGACCGAAGGCTACCGGCAGATGATGCAGGTCGCCCGCTCGCTGGTGCCGGGGGGGCTTGCCGCCTGGATCACCTGGCCGAAGCCGGAACCGCTCGCCCCGCTGGAATGCACGGTCGAGGTGGTCGAGCGTCTCGACGCCCAGGGCAATGTGGTCAAGCCCGTCGACCGCGCCCAGGCCAAGGCCGCCCTGGAAAGCCTGAAGGCCGAGGGGGTCGAGGCCCTGACCATCTGTCTCATCAATTCCTACGTCAACGGTGTCCATGAACAGCAGGTCGCCGAGATCGCGCGCGAGGTCTTCCCCGACCTGCCGATTTCGCTGAGCCATGAGGTCCTGCCCGAAATGCAGGAATATGAGCGCGCGCTGACCACGGTCGCCAATTCGCTCGTGCGTCCGGTCATGGCCATGTATGTGGCCAATCTGCGCAACAAGCTGCGCGATCTCGGCATGGCCGGCCGCATCAATCTGCTGCGGTCCGACGGCGGGCTCGTCAGCTCGGAAAAGGCCGAGCATACGCCGGTCAATCTGCTGATGTCGGGCCCGGCGGGCGGCGTGACGGGCGCCCTGTGGGTGGCGCGCAATGCCGGCCTGAAAAACATTCTGACGCTGGATGTGGGCGGCACCTCCACCGATGTGGCGCTGATCGAACACGGCGAGCCGCGCCTGCGCCGCGAAACCTCGGTCGGGCACCTGTCGGTGCGCGCCTCCTCGCTCGACGTCAAGACGGTCGGCGCGGGCGGCGGCTCCATCGCCCATGTGCCGGAACTGACCCGCGCGCTGCGCGTCGGCCCGGAAAGCGCGGGCGCCGAGCCGGGGCCGGCGGCCTACGGCAAGGGCGGCGAGCAGCCGACGGTGACGGACGCCCATGTGGTTCTCGGCAACCTGCCGGAAGATCTGCTTGGCGGTTCCTTCAAACTGGACAAGGCGGCGGCGGAAAAGGCGGTCGACACCGTTGCCACGGCGCTCAGTGTCACCCGCGAGGAAGCCGCCCAGGGCATCATCGATATCGCCAACGAAAACATGTACGGCGCGCTGCGCCTCGTCTCCGTCCAGCAGGGCTATGACCCGCGCGATTTCGCGCTGATGGGCTTCGGCGGTGCCGGTTCCCTCCACTCCAACGCGGTGGCCAAGCTGATGGGCAGTTACCCGGTGGTGGTGCCGGTCAGCCCCGGCGTCCTGTGCGCCACCGGCGATGCCACCACCCAGATGCGTTATGAGCATGCGCGCAGCTTCAACCGCACCAACACCCAGACCTCCGACGCGGAAATGGCCGAATGGCTGACCGCCATGGGCGAGACCGTCGCCAAGGAGCTGGAGGACGAGGGCGTGCCCCGCGATCAGCAGATCGTCACGTTTGAGGCCGGCGTGCGTTACGCCGGTCAGGGCTTCGAGGTGGACCTGCCCATCGCCCTCGGGGATTTTGAAAACGGCGACGGCCTCGCCAGGCTGATGGCCGCCTTTGACGCCGAGCATGAGCGGCTGTTTACCTTCAATCTCGATGTGGCGCATGAAATCGTCAATCTGCGGGCCGTGGCCCTCGGGCAGGGCGCGGAAATGCCCGCCCCCAAACTGCCGCAGGGCGACGGCGACCCGGCCCAGGCCAAGGTTCGCGATCACAGCATGTGGATCGACGGCGCGGCCCATCCCGCCGTGATCTACGACCGCGCGAAACTGGAATCCGGCGACCGGATCGCCGGGCCGGCCATCGTCACCGAGATGGACAGCACCGCCGTTATACTGCCCGACCATGAAGGCGAGGTCGACGCCATGGGCAACATCCTCATCAACCCGTCGGCGTGAGAGGGAGAGACACCATGAAAGCAACCATTGTCGAGACGAACGACACCCCCTTTGACAGCCGCGATGTGGACACCATCACGCTGGACATCATCGAAAACGCCCTGCGCAACGCCCGCACCGAAATGGACGCCACGCTATTCCGCACGGCGATGAGCCCCGGCATCCGCGAACAGGGCGACGCCTTCCCGCTGATCGCCGACCGCGACGGCAAGATGATCGTCGGTCAGTTCGGCAGCTTTATCGGCGGCTTCCTCAATGTCTATGAGGGCACGATCGAGGAAGGCGACGTCATCTGGCTGTCCGATCCCTATTCGTGCGAGGGCGCCGTCAGCCACAACAATGACTGGCTGATCCTGCGCCCCATCTACCGCAAGGGACGGCTGGTGGCCTGGTCCTGCATGTTCGGCCACCAGACGGACGTCGGCGGCAAGGTGCCGGGCAGCATGCCCACCGATTCCACCAGCATCTTCGAGGAAGGCATCCGCATTCCGCCGATCAAGCTGTATAAAAAGGACGTGCTTCAGGAAGACATTCTGAAGCTGGTGCTGCACCAGGTGCGCATGCCCGAATGGTGCCGCGCCGACCTGCACGCCATCATCGCCTCCTGCCGGGTGGCGGAACGCCGCATTCAGGAAATCTGCGAACGGTTCGGCGACGATGTCTTTACCTCGGCCACCGATGAACTGCTTGCCCGCAACCGCCGCGCCATGGCGACCCTGTTCCAGAACGCGGTGCAGGAAACCAAGGTCAGCTTCGAGGATTATGTCTGCGACGACGGACGCGGCTACGGCCCCTTCAAGATGAAATGCACCATGTGGCGCGAGGGCGAGAAGGTGGTGCTGGACTTCGGCGGGACCGACCCGCAGGCCGCCGGCTCCATCAATTTCTACCTCAATGAAAACATGCTGAAGATGTTCTTCGGCATCTACATGATCATGGTCTTCGACCCGCAGGTGCTGTTCAATGACGGCTTCTACGATCTGGTCGATGTGCGCATTCCCGAACGCAGCCTGCTCAAGCCCGAGTTCCCGGCGGCGCTGAGCAGCCGGACCCATGCCCTCGGCCGTCTGTTCGACGTGCTCGGCGCGCTTCTGGGGCAGGGCCAGCCGGAATTCCTGAATGCCGCCGGCTTCTCGTCCAGCCCGCACCTGATGTTCTCCGGCTTTGACGACACGTCGGGCGACTGGTTCCAGCTCTTCCAGATCGGTTTCGGCGGCATTCCCGGCCGTCCCTTCGGCGACGGGCCGGACGGGCACTCGCTGTGGCCGGGCTTCACCAATGTGCCCAACGAGTTTCTGGAGCGTTACTTCCCCATGCGCATCACGCGCTATACTTCCATCCCCGACAGCGGCGGCGCCGGCGTCAACCGGGGCGGCAACGGTATCCTGATGACGTATGAGTTTTTGAACAAGGGCTCCATCTCGATCCATGACGACCGCTGGTTCACCTATCCCTGGGGCGTCAATGGCGGCAAGCCGGGCATGCGGTCGACCAAAATCCTGCGCCGTAAGGACGGAACCGAAAGCGTGCTCGCCTCCAAATGCGACAATATCGAGGTCGAGGCCGGCGACACCCTCGACTTTATCACCTGGGGCGGCGGCGGCTGGGGCAACCCGCTGGAACGTGACCCCGATCTGGTGGCGCTGGAGGTCAAGCGCGGCCTGGTAACGGTTGAGGGGGCAAAGGCCAATTACGGCGTGGTTCTGGTGGCTGACGGCAGCGTCGACACGGCCGCGACGGATGCCGCGCGCGCCGGCATGGCGAAAGACCGGGTCGAGGGTGAAATTTTCAATTTCGGCCCGGATATGGAAACCCTGCGCGCCGTGTGCGAAACGGAAACCGGTCTGCCCGCGCCCACCCAGCCGCGCTGGTAAGACCGGCACAGACGACCGGAGAGATGATCAAAGAACCGGGCGGGGCCGTGTGCCCCGCCCGTTTTTTCAGTCCGGTTTTCAGGTGTCCCCGTTTTCAGGCGTCCCCGTTTTCAGGCGTCATAGTAGCGCCAGCAGCCCCTGACGTGGTCGTCCACCAGGCCGCAGGCCTGCATATAGGCGTACAGGATGGTGGACCCGACAAAGGTCATGCCGCGCTTTTTCAGGTCTTTCGACAGGCGGTCGCTGATGGCCGTCGTCGCCGGTACGTCCGCCAGGGTTTCCCAGCGCCCGACAATGGGCGTGCCGTCCACATAATCCCAGACATAGGCGTCGAAGGAGCCGCGCTCGGCCTGAATGTCCAGAAAGGCGCGGGCGTTTTTGCGCGCGGCAAAGACTTTCAGCCGGTTGCGCACGATGCCGGGGTCCTTCAGGCGCTGTTCCAGATCGGCGTCGCTCATGGCGGCGACCTTTTCCACGTCAAAACCGTGAAAGGCCGCGCGGTATCCGTCCCGCTTTTTCAGGATGGTCTCCCAGTTCAGGCCGGCCTGTGCCCCCTCAAGGATCAGCATTTCGAACAACAGCCGGTCGTCATGCACGGGCACGCCCCATTCCGTGTCGTGATAGGCCTCATAATGCGGTTTGTTCGTCCCGACCCAGCCGCAACGCATGCGCCCGTCCGTACCGGTTTCCAGAGTGTTCATGGAAAAAGTCCTTTTTGTTTTGGAGGGTCTGGTTGGTTCTCTGCTGATTTTATCGGGCAGAGCTTAGCCGTCCCTCTCCCCCACCCGGCCACCCATAGCATACGATCCCGTGGGTGGCCGGGTGGGGGAGAGGGACGGCTAAGCTCTTCAAACAATCATCCTGTGGGGGAGCGGGCTGGCAAGGCCCTTCGAGCAATAATCCCGTGGGGGAGAGGGACGGCTAAGCTCTTCAAACAATCATCCCGTGGGGGAGAGGGCTGGCAAGGCCCTAACCGACAGAGAACCGTCCCGGCTCCTCAAAACAAAACCCTGAGCCTACAGCCGGATCACCGCCATCTTGTCCTGCGTCATGTCGTGCATGGTATACCCGATGCCGCCGGTGCCGTGGCCGGATTTGCGCCTTCCGGCAAAGGGCATCCAGTCCACGCGGAAGGCGGTGTGGTCGTTGACCATCACGGCGCTGGCATCCAGATCCTCGATGCAGCGCATGGCCACGTCCAGCCGGTTGGTGAACACGGCGGACTGGAAGGCCACATCCAGCCCGTTGGCCCGCGCGATGGACTCGTCCAGACCGTCGGTGCCATAGACGCAGATAGCCGGGCCGAAGATTTCCTCGCGGGAAATCCGTGCCTCCGCCGGCGGGTCCAGAAGCACGGTCGGCGCATAGGCCGTCTCGCCCAGTTTTTCGCCGCCGGTCAGTATCTCGGCACCGCCGCCCCGTGCCTCGTCCACCCAGTCGGCCACGCGGGTCACTTCCTGCGGGCGGATCAGGGGGCCGACCTCGGTGGTCTCCTCGACGGCGTCGCCCACCGTCAGTTTCACCGCCCCCTCGGCCAGCCGTTCGGCGATATCGCGCGCCATGGCTTTTGGTGCGAAGACCCGCTGCACGGACACGCACACCTGGCCCGCATGGTAAAAGCCGCCCTTGAGAAGCAGGGGGATCATCGCCGCCACATCCGCCGTGTCCTCGACGACCACGGGGGCCGCGCCGCCATGTTCCAGCGCGCAGCGCGTGCCCGGCGCCAGTTTGGAACGCAGCATCCACCCCACGCGGGCGGACCCGATAAAGCTGAAAAAGGCGGCACGCGGGTCCGTCACCAGTTTTTCCGCCACCTCCTGTCCGCAGGCGATGAAGCGGCACCAGTCCTCCGACAGCCCCGCCTCGTGCAGCATATTGACAAAGGCCAGTGCCGACAGCGGCGTATCGCCCGCCGGTTTGACAATGACGGGACAGCCCACGGCCACCGCCGGGGCCACCTGATGCACGATCAGGTTCAGCGGGTGGTTGAAGGCGGAAATCGCCACCACCGGGCCGATGGGCTCGCGCTGGATAAAGGCGGTGCGCCCGGCGCCCGCCGGTGTCAGGTCCATCGGTATGTCCCGCCCGCCGGGATGCAGCAGTTCCTTCACCGCCAGCCGCACGCCGTCGATGGCGCGCGCCACCTCCACCCGTGCGTCGATCAGCGGCTTGCCGCCCTCATTGGCGATCAGGTCGGCCAGTTGGGCGAACCGGTCCTCCATCAGGCCGGCGGTTTTCTCCAGGACACGAATGCGCTCATGGGCGGGCAGCCGGTTTTTGCGCTGGCTGTGCAGTGTGACGGCGGTGTCGAACCACGCGTCGGCCACATCCCAGCCGCTGAGCGGCACGGTCCCGATTTCACGCTGGCTGTAGGGGTTGACGACGGTCCATTGATCCATGGGGCGCATCCTTGTCCGGCTGTTGGTCTGTAACGGGTTGCTGGGTATGGCTTACAGAAGGCAGGTTTTCGCCTGCAGTTCGTCGATCAGAACGCGTGTATTTTCCGAATAATCCAGTGCCAAGTCCACCAAATGTACGCCGCCCGCCTTGAATGCTGACTCCAGTGTCGGGATCAGGCCGTCGGCACTGTCCACCCGGTGGCCGTGCGCGCCATAGCTTTCAGCGTATTTGACGAAATCCGGATTGTTGAAGCTGAGACCCCAGTCCGCGAAGCCGACATGGGCCTGCTTCCAGCGGATCATGCCGTAGGACCCGTCGTTCAGCACCAGCACCACCAGATTGAGACCAAGGCGCACGGCGGTTTCCATCTCCTGGCTGTTCATCATGAAACCGCCGTCGCCGCAGATCGCCATCACCCGCCGGTCGGGGTAAAGATGCGCCGCCTCCATCGCGGACGGCAGGCCCGCGCCCATGGTGGCAAGCGCATTGTCAAGCAGGATGGTGTTGGGCTCATAGGCCGGATAATTGCGCGCGAACCACACCTTGTACATCCCGTTGTCCAGCGCGATGATATCGCTCGGCCCCATCACCTTGCGGATGTCGGCGATGGCGCGCTGCGGGATGACGGGAAAGCGCGGATCGTCCGCCCCTTCGGCCAGATGGGCGTCGATTTCCCCCTTGATACGGGTGAAATAGTCGAAGTCCGCATCCACCCTGCCGAGCGCCTCGCCCAGCCGGGTGATGGACGGGGCGAGGTCGCCGACCACCTCGACCTGCGGGAAATAGACCTGATCCACCTGCGCGGCCTTGTAGTTCACATGGATCACCTTCTTGCCGCCCTCTTCCATGAAGAAGGGGGGCTTTTCAATCACGTCGTGGCCCACATTGATGACCAGATCGGCGCGGTCGATGGCGCAGTGGACATAGTCGTCATCCGACAGGGCCGCCGTACCGAGGAAGAGGGGGTTGCGTTCGTCGATGACGCCCTTGCCCATCTGCGTGTTGAAGAAGGGAATGCCCGTCGTCTCGACAAAGCTTTGCAGGGCCTCGCGCGCCGCGCGCCGGTTGGCGCCCGCGCCGATCAGAAGCAGCGGATGTTTGGCACCGCGCACCATGTCGGCGGCCTCGGCGATCACCTTGTCGCCCGCCACGGCGTAGGTGCGCTCATGCGGTTCAAAGACCGGTTCGTTCGTATCTTCCGCCGCGATGTCTTCCGGCAGTTCCAGAAGCACCGCGCCGGGGCGCTCTTCCTCCGCGACGCGGAACGCCTCGCGCACCAGCGCGGGGATGGTGTTGCCGTGGACAATCTGGTGCGACATTTTCGTTGTCGGTTCCATCAGGCGCACGATATCGACGATCTGGAAGCGCCCCTGCTTGGATTTTTTGATCGGTTTCTGACCCGTGATCATGATCAGCGGAAACCCGCCAAGCTGGGCATAGGCCGCTGGCGTGACGAAATTGGTCGCGCCGGGGCCAAGGGTTGCCATGCACACGCCCGCCCTGCCGGTCAGCCGCCCATAGGTGGCCGCCATGAAGGCCGCCCCCTGTTCATGCCGGGTCAGCACCAGGTCGATCTGGTCCGACTGGCGGATACTCTCCAGAAGGTCGAGATTTTCTTCTCCCGGAACGGCGAAGATATGGCGCACGCCTTCCTGTTCAAGGGCCTTTACGAACAGGTCGGATGCCTTGCGGCTGCACGCGGCCTCGGCGATGCTGGTGCCGGGATGTGTGGCGGGTGCGGTCATGGGGTCTCTCCTTGGATGGGGCTTGATCTATGCCTGTGATCTGTCTTTGTGGTGTGTGTCGCCTGTCCGGGCACGGCGCTCATATGTGAAGTTTATCGCGTTCGCAGGTTGCCGCCAGGTCGCGCGCCATCGGCACCACCTCGGGCCAGGGGGTCAGATCGTCCATCGGCACCGTTTTGCCGTTTTGCTGGACGATGCGCACATGATAGCGGCGCAGGCGCCGCGGTTCATGCACACCGCAGGAATGGGCCAGTGTCTCCACCTCTTTCACGATATTCTTGCAGTAATTGGCAACCTTGACGGACTTCAGTTCCGGGTTCAGGCCGCTTTGCAGGCGCGGATTGTGGGTGGTGATGCCGGTCGGGCAGGTGTTCTTGTTGCATTTCAGCGCCTGAATGCAGCCGAGCGAAAACATGAAGCCCCGCGCCGAGACGACAAAGTCCGCGCCCGCGCACAGGCACCATGCCACGCCGGACGGGGTGACCATCTTGCCGGACGCGATCAGCCGCACCCGGTCCCTGAGACCGTATTTGTAAAGGGTGTTGGCCACCATCGGCAGCGACTCGCGCACCAGCAGGCCCACATTGTCCATCAGCGGCATGGGCGCGGCCCCGGTGCCTCCGTCTCCGCTGTCCACGGTGATGAAGTCGGGCGCGCTTTCAATGCCGCGTTCGTGGATTTTTTCACACAGTTTTTCCAGCCAGCCATAGGCGCCGATCACGCTTTTGAAGCCGACCGGCTTGCCGGTGACGCGGCGCACGCGTTCGATAAAGTCGAGCAGGTCGTCCACACTGTCGATTTCCGGGTGCCGGTTGGGGGAAATGGAGTCCGTGCCCATCGGGATGCCGCGAATCTCGGAAATGGTTTTCGTCACCTTGGCGGCCGGCAGAATGCCGCCCTTGCCGGGCTTCGCGCCCTGGCTCAGCTTGATCTCGAACATGCGCACCTGTTCGTGGGCGGCCACGTCGCGCAGCCTGTCGTCGCTCATGGTGCCGTCCGGGTCGCGGACGCCGTATTTGGCCGTGCCGATCTGAAAGACGATGTCGCAGCCGCCTTCCAGGTGATAAGGCGACAGGCCGCCTTCGCCCGTGTTCATCCAGCAGCCGGCCATTTTCGCCCCGTTTGACAGGGCGCGCACCGCCGGGACCGAAAGCGCGCCGAAACTCATGCCCGAAATATTGAAGATCGAGGGGGCCTCATAAGGCTTTTCCGCATACGGGCCGATGACGAGGGTTTCGCACTGGGCCGCGTCCGCTTCCAGTGTGGGAAAGGGGCAGTTGACGAAAATCGGCGTGCCCTCGGGCGTCAGGTTCTTGGTGGAACCGAAAGCGATGGTGTTGCCCTTGCCGGAAGCCGCGCGCGAAACCCATTCGCGTTCCGCCCGGTTGAAGGGCATTTCCTCCCGGTCCATGGCGAAGAAATACTGGCGGAAAAATTCGCCCAGCGTCGAGAAGATATAGCGGAAGCGGCCGATGACCGGATAATTGTGCCGCACGGCATCACTGTTCTGCCGGCGGTCGATGAAATACAGTACGGCCAGAACGGCAAAGAAAATACCGATTGCAAAAATAAACAGCCCGGCCAGGACATCGACGGCCTGGGTCAGAAATTCAGGTGACATGGCATACCCCTCTTGAGTCCGTATTTGTCATATCCTTGTTGATGCTGGCTGCGGCCCGACTGCCGGACAGACCGGGACGATCTTGCCCGCATCGCACCGGTCTGTCCGGCAGTCGGGCCGCCGGGCAGTCGTGTCTTTTCGTCTGAACTCAGATACAGGGCCCCTGTTTTCGGTCCGTGTCCGTCAGGCCATGCTTGCCGGCATGCCTCACGACAGGGTCGTCTCGGATCGTGACGGTTTTACAGGCACGGCACTTGGCAGCAGCCAGCGGCTGTCGGCACCGCCTGTCCAGCCAGGATCCGACAAAGGTAAATCGGACCTCAGGCCGGTTCGGTCTTGTTCAAATGCCAGTCCGCGCGCACGAAATGGCAGGTGTAGCCGTTCGGGTTTTTCACCAGATAGTCCTGGTGATAGTCCTCCGCATCGTAAAATGGCTGGGCCGCGATCACCTGTGTGACGATGGGGCCGGGCCAGCGGCCGCTCTCGGTCATCTCGGCGATCAGGGCAAGGGCGGTGTCCTTTTGACCGTCATCCATGAAAAAAATGGCCGACCTGTACTGGGTGCCGATATCGTTGCCCTGACGGTTGCGGGTGGTGGGGTCGTGGATCTGGAAGAAACACTCAAGCAGCGCCCGGTAGCTCAGCACCGCGGGATCGAAGACGATCTTCAGGCTTTCGGCATGATCGGTGCGGCCCGTGCGGACATCCTCATAGGACGGGTCGGTCATCGCGCCGCCCGTATAGCCCACACGGGTTTCGATGACACCATCCAGGGCGCGCAGCAAATCCTGTACGCCCCAAAAGCAGCCTCCGGCCAGAATGGCGGTTTCGGTGTGTGACATTGTTCTATCCCCATCGTCAGCGTTTGGCGCCTGTACCGGCTCCTTTTATGTAACGCTGTCGGCGCCGGAGTAAACCGCCCTGTCGGCGAAACCTCCATCCTGACCTCCATCCTGTCGGCGTCGGTCCGTAAACCGGTACCACAAGGGACGGCAGGCTCCGTTTGCCGGCATGGACATGCCCGTGCCTGTCATAACATGCAAATCGCGTTGGTGTGACTGCCGGTGTGAGCCCTTTGTGAGACACCGTGATCTCCGGGCAGTCCGGGCAGGGGCATGGGGCAAAGACGCCCGGGATATGCCACGAACAACCGGCGCGCCCGCTATCTCAAGCGGCGCGCACCGGCTATGCGGCCAGGTATGCTGTTTGCCTCAGGCGGCTTCGATTTCCCGCAGGAAGCCGAGGATGGTCTTGTTCAGCATTTCCTGCATGCGCTGCAGTTCGTTCGCGGCGGTGCTGACATCGTCGGCCCCTTCGCGCGACTGCGAGGCCCCCTCGCTGATGGTGCGCATGCTCTCATTGACCGAGCGGGTGCCGCTGGCCGCGCTCTGCGCGCTCTGCGAGATCGAACCGGTGGCCGCCGATTGCTCCTCCACCGCCGCGGCAATCTGCGAGGCAATGGAACTGGTCTCGCCGATCATGTTGCGAATGGTCACCATGGCCTGGGCCACCTCGCCGCTGTTGCGTTGCAGCTCGTTGACCTGTTCGGATATCTCGCTCGTCGCCTTGGCGGTCTGGTTGGCCAGTGCCTTGACCTCGCTGGCGACCACGGCGAAGCCCTTGCCGGCATCGCCGGCGCGCGCCGCCTCGATGGTGGCGTTGAGGGCGAGCAGATTGGTTTTCTCCGCGATATCGTTGATCAGCTGCACCACATTGGTGATGCGGTTGGCCGCGTCCGCCAGGCTGGAGACCAGACCGTCCGTGGTCTGGGCCTCGGCCTCGACCGTGCTGGTTTTGTGGGCGGATTCCTGGATGCGCTCGGAGATTTCCGAGATGGAGACAGCCATTTCCTCTGCGGCGCTGGCCACCGACTGGACATTCTGCGTGGTGTCGGAGGTGGCGTTGGCGACGGTGTTGCTGCTCTCCTCCGATGTTTTGGAGACCGAGACCAGTTGTGCGGCGGTGCCCTGCAACGAGGTCACCGACGACGCCACCTGTTCCAGCGCCCCGGAGATATCCACCTCGAACCCCTGGATCATCTTGCGGATATGCGACGCGCGTTCTTCCGCCGCCTGGGTCCGCTGCCTTTCTATTTCTTCCTGCTGGCGCAGGCGTTCCTTTTCCTGGCGTTCCTGTTCGGCCCGCTCGCGCTCGGCCTTTTCACGCTCGGCCTCCTCGCGCAGGCGTTCCCGTTCCAGAAGGCCGTTGCGGAACACGTCCAGCGCTTCGGCCATGTCGCCCACCTCGTCCTTGTGATCGCGGGCCGGGATCGGGGTGTCGGTTTTGCCGGCGGCAAGGGCGCGCATGGCATTGGTGATGGCCTGCACGGGCCTGGAAATGCCGGTGGCGATCAGATAGGCCGCGCCCAATCCCAGCACCGTTGCCAGAATACCCGCGATCAGCGACAACGTGCTGGACCGCTTGACGTCCGCTTCCGCCATGGGGCCAAGTTCGTCCTGAAGGGTTTTGACCTTCAGCTTCAGGTCCTCGATGTCGCCGCTGATCTGCGGGCCGATGCGGTCCAGCGTTCCGGTGATCAGGCCGGTGCGTTCTTCCGTCAGGTCGAAGGCCTCGCTCAGGGCCTCGGAATAGCCTTCGATCAGGCGGACCGCATCGCGGGCGGCCTCGCCGCGTCCGCGTGCTGTGATGCCGCGCCCGATATCGGCGATGCGCGTCAGTTCCGTCTGGGCGGCGTCATAATACTGGCGCTCAAGACGGCTCAGATATTTGAACACCGACAGTCGCGCCAGCATGATCCCGTGCAGCATCCGGGCGGTTTTCAGCGTTGCGGCGCTTTGCCCGGCTTCACTGCTGCTGACCAGAAGCGCATTGAGCTGCGTCTCGATCTGCGGTCCGATCACGTCCATGCGCTGGGTGATGACGGCCTGTCGGCGGCGCTCGGCCACCACCACCCTGTCGAAGGTGCTCTGGTATTCCTGCATGCGGCCTTCGATGCGCTGGCCGATGACCGCGTGCGCCGGGTCGGTCGCCAGCGTTTCCATTTCCTTGGCAAAGGCCGTGGTTGCCGCCGCCCGCTGATTGACGGTCTCGATCGCCCTGTCATTGGCGCGGATGACGAAATCCTTCACCCCCACCCGTGTCGTCAGCAGGTTCGCCTGCACCCGGCTGGCCTGGTTCGCTTCCCGCGCCAGCGTCCGGTAGTCGCTGAAGTTGCCGTTGGCCCGGATCAGGCCGCCAACCGCGATCAATGCCAATACTATCAAAAGGGCAATCACGGCACCGAAACCGACGAACAGTTTGGTGCTGATTTTCAGGTCCTTGATGAAATTTGTCATGTCGTCTACCCCACTACCCGGCCAGCTCCGTGGTCCGGTTTATGCCGCATGCCTTACGCCAGTGCCGCGCGCTTTTAATAATCCGGCGGAAAATTTTTCAGGCTTTTACTTTGGTATTCCAGCTCGAAACTTGTTTAAATTCGTATGAAGCGCGAGGGTTCAAAAATCGACGATCTATAAAAAGTATTGAGGAGACAAGATTGATTTGTGATTGTTGAGCGATTCGTGGCTTTTGATTTGCAAAATGATAAATCAACGCCGCTCTCTTAAATTGAGGGTTTTAATTTTTTGTTCAGAATTCAAAGTATCTTTAGTTGTTAATATGTGCAATTAATACACTTTATAAGTGTTTTCCGATTGTCGGAAATCTTTGATAGTTGCAATAAAAATGGCGGCACCTGTTGAGATGCCGCCATTTTCGAATGAATGAAAGGTTTCAGGCTTTTTCGCCAAAGGCGAATTCACCCTCCGTGCCGGCTGCGATCCGCACCATGCATTCCTCGCCCGTTACATCGAACGGGCAGTCCAGTTCCTCGCCGGTATTGATTCTGATCGTCAACTCGCCGCCCCTCGGGACGGTGTACCTGCACGTGCCGCTGACCACCTGTGTCAGCACAATGCCGGTTTTCGAGCTTGATCCGCGTCCCTTGCGGTTTACCTGCAATGTGTCGCCGTCTTCCTTGACCATGTTACAGTCAATGATCCAGTTACGCTTGCCGGTCAGTTGAATGGCGACGTCACACCCTTCCTGTGCCATCGCGGCAGCGGGTACCACTGCCAGTGCCCCGCCAAACAAAAGAGAAATTGCCTTAGTGAGAATACGCCCTTTCATGCCGCCCTCCACTTGCCTTCGGGTGTCTCGCTATGGAATGCCGCCGCCGGCCGAACCGGCGGCGGCATTATCCTAGAGGCTTTCGCCTGAGGAGGGTTTGTCCTGAATCAAGAAGACGCAGGCATGTGGCGATTTCGGACAGGGCGGCCGGTCACACCGTTACGCCGGGCCGCTCTCCAGCGGGAAAAGCATACAGGTGGTCAGTCCGTGCGCCAGCAATTTGCCGTCCTCGTCCTCAAGACGGCCGTCCGCCGTGGCAATGCGGCCGCCACCGTGAATCAGGGTTCCTGTTGCCCTGACGGCGCCTGTTCCGGGTGTGATCGGGCGAACGAAATTGATGGTCAGGTCTATGGTCGTCAGGCCGCGCCGGGGCGGCAGGGTCGAATGAATGGCGCAGGCCATGGCCGAGTCCAGCATCGTGGCGGCATAGCCGCCGTGAACGGTTCCCAGGGGGTTCAGATGATCCTGTGTGGGGGTCCCTTCGAACACGGCCGTTCCGTTGCCGATATGGACGGGATGAAACGCCAGGGATCGCCCCATGGTCGGCATCGGCAGATCGCCATCGGAAATGCCGTCAAACAATTCCTGCCCGCTTAAGGAAAGCAGGGCATCCCGTGGAATAGTGCCGTATCTCTGATCATCCATTTTTCAGTCCTTTTTTGACGTGAGGGGAGGGGGGAATCTCTGCGGTACCCAGGGCGGCATCGAGGGCGCGGCGCAGTGCATCGTCCGCACCCGGACCCGGCCGGGACAGTATCTGTGACGGCGGCGTGTCTTCGCCGGTGACGCTGTCCACCATGCGCAGGGCCACGGGATGACCGGTGGCGGCATTGTAGATTTCAACGGGTGGGCCCGCGCGGTCCGTATTGATCCAGCGGTCGCCCCAATGCGCCAGTGCGATCATGACGGTGCGCAATGAAGTGCCCTTTTTGGTGATGAGATATTCAAAACGGCGGGCATGGTTGCCATAAGGGCGCCGTTCGATCAGGCCGCCCTGTTCCAGTTTTTTCAGCCGTGCCGTCAGCGTGTCCGTTGGAATATCCAGCGATTGCCGCAGGTCTTCAAAACGGCACGGGCCTCGCATCAGGTCCCGCAGGATCAGAAAAGCCCAGGCGTCGCCAATGGCATCCACCGCACGGGCGATGGAACAGGTCATGCTGGTGAAGCTTTTTCGGCGCATGCGGATACCCCGTGGGATGGAATGCGGATGCATCATAACATTTTACTTTGATTATCCAAGTTAAATGCGCAAATATAATCAGGTGACGTATGCAAGCATACTCACGCGGCAGGGGGTCATGATTGTGCCCCCTGTGCAGGTATCCGGTTTTCATGGCCGGTATCCCGGGCGGCGCGCCGGGCTGCTCTCCCAAGCTTCCGAAATCCCGGCGCGCCGTATCCCCGAGGGCAGTCTGCCTGCGGGGCCCGATTTACCCTTCGGGAATTTGCAGGGCGGCCATATCCACCGTTGCGGCGTAAAAGGCGGCCAGCGCGCCGAAATAATTCAGTTCGGCATCCACCAGGCGGACCTTGGCGTCGGCGGAGTTGCGTTCCCGCAGGTTGATCAGGAAAAAGTCGCTGTCGCCTTGTTCAAAACGGCGTTTTTCCGCCTTTTCAAGGGCATCTGCCAGATCCACCTCCTGAAAGGCAAGGGTCACGGCGCGCCGCGCGGCTTCCAGCGTGGTGGCCAGATTGCGGACCTCGATATCGATTCCATCGGCAATCAGCCGGCGCTGATGGCTGAGAGAGGTCAGCCGCGCTTCCGCCGCCGTCACCCGTCCACGGGCGTCACGCCGTTGCAACGGTACCGACAGATTGACGGTGACCACATTGTCGGTGCTGTCGCGGCTTTCCCCGCCGGTGCCTGTGCCGCCGAAATCATGCGAGGATTCAAGTTTCACATCCAGACGGGGCAGAATCTTGTTTTCGCTGAGTTGCAGGTTTGCCCGTGTCTCCCGGACATCGACGTCGAGGATTTTCAGTTCGGGCCGGCGTTGCAGGGCCCGGTCCAGGGCGACCGCCATCTGCGCATCGGCGATCGGCGGCAGGGCGGGAAAATCCGTTTGCAAATGAATATCGCTCGGGATCAGGGGTTGGCCGTCCCGGTCCCGCAGAAAGAAAGACAACCCCTGGGCGGCCACCTCATAGGCGCGCCGGGCATTCACGACGAAATTCTGCCGTTGCAGGATCAACTGATTGTTTTCCGTCACCGTGATCTCGGCGACATCGCCGCTCGCCGCCCGTGTCTCCAATGCTTTCTGCCGTATTTCCGCAAGTGACAGCAGGTCTTCGAAAATGGTCAGCTTTTCCCCTTCGGCCAGCCAGCGCATATAGGCGATCATCGCATCCCGGTGGACGCCCAGTTGCGTTTGCAGCACCAGTCCGCGCGACCGTTCAATGCCAAGACGGCCTCCCAGAAGGGCGAACCGCCGTTCGTCGATATCTCGGTCCTGCAGCAATGACAGGATAACGCCGATCTTGGCCTCGCCACCCTGGTTGGTGAAACGGATATCCTCATAAACGGGGAAATCTCCGCGCGACATCCGGTAACTGCCGAAGACCCGAGCATTGTAATCGCCCAGGAACTGGCTGAACTCGCTGCCGAAACTGGTGCCGCCGTAAAATCCCGTCAGGTTGGAGTGGAATTCCCCCCCCACATTCAGGTCAAACGCACCGAGGGCCGACAGGGCCTCACCCTCGCTTTCACGGACATTGGCGCGGGCGGCAAGCAGTTGCGGAAAATGTTCGGCGGTGGATTCCAGTACGTCTTCAAGATCCAGTTTTTCCGTATCGAGAACGCGCGGCGCCGCAAAACCGGTGGCCAGGTTTTCCGTTTCCTGCCCGGCCCCCATCCGGCTTTGCGCGCGCTCGGTCACGGAGACGGGAACAAGGTCGTCGGTCGCGTCAGTGTCACCGGCGGACGTTGCCGCGAAAGCCGTCTGTCCGAAAAACAGACCAAAATAAAGGGTGCTCGACAATACCGCCAACCTGTACGGCCGGTCTGCACGCTGTTGCGGATGGTCGCCGGGCTTTGCTGTGTCAGCCATGGCGTCCGGCTCCGGGGGCTGCCGCGTCCGCGCTGCCCATAGACTGTTGGGCATCCGGGTTGAAGTTGGGCGGGAAATTGTTCAACTGACGCCACAATTCATAGCCGAGACGAACCGTGTCCAATAGAACCCAGCCGCGCGCCTGTGCGCCGAATCGGATGAAGGCTTCGTCCGGCCAGGGCGAATCGTTAGGGTCTTCAATGATCATGACACGGAAGCGGCCGCTCACCTGCGCACTCGGGTCGACAAAGACCACCTCGCCGCCAAAGGTCCCGATGGCCACCGACGGCCAGCCGCTGAACTGGACAACGGGCCAGCCTTCAAATTGCAGCCGGACCTTGCGCCCGGGGTACACCAGGCCGATGTCCCGGCCATCCACATAGATTTCCACTGCCCGCGTCACTTCGTCGGGCAGGAAGGTGGCGATGGATTGCCCTTCGCGGACAAAGGTCGCGGTATCGCCCGCGTTCAAGCGGATGATGGTGCCGTCGCGCGGGGCCACCACCGTCTGTATGGACAGTCGGCTCAGATTGACCTTGGCGGCATTCAGGCCGGCCAGGGCCTCCTCTTCCGATACGCGCAGCTGTTGCACGCGGATACGGGCCTGTTCCAGGTCGCGTTCCGCGGACAGCCCTTCATTGAACAGGGTCTCTTGACGATCATAATTGAGGACCGCGGTATCCGCGGCGGATTTGGCGGCTTCATATTTGCGTTCCGCCGCGCTCATCTGTGCCTGTAGACGCTGAACCAGGTCCGGGTCGTTGTCGACCAGCCGCAGAATGGGATCACCCTCCTTCACACGGCTGCCGTCGCGCACATACCATTCCTGAATCCGGCCCGAGACCAGCGCGTTGATGCTTTGCTCCCGGTCACGCGGGTCCAGCGCGGTGACGACACCCGGACCGGACGTTGTCTGAACCCACGGTGTGAAACCGAGAAAGGCGGCGATCATGAACGTGCCCAGTATCAGCATAACGGCGATAGACAGCGTCACGCGCGGTATGCGAACGCTTGCAAGGGTTTTCAACTGTGCCCGATGATGCTCGCGGAAAAGATGCTGTTCAGGAATCGGCGGCATTGTTCTCTCCCTGATCACCGGCAGGGGCGTCCGCTGCGTCAAGACGCGTGATCCGCTGCTCATCATTGCTAAGGAACAGATTGTGGGTAAAGGCGGCGATATCGCGGCGCTGGGTGAAATAGACCACCGTGGTACATGCCTTTTCATCCAGATAGGCGATGACGCGGTTCATGTGATCGCCGTCCACGAGGTCGAACTGCTGGGTCAGAACCAGGACATGCGGACGGGACAGAATGGCGGCGGCCAGTTTCAGCCGCATGGCCTCATCGTCGGACAGGGGCAGCCCTGACGGACCGACAATGGTATTCAGGCCGTCTTCCAGGGCGCTGATCACTTCGTCCAGCCCCACCATGTCCAGGGCCTCGACCATATCGGCGCGGGTCACGCCCTCATGGCTCAGACGCAGGTAATCGACGATACGGCTTTCCATCATGTTCGACCGGTGCAGGACCACGACATCCTGGCGCAGGCGGTGGACGTCGCAGTCCATAAGGTCCTGTCCGCCCAGTGTGATGCTGCCGCCGTTCGGGACGATATGGCGTTTCATCAGATAGGTGAAAATCCGTTGCAGTCCGAAATCCTCGGCCTCCGCCCGCAGATTGGCGCCGCCGGGGATGACCATGTCCAGCATGACGGGCTTGTCATGCAGATGCAGCCGCACCTTGTTGAAGGTCAGGTCCGTCGCGCCGTCGGGCAGCACCAGCGAGCCCTCGGCCTGTTCCAGCGGCATGTCGAAAAAGCGCGACAATTCCTCGACCGCCGCACAGACATCGTAAAACTGCCTCAGATAGCTGCTGAACTGGGACACGCCGACGAAAATTGCCGACATGATCAGCTCCGCCGCCACCAGCTGTCCCAGCGTCAGCTCGCCGATAATGACCAGCCAGCCGCCGATCCCGAGCAGGCCGGCACTGGCAATGGCATACAGCAGCAGCAGTGCGACCGTTTGTGCGAAGGTAAAGCGGAAGTGCCGCTTTTTTTCCGTCATGTAACGGTTGGTGAAATCATCGGCCTGTGACAGCGCGAAGGAAATATGCTGATCGGACTTGAAGAAACTGTTGTTGCTGGCCAGACCTTCCAGCCAGCGGGCGGTGTTGTATTTCGACTCCGACAGATACAGACCCGTGCGGATGGCCCCCCGGCCCCATACCGCCCAGACCAGCCAGATCAGCAGCACGAAGGCAACATTGAAGATCAGCAGCGCCGGGTGATACAGCGATACCACCGCGATACCGAAAACCGCCTGAAATATAAGTGACACGGCACCGATCAGAATCGACGGAACATACCGTTGCAGGGTCATGATATCGAAATAGCGGTTGAACAGGTCGGTCCGCTGGGTTTCGTCGAAGAAGGTCGCCCTGGCATACATGGCTCTCAGGGCGACCTCGGATGTCAGCCGGGCGTAGATACGTCGTTCGAACAGCTCCATCAGATGGGTTCGGAAGGCATACAGAAGGCCGGAAACCAGCAGCAGCACCAGCAGAACCGCCGACAGCACGACCAGTGGCTGGACCAGGGCGGTGTTGGCAACCGTATCAATCAGCATCTGCACGGAGATCGGCACCGCCAGCGTCAGCACACTGAACGCGATACCATAAATTACAGCCAGATTGTAATAGGATCCCTCCGGTCCGAGAACACGCTGGAATAAATTCCTCAGAACACCCGGTTTCAGGGCATGTTCGACACTTGCCATCCTCGCCTCTGTCTTTGTTTGCTGCTTTTCTTCTACTCGATCTCTTGGCCGCCGCCAATTTATCGATGACGGATATTTCAGGGCCGCGGCTGTATTTGGCTAAATTTATAGATAGGTCAATCTGTCAAAAAACAAATTCTATGATAGAAAAAAGCAATCATATTTTCATCCCATATCATCATACCGTTTTTGTCCATTGGCAGGATGGCCTTCTATGACCCTGGGATAGGCCATGCGCGGCCATATTTCGCTGCTGAAATGTCGGGAGACAGGTGTATGGGTTATAGAGTTGACCGATTGATCAGGTTTGTAACGCAAAGCGGAGGCGCGGGCAGTGGGCGGTGACAGCGGTATCAGGGCCTTTCAGGGGCGTTTCCTCACTCTGACCGATGACCCGGCGTATGGCAATAGCGCGCTTCGTTATATCGAAGACGGCCTGATGATCGTTGAAAATGGCCTGATCACGGCCATTGGCGATCGGCCCGCCCTGCGGCATCGGCTGGCGCGTGGTACGATTGTTCACAATTTGGGCCGGCGGCTGGTCCTGCCGGGGTTTGTCGATACCCATGTCCATATGCCGCAACTGGATGTGATCGCCCGTCACGGCGCGCAACTGCTCGACTGGCTGGAACGCTACACATTCCCGGAAGAAAGCCGGTTCGCCGATCCGGACCATGCCGCCGAGGTCTCCGCCCTGTTCTGCGGGGAACTGCTGCGCAACGGCACCACGTCGGCCATGGCGTTCTGCACCGTGCATCCCGGGTCCGTGGACGCGGTTTTTCAGGCCGCCGAGACGTTGGGTATGCGCATGACCGCCGGCAAGTCGGCCATGGACCGCAATGCGCCGGACACTCTGATGGACACGGCACAGACAAGTTATGACGACAACAAGGCACTGATCGCCCGCTGGCACGGGCGTGGCCGCCTGACCTATGCGGTGACGCCGCGCTTCGCGGCCACATCAAGCACGGCGCAGCTGCGTCTTGCCGGGGCCCTGCTTGGCGAGCATGACGGCCTTTTGATGCAGACGCATCTCAGCGAAAACAGGGCGGAAGTGGACTGGGTCCTCTCCCTTTTCCCCGAATGCGACCATTATCTCGATGTATACCGGCACTTCGGCCTGTTGACGGACCGGTCGCTGTTTGCCCACGCCATTCATCTCAGCGACGGTGAATTTGCCATGCTGGCCGATCATGGCGGTACCATCGCCCATTGCCCCACATCCAATTTTTTCCTTGGCAGCGGTCTTTTTGACAGCGCCCGTGCCGCTGCCGCCGGCGTATGCTTCGGACTGGGCAGCGACGTGGGGGCGGGGACCGGCTTTTCCATGTTCCAGACCATGGCCGGCGCCTACAAGGTCAGCCAGATGTGCGGTACGCCCCTCGATGCACCGAGACTGTTTTACCTGGCCACGCTGGGCGGCGCCCGTGCCATCCGGCAGGATGCCCATATCGGCAGTCTGGAGCCGGGCAAGGAAGCCGACTTCATCGTTCTGGACCCGGAGGCCACGCCGCTTCTCGCGCGGCGGACCGCTCGTTCGGACAGTATCGCCGACCTGCTGTTCGCGCTGGCCATGCTGGGGGATGACCGGCTGGTGTGCGAAACCTATGTCATGGGACGGCGCGTGTATTCAAAGGCGCCCTGACACCGGACATGCTGGCGGCAGGGGCCGTGTCCGCCTCTGTCGGCCGGTGGCTGCCACGATACGGACACGCTGTCCCACATTCCCGCCCCATTTATGCCAGACCGTCTCCCCATTCGTCGGCTCAAAAATAATCAGAAGCATGACGAATATGGTGCAGCAGATGATGTATCCGAACCGACGGTCTTTTCTGGGTGGGGTTGCCGCGATCGCGGGATTGGCCGCGACGGCCCATGGGTTTGCCCATGTGGAGCGGGGCGGGGGCCGGCCTTTCTCCCGGCAGACCGTTCTGGACGAGGCCCGCGGGCTTGCGGGCCGGCCCTATGAGCCGCCGGCCCCGGTGGACAGCAGGCTGACCGGGCTGGATTACGATAGCTACCGGCAGATCCGCTACCGCAAGGACAAGGCCATATGGGGCGGGTCGCCGACCCGGTTTTCCGTGGAACTGTTCGCCCCCGGCTTTCTGTTCGAATCCGGTGTCGATCTGTTCATCGTTGAAAATGGTCTGTCGCTTCCGGTCGATGTCGGCCCGGACAGTTTCGATGTGCCGGACCCGGCGCTGGGCGCGCTGCTGGCGGATGGCGGCAAGTTCGCCGGATTTCGCCTGCACTATCCGGTCAACCGGTCCGACTACAGTGATGAATTCGTCGTCTTCCAGGGGGCGAGTTATTTCCGGGCGGTTTCCGCCGGCCAGTCCTACGGCCTGTCGGCGCGCGGCCTCGCGGTCGATGTGGCCGAACCGACGGGCGAGGAATTTCCTGTTTTCCGCCGGTTCTGGATCGAACGGCCCTCGGCGCGGTCCGGCAATATCGTTGTCCATGCCCTTCTGGACAGCGAAGGCGTCACCGGCGCCTACCGGTTCGGCATATATCCCGGCGCGCCCACCGTCATCGATGTCGAGGCCACCCTGTTTGCCCGCCGCGAGCTGACGCATATCGGGTTCGGCGGTTTGACCTCCATGTTCATGTTCGGCCCCGTGGACGGGCCGGACCAGCCCGATTACCGCCCCGCCGTCCATGATTCCCAGGGGTTGTGCATGCTGACCGGGCGCGGCGAATGGCTGTGGCGGCCGCTGGCCAATCCGGCCGCCCTTCAGGTCAGTGCCTTTGTCGACGAAAATCCGAAGGGGTTCGGCCTTGTCCAGCGTGCGCGCGGTTTCAACCGCTATCAGGATCTGGAAGCCTATTATCACAGGCGTCCGTCCTGCTGGATCGCCCCTGTGGGCGACTGGGGGCCGGGGCATGTGCAGCTTGTCGAAATTCCGTCCGCCTCCGAGATCAACGACAACATCGTCGCCTATTGGCGCCCCGCCGTTCCCCTCAAACCCGGACAGGAGACACGCTTTGCCTACCGGCAGACATGGCCGGACAGCATTGTCCCCGATAGCCCCCGCCTCGGCCATGTGATCCGCAGTGCCTACGGCCTGTCGCTTGAAGGCGGGTTTCCGCAGATGACCATCGATTATGATTTTCAC
Source organism: Eilatimonas milleporae (assembly GCF_003688555.1). GTDB lineage: Bacteria > Pseudomonadota > Alphaproteobacteria > Sphingomonadales > Kordiimonadaceae > Eilatimonas > Eilatimonas milleporae. Next base: position 485,804 of record NZ_REFR01000011.1, read on the forward strand.
GGCTGGCAGCCCAGCGACACGATGGATGCCGAGGTGTCCGTCAGCGCGGGACGGCTGGTGAACACCGTGCTCCAGCCCAATCCGGTGACGGGCGGTGTGCGGATGTTTCTGACCTTCGACCCGCAGGACGCGGATGTGGTCGAAATCCGTGCCCTGCCCATGCGTGGAGGCGCGCCTCTTGGTGAAACATGGCTTTACAGGTGGCTGCGTGCCTGAGGGGGCGTTCCACCCCGACCGGCCCGCCCTGCCGCCCGAGTGCCGTCTGGACATGCCGCGTCAGGGCGTCCATGCCCCGCGCCGGCCCCTGCGCCTGAAGAACCGGTCCCGGACCGCGCGTATCGGCACCGCTGTCAGCCGGGCGGTGCTGGCTGTGGGCACCCTGCTGCTGGCGGCTTTCGGCGCACGGGAAATGCACGGTGTCATGGCGGCCGGCGGTCTGACGGCTCTGCAATGGGTGTTCCTGGTTTTCTTCACGCTGAATTTCGCCTGGGTCGCCTTTGCCGCCTGTCAGTGTCTTCTGGGGTTCCTGCGGCGGGCCGCGCGCGATCTTGCGCGTCTCCTGTCCCCTGCAACGCCGCCGCCCTCCGCAACACCGCCGTCCCTGTATACGGCGGTGTTGCTGCCCGTCTATAACGAGGACCCTCATATGGTCGCGGCGGCGGTCTCGGCCATGGCGGCGGCTCTGTCGGAAAAAGCCCCCGACCGGTTCTGCTTTTTTATTCTGAGCGATACCAACCGCGCTGCCGACTGGCTCAGGGAGGAAAGTGTTTTTTCAAGGCTGACGCGCCGCGTGCCGGCCGCCTGTCCCGTCTACTATCGTCACCGCCGCGCCAACACCGAACGCAAGGCCGGCAATGTCGCCGACTGGGTCATGCGCTGGGGCGGTGCCCATGACGCCATGCTGATCCTGGACGCCGATAGCCTGATGAGCGCGGAGACCATGATCGCGCTTGCCCGGCGGTTGGAGGAAGACCCCGGCCTCGGCCTGATCCAGACGGCCCCGGCGATCATCGGCGGGCACACCCTGTTCGCCCGCCTTCAGCAGTTCGCCAACCGCTGCTACGGCCCGATTTACGCCGACGGACTGGCGGCATGGCATGGCCCCGGCAGCAATTTCTGGGGCCACAATGCCATCATCCGCACCCATGCCTTCGCATCCGCCGCCCGGTTGCCGCATCTGTCCGGCGCGCCGCCGTTTGGCGGCCATGTCATGAGCCATGATTTTATCGAGGCCGCGTTGCTGCGCCGCGCCGGCTGGGGCGTGCGGCTGGACACCGACCTTGACGGCAGTTACGAACAGGCACCGCCGTCGCTCAGCGATGTGATGATCCGCGACCGGCGCTGGTGCCAGGGCAATCTGCAGCATGCGCGGTTTCTGGGCGCGCGCGGTCTGGCGCTGACGACGCGCCTGCACCTGCTGGGCGGCATCATGGCCTATATGAGCGCGCTGTTCTGGCTGATCCTGGTCGGGATCGGCCTGTTGCTGGCGGTTCAGGCGGCCTTTACCCGCCCCGAATATTTCGCCGTGCCGTCGTTGTTCCCCACATGGCCGGTTTTCGATGCCGAACGGGCCATCAGGCTGTTTATCCTGTCGCTGGCCGTCGTGTTGCTGCCCAAGGGGCTGGGGTGGCTGTCCGCCTGTCTCAACCCGCGCCGCTGCTGGGCGTTTGGCGGCCCCGTACTGTTGACGGCCGGCCTGCTGGCCGAGAGTGTGCTGTCCGCCCTCTACGCGCCGGTGATGATGCTGGCACAAAGCCAGATCGTCCGGGACGTCCTGTCGGGCGGGGACAGCGGCTGGGCGGTTCAGCGGCGCGGCGACGGGTCCATCGCCCTTGCCGATGCGTTTCGCGTGCATCGCTGGCATATGGCGACCGGCCTCGGTTTCGGGGGCCTGGCCTGGATGCTCAACCCCCACCTTTTCTGGTGGATGCTGCCGATCACCGGTGGTCTGATCCTGGCGGCGCCCCTGTCCTGGGCCAGCGGACGGAACCGCTTTGGCCGGGCGTTGCGCTGGTTCGGCCTGTTGCGCACGCCCGAGGAAAAGCGCCGGAAACCGGCCATCATCCGGGCGTATGAACGGGCGCTGCCCGCCGGCCTCGATCCCGTGGGCGGCGCGTTTGACCGGATTGTCGCTGATACGGATCTGCGCAACTGGCATCTGGGCCAGCTCGACGCCATGGACGAGGGCGTCTTTGATGCCGACCGCATCCTTGCCGGCGAAAAGCTGAAACGCGCCCGCGGCCTGGCGCATCTGGAAAACTGGCTCACCCCGTCCGAGACCGTGGCCCTGCTGCATACCCCGCGCCTGATCGCCGGGGTTCTGGGGCTGGCGGGCAATCCCAGGCAGCAGCCGCCGGAAGGTGATGGGGCCGGCGCCGGGACCGGCGACCGGGACCCCGTTATGTCCTGACAGGCCCGGATGTCCCGACGGCTGTCGGATACACCCCTCTGCCCTTTTTGCGCTCAGGCCGCCGTCTTTTCATACTCCAGAATCATGGCATAGGCATCCGTGGTCAGGAATTCGGCCAGGTCGTCCGCCATCACCAGCCGGTCGAACAGCGTGATGGCATCCTCCAGCCTGGGCAGGTGGCCGGCGCTGTTGCGCAGGGCGTCATATTCCTCATCCAGCATGCGGCGCATCAGCCCGTCGTCGATCACCCGCCCGTCGTCCAGCTGCGCCCGGTGCACCCGCCACTGCCACAACTGGGTGCGTGAAATCTCCGCCGTGGCCGCGTCCTCCATCAGATTGAAAATCGGCACGCAGCCGGTGCCGCCCAGCCATGCCCCCAGATACATCAGACCGATGGTGATGTTCCGGCGCAGGCCGGTCTCGGTGATGGTGCCGGTGGGCAGTTTCAGCAGATCGTCGGCGGTGACGCTGACATCCGCGCGTCGGGTGGCGATCTGATTGGCGTTCGGCATATGTTTGTCGAACTCGGCCAGGGCCACGGGGACCAGGCCCGGATGGGCGACCCAGGTGCCGTCATGGCCGTCGGAGGCTTCGCGCTCCTTGTCGGCCCGCACCTTGTCAAAGGCGGCCTTGTTGGCGGCCTCGTCCGTCTTGATGGGGATCTGCGCCGCCATGCCGCCCATGGCGTGCGCGCCCCGGCGGTGGCAGGTCTTGATCAGCAGCAGGCTGTAGGACCGCAGGAAATGCTGGGTCATGCCGACCGCGTCGCGGTCGGGCAGGACCATGTCGCCGCGCCGGGCGAACCGCTTGATGAAATTGAAGATGTAATCCCAGCGCCCGCAGTTCAGCCCGACGATGTGGTCCTTCAGCTCGTAAAGGATTTCATCCATCTGGAAGGCGGCGGTGATGGTTTCGATCAGCACGGTGACGCGCACGGTGCCGCGCGTGAGGCCCAGCGTGGTCTCGGCGAAGGTGATGACCTCTTCCCACAGTCTGGCTTCCAGATGGTGTTCCATCTTCGGCAGGTAGAAATAGGGGCCGCTGTCGCGCTTTTTCAGTTCCGCGTGATTGTGCACCAGATACAGGGCGAAATCGAGGAAACCGCCGGACACCGGCTGTCCGTCCAGCGTCACATGGGCCTCGTCCATATGCAGGCCGCGCGGCCGCACCAGCAGGACCGCCGGCGTCTCGCCGAGCCGGTAGTCCTTGCCCTTGGCCGCGTCGTGAAAGCTGATGGTGCGCGCCACGGCGTCGCGCAGATTGATCTGCCCCTCGATCTGGTTCGCCCATGTGGGGGTGCTGGAATCCTCGAAATCGGCCATGAAGCATTTGGTCCCGGCATTCAGGGCATTGATCACCATCTTGCGATCCACCGGGCCGGTGATTTCCACGCGGCGGTCGCGCAGGTCGTCTGGAGTGGGCGCCACGGTCCAGTCGCCGGCGCGGATGTCCGCCGTCTCGGGCAGGAAGTCCAGCGTACCGCCGGCGTCCAGCTTTGCCTGCACGGCGTCGCGGGCTTTCACCAGATCGCGGCGACGGGCGGCGAAACGCTGCTCGATCCCGGCGACGAGGGCCATCGCCTCGTCGGTCAGGATACTGTCCTGTCCCGCCACGTGCGGGGCGTCGATGCGAAGGCCTGCGATATTGTGCGTCATTGATGAAGTCTCCGTGGGTCTGGTGTTGGCCGTCTGGGTGGTGTGTGTCCGGTGTGAACCGATGTGGTCCGCAGCCCGGACTGAATTGTGCGGTGCGGCAAAACAACGCCACTGTAGCCACCGGAAGGCGGTGAGGCAAATGCTGGATTGCCACGCCCGCGCGAATTGATGCAGCCCTGATCTTTCGGCATGGCCTTTCAGCATGCCCCCTCGGCATGGCCCCTTGGCTCGGCCTCCTCGGGCCGGATCCTTCAGACCTGATCCCCGTCGGTTAGCCGCAGCAGTTCGGCCGCCACCGCCACGGCGATGTGGGCCGGGGCCTTGCCAGGGATACCGGCGATGCCGATGGGGCAGGTCAGGCGGGCGATGTCCGACGGGCTCAGCCCTTCTTCCCGTTCGAAGCGCCGGACGAAGCGCGTGCGTTTGGTCCGCGATCCGATCAGCCCGCAATAGCGCGCGTCGCCGCGCGCCAGCACCGCCGCTGTCACCGCGAAGTCGAGATCGTGGCTGTGGGTGAACACCAGATAGAAGGCCCCGGCGGGGGCGACCGCCACTTCCGCCGCCATGTCGCCGGTGACGGGGTCGAGCAGGCGCTTGCGGGTGTTGGCCGGAATATGGTCGGGAAATTCCTCGGCGCGGGAATCGATCCAGGTGATGCGGAACGGCAGATCGGCCAGCGCCCGCACCACCGCCCGGCCCACATGCCCCGCCCCGAAGATGAACAGCGGCCGCCGCGCCGCGCCCGCGGGCTCCAGCAGATAGGCCGCCTGCCGTGGCTGTCCGCCAAGCCCGATGGGCTGTCCGTCCGCCATCAGCAGCAGCGGCCCGCTTTCCGCCAGGGCCAAAGTGCTCTCAGCCAAAGTGCCTTCGCCCAGAATGTTTTCGCCCAGAACGTTTTCGCCCAGACCGCTTTCAGTCAAAGTCAGAACGTTTTCGCCCAAAGCCACAGCGCTTTCCGGCACATCACCGTCCCTCGGCGCCGCCGCGTCGCTGATCCCCGCCTCTGTCCCCGCCTCTGTTCCCGCTGCCGTGACCGGTCGTTTTTCCGGATCCGTCCCGCTCAGCCGCGAGAGGATGAAGGCCGGCGTCGCGACGAGACGGGCAATGTGCCCGGCATCGTCCGGGGTGAAGCGCTCGTAAAGCAGGCTGGCATTGCCGCCGCAGCACTGGTTGAGCAGGGGCCCGAGGGGATAGTCCTGATAGTGCAGGGCCCGTCCCTGCACCCGGCGATCACCGCCATCTTTGTCCTGATTGCCAGCCTGATTGCCGTCCTCATCGCCGCCCGGTATCCCCGGCCCGCCCAGCATTCTGTTCGCCTGCGCGATCGCCTGCAGTTCCAGATTGCCGCCGCCGATGGTGCCGCTGACCCGGTCGCGTGTGACGATCATGCGGGTGCCGGCGTCGCGCGGCACCGACCCGCGCGCCAGCGCGATGGTGACAAGGACGGCCGGCGTCCCGGCGGCAAGGAGGGCATGCAGATGCGGCCAGTCGCCGTCGTCCGGGGCGTTCGCGCCCGCATCATACCCCGTCTGTGCGACGGACGACTCCCCAGGCGATTCCTCCCGTGCCGCGACGGGCGAGCCCCCAAGCAACGCCCCAGGCGGCTGTTCCGGTGTCGTACCGGGTGGCATGCCGGCCAAGGACATAGGCCGGGACGCAGTCAGAGACGCGGGCCGGGCCGGTGCGGTGGAAACGGGCGGATCATCGGACATGGCGTCTTTCTAGCCCGGTTTGTCCGGTTCCGCCAGCGCCCCGTGGTCCGCCCGGTCCGCGCCCCGGCCGCGTCATGATCCGGTTCCGGTCCTGACTCCGTCCCCGCTTTCGGTCCCGGTCCCGTCCCCGCTTCCGGCCCCGGTTCCGTTTCTGACCTAATCGCTCCCGTTAGAATTGTTACTGAAATAAGACGCTGCGATGCAGCAAAAACCTTTGTATTTACTGGTGTTTCAGGGGTTGACGTCCCCCCCATGCCTTGGGGCATGATGGCATCCGCATCAGGGGAGGGGTCGTGTTGCCCGCATTGCGGGAAAGTCTTCCTTGAATGTCTTTTTTTGCCCATCAATTCGGAGACAGACAATGGCACGCGTAGCACTGGTAACCGGTGGCACCCGCGGCATCGGCGCCGCTATCTGCAAGCATTTGAAGGATGACGGCTACAGCGTCGTGGCGAATTACGCCGGCAATGTGGAAAAGGCCGAAGCCTTTTCCCAGGAGACGGGGATTCCCGCCTATCGGTTCGACGTGTCCGACTATGACGCCTGTCAGGAACAGGTGGCCGCGATCGAAGAGGCGGTCGGCCCGGTTGACGTTCTGGTCAACAATGCCGGCATCACCCGCGACGGCACGCTGATGAAAATGTCGCACGAGCGCTGGCAGGACGTGCTGGACACCAATCTGGGGTCCTGCTTCAACATGGCGCATGCGGTCTTTCCCGGCATGAAGGACCGCAAGTTCGGCCGCATCATCAATATCGGCTCCATCAACGGTCAGGCCGGCCAGTACGGTCAGGCCAACTATGCCGCCGCCAAGTCGGGCATTCACGGCTTCACCAAGGCGCTGGCCCAGGAGGGCGCGCGTTACGGCATCACGGTGAACGCGGTCGCCCCCGGCTATGTCGACACCGACATGGTCGCCGCCGTGCCCGAGGACGTTCTGGCCAAGATCGTCGCCCGCATCCCGGTCGGTCGTCTCGGCAAGGCCGGGGATATCGCGCGCGGCGTCGCGTTCCTGGCGGCGGACACGGCCGACTTCATCACCGGGTCGACCATGTCGATCAATGGCGGCCAGCACATGTACTGACCCGGACAGGCCAGTATTCGGACAGGCCAGTATCGGACAGGCCTGTACCGGATGGAAACGAAAAGGGGCCCGGTGTTTTGCCGGGCCCCTTCCTTGTGTGCGGGTCTTGTCTTTGGGCCGTCTGTTCAGGCTCTGTCTTTAGGCCGCCATCACGCGGTTGCGGGCCGCCTGGTATTCCGCCTCCAGCCGGGCGACGAAGTCGGCGGTGGTCTTGACGTCCTTGACCGCGCCGATGCCCTGTCCGCAGCCCCAGATATCCTTCCACGCCTTGGCTTCCGTATTGCCGCCGGAGCCGAAATTCATCTTCGACGGATCGCTTTCGGGCAGATTGTCGGGGTCCAGTCCGGCGGCGATGATGCTGGGTTTCAGATAGTTGCCGTGCACGCCGGTGAACAGGTTGGTGTAGACGATATCGTCGGCCACACCGTCGACGATGCCCTGCTTGTAGCGTTCATCCGCGTTGGCTTCCCGTGTCGCGATGAAGGCGGACCCGATATAGCCCAGGTCCGCGCCCATGGCCTCGGCCGCCAGTACCGCATCGCCCGAGGCGATCGCCCCCGACAGGCACAGCGGCCCGTCGAACCATTCGCGGATTTCCTGGATCAGCGCGAAGGGCGACAGCGTGCCGGCATGGCCGCCGGCGCCGGCCGCCACCGCGATCAGGCCGTCGGCGCCCTTGGACACCGCCTTTTTTGCAAACGTGTTGTTGATGATGTCATGCAGCACGATGCCGCCGTAGGAATGGGCGGCCTCGTAAATCTCCTCCCGCGCGCCGAGCGAGGTGATGATGATCGGCACCTTGTATTTCACGCACAGTTCCATGTCGTGTTGCAGCCGGTCGTTCGAGCGGTGGACGATCTGGTTCACGGCGTAAGGGGCCGCCGGGTTGTCCGGATTGGCCTGATTGTAGGCGTCCAGCTCTTCCGTGATCTTTTGCAGCCACACCTCAAGCTGTTCCGCCGGCCGGGCGTTCAGCGACGGAAAGGACCCGACGACGCCGGCCTTGCACTGCGCGATCACCAGGTCGGGGTTGGAAATAATAAAAAGCGGCGCGCCGATCACGGGCAGGCGCAGGCGCTGTGTCAGCCAGTCGGGCAGGGCCATATGTCACCTATCTCTTTCAACAAGGGGCGGCGGATAATAATCACACCGGTCAGTTCCATTATTCGCGACGCTAAGGCGTGCGGATGTGCAACTCAACAAAAAAGCCTGAATATTGAACAAGACATCGGCTCACGCCAGGACGGATTGGCCGCGACGATAGAAAAGGGCGCCTCCCGCTTACCCCGCCCCCAGCTCACACTCGGGCCTGCCCCCTTGACCTGCGTGCCGGGGCCGCCGACACTGTGGCCGGGTAAAAGACGGTAGGGCCCGGCTATAAAGACGACAGGGCAGGGCACGGTCCGGCGCTTGCCGTGTTGCCGGGCTGTTTCCGGGCGCGGTCTTCGGCGCGCGGCTTTCGGCTCTTAAGGGGCGGCGACAGTCACCGGGCCGTCACAGGATCGCCGCAGGGCCGTTACAGGGCGGATAGAAGGGGGAACGCACATGACACCATTCATGACATTTCAGGCGGCCGGGTCCGCGACACGCGGGGCCGTGGGGGCGGTTTCGCGGGAACGCTTTCCGGCCCTTTTGCTTTTGGCCCTTTTGTTTTTGGCCGCGCTGACGGCGGGGGCCGCGCAGGCGGCGGACCGGAAAGCGGACCGGAACGCCGCCCGGAAAACGGCGCTGGTCGGCGGGCGGCTGATCGACGGTTTCGGCCACCGGCCCATCGCCAACAGCGTCATCCTCGTCGACGGCGACACCATCACCGCCGTCGGCAGTCTCGGTGCCCTTGCCGTGCCCGACGGCTATGATGTCATCTCCACCGAGGGCATGGATGTACTGCCGGGCCTGTGGGAAAACCACGCCCATCTGATGCTGACCGGCCACTCCGACTATCCCCACTGGCACAGCACCTATCCCGACCGCTACGCCGACGAGATCATGCCGGCCAGCGCGGTGCAGCTGCTGCTGGCCGGGATCACCAGCGCCCGCGATCTCGGCGCGCCGCTCGAGGCGTCCGTTTCCGTCAAGCGGCGGATCGAGGACGGCACCATTCCGGGGCCGCGCCTGTTCATTTCCGGGCCCTTCATCCAGCACCGCGCCTATCCCGGCACCGAGGGGTATCGCTGGGGCGTCTTCGGCGCCGAGGACGGCCGGCGCAAGGTGCGCGCACTGGCCGAGGCCGGCGTCGACATCATCAAGCTGATCGATCAGGACGCCATGACCCTGGACGAAGCCCAGGCCGTGGTGGACGAGGCCCACAAGCACGGCCTGAAGGTGATCGCCCATTCCCACCGGCCCGGTGAAATCCGCCGCGGGCTTGAAATCGGCGTCGACAATTTCGAACACACCGGCCTGACCACCGCGCCCGGATACCCCGACGATGTCATGCAAATGCTGACGGAACGCACGGCCACCGGCCGCATTGCCGGCGGGCCGCTGTTCTGGACACCCACGGTCGAGGGTCTGTGGAATTACAAGCACACCGTCGACAACCCGGAAAAGCTGGACGCCACCTGCTGGCACCGGGGCCTGAAAGCCGACACCATCGCCGATATCAAACGCTCCATCAGCCGGCCCGGCCAGCTTGGCTACACCCAGCTGACGCCGTTGCGCCGTCCGACGCTGAAGCACAAGATCGCCCAGCTGCGCGAGGCCGGCGTCGTCTTCCTCGTCGGCACCGACAGCGGCATCCCGATGAAATTCCACTGTCAAAGCACCTGGAACGAGATGGACGTTCTGGTCAATGTCATGGGCCTGCCGCCGATGGACGTCATCCGCGCCGCCACCTACTGGCCGTCCGTCATGATGGGGGTCTCGGACAAATGGGGCACCGTCTCCGAGGGCAAGTTTGCCGACATTGTCGCCGTGCACGGCGATGTGCTCCGCCACATCAATCTGTTGTCCCGCGTCGATTTCGTCATGAAGGGCGGCGTGGTCTACCGTGAAAACGGCGATGTGGTGGAGACCGCCCTTGCCGCCCGCTGATCCGTGACCCCCTCCCTCGACACGCGGCCCGCCTTTGACGCTCGCCCCGTCTTCGATATTCGCGGCGTGACGAAATCCTTCGGCGCCACGGCGGTTCTGCACGGTGTTTCGCTGACCGTACCAGTAGCGGGAACGACCGTGCTGGTCGGCCCGTCCGGCTGCGGCAAGTCCACACTCCTGCGTCTGATGATGGGCCTGGAGGGTGCCGACGGCGGCACCGTCACCTTTGAAGGCGACCCCGTGACCGCCGGCGACCTCGCGCTCAGGCGGCGCATGGGCTATATGGTGCAGGGCGGCGGCCTGTTTCCCCATCTGACCGCCGCCGGCAACGCGGCGCTGATGGCGCGCTTCCTCCGCTGGCCCAGGGACCGCATCGCCGCCCGGCTGGCGGAGCTGTCCGCCCTGTGCCGCTTTCCGTCCGACCTTTTGTCCCGCCGTCCCGCCGCCCTGTCCGGCGGGCAGAGGCAGCGCGTCGCCATCATGCGCGCCCTGATGCTGGACCCGCATGTGATCCTTCTGGACGAGCCTTTCGGCGCGCTTGACACGCTGGTCCGCCACGATCTTCAGGATGAGCTGAAGGCCCTGTTCGCCGACCTCGGCAAGACCGTCGTCCTCGTCACCCATGACATGACCGAGGCTGCCTTTTTCGCCGATCAGGTGGTGCTGATGCGCGCCGGCCGCATCATACAGAGCGGCCCGGTGGCGGCCCTTGTGGACACGCCCAAAGACCCCTTCGTCACCCGTTTCCTGACCGCGCATCGGCCCAGACCTGATCAGCAAACCAGACCTGATCAGCAAACGAGACCCGATCAGAAAGCAGGGCCCGATCAGCCAACAGGACCGGATCAAAGCCGGCGGGAGGATGGCGCATGATGCCGGTTGTTGCCGTCCGTGCGGGGTTTCCCCTTCGCCTTTGGCGCCGGCTCTGTTTTGGCGTTTCGCTTGTTCTGGCGGCTGCGCTCGCCGCGTCGGCCCCATGTTTTCCCGTTGCCCAAGAGTCTCCCGCTGTTCAGGGGTCTCCCGCTGTTCAGGGGTCTCCCGCTGTTCAGGACTCTCCCGCTCAGGACCGCCCCGTCGTGGTCGCCTCCAAAACCTTTACCGAAAGCGTCGTCCTCGGCGACATGCTGGCCCTGTCCATGCGGGCCGACGGCCTTGTCGTGCGCCACCGCGCCGGCCTTGGCGGTACCCGTGTGGTGTGGCAGGCGCTTCTGCGCGGCGATGTGGATGCCTATGTGGACTATACCGGCACCCTCAGCCTTGAGATCCTGCGCGACACCGGCGCCGCCGGTCTTGCCTCCATCCGTGACCGCCTGCGCGCCCGCTACGGGCTCGGGGTCAGCGCGCCGCTCGGATTTTCCAATTCCTACGCCTTCGGGGTGCGTCCTGCCGTGGCGCGGCGGCACGGGCTGAAAACCATCGGCGATCTGGCGCGCGTGCCGGATGTGAAACTCGGCCTCAGTGCCGAGTTTTTGCAGCGCGGCGACGGCTGGCCGGGCCTGAAGGCACGCTACGGCCTGCCGCACACGCCGTCCGGTCTCAACCATGATCTTGCCTATCAGGGCATCGCCGCCGGCCAGCTTGACGTCATCGACATCTACACCACCGATGCCGAGATCGATCTCTACGGCCTGACCGTGCTGGCGGACGACCGGGGCTATTTTCCCGACTATGCCGCCGTCGTCGTCTACCGCCGCGATCTCTATGACCGGCACCCGGCGGCGCGCGGGTCCATCGCGCGGCTGGAAGGGCTGATCGATGCCGCCGCCATGCGCCGTCTCAACCGCCGGGCCAAAATCGACCGGGTGCCGGGCGCCGAGGTCGCCGCCGCCTTTCTGCGCGCCCGTGCCGGTCTGGATGCGGGCGAGGGTGCGGCGATGGATGCGGCCATCGGTGCGGGCCTGGGTGAGGGGCGTGGGGGCGGCCCGTGGGCGCAGGTGCCGCGCCACACGCTGCGCCATCTGTTTCTGGTCGGCCTGTCGCTGGGTGCGGCCATTCTGGTGGCGATCCCGCTCGGCATTGCCGCCTTCTGGTATCCGCGCTTTGGGGCCGCGATTCTCGGCATGGTCGCCGTCCTGCAGACGGTGCCGTCGCTGGCGCTTTTCGTCTTCATGATCCCGGCGCTCGGCATCGGCTGGCTGCCGGCGGTGGCGGCGCTGTTCTTCTACAGTCTGCTGCCGGTGGTGCGCAACACCCATGCCGGTCTGTCCGGCCTGCCGGGCGATCTGGTCATGGCGGCAAACGGCCTGGGCCTGCCGCGCGCCGCGCGCATTCGCCTGATCGAACTGCCGCTGGCCGCGCCGATGATCCTGGCCGGCATCAAGACGGCGGCGGTGATCAATGTGGGCACCGCCACCCTCGGCGCCCTCATCGGCGCCGGCGGGTACGGCGAACCGATCCTGACCGGCATCCGTCTCGACGATATGGAAATCATCCTGTCGGGCGCGGTGCCGGCGGCGGTCATGGCGCTGCTGGTGCAGGGCCTGTTTTCCGCCATGGAACATGGGGTGCGGCGCTAGCGCGCTTTCAGGCGAAGTGCTTGCGGTTCGCCGCCCGGAAAGCGCGCCACAAATATCCACATGCTTTCAGGCGAAGTGTATACGGTTCGCCGCCCGGAAAGCGCGTCACAACGATCCATAGCTTTCAGGCGAAGTGTCAGCGGTTCGCCGTCCGGAAAGTGCTCCAAACTGCCGCTCGCCGGTCTCGGCCCCCTGATGACCCGGTGTGCAACGCCGGTTACTGTCCTGTCTGTGCCGCTGTTTTCTCGAACGGATCTTCTGATAGATAAAAAATTTTATATAATTTAAATAGATAAAGTATTTTATTATAAATTCTAAGTCAAAATGACCTATCGATAGGTAGGTAAAGCCCTTAAAGTGTCCCATCGTTGCCTGTGCCTGTTTCGGCATGGCAGGGACGCCTTATCCTGCCATGCCGGTACCATAGCGGTCAGCTGGTGACGGACACGGACGCGGATCCGCGAACGTCGACTTCGCTACCATTGACGGTGAGGGACAGTTTGTCCGGTGTGAGTGAAAAATCCACTCCCTGAAAGCTGGAACTGACTGTCGGCACCGTATAGATCGTGCCCGCCAGATGATCCTTGATCTGGCCCGGTATCATATTGGCCACAACCTCGTTCAGGATGAGGGTGACAATCGGCCCCGCGGCAATCGATGTGATCGTTGCCAGGAAATTATCCGGTTTGATCGAGACGCTCGGCGTGCTGACGCTGCCGCCGGCAAGATTTACATTGTTTTTATCGTCAATCGAAATATTCAGCGTCACATGCACGGTGCCGATGTCGATATTCCACTTGGCCGTGCCGATGCCCACGTCCAGTTCGTATTTGCCGCCAAGATTGAGCGCCAGGTTCAACCGGCCGCCGCTGACCGAAAAGCTGTAGCCGTTGATGTTGACGGTCGTGTCACTGTTGGGACGGAAGGATTTTTCCGTATGGTTCCACCAGACATTGCGGACCACATTCTGCATCAGCCCGTTGGACAGGACGAGCCCCAGGCCCAGATCCGTTGATGTCGGTGCCGATGAGGATATGCTGGCGCCGCCACTGATCGTCGCACCGACATTCAGCGCGTCCGAAACCACGGCCACGGCATAGCCCTGAAAGCTGGTGCCTTCTATCGGACCGATCGGCAGTTGAATGGCGGACAGCAGGCTTTGTACCTGACCGATGATCTCCGGCTTCTTGATATCGAGGACCTTCTGCAGAAATGGGTCCTCCGAATTGAAAGTCATGTCGGTCACCGAAAAGGACAGATCGCCCGAACCGGTGATGGCGGCCTGCGCGTCGGCGGTGGCGGGTACCTTTGTCGAGGACGGCTTTCCGCCTTCGGGCGTGACACTGATGCCGAGGCTGAGGTCGACCTTGAAGGCCGCCGTGCCGCTTTGGCTGAAATCGAAAACCGGCGCCTCGGTCAGGGACCATGTAACGCTTACCTTGACGCCTTCCACCGTGATGGTGGATGTGCCGCCGATCTTGTCTTTGATCGAGGGAAAAAGGCTTGTGGATGTATCGTTCAGAAGGCTGGCGTTGACGCCGGCAAGAAAGTCGGTGGACATGACATGTCTCCTCGGTCGGGGTCGGTTTGGAAAAGCGGATGCGTTATGACGTCACAAGACCGGTCGTCATGGCGCAGCCCGCGGCGACGTTGTAAAGGAAGTTGACAATTGCCTTCGCTTCCTCCTCGGTCTTTTCGAAAACGGATTTCAGGACGTTCAGGACTTCTTCCGCCGCATACCCTGCGGCGTGAAGAAGACTGGCCGCCTCCTTCGCCGTTTTCTCGAAATAGGAGGCGAGGACTTTTGCCGCTGCCTCCAAATCCTTGAAGCCTTCGATCAGGCCGTTTTTGAGTGCCTTGAGCCATCTCAGTGCGTCTTTGAAGAAACTATCCAGGGCGGCTTCCAGCGCTTTGATGGCGTACTGGGCGATATTTTCCAGCGACTGACCGTCAATATCGAGATGGATGGAGGGTGTGTTCAGGCTCTCGCCCAGAATGGTGACGCCGAAACTGGCGCTGGCGGAAATGGTATCGCCCGAGACACCGAAGCCGAGGGATGCGTGCACATTGTCATTCAGCAGGAAACTGCCGCGCCCGGAAATTCCGAAAGGATGATCGAGACCGATGACCGCGCTGCCGCTGGCGCCCATGTCTTGCAGGCCATTGAACCAGGCCTTGATATCATATGAGGTGCCAAGCGGGTTCTCGTAGCTCAGCGCCATATTGAATTTTTCGTCCCGGTATTCGATGAGCACGGAATCGGTGATGCCGAGAAAATCGATCTCGCCGGAAATCTTCATCGCCGGTTCGCGGAAATTGGGGTCCGGGTTGCTGGGATCCGTAAAGGTGCACAGCAACAGTCGCGGCCCTGTTTTGACAGCTTGTGCCCGTTGGTGTCGCAGCGCCGTTATCCGGGGCGCTGTCTGGTCGGAGGCCGCCTTGATGACCAGGAAATTCTTGCCGCCGACAACGATCTCGTTCAACTGATCGTAAAAAGCGATGCCCTTTTGCGGGACATATTCCAGCTGTATCGTGTCCTGTATGATCAGGAAGTCGATTTCGCCGAAAACATTATAGCCTTCCTGAAAGGTGATGGTGGCGATCTGGGTGTTTTGCGGAACCACATAGAGCTGTGCCTCAAGGGACACATTGATGGTTTTCTTCGCCGTGTCCGCCTGCAATTCATAATGATACATTGTCGACAGATCGAACAGATACCACAGCATGCCCTTGGTATTGACGATCAGCTGTATCTGCGCGCTGTCGCTCGGCAGGCTAATCCCGCCCGCGGTCTTGAACATGGCCTGAATCGTGGTCAGGTCATAGGCGTCCAGCGCCTCGGCATAGGTCGCATAGTCGGCATTGAAGCCGTGAATGCCGCCGACACCGATTTCCTTCAGCGCGTTTTCCAGGAAATCCGGCAGCCCCGCTGTTGATCCGGCGATGGACTGGATGATATCGGCGAGCGTGATGTCGCTGACGGACCCGGCCACCATGGATTTCGCCGGGTCGGCGGAGTCGATGAAAACGGCGATGGAACTGTCGAACTGCTTGAAATCAAGCGCCGCGATAAAGCCGAAGGAAGGGACCCCCTCGAAGGAGATTCCCAGCTCCAGAGCCAGTTCCTTCAGTTTGAAGGAGCTGAAATTGATCGTGCCCCGGCCCGTGACGATCATATCGCCCGAGATGAAGGCACCGTTCTCGGTCACCAGCAGCTGGGCATCGAACTGGACGGCCTGTCCCTGGATTTTCGTGTCCGCGGTGCCGGTCATGTAAAACATGATCTCGCCGCCCTGCCATTTGATGCCCATGGTACCGGACAGGGACAGCCCGTTCTGGTCCGCCGGCACTCCGCCGGGCCCGATGGTCAGGGACAGGTCGGCCTCGGTCGCGGCATCGCCGCCGATAAAGAAGGAAATCGCCAGGGTTTGCGTGGTCGGCAGATTCATCAGCCTGGCGACATTGGTCAGGATTTCATTGTCGCCGAAACTGGCGTCCGCATAAAAATAGAAGCCCTTTCTCAGTCCCTTGGACTGGGCGGGCGGAACGATGTCTCCCTTGCCGATCTTCGGATTGTCGAACAGTGACAGCGCGGGGAAGGAAAAGTCGCCCTTGTCGATCGTCGAGATGACGATGACCTGATGGGAATCGGGCGGGAAAATCTCCAGAAACGGCTTGATCGCGGACAGACCGTCCAGTGACGCCAGCTGCCCCAGTGTCAGGTTCAGTCCCAGTGCGAACCCCCAGGTGCCGCTGTCGTCCAGAAGCGTGAAGGCCAGGTCGCCGAAATGGTCCACATGGGTGCCGAAATCCAGCTCGAACGTGCCGGACTGGTCGCGGATCAGCAGGGTCGACTCCGTGAAGGCGATGGCACCGAACCCGTCCGGCAGCACAGTGTCCGCATTGGTGATCCAGCCGAGAAGCTGGTTCAGCGTCACATCGGCGAAGGCGCCGCGCATTTCAAACCCGCGCGTCGGGTCGTATGACATGGACAGCGTCGCTATGTCCGGGACAGTCAGGGTCCCGGCAACCTTCGCGGTGGTCTGCGGACCGGTCCCCAGTGTACGCGACCCCAGTGTACGCGACAGGCCGAAGCGTACATCCTCGATGACCAGACCCTTCGGTCCGAGCGGCACGGCCCAGGACGGGTCCTTGGCCATTTCCGTGAAGAAGTTGAAGCGGACGCCGGGGTCGTAATTGATGCTGAGCGCATCGATATGCAGGTCGGCGCCGCTGCCCGTGGGCGGCGTGGTCCCGCCCGGCAGATATTTATGGAAAAAGCTCTGAAGCGGGATATCGACCCCGGTTTTGAGGGCGCCTGAGATGAAAAAATCGGGATAGCCGGCTTCCACGTCGATCACCGCGCCGAGCACGTCCAGTTCCATGGTCATCGTCGCCGAGAGCCGCGGGCCGTCGAAAGGGGTGGTGACGATGAAGTCCGCCGTCAAGGGGCCGAAATCGAAGCTGGCATCCGAGCGCGGCCAGCGCGGGGCTTCCGGCATGTCGACCGCCAGATAGACATAGTCCGCCGAAATGCCGCTGCCCGGTGCTCTGGAAAAGGCGATCGCCGCTTCTTTCAGGTCCAGGGTGCCCAGCCTGTCGGCGGCGTCCCGCAGCGGCTCGGGCAGACCGTCGATCAGGGTGTCGGTGCCGGCAAGACCGACGAAATCGGCCAGATTGCCCACGGTGACATTCTCGAACGTGCCTGTGATCACCAGTTTCGGCAGGCCGATCTGGACCTTGGACGCCAGATCCAGCCCCACCTTCAGGCTGTCGATATAAATATGGCAACTGAAGCCCATGGCCGGCAGATAGTCGGGGTTCCGTTGCAGCTCGGACGCGGACAGGGGCGAATAGACGGTGAACGCCGTTCTGGTCAGTTCCAGCGTGTCCGACAGGGTGAAATCGATCCCCAGACCCGCCGACAGTGTGATGCCCGGCGGGTTGTCCGCTTCCACCCACGGGAAATTCGTCGCCGATCCGCTCAGGCGGGGCAGGGTCCGGCCCGTCGGCTGGATGATCGTGCCGGTCAGCGCGAATTCCGTATCCAGACCGATCTCGTCGGTGAGGGCGCTGATCAGCCCCGCCAGTTTCGTCGCGCCGGCAAAGGCGAGCCCGGCCTCCAGATCGACCTTTCGCGACGTGCCGCCCACCGGTATATCCACGCTCAGCGGGTCGGTCGTGGCATGGAAAACCGCCGCGCTGAATGTCAGCTCATACAGGGGAGAGATCTGTGTCGCCGTGAGTGTGGTGGCGAAATTGAACGCCGCCGGCAGGTCGGGATAACTGTCCCGAAACCCCCAGGACCGGCCGCCGCCGGCCAGTGTGAACGCGATGTCGGCCGTCACATCCCCGCTGTCCGGGTCCAGCACGAAGGTGGCGATGACCGGTGCCCCGTCCACATTCTGAAAGGATGACCCGGTGCCGGTGACCTGCACGGTGTCGCCGGCGTCTCCGGGTCCTTTGCGTGCATGGCTCAGCGTCAGCGGCGTCCCGCCGAAAACCGTATCGAAGAAAGATTTGTACCGTGCCGTCGTCACTGTCTGGTCGGTGATCGCGACCGTCCCGTCGGGGCCGATCGCGAGATTCCGGCGCAGGGTGTCGATGTCCATGCTTCATCTTTCCTTGTGTGCGCGGCGCCGGCCCCGACACTGTGGAACCGCGCGCCATGGGAGGACTCAGCCGTTGACCGTCAGCACCAGGGGCATGTGATCGCTGACGATCTTGGCGGCCTGAATGGCGTATTGAATCTGCAACGACGGCTTCAGCGCCAGACTGGGATCGGTCTGTATTTCCTGAAACAGGATGAAGGGAATGACGCCCTTCGCCGTGAATGTACCGGTGACCGTGCGCAGGAAAATATTGTCGTAGGCGCTGGACAGAAAGGCGTCGTCCACCTCGCCGTCGAAGACCAGCGCCTTCTTTTCCTGTTCATTCTTGATAAAGGTGGCCAGACGCGACAGCGTGGTCTTTTCGCCGTCGAAAACACCGACGAAGCCCAGCTTGGTCAGCGGCTCATAGACCGCCGCGCTGCCCGTGGCATAGTTGAAGTCTCCCGAGACCAGCTGGTTTTTCGAGCCCGTGATGCCGGCGATTTCCGCCGCCGCGTCGGCAATCGTCCCGATCGTGTCGCCGCCAAGGTGATTTTTCGGCTGCGGCGCATGCCACAGCAGGCAGTGCACCACCGTTCCGCCCGCGGCATTCGCCATTTTCCATGACAGGGGCTTGCGGTCCAGAAACGCCGTCTTCAGGTCGGGGATTTCCGCATCCGCCACCGTGACGGCGGCCGTGTCCCACAAAAGGGCGTATTTGTCGGCACGCGCCGCCAGCGGGTCGGAGGCATCCACGTCCCGTTCGGACACCGCACAGGTCCATTTGCCGCTGCTGCCGGATGTGATGTTCAGCGTGTCCGCCAAAATCCTGGCCGCCGCCGCCCCGGTGCCCAGCGTGACCTCCATGATCCCGACCACATTGGTTTCCATGGTCAGGATCAGCGTGGCGATCCAGGCCGGTACCGAAACGCCGGTGATCAGGTCTTTCGCCGATTTCCGTGAAGACAGATTCTCGATATTCCATGACATGTAGTCGGCGATTTCGGCCATGGCCTTCCCTCACGGTTTCACGGACGACAAACCCGTTTCCGTGCCGGGGACGCCCCGGCACGGGTCGGGACGCTTGCGGTGTCTCAGGCGGGCACGGCCATCTCGATGCCGGCCAGTGCCTTGCGCGCCTGATCGGTCAGCGCATCGGACAGCTTTTGCAGGGTTTCCGGCTTGGCCAGTTCCGTGTTCAGCGCGGCCACCATCTTGTCCAGATTTTCCGGCGTGTTCAGGATGGTGTTGATCACCCCCTTGAACACGGTATTGAGATCGACGGTGATGGTGATGTTGCCGTCCGCGGTCGCCGGGCTGATCACCAGTTTGTTCATCTGGATCTGGACGGTTTGCGGATCGTGACTGTCCTTCTGGGTCGCGGTGAAAACACCGGTGATGTCGGCCACCGTCCTGATCGTGCCCGACAGGGTGCCGGGGGGCATCGCCGTGCCGTTGAGCGCGATGTCCAGTTCCGATGCCATTTCGACCTGGTCGGGCACGCTCTGGGGCCGCTCATAGCCCGCCTGGGTGTTGGGCAGCTTGGCGTGGAAGGTGACCTGGTCGCCGTCCACCGTGATTTCCGGCTTGTTGTCCGTGTCGAACTTGACCTGGGTGTTGCTCAGCCCCTTGATGACCACCTGTTTCAGCACCACGCCGATCTCGACACCGTCACCGTCCATCGTGCCCACGTCGATCTCGGCCGCCGTGAGGGGGTCGGCGGATGTGCCGTCCGGATTGTACAGCACCGTCGATATGTAGAATTCCGAAGACGGTGTCAGAAACAGGTTCTCAAGGATGGGAATCAGCGGATTGTCATTGCTCATGGCGTGTGCTCCTCGTGTGTGTGGTCAGGAATACAGTTGCGCGTGAATGGCCGCCCGCGCCGATGCGGAGACCGATTTGGAAATCTCGCTTTCCTGGTCCGTCAGTTGCGTGGTGATGGCATCGGCGATGTCCGTCTTGACCGTGTCGGACTGGAAGAACTGCTCGACCACCCCTTGCAGAAAGGGGTTCGGCGGGTCCAGCGTCACGGTCGGGGTCACCGTCGCCGCCGACAGGTCGACGGCGAACCCGCCGACGTCCAGCACCAGCTCGGATGCCTTGTCGCCGGACGGGGTGATCGACAGCGTGGCGGTCATCCCCGTCACCGTCACGGCCACCGTGCCCTTGATATCGACGGGCGAAATGCCTTCCTGCGTCATCGCGAAGCCGAATGTCACGCTCAGCGGCGGGGCGGCCGGCACCGGCACCCGCGCGTCGTGGCCGTCCCGCTTGACGGTGCGCTCGCCGCCGGCCTTCAACAGGCCGAAATCGAGGGTCGCGGTAATCTTGGGCGAGGCCAGAAACACCGTATCCACCGGCGCTTCCACATTGGACGTGCCGGCAATCACCAGATCGGTCAGCGTGATATCCTTGTAGGTCAGCCCCTTGAAGACCTTGGTGCCGATCTCGATCTTGTCCTTGCCGTAGGGATCGACGACCGGATCGTCGAGCGAGGCGACCTGCCACGGCAGGTACCAGTTGCTCGCCGGGGTGCCCAGCGCCCCCCGCATACGGTCGAACAGCAGCAGGTCCACCGGATTGGACGGCTCCTGGCCGCTGTCACGCGACGGCAGGCCGCCGGCGGGCGGCGGGCCGAAAATCCGGTCCAGAATATCGCCGGCCCGGCTCAGCAGGGCCTTGCTGACCGCGTCGATATTGTCCGGCGTGTTCAAGGCATTGTTGACCGACCCGAAGACCGCCGCCTGTCCCTGTCCCGATGTCATCGCCTGCTTGATGAAGCTGGAGAAGCCGCTGCCATATTTGAAATTGGTGATCGTGATCTCGGTGATGTCGAACGTCGGACCCTTGTCGTCGATCCCCGTTAGTGTCAGCGTGTCCAGCGCCAGCCCCAGCGTCCGGCCGGTGCCGGTGCCGTTCACCGTCACCAGCAGCTCCGCCTGAAGCTGGGCGTCGGCGATCTCGGCCGTCAGGGAGCCTTCGCCGGTCAGCGTGTCGCTGATCTCGCCGTTGCATGTCTTGCCGTCCGTCGTGGTGCAGACGCTGGCGGTGAAACTGTAACCGGACACCAGCCGCAGCGGCGTCATCGGCACACCGCCCACCGTTTTGCCGTAGTGGTTGAAATTCAGCGGTACGGTGACTTTGTAGCCGTCGCTGTGCGCCGTCGCCGCGCCGACCAGCGCATAGACATTCTGGAGGCCGTCTATATTCATATTGGTCAGGCTCAGCGACGGGTACGGATTGGACGGATCGGGAATGGCGGCGCTGGACGTGATGCCGGGATCGTGGGTCTGAAGATAAATGATCCAGGTGTTGGCGATCTGCTCCGACAGAAAGATGCCGTTGCTGTTTTCGATCGCGCCCAGATTCTCCTTCTCCGCCGTGACCGGCAGGACTTTGTGTCCGTCGTCATTTTTCAGGGTATAGAGCAGCTTCGGCAGCCACAGGGTCGTGTTCTCGGGGTCGTTGACGGGGCCCTGAAGCGTGTTGAGAATGAAACTGACCAGGTTGGACATCTGTCTCTCCTTCCGGACAATCAGGCCTTTCGGGCAATCAGGCCTTTCGGGCAATCAGCATAGAGGCCGGTTCACCACATAATCGGTCAATGTGCCGAGCGCCGCGGCATAGGCGTTCCGTGGAAAGGGTTTCAGGTAGAAATGCGCCTCGAAGGCGGCGGCGCGCGCCTGCTCGTACGCCTCTTCCACCGCGCCGCACAGGCGCAACTCCGACAGGGCCGCATCCAGCTCCGCGCCCGACAGGGGCGCCTCGCCCCGCACCGCCGCCTCGATCGCGTTCGGCGTGTCCAGCCGGTCCAGCGCATGGATGATCGGCAGGGACAGACGGCCGAGCGACAGGTCGATCCCCGGCGCCTTGCCGGACTGTGCCGCCGGCTGCACCACGTCCAGTATATCGTCCATGATCTGGAACGCCCGCCCGAAGGACTTGCCGAAAAAGCCGCCGCGCCGGCTGTCGCGGGTGCGGCCGCCGGCCAGTTCGATGCCCGCCTGGCAGGCCAGCCGGAACAGCACCGCCGTTTTCCGGTCTATGGTTTCATAATAGCGGTCCAGCCGGTCGTCCCGGTCCGCCGGCAGCGCGCGCTCCAACTCGTCCAGTTCGCCCCGGCAGATGTCAAAGGCCGTGTCCAGAACCATCCGCACCAGGTCCATGTCGCGTTCCGTGTCCACCGCCTGGGCAAAGCCCCGGATCGCCTGTACGAATTGCAGGTCGCCGACCAGCAGGGCCACCTTCGGTCCGCGGTGCGCCGACACCGAGGGCAGGCCCCGGCGCATCTGCGCCTCGTCGATGATGTCGTCATGGATCAGGGTCGCCACATGCAGCATTTCCAGGGACGCCGCCCCCTTGTAGATCTTCTCGCTCAACGGGCCGTCGCCCGCCATCATGCGTGCGGCGAGCAGCATCATCACCGGGCGGATTTTCTTGCCGCCCTTGAACATCCGCCGTTCCACATCGCTCAGATAGGGGTCCTGCGGCCGCAGCGCCTCGTGCAGCGCCTCGCGGAAACGCACCATGTCCGCGTCCAGAAGATCGTCCACGATCCCCGACAGAACGGACCGGGCGGCCGGGTCGGTCCCGGCCTTTGGCCCTTGCGATGATTGATCGCGCGTCATGACGGTGCCGGTTGTCAGGAACCGCTTTCCGCGGCGATCACGGCCCGCAGCCGCATCTCCACATATCCGGTGATGCGCGCCTGTACCAGATTGACGAAAAAGCTGGCCGCCGCCAGCGCCTGCTTGGAGGCCGCCGCCCACGGGCCGTCCCACGACGCCGTATCGATGCCGAGCCCCGCCAGGTTCAGCGTGGTCTCGCTCAACTGCGCGGTGATGGCGCCGTCCGGCTGTTGTGTCAGGGTCATGGTATAGGTGGCGGCGGCGGCGTTTTCCGACAGCGGCCCCGAAGCCAGATTCCCCGAAGCCAGATCACCCGAAGCCAGATCTCCCGAGGCCGGATTCTCTGTATTCGCGGCCGTTTTCAGCCCCCGTGCTTCCCGGTAAATCATCTGTATGTCGGCGATCTGGTCGTCCGCCACATGCAGGCCCATCCTGTGGCACAGCGTGACATGGTCGTCCGTGTGCGTTCCGGCGCCGATATGCCGCATCGCCAGCACCAGGTCGTCATGCCCGTTTGGCGCCGCGTCGCCGGTGACCGAGCCGTCCTGCACGGCCTGATACACCGTCGGACCCGTCATCTTGACGATCGTGGTCTGGGTGTTGCCCGTATTGCTCTGCACATCGGTGCCGAAATTCAGCACCGACGGGGCGGCGGCCTGCTGTTTCGGGTCGGGGCTGAACAGCAGGGTGGAATACAGCGCCAGCTTTTTGCTGAAGGCCTGATAATTATAGGTGAAATTGCTCTTCTGATGCGGCGGAATGTCATTGCCGAAATATGTGTCGTCCGGATTGATCACCTGATCGGTCGGCGGGTCGCCGTCGGCGGTGCCCCCTGCCTCGTTCAGTTCCGCGATGTCGGCGGCGTCCAGCGCGTTCGAGGTATGGGACATCATCTGCGTGACGGAATCGTTTCTCTGCCAGATGCTCCTCAGCGCCGCGCTGCACAGAAACGCGTTGTTGTAATTGTCGTTATACTGGCTGGCCATGCCGACCAGGGCGCGGCCGTGGGCGGTCTGGTTAAGTTTCACCCGCTGTGACCGCGCCTGTTGCAACTGGTCGAATTGCGCGTTCGATATGGTGCCGGGCTGCTGCGGGTTGCCGCCGTCGCCCGCCGCCGCGCTCAGCGCTTCCATGGCGCCGCCCGTATCCATCGTCACCTGTTCTTCCGGTTGTCCGATCAGGGCATAGTCGCCGGTCAGGGTGCCCGCCGACAGCGACACGGTCAGAGTGCCCGCGTCGGTGTCCGCCGACACATCGTCCAGTGTCAGCGGCCCGTAGGACATGTCCGTCAGCGCCAGAGACACGCTGCCCGTCTCACTGCCCGAAAGCGGCGTCGATTTCACCAGCGTCGTCGGGCACCACGCCAGGATCGCCGCCGGGTCCTTCAGCGCGGCTTCGATTTTCTGTTTGCCGGTGGCGGACGTCAAGGCCGTCAGAACCTCGGTAACACTTGTCATGACACTATCTCCCCAATCCTTCGGCGGGCCGCCGGGACGTTAGCTTTCTTTGGTGACCGTGATCGTGCCGGTGATTTTCAGCATGTCGGTACTGCCGGCCGTGAATTTTCCAAGGGCGGGGTCGCTCAGGGTGACGGTGACCCCCTCGACATCGTGCGAGAAGTTTTTGCCGATCGTCTTGCTCTGGCCCTTCAGGATGTCGCTCGGTTTGTTCTTGAAATCATCGGCCACGTCCGATGCGATCGGCTGAAGGATTTTCGACAGGATCTTCTGCGCCCAGTTGCCCTTTGGCGACAGATGAAAGCTCACCGGCGGCACATCGGTCACGGTCGCGACGACGGCGCCCTTGTCCACGTCCACCTTCACATCGATTTCGGCATCCGGAACGGTGACGTCGTATTTTACCAGCGTGGTCATGCTTTTTCCTTTCTGGTCCGTTTCCGGTCGCGGCGTGCATCCGGAAAGCGGGGTGCGGGAACGGACGCCCATGCGCGGACCGGCAAAACAGGCATATGGGCAAAAACGGACATGGAGGCGGACACCGGCGGGCCGGCCATCAGGCAAACAGCAGCGCGCCGCCCAGGGCGCAGCCCACGGCCGCCAGCGCCATCCCCGCCGCCGTCAGGCCCGCCGAACATTCCCCGGACAGGGCCACATCCGCCTGTACCGCCAGAGGGGACACGGTCCGGACGGTTGCCGATATGCTGTCGATCTTGCCGCTGGCGCTGTATGTCGCCAGGTCGGCGATTTCGCCCGACTTGCTGAAGCCTTTGCCCACATAGGCTTTGGCGAAATCGTCGATCGCCGCCTCCAGCAGGCCCGTGCTGGCAATGGCGAAAGCATCGTCGTCCGGCCATGTCAGTCCGCCGATGTCCACGGGCGACGGGTTGGTCGTCAGGGTCGCCGCCGCCACGATCCCGCTGGCCGACAGGTCGAAAACCGGCGGCTTCAGGCTGATCCCGTTCCAGGTCAGTGCCGGTAGGGTGATGACGGATATGGCCGCATTGGCCGATGCGAAAATCTGCGGCAGCAGGAAGGAATTGAAAATGGCCTTGTCCCACTTGGAAAAGCCGGATTCGTCAAGAGACACGGCGACGGCCTTCGGTTTGATCTGGGGACTGTCGAACGCGACGGTCGCGTAAATCACCACATCCTTCGCCTCGCCGCCGACCGGGGACTGGCCCTTGGAGCTGTAGCTTGCATCCAGAACCGGCAGCGTCAACTGCACCATCGGCAGGCTCGGCAGGGGAATTTTGTCCGCGCCGTTCGTATTGCCCTTCGGGTCCAGGGCCTTGTCCCACACATCCTGGCTCGGCGGTCCGAACGCCACGGTCGGTGCCTGCGTGATGTCCCAGGTCAGCGTGATCTCGACGCCGCCGATCTCCTTCGTGCGGCTGCCCTTGAAGGGATTGTTGTCGGTGGGAACGCTCTTGTAATACTGGCTCAGTATGGTGTTGGCCTCACCGACCGACACACCCGCGGCCAGATCGAAATTTGCCATTTCGCTCTCCCCCCTGCATGGCTTGAAAGTGCATTCTATCAACTTATACAAGAATAGGAAAAATACAATCAAATATTGTCTAAAATATATTCTTTTAAATTTTTAAGTGTACTAAAATTGTCAAAACCGGCGCGCGCCTGCCATGAAGCCGCTGTCCGCGCGGGAAGGGCTGTCCCGGCCTGTATTCCCTCCATGGTCCCTTTGCCCGTGTTTTGCCCGTGTTTTGCCCGTGTCCGGCGCGGTCCGGACAGGGGAGACTCGGCTATTCCGTGCATACGGCCTCTGATGGGATGCGGGCCGGATCAGGCCACCGGGGTGAATGGTGGGACGCGGTGGATGGGCGCCGGACGGGCTTGTTGATGGCCGGATATTCAGGCGCGCGTGTCGCCAGGGAGATGTGAGGGAGATGTGGTTGTTTACGGTGCCGGCGCCGCGCGGTCGAACAGGGCGGTTTCGCCGGCGTGCGCCCTGTCCCTGTCTTTCGCCCTGTCCCCATCCCCTGGGTCGTCCCCCGAGCCGCCTTCTGTGCCGTCCCCCGTGCCGTGCCCTGGGCCGCCCTCCGGATCGTCCTCAAGGCCGCGTGCCAGCAGCATGGCGCCTTCCAGCCCGGCGATGACGGCGAGCGCCTGGGTTTCCAGCCGGGTTCGCGCCGTGCCCTCATGCTCGGCCGTGCGGGCGAGGGCATCGGCCAGCCAGTCGCGGTTGTGGGTGAAAAACCGCCGCACCGCCCGCCGCACCGCGTCGGGCAGGCCGTCCCGTTCCGCCGCCAGCATGCCGCACGGGCACATCCGCCCGCCGGTCAGCGCCTGCCGGTAGGCCGCGCGGTACCGGGCCAGCACCGCGTGCGCCTCCGGCGCCTGCGCGTCCGCCGGCCCCAGCCCTTTCAGGAAGCGTCGGCTGTAACGCTCCACCACCGCCACGGCCAGGCGCGTCTTGGTCGGATAATGATAATGCACGCTGGCGCTTTTGATGCCCACGGCCTCCGCCACATCGCGAAAGCTGAAACCGTGATAGCCCCGGCGGCGGATCATCTGCTCCGCCGTGTCCAGAATGGTCTTGTCCGTATAGTGTGCCATGCCGTTCCGTATCCGTGCTGTTGTCCCGTCGCTGCCCTCATGCCGCCGCCGGATCGTGGCCGGGACAGCCTCGCGGCCTCGCCTGTATCCACCCCTGTGTGGCGGCTTTTTACCAAACTGACCTTTTGATAGGTACGAAAAATTCCTTATTTAAATAAGCTAGATAGATAAATTTAAAAGCCTTATTTTTATAAACTGACCTATCGATAGGTAAGATGCCGTTTCCATGGCGGGCCTATAACCGGCTTTCCCTTTCAGGCCCGCCCTTCACCGAAGTGTGAAACAGGCGTGCCTTGATCGTCCCCCGCGATGGGTAAATATGAGCCGGGCATCCAGGAAATTCCCGTCCCGCCCTCCCTGATCGGGCATGGCCGGGCCGGGCCGCTGAAGGAAAGGCACGTGATATGACATTGACACAGGAACTGGCCGATGCGCTCGCCGCCAGCAAGGACAGAATCCCCGAGGACGTGCGCGCCATCATGGCCGACGCCACCGACAGGATCGCCGGCACCGGCCTTGTCGGCGGTGCGGTGAAAACCGGCGACCGTGCCCCCGACTTCACCCTGCCGGGGGCCGCCGGCCAGCCGGTCAGCCTGTCGGCGCGTCTGGCCGCCGGCCCGGTGGTGCTGTTGTTCTATCGCGGGGCCTGGTGTCCCTATTGCAACATCGAACTGCGCGCCTATCAGCATGCCCTCGGCCGCATCGCCGATCTCGGCGCCAGCCTCATCGCGGTCACGCCCGAGACCCCCGACAACAGCCTGTCCACCGTGGCCAAGCACAATCTTGCCTTCGATGTGGTCAGCGACGTGGGGCAGGACACCATTGCCGACTACGGCCTGTTGTTCGACCTGCCGGACCCGCTGGTGACGGTCTACCGCGATTTCGGCATCGACCTGCCCAAATCCAACGGCGAAAACGCCTGGCGCCTGCCGGTCGCCGCCGGTTATGTCATCGCCGCCGACGGCACCGTGCGCCTGCATCATGTGGATGTGGACTATACCAAACGCCTCGACCCCGAAGACGCCATCCGCGCGCTGGAGGCCCTGCGCGGCTGAACCGTCCCGCCGGCCCTATTTCAAACACTCAGGCAGGGCCGGCGCCCCGCCGGTCCTGTTTCAAACATTCAGGCCCAAACGGTTCAGGCCCAAACACTCAGGCCCAAACCGTTCAAGCCCAGTCGCCGTCGGTCGGAATGTTCAGCAGCGTGCCGCAATGCTTGCAGTGCACCGCGTCGGTGTCGTGGCGGCGCAGGCCGCAGTCGGGGCAGGGGTAATTGACCTTGGCCGGGCGGAAAATCGTCTGCACCAGCCGCAGAAACAGGGCGACGCCGAACACCATGATCAGCACGGCGACGAAACGGCCCACACTGTCCTGCATGGTGATGTCGCCGAACCCCGTCGTCGTCAGCGTCGCGACGGTGAAATACAGCGCGTCCAGATAATTGCCGATGGCCGGGTTGCGGTCCACCTCCAGCACATAGACGATCGCCGTGATCACGAACACGAACACCAGCAGGTTGACCGCCGACTGGATCACATCCTCATTGCGGCGGAACCACGGCGACGTGCCGCGCAACTGCACCAGGACATGATAGGACCGCAGCAGCCTCAGCATGCGCACCACCCGCAGAAAGCCCAGATTTTCAAACAGGGCCGCCGCCACCAGCGACAGAATGACAACCACATCCGCCATGCTGGCGAAGCGGAAGACAAAGCGCACCGGGTGCCGGTCCGCCATCAGCCGCGCCGCGTAATCGACCGCCAGCACCACCGCCAGGCCGTAATCCACCCAGTGATTGACCACATGCAGCATGGACGACAGCACGAAATAGACGATCACCACCAGGTCGAAGGTGATCAGCCCGGCGCGGAACCGCCGCGCCGCCCGTCCGCCGCCGAAATAAAGCTGCCGCACCCAGTCCCGCGTGTCCGCCATGGCCTTGTCCCCGTCCTGAATTATGGCGCCGTGTTCCGGGCGCTCTTGTCGTCGCCGTCCCTCCGGCCCGTATCGGCCCTTATCGACCACGGGCAGACCGACCCGTCCGGCCCGTCCGCTCTGGGTAGGCTGCTCTGGGCAGGCCGCTCTGGGCAGGCCGCTCTGGACCCGCCCGCCCGCATGGTTAATATAAACACCGTATTGGACAAGAGGAGACTGCGCGTGCGCCGCATTTTCACGCCCGTGAAGGCTTTTTGCACTTTTACCCTGATGACGCTGACCGCTTTTTTCACCCTTTTCACCGCCTTTAACGGGGCGGTCGCCCAGCCCGCCGCCCGCGAGGGCGCGCTGATCAGCTATCGCTCGGCCCAGCATCCGGTGCTGGCCGAAAACGGCATGGTCGTCTCGCAGGACGGCTTCGCCAGCCAGGCGGGGCTTGAGGTTTTGCGCGCCGGCGGCAACGCCATCGACGCGGCGGTCGCCACCGGCTTCGCGCTCGCCGTCACCCACCCGCAGGCCGGCAATCTCGGCGGCGGCGGGTTTCTGCTCGCCTATATCGCCGCCGAGGACAGGGTGATCGCCCTCGACTACCGCGAAATGGCGCCCAAGGGTGCCTCGCGCGACATGTTCCTCGGCGATGACGGCGCCGTCGACAATGACCGGGCGCGCTTCTCCTACCTGTCCAGCGGCGTGCCCGGCACGGTGATGGGCCTTTTGCGGGCGCTGGACGCATACGGCACCCTGCCGCGCGCCACCGTCATGGCCCCCGCCATCCGCCTGGCCGAGGACGGCTTCGCCATGACATGGCCGCTTTACGAATCGCTCAGCCGCTATCAGAAACGTCTGAAATCCGATGCCGCCAGCGCCGCCTATTTCTTCAAGCCCGACGGCAGCGCCTACAAACCCGGCGAGGTCTTTCGCCAGCCCGATCTGGCGAAAACGCTGAAAACCATCGCCGGCAGCGGCGCCGACGGCTTTTACAAGGGCTGGGTCGCCGACGCCATTGTCGAGACCATGGGCAGGAACGGCGGCCTTATCACCCACGGCGATCTCGCATCCTATGTGGCGAAGGAACGCACGCCCGTCTCGGGCACCTTCCGGGATTTCCGCGTCGTGTCCATGCCGCCGCCATCCTCCGGCGGGGTGCATATCGTCCAGATGCTGAACGTGCTCGAAGGCTGGGACCTGGCCGGTCTGGGGCACAACAGCGCCGCCTATCTGCACCGGCTGGCCGAAACCATGAAATACGCCTATGCCGACCGGTCCAAATATCTCGGCGATCCGGATTTTACCCCCGTCCCCGTCGCCGCCCTGACCGACAAGGACTATGCCGCCCGGATCCGCGCCCGCATCGATGTGGACAAGGCAACCCCCTCGACCGAAATCGGCCCGGCGCCGACCCTGGCCGATGAAAGCCCGGACACCACCCATTATTCCACCGCCGACCGCTGGGGCAACATGGTCGCCAACACCTATACGCTCAACTTCACCTACGGCAACGGCAAGTCGGTGGCGGGCGCCGGCTTCCTGCTCAACAATGAAATGGACGATTTTTCCGCCAAGCCCGGCGTCCCCAACGCCTTCGGCCTGCTCGGCGGCGAGGCGAACGCCATCGCCCCCGGCAAGCGGCCGCTGTCCTCCATGACGCCGACGCTGCTGTTCCGCGACGGCCGCCCCTTCATGGCCACCGGCGCGCCCGGCGGCAGCCGCATCATCACGGCGGTTTTGCAGGTCATCCTCAACGCCACCGCCTTCGACATGAACGCGATGGAGGCGGTCGCCGCCCCGCGCATCCATCACCAGTGGTTCCCCGACCGTTTGTTCATGGAACCGGGCCATTCCGTCGACACGCGCGCCCTGCTCGCCGCCATGGGCCAGGCGGTCAAGGCGGACCCGCGCGACGGCTTCGATTTCGTCATCGGCTCCACCCAGACCATCGTGCGCAACCCGGACGGCATTCTCATGGGCGCGCCCGACCCGCGCCGCCCCGGCTCCAGCGCCGCCGCCTATTGAGGCCCGAGGGGTCGGCCCGACCGACCCCTCAGAACAGACAAAGGGGCAGGGGCCGTCTACAGGCGGCCCCTCAAAACAGACAAAGGCGCAGGGGTCGGCCCAGGGACCACGTTTGGGCGACCCCTCAAAACAGACAAAGAGGCAGGGGCCGTCCACGGACGGCCCCTGTTTCGTGTCACCATGGCGGCTGTTTTTTCCCCCGCGCCGGTGGGGCAAACACATCCCGCCACCGGGGTAAAGCCGGGCCGCGTCCCCATGGGGGCGCTGCAACTGCAAAATGCACAGCGTTCCGGAAAATCCCCTTCAGGACGCAGACGCCCGCATCTTTAATGTGTAATATTACAATTCCATGCCGCACCTTTTACAGGTGACGGCACCACGGTCCTTTGTTGATCTTTGCGTGCGGCAATCGGTGGGGTCCGATCATCATGCAGGTGGAAAACCAGTCACCCGGCGGGACACGGGATGAAAACAGCGGGGCAAACGGACGCACGCCCCATGCCGTGCTTCTGGTCGAGGACAATGCCGCCGACCGGCGCCTGATCGAAATCCATCTGGACGAGGCCTTTCCCGGTGCCGTGGCCGTCACATCCGTATCCACCCTGCACGCCGCCTATGACGCGCTGGAGACCGTGCGTTTCGACATCGTGTTTCTCGACCTGGGCCTGCCCGACTGCACCGGCGTGGAAGTCCTGGCCCGTCTGGCCGGCAGAATCCCCGATATCCCCATCGTGGTCATCACCCATCAGGACAGCGAAGCCGTCGGCCGGGACGCCATCCGCAAAGGCGCGCAGGATTTTCTGCCCAAATCCAACATCAACGCCGGCAGCATCGCCGCCGCCATGCGCCATACGATCGAACGCCATAAGCTGTACCGGCAACTGGAACGGATGATCGCCGAAAACGCCGATGCCATCCTGATCGTGTCTCTCGACGGCGCCATCCGGTTCGCCAACAGGGCCGCCGCCGCTCTCTTCCATATGCCGGCGGACCGGCTTGTGGGCCGGATGATCGGCGTCGATCTTGCCGGCCAGTCCCGCGCCGAAATGGAACTGACGCTGAACGTGGCCGCCCCCGTCATCGCCGACCTGCACATCGCCCAGACCCACTGGGCCGGTGCGGCCGCGCATCTTGTCACCCTGCGCGACATCTCCCGCCAGCGCGCCGAGGAACAACGCCTGATCACCGAAAAGGAACTGGCGCTTGCCGTCGGCGATGCCAAGAACAAGTTTCTGTCCAGTCTCGACCATGAATTGCGCACACCGCTTGATGCCATTATCGGTTTTGCCGAATTCATCCTGACGGAAGTCCACGGCCCGTTGGACGACAGGCGCTACAAAAGCTATCTGGAATATATCCGCGACAGCGGCAATGCCCTCATGACCCAGGTGACCGACCTGCTGGACCTGGCCAGGATTGATTCAGACCAGCTGTCGCTTGTCGTCGATGAGGTCAATCTCAACCAGCTTGTCGAGCGGACGGTGGCGCATATGCTGCCCTGGTCCAGGGTGATGGACGTTGCCATCGAAACCCAACTGCCGGAAGACGACATTTATATACAGGGCGACCATAACCGCCTGGCCCAGGCGCTCAGGGCCATCCTGTCCAATTCCATAAAGTTTTCACCCAGACAGGGCACGGTCACCGTGCAGCTCACCGCCCTCGGGGCCAACGCGCTCCTCCAGATCAAGGACACCGGCTGCGGTCTGGCGGCCGAAGACATCCCACGGATTTTCGAACCCTTCACCCAGACGTTCAGGACCGGTCAGCGCGCCATCAGGAAAGGCAGCGGCCTCGGACTGCCGCTTGCCAGGCAACTGGTCGCCCTGCACGCGGGCGACGTGATCATGGAAAGCAGGCCGGGCGGCGGCACAAGCGTGGCGATCCGGCTGCCCGACATGGCGGCCCGGTCTGGCGGGAAGGATCCCCGGCCGTCGGTTGGACAGCGGCTGATCTAGACAGTCTGCCGGACGCGGCGTGCGCGCAGGCACCTGGACTTGAAAAATCGCGTGCATGTGGCTGCACCCGCGATCACCGAAAACACGTGTCTTGTGGCTGTTGCCCTGGCAACCGGCTGTTCTGGCAACCGGCTACTCTGGCAACCGGCGCTATCCGTGTCCGTCAGGCAGCGGTTTTCCGTAAGGCCGACGTCCTTGCGGCGTCCCTGTTTTACTGGGCGGCCGCATATTCCGCATGCGGGCTGTAAGCGGCTGTGGTTGCCGCCAGGTTGCGGTTGGGCGGCAGGGTCACTTCAACCGACGTGCCCTTGCCCGCTTCGCTCTCCAGCGTCAACCGGCCGCCATGCAGTTCCACAAGGCTCTTGGCCATGGGCAGACCCAGGCCCGAGCCGTCGCCGTCATGGGCGATATGCGGATCGCCGCGGTTGAACGGCACCAGAACCATCTCCAGATCCTCTTTCGGGATGCCGATGCCTTCATCGCGTATCCGTATGACCGTCTGGCCCTCGGCATCGGTAAAGATCTTCACGTTCACGCACCCGCCCAGCCGGCTGAACTTGATCGCGTTCGACAGCAGGTTCAGCAAAACCTGAAACAGGCGTGTTTCATCGCCCAGCACCGGCATCTGCCCGCATAGGGGGTCCACGCACAGTTCCACATCCTTGTCCAGGGCATGCTGTTGCAGATAGTGTATCGCCCGGCCGGCCAGACAGACGATATCGACGGTCTTCTCTCTCAGGGTCAGCTTGCCCACATTGGCGCGGGACAGGTCCAGCAGATCATTGACCAGACAGCTCAGATGCGCGCCCGACTGGTGGATCATGTCGATATAGTCGGCGTATTTCTTGTGCTCCATGGGGCCGTGCAACTGTTGCTGCATGATCTGGGAATAGCCCAGAATGGCATTGAGGGGCGTGCGCAGTTCATGGCTGACGCCCGCAAGAAATCTGGATTTCAGGGTATTGGCTTCTTTCAGTTGCAGAATGTGGTGCTGGCGCTCCTGCAACAGGCGATGCCGTTCCACCGCCAGAAAGATCGCCCGGACAAAGGTGCCGCTGTTCAGCCCGTCCTTCAGGATGAAATCCTGCGCGCCCAGCCGCACGGCCTCTTCCGCAGTTTCATTGCTGTCCAGCCCGGTAAACACAATGACCGGAATGTCGCGCGCCGCATTCAATATGGTTTTCAGGGCGTCGAGACCGCTTGAATCCGGCAGGGACAAATCCAGAAGGATCAGATCGGCATGCCCCTGGCCCAGCGTGTCCAGCCCGCGCGCCAGGTCCGGTTCCGTCAAAAGATGAAATCTGTCCTTGCCGAAGTCCCTGAACTGTTCCTCGACCAGACGGGCATCGGCGGGATTGTCTTCAATCAAAAGAATCGCAAGCTGGTCGGTCACTTTGATAGCCCCTCAAGTGATATCCGATCGACTCGTCCCCAACCGGAAGTATACTACAACCTTTCGGGAAAAAATTCATTTAAAAATTTTAATCGCTTTCAAGATGTGTGTAATAATTAAAAGTTGATATGTATTTTGCTTTTCGCAAATTATACCGTCGCCAACTTGACGACGGAAAGCCAAAACCCCTCAATACTTTTGATCACATCGACAAAACCATTCAAGTCCAATGGTTTTTTTACATAACAATTTGCATGTAGATCATAACTTTTGACGATATCTTTCTCCGCTTCCGACGATGTCAGAATAACGATCGGTATCCTTTTCAGGACATCCTGACTTTTAATCCTGTCCAGCACCTCCAGCCCGCTCACGCGCGGGATGTTCAGGTCCAGAAAAATCAGATCCGGCAAGACCGCATCCTCAAACCGTCCGCGCCGGAACAGATAATCCAGCGCCATTTCGCCGTCGCGAACGGTATGCAGTCTGTTGGCTATTCTGGCTTCCCGCAGGGCCTCCTGGGTCAGGCGCACATCGCCCGGATTGTCTTCCACCAGCAGAATTTCAACGGGATTGGACATGATATCGCTCTCCATGGGATGGCTTTTTCAGTTGAAAGGCAAAGGTCGCCCCGGCGCCGCTGTCATCGGTCCGTGGGGGGGCGGATTGACAGCCGTCGGCCGTCTGGCCGTCAGGGCCTGTTTCCAGCCAGATCCGGCCGCCATGCTTTTCCACGATCCGTTTGGCGATCGCCAGCCCGATCCCCGTGCCCTGATACTCTTCCTTGGTATGCAGGCGTTGAAACACCTGAAAAATGCGGTTCTTGTATTCCGGCTTGATGCCGATGCCGTTGTCACGGACCTTGACGGTGACATCCCGGCCGTCCTCCTCGCACCAGACTTGCACGATCGCGTCCCCGTCCCCGCGGAATTTCAGGCTGTTCTGGATAAGGTTTTGCAGAACACGGCGGATCTGCCCGTGATCCGCCAGAACGGCGGACATGTCCCCGATGCCGATCGTGGCGCCGCTTTCCGCCACGGCACCGGCAAGATCCCGCAGGACTTCTTCCAGAACCGCGTTCAGGTCGGTTGGCCGCTGGTCATAGTCGACCTGTCCGATACGCGAATATTGCAGCAGGTCGCTCAGCAGCGACTGCATCCTCTTGGCGCCGTCAACCGCATACTCGATGAATTCCTTCCCGTCCTCATCCAGTATGTCGGTGTAGCGCCGGCGTAAAAGATCGCAGTACCCGGCCACCATGCGCAGCGGTTCCTGCAAATCATGCGACGCGACATAGGCAAACTGTTCCAGCTCCCTGTTCGATGCCAGAAGATCGCTGGTTTTCTTTTCAAGAAGGTTCTCGACCCGCTTCTGTTCCGTGATGTCGATCGCCGATACGAAGACATAGCGCTTGTTCGTCGCCCGGTCGATAAAGGGCACCTTGTCCGTCATCACCCAACCGCGCACACCGTCACGGGGCGTGTATTCCTCGACAATGCCCAGTTTCGGCTCGCCGGAATTGATCACCTCCAGATCGTCATCATGGTATTTTTTCGCCATGTCGGGAAACAGGTCGTAGGTGTCCGTCCCCTCGGCCTCTTCCACCGTCATGCCCATGGACCGGGCAGCCTGCTCGTTCAGACGCAAAATCCGGTTTTTGTCATCCTTGTACCAGATCCGCACCGGCACCGAATCAAAGATCAGGCGCAACTCCCGCTCACGCACACGCAGGGCCTCCGTGGCGGTTTTTTCCTGGGTGATATCGACAATCGATCCGGTGATGCGGATCGCCGCGCCGGTTTCATCCAACAGGGCCTGCCCTGTCCCGCGAACCCAGATATAATGACCGTCCCGGTGGCGGATCCGGTATTCCGCCGTCATCGGTTCATACCGCTCCATATGGCGGCGCAGGGCTTCCAGAACGATATCCGTATCGTCCGGGTGCAGCATGGCCATGAACTTGGGCATGCTGGGCTGAAACGCATCCGCGCTATATCCCAGCATGGTGAAATGCTGGGGCGACCAGTACAGATTGTCGGATCGCGGGTCGGGCCAGTCCCACACCCCGGCACCGATCCCCGCCACGGCGAGGTCGTAGCGCTCCTGGCTTTCCCGCAGCGCCTTCTCGGTCATTTTGCGGGCGTGGATGTTCATGATCGAACCGACCATGCGCACCGGTTTGCCCCGGCTGTCCCGCTCGGCGAGGCCGGTGCCCAGAAACCATAAATATCCGTCCGTCTTGTGTTTCAGCCGGTATTCGATTTCAAACTTGGCTTCCCCCCGGAAATGGGCATCCACCAGATCGAACGTCGCCTCCAGGTCGTCCGGGTGCAAAAGCGAGGCAAAGGACTTCAGACCCGGCTCGATTTCCCCGACTTCATATCCCAGCAGGGCAAAAAACCGGTCCGACCAATACTCCTCGTCACGGCTGACATCGATCCAGTCCCAGATTCCGACGCTGGCCCCCCTGGCGGCCAGCTCGAACCGCGTCTCACTGTCGATCAGGGCGGTCTCGATGGCCTTGCGGCCGGACACATCGTCGATGGACCCGGCAAAGCGCACCGGCATGCCCCGGTCATTCCACACCGCCTGGCCCCGCGCATGCACCCAGACATAGCCGCCATCGTCGCTGCGCATGCGCATGTCCACCGCATATGGCACCCGCTGTGTCAGATGGGCGTTGACGGCTGCCCGCACCCGCGCGGCATCGTCCGGATGCAG
Source organism: Eilatimonas milleporae (assembly GCF_003688555.1). Lineage (GTDB taxonomy): Bacteria > Pseudomonadota > Alphaproteobacteria > Sphingomonadales > Kordiimonadaceae > Eilatimonas > Eilatimonas milleporae. The sequence continues at coordinate 522,490 of NZ_REFR01000011.1, forward strand.
CCTGTCGAAAAAATCCGACACCCGCCTCGCGCCATGGCTCGGACCTATGTCTGGGCCCATGTCCGGACCTGTGTTCAGGCGTGTGCCTGTATCCGGGTCGGCGCCGATAATCTCCAGAAACCGGGGCGACCAGACAAGACTGTCCTCGACAATATCCCAGTCCCACAATCCCACACCGGATGCTTCGATCGCCAGGTCGAAACGGTCTTGACGTTTTCCCATGGCCTTGCCCGTCCTGCCACTTTCCCTAAAACGAATATTTAATTAAGTCGATTAAATTAAATATTCGTTTTCTTTCACTGGATTATTTATTTAGAAATTATTAAAAATAATATTTTTTATTTATATAAGCTCAATAAAATATAAAAATTTATTAAATAAATTCATGGCTTCAATCAATAATTGAAGGTGTGCATCCGATCCAGATCAAATGAGCGTGCGGGTGTATTTCTTCCTGTTTTGCAAGAAAGTGCACCGGACAGGGCATGCGGGGGGATAAAGGCCGTGGCCCATATAAAAGCCGGACCAAAAGAAAAAGCCGCCCTTTTGGGGCGGCTTCTCCGTCTTTTGATTGTGCCGCGCTCCGCCGCCGGTCAAGGCACGCCTGACGGGGCGGGGGAGGGACGCGGGCGCGCGCGGTCTATTCCGCCGGGCGCTTCACCTCCACCGCGTCGTCGCCCCAGGGCACCATGCGGCCGGCCACGCGGCCGACACCGCCGAAAAACCGCTTCAGGTCGATGCCGACCATATACAGCGCCGGCACCAGCAGCAGGGTGACGAAAAAGGCGATGCCCACCCCGAAGGCCAGCGCGATGACGATCGGCTTCAGGAAGGCGGCCTGTGTGGACCGTTCCAGCATCATCGGCACCAGCCCGACAATGGTGGTTACCGATGTCAGCATGATCGGGCGGAAACGCGCCACGCCCGCCTCGACGATGGCCTGCGGTCCGTCCATGCCGCGTTCGCGCAGGCGGTTGCAGTAATCCACCAGGACAAGGTTGTCGTTGATCACCACGCCCGCCGCCGCCGCGATGCCGAAATAGCTGAAAATCGCCATGACCTCGCCCAGCAGGAAATGGCCGATGATGGCGCCGACAAAGGCGAACGGAATGGCGATCAGGAACAGCGCCGGCTGGGCATAGCTGCGAAAGGCGATGGCCAGCAGCATATACATCAGGAACAGCGCGCCCACATACAGGCCCAGAACCTCCTGGAAGAAACGCGCCTCGCCCTCGGCCTGGCCGATGGCGCCCCGCTTGACGCCCGGATAGCGCTGTTCCCATTCGGGGAAGAAGTTCTTGTCCAGATCCGCCATGATCTCGCCGCGCACTTCCTCCTTCAGGTCGGCGCTGATAATGGCGGCGCGGTCGCGGTCGCGGCGCAGGATGCTTTTCAGGCCGGGGGCGTATTCCAGATCGGCGACCACCGCCAGCGGCACCTCGCGGCCGTCCGATGTGCGCACGCGGAAATCGGACAGGCTTTCGATCGAGCGCCGCGATTCCATCGGATAGCGCACCATCACCTTCACGTCCTCGCCGCCACGGGGCAGGCGCTGCACCTCTTCGCCGTAATAGGCCTGGCGCACCTGACGCGAGACATCCGCCAGGTTCAGGCCCAGCTGTTCGGCCCCCGGCTTCATCTTCAGGCGGATTTCCTCGGACGCCGTCTGAAGGTTGTCGCGAATGTCATACAGGGCCGAATAGGACCGCAAATGCTCCTTCAACTCGTCCACCGCCAGACGCAGCACATCCAGGTCGGAATGACGGATCGCCAGTTCGAAACCGGCGCCCTGATTGTCCAGCGTATAGTTGACGGTCACGTCCTCGGCATCCGGCACGTCGCCCATCAGGTCGCGCAGGCGGATCGCCGCTTCACGCGCCGACATGTCGCGCACCTCGGGCGAGGCCAGCTTGACGATGGCGATCACACTGTCGCGGCGCGACCGCGTGTACCAGTTTTCCACCAGTTTTTTCCGGCCGCCGCTCTCGGCCGCGACCTGTGCCACCAGCGCGGCCTGCGCCCGCTGCATCTGATGCAGGACCTCCTGGCTCCGCTCATAGGTGTTGCCCTCGGGCATGGTGACATTGATGTAGATTTCCTCCGATTCGATGATCGGATTGAAACTGGTCTGCACCCAGCCCGCGCCCAGCAGACCCATGAAACACACCAGCATCAGCGCGGTAAAGGCCGCCAGGGTCAGATAGCGCCGCCGGATGGCCGCCTGACCGATACGGCGGTAATGGTTCTGCGCGAAATGCACGATCCCGCCGGAAATCTTTTTCTGAAACCGGTCGAACGCCGTCAGCCGTTGCCGTGGTTTCAGCGACGACAGGTGCGCCGGCAGGATCAGCAGGCTTTCCACCAGCGAAAAGGACAGCGCCGTCACCACCACCCAGGTGATGTGCTTGGTGAACTCGCTGGTCTCGCCCGACAGGAACAGCCACGGCATGAAGGCGATGATGGTGGTCAGCACCGCGAAAATCACCGGCTTGGCGACCATCTGTCCGCCCAGGACCGCCGCGGTGATGCCGCCGCCGGTCTTGTGGCTTTCCGAATGGATGCTTTCGCCGACCACGATGGCGTCGTCCACCACGATCCCCAGCACCAGCAGGAAGGCGAATGTGGACAGCATGTTCAGCGATACACCCACCGCCGGCAGGAAGATGAAGGCCCCGGCATAGGCCGTGGCGATACCCACCGTCACCCACACCGCCACGATCGGCCGCAGTGTCAGCACCAGCACCAGCAGCACCAGCAGCAGCCCCTGGAAGGCGGCATTGCCGATGGTGCTCATCCGGCTTTTGAAGGCGTCGGCGTCGTCCGTCCACAGGGTCATGCTGACGCCGCTGGGCAGGGACCCGCTGCGCTCCTCGATCCAGGCCCGCACCGCATCGGACGCGGTGACGATATCCATCACCTCCGTCGTCATGACCTGGATCAGCACGGCGGGCTCGCCGTTCAGGCTGGCCTGGATCGGCTCGTCCTCGAAACCGTCGATCACGGTCGCCACGTCGCCGACGCGGATGGTGCCGCCCTCCGGCGTCTGGCGGATGATGATCTCGGCGAAATCCTGTTCCGTATCGGCCAGATTGCGCGCGCGCAGCGAATATTCACCCACATCCGTGCGCACCGAGCCCGACGACAGATTGATCGAGGTGTTGCGGATGGCGTCCGCCACCTCCATGAAGCTCAGATTGTAGCGGCGCAGGGCCTCTTCCGACACCTCCACCGACACTTCCTCGCGCCGCACGCCGAACAGCTCGACGATGGAAATCGACGGCAGGGCCGCCACCTCGCGCCGCAAATCCTCGGCCAGGCGCTTCAGGTCCCGTTCCGGCACATTGCCGTGCACCGCCACGCGCATATATTCTTCCGACTGGATCCACTGGCGCACCTGCGGCGGCTCGATATCGCGCGGAAAGGTGGAAATGGCATCGATGCGGTTTTTCACATCGTTGATGAACTGCGTCTGGTCCACGGTGGAAAAGGTGCGGATGTCCACCTCGCCGTAACCTTCGCGGGCCCGCGACAGCACCCAGTCGATATTGTCCAGGTCGGACACCGCCTCCTCGATGCGGATCAGGATCTGTTCCTCGACCTCCTGCGGGTCCGCGCCCGGCCAGACCACATTGACCTCCACCCCGTAGGCCCGGATGGTGGGAAAGATTTCCCGGTCCATGCTCAGGAAACCGGTGACGCCGGTCAGCATGATACCGATCATCAGCAGGTTGGCCGCAACCGTGTTGCGCGCCCACCATTCGATCATTTTGTTCAACATCTGTCCGCTCCCCCGCCCTTACCGGGACCCGGCGGCGATGCCGCTGTCGGCCGTCATCGGCGCCGTGTTGGCCCGCGACAGGTTGGTGGCGGCCGCCCGCGTGATGGGCTGGACGATCATGCCGGCCACCGCCGACTGCACCGGCGATGTCACCACCTTTTCGCCGTCCACCACCCCGCTTGACACCAGCACCCGGTCCGGCGACGTGGCCAGCACGCCGACGGTGCGGATTTCCAGCTTGTTCTCGGCATTGATGACGAACACCCGGTTGTCGGACCGCAGCGCCAGGCGCGGCATCACCAGGGCGCGCTGCGGCTGGGCGCCGGCGATCTCGGCATGGACGAACATGCCGACGGCAAAGGGCATGCCCCGGTCGGTGTTGCGGCCATAGGGGTCGTCCACCTCGGCAATGGCATAGGCCAGGCGCGTCTGCTGGTCGATGTCGGCATTGATGCGCACGATCCGTCCGCGCCACTGATAGGGCATGCCCCCCATGTCATGGGTGAAGGTCACACCCGGCGCCGTGGTCGGGTCCATGGCCACATAGCCGATGGGCAGTTGCAGTTCCGTCAGTTGCTTGTCGGTCAGCGGCAGCTTGATCTCGACCACATCGGTGGCGAAGGCGCGTCCCAGCACCGTGCCGTTGCTGACGAACTGGCCCAGACCCACATCCCGCGAGCGCACGCGCCCGTCAAACGGCAGCGAAATCCGCGTGCGCTCCATATTCAGCCGCGCTTCCTTCAGGTCGGCTTCCGCCGCGCGCAGTTTCGCCTGGGCCTCGGCCACCTGCGGCTTGTTCAGGGCCAGCGGCGTCGGTTCGCCGTCCTTGACCCATTCCTGCCACTGCTTTTCCTTGATCCGGGCGTCCGCCAGTTCCTGCTCCACCTGCACGCGGGCTTCCGCCACGCGGGCCTCGGCGCGGATCAGTTCCAGCTTGTAATCCGAATCGTCGATCCGCAGCAGCACCGTCCCGGGGGCGAAGCTGCCGCCCTCGGAAAAAGCGGGGTCCACATAGGTGATGCGCCCCGACACCTGCGGGATGATGTTCACATCCGTTTTCGGCCGCACCTCGCCCTGCGTCCGCACGGACAGGACGACGGATTCCGCCCGCACCGTGTCCACATACAGCGACACGGGGCGCGGGATTTCCTCGGTTTTTTCAGGGTCGGGTTTCGCGGCGGTCAGTGCCCATACGACACCGATGCCGGCCACCAGCACAACAGCCGGCGCCACGCTTTTGAGAATCTTCCTCACCGTATTCCTCGCTTGTCATCGTTATTCGGGCCTTTGGACCCACTTTTGTTTATATGTGTCGTATATATCAAATCTATATAGATGTCATCCCCCTTTTATGCCCGGCACCCCCGCATTTTTTCGCCGCACGCCGGAAGACGCGGCCCTTCCGTCGACGGATCCCCGGCCAACCGCCGGGGCCCCCGCGCCCGATCCCCGTGCCTGATCCCCGTGTCTGATCCCCGCGTCTTTCTCCGTGCCTGTCCCCGCATCTGTATTCGCCCTTGTATCCGCTGTATCCGGCCCTGTATCCGCCCCTGTCTGCCGTCTTGAACAATCCTTCATCTTTCGTTACGAAATTTATGTCATTTTTTATTCGCAACCCGGATTGCATAAGTACACGTCGCCCGCACTTTGCCCGGATCGATCCGCCTGAATGCAAGCGAGAGTCAGATGCACCGAAACCCTGACACCATGATGCCGCGATCACGCCCATATATGTGTTGAGTTTATGCCCGTGTTCACCCGCTCCCCCGATAATGAACCGGCCACCGCGCCCGGCCCCGCGCCGGACAAGGTAACTGACACGGCACCGGACACGGTACCGGACACGGTACCGGCCACGGCAGCGGAAAAGGCATCCGGCGGCGAAACCGCCGACAGGCTGTCCGACAAGGCCGCGCTGCTGGACACGCTGGGCGAAGGGGTGGTCGTGGTGCGCGACGGCGTGTTCGTCTATGTCAACGCCCCCATGCACCGCATGCTCGGCGTGCCCCAGTCCGCCGGCGACTTCATCGGCCAGCGCTTTGACGACTGGCTGCATGAAGACGACCGCGACCGGGTGCTCGGCAATCACAAGATCCGCCTCATCGACGATGAGGGCCCCGAGGAATATCGCTTCCGTCTCCGCCACGCCGACGGCGACACCATCTGGGTGTCCTGCCGTGCCGGCCAGATCGAGTGGGAGGGCAAGAAGGCGGTGGCGGCTTCCCTGTTCGATGTCACCGCCCAGGTCCGGGAACAGTCGGACCGCCGCCGCGCGGAAAAAATATTCCGCAATGTGTTTCGCCTGACACCGGAAATCATGGCCCTGACCGATGCGGTGACCGAACGCCTGATCGATGTGAACCCGGCCTTTATCAACATGTTCGGGTTTCGCCGCGATGACGTGATCGGCAAAACCATGTCGGAACTGGGCCTGTGGGCCGACCCCATGTTCGCCGGCCGCTTCCGCGAGGAACTGAAGAACACCGCCACCATGACGGACGTGCCCACCACGCTGAAGACCCGTGGCAACCTCATCCGCAATTTCCGGCTCTTCGCCCAGAAAATCGAGGAAGACGCCGAACCGATGCTGCTGATCATCGGCCGCGACGTCACCGACGACCTGATCCAGGCGCAGGAATTGCAGCGCAGCCGCGACATGGCCGAACTGGCCAACCGGGCCAAATCGGAATTCCTCGCCAATATGAGCCACGAGCTGAGGACCCCGCTCAACGCCATTCTCGGCTTCGCCGAAATTCTGAAGGACGAGCTGATCGGCCCCGTCGGCAATGAACGCTACGCCGAATATGCCGGCGACATCCATGAAAGCGGCACGCACCTTCTGGCCATCATCAATGACATTCTCGACCTGTCCAAGGTCGAATCAGGGCGGCTGGAAGCCCATCTCACATGGGTCAATCCGTTGCCGGCCATGCAGATGTGCGAAACACTGGTCCAGCAGCGCGCCTATGAGGCCGGGCTCAAACTCAGCCACCGTCTCGACCCCGCCATCCGGCTGGAGGCCGACGAACGCCTGATCAAGCAGATCTGTCTCAACCTCCTGTCCAACGCCATCAAGTTCACCGAGCCCGGCGGCCAGGTGGAACTGGGGCTGGAAGGCCGGGTGGACGGCAGCGCCGTCCTCGTCGTCGAGGATACCGGCATCGGCATGACGCCCGAGGAGATCAAGATCGCCAAGCGTCCCTTCGGACAGGTGGACAGCTCCCTCTCGCGCCGTCACCAGGGCTCCGGTCTCGGCCTGCCGCTGGTCGCCGCCTTCGCCGAAAAAATGAACGCCAGTATGAGCATCGTCAGCCGCAAGGGCGTGGGCACCTGTGTCAGCATTATCTTTCCCCCGCACAAGGCCCGCCGGCTTGACCCCGACGGCACCCCCGCGCCGGACGGCCAGGCTGTCTGACGCAGGGCCCGTGCACCGGCCCGCATGAAGCCTACAGGCCCGTCATGGCCGCCACAGTCCCCGATATCTCCCGCATGTCCGGCCCGGATCAGCCGATCCGCCGCAGGAACGCCGTCATCATCGCGTTCACCTGCACCGGTTCGCTCAGATGACAGTGGTGCGAGCCCGCCAGCACCTCCCCCCAGAACAGTGACGGCACGGCACGCTTCATCTCCGCGCGGTGGTTGTTGGGATATTCGGCGGCGATATAGGCCAGCGGTCTCGCCGCCGCCGCTTTCAGGGCCACCCGCCCGTTCCAGTCGATCATGCCCTGCCAGGCCGTCAGGGCCACATGGCTGGGCACGCGGCGCTGCACACTGTGCAGCCAGGTGCTGATCTCCTCCGGGTCGTCCGCGCGCAGCATGTAGCGTTTCATGCCGTTCCAGTATGTCTCGCGCACGCCGTGTTCCTCCATGGCGGCCTGCGACCCGTTCAGGGACCGGACCATGCCCCGCGTCGGCAGGATCATGGCGGGGTCCACCAGCACCGCGCCCCGCGCCGTGTCCGGGTCCTGGTGCAGCATCTCGACGGCGATGCAGCCGCCCATGGAATGGCCGACGATCATACTGTCCCGCAGGCCCAGCTTGCGGATCAGGCCGTTGATGATCTCGGCGAAGAACACGATGGAATAGTCGATCTGCGGCTTGGCCGAGCGGCCGTGCCCCGGCAGGTCCACGGCAATACAGCGGTGGGTGGGCAGAAACTGTTTGATCTGTTCCTTGAAACTGGCGTGATTGCCGCACCAGCCATGCAGAAACAGCAGCGTGTCGGGTCCGCTGCCGGTCTCGACACCGTGCAGACGGACACCGTAAACGGTTTCCTCGAATGTTTTCAGTCCGATAATCGCATCCATAATGCGGCATCCCCACCTGCCCGTGATGATCCCTTGCCCGTCTATCCCTGTATCATCAGCCCCTGTATCATCAGCCCCTGTATCATCAGTCCCTGAATAATCAGTGTCGGGTCCGCTCTCCGTGCCGGGTTTATGCCCGGCCGCACCCTTGGCCTGTCCATCGCTGCCCTTCTTCTGGCCTGTCTTTCTTCCTTTCTTCTGGACTGTCTTTTTTCTGGCCTTGCCTCTGGCCTCTCCCGGACGGTTCCGTCCGGTTTGTTCCCCTTGGGCGTCGTCTCTGTGCCTTCGTCTCTGGCGCGCCGTCCTCGGCGCCCTTGCTGTTATCGGTCCTGTGTTGCCTCAGGTCGTTTCAGGTCGTTTCAGGGCACGCCATGCGATGTCGCGGCGGCAAAAGCCTTCCGGCCAGTCTATCCTGTCCACCGCCGCATACGCCCGCTCGCGCGCCTGTTCCACGCTGTCGCCCCGCGCCGTCACATTCAGCACCCGGCCCCCGGCGGCGGTCAGCGCGCCGTTGTCGCGGGCCGTGCCGGCATGGAAAACCGTCACCCCCTCGACCGCGCCGGCATCCTCCATGCCGCCGATCACGCTGCCCTTGGCATAGGCGCCGGGATAGCCGGTCGTGGCCATCACCACCGTCAGCGCCGTGTCCGCCGACCAGCGCGGCGCCATGCCGGCCAGCCGTCCCTCGGCCGTCGCCACCATCAGCGCCAGCAGGTCGCTGTCCAGACGCGCCATCAGCACCTGGCATTCCGGGTCGCCGAAACGGCAATTATACTCGATCAGCTTCGGTCCGTCCGCCGTGATCATCAGCCCGGCATACAGCACGCCGCGATACGGATGGCCCCGGTCTTTCAGCGCCTGTACCGTCGGCTCGATGATCTCGGCCATGATGCGCGCGGCCATCGTCTCCGTCACCACGGGCGCCGGTGAATAGGCGCCCATGCCGCCCGTGTTGGGGCCGGTGTCGCCGTCGCCCACCCGCTTGTGGTCCTGCGCGCCCGCCAGGGCCACCGCATGGCCGCCGTCCACCAGGGCGAAAAAACTGGCCTCCTCGCCGTCCAGAAACTCCTCGATCACCAGCGATCCGGACAGGGGCAGCAGGCTGTCGATGGCGGCCATGGCCGCATCCCGGCTTTCCGCGATGATCACGCCCTTGCCGGCGGCCAGACCGTCGGCCTTGATCACCACCGGCAGGCCGTGGTCCGCCGCATGAGACTTGGCGGCCGCCGCATCGGTGAAATGGGCATGGGCCGCCGTCGGTACGCCGGCCTCGCGGCAGATCTCCTTGGTGAACTGTTTCGACCCCTCCAGCTGCGCGGCATAGGCGCCGGGCCCGAACACGCGGATGCCGGCCTCCATCAGCCGGTCGGCCAGCCCGGCCACCAGCGGCGCCTCGGGGCCGACGACCACCAGGTCGATCGCCTCGTCCCGGCAAAAGGCGATCACCGCGTCGCTGTCCGCGCTGTCCAGCGCCGTGCAGGTCGCGATCTCCGCCATGCCGGCATTGCCGGGGGCGCAGAACAGGGCGCTCAGGTCCGCGCTCTGGCGCAGTTTCCACGCCAGCGCATGTTCCCGTCCGCCGGATCCGATCAAAAGAACCCGCATGACCCCCTCCTTCACTTGTGCGTGATGGATACGCAACATCCCGGCTTGAGCCGGTGCGCCCTTGTAGCATAGGCTTGGCGCATCTCAATAGGGTCTCGATCGGGGTTTGGTTTTAGCCGGTCCCGCCGCGACCCGACCCGGACGATGGACCGGGGACCGTGCCGGCCGCGCGGCCCCCGGTTGGACTGACGAATAAGGCTGGACTGACGAACAAGACTGGACCGGCGAACAAGACTGGACTGACGAACGATTATGACCGACGGCGCCAATATTCATGAATTCACCGTTTCCGAACTGTCCGCCGTGCTGAAACGCACGGTCGAGGACCGGTTCGGCCATGTGCGCCTGCGCGCCGAACTGTCCGGTTTCAAGCGGGCGGCCTCGGGCCATCTCTATTTCGCGCTGAAGGATGACACTGCGGTCATGGACGGCGTGTGCTGGCGCGGCACCGCCAGCCGGCTGTCCTTCCGGCCCGAGGACGGGCTCGAGGTCATCGTCACCGGCAAGCTCACCACCTATGCCGCGCGCTCGAAATACCAGCTTGTCGTCGACCATATGGAACCCGCCGGGGTCGGCGCCCTCATGGCATTGCTGGAGGACCGGCGCCGCAAACTGGCCGCCGAGGGCCTGTTCGACGAGGCCGCCAGGAAACCGCTGCCCTATCTGCCCACCGTCATCGGCGTCGTCACCTCGCCCACCGGGGCGGTCATCCGCGACATTCTCCACCGCCTGTCCGACCGCTTTCCCCGCCATGTGCTGGTCTGGCCGGTGCGGGTGCAGGGCGACGGCGCGGCCGAGGAAATCGCCGCCGGCATCAATGGCTTCAACGCCCTCGGCGATGCCTCTTCCGGCGCCTCTTTTGGCGCGCCTTCCGGCCCTTCTTCCGCGATCCCTTCCGACATCTCTTACGGCGCGCCTGCCGGCCCCTCGTCGGGCGACCCGTCCGACGCCCCTTTTGGCGCGCCTTCCGGCCCTTCTTCCGCGATCCCTTCCGATATCTCTTCCGGCGTGCCTGCCGGCCCCACGTCGGGCGACCCGTCCGACGCCTCTTTTGGCGCGCCTTCCGGCCCTTCTTCCGCGATCCCTTCCGACATCTCTTCCGGCGTGCCTGCCGGCCCCACGTCGGGCGACCCGTCCGACGCCCCTTTTGGCGCCCCTTCCGGCCTTTCTTCCGCGATCCTTTCCGACATCTCTTCCGGCGTGCCTGCCGGCCCCTCGTCGGGCGACCCGTCCGATGCCTCTTTTGGCGCCGCCACTCCTGCCGGTGCCCATCGTCCCGCCCTGCCAAGGCCCGATGTGCTCATCGTCGCGCGCGGCGGCGGCTCGGTCGAGGATCTCTGGGCCTTCAATGAGGAAATCGTCGTGCGCGCCGTGGCCGCCAGCGCCATTCCGGTCATTTCCGCCGTGGGGCATGAAACCGACTGGACGTTGATCGACCATGCCGCCGACCGGCGCGCGCCCACGCCGACCGGGGCGGCGGAAATGGCCGTGCCGGTGCGGGCCGATCTGGCCGCCGCCATCGCCGATCTGGGCCGCCGGCTCGACGGCCGGCGCCGGCGCCTGGTGGACGACCGCGCCGACCGTCTGACCGCGCTCGCCCGCGCCCTGCCGTCCCCGCGCGATCTCATGGGTCTTGCCGCCCAGCGCTTCGACGATCTGTCGGACCGCTTGCCGCGCGGTCTCATCGCCGTGGCGCGGACGCGGTCGGCCCGCCTGAACCGCCTTGTCGGCGGCCTGTCGCCGGCCCGTCTGCGCGACGGGGTGCGCTATCGCCGCCAGCGCCTCGACGGCGCGGACAGCCGCCTCGCGCCCGCCGTGCGGCGCCGGCTGGACGGTCTGGGCGACCGGCTGTCGGCCTCCGCCCGCATGCTGGACAGCCTGTCCTTCGCGCGGGTGCTCGACCGGGGCTATGCCCTGGTCATGGACGATGCCGGCCGCCCCGTCACCGAGGCTGGCGCGCTCACCCCCGGCCAGCGCGTCGATGTCCGTTTCCGCGACGGCACCCGGCCCATGTCCGTCGACCCGGCGGACACCGGCACCGCCCCGGATGCACCCGCGCCAAAACGCCCGGCACGAAAAGCCGCCCCCAAATCCCTCTCCCCCAAATCCGCCGCCCCGGATGGGCCAGGCGGGCCAGGCGGTCCGAACCGGGATAACAAACAGGGCCAGCTGTTTTAAGGCCGCGCCATGCTCATGTGTGGGGGCAGGGTCACATCTCCGCCCCAATGCGGCGCCACCATGGCCGCGCAAGACAAGGGACACGACACCGTATGACGACCGACACGACAGACCGGCCCCACCCGGACTTCGACACGCCGCCGGCTCACAGGACCGCCCGGCCTATCCCGGTATGGGCATCCCGGTTCGCCGCCCTGTGCATCCTCCTGGCCGCGCCCCTGTCCGCACCTCCGGTTACCTCTCTGGCCGCCCCCCTTGCTGCACCTCTGGCCGCCCCCCAGAGCGCTCCTCTGGTCGCCCCTCAGGCTGCCCCTCTGGCCGCCCCCCAGACCGTCCCTCTGGCCGCCGCCCCCCAGACCGCTCCTCTGGCCGTTCCTCAGACCGCTCCTCAGACCGCCCCTCAGACCGTCCCTCAGGCTGCCTTCCAGGCCACTCCTGAGACCGTCTCCCAGGCCACACCCGCCCCGGCACGGATGCAGGACGGTCCGCCCGTCACGCTCGACGGCTTTCTGGTTCAGGGCGGCATGGTCTGGGGCCGCACCCGGCCCGGCACCCGCATGACCCTCGACGGCACCCCGGTCAAGGTGGGGGCGGACGGGCATTTCGTCTTCGGCTTCGGCCGCGACGCCGGCCCGGAAGCCCGCCTCGCCTTAACCTATCCCGACGGCCGCCAGACGGTGCGGCGCCTGGGCGTCGCTTCCCGTCGCTTCGATATCGAACGCATCGACGGCCTGCCGCCGAAAACCGTCACCCCGCCGCCCGAATGGCGCGAACGCCGCAAGCGCGAGACCGGCCGCGTCGTCTCCGCCCGCGCGCCGGTCACCGACGCCACCGACTGGGCCGACGGCTTCATCCTGCCGGCCGAGGGACGCTTCTCCGGCTTTTACGGCAGTCAGCGCATCCTCAACGGCAAACCGCGCAGCCCCCATTACGGCATCGACATCGCCAACAGCACCGGCACCCCCATCGTCGCCCCGGCCGGCGGCATCGTGCGTCTGGCGGCGCCCGATTTTCTGCTGGAAGGCGGGATCGTCATCATCGATCACGGTTTCGGCGTCACCTCCACCCTGTTTCATATGAACACGGTCGATGTGGCCGAAGGCGACCGCGTGGCGAAAGGCGAGCGTATCGGCACCATCGGCGCCACCGGCCGGGCCAGCGGCCCGCATGTGGACTGGCGCATCAACTGGGGCCGCGTGCGGCTGGACCCCGGGCTGTTTTTTTCCGCCGGCACCGGGGTCGCGGGTGGGGCCAAACCGGCAACCGACACCGGCGCACCGGACACGCGGCGTTGACGCCCGGCGGCCGCATGGCCGCGCGCCGGATCCGGGGGGCGGGGGCTTCACAAAAAATGGCAAGACTGTAAAACGGGGCTTGCAAAAGCAGCGCTTCAAGAAAAAACAGCGCTTCAAGATCAAGAAACGAAAAAGGGGCATCCTTCATGACAGCTCGGTTTTTGTCACCTTCGGCGGCACTGGGTCCGTTTGCGGCCGTGGCGGCCTGTTTCTGTGCCGCCCCGGCGGCGCAGACGGATGACAGCGCACCCGTCACCGTGTTCGGCGCTCTTGGTGCTGTCACCGATTACCGCGACAGGGGTGTCAGCCTGTCGGATCAGGACGTATCGCTCGTCGGGTCCCTGACGCTGGAACATGACAGCGGCGTTTATATCGGCGCCCATGGCGGCGGGGTCCGGGTGCCTGGCCGTCTGTTCGGCGGCGCCGACGTGCGGCTCAGCCCGTATGTGGGCTATCTGGCGGATGTGGACGGTTTCACCCTTGACCTGTCCTTTGAACTGGACGGGTTCGAGGGCGGCGAGGAGGGCCGTTTTTTCCCCGAAATCAAGACCAGCCTGTCGCGGGATTTCGGCCTGTTCTATACCCGTGCCGGGCTGGCCTATGCCTTTGACGGGCGCTGGCTCACCCCCGAGACCGACAGCCTGTACGGCTATTTCGACCTGGAGGTTCCCGTGCCGGGCCTGCCGGCGCTGACGGTGCTGACCCATGTGGGCCATGACCTGCGTGACGGCCGCAGCGATCTTGTCGACTGGTCGGCGGGACTGAGCTGGTTTGTCGGTGATTTTGAACTCAGCGCCGTGTGGAGCGATACCTCGCTCGACAGCCCGGCCGCCGATCCCGGCACGCCCCGTGGCGGGCGCGGCGACACGCTGGGCGAGGGCAACCTTTCTTTCGGCCTGCGCCTGTATTTCTAAAGCACTTTCAGACGACAGTGTGCCGCTCGCCGCCTGGGAAGCGGCTGGAATCTAAAATTCAGAATGCCCTCGGGGTGATGTTATCATCATCGAAAATGCTCGGGGGCATTTCAGAGGCGTCGTTGCCAAGGGCCCCTCTGTCCCGGTACGGTCTGTTCCGGTCGCCGACCCATGCGAAAGGGCAACCGCGCCCCGACGTGCGGCGGATCGCCACTTTCGTGGATTGCTGATGCCTGAACCAATAATGCCTGTGCCACCGATGCCCGTGCCGCCCATATCCGCGCCGCCGATGCCTGTACCATCCATGCCGGTGGTGCCGTCGATATCGGTGCCGCCTATGCCCGTGCCACCAATGCCCGTACCACCGGTTCCTGTACCGCCCTTAATAAGGGGCTGATGGTATTCAAGGGGAGGGCGGCTTTAGGCCGCCCGGTTGCGCCAGATGTTCAGGGCCGGCACCACACGCTGCATCATGCCCGGCATCAGTCCCGGCGTACCGGCGACGATGTGCCGGTGCAGCGGTTTCGCCCGGTTGTAGATCAGCGGCGCCTTGTCGCCCGTGGTCACACGGCCGCCGGCTTCCCGCAGGATCAGGTCGGCCGCCGCCATGTCCCAGTCATTCTTGGGGCGCAGCGTGACACAGCAGTCATACTGGCTGTCGGCGATCTGGCACAGGCGCAGGGCGATGGAATTGGCCGGCTCGGCGGTCATGGTCTCCGGCCAGGGTTCCGGCCACAGACGGCTGGACCGGAAGGCGTCCGGGTCGCCCATCATGCGGGCATGGGCGAGGTCCGCCTGATCGCTGACATGGATGCTTTCGCCGTTTTTCGTCGCGCCCTGTCCGGCGACGGCCATGTAGAAGGCGTCTCTGGCCGGTGCGTAAAAGGCGGCAACCTGGGGCACGCCCATTTCCACCAGTGCGACCGACACGCCCCAGTCGTCGCGCCCTTCGAGAAAGGCGCGCGTGCCGTCGATCGGGTCGACCACCCACACCCGCCCGCAGGCCAGCCGCCTGTCCGAGTCGCGCGTTTCCTCCGACAGCCAGCCATAACCGGGCCGGGCATCCATCAGGGCATGGCGCAGATAATGATCCACCGCCACATCCGCTTCCGAGACCGGGTCGTTATGTCCCTTGTCCCAATAGCGGATATGCTTTCTGAAATATTCCATCGCCAGATCGGCGCCCTTGCGGACCGCGCGTTCGGCCAGGGCCGCGTCGCGGTCCAGGGGCGGACAGAACTCCGCCCCGGCGATTTTGGTGTCGTGTGTGCCCGTGTGATTATCCGTGTGATCGTCCGTTCGATCGCCCATATTATCAGGGCTGTCCGGGGCGGCCCTCCGCTCCGGCATGTCTGTCGTGTTCATCTTGTCCGTTACCCACGCGCTGGTGCGCTTTTTCTCGGCCGGCCCGCCATTTTTTATCGGGTCTGCCCGGTTACTCTCTCATCATGTGTTTTATCATCAGGCACCGGCCACCGTCATGCCGTCCACACGGACGGTCGGGGCGTTGATGGACGTGCGAAATTCCAGGTCCGACGCCGGCGTCATCTCCCGGAACATAGCCTGAAGTGTGCCGGCAATGGTCACTTCACTGACCGCACCGGCCAATTCCCCTTGCAGAATGCGAAATCCGGCGGCGCCGCGGCTGTAGTCGCCGGTCACCGGGTTCACCCCCATGCCGATCAGCTCGGTGACGTAAAAACCGTCGGCGATGTCGCCAATCAGCGCCTCGGGGCTTTGGGGGCCGGCGGCCATGTACAGGTTGCTGGTGCCGGCGCCGGGCGGTCCGCCGGTGCCGCGCGTGGCGTGGCCGGTGACCTCCAGGCCCAGTTGCCGGGCCGTGGCGCTGTTCAGCAGCCAGCCTGTCAGCACGCCGTCGTCGATCAGCCTGGTGGTGCGCACGCCCACGCCCTCGCCGTCGATGGGGCGCGAGCGCAGGCCGCGTTTGCGTAAGGGGTCGTCGATGATGGTGACGCCGGGGGCAAAGACGGTCTCGCCCATCCTGTCCTTGAGAAAGCTGGTGCCGCGCGCCACGCTGGCGCCCGAAATCGCCCCGGCGAAATGACCGAGGAGTGTGGCCGCCGCCCGTGGATCGAAGACCACCGGCATGGCCGCGCTTTCCGGTTTGGTGGGGTTGAGCCGCCTGACCGCCCGTTCGCCGGCGCGTGTGCCGACGTGGGCTGCGTCTTCCAGGTCCGCCAGGAAGCGCGCGCTCGACATGTCATAGTCGCGCTCCATCCCGGTGCCGCTGCCGGCCACCGCCGCGACCGAGACCGAAAAACTGGTCCCACCATAGGTCGCCGCCACCCCGTGCGAGGTCACCAGCGATACCCGGCCCCGTCCGGCCGACGCGCCGGCGCCTTCGGCATTGGTCACGCCCTCGACGGCGCGGGCCGCGTCCTCGGCCCGTGCGGCCAGCGTCTTCAATGTCTCGGGCGAGATGTCGGTATCGTCGCGCAGGTCCAGTTCGGGCAGGGGGGCCTTGAACAGGCGCTCTTCCGGGGCCAGGCCGCAATACGGGTCCTCGGGCACGGCCTTCGCCATGGTGACGGTGCGCTCGACCAGATCGTTCAGGCTGTCGGCGCGGCGGTCGCTGGTCGATGCCACCGCCTGCCGGTGACCGAAAAAGACGCGCAGGCCGATATCCTCGCCCTCCGATCCCTCCACATCCTCCAGCCGGCCGTTGCGCCAGGACACGGCGGTCGACACGCTGTCCACCGCCACCGCGTCCGCGGCACTGGCGCCCGCGCGCAGGGCCTGCCCGATCAGATCCTCCAGAAGGCCAAGGGTCTCGCTATCCTGTGTCATACACTCATTTCCAAACGCTTATTTCCAAATTGACGCGCCGCGTCCCGGAATGCCGAGATCGGCCCACAGACTGTCGATCCTGTCCACCACCGCCCGGTCCATGCGGATTTGTCGGCCCCATTCGCGGTCCGTCTCGCCGCCCACCTTGTTGGTGGCGTCCAGGCCCAGCTTGCCGCCGAGGCCGGAGACCGGCGAGGCGAAATCCAGATAGTCTATCGGTGTGTTTTCCACCGCCACGATGTCGCGCACCGGGTCCATGCGGGTGGACAGTGCCCACATCACATCCTTCCAGTCGCGCGCATCGATGTCGTCGTCGACCACGATGACGAATTTGGTGTAGACGAACTGGCGCAGGAAGGACCACACACCCATCATCACCCGCTTGGCATGGCCGGCATAGGCCTTCTTCATCGACACCACCGCGATGCGGTAGCTGCACCCCTCGGGCGGCAGCCAGAAATCGGTGATCTCGGGAAACTGCTGCTGCAACAGGGGGATGAAGACCTCGTTCAGTGCCTCGCCCAGGACGCTTGGTTCGTCCGGCGGCCGGCCTGTATAGGTGGACAGGTAAATCGGGTCGCGCCGCATGGTCATGGCGGTGACGGTGAAAACCGGGAAGGGTTCGACCGAATTATAATAGCCCGTATGATCGCCGTAAGGGCCTTCGTCGCGGTAATCGTCCAGGCTGACGAAGCCCTCCAGCACGATTTCGGCGCTCGCCGGCACTTTCAAGGGTACCGTCTTGCAGTCGACCAGTTCCACCTTCCTGCCGCGCAGCAGGCCGGCGAACTGATATTCGCTCAGCGTGTCCGGCACCGGCGTTACCGCCGCCAGTGTCGTTCCCGGATCGGCGCCGATGACGGCCGCCGCCGGCACCGGTTCGCGTTTTTCGTCCTTCCAGCGCTGATACTGCTGGGCGCCGCCCCGGTGTTTCAGCCAGCGCATCAGCGTCTGTGTCTTCGACAGGCGCTGCATGCGGTAAATGCCCAGATTGTAATTGTCCTCGGCGCGGGTGGACGGCCCCTTGGTGACGATCAGCGGCCAGGTGATCAGCGGTGCCGGTTCGCCCGGCCAGCAGGTCTGCACGGGCAGACGGTTCAGGTCGATGGCGTCGCCCGTCAGCACCACCTCGTGAACCGGTGCTTTCTTGACCGTTTTCGGGCGCATGGCCATGACCTGCCCAGCCAGCGGCAGCAGGCTGACCGCATCCTTCAGGCCGCGCGGCGGCTCCGGCTGTTTCAGGAAGGCCAGCGTTTCGCCGACGGCGCGCAGTTCGTCCGGTGTGCGGTCCATACCCATGGCGACGCGCTCGACGGTGCCGAACAGATTGACCAGCACCGGCATCTCCGCCTTTTCGCCGCGTTCGTTGATGACGGTCTCGAAAAGGATGGCGGGGCCGCCTTCGGCGATGACGCGGGTCTGGATCTCGGTCATTTCCAGATCGGTCGACACCGGTTCCTTCACCCGGACAAGGCGCCCGGTATGTTCCAGATGATCGATGAAATCGCGCAAGGATCCGTATGGCATGGCTTGCCTTATAGGCGAAGGTCCGGGGCCGTGCCAGCGCAAATGATGTCGCACGGTCCAACACATTCATCTGCCATCCGCGCACGGCTCTGTGACTTGCAAGCGGCCTTTGGCTGGGCCAAGGAAAGCGGGCGGGATAAGACCGTATGCATAAGGGAGAGACCGCCGTGACCGATGCCGACACCCAAGACAGCGCCACCGTGCGCGCCGCCGTCATTCAGGCCGCGCCACAGGCATTCGATACGCCCGCGACCCTCGAACGCATGGAGCGGCTGGCGGGCAAGGCGGCGAGCGAGGGTGCGCGGATCGCCGTTTTTCCGGAAGCCTTTGTCGGCGGGTATCCCAAGGGCATGGATTTCGGCGCCCGTGTCGGCCAGCGCGATGATGCGGGACGTGACTGGTTCCGCCGCTATCACGCCGCCGCCATCGACCTGCCGGGGCCCGAACTGGACCGAATGTGCGACATCGCGGCCGGCCACAATCTGATGATTGTCGCCGGTGTGATGGAGCGCGACGGCGGCACCCTGTACTGCACCAGCGTTTATATCGGCGCGGACGGCAGTTTTCTCGGCAAGCACCGCAAGACCATGCCGACGGCGATGGAGCGCCTGATCTGGGGATTCGGTGACGGGTCGACCCTGACGGTGGTGGACACGCCGCTCGGCGCTGTCGGCGGGGCGATCTGCTGGGAAAATTACATGCCGCAATTGCGTCTCGCCCTATATGCCAAGGGGGTGGAGATATACTGCGCCCCCACGGTCGACGACCGCGACCAGTGGCAGCACGCCATGCGTCACATCGCCTGGGAGGGCCGCACATTCGTGCTGGCCGCCTGCCAGTATGCCGTCCGCGCCGATTATCCGGATGATTACGACTGCATGCAGGGCGACGATCCGGCCACCGTGCTGATTCGCGGCGGCAGTGTCATCGTTTCGCCGCTCGGCCGGGTACTGGCCGGGCCGGTTTATGATGAAGAGGCGGTTCTGGTCGCCGATCTGGATATGGGCGACATCGCGCGCGGCAAATACGATCTGGACGTGACCGGCCATTACAGCCGGCCCGATATCTTCACCCTGCTGGTCAATGAGGAGGCGCAGGGCGTCGTCTTCGGCGACGGTCCGGCCGAGGACTGATGTGGCGGCAACCGACCGGGTGGCGGATCAGGCGGCGAGCGATGGATAGTCCGTATAGCCCCGCGCGTCGCCGCCGTAAAAGGTATCGCCGTCCCATTTGTTGAGCGCCGCCCCTTCCAGCAGCCGGCGCGGCAGGTCCGGATTGGCGATAAAGGCCCGGCCGAAGGCGACCGCGTCGGCCCGGCCGTCCGCCACAGCCGCAGCCGCACGGTCGCCGTCATAGCCGCCATTGGCGATGAAAAGACCCTGCCAGCGCCGGCGCAACCGGTCGAGGAGAGCGTGGTCGTCGGCACTGGTCTCGACGCCGGGCAGGCCCTCGACAAAATGCAGGAAGGCGAGGCCGCGATCGTTCAGCATGTCGATCGCGGCGGAAAAGGTGGTCTCGGGGTCGCTGTCGGTCATGCCGTTATAGCTGCCCGTGGGGGCCAGCCGCACGCCGGTGCGTCCGGCGCCGAAGACGCCGGTCACCGCGTCCGTCACCTCGGCCAGCAGGCGGGCGCGGTTTTCAGCGCTGCCGCCATAGGCGTCATCCCGCCGGTTGGTGCCGTCATGCAGGAACTGGTCGATCAGATAGCCGTTGGCGGCATGGATTTCCGCCCCGTCGAAGCCGGCGGCCCTGGCGTTTTCCGCCGCCGCCGCGTAGTCGGCGACGACGCCCGCAATCTCGCTGAGCGCCAGCGCGCGCGGCGCGGACACCGGGGCGAAACCTTCCGCGAGGAAAGTCTGGCTGTCCACATGGACGCCCGACGGGGTGACGGGCGCGGCGCCGTCCGGCAGAAGCGAGGTGTGGCTGATGCCGCCCACATGCCACAGCTGGATGAAAATACGCCCGCCCGCCGCATGCACCGCGTCGGTGATCTGTCGCCACGCGGCCACGTGCGCGGGCGTATGGATGCCGGGGGTGTCGATATAGCCCTTGCCCATGGCGCTGATCTGTGTCGCCTCGGAAATGATCAGCCCGGCACTGGCCCGCTGGGCATAGTAGCGCGCGGCGAGGCCCACATTGGGCGTGCCGTCGCCATGTGCCCTGTTGCGTGTCAGAGGCGCCATCAGAACGCGGTTGGGCAGGGTGATGTCGCCGAGTGTGAGCGGTGTGAACAGGGCGTTGGCGGCGGGGAGAGGCTGGGTCATGGGTCAAGGCTCCGGACGGTGTGAACAGATACGGGTACCGACAGATACAGTATGGCGGACAGGGTTTGGACAGACAGTGTTTGAGCAGACTGGGTTTAGGCAGACTGGGGCAGACCCCGGCACTCACAGGCGGAAACCGTGCCCTGCGTGGCGAGGTGGGGGCGGTACGGTCCCCTTTCAAGCCGGTCGGCCACAGTCAGTGGTGAATATCACGGGGATGTCATCCGGGAAACCGGATACCGTATTGGCAAGGACGGCAGCGCAAGGACACTGTTCCAAGCGGTATCGCGAAAACCCCGGTCTGCCAGGATGTGCCACCGAAACACCGTGCCGTTTCACGCTGTCGCCGTTCGGTGGCCCCGCCGCTGCCGTCCCGTCCCTCTCCTCACGGTGCGGGGTTTTTGTACTTTTTGAGCCTGTATTTTTGCCGTCACCCTGTTAGGCACCCTCACGGCATCATCGTGCCTGTGGCACCGGGCGGGAAATGTGCTAGTCATGGACCGGCACGAAACCGGCGGGCGACGAGACCGGCGGCGGCGCGGACATCGGCATGACCCCCAGAGTCGGTATGACCCCAGAGTACGCAGGCCAGAGGACGTAGAACTGTGAAAACAGGCATCGGCACCATTTTCAAATCCATCCGGACCGCCCCTTATGACGGCGGGCTCTGGGTTCAGCGCGCGGGCGGCACCGTGGTGTCCGTCCGTCTCGGCTGGACCGGACGCCGCTATCCCCTGACGCCTGAGCAGCTCGAACAGTTCCGCATGAAGGCGCCGACCATCGGTGCCGGCCTGATCATCATCCTCGGTTACAATGTGGCACAGATGATCGGCCTTCCGGACCATCCGCTGGCCCATTTCGGCGCCTTGGTGGCGGCCCTGCTGGTTGCCTATGTCTGGCCCGTCAGCCGCGAAGAGACGGTGTTCCGCGAGCTGTTCCCGGACACGGACACCACCGGCGACAGCGCCCGTCCCGGCATACGCTATCTGCATTATCTGGGGTATGCCCTGCCGCTACCGGCGGTTCTCATCATCGGGGCCGCCGGACTGGTTACCCTGGTCCTGGCGATGGGCCATGCCCACGCGCAATTCATGGGACTCGGCGCGTTTGCGGTGTTTTTCATGCTGATGCCCCTGATCATCCGGGCGGTCGGACGCGGGTAGCCGGCAGGGCTCTTCCCGAAAAAAGTGTATTTCTGTACGATAATACTCGACATTCCCGTTTCGAGAGTATTAAATCGTCCGCAGGCAGAGGGTGCGTCAACCTGGCCTTGGGCTCTCAAGCCGCCTCCCACGGATTGGAAGGGTTGCGCGGCGGGTGTCGGGGTGATGCAGGCAGGGGAACGGATGCGCAGGTGGGCAGATGTACCCACACCCTTCCGCCGATTAAGAATTCACAGTCCCCTCCCAGTGCCGCCGCGGCACACGGGGCCGTGGAACAGCGCCGGAACCTGCCCAGCCGGCGCTGTTCCACCACTATTTTTTCCCGGAATGTATTTTCTCTCGGAATTTATGGCGTTTTCAGGCGCCATATATGCCCTGCAAAGTCAGGGATGTGGGCCGCATACATCCTGCCCGTTTGCATATGACAGAAGCCCGACTCGGCCGTCTGCCGTCAACAAAACAGCTGGTTCTGGAAGGTGCACATCCGTTCAGTCTTCACCCGCGCCTATAGATTAGGGCAGGCTGAGGGCTGGTGGGCGTGCGGTTCCGTTTCCCAGATGCAGGGGCAGGACTTTCATGTGGCGAACAGCTGCGCGGGATCGCGGAACGCCTTGATTTCCAGCGCGTTGCCCGCGGGGTCGTGGAAGAACATGGTCGCCTGTTCGCCCACCTCGCCCGCGAAGCGGATTTGCGGTTCGATCAAAAAGGTCACCTCCGCCTTTGCCAGGCGGATGGCCAGGGCATGCCAGGCGTCCCAGCCCAGCACCGCGCCGAAGTGAAAGCCGGGCACAGCCTCACCGTCCACCATATTGGTGTCGGGCCGGCTGAGCGGCGTGCCCAGATGCACCACAAGCTGATGTCCGAAAAAATTGAAATCCACCCAGCGGTCACTGGAGCGGCCCTCGGCGCAGCCCATCAACCCGCCGTAAAAACGCCGCGCCGCCGCCAGATCGTCCACCGGCACGGCCAGATGAAAGGGGGGAATGCCGGCTGCTGCCACCGCTGTCGCGGACGAAGGGGAAGGGGTGTTCGCCGTCATGTCGATACTGTCTCCGATAGGTTTTCGTGTGCCGTGAGTGCGCCTTGCCGTCCCGGTCCGTCAGGCTTTGGACATTCCGTCTTTGTCCGGTTCCGGCACGGGTGTTCCGCCCACGGGCATTTTCGGACCCGCCGCAAAATTTGACAAGCGTCAAGGACGGTACGCCGCGCCCGTGAAAAAACAAGTCCAGGATGTGAAGTGCACAAAGACAGCGCCCGCCCGCGCCCGAGGGCCGTCAGTGCCCGCAACAAGGGCAGCGGAGAGGGGGCGGCATGAGTGGCGGCATCCTTGTTCCACCTTCTGGCGCCATGGGCGATTTTGAACGAGGACAGTGCAATGACGGAAAGGCAAGACACCCCCCAAACCACCGGCCCCCAGGCCGGCAATACTGGCGGCCGCGAGGCCCGTCCGGCGGCGCCCGAGATGCGCAGGCCCGGCTATCCCTTTTCCGCGCTGCGCCAGGAAATGGACAGGTTGTTTGAAAGTTTCATGGGCGAGCATCCCGTCTCCATGTTCGGGGAAATGCCGCTGGCCCGCCACATGCGCCCCGAGGCCCCGGTGATCGCGCCGCACATCGACATTGCCGAGACCGACGGCAAACTGGTGTTGAGCGCGGAGTTGCCCGGCCTGTCGGAAGAGGACATTTCGCTGGAGATCGAGGACAATCTGCTGACCCTGTCGGGGGAAAAGCAGATCAGCCGCGAGGACAAGGATGAAACCCGCCATGTGAGCGAGCGCCGCTATGGCCGGTTCGAGCGGCGCATCGGCCTGCCGCAGACGGTCGATGCCACCGCCGCCGAGGCCGAGCTGAAAAACGGCGTTCTGACCGTGACGCTGCCAAAACGGGTGGAGGAAAAGGAAACCGCCAAAACCATCAAGGTGAAGTCCGTCTGACGGACGGTGCCTGATGTGATGCCAGGACATAGGCGCGCCCTGTCACAGTCCGCAAGGGACCGGACCGGGCGCGTCGGGAGGATCCCGGGGCCGAAGTCGCACAATGCTTCCCCTATTCGCCTGGTTCCGGGAGAGTGGCGTGCCTGTACTGCCGGCACGCCACTTTTTTTGTCGTCTTGATCCTTTCGTTCGGACACGCCATTCAAGCAGTCGGCCTTATTACGGCGGCATAGCCGGTCGCGGCGCGCCGCCCGTCCGGCAAGCCCCATGGCCGATTGGCGCTCGGGCTGCGTTTTCTTGACTTCCCGCGTTGACTTCTAAGAGCGACTTGGCTATCCACGGCGGCGGAGAGGTGGCCGAGTGGCTTAAGGCGCTCGCCTGCTAAGCGAGTTGGGGAGCGATCCCCTCGCGGGTTCGAATCCCGTCCTCTCCGCCACTCACCTTCTGTTCATTAAGCCCTTGATTTTAAAAAGAAGTTACTCCCCTCGGTCTTGGGGTTAAGCCTGCGTGTGGCTGTGCGAGACGACGGGCTGCGTGCCTGGGGTCCGCCACATTCTCTCCCCCAATCTCGGATCCCCATTGTCGCCGTTTCCTTTGTCCTCTGCAAAACAACAGGGAATTGACAGGATAATCGTTCGATTCTTGGCGGCGGTGATGGAGACCAGCTCTGGTGTCCGGGGCACAAAGTCACAGATCCTGTGGCTTTAGTCGGTCATGGAAAGAGATTGACCTGGGTCGTGTGAAGCCAAACAGGGTTTCCTGGGTGGGCCAGTATCTTCGGCGCCCTTGTGGCCCTGAATGGAACTGGACATAAATGGGGACAGCGTGCCAAGGTCCAAACCACCATAGTAACCAGTCGTCTCATCACAGCATATTGCGAAGACAATATGTCAGTTTTTTCACTATAAGGACTTGGGGTGGGTGTTCTTGCATTAAGATATGCTGTCGTGGCTTATATGGTCGTCTTTCTTGTCGTCACGACATGGCCTGGTGTCCTCTTGTTCAATAAAGTGCGGCCCCTGGTATTTGGTTTGCCTTTCAATCTGTTCTTTATCGCACTGATTATCGTTGGCGCCCTGTGCCTTCTGGTTGCCTTGTACAGAAGTGAACAGCGGTCGGGGGAAGAGTAGTTTTGGAACGCTGGCATGTTATCGGGCTGATCATAACGCTCTATCTGGGGATAACCCTGGCGATCGGCCTGTTGTCCGGGCGGCGATCGTCCATGAGTGTGCAGGGCTATGTTGCGGGCGACCGTGATTTCGGTCTCCTGGTGATGTATTTCGTGCTTGGGGCGTCGGTTTTTTCCGCATTCGCTTTTCTCGGCGGCCCGGGCTGGGCCTACAGTCGCGGAGCCGCAGCCTTCTACATCCTGTGTTACGGGGTGCTGGGCATTGTTCCCTATTTTTACATCGGTCCGAAAGCCGCGGCCCTTGGTCGTAGCCGTGGCTATGTGACCCAAGCCCAGCTGATTTGCGGGCGGTTTCCATCACGTGCGCTGTCCGTGCTGATTGCCGCCCTGACCCTGCTTGCCTTTATTCCATATGTCACGCTGCAGATGCGGGGGGCCGGCATCGTCATTGAGGCCGTCACGGATGGCAATATCCCCTTGTGGCTGGGAGCGGCCGTGTCCTATGG
Source organism: Eilatimonas milleporae (assembly GCF_003688555.1). Lineage (GTDB taxonomy): Bacteria > Pseudomonadota > Alphaproteobacteria > Sphingomonadales > Kordiimonadaceae > Eilatimonas > Eilatimonas milleporae. The sequence goes on from NZ_REFR01000011.1 coordinate 547,897, forward strand.
CATCGTCACCCTTTATGTCCTTTTCTCCGGTGTGACGGCTGTCGGGTGGACGAATACCTTTCAGGGTATATTCATGCTGACGATTGCCTGGACGTTGGGCCTGTATCTTCCGATAAGCCTCTATGGCGGGGTTGGTGAGATGTTCACCCAGATCCATGCCGAACGGCCGGAACTTTTGTCTTTGCCGGGTTTGACCGCGACGGGAGAGCCCTGGTCCTGGGGGGGCTATTCAAGTGCCATTATTGTGTCCGCGGTCGGGTTGATGATGTGGCCGCATCTTTTCATGAAGGCTTTCACGGCCCGGACGGACAATACCCTGAGGCAGACGGTGGTCCTGTTTCCCACATTTCAGTTGTTTCTGATCCCGGTTTTCCTGATTGGCTTTGCCGGTGTGCTCTATCCCGAGCGCCCGCCCTCGGCCGATTTCATCCTTCCCTTTATGATCCTGAATACGGATCTGCCGGCGATTGTCGTGGGCCTGTTTTGTGCTGGCGCCCTGTCCGCATCAATGTCCACGGGCGATTCCCTCATGCATGCCGCCGCTTCCGTCACTGTTGAAGACGGCATCAAGCCCTTCAGTTCCCTATCAGATCCGCAGCAGCGCCGTTTGATCCAGATTTTCGTTCTTGTTGTTGGCGCGGTCGCGTACGGCTTCGCCGTGAGCGAGGGCGCTTCGCTGGTGGTACTTCTGCTGACGTCCTACGGTATCATCTGCCAGCTCGCGCCGCCGATCGTGGCCGCACTTTACTGGCCCCGGGCGACAACGGCAGGTGTTATCTCGGGATTTGCGTCCGGTTCAATAACCGCAGCGTTCTTTTTTATGACCGGCTATTTCGGGGCAAACCTGCGTCCGTTTGACCTGCACGAAGGTCTTCTGGGGCTCATCGTCCACATATGTGTTCTGGTTGGTGTGAGCCTTCTCACCAAGCCGCAGCAGCGTCAACACATCGCCGCTTTTGTTGAGGTGGGGGGCAAGACGCCCTCCTAGCTGCTCAAATAGCGTATCAGCTTGCGCATAAAGCGCGTACCTTCGGCGACTTGGCTTAATTTGATGAACTCGTTCGGCTGATGGGCCTGATCGATTGAGCCCGGCCCACAGATCACCGTTGGGAACCCCGCTTCCTGAAACTGCCCGGCTTCCGCGGCATAGGAGACGGAGGACCGCACATTGGACCCGGTTAATTTGTGCGCCAGCTCGGCCGCGGCATTTTCGCCCTGCGGCATCAGGGGCGGGCCGTCAGCCAGCATGTGCGTTGTGATCATACAGTCCGGCGCGATGGCCTGCATCTCTGCAAGGACGGTCCGGGTTTCCGCATCGAATTCAGCGCGGACGGCACCGACGTCATCCCTGGGAATGCAGCGCACGTCCCAGGTGAAGGTGCACCGACGTGCCAGGATGTTGGCCGCCGTGCCGCCTTCGATCACGCCAACGGAAATGGTGGTATAGGGTGGCATAAAGGGCGAGTCACCCGGAGCGGCGGACTTTCGTTGCTCCACCATCGCCGTCAATTTGGCGATGAGGCGGCCTGCCGCCATGATAGCGCTTGCGCCGCGATGGGGCTGACTGGAATGGGCTTCATGCCCGGTTATTTCCGTTCTGAAAACGGCGATACCCTTATGGCCGTCAACAACCTGCATGTCCGATGGTTCACCAACAATGACCGCCGCCGGCGTTGGCAGGAGGTCCCTGATTTCCCGGATCATGGCGGGTGCGCCGAGAAGCCCGACTTCTTCGTCGTAACTCAGGGCGAAATGGATTGGCCGTTTTAGATTGGCGGCCAGCATCTCGGGCAAGAGTGACAGGCCAATCGCTGAGAAGCTTTTCATATCCGCGGTGCCGCGGCCGTATAGCTTGTCGTCTTTCTCCACCACGTCCCACGGGTCGGTATCCCATGGCTGACCGTCCACCGGCACCACGTCAGTATGGCCGGAGAGGACAACGCCGCCCGCGACCTTCGGGCCTACCGAAAAGTACAGATTGGCCTTGCTGCCGTCCTCGTTCGGGACCCGTGTCGCGCTGATGCCATTCTCAGTGAGATAGCTCTCCACATCTTCAATCAGATTGAGATTGGAATTGCGGGAGGTGGTGTCATGCCGCACGAGGCGTGCGATCCAGTCTATCTGGGTCTGCAAATCAGACATTCAGCGCCTTTCAAACTCAAGTTTGATCCAATCGCCCTGGTCGGCGCGACCGCGGCAGGCCAGGAATTCCAGTTCCGCCGGATTGCAGGCTATCACGGCATTCGTTGTGGCGCCGGATTGATCCTCAGCCCGGCGGTTGATACTTAAGCGGCCATCGGACCGGTCTGCAAAAAGCCGGCTGAGAGATTGCGCGGTGTGCGTATCCGATTGTGACAGCAGCGCCTGCATGCGCTCAAGCCGGGCATGACTGCTCTCTGATATGTCCGATTCCAGCTTCCTGTTTTCTGCGATCAAACAATGGTTTGAACGCGTCAGGGGGGCATCATCCGTCGTTCGGGCATGTGCGGACATCGGTGTTCTTTCCCACTCTGTCGCGCCACTTTTATCGCCAACCCAGTAGGAGTGGCTGCCGGCGACAGGCGTCTTTTCAAAAAGCGCATTCGCGGCGTCGCGGCTCGTCTGTCGCAAGGCCAAATGCAGGACGGAAAGATAGGGGATGCCGACGCGTGCGCCCCTGGTCTTGAGATTGGTGGTGCCGACCGTGACGCCGTATTCATTCATACCCATAAGGGTCTGGCATCCTGCACATGTCACGGTCCATGTTTCCGGGCCATCATCCGGTAGCTGGTGAAGGGCGACCACATAGTTGACGTCCGGGCCGTTCAGGTCCCAGGTCTGGCCCTGGATGCTGTGCCCCTGCATGGTGATGCCGGGAGGCAGAAGCGCGGCGGTGCACCCTTCATCCTCCAAAACAGGGGGATCGCCCGGTAAAACGATAATGTCACGGACATCGGTCATGTTGGCGGCGGTGAACAGTTGAACCGGGTCCAGCTTCGCGCCTTCGGCAATGGCGATATGCTCCACATAGCCCTCGGGGTCATAAGTGCGCACTTGTTCGAGGCAGGCAGTGCCTGCTTCAAAAAGCGATGCCATTTGTGAATGACCGGCTTCCCTCAGGTATGTATCAACCGCAGCCACCCGGTCCGATACAAACGCATGGATCATATCGCGGAAATGGGTTCCATATTGGCGGCCCATGTCTTGTCGGGTGCCGGTAACGGTTAAGCGCGGAAGTTCCATAGCATTGTTTCCTTTACCCTCGTGTCGGGCTTCAGTCGTCGATGGGTGGCAGCCATTTAAGCGACGAATGGCGCAGTGAACTTACGACCCGCCCCTCAATCTTGTGACAGGTGAAAGCGTAGTCCGCTCAGGTCGCATTGCCATCACCGCCAACAAAGTATGATGTGGCCCATCGCGATCCAACCGTCTTACATCCGCCAAAGTGGATTTGGAGAGGAGAGATTCGTCAGGCGCACCGAAATCGTAGAGTTCAAGCGGAATGTCAACATCCTGTTCTGTGACATAGTTTGCCTATGCGTGCCGCGCGGCAATCACCTCTGCTTTTGTCATGGGTTCATAGACACTCTCAGCCATTTCTTTGCCTTTCCCCCGCAAAACCGATAAAGAGCTCTACACCTAAACAAGACCATTAGCATCAGGCGCGCGCAGCGGATACGTCAAACTCTTGTGGTCTTTAGCATCTCAAGCGCCGCATGATCGTGCTCCATGGCGCGGAGCCGCGCTCATATCCCGGACTTCGCCGAGAACAGTAGCGACCATGCGACGTCCGCCCAAGGCGGCACAGGTGGGGTGCTTGTCCTTCATGTCGACCCACAGCAGTGCCATGCGGTCGACGAACCACGCCTGGCAGACCACTGGGGCGTGCCAGCCGGCGAAGGCGGTCCAGAACTCGCCGCGCACAAGGCCCCGGATGACGATCCCCATGAACAGACCCGAGAGGGTTGTCGCTACCCGCGCGACCAGCTGGGGCCCGGCCGGGATCGGGACATGCTTTCGGTTCAGAAAGGCGTGCTCGTCCAGAATGCCCCGCGCGGTCCAACTGTCCGCGGTGTTGAAACGGCGGTCTATATCGAGGAAATGTTCGCCATAGGCCATGACGCGGCCAATCGCCCGGTGTTCGCCGAACATGGCGTCGATGAAGAGAACACCGTCGGCGTCACGCTCAGGGCCGACAGGAAGATCGGCGACAAGATCACCAAGGGCGCGAAGATGCATGCTTGGCGAAGCGGCCCTTGGCGCGGCCAACGTGTGGCTGGAATTGAAGGTATCCGGCGGATGGGTGTGTTTGAGCGGGCGAAAAGACCATGGCGGCGCCGGCGCGTCGGCCATTGAGCGGTATATCCGGATGCAGGATAGGGAGCGAGGTCGCGATGCTGAGCATGCCCTTTCCGATCGGTCATCCCATGGTAGGGTCGACGCGCATCGCGTATGCAACGGAAGGCCAAAAAGGCACTATTTGCCGTCGCTTTTCTGAGGGTCCGGGCCGTCAATAGCCGTGCCGGGGCACGTTTGCGTTCAGGGGACGCGGCCAAGACCATGCGGGCCAAGGCGTCACGCCCGGTATTCGGTGCGCCCGGCCTTTACGGCGTGGGTAATTCAAGCGTTCTGTTCGCGGCGAGGGTTTTCAGAAATGCGGCGTCATGGCTGACCGCCACCACCGCGCCGTCATAGGTGGTCAGCGCGGTCTCCAGTGCCGCGATACCGTCCAGGTCAAGATGGTTGGTCGGTTCGTCGAGGATCAGCAGCCGTGGCGGCACCGGCGCCGCGAGCGCGCAGGCAAGGCCCGCGCGCACGCGCTCGCCGCCGCTCAGCTCGCCTGCGCGGCGCGGCGCATCGCGCGCGCGAAACCCGAAACGGGCGAGCGCGGCGCGGGCCGTATGCGGGTCCGCCCCGCCGTTCAGGCGCAGGAAATTGTCGCGGAGGCTGCGCGCCGGGTCCAACTGTCCCACATGCTGATCCAGCAGCGCCCACGGAACCGGCAGGGCCACCGTGCCGCGACGGGGCGCGAGCTCGCCGGTCATCAGTTTGAGCAGCGTCGTCTTGCCGCTGCCGTTCGGTCCGGCAATGACGATACGCTCGGGCCCGGTGACGGTCAGCGACAGGTCGCGGATGACGGGAGGATCGTCGTCATATCCGCCCGTCACACCGTCAAGCCGCAGCACGACCCTGGCGGATGGCAGGCCGGTCGACGGCAGGGCCATGTGAAACGCACGCTGCCGGTCGACCGCCGCGCGCGCCGTGGTCAGGGCCGCGTCGGCGGCCGCGCGCTGCCTGTCGCGCAGGCGGGCGTTCGTTCCGTCCGATGCCTCGGCCCGGTTCCTGGCGGCGTCCAGCAGGACTTTGGGGTGACTGCCCGTCGCCCGCGTCCTGCGTCCGGCGCCGTCCTTGCGTGCCTTGCGTTCGGCGGCCCGCCGCGCGCGGAGGTCCGTCTCGGCGCGGACCTTTTCCGCATGGACGAGATCGCGCTGTACCGCCTGTGCCTCGGTGTCCTTGCGCAGCCGATAGGCGCTGTAAGGCCCGCCATACCGGGTCACCCCGAGCGGGGTCAATTCGACGATGGCATCCATTTCCTCCAACAGGGTGCGGTCATGGCTGACGACGATCGCACCGCCTTTCCACTCCTTGATCAGGGCGGTCACGGCCTGCCGTCCGGCGCGGTCGAGCGTGTTTGTCGGTTCATCCAGCAGCAGGAAATCGGGTTCGGTAAAGATCTGCGCCGCAAGCACGGCGCGCGTGCGCTGTCCCGCCGAAAGCGCTGTAAGCGGCGTATCCGGATCGGCCGCGATGCCGCAGCGTATGAGAGCGGCCGCGATCCGTGCGGGCAGGGTCCAATCCGCCTTAGCCAGGGCCTCGGCATCCGCCCGGCCGGCTTCGGCCCGGTCGAGCAGGGCGAGCGCCGACCGCGCCGCGAACAGATCGGCGATGGTTTCGCCGGGCTGTGCCGTTGTTTTCCACCGCGGCATCGCGCATGTGCCTGAAACCCGCACCCGCCCGGAAGCAGGGGCCAGCACGCCGGCGATCAGACGCAAAAGGGTGGTTTTGCCGACCCCGTTGCGCCCAACGATGCCGGTGCGCTCATGGCCGAAGGTCAGATTCAGGGTGTCAAAAAGCCGAACGCCGTCAGGCGTGGACCATGATAGATCGGACAGGGCAATGGATGCGGGCATGGACTGGACCGTTTTTGCAGCGATACCGAAGGGCGGAAGGCGGCAAGGGTCTTGTCCATGGCGGGAAAATCTCCGGATGGGATGCATCGAATTCTTTTCGGATATGGGTATCGGCTGCGTCCATTGCAAGGGGGCACCCGTCCGGTGCGTACAGCCCATGCCGGGCCTGGCGTCCGTGTTGAAGCCGGCGCTGTAAAATATGGGGACAGTATCCAGTTTTTTGGAAAAAATTGCTTTATTTATAATTATTTAATTGAAAGTCGTGCGGCCTGAAACATGTATACCATCCGCAGTTTTTAAACGCGGCGCGGCGGCGGGACGAGGGCCGGCAACCGGGCCTATGCATGGTGAAGCGCAGGTCCGGCGCCGCGCTCTTTTACAAGGCTGTGCAAAAGGGCGGAGACGGCGCCGAGGGCGACCGAGGCATGCCAGACGACATCATAATTCGCGTATATATCGAACCAGGCACCGGCAAGCCATACGCCGATGAAGCCGCCAAGCTGATGGCCGAGAAACACGAAACCGAAGAGCGTGCCCATGGGACGCGGACCAAACATGGTGAGAACGAGGGCGCTGGTCAGCGGTACGGTCGACAGCCACAGCACCCCCATGGCGAAGGCGAAAACCATAATGGACAGGGGCGTCAGGGGCTGCGAGATGAAAACGAGGATGACCAGAGTGCGTAGCGCGTAAATCGCCGCCAGCACGTACGGTTTGGGAAAGAGCGTGCCTAAATGCGTGGCGAGCAGTGTGCCGATGATGTTGGCGAAACCGACCACGGAAAGCGCCCGCAGGCCGAACGCGCGCAACTCCCCCGGTGACATGCCCGTGCCGATGCAGAAGTTTTGCACATAGTTCGGCAGGTGCGCGGTGATAAAGGCCAGATGAAACCCGCACACGAAGAACCCGGCGGTCAAAAAAAGGAAGCTGGGATGTCTGAACGCCTGTGTCACGGTTTGGCGCAGCGGGGGCGTGTCGTCCCCGCCCGCGCGGCCCATGCCCCCGCCCGCCGAAGGGCCGGCATCCGCCCGCAGGCGCGGGATGCAAAGCGCCATGGGCGCCAGCATTACCGTGATCACGGCCAGTGTCATCCGCCAGTCCAGCCACGCCGTCAGCCAGGACGCCATGAGCGGCATGACAACCTGCCCGACGGACCCCAGGGCCGAGGCGATACCGAGATAGAGCGCGCGCTTTTCCTCGGGCGCCGCCCGGCCGATCACGGCCAGCACGACACCGAAGGCCGTTCCCGAAATGCCCATGCCGACAAGCAGCCCCGCGCCCAGATGCTGCGCCAGAGGCGTGGTGCCGACGATGCACACTCCCAGCCCCGCGAGGTAGCAGCAAAGGCCGATGGCAAGCGCCCGGCGGTCGCCGTATCGATCCGCGACCATGCCGAAAACAGGTTGCGCCAGCCCCCAGACCAGATTCTGGATCGCGATCGACAGGGAAATGATCTCTATTGCGCCGCCGAACAGGTCGTTCGAAATCGGTTCCACGATGCCGCCGAACATGGAGCGCGCGCCGAAGGACAGCGCCAGTATGAGACCGCCCGCCATGACGATGGTGTTGATGGAGGGCGCGCCCTTGGCGGATGCTGTCGCAGTGTTGGCCATACCGTCGGTGGTCTTTCCGCTGTCATGTGTCTTTCCGCCCGGTCTCAGGTCACCGGGCATGCCGGGCCGGCACCCATGGCAGGCGGGGGCCCAGGCTTGACTTTGACGCTAGCAAGCCGCAATACTTCTGAAAAACGAATATATTTGAAGTATCAATTCAAGAAATCTGAAATGCCGACTGACTTCGACACACATGCATTGCGGGCTATCGTGGCCGGGGCCGACCTTGGCAGTTTCGGGCGGGCGGCGGTGCGGCTGGGCCGGTCGCAGTCGGCGATCAGCATGCAGCTCAAAAAGCTTGAACAGCAGGTTGGCGCCCGGCTTTTTGTACGCAAGGGCAGGGGACTGGTGCCCACGGACGCCGGCGAGGTCCTGATCGCCTACGCCCGCCGGATTATCGCGCTGAACGATGAAGCGGCCCTTGCGCTGGGTGCCGCCGCCGGCAGCACGGTCGTGCGTCTGGGGTTGCCGCAGGATTTTTTCGACGATGTGATGCCGGCCACCCTGACGGCCTTCTCGCGGGACCATCCCGACGTCCATGTCGACATCCGTGTCGGCGATAATCACAAGCTGAGCGATGAAATCAGCGCCGGGCGCCTTGACGGCGCCATCGCCTTTTTCGAGGAAGGTGCCGTCAGCGAAGGGGAGTTGATCCGCAGCCTGCCCATGCGCTGGCTTGCCCATGAGAGCTATCGCGGTAGCCGCGCGCCGGACAGTGTCGACCTGGTCATGTTCGACCATCCGTGCCTGTTCCGCAAGGCGGCGCTGTCGGCCTTTGACCAGGCGCGGATGCGCTGGCGCATGGCGGTGACAACGCCCAGCCTGCTTTATGTCTGGTCGGCGCTGCGCTCGAACCGGGGGGTCGGTGTGCGGACCGGGCATGGCCTGCCCGCCGACATTGTCTGCCTGAACGATGATTTCAATCTGCCCGCGCTGCCGTCCATAGAATTGAGACTGCTGCGGTCGCAGAGCGCATCGCCCATTGCGCAGGATCTGTGCGAAATACTGCGGACCGAAGCGATCCGGATCATCGGGACTGCGGAACCGGTCGGCGCGAAACAAAGGGCCCGATAGGGGGGCGGTCTTCAATATGGAACAGCGCGGTGAAACACAGGATATGACCCCGTCCCGCGAAGACACGGGCCGCCGGCCGATTGTCGCGGCGATCGCCGTTGTCATTCAGGGCGGCAGGGTCCTTCTGGTCCGCAGGGCCAATCCGCCCGACGCCGGGCGCTGGGGCTTCCCCGGCGGGAAAATCGAGGCCGGAGAGACGATTGAGCAGGCCGCTGTTCGGGAATTGTTCGAAGAAACGGCCATACGGGCCGAAGCGCGGCATGTGTTTACCGCCGTCGATGCCTTTGACCGCAGCGGGACCGGGGCGCTGCGACGGCATTTCGTGCTGGTCGCGGTGCTGTGTGACTGGCTGTCGGGTGTCCCCGCCGCAGGCGACGACGCCCTTGAGGCAAGATGGTTCAATCTCGACGCCCTGGACGACGCCGACCTTGCATTGAGCCTGGATGTCGCGATGGTCGCCCGTCAGGCGGCGGCCATCGTCATGCGCGCGCCCTGATCCCGTCGTCGGGCGCGCACGTTCTCCAAGACAGAACAAACCCTCCAAACCCCGGACCGGTCCGCGACGGTCAAGGTTGGACGATGGGCCCGACAATGGCCTGATCGAAGCGTGCGCAGACGGACTGGACCTCGGCCATGCGATGCGGCAGTGAAAGCGCGGCCATTGCCTGAAAGAAGCGGTCGTGACGTCCGGGTGTCGATACCAACGTCATGCGCGCGGCCGCGCGTCCCACGGCCGTGAAGCCGTGCGGCACGCCCTTCCGGATGAAGACGCATTCGCCGGCCTTCGCCACGATCTTCCGCGTATCGACCAGAAAAACCAACCGTCCCTCGCCGATCAGGAAGACCTTGTCCTCGCCGTGGGATATGTGCACCGGCGCCCCCATGCCCGGTGTTACCTTTATGGTCATAACGGTCATGGGTGCCTGCTTGCCGCCCAGAAGAATATCGGCGCGGATGCCCGAGAAAGCCGCCGTTCCGGTCGGGGCAAGTTTCCCGCTTGTGTAGATGGGCGGCCGGTGCGTCTGGTTCATGGTCTGTCCTTTCACGGTTGCAAACCATGCATAGCGCCCTTGCATTGTTTTGATTAGTGGTCAAAAAATGTATAGTTTATCCATTCAGATGGACAATCATGAAGCTCGACCCGATCCGGACATTTGTCGAAGTGGTGCGCGCCAACGGTTTTTCGGCGGCGGCGAAACAGACCGGAATGCCCCGGTCCACCGTCAGTCTTCAGGTGAAAGCGCTTGAACGGTCGCTCGGGGTCCGGCTTTTGAAACGCTCGACCCGCTCCATCGCCCTGACGGACGAGGGACAGGCCCTGTACCGGCAGGCAAGCGGGGCGCTGGACATGCTGGCCCAGACCGTGGACGACTTACGCAATGCAACCGGTGCGCTGCGGGGGCTTATCCGGATGACGGCCCCCGCCGACTTCCCGACGGACCTGCTGGCAAAGGCGGTGAGCCAATTCAGCCGGCATCATCCTGACGTGCGGTTCCAGATCGTGCTGAGCAGTGAGACACGCGATCTCGTCCGTGACAATGTGGATATCGCCCTCCGGGTTGGTGTGAACGCCGCCATGGATTCCGTCGAAAGGCGTCTGCTCGATGTCGAATGGGGCTTCTTCGCCAGCAGTGACTGGATCGCCCGCCACGGGCGTCCGAGGACAGTCCGGGACATTCCCTGCTTCATCTCGCCACTGCCCGCATTGCGGCGCTATCTGGAACGCACCGTGCTGGCGGGCACGCCACTGCCCCAGGCCGGAATGGAAGTCGACAACCACCTTCTGGCGCGTGACCTGATGCTGTGCGGCTTTGGCGTCGCGCTTCTGCCCGAGGGGATGTGCCGGGGGGCCGTGGACGCCGGCAATGCGCACGCGCTTCTTGCCGGTGAGACGCCCGGCCGGACCCGCGTCAACCTGCTGTTTCCCTCGCGGGCGGATATGCTGCCGCGCGTCAGGGCGTTCGCGGATCACCTGTCTGCGGCGTTGGGCGGGGCCTGAAACAGGCAACGCGTTCGCACGGCAGGACCGGTTGCACGATCACGCCTTAAACTGAGACTGTACCCCCTGACACGATAGTCGGCTTTGCCCCGGCGGCATGTCCGCTGTCAGTGACGCCGGGGTCGGCGGTTCCGGCTTGTGGCAGCCTGTCGCGTTCACATTGGTTTCACGGCGCCGCTGTCCCATGCATCCGTATCCGTTCCCGTTCCCGTCGCGCCGGGCAAGGGCCGTTCGAAATGTATCCATGCATGATTCCATTTATTGTTCAATAAATCGAAATTCATACTTCAAGTATATTCGATTTTCAAAAATAAAGGCGACGGATATCGTCATGATCCCGGTCGGCAGTGCCGTGTTGTTGCGCATTGTATGATCGTCCGGGCATTGAAAATCGGGCAAGGGCATTTGTCATCGGCATGAACGTATCCGGCGTATGTAAAGACTTTCGCGAGGGCTGCGCCGACTTTGGCGACCATACATTCATGAACTTCGCCGGACTTGCGCCTATGCCGCTGTCAGCCGTCGAGGCGGCCACTCGAGCCGCCAGGGCGAAAGCCATGCCCCATGCCTTTGAGCCGGGCGCATTCTTTAACGGCGTACGGACTGTCAGGTGTCACCTGGCAGGGCTGATCGGCGCCGATCCGCAGGATATCGCGGTCACAACCGGGGCAGGCGCCGGCACCGCCCAGGTCGCCTCAAGCCTGGACTTCAAGCCGGGTGATGAAATCGTTCTCGTCGCGCAGGACTTCCCGTCGCACGACGCCACGTGGAGACCTGTTGCCGACCGATACGGCGCCTCCTTGAAGATCGCGGATTTCGACACACCGGAGCAAATCCCGGAAAGGCTTTGTGAGCTGATCACGCCCGCCACGCGGCTTGTATCGGTGAGCCATGTCCGTTTTGACGATGGATCAAGACTGGATGTTGCGCCGGTCGCGTCCGCATGCAGCCGGAATGGAGCCCTTTTGCTCCTCGATGTCAGCCAGTCCGTTGGCATCGTGCCATTGGATGTGGCGGACCTCGACGCCGATTTTCTCGTCGGGGTCGGGTACAAATACCTCATGGGGCCCTGGGGCACGGGCTTTTTATGGATATCGCCGGAAGTGTCCGGAGACCTCCGCCCCGCGCCGTGGAACTGGGTCGCGCAGAACGTAAACAGTTTCTCCGATCTCAGCTACGTGACGCCGAGGCCTGCGAGGGGCGCAGCGCGGTTCGACGCGGCACAGACGGTCGGGCCCTTCAACATCAATCTGGCCGCCTGGGAGGCGTCGTTATGCTTCCTGGAGCGTTTCCCGCAGGGCATGGCACTGGATCATACGCAAAACCTGATCGACCGGCTTTTGGAGGCCCTGCCGCCGCGGTGCCGGCGGTTAACGCCAACAGACAGAACAGCGCGTGGCGCCGCCGGGTGTTTCGCGGCAGAGAGCAGCGATGCCACCGCCGATCTGTACACATTCCTGATCAGGAAGAAGTTTTCAATCAGCGCCCGCAATGGGCGTATTCGCATCGCGCCGCATCTGCTGAACCGTGAGGCCGAAATCGATCGCCTGATCAAGGCGTTGCGGCAGTGGGCGTCGTTATGAGACAAGGCGGAGACCTCTGAAATGAACACGACGGAACAACGCATTTCCGAACTGGGTTTCATCCTGCCGGCAGCGCCGCCGATCGCGGCGGGGTACCAGCCGCAATTCGCGCCCTATACACGCGCCGGAAACAGCATCTACGTTTCCGGGCGTCTGGCGAAGCAGGGCGACGACATACTCTCAGGCAAGGTTGGCGAGGATATTTCGCTGGAGGCCGCCGCCTCGGCGGCGGAAGGTGTCGCCCTGGAAATTGTCGCGATCCTCAAACAGGCCACCGACGGCGACCTTGACCGCATTTCCCGAATTTCGCGAATGTTCGTCATGGTGCGGGGGGCGGAAGATTTCGATGCGCCGCACATGGTGGCGGACCGGGCCTCGCAAACCTTTGCGGACATTTTCGGGGCAAGGGGCGTGCACGCCAGAAGCGCCATGTCGGCCCTGAACCTTCCCTTCGGCTGCTGTGTCGAGATCGATCTGGTTGCTGAAATGATCTGATCCAAATCGCCTTTGTCAGCGCCGGCCATTTTATCGACAGGTCGTCTTAATCCTGCCCGTAGAACGCGCCGATCATGCCGGCGGCATCCCGCAGGGCCCGGTCCGTGTCATCCGCCGGGCGTTCCAGGATGATCCCTTCCGTCAGGGCGGCCGAAAACGAGATGAAAGCGACCTGCCGGAAGACCATGGGCAGCGCGACACCGGGCGCGATGCGTCCCGCGTCGCGCAGCCGGACCAGCCGTTCCATGAAGTTGGCGTCGGTGGCATAGGTCAGCGACCGCAACGCCCTGTCCCGGAACGTCCTGTCCACGGTTATTTTCGAGATGATGATGCGGATGAGCGCCTGGTCCGCCATGTCCGCCCGATAGCGGAGGCGCAGATATTCCAGCGTTTCCGCCTCCAGACTGTCCTGGGCCGGATAGTCGAGCGCGCCTTCCTGCTTTCGCACGATCATTTCATCGAGGATGGTCAGGAGCAGGCCCTCCTTGCCGCCGAAATAGCGGTTGATCAGGGAGACGTTGGCCCCGGCGGCCTCGGCGATTTCCTTTACGGATGCCCCGTCGAAACCGTGATGCGACCAGACCGCGACGGCGGCGGCCTTCAGGCGTGCCTCGGTCGCGGAGCGATCTCGCTCGTTCACTGTCACCATGGCGTGCTCCTCCATGTAAATAATCGTTTACATTTATGTGCCGTCGGGCTATCCATATAAATGATCGTTTACATGGAGTCCTTCATGGTCAAGCCCAAAGCGTATTTTTTCCCACCGGACTGTCCGCTGCCCGGTGTCATGGCGCATACCCCGGACAGCGCCGCGTTCTTGCGTATACGGACGGAACCGGATGGACCCGTCCCTGCCGGTGCGGCGCGGTTTATGCCACGAGGCCCCGCGACCCTTGCGGCCAATGGGCCGGAACGGGCCGCAAAGGCAGGTGATGCATGACCGGCCGCAACACTCCGCGCCTGTCCTGGTTCGATGATATCGGCCGCCTGCGGCTCGCCGGATATCTTGAGGGCACCACGCTGGTCACCCTTCTTTTCGTGGCGGTTCCGTTCAAGCATCTGGCCGGTTACGGCGGGCTTGTCAGTGTCGTCGGGCCGATCCATGGCGGCTCCTTCGTGCTGTATTTCGTCTGTGCCGTATCGGTCGTGTTCGCGCGCAGTTTCAGATGGCCCGAGACAGCGCGGATCGTCATCGCCGCGCTGCTGCCGTTCGGGACGTTCGTCAATGACCGGTTTCTCGCGCGCAAGCACAGGGAGTTGTCGGCATGATCTATGACTTTGTGAAGATCGCGCACATCGCGTCCATGGTTCTGTGGATGGGGTTGGCTTTCACCGTGCCGATGGTCGCTCTCGCGCTGGCCCGGCAGGCCGACGGCGGCCACCAGACCGCCATTGCCGCCCTGCGGCAGGCCCATCTTCGGCTTGGCGGGCCCGGCATTGTCGCGACATGGGTCTTCGGTCTTGCGCTGCTGAGCCTCGGGGGCTGGTTCAACGCGCCCTGGATGCCGACCAAGATTATCTTTGTCGTCTTTCTGTCCGGGCTGCACGGTGCGCTGTCCGGGCACCTGAAGAAGATCGCGTGGGCCGGTGACGGGGTTCCGGCGCGGTTTTTCAAAATCCTCCTCCTCCTCCATGCCGCCGGGCTGGCGGCGGTGCTGGCCCTGGTGGTGCTGAAACCTTTCTAGGGCGCCAAAAGCGTTTCCCGCCGACAAGGGGGGTATGAGAGGTCGCGGTACACCGCGATAAACCCTCCGCCAAACCTGCCCTTTCGCGGTTCAGAGGGCGTGGCTGCGCAGCGCCGTTTTGGTTTGCGGGCGGGCCCGGCCCGTTCCGGCCCGGCGGTCATGCCTGTGTGACCATGCAAGGGAGCAGGCAGGCATGACCGCCGTCCGGATCGTGCATGAAAGACGGCTGCCGTCCCTGCTGCCACCCCTGCTATCGGGCCGGTTTGCCGGGCAGTGGATCGAAAAAGCCGTCGCCCTGTGTCAAACTCGGTTGCGTGCCCGGTTTTACAGGTACAGCCGGCGACACAGCGGTAAAGCGCCGTCGCCCGCCGTCTGAGCGGCGCTGAACAGGTCATGCCGGACGATCCGCCCTGTCTTGCCAACTGTCATTCTTACCAGCCGTCAGTGCCCCAACCCTTTGCGGTTTTCTGCTTTTTGATCCGGCGGACCATTTTGCCAAACGCCTTGTCCTTGCTCCTGCGCTCAGCCAGGCTTGCCGAGTTGAAGGCGTCTTCCGCCTTGAGCTTGCGCCACCTGTCCAGCCGCCGCGCATCGATATCACCGCATTCTATCGCCGCCAGCACGGCGCATCCCGGTTCCGTCCGGTGCCGGCAATCGTTGAACCGGCACCGGGCCGAAAGGGCGTGAAGGTCCGCGAACACGTCATCGATGCCGGCCGCCGCGTCGGTCAGTTGCAGTTCGCGCATCCCCGGTGTGTCCAGCACCAGACAGCCCCCCGGTACCCTGTGCAGTTGCCGCCGCGTCGTCGTATGGCGGCCTTTGGCATCGTCTTCGCGGATGGACCGTGTTTCGATGAAATCGGTTCCGGCCAGGGCGTTGGTCAGTGTCGATTTTCCCACACCGGATGAGCCGAGAAACGCAACCGTTTTGCCCGGCCCGCACCAGTCGGCCAGTTTTACCCCCGGCTCATCGCCCGTTGCGTCAAGGGTGACGACGGGGACCAGATCGGAAATGGCGGCCGCCTTGGCGGCATAGGCGGCCACGTCGGCGGTCAGGTCGGTTTTTGTCAACACGATAACGGGTGTGATGTTCGCCTCGAACGCCAGGGCGATGTACCGTTCCAGACGGGCGACGTTGAAGTCCTGATTGCAGGATGACACGATAAACACCGTATCGATATTGGCGGCGATCAACTGTATCCGCCGATCCGTTCCCGGAGCGCGGCGCTGTATCAGGCTTTTTCGTTCCAAAACCCGGCTTGAACGGGCATGCGCGCGGTCCAGCAACACCCAATCGCCAACCGTTGCCCCCTGTAGGGGCGGGATCGTCTCGTCGATGCCGTCGCCGATGACGCGCAGCGTGCCGCGATGCACCTCGACAATGCGGACAGGCGGGGTCGCGAGCCGTTCGTCAACGCCGGTCTGTCCCGCGAAACAAGGCTGCCAGCCAAGCGCTGTGAGTGGGCAGGGTTTTCGGTCTGATCCGCCCTGTTTCAAGGTGGACGGCAGGAATGTGGAATAGTCCCGTGTCATTTTGGGCTACTTTCATGTCACGGCCGCGAGCCGGGCTCGGGCGCGAAGGGTCGGTGTCTTTACAGGAATGCAAACCAACGGGTCCGCCAAAGAGGTCTTGGCAGCGTATTTTCACCGTTGAATTGACACTGGGAGGGCTGTTGCCTCCCCACCTTACCGGGACATGAAATCTCCACTTTAGATATATTCGATATAGAGAGCTTTCAGGCGTCTTTCAAGCGGCTGGAGCGCCGCCGGGACCGCAGAGCGATCCTGCCCCGCCGGTGCCGCGCGGCACACGGGGTGCTCCCAGGGTGCTCTCAGGGTGCCTTCGGGGTGCCCACAGGGTGCTTTCAGGACGTTCTTCAGGCCCGCAGTCCGTCAAGCAGAAGGTCAAGGACGGCATTCAGCGCTTCGTCGCCGGGCGTTCGCAGCCATTCATAGGCGTGGGCCGGGTGGTGAAAGCGGACGGTGGCGTCGAAAAGGGCCGCCGCCGTCCGGTCGGGATCGACGGCGCGAAACTCCCCCTCGGCGACGCCGCCTTCGACAATGCCGGCAAGCTGGCCCACCAGGGCGGCGACATGTTCCGAGACCACATCCCGTGTTTCTTCCGCCAGAATGGCATACCCGGCAAACAGTTCCGGATCGTCAAGGACCTTGGAGCGTTTGGCTGCCGCCAGTGCTGAAAGCCAGGCGTGCAGGCGCTCCGTGGCGGTGCCGTCCCGCTCCGCGATCGCGGCCAGCGGCCCGGTGATCCGGGCCAGCCAGCGTCTGGCGACCGCCTCGCGCAGGGCCTCTTTCGAGGGAAAGTGCCGGTAGACCGCACCGTGGCTGACGCCGAGCGCCCGCGCCACATCGACAACGGTTGTCTTGCGCGGCCCGAAACGGCGGAGCGTCAACTCCGCCGCGTCGAGAATGGATTCCGCTGTCAGAGGGTCGTTCAAGGGGTACCTCCCGCCGTGTGTTCCGAGTCAAGCATCGCCATCTGTCCTTCGCCGTAGCGGTCGCCCGCCGCGGCCCCTTTCGGCACCGCGCGTTCAATCGCCGCAATGTCCTGCGGGTCCAGCACCAGCCTGACCCCGCCGAGCGCTTCGTCAAGGCGGGCCCGCGTGCGGGCGCCGATGAGGGGCAGAATATCCTCACCCCGCGCCAGCACCCAGGCAATCGCCAGTTGGGCAACACTCACCCCCTTGTCGTCGGCGATTTTACGCAGGGCGTCAACCAGGCTGAGGTTATGGGCAAGATTTTCACCCTCGAACCGGGGTAGGTGACTGCGGAAATCGGCTGCGCCTGTCTTCGCAGCGTTTCCTGTATCTGGCCCTGTATCTGGCCGCCAGCGGCCGGACAGCAAACCGCGCGACAGCACGCCGTAGGCATTGACGGCCACGCCGAGCTCGCGGGCGGCGGGCAGAATGGCGTCTTCGATACCGCGCGACAGCAGCGAGTATTCAATTTGCAGGCTGGCGACAGGCCGTTCGGCCACGGCCTGCTTCAGGGTGGCGGCCCCCACCTCGGACAGGCCGATGTGGCGGACATGGCCGCTGTCGAGCATGTCACCGATGGCGCCGACCGTTTCCTCGATGGGGACGGTCGGGTCCAGGCGGGCCGGCTGATACAGATCGACATAGTCGGTGCCCAGACGCCTGAGCGTCATGGCGAGGAAATTTTTGGTGCTGGCCGGCCGGGTGTCGACACCGACAAATCCGCCGGAGGCATCGCGCAGCGCGCCGAATTTGACGGCGATGAAAACATCCTCGCGCGGCACGGTGCGCAGGATTTCCGCCAGCAGCAGTTCATTGTGCCCGGACCCGTAAAAGTCACCGGTGTCGAGAAAGGTAACGCCCGCATCGATGGCCCGCCGGATGGTGTGCAGGCTTTCCGTCCTGTCGGCGGTGCCGTAAAAATCGGACATGCCCATGAGGCCGAGGCCGAGAGCCGGAACGGCGGGGCCGCCACGGCCCAGGTTTCGGGTTGGGAAAGAGGTGGTCATGATGTGTCTCCTGTGTGTATGGAGCCATTCATATGAAATTAAAGTAACAGATTTCAATATCTGTTACTTTAATTTTTTATTCATGCGCCTGTGTCCGCCATTTTCGTGCACCGTGGCACGGGGCAGGGACGGTGCGAAACGCGGTGTGCACCGGATGATCAAAGCCGGGCCCCTGTCTGTTGCGGCCGGTACGTCATGCGATTCAGTCTAAAAATGGAGATACCTGTATGGGCCGTGCGTGATGTTACAGGCCCGTGAAGCAGCGGGACGGAGCCGGGCGCGCCGGCCTGAACGGTGTGACAGCCACCTTGGCGCCGCCGGTATGGTGGGCGCGCCGGCGGCCTAAAGGCCGCGCGCCCTCTTGCCGTTTCCGGGCCAGCGCGGGTGCAGATCGTCGATCACATAGGCATGGCTGTGGCGCCGCCCGGCAGCAATATGCGGATGGTCGGCCGGCAGGTCGTCATGAACATGGGGGAGGGCGGCCGGATCGCGGCGCGGCCACAGTGTGCCAGCGGCTCCAAGTCCCATCAGGGCGAGCCCGGCGAGGACCAGCATGGCCGCCGCGCTGCCATGGGCGGCCTGTAGCCAGCCGGCCAGCGGATAGGTGACGAGCCAGCAGGCGTGCGACAGCGCGAACTGGGCCGCGAACAGCGCCGGGCGGTCCTCGCCGTGGCCGGACCGGCGCAGCAGCCGCCCCGACGGTGTGACCGTTGCCGAATAGCCCGTGCCTATAAGGAACCAGGCGGTCAGAAGCCAGCCCCAGCGCAGGTCCCAGAGCGCGCTGGCGGTCCCCAGCGCGGCCAGTGCCAGGGTCATGCCCGCCGCGCCCGCCAGCATGACGCGCCGTTCGCTCAGCCTTTCCAGAAGGTGCGGCAGGCCGAGTGCGGCCACCATCGACCCGGCCCCGAAAGCGGCAAGGGTCAGCGCGAGGGCCTCGTCGGGCAGGCCGAGATCCCGGCGCACCAGAACCACGGTGTTGACGATGACCATCGCACTGGCTGCCGCGACCGAGACGGACAGCGCAAGCAGCGCCCTGAGACGGGGCGTCGCGAGATAAATCCGGCTGCCACGGGTGATGCGTGTCCAGACGCCGCGCCGCGCTGCCGGTTTCGGCCATGGCAGCGCCACCGACAGAACCAGAAGCGCGGAGGCGACAAAACCGATCACCGTGCCGCCGAACAGAACCGGAAAGCTCACCACCGTCAGAAGCGCCGCGGCCAGCATGGGTGACAGCAGGCTTTCCAGATCGTAGGCCAGCCGCGACAACGACAGGGCCCGGGTATAATCCTCCTCGTCGGTGAGAATGTCGGGGATCGTGGCCTGGAACGCCGGCGTGAACCCGGCCGATGCGGCCTGAAGCAGGAAGATCAGCCCATAGACCTGCCAGACGTCGGTCACGAACGGCAAAGCCGCCGCAACCGCCGCCCGAATGAGATTGAGCGCCACGAGCAGGCTGCGCCGGGGGATGCGGTCGGCGAACGCCTGCGCCACCGGCGACAGGGTGACATAGGCCACCATCTTGATCGCCAGCGCCGTTCCCAGCACCTGTCCGGCATCGCCACCGGCCAGATCCCACGCCAGCAGCCCCAGCGCCACGGTCGCCAGCCCCGTGCCGACAAGGGCGATGACCTGGGCCGCGAACAGGTGGCGATAGGTGCGGTTGGACAGGATACGGAACATGGCTGTCTACAGCAGCCTGGCCAGGGCCTTCATCTCGGCCGGCGCGGATCCGCCGCCGGCATCGAGACAATGGTCGATATGATCGTGGATCAGGGTACGCTTGGCGGCCGTCACCGCCTTTTCCACGGCCTGAAGCTGTACGGCGATGTCGGGGCAGGGCCGGCCCTCCTCGATCATGGCAATGACATGGCGCAGGTGGCCCTCGGCGCGTTTCAGCCGTTTGACGATGCCGGGATGGGTGCCGTGGCGATGGGGATGTGTCATGCTGTACCCTATCCCCCCTGGGGGGATAGTTCAATACGATAAAATGTGTCGGACGGGTGTGCCGGAGCCGGGATGTAATGGGCCGGTATGGAGCGGGCAGGCATGTAACGCGGTTAAGGCATGGCGGGCCGGGATCGGGGCCATGGCGGCGGCGCCATGGCCCCCTTGAAACGCGGTGGTGAGTGTCAGGACGCACCGGGGCGGAGACGAGGGTGTCGGGTACGTCTGTACAGCCTTGTGATAAATCCAGGGACAGTATATGGTTTTCCTGATTGGAAATTTTTCGAAAAAAGCCTTTTATTACATAAGATTATAGAAGAACTTCATGACAATGAAAACAGGATACTGTCCCCGGTTTTTGCCTCAAGCCGTGTCGCGCTTTCGCCCGCGCGGCCCATGACCTGGTGTGCCTGCCTTAAAACGCGATATCCAGTGTCAGGGGGGTCGCCGGGTCGGTCAGTGTGTTCAGAATGCGCAAGGCCATGGTGCCGCCGCCGGTAAATTCGCGGCCCTTCAGGCGCAGGGTTCTGGCGGAGCCGGGGGCGATGGAAAATATCGGTCCCTCATCGACGAAGGACAGGCCCGCCGGTGCCTCGAAGGTCAGGGACACGGGCGCGCGATTGGCGATGCGGACCTTGGCGGTGCGGGGCAGCCGCCGGTCCATTCTGATGCGTGCATCGGGTGGGACAAGCGTGGCCTCGACCAGTGTCTCCATCAGGCTGGTCAGCTCCGGCGCGCGGCCGATGAACATGCCGTCGTAAAAGGCGACGGTCGCTTTTGCCCTCAGGGCCGCTTTCAGGGCGTCCTTGCCGGCGTCCTCGGCCAGGACGAGGGTGACGGTGCGGTGGCGCAGACCATGTTGGTCGTTTTCCCAGACGGCCGGGCGGTGGGAATCCGAGCTTGCCATGATCGTCAGATCGTATGTCAGGGCGATGCCGATGGCCTCGCGGACGAATTTTTCCCGCATCGCGACCTCGATTCCCTGGACAAGGCCGTTTTTTAATATCCGGTCATGGATCGGCAGCACGACGGGTTTTCTGTCCTTCAGGGAGGGCGCGTCCGGATGGTTCCATATGACGAAGGCGTCTTCGTCGCGCGCTCTTTCCAGCGAGGCGATCAGCGTGTCGAATTCACCCCGGCTTTTTTTGTACAGCGCGGCGGACGCGGCAAAGGCGTCATAGCCCGGGATGCGGTATGCGTTGACGTCCTCGACGAACAGTATGTTGAAGTGACCGGGCGGCATGCCGCGCGTCAGCTCGAACCCGTTGATGACGATCGGCACGCCGCGCGCATGCGCCCGTGCGATGGCATAGGGACGGTTGCGGTCGGGGTTGGGCAGATCGCAGTATCTGGTCTGGTATTCCAGATGGTCGGTTATGGCGATGGCGGCGATCTGTTCGCGCCGCGCTTCCTCGACCCGGAATTGCGGCCAGACCTGCCCGTCCGAAAAGACGGTGTGCATATGGGGGTCGAAGGACAGCACCACGCGCCCGTCTTTCAGCGGCGGAAAGGACAGCGGCGCCGGCCGGGCCGTGACCGGGACAGCCAGAACGATGAGGCCGAGGAAAACGGAAAAGAGACGACGCATGAGCGGTATCCTTGAAACCGGCGCCGCAAGATGTGCGGAGCCCCTGTCGGTGCTGGTTGATTGCATGGGGGCCTTTCCGCTGTGTCCCCGTCGCGGTCGGGTCGCGCAAAGGCCCCGGCTTTTTAATCTGGAAACGGGTTTGTTTGTGTCGCGTTTCCGGACGATGACCCGGTGTCCACTTCATCTGGAAACGGATTTGCCCGTGTCGCGTTTCCGGACGATGACCCGGTGCCCGCTTCATCTGGAAACGGATTTGCCCGTGTCGCGTTTCCGGACGATGACCCGTTGCCCGCTTCATCTGGAAACGGGTTTGTTTGTGCCGTGTTTCCGGACGATGACCCGGTGCCCACTTCATCTGGAAACGGGTTTGTTTGTGTCGCGTTTCCGGACGATGAACCGGTGTCCACTTCATCTGGAAACGGGTTTGTTCGTGTCGCGTTTCCGGGCGATGACCCGGTGTCCACTTCATCTGGAAACGCTTTAGAATCTTGCGGTGAGCTGAAGCTGGAAAAAGCGGCCGATATTGTCGTACAGGCCGCCGCGCCCGGTGCCGTCGACCGTCTCGTCGCTGAACGGCGGGTCGGTGTCGAACACATTGTTGATGATGGCGTCCAGCGTGTAGCGGTCGTCGAAGGCATACTGGAACCGCAGGTCGGTATAGATGAAAGGGTCGACCTCGTTGATGTCGAAGGCCTCGTCCGTGACCTGCCGGTCAAGTTTTGACGCGCCGATAAAGCGGTTGATGATGCCGGCGGACCACGCCCCCTTTGCATAGGATGTCGTCAGGGCCCAGCGCAGGGCGGGATTGTCCACCTCGCCGTCATTGATGACGAGAGAGCCGCTGTCCGTCGGGTCCACCAGTTCTTCATTTTCGATCAGATAGCTTCCGAGCAGATTGAACGACAGCTGGCCGTCGCCGACCGGCAGGTCGTAGGCGACCTGAAAGTCGAGCCCCTGCGCCGTCAGTTCGCCGATGTTGAAGGGCGTGCCGCTGACGGAGACAAGCCGGCCGTCCGCCCCGCGCGTGATCAGCCGGCAGAAGACATTGTCGACGGTTGCCGCGTCAACGCAGCGATTGGTGATCGTCTCGACGTCGAAGCTGCCCACGGCGTCCTCGATTTCGATATTGTAATAATCGACCGAGAAAACCAGGTTGTCGATCCAGCGCGGGCGTACGACAAGGCCGGCGCTGAAACTGGTGGCGGTTTCCTCGCGCAGGTCGGGATTGCCGCCCAGAACCTGTATCAGTTCGGCGTCGACACTGTCGCCTGCCGGTTCAAGGTCGGCGGGCACGCCGAGCGCCGCGCAGTTCGCCGCCCGGTTGGCCCCGGCGGACAGGTTTTCGACAAAACAGGGATCGCGAAAGCTGATCTGGCCGTCAAACTGGGATTCGAACAGTTCAAACAGATTGGGCGCGCGCACGTTGCGGGCATAGTTCGCGCGGATGGTGATATCCTCGACCGGCGACCAGACGCCGCCGACCCGCCACGCGGTCGTCCGGCCGACGGTGCTGTAGTCGGACACGCGCACGGCGCCTTCCAGTTCGAGATAATCGGCGAAGGGTCGCCCGACAAGCAGGGGCACGCGAAACTCGGCAAAGGCCTCGGCCACGTCGAAATCGGCGTCCACGGGTGCGCGCGGGGAAATCGACAGCACCAGCGCATTGGCAAGGGCCAGCCCGTCGTCGCGGGTTCTCAGCGTTTCATCGCGGTATTCCACACCGGCGGCATATTGCACCGGACCGGCGGGCAGGCTGAACAACTCGCCGTTCATCTGGCCGCCGGCGACCAGAAGGGTGTTTTCCACATCCTGAAGGCGGGTGTGGCTGACATAGGCGCGCTGGGCGTCGGTGAACGGATGGCGGCCGATCACATTGATGGGTACGCAGCCCTGGGCGCGCGCCGCCTCGCTGCGGCAGACGGTCTCGCCGCTTACGGGGTCGGTGACGGCGTCGATGGCATTCAGGTAATTCTGCTCGATGCGGGCATTGTCGGTCTGGATGGTGTTCATGCTGTGGTCGTACTGGAAAAACGCCTCCCAGCGGTGGCGGCCGGCGATGTTTCCGCGAAACCCGGACACGCTGCTGATCAGGGTGCGGTCGTGGTCTTCCGCGATCAGGCCGTATTCGATGGGGGTCTTGCGGACGTTGATTTCACTGAGGCCGTTGGCGTCCATCAGGGCCGCGACTTCGTCCGGGACAAACGGATTGTCGCGCCGGATCAATTGCGGCCGGCCGAACAGGCTGCGTCCGTCATCGACGATATAGCGGTTGAAATCGGTGGTTTCCGTGCGCACCACATCGAATGTGGTGAAAAAGGCGATGTCATCGGTCAGGTCATAGTCGAGGTCGCCGCGCAGGGAGAGCAATTCCTGCGGTATGCGCAGCACATTGTCGTCATTGATGTTGCGTCCCTCGCCACCGACGGCGACGATGCGGCTGACGGGCGTGCCCTGGTCGACAAGCCGCAGGCCGCGCGTCCGATCATAGGCATACAGCATGTCGTCGACGATGAAACTGCCCTCATACAGATAGGTGTTGACCCTGAGGTCGCGCAGCGTCACCTGGTCGAAAATGCCGTCGTCCGGCCCGGTGTTTTCGGGATTGCGGCGCAGTGCCGTCCACGACCGCGCGAAATCGCGGTCTTCGGCGAACAGTGCCTCGGCATTGTTGTAGGTGACGGCGACGGAGATATTGCCCTTGCCGTCGTCGAAACCGCTGCCGCCGAGAACCGAGATATTGTAGGTCTCGGCCCCGCCGCCCTGCGACAGGCCGCCGCCGGCGGTGATTTCCAGACCGTCGAAAGTGTTCTTGGTGATGATGTTGACGACACCGCTGACCGCATCGGCGCCGTAGACGGCGGACGCACCGCCGGTGACCACGTCGATACGCTCGACCAGCGCGGCGGGGATGGTGTTCAGGTCCACCGCCGAGGCCGAACGCGACCCGGACACGCGCCGCTTGCCGTCGACCAGCACCAGCGAGCGGTTGACGCCGAGCCCGCGCAGATTGACGAAGGCGGCGCCGGCATTCTCGTTGCGGGTGCCGTTCGCCGATCCCAGCCCGACACCGACGGACGGGTTGCGCAACAGCGTATCGTCGATATTGACGAAGCCGGACTGCTTGATTTCTTCGGACGAGATGATCGACAGCGGTGCCGTCGACATGAACTCCTGCCGGGGGATTTTCGAACCGGTGACGACGATGGTCTCAACCCCGTAGCCATCGGGCGCGCCGGCATCCCATGCGTCTGTCTCCGTCGTCTCAGGGGCCGCCGTTGACGGGGCGGCCCCGGACAGTGTGGACCGGGGACTTGCGGAAATCAGGACGGCGCCGCCGGCGTCGCGGGCCGCCACAAGGCCCGAACCCGCCAGAAGTTTCTCCAGCGCCGCCGCGGGCGCGTGCCGGCCGGCGAGGCCGGCCGTGGTCTTGCCGCGCGTCACGCGCGCCGGCGCGATGACGGCCACGTCCGCCTGGCGCGAATACTGCGACAGGGCGTCCGCCATCGGCTGCGCCGCGATGGAAAAGTCCTGTGCCTGTGTCCTGTCCCGTGCCTGTGTCTTGTCCTGTACCTGCGTCTGATCCTGCATCTGGCCGCGCACAGGGGCGATGAGGGCGACAGCCGTGGCCGACGCCGTGATCAGCGAGAAAAGCGGTTTCCGGATCATATACATCCCCAACATCCGGGTGCGGACCATAAAGGGCGTAGACGCCCCGAAGCCCCTGTCCGCACACTGCGCCTACACTAGGATGTCGATTGGATGTTCGGGCTGATCCAGCCCGGCGGCGGATTTCATGAAACATTCACAAAAAGGGCGGATGCACCGGGACCGGCACTGATCGGCAGGGTGGCGGCCCGTCAATCGGCGGTGGCGGACAGGACCCACCCCGACGGCGTTTTTTCAAGCCTCAGCCCTTCCGACGCGGCGATGCCGGCCAGCATCTGGTCGATCTGGGCGGCGCTGCCGGCAACCGTCACCACACGGTCGCCAAGCCGGGGGTCGCCAAGCCGGGGGTCGCCAAGGGAAATCCTGTCATCGCGGTGGCGGTTGAAGTCGGCGATCACGTCGCCGAGACGGGCATTGGTATAGCTGAGATGGCCGTCCCGCCAGGCGAGACCGGCGGCCGCGTCGAAGGGGGCGGTTTTGCCGAGGGTGCCGGACAGGGACGCGACAACTTTTTGTCCTGCGGCAAGCTCCAGGGCCGGGACCGCGCCCGTGCCGGGACCGGCGGCGCGCGGTGCGACCGCGACCCGCCCCTCCCGCACGGCCACGCTGACTGTCCCGGGCCTTTTGGCCACTTCGAACTCGGTCCCGATGACGGAGACACGGGTCCGGCCGGCGGTGACGCGGAACAGGCGCCGGGGGTCGGGTGCCACGTCAAAAAACGCCCGGCCCCGTGTGAGGGTGACGGCCCGCTCCCGGCCCGAGAAGACGATTTCAAGGGCGCTGTCCGCGCCAAGGGTCGCCCGGCTGCCGTCGGGCAGGGCGACGGTGCGGATTTCGCCGACGGCGGTGGCGTGGAGGGCGCGCGCCGCCGGTCCCTGGAACGGGTCCGGGATGAAAACGGCCCCGATGACGAAAACGGCGATGACGGCGGCGACAGCGGCGATTGCCGTGGCAAGGGAGCGGCGGGGCCGGCGTTTGGCGCGGGGGGCAGACAGGCCTTCAGCCGGATCTTCAGACAGGCCTTCAGGCAGACCTTCCGGTAGACGTTCAGGCAGACCGTGGCCCGCGCCGCCCTCTAGGGTCGTGCTGCCGGGGTCCTCCATCCCTGCGTCCAGGACGTCCTCGACCGCCGGGACGGCGGTCAGGGACTGCCACAAATCATGGGCCTGTTGAAACGCCGCCCGGTGGCGGCTGTCGGCGTTCAGCCATGTCCGGAAGGCGGCATGGGTCGTCCCGCCGTCCTCGCCCGAATACAGATGGGCCAGCCAGGCCTGCGCCTCGGCGTCGATGGCCGCGTCACGCGTAGGCTTTTCGGGACGGGTGCCGTTGTCAGTCATGGCTTGGGGGCTCCGATCTGTCTTTCTCCTCCGCCGTCCCGGTCATGGTCGTTGCAGTCATGGTCGTCGCGGTTTTGGTCGTGGTCGTCGTGTCCGGGCTCTGATCTGAGCTCTGATCTGAACTCTGGCCTGAGTTCTGGCCTGAGTTCTGGCCTGGGCTTTGATCCGGGGTTTGGCCGGACTGCCGGCGGGCGGCATCGTTCAGCGCTTTCATGGCGGCGGCCAGCTGCCGGCTGATGTCGGCCTTGCTCCACCCCGTGGCCGCGCGGATGGTGTCGAAGGTTTCGCCCCTGAGGCGGCTGCGCGTCAGGATTTCCCGCTGTTTCGGTGTCAGCCGGCCGATCGCCGCCGCCGTCGCCGACAGGGCCTGCCTTGTTTCAAAGACGTTCAAGGGCGTGATCTGATCCAGTTCATCCTGCCGCAGCAGGATGCCTTCGTCCCTCAACAGCCGTTCGGTGCGGGCGATATGGCGCTGGCCGTCGCGTCCCTTGTTGATGGCAACGGTGAACAGGAAGCCGCCGGGATTGCGGATGGTCGCAAGCCCGTCCTGTTCGATCAGTTTCTGAAAGGCGGTCTGGGCCAGATCCTCCGGGTCCGGCGGCCCGTTGCCGAAAACCCGGCGCAACCGCGCGCACAACGGCCGCCAGTGTTCGCGGTAAAGACGGTCGATATGCCGCCGCCGGGCCGGGTCCGTTTCCGTCGCGCCCGACGGCGCGCCATCCACTGCCCGGCGCCCGCCGGCACGCCGCCCCATGTCGAACGGAACCACCGCCTTGCCCGTGCGGTTGTCGTCGTCCATATCCCAGTGTCCCCGAACATTGACCCGGTGTCTCTGTCCCGTCAGCAGTCATACGGGCATCGCCGTGAAATGCAAAGCGTTTCGGCCCCGTGCACGTGATACCTGCCCGATACCGGCTTAAATCGATGCCTTCCCGCCCGGTGTCTCTCTGCCTGATGTTTCTTTGGCCGCTGCCTCTCTGGCCGGTGTCTCTCTGGCGCTGCCTCGCCGGGCGGACTGCCCGTACCTGCATAGCCCCACGCCTCTGCCACACTATCGAAAAAATTCAGGGACAGTATATGGTTTTTTATTTTGATTCTCGGTGAAATAAAATCAATGAAAACAATAGGTTGGAGAGAAAATACGAGAAAGGTAAAACAGGATACTGTCCCCGGTTTTTGCGGCAGGCGGCCTATCGTTTCCGCCCGTCTGTTTCATCCATCAACCGGTGGGGTCCGGATGTGCCGGATGTGTCGGATGTGTCCGGGCTTGCGCCAGATGCAATTGCAGGGCGTCCCGCGCCGACAGGCCGAATTCCGCCTTGAAGGCCCGGCTGAATGTCTCCCGGTTTTCAAAACCGACCATATAGGCGATTTCCGTGACCGTGGCCGGGCGGCCACCTGTCCTGGCCGCCCTGATCAGCGCCATCGCCCGTTGCAGGCGCTTGTGGCGCACCAGCTCCATCGGCCGGCCGAACGGTCTGCACACGCGGAACAGTTTTGCCCGCGACACGCCGACGGCGTGCGCGATGAAATCCGGCGACAGCGCGGGCCTGTGCAGATGCTGTTCGATACACAGCCGCACGGCTTTGAGCAATGGCGCGTCCAGCTCTTCCGCTTCCATGATGCCGGGGATGGTCGCGCTTGACAGCGCCGCGCCCAGCATCTCGACCGTCACATCGGACAGCTTGTCCGCCTCCCTTTGCGACAGGGCCGGCAACCCGTCGATGGCGGATACCATATGCGCCCTGAGCAGCGCCGTCATACCGCCGGCCGGCAGGGTCGCGCCGTGCAGCCTGTCCAGGGCCGGAACCCGGTCGACCAAGTCCTGCTTGCGCACGATAACGGCGATATTGTCATAGGTCGGGTTGACCGAAAACAAAGGGTGCGACAGGTCGACGATGCGGATATCGCCGCCGGTGAAATACCGCCCGGTCGCGAAACCGTTGGCCGTTTCCGTGCCGCTCACCCGGTACTGGATGGCAAAGGCCTCCACTTCCACCGCCGCGGTGTGGCGGTCGCCGCGATCCAGGCTGCTGGGGTCGAAGGCCCGGTGCCGGGAATAGGCCAGCGTCGATGTGTAATAGTTGCGCACCGCCGCGCGGAAAGGCGCAACCTCGGCGCCCGGCCTGTCGATAATGCCGATATTCGTGCCCGCCTCCCGCCAGACGGCGAACTGGTCCTGCGCGGCGAACGTGCGGGTGTCGAACCCGTTCGTCATCACCGGCACGGGCGTATAGGGCTGCTCCAGCAGCTGGATCACATTGTCCGTGTCCGACCAGTCTTCCGCCCTGATAGTGCGCTTCATGCCGCCCAGTCCCCGGTCCCGCGCATGTTTTAGAGACGGAGCATCACATGTTTGAGACCCCACATCACACGCGCCCTCAACTATTACATTAAAGACAATGTCTCTGTAAGTCATTGGCAAAAAAGGGAAAGTTTGGGTGAAAAAGCTCACCCTCCGGTTGCGTTCAGCCATCCCGGCCAAAGGCTCGAACCGACAGGGGCAATGATGATGACCACACCCCATGCCCCAAACCCCATGCCGCGCGCGCTGACAAGGCAGCGCGGCGAACACGATCACACGGCAGGCAGGGCCGGCGCAGGACTGACCTTGAACCGACCCACCTCCAGGGCCAACGGGAGCGCGTATCATGACGACACGGACTGTGATGAACACCAATGATGGCGGGGCCGGATCGCTCAGACAGGTCATTGAAGATGCCTCGGCCGGCGATACGATCACCTTTGACGGCAGCCTTGATGGCGAAACCATCACCCTGGGGGGTAATGTCCTTATCATTAACAAGGACTTGATCATCGATGGCGATCTGGATGACGACAATACGCCGGACATCACCATCAGCGGTGGCAATGCAAACCGTGTCTTCGCCATCCTGGACAGCAATGTTGATGTCACGCTTGACGGTTTGGTGATCACCGACGGAGCCTACGATGTCGGGCCCGGCGGTGGCCTGCTCATCACGCAAGCGACCGTCACGATTACGGACTCCATCATCAGTAATAACGAGACAACCACGGACGGTGGTGGCGTGTACGGCGGCAATGGGGCAAATATCACCATATCCAACAGTACGATCACCGGTAACTCGGGCCAAAATGGCGGTGGCATTAGCATCAACGGCAATAGCACAATCTTGACGATTGATGGTACCACCGTCAGCAACAACGAGGGTAGATTCTCCGGCGGCGGGCTGGAGGTGGACAATGACGCAACAGTGATCATTACCGACAGCAGCTTCACTGGAAACACCGCCTCCAGCGATGTTGTACCACAGTTCGGCGGCGCTGGTATTACGCTGTCCGGGTCCGCCACCCTGGCCAATGTGACCATCAGCGGCAACACCTCGGCCAATGTGGGCGGCGGTCTTATCCTGACCGATGACAGCGCGGCCTCGCTGTATAATGTGACCATCAGCGGCAATGCCGCCGAAAATGGCGGCGGCGGTATCAGTCACCTCAGCACGGGCGCCTTATCCATTCAGAACTCCATCGTGCTCGGCAATGCGTCCACCACCGGCGGTGATGAATTCAGGGACGATAACCTCGGAAACACGACATTCACGGGTACCAATCTTATCGGCGCCGATGCCAGCGCGTTCGATGCCAGTGTCGATGCCGCCGTCATCAATGCCGACCCGACAGCCGTGTTCGCGAACACGGTGGCCAACGGTACGGCGACCGCCGGGGTGCTGGCCGACAATGGCGGACCGGTGCAGACCATCGCGCTGAGCGCCGGCCCGTCCAACCCGGCGCTGGATGTGGGCACCGGGCCGCTGAGCGTGGATTTCGGGGCCGGGCCGGTCGATGTGACCACCGACGCTGTCGGCAATGCCCGCGGTGTCGACCAGACGCTGGTGGACAATGGCGGGCCCGTGGACGCGGGTGCTGTCGAACTACAGACCGTGCTGAACGCCGCGCCGCGCCTGGTCATCGCGGACGGGACCCTGGCCTATACCGAAGGGGACGGTGCGACACAGATCGATGGCAGCGCCACGGTGTCCGACGATAACGGCGATGCGGACTGGGACGGCGGCACGCTGGCCATTCAGATCAGCGGCAACCCGCAAAGCAACGACCGGATCAGCATCGATGACACGGACGGCGACGGCACGGTCATCACCATTTCAGGCACCGACATTCTGGCCAACGGCACCGATGTGGGGGATCTGTCGGCGTCCGGCGGCACGGTCATCGACGGCGCGGTCATGGAGGGCGCGATATTGAGAGTGACCTTTGACGCGGACGCCACCAACGACATTGTGCAGGAGGTGCTGCAATCGGTGCGCTATGACAATGCCTCCGACGCCCCCGGTACCTTTAACCGCACCGTCAGGATCACCGCCACGGACGCAAACAACGGCAGCAGCAGCGACACGCGGACGATTTCCTTTACCGCCGAGAATGACGCACCGGTGTTCACCGGCCTGGACGGCGCCCCCGGCTTTACTCAAGGGCAGACGGCGGTGCAGCTGGACGCCGATGTCACCATTTCCGACGCGGAGCTTGACGCGGCCAACAGGGGCAACGGCAATTATGCCGGTGCCAGCCTGACCATCGCCCGCACCGGCGGCGCGGATGCGGGCGACCGGCTGTCGGTGGTGTCCGGCGGCGATCTGGATGTGACCGGCGGCCCGGCGGGCGGCGGCACCATCGCGGTTGCCGGCAATGTGATTGCCACCATTGCCGACACCGGCAACGGGCAGCTCCGCATCACCTTTACCGATGCCAACGGCACCAACCCGACCACCACCGACCTGGTGAATGAGGTGATGCAGGCGATCCGCTACGCCAATGCCGGCACCAACCCGCCGGCCAGCGTGCGGCTGGACTGGACCTTCAACGACGGCAATTCGGGCGATGCGCAAGGGACGGGCGGTGCCGGTGAGGCCACCGGCGCGGTCACCGTCACGGTGGGCAGCGCCGCTCCGCCACCACCGCCGCCGCCGAACACGCCGCCGACGACGGGCGGCGGGTCGGCCGGCCTGGACGCGGGCGCGGCCTATACCCTGCGGATCGGCGATTTCGGCTTCAGTGACGCCGACGGCGATGCCTTTGTATCCGTCCTCATCGACAGCCTGCCGGAAATCGGCACGCTCACCCTGAACGGCGTCGCCGTCAGCGTCGGCCAGTCGATCCGGGCGTCGGAGATTTCCGCCGGGCGGCTGGTCTATACCTCGGACGGGCGCGGGGCCGATGCCCGCTTCACCTTCCGGGTCAGCGACGGCGAGGACACGTCCGGCGCCGCCCGCTTCGACCTGCTGGTCGCGGATCCCGAGCCGGATGACCCTGGCGATCCCGGCGATCCGGGCAATGGCGGCGGTGAGCCCGGCGACGATCTGGAAGGCACGCCGGCTGCCGACACCCTGATCGGCGGTGACGCGGATGACGTCGTGCGCGGTCAGGAAGGCGACGACAACATTCGCGGTGCCGGCGGTGATGACGAAATCCTCGCCGGGGAACGCGACGACGGCAACGACACCCTGTCGGGCGGCACCGGCAACGATACGCTGGGCGGCGGTGTCGGTGACGACAGTATCGACGGCGGCGATGACGATGACATCCTGTTCGGCCGCGAGGGGCGCGACACGCTGTTGGGCGGCGACGGCAACGACATCATCTTCACCGGTGACGGTGACGATACGGTCAATGGCGGCTTCGGCAACGACACGATCTGGGGCAGCGACGGCGATGACCTGCTGATCGGCGGCGCCGGCAGCGACACCTTCACCTTCGGGCGTTTGGCGGGCAATGACCGGGTGGCCGATTTTGACATCGGCGACGATGCGCTCCATCTGCGCCATGCGGTGCGGGACTTTGAAAGTCTGGACGATGTGGAAGCGGCCGCGCGCCTCAGCGTGGACGGCAACGGCAACCCCAGCCTGGTCATCGATCTGGGGCCGGGCGAGGACGGCACTCCCCAGTCCGTCAGCCTGAGCGGCCTGACCCTCGCCGATCTACAGGATATGACCATCCTGATCTGATACAGACCGACTCAAAGACCATGGGGCAGCGCACAGCGGGTGCCGCTGCCCCTCCCGTATCCGCATTCGCGGGCGGGCGCGCCATCGTATGTGGCAGTCCGCCCCATGACCCGATTGAGGGCAGTGCGCCTGTTGCAACATTGGTGCGCCGCAACGCCTCTCCCCTTGCGGAGGGCCTTCAGGGCCGGCCTTACCTGGTCACTGAGGGGATGGATGCTGTCTCACGCAGGGCACTGCCGCCGATGCACAGGCCGGCGCCGCCGGTCCGTCAACCTGTCCAGCATACGCCAGCGTATCCACCGCCCCGGATCGACTGTCCGCGCACTGGGGATATGTCGCGCCACCGGAAAATTCAGGGACAGTATATGGTTTTTTCTTTCGATTTTTGGTGAAATAAAGTCAATGAAAATAATTGGTTGGAGAGAAAATACGAAAAAAAGAAAACAGGATACTGTCCCCGGTTTTTCTCGTGGGCGATGCCTGTGGGCGATGACTGTGGCCGCCGGCCATGCGGCGTATGATCCGCCGGGGCTGTGCCCCCGGTCCTTTCCCAAAGCCATTGGTTGTGTTTGGCGTGCACGCCCCGGCTGTGCTAGAGTGCCCTTCGGAGGGATTATCAATGAAGTCAAGGCATCCGGTCGACCGTGCCGCCGGCGCGGTGCACGCCGAGCGCGTTCTGCATGCGGCCCGGTCCGCATCCGCCGCCGCCACATCGTCCGTCGCCGCATCCTGGAGCCGGTCGCTGAATTTTCACGGCCTGGCCCCGGACGACCCCCTGCGGCAGGAGCGGATGGACGCGGCCCGCTTCCGCGAGGCGTGCGAGCGTATGGACCGCCTGTTGCCGATTGCCGCCGGTGTCATGGACCGGTTGTTCGCGGCGGTGGGGGACACCGGGTGCAGCGTTGTCTTCAGCGATGCCGACGGCGTCATTCTCGACCGGCGCGGTGCGCCCGGCGATGACGATACCTTTGCCGAATGCGGCCTGTGGACCGGTACGACCTGGAGCGAACGCACTGAGGGCACCAACGGCATCGGCACCTGCCTGATCGAGGAACGCCCCGTCATCGTTTACCGCGACGATCACTTTCACAGCCGCAACACGGCCATGAGCTGCATGGGCGCGCCGGTTTTCGACCATCTGGGGCGTCTGGCGGCGGTGCTGGACATATCCTCGTGCCGCGACGATCTGACCAAGGGCGTCGCCCGGCTGACGGCGCACGCGGTGGCCGACGCCGCGCGGCGCATCGAATCCGACAATTTCCAGGCCGCCTTTCCCGGATGCCGCATCGTCGTCGCCGAAGGCCACGGTCCCGGCGGGGCCATGCTGCTGGCGGTCGACCGTGACGACCTGCTGGTCGGCGCCACGCGCAAGGCGCGCAAAACACTGGGTTTGGACGATGACAGTTTCCGCACGCCGTCGCCGCTCGGCGATGTGATGGACGGGGCGGGGCGCAAAAGCGATCTGGGCGATGCCGAACGGGGGGAAATCCGCCGGGCGCTGGCGCGGGCCGGCGGCAATGCCAGCGCGGCCGCCCGCGACCTGGGCGTCAGCCGCGCGACCCTGTACCGCCACATGGCGCGCCTCGGCGTCAGCCGTTAAAGCCACGACATCCTCCAACCCTGTCAGGCCCTGTGAAATTCCGGCAAGGACCGGGCGGCCGGTGCCGCCCGTGATCGTTTTGGGCGGCGCCTCAACAGCTTTGCGCCAGCCCTTTGTTCCCCCGGCGACAGCGTCCGGCACGAATCCCCGCACCGCCTGTCTCAGAACTGAGACACCCGCCGGAACGACCGCCCGCCACGGCGTTGACGCGGCGGGCGTGTGTTTTCACAAAGAAGGTCTGTTGCCGTCTTGCGGTGGAAAGCCGCGAGGACGCACCCCAAAATGCAGGAGACAACCGCCATGAATGTCGAGACGCTGGAAAAGCCCATGCACCGCGCGCCTTTCAAGGCCCGCTATGACAATTTCATCAACGGCCGGTGGACACCGCCGAAGGCCGGCCGCTATTTCGACAACATATCGCCGGTGATCGGCAAGCCGGTGTGCGAGGTCGCGCGCTCCGACGCCGACGATATCGAGGCCGCGCTGGACGCCGCGCACGCCGCCAAGGATGCCTGGGGCCGGACGACCGCCGCCGAGCGCGCGACCATTCTGGGGCGCATCGCCGACCGGATGGAGGAAAATCTGGAGCGTCTGGCCGTGGCGGAAAGCTGGGACAACGGCAAGCCGATCCGCGAGACCATGGCGGCGGACCTGCCGCTGGCCGTCGACCATTTCCGCTATTTCGCCGGCTGTATCCGCGCCCAGGAAGGCGGCGTCAGCGAAATCGACCACGACACCGTGGCCTATCATTTCCACGAACCGCTCGGCGTTGTCGGGCAGATCATCCCGTGGAATTTCCCGTTGCTGATGGCGGTGTGGAAACTGGCCCCGGCGCTGGCCGCCGGCAATTGCGTGGTGCTGAAGCCGGCGGAACAGACGCCGGCCTCCGTCCTGCTGTTCGCCGAACTGGTCGGCGACCTGCTGCCGCCGGGGGTTCTGAACATCGTCAACGGTTTCGGCATCGAGGCGGGCAAGCCCCTGGCCTCGAGCCCGCGCATCGCCAAGATCGCCTTCACCGGCGAGACGACGACGGGCCGCCTGATCATGCAGTATGCGTCCGAAAACCTGATCCCGGTGACGCTGGAACTGGGCGGCAAATCGCCGAACATCTTTTTCGAGGATGTGGCCCGCGAGGATGACGATTTCCTCGACAAGGCGATCGAGGGCTTTGTCATGTTCGCCCTCAACCAGGGGGAGGTCTGCACCTGTCCGTCCCGCGCCCTGATCCATGAACGCCTGTATGACCGTTTCATGGAACGGGCGCTTGAGCGCGTCGCGGCGATCAAACAGGGGCATCCGCTGTCGCCGACCACCATGCTGGGCGCCCAGTCGTCGGCCGAACAGAAGGAAAAAATCCTTTCCTACATCGATATCGGCCGTCAGGAAGGCGCCGAAATCCTCGCCGGCGGCGCGGCGGCCGATCCGGGCGGCGAGCTGTCGACGGGCTATTACGTTCAGCCGACGGTGCTGAAGGGCCACAACAAAATGCGGGTGTTCCAGGAGGAGATTTTCGGCCCCGTCGTGTCCGTCACCACCTTCCGCGACGATGACGAGGCGCTGTCGATCGCCAATGACACGCTGTACGGTCTCGGCGCCGGGGTGTGGAGCCGCGACGCCAACACCTGTTACCGTTTCGGCCGGGCGATCAAGGCCGGGCGGGTGTGGACCAACTGCTATCACGCCTATCCCGCGCACGCGGCCTTCGGCGGCTACAAACAGTCGGGCATCGGCCGCGAAAACCACAAGATGATGCTGTCCCATTATCAGCAGACCAAGAACATGCTGGTCAGCTACAGCCCGCAACGGCTCGGCTTTTTCTGATCCGGCATCCGGGGGCGGGCCCTGTGTGACAGCGCCCGCCCCCCGGCCCGACCGTTCATACGCACCACCACACCAATCTTTTCAGGAGGGAAATGACATGACCAAGATGATGAAAGCCGCCGTCGTGCGTGCCTTCGGCGACCCGCTGCGCGTCGAGGACGCCCCCATCCCCGAACCGGGCGAAGGGCAGATCCAGGTCAAGATCGAGGCCTGCGGCGTCTGCCACACCGACCTGCACGCGGCCGAAGGCGACTGGCCGGTCAAGCCCGAGCCCCCCTTTATTCCGGGGCATGAGGGTGTCGGTTTCGTCTCGGGTGTCGGCAAGGGCGTCACCCATGTGAAAGAAGGCGACCGGGTCGGCATCCCGTGGCTCTATTCCGCCTGCGGGCACTGCGACCACTGCATGGGCGGCTGGGAAACCCTGTGTGAAAGCCAGCAGAATGCCGGCTATTCCGTCAATGGCGGTTTCGCCGAATACGCCCTGGCCGATCCCGATTATGTCGGCCATCTGCCCGACAATGTCGGCTTTGTCGAGATTGCGCCGGTGCTGTGCGCGGGCGTGACCGTGTACAAGGGGTTGAAGACCACCGACACCAAGCCGGGCGACTGGGTCGTCATTTCGGGCATCGGCGGGCTCGGCCATATGGCGGTGCAATATGCCAAGGCCATGGGGCTGCATGTGGCGGCGGTCGATATTGACGACGACAAGCTGGCGCTGGCCGAACGGCTGGGCGCCACGGTTACCGTCAATGCCAGAAGCACGGACCCGGCCGCCTATCTGCAACAGGAAATCGGCGGCGCCCACGGGGCGCTGGTCACGGCGGTTTCGCCCAAGGCGTTCGAGCAGGCGCTGGGCACGGTGCGCCGGGGCGGCACGATTGCCCTGAACGGCCTGCCGCCGGGCGACTTTCCCCTGCCGATCTTCGAGATGGTGCTGAAAGGGATCACCGTGCGCGGGTCCATCGTCGGCACCCGGCTCGACCTGGCCGAGGCGCTTGCCTTCGCCGGCGAGGGGATGGTCCATGCCACCACCGCGACGGCGAAACTGGACGATATCAACGATATCTTCGCCCGCATGCACAAGGGCGATATCGAGGGCCGCATCGTCCTCGACATGGCGTCCTGACTGGGCATGCTGACTTGGCACGCTGAATGGACATCCTGAACCGGGTGTCCTGAAAACAATGCCCGCGCGGGGACGGACGCGGGTGCGGTGCGGGCACCACGCCCCCACATCCCGCCTCTGCCTCACTTTACCCTTGCGGTTTCGGTTGTTCGGGGCAGAGGCGGGTATCACCGGGGGCGCAGGGCCGTGATGGGGCGATACCCGTGAGGCCGGCGGTTGCGCGCGCATGGCAGACTGACGGACGAGGGAGGACAGTGATGACCGATCAGCCCCCACCCAGGGTGACGGCGACCGACGCGGCGCGGGCGCTGCTCGATGAAATCCGGCGGGATCATCCGGACATTCTGTTTCACCAGTCGGGCGGCTGCTGCGACGGCTCGGCGCCCATGTGCTATCCGGTGGCGGATTTCCGCGTCGGCGCCCATGACGTGCATCTGGGTGCCGTCGCCGGCGTGCCGGTCTATATCTCGGCGCCGCAGTTCGAGGCGTGGCGCCATACCCAGCTGATCATTGACGCCATACCGGGGCGCGGGGGGATGTTTTCCCTCGACAACGGGCGGGAGCGGCGTTTCCTTGCCCGTGCCCGCGTCTTCACCGAGGCCGAGCGCGCTACCCTCGACGCCGCGGAGCCGCCGCCCCGGCCCGAGACCTAGGCCCCGTGGCCGGGCGCGGCCCGCACACGGCGGGCCATGGCGGATTGCGCGGGCCGGCAGGGCGGGCCGGTCGGTTGTACGTTGGGACGGTTCGCGCCTTGGTGCCGCCGGTGTTCCGGTTTCCGTCCCGGCCTTATGGGGCCGTCCGGCCGCCCGGCGCCCCCGCGTGTCCCAGGGTCCTTTCCTGTCTCTGTGCCTTTTCTTGCTCCACAGCCCTTTCAAGCCGGACGGGGAATGAGAAATTGCCGCTGTCGCGCAGGCGCGCGGCGATCCGGTTGGCGGCGACATAGCCCGTCAGGCTGTCCCCGTCCGGGCGGACGATAAAGCCCAGTTCATAATTCTGACGTTTGACGTCGGCGACCGGCAGGGGCACGCCCGTGGCGGTGATGCTGATGAAGCCGTCCGCGATGGTGCGCACCGCCGTCACCGCCGCCGCTGTGCCGCCGACGGTGACACGGGGCCGCGCCGGGTTTTGAAACTCCACGGTCACGGGCAGCCGGCCGTCCTCGCCCAGGTCGGCCGTGCCCGTCCAGCGGGCCCGCATATCCCCGGCGATATGGATGCCGGGATAGGGGATGAAGGCGATCTCCGGCAGAATGGCGGCCACCACCGCTTCGCGCGCCCGTTTCAGCGGCCGCCAGGACATCTCGTTGACCAGGGTCGCCACGACCAGGTCCGCGTCGGGATACAGCCACAGTTCCGCCCGCACGCCGGGGGTGGAGCCGAGATGGTAAATGGTGTCGTGCTCGCGGTTTTCCCCGCGCAGTTCATGGACCCAGCCGAGGGTGTACCATTCCAGATCGTCCGGCTCCGTGGGGGACTGCATCTCCATCATGGTCCGGGCGGCCGATTGCGACAGCAGGTCCGATTTCCCGTCGAGGGCATCGTTGAAAAACCGCCCGAAGGCGACCAGATCGCGCGCCGTCATGAACACCCCGCCGGCGCCGCGCGTGTCCATGTCATAGGCCGGGTAGCGCTCGCCGGCGCGGGTATAGGGGATCGCCGCCCCTTTGGGATGCACCGGCGCGGTGACGACGCCGGCGCTCGTCATGCCGAGGGGGGTGAAAAACGCCGTGCGGAGAAAGGCGTCGTAGGACTGTCCCGACTGGATTTCGATGATCCGTTCCAGTACGGCGTAGCCGACATTGGAATAGCGGTGGGTCGCACCGGGCGGCAGCATCGCCTTGCCGTAGCGGGCGATGGTCTCATCCAGGCTGCGGCGGGTATGGGCCTCGCCCGCGTGGATCAGATTGTAATGCAGGGGCAGGCCGCCGCGATGGGACATCAGCCGGCGCACCGTCACATCGTCGGCCCTGCCGGCATGGGCGACGATTTTCCGCGCGCCCAGATACGCGTTGGCGGGCGCGTCGATATCGATGACGCCGCGGTCGGCCAGCAGCATGGCGGCGACGGCGGTGATCGGTTTCGACACCGACGCCAGCCGGTAGGGCGTGGCCGGTGTCGCCGCGCGGCCGGTTTCCTTGTCGGCGAGGCCGGTGGCGTGCACCCATATGGGGGCGTCCCCCTTTACCGCCGCCACCGAGATCGACGGCACGCCCTCATCGATGACGATGCGGTCGATCCGGTCGCGCACCCGGTCCTCGGCGATGCGGAACGGCATGTCGGCGGCTTGGGCACCGCGCGGGGCGTCGGGTGCGCCGCCGGTCAGGCACAGGGTCCACAGGACGGTGGCGGCAAGGTGACGTGACGGCATACGCAACTCCTCATAAATCCGATCATGGCGACGGCCCGGCCGATGGGGCCGGCGGTTGTAAGAATAGCCGCGTTTTTCGACCGATGGCGCTGAAGTCGCTCGTATTTGCGACGGATTCCGTCATAATAAATGCTTTTATGACGGAATATGCCAAACATGTCTGAGCGTGACCATCCGGGACGTGATCCCCGTGCCGCCGATAACCGTGACCTCGATAACCGTGCCCCCGACAACAGTGACCGCGATAACCGGGGGCTCGACCCTCATGACCGCCGCCTTCTGGCGCTGGTGCAGCGGAACAATCGCCGCAGCCATGACGCCCTGGCGGCGGAGCTGAACCTGTCGGCCAGCGCGGTGCGGCGCCGGTTGAAACGCCTGCGCGACGAAGGGGTGATCGTCGGCGATGTGTCGATTGTCGAGCCGGGCCGGCGGATGGTGACGGTCATCACCTCCATCCGTCTGTTGCGGGAAACCCACGCCGTTTATGAGGCGTTCAAGCGCCGGATGCGGGATTCCAATGCGGTCGCCCAGTGCTACACCGTCTCGGGCGAGGCCGATTTCATCGTCATCGCCCATTTTGACGACCTGAAACGCTATGAGGAGTGGATCGACCGCTACATCCTGACCGACGACGCCGTCCAGCGCTCGGAGACCAACATCGTCTATTCCCGGGTGAAGTATGAGACCGCCGTGTCGGTCTGAGCGGGGTTCATATGTGGGCGGTGCGCGGGCGCGCGCGCCGCTCAGCCGGGGCCGCCCCCCGCCTGCTGCCGGGACCGCAGCAGCGCTTCCTCATAGCGCAGCCAGCCGCGATACTGCCCGGCCAGCGGCGTGCCGGGGGCCAGGGCTTCCAGAATATCGGGCATGGCGCGCAGCGCCGGCAGTTTCGCCGCGTTGAGCAGCACGATCAGCCCGTCGCGCGTGCCGGTGTGAAACGCCGCCTGGCTCAGGGACGAGACATCGGACCCGCCGTGGCTGAGCAGCGCGGCATCGCCGTAGTCCAGGACCTCCCAGCCGAGGCCGTAGCCCTGCGCGGTGGGGCAGCCGTCCGCGCCCGGCGGATCGCAGGCGACGAGGGCGCGGTCCTTCACCGACTGGACCCGGTTCCGGTCCGCCGCGAGGGCGGCGCCGTAGCCGTCCCCGTTCATGACCGAGATCAGGATGGCGGCCAGTCCCTCCACCGTTATCGCCATGTCGCGCGCGGCGCTGTAGGCGCCGTCCTCCGGGCACATGTTGAAAGCGATCAGGCAGTGATAGCGCCAGCGCGTGTCGAAGGCGCCGGTGGTCTCGTCGACGCTGCGTGCCACAGTGTCCAGATTGTCGGCGCGGAAGGCGAAGGCGTCGTTTTCAAGGCCCAAGGGGGCGAAAACCTCCGCCCGCACCAGATCGGGAAAGGGGCGGTCCAGCTTTGCCGCGACGAACCGCGCCAGATAGTCGAACCCCTCGCCGGAATAGCCGTACGCTGTCCCCGGATCGTTCAGGAAGCGCAGGCGCCCGTCGGCGGTCTGGTTGCGCCAGTTGGGAAAGCCGGTGGTGTGGGTCAGCGCCATGCGCGGCGTCAGCGCCATGACGCGCGGGTTGCCGCGCAGGTCCGGGTCGACCCAGTGGGCGCCCATGGGTTCGTCCAGCGACAGGGCGCCCCTGTCCGCCAGCCGCAGGACGGTTTCCGCCGCGACCACCTTGGTGATCGAGCCGATATCGAACTGGGTCGTGCGCGACGCCGCCACGTCCGGCGCCTGAAGGCCGTAATAGCCGGCCCAGACCAGCGCGCCGTCCTCGATCAGGCCGACGCCGGCGGTCATGATGCCATGCTCGGCCACAAGGGCGCCGACCGCCCGGTCCAGGGCCGCGTGGCGTGGGTCCGGCGGTGGCGCGGGTGCCGGGTCGCAGGCCGCGAGCGCAAGGGCAACAAGGGCCGGCGGACAGATCGACAGACAGGGATGTCCAAAATACCGCATCGGATGTCGCATCTGTGTTGAGAGGGCTGTATGGCCGCCGACAGTATCCCACATCCGCCCGGATTCTCCTATCCGGGACACGCATGCCGCGCCCGTGATGCCGCTGCCGACACGGGCGGACCGGACACGCGCCGCACACAGTGTCGCCGCCACCCCCCGCTGGGCACCGTATACGGCAACAGCCGGCCCGAATTAAATCAGGGACAGTATATAGTTTTTTCTGCGCGGAAAATTTCATTCAACATACTGAAATATATAAGATATTTTAAAAGTATGAGAGATGGAAAAACCATATACTGTCCCCGATTTTTACCGGGCAGGTCATTCAGCATTGCCGGGCCGGCGATGCCTGAGCAACATCCTCCGGCTGACATCCTCTGGCCAACATCCTCAGGCAAACGCATGGGGCCAGTCGCATCAGGGTATGGCCCGTGTCCCGGACCAGAAGCGATGTTGCAGGATCAGGGCCGCCGTCAGCACGCCGAGGGCATAGCCCGCCAGCACACCACCGGGTCCGAGGTTGAGGGCAAACCCGGCGAGCGCCGCCAGCGGCAGGGCGAACAGCCAGTAAACGCCGAGCGAGATCAGATTGGGGGTGCGGTTGTCGGTTCGCCCGCGCAGCGCGCCGAGGGCGATGGACTGAAGGCCGTCGGCGAACTGGACGCAAGCCATGGTGACGAACAGGGTCGCCGCCAGCGCCGCGACCGCCGGCTCGGTGCTGAGCGCGCCGGCAAGCGGGCCCCGCAGCATCAGAAGCGGCGCGAACACCAGCGCCGCCCAGGCCAGCATCACCCCGTTGGCCGCCGCCCAGATCGGGCGGTAGCGGTGGCTGTCGCCGGCGCCGACCGCCTGGCCCATGCGCACGGCCACCGCCGCCGTCATGCCCATGGGCACCATATAGAGAACGGCGCCGATGGCATGCACCGCCTGATGGGCCGCCAGCGCCGCCGTGCCGAAGCCCGCCATCATCAGGCCCGTCACGGCATAGGCCCCGCCCTCGCCGAGACTGCCGAGCGCGACGGCCCAGCCCTGGCGCACATGGTGGGCGGCACCGCGCCATGAGCCCGCGACCGCGAAAAGTCCGGCGGCCCCTGTGTCAGCGCGGCGGTAGCGCGCCATCATCGGCGCGCGCCGCCAGTGCCGCACCAGCAGCGTCAAGGCCAGCGTCTTGGCGATCAGGCTGGCGAGCCCCGCACCCGCCAGGCCCAGCCCGGCACCGTGGATCAACAGGCCGTTCAGCGGAATGTTGAGGGCCACGCCCGCCAGCGCCGCCCAGACCCCGGCCCAGGGGCGGCCGACGGCGTTGTACAGCCCGCGCAAAACCCCGAACAGCGCATAGGGCACGGTCATCGCCGCCATGGCCGCCCAGTAGGGCAGCAGCAGGTCGCGCACGGCGGCATCCCCGCTCAACAGCGAAAAGGCCGGAAAGGCCAGCAGCATCAGTGCCGCCACGCCCAGGGACGCGGCGGCCGCCAGACGCAGGCCCGTGCCCACCGCGCCCGCCAGCCGGGTCAGGTCGCCGGCGCCGTGGGCCTGTGCCACGGCGACCATGGTCACGGACAGCAGCCCGAACAGCCCGGAATGAACAAGGATCAGCGCACTGGTGGCCAGTCCGGCGGCGGCC
Organism: Eilatimonas milleporae; assembly: GCF_003688555.1. GTDB lineage: Bacteria > Pseudomonadota > Alphaproteobacteria > Sphingomonadales > Kordiimonadaceae > Eilatimonas > Eilatimonas milleporae. The sequence continues at coordinate 591,050 of NZ_REFR01000011.1, forward strand.
AGTGCATCGGTGCCGAGAGGCGCGATCATCAGCGTATCGACCACCCCCATCAGCGTGCCCGACACCAGGCCGACAATGACCGGCACGGCCAGCCGCAAAATGGCCGGCACCTCGGCGAGAAGGTCGCGGCGGAATCCTGTCCGGTTTTGGCGCCCTGTCCGGTGTTGCCCTCCTGTATGGTTTTGCCCTCCTGTATGGTTTCGATGGGGCGTGTGGTCTGGACTGACGGCGCGGCTTTGATGTGTGGCGGGCATGGCGGCTCTCCGGATCGGGGGTGGTACCGTTTGCGGTTTGAAATCCCGTGACCGGTTATCTATTGTTGTGAAATTGCTTTCCAGATGAGGAAACGCGCAGTTTGTGCGCATTATTGCGACATGCAGAATTGGGATGAGATCAGAACCGCCGCTTTTGTCGCCCGACTGGGCACCATCAGCGCGGCGGCAGACGCCCTGGGCGTGCACCGGGCGACGGTGACCCGTCATATCGACGCGCTGGAAGGGGCGCTGGGCGCCAAGCTGTTCCAGCGACACGCCCGCGGCTTTTCCCCGACCGAGCTGGGCGGCGCGCTTCTGCGCATCGCGGATGCGACCGACGCGCAGTTCGGCGAACTGGTGCGTCTGGCGCGCGGCGGCATGGCGGATATGACCGGGGTGCTGACGGTGACGTCTGTCGATGTGCTGGTGCCGCTGATCCTGCCGGTGGTGGCGGCGTTTCAGGCGCGTCATCCGCGCGTCAAAGTCCATCTGGTCAGCAGCGACCGGGTGCTGAAACTGGAATATGGCGAGGCCGACGTGGCCTTCCGCATCGGGCCGAAACCCCGGCATCCCGACAATGTGGTTCTGCCGGCGGGGCGTATTCCGGTGGGGCTGTACGGGCCGGGGCCGGATGCGGACCGCTTTGCCGGGCCCGGCGCCCACACCCCGCCCACGCCCTATTTCGCCTGGGCGGCTGAAAACATCCCGGCGGACCGGGTGTGTCTGACCAGCGACAGCATCGCGGCGCTGTGGCAGGCGGTGCGGTCCGGCACGGTGGCGGGGTTCATGCCCGCCGCCATGGCCGCCGGCACCGGCCTTGTCGAACTTGCGCCGCCCCGCGACGACTGGGATGAGCCGGTCTGGGCGGTGACCCATGTGGACCTGCACCGGTCGGCCCGGGTGCAGGCGTTCATCCGGGCGGTGAAGGACCATCCTGTCTGACAAGATGCTGCAAAAATGCGCATACAGTGCGCGAAACGCGGCCTTCTTTGCGAATTTGAGACGTCTATTTTCTGCCTGTCACCCAAGCAGGAGATACGATCATGTCCGAACCGAAAATTTACGACCGTCCCGTCGCCGTCACCGGCGCCACTGGCAAACAGGGCGGCGCCGTCGCCCGCCGCCTTCTGGCCCGTGGCCACCGGGTCCGCGCCCTGACACGCCGTCCCGACAGCCCCGCGGCACAAGCCCTGGCGGACCGGGGCGCCGAGATCGCCGAGGCCGATCTGGAAAACCCCGCATCGCTGAAACCGGCACTGGCCGGGGCGGCCGCGCTTTTTTCCGTGCAGGATTTTCTGGAAGCCGGCGTCGCGGCGGAGGAACGCCAGGGCCTTGCCCTGACGGACGCCGCTGCCGCCGCCGCTGACATCGGCCACATCGTCTACAGCGGTGCCTCGACCATGGACCGCAACACCGGGGTGCCGCACCTGGACAGCAAATGGCGGGTTGAGACCCGCCTGCGCGCCGCCGACACGCCGTGGACGGTGTTCCGCCCGGCGGCCTTCATGGACAACTGGGAATGGGACCGCGCCGCCATTCTGGAAAGCGGGATCGTGCGCTACCCCATCCGGCCCGACACGCTGTACCGGCAGGTTGCCGTCAGCGATATCGCCGTCATGGCGGTGACGGCCCTGGAACATCCCGAAACCTGGGCGGGTCAGATCATGCCGCTGACCGGCGATGCCGCGACCATGACGGAGATCACAACTACCCTGGCCCGTGTCATTGGCCGTCCGCTCAGCTTCGTGCGGATGACCTGGGACGAATGCGTCGCCGAACAGGGCGAGGAACTGATGCTGATGTACAAATATTTCGACACTTTCGGCATGGACGGGGTGCCGGACTATATGCGCCGCTTTCACCCCGGCGCGATGACGTTCGAGGCCTATCTGCGTGCCGCCGGGTGGGGCGATGCGCGCCAGAGCGCGGCCTAGCGCGGCCTAGCGCGGCCTGGCCGCCCCGATTGCCGGACAGACTGGTGAGCAGACCGGTGGACAGACCGACAGACCGAGCGACAGGCGGGCCGGCCGACAGACTGGCCGGCACACAGGCAGGCCGGCCGGCCGTGTTTGAGAGCGCGGAGGCCGTCGCCCGTGCCTTTTTCGCGCGCTGGAATGACGGCGACGCGGACGGACTGGCCGTCCTGTTCGCCAAAGACGCCGATTTCGTCAATGTCGTCGGCCTGTGGTGGCGCGGCCGCGCCGCCATCCGCCGGGCGCATGCCTATGGCTTTCGCCATATTTTCCATGCCTCGCGGATCGAGATCACCGAATTGAGTGTCCGCAGCCTCGGCCCCGGGGTGTATATGGTCCACACCGTCTCGACCCTGGACGGCCAGATCGCCCAGGCCGTCCCGACCAATCAGATTGACCAGACCGGCCCGGACGGCGAACCGGCGGCGCGGCGGGTGGCGGTGATGTCCATGTTGATACGCCGCCGCGCCGCGGGCTTTGAAATCGTCAGCTGCCACGTCACCGACCGGGTGGAAGGCGCCGACACATATATCCGGACCGGCGCAGGGCTCGCGCCGGTCCGCTACCGCCCATGACGGAATGGGCGAGAACGGATGGGCGCTTTTTGTTCCAACCTACGTCCCTATGTAAGGGTATTTTCAAATTCCGTGCTTCTTAGAGTTGGAAGCATGCCCCGCCAATACCTTCAGTGCTGAGATCTTTCCTGACTGATATTTCCTTTAGACATACGGGATTGTTTATGTAGCATGACCGAGCAACGCAACTAAGTAGCGAAAATATCTTCGGCCTATATTCAGCAAATGTTGAATCTGGGGGTTGTGGGTGGAGCATGGATGATATGGCAATCTTGGGGGTAATGCTCGAAGGCTTAGGGTTAATGCTGGAAGGTGCTCTTGAAGTCCTTTTCATTCAATTCGTAAGAAATGAACACTTCGCGTCAGGAGTCGCCTTCACACTTATTATCGCTGCTTTCATATTGGCAATCATTGAATTGATTAGGTCGGTTATACCTGCTTGGTTTGTCATCAATACCAGGACAAAAACCCTTGATCGTTTGTTCATGCATAATGAAACATTTGAAGGTCGCCGCCAGAGTTTTGCTGAAAACTATATAACGGATATCGATCCCGCTTTGTCGGGTACTACTCAAAACAGGTTTTTTCATGTGGTGCTACGGGAGCCCGAAAGACGACTTCAACTGGCATGGTCGGAATTCAAGGAAACCTTTGTTGATGAAAAAAATACCCCGATACAGAACACTGTGCGCCCGCAGGAGTTTTTCCTTGGGATCATCAAGCCGCCCAGCCTTGTTAAATCTCTGGGCGGCTTATTTGTCAGTATCGGGCTCCTTTTTACATTCATTGGTATTGTTGCCGTCTTGACGGCAGCCAGTTGCAGTTTGTCGGCAGCAGAGGGTGACGCTGTGTCGGGCATATGCATGCGTCTCGCCGGGTCCTCGCTTCATGACGCCGATGCGATGGGCGGTGGTCTGGCGATGCAAAACGAATTGCAGGGCGTTCTGACCGGTGCCGCATCAAAGTTTTATACATCCATCGGTGGTCTTTTGGGGTCAATACTGCTGCGTATTGCTGCAAGTTCTTATGGCTGGCTGCTCAATCGCGGCTTGACACGTTTGGCATCGCGTCTTGAGGAAGGCGTTGTCTATGCACCGGATCAAAAGCTCCTTGTAGATCAGTTGAGTGAATTGCAGGAGCAATCAACGCAATTAAAGAAATTCAACACTGATCTGGCTGTCGCTGTGGGTGAACGTTTTGAGCGTGCCGTACAGCCCATGGCTACTGAGCTAGGGGCAATCAAGGCATCACTGGATACGGCTAATGACCGGCAGTTGAAAGCGTTGCAAGAAGGTATGGGCGACGCGATCGACACAATGGCCGGTGGAGAGATCAACAAGCTTGGCGCTACGCTGAATACCCTGAGCCAGGAGCTCGCCGGGCTTTCAGGGAAACTTCAGGAAGGGGGGAACAGGGCAGCGGAACAAATGGCCAAGGCGGCCGAAAGGCTTGATGGCGTCGCAGCTGAGATGGATGAGCGTTTTGCCGGTATTGCCAAGCGACTGGACGGTGCCGGTTCTTCGGTTCAGGAACATTTGGATACGGCTGCCAACGCTTTGTCCACTTCGACAGCTGGCGCCATTGCCCAAATGGAAGCGTCCTCTTCGCGAAGTTCGCAAGCATTGACCAATGCTGCCCAGACCATGGAAAAGCTATCGGCCACGGTGTCCGATGACGCAGCCAGCGCTATGCGCGATGCTATGAAAATGGCAACAGATGAGACCAGAATGGTTGCGCAGAGTATAGGCGAGGATATGGCACAAACGCTGAAAACCGCAGGGGGGGCCTGGCGCGATACGCTCGGCGATACTGTCGAGCAAATTACCGCTCTTAATCATTCTGTCGCCCAGTCCGTATCATCGGTCAGCGGTTTCAATGACTCTCTGGATCAGATCAGCCAGAAAAGCCAGCAATCCGTCACATCATTGACTGGCGTGGCCGACAGTATTCGTGCGGCGGTCGACCCATTGTCCAGCGTGATCGATGCTTTGCAAGGCGTTGTAAGCCAGGTGAGGCTCGGTCTTGCTGATTTTTCGTCAACAGTTGAAAAGGCAATGGAACAAGGCCGGGCACTCGCGGAAGCGATGGCCGAAACGCAAGAAGCCTCGACCGAAGCTTGGGAAGACTATGCAAAGCGTTTCGGTGAGGTTGACGAAAGCCTGGGCAAAGTATTGGAGGACTTGGCTGCGGCCTACCAGTCCAGCGCAGAGCGTATGCAACGCTTCGTTGGAGAAATAGACCAGGGGCTTGCCACTGGTGTGAGAGACCTGAGCGGGGCACTAGGGCCATTATCCAACCTTGCAGAACAGCTTGAAGACCTGACCAGTGACCTCAAACAAAACAGATCAGAGGCCGTCAACGCATGAGACGGACAACTTCCCACTTCGATGAACACGCCGAGGATGAATCCGACTTCATCTCAATGACGGATATGATGGTCGGCCTTTTGTTGATTTTCATCATTTTGCTTATGTATTACGCTCTGCAGGCTGTTGCCGTCATCGGCAGCGCCGATGCGGAAAACGATGCGCGCAGCCAATTGCTGACCATCATACAGGAACGCCTGCAGGAGCGGGGTGTCACGGTTTTTATAAGTGAAGACGGCAGTGTCGTCCGTTTGCCGGAAGGCCAACTGCGTTTTGATACAAACGATCACCGGATCAAACCGCAGTTCGAGCCGGGATTGGTGACGATTGCATCGGTTTTTGCCGATTTTGTACCCTGTTTTGGCTATGTGAAAGGGTTTGATCGACAAACATGCGAAGACTTTGATAATCCTTACAATGTTTGGATCGAATCCATCTTCATAGAAGGTCACACGGATTGTGAGGGTTTGCCTCAAAGAAACTGGTCTTTGTCATCCTTGCGCGCCACTGCGGTGTTTGATTTTTTATCCTTGCACCAACCATCCCTTGGAGAGGTGCGCTCGCGCCCGCCTGAGAAAGGCGGTCAAAAAACCCTTGGCATTGTTGGCTTTGCCGACCGCCGGCCAGCACAGGATTTCGGAGCACGGGACCCAAGATGCGATGAGTTTAGCGAGGCACAAAAAACACAGAACCGACGGATCGACTTTCGTTTCGTGATGGGCTCACCCTTGCGCGAGCGCAAGCGGAATATCGATTTGGTAGTACGTGAACCAGCGCAAAAATTGCGGGAGGCTCTGTATCCATGATGCCTCCAAATGGTCTAAATGTAGTCATTGATCGCCTGAAGACTGTTGGTGCTGCTTTATCCCGGTTTGATCTGCAGACCTGTGCGGTCAAAGACGCTGTTGCGGATTTGGGTACAGTGATCGCGGAAGGCGGCACGCCACAGCCGGAAGACCTGGAGGCCAGGGCAACACGGCTCATTGCTGCCTTCAAAACGGACAAAGGTTTTTCTGTTCTGTCTCGGCCAGATATTCGTAACGCCTTTAGTGCTCTCTTTAACGGTACGCCAAACCCCGCCGAGATCTCCGGATTGACAGACGACCTGATCGAAAGGGCTCGCGTCCTTTTATCAGCCTCTATCGTACGAGCGATGGTATCGACATATTTGCAGAATTTCAGTCACCGTAGCCCTGCAATTCAGAGCCTTCGGTCTGCCTTGGCGGATATTCCGGAACGATACCGACCCCATGGTCTGGACCCGTTGTTTGATTCAAGGTTTTTTGCGCAGGACGGACCGGAGCGGGCCGCGCGGATGCTGAGAGAATCTCATATATCCCCGCAGGACAGACTCCGCGAATTGGGGTTGAACAGTGTTTTCCAGTCATCGCCTTTTACCGGCGCTGTATTCGAAAGCTACTGTCGGGACATTTCCATCACCGGCGGGCGTGCTGAATTGGCGCTTGATCGCTTATTGAACTGGGCTTGGGTGGATGGCCAAGAGGCTTTTCCAAGACAAAGGCCTGCTTTGGCGGGGGCTTTGTTTGCTCCGTATACCGATGTGCCAGCGGATCCATCCATCAAGCGAAAACTTCTGGATTTTGTCTTGAAGGCCTGGGGCGATCCACGTTTCAGGTCAGCCCGGGGCGCCTGGCACTTCATTGATCCTGTAATCATAAACACTGTTCAGCGATGGTTGACAGAAGCGTCGGTAGATCAGTTTCTGGACATTGTCGACCAGGATGCACAAGAGCATATGTGGCAATATAGACGGGTCTTCTGGACCGCGTATCTGCGGAAAGGATACATATCTGGAGCCTGGGTGGTTTTCGGTAGGGACGGGGTGAGCAGAGCACACAAATCCTTCACGGAAACCAATGATAAAAGCTTTAAAAATCACGCCCGGTTTCATCCGCGCAGCCAGCCGCAAGACAGGCGCCAGTCCGTACTGCTGATGGACTTTGGCAGTTTGGTCGTCGCTGAATGGAGCCACAATGGATCCCTGCGTGTCTGGCGTAAGTCCGATCAGGCCGCACCGGAATTATATAAACCCGAATACCAAGCAAGTTTGCTGCGCCAGGCACAATGGCAGAAACCGCATCAGGGTGCTGATCGCTATAGATGGCAGCAATGGGCAGCCAATCTGATCCGGGAAGAAACCGGAATCAGACTTACCCAAATTGAGTATACATTGGGTCAGTACAAATAATATGGCACTGAAGATCAGCCACGCTCTGCTGGAGGATACGGTCCGGATAACAGCCAGATCCGGTATTGTCCGACTGCGTACGGTCCCCTTTTCAGATTGGCGAAAACCCGCGACCGTTCCGCAGAGAGCGGCCATTGAAACCCTGTCGGTCTGGCTTGACGACGAAACCGAGGGGCCGGATGGCCGCCTTCTGGCAACCCTGAGTGAAAATCGATGTGAAATATGTCTTGCCCCTTTTGCGGTGGCGGCCCTTGATGAACAAACGGCGCGTATCCTCACATTGCCCCCGTCGACCCCGCTTGGTCTGCAATTGAAGACAGTCGGTTCTCTGCCGGATATACACTTTCACATCGACCATGCCTGGATCGGCAGTGGACGGGGTAGTGTGCGTGCCATACGGCAGGGCGCCATTATACGTACAGGGCAAGGGGCCGGCCGGCTGCCAGCGGACCTGTTTGGTCTGATAAGCGCGGCTGAAACCTTGGCCGACCCCGTCAAAGACAGGGATGAGCGGTACCGTCTTTACGCTCAGCTTCAGAATGCGTTGCCTGCTGATATCCGCGCCAATATAGCCACCGATGGATATCTGTCTGATGTTTGCGTTTATCATGCTGCCGCCTTTTCCCTGCGTGTGGGGGTTCATCGTGATGACCTGTATTTCGCGCCCGTGCTGTTCGGACGTGAAATACAGGATGCCCAGGCTGAGGGCATCCCGATCCATGAGGGTGAAGATGCCTTACTCACACCGGTTTTATCCGACATTTTTGAAGAGCGTTTTATGGCCACATCGGCGGCGCGATCCGCCTATCCGTTACAGGATGGATCCTTTGTGATAATCGACAAGGCTCTTCGGCCCGTTCTCGACATCGTTCACCAAACGCTGGAGGAAAGCCGGGAGATCAAGCGGCGCTTTCTCAGTAAACCCAGGCAGTTTTTGCGCGAGAGGTTGCCCGAAGGTGCAGAGGCGGTTGTTGAGTCCCTATTTATCGAGACCGAGCAGTTTTCTGATCGGGTAACGGGCGTGGATATCTGGTGCCAGCCGGTCATGGCCTGGATCAAGACGGAGCCGAATTCGTGGATTCCTGAAGCGTTTGGGGTTCAGATTGGCGATAAAAGGCTGCAGTTGACCCCGGAGGAAGCCGCAGACGCTCTCAAAAAGCTGCAGTCAGCAAAAAGGGACGGCCTGGAAACGATCGAGGTCGGTGGTACGCCCCTGCCAGTAACCGAGCAAGCCATTGACGAGCTTGAGAAGCTGGCTGCGTTAAATGAAGCGGTAGCGGCGGTGCAGCCGGCTGAACAGAATTCGTCATCGGAAGCAGCGCGTACACCGCCCGCCCACCTGGCGGATAAACTGTTTCTGACAGTTCGCGAAAATCTCGAAGATGTTGCTTATGCGCCCCTTTTCAATCGGCAGAAATCCTTGCCGGATCGTGACAGCATCAAGCCGATCGCCGGACTGCGATCGAAGCTGAAACGGCATCAGCTCGATGGTCTCCAATGGTTGGTCGCCAACAAGCATTTAGGGGTGCCGGGCGTTCTGCTGGCTGACGATATGGGGTTGGGCAAAACCCTGCAGGCACTGGCATTCATAGCCTGTCTTCGGGGGGCGCCAAGTTTTGAACGACCTGTGCTGATTGTGGCGCCCACCGGGTTACTGCGAAACTGGCAACAGGAAATGGAACGGCATTTCCTGCCGGGACAGTTCGGCGATATTGTTACCGCTTATGGACAGGGGCTACAGGCCCTGAGGCGTCATGTCGGTAGGGGCAGCGATATTGCGACCGGGGAAGACCAGCTTAATGCTGATGAATGGGCACGGCATTGTGTACTGCTCACGACTTATGAAACCATGCGTGACTATCACTTCAGCTTCGCGCGCACCCGCTTTGCGGCCATTGTTTTCGATGAAGTCCAAAAACTGAAAAATCCCAAGAGCCAAGTCACCCGCGCCGCGCGTAGTCTCCATGCCGACTTCAAGATCGGTATGACAGGTACGCCCATTGAAAATCATTTGCAGGACTTGTGGTCGATTATGGATGTACTCTGGCCTGGGTTGCTCGGTGCCAGCAAGTCATTTGCAAAAGACTATCCTGTAGAAGATGAACAGAAGCTCAAGGCATTACATGCCAAGTTGTTTCGGGCTGATACCGGCATGGTGCCGCCTGCGTTGCGGCGGTTGAAGTGTGACGAACTCGATGGGCTGCCGGAGAAAATAGAACACCGCCAGCGTGTGCCAATGCCCCTTGGTCAAGGGGCCCGTTACATGTCGATTCTTAGGCGCGCAAGGGCTCTGAAAAACAGCCTTTCTCCCGGTGATGGTATGCTGAGTATTCTACACGATCTCCGCATGGCCTCTCTGCATCCGAGGTCTCCGCTGGAGGCCGGTGATGATCTTTCCGCCTATGCCGCCGAGAGTGCCCGCTTCTCCAAAACCCTCGACATACTCGACACCATTCGCGCTGCCGGTGAAAAGGTACTGATTTTTCTTGAAAGCCGCGAGATGCAGCCCATTCTGGCGCGGCTCATACGTGACCGTTATGGATTTGAGGCGCTACCGCCGCGAATTCATGGTGACATCAAAGGTCCAAAACGGCAGGAGATTGTTGATCAGTTTCAGCAGCAGGCATCAGGTTTCGCCGTGTTGATTCTGTCACCAAAAGCGGGGGGGGTGGGGCTGACATTGACCGCTGCGAACCATGTTATCCACCTGTCGCGCTGGTGGAACCCGGCCATTGAAGATCAGAGCACGGACCGTGTTTACAGGATCGGGCAAACCAAACCGGTCCATGTCTACTATCCACTTGCCGTACACCCACTGCCAGACATCGCTCCGAGTAGCTTTGATATAAAGCTGGACGCCCTGTTGACACGCAAACGCATACTTTCCAATGCGATGCTTATACCGCCCGAACGACGGCAGCAGGATGCCAGGACCCTTTTTGAAGATATCACCACGATCGACGAAACAGACGTCCCGCAGATCTATGATCAAGACGTTTCCGCAAAATCCGGTCCTCGGCAAAAGCAGAATTCTGCCGCAGCTTCAGAAACACCAATCCCGCCCGTTTCTACACCCTTTTCACCGTCAACACATGGTGCAGACGGTGTTCTTGGTCAAAAAACCTTTACGGAAGGGACAAAGCCGGATTTCGGCTGGATGTTCGACCGTCTGAACGGATGGCGTGTCCAGCATGCTTATCTGGAAGACCCTTATTGCCTAAGTAGGGATAGAAATATAGATTATACTATTAAATTTTTTGTTGAGTTAATGAGGCGCTGTAATGGAATCGAAAATATATTGATACAATTTAATGATAATAAATTAGATAATAAAAAAACACCGCAGTCTGTAATTAATTACACAAAAAATGCTCTAAAAAAACAAACGATCGATCTCGGGTGTCAAGCAGAGATTTTTATATATAAAAGAAGACCAACATATAAAAAAGATTTTCATGATAGGTATTTGACATTAAAATTTTCTGAAAAAGAAAAGAGGTCAATACAGTATTCATTATCAGGAGGGGTTGATCGGCTTCTTGCAGAAAGATTTAAATGTCAGATTACAATTTCTGAAATGGCAAATATATAACAATAAATATAATATATTTTTATAAATAAGGATGGTATACGAAATTAGAATTCGTGATTTTTACTTTTGATAATATTGGATCAAACTATTCTGCTAAGGTGGCTCTGATCATTCTCCCGTGCAGTAGCGAAAGTCTTATTTCCTCGGGAATTGTGTTGTAGGGGGCTGATCACTCCGCCTTACCCGCGCCATACCAGCAGCGACAAGGTGTGTAGGACAGAAGACCAGTCCTACTTTAATCAGGGACAGTATATGGTTTTTTGACGCGCTGATATTGAGAATTATCCCATATTTTTCATGGAGTTGCCGGAGAAAATATATTTCTGAAAAACAGGATACTGTCCCCGGTTTTTGTGCTCCGGGCTGTTCCAGCCAGCCACAGGTTTTTTCATCAGACCATACGGTTGGTCAGAGCTATTCGGCCGGTGCGGTACCGGGGGACTGTGCCGTGGTGACCTTTGGTGCCGGCAGAGGGGCCGGTGCGCGCCCCAGACGCCGGGCGGCGGCCAGGGCAACAGCGGCAACGGTCAGCAGCATCAGGTCCAGCCCCGCCACCGGCCAGTATCCGCGCGCGATGGTGGCCGCGAGATGGTCGCCCGTGGTGATCCCGTTGAGCAGGGCGGCGCTGAACGCCAGCCCGGCCAGCAGACAGGTCTGTTCGCGCCACGCCGCTTGACCGCGCAGGACGGCATGGACGAAGGTCCCGGCCCAGACCAGGAAAAACACCCAGATTTCCAACTCGGACCTGTCCTGACCCAGAAGGGCGGCCCCTTTCGGCAACAGGCGGTTGGCGACCAGAAAAGCGCCTGTCGCCGCCATAAGGCCGGTGACCGCGCCGACGGCCACGGCCCGGACCGCGCGGACCTTCACCGGCGCGCCGACGCCCTTGCGCACGCGCGCCCGGATCCAGAACAGAAGCCCGGTGGCGATCATGACACAGCCGGACAGACCCGCCGCGAAATAGAGCCAGCGCAGCGGCCAGTGGCCGAACTGCACGAAATGCGCCCCCTCGATCCAGGCGAACACCCGTTTGACCGGCGGTGCCGAATAGTCGCTCAAAACCCTGCCGGTGGCGCCGTCCATGACCATGATGTGTTCGCTCAGCGTTACCCGCCGCCTGGGAAACGTGTTGCGCAGATACACGCTGGCCCCGGCGTCGCCGTAATTCAGGATGCGGATCACATCGGCCTGCACCGGGGTACCGGCGCGGGCCGACCATGTGCGCTCGGCATGGCCGATCATGGCATCGACCGAGCCGAGCGTGCCCGGTTCCCCCGTCACCGCGACCGGATAGGCGCCGAACAGCTCACGCGCCATCAGCGTGTCATCGCCGCCGAACGGCTGCTGGATGGCCCAGGGAAAATAGATGGTGAAGAAAATCAGCAGGCCGGAAAAGCTGATCAAAATATAAAAGGGCAGACCGATCAGCGAGGTCAGATTGTGCAGGTCGAGCGTGGACCGGCGCGGATTTTTACGCGGCCGGAAGATGAAAAATTCAGCGATGATCTTCCGGTGTATGAACAGGCCGGACACCAGCAGCACAAGCATGGACATGCCGGCGAAACCGACGATCCAGTAGCCGAGATCGTACCATGTGATGTGCAGCCCGTAGTGAAAGGGAAAGATGAACCCGGTGCCTGCAAGGCTGTCCGTTAAATCCAGGGGGGCGCCGGTGCGCGGGTCCAGATGGGCCGCGTGGAATGTGCCGTCTGTGTCCTGATAATAGAATTTGACCGTCGGTTCCCGTTCATCGGGCGCCAGGAAGTTGAGGTAAGCCGCCGCGCCGCCGGCGACGGAAAGGGCCGGCCGGATCAACGCGTCATAGGACACCGGTGTCCCGGTCGGCACGATGCGGGTTTCCGGTATCATCCACCGGTCGATTTCCTTGTCGAAGACGGACAGAGACCCCATCCAGAAGATGGCGAACAGAAGGGCGCCGACCAGCACGCCGGCCCATGTGTGCAGCCACCCCATGCGGTCCCGGAAGCCTGGCCCGATTGCCAGTGGTACTGTCGCCCGTGGTCCCATGGTCCGTGGTCCCATGGTCCGTGGTCCCGTCATAACAGCACACTCCCCAGGGTTGTCGCGGCGGCCAGAAGGATAACCCCGGCACAGGCGCGCCGCCAGCGGGCGCTGCCGAACACCCAGATGACCAGACCGGTATAGAGTGGCAGGCCCAGCAGCACCGCGGCCGAAACCGCCTCCGCCGCCGGCATGCCGAGCCGGGCGGCACCCTCGCCCGTGAGGGCGATGCAGCCGTTTGTCGCCGCATATCCGACGAAGATGGCGGTGATGCAGCGGCACACGGTTTCAAGACCGCGCCGGCCGGATACGGACGCCGGTGTGGATGCACGCGACCGGGCGGTCCCGTTGTCCCCTGCGGACGGCATCAGAACTCCGTCGCCAGCGAGAAAAAGGCGGCGCGCGGCGATCCGAACAGGAACTGGCCGAAGGCCGTGCCCTCGATGAAATTCTCATCGGCCACGTTGCGCACATTGAGACGCGCGGTCAGGCGCTGGCCGCCGGCCTCGAAAGCATAGCGCAGGCCCAGATCGATGCGGACATAGTCGTCGACGACAAAGGTGTTGGCCTCGTCGGCGAAGCGTTCACCGGTGTAGAACACACCGCCATTGAGCGCGAGCCCCTCGATAAAGGGCGTCCGGTAATCGACGAACAGGCTGTACTGATGTTCCGGCACGCCGCCCGGACGGTTGCCGTCAATGGCGGCATTGTTCGGATTGCGGATGACGGGGTCGAGATACAGGCCGCCGGCGATGATCCGCAGAGTGTCCGTCAGGTCGCCGGACAGCGAAACCTCGACCCCCCTGTGGTCCTGATCGCCGATATAGTCGAAGACATTGTTTTCGTCGAAGGTGGCCAGCGGCTGGCTGATATCGAAATAGGCCGCCGTCAGAATGGCGCCTTCGAACAGTTCCGCCTTGAGGCCGATTTCAAATTGTTCGGTTTCGGCCGGATCGAGAAAGGAGTCGCTGTCGAGGCCGAAATTCGCCGCGGTGCCCGGAATCTGGACACCGGTGGTGATCCCCTGCGAGTAGCTGGCATACAGCGTCACCTGCTCGACCGGATTGTAGAGGATGCCGAAATTGGGGACGATGATGCTGTCTTCATAGGTGGTCTCCAGCGTCTGGTCGGCGTTGAAGCGGTCGCGGTTTTCCTGGCGCGACCAGCGGGCGGCGGCCAGAATCCTCAGGCTGTCGGTCAGGGTGATCAGGTCGGAAATGAAAATGGCTTCCTGATTGAAATAGAGCGCATCGACGGTCGGGCCCGCCGTCACGTCCGGAAGCGGCAGATCGACGGGGGTGAAGATATTCGATGTGCCCGCCGCCAGACAGCAGTCGCCGGCGAGCGAGAAGCGCAAGGGGTTGCGGCTGAGCGCGCCGCCGAAGGCGATGTCATGGGTGATGCCGGCGGTGTCCAGGGTGCCGGTGACGAACGCCTCCGCCGACAGCGGATCGCGCACCTGGGAGGGGTCGAAAAAGGTGCGCAGGTCCATGCTGCCGTCGGCCTGCAACGACCCCTCGAGGATGTTGACCGCCTGCTGGTCGCGGACCAGCCGCATTTTCTGGATGCGCCCGGTGAAGGTCCAGGTGTCGGACAGGTCATAGCGGACGCCGAAGGAGCCGACGAAATTCGATGTCGGATAGGTCCCCCAGTCCTGACCGATGAAGGTGGACGGGTCGAACCGCTCCAGAAGGTCGCGGCGCTGTTCCGGGCTCAGCGACGGGTCGAAGGAATTGGCGGTGATGGCCGGCTGCTGTTCCAGTTCGCGGTACTGGTATTCGCCCTCAAGGTCGATGCGCAGGCGCTCGGTCGGCGTCCATTCGAAAAAGGCGCTGAACATGTGGCGGGGACCGTCGACACCCTCGACAAAGGCGGACTCGCGCGCGGTCACCGCATTCAGCCGGAAGCCGATCTCGTCATTGACCTTGCCGCCCAGATCCACATGGATGCCGTAGGAGCCGTTGCTGTCGCCGAAGGCCTGGGCGAAGCGATATGTCTCCTCCGTCGGGCGTTTCAGGGCATAGTTGACGACACCGCCCGGCGGGGTGAAGCCGTAGCGCACCGAGGTCGGCCCCTTGACGATTTCGACCGCCGCCTTGTTTTCAAACGGGCTTTGCACCTGATTTTGGAAAATCAGGTTTTCCCGGCGATAGCTTGACGAATTGTTCAGATTGTATCCGCGGATGTTGACCGTGTCGTTGAAACCGGGCGGCGTGCTGACGATCGTCGACGGATCGTTGCGGGCGATATCGCCAAGCCCGCGAACCTGCTGGTCGATCAGCACTTCCTGTGGGATCACGGTGACGGAAAACGGCGTGTCGAAAATGCTCTGCTCGCCGAAGGTGCCGCCCGACTGCACGGTCGAGGTATAGCCGCTTTCGCGGGTGCCGACCACGACGATCAGCTCGATATCGCGGGTGTTCTTCGGGGCATCGTCACCGCCCCGGCCGGGCGCCGGTGCCGCGGTGCCGCCCCCGGTGACGACGAAGACCCCGCTTTGCGACCGCCGGGCGACAAGGCCGGTGCCGGCCAGCAGCCGGCCGAGCGCCTGATCCACCGTCATCCGCCCCGACAGGGCGGGGGCGTCTTTGCCGGCGGTCAGCGTTTCCGAGGCGATGACGGTGACGCCGAACCGGCGGCCGACCCTGACCAGCGCCGTGTCAAGCGGTTGCGCCGCGATTTCCAGCGGCTGCGTTTCAGGCGATTGCGCCGCAAGGGCCCCGGACGGCAGGGTGAGCGCGGCCATCCATGCGGCGCAGGCCATACTTCGGACGAATGCGGATGTGGAAACGGATTTCATGATCAGGCTGCCCTTTTTGCTGTGAACGAGAATGCTTATCACTAGCACTCATGGAAAGGACGCCTGTGTGTGCGGAACTGACACATTTAATTTATTTTTTCGGATGGTCCGGCGTTTTCGAGGCCGCCGCCGGCCGGGTCGGGGACGGAGTCGATGACTGGCCCGATGACTGGCCCGATGACTGGCCCGATGACTGGCCCGATGATTGGCCCGGTGATTGGCCCGGTGATTGGGCGCTTACAATCATCCGGGTTCCGTCACGTTCTTCCACCCTGACCGGCAGGGCGGTTTCCAGCCCGGACAGCAGGCCGTCGATATTGTCCACCCGGAAGGTACCGGACAGTTTGAGGTGGCGCACGGACGGGTCGACGGCCACCGGCCGGGCCGCATAGCGGTTTATGTCGGCGGTGATTTCGGACAGGGTCGCGCGGATATAGACAAGCTCGCCGCGCCGCCACGCACCCATATCCTCCGCCGCGACAGTATGCGCGCTGCCGAGGCCGTCGCGCTGCGAGGCGCGCACGGCCTGTCCGGCCGTCAGGCGGGCGCGGGCGATCAGGTCCGTCGTGCCGCGCCGCCATGCGTCCCCGTGGGGCCGTTCCGTCCCCATGGCGGCGACGAGGGGGTGCGACACCTCGACCATGCCTTCCTCAACCGCGACATGAAGGGTGTTGCCCTTGCGTTGCAGGTCGAAGGCCGTGCCGATCACCCGCACCTCGGCGGCGCCGGCGCCGATGACGAACGGCCGTGCCGGGTCGGTGACGACGCTGAGAAAGGCGGCGCCTGCGACCAGCCGGGCCCTGCGGTCCGTCGCCGTCACGGTGGCCTCGAATATCGATCCGGCGCCCAGTGTCACCTGTGTGCCGTCGGCCAGAACCACGGTATCGGTGACACCGCGCGGGGTCTCGAAGACGACCGGCGCGGCATCGCGGTAAGGCGCCGGCGCGGAAGGCCCGCGCAGCAGCGGGACGGACATGATCGCGGCGACCAGCAGCAGCGACACCGCAACCGCCGCACGGCGGCCGCGCGCCAGCCGCCCCACAACTCCGGTCGTCAGGCCGGTGGTCAGGCCAGTCTTCAGCCTGGCGGTCAATCCCGCAACAAGCCCCGATGCCAGGTCCTGCGCCCGTTCAATACCCATGGGGCGGTCCAGCTCAGCCCCGTAGTCGATATGGCCCAGCGTGTCCCACAGGGCTTCGGCCTCGGCGAAGGCGTCGCCATGGCGCGGGTCCGCCGTGAGCCAGCGGTCGAATTCGGCCTGTTCGCGGGGGCTGAGGCCGCCGTCGTCGATGCGCACGCGCCAATTGTGCGCGGTGTGGCGGATGCTGTCGATGGCGGCCGTCATGGCGATGGCTCCGCGCCCGGAGCGGTCCGGCCCCGCGCGGCGAGGGCGGCGGCGATGGTGGTCGTGGCGATGGTGATATGACGCACGGCCGATGTGCGGCTGACCCCGCACCGCCGGCCGGCTTCCCTGGGCGACAGGCCGTGGACGCGGTTCAGGATGAAAATGCGGCGGCGGCGTTCCGGCATCTGTTTCAGCGTCTCCACGATCAGGGACAGCTGCTGTTTCGCATTGAAGACGCGCTCGGGATCGGCTGTGTCGCAGGGCGTGGCGGC
This sequence comes from Eilatimonas milleporae, assembly GCF_003688555.1. GTDB lineage: Bacteria > Pseudomonadota > Alphaproteobacteria > Sphingomonadales > Kordiimonadaceae > Eilatimonas > Eilatimonas milleporae. Next base: position 608,458 of record NZ_REFR01000011.1, read on the forward strand.
CATGCGCCGTTCAACCTCGGCGCGGTTGCGGGCGCGCATGCCTTCGGCCCGCTTTTCCGTCACGGCGATGTTGCGGGCGCACACCCAGACATATTTTTCCGGATCGCGGATATCCCCCAGATTGCCCCGCTGGCCGAGTTTTTCAAAGGCGCGCTGCGCGATCTCTTCCGGGTCCGGCGGCCCGGCGCCGTAGGCGGCGCGCAGGTCCGCCGCGAGTTTGGCGAAACAGCGGCGGTACAGGCGTGTCAGAAGCCGCCGGTCATCCCCCACACCCTTTTGTCCAGTGCCCTTTTGTCCCGCGTCCTTGTCCCCGGCCTCCTGATCCGCCCTGTCGGGGCTCTCCATGCTCCGCCCATGCCCCGGCGCGGGAAAACCGTCCGCCCCGTGGAGGCCGGCGTCCGGAGTGAAGGCCTCAGACATCGGCACCGCGCGTGAGTGGGAAAACAGGCATATGACTAACGGAATGGTCCGTGGAGACAGTGTTTTTGAGAATGGTTTGCAAAATCTTTCCTATCGGAAAGCACTCAGCGTGGCAATGTTTAATCACAGTGGCTGTAAGTGCCCCGACCCCGAAGCACCCTGACTGCTAAGCACCATGACCCCGAAGCACCATGCCCCCGCCGGTTGCCCTAAGGCACGGCCCGCTTGTGACCTGCGGGACATATGGCAGGGCCCGCAGCGCCCGCGTCATCCGGCGCTTTCGGGCACCGCCACGCGGTGGGCTCAGGGCATGGTGGCGCCCGGACCGGTCTTTGGTATCAAAGGGCCCGGCGGGCAGGGTGGTCGGGAGCGGCGGCGAAGGCGCGGGCAAGGCTGGCAAGCCACAGGGGGCGATAGGTCAGGACCATGGCGATGGTCCCGGCGGCGGCAAACAGAACAAGCGGCCACAGAAGAAGGCCGAAGGACACCCCGTCCCGCAACAGCGTCAAAACCGCCGATGCCCCAAGGCACAGCCACCCGAGACGCCGCAGCGGCCGCACCCTTGGCGCGGCACTGTCCCGGCCGGCGACGATGCTCCATGGCTTCGCCTGGCTGAGCGCCAGACAGGCCAGACCGGCGGCGGCAAGGCCAAGGCTGGCAAGAAGCAGCAGCATCTGTGTCATGATAATCCCCCGTTTGCGGCCGTAAGAGACCGGACATGCGCGCCGCCGGATCCGCTACCGGCAGACCCGGCGCCCCCAGCAGCGTCCCCACCAGTGCCCCCGGTTGCAGCGGCGGCCCCAGTCAGACAAGGACGCTGAACCGAACAGGACGTCCGTGACATGGCCCATGCCATAGCACAGGCCGCGCCACGGCGATACATGCGACCTGCCACAGACGCGTCAGGCCCCGGCGGCACCCAGACGGGCAGAGCGTATTTATCAGGGACAGTATATGGTTTTTCAACAGTCGAATATTGAGAACTATCTAATATTTTTCAAATACTTAAGACACAGGCTGTGCATCTGAAAAACAGGATACTGTCCCCGGTTTTTATCGCTGACGGGCGCGGGGTGCGGGGGCCTGACCGGCCGGGATGCATGAGGCAGTGTCTCTGCCGAACGGCCCCCCTTTTCCCTGCGGCTGTTGAAAAAGAGGGTCCGCTAAAACTTTAAACTGTTTTAAGGCACCTTAATCGTGTGTATTCTCCCCGCCCTGATTTTTGGTGCGCCCGTATCGGTGCCGTGGCGATGGATGATCGACAATGACGAGTGTGGTGACGCGCGGACACGCCGGCGGACTTTTGGCCGGCCTCAAGACCTGGTGGACCGGGCGCCGGACACGCCCGTCTTCTCCTGCCTGCCGGACGGCGGCAGCGGGGCAACCCGCCGCTCTGCCCGTGGCCACGGGACCGTTTGTCGTGCGCCCCGAGATACAGGCACCGTGCGACTTTGAGCCGGTCAGGAAAGTGGAGCTGGTTTTCGAGCAGTTTATCGGCTGCTATTTGAATTTGCGTCTGTTACGGGGCAATCGGCGTTGGGTGCCGATTCAACTGGATGAATGCGAAGATAAAATCGAAACCCTGATCGCCTTTGCGAATGCTTTAAGCGCGGGGCGGTCTGTTTTGTACGGCGTCGATGGAAACTCTAACCCCAGTGGTGTTGAGGTGACCTTCGACAAGACGCGGGAAAATTGCCGGATCGGCGCTTATGCCAAATGCTTCGAATGGGATGAGGAGGCTGAGTGCTACTATAGGGATAACTTCATATACGTGTGGACCGATGCACCCCGGTTCGTGCGGTCCGTCCGGCAGAGTGTCGAGACGCTTCTGGCCGACACCCGCCTGATCCCCAGTTTTGTCGGGGCGTTTTCCGGTGATTTCGATGCAGATGAGTTGGCGTGTCAAAAGGCCGATGAACTGGCCCCGGTGGAATGGGCCCGGCGCTTCCCCGGCGGCCCGGCCTGGGACGCGCTGCCGTATGGCGATCAACGCGGCTTCGAAGAACTGGTTTATGCGGAAATCCGCACCCCCCTGCCGTGGGAGGAGGAGGAAAGGGCGCGCCTGCGGGCCCTGTGTGACTGGACCCGGTAACACCCGGTGACGGGAACAGGCAGGCCGGGTGCGGTGTTGTCATCGCGCCCGGCCGGTCTGCGCGCGCCCCCATTGCTGCGGGCTGATCCCCTGATGACAAGGCTGGATACACAGGGAAAGGGGCCCGGCGGACCGGGCTAGGATCATCCGGTTCCGCGCCCACCCTTGCGCCCACCCCCAATTTAATCGGGGACAGTATATGGTTTTTCAATACTCGGATATTGAAAATTATTTCATATTTTTCAAGTATTTAGTGCACAGACTGTGCATCTGAAAAACAGGATACTGTCCCCAGTTTTCGCGCTCCGGGGCGCGTACGGCGTAGGCGTGGCCGGTCGGCGTACGTTGGGCCGCCCGCACCCGCTTGGAGGACGGCGCCCAGCGTACTTGTTTCAACCCACGCCCCCGTGTGGGGGCGACGGCTGGCCGGCCACTCATGGACCAGAAACACCTCGTTTCAATCCACGCCCCCGTGTGGGGGCGACCCCCGATCACCTGAATCGGCTTGGTGGTCGGATCGGTTTCAATCCACGCCCCCGTGTGGGGGCGACGGGTCAAAAGGCCCGCCCATCCGGGCCGCTTGGTATGTTTCAATCCACGCCCCCGTGTGGGGGCGACCAGGGCGTAGGAATCAAAACCGTGCAGCCAGGTCAGGTTTCAATCCACGCCCCCGTGTGGGGGCGACGTGGCGGTGATCGCCCAGATGCCGGCGCGCCAGGTCGTTTCAATCCACGCCCCCGTGTGGGGGCGACGCGGCGTCGAAAGCATGAGCCGCGTGCCCATGGGGTTTCAATCCACGCCCCCGTGTGGGGGCGACTCGACGATTTGCAGAGGCGCGACCAACTGACGGAAGTTTCAATCCACGCCCCCGTGTGGGGGCGACTGTGGTTTTATAAGACATTGTCAAAGAACGGGAAATACCGAGTGTAGCGCGAACCCCGTGTCAGGGCGACCGGTTTGTGCGGGCGGTGCCCGGTGGTCGCGGTCGCATGGCAGGCTGGGCGCGGCGTTCCGCCGTGCGCGAACCCCCCTGGGATTTGCCGGCAGCTTGGGGATCGCGCGGGGTGTCAGAAAATCAGCGGGGCGTCCGGGTCGCGGGCGGCTTTGGCGCCGACATGTTCGACCCGGCGGCGCCAGTTCTTGCCCAGATAATAGAAGCGCAGGCTGTCTTCCGCCGGGTTCATTTCGTCCATCAGGCTGGCTTTCAGCGCGGTCCACTGAGCCGGTGTCACGTCGCACTCGAAGACGGAAAACTGCACCCGCTGGCCGTAATCCAGGCAGGCCTTGGCAATGCGGCGCAGGCGCCGTCGGCCGGCACCGTCGGCGGTGCGGACGTCATAGCTGATCAAAACCATCATGGCCGGTGTCCCCCGTTATCCGCCGATGTCCCCCAGTGTCTGGCGATGTTCCCCAGTATCTGGCGATGTTCCCCAGTGTTCCCATCATCTGCCGATTTGCCCCGTCCGGTGTCATTGGCATGCGTCCTGTCTCTGGGGCGTCCTGTCCCCAGGATGCGCTGTTTCTGGGGCGCGTTGTCTCTGGGGCGCTCTGTCTCTGGGGCGTGCCGTCCGTGAGACGCCGGGCAGGGCGCTAGCGCCAGACGAACGGCGGATAGGCGTCCAGATCGCCGCGCAGGTGGCGGGCCAGCAATTGCGCCTGAATGTGCCACAACAGGCCGACGGTGACCTTTTCCTCGAGAAAGGGGTGTGTCAGTTCGTCCCGCTTGCGGTCCTGATAGGCGACCAGCACGGTCTTGCGCGTGGCGTCATCCATGCGGCAGGCGCCGTTGTCCATACGGGTGAAGCCGCGCGGCGTCACCTGGCCGCGATTGATCAGGGACAGCGCCAGCCGGTCGGCGAAAAAGGGGCGAAATTCCTCCATCAGGTCGAGGGCGAGGCTCGGCCGGCCGGGCCGGTCGCGGTGCAGAAAGCCGACCGCCGGGTCGAGGCCGACGGCCTCCGCCGCCGCGCGGGCATCCTGCACCAGCAGGGCATAGACAAAGGACAGCAGGGCGTTGACCGGGTCCAGCGGCGGCCGCCGGCTGCGGCCGGAAAAGACGAAATCGTCGCTGTCGCCGCGCACCAGATGATTGAACACACCGAAATAGGTGCGCGCGGCCTCGCCCTCCAGCCCGCGCAGGGTGTCGGCGGATTGCGGCTTTTCCGCCCGGCGGGCGATATCGGCCAGGCGGCCGGCCGCCGTTTTGAGGGCGTCGGTGGCGGCCGCCGGCAGGGTGGCGCGGTGGTCGCGCAAGGTCCGGGCGATCACGGTCCGCTGATTGAGCGTCTTGCCGATGACGATGGACCGCACAAGGCCGGCGCACGCCGCCGCGTCATCCGCCCGGCGATACTGTTCGCGCCGCAACAGGACATTGCCCGAGGCCGGCCCGACCACGCGGGCCAGATAGCGCCCGTGTTCGTTCAGGAAGGACAGGGCCACGCCCTCCTCGCCGCACTGCCCCATGAGGAAAGGGCTGACGCCGACACGGCCGAAACAGACGATGCCGCCCACCGTATGGATGGGCACGCGGCCGGTTTCCCGGCCATCGACCGAGACGACGATGTTGGCCCGATCCTTGCCGAGATAGGCCCCTTGCGTGGTGATATAAAGGGTGTTCAGGTGGCGGCGCATCAGCCGGCCTCGCGCACGCGGTTGGACAGCCAGCGCGCGGCCGACGATCCGCGCGACAGCCGCTGCGGACGGCAGGGGCCGATCAGCGAACAGCTTTTGCAGCGCCCGGCCTTGTACACCGGCGGCGGGGTGCGCCCGGCGGCGACAAGCGTCCGGGTTTCACCGGCAATGCGCCGTGTCAGCGCGCGCAGGGCGTCGTCAAAGGCGATTTCGCTGCGGCGCCGCGTCTTGCCGTAGAACAGCGCGCCCCGTTCCACCGTGGTTTCCAGCATTTCCTCGAGGCACAGGGCCTGGGCGCACAATTGCACCTCATCCGCGCGGTGGGTCTTGGGCCGCCCGCGCTTGTATTCCACCGGATAGGGGGTGTCCCCATGAAACTCCACGCAGTCGGCGATGCCGGCGACGCCGAGGGCGAGGGAGCGCAGCGGCATGGCATGGACGGTGCGCACACCGGCCCGGCGCACCGTGCCGGGCGTGTCGACGCGGTCATGCAGAACCCGGCCCTCGGCGGTGAACAGATTTTCCTCCCACGCCTGTTCCACATGGATCAGCGCGCACTGGCGCGGACAGAAAAGATAATGCTGCAAGGCCGACAGCGGGATCAGGTCGGCTTCGGCATGGGTCATGGCGCCCCCTTAAAGCATCCGGTGCAGTGTGACCCCCTTCGGCACGGCGGCCTCGTCGACGGCGATGACGTAATCGTCGAAGGCGCGCGCGGCGTGGCCGCTGCCGCCGTTCGCTTCGTCTCCATCGGGGCGGCGGGTGACGGTGACGGTGTCGAACAGGCGGTGGGCGGGCGCGTTGCCGAGGGCGCTGTCATGCTCGAACACATAAAGGCCGCGGGCCGCCATTTCGCCGCGCGCGGCCGAGCGGTCATGTTCGAACATATTGATCAGCGCGGCCCAGAACAGGTCCAGGTCGTCGCGGGTGAAGCCGGTTTTTTCCGCCAGCTTGGCGGAGATGAAGCCGTGTGCCCGGTACAGGCCGTAGGGCACGATATGCTTGCGCCCCATGGTGCGGTTGTCGCCCTGCTGTTTTTCCGCCTCCGCCGGGGTGGCCACCGCCATGCGCGTGATCGACAGTTCCACCGGCAGGATCGGCTCGACACTGCGGGCAAACGCCATCTGGACCGGCCCGCGCACCTGGCCGCAATTATATTCCTTCAGTGACATGACCGCGCCGAAGGTGCGGATGTCGAAATAATTGGCGCACATCCAGTCGCGGGCGCGCAGCACGGCGTCTTCCTTGTCCTTTTTGTCCGTGGGCAGGGCCAGGGCGTCATAGGCCTTGCGCTGCTGATGGGTCAAAATGGCCTTTTCCCGCACGTAAATTTCATGGGGCGGGGCGTTGTCATGGGCCATGTCGACGAAATTGCGCACCTTGCGTTTCAGGCAGACGTCCGTGACCAGGCCGTGTCCGGTCTGCGGGTCGGTGCGGGGCAGGTTGCCGGCGTCCGGGTCGCCGTTCGGGTTGCCGTTGGTGACATCGAAGAAATAGACGAATTCATAGCGGTTCGCGATGGCGGACATGGTTTATTCCTCCCCCCGGTCCTTGTCGGCGCTGTCCGCGCCGGCCGGCTTTGACCGGAATTTTTCGTGATAATATCCGATGACGAAACGCCCCTGATCCTCGATGGCCAGCTGGCCGGGAAAGCGGGGCGGCAGACCGTTGAGAATGTCGCCGATTTCCTTTTCGAAATGGACGGCGAGCCCGGTGGTGGTCTTGTCCTTGCGGATGGTGGACAGGTGATGGCCGGCGCCGCGCAGCAGAACCGGGAAAACACCGGCCGGCGTGGCCGAGGCCGCGCCGTAATAGCGGTCGCGGATGGTGGCGTTGATGCCGGGCAGGGCTTTCTGCTGGATCGATTCCAGCACGGCGAACAGCCGGCCCAGACGGTAGCCGGCATTGGTGTTTTCTCGGTCGAGCGCCACGGCGATTTCCTCCCCCCGCCCGGACAGGCGGCTTTCGCGGTTGAGATAGGCCTTGCACAGTCCGGCGCGCAGGCCGTTGATTTTATGATCGGCGCGGATGCGCATGAGAACCGCGCCGATCAGCCCGGCCGGATAGGGCCCGCCCGACAGGATGGCCTGCATGATTTGCCCGGCCACAAGGGGCGGGATGTTTTCCGATTTGCCCTGCGCGGCCAGTTCCCACGCCAGCCGGTGCGGCGCGGGAAAGGCGGTGGCGGGCTCGGGGTGGATCATCAGGTCCCGGTAATGCCGGACGAACCGCCGGGCCAGATCGCCCAGCGTGCTGACATGCCAGAAGCGGAGGGACACGCGCGCCGCGTTGGGCGCCAGCCCCAATATGTAAAACCGCGTGTCCGGATGGGTCAGCTTCAGCCCGGCCATGGCGGCATCGAGCGGGCGGCCCTGTTCGATCCGGGTCAGCACCGCCTCCAGACGTTTTGGCAGGTCGGCGTCGTCTGGCGTATTCGCGTCCCCGTCGCCGCCGGTGCGCGCGGTGTCCGTATCGGGCGATGCCTCGCCCATCAGGGCCCGCAGGGTCGCTTCCTCGTCCGCGCGCGGCATGTCGGCCCAGAAAACGGTGGAGGCATCGCCGACCTGAAAACACTGGCGGCCACGCTGGCGCAGCAGATGGTTCAGCGCGGTGGTATAGGCAAAGGCGGCCCGTTCCGACACCGGCGCATTGTCGCCCTGGCGTTTGCCGTAGGAGGTAAAGGCCTCCAGATTGAACGAGACGATCGAGCCGCCGCTGGACTGGCCGCCGCGCAGATTCTTGATGGCCGGGTGCAGCGTGGCGATGGGCGCGGTCTCGCCCGTGATCAGGCAGGGGGCGGATGCGCCGCCGGTCTGTCGCAGGCGCCGTGTCCAGATGTCCCGCGCCGCCGGGCGGTCGTGCAACAGACAGGCGTCGCCGTCCAGACGGAAGACCATATTGGCGTCCAGCACATCGTCCCGATTGGCGAAGGCATCGCCGTCCCCCGGCGTCCAGCGGTCAAGAAAATGCAACAAGGCCGTCAGCCCGGCATCGTCCGTCTCGCCGATTTCGTCGCGGTGAAAGGTCTTGAAGGCGGCGTGTTCCTCGCCGGTGCGCGGCGACGCCCTGGCCGACAGGCCGAGGACATAGGATGTCTTGTCCCACAGGAAATTGGGCGCGATGCCCGAGGTCCGCTTGACCGGTCGCGGCACGTTGACGGGTCGGAAACGCGGTTTTTTCGCCGGTTCGCTGCGCAGGTCGACGGGGTCGCCCGCAAGGGTGCCGTCCGGCCGCAGTATCAGGCAAAAGCCGATCTTTTCGGTGCTGTAGCCAAAGGACGGCACGCCTGGCGCGCCGTCCGCGACCAGCCGGTCATAATGGCGGGCCAGCGCGGTCAGGATCATGCCTTGACCTCCCGCGCGGCCAGGGGCGGCACGGCGATGACGCCGTCGCGCATGACGGCGCGGAAAAAACGGGGCGTCCGGTCGTCGGCGAAATCGATGTCATGCAGCATCCAGCCCAGATCGCGCTCGCCCGTCAGGCCGGGGTCGGGGGACGGTATGGGACCGTCCAGCGGCGCGAAGCCGGCGGGAAACTCCCGGCAGCCGAAATAGGGCTGGTGGTGGCACTGGCCCCTGGCGACGCGGCGGTTGAAAATGTCCAGATGCTTGCCCGGCGTGTCGCCCGCGCCGGCCTTGTCCGTCAGGGTGAAATGCGCCTCGATCACATAGTCGACGGTGCGCAGCACGGTGGCGGCGCGCTGCTGGCGATCCTCCTCGATATAGGTGAACAGGCGGCTGGAATCATTGGCCTTCGCCGCACTTTTCAACGATGCGGACGAAATTTTCGCGCCCAGTTCGTTGCGGCGCACGGTGTCGAACCGGATGGGGTTCAGCACATGAATGCGGTCGATCACCCAGGCGATGGCCGGTTTCCAGTGAATGGCCTCGATCAGGCCGCGCGCGGCCGACGGGGTCATCACGTCATAGCTGACACGCTCCACCTTCATCTCGGGCCGGGTGAAACAGGCATAGTCCCCGAAAACCCGGACTGCGACCCCCATAACGCATGCCTCCCCGATCCGCTTTCAGTTCTGAAGACGCAATCACGCCATGAAAGCGTGTTTGCGACTTAAGTGTGCATATTTTTATGAAAATTCTAAAATTGCAAGAAGGTTTTCGAGTAAAAATCGCTCTGCTTTTCACGCACTGCGTGTCACCCGCAGGGTGCGGGCATTCAGCCGGCAGACTTAAAAAATCTGCCGTTCCGCCGCCCGGTATGTGGGGTCGCGCCAGTCCAGGCCATACCGGGGGCTGTACAGGTTGGCGAAACTGTCCGCGCCCAGCGCCCAGAACTGGTCGCCCAGCCGGTGTTCGTCCACCGTGGCGATGACCCCGGCCCGTTTCAGCGCGTCAAAGGCGGCGGGCGGCACCTGCACGGTGTAGCGTTGCAGCCGCCGGGCCAGCGGGCCGATTTTCTCCGACCCGTCGGCAAGTGCCGCGATCAGCGCCCGCGCCCTGTCGTCATAGGGGATCAGCACCGGGCGCTGATCGCTGTCGATCATGCGGAAGGCGCGCGCCACGGTGGCGAAGTTGAAATCGAGCCGGTTGTCCCGCAGCGCGAAACTGTCCGGGCCCAGAATACGCCGGGTGTCCAGCCCGTCCTCGGCGCCGACGGTTTCAAGCCAGTAAATCTCGCGGAAATAGTCGCCGATGGCCGTCAGCGACAGCGGGTCGTCGCCGTGGCGCTCCAGCACCCGCCGTCCGGCGTCGGCCTGGCGCTGCAACAGGGGCGGCGGGTTGACCCCGGCGGGGGTGAAGACATGAACCGGACTGTCCCCGGCGGGCCGGCGCCCCTCGCGGTTGCAGCGGCCCGCCGCCTGGGCGATGGAATCCAGCCCGGCCACCGCCCGGTAGACCTGCGGGAAATCCACATCCACGCCCGCCTCGATCAAGGAGGTGGAAATCAGCCGGCACGGCGCCCTCGATGCCAGGCGGGCCTTTATGGCCGCCAGTTTTTCGCTGCGGTGCGCGGCGCACATGCTGGCGCTCAGATGGAAGACGCCGTCCCGGTCTCCATCCGCCCCATCCCGGCTCTCATCCTGGTCTCCATCGTGGTCCCGGTCCCGGTTTCCATCGTGGTCCTGAACCAGTCGCATGGCCAGATCGCGGGCGTGCGCGCGCGTGTTGACGATACACAGCACCTGCCGTGCGCGGACCAGCCGTTCGGCCAGCGCGTCATCGTCCAGGCGGCCGGCCTGTTGCACCGTGACACGCTTGAAATCCCGGTACAGGCGCGGCGGGTCCGGCGCGATTTCGCGGACAGCGGTCAGGGCCGCTTTTTGAAACCCGCTGTCCGCCGTCAGGGCCGGCTGCGTCGCCGTGCACAGCACGACGCTGGCGCCGTAGGCGCGGCTCAATTCCGAAATTGCCGCCAGGCAGGGCCGCAGCAGGGGCAGGGGCAGCATCTGCGCCTCGTCCAGGATGATGACGGACCGGGCCAGATTGTGCAGCTTACGGCAGCGCGACGGACGGTCGGCGAACAGCGATTCAAACAGCTGGACATTGGATGTCACCACGATGGGGGCATCCCAGTTTTCCATCGCCTTGTTCAGTTTGCGCCGGGCCTCGGCCCCGTCATTGCGGCTTTCGGTGAAGGCGCTGTGATGTTCGACAATGGCGTCGCCGAACCCGCCCAGCGCGGCGCGGAAGGTGGCGGCGGTCTGTTCGATGATGCTGGTATAGGGAATGGCGACGATCACCCGGTCCAGCCCGTGGCACCTGGCGTGCGCCAGCGCGAACAGCAGCGAGGCCAGCGTCTTGCCGCCGCCCGTCGGCACGGTCAGGGAAAATAGGCCCGGCCTGTCCCCGGCCGCCGCCCGCGCGGCGTCCTGAATGGCGGCGCGCCGGTCGTTGACCGCGCTGTCCGGCGTGCTGGCCCGCGTTCCAGCCGTCAGCGCGGCCAGATGGACCTCCAGCGCGTCGTGCAGGTCGGCGATGGCGGGAAAGGCGCGGTCGCGCGGCGGCCGCCCCTCGGCCCGGTCGTAGAACGCTTCGGTGTCGAGGAAATCGGCGTCCACCAGACAGGAAAAAATCATCCGCGTGAACAGGGCCAGGGCAAAGGCCGGCCCATTGCCGGCCCCCTGGGCCACGGCCGCCGGCGGCGCCGGCAGGCTGTCCGGCAGGGTGATCTCGTCGCCGTGGGCGCCATAGGGCGCCACCGCCTTGGTCAGGCGGCGGTCCAGCCCGCTGTCCGGCGCCGTGGCCGAGATCCAGTCGGCCAGCCCGGCATGGTGGCCGGCGATGGCATAGGCCGGGATCATCCCCCTCAACCGTCCGTAGGCATGGGTGCAAAGCTGCGCCCCGGCGCTGGAATGGTCGACGCGCGCGCCGCCCTTCAGCCTGTCCTGAAAGGCCCCGGCGTATTTTCCCACATCGTGCAGCAGCCCGGCCACATGGCCATAGTCGGCGGCGCCGAATTTGGCGGCATTCTCCGCCGCCCGCCGCGCCGTGCCGCGCAGATGCGGCGCCAGGCCGTGCCAGTCCGTTTCCGGCCGGCCGTCAAGGGAATGGGCGTAATAGGGCATGGGGGCAAAATCGTCCTCAACCGGGGTGGCGTCGCGGGCGGTGCAACCATACCTACAGCAGCCGGACGTCTTTTCCAACCGCCCCGCGCCCGGCCACCGGGGCGGGAAAACGCGCGGCGCACGCACAAAAAGCCCAAGGAGACAAAAGCCGAAGGAGACAAAAGCCAAGAGGGATAAAAGGCACAGGAGCAAAACGACAGGGGGGGACAAATCCGTCGCCGCACCGCCCCGTTTTATCCAGGGACAGTATCCTATTTTTCAATCGCCGGTATGTTGGAAATAATCTATATATTTTAATAAGATATATCGTTCGGCGAGAGAGTGAAAAACAGGATACTGTCCCCGGTTTTATTGTGGCGGCCGGGGGGTGTCGCGGCGACCCGCGTGCAAAAGCGGACACGCACCCCCGCGACACCAGTCCCATCGGCCATGTCGATCTGTCCAGCCACGCCCCCGTGTGGGGGCGACTTGGGGTGCGCGTCGCCTCGCGGGGGATGGGAGGTTTCAATCCACGCCCCCGTGTGGGGGCGACCGTGCCCGGTACCCGCAAGGGCGCGGGTGCTGTGTTTCAATCCACGCCCCCGTGTGGGGGCGACCGGCGGCGGACCGGGCCGGGGCACGCTGGACGACTGGTTTCAATCCACGCCCCCGTGTGGGGGCGACTTTCAATTTCCTGGGTTTCGCGGCGCATTTCTCCGGTTTCAATCCACGCCCCCGTGTGGGGGCGACCTGAAACGCCGGGGCGAGGCCAGGCGGGTATTCTACCGGTTTCAATCCACGCCCCCGTGTGGGGGCGACCCCCTTCACCGCGCGCATGCGGCGGCTTGGATTTGTTTCAATCCACGCCCCCGTGTGGGGGCGACACGTTTGCAAACCGTGGGTCTTTCAAGGTGATGCCGGTTTCAATCCACGCCCCCGTGTGGGGGCGACTCCAGCAGGCAATTGCGCTCTTTCGATTTATAAAGGTTTCAATCCACGCCCCCGTGTGGGGGCGACCAGAGGGACCGGTCCAGCGCCCTTGCAGCCCAGGTTTCAATCCACGCCCCCGTGTGGGGGCGACGTCAAAAATCCGCTTGGGTCCGACAAGCCGACGGCGTTTCAATCCACGCCCCCGTGTGGGGGCGACACGCGGCCTTTGAGGCTGGCGACCAAAGGTTCTGGTTTCAATCCACGCCCCCGTGTGGGGGCGACGCCTGCGCGCGCTGGATGCGGCGTGGCTAGGGATGTTTCAATCCACGCCCCCGTGTGGGGGCGACCGTCTCGGTGTATGGCGTGCTGGTCGATGGAAAGGGTTTCAATCCACGCCCCCGTGTGGGGGCGACTGTGACCGTACAGCTATCGGCCGGCACGGACGGCGTTTCAATCCACGCCCCCGTGTGGGGGCGACGCGCGTGGCAGTTCCAGTTTTTCGCCGCCGAAATGTTTCAATCCACGCCCCCGTGTGGGGGCGACCCTTGACGACGCCGTGTTGCGCGACATTGGCGAGGTTTCAATCCACGCCCCCGTGTGGGGGCGACGGCAGTGAAATTGACCGGCGCCGGCGCGGTATCGTCGTTTCAATCCACGCCCCCGTGTGGGGGCGACCCCCATGGGAGGGATGGGAGGAGGCGGCTATCTGGTTTCAATCCACGCCCCCGTGTGGGGGCGACCGTGACAGCCGCCACCGCAAGGTGCCGACACCGTCAGTTTCAATCCACGCCCCCGTGTGGGGGCGACCAGATTCAGAACGCCCAAGCTGTGGAGATAATCAAGTTTCAATCCACGCCCCCGTGTGGGGGCGACGTTGCCGCATTTCTCGACTTTCTGCGTCTTGGTGTTTCAATCCACGCCCCCGTGTGGGGGCGACGCGCGCATCGACAAAGACAGCCGGGTCCGTGGACTGGATGTTTCAATCCACGCCCCCGTGTGGGGGCGACAAGGTTTTGAGCGGCAAAGGTGCTGCGTCAATCTGTTTCAATCCACGCCCCCGTGTGGGGGCGACGGCAACTAACAGGGGGCAAAAATGCCAAATCTATGTTTCAATCCACGCCCCCGTGTGGGGGCGACCCGTTCTCGGCAGCTATGCCGTTCACGTTCCGATTGTTTCAATCCACGCCCCCGTGTGGGGGCGACTGTGGTTTTATAAGACATTGTCAAAGAACGGGAAATATCGAGTGTAGCGCGAACCCGGTGTCAGGGCGACCGGTTTGTGCGGGCGGTGCCCGGTGGTCGCGGCCGCACGGCAGGCTGGGCGCGGTGTTGCGGCCTGCGCGAACCCCCCTGGGATTTGCCGACAGCTTGGGGATCGCGCGCAACTCTGTGCCTGCCCTTGTGCCCGGCCCTTTGCGCATCCTGACGCCTGCTCCGACGTCTGCTCCGACGTCTGCTCTTGGGCCCACCCCGAATTTAATCGGGGACAGTATATGGTTTTCCTGCTAGGATTGTGTCATGGCAAGGTTGGCGCGACTGGTGGTGCCGGGGCACCCGCATTATGTCACCCAGCGGGGCAACCGCTGGCAGAAGGTGTTTTTTTCCGAGCAGGATTATGCCGATTATCTGACCCAGCTGACCTTCTGGGCCGGGCGGGCCGGGACGGAGATCTGGTCCTATTGCCTGATGCCCAATCAGGTGCATCTGATCCTGGTGCCGGCGCATCCCGACGGCCTGCGCGCCGCGCTCGGCGAAGCGCATCGCCGCTACACCCGCCTTATCAATGAGCGCGAGGGCTGGCGCGGCCATTTGTGGCAGCAGCGCTTTCGCAGCTTTGTCATGGACGGTGATTATCTGCCGCACGCGGCGCGCCATGTGGCGCTGGCCCCGGTGACGGCGGGCATGGTGCGCCGGGCCGATCATTGGGGCTGGTCGTCGGCGCGGGCGCATCTGGACGGCAAGGATGACGGCATCGTGCGGGTGGCGCCGCTGCTGGAGCGCATCGGCGACTGGCCGGCCTTTCTGCGCGGGCCCATGGACGCGGCGGTCTCCCGCCGGCTGGAAACCCATATGAGCACGGGGCGGCCGCTGGGCTCCGACGCCTTTGTCACCGCGCTGGAGGCACGGTTCCACCGCCCCTTGCGCCCGCGCCCGCCGGGCCGGCCGCGCGCGGTCGCCGTGCCCTGACGGGTGGCGGGGCCTTTCATGACCGCCTTCAGGCCCGACTGTTCGGACTGTTCGGGGTATGCGGGGCCTTGATTTCCCGGCGGTGTCGTTTTGGCGGGCAGCGCCCTTTTGCAATGCCTGATGCAATGTCTGGGGTGGGTATGGGTGAAATCGCTGCGGACGCGGCGATCCATCGTGCTATGTCACGGGTATGAGCGGCAGACCCCCCTTTTCGCCGGCGCGGCCGGTGTGGTTTCTCCTCGGCCTGATGGCGCTGGGCGCGGGCATGGCCGGCGTCGTCCTGCCGCTGGTGCCGACGACGCCCTTCATACTGCTGGCGGCGTTCGCCTTTGCCCGCTCGTCGCCGCGCCTGCATGACTGGCTGCTGGCGCACCGGGTGTTCGGCCCGCTGATCGCCGACTGGCGCGCCCACGGGGCGATCCGCCGGCCGGCCAAGGTGGTGTCGATGGTTTCCATCGTCATCGTCGCCGCCCTGTCGCTGATCATGGGGGTGCCGCTGACGGTGTTCGCCATACAGCTGGTGGCGCTGGGGCTGGTGGCGGCCTTTATCCTGTCGCGGCCAAGCCCGCCGGCGGACGGCGCGGGCTGAGGGCGCACCCCGATCCGGAGGCGACCGGATTAATATGGGGACAGTATCCTGTTTTTTCCGCGCGGCTTCGTTCTGAAAATACCATTGAAAGCAATGGCTTGAGGGGCAATTTCCTGGCACGGAAAACCGTATACTGTCCCCATATTAATCCCTTTTGATGAACGCCCACCGGCATGACCCCTTTTTTACCGGAGACCCGCCCGGCGTACTGGCCTGGTCTGGCGTACTGGCCTGGTCTGGCGCACTGGCCTGGTCCGGTACGCCGGGCGGGGTGGGGGATATCTGGCGGGCCGGGCTGCCCACCCGGCCCGCCCGGCCCACACTGTTTTGGCGGCCGGTGCCGCCCATCGGGAATCGCGGGGGCCCCTGTGTTGGGGCCGATGCGCCTCAGGCGGTGGCGGCTTCGCGGCTGGGCTCGGCCGCCGGCCGGGGGGCGGCGGGGCCAGTTGTGTTTTGCGTATCGGCCTTTTGCGTGCCGGTGGCGGCCTGTTCGTGTCCGAGAATGTGTCCCATGGCCGCCGTCAGGTCGGCGGCGGCGCTGTCGCTGACCGCGTTCGCCCGCCAGGCGACATAGACGTCGGGGCGGACGAGCAGGGCGCCGGTTTCCGAAATTTCGCGCACGCGGGCGAAATCGCCGTGCGGATCCTCGATCCGCTGGCCGGGGCCGATGACATGCACGTCGATGGGCACGCCATGCTTTTGCGTCGCGGCCTTGGCGGCCTCAACCCAGGCGTCGCCGCCGGTGCCGGTCAACAGGGTGAAGCGGCCGCCGCCGCACAGATGCAGCAGCGACACCCGCCGGCCGTCCCGTGCCACCCAGCCATGGGGCAGGCGGGCGCCGGGGCGGCTGCTGGACTGCTGATACAGTTCGGCGTCGCGGGCGAAGCCGGGGTCGTGGGACCCGTCGGCGATGACGGCGGTGGAGGCGTAGCGCTGGTTCATCTCGACCCCGTGGCAGTTATAGACATAGTCGGAGGCGTCAATGGCGTCGCGCAGAGCCGTGCGGCGGGCGGCGGCCTCGGCCGTGGGTTCTTCCAGCGCGTCCATGTTGCGTTTCATCTGGTCCGGGTCCTGGGTATCGAGCAGGCCCAGCGCCTGCAGGATCGGCGGGAAACTGCCCAGGCTTTTGTTGGCGCGCTTGACCGTCTGGGCGGCCACCGGCGCGCGCTCGGCGTCATAGGTGTCGAGCAGGGACGGGTCGGCCTTGCCCTTCAGCACCAGCGCCAGTTTCCAGGCCAGATTGTACGCGTCCTGGATCGACACGTTGGAGCCCAGGCCGTTGGTGGGCGGATGGCGGTGCACCGCGTCGCCCGAGCAGAAAACCCGCCCGTTCGACAGCCGGGTGGCATACATGTCGTTCACCGTCCAGGTCGAGGTGCTGTCGATGGATATGTCGATACTGTCATCGCCGATCAGCTTGTGGACGATGTCGGTGGCCATGGCGTCGGTCAGTTCCGGCGGGCCGGTCTCGATATCGTATCCCCAGATGGCGAGCCAGCGCGTCCACGGCCGCACCATGCGCACCACGCCGATGCCAAGACCCCCGACGCTGGAGCCCGGCTGGATGACCCAGTACAGGACGCTGGGGCGGTGGGCGACATATTTGGACAGGTCGGCGTCGAAGACGATGTTCATCGAGCCGGACACCCCCATCCGCCCTTCCAGCGGCAGGCCGGCATCGTCGACCACCCTGGAATTGGCGCCGTCGGCGCCGACCAGATATTTCGCCCGCACGCTGTAGACGGCGCCCGTCAGCCGGTCGCGCAGACGCACGGTGACGCCGTCCGCGTCCTGGGTGAAGGACAGATATTCGGTGTTGAACCGTACGGAGGCGCCGCGATGCGCGGCCTCGCCCGTCAGGATGGGTTCCAGCAGGTTCTGCGGCAGGTCGCAAATGGTCTCGGGGCTGGCGGTGGCATAGTCCGACAGCCGGTGCGGCTGGGTGCCCCAGGCGCGCAGACGGCCCAGTTCCTTGCCCGCCAGGCTGGTGCAATAGGTGTTTTCGCCCATATAGTCATTGGGCACGGCCAGTTTCAGGGCCTGATCGGCGATGCCGAGGTCGCGCAGAACCTCCAGCGTGCGCTGGTTGGTGATGTGGGCGCGCGGGGTGCGGGCCGTCCAGCCGTATTTGTTGATGACCATGCAGCGCACGCCATGGGTGGCCAGCGCCAGGGCACAGGCGCCGCCGGACGGGCCGGTGCCGACGATCAGCACGTCTGTTTCCGTTACGGGCGTATCACTGCCGGCCGGCGCGGCGTGTGCCTTGGACGTTTTTTCGGACATGGTCACTTTCCCTCATTTCCCTTTCGCACGCGGTGCGATTTTTGGTCCCTTTCGCACGCGGTGCGATTTTTGGTCCCTTTCGCACACGATGCGATTTTTGGTCCCCTCTCGCGGCGCGGTTCTGGTCCCTCGCACGCGGTGCGATTTTTGGCCGCGCACGCGGTGCGGCCCCGACCCCCGGTTTGGGCCGCCGTGCCGTCTCAAGCATTGGTCAACTTTGGTCAACACGGGTCAACTCTGGTCAATTCCAGTCGATATTGGCCATGCTAATGCGCGGTGCCATTGCGGCGCCAATACCTTTTGCGGTATTTGCGATACCGTTCCGGTATTGATGCCGGGTATCGCCGCCCATTATGATGCATGGAATCCCATGGCGAAAGCCCCCCTGCGGTCCCGGTATGGCCCCCATATGGCCCCCCCGTATAGCCCCGCGTATAGCCCCCCGTATGACGCAGGGGTTTTCACCCCATGTGCCACGGCGCTCACCGCCGCTCCCTAACTCCAGGCACGATTTCAGGCACGATTTCAGCAACGGGCCCGCCCAATCGGGCCTGCATCGACGCATGCCTGATTGGTAATACCTGATCCGTATGAAAGAGCCTTGAAAAAGGTATTAGACGGTATTAATGCGAATCCATAGCCTTCTGTACTGCGGCACGAGCAGGCTGAGGGGCCGCCCCGTCACCGCCCACACCGTTACGGATCGCCCGTACCGGTCGTCCGGCGGCCGGGGGGACATGCCGCGAGGGGAGGGAAGCGTGAACACATACAGCACACAGCGGGCCGTCTCGCGCCCAATCGGTTTGCAGGCAGGTGGATTTCGGGCAGGCGAATTTCGGGCAGGTGGATTGCACCCGGCGGAATCGCGGGCGCCCGGTGTCTCTGGTATCTCCGGTATCTCTGGCATTTCCAGCATTGCTCTGGCGGTCGCCCTTGCGGCGGCGGCGCCGTCGGTCCAGGCGCAAACAGACGGGCAGGCTGGTAATCAGGCGGATGCGCAAAGCGGCGACGACTATGTGATCGAACAGATCACCGTCAGCGCCACGCGGCGGGTGGAAAGCATTCAGGACGTGCCGGTCTCGGTGTCCAGCATCAGCGCCGACACCATCCGCGCCACCGGCGTCATCGATCTGGCGGAACTGTCGCGCTATATCCCCAATTTCGAACTGTCGGATGCCAGCATCCTGCCCAATCTCTATGTGCGCGGTATCGGCTCCGGCACCACCCATTCCATCGAACAGTCGGTCGGCCGCTTTATCGACGATGTCTATATCGGCCGCGCGGTGATCAATCTGCACCCCCTGATGGATGTGGCCAATGTCGAGGTGCTGCGCGGGCCGCAGGGCACACTGTTCGGCAAGAACACGCTGGCCGGCGCCATGATCATCAACACCGGCAACCCGACGCGGGACTTTGACGCCGGCATCACCGCCAGCTACAGCGATTTCAGCACCACCGGCGGCATTCTCGGCTTTGAGGGCTTTGTCTCCGGGCCGTTGAGCGACAACCTCAGCGCCCGCGCCGCCTTTATCTACAAGGACCGCGACGGCTATGTGGAAAACCGCGCGCCGGGCCCCGACGGCGGCACGCGCGAGGATTTCGGCGGACGCGTCAAGCTGCGCTGGGACGCGTCCGACTTCACCACCGTCGATGTCAAGGCGGAATACATGACCTATACCGAGGACGGCCAGACCCCGTCCGAGGTGGTCGCCGGCCCGCCGGAGGCGGTGTTCCAGCAGTTCGTGCCCGATTTCACCTTTGACCAGGACTGGGTCAGCCATATCGACTGTACCGCTGAAATCGAGGGCACCACCTTCTGCCCCGACCGCGACCAGGACAGCCTGAACCTGACCCTGAACATCGCCCATCAGTTCGAGGGCGTGGGCGAATTGCGGTCCATCACCGCCTTTCAGGCCTATGACTATGTGCACCGCTTCGTCGCCATTGACGGCGGCGTGGCCGGCGGCGCCTTCCGCGCCACCCGGGACGAGGATTTCGAGGGCTGGACGCAGGAACTGCGCTTCACCTCGGAAGAGTTCGACACGTTCGACTATATCGTCGGCGCTTTTTACGAAAACAGCAGCCTCGTGCGCCTGCAGAATGACGACACCAATGTGCCCGCCTTTCTCGGCGGCGGGCCGCCGGCCAACACGCTGAACGAGGACTGGTCGCAGGACACCGAGACCATCGCCGTGTTCGGCCAGGCGCGCTGGCGTTTCGCCGAGCGCTGGTCCGCCATCATCGGCGGCCGCTGGTCCTATGAGGAAAAGGATTTCGGCTTTTTCAGCCGCACGGTCGCCTATAACGGCGATCCCAATGTGGACCCGATCCTGCCGGGCACGGAAGAGCTGGACTTCACCGCGACCCGCGACGAGGACCGCTTCACCCCGTCCCTGACCCTGCGGTTCGAGGCGACCGACGACCTGATGCTGTTCGCCACCGTGTCGCAAGGGCACAAGACCGGCGGCTTCAGCGACCGCCCGCAGGAGGACCAGGATTTCGACGAGGAAATCAACACATCCTATGAACTGGGCGTCAAGGGCACCTTCCTCGACGGGCGCCTGCAGGCCAATCTGGCGTTTTTCCGCATGGAGCTGGAGGACCTTCAGGTCGCGCGTGCCCTGCCGGGGCCGACCGTGACGTTCGAGGTGCAGAACGCGGCCGAGGCGGTCAGCCAGGGGCTGGAGTTTGACGCCGTCCTGTCGCTGGAGGACGGCTGGACCATCGGCGGCAGCTTCGCCTATACCGACGCGACGTATGAGGATTTCCCGGGGGCTGCCGCCGTCTGCCCCGAGGTCGGCGGCTTTATCGAGGACGGCCTGTGCAATTTCGAGGGCATTCCCCTGATCTTCGCGCCCGAATACAAGGGCACGCTGTTCGTCGAATACAGCACCGGCCCCATCCTTGGCGGGTGGAGTTTGAACACACGCGGCGACGCCAATTATTCCAGCGACTATTATACCGAACTGGCCTATTTCGAGACGTTGCGCCAGGACGATTATTTTCTGTTCAACGCCAGCGCCCGCTTCGTGTCGCCGGATGAACGCTTCGTCATCTCCCTGATCGGCAAGAATTTGACCGAGGAATATGTACTGGCCTGGGGGCTGGAGGCCGGACCCAGCCAGTTCGTCACCCCCAACCCGCCGCGCGAACTGGCGATCCAGCTCAGCTACCGCTACTGACGGCGGTCCCGCCGCGTGTGCGGAAAGGGCCGGTGCGGGAATATGACAACTGAAAGTTGATGATTTGGATTTTCAGGCGAACACAGCACGGAAGACCATACCTTATGGTATTTTTCCTTATCGTGCAGTTTGTTTAGCCTGTAGGTCCGCAATTTCCGCAGTCGAAACTATGTTGACTTCCGATTCCTTCGCGCCGATTGGCTTCTATCCACGCTGGGTCTGTTCTGTTACACTTACCCTTAATCCTGTAATAAAACTTAGTGTGTAAGTCTATTGCTATCGCTCATCAGCGTCGCTCTCATCCAAGTCAACGTCGTCGGGCCGTTCGATTAGGTGCTTAAGGATAGGAAGTATTTCGTCTCGAATCTCTTCCACATTTGGCACACCAATCTTGTGTCGGGGATTGTGGATTGCAGAATCCATACGTCCTTTATGCCCAGCAAAGTCCTGAACGGATCGATCTAAGTGGGTTCCGATATTTTCCCCAAAAATACCACGTGTCTTTAGCAGGTATCCCAAAATGTCTGATAGTTTTGGTTCAAGCTCTCTCCTTTCTTGGGGTGTCATCTTGGGACGCCCGGCAGCGATGCGGTCTTTGTTACGAGCAGCAATAATCGCCTTCTTTAGGACCTTAAGCTGCTTAATTTCAATCAAGTAGTCTTGCGCGGCAATTTCAAAAAGCATGCGCATTAGCGCAAGAGAAGTATAGCGTTTTTTGTTTATAGGGGTTGTTTGCGCTTCGAAAACAAGTGTTCTTAGCTTGGGTTGGCATCTTGATACGTCGATATCAGGGGGCAATACCATCCAGTCTTTTGGAGGCCTTTTAGGTTTTTCTGGCTTTTCGAATTGTTTTTGCTGCTGGTTACGTCGCTCTTTGGCCAAAATATCATCAGTAACAGTTTTATTTTCGAGAGTTTTACCCTCACGCCGGTAACTGTCTGCAATGTTCGCAAAACTCACCCACTTTCGTACCGCGTCTTGCATCATATCAAGAGCAATCTCATAAGTTTCGTGTGTTAATACTAGATCTGTTTTGCTAGTATTAAATGGTAATTCTTCTGTGTCCTCTGAATAAAAGAATACTGAGCCCACAAAACCATTGTACTCATTGTGCCATACATGATCCCAACCAGTTTTTTCTTCCTTATTTCTAAGCGCGATAGCGCGGTCGTTGCAATAAACGCTCCACCCGTATTCACGAGTTAAGCCTTTATTGCTGTGGCCTTTTTTCTTGGGTTCCGCTGAAAATCTGTGATCAGAATGCTGGCCAGCCTTAATGAGTATTTTTGCACCGTTCGTCAGCGTGTCACTATCCTCAATTTTCGGAAATGGCGAATCTGCGCGAACATGTATGAATTTAGCAGTCAATACATCACCATTGATCGATAATAAAAGACCACGATCAAGGAAGTATGCATAAACCTCGGCGGCGACCTCTGCCAAACGATCAACTTTGCTTTTTCTGCTTAAGAATCGGATGGCGTGTTCATTGGGTTGGGTTATCTCCACACGTGTACCAGTTGGGCCATCGTATTTATGTGACGTAGCGGAAATTGTCCAATGGTCTTGATCTTCGACGTATTTGGCTACATCGAGTTCTACAAGACACTCTTCACCTAAGGTCCGTGAATCTACAAGACCTACTCCTCCAATTTTGAAAATCGTTCGATTCAAGCCGACACCGAATAGGCCAATACCACTCGACTTTACGGAAGGCGCGCCGAACTTTAGTGCTCCCTCTTCAATAGTTGCTGATGTCATTCCAGGTCCATTGTCGGCGACGGAAACCATGCGAGCATTGATTATGACTTCAATTTCAAGCCCGCTAAAATCAGTTAGTACTCCATGCTCGCTCTTTGTGGCATCTGGGTCAGCTAATCTCCCAGTATGCCATGCATCGATAGCGTTATCGATTAAGTCGAAGATGCAGGCTTGGACTGAGCTGTCGCGTGTAAAGCTTTTTACTACGCCTGCTTTGGTCGGTTCAGTATCTGGGTATAATTCAGCCATGGCCCCCTCTGATCGCCAATCAATCTTTGAGGGAACTATGGCCACTATGCCGCTTTTTTCAAAGAAAATTTCTGGTTTATTACTTTCAGAATTTTTTGTGAGACAATTGGGGAAACGCTATTTCCAATCATCCTGAAACTATGCCATTTCGCCGGGTGAAAAACGAACCAATCAGGGAAACCCTGCAGACGCGCCGCTTCGCGTACCGTTATTACACGAGGGGCTCTATAGTGAATTGGACGCATTGCTTGGAAGCTACCTTTGTCACTCCCTGTACCCGCCCTGAGAGTAGGGCAGAATTCTAAAGGATGAAGTTTGGGATATCGGCTGACCTTCTCTGTCGTACCGGGGCTTGTAGCTTGAAATCGTTGAGCGACGGCCTCAGAATGTGACGTATCAGAAAATCCACTAACAAGGCCGTTTGCGAGCTGTTTCAACGCTGTAGCCCATCCCAGCCCTTTTTTTGGGGAGCGGCGCATTCTTTTTGCGTATTGTGATAATCGAAAACTCTTATCGCTGCGATAGCCACCCCACACAAATTGCTGCTGATACGGCGAGATTGCAATCGGACTTGATAGGTCTTCAATTGCTTGACCAGCCTTAACTTTCCGGCATGATTTTGGCGGCGCAAAATCCCCAATAGTTAAAGTATCTAGCTCATCTGGTCGGTACCCGACAACAACTACGCGCGTTCTAGTCGTTGGCGCTCCATAATCCGACGCTTTAATGATCATTGGGTCTAGTACAGTATATCGGCGGGCAATTGGCTCTAGCGATGAATACAGGATGTCTACGGTTCGTTCATCTAGTAGACCTTCCACATTTTCCATGATAAAGAATTTCGGATCTAAGTACCCAACCTGTTCGAAAAATTTGGAAATTAGTGTATTTCGAGGGTCTTCATTATCTCTTTTGCCAATTCGGCTAAAACCCTGACATGGGGGGCCGCCAATGACACCGTCTGGGCGTCGATCTTTTAAGAGGAAGCGCCATGCGGATTGCGTTAGCTGACCTACATCGGCCTGGATTGCATGTGTATTTGGGAAATTCAAACGATACGCAGATTGCAGCGTTTCGTCGATGTCGATCGCAGCCAGACTATGAAAGCCCGCGAGTTCTGCACCTAGTCCGAAGCCGCCTGCACCGCAATATAGGTCCACCACAGTAGGTCCACTCGACATAACGCACGCCTCAAGCCATTAAGAGTTAAGGAGATTCTAACGAATCTCGCTAAAATAGAAATATCAAATTGTCAGTTGGTGATGGTCTTTTTCGATCGAAGAGGCAAAACTTTTACGATTAAGCTGATTGAAGGTATCAAAATTGCAATTGCTTGCACTCGATAGCTTCCAGTGCCTTCAGTAGGAATGCAGCACTGAATGTGCCTCTTGCAAGATTTTGAGGGGTTTCGTTAATGTCAATGTCCTCCAAGCGTTCAGCCAGCTCCACATTGTTGATATCGTGGCAAGCAAGCGCTTCTTTTGGCAGGGTCTTAGCCTTAACTTTCCAGTCGGCACGCATTGTAAGGACTCTAAAATTATCTAAATAATTTCAACATATATGATGTTTTGCTATTGATAATGCAGAAATAACAGAAGTTGATCATTATGTATGATGAATTACTTACAAAATAGGAAAAATTATTTACTTTTTCTGTAAATTCATTGTTGCTGAAGTGATCTGAAACCTAAATATAGTTTGAATTTGAAAAAATCTTCTGAAGGTGCAAACGCGCTTTATCAATTGTTTTTGCTTGGCATTGCCATATTACTGCGACTCGCCATCCTGCAGCCTCAAGTGCTTTGGTAATCTGCTCATCACGGGCTACGTTCCTCTCAAACTTATCGCGCCAGAATTCTACATTCGTTTTGGGCATAGTTGCTTTTGAGCAACCTTTATGACGATGCCAATAACAGCCATGAACAAAGATTACTGTACGTCGCTTCGGAAATACCAAATCAGGGGTGCCTGGAAGATCTTTGCGATGAAGCCGGAACCTTAGTCCTAGCCCATGTGCAGCGCGACGCACTATTAGCTCAGGACCAGTGTTTTTAGATCTAACGGCTTGCATTATTGCTCTACGTTTTGCTCTCGTTACGTGATCCGTCAATATTTATACTCACCTTTGTTTGCGTTATAATAACTCTCTATTATAAATGTCATCATCTGTCGAAATTTTTGATTTTGCTTATTTTATAAAGGTTTGAGTCATCCGAAAGACGGCAGTAATTCCACCATAATATATCCGAGTTATTGCAACATGTTTTCGATTTCACTGTACTTCAATAAAAAAATTTTTGACATTCTCTGCTATAAGCGTGCCCAGTGCCGATCTGCTACAATAATCGAAAAAACATAAAATTCTTTATATTTTAATTTAGAGTTTATTATTTATTTTGCTCTCGTATATGAGATAGATATCGATCTATGACCCAGATTAATTAGATCGGTGTTTCATTATAAGCATGATTTTCTTCAAGCTCGCTCTTCAAGTCTAGAATGTCCAATTTAGTTCAATCCACTGGTTCACCAACTCACTTAATAGCGGATATATCCCCATAATGCTCTCTTTTGAGCACATTATGAGGCAAGAGAGCTCGATGATCGTGCTTGTTTAGATAATGCCTGTCTGCTCTGTGTAACCTTGGTTAGCCTTCCAATCGACCTGATAAAATACAGGGACAGTATATGGTTTTTCCAGAGCGTCAAAGCAGACGATAAATCTTTTTAAACAAAGGGTTGTCGGAAAATTCGGAGCTGGAAAAAACAGGATACTGTCCCCATATTTTCTCTCGTATTTTCCAATGGCCGTTGCGGGGGGGGGCTGTCTCTGATCGCGGTGCCTGTGGCCGATCACGCCCCGTGTTGAACGCGTTTCCGGGGGACCGTGTTTTGGCCGCGTGGCTTCTTGCCGGCCTGTTGCGGGGGGATCGCTTTTGGGGCGGGGCTGTCGTCCGGCCCCGGCGCCGGCTTAGGCTAGCCGGCGGTGCCTGTCTGATCGGGGATGCCTGCCTGATCGGGGATGTCTGTCTGATCGGGGATATCTGGCTGGTCGGATGGGCCCGTTTGCCCGGACGGTTCCGGCTGTCCGGGCACGCTGTGCACCGTATAGTCGCGGTCGCGGCGAAAGGCGCGGAAACGGTCTTCGTCAAGGGTGGCGGCGATACCGGGACCGTCCGGCAGGTGCAGCGCGAAGTCACTGTATATGGCGGGCTGCGCCGCGATGTCCTCGGCGATCAGGCCGGGGCCGCACAGTTCGCCGCCATAAGGCAGGGCCGGCAGCGTCACGCACAGCTGCATGTTCGCCGCCGTGCCGATCGACGATTCCAGAAATGTGCCCATATACAGCGACACCCCGCCGGCGGCGGCGATGTCGGCGATGCGCTTGGTCGGCAGGATGCCCGCCGATTTCATGATTTTCAGCGACACCAGATCGGCGGCGCGCATGGCGGCCACCCGCACCATGTCCTCGGGCGTGGTGACGCCCTCGTCGATCATGACGGCGGCGCCGGTCCGTGCCGTCAGCCGGGCCGAGGCCTCGTGATTCCAGCGCGCCATAGGCTGTTCCACCATGACCACGCCGGCCTCTTCCATGCGCGGCACCGCCCATTTGGCGGTGGTCTCGTCCCATTGTTCATTGGGGTCGACGCGCACGCTGGCCCGGCCTTCCAGCGCGCGGGCAACCGCCCCGGCGCGCGCCACGTCCTGTTCCGGCGCCAGCGCGCCCAGCTTCATCTTGAAGATATTGTGCCGGCCGGCCTCGATCATGGCTTCGGCCTCGGCGATTTCGGCCTCGGCCTTGCCGGTGGCGAGCGGCCAGGAACAGGCCAGGCTGGACCGGCGCGGCCCGCCCAAAAGGTCGCACAGCGGCAGGTCCAGCGCCTTGCCCTGAATGTCCAGAAGGGCCATTTCCACGCCCGCCTTGGCGAAACTGTTGCCGTAGAGCGTGCGGTTGATCGCGGCCATCAGCGGGGTAATGGCGAAGGGATCGGCGCCGACCACGTGGGGCGCGATATAGCGGTCGATCATCAGCTTGATGGACTCGACGCTTTCGCCGCCCCACCACGGACCGGAGGGCGTCACCGCCTCGCCGATGCCCTCGATGCCGTCTTCGGTCAGGATACGGATGAGGACGATGCTCTGGTCGCGGGCCCCGATGGCGGCAAAGCGTTGCAGCCGCCGCATCGGCAGGTCGACGATGACGGCCTCCAGCGATCTGACCCTGATCTGGCTCATCGGGATACCCTTTCTGTTTCCCCCGGGACGGTTGACCGGCCCTTGTCGTTGGTTTGCCGGCCTTCCGGCTTGTGTCCGTCGGTGCGGCGGGGTCAGCCCGACCTCCCGTGCCGGCTGTTTACCGGGGCCGACCGTTTCCAGGCCGTCTGTTTCCAGACTGGCTGTTTCCAAGCCGACCTTGCGCGTCCGTGACATGCTCAAGGTACCGAGGCGGGCGGGCTTAAGTAAAATACCATCTCGGGCCTTTGTGGATACCGATTTGGTATTGTGGACAATTGTGAAATGACTATGATTGTATGGCATAAGGCCCGGTAAACGGGCGGGACGCCAAAAGGAAGGGGCAGGGTCATGGAATTGCGGCAGTTCAGATATTTTGTCGCCGTGGCGGAAGAAGGCAATTTCGGCATGGCCGCCGACCGCCTGAACGTATCGCAGCCGCCGATCACCCGGCAGGTGCGCAAGCTGGAGGAGGAGTTGGGCGTCACCCTGTTGAAGCGCACCTCCAAGGGGGCGGAGCTGACGCCGGCGGGCGCCGTGTTCCTTGACGGGGCGCGCCAGGTGCTGGCCCAGGTGGCCCGCACGGCCGAACGCTGCCGCGCCGCCCAGCGCGGCGAGCTGGGCACGCTGGAGGTGGGCTATTTCGGCTCGCCCATTTACCGGGTGATGCCGCGCCTGTTGCAGGCCTTCCGCAAGGCCGCGCCGGATGTGGAGGTGGCGCTGCACCGCCTGTCCAAGAGCGAGCAGATCGCCGCCTTGAAGGCGGGGCAGATCCATATCGGCTTCGGCCGCTATTATGCGCCGGAGCCGGGCATCGCGGTGGAACAGATCATCACCGAGGGCCTGTCGGTCGCGGTGCCGGCCGATTTCGTCTCCGGCGCGGTCAGCGACGATCCGCTGGCCATTTTCAAGACCATGCCGCTGGTGCTGTTCCCGAAAAGCGGGCGGCCCAATTTCGCCGACGAGGTGGTCGCCATCCTCAAACGCGAAGGGGTCGAGCCGACCATCGGCGCGGTGTCGGAGGATGTGCGCTCGGCCCTGACGCACACGGCGATCGGCGCCGGGGCGACCATCGTGCCGGGCACGGTGGCCGATTTCGCCTGGTCGGGCGTGCGCTTCCTGCCGCTCAGGGCGCTGGCCATGGAATGCCCGGTCAACTGCATCTACAGAAAGGCCGATACCTCGCCGCTTTTAAAGGCGATTCGCGCCACCATCCGCGATTTCCGCCGCGATTATGCCCAGGCGGGCGCTGATGGCTGATGGGCGTTTGGCGTGCTTCTGGCGGGCGTTTGACGGGCGGCTGACGCGCGCCTGAAAGGCTTCTGGCGAGTTTTTGGCGAGTTTTTGGCGGGTTTTTGGCGTACTTCTGGCAGGCGGCCAGCGGACGGCGGCAAAAGCCGGGCGGGCGCCGCGCGTGTCGACCCCGCCGTTTGCGCCGCCTGTCGGTCTGGCGGTTGTTATCCTTGTCTTTTTTGCCGCTGACACGGCCTGGCTTTGCCGTTCAAACGGTCTGGCTTTGCCACTCGGACGGCCCGGCTTTGCCGCTGAAACGGTCCGGCTTTGCCGCTCAAACGGCCCGGTACGCGCACGCGGGCGCGGCGGCGGCGCGTGTCCGTCCCGGCGCGGGCCCTGACCGCCCGGTCTACGTGATACGGTTCCGATATCACGGACCCTCTTAAAAAGTATTAGACGGTATCATTTTCCCTGCATAGGATTTTGCCCGTAATCGGAGAGGTTTTCAGCCGGCGGCCGGGCCGTCGCTGTTTATGGGGAGGATCGGATGACCAACCGTCTTGACGCCGTGGTAAGCTCAATCGTGGAAGGCGTGCGCAATGCCCTGAGGGAGCATGACGTCACCTTCGAGGAATATCGCAAAGGGTTCAAATTCATGATGGATGTGGCGGAGGCGAAGGAGCTGCCGCTGTTGATGGATTTGTTTCTCAACACGACGATCGTCGAAATCCAGAACCGGCAGGCCCAGGGCTCGCCCTCCGATCTGGAGGGGCCCTATTTCCGCAGCGACGTGCCGCTGGTGACCGACAAGATCAAGACCATGCCCGAGTTCGGCGGCACGCCGCTGGTCCTGCGCGGCCATGTCAAGGACACCGACGGCAACCCGGTCGAGGGGGCGACGATTTTCGTCTGGTCGTCCACGCCGGACGGCAAATACAGCGGCTTCCACGACAATATCCCGGTGGACTATTACCGGGGCAAGCTGCTCAGCGGTGCGGGCGGCGCCTACAGTGTGGAAAGCACGGTGCCCGTGCCCTATCAGATCAAGAATAACGGCCCCACCGGCGCGCTGTTGGAGGCCATGGGCCGCCATTCCTGGCGCCCCGCCCATGTGCACTACAAAATCCGCAAGGACGGCTACAAGGACCTGACCACCCAGGCCTATTTCGAGGGCGGCGAGTGGGTCGGCGACGATTGCTGCGAGGGCAAGCTGACGGACGATTTCGTCATCGCCGAAACGGTCGAGGACGGCAAGCATGTGATGGACATCGATTTCGTCATCGAGCGCGCCGCCTGATCCGCGCCGGGGGTCCCCCGGCTGTCCGGCCGACTGTTCGCGGCGCACCCTGCCGGTCCACCTGTGACCGGCAGGGTGCCAGACGGGACGACCGCATGGGCCGACCCAAAAACCGACAGTCCGGAAAACCGACGGAAAACTGCCGGAAAGCTGACAGAAAACTCACAGGTAAAAACCACAGGACAGGGCAGAAACCATGTGTCACGGACAGGCCGTCACGGCATTTCCCGCGCCGGTTCCAGGGGCGCCGTTCGACGGTGCCGTTTCCGGCTATACCTACGGCGACGAGACGGCGGCCAGCCGCATCGCCGTCCTGCCGGATATTTACGGCTGCAACCCCTTTTACCAGGGCTTGTGCGCCCATTTCGCCGCGAGGGGCGCCAGGGTGTTTCTGGTCGACACCTTCGCCGGTCTCGGCGATCTGCCGGAAATGACGCGGGAGGCGGCGTTCGCCCGCCGGGGCCGTGTGCGCGACCGCGATTTTCTCGACCGGTTTCAGACCTTTGCCGCCGGGGCCGGGGTGACCGGTGTCATCGGCTTCTGCCTTGGCGGGCTGTATGTGTTCGAACTGGCGCGGCGGGGGATGGATGCGGCGCTGGTCGGGCTGTACGGTTTTCCGCAGGGGCTGCCCAATCAGGACCCGCTGCCGGTGCCTTTCGACTATCTGCCCGACGTCCGCCAGCCGCACCTGATGCTGCTGGGGCGCGAGGATGTGCCGGTGGGCGCCGACACGATCGCCCGGCTGGAAGACATGGCCGCCAGCGTGCCGGCGCTCAGCCTCACCATCTATGAGGGGGTCGGCCATGATTTCCTGCCCCTGCTCGACAGCGACGACGCGGGTGAGCGCGCGGCGGCCGAGGATGCGCTGGCCGCCTGCGAGGCCGCGCTGCTCTGAACGCCGTCATCGGCCGGTAGCCGACCGGGCATGGGGCCGTCTGTCATGACGCCCTCTGGTCCGCCGCCGCCTGGTTTGCCGCCATCCGTGTGCAGGGATTTGATCCGTTATTGGGGAGGCATGTTGTGGACAGCTTTATCTATACCGGGCTGCCGGCCCGCGTCGTCTTCGGCGCCGGCACCACCGCGCGTCTGGGCGCCGAGGCCGACGCCCTTGGCATGACCCGTCCGCTGGTGCTGACCACGCCGCCCCAGGCCGCCGACGGCGAGGCGCTTGCCGCCCTTTTGGACGGCCGTGCCGCCGGTGTGTTTTCAGGGGCCGCCATGCATACGCCCGTCAGTGTCACCGACGCGGCCATGGCCGTGTTCGAGCGCAGCGGCGCCGACGGCCTGATCGCCATCGGCGGCGGCTCCACCATCGGTCTGGCCAAGGCCATCGCCCTGCGCACCGACGCGCCGCAGATCGCCGTGCCGACCACCTATGCCGGCTCCGAGATGACGCCCATTATCGGGCAGACGGAAGACGGCGTGAAAACAACGCGGAAAACCCTGAAGGTGCTGCCGGAAACGGTGATTTACGATGTCGACCATACGCTGAGCCTGCCGCCGGTGATGAGCCTGACCAGCGGCATGAACGCCGTCGCCCACGCGGTCGAGGCGCTTTACGCCGAAAACGCCAACCCGGTCCTCAGCCTGATGGCCGAGGACGGCATCGCCGCCCTGGTGCGCGCGTTGCCCGCCATTGCCGCCGGTCCGGACGACCGCGCGGCGCGGCGGGATGCGCTTTACGGCGCGTGGCTGTGCGCCGTCTGTCTCGGCTCCGGCGGGGTGGCCCTGCATCACAAGCTGTGCCATGTCCTTGGCGGGTCGTTCGACCTGCCGCACGCCGAAACCCACACCGTGGTGCTGCCCCATGCGCTGGCCTATAACGCGCCGGCGGTCGCCCCGGCCATGGAGCGGCTGGCCCGCGCCACCGGCAGTGCCGATCCGGCCGGCGCGCTCTATGATCTGGCGCGGGCCGGCGGGGCGCCGACGGCGCTGAAAGACCTGGGCATGCCGGAAGACGGTATCGACAAGGCCGTCGAAATCACGTTTAAGAACCCCTATTGGAATCCGCGGCCGCTGGAAAGGGACGCCATTCGCGCCATCATCCGCGCCGCCTGGCAGGGGAACCGTCCGGTATGTTGAACCAACCCGTCTATATCTGCGACAGCGTGCGTACGCCCATCGGCCGTTTCGGCGGCGCGCTGGCCTCGGTGCGTGCCGACGATCTGGCCGCGCATGTGCTGCGTGTGCTGATGGACCGTCATCCGGGCCTGGGGCAGGCCGTCGACGATGTCTTTTTCGGCTGTGCCAATCAGGCGGGCGAGGACAACCGCAATGTGGCGCGCATGGCCAGCCTGCTGGCGGGGCTGCCCGACAGTGTGCCGGGCATGACCGTCAACCGGCTGTGCGGTTCCGGCCTTGACGCGGTGGGGACGGCGGCGCGGGCCGTTGCCAGCGGCGAGATCGATCTGGCCCTTGCCGGCGGTGTTGAATCCATGAGCCGCGCGCCCTTCGTCATGGCCAAGGCCGAGACCCCGTTTTCCCGCAAGGCGGAAATTTTCGACACCACCATCGGCTGGCGTTTCGTCAACAGGGCGATGGCGGCGCAGTACGGCGTCGATTCCATGCCGGAAACGGCGGAAAACGTGGCCGAGGACTATCAGATCTCCCGCGCGGATCAGGACGCCTTTGCCGCGCGGTCGCAGGCGCGCGCCGTCGCCGCGCAGGCTTCCGGCCGTTTGGCGCAGGAAATCGCCCCGGTCACCATTCCGGTCAAACGCGGCGACGATATCGTCGTGTCGGACGATGAACACCCCCGGCCCGGCACCACGGCGGAAAAACTGGCGAAACTGCCGGCGCCGTTTCGCGACGGCGGCAGCGTGACGGCGGGCAATGCCTCGGGCGTCAATGACGGGGCGGCGGCGCTGATCGTCGCCTCGGAAAGCGCGGTGGCGCGCCACGGCCTGTCGCCGGTCGCCCGCGTCGTCACCATGGCCACCGCCGGGGTGCCGCCGCGCATCATGGGCATGGGCCCGGCGCCCGCCAGCGAAAAGGCGCTGGCGAAAGCTGGTCTTACCATCGCCGACATGGACGTGATCGAGCTGAACGAGGCCTTCGCCGCCCAGGGACTGGCGGTGCTGCGCCAGCTCGGCGTGGCCGACGATGCCGACCATGTCAATCCCAATGGCGGCGCCATTGCCCTCGGCCATCCCCTGGGCATGAGCGGCGCGCGCCTGGCGATGACGGCGGCGCGGGAACTGCGCCAGCGCGACGCCCGCTATGCGCTGTGCACCATGTGCATCGGTGTCGGCCAGGGCATTGCCGTCATTCTTGAAAACGCGGCCTGAGGGCGGGGGCGATGACCGCGCCTTCAGCGCCTGAGCCCTCAACGCCGGGCCCCTCAACGCCTGACCCCGGCGCCTTTGCCGCCACGACGTTCGGGCAGGCGCTGCGCTGTCCGGTCACGGTGCGCCGGGCGCTGAAAGTGTCCGGCGTGGTCGGCACGCTGTTGGTGCTAATCAATCAGGGGGACCTGCTGCTGGCCGGCATGGCCCCGCCCCTGTGGAAAATTCTGCTCACCTATCTGGTGCCTTATTCGGTGTCGTCCTATTCGACCGCCGTTTTTATGGTGGAAATCGGCCGGCAAACCGGGCAGGACGTAAAAACCGGACATCGGCCGGCTGTAATCGAGGACAGGGAGACGGGGGCATGAACAAAATTTTCGACACGCCGGAGGCGGCGCTCGACGGGCTGTGCCGTGACGGCATGATGGTGATGTGCGGCGGCTTCGGCCTGTGCGGCATGCCGGAAAGCCTGATCAACGCCCTGCAGGCGACGGGCGCGGCCGGCCTGACGGTGGTGTCCAACAATGCGGGCATCGACGGTGTCGGGCTCGGCCGTCTTCTGGAGACCCGGCAGATCGCCAAGATGATCTCCTCCTATGTGGGCAACAACAAAATCTTCGCCGAACAGTATCTGAACGGCGAGATCGAGCTGGAATTCAACCCCCAGGGCACCATGTCGGAACGCATCCGCGCCGGCGGCGCCGGCATCCCCGGCTTTTACACCAAGACCGGTGTCGGCACGCTGATCGCCGAGGGCAAGGAGCATAAGGATTTCGACGGCCAGACCTATATTCTGGAAACCGGGCTGGTGGCCGACCTATCGCTGATCCGGGCGGAAAAGGCCGATACCGAAGGCAATCTCGTCTACCGGAAAACCGCGCGCAATTTCAATCCGATGATGGCGACCGCCGCCGCCGTGACCGTGGTCGAGGTGGAGGAGATCGTGCCCGCCGGCAGTCTCGACCCCGACCATATCCACACGCCCGGCATTTTCGTGCAGCGGATCGTGCGCTCCACCTGTCCGAAACAGATCGAGTTCACCACCAACCGCGAGCGGGCGGCAGCCGGCTGACACCGGGCGTCCGGTCCGGCCTTTCCCCGCTCGCGCCTTTTCGGCGGCTCTC
Organism: Eilatimonas milleporae; assembly: GCF_003688555.1. GTDB lineage: Bacteria > Pseudomonadota > Alphaproteobacteria > Sphingomonadales > Kordiimonadaceae > Eilatimonas > Eilatimonas milleporae. The sequence goes on from NZ_REFR01000011.1 coordinate 642,458, forward strand.
CCTTGGGCCGTTGTTGGCAGCAGGAGGGATATGCCCATGACCGTGCAAGACATCCCGGACGGGCCCGCGCCCAATATCCCGACCGGACTGACCACCAGACTGCGACCCCGGCAGCGCGTGCCCGATCTGTCGTTTTCCCTGACCGACGGGACGCCCTGGCGCCTGCGCGACCGCAGCCCCCGCACCTTCACCATGCTGGTTGTCTACCGGCACCACCACTGCGGTGTGTGCCGGTCCTATATCGGCGCTCTCGCCGGGGTGTTGCCCCGTTTTCACGCGCTGGGCGTCGAACCGGTCGCCGTCTCGACCGACGGGCGGGAGGATGCGCGGGCGGTCGTGGCGGACTGGGGCCTTGGCGACCTGCCGGTCGGCCACGGCCTGCCGTTCGCGGCGGGCGGGCCCTGGGGGCTGTATCTGTCCAGCGGGCGCCGCGACACCGATCCTGACAGGTTTTTCGAACCGGCCCTGTTCCTGATCGATGCGGACGGCTGTCTCTATTATGCCTCGATCCAGAGCATGCCGTTCGGACGCACGCCGCTGGCCGACATTCTCGACTGGGTGCCGAAACTGGTGGACGGCAACATCCCGGCGCGCGGCGAACTGGCCGTGCCCGGCGCTTAAGGGCGGTGCTCCCCGTAACGGTTTCAGGGACACTGACTTTCAGGGCCGCCACGCGCGCTGGTCAACAGGATCCGGTCAATAGGGCTCCGGCACGAAATGGGTATAGCGCGGCCGTTTGGGCGTGTCCGCGTCGCGGGGCGCGCGCGGCGGCAGCTCCGGCGCGGTGAAGGGCACATGGGCGTACGGGATCATGCTCAGGATATGGGCGATGCAGTTCAGCCGCGCCCGGCGCTTGTCGTCGGCGCGGACGATATACCACGGCGCGTCCGGCGTGTCGGTCACCTCCAGCATGCGGTCATAGGCCTTGGTATAGTCCCACCAGCGGCGCCAGGATTCGATGTCCATCGGGCTCAGCTTCCACTGTTTGACCGGGTCGTTGATGCGGGCATGGAAGCGCGCGGCCTGCTGTTCCTGGCTGACGTCGAAGAAATATTTCAGCAGGATGATGCCGCTGCGGATGATCTGACGCTCCAGCTGCGGGCAGACCTCGAGAAAATGCTCGTATTCGTCCTGGGTGCAGAAGCCCATCACCGGTTCGACGCCGGCGCGGTTGTACCAGCTGCGGTCGAACAGGACGACTTCGCCGGCGGCCGGAAAATGCTTGATATAGCGCTGCATGAACAGCTGGGTTTTTTCCCGCTCGGTCGGGGCGGGCAGGGCGACGACGCGGAAGACGCGCGGGCTGACCCGCTCGGTGATGCGCTTGATGACGCCGCCCTTGCCGGCGGCGTCGCGGCCCTCGAAGACGATGATGACCTTCAGGCCCGCCTGGCGTACCCAGGCCTGCAACTGGCACAATTCCCCCTGAAGTCTGCGCAGTTCCTTGCGGAAATCGTCCCGCTTCATTTTGCTGGCCATAATCCTCCACCGGCGGTTCGTGAATGCACGCCCCGCCACTATAGGCCCGGCCCGCCCGCCTTGTCATGACCCCGTCATGCCCGGGTCACGGCTTTCGGGTAAGTGCGGGCGGGCCGGGCAGCCGGGCGGGGCAAGGCGCGGCCGTGCTAAAGCCGGTCTTTCAGCCAGTCGGCGATGACGGGGGTGACCATGAAGCGGTCCTGCGGGCAGTGATCGCCCTCGCCGCTGTAGATGAGCGTGCCGTCCTGTGTAGAGGCGGTCACAAGCGCCATGTCGCTGTCCGGGGCGACATAGTCCCCGGCGGCATTGACGCTGAAAATGGGAACAGGGGTTGTCCGCCCGCCGCCGAGAAGCCCCTGCCCGACGAGCGAGAAGCCTTTCAGCGCGTCGGCGATTTCGGCGTCGCTGGCGCCTGTCAGCTTCGCCCGGTCGACGAAGGCGTCGCGGTACATGGCCTCCACCCCGGCGACGGCGCCCGCGTCCAGCATGAAGACACTGTGCACGGGGCCGCACATATTGACCAAGGCCTTCAGGCCGGCGGGCTGCTGCATCGCCAGCTTGACGACCGCATTGCCGCCGAAACTGACGCCGATCAGGCCGAGCCGGGCCGCATCCACCCGCGTGTCAGCGCCGAGCGTGGTCATGAAATGCCGGGTCAGACGCTCATACTCCGGGCTCAGCCGCAGATGCGCGTGGCTGCCGGTGCCGGCCATGTCGAAGGCGAAAAAGCCGATGCCGCGCGCGATCAGCATGTCCGCCATGTCGAAAAACTCCCCCTTCAGCACGTCGATCCCGTTGGTGCCGAGCACCAGCGGCACCGGCCCGCGCCTTAAGGCCGGCAGCATCAGAATGCCGTCGACCGGCTGCCCGTCGAATGTGGACGTGACCCGCTCAAAGATCAGGCCGCGCAGCGTCCACGCGGCTTCCAGCGCGTCGATGTTTTTGGCGTAGGCGCGGTTCTGGTCGGCATTTTCCGCGAAGTGGGGAAATTTCGCCGTGGCATAGGCGGCGGCGGCTTTCCTGTAATAGGCGGCGGCGACATGGGTATGGTTCAGGGTTTCCTGAAGGCGGCCGCGCGTCATATAGGCGTCACCCACCCGCTCGAACTCATAGGTCCAGTTGCCGGGGCCGTAGGCCGCGATGCCGTCATGATAGGCGCTATCCTCGCGCGGTCCGTCCGCCCCTTTGATCCGGGTGAGAATCCGCTCAAGGACAAGCGGGTCCATCCCGTTCCAGAACCAGTGTGCGGGCCGCAGGTCGCGGTAGAATGTGCGGTTCGCGGTCCGTTCCGCCCTGTCCTCCGTTGTCTGTCCCGCCGTATCCTCTGCGGCCGGTTGGGCGGACAGTATAGTGGTGCACACCCCGGCGCACACGCCCGCCAGCAGGCCCGCCGCCGCCGCTTTCGCAATCAACGATACGGCCTGTGCGGGCCCCCGCCGCCGCGCTGTCGCTCCTGCCCGCGCTGTCGCTCCTGCCCGCCCTGTCATGGCGCCTCTCCGCCGCCGGCGGTCAGGATGATGCGCCCGTCATTTTCCGTGGTGACGACGAACAGCAGACCGCCCTTGCCAAGCCTGGCGGCGATGTCCCTGACGGCGACCTTGCCCGACAGGCGGCTGTCGGCCAGCATCAGCCGGCCCAGCGTGGCCGGACTGTCCATGAGGGCGCGTTTCTTGTCGGCGGAAATCGGTGTCCACAGGGCGGTGTTTTCCGCCTCTTCCGACAGGACCTGACCGGTCGCGGCATCCACCACCGTCTCCATGATCCGGTCGCCGCGCACGCTTTCGATGTCATAGACGATGCGGCCGTCCTTGCGCTCGCGCTCAATCTCGTAAACCCTGCCGCCGGTGTCGCGTTCAAAGCCGTCGATGAATTTGGCAAGGCTGATGTCCTGTGCGGCCACACCGGCCGACAGGCCCAAAATCAGGCCCAAAATCAGGCCCGTAATCAGGCCGGCCCGCCTGCCCCGGATCGGGATATGTCCCGGTTTTGCAATCATTTCAGTTTCCTTTCCTTGTGTCTGTCCGCCCGGCCAGCCGGGCGAGAAACGCCTGCGTTTGGCTGCGGGCCATGGCTGTCGCCATCGGGCTGTATGTGTGCGGCATAAGGGCGTCCCCGCCCTGATGGTCGAACCAGTGGGTGGCCTCGGGGAAAACGGTCTCCTCGATGGGGATGCCGCTGTCTTTCAGGGCTGCGGCGGTGGCGATGCAGGCCCCGGTGGGGACATTCCGGTCCCGCCCGGCCAGAAACAGCAGGGCGGGCACGCGCCTGTGCCAGCCGCGCGTGCGGCTGCGCGTGCCCCAGCCGCAATAGGGGTAGAAGAGAACGGCGCCCGCGATGTCGTCGGTGATGTTGGCCACGGCGCTGTCGGGCAGGGCCTTCAGGTTTGTCGGGCGCGATGCCGGTCCGAATGTCAGGGCGTCCATCGCCGCCCAGGCACCGTGCGACCAGCCGAACAGCACGATCCGGCCCGGGTCGACGCGCGGCCGGGTGCTGAGATGGACGATGGCGGCGAGAATGTCGGCCGCCCGCTCGAACCCCCAGACATCCTCGCCTTCGCACACGCGGGTCAGCGCTGCGGTCCCGTGCAGGCCGCGCGGGGTGAAACTGTCGACGGTCAGCGTCGCCCACCCCTGGCGCCGCAGGAACGCCGCCCAGTCCCGGTGGTGGCCCTGTGTCCCCAGGCAGCCGGGCATCAGGATCGCCGCCGGCGCCGGGCCGTCGGCGGCGGGCGGCAGGCGCAGGTCGAAAGCTGCCGACAGGAAGGCCCGGTGTTCTGCCAGACTGCGTTTGACCGTGAACCAGCCGCCGAACAGATAGCCGTATGCCAGAACCGTCGCGGCAACCGCGACGCATGCCAGCCCGGCAAAAATCCTGTGCCACCCCATGGCCGTCGCCCTAAAAGCGGTAATAGAGGCCGCCGATGGCCTCGAACTGGTTTTTCGTTCTGATGAAGGGGCTGTCCGCCGCGCCGCCGACAAGGCGGCTGTATTCGCCGTTCAGATAGATGCCGATGCGGTCGGTGAACAGAAAATTGCCTTCCAGCTCGGCGCCGACCTTTTCAAAGCCGCTGCCCGCGTCGAACTCCCTGAAATTCGAGGTCACCGCCTCCGCCGCGCTGACGCCGTACAGGCTGTTGTTGTAACTGTCGTCACCCCAGGTGACGAAGGGGGCAAACTCCACAAAGGCCCGGTTGCCGACGGGAACGCCCAGCCCGGCGGCCAGTTCCATGCGGAAGCCGTCATGCCCGTCGCTGCCGATGGCGCGCGCGGCCTCGAACTCCACATCGATCAGACCCAGCTCGAAGCCTGCCAGAAGCTTGGCTTCGATGGTGCCGTCAATGTCGTCCAGCCCTTCCAGTCCCGCGATGGCGCTGGACTCCCGGTCATCGAAATTATACCCCACCGACAGACCCAGATATTTGGGATCGTCATCGCTTTTCACCAGCCACAGGCCGAGACCGTTCTGTGTGTTCAGAAAAATCCGGTTGCGCCAGGTGATGTCGAGAACGGGGATCGGGATGATTTCAAGCGTTTTGGAGCCGTTGAATTCCGGGTTGAACAGGACGCCGGCCCCGACCCGCGCGTCCCAGTCCCCCCCGTCGTTTTCCTCCCAGTCGTTTTCGCCGCTGCCGTTTTGTTGTGCATGGGCCGGCCCCGACAGCCCCGCCGTGGCCGCAAACGCGGCCGTCATCGCGGCCGCGAGCATGGTGGATTTGTGTGTGATCACCGTCGTTCCTTCTTGGTTGCTTTGACACGCTGTGCGCGGCTGCCCCCCGGTCTTCCGACCCGCTGTGCGGCCTGCCTTCCGGTCCGCACACTGGCTTGCTCACTGGCCTGCTCATTGGCCCGCTCACTGGCCTTTGCCCGGCCCGCTGCCCGGACCCGGCGGATCATGAAAGGGAAACGACCGGGTCCGGGCATTGGGCCTGTTGGCGTGCTGAAGGCCTGGGGGAGCCACAGCGCCCGCAGCTTCGGGGCCGGCACGCCCGGTGTCGCGCCGGAATTCGCGCAAGGTCCGGCTGGTTCGCGGACGGTCGGTGCCGGATCACGGACGGATCGCGGGCGGTCGCCTTTTAACCGTTGACGAAACCGGCCCCGAGGGGCGATGAGGGATGCAAGGCCGGGCGTGATCCCGCGACGCATGGAGGGCGTTCCCCTTGACCAGGTCAGTCATCGCAAGGTCCGGCGCGTTGCTGTCGGAATATTGTGTGAGCGAGCCGTTCGCCCGCCTGATGATCGGCCAGCGGCCCGGCCCCGGCCTTGCCCGTCTGGCGGCCAGTGTGGTTTTTTTCTCAGCCCTGGTCGGGGCTCTGATCGCCCTGTTGCATCCGTCCAGCTCGGTCAATCTGGACTTTTTCGACAATTTCCTTTTGTGGTCCCTGCATGCGCTGGCGGCCTTCATCTTCACCCTCGGGGCGGAGTTTCTGCTGCTGCGCACGCCGTGGCGCCGCCCGTACCGGCTTGCGGTGACCTTGCTGCTGCTGCCGTTTTTCCTGGCCCCGGTCTCGATCCTGCTCGATGAGGCCTTCGATGCCGAGGACATAGACGGCCCCATGCCCGGCGGGCGCATCGCCGCCTATATCAGCGAGGTTCTGGACATCGCCCCGTTGGCCGTGCCGATGATGGCCCTGGCCCTTTTGCTGGCCCGGCTGATCGTCGGCCGCGCGGCCGAAGTTCCCGCACCGGTGCCAACCCCGGCCGGCGATGAACCGGCGGCGCCGCCAAGGCCCCGGCTGGCCGCCCTCTTGGACGGTGTTCCGGCAGCCCTGGGCGACGATCTGGTGCGCCTGTCCGCACAGGACCATTATGTCGAGGTGGTCACCACCGCCGGCCGGCACCTGCTGCTGGCGCGTCTGGCGGACTGTGTCGACCGGCTCGGCGCGCTGGACGGGGTGCAGACACACCGCTCGCACTGGGTGCGCCTGTCCCATGTGACGGGCTTGCGCGCGGCGGGCAGCGCCTATGAGTGCGTTCTGTCAAACGGCGATGTCGTGCCGGTAAGCCGCCGCCGCTATTCCTCGCTCAGGCATCTGATCCGGGCGCGCATCGGCTGACGGGCGGCTATCGTTCGGTTTGGCGGCGACACTGTTTTGCCGCTTGGGCGGCGGGCTGGTACAGTGGCGCGGCGTGACGCCGGAACTGCGTTTCCGGTCGCGACAGCCTTTCCGGCACAGCAGGGAGCCGCCCCATGACCGATGACAGCAAACCGCGAACGCGGACGGAACGTGACAGCCTCGGCGCGGTGGAGGTGCCGGCCGACCGGTACTGGGGTGCCGCGACCGAACGGGCGCTGGCGCTTTACCCCGCCACGGGGCCACGGCCGCACAGCGTGTTCATCCGCACGCTGGGCCTGCAGAAACAGGCGGCGGCGGAGGCCAACGCCGCCCTCGGCGTCATCGCCGCGTCCGTGCGCGACGCCGTCGCGGTGGCGGCGGCCGAGGTCGCGGCCGGCACGCTGGACAGCCATTTTCCGCTGACCATCTGGCAGTCCGGCTCCGGCACCCAGTTCAACATGAACGCCAATGAGGTCATCGCCAACCGCGCCAGCGAGATTGCCGGCGGGCCGCTGGGCGCGGCGCGGACCATCCACCCGAACGACCATGTCAACGCCTCCCAGTCCTCCAACGATACCATCCCGACCGTCATGCATGTGGCGGCCCTGACTCTGTTGCGCGATGCGCTTGAGCCCGCGCTCGACGGTCTGATCGACACGCTGGACGGCATGGCGCAGGAACACGGGGCCACGGTCAAGGTGGGCCGCACCCATCTGATGGACGCCGCCCCCACCACTGTCGGCGCCGAATTTGCCGCCCTTGCCCTGCAACTGGGCGGCCTGAAGGCGGATTTCACCCTGGCGGCGGACGGTCTGCGCGAACTGGCGCAGGGCGGCACGGCGGTCGGCACCGGCCTGAACGCGCCGGAAGATTTCGCCCGGCAGGTTGCCAGGGCCCTCTCGGGCCTCAGCGGTCTCGACCTCGTGACCGCGCCGCTGCCGGCGGTTCACATGGCCGGTCACGGGGCCATGGTGCGCCTGTCGGCGGCGCTGTCCGCTCTGGCCGGCGTTCTGGAAAAACTGGCGTCCGACGTGCGCCTGTCGGCCAGCGGCCCGCGCGCGGGACTGGGCGAGTTCACCCTGCCCAGCGTGGAGCCGGGATCGTCCATCATGGCGGGCAAGATCAACCCCGGCCTGGCGGAAGCGATGATTTCCGCCTGTGCCCTGGTGCACGGCCATCACACGGCGGTCACCCACGCCGCCGCCATGGCCGGGCAGTTTCAGCTCAACACCGCCAAGCCGCTTATCGCCCATGCCGTGCTGGACGGTCTTCAGGCCCTGTCCGATATGATGCGCCATTTCACCGCCCACATGCTGAACGGGCTGACCATCAACCGGGACAGGCTGGCGGCGAATGTGCGGGACAGCCTGATGACGGCCACCGTGCTGGTGCCCCGCATCGGCTATGACAAAACGGCGGCGCTGGTGAAACTGGCGGACGGCGAGGGCCTCGGCCTCAGGGAGGCGGCGGCGCGGCTGGACGGGGTGGACCCCGACATGGTCGACCGCCTGCTGACGCCGGCGGCCCTTATCCCCGGTTATGCGGGCGGCGAGTAGGCAGGCCGGTCTGCCGCCTTAACCTGCTGTCTTGTCGGTTGTCTTGCCTGTTGTTGACGGGCCTTTCAGTTCCACCAGATTGCCCTCCGGGTCGTGCAGATAAATGGACGGGCCGGTGCCGTCGGCGCCGTAACGCTCGGACACATCGCCGGGTTCGACCCCGTGGGCCTTCAGGTGGGCGAGAATGGCGTCCGCGTCCCACGAGGCCACGGCCACGCAGAAATGGTCCATATTGGGGGCGTCCATCGCCGGGGCCCTGGGAAAATTGCGGCCGAGGGGGCCGTCTACGGTCACGAAATCAATCAGCGACGCACCCGCCCGCACCTGTATCAGGCCCAGATCGTCCTGCTGTTTCTCCAGGGTGCAGCCCAGCACGTCACAGTAAAACGCGACGAGCGCCTCGGCGTCCCGCGCCCGCAGCACCACATGGTCCAGCCTACGGATCGTTATGGGGTGTGTGGACCGGTCTTGTGGCTGTGTCTCGTTCATGGGGGTGTCCCTTCTCTGTCACTCGGGGCCGGTTGGCTTCGCTCCGGTTTACAGCCTGTCCGGCATGGGTCGTCCCAAGACTGCGTCGTCGGTGCCTTGCCGTCAAAGCCGAAAATACTTCCATACACTGGCATTAATCATTTCCCCGCTTATATGGTTATGACAGCAAAATAATGCGTTTCGTGGCAAGACAACGGCACTCTGCCCACACACCCCGCCAACACCATCTCAGGACCGCTTATGTCTTCTGACGCCGATACCGCCTCCGACATCGCCAAATCCCACTGGTATACGGTGAAAAGCCTGGCGCCCTATCTGTGGGCGCCGGGGCGGGGCGACCTGCGGCTGCGGGTGGTGCTGGCGCTGGGCTGTCTGATACTGGCCAAGGTGATCGGCGTTTTCACCCCCTTTCTCCTGAAGGATGCGGTGGACGCGCTGACCGGTGAGGGCGGCGGTGTTGCCCCGGATATGGAAACGGTCGTGCTGGCGGTGCCGGTGGCGCTGATCGTCGGCTACGGCATGGCGCGGGTGCTGGCCCTGTTTTTCGCCGAACTGCGCGACGCCGTCTTCGTCAAGGTCGGGCAGAACGCCCTGCGCAATGTGGCGCTACAGACCTTTCGCCACCTGCACGGCCTGTCGCTGGCCTATCATCTGGAACGCAAGACCGGCGGCCTCAGCCGCATTATCGAGCGCGGTACGCGCGGCATCGATTTCCTGTTGCGCTTCATGCTGTTCAACATCCTGCCGACGCTGCTGGAAATCGTCCTGATCTCGGTGATTTTCTGGATCAATTTCGGTTTTCTCTATGCGCTCATCACCTTTGTCGGGCTGACCAGCTATATCCTCTTTACCTTTTACGTCACCGACTGGCGGCTGAAATTCCGCCGGGACATGAACGAACAGGACACCAAGGCCAACACCAAGGCCATCGACAGCCTTTTGAACTATGAGACGGTGAAATATTTCACCAATGAGGATCACGAGGCCGATCGCTTCAACGTCGCCCTGGAACGCTATGAGCGCGCGGCGGTCAAAAGCCAGGTGTCGCTGACCTTCCTCAATGTGGGACAGGGTATCATCATCGCCGCCGGGCTGGTCGCCGTGCTGTGGATGGCCGCCGTCGGCGTGGTCGAGGGGCGTTTCACCATCGGCGAGTTCGTGCTGGTCAACTCCCTCCTCATCCAGATTTACCAGCCGCTCAATTTCCTCGGCTTCGTCTACCGCGAGATCAAGCAGTCGCTGACCGACATGGAAAAAATGTTCGAGGTCATCCGCACCGGCGCAGATATTGAAGATGCACCGGACGCCAAACCGCTGGCGGTGAACGGCGGCACCGTGACGTTCGAGAATGTGTTTTTCCATTACAGCCCGGACAGGCCGATCTTGAAGGACATTTCCTTCACCGTGCCCGCCGGCAAGACCACCGCCGTCGTCGGCGCCAGCGGCGCGGGCAAATCGACCCTGTCGCGCATCCTGTTCCGCTTTTACGACGTGGCGGGCGGGCGCATCCTGATCGATGGGCAGGATATTCGCGGCCTGACGCAGAAAAGCCTGCGCCGTGCCATCGGCGTGGTGCCGCAGGATACTGTGCTGTTCAACGACACCATCGGCTACAATATCCGCTACGGCCGCCCCGACGCGACGGAAGAACAGGTGGAGGAGGCCGCCCGTCTCGCCCAGGTCCACCGCTTCATCGCCGAACTGCCGGAAGGCTATGAGACAAGCGTCGGCGAGCGGGGATTGAAGCTTTCCGGCGGCGAAAAACAGCGCATCGCCATTGCCCGCACCATTTTGAAAAACCCGCCGATCCTGCTCCTGGACGAGGCCACCTCGGCGCTGGACAGCCATACGGAACGGGACATTCAGGCCGCCCTCGACCATGTGTCGCACGGGCGCACCACCATCGTCATCGCCCACCGCCTGTCCACCGTGGTCGGCGCGGACGAAATCCTGGTGCTGGACAAGGGCGATATTATCGAACGCGGTACCCATGACGCCCTGATGGCGAAAGGGGGCCGTTATCACGACATGTGGCAGAAACAGCAGGAAGCGACCGAAGCACGCGAAAAGCTGGTGGCGCTGGCCGACAGTGGCGACACGGATTCAGCAAGTCCTGTTGACGGGAGTGTTGATGCGCGGCGGAAAAACCCTGCACAGCTTATCTAGGGCCGTAAACGGTCTTATAGCCAAGGTGATCGGCAGGTGTGCCTGAGGCGCTGTTACTGTCCAGAGAGTATTTGCATATCTTCATGATAGCGTTTCGCCAGAAACTCCGACATGGCGGTTTCTATCCGGGGTTTGTCGCCTGGTATGAAGCGCGACAATGGTTTTAAGACACGCTGACGTGTAATACGCCCGGCTGTTTGAGGGGGGAGGGACAGCCCCTTGACCAGGATTCTGTTGGAAATCCGTGTCAGATATAAAGGAAAACCACCGACCGACCGGTTTTTTCGATACCCGCCAATCTTTCCGCTGACACGGTCCTCGGGGATTAAACCACCCAAAATCGCAGCCGTAATTCTGCCGGGGTTTGATAAAAAGTCCCGATACTCATGTACATGTACGTTTTCTGCGCCAAAGGTGTTTCTGAGCAGATTGACGATGCGTATCCATGACAGGCTATCGGGATCAATGGCGCGGACGAAATCCTTCAGGGAACAATCCCCGCCCCGGCGTATGTGTTGAACATAGTAAGAACCGATAAAACTCGTATAGTCCCGTGTGACATAATGAATCTGGATATCATAACCGTCGAAGATGTCTTTCAGGGCCCTGACGGCTTGCCGCGCTTTTGGAAAGAAGGCCGGGTTACCGTATTCAAAGGGTTCACCGAGAATGGACTCATAGGAAATCAGCAGTGTTGAAATGTCTTCACTCTCAAAAAGTGTCTCAATTCGGCTTCTGGCTTCGGTGGTGGCGCTTTTTGGTGCGTTCGGTTTCCGACTGTCCAGAAGGTGCTTGAAAATAGGGTCAGTACTGTTTTTTTGGACCAGTCTTTTTACAACAAGAACATCGAGCTTTCTTAAAAGCAGGCCCTCATCATATAGATAATACTGTAGGCTGGTAGACCCTGTTTTAGGAGAACCACAATGCAGGATAATTTTTTTATTCTTCATGAGAAAATTTTTCTTAAAAAATTAAATTATCTGAATAAAAGTAATGCGATGTTTTTAATTTTACTCATATAAATTAGTGCGTTACCGATAACGTAAAATCTCCTTAAGCGATAGAATTTATCGTATAGATTTTTAATTTTCTGCGACAGCATAAAATTTGCCGATGACCGGTCGGGGTCGTGACTGGGCAATCGCCGCAAGGTCATGTCGTCTTTCCGTGACGATGCTTTTCCATTGCCGGCGACGGTATTGCCACCAAAAACCTCTTTCTGACGCTGCATGGTTTCTTCAACCTTCAGGTTCGGCGGACGAACGAGGGAGCGGCGCGCGACTTAACCGGCCGGCGCGGTATACGAAGTGGCTTTCGGTGCAATGGTGTGGCGGGCGTCAATAGGATTTTTGCCGCGCCGCTGTCTGATCCCGCACTATCTTTCAATAAAGGATATGACCCATGGTCGATGCGCGGAATCGCTCCATATCGTGACAGTCTTTCTTTTCCGGTGCCGCCATGCTTTTCTGGTGTCGTGAAGGGGATGGACGTCAGCGGCAGGGGTGACGCAGAGGGGAGAGGTTTATGCGTATCCGGGATAGGGCGCGTGCCGGTGTGGCCGGCGCTTTTTGCATGATGGCAGTGGCCTGCGGTGTACCGCAGGGGGAACAGGCGGACGGCGGTACGGATGCCGACGCGCGCCTGGTGGGTGCAGTCCGGGCGCCGGGGGAATGGCTGTCCCATGGCCGCACATACGCGGAACAGCGTCACAGCCCGCTCGACGCCATCAATATGGACACGGTCCCGGACCTTGGCCTCGTCTGGTCCTTCGACCTGGACACGAAGCGCGGGATCGAGGCGACGCCGCTGATGGTGGACGGCACCCTGTATGTCACCAGCGCGTGGAGCATTGTCCACGCGCTCGACGCCCGCACCGGCGCGCTGAAATGGACCTATGACCCCGCCGTGCCGCGCGCCTGGGGGCAAAAGGCCTGCTGCGATGCGGTCAACCGGGGTGTGGCCTATCATGACGGCCGTGTATTCGTGGGCACGCTGGACGGGCGGCTGGTGGCGCTGGACGCCGCGACCGGTGCTGTCGCGTGGGACGTGAACACCATCGACCGGTCCAAGCCCTACACCATCACCGGGGCGCCGCGCGTGGTGAAGGGCCGCGTGCTGATCGGCAATGGCGGCGGTGAATACGGCGTGCGCGGCTATCTGTCGGCCTATGATGCGGCCACCGGTACGCTCGACTGGCGGTTCCACACCGTGCCCGGTAACCCGGCGGACGGCTTTGAAAGCGATGCCATGGCCATGGCGGCCGAGACCTGGACGGGCGAGTGGTGGCGGCTCGGTGGTGGCGGTACCGTTTGGGATTCCATGGCCTATGACCCGGATCTGGACCTGCTGTATATCGGTGTCGGCAATGGCTCCCCATGGAACCAGAGCGTGCGCTCGCCCGAAGGGGGCGACAATCTGTTCCTGTCGTCCATCGTTGCGCTGAGACCCGAGACGGGCGCCTATGTCTGGCATTATCAGACCACCCCCGGCGAGACGTGGGACTATACGGCGACACAGCATATCATCCTCGCCGATATGGAAATCGGCGGACGCGTGCGCAAGGTGCTGATGCAGGCCCCGAAAAACGGCTTCTTCTACGTGCTGGATAGGGAAACCGGGGCGCTGATCTCGGCCGAACCTTACGTGCCGGTCAACTGGGCGACCCATGTGGACACGGACACGGGCCGCCCGGTGGAGGTGCCGGAGGCACGCTATTATGCCGGTGAGCCCTTTGTACAGGTGCCGAGCCCTTTCGGCGGGCACAACTGGCATCCCATGAGCTACAGCCCGGACAGCGGCCTTGTTTATATCCCCGCGATGGACATTCCCTATCTGTATGCCCACGACCCGGCCTATGAAGCGCGGCCCGGTTTCTGGAATACCGGCACCAACAACACGCTGGCGGCTCTGCCGGACGATGCCGCCGTGCGCGCGGCGATGAAAACGGTGGTCAAGGGCCACCTGCTGGCATGGGATCCGGCGGGGCAAAAGCCCGCCTGGCGCGTGGACCATAAGGGGCCGTGGAACGGCGGTGTGCTCAGCACCGGCGGCAATCTGGTTTTTCAGGGCACCGCGGACAGCCGTTTTGTCGCCTACCGTGCTGACACGGGCGACGAACTGTGGTCCTTCCCGACGCAGACGGGCGTGGTCGCCGCGCCGATGACCTACGCGCTGGACGGCGAGCAGTATGTCACCGTCGCCGTCGGCTGGGGCGGGGCCTTCCCCCTGACGACAGGGGCTTTCACCCAGGCCGAAAGCCTGCCCAATGTCAGCCGGGTGCTGACCTTCAAACTGGGGGCGACCGGCAGCCTGCCGCCCCTGGACTGGACGCCGCTGCCCCTGCCAGAACCGCCCCTGGAACCGGCGGATGGCGAACAGGTCACGGCCGGGCTTGCCGCCTATCACGCCAATTGCACCTTCTGCCACGGGATCAGCGCTGTCGGTGGCGGCCTGATCCCCGATCTGCGCCATTCCGGCGCGTTGCACAGCGCCGAATTGTGGCAGGACGTGGTGATTGACGGGGCACTGGTGGAGCGTGGGATGATCGCCTTCTCCGACGTGCTGAGCGCGGAGGATTCGGAAAGCATTCGTGCCTACGTTATCGCCGAGGCACAGCGTGCCTGGGCCCTGCAACAGGCGGAAACGCACAGCGGCGGCCCCGCGCCCTGAGCGGACTTGGATGTTAAAGGGGGTTGTTGTTTTGTTTTTAGTCTGAGGAGTTAAGAACCCAGCCGGCCCTCGCCGTCACTAGATTATGGTTCGAAGAGCTTAGCCGTCCCTCTCCCCCACCCGGCCACCCACGGGATCGTATGCTATGGGTGGCCGGGTGGGGGAGAGGGACGGCTAAGCTCTTCCTGATAAAAATCAATGAGGAGAGGGCTGGCAAACTTCTTCAAGCAGTAACCCGCCCAAGTTCTTCAAACAGTCATCACCGCGCGGTGAAGCCCCCGTCCACCGGGTAGAGACCGCCGGTGCAGAAGGCGGCGTCGTCGCTTGCCAGAAACAGGGCCAGCGCCGCGACTTCCTCATTGCTGCCGTAACGGCCGAGCGGGATACTGGCCAGAAAGCCCGCCCTGGCGGCTTCCGGATTGTCGGGAGCGGCCTGCCGCTCGATGGCGCGCATCATGTCATTGTCGACCGGCGCGGGCAGGATGGTGTTGACGCGGATGTTCGCGCCGGCCAGTTCCTGCGCGGCGGAGCGCGCCAGCCCGGCGATGGCATGCTTGCTGGCTGTATAGGCGGAAATGCCCGGCACGCCCACCGCGCCCGCGACGGACGAGGTCAGGATAATGGACCCGCCGCCGCTGTCGGCGATCAGCGGCGCGGCGTGTTTCATCGACAGCCAGGCACCGCGCACATTGATGGTCATCACACTGTCGAATTCATCCACCGTCAGGTCGGTCAGCGGCTTTACCGTGCCTTCGGTGCCGGCATTGCCGAACAGGATGTCCAGTCTGCCGAAACGGTCCTTTGTCTCGCGCACGAAGGCTTGCGTTGCCGCTTCGTCCGACACGTCGGCTGCTGCAATCGCCACACGGTCGCCTCCATCCAGCGCGGCCTGTGCCGCCTCCAGCTTGGCGGCCGTCCGTCCCACCAGCATCACGCGCGCCCCTTCGTCCAGAAAACGCTTCGCCGCCGCCAGGCCGATGCCGCCCGCACCGCCGGTGATGATCGCCACCTTGTTCGTCAACCGTGCCATGCTTTTTCCTTCCTTCCGTCGCTGTTCAACCGCCCGCCGGGTGGCCCAGATCGCGCGCCCAGCCGCGTGCCTTGTCCAGATAGGGGTCCGCCTGCCGGGTGGCGGTGATGGCCCCGGCAAAGACCTTGCCGCTGCTGCCGTCGATGGACAGCGTTTCGCCCGCCTTCAGCACCGTTTCACCCAGTGTGATACGATCCGCGCCGATCTCCAGCGTTTCCACACCGACCACGGCGGGCACGCCCCAGCCGCGCGCCACCACGGCCGCGTGGCTCATCATCCCGCCGAGGGAGGTCAGGATCCCCTTGGCGGCGCCCATGCCGTGCACATCCTCGGGCGAGGTTTCGCGGCGTACTAGAATGATGTCCTCGCCATCCGCCGCGATGTCGACGGCTTCATCCGCGCTGAGCACGATCATGCCCGTGGCCACACCGGGCGAGGCCGGCGTGCCCATGGCCAGCAGATGGCTGTCGCCTGCCGCCCCGTGTCCGTGCGCACCGTCCCACGCATCCGCCGGGATACGGGTCAGCGCTTCATTCTTCGGCAGGGCGATCGTCGGGTCCTCAACCAGATCGACGGCAATACGCACGGCGGCGGCCGGGCTGCGCTTGCCGCGCCGTGCCTGCAACACCCACAGCCGCCCGCTTTCAACGGTGAACTCAATGTCGCAAAGGTCGCGGTAATACCGCTCCAGCGTGGCGGCGGCGGTCTCAAGGTCGGCCCATACCGCCGGCATCCGATCGGCCAGTGCCTCCAGCGGCAGGGTCCGGTGCGTGCCGGAGACGACGTCCTCGCCCTGTGCATTGAACAATATGTCCCCGCACAGACCCGGCGCGCCGGTGGACGGGTCGCGGGTAAAGACAACGCCTGTGGCCGAGTGTGTATCCTGATTTCCGAAGACCATGGCCTGCACCGTCGCCGCGGTGCCGAGGCGTTCGTCAATGCCTTCCACTTCGCGGTAATGGTCCGCGCGCGGGCTGTGCCATGAGCGGAACACTGCGCCGATACACGCATCCAGAAGCGCATAGGGATCGTCAAGGATTGCGGCGTCCGTCGCCCCGGCGATGATATGTTTCAGTGCGGCGATATCCGCCTCGAGCGCGGCTGTGTCCGTGCCGTCCGCCTCTGTTACGGCTGCAGGTGCCGCAAGCCCCAGCACGGTGCGGGCAAACATGGCAAGAAACCGCCGGTAACTGTCCAGCGCAAAGGTACGGTCGCCGGTGACGTTTGCCAAACCTTCCACCGTGGCGTCCGTCAGGCCCACATTCAGCACCGTGTCCATCATGCCGGGCATGGAGACCGGCGCGCCCGAGCGCACGCTGAGCAGCAGCGGCGTCTGCGCATCGCCGAAGCGCCGGCCCACAGCGGCTTCCACCCCTTTCAGTGCGGCGCGGACGTTGCTTTGCAGGCGCGCCGTCATGCCGTTTTCCAGAAAGCGGTGGCATTCATCGGTGGCGATGGTGAAGCCCGGCGGTACTGGCAGGTTGAGCTTGCTGGTCATGGCCCACAGGCTTGCCCCCTTGCCGCCGACCAGTTTCGCCACCGCGTCATGTCCACCATCATGCGGATGGTCGAACGGGTAGATCACGCCTTTGCTCCTTCGCCTTCGGGGCTATACCCTTCCGGAAGGGCAAGGATGGTCACCGTGCCGGCACCGCCGTCCACCTGCACACGGGTGCCGTCGGGGATGGAATGGGTTGCGCCTGTCACGCTGACGGCACATGGCACGCCCAGCTCCCGCGCCACGATCACGGCATGACTGACGGTGGCCCCCACATTGACGACCACGCCGCCTGCCGCGCTGAACAGCGGCGTCCAGGACGGGTCGGTAAATTCCGCGATGAGGATGTCGCCCGGTTCCATATCGCCAGGCTCGCCGGGGTCGTGGACAATCCGGGCAATGCCCTCGGCCTGTCCGGCACACCCGGGCTGACCGGTCATCACCATACCGGGGGCAATGCTGCGGGCTTGCTGTTCCCGTTTTTTCCATGTTGTCAGCGGCGGTACCGTGCCATCGACGATAAAGGGCGGTTCCAGCCCGGCGAGCGCCGTCTCTTCCAAACGGCGGCGGGCGAGCACGGCCGGAGTATCCAGCCTGCCGTCCAGCAGGGCGGTCCATTCATCGTCCGTCAGCAGTGCAAATTCATCCGCATGGGTGAACAGGCCGCGCTGCGTCATTCGGCGACCCAGTTCCCACATGGCCATACGCATTTCATGGGTCAGCATGGCGCAGTTGGCCTTGGTGCGCTCACGTCCGGCGAAAAACACTTTCGCCGCGCCGACGCCCGCGTTGAAAGTGCCGAGCGCCTCGGCATCGCCCGCCAACAGGCCGCGCACGGTGACCAGTGCCTCTTGCCGTGCGGCTTTTCGCCCTGCTGCCCGTGCTGCGGGCGACTCGCTTTCTGGTGCACGGCGCATCTGTTCAATGGCGGCCAGGGGTGTGGCCGGGTCCAGTTCCCAGCAGCGGCTGCGCATTTCCCACTCATTGGGGCCGCGAAAACCGAACGTGCCGAGAAAGGCGTCGAAATGTTTTGTAAAGGCGACCACATCGGACCGGGTGTCCGCTTTCAGGCGCTCCGGCAGTTCTTGTGACCCGGCATCGAAAAGGGTGGTCAGCGCGGGCGAGGCCGTGACCTCACGCGCCAGTTTCCACAGCGCCTGGGCGGGCAGGGCGGAATCCACATCCCCGATGTCGGACATGATGTCGGCGGCCAGTTCCGGTTTGCCCACGGTCGCGCAGGTGACGCCGATCACGCCCGAGGGGATGGTGGCGTGATAGGTGGCCATGATATGCCGCACCCACAGGGCCTCCCACCGCTGTGTGCAGAGCGTGCGAACATGGGCCAAAAGTGCCTTGTCCGACAGGGTGTCGAGCGCGGGCCGCGCCGCGCGCACGGCCTCGACCTCCGCGCGGGTTTCCAACAGGTCCGGCAGGTCCGTCGCGGTGAAAACCCAGTTGAGCGTTTCGGCCATTTGCGCCGTGTGCTTTTCCGACACATCGCCGGGGCGCGGCGCAAAGGCGGGCACGTCCGGTTGCTCGCCAAAAAAGCTTTGGTCCACGGCCTCCGGCGTCAGGCCGGGCGTGCGCAGGCCGAAGATGCGGCTGGCCGACACATTGAGATAGCCGTAGCCGCCGAATACGCCCAGCATCTCCATCTCGCCGTCGGTGAATTCAGCCGTGTCAAACGCGCCGAGATTGACAAAGGCCTTGCACCAGCCGGGCTCGGCATGGGGGATGCCCCACAGCGTCCATGAAAAGGGCATGACCACGGTGGGAAACACCTCGCCGATATTGGCGCGGGTATATAAGGGGTAACGCGGGCTCGGATCGTTATCGACAACCCACCGCAGGCTGCCCAGGTCCACGGATGGTTCCGCCGGTGTCGTATGCTCCGACATGCGTTCGGGCGCGGTGGCCGCGCTGCTTTCCTGATGCAAGATACCCCTCCCAGATGTCTCGCAGATGCCGTTCCGTCGCGGACGTCCGACACCGGATGTTGCAAATTTTCCTGATAATGATATCATCTTTTTTGTGGAGAGGAAGGTGTCAAGCGTGCTGCGCTGCACCATTTTGGGAGACCGGACAGCCTTGCCGAATATGTATCGCGCAGGGTGTCTCACAGGCTGACGGCTGTCCCGTAGGACGGCTTCAGCCAGGTGTGATCCGGGCGGAAAGCGAGAGACCAGTGTCAGACGGGCAGGTTTCGGAAAAACACGGTACGGGCAGGGCGACGTCCAGTGCCGGCGAGGAGGGCGCTTCGGTCCGGCCCGGCCCGGCCCTGCATACCCGGCTGGCCCTGCATATCGGTGTGGATCAGGGCGGGCGGAAGCTGACGCCCAAGGGCCGCGCCACACAGCAGCGCCTGCTGGAGGCGGCGCGGCAGGCCTTTGGCGAATATGGCTATGAGCGCACGCGGGTGGCGGATATCGTGCGGCTGGCGCAGGTCTCCCACGGGAATTTCTATCGCCATTTCAAGGATAAGGATGACATCCTGCTTGCCATCCTCCTTGAGATGCACGGCGAAATCCGACAGGAAACGCGGCGCGGTCCCGGCGCGAACCCGGTGCCCAGCGAAGACGACCTGATTGAGCGTAATATCCGTTTCTTCAACCATTATGCCCGCCACCGGCATTTGCTGCGTGTGGCGCGGGAAGCCGCCGCGCAGGGTGAAGCCTCCAGCTTTCTCGACCTGTGGCTCGACATGCGCGGCCTGTTCACCCGGCGCACCGCGCGCTGGCTGGACATGCTGAAGGAGCGCGGCGTCCTGCCCGACAGTTTCAATGCCGCCCTGATGGCCGAGGCGCTGGGCTCCATGACGGAACAGATGGCCTATGTTCAGGTGGGGCTGGCCAAGACGCTGCCGCGCCCGGAAGAGCTGGACGAGCTAGGCCGCGTCTGCGGTAGCATCTGGTACCGCGCCATCTTCGCCGGACAGGGCGAGGCCGTATTGCCGCATATGGAGGCGCACCTGGCACCGGCCAAAAGCGGCCATGGGGACGGGGAGCCGGCGCGATGACCGTGGAAAACACACCGCAAAAGGGCCGCGATATCGACCTTTTGGACGTCAATCTGTTCGTCGAACGGCACGAGCATGAGGTCTTCAGGCAGCTGCGCGATGAAGCGCCCGTCCATTTTAATCCTGAACCGGACGGGCCCGGCTTCTATGCGCTGACCCGCTATGACCATATCAAGGCCGTTGCGCAGGATCATGTGCGCTTTTGCAGCGGCAAGGGCACGCAGATCCGCGACAAGCGGGCCGAGGGCACCGGCCACCCCAGTGTGCATAATGCCGATCCGCCGATTCACGGCGCGTTGCGCAAGGTGGGCATGCCGCCGCTGCGCCGTTCGGTCATCGAGGGACGGGGTGCACGTATCCGCGAGATCATCACCGATCTGATGGAGGCGACGCCGAGGGGCGACTATTTCGACTTTGTCGAGGCGATTTCGGTGAAAATTCCCATGATCGTCTTTGCCGACGTGCTGGGTGTGCCGGACGATATGCAGCTGACCATGGTGCACTGGGCCAACACCATGAGCGATGTGCTGGCAAGCGATGCGGAGCAGGCGACGGCCCGTGCCGATCTGTTTGCCTATTTCCGCCGACTGGCGGCGGAAAAGCGCGCCGATCCGCAGGAGGATCTGGCCAGTGCCCTCGTCACCGCCGAGATTGACGGGGCGCGGCTGACCGAAGAGCAGCTGGACGCCTATTTCATGGTGCTGACGGTGGCGGGCAATGAGACGACGCGCAATCTTCTGTCCGGCGGGCTTGAGCAGCTCTGCCGCCAGCCGGGGGACATGGCGCGGCTGAGGGAGGCGCCAGGTCTGATCCCCAAAGCCGTGGAGGAAATGGTGCGCTGGGTCTCGCCGGTGATCCAGATGCGCCGCACCGCGATCGAGGACAGCGACCTGTTCGGCGTGCCCATCGCGGCGGGCACAAAGGTCGTGCTGTATTTTGCCTCCGGCAACCGGGATGAGCGGATGTTCGACCGGGCGGGTGATTTTATCATCGACCGGCAGCCCAACGCGCATATGGGTTTCGGCATCGGGCCGCATTTCTGCCTCGGTGCGCATCTGGCACGGGTCGAAACGCAGATTTTCTTTGAAGAATTTTTCAAGCGCTACAGTGCTTGTGAAATAGAGGGGCTGGGCGACCGCCTGCCGTCCAACTGGTTTGCCGGAACCGCGAAGCTGATGGTGAAATGGCAATGAGCGCCGCTTTAGGGCCCGTCGTCGTCACCGGAGCGGCCAGCGGTATCGGCGCGGCGCTCGCCGCGCGCCTGACCGCCGCCGGGCGGGCCGTCATCGCGGTGGATATCCGGCCGGTGCCTGAGCGGACGGGTGAGGGGGCCGGCGTGCAGCGCAGCCTTGTCTGCGATCTGGCGGACCGGGACAGCATTGATGCCTGCCTTGGGCAGATTGACGCGCCGCTGTCCGGCCTGGCCAATGTG
Organism: Eilatimonas milleporae; assembly: GCF_003688555.1. Lineage (GTDB taxonomy): Bacteria > Pseudomonadota > Alphaproteobacteria > Sphingomonadales > Kordiimonadaceae > Eilatimonas > Eilatimonas milleporae. The sequence goes on from NZ_REFR01000011.1 coordinate 663,846, forward strand.
GCGGGCCTGCCCGGAAGCCATCCGGCGGACAAGGTGCTGGCGGTGAATTTCCTGGGCCTGAAACATCTGACACTGGGGCTTCATGACAGACTGGGGCCGGGCGGCAGCGTCGTTCTTGTCTCCAGCATCGCGGCGCACCGCTGCCCTTGGGGCGAGGCGGCGCTTGAAAGCGTCGTCCACGCCGACTGGGGCCATGCGCTTACCCTTGGCCTGAAGGATAAGCCGGACGGCAGGACGGCCTATGAACTGTCGAAGCGGCTGGTGCACCACTGGCTGCCGGAGGCAACGGCCCTGTTTCATGCGCAGGGGGTGCGGGTCAACTGCGTCAGTCCGGGGCCGACGGAAACCCCGATTTTGCCGGATTTCAAAACCTCCATGGGTGAAGACCGTATTCAGGTGGCGGCGGACACTGTCGGCCGCCATGCCGCGCCGGATGAAATCGGCGCCGTCATCCAGTTTCTGCTTTCGGATCAGGCCGGCTGGATCAACGGTATCGACCTGCCGGCCGATGGGGGCCTGCACACGCTGCGCGCCGCTGCCGTGCGCCGCACGGCCTATACGGCGGCCGGGGGCAGTGCCGCAGTTGGTACCGCAGGCCGGTAAGACCGCTTAAAGGGAAGAAACCATGATGCAGCCGACCATGCCGGACCATTTTCAAAAAAATGAAAGTGACGTCATATTTTTATGTTGCATAACAGCCGGCAGTGTGCGGTCGGAAGGCGGCGGCCCCGAAAGGGCCCGCCCCGGCAGGATCATCGGTACGGGAGGGGCCTGATGCAGTTGCTGCTTGTCCGCCACGGTCAGCCCGACACCAGACAGGAGGGACGTTTCGTCAACCCGCCGCTGACCGAACGCGGCCACTGGCAGGCGGCGCGGGCCGCGGACCGGCTGGCGCGGGAGGAGATCGCCGCCATTGTCTCAAGCCCCCTGCGGCGGGCCTATGACACGGCCCGTCCGCTGGCCGAACGGTTGGGACTTGAGGTCGAGGTGGTGGACCATCTGGCCGAGGTGGACGGCGGCGGCGAGGGCACACGCTATATCTCCCTCGAGGCGCTGCGGCGCGAGGGCGGTCCCCGCTGGCAGAACTTTCTGGACGATCCGGTCGGCTTCCTCGGCGGCGATACCGAAACCTTTTGCGCGAATGTGCTGGGGGCCTTCGGGCGTATCCTCCAGCGCGGTGAAGCCGGCAAGGTGGCGGTGTTCACGCACGGCCTGCCGATCAATGTCATTCTGGCGCATATTCTGGGCATCGAGCGGCTGACGCGTTTTGTCCCCCATTACTGCTCGCTGACCCGGCTGATCGGTGCGGATATGCAGCGGCTGACCATTCTCAGCGTCAATGACACCGGCCATTTCGGCCCGGACGAGATCTAAAGGGGGCTTGCATGTATCCGGACCAGATCGCCGCAAGCACCCCCGACAAGGCCGCCCTGCGCCTTGACGATGCGGTGGTGACATATGCCGAACTGGCTGAGCGGTCGCGGCGGCTGGCGGCATTTTTTCGTCATCTGGGGGTTCGGCGCGGCGATGTGGTCGCCTTGCAGATGATGAACGGTTTCGATTTCCTGGTCATTGCCTGGGCGGCGCAGCGCTCCGGTCTGTATTATGTGCCCATCGCCACGCGGCTGACGCCGGAGGAAACCGGTTATATCCTTGCCGACAGCGCCGCCGCCGTTTTCATCACTGACGGCGAACGTGCCCCCGGCGCGGCAGAGGCCGCTGTTATTGCCGTAAAGTCCCGCCCGGCTGCCGCACCGCACCTGTCAGTGTATGCGGTGGCGGCGCATGGGGGCGAGACGCCGCTGCTGTGGTCTGCCGTGGATGCCTGCGGACCGGCACTGGACAATGCCGCCCTGCACGACCCGGTGGAAGGCGGCGACATGCTTTACACATCCGGCACGACGGGACGGCCCAAGGGTGTGCGCAGGCCCCTGGACTTCGTGCCACTGGGCAGCGAGGCCCGGCGCGTGGAGCGTGCCAGGATCCTGTTCGATATGGATGCGGAGACGGTCTTTCTTTCGTCCGCGCCGCTGTATCATGCAGCCCCCTTGCGCTTCGTGATGAATCTGCTGCGCATGGGCGGCACCGTGGTTCTCATGCGCAAGTTCGAGGCCCGTGCCGCGCTGGATACGCTTGTCCGCCACCGCGTGACCCACAGCCAGTGGGTGCCGACCATGTTCGTCCGTATGCTGGACCTGCCGCCTGAAACGCGTAAGGGCGCCGATTTGTCCGCCCACCGCGTAGCGATCCATGCCGGTGCACCGTGCCCCGTGGCGGTGAAAAGGGCGATGATCGACTGGTGGGGCCCGATCCTGCACGAATATTATGCGGGCACGGAAAGCATCGGCTTAACCCATGTGAGAAGCGCGGAGTGGCTGCAACGCCCCGGCACGGTGGGCAAGGCGTGGCGGAGCGCGCTTCACATCGTCGATGAGGATGGCGGGGAGCTTGGCCCCCGTCAGGTCGGTGCGGTGTATTTTTCGGGCGGGGCGCCGCTCAACTATCACAATGCGCCCGAGAAAACAGCGGCAGCCAGCCATGCCGCCGGCTGGGCCACCATGGGCGATATGGGCTATGTGGACGAAGAGGGCTATCTGTTCCTGACCGACCGCAAGGCCTTCACCATTATTTCCGGCGGGGTGAATGTGTACCCGAAGGAGATTGAGGACGCGCTTCTGTTGCATGCCAATGTGGCGGACACCGCCGTCTTCGGCGTGCCGGACGACGATCTGGGCGAGGCGGTTCTGGCCGTGGTCGAACCGCGCGCCATGCCCGCAGATACTAACGCCGCCCGGATCGAGGCCGAAAGCCTGCTGGCTTTTCTGCGCGGGCGTCTGGCCGGGTTCAAATGTCCGAAATTCATCGATTTTTGCGACACGCTGCCGCGTCTCGACACCGGCAAGCTGGAAAAGCACAAGCTGCGCGCAGCCTATGCCGACAGTGGAAAGCGCGGCCACAGGGTGCGCTGACAGTATGTCTGCCGCATGGGGCGAGGGCGTAAAGGGCCAGGATATGCAGGGGAAAGAGGGAACGATGACGGACCGGACACAGGATGCGGACGGCGGGCTGAAAAGCCGGGTGCTTTTGATGCTGCGGCTGAAGGGCTTTGCCGGGGCGGAGGCGATTGCCGCCTGCCTCGGCGTGGGGGCTGCACCGGTAGCCGCCCTGCTCGCCGATCTGGTAGCCGCCGGACTGGCGGAGGAAAAAAAGATCGGCCACCGCCTGACGCCGGATGGACAGGCGGCGGCGGATGCCGATACGGCGGCGGAGCGCGGGCAGGTTGGCGATGAGGTCATCGCTGCCTTCTACGCCCGTTTCAACGATGTCAATCCCGAGTTCAAGGCGCTGGTGGCCCGCTGGCAAATGCGCGAGGTCGACGGCGCAGTGGTGCCGAACGATCACAGCGATACGGCCTATGATCGTGGCATCATCGCAGCGCTGGCTACCATTGACGGTGTCATCCTGACCCTGATGACGGACATGAGCGCGGCACTGCCGCGCATGGCGCGTTACAATCACCGTTTTGCCGCAGCCCTTGAGGCGCTGAAACAGGGCGAGGTCCGCTATATGGCCGCCCCCGTCATCGACAGTTATCACACCGTCTGGTTCGAACTGCATGAAGACCTGATCCGCCTGAGCGGCAAGACACGTCGGCAGGAAGCGCTGGCCGGAAAGGCTGTGTAGCGTGGAGCCGGTCGACACATACTGGGTCGCGGGGGAATGGCACCCCGCTGACGGCGCGGCCTACAGCCGGCCCGCCCCCGTGGAGGGGACGGCCTTGCCGGGTGTCCGGCTGGCGGGCGCCACGCTGATGGACCGGGCCCTTGACGCCGCCGTCACTGCCCTGCCGGCGGCTGAGGCCTTGAGCGTGGCTGAGCGTCAGGCGGCCCTGACCGCGCTTTCGCACGCGCTGACGGCGGATGCCGGGGCGCTTGCCGCGCACGTGACGGTGGAGGTCGGCTGTCCGGCGGCACAGGCCGAGGCACTACAGGTGTCGAGCGCGGCGGGTGTGCTGTCGGCCTATGCCGCGATGCTGGACACCCACGTGTTCGAGGAAAGGCGCGCCGGTCTGCGGGGCGGTACCGTGCTGATCCGCAAAAACCCGGTCGGTGTGGCCGCCGGTATCGTGCCGTGGAACGTGCCGCTGTTTCTGGCCGCGGTCAAACTGGGCGCGGCGATTGCGGCCGGCTGCCCCATCGTGCTGAAACCGTCGCCGGAGAACGCCGCCAGCATGCATCGTTTCGCCGCCCATGTGGCCGGGTTGCCGCTGCCGCCCGGCATGGTCAGTGTGCTGACGGGGGACCGGGATTTCGGCGCCGCCCTTGTGGCCGACAGCCGCGTGGCCAAGGTCAGCTTTACCGGATCCACCGCCGCGGGCCGCCATGTGGCGCGCGCCTGTGCCGACCGATTTGCCCGCTGTACGCTGGAGCTGGGCGGCAAGTCGGCGGCCATTCTTCTGGATGACATTGACCTTGACGCGGTGTGGGGGGAGCTGTTTCTCGCCACGTTGCAAAACAATGGTCAGGTCTGCGGCGCACAGTCCCGCCTGTTTCTGCCGCGCAGCCGTTTTGCAGAATTGTCGGAGGATCTGGCCGCGCGCTTCCGGGCGCTGACCATCGGCGATCCGCGCGATGCCGCGACCCATATCGGCCCGGTTGCCGCGCCCATACAGCAGGACCGCATCATGGCCGCCCTACGCGGTGCCGAGGCGGACGGCGCCCGCGCGCTTGCCGGCGGCAGTCAGGCGAACGAGCCGGGCGGGGGCTGTTTTATCGCGCCGACGCTGTACACGACTGTGGACGACGGCATGGCCATCGCCCGCGAAGAGGTCTTCGGCCCTGTCATCGTGGCGCTGCCCTATGACAGCGAGGACGATGCGCTTGCCCGCGCCAATGCCTCGCCATACGGCCTGTCCGGCTCGGTCTGGAGCGCGGATGCGGACCGGGCGCTGCGTCTTGCCAAGGGCATGCGCACCGGCACGGTCGGGCTGTCCACCAAGCGAATACTGGATTTCGGCAGCCCCTTTGGCGGCATGCGCGCCTCCGGCCTGGGTCGGGAGATGGGGCCGGAGGGCATCGACGCCTATCTGGAGACGACAGCCATTCTGGCGCCCCGCGGGTTTGAGGCGGCAAGCGGCGGCGCACAGGACGAATAACAACGCCGGACGGGTGCCCGGTCGGAGGGACCGCGCCCGAAAAACCCGCACACACGGGCAAACCGGCACAGGGTTGGGAGTTTTGGCAGCGTTCTGAGTTTCACAGGGGAGAGGTTCACAATGACCTGGGAGATGGGACATGATCGAGTATGACGACACGCGCACTGCCTTGGGAGGGCAGGGGTCGCAGACGACTGCATGCAGGACGGCACACCGGGGCGGACACCCCGGCCCGTTGACAAGACCGGATTGCCCTGGGATATCCGCGCCGTTGGCGGGGTTTGGGCGTTTGGCGAAAGCGATGCTGTTGGGCGGTACGGCCCTGTTGCTGGCCCCTGCCGCCTGGGCGCAGGATGACGGGCAGGTTGCCGATACGGGCAGTGACAGCGATCTTGTCCTCGACGAAATTCTCGTCACCGCACAGAAACGCGTGCAGTCGCTGCAATCGGTGCCGCAGTCGGTCTCGGCCCTGAGCGGGGATGACCTGCGGGCGCGCAACCTTCTGGAGACGACGGACCTGAACGGCGCGGTGCCGAACCTTCAGGTCACGTCCGCCTATTCCCGCACGCAGCCCAACTTCTCGCTGCGGGGCATCAGTGTCGCGAACGAGTTCAGCGCCAGCATCGCCTCGCCCGTCGGTGTCTATGTGGACGAGGTGTATCAGAATTTCCGCGCGTCCCACGGGCAGCAGCTTTATGATCTGGACCGGATCGAGGTGGTGCGCGGGCCGCAGGGCACGCTTTATGGCCGCAACACCACGGGCGGCGCCATCAACTTCATCACCCGCCGGCCCAGCCTGGAGGGTACGGAAGGCTATGTCACCGCCAATTACGGCAATTTCGATACCCTGCGCATGGACGGCGCGGCGGAGGCCACGATCATCCCCGGCAAGCTGGGCGTGCGCTTCGCCGCCACCTTCGGCGACGGGGACGGTTACACCTTCAACCCCGTCGACGGCCAGTATTACGGCGACACCAACTATTACGGTGCGCGTGCCACCATCCTGTGGAAACCGAACGAGGATATGGACGTTCTGCTCAAGGTTTACACGGCGGAAAACGACCAGCTTCAGGATTTGCCCTACGGTATCGGCTACAATGAAAACGGCACCGACAATTTCGGCTACTCGCGCGAGTTGCGCGGCCTTGCCGAGAATGAGGTGGAGGCCGACACGGCGGGCAATTATTTCAACGATGCGGACGGTATCGTGCTGACCGTCAATTATGAATGGGACGAGATCACGCTGACGTCCATCACCGGATATGACAGCGGCACCTTCGACCTGTCGCCGTTCGACTGTGACGGGTCGCCCAACAATGTCTGCGCCATCCGCTACAATTCCGAGCATGACGGCTTCAATCAGGACCTGCGCCTGACCTATACCGGCGACCGGCTGCAGGTGATCGGCGGACTGTATTACGGCTGGGACCGCAACATCACCAACAACGAGCCGGATTTCTTCGGTATCCTGACCGACCTCGGTGTGCCGGCGGATTTCTTCAACGCGCCGATCGCCAGCGCCGATGCGCTGGCCGTCGTACCCGCCGGCGCCGGCCCGGACCCGTGTGCGCCGGTGGTCGTCAACCCGAACGGCTTTTTCGACGCGCGCAGCTTCCTGGACCCGTCCTGTGCCGCGGTGGCCCCGCCGGTCAGCCCGATCCTGGCGGAACAGCAGTTCACCATCGAGCGCCCGTCCTACGCCATTTACGGCGAGGCGATCTATGATGTGACGGACAAGTTCACCGTCACGCTCGGCCTGCGCTACACTTATGACGAGGTGCGGTTCGAGGATGCGCGCACCGTCCTGTTCGACGCGGCGGGCAACCCGCGTGCCAGCACGGTGCCTTTCAGTTTCCCGTTCGATCCCAGCCTGCCCGCCGTCAATCTGGAGGAGGACACCGGCCGGCTGACCGGGCGCCTGATCCTGAATTATCAGTGGCAGGATGAGGTGATGACCTATGCCAGCTACAGCCGGGGCTACCGCGCGGGCGCGTGGAACGGCCTCGCCTATCAGGCGATCGAGCAGGTCTTCTTCGTGCCGCCGGAAGAGGTGGACGCCTTCGAGGTCGGCCTGAAATCCCGCTGGTTCGACAACCGGCTGCAATTCAACGCCGCCGCCTTTTATTACGACTATCAGAACCAGCAGATCGCCGAGATCGTCGGCGCGACCTCCTTCCTGCGGGCGGTCAATGGCCGCATCTGGGGTCTGGAGGCTGAGTTTACCGCGCTTGTCAACGACTGGCTGGTCATTGACGGGTCCGGCGGTTATCTGAACAGCCGCTATGACAGCGGGCAGGTGCTGGACGGCGGCGGTGCCATCGGCGGCAACGAATTTCCCAATGCGCCGGACATCATGGCCAATCTGGGGGCCACCATCACCTTCTGGGAACAGGAGGACCGCTCCATCGTGTTGCGCGCGGACGGCCAGTATATCGGTGAATACTGGTTCGACCCGTTCAACGATTACGGCGGCCAGTTCGTCGGCAGTCCGACGCTGGAGGGCCAGCCGCTGGCCAGCAGCGAACTGGGCGAGGGCAATCCCGCCTATTTCCTGGCCAATGCGCGGCTGACCTTCAATCAGGAAAACTTCGCCGTTTCCCTGTGGGCCCGCAACATCTTCGACAATTTCTATTTCACCTACGGGCTGAACCTGAACGCCTTCAATCAGGATTATCTGGTACGCGGCCTGCCCCGTACCTACGGCGTTGAACTGACAGCGCGTTTCTAGTCTGTCCCCCACGCCCTGAGTGCCGGAAGGGATCACCGTATTCCTTCCGGCGCTTCCCGCTTTCCAGGCCGGCCAGTGCAGGCGGGAGGCAAATCACGTCGGTCCGCCCGTATTTCACTACCTGTCATACCGTACCGGAAAGCGTTCCGTACCGGAAAGCGTTGCCGAAAACAGGCAGGCGCTCTAAGTCTGTATCGGGGCGAGATATTCGGGAGGTCTTTTCATGCTGATTCACAAAGTGATCGATTTTCAGGCGCGCAATCTGGGCGATGCCCCCATGCTGGGCGAGGCCGGCGGCGATTGCCTGACCTATGCCGAAGGGGCGGCGCGCGTGCACCGCATGGCGCATGTCTTTTCCGATCTGGGCGTAGGCCGGGGCGACCGGGTCGCCATTCTGGCGCAAAACCAGCCGGATGCCGTTCTGGCCGTGGTGGCGCTGGCCCATCTGGGCGCGGTGGCGGCCGTTCTGAACTGGCGGCTGGCGCCAGCCGAGATTGCCGAAATTGTCACCGACCTGGAGCCGGCCGCCGTCCTGGCGCCGGATGACGAGCTGTTGCCGCTGCTGGACATGTGGCGCAAGACGGCGGCCACCGTGGCGCCGGTCATCGACCGCGCGGACTGGACCGCGCGTGTGGATGCCGCCGAGGACACGCCGTTTTCAGGGCCGGATATCGGCGAGGATGACACGGTCCTGCAATTATACACCAGCGGCACGACCGGCCTGCCCAAGGGCGTGCGGATGACGCACCGCAACCTTGTCGCCGCATGGCAGCGGACGCAGGTTGCCGCCTCGTTCCGGACACGGCCCGGCGATACCGAGCTTCTGGTCGCGCCTATTTTCCATATCGGCGGCATCGGCCCGGCCCTGTTCTGTTTTTTCAACGGCGCGCGCATGCTGACCTGCCGCACCTTTCACCCGGTTGAAACCGCGCGCATCCTGGCCGAGGAACGCATCGCCTATCTGTTCATGGTGCCGGCAATGATCCATGCCATGGTCGCCATGGTGCCCAATCTGGCCGATTATGATTTCAGTGCCTTGCGGCTGATCGGCTACGGCGCCTCGCCCATCTCGGACACGGTTTTGAAGCAGGCGATCGAGGTGTTCGGCTGCGGCTTCTGCCAGTATTACGGCATGACGGAGGCCACCGGCGCCATTGTCTGCCTGTCGGTGGAGGACCATGAGAAAGCCCTGAACGGACGTCCCGACCTGCTGCTGTCGGCCGGGCGGCCGGGACCGGATGTGGAGTTCCGCGTGGTCGGCCCCGATGGCCGTGACATGCCGGCGGGCGAAACCGGTGAGCTTGTCTTCCGGTCGCCGTCATCCAGTTCCGGTTACTGGCGCCGGCCGGAAGAGACAAAAGCGACCATGGCGGACGGCTGGGTCCGGTCCGGCGATGCCGGTTATGTGGACGCGGACGGCTATGTCTTTGTCCGCGACCGGGTGAAGGACATGGTGATTTCGGGGGCGGAGAATATTTATCCGACCGAGGTGGAGAAAATTCTGATCCGTCACCCGGACATCGGCGATGTGGCGGTGATCGGTGTGCCCGATGAGCGCATGGGCGAAAGCCTGCTGGCCTGCATTGTGCCACGGGACGGCACAGGCAATGCCGCTGCCCTGAGCGCCGAGGCGGTGACCGAGTTTTGCCGTCCCCATCTGGCGGGTTACAAGATCCCGCGCCGGATCGCGCTGATGGACAGCATTCCCCGCAATGCCAGCGGCAAGATCCTCAAGACCGTGCTGCGTGAACCCTACTGGGCGACGCGGGAACGGCGGGTGTCCTGACCGGTGTTCCGGCTATCCTTGCGGCGGCTGTTTTGGCCGCCGCCGGGATGCCGCCCGTGTCCGCCCGGTTTCAGTCCGGCGGGTCGGCGCGGCGGCTGACCATGGCGAGCGGCTCGCCCCGCCGCACCGGCGGGGTGGCCACCACATAATTGACGATGCCGTCAAAGGGCGCGCGGATGGTGGCGACCGGTTCGCCGAACAGGTTCTGCAACACCCCGAGCCGGCCGCCCGCCGCCACTGCATAGCCGTCGCGCACAGCGGGGATGAACACCCCGTCCGCCGGGCTTGTCACCACCCTGTAGCCTGTCAGCCAGACCGGATTTTCAACCGGCGTGGCCGTGCCCGGTATCATGGAAAAATGCCGCAATATGTTCCAGACGCCGCGCTCCGCCGGGCCGACCCAGTCTTCGACCACGCTGCCGAGCTGGCCGGTTTCCGTGGTGATGGCGGGTTTGCCCATCACCAGCGCCGTCTGGTCGGTATAGCGGGTGGGGCGGGCGGACATGTCGCGCTGGTCGTCGATGACGATATGGTCCAGCCCGAAGGCCAGCGCCATGTCCCGGATCGCCCTATCCATGGCCTTGTCGCCCGTCACCGGCATGTAAATGTAAGGCCGCAGCGCCTCGTTGCCGTCACCGGCGTGCAGGTCCAGCACATAGTCGGCGGGCGCAATGACATAGGCGGTGATGGCGTGGGCGATGCGGTCGCTCACCGTGCCGTCCGCCCTGCCGGGATAGACGCGGTTCAGGTTTTTGCCGTCGACCGGGCCGCGGTAGACTGTGCGTTCCATGAAGGACGGCATGTTGGCCACATGCACCATGATCACCGTGCCCGACAACAGGCTCGGGTCCAGAGCGCGACGCACCCGGTGCAGGGCGATGACGGGCGCGTATTCATAGCCGTGGGTGCCGGCGATCAGGGCCAGAACCGGCCCCGGTTTTGCGCCGTGCGCGATGGTGACCGGCACCTTTGTGCCCGTATCCACGCCCTCCGCAATGTCGAGAAAACCGCTGACCATCGTGCCCGGCGCCGCCGTCAACGGGCCGGCAGTGAAAGCCGCGCGGGTCGCGGTGTCTTCAGTGGCAACAGCCGGGGCGGACGCCGCCAGGCCCCCCGCCAGCATGGCGCCGACCGCCATGCGGATCGCTGTCCGCAGGATCGTCCCTGTTATCGTCATGTCGTCTCCTCCCTTTGATCCGCGTTCGTTTGTCCCGGTGGGCGGCTGAACAGCCAGAACAGCAGGAATACAGCGGTGATCAACGCCAGCCCGGCGGGCGCGCCGAACCATCCGGCCAGCGCGCCGACGATCCATGCGCCGAGGGACGGCGCCGCCATCACCTGCATGGACCACAGGCTGGCGATCCGCCCGCGCGCACTGTCGCTGACCGTGCGCTGCATGATGATCTGGCCACTGACGCCCGTCGTTGTCATGGTCATGCCCATGCCCGCCGCCAGCAGGGCGGCGACCGGCAGCGACGGCGCGGCGACAAAACCCAGTTGCAGCAGGGCGTTCGCCAGCATGCTGCGCCGCATCACATGGGGCAGGGACCATCTGTCGGCCATGTTGGCCATCATCGTCGCACCGATGAGCGCGCCGATGCCGATGGAACTGGCCAGCCAGGTCAGGCCGTCCACGCCCGCGTTGAACTGGGTATCCGCCAGCCCGGCCAGCAGGTCGCGCACCGCGCGGAAGCTGAGCGACGACATGGCCGCCGCCAGGATGACGGGGCCGAGGGTGCCGTCGCGCATGGCAAGATCAAGCCCGGCGCGCATATCCCGCAGGAAGGATTTGGCGCGGCCCGAGGCCGGGTCCCGGCTGACGCGCGGCAGCAGGAACAGCACGATGAAGAAAATCACGAAGGTTGCCGCCGTGACGGCAAATGCCGCATCCACGCCCGCGCGGGTGATCAGCACGCCGGCGATGGCCGGGCCGACGAACTGCGCCAGATTGAACAGGGTGGCGCTGAGCGCGATGGCATTGGGCAGCGCGTCTTTCGAAACCAGGCTCGGCACCAGGGACAGGCGCACCGGCATCCAGAATCCTTCCGATACCGCGAAAACCCCGATCATCACCAGCAGCAGCGGCAGGGTGAGCCCGCCGCCCGCGATCAGCGCCGTCATCGCCAGCGCGCTGGCGATGTCGAGAAGCCGCACGCAGCGGGCCAGGAACAGCCGGTCGCCCCGGTCGGCCAGCGTGCCGGCCAGTGGCGAGGTGACGATGAAGACGCCGGCCTGAAGGGCGGCGGCGATGCCGAGCCACGCGAAGGAGCCGGTCATCTCCCACACCAGCCACTGGCTGGCCAGCCGCCGGATCCAGTAGCCCAGCGTGGCGAACCAGCTGAAGGCGGCAAACAGCAGATAGGTCGGTTCCGAGCGCAGGCGCATCAGACCCCGCGCCCCGGGTTTTGATGGCGGCGCCCCGGAACCGGATGTTTCTGCGGTGCCGTGCGGTCGGGTCGCTTTGTCCGCTTTGGGTGAGGACTCCATGACCCCGCCTGTGTACGCGCTGCGGTGCCGCCATGGCAAGGGGCCGGGCGGAGATATCCGACCCGATCGTCTTCCGACGGTCTCCTGTTGGCTTTCTAGCGGTTCTCTCTACCCGCCCAGAATGTTGGGTGCGCGGCCCGTGGCGATCCACGGGATGGCGACGGCGATGATGACGCTGACGATCAGGCCGATGAAGGCGCGCACGATGTCCGTGACCACGTCGAAGGCGGCCTCGCCCCGTTCGCGCAGATGGGTGCGGGCGGAAATCGCCAGTTCCCGGCCCGCCAGCAGGCCGAGGAAGACCCATGTGGTGCTCATCGGCACATTGCTGATATCCTTGAAGAACATCAGTGTCAGGGCATAGATGAAGTCGATCAGCGTGGCGGCGCGGATGTCGGTGGTGTTGGCCTTGCTGAGGACGATTTTCTGGATTTCACCGCCGCGCGTGGCGAAGATGATGGCGTGCAGCGCCAGCATGACAACGGTGGCGAACAGCAGCAGTTCGGGCGTGAAGCTGACGCTGAGGGTGCCGTCCGGGTTCGGGACCGTCTGGCGCGGCAGGAAAATGAAGATATTCGCCAGATCCTGTATCAGCCACTGGGACCACAGAAACGCCGTGGACAGCCATTGCAGCGCCACCCAGTGATTGCCGATATGCTGGCTGCGCGTTTTGGCGATCCAGGATTCGAACATATGGGCCACGGTGAAATAGACCAGCGCGCCGACGAAAAACGCCACCACATAACCCATGCCCGATTTCAGCAGCATTTTCGGCAGCACATCCTCGGTGGCGGTGCCGCCGGTCAGTGCGAAAATGGTCAACACCAGAAAGGTGGTGGACACCGGAATACCGAAGCGGGTCAGGATCATCAGGAACAGCGGCGGCACCGCATGCCACCACTGGATGCCGTTTTCCGGATAGGGCAGCGAATTCAGGCGGCCATAGGCAATATCCCCCTCGCCCGCGACATAGCCATAGACCATGACGGCGACGATGATGCTGCACGCATAGAGCCACAGGACCCACCACGGCCTGAGCGAATTGGAACTGAGAAAGGTCCCCAGCGTCTGGATCGCGTCATTGGCCACGATCGAATAGGCCGCCAGAAGGAATCCGATAAACGCAAAAATCTGTATTCCCAGAATATCCATACCGAACTTTCAGATACCCGTGCCCGTGCCGTTCAGGCCGCTGTCTTGCAGGTTGCGTGCAAAACCACAACAAAAAATTGAAAAACGCCGTGATATGAAGATGTTAGCCCCAAGCCCCAATAAACTCATAGCCTTATGGGGGCAATTTTTTTCAGTTTTACTTCACTGCGATATTTTTATTATGCGGACCGCCGCCACATTCACCGTCACCAGACTTCAATCATGGGGAAAAGACAGGCTGTGCAACGCCGGTCCCGTCATATCGTCAGCAATCAGGCCGGGCCGCACGAACGGCTGGCGGAAACCGTGCGCACCCATCTGACCCACCCGTTTCAAAAACCGGTGCAGCCGCATACACGCGCGGCGTTCGAGCATTTGCAGGCATGCCTGACAGCAGCCGGTGCGGCGCCGGATGTGGACAGGGCGCTTATTCTTGATGCCTGCTGCGGGGTCGGGGACAGCAGCCGTCATCTGGCCGTCCGGCATCCGGACTGCCGGGTGATCGGGGTCGACCGTTCCGCCCACCGGCTGGCCCGGCACCGGGATGGGCGGCTGCCGGACAACCTGATCCTTCTGCGGGCCGACCTCGTCGACCTGTACCGTCTGATGCGGGGGGCGGGCTGGCGGCTGGCGCGGCATTGCCTGTTCTATCCCAATCCCTACCCCAAGGCCGCGCACCTGGGCCGCCGCTGGCACGGGAGCCCGGTTTTTCCCGACATGCTGGCCCTGGGCGGCATGCTGGAGGTCCGCAGCAACTGGCGTGTTTATGTGGACGAGTTCGCCGGGGCGCTGCGGCTGTGCGGGATCGAGGCCACCGTTGAACCATGGACGGCGGACAGTCCCGTCACCGCCTTTGAACGCAAATACCGCGACAGCGGCCATGGCCTGTGGCGTCTCTGCGCGGATGTAAACGGTTTTGCAGGGGCGGCTGTACCGCCGCCCCTGAATTTTTAGCGTTCAGCATGGTTGACGCTCAGCCGTAAAAAATGTCCGCCGCCAGAAAGGCGAAGAAAAACCCGACGGCATAAACCGCCGCCGCCACGCCAAGCAGGACGCGGGAGAGACGGCGCAGTCGCATGCAGGCCCGTGCCGCCGCCGGGTCCAGGGGGCAGGGGGCGTTGCGGGTCCGCCACTGCATCGCGCCCGCGGCCACCAGCATGATACCCGAGACGGCAAAGACACCTTCCTTATGGTCCGACAGCCAGACAAGCTGCGGCACGGCGGAGACCAGCCCCGCCGTTACCGCGCCAAGGCCGAGCGTGACCAGCAGCGCCGGCAGCGCGCAGCACACCAGCGTGCCGGTGCTGGCGAACAAGGCCAGGATCGCGGGCCATGTCGGCGCGGCGGTTTCCCTGGTGGATGGGGGCATGGTCAGGGCCGGTCCATTTTGCTGGTGTCGCCGCGGCGGACGGCGAGAACGTTATAGCCGCTGTCGACGATCAGCTTTTTCAGGGTGGCGTCGTCGATCTGTCCGCCAGGTTTCATCGCCAGTGTGATCGTCTTGGCCTCAAGGTCCACGGCCACGCCCGCCACCTCATCCCGGCGGGAAAAGACCTTTTCCACCGCGCGGGCGCAGAAATCGCACACCAGCCCGTTCACATCGACGATGACGGTGTCGCCGCCCGTGTCCTGTAGCGGCTTGGCCGGTGTGGTGGTCCCGGTCTCGGTGTCGTGGGCATGGGAATGGGCCTTATCGTGCTGGTGTTGCGCCTGTGCAGGCGTGATCGCCATAAGGGTCGCACCGAGTGCGACGGCAAGCGGCAGGATACGGGATATCAACATGATGCGGTTTCCTTCTTTGTCTAAAATCGGTAGGTCCAGTTGACGAGCGCCTCGCCGCTGTCGGATATGCCGGCCTCGAACAGGAAGACGGATTTGAACAGGCGGATCAGCGGTGTGACGGCGATTTCGTCCTCATTGCCGGGGCGGTGGTCGATCTGGACCATCAGCCAGGTGTGCAGGCTGCCATATGGGGCGATGTAAGGGGCGAAACCCAGCCGCGCCGATTGCATGAAGCGGTCGGGCACGCCGCCCGCCACGGTCATGCGCCCGGCATAGGATGTGAACAGGCGCCGGCTTTCCCAGTCGGCGGCAATGGCGGCAAACCCGCCAAGACCGCTTTGCGTTCCGGGATGCCGGTCTTCGTCCGGATGGGCAAGGCCGAGCGCCCCGCTCAGATACAGGTTTGCCTGGGTCTCGCGGGTATTCCACCGCTGCAACAGCCGTGTCGTCTGCATGCCGGTAAACCACCAGCCGTCGTCGCGGTTGCGTTCCACCAGCGCGCCGATGCTTTGCCGCGCGGTGGGGGAATAATGGACGAGCAGCCGGTTCATCACCGGGTCGGTTTCCTGGATGGCGGTCCACCCTCCGGGGTAGGAGACGGGCCTTGCCACGGCCGCGCCGCCGCCGGGCCATGCCAGGCCAGATAGCAGGCCAGATAGCAGGCCAAGGGCCAGTATCAAGATTTTCATATGTGTGTCGGTGTCCTTTGATGTCTGAAAACGACATGCATCCCGTGGCCATGGCTGCCGTGCAGGCGACCATGCGGGAGGCGGCGGGGTCAGACGTTAAAGGCGGGGAGGCGGCAGTGTCAGATCGTGGGCAAGGGTGTGCAGCCGGTTGTCGGCGCGCCGGTCTATCAGGTCTGGTTCCAGCGTTTCGGCAGTGACGGTCACGGCGGCAAGGGCCGGGTGCGCGGTGGCGCAGGTGCCGCAGGTACAGCCGTCATCGCAGCAGGGAGGATTGTCGCTGCCGGTCTCCTGGGCGGATGCGGTGTCGTGACAGTCCATGGTGTCGGTCGCCCCCGCGGTTTTCTGCGTGGCGGAGCCGGTCTTGGCGGCGGTCTCCGCGTGCAGGCCCATGGCGCACGGTTCACCGCCAAGCGCCACGGCATAGCCCGAGGCGAGAAACACGCACATCATCAAAATCCGCAGGAGTGTCATGGTTCGGACCTTATCGGATCCACCGGTGACGGGCAAGACAAGGGGGCGTCACAATCGGGTGAGGGGACCGGTGTTTCAGGCGGCGGGCTCTTGCGGCGGCGCCAGCTTCTCGGTTACCGGCTCCGCCTGTGGCCGGCCATAGTAAAACCCCTGTAGGTAATCGACGCGGATGTCGCGCAGGACGGCTTCTTCCCGCTCTGTCTCGATGCCCTCGGCGATGACCTGAATGTCCAGATCGTGGCACATGTCGACGATGCGCCGGGTGATGACGGCTTTGGTTTCCTTTTTGTCGATATCGGTGATGAGGGCGCGGTCGATCTTGACATAATTGGGGCGCAGGTCCGGCAGCATGGACAGGGCCGAATAGCCGCCACCCAGATCGTCCAGCGCCACCTTGAAGCCGTTGCGCCGGTAGTAGGATAATACCCCGGTCAGATGGTCCATATCGGCCACCTTTTCCGTCTCGATCACCTCGAAAACGATTTGCGACCGGTCGACACCCAGCGTGTCGATCAGGTTCAGCGTCGTTCTCAGGCAATTGCGCGGGTCGTAAATCGATGTCGGGGTGAAATTGATGAACAGTTTGCCGCGCAGCCTGTATTTGGCGGCTGCCTCCACGGCGCATGTTCGCGCCAGGCGGTCAAGCTGGAACAGCACGCCCGCCTGTGTCGCCCGGTCGAACAGCAGTCCGGGGGCGACCATATCGCCGTCCGCGTCCCAGGCGCGCAGCAAGGCCTCATGTCCGAAGGGGCGCCCGGTATCGTCGGCAAAGACAATGGGCTGGAAATGGCTGATCAGGCGATTTTCACGTAAAATATCCATCAGCCATGCGCTGTCGCTGAAGGCCACCAGTTCGCTTAAAGGGCGGATATGCCCGAAATCGCCAAGACCGGGTTCGCGGTCGCTGTCCATGAAGAGGGCCCTGGTGTCCTTCACTTCCTCTTCCGTCAAAACACCGGTCAGCTTCAGCAGCAGCGTTTCCAGCATGCCGGTGTCCACCGCGATGGCGGCCACATCGGCTGCGGCATTTGGTGCTTTTTTAATCTTTGCGCGCTGCTTCAGGGCCCGGATCTTGCCCAACGTGTGGGCTGTCGGCGGCCACAGATACAGATTTCCCTTCCGGGCAAGCGGAGACGGTATGCTGTCGCATGTGTTGCATGGTGCCATGATGCTGATCTCGAAACCCGATTGTTACCCTCAAGCCGTGCAGAACCAAGCATCTAGTCGCCTTAGTGCAGCAAAATCGAGCCTTTATGTCGCCCTATCGTCATGGTTGCCGCAAAATAGAAAATACCATTAAAGCGCAATTTTACGCGTATTGAGGGCAATTTGTCGCCGATTTGTGATCCATATGCCACCTTTGCTCTTTCCGATGCCGGTGTTATGACAGGCGGGCTGCTTTATTTTCAGGGAGGATAAAATGTCGGCTTTTGGGGGGATGCGCCTGCTGGCGGCGGGCCTATGCATCATCGGCGCGGTTCTGACCGCGGGTGTGGACACGGTGGCCCAGGACGGGGGCAACCCGTTCGCCGGGCTGAAACCCAGGCTGATCGGGCCGTCCTATTCCTCGGGACGGATTTCGGATTTCGCCTTTCACCCCACACAGCGCAACGTTTTTTATGTGGCGACGGCATCCGCCGGCGTGTGGAAAACCGACAATGCCGGCATCAGCTGGACCCCTCTTTTCGATGGTGAGGCGTCCTATGCCACCGGTGTCATCACCATGGACCCGGCCGACCCCCTGACCCTGTGGGTCGGCACGGGCGAAAACAACAGCCAGCGCTCGGTCGCGAACGGTGACGGTGTCTACAAATCCACCGACGGCGGCAAAAGCTGGAAAAATATGGGCCTGAAGGACAGCGGCCACATCTCGCGGATCTGGGTGCACCCGGATGACAGCGATGTGGTTCTGGTGGCGGCGCAGGGGCCGCTGTGGTCCGGCGGCGGTGATCGCGGTCTTTACAAAACCACCGACGGCGGCGCCACATGGACCCGCATTCTCGAAATCGACGCCGACACCGGCGTCAATGAATTTGTCGTCGACCCGAGGAACCCGGACGTGATCGTCGCGTCCAGCTATCAGCGCCGCCGCCATGTCTGGACGCTGATCAACGGCGGGCCCGGCAGCGGCGTCCACCGCACCACCGATGGCGGTGCCACATGGACAAAGGTGACACGCGGCCTGCCGACCCAGGATCATCTGGGCCGCATCGGCCTGGCGGGTGCCCCGTCCGCGCCCGGCATGATCTATGCCATCGTCGAGACCGAGGGCAAGGGCAGCGGCCTGTATCGCAGCACCGATTTCGGCCAGAGCTGGGAGAAACGCTCCGGCCACCGCACCACCAGCGCGCAATATTACAACGAGCTGATCGTCGACCCCCATGATGCCGACACGCTGTATGCGCCCGACACCTTCACCCAGGTGTCGCGCGACGGCGGCAAGACCTTCAGCCGTCTCGGTTTTGAAAGCCGCCATGTGGACGACCATGCCCTGTGGATCGACCCGGACAATACCAGCCATCTCTATATCGGCGGGGACGGCGGCATTTACGAAAGCTGGGACGGCGGTACCCTGTGGCGGCATGTGAACAACCTGCCGATCGTCCAGTTCTACCGTATTCAGCCGGATGAGGATGTGCCCTTCTACAATGTCTGCGGCGGCACCCAGGACAACAATTCACTGTGCGGCCCGTCGCGCACGGCGGTCGCGCACGGGATCACCAATTCCGACTGGCACATCGTCCTCGGCGGTGACGGTTACAAGCCGCAGATCGACCCGACGGATCCCAATATCATCTATGCCCAGTATCAATATGGCGGGCTGGCGCGCTATGACCGCCGCACGCAGGAGCGTATTTACATCACGCCGCAGCCGGACAGCGGCGAAAACGAATACAAATGGAACTGGAACACCCCCCTGCTGATCAGCCCGCACAATCCGCGACGGCTTTTCTATGCGGCGGAAAAGGTTTTCGTCTCCGACGACCGGGGCGATACCTGGCGCATCGTCAGTCCCGACCTGACGCGCCGGCTTGACCGCAACGGGCTTGAGGTCATGGGCCGGGTGTGGAGCGTGGACAGTGTGGCCAAGAATGATTCCACATCCATGTATGGCAGCATCATCGCGCTGAACGAAAGCCCGTTGCGCGAAGGGCTGATCTATGTCGGTACCGATGACGGCCTGATCCATGTGACGGAGGATTTCGGCGAAAACTGGCGCACGGTCGACAGTTTCCGAGGCGTGCCCGACATGTCGCTGGTCGAGGACATCATCGCCTCGCCGACGGATGAGAATGTCGCCTATGCGGTGATCGACAACCACAAACGCGGCGACTTCAAGCCCTATGTCCTGAAGACGACGGACAAGGGCCGGCGCTGGCGGCTGATTTCCGGCGACCTGCCGGCGCGCGGCAGTGCCCACACCATCGCCGAGGACCATGTGGACCCCGACCTGTTGTTCGTCGGCACGGAATACGGCCTGTTTTTCACCCAGAACGGCGGCGAAAACTGGACGCCGGTCAAATCCGGCTTTCCGACCATCGCGGTCCGCGATCTGGAAATCCAGCGGCGCGAAAACGATCTGGTCGTCGGCACCTTCGGGCGCGGGGCCTATGTGATCGACGATTATCGTCCCTTGCGGACCAAGGCGGCCGATCTGGCCGGCAGCAGCGCCACCCTGTTCGCGGTCCGCGACCCATGGCTGTATGTGGAAGGCAATCTGTGGGGCGGCGGCAAGAAGGGCAATCTGGGCGACCAGTTCTGGCAGGTTGACAATCCGCCTTACGGGGCCGTGTTCACCTATTATCTGAACGCCGACCTGACCACCGCGCGGGACGCCCGCCGCAAGGCCGAGCAGGAGATCGAAAAACAGGGCGGCGACACGCCGTATCCGTCCTTCGACACGCTGCGTCAGGAAGACCGCGAGGAAGCGCCCGCCATTATCCTGACGGTGCGCGATGCCTCGGGCACTGTGGTGCGGCGGATCAAGGGGGCGACGAAAAAGGGCCTGCACCGCACCGCCTGGGACCTGCGCCATGAAGCCCCGGACAAGGTGGAACTGAACGCCGGGTTCCGCCCGCCCTGGGCCGGCGAGCCCGAAGGGCCGATGGCGACACCGGGTACCTACACGGTTGAAATCGCACAGCGTGTCAGGGGCGTGCTGGAGCCGCTGGCCGGGCCGCAACGCTTCATGGTGAAACCGCTGGTGCGCAGTCCCGAGACCACGGATGACTTTGCCGGACTGCTCGCCTTCCAGCAGAAAACGGCGGACCTGTCCCGCGCGCTGGACGGTGCCCTTGGCGTCACCGGCGAAATGGACAGCCGCATCGCCCATCTGAAAGTGGCCCTGATGCGTACCCCGGCGGCGAATGAGGACCATGAAACCCGTTTGCGGGCCATGGAAACGCGACTGGCCGACATCAATGTCCGGCTCAGGGGCGATCGTACCGTGTCCGGCCGCAATGAACCGGCGCCGTGGTCGATCCGCCAGCGGGTGAACAGCATTTTCGGCCACTGGGGCTCACAGGCGCCGGTGCCGGGTGTTCATGCCCGCGCCTACCGGATCGCGGCGGCTGAATTTGCCGCCACGCTGGCCGATATCCGCACCCTTGGCGCCGACCTTGCCGCGTTCGAGGCCGAGGCCGGCGCCGCCGGCGCGCCTTGGACACCGGGCCGTCTGCCCGACTGGTCGCCGGAATAGGCCGGAACAGGGCCGGGCATGACCGGTCCTGTGCGATCGAAGGACGCGCACAGTTAAAGAAAAACAAGGGGGCGCCTGCATGCAGCAGGCGCCCCCTTGTTTTTGCCCTTGTTTTTGTAGACGGCAGGGCGCGCCGCCGGCTTTTTGCAGCCGCAATTGTACCCACCAATTTGCATATGCAAATTGGTGCATGGACCGTTCATCTCCATACCGGTACCATCGGTCTGAACAGCGCGGCTGGCGGCAGTCGCGCGACTGTGACACGGGACTTTGAAAGACATGGACTTCAGGCAAAAGGCGGCGGTGTGTCTGCAAAACTGCTATGCGACCAATCTGCGCCGGGTCAGCCGCGCGGTCAGCAATCTGTATGACGAAAAACTGTCCGTTCTGGGTCTCAAGGCGACCCAGATGACCCTTCTTCTGGTGCTGGCGTCCGGGACCCGTCTCACCATGACGGACATCGCCAGGCAGCTTGAGGTCACGGTCTCCACCATCAACCGCAGCCTGGTCATTCTGGAGCGGCGGGGCCTTGTGGATATCGGCGACGGGTCGGCGCGCACCCGGCTTGTGGCCCTGACCGGACGTGGCGAGACCCTCCTGGAAAAGGCCATGCCGATCTGGCTTGAGGCCCAGGAGGAGGCACAGGGCATGCTTGCGGGTTTGAAGAAGCCGGGCCTGACGGATTGACCGTCCCGCCTGGCCTGTTGTCCGCCCCGCCCGTTATCCCACGTTATCCCAGGGGCCAGCCGGGGCCGATGGGTCCATACAGCGCGGCGAGCCAACCGCCAAGCGCCAGGAAGGTGCCGAAGGGCAGGGCGCTGGTCATGGTGACGGGCCGGCCCGCCATTTTCGCCAGAAGGGCCGCCGCCAGCCCGGCGGCGGAGGCAATCAGCAGCACCGTCGGCAGGGACAGCGCCCCGGTCCATGCGCCGATTCCGGCCATCAGCAACGGATCACCCATGCCAAGGCCCTCGCGTCCGCGCAACCGCCTGTAGGATACCGCCACCAGATACAATACGCCGTAGCCGAGCGCGGCGGCCAGCATGCGGTCGGCCAGCGCGTCCAACCCGGACAGTGCCGCCGCCGCCAGCCCGGCGGCGATGAGAAACACGGTCAGCGGCAGCGGCAGGATCAGGCGCCGCGCATCGCTCACCGCCAGGCTCAGCAGGGTCCAGCCATACAGGCTGAACAGAACCGCGTCCAACGGGCGTGCCGCCGTCCAAACGGCCCATGCCGCAACCCCGAAAGCGGCAATCTCCATCAGCGGAAAGAACCAGCCGAGCCATATGCCGCATCCCCGGCAGCGGCCCCGTTGCAGGATCCACGAGACCAGCGGGATCAGCTCCAGCGGGCCGAGTGTACGCCCGCAGGCATCGCAGCGTGATCTGTCCACTATGACCGCCTGTCCCTCGGGCAGGCGCAGGACCAGCGTGCCGAGGAAACTGCCGACAAAGGGCGCTGCGATCAGCAACCAGACGGATATGGGCCATGCGCTCACCGGCATGGGGCCCCCGGTCGTGCGGTGGCGGTCATCGGAACGGGAAAGTGTCGCGGACTTGTCATAAAGGAATGCTAGCGCTCACTCTTTGAAGGCAGGGTTATCGCGTTTTGCGCGGCACTGTACAATAAACTGTGCAATAATAAGCAGGGCATGGCCGTGGCATGGTCCGGCGGCTCTGCCCATGTAATGAAGAGAGGTTTTTCATGTCTATCGGTCCCTGGCAGATTGCCCTTATCGGTGTCCTTTTGATCCTTCTTTTCGGTCGGGGCAAGATTTCCGGCCTGATGGGCGATGTCGGGCGCGGCATCACCGCCTTCAAAAAGGGTCTGAAAACGGCGGATGAGGAAACATCCGTGAAACTGGAAGAACCGGCCCAGGACGCCAAGGTCAAGTCCGCCGACTGACCTTCGGGCGACCGTCTCGCGGCCCCCGATCCGCATCCATACCCCACGCCGCACCCCTGCTGTCCGCTATTGCCGGGCATGTCGGCCGGTGTCCGCCGTGTCGCCTGTCAGCCCCCGGTCGTGTGCCGGATGCGTCCGTCTTCCATGGCGACGGTCCGGTCGGCGGCATCAAGAATGCGGTTGTCATGGGTCACCATCAAAATGGTTGTGCCCCGGTCCCGCGCCAGTTTGACCAGCAGGTCGACGACGGCGCGGCCCGTTGTCTTGTCCAGGGCCGCTGTGGGCTCGTCCGCCAGGATCACCGGCGGCTGGTGCACCAGCGCGCGGGCAATCGCCACCCGCTGTTTCTGCCCGCCGGACAGGTTGCCGGGCAGATAGTCCATGTGCCCGCCAAGACCGACGGCCTCCAACATGGCGGCGGCGCGTCCGCGCCAGTCCCGCAGGCCGCCGCGCCCGTGCACTTCGAGACCCATGCGTACATTCTGCAGGGCCGTCAGACTGCGGTGCAGATTGTGCGCCTGAAAGATAAAGCCGATCTTGCGCCGCATGGCGACGAGCGTGCTTTTGGATGCACCGGCAAGCGGTTGTCCCACCAGCGACACATCGCCCGACTGGATCGAGCGCAGGCAGCCGACAAGGGTCAGGATCGTCGTCTTGCCGCAGCCTGACGGCCCGGTGAGATAGACGATTTCCCCCCGCCTGACGGTCAGATCCACATCGAACAGCACCTGCTTGCGCAAAGCCCCGGTGCCGTACCAGTGGCACAGCCCCCGTACGTCGATGGTGGCGGGCGCGGGCGGGACGGATGTGCCAGGGTCGGGCTGTATTACGGCGGATATGGTTCGCGGCGATAGGTCGGGCAGGGTCATGGGCGCGGCCTTTCCTCAGAAGATATCCGCCGGGTCGGCGTTCGCCAGGCGGCGGGTCGCCAGCGCCCCGGACGCGCAGCACATGAGAAACGTCATCAGGAAAACGGTGACGATCCGTTCCGGCGGCAGTTCGATCGGCAGGGCGGTGGCGCCGCGCGTCAGCTCATACAGGCCGAGGGAGGCGAGAAAGCCGGGGATGAAGCCCAGGCCCGCCAGGATCAGCGCCTCCTCGATGATGATGCCGAGCAGATAGGTGTCCCGGTAGCCCATGGCCTTGAAGGTGGCGTATTCGGCCATATGGTCGTTCACATCCGTCGACAGGATCTGGAAGACGATCACCAGCCCGACAAGCAGGCCCATGCCCGCCCCGAAACTGAAGACAAAGCCGACGGGGGCGTAACGCGCCTGATAATCCTGCTCAAACGCGACGAACTCCTCCAGCGTCATCGCTTGCGTGTCGCCGTCGGGCAGGCGGTCGGTCAGGGCCTGTTTCACCGCCGCGATATCCGCGCCGGGCTCCGTCGTCACCAGCCCGATGCTGACGGTCTCGCTGGACCGCATCGGCAGCAGACGGAAAAAGGTCTGGTCGCTGGCGACAAGCGTGCCGTCGGTCCCGAAGGAGGCACCAAGCCCGAACAGTCCGGTGACACTCAGGGTGCGTCCGTCAATTTCGGTGCCGAGGGTCTCGCCCCGTTCAAGGGCGGCGACGGTGCCGGCATATTCGCCGCGCGCCAAAGCGTCGAACAGAAGCGTGTCGGGCCGTTTCAGTTTGTGAAGCTGATCGCGGATCGCCGGCAGGACAAAACTGTCCCGGTCCGGGTCCACGCCGATCAGCTGCATGGGGTGGCGTCTCAGCGTGGTCGGGTTGCGCCAGTCCAGCCGGCCGATATAAACGGGCGCGACGCCGGCGACACCTGGTGCCGACAGGGCCTGATACAGGCGGCGGCGCGGGATCGTGCGCAGCGTGTCCATCTTGACCGCCGCCGTGCTGATCAGAACCAGATCGGCCTTCAGGGCACGGTGGGTCATCACGCTGGTCTCGAACAGGGCGCCCATGAACCCCAGTTGCATGAAAATCAGGATATTGGCGAACGCCACACCGGCCAGCGCCACCGCCAGGCGGCTTTTGCTGTGTGTCAGTTGCAGCCAGCCGATGGGCAGGCGGTTGCCCGCCCCCCGCCATATGCCGGTCAACCGTGTCATCGCGGAAACACCACCGTCACCTCAAGGTCCGTAAAGACCCGCGCCCTGAGGGTCGAGGCCGCATCCAGCCGGACGTCCACCTCGACAACGCGCGCGTCGGTGTTGGCCGCCGGATCGCTGTCGACAATGGTCTGACGCCCGACGCGCAGGCCCATGCGCGACACCGTGCCGGTCAGGGCGGTGTCGAACACCGGGCTTTCGATGCGGGCCGTCTGCCCGTCGCGCACATGGATGATATCGCTCTGGTAAACTTCCGCCACCACCTGCATCCGGTCCAGGTCGCCCATGTCCAGAAGGCCGTCGCTGCCGATCCGCTCGCCCGCGCGGGCGTGCAGGGTCAACACCACACCGTCTATCGGTGCACGGATATAGGCATTTTCCAGCCGCGCGCGCTGGCGCGCCAGCTCGGCGCGGGCGGCATCCAGTTCCCGCCCGGCCACGGCCACGTCGATCTGTTCCTCGCCCAGGCGTGCCTCGGTCCGTGCCAGATCGGCCACGGCCTGCCGGACACCCTGCTCGGCGGTCAGGAAGTCGCGGCGCTTGCGGTCATATTCGGCCTCCGATATGGCGGCCTTCGCCAGCAGCTGGCGAAACCGCTCATGGTCCGCGTGGGCGGTTGCCAGCTCCGCCCGCATCTGTTCCAGCGCGGCGCCGTTGACATCCAGATCGGTTGTGGCATCCAGCCGGATCCGGTCCAGCGTGGCCTCACGCAGGGCAACGTCGGCCTCTGCCGCGGCCATCTGGGCCAGACGCTCCGCCTCGATATCCAGAACGGCCAGCACGTCGCCCGCCGACAGGCGCTGTCCTTCGCGCACGGTCAATCGTTCGATCCGCGCGCCGTCGGTGCCGGCGCGCGCGGCCACCGTGATCACCTCGCCCACGGGCTCCACACGGCCGAGCGCATAAATGGCGGTTGGCGGGCTGGTGGTTGGCGGGGTGGCGGTCTCGGCACGGGCCGTGCCGGCGGTTTGGGGACCGTGTAGACACAAAAACATCGCCGCGACGAGGACAGGGCGCATCATGTGTCGTCCTCCGCCGCCGCCGGGATGGGTGCGCCCAGATGGGCGCAGGCCGCCTTATGCCAGATACCGATATAGCGCTCGGCATCCATCGGATCGTCCGCGTATTTGCCGATGGAATTGTTCCACAGGCCAAGAAACATCAGACTGCCGAGCAGATAGCGTGCGCTGTAATCGCAGTCGTCGCAGGTGAACTCACCACTCTCCACACCGCGCCGGATCAGGGTGGTCAGCATGCCGATGATGCTGTCATGCAGGCGCGCCTTGAACAGCTTCGTCAGGTCGGGGAAATTGCCGGCTTCCGCCATGATCATTTTGGGAATGCCGTCAATTCCTTCCGCCTGGACCATCTGGTACCAGGTGTGCGCCAGTATCCCCAGCTTTGGCGCAAAAGGCGGCTCGAAGGACTGAACCAGACGCACCATGCGGTCTTTCGCGGGGATTTGCACCGTTTCCACAATGGCGACCAGCATGGCTTCCTTGTCCGCGAAATAGCGGAACAGGGTGCCCTTCGAGATGCCGGCGGCAGCGGCGATCTCATCCGTGCGTGTGGCCGTGAACCCCTTGCGTTCGAACAGGGTGCGGGCGGCCGACAGAATCTCGCCGGGACGGTCTTCGGCGCGGCGTTCGAATTTCTTCTCGGGCTTGCGTTTTGTGTCGGCGTGTCCGGGCATGGATACTTTCCAAAATAACTGACTAGTCGGTTATTTATTTAGCATCCCGTGCGACGGGTCGTCAAGACGGGGTGGAAACAGGGGACAAGAACAAAGCGGCCGGCGACGGGAAATTCCATATATCGCGGGCGGGGGATAGGCTGTATAAGGTGACGCGATTGTCGGGGCGGCACCCCGGCAGGTGGATCCGTGGGGCACGGGCGATCAAGACAAATGATTATAGATTTTGCAATTGATAAGTATTCGCAAGTATAAAAACTCAAGCGATCCGTCATTGTCACGCACAGTTCAGTCCAGATTTGCCTAAAAATGACTGAAGTGTATTTTTGCACTTAAAAGGTGCAATATTAAACCTCTGAAATAAAAAGATTTTCTTTCCGATCCGGATTCTGAGTCATAAAACCTTCGCAGAACCGTCAACTTTTAAAAACAGGACTGTCATCTCTCCTGCATAGAAATTGGGCCATTCCAAGGGGGATTGGATGGGCTTCGTACGGGTCGTGACTGGGGGCCGCTTTCGGGCGGTGCGGGTTTGGCCGTGTTCGAATTCCCGCCTTTGGTATTTCAGGTATATCATTGTGGAGAGAGACTGATGGATGATGTGAAAGGGAAAGCGCCCTTTGACGACGCCGTGCAATCGCGCGTCAAGGCAATTGCCGACGAACTGCGCTCAAAGGCAACCGTCGAGGATGACGGTGTGGATTTCCCGCTTGCCAAGCGTGGCACCGATGCCCAGCCCTTCGGTATGCTGATGGCGTCGCAGATTGAACGCCGTTCCTTCCTGAAAGGCGCCAGCGCCGTTGCCGCCATGGGTGTCGTGGGCGTCAGCGCCTCGGCCCTGCAAAGCGTACCCGCCGAGGCACAGGCCGCCGATTCGCTGACCTTCACACCGATCGAGGGCTCCGACGCCGACGAGATCATCGTACCCGAAGGGTATGAGTGGAACTCCATCATTCAGTG
The DNA here is from genome assembly GCF_003688555.1 of Eilatimonas milleporae. Taxonomy (GTDB): domain Bacteria; phylum Pseudomonadota; class Alphaproteobacteria; order Sphingomonadales; family Kordiimonadaceae; genus Eilatimonas; species Eilatimonas milleporae. Next base: position 691,425 of record NZ_REFR01000011.1, read on the forward strand.
GGGCCAGTCGCTGGTGTCCACCACGCCGAATCTGACCGACGCGCAAATCCGCGACGGTTTCCTGGCCACGGCGGCCGCCGCCGAGAACATGAACAACCAGTTCGGCTACAATTGCGACGCGGCCGAGTTCTTCCCGCTGCCGGGCTTTGACGCCGACGGTGCCACCAGCGGCATCATCTGCGTGAACCACGAATACATGAACTACAACCTGCTGTTCGAGTTCGGCGAAGAGCCCGATCCCGCCAACACGCGCGACCGCCGCAACTATGACTCCAGGGTTGAATATTTCCGCGCCAATCCGGAAGCGGCGCGCTTCGCCCGTGCCAATGTCGGCATCACCGTCGCCGAGATCGAGCGTGTGGACGGTGCCTGGCAGCTGGTGCTGGATTCCCAGTTCAACCGCCGCATCACCCTGGATACGCCGATCAACCTGTCCGGTCCGGCTGCCGGCAGCGACTTCGTCCAGACGCAGGGCAGCTCGCGCGGGATCACCGTCCTCGGCACCTACAACAACTGCGCCGGCGGCAACACGCCCTGGGGCACCTATCTCTCGGCCGAGGAAAACTTCGACCAGATCTTCGGCGGCTTCGCGGCCCTGGAAGAGCGTCTCGGCGACTCCACCGACCCCGTCGACATCAAGACGCTAGATTTCCACCGCCGGATCGTCCCCCGTTCGGGCGACTCCAGCCTGGGTCTGGAAGCCACGTGGAACCGCTTTGACTCCAACCGTGTACCGAACGAAGCCTTCCGCTACGGCTGGATTGTCGAGCTCGATCCCTACGATCCGACCCCGCGTCCGAAAAAGCGGACGGCGCTCGGCCGTTTCAAGCATGAGTGCGCCACCACCATCGTCGCCACCGGCGGCCAGGTCGCCGTTTACCTCGGCGACGATGCGCGGTTCGAATATCTCTACAAATTCGTGACCGCCGGCACCTTCAACGCCGCCAACCGCGCCGCCAACATGGACCTGCTGGACGAAGGCACGCTGTACGTCGCCCGTTTCAACGACGACGGCACCGGCGAATGGATCGCCATGGACTATGACAGCCAGCCGGCTCTGCGGTCCGCCACCGTCGAAGGCACGGACGTTCCGCAATTCGCCAATCAGGCCGAAGTGCTGATCAACGTCCGCCGCGCCGCCGACATCATGGGCGCCACCCCGATGGACCGTCCGGAAGACGTTCAGGCCAACCCGGTGACGGGCAAGGTCTACATGGCCTGCACCAACAACACCCGCCGGACATCGGAGACCCGCCTGTCCAGCCGTCAGGGCCGTGAGGTCGACGATATCGCCGATATCCCGAACCCGCGTACCAACAACAGCTTCGGCCACATCGTCGAGATCACCGAAGACGGCGACGACAATGCCGCCACCACCTTCGCCTGGGAAATCTTCATGCTGGCCGGCGATCCCAACTCCGAGGAAGGCCGCTTCCTGACCCAGCTGAACGATATTGACGAAGCCCCGCTCGGCACCAACGACACCTATTTCGCCGGCTGGACCGATGCCAGCGTCCTGCCCGCGATCGGCTCGCCGGACAATCTGGGCTTCGACAACCAGGGCAATATGTGGATCGTCACCGACGGCCGTCAGCCCACCGGCAACAATGACGGAACCTTCGTGGTGCCGACCGAGGGTCCGACTCGCGGTTTCCTGCGTCAGTTCATGTCGTCGGTCAACGACTCCGAGGTGTGCGGCGCCGAATTCACGCCGGACAACGAGACCCTGTTCCTGAACATCCAGCACCCGGGCGACTCCGGCGTCATCGGTGCCCCGGCGTCCAACTTCCCGAACGGTGGTGACAGCGAACCCCGTCCCACGCTGATCGGGATCTGGAAAACGGACGGCGGCGTCGTCGGCTCCTGAGCCGGCACCGCCACAGCCTTTAAAACGGATTTTCCGACAGACGAGGGGGCCTTCCGGGCCCCCTCATTGCTATTTGCGATGACAGGGTCCCAAGACCACAGGGCTATAGGGGCCTACTTTGAGACATGAGGTGCATGGTGAGCGGTATCGGTTTCGGTGAACGGATTCCCAATTTTGTCCGGATGAACGCGGGCGGACAGCCGGTCATGTTCTATGACCGCTGCTGCGGTGACCCGGCCCTGATCGTCACCGGAACGCCCGCCACACTCAGCGCGTCGGCGGGCCCGCTGGCGCAACTTCTTGTCGAGGCCGCCGCCGCCGGCCTTGTCTGTTTTGTCGTCGTGCGCACCGGGCCGGATGGGCCAAAGACAGATACGCCAGAAACAGATAGTCCAGAGACAGGCATAGCCGCCCTGTCTTCTCTTTTCCCCGATACGGTCTGCCTGCTCGCGGACAGCGACGGTCAGCTCAGCGACCATCTTGCCGGACGGCAGACGGATGTGACCCTTTTCATCACCGGCCGGACGCTGCGCCTGTTGGCAAGTCTACCGTTCGACGGGGCTGATCCTGCAATCCGGCGGACATTCGCGAAGGCTCTCGCCTACCCGCACGGGCAGCCCCCGTTGCTGGAGATACCCGACCTGCTGACACCGGCCGAATGCGACATGCTGATCGGCGTGTTCGACCGGGCCGACCCGGTGCCGTCCGGCTCCCACGTGGAAAAGGCCGGCAAGGTCGTCCTGGAGGAAGACCCGGATGCGAAAGTGCGGCTTGACGTGACGGTTCCGCAGGGGCCGGTGTCCGAAAAGCTGATGGCCATCATGACCCATCGTCTGGTGCCCGAACTGCGCTATGTGTTTTCCTTCACCCCGCGCTCGTCCGAACAGTTCAAAATCGTCCGCTATGACGCCGACAGCGGCGGGCATTTCGCGGTTCACCGCGACAACAGCACGCCGGACGCGGTGGCCAGACGCTTTGCCATCACACTCAATCTGAACACCGGGGCTTATGACGGCGGCGGACTGATTTTCCCCGAATACGGCCCCGCGCCCGTCTCGCCGCCGGCGGGTGGTGCCGTGGTGTTTTCCTGCGGGCTTGCGCACAGGGTCACGCCGGTGACGCGGGGTGTCCGCTATGCGCTGATTTCCTTCCTGCACGGGGCCTGATGCCGACCGGCTGCTATCCGCCGGCCCTCTCCGTCAGGTTCTCTCCACCTGGCAACCGCTCCCACACCGCGATCTGATAGGGGCGGGCCAGTCCGGGCAACAGCCGCACCACCGCCCGGCGGCGGAACCGCGGCCCGTTTTGCAGGCGCACATCCGCAAGGATTTCCAGCCGCGCCGATGGCGGCACGCTTTCGCTGACAAGGCGGGTGCGCGCCCCTTCGTCCAGTGCCGCCAGGGCGGCCAGAACCAGCGGCGGGGCACCGCGCGGGGTGATGCGGGGGCCGCCCCACACCGTCACGGCATCCGCCACGCGGGTAAGCAGCGTGTCGTCCATGCCCGCCACATAAGCCAGCTCCCGCACATGGGAGAAGGGCCTGTTGGCCGGCCCGGCCCGGCCCGCCGTTTCGTAAAAGTCACGCTCGGCTCCGAGCGGGCGCGGCGTGTCGTCCCCGTCCCGCCAGTCCAGTATGGCGGCCGCCAGACGGCGCGCATTGCCGGCGCCGGCGGCCTGGAACAGGGCCGTCAGCAGCGCGCCGTCCGCCCGGTTCAGATCGATTTTCCGCACGGTGCCGTGGACCGTGACGACAATGTCGGCGGCCGTCGCCGTGCCTGCATCCGTGACCATAACCGCCGGTGTCACGGCCCCGCCCGGCACGGCGCGCCCGGCCAGAAGGTCGGCCATGACCGCATGGACGGCCGCGTCCGCGATGTAGGCGGCGCGCAGCGTTTCAACCGCGTTGGACGTGCGGCTGACATCGACATGGCTGGCCCGCACGATCAGCGCGGCGATCAGGGCCAGCAGACCGACCGCCCACAGGACGGCGACAAGGGCATAGCCCTGTGCGGCCCCGGCGCCACGCGACAGTCCCGGCTGTGCCGCCGGCCCGCCGGCGTTTGCCTCAGCGGTTCCGGTCGTCAAGATCGCCGCTTTCCGGCCCGCCGGCCGCACGCGGTTTGATCAGCGGTTCCAGGCCGCGCATGCGGCGGCGCAGTTCCTCGGTGACGCTGCGCGCTTCCTCGACACTGCCGACAACGCGCGGCGTGACCAGAATGAGCAGTTCGGTGCGCTGCCGCCGTTCGTCGCGGTTTTTAAAGGCATTGCCGAGAAGCGGGATGTTTTTCAGGACCGGCACGCCGCTGTCGATGATGGTGGTGGAACTTTGGATCAGTCCGCCCAGCGCCAGGGTTTCGCCGCTGCGCACGGCCACCGTGCTGGAAATCCGCCGCTGCTGGATGGTCGGGGCGTCGATGCCGGAGGATTCCGTTTCCACCACGCTGGACACTTCCTGTTCGATGTCCAGCAGCACCATGCCGTTGGCGTTGACGCGGGGCGTCACCTGCAGGATCACCCCGGTCGAGCGAAAGGTGATGGTGTTGAACAGCGTGTCGCTGTCGCCCTGCAGGTTAAGCGCGGTGCCCTGGGGCACCGGCACTTCGTCGCCCACCTGCAATGTGGCCGTCTGATTGTTCATCACCATCAACTGGGGCGAGGACAGGATTTCAATATCGGTGACGCTGTCCAGGGCATCGACGATGATGTTCACGTCGCCGCTGTTGAAAATACCGCTGAAACCGGGGGCGCTGGGGGTGATGGTGTTCGATGTGCCGCTTGTATTGGTGAAATTGAAATCACCGCTTTCAAAGAACCACTGGACGCCGTATTCCAGATCGTCGTTCAGGCCGACCTCGATGACCGCAGCATCGATCAGAACCTGCAAGGGTTCCACATCCAGTTGCCGGATGGAATTGCGCACCAGTTGATAATCCCCCGGTGTTGCCAGGACCAGAAGGGCGTTGTTGCGTTCGTCCGCGATGATCCGCATCCGTTCATTGGCGAAACTGACCAGCGGTTCGCTCTGGCTGACGCGCGGGGTGCCGGCACTGATCGTGTTGGCGTCGCGCGCCGTCTGGCCCGCGCCGAAGGCCGACGCCCCCTGGCCCGCGCCACCGCCGAGCGGGGCGCCGCCACGGCCCGGCATGGGGGCGTTCATGACGGCGGCGCGCTGGCCCGGCGCGACCCCGCCGGCCCCGGCAAAGGACTGCACCTGCTGCTGCGCCCCGAACAGACCGCCGAGCACGGCGGCCAGATCCCGCGCCCGGCCATTCTGGACCTTGTATATATACAGGCGGTTGCCGGCGTTCTCGCCGCCCGTGTCCAGCTGTTCCACCCATTCTTCCGCCCGCACCAGCAGGTCCGCATTGGCGGCGATCACCAGAATGGCGTTCAGCCGTTCCACAGGCACAAAGCGGATGACGTCGCTGGCCAGCCCGTCGCTGGCGCTGCTGAACACGGTATCCAGTTCACGCACCAGTGCCGACGCCTCCGCCGCTCGCAACGGGACAAGGCCGTAGGTCAGGCCGGACATCCAGTCCACGTCGAAGACGCTGACCATGTCCACCAGGCTCAGCCGTTCCGGGCCGGTGCCGGCGATCATCAGCAGGTTGCGCTGCGGGTCCACGGTGATCTTGGCGCGCGCTGGCACGAACGGCGTGATCAGCTCCGCCACCCGTTCGGCCGATGTAAACGACAGCGGCACCACATGCACGCCGTAGCCGGCGCGAAGCTGCTTCGCGCTGAGGCCCACCACCGGTGTGGTCCCGTCGCGCGTGCGGTCGAGGGCGGGCATCAATTTGTAAAAACCGCCTTCATCCACCAGCGACACGCCGACCGGCTGAAGCGCGCTTTCCAGGGCGAACAGAACCGCTTCGCGCGGGACCGCCTCATTGGTTTGCAGGGTGATCCGGCCATCGATGGACGGGTCGATACTGTATGTCAGGCCCAGCGCCTCCCCAAGGACGGCATCGGCGACGGCGGCGATGTCGGCATTCTGGAAATTCAGCTTCAGGCCCGCGCCGTCCGCCTGCCACCGTGTGGCGCTGGGCAGGCGGCTGGCGATGCGGTCGCCGCTGCCGCGTTTGACAAAGCCCTGCGGTGCGTCTGTTTGAACCTCCGTGGCCTGCGACTGATAAGTGGCATTGGTGCCGTCCGCCCGTTCCGTGCCCGACCCCAGTTCCAGCGGTTCCGTCGGCCCGCGATGGGCGCCGCAGGCCGCCAAAAGGCCGACCAGGCCTCCTAAAAAAACAAAACGCAAACCCGTCATGACGTTTCTGACCCTTTATCAGTGTCGACAAGATTGAGCGTGCGGCGCGTGGTCCCCCGCTCAAGTGTGACGCTGTTCCTTTGTATGTCCTTCACGGTCCAGCCGCCGATGCGGCCACCCAGCGGGACGCTTTTGTTTGTTTGCGGGCCGGTCTCGAACAGGGCGGCCCGTGTGTGACGGCTGATGATCACGCCCGTCAGTCTGGGCAGGCCGCCCTGTTCGAAACCGGCCCGGCCCGCCACCGTTTTCGTATCCTCTTCGGGCGCGGCCTTATCGCCTGCCGCTATGGGCGTCCGGTCGGGGCGGAACAGGGGCCGCGCCAGAACGGTCGCGACCATGGCATCCCTGTTACCGCGATCCGGGCGGTTTGCCGCCTGTACGCCGGCCTGCGCGGTGGCGGGCGCCGTCTGCGGCAGGGTGGCGGGCGGCGCGACCGGCAGGCCGAGGGCGGTTGCCAGGGACGCGGCCAGCACCAGAAGAAGGCCGGCCAGAATCCGGTCCGGCCATGTCATGCCGGTTTTCATCGGCCGTTTCCTCCCCCGTCTTCTTGCCGCGTCAGGCGCACGGCCTCCACCGTCAGGCTGGCGTCCAGCGCCGACGGGTCGTAGGCCGCGCGTCCGCGCGCGCCGGTGCGGCCGGTGCGCGGTCGCAGGGTGATCGTGCTGACCACCGTACGCGGCATGGCCTGTTCCAGTGCGGCCAGCGCCCTGACCAGACCGTCATAATCGGACTGCACCTGCACACGCAGGGTGACAATCCCGTCACCGTTGTCGGCCCGGTCGGTGGAAACCCTGCCCACGCTTGCCCCCGTTCCGGTGAAAATGCGGCCCACATGACGTTGCAGTTCGGCGGCGGCCAGGGCATGCGTTTCGCCGGCCAGATAGGCGCGCTGCCAGCCGGTCTGACGTTCCGCCGTTTCCACGGCGGCCGCCAGCGTGTCCTTCTGCGCCGCCAGCCGTTCATAGCGCGCGGCCAGCCGTTCCGCGGCGACCAGATCGGTGCGGGCTGTCAAAAACAGCCCGATGCTCTGCTGGGCGAGGCCGGCGATCAGCAGGACAGCGCACAGGACCGCCAGGGTCCAGGCGGCCAGCCGGCCCATGGCCGTGGGGCCGGGCTGCCCTGCGGGACGGGGCGAAGCGGGTTCAGCCATCGCGCTCTTCCTCCGTCGCGGCAGGGCCGGGGGCGGGTGTGAAGGCCACCGTGAAGCGTTCCACCCCGTCCCCGCCGATGGATACGGGGGCGCCGAAGGCCACATTGTCGACCCCGTCCATGCCGGACAGGCGTTCCAGTATGTCGGCGGCGGACGGGGCATTGCCGCTAAGCGTCACACGCGTCCCGTCATAGCGGATTTCCCGCGCCCATGCGCCGTCGGGCATGGCGGCCGTCACATCCGCCAGCAGGGCGACCATGGACGGGTGGCGCGCGGTCAGGTCCGCCGCGCGCCGGCGCTCGGACATCAGCGTGTCCAGTCGTGTCTTCAGGGCGGCGGCCTCTTCCGCCGCTGTGCGGGCCTGTGTTGTCCGGGCCGCGATGACGTCCGCTTCGCGTGCGACCCGGTCGGTGACAAGGGTGCCGCCATACTGGTACAGTCCGGCCAGCATCAGTGCCATGACGGCCTGTCGCGTGCGCCGGGCGCGCATGGCATCGGCATGGGGCGTGCGCCGCCGGCCGTTCAGGCGCATGGTCAGCTGGCCGGGGCCCATATCCAGCATCAGGCCGTCATGGCTGTCTTGCGCATGCCGCGCCAGCCGGTTCAGGGGCGCAACGGCGGCCCGGCAGACAAGCGTGCCGCCCTCCTGCCCTGCTTCCAGACTGTAGGCACCGGCAATATCGGCCATGTGGAACGGGGTGCGGTCCTCTATTTCCAGCGCGATCCTGTCCTCAAGCGTGCCCAGTGCCGCCAGCGGCAGGTTCAGCTCCAGCGTCAGGGTTTCATACGCCGGCACCTCCGCCAGTTTTGGCTTCGGCCCGGTCGCCGTATGGCGCAGGTCCAGATTGGTTGCCAGCCAGCGCACCGCCTGTTCCACCCGCCACACCAGGGGGGACGGACGGGTCCACCGCCACAGAAACGCGGCAAATCCGGCACCGGGGCCTTGTCCGCAGTCCCGCCGCAAACCGGGCGACAGTCCGGGCGCGGCGGGATCGTCGGCTCCGCCGCCCTCCGGGATGCGCGTCCCTTTGCCATATGTGTTGATATTCACTGTTTCGGCCTCATCACTGCGTGACATGTGTCAACAGAACCGGCTGGACGACCGCCCCCGCTGTCGCATCCCCAATTCCGCCCCCGATCCCATCGTCGATCCCGGTCCCGCCTCTATTTCCGGTGTCAGCTGTACCCATGACATCAAACGCCACAAGACGCGGTGCCGAAGGGGACGGCCCCCAGGTGTCCCGCCATATGACATCGCCGTTTTCTCCCGTCCGTCCGAAATAGCGGAAGGCCGACGGGGCCAGCCCCGTTGCCACCCGGCGGCGGACCGGCGGGGACAGGCCCGCTTCAGGGTCCATACTCACAAGCAGGCTGTCCCCCTTTGCCGTCGTCTCCAGCGTCAGGCTCACACGGTACAGGCCGGGCGGCAGGGCACGCACGGGGTTGCGGGCGTAAAAGTCCAGTGTCTGCGCCGTTCCCGTAAAGGCCAGCATCTGGCCGTCGCGGATGGCTTCCGCCCTGCTGACGAGACCGCTGACCAGACGCACCGCCAAAGCCCTTTCGCCGCGCGCCGTCACCGCCCTGTCGATGCTGTCCTGACTGCGCCGGGCAAACCCAAGGCCCCCGACAAGCCCGGCGGTGATCAGCGCCAGCACCGCCAGCGCGACCATCAGTTCCAGCAGGCTCAGCCCGGTGTCATGCCTGCGGGCGCGGCGGCGGGGATGGCCTGGTATACGGGCTGGCTTAAGGGTTGGCGAAGAGTTTGGCATTCAGCGGCCTCCCCCTCTGAAAGGGATCAGCCGCACCGTTTCAAGCCGCAGCGGCTGCGGCGCGCCAAGCTGTCCTTCCAGACGGACCAGCGTGGCGCCGCCCGGCAGGGTTTCCAGTATGTTGACGCGGATGTCGTACGGGCGCCCGTCTTCCAGCTGTCCGCTGTGGCCTGACGGACGTGCGGCGGCGGCGGTTTCCTCGATCAGGCGGCTCAGCGTCATGTGGTCGGCTTCAATCGCGGCGGCGGTGACCAGCCGGTCGCCCGACGAGGACAGGCTGCTGAAAAACAGCCCCAGGCCCAGCCCCAATATGGCAAAGGCGACCAGCACCTCGACCAGGGTGAAGCCGTGCCGGTAGCCTGCGCTGCATATCGCGGGTGTGTCAGTCGCCGGTGCCGCCGTCACGGCGCGCCTCCCCCGTTAGCCAGTCGAGTGTTACGGTGCGTGTCAGATCCTCCTCCGCCAGTGTCAGCCGTCCGCCCGTGCTGCTGCCGTCGGAAAAAAAACGGAAACGCCCCGTCTCGCCAGTGACCAGGGCTTCTGCCGTTGTCATCGAGGAAACGCGGGCGCTTTGCAGTTGTGTCTGCGCTCCGTTAGGGCCGGTCAGGATGCCGTCGGCCATGTCAACCGTGACCATGGTATCGCGGTTTCCGCTCAAAGCGGTCAGGCGCGCCCGGTCCAGCATGTCTTCCACCGCGCGGGCATCGGCCTCCAACCGCGCGGCAACACCGCTGCCGACAAGGCGCGGTGCCGCCACGGCCGCGACCAGCGCCACGATGGTCAGCACCACCAGAAGCTCCATCAGCGTGAAGCCCGTGGCGGGCACGTCCGGGACGGCGAATGTTTTACCAGTTGACGATGTCGGCATTTTCATCCTCACCGCCCTCGCGCCCGTCGGCACCCAGGGTATACAGGTCATAGTCGCCGCCATGCTCGCCCGGCTGGCTGTACGCATAGGGCCGGCCCCAGGGATCCGTCAGGCCGTCGCGCTTGTCCAGATAGGGGCCCCGCCATTCCGGGGCGGCGTCGGGTTGGGTCATCAGGGCTTCTAGTCCCTCGTCGCTTGTGGGGTAGCGGCCCACTTCCAGGCGGAACAGGTCCAGCGCGGCGGCCAGATTGTCGATCTGCACCGCGGCCACATCGCTTTTGGCCGCGCTCAGATACTGGATCACGCGCGGCGCGGCAAAGGCCGCCAGCAGGCCCAGTATGGCCAGCACCACCAGCAGTTCCATCAGTGTGAAGCCAGCCTGCGCCCGCCGTGCGGGGCGCGGTTTGCGGGTGCCGTGCGGACGGTGACGGGGGATGGCGGAAAAAATACGCATTCCTGATGCCTTTCAGACCAGACGGTTGATGTCCAAAATGGCCGACATGACCGACCAGACGATGATGCCCACGACACCGCCCATGATCAGGGTCACGGCGGGGGTCAACAGGGCGGTGGCGCGTTTCAGCGCGGTGTCGATGTCATGCTCGGCGCTGTCGGCGATCCGTTTCAGCGTCGCCGGCAGGCTGGCCGTTTCCTCGCCCAGCCGGATCAGCCTGAGACCGCGCGGCGTCATCACACCGGCCCCGGTTATGGCCTGCCACAGCGGCGTGCCCTGCTGCACGGCGGCGACCATGTCCAGATACCGTTTGCCGAGCGCACGGTTGGTAACGGTGCGGGCGCTCAGCGTCAGGGCCGATTGCAGGGCAACGCCGCCCTCCAGCAGCAGGGCCAGCGCGCGGGCGAAGCGCGCCGCCTGCGACAGCAGCAGAAACCGCCCCAGCCCCGGCAGGGCCAGAAGCCAGCCGTCCAGACGCAGGCGGGTGTCCGGCCGGCGCAGTGCAAGGGGGACTGCGACCGCCAGCACCGCAACGGTCAGGGCCGCAAACGGCAGGCCCGCGACGATGCCGGTGCTCAGCGCCCGGACCTGTGCGGTCAGCCAGGGCAGGTCGGTGCCGGCGGCGGCGAAGACCGGTTCGAATTGCGGCACCACCACCGTCACCATCAGAATGATGACCGCGCAGGCCGTCAGGGTCAGGATCGCCGGATACACCAGCGCCGAGACCAGCGCGGACCGCCGGCTGAGGGCCTGTGCCTGCTGTTCCGCCAGCCGGGACAGGATGGGACCCAGCGCGCCGGACCGCTCGCCCGCCGCGATCAGGGCCAGGTCCGCGCCCGCGAAAGCAAGGCGCCGGTCGTCCAGCGCCCGCGACAGCGGCGTGCCCGCCCGCAAGGCCTGTGCCGCATCGCCCAGCGCCGCGCGGGCCAGACGGTTGTCGGCGATATCCACCGTCAGGTCGACGGCTTCCTCCACCGTCAGGCCGGCTTTCAGCAGCGCCGCCAGTTCGCCGAGCAGGGCGGCCCGGTCCGCGTGGCTGATGGTGCGGGCCCCCAGTTCCATGTCCAGAAGGGTGCTGAGCGATCCGTCCCCGGCATCCAGCACCTTGACCGGGGTTTTGTCCGCCTGCTGCAACTGGCGGAAGGCCGCCAGCCGGTTTTCGGCATCCATTTCGCCGCGTTCCGTGGCGCCGCTTGCGGTGATGGCCTGATAGCGGAAACGCGGCATCACCCGTCTCCCGCCGTCACACGCAGCACTTCCGCCAGCGAGGTGACGCCCTCAAGGGCCTTGGCCACACCGTGGGCGCGCATGGTGGTGAACCCGTCGCCGGCCAGCCGGGCTTCCAGCGCGCGGGCGTCCGTGCGGGCAAACAGATGCTCGCGCACCGTGCCGTCCACGGGCAGCAGTTCGTACAGGACCGTGCGGCCCTTGTATCCGCTGCCGCCGCATGTCTGACAGCCCTTGCCGCTGTATAGGGTGACGGTCTCGGCCCCAGTGGGCAGCCGTGCGCCGTGTTCGCGGACCAGCGCGGCCGGCACCTGTTCCGCCGTGCGGCAGTCGGGGCACAGGGTGCGGGCCAGCCGCTGCGCCAGAACCCCCCTGAGCGTCGAGGCCAGCAGATAGTCCTCGACCCCCATGTCCAGCAGTCGGGATACACTGGCAACGGCACTGTTGGTGTGCAGGGTCGCCAGAACCAGATGCCCGGTGAGCGAGGCCTCGATCGCGATCCGTGCTGTTTCGCCGTCGCGGATTTCGCCGACCAGCACGATATCCGGATTGTGTCTCAGCGCCGCCCGCAGCACCCGCGCGAAGGTCAGGTCGATCTGCGGCTGTACCTGCACCTGGACAAGGCCGTCGATTTCATATTCCACCGGGTCCTCGACGGTGATGATTTTGCGGCCGGGCTCGTTCACCTCCGACAGGGCGGCATAGAGGGTGGTGGTCTTGCCGCTGCCCGTCGGGCCGGTGACCAGGATGATGCCGTTCGGTTCGCGGATGAGACCGCGCAGCAGGTCCAGCCGCGCGCCGTCGAACCCCAGCGCCGGCAGGTCCAGCGCCACCGCCGACCGGTCCAGCACCCGGATCACCATGCTTTCCCCGTGGACGGAGGGCAGGGTGGCGACGCGCAGGTCGATCTTGCGGCCGCGCACGGTGGTACGGATGCGCCCGTCCTGCGGCAGGCGGGTTTCCGCGATGTCGATCCGCGCCAGAAGTTTCAGGCGCGACAACAGGGCCGCCGCCATGTCCGGCGCCACCGGCGGGCCCGGCTCCAGCCGTCCGTCCACCCGATAGCGGATGGCAAGGCCGCCCACGGCGGGCTCCATATGGATATCGGCGGCCCGGCAGGCGACGGCACGGTCCAGCACCTGATTGGCCAGACGGATGACCGGGGCTTCGCTGGCCAGTTCCTTCAGACGGCTGAGATCGTCGTCGCCCAGCACCGTCGGTTGGCCGGGCCCGTCCTCCGCCGTGTCTTTCGCGGCGCTGTCCAGACGGACAAGGCCGGCGGCGATGTCCGCGCGCGTGGCGGCATGGGGGGCGACGGTGCAGCCCGTCGCCATTTCCATCCCCTTGATCAGAAACCCGTCAAGCGGATCGCTCAGCGCCATGTGCAGGATTGTGCCGTCCGTCCCGTCCTCGCCGTACAGGGGCAGGACATGGTTCTTCCTCAGAAAGTCCGGGCTCAGACCGTGTGTGTCCGGCAGGTCGGCTTCGGGTCTGTCCGATTGTCCCTGAAAGACGGGCACCCCGGCAAAGGCGGCCAGTGCGTCGCGGCAGGCCGTGTCGGACATCAGGCCCAGGTCGATCAGGGCGGCCGGCAGGCCGCACCGTGTCTCGGCGCTGGCATGCAGGGCCTGGTCCACCGACGGCGCGGACAGAAGGCCCTGTTCGACCAGATAGCCGCCGAAGCCGCCGCTTCCGGCCCGGATGTCCCGTGCCTGTTCGGTATCGCACACCCGATTGACCTGAGGCTGATTGACCGCCTGACCGCCGCCCATGATTCCCGGTACCCTTTTGGGCAGGATGCCATGCCGCCCGGCATCCGCCGTCATGGCCCGCGACCGGCGTCTCCGCCAGATGCGCCAGCCCGTCCGCCGGGCACTGATCAACAGTCCCGGCCCGACGGGCAGGCAGGAAGGGGCCATGTTTTGAAACCTTCAACAGACGAGGCCTACAGCCGGAGTGTTACACTTTTCATACGGCCGGCCAGACGCCCACCTGCCATGCAGCTCCGATGGGCCTGAATCGTCCCGGCCTCAGTCCTTGCCGAGGCGCTGCCGCAGACGCTCAAGGATTTGGCCCAGATAGTCGATAAGCGTGGCCTCCCCCCCTTGCGGTCGCCCGGTCGCCAGCCACAGCAGGATGACGACGCTGCCATAGATGGCGGCGCCCACGGCCACTTTCAGGGCCAGTGTCAGGATCAGTGACTGGGCGATGAAGGCCGGCATCGACCACACCCCCCAGACCATCAGCCCGCCCGCCGCCACCGGGCGGAAAAACACCCCCGTCAGGCTGAAGGCCGCGCCGGTCAGCCGCCGCAGGGTGTGGATTTCCGCCAGTGTCACCAGCATGGCCAGGATACTGAAGGTACCGGCGACCCAGTGCGGCCCGGCCAGATAGCCGGCGATGGCACAGCCGGCGGCGAAAACGCCGGCCCGCGCGGCCCAGAAGGCGGCGGACAGTTTCTGCCGGTCCAACGCGATGAACAGGGACTGGTTCACCGTGGCGATGGCGGTGAACGCCGCCCCCGGCGCCAGCAGTTGCAGGAAGGGGGTGGCGTTTTCCCACTGCCAGCCCAGCAGCGTGACCAGCATGTCATGGGCGACGGCCACCACCCCGAGAGACAGCGCCACCGCCGTCAGCGCCAGCAGCCCCATCAGGCGGGCGGTGGCATCGGCCATGCGCTGCGCGTCGTCCTGCATGCGCGACAGGGCGGGCAGGGTGGCCCGCTGGACCTGGCCCACCAGTTCGACGACGAAAATCTGCGTCAGTTCCCGCGCCACATGATACAGGCCGAAAATACTGCTGTTCAGCAGGGGGCGCACCACCAGGGAATCGATGCGGCCCGACAGGTTGATCGACAGGTTGCGCCAGAAGGTCCAGAAGGCAAAGCCCCGGATTTCCCCGAAATGGCTGAGGGTCAGCCGGTAGCGGAAGGGATGGAAAATCTGGCTGAGGATCAGGTCGCCGACGGTGCCCGCCAGCATGGCCACCACTAGCGCCCAGTAATTGCCGATGGTCAGCGCCGCCGTGATGGCCGCGATCACCTGCACCGATTTCTGGCTGATTTTCAGGACGAAATCCTTGCCGAAGCGGAAGGACCGGATCAGAAAGGCCGACGCCGGACTGGCCAGGGCCTCCAGCGTCGGCACAAAGGCCAGATAAAACAGAACCGGCGCCACCCGTGGTTCCCCCAAGAGCCACGAGACGGGCACGGCAAGCGCCATGGCGGCCAGCGAGACGCCGATGCTGAGGATCAGGCGCAGCGTCCACACCGAGGCCGCCTTGCTGTCCGTCAGGTCCGGCGTTCTGACCAGAATTTCGCTGAGGCCGGTTTCACGGAAAATCGTGAAAATGCCGAGGGCGATGGTGGCCGTGGCGACAACGCCGAAATCCTCGGGCGAGAGAATGCGCGAGGTGACGCTCAGCGACACCAGACCCATCAGGCGGATGCTCAGCCGCATGACCACGGCATAGGCCGTGCCCTTGGCCACGCTCATGCCATAGGATGTCTTATCCTCTGCCTGTGGAGTGGATAACGGTGCGTCGGAGGGCGGTGTATTGGATGCCTCTGTATCGGATGTCTGGGTGTCGGATATCGGTTTGTCGGAGGCCACGGCGCGTCCTTCCCCTTGCGCGGTCACCGGCGGGTCCCGGATATCACAGACGCTAAGGGCATGGCCCGGAAAAAGCCATGCCCTTGGGCGGTCTTTGCCGCATGTGGCGGGGTCGGCCTGCCGAAATGCAAAAGCCGGCGGCGCGCGCGTCAGCCCGCCGGGGTTTCCGCCGTTTCCTCGCCGGCTTCCCCGTCTCCTTGCGCGCGCAACTTGCGCTGATCGCTGGCCAGCGACCGGCAGGCCACGTAGAAAACCGGTGTGAAGACGAGACCCAGCAGGGTCACCCCGATCATGCCTGAAAACACCACCACGCCGAGCGCCTGGCGCATTTCCGCGCCGGCGCCGGTGGCGATCACCAGCGGCACGACCCCGAGAATAAAGGAAAAGGACGTCATCAGGATCGGCCGCAGGCGCAGTTTCGCCGCCTCCACCGCCGCTTGGAACCGGGTCCGGCCGCTGTCTTCCAGCTGACGGGCGAATTCGACGATCAGGATGGCATTTTTTGACGCCAGCCCCACCAGCACCACCAGCCCGATCTGGGTCAGCAGATTGTTGTCGAAGCCGGCGATATCCACGCCGATCATGGCGCTGAGGAAACAGACCGGCACGATCAGGATGATGGCCAGCGGCAGCAGCCAGCTTTCAAACTGGGCCGCCAGCACCAGAAAGACGAACACCACGGCAAGGGTGTAGACCAGTGCCGAGGTGTCGCCCTGGTTTTTCTGCTGATAGGCCAGTTCCGTCCATTCATAGGAAATGCCCGGCGGCAGGATCTGCTCCGCCAAGGCCTCCATCGAGGCCAGCGCCTCGCCGGTCGCATAGCCGGGCGCGGTGTCGCCCTGCAACTCGGCGGCGGGGAACAGATTGTAGCGCGGCATGCGCGACGGTCCGGTGATACGCTCGAACGTCGCCACCGATCCGATGGGCACGATCCCGCCTTCCTGATTGCGCGTGCGCAGACGGGCGATGTCGTCCTCGTCCAGGCGGTAGGCGGCGTCGGCCTGTGCCGTGACCCGGTATGTCCGCCCCAGATAGTTGAAATCATTGACGAAGGACGAGCCGAGATAAACCTCCAGCGCGTTGAAGACATTGGCCACCGGCACACGCAGGATTTCCGCCCGCGCGCGGTCGATGTCGACAAACAGCTGCGGTGTCTGCACCTCGAAAAAGCTGAAGGGCGTCGACACCGCCGGATTGGCCCAGGCCGCGCCCGCCAGTTGCTGCGTTGCCTCGAAAAGGACGCGTTCGCCGCGCCCGCCACGGTCCTGGATCATCATTTTCCAGCCCCCGCCGCTGCCGATGCCCTCGACCGGTGGCGGCGGTATGACCACGACGAACCCCTCGCGGAACTGCATCATGCGCTGGCGCAGGTCATTGAGGATGCCGTAATAGTCCAGCCCCTTCTCCTGCCGTACGTCAAACTCCTCCAGCGACACGAAAACGGCCGCCGAATTGGAGGCATTGGTGAAGGTGGCGCCGGAAAAACCGGCAAAGGCAACGGCGTTGGTAAGGCCGTCCACCGCCAGCGCTTCCTCCGTGATCCTCAGGACCAGATCGTCCGTCCGCGACAGGGCCGCGCCCGGCGGCAGCTGGGCCGCGATGATGAAATATCCCTTGTCCTGCTCGGGGATGAAGCCGCCGGGCACGCGCTGATATTCCATATAGGCCAACGCCATCAGCCCGGCATAGAGTGTGAACATGATGCCGACGCGCCGGGTCAGGCGCCCGGTCATCCCGCCATAGCGCAGGCCCACGCGGTCGAGCCCGCCGTTGAACCAGTCGCTGAAGCGGCTGCCCAGGCCGGTGCGCGGCTTGTCCCGCTGGCGCGCAAGCTCCTCCCCCTTCAGGAAAATGGCGCAGAGCGCCGGGCTCAGCGTCAGGGACACCACCGTGGACAGAACCGTCGCCACCGCGATGGTCAGGGCGAACTGGCTGAAGAACTGTCCGGAAATACCGCCGATGAAGGACGCGGGCAGGAACACCGCGATCAGCGCCAGCGAGGTGGCGATGAGGGCCGTGCCCACCTCGTCCATGGTGATGTGGGCGGCCTCGCGCGCGGTTTTGCCCTCGCGCAGGTTCCGTTCCACATTCTCCACCACGACGATGGCATCGTCCACCACGATGCCGATGGCCAGCACCAGCCCGAACAGGGTCAGATTGTTGAGGCTGAAGCCGAACGCGCTCATCACCGCGAAGGTGCCGATCAGCGAGACCGGAATGGCGACGGACGGAATCAGCGCCGCCCGCCATTTCTGTAGGAACAGAACGATCACCAGCACGACGAGAATGACCGCTTCCATCAGGGTTTCGAGCACCGCGCTGATCGACTGGCTGATGAATTCCGTCGGATTGTAGACGATGTCATAGTCCAACCCTTGCGGGAAGTCGGGCTTGAAACCCTCCATCGTGTCCCTCAGCGCCGTCGCGGTCTCAAGGGCATTGGTGCCGGGCCGCTGGAAGATGACGAGCGCGATGGCCGGTTTGCCGTCCAGATAGCTTTTGGTGGCATAATCGGCGGCGCCCAGTTCCACCCGGCCGACATCGCCGAGACGGGTGATCCGCCCCTCCACATCGGATTTGATGACGATGTCCTCGAACTGTTCCGGCTCGACCAGGCGGCCCTGGGTCTGGACGCTCAATTCGAAATCGCCCTGGCGGGCGGGCAGGGGCTCGTCATTCAGCACGCCGGAGGCCACCTGGATATTCTGGCTTTGCAGGGTGGCGACCACTTCTTCGGCGGTCAGGCCGACGCTGGCGATCCGGTCCGGGTCCAGCCACACGCGCATGGAATATTCCGACGCGCCGAAGATGAAGATATCGCCGACCCCGTCGATACGCGCCAGCCGGTCGCGGATCTGAAGGATGGCATAGTTGGCGATGTACAGCTGGTCCAGACTGTTGTCGGGGGACAGCAGGTGGACGACCATCATCAGATCGGGTGAATTTTTCTGCGTGGTCACACCCAGCCGGCGCACTTCCTCCGGCAGGCGGGGTTCGGCGACGGCGACCCGGTTCTGGACCAGCACCTGCGCCTGGTTGAGATCGGCGCCGAGCCCGAAGGTGATGGTCAGCGTCAGGCTGCCGTCATTGGTGGACTGGGACGACATGTACAGCATGCCTTCCACGCCGTTGATTTCCTGTTCCAGCGGGGTCGCCACCGTGCGGGCCACCGTCAGGGCGTCGGCGCCCGGATAATTGGCCGTGACCTGAATGGTCGGCGGCGCGATGTCGGGATATTGCGCCACCGGCAGCCTGAAATAGGAAATGGCGCCGACCAGAACGATCAGAATGGACAGAACGGTGGCGAAAATCGGCCGTTCGATAAAGGTGTGGGTGAACTTCATCGGGTTCCGCCCTGCTGGTCGTTGAAGGTGACGGCGCCGTCCTGCGGTGCCACAGGCATGCCGGGACGCAGCATCATCAGCCCGTCCAGCACCACGCGGTCACCGTCGGCGAGGCCGTCGCGGATGATGCGCAGGCCCCGGTACATCGGCCCCGGCACGACGGGACGGGGGGCGATGACATTGTCCGGCCCCACCACATAGACAAGGCGCAGCGACTGGTCCGCCATGATGGCGCTGTCCGGCAGCAGCAGGCCGTCATACGGATCGCGCCCGCGCAGGCGCATGCGGCCGAACACGCCGGGTGTCAGGAAATAATCGGTGTTCTCGACCACCGCCCGGCCCCGGATGGTGCCGGTGTTGGGGTCGACCCGGTTGTCGACGAAATCCATATAGCCGGTGTGCATGAAGTCCTTTTCGTCGGACAGGCGGATCTGTACCGGATTTTCCGCATCGCGTGACGATGGACGGTCGCCGGCCTGTTGCAGGCGCTGATAGTTCAGATAGGCGGATTCGCTGCCGTCAAAGACGAAATAGATCGGGTTCAGCGACACGATGCGCGTCAGCACCGTGGCATTCGTATTGCCGCCGGCGACAAGGTTGCCGACCGAGACGAAATTGTCGCTGATGCGACCGCCGACAGGGGCTTTGATACGGGTGAATTCCAGATCCAGCCGGGCGGTTTTCAGATCGGCCCGCATGGCGTCCAGCTCCGCCAGCGCCTGGCTGCGTTCCTGAACGCGCAGGTCGAACTGCTCGCGCGAAATATTGCCGCGTCCGACCAGTTCCTCGGCCCGCCGGGCTTCCGTCGTGGTGTATTGTACGCGGGCTTCGGCGCGCTCCACCTCGGCCTCGGCCCGCTCGACCACCGCCTCGAACGGGCGCGGGTCGATGACGAACAGAAGATCGCCTTTTTTGACCAGCTGACCGTCCTCGTAATGGATGGATTCCAGATAGCCGCTGACGCGGGCCTGGATATCGACGCTTTCAACCGCTTCGAAACGGCCGGTATATTCATCCCATTCGATGATTTCCGACTTCAGCGGCACGGACACGCTGACCGGCGGTGCGCCGCCGGGCATGCCGGGTTCGCCGCCGGGGGCACCGTTTTGATCGCCGTTCCCGCAGGCGGCCAGCGCCAGCATCACGAACAAGCAGGAAAGAAAGCCACGCATAAGAATCACCCGAATGCACTTGGTGTGAAAAATCAGTTGGAAAATACGAAACAGGATATGAAGTGCCCGTATCAACAAACGCCCGTATCAACAAACGTCCAGATCAACAAAGGCCGTATACTCGCAAGACCGCCCAGATACTTGAAGAACCACTACCCGAAGACTCGATACCCGAAGAACCGTTATGCACAAATCCTTGTCTGGATTGCCCCCGAACTGCCCCAGACTGTCACGACGCGAGAATACACCTTTACCCCCGCCGTGGCCGCTTGGACCATCGAAACCCCGACCGTTTCTCATGGCATATGTTGCATCGTCGCATGACATATATCGCATCGGTGAACGATGTCACCCATGCTGCGTCATTTTTGCGCAATTGCTTATGACACTTACTGACAAAATCCCGGCACCGGCTGTATGCCGTATGTCTTACGTTTACAGGCTGAGCCGTACGGCCAGAATATCCGCGCGCCGCATGACCAGAAGGGCCACGCCGGACAGCCACACCCCGCACGCCATGATGAACAGCGTGCCGCCGTCGCCCTGAACCTCCACCCCCAATGGCGTGAACAGGTGAAAGCCGATGGCCCCGGTCATGATGGCGGTCCCGAAAATACCGCCCACTCCCTGTAGAACGCGCAGTCCGCCGGCGAGCGTGCCGGCCAGGATCAGGGTGGAGGCCACCAGTTCGGCGCCGCCGATCACATACTGGCTGAACAGGCCCGTCGGCGCGAACAGGCCGGCGGCGCCAAAACCCGCGGCCCAGGCGTCCAGCGTTCCGAAGATATGCTGTGTCTCGGCTGAATTGCTGAATTTGTAAAACAGCGACTGGATGAACACAAACGCCATATACACACCCAGCACGGCGGCGAGCCGGTCTTTCGTCAGCAACATGATGCCCCCTTGGCGGCCTGCCTGGTTTTTATCTTTGTTACCCCTGAAGGACGTCCCTTCACAGCCGTCAGCATCGTGCATCGCCGCACCGGGCGCAAGGGCGGAGTGCCGGCGCCGGCGCTTAAGTGTTGCGTTTCAGCAAACGGGTAAGGGCCTATTCGGCGGCCGCCGGACTTGTCCGGCCGGCTGCCATGCTGCGCCCGCCCGCAAGAGTGGAGGCCGCCAGCGCCCCGGCGAGCGTGAGCAGCACGGCATTGCCGGCCCATCCCATGGGGTCGGCGATCTGTCCCGCCCAGTGGCCCATATGGATGAAGGCCGCACCGCCGAGGGCCGCCGCGCCGGCCAGGCGCAGGGCCCGTGACAGCGGTGCGGTCCGGCGGATCAGCCGGGCGGCGGCGAAAGCCGCCAGCACCGTCGTCAGATACGGGATCAGGGGCGGAAAGTCCGGCACGGCGATCAGGCCGGCGGCGGTCACGCCGAGGGCCACGGGCTGGCCCCAGACGGCGGCGATCCAGGCGCGGTGCCAGCCCGGCACCGGTTTGCCCCTGTCCCGCCGCCGGGCGATCCAGATGGTCACCCCGCTACAGGTGACGACGGTCAGCGCCGCCCCCAGAAGCACATAGGCCAGCTTGACCGGCAGGCCGCCGAACCAGCCGAAATGCAAGGGGCCGAGCGCGCCGATGATCTGCTGGCCCGGCGTGCCGTCGGCGTAACCGGCCATGCCCAGATCATTGCCCGCGCCGTCGAAATAATAGCGTTCGCTGCTGGTCAGGTGGCCGGGGGCGGTCAACTGCACCTCGAACGCCTGGCCTTTGGTCGCCATATGACCGACGCGCACGCGCAGCAGGCGGCCCTGCGGGTGTTCGGCCAGCAGCCGGTGCAGGGTCGGGCCCACGCGCAGCGGCGGGGCGGGGGTGTCGTCTTCGGCGATTGCGGGGCCGGCGACGGTGCCGCGTGCCTTTTCCATGTCGCCGTCAAAGGCGGCATAGGCGAGAACGCCCAGAATCAGGGTCGACAGGCCCAGAAGCGCGCCGGTCAGCGACACGGCGATGTGAAAGGGCAGGCCCCAGACGCTGAGCCTGTTGTGCAGGTCCGCTTCCTGTAGGCGCCGCGATCCCCCCCAGCGCAGGCTGAAGGCATCCCTGAAAATGCGCGGATGCGCCAGAACGCCGGACAGAATGGACGATAACAGCGTCACCCCGATCAGGCCGACGATGAACAGGCCGATGGTGCGCGGCATGTGCAGAAAAATATGCAGGTCGGCCAGAAACCGGAAGACCGTGCTGTCATGCCGTTCCATCAGGGTCCCGTCCTGCCGCGCCAGCCATGTTTCATCGATGCCGCGCTCGGAATCGAGAATGCGCACGCGCAGGCGCGGCGCGTCCGGCCTGGGGGTCTCGATGAAGATATCGTGCAGCTTGTCGTTTTCGCGGGCGTAGGCATAGCCGTTTGCCAGCGCCGCATCGATCTGGTCCGGCGTGGCGGTGTTCACCAGCGGCCCGGCGGGATATTCCCAGCGCTCGATTTCATGCGCCATGACGAGAATGGTGCCGGACAGGCAGATCACGTAAATCAGCGCGGCGAAGGACAGGCCCAGCACCGAATGACCGGCCAGAACGCCGCTGACGAACCGTGCCGGCACTTTCGGCCAGATCGATCGATGCCGTCCCGATTTTTGTATCGGTTTCTGCATCGGTTCTTGCGGGGTCGGTTCCGTCATCGGGTGGGTCCCTTTAAAAAAATGCCATGCCGAGCGACAGGGCGGCGACACCGGTCAGCAGGATGGAGGCACGCAGGATCCGTGTGTCCACAAGGGTCCAGGCCATGCCGGCGGCCCACAATATGGGCACGATCAATCCGCCGACGGCGATGCGGGTCACGTCGCTCCACGGTGCCGATGTCGCCACCATGACGCCGATGCCGATAGCGGCCGCCCCGGCGAGCAGAAAGGCGGCGGCCGTGCGCAGAAGCCCACGTGCCAGACGTTTCGGCCTGTGGGCCGGGTCGATGGCGTCTGGTCCGATGGTCGCGGTATCGGGGGCGGCGGCCGCCGTGCCGCGCGATTTGACGCCGCGCCGTTGCAGGGCGGCGAGTACGGTCCCGTATGCGAGCAGGGACAGGGTGATGAAAAACAGCGGCAGGCCGATTTCCCCGCCCCGCCACAGGACAAAGCCGGCGGCGGACAGCCCGATCAGCCCCCAGCCGAGCACAATGGCGCCCCCATGGGGCCGCGCCCGGTTGGCCCAAGACCAGCGCAGGCTGACCAAACCGCCCAGCAGGCCGCCAAGCGCCGCCGCAAATCCGCCGAATGTTGCCAAGGCTGTCAGGGCTGTCATGTCCCTTCATCCCCCATCGTCGCGTGTCCCCCATGCTTGCCTGTTTCCCGTGGCGCCGCCATGATCAACCGCGCCCGCCCGGTCCGTCAAGGCCGTGTCACCGGGCCCAACCGCCAGACCGTTCCGTCCCGTCCGCGCATCCGCCGGCCCGTCTAGAACTGCACATCCAGACGGGCCGCGATCACGCGCGGCGCGCCGACGCGGGCGAAGTCGTTGCCCGGCTGGCGGTCCAGCGTGGTGAAGTAATCCTCGTCCAGCAGGTTCCGGGCATAGACCAGAATCTGCACATTATCCGTCACCGCATAGCCCAGGCGCGCATTGATCAGGGTCCGGCCCTCCACCTCGTTGACGATGAAGTTTTCCTGATCGGAAAAGGCGCTGGACTGATAATTGACGTCAATCCCGGTGAACAGGCCGCTCGGATGGCGGTAATCGAAGCCGGCGTTGAGGGACACCTGCGGCGCGAAGGGGAAGGCATTGCCGGCGAAATTGTCCGGTCGGCCCTCGCCCGCCATGGGGTTGGGAAAATCGTCGAACTCCGTTTCCGTGATGCCGAGACCGCCATACACTTCCAGCCGCTCGTCCACCACCCAGGTGATATCGGTTTCCAGGCCGTACAGGGTCGACTGGCCGGCGTTGACGGTTCTGAACAGATTGGTGATGGTGTCCGAGACCTGAATGGCGACCTGCTGGTCGGTCCAGTCCGAATAGAAGACATTGGCGTTCCAGCGTAGGCGCCCGTCCAGCCAGACGCCGCGCGCCGACAGCTCGTAATTCCACAGATATTCCGGGTCGAAACTCTCGATGCCGCCATCGACGACATTGATTTCGGCCCCGCCGGCGCGGTAGGCCTTTTGCGCGACAAAGGCCAGGGTCATGGCCTCGCTGGCGCGCCAGCGCAGGCCCATTTTCGGCAGAAAGGCCTCGAAATCCGCGTCCGTGCGCTGCTCGGTCTCGCCCCTCAGGCTTTCCAGAAACTCAAACCCCGGCGGCAGGTCGCCCACAATGTCGGTGATGGCCGTGGCCACATTGGTCTGGTCCTCATAATCGTAGCGTCCGCCGAACAGCAGGTCGACATCCCGGCCCAGCCTGTAGGACCCGTCGAAGAAAACCGCGTAATTGGTCGCCTCGTCATCGAAAAGGGACGTGCGCGAGACCAGATTGTCCAGCGGCAGGGCCGGATTGACGATGGTGATGGGGATGGTGAACGTGTCGTCGAAGCTTTGCCGCGTGTCGACGAAGAAAAAGCCCAGCGCCCCGCTCAGCCGGTCGCCCTGATATTTGAACCGCAATTCCTGCGCCAGCGCCTCGTCCTCGCCGGTCCGGTCCAGCGCGGCGATGGGCGCGGGCGTCAGGTCGAAATCCTCCAAGCGCACATAATCCGTCGTCTGAAACGATGTCAGCGACTGGATTTCGAACCGGTCGCTGACCTCCCAGGTGGCGTTGACCGATTGCAGGAAGGTCTCCGTTCCCTCGCGGCCCGGCGTGTCGTAGGCCACCTCGCGGGTGAAGCCGCCGGACGCCGCGACCCCGTCCTCGCCGGCGAAATTTTCCGTGTAGGATGTGGTGGTGATGATGCGGACATTTTCCGCCGGATCGAACAGGAATTTCAGCCGCCCGGTTTTCAGCTCCGTGGCGTCCGCCGGCTCGTCGAGAAAGGTGTTGTCGATAAAACCGTCGGTTTCCCGGTAGTCGCCGGTCAGGCGGAAGGCGATGCGGTCGTCGACCAGCGGGCCGTTGACGACGGCGGCAAGCTGGCGCGTGTCATACTCGCCGATTTCGGCGCGCGCCTTGACCTCCCAGTCGTAACTCGGGTCCTGGGTGCGCACATAAATGGCGCCGGCCAGCGCGTTCCGCCCGAAATTGGTCGACTGCGGGCCGCGATAGACCTCCACCTGGCCCAGGTCCCACGACCCCAGCGGCCCGAAAAAGGTGGTGAAATTGCCCAAAGGCGCATCGTCCACATAAATGGTCAGCGTCTGGCCGCTGCCGGCACTGCCGATGCCGCGCTGGTCGATGCCGCGAATGGCGAACCCCAGCCCGCCGAGGGCTGAGTTGACATTGGGAATGCGCTCGACGATTTCATACAGGTCGGCAATGGGTTCGCGGGCGATTTCGGCGGCTGTCACCACCTCGACGCTGGCGGTGACCTCCTCCAGCGTGCGGGCGATTTTCTCGCCCGTGACCACGATGACCTCCACCGTCTGGTCGTCGTCGGCCTCCGTGACGGTCTCCGCAACCGTTTCCGGGGCATTTCCCACAGTGCTCTCCGCGGTGCTCTCCGTGATCTCCCGCGCGGCGGCCCCGGCCACCGCCACCATGGACACACCCGCCAAAAGCGAAATGTTCCTCAAGGCCCTGTATGCCCAGCCTGTCCTACAAGTCCCGTCTATCGGATATGCCGCGCATATTGAACACGCTCCGGTCAGCGCTGATCCAAGCATGCGTTTCCCCCGTGAAAAGAGTGATCGTTGATCACATTGGTTGTTGTTAAACTTTCGATTGGCTCGCAATACACGCCCCATTCGATAATGTAAATGAAATTCATTCTCATTTTATGGGGTGCTGGATAAAACGGCCGGGAGGGGACATCCCGGTGTTGCGGACAGGCGGCTACGGCGCTTCCGGATATAACCGGCACCGCATACGGCGCATGGGCGGGTCCCGCTGCGGGGGAGGCTCGGAAGGGACGGTGAAAAAGAAGACTTGACGTCTGTCCGGATTGACCGCATTCTTGATGTATATCCGGTTAAATTGGACATGTGCGCCCGCAAGACCCCTGACGGTCCTGCGGGCGTTTTCGTGGGCGGCTTTTGTGGCCGCCTTTCGTCCGCTCAGGTTGGACGCCCACCGGATACGGTCACTGACCGCCCCGCCGCAAACCAACAGGGAACAAAGAACATGTTTTGTTATTGACATTCATTATCACGCCTCTTAGCAGCGAGAGTGAAAATCATTCTTAGCTTGGGGTGTGCGGTTGCGTCCCGAGGCACCGGCAAGGCATTGGGGGCGGACAATGGCTGTTTTTCCATGGAAAAACGGGTGGGGTAAAACCGGGTGGAGGCCACTGGCGCTGTGCTTGTCGGCCATGCCGGCGGCGGTCGGGGACGACGGTGCGTCCCTGCCGGACGACGATGTGGAGACGATTGTCGTCGTCGGTGAAAGGGTGGCGCGGCGGCTGCTTGACGCCGCGTCCAGCGTAACGGTGTTCGACACCGCCGTGACCGAGCGCGAGGCGGGCCGGCACATCAATGACATGCTGCTGTTCGCGCCCAATGTTCTGGTCGAGGGGATCAGCGAGGTCCCGACCATTCGCGGTATACAGGGCGGCGGCGGCGGTGGCATCGCCACCGGTGCCGCCGCCGGGTCGCTGCCGCGCCTGACAACCGTGGTTGACGGCGTGCCGCAGGTGGCGGCGCTGCCCAATGCCGCCTTTGCCGACCTGTATGACATTCGCCAGGTCGAAGTGGCGCGCGGGCCCCAGACCACATTGTTCGGGCGCAATGCCCTGGCCGGGGCGATTATCGTCGAGACCAACGACCCCACGTTCGACCCGGAGGCCGAAATCCAGGTGACCGGCCTGTTCGACGATGTCAGCGACGGTGATTATGTTCTGTCCGGTTTCGTCTCCGGCCCGCTTGCGGGCGACACGCTGGCCGGGCGGTTGACGGTGCAGTACCGGGACGGTGACGACCCGCGCGAGGTGGTCGGCACCCCGCCCGGCGCCGACGACGGGTTCCTGACCGATTTCGACGCCCTGCGCCTGCGCGGCAAGCTGTTGGGGCGGTTCGACACCGGCCTCGGCGCGCTGGAGGTCAACGCCCTTGTCGATTATCAGACCGGGACGACCCCGCAGACCCGCAACATCGTCACGGGCCCCGATGCCGGTGGCGGCGCGTTCGGCGACCGGGTTATCCTGTTCAACGGCCCCAACCGGACCTTTGACAATGATGCCGTGACAGGGGCGCTGGACGCCGTGCTCGATCTGGGCGGCGGCCGGTCGCTGCAATCGCTGACATCCTATACCAGGGTGCAGTATGACAGCGTCGACGCGCAGGTTTTCCCAAGCCTGTTCGAGACGGAGGAACGGTTTTTCGCCCAGGACCTGATTTTCCGCTTCGGGCAGGAGGAGGGCCGCCGCCTGTCCGGCCTTGCCGGCGCCGCCCTTGAGGACCGCTCCCAGGACGCGGTGATCGCCGGCATTCCCGTCAATTCGGACGCGGCGACGGAATCGGTCACGCTGTCGGCCTTTGCCGATCTGCGTTTCGCCCTGTCGTCGGCGGTGGAACTGACGGCCGGCGGACGCGTGTTGTCCATCGACCAGGACCGCGATCAGGCGGCGACATCCTTTTTCCCCGGTCTGCCGGCGGGCGCGGTCGATTTTAGCGATGAGGAAACCGTTTTCCTGCCCAGTGTCGGTGTCCTCTGGACCCTTCAGGCGGACCAGACCCTGCGCGCCACCTTCCGGCAGGGGTTCAATGCCGGCGGCGCGGCCATCAATTTTTTGACCCTGCAGCCCTATACCTATGCCTCGGAGCGGTTGAGCGCGCTGGAGGCGGGCTACCGGGGTGCGTTTCTGGACGGACGGCTGTTCCTGTCCGCGACGGCGTTTTTCAACTGGTATGACGACCAGCAGTTTTTCCTGGAAACCACACCGGGCGACCGCAACACCATCATTGTCGCCAATGTGCCCGACAGTGAATCCTACGGCCTAGAGGTCGAGGTGCGCGCCGATGTGACGGACACCGTCACCCTGTCGGGGGCGGTCGGTCTGCTGGAAACGGAAATCGGTGCGGGTCCGGCCTCGAACCCCACCTTCGACGGCAATGATTTTGGCCGCGATCCGGGTGTCACGGCCAATCTGGCCGCGCTGTGGAGCCCGGTCGACGCCCTGACACTGGATGCCAGGGTGAATTATGTCAGCGGGTATTTCCCCACATTCGACAATATCCCCGGGTCCCGCGTCGGTGATTATGTTCTCATGGATGTGGGCGTGACCTATGATATGGGTCGGTATGCCATCCGGGCCTTCGTGCGCAACGCGGGCGACGAGACGGCGCTGATTTCGCGGGTCGGGGCGTTTGCCGGTGTCGCACCGCCGCGCACATTCGGCGTGACCCTGACGGCACGGGCGTTTTGACGCCGGTTTTCAGGGGGCCGGATTGAAACGCGCGGACCCAAAGCCGGGCCGCAAGCAAGTATGGGATTGGCTGCGTGACACATGCGCGTGACATGACGGCGCCGGAACCCGGTGCCGGCGGACTGTTTCCCCGGCGGGGCCTGCGTCTGTTTCTGGCCGGGCCGGTGGCGCTGATCGCGTCCGTTGCCGCGATTGTCGGCCTGGGGCTTTATGCGCCTGTCGGGCCGGTGGACCGGATCATTCTGCCGATCATCGTCTTTCCCTTTCTTTATGTCGGGTTTTTCTTTCTGGTGCTGATGACCGGCCGGCTCTGGCCGTCCGCCCTGCTGCTGTCCGCCGTGATCGCCGGAAATGCCCTGCTGATTGCCGGAGCCATGACCTGACATGGCCGCCAACCTTTCCTTTCGCAAACTGCACGCCGTGCATGCCTGGACAGGGGTGATCACCGCGCTTGTCCTGTTCGTCATCGTCCTGACGGGGGCGGTCGCCGTTTTCGCGCGGGTGGAAGTCGCCGCCTGGGCCGATCCCTCTATTGGCCCACGCCTGTCGGAAGATTTCCGCTACGATGCCACCGTGCGGGCGGGGCTGGAACGGTTTTCCCGCGACCACGGCGCGCACGGCCTGATCATTGTCTTTCCGCCCCGGCCCGGCAGCGGCGTCGGGCATGTCAGCATCGCCGAAGGGGGCGGACACAGCCATGACGGCATGGTGTATCAGTATGATGCCGGCGCGGGCGGGCGCCTGCGTGCCGCCAAGCCGGGCGATACCGAGATTTTGTACAAGACGGACTGGACGACCCCGCTCAGCTCCTTTCTGGTGCATCTGCACACGGATTTGTGGCTGCCGGCGCCGTGGGGGCGTTTCGCCACCGGATTTCTCGGCCTGACCCTGCTGATCTCGGCCGTGTCGGGGGTGGTGATTCACCGCAAGCTGTTCCGCCGGATGTTTTCCTTTCGGCGCGGGCGCAGCCGCGCCGTCACCGTGCGGGAGCTGCACAAAACGCTCGGCGTGTGGACGCTGCTGTTCAATCTGATGATCGGCTTCACCGGCACCCTTCTCAGTTTCGCCACCGCCCTGCTGCTGCCGGCGGTGGCGCTGGTCAGTTTCGGTGGCGATATGGAGCGTATTGAAGCGACCTTCGTCGGGGCGGGGGCGCCGTCGGGGGTGTATGCGCGCACCGCCGATCTCGACGGTCTGATGCGGGATGTGGGCGCACGCGCTCCCGGTTTTCAGCCGACGATCGTTCACCTGCATCATTTTGACGATGCCGGTGCCCTTGTGGACATATCCGGTTTCGAACCCGGAAACGCATCGCAGGTCAAATACCGCTATCACGGTGCCTCGGGTGCCTTTGCCGCCCGTCTTGACGGTATTTCCGACACCGCCGCCCTGTCCAAGACCCTGGCCCTGCTGCTGGGGCTGCATTTCGGCAATTTCGCCGGCCCCGCGGTCAAGGCCGTGTGGTCCGTGCTCGGGATTGTCTCAAGCCTTCTGGTGCTGACCGGGATGATGACCTGGATCGAGCGCCGCGCCCTGCGGGCCGGGGCCCGCGCCCGGCGCGGCCATGCCGTGCTGTCGCGCCTGACGGCGGGGGTCGGGTTCGGTCTGCCCCTGGCGCTGGCCGGGGTTTTCGCGGCGGCGCACCTTACGGGCGGTCCGGCGTCCATGGCCGTCATTCAGACGGTCTTCTGGGCAGGGCTTGTCCTGTCATTCTGCGGCATGCTGCGGGTGCGGGACCTGCGGGCCGGTATGGCCTTTGGCGCCGGTGTTACCGGGATGCTGTGGCTGCTGGCCCCCGCATTGAAGGCCACCGCCGGGGGCGAGCCGTTCTGGCAGGCGTTCGCGCGTCTGCGGTTTGCCGCCGGGGTGGCGGACCTCGTCCTGATCGGTCTCGGGGTGCTGTTCATGCTTCTGGCGCTGCGTCTGGCACGCCGGGGGACCGTGACGCATGACCCGCTGCCCGTCGGCACGGCGCCGCGCGGCCCCGTCAACCAGGCGGCGGAGTAGGGTGATGTGGACTATCCTTGTCATCGTTGCCAGTGTCGCGGCCGCCGGTCTGGCGGTCACGGTCGGCACGGGGCGGGTGGGCCGCAGGGGGCGTACCCTCCCGTGGGTGGCCGCCGCTGCCTGTCTTGCCGCCGCATGGGGCGCGGCGCGGCTGGGTCACGGCGTGGAAACC
The DNA here is from genome assembly GCF_003688555.1 of Eilatimonas milleporae. GTDB lineage: Bacteria > Pseudomonadota > Alphaproteobacteria > Sphingomonadales > Kordiimonadaceae > Eilatimonas > Eilatimonas milleporae. The sequence goes on from NZ_REFR01000011.1 coordinate 721,703, forward strand.
GGGCTGATCCTGTGGCTCGGCACGATCCAGATCGCCGGGCTGATCGCGGTCCTTGCCGGCGGTCTGATCAGGGGGCCGAAACCCGGTCCCCGCGACCGGCGGCGCCAATTCTGAAGGGGCGGTGATATCTGAAGCTTCAGTACCAAGACGGTGACGACTGTCGCGAGGTGGTTGGCACTTTATCCAGCACTGACGACGGTTTCCTGACCGATTTTGGTTTCTTGCGTCTATGTTGCAGGTTGCCGAAATAGTCCGACAGCGACTTGGGTGCGTTTGAGGTTAACGTCTTGGTTGGGGGAAGGCTCTGTTTTTCAGGTGTACGTGGGGATTTGGTGAAAGCAGTGCCGCTCTCAAATGGGAGGAGCAGCACTGCGCTTTTTTAATCAAGGTTGTTGTTCCGCGATTTATCAGGATTCGATACTGGTGTATCTAAACCATTGATGTTGCGGACATGGTAGTTTGGATAATTACCTTGATTGATTTCGTTGACGAACTGACTACGGTTCATGTCGTTTCCATTGTAGTTGTCATGAAATCGTTGATTACGGCCTGTGCCGCTTTCTTGGGTTACAGTTACGCGTTTCCGTGCCATACTTATGCCTTTCTATGAAGTATGTGAGTTACTGATTAACAATCTGGCAAATCATTAAGATTGTTTCTGTCAGTCTGATCACGATCCGTCCGAAGATATTTACCGCTTGCGCCATTCACGACACGAATTGGGGTACGACCACTTGTCCATGGGACATAGTAGGTATGGACGCCAGATTCGATGTCATTGATTGCATCATCTTTTTTACGCGGAGACCAAAAGTCTCCGGGATTGCACAAAGACGTGATGTCCCCATCACTGTCTTTACCCGTGCGGCTTACTGGCCTATCAGCCATTCATTTTCTCCTAATTTTTGATCTACCGATAAGATACAGATATATCTAACGGTTGTCTTTGTCAATAGGTGTGATATAATTTTGTTCAGAATAATCTAACGGCATCTTCTTCATGGAGATGCCGATTTGAGTCTTAGGGGTGTAGGATGTCGTTATCTGCAAAATTAAAAGAACTTCGGGTCAAGAAAGGGGAGTCTCTGCAACAAGTTGCTGACGCCATAGGAATTTCTAAAACCCACGTCTACGATTTGGAAAAAGGGAAAAGCAAAAATCCTTCTGTGGACTTGCTCAAGCGTTACTCTGATCATTTCGGTGTTGCCATAAAAACTTTGGTTGGCGAGGATTTATCCGATGACAAAGATGATTCTGAATTTGTCAGGATGTTTCGGCAAGCAAAAGATCTTGGACAAGATGATAAACAGCTTTTGGAAACTATGATTCAAACTATGCTGGAGCGACAAAGGGTAAAGAAATGATCAGTATTGATCGTATGGAGCTAGAAGATGCTGGGGGCAACCCCGTCAAATTGGCTCAGGCCGTTCTTGATCAATTGTCTGATGTTAATTGTCCTATTCCAGTACGTGAAATTGCTACAGCATTAGATATATACGAGATAATGGAACAGCCTAAGACAGGCTTTGAAGGCGCGCTAATTGCACCCGAAGATAAATCAGAGGGGGCTATTATTGTTCGCGCAGACCGATCAGAGGAACGTAAAAGATATACAATTGGTCATGAACTTGGCCATTACTTGAACCCTTGGCACAAGTCTGTTAGCCCAGATGGTTTTAAGTGCACCGCTAAAAATCTGGCGATGGAAAAAATTGACAGGAATGATCGTTATATTCGAATGGAAGTTGAAGCGAATGTCTTTTCTGCAGAGCTGTTGATGCCAAGAAAACACATTAAACAGTATCTACAATCACATAAAGGGGCTGATTTAGAACATATCATGGAGCTCGCAGAGTTTTTTTGTGTAAGCAAAGAGGCTATGGCGCGTAGATATGTTGAGCAAAATGCCAACGAGCCTGCTGCTATTATTTTTTCTAAAGGCAACAAAATCAGATATATAAAGAGACACACTGATTTCCCATGGCTCAATGTAGGAAACGGAAGCCTTATACCTCAGGGTAGTTTATCATTTAGGAGCCAAGACCTCATTGGGCATTTTAGTTCATGGGAAGAGATAAACGCTGATATTTGGGTTGATGCTAAACCCAACCAAGCAATTTTTGAACAGACCGTGGCTCAATCCAATGGATACCGACTTACTCTTCTGACCTCTGAAACAGAGGCTTACCACGACGATGATGACGATGAGTTTGACGTGGAAGATAGCTGGGCTCTAAAGTTCGCTCGCGGCAGATAAATAACCAAAGTCAGTTTACTTTAAACTCGGCTTTGCTGTTAAGCCTGCATCTTGAAAGTTTCAGTGATGCTGTGGTCAAGGCTTTTCGGTCCGTGTTAGAGATTGTCTCAAGCTTTTTGGTGTTGAAACAACGGCGGTTGATGCCGTGTGTAGATTTGATCGCAAGCTAGGCTAGGCGGCAGGCTGTGGCACTGACCGGGCGGCCGGCCGCGCTCAGGGGGCGATTTCCGCCCCGTCCCAGGCGAACAGGCGGCCGCTGTCGCGGCTGGTCAGCCCCGTGAGTACGGCGAGCAGTTTTTCCGCCGCGAAGTCGGGGGTGAACAGCTTGCCCTCCGGCACGCGGGACTGGAAGGGGTCCGACAGGCCCGTGTCCACCGTGCCGGGGTGCAGGCCGACGCAGATCGCCTGTTTGTTTTTCATCGCCAGTTCCACGGACAGGGTGCGGATCAGCTGGTTCAGCGCCGCCTTGGACGCGCGGTAGGCATGCCAGCCGCCGAGCCGGTTGTCCGATATGCTGCCGACCCGCGCCGACAGGGCCGCGAAGACCGATGTCCTATCCCGCGCCAGCCGGGGCAGCATATGCTTGGCGACCAGCGCCGGGCCGATGGCATTGACCGCATAGGCCCGCGCCAGCGCGTCCGCCGTCAGCGCGCGCATGGTTTTTTCCGGCGCCATGTCAGGGGCGTGCAGGATGCCGGTCGCGACGATGACAAGGTCCAGCGGGCTGTCACCCATGGCCCCGGCCGCATCCGCGATACTGTCTTCGTCCAGGATATCGACCGGCAGCCAGCGGGCCGCTGGCGGCAGGCTGTCCGGCTTGCGGCGCGACAGCGCCCACAGCGCCGCCGGTCGTTTGGCGGCGATATGGCGGACAAAAGCCCCGCCGATGCCGCCGCCGGCCCCGACAACCGCCGCCCTGACCGGTTGGCTGAACAGACCGGGCCGGTCCGGCATCAGCCGGCCTGCCTGTGGGCGACCAGGGTGGGCGCCAAGGTGGGCGCCAAGGTGGGCGCCTGGGTGCGGACAATGGATTCAGCGATGGCAAGGCCGCTGTCATGGGCGCATTCCACCCGCGCGCCAAGGGCCCAGTCGCCGCCGGCATACAGGCCGAGGGCGCCGTCTTCCCAGTGGGACGCACCCAGCGGTGTCTCGACCCGGGCGTAGCGCCAGCGATGGGCGCTCAGATGCATGGGCGTGCCGGGGGACAGACCGGTTTTTTCGCCGAGCAAGTCCAGAAACAGGGCCAGAAGGCGGCCGGCGACGGTCCCGCCGTCTTCTTCCAGATGGGCGCGCGACCAGTCGGGGCTCGCCTGAAGGGTCCAGCAGTCATGAGGACCGCCGCGTCCCGGTTTCGTGCCGTTGCGCGCCGCCCAGGCCAGGTCCGCCGTGTCATCACGATACAGGTCCGCCCCCGGCAGCGCCGTGGCGAACGCCGCCATCGCCGTCCAGCACGGGCCGTAGCGCACAGCCGCCAGGGCCTGCCGTCCGCTCGCGGCCATCTCCGGCAACAGGTCGGCGGCCTGCGGTGCCGGGGCGGTCACCACCACGGCGGAAAAGGGGCCGTGTGTGTGCCCGCTGTCCAGTGTCAGCATCCAGGCGCGCGCCGATCCGCTGATACGCACCACTTTTTCGCCTGTCCGGGGATGCAGGGCCTGAAGGGCCGGTGTTTTGACCAGGGCGGACATGGACGGGGCGCCGACCCACCAATCGTTGCGCCGGTCGGTTGCCGGCGCGGGCGATATGTCCGGCGCCCACAGGCCGGCTTTGCCGGCGCGCATGGCCTCGGTGATGCGGGCCTGAAAGGCGGGCTCCCGCGCGGTGACATATTGCGCCCCGTGGTCGAAGGACAGGGTTTCGCCGCCGATGTCCACCCGCCGCGTGGCCAGCCGCCCGCCGACGCCGCGACCCTTGTCGAAAACGGTCACGCCGTGCCCGGCCGCGCTCAACGCGCGGGCACATGTCAGGCCGGCCATGCCGGCGCCGATAACAGCAATCATCCTACCACCCCTGCCTGTATTGGCTTTCATCGTCAATACGCAGCAGTGTCGTCACTGGATGAGCCGCCGCTTCCGTCGCCTTCATATCGGGGCCGTGTTTTCCAAACCCGGATGGTCATGTCGGCGAGGTCGGCCGGCGTCACGTCGCCCAGGGTCACGTCGCCCAGGGTCACGTCGCCCGGGGCGTTAAAATCCCTTGCGGCATAGCGCAGGTCGAGACTGTCCCCGCCCGTGGCAAAATTCGCTCTCACCTTATCCCTTTATGATGGTTTTCATTCTTGCATGGATACCGGCCGGCCCAATCGCCGCATGTTCTTTCATCCGTAACCTGTTTTTAGAGAAAGCCGTCTTGCCCCCTTTGATGTGGAACAGGGGCGGTTCATGGGCCGAGTGTTGCGCCGCCCGGCGCTGCGGTCTGTCGCCTTTCTGGCGGTGCTGGCGCGCCTGTCCGGTCAGTTGCCGATGCTTTTCATGATGTCAGGTGTGCTGTCTCTGAATGTATCGCCGCAAAAGTCCGTCAAATTTTTGAACGGTAGGCGCGAGCGGTGTTTCGAGGCGGGATAGCGCATGTTTGAATATTGGTTCAAATATCTTGAACATACGAATACGCACAGCGAGCGGCAATTTCTGTGTTATTGAAAATAATCCGTTGGTAACTGTTTGACACATGCAGTCTGTCTGGCATTTGATAAAGTAATTATTTGAAATCCTATAGGTGGTTCCGTTTGCGTTAAAAATTAATATATAGGCGGTTTATAATATGCTGGAAAGGGTATATTTATTGCCTCCGTCATGCTTTGGGTCAATAAAAATCAAGCATAAATAGTGTTGAATTAATAAATAATCGCCCTGATTGTTATAAAATAATTTTGGAATCGGTAAATTAAAGTGTTAATTATTATTTTGATCGGATAATTACAAAAAGAATGTGGATTTTAAATGTCGGAAAATCAAAACACGCATTTGAAGGGTATTGCAATAAAAGGTTTCAAGTCCATCAAAAGTCTTGATTTGACTATGGGTGGTATCAACATATTGATTGGTGCGAATGGCTCTGGTAAAACTAATTTTATATCTTTGTTTTCCTTTTTAAGGAACCTTTCCGAGGGTAAATTGCAGAATTATGTGGAAAGACATGGTTTTGCTAATTCTTTTTTCCATTTTGGTTCCAAGAAAACCTCCTTGATAAGTATCGATATTAAGGTTGGTGCAAATGGCTATCATGTTGACTTTGAACATGGTGTCAATGACGATTCTTTGGTCTTTAAGGAAGAATATTGTACTTATGAAGAATCTCAAAAAACATTCCCTGTAAAGGGAAGGTTGGGAGAGAGTGGCCTTTTGCCCTATGGTGAGGCTAAAAGTAAATATGTAAGAAATTACACACGTGATTACCTTCGTGGGTGCCGTGTTTATCATTTCCATGACACCGGCAGCACGGCTGGCTTTAAACAGGCCGTTGATATAGAGGCATCGGATTACTTGTATGACGATGCGAGCAATCTTGCTGCTTTTTTATACCACCTGAAAAATAGCGACGAGGAATGCTACAATAAAAGCTACAACGATATCGTTGCGGCCATAAAAACCGTTGCTCCGTTTTTTCACGATTTCTTTTTGGAGCCGCGCGGAGCGGAAGGAAGCGAGAAGATTTTGCTGAAATGGTCTCACCGTGACCATGATACGCCTTTTTCCGCCAACCAGCTATCCGACGGGACGGCACGATTTATATGTATGGCAACCTTATTTTTGCAGCCGGCCGATTTAAGGCCGGACACAATTATTCTTGATGAACCCGAACTGGGTTTGCACCCCGCCGCACTGGAAGTGCTGGCCGAGTTGGTAAAGTCAGTGGCAAAATCAGGCCAGATTATTTGTTCAACGCAATCCGTGACATTTGCCAACCAGTTTGGAGCCGATGATTTTATCGTGGTCGACCAACACCGGGGCCGTTCAGATTTCCGCCGTCTGAAACAGGGGGAACTGGATGATTGGCTGGAAGATTATGCCATGGGGGATATTTGGACTAAAAACCTGATTGGAGGTCGTCCGGAATGGTAAGATTGGCCGTTTCCGTTGAGGGTTTGACAGAAGAACGTTTTGTTGAATTGGTATTGTACGATCATTTGCTTGGTTTGGGTATTCACGTCACGCCGATTTCTATCGGGGGAAATGTAAGCATTCCGCGTATATGTCATAATATCGAAAAATTAATACACGGTTTTGACTTTGTTACTACATTCTATGATTTTTACGGATTCAAAAATAAAGATCAGGGTGAAACAAAGCATGGTTTGGAGGCTAAAATCAGAAATGCCCTCCCTGAAAGGTTGAGGGGTAAGTTTTTCCCGTACATTCAGATGTATGAATTTGAAGGGCTTCTTTTCTCCTGCCCCGCGATCATGTCGACCATACTCCAGGATGAAGAGGTTGAAGCATGGGCCGGCGGCGTTCTGCGCCAGTTTGGCGGCAACCCTGAAGACATAAATGACTCACCGCAAACCGCGCCTTCCAAGCGTCTGGAACGTCAGACATCATACCGCAAAACCACTCATGGCCCGGATATTACGAAACAAATAGGCTTGGATAAAATAAGATCGACATGCAGTGGATTTAACGATTGGCTCTCAAAAATTGAGTGTTTGAACGATAATAACGGCAATCGTTGATTGCGAATTCAGGCTTTGTCATCAAAAAGCGGCCGATGCACGGCCGGTTTCATGATTGAAAGCTGTTTTGATGCGGTGGCTTCGCGGAGCCCCGTTTTCCGTGGGACTAAACACCTAGCTGTTATCCAAGAGCATTGACGCAGAGGCTCTAATCCTTCCGGCGCCATTTCTTGTTTAGCGGGACATGGCACCTTCCGATGGTGCGGGCTACAAACTCGAAGTGTGTTCACGTTCTTTGGGCTGGTTTGGATATAGTTTGAACCGGTATTTGATTCTGGCGTGTGTGAGATGACAGGCGGTTGCTCCTTCCTGTGCTTTAGATGGTCAGGGTTGGCCGATCGGGCCAGCGCGCGATTTCGACCATCGGCGCAAGGCCTACCGATCCTGTAATTGTGTATGCACATAAGCCTTGAGTATGGCGTTCATATGGCTCTGGTACCCCTTGCCCTTGCTTTTGAACCATTCGATAACATCGGCATCAATGCGAATGGTGACCTTTTCTTTCTTTGCGGGCATGGTCAGCTTTGCATTCTTCCAGAATGTTTTGTCCAGTTCCGGAATATCGCTGTAGTCAATGTCGCTGTCCGGCATCGCGGCCAAGTCTTCGACGCTCAGTTCCTTATCGTAGCGCTTCGTCATATCGTTGCCTTTCTGCGCGATTTGCACGGCGGGCTGAAATGATGCGGGTCTTGCCGTCGCGGTCGGTATGAACGACCACCAAAACAACAATTCCGTCTATGGCGCCGATACTGATTTCCCGCACCTCGCCGTAATCGGTGCGGTCATCAATGGCGCTGAGAACAGGGCCTTCGAATATTCGGCTGGCTGTCTTAAAGCCCACGCCGTGTTTTTCCACATTTGCCCTGTTCTTCTTTTCATCCCATTCAAACATTTATCTGTACCTATTATTGTACATACATTTGTCGGATTTTCAAGATATATGGCGCGACTGGTGCGGCCCCGCACCTTTCACCTCTCACCTCTCCCTTTCATGATACTTTGCATTCTTGCATGGATACTGACCGGTCCAATAGCCACATGCTTTTGCCGTAACCTGTTTTTTAGAGAAAGCCGTCTTGGAGCCTTTGACGTATGACAAGGGCGGTTCATGGGCGTTGCTGTTGCGTCATGGGGCTGCACCGCATGGAGACCTGCGGCGTTTTTTCCACTGGACTGGCGGGGCCGCCGTGCTATGGGCAGGGCATGGGTCGACTGTTGCGAAATCCGTTGCTGCGGGCCGCCGCCTTTCTGGCGGTGCTGGCGCAGACGCTGCTGTCCGGGCTGGCGTCCGCCGGCGCGGCGTCGGGCATGGACGGCGCCGGTTTCTGGTGCGCGCCTTACGCGCCGCAAGCGTCCCCGGCGGCGGAGCGCGCCGTGCAGACGGTCATGGTCCTGGCCGGTGACAGTGTTCCGGATGATGGCGGCGACACCCCGCCGGGCGGCCACTGTCCCTTATGCATCGTCGCCCATGCCATGCCCCTTGCCGTGCCCGTCACCCTGGACCCGCCGGCGGCGTCACCGGCGGACCCTGTTGCCCCCCTGGGCCGTATCGCCGCCACGCCGTACCCTCAGGGACCGCCGCTTGGTGGCCGCGCGCCTCCTGTGTCTGCCTGACATCCGACGGTTTCACGGGGCAGCCCCCGTGCCCCGGTCCGCGCCTTGTTTGACCTGTTGAACAGGAACACGCGGCCGGTGGCCCGTGGCGGCTGAAACCCGACCTGTTTCACGGCATTCTCAAGGGGCTTTCCATGGCCGATTTCCGCTCTGCGCCGCGCCGCCGCTGTCCGCGCGCATCCAAATTTCTGTCCCTCACATTTTTATCCCTGTCGCTTGCGCCGGTGCCTGTGCTCGCGGACGGCGGCCAAATCACTGGCGGCGATGCCGCCGTGTTGCCGGACGATCCCGCCAGACCGGTGGAAACCATCATCGTTGTCGGCCACCGCAGCGAGCCGGATTTTGCCATGACCGGGGTCGAACCGGTTCTGGAAGGGCGCCTGTCCACGCTGGAGGACGTGTTTCGCGGCACGCCGGGCGTGATCCTCGAACCGGTGTTCGGCGGTGTCGATCACCCGCGCTTTTCCATTCGCGGGTCCGGCCTGCAACGGGGCACGCAGCCGGCGGGACGCGGCATCGATCTGCGTCTGGACGGCGTGCCCATGACCTATGCCGACACCAGTTTCGACTTTGTCGAATGGATCGACCCGCTGATGTATGACCGCGTGTCCGTTCTGCGCGGCGGGCGCGGCGTTCTCGACGGTGCCGGCGCCCTCGGCGGCGTGGTCAATTTCACCGGCCGGGCCGGCGGCGGCGATCCGTCCGTCACCGCGCGCGGCGAAATCGGCAGTTTCGACTATCGGCGCGGTCAGGTGGCCGCAAGCGGCGGCAATGATGTGCGTGTTTTCGCCACCGGCACATGGTTCGAGCAGGACGGCTTCCGCGAGCACAACGCCCAGGAAGTCTGGCGCGCCTACGGCGGCCTGGACACGGATGTCACCGACACGCTCAGCCTCCGCGCCACCGTGTTGTGGAGCGACAGCGAGCTTGAATTGCCCGGCCCCCAGACCCTGGCGCAGATCGACGCGGGCTCGCGCGCGGCCCAGCCGCGCAATGTCGCCGGCGACTGGCGTCGCTTTGCCGAGCGCACGCGCGTCACCACCGGGCTGACATTCGCCGACGGCGGCACCGCCCTTGATGTGGATGTGGGCTATATGGCCACGGATGTGGAATTCCGCCGCCGCGACGCCCAGGTCGAGGAGAATGAGGACTGGTCGCTCGTCTCCACCCTGCGCCGGGATGTGGCCTGGCCCTCGGGGCAGGGCAGCGCCGGCCTCGGTGTCATCTATCAGCACAACAGCCGCGACCAGCGCCAGTTCCTGAACGGCGGCGGCACCCCGCCCACCTTTACCGGCGCGCGCGGCGCCCTGTGGGCCGACAATGACCTGACGGCCTCGCGCCTGACGCTGCAATCGACGGCGGAAATCCCCGTCGGCGCCGCCGGCCGGCTTGACCTTGCCGCCGCGTGGAACCGTCACACCCGCGAGATCGAGGACCGCTTCGCCATCCGTCCCGAGCGCCCCGCCGCCGAACTGGACCGCACATATGACGGCTTTACCGGCCTGGCGCTGATGTCGTGGGACACAGCGGACGGCATCACCCTTTTCGGCGGCATCAGCCATGTGATGGAGGCGCCCACCTATGACATTCTGCTGATCAATGTGGCGGGAACGCCGGGGCCGGGCGGGGCGCTGGTGACCGGCGCGGACCCGCGCCGTCCCCGCGTGCTGGACATCGACGACCAGACCGCCACCACGGTCGAGGCCGGCGCGCGCGGGCGCATCGGCGCGGTGGATTTCGACATCACGCTGTACCGCGCCTGGCTCGACGGGGAAATCGTCTCGACCAGCGATTTCGTCAATCAGGTCGTCACCTCCGCCGGCAATGCCGATAACACCACCCGCTGGGGGGTGGAAGCCGCCGCCAACGCCCTGCTGGCGGGCGATATTCTGTCCGCCGGCGATGCCCTCAGCCTGGCGGTGGACTGGACCTGGACGGATGCCCGTTTTGACGATGACCCCATCTTCGGCGACAATCGCCTGCCCATTCTCGCCCCCCATGTGATCGAGGGCCGGCTCGGCTATGTCGCGGCAAACGGCCTGTCCGCCGCGCTGTTCACCACCATCGTGCCGCAGGGTGGCTATGCCGATTATGCCAACAGTTTGCGCGCGGACGGCTACGCCACGCTCGGCGGACGGTTAAGCTGGCAGCGCGGCGGCATCATCCTTTTTGTCGAAGGGCGCAACCTGACCGACGAACGCTTTCCCTCCAGCGTGATTTCGGCGCGCAACAATCTGGCCGGCATGGACGCCGCCGCCTTCGCACCGGGCGACGGCGCGGCGGTCACCTTCGGCGTGCAGGCGGCGTTTTAGCGGGCGGGCATCCTTTTGCGACAGACGGGAAAGGCGGTGGCGCCATGCATTGCAAAAGACACGGGCAAAAGTCTGCCGGTTTTACGGGCCGCTTCGGCTTGACAGTCAGGTCCTGTTTGGCATGCGGGCCCGCTCTGCCGGCCTTCCTCGTCCTGGCAGTTTGCCTTGCCGTGGTGGCGGCAGGGCTGCCCTGTGCCGGGACATCGGCGCGGGATACCGCCCTGCCGGATCCGTCCTGCACGCCGACCGGCCGGCCCCTGGATGGCTACTGGGTCTGTCACGCCGGCAGCCGCCGGACCATGCTGCGGGACGGCGACCTGACGGCGGCGTTCGATCTGTGCGCGCTTGCGGATACGCCGCATGTCTACGCCATCGGGCCGGTGGAAGGTCTGCGCGGGGAAATCACCCTGTATGACGGCACCCCGTCCATCGCCGTGGTCGCGGACGGGGCGGTCCGCGTGGACACCACGTTCGACCGCCGGGCTGTTTTTCTGGTCTACGGCGCTGCCCGCCACTGGCGCACTGTGCCCGTTCCCAACGCCCTGGACGGGCTGGCCGCTGTGGAAGCCTTTGTCCGCGCGGCGGCGGTGACGGCGGGGCTCGACCCGGAACGTCCCTTCCCCTTCCGCATCGAGGGGCGTGTGGACCGCCTGGCCTATCATGTGATTTTCAAGACGGGCGATGCCTCCCACGGCTCCCACGACCTTCCGGCGCATAAACGCGCCAAGCGACCGTTCGCGTTGAAGGGCAACACCCCTGTGAACATTGTCGGCTTCTGGGCCGATGCGGCGGGCGAGGGCGTCTACACCCACCCTGGCCGCCGCACCCATCTGCATTTTCAGGGCCGGGGGGCTGTGTCCAGCCCCGTATCCGGTCATGTGGACGATGTGTCCCTTGGCGCCGGGGCGCTTTTGTATCTGCCCTGCGGGCGTGCGGGGTGCGATTGACCCGGATGGCGCGGCCGGCCCGTGTCCGTCTGACAGATGCGTGAACACCGGTATACGCCTTGCGGGCGGGGCGCCGCCGCGCCATGATGCGCCCAGTTTGAAGACCGCGCGAGGGGAGCAAAAACATGATCCGCACAACACCGGCAAGACTGGCACTGGCCGGTCTGGCCTCTTTCACTCTGGCATTTTTCACTCTGGCATTGGCGGGCCCGTCTGACGGCATGGCCCAGGATGAACAGGGCACTGATACCGGCCCGGCCAAACTGTCATCGGCCGACCTGTTCGAACTGGAATATGCCGGCGATCCGCGTATTTCGCCGGATGGCAAGACCGTCGTCTATGTCCGGCGCAGCCAGGACATCATGGCCGACCGCACCCGGTCGAACCTGTGGGCGGTTGCGAGCGATGGCGGCGATCACAGGCCGCTTCTGTCCGGACGGCACAGCTATTCCAGCCCGCGCTGGTCGCCGGACGGATCGCGGATCGCCTATATCTCCAGCCATGAGGGCAGCCCGCAGCTCTATGTGCGCTGGATGGACACGGGCCAGACGGCGCTGGTGACCAACCTGTCCGGGCGTCCGCGCTCCATCAGTTGGTCGCCCGACGGGCGCTGGATCGCCTTCATCAATTCGGTGCCGGCGGAAAAGACATCGCTGGCCAAGCCGCCGAAAAAGCCCAAGGGCGCCAAATGGGCCGACGGCGTCAAGGTGACAGACAGCGTGATCTACCGCTTCAACGGTCTTGGCTATCTGGACCCGGCCCATGCCCATGTCTTTGTCGTGCCGGCGGACGGCGGCACCCCGCGCCAGCTGACCGACGGCGCGTTCAATCATGGCGGCCGCTACAGTTTTTCCGGCGGCACTTTGAGCTGGACGGCGGATTCCGGTGCCGTTGTCTTCTCGGCCAACCGCAATGAAAACTGGGAATATGAAACCATCGAGGCCGATGTCTATGCCGCGCCGCTGGACGGCGGTGCGCTAAGGCGGATCACCAATGCCCCCGGCGCGGAAAACGGCGCGCGCATGTCGCCCGATGGCCGGCGCATCGCCTATATCGCCTCGGAAAACAATGACAAGGCATATCGCACCGCCCGGCTGGTGGTGGCGGACAGCGACGGCGGCAATCCGCGGGTGCTGACGGCGGACCTGGACCGGTCGGTCGGCGGCATCCGCTGGGCGGCGAACGGGCGCGGCCTCTATTTCACCTATGACGACCGTGGCATGCGCCAGGTTGCCTACAGCGATCTGGGCGGCAAGCGCCGTATCATCGCCGGCGATGTGGGCGGTACCAGCCTGGGCCGGCCCTATGTGGGCGGCAGCTTTACCGTCGCCGATGACGGCACCGTCGCCTACAGCCGCACCCGCCCCGACCGTCCGGCCGATGTGGCGGTGACGGACGGGCGCCGGGCGCGCACCCTGACCGCCCTGAACGAGGATCTGCTGGCCCACCGGGCGCTCGGGCAGGTGAATGAAATCACCTATGCCTCCACCCTGGACGGGACCGAGATACAGGGCTGGTACGTCACCCCGCCGGATTTTGATCCCGCGAAGCAATATCCTCTGGTGCTGGAACTGCACGGCGGGCCGCATTCGGCCTACGGGCCACATTTCTCGGCCGAGATCCAGCGCTACGCCGCTGAAGGGTACGTGGTCTTTTACGACAATTACCGGGGCAGCACTTCCTACGGCGAGGATTTCGCCCTGCTGCTGCAATACAAATATTCCAGCCGCGACGACTTCACCGACCATATGTCGGGGATTGACGCGCTGATCGCGCGCGGCTTCGTCGACCCGGATCAGCTGTTCATCACCGGCGGGTCCGCCGGCGGCATCGCCTCGGCCTATGCCATCGGCCTGACGGACCGGTTCAAGGCGGCTGCGGTGGCCAAGCCGGTCATCAACTGGCTGTCGAAAACCCTGATGGGCGATATCTACATGTATCAGATCAAGCACCAGTTCCCCGGCATGCCATGGGAAGAGTTGGAGCATTACTGGCAGCGCTCGCCCCTGTCGCTGGTGGGCAATGTGACGACGCCGACCCTGCTGATCACGGGCGAGGCCGATTACCGTACCCCCATCGCCGAGACCGAGCAGTTCTATCAGGCGCTGAAACTGCGCAAGGTCGATACGGTGATGGTCCGCGTGCCCGGCGCCTCCCACGGCATCGCCGCGCGGCCCAGCCACCTGATCGCCAAGGTGGACAATATTCTCGCCTGGTTCGACAGGTACAGAACCCCGGACGCCACTGAAAGCACCGGGGACAGCACCGGGGGGAGCACCACTGGCGAGAACACCGGGGGAGGGCGCTGAGGACAGCGTTGGTTGCAGCCTCGTACAGGCCGCACCGGGGAAAGTGAAAAAGCGAACCGGCCCTTGGCATTCCCCAAGGGCCGGTTCGCATTTGAAGCCAGTGGTCAGTGCCTGGAAAAGCGGTCAACCGTCCCGCAGGACAGCGATCACACCGGCGGATACATAGGTCACATAGGGTTCGACCAGCGCCTCGAAATCCGCTGATCGAAACCGTCCGTCTGACAAACGGTCAAGCCGTGCGTTATCGCTCATAAGATAAAGGGTGTTGGCAAGCACCATTTGAAACGCCACCTGGCATTGGAAGTCGCTGGCATCCGGCGACAGGACCTTGAAGTTTTTGATGATTTCGCTTGCCACCCGGTCATATTCCACAAGCAGGCCGGATTGTGACCAGTATTGCTGAGCGGCAATCTGGGCTATGAGGCGGCAATAATTCCGCCATCCGGGGTCCGGACCCAGGCAAAATTCCACCATGGGCTCCACAAAGGCCCTGACCATCGCGGTGATGCCGGCTTCCAGGTCCCGTGGGTCCGGGTCCAAGGCCTGCAGGCGCTCCATGCGCGCTTTGCTCAGGGGCTCGATACGGCGCATGATCACTTCCGAAAACAGGTTTTCCTTGCTTTCAAAATGGTAGTTGACCGCTGCAAGCCGCATGTTCAGATGCGCGGTGATATCCCGCACGGATACGCCGAAGTAACCGCGTTCGGCAAACAGGTCTTCCGCGGCATCCAGTATGCGCTGTCTTTTTGCCTCTGTGGATTCGCGGGGCATCGGTCCTGGTCCTTTTGTCCTAACAACCTGTCATAGCAGGCTTTCCCGAATTGGCAATATGAGTGGAACGATCGTATCGAATTCTCTTGATTTAATTTTGGAACAATCGTATCAAATTCGCCGTGCAGCCTGTGGGAGGGACTGCCGGCCCGGCGACAGCCGGTGACCGCTTTGTGTGGGGGAGGGATATATGCCGCTCAAATCTAAACTTGCGGGCAGTGCGGGCCTTTTGTTTTTTGCCGCCGGTGCCCAGGCCGCCAGTCAGGCGAATGACCCGGCTGGCGATGACTTCCAGATTGACGAGATTATCATCACGGCGCAAAAGAGGGCGCAAAGCCAGCAGGATGTCCCGATCGCCGTCACGGCCTTTTCAAACAATTTCATTGTGGAAAACAATGTACGGACCCTTGAGGACCTGGCAGCGGTCGCGCCGGGTTTCGTCACCACCAACACGGTGGGCTATGGTGCCGCACCGCTGACAATCCGCGGTATCGGCGGCGCCAATGGCGGCGGCAACTTCTTTGCCGACGAGCCGGTCGCGGTGTATGTTGACGACGCCTATATCGGCCGTCTCAGCGCATCGACCGCGGACTTGCTGGACCTTGAGGCCATTGAGGTTCTGCGTGGTCCGCAAGGGACGCTTTACGGCCGCAACTCGACCGCCGGCGCTGTTCTGGTGCGCACCAAACGGCCAACGGACACAGTGGAAGGCTATGTCCAGGCCTCATACGCCAGTTTTGATGAATTCAGGGCCCAGGGGGCTGTCTCCGGCCCTCTGATCGAAGACAGAGTGCTCGCCCGTCTGGCGGTCGGATATTCCGATCGTCCCGGATGGGGCACCAATACGGTCGACGGCAGTGATATTGGCGGGTCCGAGGATCTCACCGTCCGTGGCAGTATCCGCCTGACACCGGACGAAAACCTGACGCTTGATCTGATCGGCGATTATTCCGACCGCGAGGCGAACCCCGCCACGCTGGCCGTCGCGGACATCAGCGATCCTTCAGCCATATCCCCATTCCGCAAACGGCCCGACTTTGACCAGGTCTTGGATGACCGCGAATTTGCGATCAATGATCCCACTTTCCTCAATTCCGAAACCTGGGGCGTCACCCTTCTGGCCGACTGGGATCTGGGCGGCGTCACCCTCAACAGTGTGACCTCCTTCCGGTCTTACGAATTTGACGGTGCGCAGGATTCGGACAGTACGGCCCTGCGGCTTCTCAACAATGACGGCACCACCGACAACGAGCAGTTCAGTCAGGAAATCCGCCTCTCATCGAACGGCGACGGGCCCTTCAGCTGGGTTGTCGGCGGCTTCTATTTTTCCGAAGACAATCAGTTCGGCTTCAATATCCGCAATTTCGGTGCCCTGTTCGGGCTGGGCACCTTCGCGCAATTCGAGGCCGCGCAGGATCTGGAAAGTTACGCCCTGTTCGCCGATATGACCTATGCCTTTTCCGACACGGTCTCCCTGACGGTCGGCGGTCGCTATTCGGACGAAACCAAGGACTTCAACAACTCGCTGCTGGTCACCATTCTGAACGGCGGTACCCTGCCGCCATTCTCCCCGGTCCTGCCGGGGGTCACTCTGCCGCCGGGAACCGTCTTCACGCCGTTCACCGCTTTCGCGGACGAAGGCAATTTTGACGACTTCTCGCCGCGCGTGGTCCTCAATATTACCCCGAACGATGATATACTGCTTTACGCCAGCTATTCACAGGGGTTCACCAGCGGGGGCTTCAATGTCTTCGGCCTGGCGCCCGAGTTCGACAGCCAGGAACTGGATGCCTTCGAGGTTGGTTTGAAATCCGACCTTCTGGACAGGAGGGTCCGGCTGAATGTCAGTGCCTATTATAATGATTTCACCAATCTGCAACTCAGGCTTCCGGTGCCCACCGGCGGGGTTGATATTGCCAACGCGGCGTCGGCGGAAATCTACGGATTGGAACTGGAGACCATCATCGTTCCGGCGGACGGCTGGCAGATCAGCGGTAATCTTGCGCTGATGGAGGCGACGTTCGAAGGCGGGCAGGTTCCAGCCGTGCCCGGCGGGGTCAATTTCCCCTTCGGTGCGCCCATTCCGCTCGTTCCGGTCAGTATTGACGGCAATAGCCTGTCCCGTGCGCCGGACCTTCAGGGCAATATCGCGGTGGACTACACACATGCCTTCGGCAATGGCGACACCCTGGCCGCGCGCGCCATGCTGCGCTATCAGGATGAAGTCTTTTTCCTCGAAACCAACCAGGATGCGGACACCTTCAAAAGCGAAGAGCTGGTGGAAGTGGATATCCGCCTCAGCTACAGCCTCACGGATATGGGGATGGATATCGCGGTCTTCGGGCAGAACATCTTTGACAATCGCACACTGACACAGGTCACGGCGCTTGGGGCGCTTCCAAACGGCGTCGTGAACGATCCGGCCCGCTGGGGTGTGCAACTGACCAAATCCTTCTGAGGTCGATCCCATGACACTTGAGCTGTATCACGCGCATATCTCGACCTGTTCGCAGAAGGTGCGGCTGTGCCTTGCGGAAAAAGGGCTGGATTTCGTCAGTCATCCCATTGATTTCGCGACCCGGCAGCATCTGAGCGACGACTATCTCGCCCTCAATCCGAACGGTGTGGTGCCGACACTGGTGGACGGCGGCGCCCCGGTGATCGATTCCTCGGTCATTTGCGAATATCTGGACGAGGCCTACCCGGACGAGGGCGCGCGCCTTCTGCCGGCCGACCCTCTGGGACGTGCCCGGGTCCGGGCCTGGCTGCGCTATATCGAAGAGGTACCGACCAGCGCCATCCGCATGCCCTCTTTCAACAGTCTGTTCAAAGGGTTCCTGATCGGGATCGGGCAAGAGGGACGGGAAGCCTATATCGCCCGGACCCCGCTCAGAAAAGATCTGTACCGTAAATTCGGCGACAGCGGTTTTTCGGATGAGGACGTCGAAAGCGCCAGGGCGCGCCTGCGCGCCTGCCTGGAACGTATGCAGACATCCCTGTCCGGAAACGCCTGGCTGGCCGGGGATACCCTGACGCTCGCGGATATCTGCGTCCTGCCTACGCTGGTACGGATGGAGGACATCGGCATGGCCAATATGTGGGAGGATCTCGGGGCCGTGGCGGACTGGTACGCCCGGATAACGGCGCGCCCGTCCTTTGGCACAGCCTATTATGACGGTGCCCGTGTGGCGGTCGGCGGCAACACACTGAAGCCACAGCCGCGGGAGGCCTGAGTGACCGGAACCAGCACCATCCTGGATGCCAGCATAGCCGGGATCAACCTGTCCCTCATCGGCGCCGTCGCTTTGATCCTGATCATGGTCACCATGGGGCTGACGCTGCGGGTCAGGGACTTTCGTCTGTTGCTGACGGCCAAGCGGGCCGTGGCGGCCGGTCTTTTGTCGCAGCTCGTCCTGCTGCCGGCCGTTGCCTTTCTTCTCGTGGTCCTGTTTGAACCGTCTATGCCCGTAGCCATCGGTCTTATCCTTTTGGCCTGCTGTCCCGGCGGCGCCACCTCCAATTTTTTTACCCATCTGGCGGGCGGCGATGTTGCACTGTCGGTGACGCTGACCACTGTCTCGGGTGTGGTCGTCATCTTTACCTTGCCGTTTTTGGTGAATTTGGGACTTGTCTGGTTCGCGGACGGGCCGCAACCCCTGCAGCTGCCCGTTGTCGCGACGATGCTGCGGATTTTTGTGATGATCCTGCTGCCCGTCATGGTCGGCATGGCGATCCGCGGACTTGCGCCCAAAGCCGCGCAAAGGATTGAGCCCCTGGCCACGAAACTGTGTTTCGCGACCATCCTGTTCACCATGGCCGTGCTGCTGCATCATGTTTGGGCGGAGCTGGAGGATATCGTGCGCCAGACGTGGCGGATTACGCTGGCGCTCAACGGTTTGATGATGGTGATCGGCTTCATGGTCGCCAGGGCACTGCGTTCCGGTGAAGCCCGCAGTCGCTGCATCGCGGTGGAGACCGGCGTGCAGAATTATCTTTTGTCCGTTGTGCTCGCACTGTCGCTTTTGGGACGGCCGGACTTTGTCATGGTGCCCGTCATGTATCTTTTCACCATGTATGTGACCGTCTTTACCTTCATCGCCTATTGCCGTCTGGTCCGCGACAGGGTGTCCGCGCCACTGTCCCCCACATCAGGAGAAACCTTATGAAGTTTGCGACCTTCGAAGACGGTGCGCGGATCCCGAAACTCGGGCTGGTGCATTCCGGCCAGCGGCTTCAGGATCTGACAGGGGACGGACGCGACCCGGATTTCTCAAGCCTTCAGGCTCTCATCGAAGCGGGGCAGCGCGGGCTGGACAAGGCGCATGACGCCGCGCAAAAGCCGGGCGACCTGATGAATGTCGCCGATGTCCGCCTGCTTGCCCCCTTGCCGCGTCCCCAGCAGATCCGCGATTTCATGTGCTTTGAAACCCATGTGCGCCAATCCATCCGCAGCATTGTCCGGTTGCGGGCCATGGCGGCGGGCGAAGACCCCGAACGGGCGCTGGAGACCGCTGAGGCCGCCGGACAGCTTGAAGTGCCTGCCATCTGGTATGAACGCCCCGTCTATTACAAGGCCAACCGCTTTGCTGTCGGTCATCCGGGCGACACGGTCACATGGCCGGTTTATTCGCGGCTGATGGATTATGAATGCGAACTGGCCTGCATCATCGGGCAGGGTGGGCGCGACATTCGCAAAGACGACGCCCGGGACCACATATTCGGCTATACCATTTTCAATGACCTGTCCGCCCGGGACGCCCAAAGCGCCGAAATGGGTGGGCAGCTGGGACCCGCCAAGGGCAAGGATTTCGACAAAGCCAATATCTTCGGCCCCTGGGTGGTGACGGCGGATGAATTTGATCCGGCACAGGGTCATGCCATGCGGGTCTTTGTGAACGGCGCGCAGCGTTCCGAGGGCAATTCAAAGGATATGCATTGGGGTTTCGCCGATCTGATCGCCTATGTCAGCCAGTCGGAAAGCCTGCACCCCGGCGAAATTCTGGGCTCGGGGACAGTGGGCAATGGATGCGGTCTCGAGCTGATGCGGTTTCTGGAAAATGGTGATGAAATTACGCTTGAGATCGACGGCATCGGGCGACTGACCAATCGGGTTGAGATGGCGGTATGAGCGGCAAGACCCCCTGGACATTTCAAAAGGGCCTGCATCAAACCGGAAACGGAACCTATGCCTACCTGCAGCCCGATGGTGGCTGGGGCTGGTCCAATGCCGGGCTCATTGTCGATAGCGGTCAGTCGCTTTTGGTCGATACCCTGTTTGACGCTTCCCTGACCCGCGACATGCTGACCACGATGCAGGACGCCGCCGGTGTCAGGGCGGAAGACATCGGCGTCGTGGTCAACACACACGCGAACGGAGACCATACCCACGGCAATGGTTTGTGCTGCAATGCCGAAATCATCGCATCGGAAAGCAGCAAGGCCGAAATGGCGGAATTCCCGCCGGAGATGTTGGCGGAGCTGATGGAAGCCGCCCCCGCCATGGGGCTTCTGGGCACGTATCTGCTGGATATCTTCGGCCAGTTCAATTTTCGCGATGTCGCTGAAAAATTGCCCACCAAGACCTTTTGCGGACGCCATGATCTGATGGTGGGCAACAAGACCGTCGAGTTGCACGAGGTCGGACCCGCCCATACAGCGGGTGACGTGATCGCCCATGTGCCGGGCGAACGCACGGTCTATACCGGGGATATTCTGTTCATCGACGGCACCCCGATCATGTGGGCGGGGCCGGTGTCAAACTGGATCAAGGCCTGTGACAAGATTATCGCCCTCGATCCGGAGGTGATCGTGCCCGGTCACGGTCCCATCACCGACCTTGCCGGCGTGCGCCGCGTGCAGGATTATCTGCGCTATATCGCGGCGGAAGCCCGCAAGCGATACGACGCGGGTCTCGGTGTGCGCGACGCCGCGCATGATATCGCGCTCTCCGACTTCGACAGTTGGCTGGACGCCGAGCGCATCGCGGTCAATGTCTCAACCCTGTACCGGGAATTCGCGGGTGAGGAGAACAACGACCTGGATGTTCCCGCCCTCTTTGGCCTGATGGCTGAAATCAGACAATCCCGCCGTTCATAATCTGCCTGATCGCGCAAAGGACCGGCCACCGGGTCGTTAACAGCCGAAGCCCTCGCCTTGAGTGCCGCAGTGCGCTCGAAACACATTGTTCCCGCCTTGGTCCGTCTCCGGTGGCATATTCGACCAAGGTGGCGTTGCGGTCCCGGCCCGCCCGTGCTTTGCTGACATGTCAGCAAAGCCGAGGGAGACGCCGGAATGCCGACAGGCCCAAAACCGTCAACCAAGACAGACAATGCCAGCACCGAACAGCAGGAAGTCATCGACTTTCTCGCCGCCACCGTGCCGTTTGACGGCATCCCGCACGACGCGGCGGCCGCTGCCGCCATGACCATGGCGGTCCGCTATGCCCGGCGCGGGTCGGTGGTGGTCGGCGCCGGCACCCGCAACGATCATCTGTATCTGGTGCGCTCCGGCGCGGTGGAACTGCATGAAGGGGGCACGGACTTTCACGCCCGTCTCGGCGAGGGGTGTTTTTTCGCCTATCCCTCGCTGTTGCGCGGGGGCGAGCGGCGCACCCGGAACGAGGTGCGCGCCATTGAGGACACGCTGCTTTACTGTCTGCCGGGCGATGTCTTCCTGCGCCTGTATGAGGACCAGCCGGCGATCCGGCGTTTCTTCGCCACGGCCGAGGCCGATCGCCTGCGCCATGCCCTCAGCCTGATGGGGCGGGGCGAGCCTGCCGGCTGTCCGCCGGGCCAGAGACAGGAACAGAGACAGGAACAGGATCAGGGCCAGGAACATGAACAGGAACAGGGCGGTGATCTGACCGAGGCGCGCGGGTTCGGCCTGCGTCTCGGCGATCTGGTGGGGCGGGCGCCCGTGACCGCGCCGTCCCAAACCCCGCTCAGACAGGCGGCGCAGGTGATGGCGCGGGAAAAGGTCTCCACCCTGATGGTGGTCGATGACGGCCGCCTGACCGGGATCGTCAGCGACAAGGACATCCGCTCCCGCGCCGTGGCCGAGGGGCTGGCCTATGACACGCCGCTGTCCGCCATCATGACGCCCGAACCGGTGACGCTGGCCGCCGGGGCGCCGGTGATGGATGCCCTTGTCGCCATGATGGAACGCAATTTCCACCATGTGCCGGTGCTGGCGGCGGACGGCGCGCTGGCCGGCCTGGTCAGTTCCAACGACATTCTCGACACCCTGACCACCACCGGTCTGCACTGCATGAAGGCCATCGCCCGCGCCGAGACGGTGGCCGCCGCCGTCAGCGCCGGTGCCGGTGCCGCCAGCCTCATCGTCGACCTGTCGCGTGCCGGACTGGCGGCGACGCGCATCCTTGAAATCCGCTCCGCCATCAGCGCGGCGCTGCACCGCCGTCTCGTCCATCTGGCCGAGGCCGCTTTGGGGCCGCCGCCGGTGCCGTATGCCTTTCAGGTGTTCGGCTCGCTGGCCCGGCGCGACCAGACCGGCGTCTCCGATCAGGACAACGGCCTGATATTGTCGGATGACTATGACGAGGACACGCACGGCGATTATTTCCGCCGCTTGGCCACACAGATTTCGGACGGGCTGAACGCTGCCGGCTTCGTTTATTGCCAGGGCGGGATCATGGCCACCAATGACCGCTGGCGCCAGCCGCTGGCGGGCTGGCGTCGGCAGTTTTCCGACTGGATCACCGCGCCCGAGCCCAAGGCGCTGATGCATGCGACGATTTTTTTCGACATGGACGGCCTGGCCGGTGACCTGTCGCTGGTGGAAACCTTGCGCGCCCACGCGCTCGACATGGCGGCCAGGAACAGGATTTTCCTCGCCCATATGGTGGAAAACGCCCTGACGGCGCAGGTGCCGCTGGGCTTTTTCCGCCGCTTTGTCCTCACCCGCGACAAGGAACAGGGCGACACGCTCGATATCAAGAAGCAGGGTGTCATGCCGCTGATCGACATTGTGCGGGTGCACGCGCTGGCCCACGGCATCGCTGCCGTCGGGACCGAGGCGCGTCTGGACGCGCTCGCCGCTGCCGGTGCCCTCAGTCCGCAGGACGTACAGGACATGAAGGACACCTTCACCCTGTTGAGCGAGGTGCGTCTCCAGCATCAGGTGGCGCAACTTGCCGAGGGCCGGCCGGCCGACAACCGGGTCGATCCCGACACCCTGTCGCCGCTGGAACGCGAGCATCTGCGCGATGCCTTCTCCGTCATCCGCACCCATCAGGAGGCTCTGTCGCGCACCTATGCCGGCGGGCTGTTCTAGACCGCTGGAAAAGGGGACAAGACGACGATGTGGCCCTTTCTGGACCGGCAACGGATGAAGGCGGCGCGCCGGCAGGCGGCGCGGGCGGCCGCGCGCACCGCGCCGGACAGTGCGCTGGCCCGCCTGCTGGCCGCGCCCCTGGTGCCGCCCGGCACCCCGGTCGGGCGCGTGCCGTTTCTCGCCCTTGATCTGGAGACCACCGGGCTCGACCCCGCGCGCCACGCCATGCTCAGCGCCGGCTGCCTGACGGTGACGGGGGGCCTGGCCGATATGACGTCCTGCTACCATGCCCTGATCCGCGCCGACGGTCCGCTGGATGGCGGCAATGTGGCGATCCACCGCATCACCGATGACGCGGCCCGGGACGGCGCGCCGCTGAAGACCGTGCTGGACACCCTGTTGGCGCGCTTGACCGGCCGCGTCCTGCTGGCCCATCACGCGCCCATCGAATGCGGCTTTCTCGATGCCGCCTGCCGCCGCCTGTACGGCATCGGCCTGCCGCTTCAGGCGGTCGACACCATGGTTCTGGAACGGCGGCGCCTGGCCCGGCGCCATGACGACACGCCGCCCGGGGGCCTGCGGCTGGACGCGGTGCGCCGGCGCTACGGCCTGCCGCGCTACGGTGCGCACCACGCGCTGACCGACGCGCTGGCCTGCGGCGAGGTGTTTCTGGCCCAGTGCGCCCATATGGGCGACGGGCTCCGCCTGTCCGACATTCTGTAGCCCCTGTTGTTCTGTAAATGCCTGTTGTTCTGTAAATACCCGTAAACCGTTGCCCAGGTTTGCAGAATGCCTCGTTAGGCCGGTCCGGGCGGCCATTCGACTAAAGTCGTCTAGCGGTGGCCGCCACCCTCCTGATAGCCTGTGACCGTTGCAGAGTGCCCGTCATGCAGTGCCCCTCACACACGCACTGCCCACACGCAATTGTCCAAGGGAGGGAAGACAATCATGGCCTATACGGAACCACCGTCCACCGGCGGCGATGCCGGCCCGGACGCACAGGGCGCTCAGCCCCGAAACGATCAGTCCCAAACCACTCAGCCCGCAACCGCACCGGCCGGATCATCGCCGGCGGCCTCGAGCGCGGATGTCAACCGGTACTGGAAGGCCAATCTCAGCCTGCTCGGCAAGCTGCTGGCGGTGTGGTTCATCGCCTCCTTCCTGTTCGGCATCCTGCTGGTGGACGTGCTCAACCAGGTGCCCTTCTTCGGCTTCAAGCTCGGCTTCTGGTTCGCGCAGCAGGGGTCCATCTACACATTCGTCGCACTTATTTTCGTCTATGCCCGCCAGATGAAGAAACTGGACCGGCAGTTCGGCGTCGAGGATTGAGGAGGCAGACATGGATACCGAAACACTCACCTACCTGTTCGTCGGCTTGTCTTTTGCCCTGTATATCGGCATCGCGGTGTGGAGCCGCGTGGGCTCGACCAAGGAATTCTACGTCGCCGGCGGCGGCGTGCACCCGGTGCTGAACGGCATGGCGACGGCGGCCGACTGGATGTCGGCGGCCAGCTTCATCTCCATGGCCGGGCTGATCGCCTTTCTCGGCTATGACGGTTCGGTCTATCTGATGGGCTGGACCGGCGGCTATGTGCTTCTGGCGCTGCTGCTGGCGCCGTATCTGCGCAAGTTCGGCAAGTTCACCGTGCCCGATTTCATCGGCGAGCGTTATTATTCCAGCGCGGCGCGTCTGGTGGCCGTGGTCTGCCTGATCTTCATCAGCTTCACCTATGTCGCCGGTCAGATGCGCGGCACCGGCATCGTCTTTTCCCGCTTCCTCGAAGTGGACATCGACACCGGCGTCATCATCGGCATGGCCATCGTCTTCATGTATGCCGTCCTCGGCGGCATGAAGGGGATCACCTATACCCAGGTGGCGCAGTTCTGCGTTCTCATCTTTGCCTATACGGTGCCGGCGATCTTCATTTCCATCCTGATCACCGGCAATCCCGTTCCCCAGATCGGGCTGGGATCGGAAGTCGCCGACGGCTCCGGCCTGTCGGTTCTGGAAAAACTGGACGGCGTTCTTCAGGATCTGGGCTTCGCCGCCTATACGGACGGCACCAAGTCCACCATCGATGTCTTCGCCATTACGGCGGCGCTGATGGTCGGCACCGCCGGACTGCCCCATGTGATCGTGCGTTTCTTCACGGTGCCGAAGGCCTCCGACGCCCGGCGCTCGGCCGGCTGGGCGCTGATCTTCATCGCCCTGTTGTACACCACCGCGCCGGCGGTCGGTGCCTTCGCCCGGCTGAATTTCGTCGATACCGTCAACGAGACCGCCTATACCGAGACGCCGGACTGGTTCCGCAACTGGGAGGACCTCGGCCTCATCGGCTGGATGGACAAGAACGGCGACGGCGTCGTCCAGTACCGTGCCGGCGCGCCCTTTGACGGCAAGCCCCGCTTTGCCGGCGAGGCTCGCGGCGTCAATGGCGAGCGGCTGTTGACCAACACCACCACGGCCACGCCCAACGAGGTCTATGTGGACCGTGACATCATGGTGCTGGCCAATCCGGAAATCGCCCAGTTGCCGGGCTGGGTGATCGCGCTGGTGGCCGCCGGCGGTCTGGCCGCCGCGCTGTCCACCGCCGCCGGGCTGCTGCTGGTCATCTCCACCTCGGTCAGCCATGACCTGTTGAAGAAGACCTTCATGCCCAACATCACCGACCGGCAGGAACTGACCTATGCCCGCATCGCGGCGGCGACCGCCATCGTCATCGCCGGCTATCTCGGCATCAACCCGCCGGGCTTCGTCGCCCAGGTGGTGGCCTTTGCCTTCGGCCTGGCGGCGGCGTCCCTGTTCCCGGCCATCCTGATGGGCATTTTCTCCAAGAAAATGTGCAAGGCGGGCGCCATCGCCGGCATGCTGTCGGGTTTGATTTTCACCTTCGGCTATATCGTCTTCTTCAAGTTTATCGCGCCGGGGATGAACACGCCGGACCACTGGCTGTTCGGGATTTCGCCCGAGGGCATCGGTACGCTCGGCATGGTGCTGAATTTCGGTGTCGCCGCGGTCGTCGCCCGCTTCACGCCGGAACCGCCGGAACATGTCCAGCATCTGGTGGACCATATCCGCATACCGGCCGGCGCCGGCGGCGCCCACGCCCACTGAGCCCTGTCAGGGACGGGCGGACCCGCCCGTCCCTGACGTCTTCCCCTTTTGACCCCCACTCTCCCCGACCGGGCGGGGCCTTGCACAGGGCCCCGCCTTTTTCCGCCTGTCATCCATCTGCCCTCCATATGGCGCTTACGCAATCGACCCCGCCTTAGGCGTGAGGATGCGCGCATGACGGGTTTCTTTGATTTCGGTCATGGTCACCGGTTATAGTGGTCGGATACATGTTAAGACTGCCGCCCGTGTTTTTGGGAGAGACACGGGGCAACGGATGCAGGCGAAAGCGGCCAAAAGCGATCACAAGCGATCCGTGCCGCCCGCCGCCGGTTCGTATGATATGGGAGCCGGGCACACGCGCCCGGAACAGGAGGAGGGGGGCAAGGCACCCTGGTCGACCCGTGGATCATCGCTGTTGCGGCCACGGCTTACGTGGCCCTTTTGGTGGCTGTCGCCTGGTGGGGGGACAGCCCGGCGGGCGGGCGTGTGTCGCCGCGCCTGCGTGTGGTTGTCTACGGCCTGTCGCTGGGGATTTATTTCACCTCCTGGACCTTTTTCGGCGCGGTGGGCAATGCCGCGCGCTCGGGCTGGGACTATCTGCCGATTTATCTCGGGCCGTTTCTGGTCATGACGCTGGGCTTTCCCGTCGTGCGGCGAATGGTGCGGCTGGGCCGGCGCATGCATTCGACCTCGATCGCGGATTTTCTGTCGGCGCGCTACGGCAAGTCCAGCGGGCTGGCCGCCCTGGTGACCGTGATCGCGGTGATCGGGGCGCTGCCCTATATCGCGCTGCAACTGAAATCGGTGGCGATGAGCCTGACGGTCCTGTCCGGCAACGGCTCTGGCCGACTGGGCCTGGAGGCCGACGGCCTGGTGCTGCCGGTCGCACTGGCGCTGGCCGGCTTCGCCATTCTGTTCGGCACCCGCCATGTGGACACCACCGAGCATAATCGCGGCATGATCATGGCCATCGCCGTCGAGGGCGCGGTCAAGGTGCTGGCGCTGGCGGCGGTGGCGCTGTTCGTTCTCCATGAGATCGGCTGGACACCGATCGAGGCCGCCTTCTGGCAGGCGGGGTCTCCCTTCATGGCCGAGGGGCCGGGCGACCGTTTCCTGACCCTGGTGCTGCTGGCCATGGCGGCCATTCTGTGCCTGCCGCGTCAGTTTCACGTCAGCGTGGTCGAATGTCAGGATGACGGCCACATCTCGCCGGGGCGGTGGATTTTCGTCGCCGCCCTCATCGTCACCATGGCCGTGGTGGTGCCCATCGCCGTCGCCGGCCCGTTGAGCCCGGCATCCGTCACCAATCCGGACCTGTATGTGCTGACCATACCGCTGGCCAGCGGCGCCGAGGGGTTGGCGCTGATCGCCTTTATCGGCGGGTTTTCCGCCGCCACCGGCATGGTGATCGTGTCCTCGCTGGCGCTCAGCACCATGGTGACGAACGATCTGCTGACCGCCTATCTGCTGCGCAACCGCTTGACCGGCGCGCTGGCCTCGGGGGCGGCCGGCCGCCACCATCTGGTCCTGCGCCGTGTCGTCATCGTCCTGCTGCTGCTGGCGGCGTCCGCCTATCATTACGGGGTGACCGGCGCCGGGACCCTGGCCAGTCTCGGGGTGCTGTCCTTTGCCGGTGCCGCCCAGTTCCTGCCGGCGCTGATCGGCGGCCTCTATTGGCGGCGCGGTCACAAGCGCGGCGTCACCGCCGGGCTGGCCGCCGGGCTGGCGCTGTGGCTGCTGCTGCTGATGGCGCCGGCGCATATGGGGTCCGGGTGGATTGGCGCGGCCTTGGCGCCGGCGCTCTGGGCCGGTGTCGATCCGCTGACCTTCGGCGTTGTCGTCAGTCTGGGCGTCAATCTGCTTCTGTATGTGGGCGTGTCGCTGCTGGCCCGACCCGGCGTGGTCGACCGGGTGCAGGCTGCCGCCTTTCTCGGGGCGCCGGCCGATGTCGCCGCCCGTCCGGCGGCCCTTGGCCGGGCCACGGTGATGGATCTCAGAACCGTGGTCGAACGCTGTCTCGGCACCGACCGCACGGACGAGGCCTTTCGCGCCTTTGAACTGCTGCATGGCCGCCCCCTCGGCGAGCGGGATCCGGTCGACGGGGCGCTCAGCCAGTTCGCCGAACAGCAGATCGCCCGCGTCATCGGCGCGGCCTCGGCGCGCATTCTCGTCGGCTCGGTTCTGGCGGACCGGGAAATCGCCATCGAGGACATCGCCACCGTCCTCGGCGAAACCCAGGAAAGGCTGCATTTCAGCCGCGAACTGTTGCAGGCCACCCTCGACAATCTGTCGCAAGGGGTCTCGGTCGTCGACAGCGACCTGCGGCTGGTGGCGTGGAACCAGCGCTATCTGGACCTGTTCCAGTTCCCCACCGGCCTGATCCAGGTGGGCCGCCATATTTCCGAAGTGATCCGTTACAACGCCGAAAACGGCGAATGCGGCCCCGGCGAAGTGGAGGCCCATGTGGCCCGCCGCACCGCCCGCCTGGCTGAACGCCGGCCCCACACTTACGAGCGCGCGCGCCCCGACGGCACGGTGCTGAAAACCCAGGGCAATCCCATGCCGGGCGGCGGCTATGTCACCAGTTTTACCGACATCACCGCCAACAAGCGCATCGAGGAAGCCCTGAAGCAGAGCGAACAGAGCATCCGCTTCTACATGGACAACATCCCGGCGCTGGTCGCGTATGTGGATACGGGCCTGCGCCTGCGCTTTGCCAACCGCGCCTATATGGACTGGTATGCGCGCGGGCGGCCGCACCTTCTCGGCCTGCATGTGAAGGAGATTTTAAGCCCCGAGGAACACACCCACCGTCTGCCCTACATGCAGGCGGCGCTGGCCGGGGAAAAACAGCTGTTCGACATGGATGTGGTGGATGGGCATGGCCGGCCCGTTTTCCTTCAGGTCGTCTATACGCCGCAACTGGACACAGGCGGTGCGGTGCAGGGCTTTTTCGTCCTGTATCAGGACATCAGCCGCCGCCGCCGGGCCGAACTGGCGCTTCAGGAAACCAATGAAAGCCTGGAACAGCGCGTCACCGACCGGACCCAGGCCCTGCGACAGGCCAATCTGGCCCTGGCCGAGGCCAAGCGCATGGCCGAGGACGCCACCCGCAGCAAGACGCGCTTCCTCGCCGCCGCCAGCCACGACCTGTTGCAGCCGCTGAACGCCGCCCGGCTGTTCGGCAGCGCGCTCAGGGAAGACCTGACCGTGGGCGCCAGGGATACCATCCGGCACACCGCCAACGGCCACCGGCGCCCCATCGTGGCCGTGGATGGGGCGTCGGACCATCAGGTATCGGATCCCCATACACCGGCGCCTGGTCCCGACCGGGCCGGCGCCCTGTCCCTGTTGACCAAACTGGACAAGTCCATTCAGTCGGCGGACCGGCTGATCCGCGCGCTTCTCGACATTTCCAAGCTGGACGCCGGCGGCATGACGGCGGAACCCGGCCGTTTCGCCATTGACGACATTCTGTCCGAACTGAGCGCCGAGTTTTCCGTCATCGCCGAGAACCGCGGCCTTGCCCTGACCCATGTGCCGTGCAGTGCCGTGGTCGAAACCGATAAGGGTCTGATTTATTCGGTGATCCAGAATCTGGTCTCCAACGCCGTGCGTTACACGCAGGCGGGCCGGGTGCTGGTCGGCTGCCGCCGCCGCCCCAGCGCCATCGAGGTGCAGGTGCTCGACACCGGTCCCGGCATCCCCCATGAAAAGCAGCAGGCCATTTTCCGCGAGTTTGAGCGTCTGGACACCGCCCCACCCGCGAACGGTGCCGTATCGGCGAATGGCGCGCGGCCCGGTATGGCCGACGAAAAGGGCCTGGGCCTGGGGCTGGCCATCGCCGCGCGCATCTCCGACCTGCTGGGGCTGGACCTGCGCCTGCGGTCCGTGCCCGGCCGGGGCAGCCTGTTTTCCGTGACCGTGCCGCTCAGTGACGGCGTCATGGTGGGCGAGGGGCGTCGCCCCGGCTTCCACAGCCACAGGCTGGCGGAGATGTCGCTCCTGTGTATCGACAATGACGAACAGGTGCTGGACGGTCAGCGCGCGCTCTTGGAACGCTGGGGCTGCCGGGTGCAGGTGGCCCGCAACGGTGCCGAGGCCCTGTCGCTCTATGATGCCGGCACCACCGGGCCCGATGTGGTGCTTCTGGACTACCGGCTCGACAATGGCGAGACCGGGCCGCAGGTCTATCAGGATCTGACGCAGGTCTGGCACCGCCAACCGCCGGCCATTTTGATGACCGCCGACCGTCTTGTCGGCAAGGGCGCGCTGTCGGTCGGCCGCGATCCGTTCGGCGATATGCCGGTGCTGGCGAAACCGGTGGAGCCCGCCGTCCTCAGGGCCGCACTGGAACAGCTGATCCGCCGGCCCGGCGCTTAAGATTTTTCTGACAGATGGGGGTGTCCTGACGGATCGGATGTTTCCGCTGGTGGCGTTTTGCTGTCGGCGCGGCCGTGCCCCCGATCAGCTGTGTCCCTGCTCACCCATGATCGTCGACAGTCTGCTGATCGACCTGAAGTTCACGGGCGATCAGCACCGCCTGGGTGCGGTTGACCACCCCCAGCTTGCGGAAAACGGCCGTCATATGGGCTTTGACCGTGGCTTCGGAAATGCCCATGTCATAGGCGATCTGCTTGTTCAGCCGCCCCTTGGCCACGGCCTGCAACACCCGCATCTGGGCCGGTGTCAGGCTGTTCAGCCGCCCGGTCATGTCACTGTCGGAGGACCCGCCGTCGTCCAGCGACACGCCCTCCGGCACCCAGATATCGCCGTCCAGCACATGGCTCAGCGCCGTGCCGATTTCCGCGATGGTTGACGATTTGGGGATGAAGCCGGCGGCGCCGAAATGAATGGCGCGGCGGATGACGGCGGGGTCGTCGCTGGCCGAGACGACGATGACGGGCACGCTTGGAAAATCGTGGCGGAACCCGATCAGTCCGCTGAACCCGTCGCTGTCCTCCATATGCAGGTCAAGCAGAAGGAGGGAGACATCGTCCCCCTCCATGATCTCGCGCGCGCCTTGCAGCCTGTCCGCCTCGCGCACCGGCCGGTCGATGCCGATACGTTCCAGCGCCAGTTTCAGCGCATCGCGGAACAGCGGGTGATCGTCGGCGATCAGCACCGGCCGGGGCACGACTTGCGCCGTTTCACCCGCCTTCGCCGTATCGTCCGCCTTTGCCATTCTGTCCGCCTTTGCCATCCTGCCAGCTGTTGCCATGCCGCCTGTTTTGGCATGCGTCCAAACACCCGCTATCCAGCCGTTCAGTCTCCACCCATCCGGTACGCGGCCGTCCATCCTTCCCGTCCTTTACCGATTCAATCTGTTTGCGATGAGCGTGTCAACGACGCTTGGGTCTGCGAGGGTTGATGTATCGCCGAGGGTGTCGAAGCTGTTCTCGGCGATTTTGCGCAGGATGCGGCGCATGATCTTGCCGGAGCGGGTCTTCGGCAGGCCGGGCGTGAACTGCAGCTTGTC